>NZ_CP116775.1:4800000-7477410 GCF_029201425.1 Pseudomonas sp. 273
TCGACCAGGTGCTGCTGGACCTCCACGCCTCCACCCGCGGCCAGTGATGCTGGCCGCGGGGGCCTGGCGAATCAGCGTGCGCTGATGCGCCAGGCCCGATGGATCTTCGGATTGCGCACGAAGTCCGGGTCCAGGGTCTGGGCGCTGATGTCCTCGACCTGGTAGCGCGCCGCCAGGCCCGGGTCCAGTTCGAACTTGCGGAAGTTGTTGGAGAAGTACAGCACGCCGCCCTTGGCCAGGCGCGTCATGGCCAGGTCGATCAGCTCGACCTGGTCGCGCTGCACGTCGAACACCCCCTCCATGCGCTTGGAGTTGGAGAAGGTCGGCGGGTCGATGAAGATCAGGTCGTACTCGCCGCGGTCCGCCCGCAGCCATTCCATGACGTCGCTCTGCACCAGTTTCTGCTTGTCGGAGAAACCGTTGAGCGACAGGTTGCGCCGCGCCCAGTCCAGGTAGGTCTTCGACAGGTCGACGCTGGTGGTGCTGCGCGCGCCGCCCCTGGCCGCATGCACGGTGGCCGTGGCGGTGTAGCAGAACAGGTTGAGGAAGCGCTTGCCGGCGGCCTCGCGCTGCAGGCGCAGGCGCATCGGCCGGTGGTCGAGGAACAGCCCGGTGTCCAGGTAGTCGGTCAGGTTGACCAGCAAGCGCACGCCGCCCTCCTCCACTTCCATGAACCGGCCTTCGCTGTTCTGCCGCTCGTACTGGCGCTTGCCGCCCTGGCGTTCGCGGCGCTTGATGACGATGCGTTCGCTGGGGATGCCCAGGGCCTGGGGCAGCGCCGCCAGGGCATCGAGCAGGCGCACCTGGGCCTTGGCCGGGTCGATGGACTTGGGCGCGGCGTACTCCTGCACGTGCACCCAGTCGCGGTACAGGTCCACGGCCAGGGCGTACTCGGGCATGTCGGCGTCATACAGGCGGTAGCATTCGATCTTCTCGCGCCTGGCCCACTTGCCCAACTGCTTGAGGTTTTTCTGCAGGCGGTTGGCGAACATCTGCCCGCCTTCGCTCAAGCGCGCCTGCTCGACGACCGGGGCCGGGGCCCCGGCGGACGCCTGGCGGGGTTCGGCGCCACGCTCGCCGGTGACGAACTGCCGCGGCTCCACCTCGAACATCAGCAGCTTGCACGGCAGCGCGCCGTTCCAGAAGGCGTACTGCTTGTGGCTGCGGATGCCCATGCGCTTGCCCAGCCCGGGCGCGCCGGTGAAGACCGCGGCGTTCCAGCCCAGGCAGGCCTGGCGCAGGCGCTCGCCCAGGTGCTGGTAGAGGTACAGCAGGCTGGCCTCGTCGCCCAGGCGCTCGCCGTAGGGCGGGTTGCAGACCAGCAGGCCGCGCTGGCCCTTGTCCGGGCGCGGCTCGAAGGTGGCCAGCTCGCCCTGGTAGACCTTCACCCACTCGCCCAGCCCGGCGCGCTCGATGTTGTTGCGCGCCGGCTGGATCAGCCGCGGGTCCGCCTCGTAGCCGCGGATCCACAGCGGCGTGCGCGCAAGGCCGGCGGCGGCGCGCTGCTCGGCCTCGGCCAGCAGCTTGCGCCACAGCGCCGGGACGTGGCCCAGCCACTTGTCGAAGCCCCAGTGCTCGCGCCTGAGGTTGGGGGCGATGTCGGCGGCCATCAGGCCGGCCTCGATGAGGAAGGTGCCGACGCCGCACATGGGGTCGGACAGCGCCCCGCCCTCGGCGGCCAGCTGCGGCCAGCCGGCGCGGATCAGGATGGCCGCGGCGAGGTTTTCCTTCAGCGGCGCGGCGCCCTGCTGCAGGCGGTAGCCGCGCTGGTGCAGGCTGTGCCCGGAGAGGTCCAGGGACAGCACCGCCTGGCCGCGGTCCAGGTGCAGGTGGACGCGGATGTCCGGGTTGACCTTGTCCACCGTCGGCCGCCGGCCGAACTCGGCGCGCAGGTTGTCGACGATGGCGTCCTTGACCTTGAGCGCGCCGAAGTGGGTGTTGTCGATGCCCGAGCCCTTGCCGCTGAACTCCACCGCCAGGCTGCCGCCGGGGTCGAGGTGGTCGCTCCAGTTGACCGCGTTCACGCCCAGGTACAGCTCCTCGGCGTTGGCCACCGGGAAGCGCGCCAGCACCAGCAGCACGCGGTTGGCCAGGCGCGACCAGAGGCACAGCCGGTAGGCCGTCTCCAGGTCGCCGCGGCCGCGCACGGCGGACACCTGCGCCCGCGCCTCGATCAGACCCAGCGCCTGCGCCTCGTCCAGCAGCAGGCCGTCGAGGCCCTTGGGACAAGTGAGGAAGAGTTCGTAGTGTTCCGACATCGCGATTCCCGGGCCGAAGCCCTTTCCAGGGGGCCTTGGCCCCCGGTACCGGATACCGCGCCAGACGCCGGCACCCGGCCATGATTCATTTCAAGAGGTTTCACCAACCCGCGACCCGAGGTCGCAGGCACTGGCCCGCTCGTCGGGATGAGAGAACCTCTCAATTTCCTGGCAGCTTGCCAGCTTCCGTTGCACAAGCCCCTGAACATGCGGTTTCGGGCAATTTGCCCGAGCCGCCTGCGGGGAAAACTTATGGCCTGAGCCCATAAGAGTTAAGTCTTTATGACAAATTGGTTGTTCACAGGCTCGAAGCCCATGGTTTAGAACTCAGCTTAACCCGTCGCCGCAAAGGTGTCGGGCGGGGTCTGTCACGCCGGCAACGGACCCCTTTTGGCGGAATTGTCCGCCAGGCCTCCCCAGGGGGCCAACGGGACATAACAGTCAACAAGTGAGGGCAACACCCTATGAGAAGACTCAAGCGTGATCCGTTGGAAAGAGCCTTTATGCGCGGTTACCAGTACGGCCTCAGTGGCAAGTCTCGCGATCTCTGTCCTTTCACCCATCCCACCACCCGGCAGTCCTGGCTCAATGGCTGGCGCGAGGGTCGCGGCGACAACTGGGATGGCCTCACCGGCACTGCCGGCCTGCAACGTCTGAACCAGATGCAACACGCCACTAGCTGACCAAGGATCACACCGATTTCCCCAAGGCCGTCCCATCCGGGCGGCAGGGCGCAAGCCCGAGGGCTCCGAAAGGAGCCCTTTTTTATTTGTCCTCAGCGCTCGGTGCGCTGCGCCTGGGCGATGGCGTCCACCGCCTCGCGGATCAGCGCCGGCCCCTTGTAGATGAAGCCCGAGTAGATCTGCACCAGGCTCGCCCCGGCGGCGATCTTCTCCGCCGCGTGAGCACCCTCGGTGATGCCGCCGGCGGCGATGATCGGCAGGCGCCCGCCCAGCTCGCCAGCCAGGACCTTGACCGTGTGGGTGCTCTTCTCGCGCACCGGCGCGCCCGACAGGCCGCCGGCCTCGTCGCCGAACGGCAGCCCCTCGACGCCTTCGCGGCCCAGGGTGGTGTTGGTGGCGATCACCGCGTCCATCCCCGCCTCCACCAGCGCCACGGCGACCATGGCGGTCTCCTCGTCGGTCATGTCCGGGGCGATCTTGATCGCCAGCGGCACGCGCCGGCCATGCTGCTCGGCCAGGTCCTCCTGGCGCTGGCGCAAGGCTTCCAGCAACTGCTTGAGCGAGTCGCCGAACTGCAGGCTGCGCAGGCCCGGGGTGTTGGGCGAGCTGACGTTGACCGTGACGTAGCTGGCGTGGGCGTAGACCTTGTCCAGGCAGATCAGGTAGTCGTCCACCGCGCGCTCGACCGGGGTGTCGAAGTTCTTGCCGATGTTGATGCCCAGCACGCCGCGGTACTTCGCGGCCTTGACCCGCTCCACCAGGTGGTCGACGCCCAGGTTGTTGAAGCCCATGCGGTTGATGATGGCGGTGGCCTGCGGCAGGCGGAACAGCCGCGGCTTGGGGTTGCCCGGCTGCGGGCGCGGGGTGACGGTGCCGATCTCGACGAAGCCGAAGCCCAGCTGGGCGAAGCCGTCGATGGCGTCGCCGTTCTTGTCCAGGCCGGCGGCCAGGCCCACCGGGTTGGGGAAGTCGATGCCCATGACCTGCACCGGCAGGCTGGCCGGCTTCGGGCAGAACAGGCCGTTGAGCCCCAGGCGGCCGCCGGCGCCGATCAGGTCGATGGACAGCTCGTGGGAGGTTTCCGGGGAGAGTTTGAACAGCAGCTCGCGGGCCAGGCTATACATGGTCGGGCATCGGTCGGCAAAATGGGGCGCTAGTATAGCCGGCCGGCCAGCCCCTAGGCGAGGCGCGGCCGCCGCGGTCGAGCCCGCGCCCGCGTGGCGCTCGCCATCGAAGGAAGGAAGCAAGATTTGTCACTGCCCGGACGCACAAGCGCCACTGGCTTACCTATGCTTAAGGCTGTCCGCCGGGCATCGGGAGTTTGCCGTCGACCATGAATCCACCCCGCAACATGGCCCAGCGCCTCGCGGCCATCGCCCAGCGCCTGGGGCTGGGCGGCACCGACCAGCACAAGGTCGCGCAGCGTACCCGTTCCCTGGCGCTGAGCTTCAGCGCCCCGGCGAGCCCGCCCGGCGGCATCGGCTGGCAGTCCGGCGCGCCGCTCTACCGCCTGGTCGACCTGCCGCGCGGCGCCTTGTCCGGGCCGGTGCAGGAAGACAAGGCGCGCGCCCATGCCGCACTGAAGAAGCTGGTCGGCTCGCGCCTGCTGGAACTCGAAGAAGTCGACCTGCGCGCGGTGGACGGCCTGTACACCCGCGGCCCCTGGCGAATTCCGCGCTGCCCGACTTCGAGGCGCTGGCGGCCAGCGATGCCGGGCGCCAGGTGCGGATCATCAGCTACCGCGACTTCGGCAAGGCGCTCGGGCAGGCCCTGCCCGGCTTCGAGCGTGGCATCGAGCTGCAGTTGCGGCGGGCCGACTGGCATGGCCAGCGGCTGTTCCTGGAGCTGGACAACCACATCGAAGCCTTCGCCTGCGCGGTGGCCTATGCGCGCCGCCGCGGCCTCGAACTGCGCCTGCCGGCCCGGGTGCGCCAGTTCAGCCTGCAGGGCAGCGCCCTGGACGACCTGGAGCGGCGCTACCACGTGCTGGCGATGCCGACCCAGGCCTGGAGCGACGCCGGGTTCATGGGCCTGCTGCTGGACACCGGCCTGCCCTATGCGCGCTTCGGCCTGTTCAACAGCGAAACGCCGGAAACCCTGCTGCTGCCCAAGGACCACCCGCAAGCCGATGAATTCGGCAACGGCCTGCGCAGCATCGGCGCCCCCGACCTGCTGGGCTACCTGCGCGGCTGCGCCGCCTAGTCGCGCGCCTCTTCGTCGTCGGGGCCGTCTTCGGGGTCGTCGTCGGTTTCCTCGCAGATTTCCCGCCCCGGCTCCTGGCGAAGGCGTTCGAGCACGTCGTGGTGGCGGCTGCGCCACTCCTCCAGGCTGAGATTGCTGCTGGCCAGCAGCGAGGGGTTCTGCTCCACCAGGTAGACGGCGGCGGACTGCGCCGAATCGGCGATTTCCCAGGCCACGGATACCGGGTCGATGGGCCCTTCGTAGGTGATCCAGCGGGCGAAATCCGGATAGACGCTGCAGACCTTCTCGAAATCCTCGTCGCGCATGCGCTGGCGGCCGAACTCGATGTTCTCCACGGTCTTGGCCTTCATGCCGACGATCCTGGCGAATTCCGGGCGCTTGAGCCCGGTCAGCTCACGCAGGCCACGCAGTCTTTCCCCAGCGGTAAAAAGGAAACGTTTCTTCACGATCTGTAATCCATTTCCGGACATTCGAAGCACCATACAAAAACACTAATATTTAGTGTATTGTCGCCGGGAGATCCGTATCGCCTCTCTCCCAACAGCGCTGGTCATGGTGCAGGACACCACATGAAAGTGGAAGAACCCTTCTCCCCCGCTCCCGAGGATGAAACCTACTACCTGAGCCTCGAGCGTTTCGCCGAATGGCTCGGGATGTCCGATCAGCCGGAGGTTCTGGAGGCCTGGATCGCCAGCGGCAAGCTGCCCATGCGGGAGATCGCCGGACATCGCCTGGTTGACCTCAGAGCATTCCTACGCGCGGAAGGGAAACCCAAACCCTGAACACGCCAGGGCTCCCACGAACGCGAGCCGCTCGCCGCCCCGCGGCACGGCCGTCCGCCGTGCCGGCAAGGGCGCCTTCATTCGACAGGGGGTTGCTGGAAGCGCGTCCGAGGGGCGTCAGTCTTCCCGGCTGGCCTCGACCAGGCGCTCGTAGGCCGGTGCCGCCGGAATGCCGATCTCCAGGCACAGGGCCATGACCCTTTCCAGGTCGCAGCCATACACCAGCACCGCCTGCAGCTCGTCGTCCAGCGGCTCGCTGAAGTCCAGCAGCACATAGCCGCCCTTTTCCGGATAGAGCGCGCCCAGCTGCACCTGGATGCGCTTCAGCGCGGTGAGCGGGTCGGCCTTCTGCAACTGCTTGGCCTGCAGCACGAAGTTCACGCTCGCATCGAACGAGGCGCGGATGCCCTCGAACAGTTCCTTGTAGTCGTCGGCCTGGAACAGCACGATGTCCGGCAGGCTGCCGACCACCACCCATTCGCCCAGCGGGATGGGGAAGCTGTCGTCGTAGTTGATGTCCGGGTTGGCGGCGAGGAAGGCCTCGGGGTCGGCGTAGGCCGCGGCGGCCTCCTCGGCGATCCGGCGGATTTCCTCCTCGCCCATGCAGCCCGAGCTGATCAGGGTGAGGAGTTCGGCGAGCTGCTCTTTCATGGCGCGGTCCCGGGAGATTGCGAAAGCCGCGAAGGATACCCCGAATCCGCCCGGCCTGCTGGGCTGCCGGAACCTATGGCGGCCCCGGGTGTCGGAACTCGGCCCGGGCGATAGCGACTATCGACCGGGATGATTTCCCTGGATGCCGGGCCCTCGATAGCCTTTGTCCACCCCCACTTTCCACGCCCCGGGTGAACCCGCCATGTTCCGATCCCTTTCCAGCCTGGTGCTGGCCGTCCCCGTGCTGGTGGGCTGCGCCGCGCAACCGCCCGCCAGCGAGCCCCAGCGGGCGTACAGCGACGCCGAGGTCAAGGCCTTCGCGCTGAAGATCCTCAGCGCCAGCAACATGGACAGCGACCTCTATGCGCGCTACCGCCGCGCCCTCACCGAGCCGCGCCATGCGCGCAACGAGGACAGCGGCAGCTGAGGCCGCTCAGGGCGCCTCGACTTCCATTTCCGCCGGGTTCTCCACCCACACCAGGTTGCCGTGCTCGTCGTTGTGCAGGGTCACCACCTGGGCGCCATGCAGGCGGGCCAGGGTATCGCCACTGATGTTGAAGCTGCGCGACAGCGCCTGGCGCGACAGGTCGGGCATGCGCGAGCGCCGCTCGTAGCGCGCCGCGCGCAGCTGGTTGTAGCGGGCCCAGGAAACCAGCAGCGCGGCGATCAGGGCGCTGCACAGCACGTAGACCATCAGCGTGTCGAGGGTCTGCAGCAGCTTGCCGCCCCAGTCCAGGCGCGGCCCCTGCCAGCCGCTGGCGAGCAGGGCCGTCATGCCGCGCACCATCAGCCAGGCGAAGACCGTCCAGGCGCACAGCGTCAGCAGTACGTCCAAGGTGCGGGGCAGCCAGTGCTGCGGTGTCTTGATCAGTTCCATCACGTACTCCTCTTGATGCCGCGGTCGGGGCTGGTCCAGCGCGCGCGGCCCTGGCGCGCCCTGAGCATGACCTTGGGGAAGCTCACCAGGGTGGTCAGCAGGGTGACCAGCCAGAAGGCGAAGGGGTACCAGATCACCCAGAACAGCGAACTGGCCAGGTGGCGCTCGTAGCGCCGCTCGATCAGCAGGCTCAGGGCGAACTGCAGCAGGCACACGCAGGCCAGCAGCAGCCCGGTGAAGGCCGGTGGCACTATGTCGGCGACGCGCAGGCTGGGCGGCAGCTCGACCACCAGGCCCAGCGCCCAGAGCAGGATCGACAGCAGGAAGGTGAAGGCCCAGGCCGCCGACAGGCTGAACTCGATGAGCAGCGGCCACATGTAGCGGTAGCGCCAGGTCCAGATGCTGCGGATGTTCTTCAGCAGCACCTCCGCCCCGCCCTGCGCCCAGCGCAGGCGCTGCTTCCACAGCCCGCGCAGGGTCTCGGGCATGAGGATCCAGCACAGCGCGCGGGGCTCGTAGAAGATCGACCAGTGGTCCAGCTGCAGCTTCCAGCTGATGTCGATGTCCTCGGTGATCATGTCCGTGCTCCAGTAGTCCACCCGCGCCAGGGCGGTGCGGCGGAACGCGGCGACCACGCCGGAGACGGTGAAGACCCGCCCGTAGACGCGCTGGGTACGCTTGATCAGGCCGATGATGGAGGAGAACTCGCCGACCTGGACGCGGCCGATCAGCGTCGAGCGCGTGCGGATGCGCGGGTTGCCGGTCACCGCGCCGACCCGCGGGTTGTCGATCAGCGGGGCCACCAGGTAGGCCGCGGCGTCGGGGTCGAGCAGCGCGTCGCCGTCGATGCACACCAGGTACTCGCTGCGTGCGGCCAGCGCCCCCATGCGCAGGGCCACGGCCTTGCCCTGGTTCTGCGCCAGGTGCAGCACGCGCAGCCGCGGCTCGCCCTCGGCCAGGGCATCGAGCACCTGCGCGGTGTTGTCCGAGGAGCCGTCGTTGATGGCGATGACCTCGATGTTCGGGTAGTGCTGCGCCAGGGCGGCGCCGATGGTGTCGGCGGCGTTGTCGCCCTCGTTGAAGCAGGGGATGAGGATCGACACCAGCGGCTCGCCCTCCAGGCGCGGGACGTCCTGCCGCCAGGCCCAGTGGCGCTCCCAGTGCAGCCAGAAGTAGGCGCCGCCGGCCATCCACAGGGCCGACATGAACAGCGGATAGAAGAACACGAAGTTCAGCAGTATCTCGCCGGTGAGGACTATGGCTACGCCGATCGGGCCGCCGAGCAACAGCAGCAGGACCAGCAGGGCAACGATGCGATCGATCATGGCTCGGGGTACCAGGCGTTGGAGATGGCCGGACGCAGCGCCTCGAGCGGGGGCTGGTCGTTGACGAAATCGTCCGGGTAGTAGCCGAAGCTGCGCACGCCCTCCCACTGCAGGCGGTGCATCCAGCGCCGCAGCTGGGCGGCGTCGACGGGCGCCTCGCGCCCTTCGCGCCAGTCGCGCGCCTGCAGCTCGAAGACGGTGCGCTGCAGCGCACCGGGGCGCTTGGCCACCTCGCGCACCAGGCGCTGCAGCCAGGCCTCGGACTGCTCCGCGGGCACGCCCTCCATCAGCGGCATGGCCATGGGCGCGGTCCAGTCGTAGGCGGCCAGGAAGTCGTCCAGGTTCTGCGCGAACCAGGCCTCGCTCTGCGGCTCGAGGATCGGCAGCGCATAGAGGTTGCGCGCCGTCTGCACCTGCGGGCCACGGATGGCGCGCACGCGCTCGGCGAGCTGGCGGGTGAAGTCCACCAGGTAGCGGCTCTTGAAGCGCGTCCAGCGCTGCAGCGTCTGCGCATCGCCGCGCAGGCCGGCGATGTCGCCCGGCAGGCCGGCCGCGCGGTAGGCCGCCAGCGCCTGGGGCCCGGCGTCCTCGAAGTCGGAGAGCAGCGCATCGTCGTGGAACAGCAGGCCGGCGAAGGCGGCGTGCCCGGCCAGGTCCTCGTAGATCTCGGTGATCTGCCGGCGCACCTCGGGGTCGAACGGCGACAGCCGCCGGTACTGCTGCGGGTCGATCTCCAGGCGCCCGCTGCGCGGGTCCCAGCGCTGCACCCGCGGCAGCTGCGGCGACAGGTCGAAGGCCAGCACCGGCATCCAGGCGAACACTTCCACGCCGGCGCGGGTACGCAGCTGCCAGGCGGCGCGGTTGAACAGGTCGGCGCGCATCGGCAGGTGGCGGTTGGGGAAGTACAGCGCTTTCACCGTGCCATCGCCTACCGGGTCGGCATAGGCCTGGAGGAACACGGTGTTGATGCGCAGGTCGGCGATACGCTGCACCAGTTGCCCGAGGTTGGCCTCCATTTGCCGCGGGTCGGGATCGTAGACGTAGTCCAGGTCGACGTGGGCGACGCGCAGGTTGTCCTGCGCCTGGACGCGGCTGATGGCCGAGGTGAAGCGGTGCAGGTCGGGGTCGCCGTTGAGCAGGAAGCGCGGCAGGTTGTCCAGGTGGTCGATGCTGCCCAGGCCGTCCTCGAGGGTCAGGGCCAGGGCGTAGCCGTCGTCGCCGACCACCTGCAGGGCGGTACCGCTGGCCGCGCCATAGGGCCATACCCACACCCGTGGCGGCTTGCCGGTGATGCTCTGCAGGGTGCGGCTGATGCGCTTGACGTCGATGCCCACGCGGTTGCGGTATTCGGCCTCGGTTTCATAGCGCCCGGCATTGGCCAGGTACAGGCGGTTGGCCGCCGCCGGCAGCTGGCTGCCCTGCGGGTTGCCGGGGCCGCCGAAGTGCAGGGCCTCGGTGTGCGCGCCTATTTCCACCAGGCCGGACTTGGCGATTTCCGCCAGTTGCTGGCGGGTGAGGAAGCGCCGGCGCTCCACCGCCAGGCCGCCGAAGTCCACGCGCTGCTGGTCCGGGGTATCCAGCCAGACGCCCACCGGCGCCATGATCGCCGGCCAGTCGTAGGCCTTCAGGATCGGCAGCACGCGCTGGTAGAAGCTGCTGTAGCCGTCGTCGAAGCTCAGCAGCAGCGGTTTCTCCGGCAGGCTGCCGCGGCCGGCGCGGGCGGCCAGCAACTGGTCCACGGAGATCGCCTGGAAGCCCTGCTCGTGCAGCCAGGCCAGCTGGTCCACCAGGTTGGCGGTGCGCACGCTCATGAAGGCCTGGTCGGCGTCGCGGTCGGCGACCTCGTGGTAGGCCAGGGTCAGGATGCGCCCCGGCGGCCAGGGCTTCTCGTTGGCGGCAAGGGTGCGCTGCGCCGGCTCGACGAAGGGGGCGCCTCGCTGGCGCAAGCCCCGAGCAGCAGCGCCAGCCCCAGCAGCAGGAAATGGTAGGTGGCTCTCATGTTCGGGTCCTAGAAGCGGTAGCTGAGGTCGAAGACCAGGCGGTAGTCCAGTTCGCGGTCGCCGTCGTAGGGGCGGCTGACGGCGGACAGGGCGAGGCCTGCGTCGAAGCGGTCGTCCAGGCTCAGGCGCTGGCCGTAGCCGATCAGGCCGACGGCGCCGGTGCCGTGGTGCTGCTGGCTGTAGCTGCCGGCGCCGAGCTGGCCCTGCTGGGTCCAGCGTGTCTGGTAGCGGCGGTAGAGGGTGTGCTCCAGGTTCAGGCTGGGCAGCAGCAGCAGGTCCGACTTCGGGTTGAAATAGGGGACGTCCTCCGACTTGCTGTTGCGGCTGCCGGACACCTCCAGGCCGAGGTCCGCCACCAGGTAGGGCGAGCTGTAGAAGCGCTGGCTGCCGGTGAGGACCAGTTCGTGGCGCATGTTGCCGTCGCTGAAGTGCGAGGGCGCGTAGGCCAGGCGCCATTCGCGCTGCTCGCTCTGGCGCCAGCGCAGGAAGCCGTCCAGGCGGTCGGCGCGGATGCCGCTGTTGAGCGCCCGCAGCGGCGTCTCCCGGGACAGGCGCGCGGCGCTCCAGCCGTACTGCCATTGGTCGTCGATGTCGTGGACGCCGGACAGCCTCAGGCCCAGCTTGTCGCCATCGCCGTAGTCGTTGTGCGACACCTCCGCCTCCAGCGTGGTGTTGCGCCCGGTCCACTCGGTGCCCACGCGCTGCCAGCGGTAGTGGCCGGTGCCTTCCTCGAAGTCGCCGGTGGCGTAGCCGGCGCCGCCGAACAGGCGCCAGTGGTCGGCGATGGGCGGGCTGTAGAGCACGCTGTCGAAGCCCAGGTCGCGGCTGCCGTTGACCTCGCCGCCATTGGCATGGCCGCCGTAGGCGCTGATGCGAAGCTCGGCCATGTGGTGCACCTGGCGCAGGTAGTCCAGGCGCTGGGCCTGCAGTTGTTCGGGGAAGCGCTGGATGACGTCGTCGGCCAGCAGGTCCAGCTGCCGCCATTCCTGCAGCTCGCGCGCCACCATGCCCTGTTCGGTTTCCAGGGCCACGCCGCGCGGGTCGGTGCTTTCGGCGATCTTCAGCTGGTCTTCCGCGCGCCGCGGCCAGCCGCGGGACAGGTAGGTGCTGGCCAGGCCGGTGCGCAGCCGCGAGTTGTCCGGCGCGCTCGCCACCAGGCTTTCGTAGTCCTGCTGCGTCGCCGGCAGGTCGTTGCGGTACAGCCGGCCGTTGGCCTGCAGCAGGCGGGCCTCCAGCCAGTCGTCGTTGGGCACGGCCACGCCCATGCCCGGCGGATGCAGGCGCACCGGCTGCTGCGCCACCAGGCCATCGGCCAGGGTGGGCAGCTCGTCGAGCCGTTCGCTTTCCACCAGGGCGTAGAACAGCCCCTGGTGGTCGTCCATCCAGTCGCTGTCCTTGGCGTTCTCGCTGGCGATCACCTGGCGGTACAGCTCGGCGGCCCGCTCCGGCTGGCGCTGGTACAGGCTGGCGCCGGCGACCCAGCGCAGGGCGTAGGGCGGCAGCTCCGCGCCCTCGGCATGCAGGCGCTCGTATTCCTCGACCACCTCGGCCATGCGCGCCCGGGCATAGAGGCCGCCCAGGCGGTCGACGCGCACCCGGCGCACCTCCTGCGCCGCGGCCGGATCGCCAGCCCATTGCGCGAGCAACCGGTCCGCCTCGGCGATGGCCCGGTCGGCGACCACGAAGCGCTCGCTGTCGCGCAGCGGCGACACTTCCGCCAGGCGCACCAGCTCGGCGACGCGGTCGGCCTGCAGGCTGCGCTGCTGCGCCGCCGACAGCACGCCGGGGTGGCGCTCGCCGAAAGCCAGGGCCTGGCGCGGCAGGCCGGCGGCCTGCAGGGCATCGACGTATTCGCTCAGCACACGGCTTTGCCGCGGGGCCAGTTGGCGGGCCTGGTCCACCTGGAACAGTGCCGCGTAGGGCTCGCCCATCTGCTGGTGGACGTAGGCCAGGGCCAGGCGCCGCTCGGCGTCGCGCGGCGCGGCGGCGACCAGGGCCGCGGCCTTCTGCAGTGCCTCGGGGCCGCGGCCGGCATCCACCAGGGTCATCGCCTGGCCCTGTTGCAGGGCCGGGTCGCCGGGATGGGCAGCCAGGCCGCGGCGGTAGGCCTCAAGCGCCTGGGGCCAGCGCTTGAGGTTGCGATAGGCCCGCGCCACCGCGGCCCAGGCGCCGCTGGACAGCCGGGCCTGGGGGTGGCGCTGGTAGGTCTGCAGCACTTCCTCGTCCAGCCCCGCCCAGCCGGCGATGACCAGGTGGTCGTCCAGGTGCGCGAGGTCGTCGGGGTTCTGCCGCAGGCGCTGCAAGGCCGGCTGGTAGTTGCCGGCGCGGGCTTCGCGCACGAGCTGGTCGTAGTCTTCCGCGGCCTGGGCCCAGGCGCTGCCGAGCAGCAGCACGGCCAGGCAGCCGCCCATGGGCAGCCGCCGCTGGAAAAGCTGCGAAGCGAGAAAGGACAAGGGGGTCTTGGACAGCACGAGCAATCATCCCTAACTGCATGGAAGCCGCGCGAAAGCCGACACTCTGTCGAAAACTGACGCAGCCGCCGCATGCCGGTTTATTGACATTCAAGGCGAGAAGAAAAGCTTTCCGTCAGAATTTAGTCAACTGCCGTTCGTGAAAAAACGCTGACGTCCTACGACTAATGGCTGATTTCACGCCAATAAAAGCCAGGAAATTGACGAACAAAGGCAAAAGCTGGGGAAGCGATTTTTTGACGGAAGCGGGCGATGGCGGGGCCAGCCAGGCCATTCGGGACCTTAAATACCGATAAATATCGATATCTATTCTTGCCTTCCGGAAAAATCGTCGAGAGATGGCTAATAGCCATTGACCATAGCCGCTCCTTCTGAAAGCGCGAACAGAAATGTAACCAAACATTTCGAAATCGACCGTAACGCGAAAGGATCTCAAGGGGGGTTCGTTGGGGGATGTGCGGGGAGTTTCCCTGTAGGCGCGGATTTATCCACCCCACGTCGGGCCCGACCATGACGTAGGGCGAATAACCGTTCGCGGTTATCCGCCGATGCGCCGAGGCCGCGGCCGATGCCCAGGTCAACCTCGGAGCCGCCGAGAATCACGGTCAAACGGCGGATAACGCCGTAGGCGTTATGCGCCCTACGCCAGGCCTACCCGTGACGTAGGGCGAATAACCGTTCGCGGTTATCCGCCGATACGCCGAGGCCACGGCCAACGCCCAGGTCAACCCCGGAGCCGCCGAGAATCATGGCCAAACGGCGGATAACGCCGTAGGCGTTATTCGCCCTACGCCAGGCCCGACCATGACGTAGGGCGAATAACCGTTCGCGGTTATCCGCCGATGCGCCGAGGCCACGGCGCGCCATGGCCACGTGCGATGAAAAAAAGCCCCGCACAAGGCGGGGCTCAGTATCGACAATGGGCTCAGCCAGCAGGCATCAGGCGACGCTCGTGGCGTGCTGGCTGCTCTGCGCCAGGTCCAGCAGTTCGCGGTTGGCCACCGCGTACATGGCGTAGTCGGTGCTGGTGGAGGCGCGCAGCTCCACCAGCATGGCGCGCCAGCGCTCGGCCATTTCGCGGTGCTGCTCGATCCACAGGGCCACGCGCTCGCCCATGTCCTGCGGGCCGTCCTGCATCTGCAGGACCGAGACGGTGATCGCCCGCTGCTGCCAGTCGAGGTCGTCGCGGAAGGCTTCGCGGGCCAGCGCCTGCCAGTTGTTCTCCACCGGCAGGTTGCTGATCTGCTGCAGGTACCAGGTCAGCTCCAGCTCGCTGCCGATGGCGAAGTAGGCGCGCGCCACCTCGGCCGGGTCGCGGCCGGTGACGTCCGCCGCCTCGACGATCGGCAGCAGGGTATAGAGGTGGCTGGTGCCGGCGACCATGCGCGCCAGCAGTTCCGGCACGCCGGCATCGACGTAGGCCTGGTAGCGCGCCTGCCACAGCTCGCGGGTCGGGCCTTCGAGCAGCTCGTTGAGCTTCAGCCCCAGGGCCGCGATGCGCGGGCCGAAGTGGGCCACGTCGCGGGCAGCGTCCTGCTCGTTGCGGCGGCTGCGCAGGAACCAGCGGGTGGCGCGGCGGCCCAGGCGCATCAGTTCGTCCATCAGGGTCAGCTGGACTTCCGCCGGCACCTGGTAGTCGAGCTGCTCGATCTGGCGGAACCAGTGCGGCAGGTGGAACACGTCGCGGACGATCACGTAGGCGCCGGCGACGTTCGCCGGGGTCATGCCGGTGGATTCCTTCAGGCGCTGCACGAAGGTGATGCCCATATGGTTGACCAGGTCGTTGGCGATCTGGGTGCTGACGATCTCGCGCTTCAGCCGGTGCCTGCGCATGGCGCTGCCGAACTTGGCCACCAGGGTCTGCGGGAAGGCCGTCTCCATGTCGCGGGTGAGGTAGTCGTCGTCCGGCACCTGGGACTTGAGCAGCGACTCCTTGAGGTCGATTTTGCTGTAGGAGATCAGCACCGACAGCTCGGCGCGGGTCAGCCCCTGGCCGGCGGCGATGCGTTCGGCCAGGCCGTCGTCGGTGGGCAGGAACTCCAGGGCGCGGTCGAGCTTGCCGCGGGCCTCCAGGTCGTTCATCAGCCGCTTGTACTCGGCGATGCGCTCGCGGGCGCGGCGTTCGGCCAGGCTCAGCGCCTGGGTCTGCTTGTAGTTGTTGCCCAGCACCAGGTCGCCGACCTGCTCGGTCATCTCGGCGAGCAGGCTGTTGCGCTGCTTGCCGGTCATGTCGCCGGCGGCCACCACCTCGTTGAGCAGGATCTTGATGTTGACCTCGTGGTCGGAGCAGTCCACGCCACCGGCATTGTCGATGAAGTCGGTGTTGCAGGCGCCGCCGTTCAGGCCGAACTCGACGCGACCCAGCTGGGTCACGCCCAGGTTGCCGCCCTCGCCCACCACCTTCACGCGCAGCTCGCGGCCGTCCACGCGCAGGGCGTCGTTGGCCTTGTCGCCGACGTCGGCATGGCTCTCCTTGCTGGACTTGACGTAGGTGCCGATGCCGCCGTTCCACAGCAGGTCCACCGGCGCCTTGAGCAGCGCGTTGATCAGCTCGGTGGGGGTCAGGCGCTCGGCCTGGATGTCGAAGCGCGCGCGCACCTCGGGGCTCAGGGTAATGCTCTTGGCGCTGCGCGGGAAGACGCCGCCGCCGGCGGAGATCAGCGCGGCGTCGTAGTCCGACCAGGCCGAGCGCGGCAGGTTGAACAGGCGCTGGCGCTCGACGAAGCTCAGCGCCGGGTCCGGGTTGGGGTCGAGGAAGATGTGCAGGTGGTTGAAGGCGGCCACCAGTTGCAGCTTGTCGGACATCAGCAGGCCGTTGCCGAACACGTCGCCGGCCATGTCGCCGATGCCGATGACGGTGATGTTGTCCCTCTGCACGTCGATGCCGCGCTCGCGGAAGTGCCGTTGCACCGAGACCCAGGCGCCGCGGGCGGTGATGCCCATGCCCTTGTGGTCGTAGCCGGCCGAGCCGCCGGAGGCGAAGGCGTCGCCCAGCCAGAAGCCGTACTCGGCGGCGATGCCGTTGGCGATGTCGGAGAAGGTCGCGGTGCCCTTGTCGGCGGCCACCACCAGGTAGGGGTCGTCCTCGTCGTGGCGCACCACGTTGGCCGGCGGCACCACCTCGCCTTCCTTCAGGTTGTCGGTGATGTCCAGCAGGCCGGAGATGAAGATGCGGTAGCAGGCGATGGCCTCGGCCTGGATCTCGTCACGGCTGCCGCCCACCGGCAGGCGCCGCGGGATGAAGCCGCCCTTGGCGCCCACCGGGACGATCACCGCGTTCTTCACCTGCTGGGCCTTGACCAGGCCGAGCACCTCGGTGCGGTAGTCCTCCTCGCGGTCGGACCAGCGCAGGCCGCCGCGGGCGACCTTGCCTCCGCGCAAATGAACGCCCTCGACGCGCGGGCAGTAGACGAAGATTTCGTACTTGGGCACCGGCTTGGGCAGTTCGGGGATCGCCTTGGGGTTGAACTTGAAGCTGAAGTAGCTCTTGTTCTGGCCGGCGGCGTCGGGCTGGTAGAAGTTGGTGCGCAGGGTGGCCTTGATCAGGTCCAGGTAGCGCCGCAGGATGCGGTCCTCGTTGAGCACCTGGACGTTGTCCAGGGCCGCGAGAATGGCCTGCTCCAGCTTCTGCTGCTTGTCTTCCAGGTCCTCGGCGGCGAGCTTGCGGGCCAGGTAGAAGCGCGTCTTGAACAGCCGCACCAGCTCGCGGGCGATGTCCACGTGGGCGTTCAGTGCGCTGGCGATGTAGCCCAGGTCGAAGCCCAGGCGGATCTGCTTGAGGTAGCGCGCGTAGGCGCGCAGCAGGGCGACGTCGCGCCACGGCAGGCTGGCGGTCAGCACCAGGCGGTTGAAGGCGTCGTTCTCGGCGTCGCCGTTGACGATGTGGACGAAGGCGTCCTGGAGGACCTCGTTGAGCTGCTGGATGTCCACGTCCAGGCCTTCGGCGTAGGTGAAGGCGAAGTCGTGGATCCAGTACTCGCGGCCGTTGGCGTGGCGCAGGCGGTAGGGGAACTCGCCGAGCACGCGCAGGCCGAGGTTCTCCAGGATCGGCAGCACGTCGGACAGCGCCAGGGGCGCGTCGGCGTGGTACAGCTTGCAGTGCAGCTGCTGCTCGCTCTGCGCCAGCGGCTGGTAGAAGCTCATCACCAGCGGGCGGGCCTCGGACAGGCTGAGCAGGTGCTGCAGGTCGACCACCGCGAAGTGCGGGGCGAAGCGCTCGCGGTAGCCGGCCGGGAAACCCTTGGGGAAGTCCTCGAGGAGGTTGGTGCCCTGCCCTTCGCCGAAGTTCTCCACCACCAGCGCGGCGTAGTCGTCCTGCCAGGAACGGCAGGCCTGGATGGCCTCTTCCTCGAGCAGCTTGGTGTCGATGTCGATGCGCGTCTTCGGGTCCACCCGCAGGATGAACTGCACCCGCGCCAGGGTGGATTCGGAGAAGAAGGTCCAGAACTCGCAGTCGCTGGCCTTCAGGCGCTCGCGCAGGACCTGCTCGATCTTGATCCGCGTCTCGGTGGAATAGATGTCGCGCGGCACGTAGGCCAGGCAGTAGGCGAAGCGGCCGTACGGGTCCTTGCGCAGGAACAGGCGGATCTTGTTGCGCTCCTGGATCTGCACGATGGCCATGGCGGTGCTGAACAGCTCGTCCACCGGGGTCTGGAACAGGTCGTCGCGCGGCAGCACCTCCAGCACCTGGGCCAGTTCCTTGCCCAGGTGGCCGTTGGCGTCGAAGCCGGAGCGGCGCTCGACCTCGGCGACCTTGCCGCGGATCGAGGGGATGTGGTTGACGCTCTCGTTGTACACCGAGGAGGTAAACAGGCCCATGAAGCGGAACTCGCGCAACACCTTGCCCTTGGCGTCGATCTCGCGGATGGACACGTAGTCCGGGTAGGCCGGGCGGTGCACGCGGCTGGGGTGCGAGGCCTTGGCGAAGGACAGCAGCAGCGGCTCGCGCAGGTAGGCCACCGCGTAGTCCTCGATGTGCAGTTCTTCCTTGCTCAGGCCGGTGCGCAGCAGCTTGGTCACGCCGAGGAAGGACTTCTCGTCGTAGTTCACCCGGCCGCCGTCGCCCTCGTCGACCACGGTGAACTCCTCGTAGCCGAGGAAGGTGAAGTGGTTGTCCAGCAGCCATTCGAGGAAGGCGCGGACCTCCGCGGTCTCCTCGGCGCGGGCCTTGGCCTTCGACTTGCCGAGCCAGGCCAGCAGTTCCTCGGCCTTGCCGCGCATGGCCGGGAAGTCGGCCACCGCCAGGCGCACCTCGCCCAGCACCTCCAGCAGGCTCTTCTCCAGGGTGCGCAGCTCGCCGACGTGGGAGGCGCGGTCGATCTCCAGGTACATCAGCGACTCATGGCCCACGTCCTTGCCCTGGCTGTTCTTCGGCAGCACTTCCAGCAGCTCGCCCTTGGCGTTGCGGCGCACGCTGACCACGGTGGTCTGCAGGGTGTGGATGCTGTAGCCGCGGCGGTTCAGCTCCATGCGCACCGAGTCGACCAGGAACGGCTGGTCCGGGTGCAGCACCTGCACGGCGGTGTGCGTGGACTGCCAGCCGTGCTTCTCGTAGTCGGGGTTGTACACGCGCACTTCCGGCTCGGCCGGGTCGAAGCGCTCCAGCAGGCGCCAGGAGGACAGGGTGCAGCCGACCAGGTCGGACAGGCGGCGCTGGGTCAATTCGTCGAGGGAGATGAGGCTGAAGAACTGTTCGGCGAACAGGGCTACTTGTGGCAGCACCTTTTCGCCGACGTGCTGCGCCAGCGCCGATTGCAGTTGCTGCTGGAAATCGGCTTTGCTGGCCGCGGTGAAGAACGCCATGGTCAATGCTCCGCTTGGCTTGTCATTGGGTGAAGCAAGGGCTTTCTCGAGCTGCGAATCGCCCCGGGGGCGGCGCCGGGCCGCCGTCTTCCGATGAAGTTCAGCAGATGCTGGGCATTAATCCAGGCAGGGGAAGCATCCAGGATGGCGGCCGGACCGCCCGGTCACGATTCACTTGCGGAGCTTAACGAGACGGCGGGGCGATGGGATTACCACGCCGCGACATATTCGTTCATGCAGGGGTAGCGGCGGCCCTGCCCGGAGGCGTGCCGGCCGGCGGCCGGCACGCCCGTCGCCGGCTCAGCGCTCCCAGTCGGGCTTCTGCAGGCGCAGGCCGTGGAGGCCGTCGTAGGCCGCGCGCTGCGGCGGCTGCCAGCCTTCGAGCAGGGCCGGCTCGACGCGGTAGATCTCCACCCCAGCGGGCGGCAGACACTCAGCGGGTCCTGGGCCTCGGGGCCCCACATCGGCAGCGACAGGTCGCCGCCCGGGCAGGTGGACAGCGCGCAGAGCACGTCGATCTCGGCGAAGAACTCCAGGTAGTCGCCCTGCTTCGCCGGGCAGGCCTTCATGAAGTACATGTCGTCGTGGTTCAGGCCGGTGCACTGGAAGATGTTCAGCACGTCGTGCACGTCGAACTCGGTCAGCCCGTGGGGCAGCACCGCGCGGGTCAGGTTCGAGTGGCAGTGGTGGTGGAAGTCCTCGCCGGTGAGCATCTTGTTGACGTAGGGGTCGCAGCGGGTGCCGAGCAGGTCGTGGAGGCGCCCGCCGTGCTCGTCGATGCCGTAGGCGGCCAGGCTGTCGTCGGTGATGGTCAGCAGCGGGCGCAGGAACGGCAGGTTGGACCACAGGCGGTCGTAGGTGGTCACGTGGGCGCCCTGCAGCTGGCGGGTGCGCGCGGCCCACATGCGCTCGCGCGGGTCGTTGGCGTTCCACACGTTGAAGTCGCCGACCTGCGGGCCCACCGGGGTGGTGACGCGGAACAGGTGCCCGGCCGGCACCTTCCAGGCGCGGCCGGTGCGGATCGGCACCTCGAACTGCTCGATCAGGGTGCGCGCGCCCTTGTCCTCGCGCAGGCGGTCGTAGAACGCCTTGTCCACCTGCAGGGCGGAACCCTTGTTGGCCTGGTAGGCGGCGGGATAGTCCTTGTACATGTTCGGTATCTCCTGGTTCAGAGGCAGTGGGGTGCGCTGAGCAGGTCCAGCAGCGCGTTTTCGGAATCCTCGAGGTAGCTGGCCATGGCCTCCGCAGCCTCGTGCTTGCGACCGGCGCCAAGCAGGTCGTGGATGTGCCGGTCGCGGTCGATCCAGGGGCGCTGGAAGTTCTCCTCGTTGGGGGCGAGGGAGAACACCAGGCGCATCTGCGCCGCGACGTTGGCGAAGAACTCGTCGAACAGCGGGCTGCGCATCAGCCCGACGATGTGCTGGTGGAAGTGCAGGCTGTGGGTGCCGAAGGCCTGCCAGTCCTCGCGGTCCTGGGCCAACTCGGCGGCTTCTATGGCCTCGAGCATGCGGTCGGACTGGTACTCGCGCAGCGGCTTGCTGGCGAGGATCGCCTGCAGCTCCAGGGTGCGCCGCACCAGGAAGATGTCGCGCACCTCGGCCAGGCCCAGGCGGCGCACCATCACCCCTTGTTGCGCACGTAGGTGGCCAGGCCCTCGCGGCCGAGCTGGTGCAGGGCCTCGCGGATGGTGTTGCGCGAGGCGTTGTAGGCCTTGACCAGCTCGCTCTCGACCAGCGCCATGCCCGGCAGCAGGCGCCCGCCGATGATGTCCTCGCGCAGTTCGTTGGCCACCTGGGCCGACAGCGACAGGCCGCCGGCGTCTTTGCTTTTCATCTACGGCCCTCCTCAGGCCAGCTGGACGTCCTTGAGGAAGCGCCCCATGCGCTCGCTGCGCTGCTCCAGCAGCTCACGCGGCGGCCCGGCCTGGACGATGCGCCCGGCCTCCATGAACACCACGCGGTCGGACAGGCGGAAGGCGAAGTTCATCTCGTGGGTGACGATGACCATGGTCATGCCCTCCTTCGCCAGCTCCTCGATCACCGCCAGCACGTCGCCGACCAGCTCCGGGTCCAAGGCCGAGGTCGGCTCGTCGAACAGCATCACCGCCGGGCGCATGGCCAGCGCGCGGGCGATGGCCACGCGCTGCTGCTGGCCGCCGGAGAGCTGGTGCGGGTACTTGCCGGCGTGCGCCAGCATGCCCACCTTGTTCAGCAGCGCCAGGCTCAGCTGGCGCAGTTCGGCGGCATTGGCGTGGCTGTGGTGGTGCGGGGCGAGCATGACGTTCTCCAGCACCGTCTTGTGCGGGAACAGGTTGAAGCCCTGGAACACCATGCCGACCTGCACGATGCCCTGCATGTGCACCTTGTTGCCCAACGGCCCGCCCGGTTCGCGCGCGCCGCGCAGGAACGGCTTGCCGCAGAGGGTCACCTCGCCCTGGTCGAGCGCTTCCAGGCCGTTGAGGGTGCGGATCAGGGTGGTCTTGCCGGAGCCCGAGGGGCCGATGATCGACACCACCTCGCCCCAGCGCACGTCCAGGTCGATGCCCTTGAGCACTTCCAGCTCGCCGTAGTGCTTGCGCGCGCCACGCACCTGCAGGGCGAAGGCGCCCTGCCCCGCGGCGCCCTCGTTGCGCCGCGGCAGCACCGCCGGCAGGTCGCCCACCGGCACCGGGCGCGGCTGGCGGCGGGTGACGTCGAGGTGGTTCTCCAGGCGCCGCAGCAGGTAGCTGAACAGGGTGACGATGAGCACGTAGTAGAAGGCCACCGCCAGCATGGTCTCCATCACCAGGAAGTTCTGCGTGTAGAGCTGCTGGCCGACCAGCAGGATCTCGCTGAGGGAGATCACCGAGACCAGCGAGGTCAGCTTGACGATGGTGATGTATTCGTTTGCCAGGGTCGGCAGCGCCACGCGCAGCGCCTGGGGGATCACGATCAGCCACTGCACGCCGCGGTAGCCGATGCCCAGCGCCTTGCCCGCCTCCAGCTGGCCCTTGGCGACCGCCAGCAGGCCGCCGCGATGGATCTCGGCGATGTAGGCCGTCTCGCTCAGGACCATGGCGATCAGCCCGGCGCCGTAGGGGTTGGACAGCAGCGCGCTGGTGCCGGGGAACACCTGCGGCAGGTTGTAGACGAAGATCAGCAGCACCAGCAGCGGCAGGCTGCGGAAGAACCAGATGTACAGCGCCGCCGCGTCGCGCAGGTAGCGCCGCGAGGATTGCCGGGCCAGGGCCACCAGGAAGCCGAGGGCGATGCCCAGCAGCCAGGTCTCCAGGCTAAGCTCCACCACGGTGCCCACCGCGCGCCAGAAATCGGCGTTCCACAGCAGGCCCAGGGCATAGTGCCAGTCGAAATGCATGTTCGTGCTCCGTGTCGCTCGGCCGGCCGGCTGGCCGGCCGTCGGTTCAGTTGCCCAGCGCCTGGGCGACGTCCGCCGCGGTCGGCTCGGCGAGGTTGTAGCGTTGCAGCAGGGCCTGGTATTCGCCGTCCTGCTTCATGGCCTCGAAGCCCTGGCGCAGGCCGTCGAGCAGCTCGCCATTGCCCTTGCGCACGGCCAGGCCGATGACCACCGGGTAGATCAGCTCGCGGGAGGCGATCTGCAGGCGGCCCTGCAGCTTCTCGGCGGTGATCTTGGCCACCGCGGCGTTCTCGAACTGCACGTCCACCGCCTTGGCCAGCAGGGCCTGGGCGGCTTCCGGCGAGGTGGGGAACTCGCGCGACTGGATCGCCGGCTTGCCCTGGGCCACGCAGTAGTCGCGCGAGACCTCCAGCAGCCGGGGAATCCACGAGCCGCCCTTGATCGAGGCCACGCGCTTGCCGCACAGGTCCTCGGCGCGCTGCGGGCGGAAGTCGTCGTCGTTGCGCACCAGCAGCGAGGCGCCGCTCTTCAGGTAGGGCAGGAAGTCCACCTGGCGGGCGCGCTCCGGGGTGACGTAGAGCGCCGAGGCGACCACGTCGAAGCGCCGCGCGTTAACGCCCATCACCAGGTTGGCGAAGCGGGTGTCGCGGAACTCCGTCTGCAGCTTCAGGTGCTCGCCCAGGCCCTTCATGAACTCCGGGTCGAAGCCCGCGGGCTGGCTCTGTTCGAGGTAGGCATAGGGTGGGTAGGTGAGGTCCGAGCCGACGCTCAGCCGCCCCTCCTCCAGGGTGCCGGTGACCGCCGCCATGGCCGGCGCGGCCAGCGCCAGCACGCCGGGCAACGCCAGTGCCGCCAGCCAGCCCGCCTTCCTGCCCACAATTCGCTGTTTCATGGTGATGCCCTCGCAGAGTTATTGTTCAACAATCTTTCCGTTACGAGTAATCAAATTTAATGCCAACTCAGAAAAAGGCCGCCTGAAAATGGCCTTCGGCAGGAAAAAATCCGTTCTCTCGGAGGAGGTTCCCGCGTCCACGTGCGCTGTTACGGGGCAGGCGTTACCAAATGGAGCAGCGTGCTATCGAAAGGCTACCCAGCGCCCCGGCGGGAACAGCGGCAAGCCAGGCTGCACGGCCGAAGAAGATCGGTAACACCACGGGGATGTCGCTCAGCCGCGGCCAGCGTCGATGGCCTGGCGCAGCGCCTGAGCGGATGCAGGAGTGGCGGGGTGGCCTGACAGCAGGGCACTCCCCGCTACCGGCGTGCTGGGCGAGGGACTCAGAGTTGGCCGTAGAGCAGGTCGCTGACCAGCATGCAGCCCGGCGCATGGGTGATGAACAGCTCCGGCTCGGCCTCGGCCAGCACCGCCTGCGGGGTAACGCCACAGGCCCAGAACACCGGCAACTCGTCGGCGGCCAGGTCCACCGGCTCTCCGTAGTCCGGCGCCCGCAGGTCGGAGATACCGATCAACCCCGGGTCGCCGATGTGCACCGGGGCGCCGTGGGTCAGCGGGAAACGTCCGGTGATCTGGCTGGCGCGTACCGCGTCGGCGGCCTTCAGCGGGCGCATCGACACCACCATGCTGCCGGCCAGGCGCCCGGCGGGGGTATTGGCGAGATTGGTGCGGTACATGGCCACGTTGCGCCCCTGCTCGATGTGCCGCAGGGCGATGCCCTCGTCCTGCAGCGCCTGCTCGAAGGAAAACGAGCAACCAATGGCGAAGGCGACGAAATCGGCCTCCCACAGTTCGCCGATGTCGCTCGTTTCGCGGTGGGGCTGGCCGCGGCGGTACACGCGGTACAGCGGCACGTCGCTACGCACGTCGATGTCGACGCCGAGCTTGTGGAAGCGCGGCGAGCCGGGCTCGGTGACGTCCAGCAGCGGGCAGGCACGCGGGTTGAGCACGCAGAAGCGGAGGAACTCGTCGGCCCAGGCGCGCTGCAGGATGACGATGTTGGCCTGCAGGTGGCGCTGGCCCAGGCCGCTGGTGTGCCCGGCGTAGTCGCCACGGCGGATCAGCCGGCGCAGCTCCAGGGGGCTGAGGGAGGCAAGGTCGTGGGGCGGTGTCATCGGCGGCTTCCTCGTGCGGGGCGGAACCGACCTTTTAGGCGGCCGGGCGCCACAGCGTCCAACAAATAGTTTCCGGGGCCGGGCATAAGGAAAGTTGATTCAGGCGTCGGTCACCGGCGGCAGCAGGACGAAGTGCGCCGGGCCGACCCGCTCCGCGTAGGCCGCCAGTACCGCGCGGCCCATCCCCAGCACCTGCTCCACCAGTTCCAGGCCGCTGCCGCCTCGCCAGGACGCCACCAGCGGCAGGTCCGGCGGCGGCGGCTCGACGCGCAGCACGCGGAGCTCGCCGCGCTCCAGCTCCTGGGTCACCAGCGCCGGCGGCAGCGCGCCTATGCCGAAACCATCGCGCACCAGGCGGGTCATGGCCGCCACCGAGTTCACGCAGTTCAGCCGCGGCACGCTGATGCCTCGGGCCTGGAGCAGGGTGAGCAGGTCCAGGTGCGGCCGCGAGTGCTTGGAGAAGGTCACCACGCGCTCGCTGGCCAGTTCCTCCAGGCTCGCGTAGTCGCGGGCGTAGGACGAGCCGCTGGCCACCACCCAGCGCAGCGGGTAGCTGCCCAGCTCCAGGTTGAGCACCGACTCGTGGCGGATCGGGTCGGTCTGGAAGACCAGGTCCAGGTAGCCCTTGCGCAACTGCTCCGCAAGGTTGATCGCGGTATCGGCCGTCAGCTCGACCTCCAGTTCCGGGAAGCGCTCCATGCCCCGCGCCACCAGCGGGCTGAGCCAGGTGTGGACGACCGTGTCCATGGCGCCGATGCGGATGCGCCCCTGGCTGACGCGCCCCGCATCGATCGCCTGGTGCAGCTCGTGCAGGGTGTCGAGCATGCGCTCGGCGTATTCCAGCACCTGATGGCCCTCGGGCGTCAGGGTCACGCCGCGCGAATCGCGGACGAACAGCTTCACCCCCAGCTCGCCTTCGAGCACGGCGATGCGACTGGAAATGGCGGCCTGGGTGCTGAACAGCTTCTCGGCGGTGAGGCGGAAGCTTTTCAGGCGAGCGACCCAGACGAAGGTCTCGAGGAATTTCAGGTTCATGGGCGGTACCGGGAGCGGACGGGCAAGCATACCCCCGGCCGCCGGCGCGGCGACCTGGGCGCACGCCGGCGGCCATCGGAATTTCTTGTCACCGGCGACCGTTTTTATTAGCTGGACGACCGCCGCCGGGCCTCGAAGAATCTTCCCCCAGGTGACGCTATCCGGCCACCGAACAAATCCAATAACGATGATCGGAGAATCCCATGGAAAAGCAGGCGACCGCCGTGGGCGGCCTCGAGGTGCGCAGTAGCGGCCATTTCGGCTGGTACCGCGACCTCAGCAAGCAGGAGCGGCGCACCTTCTGGAGCTGCAAGATAGGCTACGGCCTGGATGGCATGGACACCCAGATGCTCAGCTTCGTCATTCCCACGCTGATCGCCCTGTGGGGCATCGGCACCGGCGAGGCGGGGCTGATCCACACCTTCACGCTACTCGCCTCGGCCCTCGGCGGCTGGATCGCGGGCATCCTCTCCGATCGCATCGGCCGTGTGCTGACGCTGCAACTGACGGTACTCTGGTTCGCCTTCTTCACCTTCCTCTGCGGTCTGGCGCAGAACTACGAGCAATTGCTGCTCGCCCGCACTCTGATGGGCTTCGGCTTCGGCGGCGAGTGGACCGCGGGCGCGGTGCTGATCGGCGAGGTGATCCGCAGCAGCGACCGCGGCAAGGCGGTGGGCCTGGTCCAGTCCGGCTGGGCCCTCGGCTGGGGCGCCACCGCCCTGCTCTACGCCTTGCTGTTCAGCCTGCTGCCGCCGGAGTACGCCTGGCGCGCGCTGTTCCTCCTCGGCCTGCTGCCGGCGCTGTTCGTGCTCTTCGTCCGCCGCCTGGTCAAGGAACCGGAGGTCTACCAGCGCGCCAAGGCCCGCGAGAGCGGCGAAAAGATCAATTTCCACGAAATCTTCGCCCCCGGCATGCTCAGCATCACTCTGCGCGCCTCGCTCCTCACCACCGGTGCCCTCGGCGGCTACTACGCCATCACCTCCTGGCTGCCGACCTACCTCAAGACCGAGCGCCACCTCAGCGTGCTCGGCACCGGCGGCTACCTGGCCATGGTCATCCTCGGCTCCTACGTCGGCTACGTGGTCAGCGCCTTCCTCACCGACCTGCTGGGGCGCAAGAAGAACTTCATCCTCTTCGCCGTCGGCTCCTTCATCGTGGTGCTGCTCTACACCCGGCTCCCCATCGGCAACTCGGCGATGCTCTGGCTGGGCTTCCCCCTGGGCTTCTTCGCCTCGGGCATCTTCAGCGGCATGGGCGCCTTCCTCACCGAACTCTTCCCCACCCGCATCCGCGGCTCGGGCCAGGGCTTCTGCTACAACGCCGGGCGCGCCATCGCGGCGCTCTTCCCCATGCTGATCGGCATGCTCAGCCAGCACGTGCCGCTGGGGCTGGGCATCGGCGGCTTCGCCGCGGTGTCCTACGGCGTGGTGATCCTCGCCGCCCTGAGCCTGCCGGAAACCCGCGGCCGCCAACTGGAACCCTGAGACGTACAGCGAGGACGACCATGCACCTTCCCCTGCTCAACTGCGACATCGGCGAAAGCTTCGGCGCCTGGAAGATGGGCCTGGACGCCGAGGTCATGCCGCACATCGACTGCGCCAACATCGCCTGCGGCTACCACGCCGGCGACCCCGGCAGCATGCGCCGCACCGTGGCCCTGGCGCTGGAACACGGCGTGCGCATCGGCGCCCATCCCGGCTACCCCGACCTGCTCGGCTTCGGCCGCCGCTCCCTGGAGTGCAGCGCGCAGGAGGTCGAGGACATGCTGCACTACCAGGTCGGCGCCCTCGACGGCATCTGCCGCGCCCAGGGCGCCCGCGTGAGCTACGTCAAGCCGCACGGCGCGCTGTACAACGACATGATGCGCAAGCCCGAGCAACTGCGCGCGGTGATGCGCGCGGTCGCGGCCTACGACCGCGAGCTGCCGCTGATGCTGCTGTCCACCCGCGACAACCAGGGCGCCCTGGCCATGGCCGCCGAGTTCGGCCTGCGCCTGTGGTTCGAGACCTTCGCCGACCGCGCCTACACCCCCGAGGGCCACCTGGTGTCGCGCCAGTTGCCCGGCGCGGTGCACCACGACAGCCGCCAGGTGATCGCCCAGGCGCTGACCCTGGCCCGCGGCGAGGCGCTCACCGCCAGCGACGGCAGCGCGCTGCGCCTGCGCGCCGACACCCTCTGCGTGCACGGCGACAACCCCGGCTCGGTGGAGGCCGTGCGCCAGCTGCGCGCGGCCCTGGACGCCCTGGTGCCGGCATGAGGCCGCGCCTGGAAGTGGTCGCCCTGGACAGCTACATGCTGCGCCTGTTCGACGCCATCGACGAAGCCAACATGCCCTGGCTGCTGGCCGCCACGCGGCGCCTGGGCGAGGTCTTCGGCGACGAGCTGCTGGAGCTGGTGCCCTCCTACACCACCCTGATGCTGCGCTTCGACCCGTTGCGGCTGGAGCCGCTGGCGCTCCGCGAACGCCTGTTCGCCGCCCTCGACGGCCTGCAGCCGCTGCCCGGCGAGAACAGCCGCGAGCAGGTGCTGCCGGTGTGGTACGACCCCGGCGTCGGCCCCGACCTGGCCCGCCTGGCGCGGCACAGCGGGCTGGATGCGGCCGAGGTGATCCGCCGCCACAGCGGCCGCGCCTACCAGGTGTTCGCCCTCGGCTTCGCTCCGGGCTTCGCCTTCATGGGCCTGGTCGAACCGGCCCTGGCCTGCCCGCGCCTGGCCACCCCGCGGCAACGGGTGGCGGCCGGCAGCGTCGGCATCGCCGAGCGCCAGACCGCCGCCTACCCGCTGGCCTCCCCCGGCGGCTGGAACCTCATCGGGCGCACCCCGGCGCGCCTGTTCGACCGCGAACGCGACGGCTACAGCCTGCTGCAACCCGGCGACCGGGTGCGCTTCGAGGCCATCGACCGCGCTGAATTCATCCGCCTGGGCGGCGACGACACGCCCATGCCCGCCGAGGAGGGCCTGGCATGACCGTGCTGCACGTGGAAAAGAGCACCCCGCTGGCCCAGCTGCAGGACGGCGGCCGCTTCGGCGTGCGCCACCTGGGCGTGACCCAGGGCGGCGCCCTGGACTGGGAAGCCCAGGCCTGGGCCAACTGGCTGCTGGGCAACCGCCTGGACGCGGCAGTGCTGGAGATTCCCCTGGGCGGCGTGGTCCTGCGCGCCAACGCCGACACACAGCTGGCCCTGGCCGGCGCCGACCTGGCCGCCGAACTCGACGGCCAGCCGCTGGCCCCTGGCAGGCCTTCGCCATGCGCGCCGGCCAGCGCCTGGGCTTCCACCAGCCGCGCAGCGGCGCCCGCGCCTACCTGGCGGCCCCCGGCGGCTTCCTCGGCGAGGCGGTGCTGGGCAGCTGCGCCACCGTGGTCCGCGAAGGGCTCGGCGGCCTCGACGGCCAGGGCAAGCCGCTGGCGGCCGGGGACGCGCTGCGCGCCGCCGGCGGAACGCCCCCGCAACGCCACATGCAGGCCCACCAGCGGCCGTGCTACGACGGCCCGGCGCACCTGGAACTGATCCTCGGCGCCCAGGCCGGCGACTTCGCCGGGCAGAGCCTGTTCGACGCCTTCGACGCCACCTGGAGCCTCGACCAGCGCGCCGACCGCATGGGCATGCGCCTGCTCGGCCCGCCGCTGTACTACCTGGGCAAGCCGATGATCTCCGAGGGCATCCCCCTGGGCGCCGTGCAGGTGCCCCCGGACGGCCAGCCGATCGTGCTGCTCAACGACCGCCAGACCATCGGCGGCTACCCGCGCCTGGGCGCCCTCAGCCCCAGGGCCCTGGCGCGCCTGGCGCAATGCCTGCCGGGCGCCGAGCTGCGCCTGCGGCCCAGCGTGCAGCCCGCGGCGCTGGAAGCGCACCGGCGCCTGTTGGCGCAATGGCGACAGGTCGACTGAAGCCGGCGAGCAGCAATGGCACAATGGCATCCTCCAGACATCACGGAGGATGCCATGCAAGCCGCCCCACCGCTGAACCGCCCGCTGCTGCGCCACCTCGCCAACCTGCTGGTCACCGCCCTGGGCCTGGTGCTGCTGGGCCTGGCCTGGCTGCTGCAGCCGCTGCTGGTGCAGTACCTGCTGGCCGGCGCGCTGCCGGTGTACCTGGGCGTGCTGCTGCCGCAACTGGTGGGCCGCCGCGAGCGCCTGCGGCGCATCCGTGCCGCGCGGGCGGCCTCGGTGGAGCGCTGGGGCTTCTGCAGCCGCGACCGCCCCGGGCCCTGGGTCAACTACATCGACTTCCCGCTCACGGTGGCCTGCGAGGAAGCCCGTGGCTGCTTCTTCTATAGCGAATGGCTGGTGGTCCACGACGGGCGCATCATCGTCAACCCCGGGCACAGCGAGGTCGACCTGGCGCACGGCGAGGTGCGCTACCACTTCGACCGGCCGCGCACCTACGCCTGGGACGGCTGCTCACCGAAGGTGCCCTTCTACTGGCTGGCGATCTTCGGCACCCCGGACTGGTGGGAGCACCTGGAGGACCTGGCCTGCATCCGCGACGGCGAGGTCCGCCGCAAGCAGGTGTTCTGGCCCCTGGCGCACCATGCCAGCCTGGTGCACGACGCGCTCTACCAGTTCCTCAACGTCTCGCCGCTGGACAAGGCCTGCGCCGACCGCCTGTTCCTGCGGATGCTGCTGGACGCCGGCATGCCGCGGCCGCTGGCGTACCTCTATTACCTGGCGGTGGTGCTCGGCGGCGCGCCGAAGATGCGCCGGGTGCGCAACGGCAACAGCCCGTTGCGCTGCCTGACGCCCATCCCCGGCGCATCGGGCACCCCGGCCCGGGAGGCCCGGCTCGGGGTGCCTGATGCGGTTCATTTGGGCAAGGACTAAGCGTCCCTTTCCGGGGACGTAGGTGCTGGGTTTCAGAGCGCCCTCTCCCCAACCCTCTCCCGCAAGCGGGAGAGGGGGCTGTCCGTGCCACCGGAACGTCTGGCGTGGTCGGTTAGTCCAATCGCGGACGGAGTCCGCTCCTACGCCCGTGCTTTTCTGGAACCGTAGGAGCGGACTCTGTCCGCGATTCGGCGGATAACGCCGCAGGCGTTATGCGCCCTACGGGTTTCCCGAGAGCTTTAGGTGCCGGGTTCAAGAGCGCCCCTTTCCCCAACCCTCGCCTACGCGGCCCGCCCAGAAGGGAGAGGGGGCTGTCCCGAGCAAGCGAATAACACAGCGTCAGCCGGCAAGGCCGTAGGGCGAATAACCGTTCGCGGTTATCCGCCGTTGACCGTGCCACCGGGGCGTCCGGCGTGGCCGGTGAATCCAATCGCGGACGGAGTCCGCTCCTACGCCCGTGATTCCTGGAACCGTAGGAGCGGACCTTGTCCGCGATTTGGCGGATAACGCCGTAGGCGTTATGCGCCCTACGAGTTATCGCGAACGTGGGGAGTCAGGGTTCGCGAGCAAGCTCGCTCCTACGAAGAGCAGTGCCGCTCTTGATTTTGGACTTCCAGAGAAACCACCGAGCGCACCGGAACGCCCCTTCAGAAGGCCGAGCGAAACCGGCGCTCAGGAGGTCATGCGACATGGATGTCGCTAGAGCCCCGATCAGCACAGGGACGTGCTGTCGGGGCGGGCCTCCGTGGCGGGGGAGTTCGCGAGGGTAGCCCGGCTCCATCGGGCCCGTATGTCGGGGCAAGCCTTTTTGGTTCCTTTTGTGGCGTTTGACAAAAGGGACTCGCCCGAGGGGGCGAAACAAGAAACATCAACGCACTCGGAGCGGCGCGCTACACCGAGCAAGAAGGCAGCTGGGTTATTCCCCTTCGGGCCAGCGCAAGCGCTGTTCGCGATGGAGCCGCGTCCCGCGTTCGCGGGAATGACGGGGGTTAGGTTGGATACAAGGGGCCAAACCGCAAGCAATCCATGACCCAACCCACATGAAAATGCCGTTTCCCCATAAAAGAGAAACGGCATTCTTTCTCAAGTGAACAGCATCAGGCCCGCAGCGCCGGCCTAGAGCGTCCACTTCCAGGGAATATGCGACTCGACGTCGCCGTTACTGAAGATATCCCCTTCATCCTCCAGGCTGCCCACGTCCAGGTAGAGCTCGGAGCCGCTGCCCAGCACCCCGTGGTTGACCAGGCGTTCGGCATTCACCCAGAACTCGTCGTAGGCGAGGATGGCGCCGTGGTTGATGAGCTCGCCGCGGATGTCGAGCCTGGCGTACAGGCCGCTGATCAGGCTGCCGCCCTGCTCTATCTCCATGGATTCGGCGCTGAGCCGGAGGTCGTCCTGGCTGATCAGCCGGCCGCTGCCGCTGTAGCGCCCGCTCAGCTCCAGGTGCAGCTCGGACTCGCTGCCGATCACCCCGGCATTGCGCCAGTCGCGGCCCGTTCCCCGCACGCCCAGCGCGCCGTTCAGCCGGCCGCTGGTGCCCTGCTCCAGCTCGACCACGTCGAGGATCAGCTCGCGAGCCTGCAGGCTGCTGTTGTTGAACCAGTGGTCGCGCTTGATGTGCAGCACGGAGCGGGTGACGAAGCGGCCGCCGGCCAGGCCCAGCTGCGCCAGGTCGATGCCGAAGCGGCCGTTGCCGTTGTGCCCCACCCAGCCGCCGTCGTTGAGCAGGCCCGCGCTGCGCAGGTCGAGGTCGCGGGCATTGGTCTCCAGGGTGCCGTTGCGGTTGTCCAGCACGCCGCCGATGGCGATCTCGGTAGTCCCCTGCCAGCCCCGGGCGCGGATCCGTCCGCGGTCGTTGACCAGGCCGGCGGCGTACAGGCGCAGGCTGCCGCGGCTTTCGATCAGGCCCCGGCTGTTGTCCAGGGCACCGCCCAGGCTGAAGTCCATGTCCTGGGCGCGCAGCTCGCCGCCGCGATTGTCCAGGCCGCCGCCCAGGCGCAGGAGCAGGCGGCCGGCGCTGTCCAGCCGGCCCTGGTTGACCAGGTTCCCGGCGGCCCACAGCTCTGTGTCGCCGCCGGCGCTGACCGGCCCGGCCAGGTGCAGGTCGCCGGCCTTCAGGCGCAGGTTCCCGGCGCTGTGCAGGCGCGCCAGCTGCAGGCGGCCATCGGCGTCGATGTGGATGTCGCCGGCGCTGGCGGCCAGTTCCCCGGCCAGCCTCACACCCACGCCCCGCTCGGTGCCGACCAGGCGGATGGCGTTGGCGTACATGCCGCCCAGGGCCGAGCTGTCGATGGCCAGGCGCGGCCGCTGGCGGCCGTCGTCGGCCTTGGCGCTGGCCGCCAGGCTCTCGCCGTCCACGCGGTTGCGCCCGGCAACCAGGTCGAGCTGCCGGGCGTGCAGCGCGGCGTTGAGCGAGGCGCTGCGGGTGATCAGCTCGAAGCGCCCCACCTGGCGGGCATCGAGCCCGGCGCCCTCGATACCGATGTGCCCGTCGTCGACGTCGTAGCCCGCCAGACGGTCGCCGTCGAACAGCGGCTTGCCGGTGGTCAGGGTGGCCCGCGGCATGTTGATGAAACCGCAGCCGTTGCAGGTCACCCCATAGGGGTTGGCGAGGATGAAGTGCGCGCCCGGCCCGGCGATCTCGATGGCGCCCAGCAGCTGCGAGGGGCTGCCGCCGGTGACCTCGCCGAGGATCTTGCGCGCCGCGCCATCGTGCAGGTTGGGATTGCCGCCGATGGCGCCGCCCAGTTGCGACTGCGCCGCGCCCGGCGAGTTGTTGAGGATCAGGCCCTCGCGGCCGACGTTGAAGTGGCCGAACCTGTTGTGCGACAGGCCATTGGCGTTGGGGGTGGCGATGTTGACCACGGGCACGCCGTTGCCGGCGGAACCCAGGCTGGCGTTGCCGGCGCCGGGGTCCAGGGTCAGCGGGGCGGCCGCGGCGTGCGGGTGGCTGAAGAACAGCAGGCCGGCCAGGACGACCGGGAAATGCAAGGCATTGCGTTCCATGTCCATCGACTCCACGTTTTCCATGAGGAGCCTCCCACGTTAGAGGCAGTGCGCTTCGGAAACGCGTCCTTGTCCCGTGGGAAGCGTCCCCCTCGGCCGGCGGAACCGACGACCACGCCGCGCCGCCACGCCACCCTGCACGCACCTGCGCCGATGCAGTAAAGTAATGCCCCCGGCGGCCGCGCCACGCCGCCCTCCCCATTCCAGGAACCCGCATTCGATGGAACACCGTGAGTCGCTCCTCGCGTTGCGACATTTCCTCTCCAGCCAGATCCTCGGCCAGGAAAAGCTCGTCGAGCGCCTGCTCATCGCCCTGCTCGCCGACGGCCACCTGCTGGTGGAAGGCGCGCCCGGGCTGGCCAAGACCAAGGCCATCAAGGACCTCGCCGAAGGCCTGGAGGCCGAGTTCCATCGCATCCAGTTCACCCCCGACCTGCTCCCGGCGGACATCACCGGCACCGAGATCTATCGCCCGGAAAACGGCACCTTCTGCTTCCAGCAGGGGCCGATCTTCCACCACCTGGTGCTGGCCGACGAGATCAACCGCGCCCCGGCCAAGGTGCAGTCGGCGCTGCTGGAGGCCATGGCCGAGCGCCAGGTCAGCATCGGCCGCAGCACCTACGACCTGCCGCCGCTGTTCCTGGTGATGGCCACCCAGAACCCCATCGAGCAGGAGGGCACCTACCCGCTGCCCGAGGCCCAGCTCGACCGCTTCCTGATGCACGTTAAGATCGGCTACCCGGAAGCCTCGGTGGAGCGCCGCATCCTCCAGCAGGCCCGTGGCGAGGCGCTCAACGGCGAGGCGCGGCCGGAGCGCCAGGTGACCCAGGAATCGATCTTCGCCGCGCGCAAGGAAATCCTCGGCCTGTACATGGCCGACGCGGTGGAGGAATACCTGGTGCAGCTGGTCATGGCCACCCGCACCCCGGCCAAGTACGACACCGAGCTGGCCGAGTGGATCGCCTACGGCGCCAGCCCGCGCGGCTCCATCGCCCTCGACCGCTGCGCCCGGGCCCACGCCTGGCTGGGCGGGCGCGACTTCGTCAGCCCCGAGGACATCCAGGCGGTGCTGTTCGACGTGATGCGCCACCGCCTGATCCTCTCCTTCGAGGCGGAAGCCGCGGGGATCGACCAGGACCGCGTGGTCCAGCGCATCCTCGACGTGGTCGCCGTGGCCTGATGCTGGACACCGCCAGCAACGGCGTGACGGTCAGCCTGCAAGAGCTGATCGACATGCGCCATCGCCTGCGCGAGGTGCAGCTGTTCTCCACCCCGGCCCGGCGCAGCCCGCTGATCGGCCTGCACCACTCGCGCCTGCGCGGGCGCGGCGTGGACTTCGACCAGGTGCGCGTGTACCAGCCCGGCGACGACGTGCGCACCATCGACTGGCGTGTCACCGCGCGCAGCCAGGAGCCGCACACCAAGCTGTTCCACGAGGAGCGCGAGCGCCCGGTGTTCGTCCTCGTCGAGCAGAGCCGGCGGACCTTCTTCGGCTCCGGCCTGTGCCTGAAGTCGGTGCTGGCCGCCCGCGCCGCCGCCCTCCTCGGCTGGGCCGCGCTGGCCCACAACGACCGCATCGGCGGCCTGGTGCTGAGCGACCACGACACCCACGAGATCAAGCCGCGGCGCAGCAAGCAGAGCCAGCTGCAGTTGCTCAACCTGATGGTGCGGGCCAACCACGCGCTGCTCGTCGACGCGCCGGCGCCCGCCTCCGGCGACGGCTTCGGCCTGGCCCTGCGCCGCGCCCGCGAGGTGCTGCGGCCGGGCAGCCTGGTGATGGTCGTCTGCGACGAACGCGCCCTCGGCAACGCGCCCCAGGGCGACCTGGCCGAGCAGCAGCTGGGCCTGCTGGCGCGGCACACCGACCTGGTCCTGCTGCCGGTGTCCGACCCGCTGGACCACGCCCTGCCGGCCGCCGGGCTGATGCGCTTCGCCGAAGGCCAGGCCATGCTCGAGGTGGACACCCACGTCGACGAACAACGCCTGGCCTACCGCGCCCTGGGCGAGGCGCGCCGCGAGCGCTGGGCGCGGGTCAGCCAGCGCCTGGGCGTGCCGCTGCTGCCGCTGAGCACCCAGCTGGACCTGGTGGAGCAATTGCGCGACCACCTCGAACAACCCGCCGCGGGGAAGCGCCCGTGACGCCCCTCGACGCCCTGGAACCGCTGCTCCAGCCCGCCGCCGTGCCCTGGTGGCCGCCGGCGCCGGGCTGGTGGCTGCTGGCCGCGCTGCTGCCGCCGCTGGCCTGGGCGGCGTGGCGCTGGCGCCACCGCCTGCTGCCGCGCCGCCGCGCGACGGCCCCGGCGGAAGCGCCGCTGGAACCGATCCGCGTCGCCGCCCTGGAAGAGCTGGCGCGCCTGCCGCGCCCCTACGGCGGCGCCCCCGCCGGCCCCTGGCTGCAGGCGCAGAACGCCCTGCTCAAGCGCCTGTCGCGGGTGCGCTGGCCGGACGACAACTGCCACACCCTGAGCGGCCGCGCCTGGCTGGCGTTCCTCGACAACCGCTGCCCGGCAGCCGGCCTGACGCGCTGGATGATCCTGGTGGAAGGCGGCTACCGCGCCGAGTGCAAGCTCGACGACAAGGCCATCGACGGCCTCGCCGCCGCCGTGGAAACCTGGGTGCGCAAGCATGTTTGAGTTCGCCTGGCCCTGGGCCTTCCTGCTCGCCCCGCTGCCCTGGCTGCTGCGCATGCTGCTGCCGCCGGCCGACAGCGGCGAGGCGGCGCTGAAGGTCAGCTTCCTCGCCGAACTCGAGGGCCTGGCCGGCCGCCGCGCCCGCGCGCAACTGCCGGCCTGGCGCCTGCAGGCGCCCTTCGTGCTGCTCTGGCTGCTGTTGCTGCTGGCGGCGGCGCGCCCGCAATGGGTCGGCGAACCGCTGCCGATCCCCGCCAGCGGCCGCGACCTGCTGCTGGCGGTGGACGTCTCCGGCTCCATGGACACCGCCGACCTCACCTGGCAGGGCAGCGAGATCAGCCGCCTGAACCTGGTGCAGAAGCTCTTCGGCAACTTCATCGAGGCGCGCCGCGGCGACCGCGTCGGCCTCATCCTGTTCGGCAGCAAGGCCTACCTGCAGGCGCCGCTGACCTTCGACCGCCACAGCGTGCGCGTCTGGCTGGACGAGGCGCTGATCGGCATCGCCGGCAAGGACACCGCCCTGGGCGACGCCATTGGCCTTGCGCTCAAGCGCCTGCGCCAGCGCCCGGCGCAAAGCCGCGTGCTGGTGCTGATCACCGACGGCGCCAACACCGCCGGCGAGATCCCGCCGCTGACCGCCGCGCGCCTGGCCGCCGAGGAGAGCGTGAAGATCTACACCATCGGCATCGGCGCCGACCCGCAGCCCGGCGGCGTGCTCGGCGCGCTCGGCCTCAACCCCGGCCTGGACCTGGACGAAGGCACCCTGAAGGCGATCGCCGGCCTCACCGGCGGCGAATACTTCCGCGCCCGCGACGGCGCCGAGCTGGAGGCCATCTCCAGCACCCTCGACAGCCTCGAGCCGGTGACCCAGAAGCCCACCCAGGCGCGCCCGGCCCTGGCCCTCTACCACTGGCCGCTGGCCGCCGCGCTGCTGCTGAGCCTGCTGCTGGTGGCCGGCGAACTCTGGCCGCCGCAGCAATGGCGCTGGCCGTGGAGGCGCCCATGAACCTCTGGCCGCACCTGCTGCGCCCCTGGTGGCTGCTGCTGTTGCCGCTGCTGGCCTGGCTGCTGTGGAAGCTGCTGCACCGCCAGCGCCGCGCCGGGCGCTGGCAGTTGCTGCTGCCGGCGGCCTTCCACCCCTGGCTGCTCAAGGGCGGCAGCGGCCGCGCCGACCGCCGCCCCTGGCTGTACCTGGGCCTGGCCTGGCTGCTGGCGGTGCTGGCGTTGCTCGGGCCGAGCTGGGAACGCATCGAGCAACCGGCCATGCAGCGCAGCGACCCGCTGGTGGTGATCCTCGAGCTGACGCCGCGGATGCTCGCCGGCGACCTGCCACCCAGCCGCCTGGAGCAGGCCCGGCGCAAACTCCTCGACCTGCTGCGCGCGCGCCCCGACGCGCAGACCGCCATCGTCGTCTACGCCGGCAGCGCCCACACCCTGGTGCCGCTGTCCAACGACCTGTTCACCGCGCGCAACCTGCTCGATGCGCTCAAGCCGTCGATCATGCCCGAGCCCGGGCAGCGCGCCGACCTCGCCGTGCAGCTGGCGCGCCGCCTGCTCGACCAGGGCGCCCAGGGCAACGGGCGCCTGCTGCTGCTCACCGGCGGCCTGGACGAAAGCGAGCAGCAGGGCATCGGCAAGGCGCTGCACGGCCACGGCCGGGACTTCGCCATCCTCGCCGTGGGCAGCGCCAGCGGCGCGCCCATCCCGCAGGAGGACGGCACCTACCTGAAGGACGACCAGGGCGGCATCCTCCTGCCGCGCCTGGACGAGGCCGGGCTGCGCCAGTTCGCCGCCGGCCTGGACGCCGGCTACCAGCGCCTGGACGCCGGCGACCGCGACCTCAAGGCCCTCGGCCTGCTGGACGCCAACCGCGGCCTGGAAGCCGCCGGCAACGACGCCGTGCTGCGCCTGCAACGCTGGGCCGACCAGGGCTACTGGCTGCTCCTGCCGCTGCTGCTGCTGGCCGCCTGCGCCGGCCGCCGCGGCTGGCTGTTCAGCCTGCCCCTGCTGCTGCCGCTGTGGCTGGGCGCGCCGCGACCGGCCCTGGCCTTCGAGTTCGCCGACCTCTGGCTGCGCCCCGACCAGCAGGGCCAGCGCCTGCTCGCCGAGCAGCGCCCGGCCGACGCCGCCCGGCACTTCGCCGACTTCCGCTGGCGCGGCCTGGCCCTCTACCAGGCCGGCGACTACGACGGCGCGGCCCGCGCCTTCGCCCAGGGCGACACCGCCGCCGACCACTACAACCGCGGCAACGCCCTGGCCCGCGCGGAGCAGTACGAGGCCGCCATCGACGCCTACGAGCGGGCGCTGGAACTGCAGCCGGACCTGCAGCAGGCCCAGCGCAACAAGGCGCTGCTGGAAGAGCTGCTGCGCCAGCGCGAGCAGGACGCCGCCCAGCAGCGCGCCAACGCCTCGCAGGCCCTGCGCAGCGGCGAGGCCGAGTCGTCGCCGACGGCACCGGCCAGGCCCTCGGGCCAGCAGGACCAGGAAGAACGGCCGGCGCGCCCTTCCGCGGCCCTGCAGAACCGCCAGCAGGCCAACGCCGAGCGCCTGCAGGCCACCGACCCGGACGACGAGCCGCCCACCGATGCGACGGAACTCCCGGCCCCTCGGCGGACGAAGAGGAACTCAGCGACGAAAGCCGCCAGGCCCTGGAACAATGGTTGCGGCAGATTCCCGACGAACCCTCCGAACTGCTGCGCCGCAAGTTCTGGTACCAACAGCAGCAGCACCAGGAAAACATGCCATGAAAGGGTTGATCTGCCTGATCCTGCTCAGCCTCCTCGCCTTCCAGGCGCAGGCCAGCTTCACCGCCAGCGTCGACCGCGCACGCCTGACCGAGGGCGAGAGCCTCGACCTGACCCTGGAGTCCGACGACCCCACGCAGTTCGGCAAGCCGGACCTCACGCCCCTGGGCGAGGCCTTCGAGATCCTCGGCACCCGCCAGGTCAACCGCCTGACCACCCTCGACGGCCAGGCCCAGGCCACCACGCGCTGGATCATCACCCTGCGCCCCACCCGCACCGGCGCCCTGCAGATACCGGCGCTGCGCATGGGCAACAGCCAGACCCAGCCGATCGGCCTGCAGGTGCTCAAGGCCGAGGACGCGGCCGGGCAACAGAAGCTCTCGCCGGTGTTCATCGACGCCAGCCTCGACCACGAAACGGTCTACGTGCAGGCCCAGGCCATCCTCACCCTGCGCATCTACCACTCGGTCTCGCTGTACGACGACAGCAGCCTCAGCCCGCTGCAGATCGACGACGCCAAGGTCGAGCAGCTCGGCCAGCCGCGCACCTACGAGAAGGAAATCAACGGCGTGCGCCACGGCGTCATCGAGGTGCGCTTCGCGATCTTCCCGCAGCACAGCGGCGAGCTGACCATCCCCGCGCTGAACTTCAGCGCCACCCAGGTGGCGCGCAACAACCCCGGCGACACCTTCGGCGTGCTGCCCGGCAAGCGCCTGCGGGTGAGCTCGCCGGAGATTCCCCTGGAAGTGAAGCCCAAGCCCGTCGACTACCCGGCCGACGCGCCCTGGCTGCCGGCCCGCGCCGTCGCCCTCAGCGAGAGCTGGGCGCCGCAGCCGGACCAGGCGAAGGCCGGCGAGGCCCTGACGCGCAACCTGATGCTGCGCGTCGAGGGGCTTTCCAGCGCCCAGTTGCCGCCGCTGCCCCAGGCCCTGCCGGCCGGGTTGCGGCACTACCCCGACCAGCCGCAGCTGGCCGAGGAACAGGGCGACCAGGGCGTGATCGGCAGCCGCGAGGAACGCCAGGCCCTGGTGCCGGACCAGGCCGGCCAGCTGAGCCTGCCGGACATCGAGATCACCTGGTGGAACACCCAGGAAGACCGCCTGGAGCACACCACCCTGCCCGGCCGCACCCTGGACGTCGGCGCCAACCCGCAGCTGGCGGCCCAGCCCCCGGCGGCGCTGGAAGGCGCCATGGGCACCGGCGGCCAGCCTCTGTGGCCGTGGCAGCTGGCGACCCTGCTGCTGGCCCTGACCAGCCTGCTCGGCTTCGGCCTCTGGTGGCGCGCCCGGCGCCAGCCGGCCATCGTCCGCGCCGCGGCCAACGCGCCCAGCGCCCGCACCCTGCTCGACGAACTGCGCCGCTGCTGCCAGGCCAACGACCCCACGCCACCCGCCAGGCCCTCGACGCCTGGGCCCGGCAGCAGCCGGAAACCCTGGCCGACATGGCGGCGCGCTTCGTGCCGCTGTCCGACGCCATGGACGGCCTCAACGGCGCGCTCTACAGCGACAGCGAGGGTGGCCACAACTGGGAGGGCGAGGACCTCTGGCGGGCGATCCGCACCCTGCCCGCCGCGGAAGGCGGCGGCGCGGCGACGGCCGAGGGCAACAGCCTGCCGCCGCTCTACCCGCGCTGAGCCGGGCCGGCGCCCCGCCGGGGCATCGATGGCGTCGATAGTCACCAGCAGGCGGATTCAATTCCCTTCGCCGCGCCCGGGCGCGAGCATGCTCCCATGGCCCCGCGAACCCAGGGGCCGCGAGGCGGCCTGAGCGTGCATACCCCGGAACGCCCCGCTGACCACGAGGCTGACGGAGGAACGCAGCATGCAGGCCGCACTGGATATTCTGCTCATCATCGGCTCCCTGGCGGAGCTGCTGCTCTATGTCGCGCTGGCCGCCATCGGCCTGGCCGTGACCCTGCTGCTGGCCGCCATCGGCGTGCTCACCCTGCGCTCGCCCGGCGAGCCCATCCGCATCGACGAGCCGCCGCGCCGCCGCGTGCGCGGCTGAAGCCCGCCCACCGGCCGGGCGCAAGCGGCCCGGCCATGGCGCCCGCTCAGGGCTTGCCCACGCCCCGGTCCTCCAGTTGGTCGGCCTCGAACAGCGTCTCCAGCTCCCGGCGCGCCTCGCGGGCGGTCTGGATCACCGCCGCGGCATCGTCGTAGACCTTGTACTGGGCCATCAGCACTTCCTCGTCGTGGCGGCGGAAGCGGCGGATGCGCGCCAGCGCCTGTTCCTCGGAAAGGCCCATCTCCACCAGCACCCGCCGGCTCATTTCCAGGCTGGAATGGAACAGCTCGCGCACCGGGCTGGCCCCGGCGTCGAGCAGGTGGTAGACGTGCTGGCGGTTGCGCGCCCGGGCGATGATCTTCACGTGCGGGTAGAGCTTGCGCACCAGGCGCGCGGTGTCGATGTTGGTCTGCGGGTCGTCGGTGGCGACGACGAAGAACTCGGCCTTGTCCACCTGGGCCGCGCGGAGGATTTCCGGGCGCAGCGGGTCGCCATAGAAGATCGGGATGCTGCCGTAGCTGCGGCTCAGCTCGATGGTGTCCACCGAGGTGTCCAGGGCGATGAAGGGCACGCGCTGGGCGCGCATGATCCGCGCGACCACCTGGCCCATGCGGCCCATGCCGGCGATCACCACCCGCGGCGCGTCGCCCTCGATGCGCGTGTATTCCTCCGGCGCCTCGCGCACCGGCTCCGGCTTGGGCTTCACCAGGCGCGCGGCCAGCAGCACCAGCAGCGGCGTCACCGCCATCGACAGGGTGATGCAGAGCACCAGCAGGCTGTGCAGGTTGGCGTCCAGCAGGCCTTCGGCGCGGGCCAGCTTGAACACCACGAAGGCGAATTCGCCGCCGGCCGCCAGGACGATGCCCAGGCGCAGCGCCGAATGGCCGTCGAGGCCGCCGGTGAGGCGCCCGAGCAGGTACAGCAGCGGCAGCTTCAGGGCGATCAGCAGCACCGTCAGGCCCAGCACCAGCAGCGGCGAATGCAGCAGCAGGCCGAGGTCGGCGCTCATCCCCACGCTGATGAAGAACAGCCCCAGCAGCAGGCCCTTGAAGGGCTCGATCTGCGATTCGAGTTCATGACGGTATTCCGAGTCGGCCAGCAGCAGGCCGGCGAGGAAGGCGCCCAGGCCCATGGACACCCCGGCCAGCTCCATCAGCCAGGCGGTGCCCACCACCACCAGCAGCGCGGTGGCGGTGGACAGGTCGGCCATGCCGGTGCGCGCCACCGTGCGGAACACCGGGCGCAGCAGGTAGCGCCCGCCGACCACCACCACGGCGATGCTGCCCACGACCTCCAGGAAGTGGCGCCAGTCGCCGCCCGGCGCGGCCTCGTCGGCACGCGCGCCGAGCAGCGACACCGCGGCGATCAGCGGGATGGCGGCGATGTCCTGGAACAGCAGGATGGCGAAGGCCAGGCGGCCGTGGGGGCTGGCCAGTTCCTTGCGCTCGGCGAGGATCTGCAGGCCGAAGGCGGTGGACGACAGCGCCAGGCCGCCGCCGAGCACCACCGAGGTGTTCAGCGGCAGCTCGAAGGCCAGGTGCGCCAGCGCGCCTATCACCAGCGCGGTGAGCAGCACCTGGGCCAGGCCGATGCCGAACACCGCCTTGCGCATCACCCACAGGCGCTTGGGCGACAGCTCCAGGCCGATGATGAACAGCAGCAGCACCACGCCCAGCTCGGACAGGCTGGCGACGCTCTCGGGGTCGTCGATCAGGCGCAGCACCGAGGGGCCGATCAGCACCCCGGCCAGCAGGTAGCCGAGCACCGCGCCCAGCTGCAGGCGCTTGGCCAGCGGCACCATGAAGACGGTGGCGATGAGGAAGACCACCGCCGATTGCAGATAGTTGGAACCATGCTCCATGCCGGAACGCTCCTTGGCAGGATGAGGCCCGGCGCGCGGCCGGGCGGCTGGAACGGAAAAGGTGTGGGTCAGGCCGGCGGCGGCAGGCCTTCGCGGGCCAGGTGGCGCTGGAACTGCCCGGCCAGGGCTTCGACCTGCGACCAGGGCTGGGCGTGCCGTTCCTCCAGGGCCACGTGGCTGTCGGCGCGGATGACGGCCGGCAGCTCGACGGCGCGGTAGAAGGCGTTGACCACCTCGGCCATGGCCGCGCGCTGGTTCTCCAGCAGGATGGCGCCATGGGCCAGCACCACGTAGCGCCCGTCGCTCTGCCGGCGGCGCCAGCGCTGGGCGGTGCCGACCAGCTTGCGCCCGCCCAGGTTGACGTTGTAGCGGCCGTCGCAGAAGGCGCCCTCCACCTCGCCCAGGCCGGCCTCCAGGCCCAGGGCGGCGAGCCAGTCGCAGAGCGGCTGGCAGAGGCGCTGGTAGGCGGTGTCGATGCGCGTCTGCTCGTTGTCGCCGTCGGGTACCGCATAGCACAGGGCGACATTGAGCACCGCCGGCGACTGCGGCACCGGCTCGCCGCCGGTGTCGCGCAGGGCGATCGGCCAGCCGAGTTCGGCGCAGCGCGCCTCGGCCTCGGCGAAACCGGCCAGCCGGCTGAGCCGGCGCGGCATCACCAGCGCCTGCTGCAGCGGGCGCCAGAACAGCAGGCGGCTGTCGCCCTGGCCGCTGAAGACCTGGTCCAGGGCGGCGCGTTCGGCATCCAGGCCGTCTTCCGCGGAAAACCGCAATACCCGTTCGCCCATGTCCTTCTCCTTTCGCCGTGCTGCCTGACAGGTAGCGGACTATGCCCAGCCGCCACGCCAGGCTGCAAGCGAAAAGCCCGGCAATCCCCCGGCGGGCGGCGGGACAGCCTGGCGGCATCTGGCTATGCTCATAGCCGGATGCCATCGCGCACAGGACCTGCCCCCGTGTCCCAGCCGTTCCCGCAACGCCTTCGCCAGCAATTCAGGCTCGCCCGTTCCCTGGCGCGGCCGGTGGCCACGGAAAACCTCAGGCGCCTGGCCTGGCTGGCGCTGCTGGCCGTGCCCTTCGACCTGGTGCACATCCTGGTGTTCTGGCTCAACCTGCAGGGCAGCCTGCCGGCGTACGACGGCTGGCGCCAGCACATCATCCTCACCCACGCGGTGGCGGCCGTGCTGCTGCTCGGCCTCGGCCTGCTGGCCTGGCAGGCCCGCCAGCGCCCGCAGGCGCCGCCGCCGTGGTACTGCGAGCTGCTGGCGCTGCTGGGCGCCGCCGTGCTGCTGGGCTTCGGCCTGGTCATCACCGCCTTCGACCAGCAGGTGACCAGCAGCATCACGCCCTTCCTCATGGGCGCGGTGGCCACGGCGCTGATCCTGCTGCTGCGCCCGCTGTTCGCCACGCTGCTCTACGTGCTGCTGTTCATCGCCTTCGAACTGGCCATGGAAACGGCCCAGCCGGACCCGCAACTGCGCCTGTCCAACCAGATGGGCGGCCTGACCATCTGCGGCATCGGCCTGCTGCTGTCGCAGATCCTCTGGTTCAGCCACCTGCGCAACCTGCGCCAGCGCCAGCACCTGCGCCGGCAGCGCAAGGAACTGGAGGAGAAGAACCGCCAGCTGGAATACCTGGCCGGCCACGACCCGCTGACCGGGCTGTTCAACCGCCGCCAGTTCGACCAGTTGGTGAAGCAGGAGCTGGCCCGCTGCGACCGCCAGCCGATGCCGGTGAGCCTGCTGATGATCGACCTGGACCACTTCAAGTTCATCAACGACCGCTACGGCCACCCGCTGGGCGACGAGGTGATCCGCCACACCGCCACCCTGCTGCGCAAGCACACCCGCAGCAGCGACAGCGTGGCGCGCCTGGGCGGCGAGGAATTCCTCCTGCTATTGCCGGACACCGCCGCGGTCCAGGCCCGGGTGATCGCCGAGAAGCTGCGCAAGCTGCTGGAGGACACCCCGCTGCCGATGAAGGAAGGCCTGCTCTACCTCACCGCCAGCTTCGGCATCGCCGGCCTGGCCAGCGGCGTGTCCAGCACCTACGAAAGGCTCTACAGCACCGCCGACCAGGCCCTGTACCGGGCCAAGGCCAGCGGCCGCAACCGCGTGGAAGTGATGGATGCGGCGCCCCACGGGACGTTGGAGTGAGGATGGGGAACGCTTCTGTGTAGGAGCGAGCTTGCTCTCGAATGGCGTTTCCAGGCGGCTACGGTGTTTTGGGTTGACGCCGTTCCCTCTCCCCAACCCTCTCCCTGAAGGGAGAGGGGGCCGTTCGGAGCGAGCGGTAAATCCAGAGTTATCCTGACACTCCTAATCTCCATTTCCGTGTTCACGGAAATGACGAGGGAGAAGGACGGCGCCTGACTTCCAGGCCGCTCGGGACAGCCCCCTCTCCCTTCAGGGCGGGCCGCGTAGGCGAGGGTTGGGGAGAGGGCGCTCTTACGCCCAACAATCTAAGCCGCCGGGAAGCACCATTCGCGAGCAAGCTCGCTCCTACGAAAATCCCCTAACCTCAGGGCTGCGCGTAACGCCGGTTCAACCCCGGCGGCACGCCGCTGGCGTCGGTGGCCGTCCACGGGCCCTGCGGGCTGACGCCCCAGTACCAGGCGCCGTCCCAGTGGTAGTAGGTGCGCTGGCGGTAGTACAGGTCCTTCTGGCCCTGGATCACGTAGACGCCCAGGTTCGGGTCCCAGCGGCCCTTGCCGCCCGGCGGCGGGGCGAACTGGGTGTGGGTGCTGCGCGGTTTGTTCGAGGGGTTCTGCGGGTTGGGCGTGATGGCCGTGCGCGGCGCCGGCTTGTTCGACGGCATGGCCGCCGGCGGCTGGCCGCTGGCGCCGGGCTGCGGGGCCGGCGCCGGGGCTTGCGAGTGGGGCTGCTGGCCGGCGCAACCGGCCAGGGCGAGCAGGGCCGCGAGGGCGAGGATTCGGCCTTTCACGGACGTACCTCCGGGAGTTTGTCGGTCAATGCTGGTCCGGGCTGTCGATGGTCACCGCCTGATCGCCCGCGCCGGCAGTAGACAACGGCTGGCTGCGTCCGATCCATTCGCCGCTGATGGCATTGCCGGCGCGCGACACCCGCGCCACCAGCTCCACCTGCGGGAAGGCCGACAGCTTCAGTTGCGGCATCATGGCGTCGGCATCGCTGAGCGACACCTCGTCCGGCAGGTCGGCCACCTTCAGGCGCTTGACCGCCAGCGGCATCGGCGGGCCGTTCACCGCGCGGGCGAAGACGAACACGCTGTCGTCCGGCTTGACCTGGCCCTTCACCGCGTCGCTGAGGTCCACCCGGACCTTCAGCGTCAGGCCGGCGCTGGCCGCCGCGGCCGGCGCTTCCGGCAGCTTCTCGCCGCGTTCGACCAGGTGCTGGCGGGCACGCTCGATGCCGCTCTGGATGGCTGCGCGCGACGGATCGTCGGCCGGCAGCGCGGCGACCAGGCGCTGCCAGTAGCTGGCGGCGTCGGCGTAGCGTTGCTCCTCGAAGGCGGAGATGCCCATCAGGCCGAGGGTGGTGACCTCCTCCGGGTTCTGCTTGAGCGCCTCGTCGGCCAGGGCCTGGGCGGCGCCGGCCATCTTCTTGCCATTGGCGAAGTACAGCGCCTGGGCCCACTGGCCGAGCACCTCGGACTGGCGTCCGGACAGGTTGGCGGCGCGCTCGAAGGCCTTGGCGGCGTCCTCGAAGCGCTCCTGGGTCATGTAGGTGCGGCCGAGGAAGTACCAGCCCTCGGCGGAATCCGGCTGGGCCTGCACGGCCTTCTCCAGGCGCGCGGTCATCTCTTCCATGGAATGCGGCGGCTCGGCGAACTCGCGGGACAGGGCCAGCTTGTCGCTGGCGCCCCAGTGCAGGTACAGGCCCAGGCCCAGCAGCGGCAGCAGCACGGCCACCGCCAGCGGCGCGGCGCGGCCCAGGCGCGAGCGGCGTTCGCCCTCGCCTTCGGTGTCGGCCAGCAGTTCGCGGCCGGCCTCGGTGCGCCCGGCCTGCAGCTGGGCGTCGTCGAGGGTGCCGGCGGCGTGCTGGGCATCCAGCTCGGCGAGGCGCTCCTGGTACAGGGCGACGTTGAGGGCGGTGCGGTCTTCCTCGGCCTGGGCGCGGCGGCCACGCAGCAGCGGAATCAGCAGGAAAGCCATGGCCACCAGCGCGAGCAGGCCGGCGGCGAGCCAGAAGTCGATCATTTGTCTTGGTTATCCAGCAATTGATTCAGGCGGGCCTGTTCCTCGGCGGACAGGCTGGCGGAGGGGCCGCTAGCGACGCGGCGGCGGCGCGCCACCAGCACGCCGACCACCAGCACGCCCAGGCCCAGCAGGGCCGCCGGGCCGAACCAGAGCAGCCAGGTGCGGGAATTGACCGGCGGCTTGTAGCGCACGAAGTCGCCGTAGCGGTCGACCATGTAGTCGACGATCTGCTCGTCGCTCTTGCCCTGCTGCAGCTGTTCGTAGATCTGCTTGCGCAGGTCGGCGGCGATGGGCGCGTTGGAGTCGGCGATGTCCTGGTTCTGGCACTTGGGGCAGCGCAGCTCGGTGGTCAGGTCGCGGAAGCGCTGGCGCTCGGCCTCGTTGGGGAATTCGTAGGTGTCGATGGCGGCGTACACCGCGCCGCTCAGGGTCAGGCCCAGCAGGGCCGCGCTCAGGAGTCGCTTCATTTGCCCCCCGCCTCGTCCACCAGGCGCTGGTAGATCGGCGCCAGCTGTTCGCGCCAGACCTTCTCGTCGACGGCGCCGACCAGCTTGTGGCGGATGATGCCGTCCTTGTCGATCACGTAGGTCTCCGGCGCGCCGTACACGCCCAGGTCCAGGCCCAGGGTGCCCTGGGCATCGGCGATGTTCAGCACGTAGGGGTCGTGCAGGTCCTGCAGCCACTTCTGCGCGGCGGCGTTGTCGTCCTTGTAGTTGATGCCGACGATCACCACACCCTGCTCGGCCAGCTTGGCCAGCACCGGGTGCTCGAAGCGGCAGGTCGGGCACCAGGTGCCCCAGACGTTGACCAGCGCCGGGCGGCCCTTGAGGTCGGCCAGGGTGTAGGTCTTGTTCGGCTCCAGCACGCCCGGCAGGGAAAACGCCGGGAACGGCTTGTCGATCAGCGCCGAGGGCAGCTCGCTGGGGTCGAGCCACAGGCCGCGGAAGAGGAATACCGCGACGATTAGGAAGATCGCCAGCGGCAACAGCAGGATCGCACGCTTCACACTCAGGCTCCCTGTCCGGCGGCAAGGCCCAGCGCCTCGCGCACCTTGGTTTTGACTTTCAGCCGGTAGCGCCTGTCCAGCGCCGCCAGCACGCCGCCCAGGGCGGTGAGCAGGCCGCCGAGCCAGATGAAGCGGACGAACGGCTTGATGTGCAGGCGCACGGCCCAGGCGCCGTTGTCCAGCGGCTCGCCCAGGGCGACGTAGAGGTCGCGGGTCAGGCTGCCATGGATGCCGGCCTCGGTCATCATCGAGCTCTGCACGCGGTACAGGCGCTTCTCCGGGTGCAGCACCGCCACTTCGCTACCGTCGCGGGTGACGCGGATGGTGCCCTTGTCGGAGGTGAAGTTCGGGCCCTCGAAGTGATGGGTGCCTTCGAAGGCGAACTGGTAGCCGGCCAGCTCCACGCTCTCGCCCGGGGCCATGCGCAGGTCGCGCTGGGCGCTGAACTGGCTGGTGAGGACCACGCCGATGGCGCACACGGCGATGCCCAGGTGGGCCACCTGCATGCCCCAGTAGCTGCGGTTGAGGCTGGCGGCACCGGCCACCAGGCCCTTGTGGCGGACCTTGTCGAGGAAGTCGCGGACGCCGCCGAGGATCACCCAGAAGGCCAGCAGGAACACCGCCAGCACCGGCCAGTGCAGGTCGCCGTAGAGGAAGGTGGCGACGCCGCCGAGCACCACGGCGCCGATCAGCACCGGGGTCAGCATGCGCAGCAGCCACTGCGTCGGGGTGTCCTTCCAGCGCACCAGCACGCCCACCGTCAGGGCCAGCATCAGCACCGCCATCAGCGGCATGAACAGGGCATTGAAGTACGGCGGGCCGACCGACAGCTTGGCGCCGCTGATGGCGTCGAGCACCAGCGGGTAGAGGGTGCCGAGCAGGATCATCGCGGCGGTCACCACCAGCACCACGTTGTTCAGCAGCAGCAGGGTCTCGCGGGACCACAGGGCGAAGCCGACCTGGCTCTTGACCACAGGCGCGCGCAGGGCGAACAGCGTCAGCGAGCCACCGACCACCACCAGCAGGAAGGCCAGGATGAACACCCCGCGCTCGGGGTCCGAGGCGAAGGCGTGCACCGAGGTCAGCACCCCGGAGCGGACCAGGAAGGTGCCCAGCAGGCTGAGGGAGAAGGCGGCGATGGCCAGCAGCACCGTCCAGCTCTTGAACACCCCGCGCTTCTCGGTCACCGCCAGCGAGTGGATCAGCGCGGTGCCCACCAGCCAGGGCATGAAGGAGGCGTTCTCCACCGGGTCCCAGAACCACCAGCCGCCCCAGCCCAGCTCGTAGTAGGCCCACCAGGAGCCGAGCACGATGCCGATGCCGAGGAAGGTCCAGGCCACCAGGGTCCAGGGCCGCGACCAGCGCGCCCAGGCCGCGTCGAGGCGGCCGCCGAGCAGCGCGGCGATGGCGAAGGCGAAGGCCACCGAGAAGCCGACGTAGCCCATGTAGAGCATCGGCGGGTGGATGATCAGGCCCGGGTCCTGCAGCAGCGGGTTGAGGTCGTTGCCGTCGGCCGGCACCTGCGGCAGCAGGCGGCTGAAGGGGTTGGAGGTGATGATCAGGAACAGCAGGAAACCGGTGCTGATCATCCCCATCACCGCCAGCACCCGCGCCAGCATGGGCTCGGGCAGCTCGCGGGAGAAGATCGACACGGCGAAGGTCCAGCCGCCGAGGATCAGCGCCCAGAGCAGCAGCGAGCCCTCGTGGGCGCCCCACACGGCGCTGGCCTTGTAGTACCAGGGCAGCGCGCTGTTGGAGTTGCTGGCCACGTAGGCCACGGAGAAGTCGTCGTGGAGGAAGGCCCAGGTCAGGCAGGCGAAGGCGAACGCCAGGAAGGCGAACTGCCCCCAGGCCGCCGGGCGCGCCAGGCTCATCCACTGGCGGTCGCCGCGCCAGGCGCCGACCAGGGGGAAGAAGGACATCACCAGCGCCATGCACAGCGCCAGGATCAACGACAGGTGGCCGAGTTCCGGGATCATCGTCAGTTGCTCCCCTGCACCGCGGCGCCGGGCTGGCCGCCCTGCTGGTATTCACCGAGCTTGCCGCTGTCCTTCAGCGCCTTGGTGACTTCCGGCGGCATGTATTTCTCGTCGTGCTTGGCCAGCACCTCGTCGGCGGTCAGCACGCCGTTCTCGTCGAGCTTGCCGAGGGCGACTATGCCCTGCCCCTCGCGGAACAGGTCCGGCAGGATGCCGCGGTACTTCACCGTGACCTCCCTGGCGAAGTCGGTGACCACGAACTCCACGTCCAGGGAGTCGGCCGAGCGCTTCAGCGAGCCCTTCTCGACCATGCCGCCGGCGCGGATGCGGGTGTCGTGCGGCGCTTCGCCGTTGGCGATCTGCGTCGGCGTGTAGAACAGGTTGATGTTCTGCTGCAGCGCGGACAGCGCCAGGGCCACCGCGACGCCGACGCCGGCGACGATGGCGAGGACGATGTACAGGCGTTTCTTGCGAACCGGATTCACTTGCTGGCCTCCCGGCGCAGACGGCGCGCCTCTTCTTGCAGGTAACGCCTGCGCGCCAGGATGGGCGCGGCGACGTTGATCGCCAGCACCACCAGGCTGATGGCGTAGGCCGACCACACGTAGGGGCCGTGGTGGCCCATGGCGAGGAATTCGCCGAAGGAATGGAAACTCATAGCGCGCGCTCCACCTCAGCTTTGACCCAGGACGCGCGGGCTTCGCGCTTGAGCACTTCCAGGCGCATGCGCATCAGCAGCACGGCGGCGAAGAAGCAGTAGAAGCCGAGCACCATCAGCAGCAGCGGGATCCACATCTCCGGCGGCATCGGCGGCTTCTCGGTGAGGGTGAAGGTGGCCGGCTGGTGCAGGGTGTTCCACCACTCCACCGAGAACTTGATGATCGGGATGTTGACCACCCCGACGATGGCCAGCACGGCGCTGGCCTTGGCCGCGCTGTCGCGGTTGCCGATGGCCTGGCCGAGGGCGATGACGCCGAAATAGAGGAACAGCAGGATCAGCATCGAGGTCAGGCGCGCGTCCCACACCCACCAGGCGCCCCAGGTCGGCTTGCCCCAGATGGCCCCGGTGACCAGGGCGACGAAGGTCATCCAGGCGCCGATGGGCGCGGCGCACTGCACGGCGACGTCGGCGATCTTCATCTTCCAGATCAGGCCGATGGCGCCGGCCACCGCCAGCATCACATAGCACGACTGGGCGAGGAAGGCCGCCGGCACGTGGATGTAGATGATCCGGAAGCTGTTGCCCTGCTGGTAGTCCGGCGGCGCGAAGGCCAGCCCCCAGACGAGGCCGACGGCCATCAGCAACGCCGCGGCGACGGCGAACCAGGGCAGCCAGCGTCCGCTGATCTCGTAGAACCACTTGGGCGACCCAAGCTTGTGAAACCAAGTCCAGTTCATCATCAGGCTCTGTGTGTCAGGGCACTTTTTTCTAGTGCCGGCCCCGCTCCAGCGGCGCCGGCAGGCGTCATTCGCCCACGCTGATCTTCAGGCCGGCAGCGATGGCGAAGGGCGTCAACGTCAATGCTAACGCCGTCAGGCTGGCCAACCAGAGCAGGTGCCCGGCGGTCGGCAGCCCCTGCAGCGAGGCCTGGAGGGCACCGCTGCCAAGGATCAGTACGGGGATGTAGAGCGGCAGGATCAGCAGCGCCAGCAGCAGCCCCCCGCGCTTGAGGCCCACGGTCAGCGCCGCGCCGACCGCGCCGAGCAGGCTGAGCACCGGGGTGCCGAGCAGCAGCGAGAGCAGCAATACCGGCAGGCAGCGTACCGGCAAACCCAGCATCAGGGCCAGCAGCGGCGACAGCAGGACCAGGGCCAGCCCCGAAACGAGCCAGTGTGCCAGCACCTTGGCCAGGACCAGAAGAGGCAGGGGGTGCGACGAAAGGACCCACTGTTCCAGGGAACCGTCCTCGAAATCGCTGCGGAACAGGCCGTCCAGCGACAGCAGCACCGCCAGCAGCGCCGCCACCCACACCAGGCCCGGCGAGAGGTTCTGCAGCATCTGGCTTTCCGGGCCGACGGCCAGGGGGAACAGGGCGATGACGATGGCGAAGAACACCAGCGGGTTGGCCAGCTCCGCCGGGCGGCGGAACTGCAGGCGCGCCTCGCGCGCCAGGAGCAGGCCGAAGACGTTGCTCATGCGCCCTCCCCCGCCATCTCGCGGGCGTGCTGGCCGAGGTCCAGGGCACGGTAGCCGGCGGGCATGCGCGCCAGCGTGTGGTGGGTGGTGAGCACCACCAGGCCGTCGTTCTCGCAATGCCGCGCCAGGTGCTCCTCGAGCTGGGCCACGCCCTGCTTGTCGAGGGCGGTGAAGGGTTCGTCGAGAATCCACAGCGGCGGCGCGTCCAGGTACAGGCGCGCCAGGGCCACGCGGCGCTGCTGGCCGGCGGACAGGGTGTGGCAGGGCACGTCCTCGAAGCCGCGCAGGCCGACCGCCTCCAGGGCGCGCCAGATCGCCGCGTGGTCCGCCGGCTGATGCAGGGCGCAGAGCCAGGCGAGGTTCTCCTCGGCGCTGAGCAGGCCCTTGATGCCGGCGGCATGGCCGATCCACAGCAGGTTGCGCGCCAGCTCGCCGCGCTGTTCCTCCAGCGGCCGGCCGTTCAGGCGCACCTGCCCGGCGGTGGGCTGCATCAGCCCGCAGAGCAGGCGCAGCAGGCTGGTCTTGCCGCTGCCGTTGGGGCCGACCACCTGCAGCATCTCGCCGGCGGCCAGGCGCAGGTCCAGGCGCTCGAAGAGCATGCGCCAGTCCCGCTCGCAGGCGAGCGCCACGGTTTCGAGAAGCGGGCTGGTCAAGGCATCGGCACCCATCGGGAAAATCGAAATCAGGCTAAAGTCGGTGCATCGCAGGCCGCTATAGTGGCCACGGGCGGCGCATTATACACGCCCGCTTCCGGCCCCGGCGCCGGCAATTTCGACAGCTTGTTAAGGCTTCCCAGGCTTTCGCCGCCCCCGCGACGATGCGCCGCAAGCCCCGAAGGACGCAGATGCCGAGCGAGATTGGCGCTTCCCGCCCGCTCCCCATGCCCCTGGCCAGCCGCGCCGTGCAGAACGCCGGGGAGCTGTCGCTCAGGCTCGCCCGCAGCCTGGGCGACCTGCTGCCGCCGGGGCAGAGCGCCCAGGCCGAGGTGCTGGGCGTCAAGCAGGCGGCTGTCAGCTTCCAGTTGCTGCTGCGCCTGACCCTGGCCGGCGGCCAGCAGACGCTGGTCACCGCCGAGAGCCCGCAGGCCCTGCCCCAGGGCAGCACCCTGAACGTTTCCGCCCTCGGCGCCACCAGCCTGGTTGCCACCCTGCTGTCCGGCGCCCAGCAAGCGCTGGGCGACCTGCCGCCGCTGGACAGCCTCGACCTGGAACAGCTGCCGGTGGGCAGCCTGCTGCAGGGCAAGGTGCTGTCCAGCTCGCCCCAGGGCGGCACCCCGGCGCAACCGGCCAGCTACCGGGTGCTGCTCAGCCTGCTCGGCGGCCCCCTGGCCGGGCGCCTGCTGGACATCGACTCGGCCCGCCCGCTGAAGGCCGGCAGCCTGCTCAGCGCCCAGGTCCAGGACAGCCGCGCCCTGCTCTTCCTGCCGCTGGCCGGGCGCCTGGACCGCCTCGAATTGAACAACCAGCTGGGCACCCAGCAGGTCCGCCAATCCTCCACCGAGGGGCTGCTGGACGCGCTGCAGGCGCTCAAGCCCGGCGACCTGCCCCCTGCCCTGCGCGGCGCCGTGGACCGCCTGCTCGCCGGGCTACCCGGCGTGCAGCAGCTCAGCGACGCCAAGGGCCTGGCCCAGGCCCTGCAACAGAGCGGCGGCTTCCTCGAGGCGCGCCTGCTGCAGGGCCTGCCGCCGCTGCCGGGCGACTTCAAGGCCAACGTCCTGCGCCTGCTCGGCCAACTGCTGCCCGCCGAGCAAGGCAGTGCCGCCCCCAACCTGCTGGCGAACCTCGCCAACAGCACCGCCGCCAACCTGGCCAGCAGCCTGCCGGCCTTCGTCCGCAACGCCCTGGGCGCGCTCAACCAGAACGGCAGCCCGCGCCTGCAGCAGGCGGACTTCCCGCTGCCCTCGCGCACGCTGCAGAAGCTGGAAGAGGAAGGCGACCTGGAATCCCTGCTGAAACTGGCCGCGGCCGCCGTGGCGCGGCTGCAGACGCACCAGCTGAGCAGCCTGGTGCAGAGCGAGCCGCTGCGCGGCGGCGGCCAGTTGCAGACCTGGCAGATGGAAGTACCCATGCGCACCGAGGATGCGCTGGTGCCGCTGCAGGTCCGCATCCAGCACGAGGACAGGCGCGAATCCCAGGACAGCGAACAGCCGCGGGAAAGCCTGTGGCGCATCGACCTGGCCTTCGACCTCGACCCGCTGGGGCCGCTGCAGGTCCAGGCGACCCTCGCGCCCCTGGGCCTGAGCAGCCAGTTCTGGGCCGAGCGCGAAAGCACCGCGAGCCTGCTGGAACGCGAACTCGGCCACCTGCGCGAGCGCCTTCAGGACGCCGGCTTCACCGTGCGCGAACTGTGCTGCCACCAGGGCCGGGCACCGCAAGGCCGGCGCACCGCACTGGAACAACGCTGGGTGGATGAAAAGGCATGAACAAACAGACAGCGCCGCGCCAGGCCATCGCCCTCAACTACGACGGCCAGAACACCCCCACCCTCAGCGCCAAGGGCGACGCCGAACTGGCCGAGGCCATCCTGGCCATCGCCCGCCAGCACGAAGTGCCGATCTACGAGAACGGCGAACTGGTACGCCTGCTGGCCCGCCTGGAACTGGGCGACGCCATCCCCGAGCAGCTGTACCGCACCCTGGCGGAAATCATCGCCTTCGCCTGGTACCTCAAGGGCAAGAGCCCGGCCCCACGAGCGCCGCAAGATGCGGCGAAGGCCTTGATGTTGAGGCCTTAGGAGGTAGCGGCCTTAGCAGAGGAAAAATTTATACCGTTCTTGGCCCCATGAAGTGCGAAGCCGCGAGAACATTCCCCCATCTAAAGCACGCAACCTCTAATGTATCTTTACCCGACAGCATCAGGGCTTACCACCTCCATCTCCTCCGGATTTGATATACTTATCTTTATCTTGAAACCTGCACTTGACTCTGCCACCAGAGCATTAGCTCCGCCCTCCTTAATATCGATAAATGGGTTGGAGCTCTCAGAGTAAACCACCCATTCAAGGAGCTTATGATTATTCTCATAAGCTATAAACCCTTCTGAACCATAGCTACCCTCCCCACATAACAACACGCACCGCCTTTCAATACTACCCTCTTAGTAACATCTATAGATGTTACTTCCTCTTGATTCCCCTTGAAATATTCTTCGAAATCAAACCAACCTCGAGAACATATGTGAGGTGCAGGATATGCCAAAATTGAAATTGAAAATGATTTACCATTAGAAAAATACACCCCATCTTTTATTGGGAGTTCTTCATTACTCCAAAGTTCGATAATATTTTTCATTTTTATCAGCATACCGTTGGTCTTGTTCTAACACCTTGACGAGGGACCGGACCACCTGCCCTTATATTTCTTCGATCATTAAATCTCTGCTGAAACTTTTCCTTCCAAGTCTTTCCTGTTGCCGAATCCGGATGCGGGGCATCAGGACTCTCCTTGATAATCGAAACTTTCTTCAAGTCAGCCTCTAAGGCAGCATCCAACCGCCTATTATCATAAGAAACCAACTGACCATCAACATCAACAACATGCAATGGAGATCTTTCCCAATCCCATCCCCCGCTCTTCATAATTTCAGCATAGTTATTTCTAGAAATGGTACGCTGAGAAAAATTTATCGTCCTTGGATCGACCCACTCCATAGTCAAGCCTAAAGGATCGATCCACATATATGGATTTGGCGAGAACCTGAACAGATTTATTCCGCCATATAATCCAATCGGATCTTGCGTCAGGAACCGCCCCACCACCGGATCGTAGTAGCGGAAGGTGTTGTAGTGCAGCCCCGTCTCCGCGTCGAAGTACTGCCCCTGGAACCTCAGGTTCTGCTCGATCTCTTCTGCCGCATAGCGTTCCACTTCCCCCAGGCCTTGTAGGTGGCCTGCCATACCGGCTTGCCGTCCTCGTCGGTGACGTCCAGTGGCGTGCCGATCTGGTCGGTGTGGAAGTAGTAGGTGCGCTCTTCGTCGCCTTCCCGGTCGACGCGGGCCAGGGGGGCGTAGCTGTCGGGTTCGTAGAGGTACAGGCTGTCGCCGTTGGCCCGGTGTTCCTGGAGCAGGCGCAGGCCTTGCCAGAGGAACCCGGTGCTTTTCGTCGTGCCGTCGTGTTCCACGGCCTTGGCCACCCGGCGCCCCAGGCTGTCGTAGCGGTAGCGGCCTTCGCTGAGCAGGTTGCCGTCGCGGTAGGTGCGGGCGCGGGTCAGGCGGTTTTCGCAGTCGTATTCGAAGTGTTGTTCCAGGTGGGCGCCGCGCTTGCGCACCACCATGTTGCCCCAGGGGTCGTAGTCGTAGCGCTGGTCTTGCCAGGTGCGCAGGCGGTTGTCCCGGATCTGGCCGTGGTGGCTGTCGCCCTCGGGGTTGACCAGGTTGGCGGCGGCGTCGTAGACGAAGCGTTCGCGGCTGGCCAGGTCCGGGGCGCTGCGGCCGAGTAGTTGGCCGTTGGCCTCGTAGGCGTACTGGGTGTCGCCGCGCAGCTTGTCCTGGGTGCGCACCAGTTCGCCGGCGGCGTCGTACTGGTAGCGGCGCTGGATCGGGTTGTCGCGGTGCAGCAGCAGGTCGGCGGGGACGATGCCCGGGTTGTGCAGGCTGGAGAGTTTCTCCGCCGGTAGCCCCGAGGCGAATTGCCAGGCCTTGCGGCCCAGGGCGTCGTAGCCGAAGCGGCTGGTCAGGCGGCCCTGGGTGCGCAGCACTTCGCGGTGCAGGTCGTCGCGCTCGAAGTCGCTGATGACGCGGCCGTCGAGGTTGAGTTGGTGCAGGTGGCCGCTGCCGTAGTACAGGTGGTTGAGGTGGCGGCCGTCCGGCAGTTGCAGGCTGAGCAGGTTGCCCAGGGCGTCGTACTGGTAGCCCAGTTCGCCCAGCGGGGTGCTTTCGCCGAGCAGGCGGCCGTTGGCATCGTAGGCGAAGGCCAGGCGTTCGGCCTGCAGGCCCTGGCGTTTGCCCCGTTCGCTGGGCAGGCGGTCGATGCCTTGCAGGCGGTCGCCGGCGTCGTACTGGTAGTCGTAGCGGGCGTCGTCGGTGAGCTTGGCCAGCAGCCGGCCGAGGGCGTCGCGTTCGAACCGGGTGTACCGCGTGGGGCGTTCGCCCTGCTGGCCGTAGCCGGTTTCCTCGACTTCCACCAGGTGGCCGCCGGCGTTGTAGCGGAACCGGCGGGTGAGGTTGTCGATGCGCTGCTCTTCCACCAGGCGATCGCTGGCGTCGTAGGCGAAGCGGTAGGCCGCGCCGTTCTCGTTGACCAGCGCGGCCAGGCGCAGGGCGCGGTCGTATTCGTAGCGGACGATCTGCCCCTTGGCGTCCTGGCGGCTCTGCGGCAGGCCGCGGGCGGTGCGGATCAGGCGGGTGCTCTGGCCCTTGCCGTCGGTGTGCCCGAGCAGTTGGCCGAGGGCGTTGTAGCTGAAGGCCTCGCGGCTGCCGTCGGCGTGCTCGATGGCCAGCACTTCGCCGTTGGGCTTGCGCTGCAGGCGGGTGGTCTGGCCGAGGGCATCGGTGATGGCCACCAGGTGCTGGCGGTCGTCGTATGCGTAGCGGGTCTGCTGGCCGGAGCAGTCCTGGTAGCGCTCCACCTGGGCCTGGCCGTTCCACCACAGGTGCTTGCGCTTGCGCAGGGCGTCGACGATGGTGTGCGGCAAGCCGTCTTCGCCGTTGAAGTATTCGGTGCTGTGGCCTTCGGCGTCGGTTTCCTCGATGAGGCTGCCCCGGGCGTCGTAGCGGGCCTTCCAGGTGCTGCCGTCGGGGTAGGCCACTTCGCTCACGAGGTTCGTCGCGAGGTGGTGCCGGTAGCGGATGCTGCGGCCCAGCGGGTCGATTTCCTCGACCAGGCGCGAGTACTCGTCGTACTTGAGCTGCACGCGGTTGCCGTCGGGCAGTTGCAGGCCGGTCATGTTGCCGGCGTCGTCCAGCTCGATGCGGTATTCCTCGCCGCCGAAGTCGCGGCTGGCCACCACCCGGTGGTCGGCGTTGTAGTGGATGCGCGCCTCGCGCTGCAGGGCGTCGCTGACCGTGGTGACGCGGGCCTGGAGGTCGTAGTGGAAGTGGTAGTGCTCGCCGTCGCTGGTCCAGTGCTCGACCACCCGTGGACGTCCGCCGAGGTTTTCCCAGCGGTATTCGCAGCGCAGCCCCAGGGCGTTCTCGTGGCGCACCATCAGGCCGTCCTGGTAGGCGAAGCGGCGGCTGGTGTCGCCGTTGCGGTTGTGCACTTCGCTGAGCTGGCCCTGCGCGTCGTAGCGGTAGCGCACCAGGCTTTCCACTGCCTGGTCGCCGACTACCCGCACCACCTCGGTGAGGCGCTGCAGCGGGTGGTCGTAGTGCAGGTGCAGGCGCAGCCCGCCGCTGGCGGTGATGTCCAGCAGGCGGCCGTCGGCGCCGCGGTTGAAGTGCAGGTAGTGGCCCAGGGCGTTCTCGAGGCGTTGCAGCGGGGCGGGGCTGCCGTCCGCGGGCAGTTCGCCGAAGTAGAAAAATTGGTTGTCGAGGCTCTGCAGCAGGTAGTGGCCGCCCTGGCTGCGCACCAGGTAGACCTGCTCGTTGGCGGCGAACACCCGCTCGCCCGGTTCCAGGGCGACGAAGGGCACGCTGCGGCCCTGGTTGTCGCTCAGGTAGACGAACTCGCCGGCCTGGCGCAGGCTCTGGTCCCAGGGCAGCACCCAGCCGCGGCCGAGCACGCTGTCCGCGTCCAGGTCGCTGGCGTAGAAGCGCGACCACTGGATGGGCATCAGCCCGGGCAGGCTGAAGTCGGTTTCCCCCGCCTCGGTGAGCAGCTTGCGCCCCGTGGTGGCGTCCACCGGGTTGCCGAACAGGCCGCCCAGCACCCGTTCGGCGACCGGGGCGATGATCATCCGGCCGACCACCTCGCTGATCGCGAAGCCGGCCGCGAAGCGCAGGGCGCATGGCATGGCGGCCTTGAGCCCGGATTGCAGCCCCAGCCTGGCCAGGGACACCAGGCCCCGCCCGAGCCCGGCCACGACCAGCAGCACCTCCACCGTCACCCGCAGCCAGTGGGGCACCTCGTCGTCCACCGGCAGGTACTGCACGGTGCCGCCGCCGATGAAGACGTCGGATGAGCCGCCATCGATGGTGGCGCCGCAGGTGAGCTTGTCGCCCTTGCGCGCGGCGGCGACGTCGTTGATGAAGACGTTGCTGGAGCCTTCGGCCACCTGGATCAGCGGCGGATGCTTGTCGCAGATGGCGGTGCTGCGCGCGACGTGGGCGGCATTGCGCTGGTTGATGAAGACGTCCGGGGAGCCTGTTTCGATGATGCCCGCCGGCGAGCTGAACAGCCGGCCGACGCTTTCCCCGAGTGAGGCGAGCCAACCGCCCATGACGGCAGCCCCTCCTGTCATCAGCCCGGCCAGCAGACAGGCAGCGAGGCCGCCTGTGAAGGGAAAGAAGACGGTGGCCGCGGCCACCAGGGCAATCCCCAGCACCGCCCCGACCAGGAAGCCGGTGAGTGCATTGCTGTGGGCGATTTCATCGTGCAGGCGAGCGGCTTCGTACATGGCGGCTCACCCCTGCCAGGGGATGCGACTGGCGCATCCGGCTGCCGGAGACTCGCGGCCGCGCCTGGCTGCAACTGCCAAGGGGTTCCGCAATGGGCAACGGGGACGATGCGAAGGGCGACGGCAACCCTGCCGCCTGGGCGAACGAAATCCATTTCCGGCATCCTGCGCCAACTCCATTGCCCTGTGAAAGGGCGAAAGAAACTACCCTCGCCCCTCACTGTCAAGTCGCCACTTTTGCCGAAAAATAGCAGCAATTAGCCACTATACGAGGCATTTTCCCTCTCTCCCGTCCTCCTCGCCCAGCGCCCCGCCACCCCCAGGCGCCAGGGATTCCGGGACGAGCAAGGTCGTTCCGCGCTCCTGCTAGCTGCGCGCAGGCCACTCCGGCATGCCGGTGGCCGGCCTGGGTGGTAGGGCTTCGCTGGGAAGCAGCGGATGGGCTCCCGGGAAGCTTCCCTGCTCGGCTTCGGAATAATCGACAATGCTGGCGACGGCCGAGCGCAGCTGGCCCAGGCTGAAGGGCCGTTCCAGCACCTGCAGCAGCGGCACGTGCTGGCGCCAGGCCCAGTCCAGCAGTTCGCGGCGCTGCGCCTCGCTGAAGCTGCCGACCAGCAGGAACTGCTGGATGCCCGGGTTGCGGCTCAGGTGCAGGAGGGTCGCGAGGTCGTCCTCGCAAAGGCTGAACTTGTCGTAGATGAACAGGTTGTAGTGCTCCCCGCCAGCCAGCGCCTGGTCAACCTCGGCCAGGTTCACGCACAGGCTCAGGTGGTAGACCTCCAGGCGGTTCAGCAGGATGCCGTACTGCTGCAGGCAGCCGGGATGCGGGCAGAAGACCAGGGTGCGGCGCGACAGCGGCAACATGGCGATTTCCTCGAAAAAAAAAGCGACGCGAACCACTCTATAGGCGTGCTTCGAGGAAAAAGATCGGACAAATCCGAAAAGGCCCTAAGGGTATACCGAGGGGCAGCCGGGCTTCAGTCCTGGGGCTTGTGGCCGCTGTGCAGGCGGGTGATCAGCTCCGCCTCGGCCTGGGACAACCCGCAGGCCTGGGCCAGGTCGGAGGCCGAGGCGCCCATCCCGGCCAGGCGCGCGGCCTGGCTGAAGGACAGGCTGGTGGGGTCGCGCTGCTCCAGGCGCGCCAGGCGCTCGGGCAGGTTGGCCAGTTGCTTGCGCAACTCGCCCAGTTCCTCGCCCATGCGCACGTTGACACGCTGGTAGGCCTCGCTGCGCTTGGCCAGCTCCTTCAGGCGCTGTTCCAGGGTGGCATGGCGCGCGGCCTGCTCGGTCAGTTGCGCGGCCAGGCGGCGCTGCCCCTGCAACAGCCAGGCGCAGAAGCCGATCAGCCCGAGGCAGACGACGGCGAGCAGGACGACGAGTTCGAGCACCTCAGATGCTCTCCAGCTCCGACCACTCTTCCTCGGTCATCATCTTGTCCAGCTCGACCAGGATCAGCAGCTCGCCGTTCTTGTTGCACACGCCCTGGATGAACTTGGCCGACTCGTCGTTGCCGACGTTGGGCGCGGTCTCGATCTCGGACTGGCGCAGGTAGACCACCTCGGCGACGCTGTCGACCAGGATGCCCACCACCTGCTTGTCCGCCTCGATGATGACGATGCGGGTGTTGTCCGAGACCGACGCCGAGTCCAGGCCGAAGCGCTGGCGGGTGTCGATCACGGTGACCACGTTGCCGCGCAGGTTGATGATCCCCAGCACGTAGCTGGGCGCGCCCGGCACCGGGGCGATCTCGGTATAGCGCAGCACTTCCTGGACCTGCATCACGTTGATGCCGTAGGTCTCGTTGTCCAGGCGGAAGGTGACCCACTGCAGAATCGGATCTTCGGCACCTTGCGCAGACGTCTTGTTCATATCCCTAGCCTCTCGTGTTCGGCCACGCCCCAAGGGTAGCGCAGCGGTTGTCGTTCAATTGCCTCGCCGGCCCGTCAGTGGCGGGCCTGGCTGCGGAGCGCGCCGCTGTCGATCAGCCCGGCCAGGGCCGAGACGTCGAGCAGCGCGCACATCTGTTCGATCACCGTGCCGGCCAGCCACGGGCGTTGCTGGCGCTGGCTGCGCCATTTCACCTCGGACGGGTCCAGGCGCACGGAGCGGCTGACCTGGTGCACCGCCAGGCCCCATTCGTAGCCCTGCACGGAAATCACGTACTGCAGGCCTTCGCGGTAGTCGTCGCGGTAGCGCTCGGGCATCACCCAGCGCGCGGTATCCAGCACCTTCAGGTTGCCCGACTGGCTGGGCAGGATGCCGAGGAACCAGTCCGGCTGGCCGAACAGCGGCGTCAGTTCCTTGCCGGCCAGCGGGTAGATGGAGCCCAGGCATACCAGCGGCACGGCCAGGGTCAGCCCGGCGACGTCGAACAGCAGGCACTCGAAGGGCTCGGCGGCCCACACCGGGCGGCCGTCGTCGAGCAGCGCCAGCGGCGCCGGGGGCATCTGCGCGCTGCCCGGGCGGTGCAGGTCGATCACCTCGTCGGCGGCTTCCTCCGGCGCTGCGGCCTCGGCCACCGGCGGCTCGACGGGCTGTGGCGCCTCGGCCACCGGCGCAGTGGCGCGCGCGACCAGGCGCGCATCGCGCACCTGCTCCTCGAGCACCGCGGCCTCGAACTCGTCGAGGCTGACGCTGCTGCTGGGCTCGGGCTCGGGCTCGGCGACCGGCGCCACCAGCGCTGCGGGCGCAGGCACCGCAGTCAGCACCGGGGCGGCCGGCGCAGGGGCCGGCGCCTGGGCCTCGAAATCGTCGAATGTGGCCTCCTGCAGCAGCGCGTCCAGGTAGGACTGCAGCGCGAGCTGGGGGCGTGTGGCGGTAGCGGAACGGCTCATGCAGAAAATCCGCGCAAAGGGTTCACCCAGCCTATCGGCCGGACCGGGCCCAGACTTGAAGGCACCCGTCGGAAAAACATCGCTCAGGCCACCTGGCTCGCCGGCACCTGGCCGAGCAGGTGCTTGAGCAGTGCGCGGTAGGCGATGACCCCGCGGCTGTTGGCGTCGTGGCGCGAGGGCACCACGCCGTGGCGGCTGGCGTCGCGCAGGCGGGTGTCGATCGGGATGAACGCCGGCCACAGGGTGTCCGGATAGGTGTCGCGCAGCATGCGCAGGGCACCGATGGAGGCCTGGGTACGGCGGTCGAACAGCGTCGGCACTATGGTGAAGGGCAGCGCCTGGCGCCGCGAGCGGTTGACCATGTTGAGGGTGTTGACCATGCGTTCCAGGCCCTTCAGCGCCAGGAACTCGGTCTGCACCGGGATCACCAGGTGCTGGCTGGCGGCCATGGCGTTGACCATCAGCACGCCCAGCAGCGGCGGGCTGTCGATGATGGCGTGGTCGAAGTCCTGCCACAGCTGCGCCAGGGCCTTGGAGATCACCAGGCCCAGGCCGTTCTGCCCGGGCGACTGGCGCTCCAGGGTGGCCAGGGCGGTGCTCGACGGCAGCAGGGCGATCTTCTCGTGGCTGGTGGGCAGCAGCAGTTGCTGCGGCAGCCCCTCGGGCACGGCGCCCTGGTGCTGGAACAGGTCGAAGACACTGTGCTCCAGGGTGTCCGGGTCGTGCCCGAAGTAGCTGGTCATGGAGCCGTGGGGGTCGAGGTCGACCACCACCACGCGCTTGCCGGCGTCGGCCAGCAGGCCGGCCAGGGCGATGGACGAGGTGGTCTTGCCGACGCCACCCTTCTGGTTGGCTACCGCCCAGACTTTCATGCTGCTCTCCCCGGTCCGTGTGCTCGGTTCATGTCTTTCATCGTTCTCAGCTTCCAGGAGCCGGCGCCGGCGGCGGGGAATTGACGCTGCCGGCCGCAGGCGCATCACTGGCAGCCACCGGTGCAGGTTGCGTGCCAGCCTGCCGCAGGGCGCCATCCGGCTGCGCCTTGGCGCTGCCCACGCCGCTGACGCTGCGGCGCACTTCCAGGTTGCGGGAGATCACCAGCACCACCCGGCGGTTGCGCGCGCGGCCCTCGGCGCTGGCGTTGTCCGCCACCGGCTGGAACTCGCCGTAGCCCACCGCCGCCATGCGCGAGGGGGAAACGCCGTCCTGGGCCAGCAGGCGGACTATGCTCGCCGCCCGCGCCGCCGACAACTCCCAGTTGGTGGGGTACTGGGCGTTGTGAATGGGGACGTTGTCGGTGAAGCCCTCGACATGGATGGGGTTCTGGTAGGGCGCCAGAATCCCGGCGACCTTCTCGACGATGCCGAAGGCGGCATCCGCCGGCATGGCGTCGCCGCTGGGGAACAGCAGGCTGGAATTGAGGGTGATCTCGATCCACAGCTCGTTGCCGCGCACGCTCAACTGGTCGCTGCCGATCAGGTCGCCGAACTGCGCGCGCACGGCGTCGGCTATCTGCGTCAGCGGGTCGCCGTCGACGTTGTCGTCGCCGCCCTGCTGCATGGCGTCGTTGGGCTGCTGGGTGGTGCGCGGGCGGTCGTCGCCCACCGGGATCGGCTTGATCGAGCGGTCCGGCTGGTTGAACACGCCGGTGAGGGTCTCGGAGAGGATCTTGTACTTGCCCTCGTTGATCGAGGAGATGGAGTACATCACCACGAAGAAGGCGAACAACAGGGTGATGAAGTCCGCGTAGGACACCAGCCAGCGTTCGTGGTTCTCGTGCTCCTCGCGGGGCGGGCGGCGGGCCATGGCGCAGCGCCCCTCAGCCGACGAAGCCTTGCAGCTTCAGTTCGATGGAGCGCGGGTTCTCGCCCTCGGCGATGGACAGCAGGCCTTCCATGAGCATTTCCCGGTAGCTGGACTGGCGCAGCACCAGGCTCTTGAGCTTGTTGCCCACCGGCAGCAGCAGCAGGTTGGCCATGCCCACGCCGTAGATGGTGGCGACGAAGGCCACGGCGATGCCGTTGCCCAGCTGGCTGGGGTCGGCCAGGTTGCCCATCACGTGGATCAGGCCCATGACCGCGCCGATGATGCCGATGGTCGGCGCGTAGCCGCCCATGGCCTCGAATACCTTGGCGGCCTGCAGGTCGCGGCCTTCCTGGTTGAACAGGTCGACTTCGAGGATGCTGCGGATGGCTTCGGGCTCCACGCCGTCCACCAGCAGCTGCAGGCCCTTGCGCGCGTAGGGGTCGCGCTCGGCATCGGCGACGGTTTCCAGGCCCAGCAGGCCTTCCTTGCGCGCGGTCATGCTCCAGCCCACCACGCGGTTGATGCCGCCGGCCAGGTCGATCTTCGGCGGCAGGACGATCCAGCGCAGCAGGCTCAGGGCGCGCTTGAGCACCAGCACCGGGGTCTGCACCAGGGCCGCGGCCAGGGTGCCGCCGACCACGATGAGCGCCGCCGGGCCGTTGGCCAGGGCGCTGATGTGCCCGCCCTCGAGGAAGTTGCCGCCGATGATGGCGACCAGCGCGAGGATCAGGCCGACGAGGCTCAGTACATCCATCAGCCACAGGCCTCGGAGAGGTGCCGGCCGATGTCGTCGAGGCTGTACACGGCGTCGGCCAGGCCGGCCTTGGCGATGGCCATGGGCATGCCGTAGATCACGCAGCTGGCCTCGTCCTGGGCCCACACCTGGCTGCCGCTCTGCTTGAGCATGCGCGCGCCCTCGCGGCCGTCGGCGCCCATGCCGGTGAGGACCACCGCCAGGACCTTGTCGCCGTAGGCCTTGGACGCCGAGCCGAAGGTGACGTCGACGCAGGGCTTGTAGTTCAGGCGCTCGTCGCCGGGGAGGATGCGCACCACCCCGCGCGAGTCGATCATCATCTGCTTGCCGCCGGGCGCCAGCAGGGCCAGGCCGGGGCGCAGGTGGTCGCCGTCCTCGGCTTCCTTGACGCTGATCTTGCAGAGCTTGTCCAGGCGCTCGGCGAAGGCCTTGGTGAAGGCCGCCGGCATGTGCTGGATCAGCACCAGGGGCGCGGGGAAGTTGGCCGGCAGCTGGGTCAGCACCCGCTGCAAGGCTACCGGCCCACCGGTGGAGGTACCGATGGCGACCAGCCGGTAGGGCTTACGCTTTGGCGAGGCGGAGGCCGCCGGGGCTGTGGCAGGGGCTGGCTGCGCCGAGGCGCGCGGCGCGGCGCTGGCCGGCGCCGGGGTACTGGCACCGCTGCCGGGGGAACTCAGGAAGGACGCATAGCGGCGGTTGGCACGGGCGATGCTGTGGACCTTCTCGCAGAGCAACTGGCGCACCTTCTCGGGGGTGCGCGAGATGTCCTCGAAGTTCTTCGGCAGGTAGTCCACCGCGCCGGCGTCCAGGGCGTCGAGGGTGACGCGGGCGCCTTCGTGGGTCAGCGAAGAGAACATCAGGACCGGCGTCGGGCAGCGCTGCATGATGTTGCGCACCGCGGTGATGCCGTCCATCAGCGGCATCTCGTAGTCCATGGTGATGACGTCGGGCTTGAGCGCCAGCGCCTGCTCGATCGCCTCGCGGCCGTTGGTGGCCGTGCCGACCACCTGAATCTGCGGGTCGGCGGAGAGGATCTCCGAGACGCGGCGGCGGAAGAATCCCGAATCGTCCACTACCAGGACTTTGACAGCCATAAACACTCCTGATTGAAGCCTTGCGGGCGCGCGGGCGTCCCCGCGCGCCGGGTCAGATACGCCGCGCGTAGCGCTTGAGCATGCTCGGCACATCGAGGATCAGGGCGATGCGCCCGTCGCCGGTGATGGTCGCCCCGGCCATGCCGGGGGTACCCTGGAGCATCTTGCCCAGGGGCTTGATCACCACCTCTTCCTGGCCCACCAGCTGGTCGACCACGAAACCGATGCGCTGGGTGCCCACCGAGATGATCACCACGTGGCCCTCGCTGGATTCGTCGCACTGCGCGCCCGGCACCAGCCAGCGCTTGAGGTAGAACAGCGGCAGGGCCTTGTCGCGGACGATCACCACTTCCTGGCCGTCGACCACGTTGGTGCGCGACAGGTCCAGGTGGAAGATCTCGTTGACGTTGACCAGCGGGAAGGCGAAGGCCTGGTCGCCGAGCATCACCATCAGCGTCGGCATGATCGCCAGGGTCAGCGGCACCTTGATGACGATCTTCGAGCCCTGGCCCTTGGCCGAGTAGATGTTGATGATGCCGTTGAGCTGGGAAATCTTGGTCTTCACCACGTCCATGCCGACGCCGCGGCCGGACACGTCGGAAATCTCGGTCTTGGTCGAGAAGCCCGGGGCGAAGATCAGGTTGTAGCAGTCCGACTCGCTCAGGCGCTCGGCGGCGTCCTTGTCCAGCAGGCCCTTCTCCACCGCCTTGGCGCGGAGGATGTCCGGGTCCATGCCCTTGCCGTCGTCGGAGATCGACAGCAGGATGTGGTCGCCCTCCTGCTCGGCGGACAGCACCACCCGGCCGCCGCGCGCCTTGCCGGCGGCCTCGCGCTCCTCGGGCGACTCGATGCCGTGGTCCACGGCGTTGCGCACCAGGTGCACCAGCGGGTCGGCCAGGGCCTCGACCAGGTTCTTGTCCAGGTCGGTCTCCTCGCCCACCAGCTCGAGGTTGATCTCTTTCTTCAGGTTGCGCGCCAGGTCGCGCACCAGCCGCGGGAAGCGTCCGAAGACCTTCTTGATCGGCTGCATGCGCGTCTTCATCACCGACATCTGCAGGTCGGCGGTGACCACGTCGAGGTTGGCCACGGCCTTGGCCATGGCCTCGTCGCCGCTGTTGCTGCCCAGGCGCACCAGGCGGTTACGCACCAGCACCAGCTCGCCGACCATGTTCATGATCTCGTCCAGGCGCGCGGTGTCCACGCGCACCGTGGTCTCCGCCTCGCTGGCGCTCTTCTCGTGGGCCGGCGCGGGAACGGCGGCCGGGCGCGGGCTGTCCGCGGGCTTGGCGGCCGGCTTGGGCGCGGGCTTGGGCTTGGCCACGGCGGCCGGCTCGGCGGCCTTGGCCGGCGCGGGGGCGGCTGACGGGGCCGGCGTGGCGGCAGCGTCGGCGCTGAACTTGCCCTTGCCGTGCAGTTGGTCCAGCAACGCCTCGAATTCGTCGTCGGTGATGTTGTCGCCGCCGGCGGCGGGCGCCTCGGCTTCGGCCGGCGCAGCGGAGGCGACAGGCGCAGCGGGTTCTTCCGTCGCACCGCCGAACTTGCCTTTGCCGTGCAACTGGTCGAGCAGCGCCTCGAACTCGTCGTCGGTGATCTCGTCGCCAGCGGCCGGCGCTTCGGCCGGAGCGGGCGCAGCGGCCGACTCTTCCGGCAGGCTGCTGGCGCCGCTGAACTGGCCCTTGCCGTGCAACTGGTCGAGCAGGGCCTCGAATTCGTCGTCGGTGATCTCGTCGCCGGCGCCGGCGGCCCCGGCCTGCGGCGGCTGTTCGGCCTGCGGCGCCTGGTCGCCCGGCTGCAGGGCGTCGAGCAGTTGCTCGAACTCGGCGTCGGTGATGTCGCCATAGGCGGCCGGCTCGGCGGCGGGTTCCGGCGCGGCGGCTTCTTCCTGGGGCGCGGCTTCGACGGCGTCGTCGTCGCCCGGTTCGGCCAGGCGCGCCAGCGCGGCGAGCAGCTCGGGGGTGGCCGGGGTCGGCTCTTCCTGGTCGCGGACCTGGGCGAACATGACGTTGACCGTGTCCAGCGCCTGCAGGACCACGTCCATCAGCTCGGAGGTGACGCGGCGTTCACCCTTGCGCAGGATGTCGAAGACGTTCTCCGCCACGTGGCAGCATTCCACCAGGGCGTTCAGCTGGAGGAAGCCGGCGCCGCCCTTGACGGTGTGGAAACCACGGAAAATGGCATTGAGCAGGTCCATGTCGTCCGGCCGGCTTTCCAGCTCGACCAGTTGCTCGGACAGTTGCTCGAGAATCTCGCCGGCCTCCACCAGAAAGTCCTGGAGGATCTCGTCATCGGCGTCGAAGCTCATTCGGTGCTCCCCACGGTGTGTTCACACACCTCAAAAACCAAGGCTGGACAACAGGTCATCGACATCGTCCTGACCGGATACGACGTCCATTCTCTTATCGGCAGCAACCTGCGGACCTTCACCCTTGGACGATCTTTCTTTTTCGACGGCCGTGCGCAGGCCCTCGTGGTCGTGCTCGATACCGGCGTAGCGATCCACCTGCCCGGCCATCCAGACCAGCTTGACCAGGTTGCTCTCCACCTCGGTGACCAGCCGGGTGACGCGCTTGATCACCTGCCCGGTGAGGTCCTGGAAGTCCTGCGCCAGCAGGATGTCGTTCAGGTGCGCAGAGAGCTTGCGGCTGTCCTGGGCGCTGCTGTAGAGGAAGGCCTCGACGCGCTTGGCCAGCTCGCGGAAGGCCTCAGGGCCCAGCTCGCGGCGCATGAAGCGCGACCACTGTTCCTGCAGCTCCTTGGCCTCGCCCTCGATGTGGCCGACCAGCGGCGTGCACTCTTCCACCAGGTCCATGGTGCGGTTGGCCGCCTTCTCGGTCATCTGCACCACGTACGACAGGCGGTCGGTGGCGTCGGCGATCTGCGACATTTCCTCGGCGTGGCGCGAGCGCGGGTCGATCTGGAAATTGACGATGGCGTTGTGCAGCTCGCGGGTGAGCTTGCCGACCTCCTGGTAGAGGCCGCGGTCACGGGCCTGGTTGAGCTCCTGGATGAGCTGCACGGCCTGCTGCACTTCGCCGCGCTCCAGGCTCTCGACCAATTCGCGCGCGTGTTTCTTCAGGGTCGACTCGAAGTCGCCCCCCTTGGATTCGTTGACGAGATCCATGACGCCCTCTTGGTCGGCTTCAGCCGCCGACCCGCTCGAATATCTTCTCGATCTTCTCTTTCAGCACCTGGGCGGTGAAAGGCTTGACCACGTAGCCGTTGACCCCGGCCTGGGCCGCTTCGATGATCTGGTCGCGCTTGGCCTCGGCGGTGACCATCAGCACCGGCAGGTGCTTCAGGCGCTCGTCGGCGCGTACCGCGCGCAGCAGGTCGATGCCGGTCATGCCGGGCATGTTCCAGTCGGTGACGAGGAAGTCGAAGTTGCCGCTGTGCAGCATCGGCAGCGCGGTGGTGCCGTCATCGGCTTCCGCGGTGTTGGTGAACCCCAGGTCGCGCAGGAGGTTCTTGATGATGCGCCTCATCGTGGAGAAGTCGTCCACGATGAGAATTTTCATGTTCTTGTCCAAACCTGCCTCCGTCCAGTCCCGGCGCGCAGTGGCGGGCGCGCCTTGAATACCCTTGGGCGGGCGCCCTGGCGGCGCCTGCCGTGTTGCTTGTCCGCGGCGGAGCGGGCTGCCGGCGCCTGCCGTCCCCTCCCCGCACGCTCGCCGGCCTTCATGGCGAAGGGCCAGCACCTATCGCGCCGACGGGATTCTATACGCCCCGCCGGAAAATTCCGTTACTTCCTTGTGTCCACCGGTCGATCAGTGCGCACGCCACTCCGACAGCCGGGCCCGCAGGCGCGCGGCGCACTGGCTGTGCAGCTGGCTGACCCGCGACTCGCTCACCCCGAGCACCTCGCCGATCTCCTTGAGGTTCAGCTCCTCGTCGTAGTACAGCGCCAGCACCAGGCGCTCGCGCTCGGGCAGCTTGGTGATGGCGTCGGCCAGCGCCTGCTGGAAACGCTCGTCCTCCAGGCCGTGGGAGGGCTCGTTGTCCAGGTGCGTGGTGTCTTCCGCCGGGCCCTGGGCGCCTTCCTGCAGCAGGTCGTCGAAACTGTAAAGGCGGCTGCCCTGGGTGTCGCTTAAGATCGCGTAGTAATCGTCGAGGCTCATATTGAGTTCGGCAGCGACTTCCTGATCTTTAGCGTCGCGTCCGGTTCGCGCCTCGATGGTGCGGATCGCGTCGCTGACCAGGCGGGTGTTGCGGTGCACCGAACGCGGCGCCCAGTCGCCCTTGCGCACCTCGTCGAGCATGGCCCCGCGGATGCGGATGCCGGCGTAGGTCTCGAAACTGGCTCCCTTGCCCTGGTCGTACTTCTTCGCCGCCTCGAGCAGGCCGATCATCCCGGCCTGCATCAGGTCCTCCACCTGCACGCTGGCCGGCAGCCGGCCCAGCAGGTGGTAGGCGATACGCTTGACCAGCGGCGCATAGCGCTGGATCAGTTCTTCCTGGGAATTGCGCGCCTGCGTCTTGCTGTACATAAGCGCTCCGGAGCCGCTCATCATACGGTCGAACCCGTGGTCGGATGCTGCACCAGGCGTTCGACGAAGAACTCCAGGTGCCCGCGCGGGTTGGCCGGCAGCGGCCAGCTGTCGACTTTCTGGGCGATGGCGCGGAAGGCCAGCGAGGCCTTGCTGCGCGGGAAGGCTTCATACACCGAGCGCTGCTTCTGCACGGCCTTGCGCACCGACTCGTCGTAGGGGATGGCGCCGACGTACTGCAGCGCCACGTCGAGGAAGCGGTCGGTGACCTTGGTCAGCTTGGCGAACAGGTTGCGCCCTTCCTGCGGGCTGTGCGCCATGTTCGCCAGCACGCGGAAGCGCGTCATGCCGTAGTCGCGGTTCAGCAGCTTGATCAGTGCGTAGGCATCGGTGATCGAGGTCGGTTCGTCGCAGACCACCAGCAGCACTTCCTGGGCCGCGCGGACGAAGCTGACCACCGAATCGCCGATGCCGGCGGCAGTGTCCACCAGCAGCACGTCGATGTTCTCGCTGATGTCGCTGAAGGCCTGGATCAGCCCGGCGTGCTGCATGGGCGAGAGCTGCACCATGCTCTGCGTGCCCGAGGCCGCCGGGACGATGCGGATGCCGCCGGGGCCCTGGAGGATCACGTCACGCAGGTCGCATTCGCCTTCGATGACGTCGGCCAGGGTGCGCTTGGGCGAAAGCCCCAGCAGCACGTCGACGTTGGCCAGGCCGAGGTCGGCGTCCAGCAGCATGACGCGGCGGCCGAGGTCGGCCAGCGCCATCGCCAGGTTCACCGAGACGTTGGTCTTGCCGACGCCACCCTTGCCACCGGTGACCGCGATTACCTGAACGGGATGCATACCCATAGTCTTACCTTGTCTCTTCATCGTCCCCGGCGCGGTGGGCGCCTGGGTCTGCCGGTCGCGGTGCTCTCCCGCCACCAGCGCTTACGGATCTGCTCGAGCATCCGTATCCGCCTGGAACCCCCGCGTGCGGGGGCGCCCCTGGAATCCGTCAGCCGACGTGTCGCGCCGGCTGCTGATAGAGGCCGGCGAACATGCCGGCCATGGTGTCCTCGCATGGCTCCTCGGGAGCCTGCAGGCTGACCGCGCGGCTGACCAACTGGTGCGCGCGCGCCACCTGCAGATCATCCGGAATTCGCGGCCCGTCCGCCAGATAGGCAACCGGCATGCGTTGTGCTATCACCAGCGCCAGGGCCTCGCCCAGGCTGCCCGCCTCGTCCAGCTTGGTCAGTATGCAACCGGCCAGGCCGCAGCTGCGATAGGCGTGCCAGGCGGCCTTGAGCACCTGGCTCTGGCTGGTCGCGGCCAGCACCAGGTAATTCTTCACGTTCAGGCTCTGCGCCGCCAGGGCCTCGAGCTGCATGCGCAGCGCCGGGTCGCTGGCCGGCAGGCCGGCGGTGTCGATCAGCACCAGGCGCTTGCCCGCCAGCGGCGCCATGGCCTGCAGCAGCGACTGGCCGGGGTCGACCAGGGTCACCGGCACGTTGAGGATGCGGCCCAGGGACTTGATCTGCTCCTGGGCGCCCAGGCGGAAGCTGTCCATGCTGACCAGCGCCAGGTTGTGCGCACCGTACTTGAGGACGTAGCGCGCCGCCAGCTTGGCCAGGGTGGTGGTCTTGCCCATGCCGGCCGGGCCGACCAGGGCGATCACCCCGCCCTGCTCCAGCAGGTCGGCGTCGGGGGTGCGGATCGAGCGCGCCAGGTGGGCCAGGAGCATGCGCCAGGCCTGCTTGGGGTCGGCGATCGAGGCCACGCGCTCGAGCAGTTGGCGGCCCAGGTCCGCCGGCATGCCCATGCGCTGCAGGCGGCGCCACAGGCCGGCCTGCTTCGGGCGCTGGTGCTGCAGCTGGCTCCAGGCGATGGAGCCCAGCTGCACTTCGAGCAGCTCGCGCAGGCCGTTGAGTTCGAAGCGCATGGCGTCCAGTGCCTGCTGGCTGACGGCGGCCGGCGCGGCGGCGGGCGCCGGGGCGGCCATGGCCTCGGCCAGGCTCGGGCGTTTGGCCGGCTCGGCGCCGTACAATTGACGGTCCTTGCGCGCGGTGGCGGCGGCGCGCACCGGGCTGTCCAGCTCGGCGCGGGCCTGGGCGATGCGCTGCTGGGTCTGGCGCAGCTCGGCCTCCAGCGCCGGGTTCGGCTTGCTGGCCGCTGCCGGCGGCTGGTAGTCCAGCGCCGCGGTCAGCTCGACACCGCCGGCGACCCGGCGGTTGCCGATGATGGCGGCATCCGCGCCCAGCTCGTCACGGACCAGTTTCATGGCCTGACGCATATCGGCGGCGAAGAAGCGTTTAACCTGCATGGCGCTGTCCTTCAGTTCTGTCCAACGGTGGCGACGATGGTGACTTGCTTGTTATCCGGAATTTCCTGGTAGGCCAGCACGCTCATGCTCGGCACCGCCATCCGCGCGAAACGCGACATCATCGCGCGGATCGGCCCGGCCACCAGCAGGATCGCCGGCTTGCCGAGCATTTCCTGGCGCTGTGCGGTCTCGACCAGCGAGCGCTGCAGTTTTTCCGCCATGCCCGGCTCCAGCAGAATGCCGTCTTCCGAACCTTGCCCGGCCTTCTGCATGCTGTTCAGCAAGATCTGTTCCAACCTGGGCTCCAGGGTGATCACAGGCAGCTCCGGCTCTAGTCCCACAATGCCTTGGACGATTGCGCGGCTCAGCGCCACCCGTACCGCGGCCACCATGGCGGCGGGATCTTGACTCTTGGCGGCAACGTTGGCGATGGCCTCGGCGATGGTGCGGATGTCGCGCACCGGCACCTGCTCCTGCAGCAGGTTCTGCAGGACCTTGAGCAGGGTGGACAGGGAAATCAGCCCCGGAACCAGTTCTTCCGCCAGCTTCGGCGAGGTCTTGGCCAGCAGCTGCAGCAGTTGCTGGACTTCCTCGTGGCCGAGCAGCTCATGGGCATGCTTGTGCAGCACCTGGTTGAGGTGGGTGGCGACCACGGTGCTGGCGTCCACCACGGTGTAGCCCAGGGACTGCGCCTGGTCGCGCTGGCCGGGCTCGATCCACACGGCTTCCAGGCCGAAGGCCGGGTCCTTGCCGGCGATGCCGTTGAGGGTGCCGAAGACCTGGCCGGGGTTGATCGCCAGCTCGCGGTCCGGGTAGATCTCCGCTTCCGCCACGCTGACGCCCATGAGCGTCAAGCGATAGGCGTTGGGCAGCAGGTCGAGGTTGTCGCGGATGTGCACCGAGGGCATCAGGAAGCCCATGTCCTGGGACAGCTTCTTGCGCACGCCCTTGATCCGCGCCAGCAGCTGGCCGCCCTGGTTGCGGTCCACCAGCGGGATCAGCCGGTAGCCGACCTCCAGGCCGACCATGTCCACCGGGGTCACGTCGTCCCAGCCCAGCTCCTTGGTTTCCTGGGCGCGCTGGGCCGGCAGCAGCTCCTGCTGGCGCTGGGTTTCCTGGACCTCGGCCTGGGCCGCCTTGCGCTGGCGCTGGACGATCAGCCAGGCGCCGCCGGCGGCCACCGAGCCGAGGCCGATGAAGGAGACGTGGGGCATGCCCGGGACCAGGCCCATGGCGATGAGGATGGCGGCGGAGATGGCCAGGGCCTTGGGCGAGGCGAACATCTGCCGGTTGACCTGCTGGCCCATGTCCTCGGAACTGGAGACGCGGGTCACCATGATCGCCGCCGCGGTGGACAGCAGCAGCGACGGCAGCTGCGCCACCAGGCCGTCGCCGATGGTCAGCAGGGCGTAGACCTTGCCGGCGTCGCCGAAGGACATGGAATGCTGGATCACGCCGATGGCGACGCCACCGATCAGGTTGATGAAGAGGATCAGCAGGCCGGCGACGGCATCGCCGCGGACGAACTTGCTGGCACCGTCCATGGAGCCGTAGAAGTCGGCCTCCTGGGCCACCTCGGCGCGGCGCTTCTTGGCCTCGGCCTGCTCGATGAGGCCGGCGTTGAGGTCGGCGTCGATGGCCATCTGCTTGCCGGGCATGGCGTCCAGGGTGAAACGCGCGCTCACTTCGGAGATGCGCCCGGCGCCCTTGGTGACCACCACGAAGTTGATGATCATGAGGATCGCGAAGACCACGATGCCGACCACGTAGTTGCCGCCGATCACCACCTCGCCGAAGGCCTGGATCACCTTGCCGGCGGCGGCGTGGCCGTCGTGGCCGTGGAGCAGCACCACGCGGGTGGAGGCGACGTTCAGCGCCAGGCGCAGCAGGGTGGCGACCAGCAGGATGGTCGGGAAAACGGCGAAGTCCAGCGGGCGCAGGGCGTACACGCAGACCAGCAGGACGACGATGGACAGGGCGATGTTGAAGGTGAACAGCACGTCCAGCAGGAACGGCGGGATCGGCAGGGTCATCATGCCCAGCATCGCCAGCAGCAGCAGCGGCACACCCAGGTTGCCGCGGCCCAGGCCGGCCAGGTTGCTGCGCACTGTTCCGATCAATTGCGTACGATCCACCCCGAACTCCCCTGCCCTGGTACAACAAACTTTTGACGCCGACGGTGCCGGCGCAAGGGTATCTGCAGGAAGCGTTCCAACTTTCTCGGAGCCAGGTGTGGCGCGGATTTCCGACGAAATCCCGGGGGGCGGCCAAGGCCAACGGCGGATAACCGCGAACGGTTATTCGCCCTACGGTGGGAGTAGCGACGTAGCCAGGAGTATCAGGATGGCTGCGGATTTTCCGGCCGCTCAGGACAGCCCCCTCTCCCGCTTGCGGGAGAGGGGGCTCTTGAGCCCAACACCTACGCCGTTCACGAGCAAGCTCGCTCCTATAGCGCAGGCAAAATGCTGACGGTGAAGCGCAGCGCTTCCTTGTAGGAGCGCGCCCTGCGCGCGATTCGCGGGCAGGGCCCGCTCCTACACTTCCGGGTAGCCGGGGTGATGGGTTCGTCGCCCCGACAAGCAAAAAAACCGCGGCCGAAGCCGCGGTCTTTCACAGCAGTCCCCTGGATCAGTGGACCAGGATCGAGGCCTTCTTCGCCCGCACCTTCTCCGGGTTGATCAGGAAGCGGGCCAGGGCCGGCAGCAGCCAGAGCGCGCCGAACATGTTCCACAGCAACATGAAGGTCAGCATCAGGCCCATGTCGGCCTGGAACTTGATGGCCGAGAAGATCCAGGTGGCCACGCCGATGGCCAGGCACAGGCCGGTGAACAGCACGGCCTTGCCGGTGGACTTCAGGGTCTCGTAGTAGGCCTCCTGCAGCGACAGGCCCTGGCGCAGGAAGGACTCCAGGCGGGTGTAGATGTAGATCCCGTAGTCCACGCCGATGCCCACGCCGAGCGCGATCACCGGCAGCGTCGCCACCTTGACGCCGATGCCGAGGGTGGCCATCAGCGCGTTGCCCAGCACCGAGGTGAGGATCAGCGGCAGGACGATGCAGAGGGTCGCGGCGAAGGAGCGGAAGGTGATCATGCACATGACCGCCACGCAGATGTAGACCAGCACCAGGATGATCAGCTCGGACTGCTTGATCACCTCGTTGGTGGCCGCCTCGATGCCGGCGTTGCCCGCGGCCAGCTTGAACTTCAGGTCATCCTTCTCGTGCTCGGCGGCGAATTCCTGCACGGCATGCACGGCGCGGTCGAGGGTCTCGGCCTTGTGGTCGTTGAGGAACACCAGCAGGGGCGCCAGCGAGCAGCTGCTGTTGTACAGGCCGTCGGCGCGGCTGATGGAATTGTTCAGCACGTCCTTGTTGCGCGACAGGGTCTCCCACTTCAGGTTGCCCTCGTTCATGCCCTTGATCACCTGCTTGGACACGGTGACCAGGGAGATGGCCGACTGCACGCCCTCGGTGTTCTCCAGCTTCCACGACAGCTCGTCGATGGCCTGCAGCGTCTGGTGCGCGGAGCAACCCTCGGCCGCCGACTCGACCATCACCACCAGCACGTCGGAGCTGGTGGAGTAGTTGCGGATGATGAAGTCGTTGTCCTGGTTGTAGCGCGAGTCCGGGCGCAGCTCCGGGGCGCCCTGGTCGAGGTCGCCGATCTTCAGGTGATGGCCCTGCCAGAGGCCGCCGGCGAACATCACCAGGGCGATCAGGATGGAGATGGGCGCCACCTTGGAACTGGCGAAGTTGGACAGCAGGCGCCAGAACGGATGCTCGCGCACCGCGTCCTTCTTGCTGCGTTCCACCGCGCGCTTGCTGATGCCGATGTAGGAGATCGCCACCGGCAGCAGGATCAGGTTGGTGAAGACGATCACCGCCACGCCGATGGAAGCGCCGATAGCCAGCTCGCGGATCACCCCGATGTCGATCACCAGCAGGGTGATGAAGCCCACGGCGTCGGCCAGGATGGCGATCATGCCCGGCAGGAACAGCTGGCGGAAGGTGCGCCGCGCGGCCAGCAGCGGGGTTTCCGCGTCACTGGACTGCAGGGCGATACCGTTGATCTTCTGCACCCCGTGGGAGATGCCGATGGCGAAGATCAGGAACGGCACCAGCATCGAGTACGGGTCCAGCCCGAAGCCGATGCTGTGCAGCAGGCCGAGCTGCCAGATCACCGCCACCAGGGTGGTGGACAGCACGGCGATGGTCGAGCGCACGCACTTGGTGAACCACAGCAGCAGCACCAGGGTGATGACGAAGCAGATGCCGAAGAAGCCGACCACCATCACCAGGCCGTCGATCAGGTCGCCGACCTTCTTGGCGAAGCCGACGATGTGGATCTTCACGTTGGGGTTCTGCGCCTGGTACTTGTCGCGGATCTTCTCTTCCAGCTCATGGGAGAACTGCCGGTAGTCCAGCTTCAGCAGCTTGCTCTGGTCCTTGGCGTCGGGGTAGACCTCCAGCAGCGGCACGTCGACGATGCTGGACTTGAAGTTGTTCGCCACCAGGCGGCCGATCTGCCCGGACTTGAGCACGTTGTCGCGCAGCTTCTCCAGGGCCTTGGCCGAACCGTCGTAGGTCTGCGGGATGACCTCGCCGCCGGCGAAGCCTTCCTCGGTCACCTCGGTCCAGCGCACGCTGGGGCTCCACAGCGACTTCAGGCCGGAACGGTCGACGCCGGGGATGTAGAACACCTCGTCATGGATCTGCCGCAGGGTGTCCATGTACTCCTTGGTGAAGATGTCGCCGTTCACCGCCTCCACCGAGATGCGCACGGTGTTGCCCAGGTTGGACAGGTCGTTGATGTGGCTCAGCATGTTCTGGATGAACGGGTGCTTGAGCGGGATCATCTTCTCGAAGCTGGTGGACGGCCGCACCTGGGTCGCCTGGAAGGCGAGGAACAGGGTCACCAGCAGGCAGATGAAGATCACGATCGGGCGGTTGTTGAAGATCAGGCGCTCGAGCAGGGTCGCCTTGTCCTGGTGATGCGAATTGACTGCGTTCATGGGGCTTCCCCGGCTCATTGTTGTTCTGTCAGCTCGGCGCCGGTCGCCGAAGCCAGGTGGATGCCGCCCTGGCCGACCAGCACCAGGTTGCCGTCGCCGGCGGCGCCGACCCCGGCCAGCGCCAGGCGGTCGGGCCGGTTGAAGATGTTGAAGGTGCGGCCGTCGTCCTTGCTCACCAGTACGCTGCCGCTGTTGCCGACCACGGCGATGCTGCCGTCGGGCAGCAGCGAGCCTTCGGCCAGGCCGAACTCCAGGGTGCCGTCACCGGCGATGGGCAGCGCCACCTGTTCCCAGGTGTCGCCGAAGTCGGTGGAGCGGAACAGGTGCCCACGCAGGCCGTAGATCAGCACGGTGCCGGCCTGGGCGGTGCCGACGGCGCCGAACAGCGAGCCCTCGTAGGGGCCCTGCAGTTTCTCCCAGGTCTGGCCCCAGTCCTTCGAGCGGAACAGGCTGCCGGATTCGCCCACCACCAGCAGGCCGGAATCCTTCACCGCGGCGATGCCGTTGAGGTGGAACTGGTCCTCGTTGTCCAGGCGCTCGCTGACGTCTTCCCAGTTCTTGCCGCCGTCGTGGGTTTCCAGCATGGCGCCGTAGGCGCCCACGGCCAGGCCGTGGCTCTCGTCCTGGAACCACACGTCCAGCAGCGGCGCCTCGCGCTTGAGGTCCTCGAACTGGCGCGTCCAGGTGGCGCCGGCGTCCTCGCTGACGAGGATCTGCGCGTCGTGGCCGACCGCCCAGCCCTTCTTGTCGTTGACGAAGAACACCGCGGTCAGCAGCTGGCGGGTGGGCACCTTGGCCTGGACCCAGCGCTTGCCGTTATCGTCGGAATAGAGGATGTGCCCGCGATCGCCGACCGCCACCAGGCGCTTGCCGGCGTGGCTGACGCTCAGCAGCAGGCTGCTGGGGGCCTTGGCCGAGGCGATGGCATAGCCATCGGTGTCGCTGGCCGGCGCATCCGTCGCGCTGGCGTGCAGCGGAACGGCCGCCAGCCACAGCAGCGAGAACGCGCCGAGCAGCGAAAGCGATTTGCGCAGGGGGACGGGGAAGCGGAAACCGAGGGCCCGGACGAACGCACGGACAGCTCGCCGGTGGCGTGCCGCAGATGCTCACGCATATAGCCTTACCTCTTTGTTTTTATTGCAGGCGGATAGGGAGTGGTCGTTATATGCCAGCCTTTCTGCAGCCTGACAATTAAAGGCACGTTATCTTTTGTTAAGCGCAGCGGGACTCATCCAAAAGGACTAGGGAAAGCTGCAGCCCAGTCGCCACGCGGCTTCCAGCGGACACGAAAAAAGATACCGACGGTAACACTCCGGGTATTTGCGGGTACCTGGATGCGTCCGGGGAAACACTCGGGAACCTGCGGTGCGGATATGTGCAGGAGCGGGCCCTGCCCGCGATTTCGCGCGCAGGGCGCGCTCCTACAGGGGAATGGCGCGGGTGGGGCGGCGTAGGAGCGGATCTCATCCGCGATCCGCGCCGGAATCTCCGGCTATCGCGGACAAGGTCCGCTCCTACGGCCGTGCCCGAGCGTAGGGCGAATAACCGTTCGCGGTTATCCGCCGCCGGCCGGAACACCGGTGCCCGGGACAATTGGCGGATAACGCCGTAGGCGTTATGCGCCCTACGTTGGAAGGGGTGGCGCAGGATGGGTTGAGCGAAGCGATACCCATTCTGCGAAGAGCACCTCGACGCAAATCCACGGGCGAAAAAAAGTGTTACCGGCAGGGCCGATAACACTTTTTCCGCCAGCTGCGCGCAGCGTCAGGCGAGGCTCTTGCTCACCACCTCGTAGACGTCGCTGGACAGCTCGCCCGAGGCCAGGATGCGCTCCAGCTCGGCGCGCATCAGGCCCTGGCGCGCCGGGGCGTACTTGCGCCAGCGGGTCAGCGGCGCCAGCAGGCGCGAGGCGATCTGCGGGTTGAGCGCGTTGAGGGTGATCACCTGGTCGGCCAGGAAGCGGTAGCCGGCCCCGTCGGCGCGGTGGAAGTTGACCAGGTTCTGGTTGGCGAAGGCGCCGATCAGGGCACGGATCTTGTTCGGGTTCTTCAGGGTGAAGGCCGGGTGGCCCATCAGCGCCTGCACGCGCTCCAGCCCGCCGGGCAGGGTGCAGCCGGCCTGCACGCTGAACCACTGGTCCATCACCAGCGGGTTGTCCTTGAAGTAGTCGGCGAACATTTCCAGGCCCTTGGCCTTCTCGTCGTCGTACGGCGAGTTGACCAGCACCGCCAGGGCGGTCAGGCGTTCGGTCATGTTGTCGCAGGACTCGTACTGCTCCAGGCAGGCCGCCAGCACCTCGTCGCCGCCCACCAGCATCAGGTAGGACAGCGCGATGTTCTGCAGGCTGCGCCGGGCGATGTGCTCGGCCTCGGCCACGTACGGGGTCTTGCGCGAGGTCTCGCGGTTGGCCTGGTAACGCTGCCACAGCGGCTCGCGCAGGGCCTCGGCGATGCGCTTGCGGGCGAACTCGCGGGCGGCGTGGATGGCCTCGACGTCGGCCACCTCGCTCAGCTCGGTGAGGTAGGCCTCGCTGGGCAGCGAGAGCATCTCGGCGACCATCGCCTGGTCCAGGGCGTTGTCCTGCAGCAGGGTGTGGAAGGCAGTGATCAGGCGCTCGTCGAGCACCAGTGGCTCGCCGCGCTGGTGCTGGCCGATCAGCTCCTGGAGCACCTGCACCGAGAGCTGCTGGCTGGCCTCCCAGCGGTTGAAGCCGTCCTCGTCGTACTGCATGAGGAACATCAGCTGGTCGCGGTCGTAGGGGAAGCTCAGCTTCACCGGCGCGGAGAAGCCGCGCAGCAGCGAGGGCAGCGGCTTCTCCGCCAGGCCGACGAAGGTGAAGGACTGCTCCGCCTCGGTCACCTGCAGCACGCGGTTGCTGCCGTGGGCATGCTCCTCGCCGGCCAGGCGCAGCGGCAGCGGGTTGCCCAGGGCGTCGAGCAGGCCCATTTCCACCGGGATGACGAAGGGCTGCTTGACCTGCTGGCCCGGGGACGGCGGGCAGCTCTGGCGGAAGGTCAGAGTGTAGCTCTGCGCCGCCGCGTCGTAGCTTTCCTCCACCGCCAGGCGCGGGGTGCCGGACTGGCTGTACCAGCGCTTGAACTGCGTCAGGTCGACGCCGTTGGCGTCTTCCATGGCCTTGACGAAGTCGTCGCAGGTCACCGCCTGGCCGTCATGGCGCTCGAAGTACAGGTCGGTGCCCTTGCGGAAGCCCTCGGCGCCGAGCAGGGTGTGGATCATGCGCACCACTTCCGAGCCCTTCTCGTAGACGGTCAGGGTGTAGAAGTTGGAAATCTCGATGAACGAGTCCGGGCGTACCGGGTGGGCCATGGGGCCGGCGTCCTCGGCGAACTGGTTGGTGCGCAGGAAGGCCACGTCCTCCACGCGCTTGACGGTGCGCGAGTTCATGTCGGCGGAGAACTCGCTGTCGCGGAACACGGTGAAGCCTTCCTTGAGCGACAGCTGGAACCAGTCGCGGCAGGTCACGCGGTTGCCCGACCAGTTGTGGAAGTACTCGTGGGCCACCACGCCCTCGACGCGCTGGTGCGCGGCGTCGGTGGCGGTCTCGGCCCTGGCCAGCACGCAGCTGGAGTTGAAGATGTTGAGCCCCTTGTTCTCCATGGCGCCCATGTTGAAGTCGTTGACCGCGACGATCATGAAGATGTCCAGGTCGTACTCGCGGCCGTAGACCTTCTCGTCCCAGCGCATGGCCTTCTTCAGGCTGTCCATGGCGTGCTGGCACTTGTCGATGTTCTCCGGCTCGACGTAGATGCGCAGGGCGACCTCGCGCTCGCTCAGCGTGGTGTAGGTGTCTTCCACCGCCCAGAGGTCGCCGGCGACCAGGGCGAACAGGTAGGCCGGCTTCCTGAACGGGTCCTGCCAGGTGGCCCAGTGCCGCCCGTCCTCTTCCGAGCCGCTGGCCACCGGGTTGCCGTTGGACAGCAGCACCGGGTACCTGTGCTGCTCGGCCGAGACGGTGGTGGTGAAGCTGCTCATCACGTCCGGGCGGTCGAGGTAGTAGGTGATCTTGCGGAAGCCCTCGGCCTCGCACTGGGTGCAGAACATCTTGCCGGACTTGTACAGGCCTTCCAGCGCGGTGTTGCTCTCCGGGTGGATGCGCACCGTGCTGTCGACGGTGAACTGCCGGGCGGTGGGCTGCAGAGTCAGGTGGTTCTCGTCCAGCTGGTAGTCGCCCTCCTCCAGCACCCGGTCGTCCAGGGCCACCCACTGCAGCTCCAGCTGCTGGCCGTCGAGCACCAGCGGCGGCAGGCCCTCGCCGCGCTCGGGGTTGCGGCGCATGACCAGTTGCGCGTGGACCAGGGTGTGGTCCTCGTACAGCTCGAAGGTCAGGTTGGTCTCGTCGATCAGGTACTCGGGCGCCTGGTAATCCTTGAGGTAGATGACTTTCGGTTGATCAGTGCGCATGGTGGCCCTCCGGGCAGCTGCAAGCTCCAGGCTTCACGCTGCAGGTTCGTTGTTCGCCGGCTCAGCTTGCCGCTTGAGGCTCATAGCTGATAGCCAGCTGATAAGCTGTGTACTTACGGATATTGATGACGCCGGTGTCGAAGATCAGGTACTGGCCCTTGATGCCTTGCAGGGTACCCTCCACCACCGGCGTCTTGTCCAGATCGAAGCTGGTGATCTTGGCCAGATAGGCCTCCACCGGGTAGCGGATCTCGATCGGTTCGAGGTCGGTCACCGGCTGGATCGCCTGCAGGCCGAAGCGCTGTTGCAGCTCGCGCAAGCCCTCGGCGCAATGGTCGAACAGCTGCTCGCGGATGGCCGCCAGGTCCAGCGGCTCGGCCTCGCCCTTGAGCAGGGCGCGCCAGTTGGTGCGGTCGGCCACCTGGCTGCGCAGCAGGTCCTCGACCAGCCCGGACTGCTGGCGCGTGGCCACGCGCAGGATCGGCAGCGCCTGGCGCGCGCCCTGGTCGATCCAGCGGGTCGGCACCTGGGTGGCGCGGGTGATGCCCACCTTCACCCCCGAGGAGTTGGCCAGGTAGACCACGTGGTCGGTCATGCAGAAGCGCTCGCCCCACTCTGGCTCGCGGCAGGTGCCATCGTCATAGTGGCACTTTTCCGGGCTGACGATGCAGCTGTCGCATTGCGCCAGCTTGGTGAAGCAGGGGTAGCAGTAGCCCTGGCTGAAGCTTTTCTTCGTCTTGCGCCCGCAATGGCAGCAGAAGATCGCGCCCAGGTACTCCAGGCGCACCGTCCTGCCGATCAGCGGGTTGACCGCCAGCTCCTCGTCGCCGAGGCGGAAGGCGTACTGCACGGGGCTTTCCAGGCGCGCCGACATCTTGCTCAGGGCGCCGCGTCCAAGCTCAACCATCAGTGCAGCGAATTGGACGAGAAGAGGATGTTGGGGATCGGCTCGGCGTGGGACTCGCACGCCTGCGGGCCCATGTAGCCGGTGCGCTGGTCCTCGGGCAGGTTCTGCAGCTCCCAGGCGATCATCGCCTGCAGGCACAGTTCCTTCTGTTCCTGGGTGAGCTTGCGGCCGTCCGGCCACTTGCCGATCTCCACGGCGAGCTTGAGGCCCTCGTAGATTTCCGGGGTGATGTTCTCGATGGTTTCGGCGAAGGACGACATGGGGCCGGCTCCTGCTGGGGGCAAAACCGGCATTCTACCGGGCCCGGCGCTTCGGCGCACGGGCACAGGTCAGGTGGTGGGTTCGCGAGCAAGCTCGCTCCTACGAAAAGCGGTGCTCCCTGCAGGAGCGAGCTTGCTCGCGAACCTCTAGGCGCCGCGCCCGCGCGCCAGCAGCCCGCCCAGCGCGCCGGTCAGGCAGCCGATCACCAGCCCGCCGACGTGGGCGCCGTTGGCGATGGAGCCGAAGCCCAGCAGGTCGATGACGCCGGACAGGCACACCAACAGCCAGATCAGCATCATCGCCACTACGCCCCTGGGCAGGCGGTAGGCCGGGGTCGGCGCCAGCAGCTGGAAGATCCAGCAGTGCCCGAGCAGGCCGTAGAGCACCCCGGACAGGCCGCCGAACAGGCTCGGCCCGGAAGCCAGGTACTGCACGACGTTGGACACCAGGCCGAAGCCCAGGCTCAGGCCCAGCAGCAGGATGCCGCCCTGGCGGTACTCGATGCGCCGGCCCAGCTCCCAGTACCACATGGCGTTCATCGCCAGGTGCAGCCAGCCGAAGTGGATCAGCATGGGCGTGAACAGGCGCCACCACTGCCCCGCCGCCAGGCCGTCGGCCAGCGGCTGGAACATCACCCGGTCGGTGCCGACCAGCTGGAAGTCCTGGAAGGTGAACCAGCGCAGGGTGTCCGGGTTGCCGCCAAGCAGCGTCAGGGCGGCGACCACGAAGGTCACCAGCAGCACCGCGGCGGTCACCTTGCTGGCCCGGACCTGGGCCAGGAAACCCGGCCCGCGGCGCCGCGGCTGGGCCGTGGCGGCCAGCTCGGGGTCGCCCTGGGGGTAGCGCCGGTAGAGGTCGCGCACCTGCTCGGCGAGGCTTTCGTCCGGCACCCATAGCACCTGTTCGCCGGCCTCCTCGCTGACCCGGAAGGGTACGTTCAGGCGCTGCAGCAGGCCGACGAAACCGGCGAGGTCCGCCGCCAGGGGCAGGCGCATGGCTACTACCGCACTCACTCATCCTCTCCCGGACGCTTCACGTCCACCCAGACGAACTTGTCGCGCTGCAGGCGCGTCTCCTGGTCCAGCCGGTAGGCCACCAGCTTGCCGTACATGACCGCGCTGTAGTCCAGGCAGGCCAGGTTCGGGCGGATCGGCGCCGGCGTGCCGCTGCGCCAGTAGTGGCCGACGAACAGCAGCGGCTGGTCGGCGCCGTAGCTCAGCAGGCTGGACTTCTGCTCGGCGCTCAGGCGCTCGGCGGCCACCTCGTCGGGCAGCGCGTCGGGCTGGAAGACGATATCGCCGTAGGTCTCCGGCTCGCGGTCCTCCTCCCAGAACTTGGTGCGGAAGAAGGCCCGGGTGAAGCCGTCGCTGCCGGTCAGCGTCATGCCGTGGGGCAGGCGCATGTCGGTGCCGCGCAGCAGCCGGTTGCACACCTGGTAGGCGAAGCTGCCGTGCGCGGCGGAAGCCTGGACGAAGGCCTCGTCGATGCGCCCGTCGGGGAACTGCCGGCGCAGCGAGTCGATCAGCCCGTTGTCCCAGCAGGCATGGACCATGCGGAAGCGCCCGGCGTCGAGGAACAGCGGCAGCTGCTGGAACCAGCCGAGGAAATCGCGCCAGTCGCCGGGGTGGCCCTCGAACTGGTCGAGGGTCTCCTGGATCAGCCGCGCGTGCCGCGGGGTGTGCTCGCGCACGTACTGGCGGCCGCTGCCCGGCGCCGCCGGGGTGGACCAGCCGAGCAGGTTGAATTCGTGGTTGCCCATGATGCACAGGGCCTCGCCGGCGGCGACCATGTCGTGCACCCGGTGCAGGGCCTCGCGGATGCGCGGGCCGCGGTCGACGATGTCGCCGAGGAACAGCGCCTGGCGCCTTGGGTGGCGCCACACGCCGCCGTGCAACTGGTAGCCCAGCTGCTCCAGCAGGCGGTCGAGGGTGTGCGCACAGCCGTGGACGTCGCCGATCAGGTCGTAGCCACGGCCCGGGTCGAGTTCGCTCACTCGGCGCTCCCCAGGCGGCTGCCCCAGCCGAGCTTGGTCCGGCAGACCTCGTAGTAGTTGTGGTCGATCGGGTGGATCAGGCGCAGCTTCTGCGGCTTCTTGCTCACCGTGACCATGTCGCCCGGCGCGCAGGTGAAGTGGTTCTGCCCGTCGCAGGAGACCTGCGGGTAGATCTGCATGTTCGGCGACACCACGATCTTCAGCTCGCTGTTGCCGTCGACCACGATGGGCCGGCTGGACAGGGTGTGCGGGTACATGGGCACGATGACGATGGCGTCCAGCTTCGGGTGCATGATCGGCCCGCCGGCGGACAGCGAGTAGGCGGTGGAGCCGGTGGGCGTGGCGACGATCAGGCCGTCGGCCTTCTGGCTGCAGACGAACTGGCCGTCGATGTGCAGTTCGAACTCGATCATCCGCGTCGACTTGCCGGGGTGCAGCACCACGTCGTTGAGCGCGTCGCCCTGGCCGATGGACTCGCCGTGGCGGCGCACCTGGGCGTCCAGCAGGAAGCGGCTCTCGACGATGTACTGGCCGCCGAGCACCTCGGCCACCTTGGTCTCCAGCTCGTCCGGGCGGATGTCGGTGAGGAAGCCCAGGCTGCCGCGGTTGATGCCCAGCACCGGCACCTTGTGCCGGGCCAGCGCGCGCGCCGCGCCGAGCATGCTGCCGTCGCCGCCGACGACGATCACCAGGTCGCAGATCTCGCCCATGATCTTCCGCGAGCAGGTCTGCAGGCCGTGGCCGGGCAGCACTTCGGCGATGGTGTCCTCGAGGATCACGTGCAGGTGCCGCTCGGTCAGGAAGCGCTTCAGCCGACGGATGGTTTCCAGCACCTGGGTGCTGCCGAGGCGGCCGATGATGCCGATATTGCGAAAGGATTCCATGAGACTCCAGGCGGCGGTGCGAGCGGGAATGACGGAATTATGGGGGAAACCCCCGAACAGCGGCAAACCCGCGCGGCAGCGCGGGCGTTCGGCTAGGCTGCACAAATGAAGCCGACCGCCCATCTGCTCGAAGAGCTGCTAGCCGAACTGCGCCAACCCGCGGTGCGCGACCTCGCCTGGACCCTGCTCGCCGAACCCCTGCTGGATGCCGGCCCCCTGCCCCTGCGCCATCCGCTGGCGGCGAGCCGCTGGCTGGCCGAGCCACAGCGCCTGGGCGACTGGCTGCGCGCGCAGGAAAGCGACAGCGAGGCGCTGCGGGCCTGGCTGCAGCGCTCGCCGCAGCAGCGCCTGGGGCGCTACTACGAGCGCCTCTGGCAGTTCGCCCTGCAGCAGGCCCCCGACCTGCGCCTGCTCGGCGCCAACCTGGCGGTGCGCGACAACGGCCACACCCTGGGCGAGCTGGACCTGCTGCTGGAGGACGACGACGGCCTGCACCATTTCGAACTGGCCATCAAGCTCTACCTGGGCCCCAGCCGCGAAGGCCCGGAGGACTGGCTGGGCCCCGGCGCCGAGGACCGCCTGGCGAACAAGCTGCGCCACCTGCACGAGCATCAGCTGCCGCTCTCCTCCAGCCCGCACGGCCGCGCGCTGGTCGCCGGTTTCAGCCAGGCCCCGGTGCAAGCCGCGCTCTGGCTGGGCGGCTACCTGTTCTACCCCTGGCCCGGCGAGTGCCCGGCGCCGGAAGGCGCCAACCCCGAGCACCTCGGCGGTTCCTGGCTGCACCGCCGCCACTGGCCCCTGTACCGCGCCCAGGGCGCGGGCCGCTGGCAGCCGCTGCCACGCAGCGAATGGCTGGCCCCGGCGTGCAAGACCGACGACGAAAGCTGGGCGCCGGAACGCTTCGACGCCTGGCTGGCGCAGCTGCCGGCGGACGCCTTCCCCCAGTTGCTGGTGCGCCTGGAGCAAAGCCGGGACGAATGGCACGAGGCCGAGCGGCTGTTCCTGGTCGGGGACCAGTGGCCAAGAGTGCATAACGGGTATTCCCATTGAGAGGAGCATGGCTCGCTCCTACGAAGAGCACCGCGGCGCGGTCGGCAAGACAGTCGCGCCTACGTCCGTGCCCTCCAGAAACCGTAGGGCGCATAACCGTTCGCGGTTATCCGCCGTCGGTCCGAGCGCCATGGCCACATGGGTGCCAGATGAGCCGTCCAATCGGCGGATAACGCTTCGCGTTATTCGCCCTACGTGTTCGCCGTGGGGTACGGCATATACCTGTAGGAGCGGGCCCTGCCCGCGATTTCGCGCGCAGGGCGCGCTCCTACAGGGGAATGGCGTGGGTGGGGCGGCGAGCGGCTGGCGCGCACGAATGCCCTACGGCAATCGCCGCAAGCGCTCCTCCATCGCCCGCCGCCCCTGCAGGCCACCGCTGTGCACGGCGATCAACCGGCTGCCAGGAGGCACACGGCCAGCACATACCTCGTCATGAAGGGCCAGCAGCAGCTTGCCGGTGTACAGCGGCTCCAGCGGCACGCCGGTCGCCGCCTCGAAGTCGGCCATGAACCGCGCCAGCCCGGCGTCCACCTTGCCGAAACCGCCGCGGCTGGCGTCCAGCAGGCGATAGCCGGCGTCTTCGCGCCCCGCCTCGGCCAGCAGGCGCGGCAGCATGGCTTCCACGCCATGGCCGGGCGGCACCGCCAGGGCGCCGGTCACCGGGTGCGCACCCTGCTCGCCCAGCACCAGCCCGGCCAGGGTGGTGCCGGTGCCACAGGCGGCCCAGAGCTGGTCGTAGCCGTTCCAGCCGATGCCCGGCAGTTGCCCGGGCAACTGCGCCACCAGCGGCGCGCAGCCCAGCGCGCCAGGCAAGCCGCCGCCGCCCTCGTCCACCGCCAGCAGGCGTGGGTAGCGTTCGCGCCAGGTATCCCAGAAGCCTTCGGCATGGCGCTCGCGGTAGCCGGCGTAGCCGAGCCAGTGCAGTTGCATGCCCCAGGCGCGCAGGTCGCGCACCGTGGGCGTGTCCTGCTCGTTGCCGCGCAGCAGGCCGACGCTGGCGAAGCCGAAGCGCTGGCCGGCGGCGGCCAGGGCGTGCAGGTGGTTGGAATGGGCGCCGCCGAGGCTGATCAGGCCGTCCAGGCCCTGCTCGGCGGCCTGGCGCAGGTAGGGCGCCAGCTTGAACCACTTGTTGCCGGACACCCGCTCGTCGACCTGGTCCAGGCGCAACAGGGCCAGCTCGACGCCGGCCCGCTCCAGCCAGTCGAGGCGCACCTGTTGCAGCGGGGGTAACGGGCGCCAGTCGGGAAATCGCAGGGCGGCCACCTAGCCCGCGGTCACGCCGCGCAGACCGCCGCTGGTCTTGTGCCGGGCGCAGCAGTTGCTGTCGCCGTCGACGAAACGGCCGGGGGTATCCACCCGGTCGACCGGCAGCGCGCAACGTTCGCCGTTGGACAGGTGGCCGTCGCAGGTCGGCTGCTGGTAGTGGGCCAGCCACTGGCGATACTGGGCTTCGGAGACGAAGCATTTGGCGGCGGCGTAGGCCATGGGGTTTTCCTGGTAGCGCGGGATGTCCTGCAGGGGAATGGTCAGGTGCCCGGCGCCGGGATGATAGACGACGAAGATCACCCCGAGCGAGGTCAGCTTCTCCAGCAGCGCATCGCTCTCCGCCCGCGCCGCCTGGGCGGCCAGCTCGCGGCGCAGGGCCTCGTTGTCCTGCTGCAGCTGGCGGTCCAGCTCGCTGCGGTAGCTCAGCTCGGCGTCGCGCACCGCCAGCTGTTCCTTGTACTGGGCGATCACCGCCGCGACCTTGGCATCGGCCTCGCCTTCGAATTGCGCGCGCAGCTCCTCCAGCTCCACGCGCCCCTGCTGCTCGATGCTGCGCAGTTGCGCGGTCAGCTCCTCGCGGCCGCGCTGGAAGCCGTCCACCCGCTCGTCCAGCTCGCGGCGCAGGCCGGCGTTGATCTCTTCCTCGCGCTTGAGCCCCTCGCGCAGCGCAGCCAGCTCGGCCTGCAGCACCTTGACCTGTTCCTCGGCGCCCAGGCGCAGGCGCTGCAGTTCCTGCTCGTGCTGCTGGCTCAGGCTGGACAGGCGCGAGGCCTGCTGGCCGAGCAGCTCGGCGGTCTTCTGCCGCTGTTCCTCGAGCATCGCCTGGGCCAGCTTCTCGGCCTGCTCCCGCGGGTCTTCCGCCGGCGCCGCGTACCACTGGTGCTCGGCGGCGACCTTCAGGCGCTGCGGCTCGACGGCGACGGGCTCTTCCTCGACCAGCAGGCCGAGGTGGTTGCGGCGGATGGCGTCGCGCAACATCACCAGGTGGTTGTTGCCCGTCACCAGGCTCGGGTCCCACAGGTGCATCTGGTGCCAGGACACCGGGCACTGGCTGCGGCAGGCCAGGCGGATGGGCCCGGCGCCCATGTCCGGGCCGCGCCCGGCGCGGTCGGCGAGCTGGCGCAGCGGCAGGTTCCAGCCGCGGTCGGCCTCGCCGTTGTCGTCGAAATCCAGGTAGAAGAACACCGCCGCCTTGACCTGCAGGCGCGCGTTGATCAGCACGTAGGCCAGGCGCATCTGCCGGTCGGCGTATTCGTGCATCTGCACGACGTTGTCGAGCAGGGCCTCGAATTCGGGATAGAGCATCTGCTTGCAGATGCCTCGCTCATCGAAGAAGGCCACGGCCTCGACCATCTGAGGCTTCTTCTGCAGGCTCATGACGGGACCTCTGGACTGTCGCGAACAGGGTTGGGCCCGCAGAGGGGCCGGCGGCCGGGCCTCGAGCGCACCGGTGCCGGGGCAAGTCTAGGGGAAATGGTGACGCAGGCAATGTGACTGGGTTGGCAGTCGCTCGGCCGTTCGTAAGAAAGCGACGTACGACAGACGGAAAACTGTGACGGGTTCCGCCCTTTGCCGCCCGGACAGCGCGTCCGGGCGGCAGGGACGGTGGATCAGAGTTCTGCGGCCAGGCGCGAGCCCTGGTTGATGGCGCGCTTGGCGTCCAGCTCGGCGGCCACGTCGGCGCCGCCGATCAGGTGCACCTTCTGCCCGGCGGCGACCAGGCCGTCGTGCAGCTCGCGCAGCGGCTCCTGGCCGGCGCAGACGACCACGGTATCCACCGGCAGCACCTGCGGCTCGCCTTCTTCGCCGATGCGGATGTGCAGGCCGGCGTCATCGACCTTGAGGTACTCGACGCTGTTGAGCATCTGCACCCGCTTGTTCTTCAGCCCGGTGCGGTGGATCCAGCCGGTGGTCTTGCCCAGGCCGTCGCCGACCTTGGACTTCTTGCGCTGCAGCAGGAACACCTGGCGCGCCGCGGCATGCGGGTGCGGCTGGATGCCGGCGACGCCGCCGCGGGCCTCCAGGGCCTCGTCGATGCCCCACTCCTTCCAGAAGGCATGGCGGTCCAGGCTGGTGGACTCGCCGTCGTGGGTGATGTACTCGGAAACGTCGAAGCCGATGCCGCCGGCGCCGATCACCGCCACCTTCCGCCCCACCGGCTTGCGTTCGAGGATGGCGTCCAGGTAGCTGATCACCTTCGGGCTGTCGATGCCGGGGATGGCCGGGGTGCGCGGGACGATGCCGGTGGCCAGGAGGATCTCGTCGAAGCCGCCCTTGGCCAGGTCGTCGACCGACACGCGGGTGTTCAGGCGCACGTCGACGCCGGTGGTCTCCAGCTTGCGCTTGAAGTAGCGCAGGGTCTCGTAGAACTCTTCCTTGCCCGGCACGCGCTTGGCCACGTTGAACTGCCCGCCGATCTCGCCGGCGGCGTCGAACAGGGTCACCTGGTGGCCACGCTCGGCGGCCACGGTGGCGGCGGCCAGGCCGGCCGGGCCGGCGCCCACCACGGCGATCTTCTTCACGTGGGTGGTGGGGATGTAGTTCAGCTCGGTCTCGTGGCAGGCGCGCGGGTTGACCAGGCAGCTGGTCAGCTTGCCGCCGAAGGTGTGGTCCAGGCACGCCTGGTTGCAGCCGATGCAGGTGTTGATCTCGTCCGCGCGGCCTTCGGCGGCCTTGTTGACGAAGTCCGGGTCGGCGAGGAACGGCCGGGCCATGGAGACCATGTCGGCGTCGCCCTCGGCCAGCACCTGCTCGGCTACCTCCGGGGTATTGATGCGGTTGGTGGTGCACAGCGGGATACCCACCTCGCCGCGCAGCTTGGCGGTGACCTTGGTGAAGGCTGCGCGCGGCACCTTGGTGGCGATGGTCGGGATGCGCGCCTCGTGCCAGCCGATGCCGGTATTGATGATGGTCGCGCCGGCCTTTTCGATGGCCTTGGCCAGCAGGACGATCTCGTCCCAGGTGCTGCCGCCCTCCACCAGGTCGAGCATCGACAGGCGGTAGATGATGATGAAGTTCGGCCCCACCGCCTCGCGCACGCGGCGGACGATCTCCACCGGCAAGCGCATGCGGTTCTCGTAGCTGCCGCCCCAGCGGTCGGTGCGCTGGTTGGTGTGGGCGACCAGGAACTGGTTGATGAAGTAGCCTTCCGAACCCATGATCTCGACGCCGTCGTACCCGGCCTGCTGGGCCAGCACGGAGCAGGTGACGAAGTCCTGGATCTGCTTCTGGATGCCTTCCTCGTCCAGCTCGCGCGGCTTGAACGGGTTGATCGGCGCCTGGATGGCGCTGGGCGCCACGGATTTCGGACTGTAGGCGTAGCGCCCGGCGTGGAGGATCTGCATGCAGATCTTGCCGCCGGCCTCGTGCACCGCCTGGGTGACGACCTTGTGCTTCTCGGCTTCCTCGACGGTGGTCAGCTTGGCCGCGCCGGCGTACACGCCGCCTTCCTCGTTCGGGCCGATGCCGCCGGTGACCATCAGGCCGACGCCGCCGCGGGCGCGCTCGGCGAAGTAGGCGGCCATGCGCTCGAAGCCGTTCGGCTTCTCTTCCAGGCCGGTGTGCATCGAGCCCATCAGGGTGCGGTTGCGCAGGGTGGTGAAGCCCAGGTCCAGGGGCGCGAGCAGGTGCGGGTAGCGGGCGGCGGTCATGATTCCTCCACATCGGGCATGGTTGCCGGGGCCTCGGACGGGCCACGGTCGGTATGGGGCAGACTCTAAGCAGCGCCCGGGGCGCGCTCAATGACCGGAAATGACAACTTACTGATCGAAGATGACAGCACGGCTTGGCAAGCCGGCGCCGCTCCCCTACCCTGGCAGCCAGTCCCGGAGCCCTGCATGCGCAAGCTGACATTCCTCATCCTGGTCACCCTCTTCGCCGCCTACGCCGGCTGGGCCGAGCGCCGCCCGGTGGGCCACTACCTGTCCGACCTGCGCAGCCAGGTGGTGCTGAACCAGGGCGCGCCCTCCGAACGCGGCAACCTGCTCGGCGTGCAGCCGGAGCTCTACGCCGCCGACTACCAGAACGTCGAGCGCCTGCGCCTGAAGCTTGCGGCCTACCTGGAGAAGGCCCGCAGCGAGGGCCTGCTCGGCCCGCGCACGGTGGTGGTGTTCCCCGAGCACATCGGCACCTGGCTGGTGGCCGCCGGCGAGAAACCCGAGGTCTACCAGGCGCAGCACCTGGCCGAGGCCATGAAGTGGATGGCCGTCAGCAACCCGGTGAAGCTGGCCCGCGGCTGGCTCATCGCCAAGGGTCGCGACCGCTTCACCGACGCCCTGTTCCGCATGAAGGCGGTGGACATGGCCCACGACTACCAGACGCTGTTCGGCGGCCTGGCCCGGCAGTTCGGCGTGACCCTGGTGGCCGGCTCCATCGTCCTGCCCAACCCCAAGGTGGAGGACGGCGTGCTGGTCACCGGCAACGGCAGCCTGTACAACGCCAGCCTGGTGTTCGGCAGCGACGGCAAGCCCCTGGGCCAGCCGCAGCGCAAGGTCTTCCCCATCGACGACGAGAAGCCTTTCATCCGCGCCGGCCACAGCGACAACCTGCAGGTGCTGCAGACCCCCGCCGGGCGCCTGGGCGTGCTGATCTGCGCCGACGCCTGGTACCCGATCAACTACGCGGTGCTGGCCTCGGAAAAGGTCGAGCTGCTGGCGGTGCCCGCCTTCCTCACCGGCAACGGCCAGTGGCAGCGGCCCTGGCGCGGCTACAACGGCGCGCGCACGCCTTCCGACGTGCAGCTCAAGCCCGGCGCGCTGAGCGAAGGCGAGGCCTGGCAGCAGTTGGCCCTCGGCGGACGCCTGGCCGCCAGCGGCGCCCAGGCCGGCATCGCGGTGTTCCTGCGCGGGCAGTTGTGGGACCTGGGCAGCTCCGGCCCCGGCCTGGTGGTCGACCGCGGCGGCCAGCAGCTCGCCGAGGACGGCCCGGGCGCGCGCCTGATCAACCTCTGGCTGTGACCATGAAGCAACCGGGCATGCGGCTGGGCGACCTCTCCATAGGTTTCGTCCACGGCCTGGCCGACGCCCTGGAAGAGCGCGGCGTGCCGGCGCAGCCCCTGCTGCTGCAGTACGGCCTGGACGCGGCGCGCCTGGCCGAGCCCGGCGGGCGCCTGTCGATCCCGCGCTACATGCGCCTGGGCCATGCCGCCATCCAGCTCAGCGGCGACCCCGCGCTGGGCCTGCGCATGGGCCAGTTCAGCCGCATCCAGCAGCTGGGCCTGGCCGGCGTCAGCGCCGCCCTGGCCCCCGACCTGCGCGCCGCCAGCCGCGCGCTGATCCGCTTCGAGCCGCTCTACGCGCAGAACTACCGCGGCCGCTCGAGCCTCGCCGAGGACGCCGGCGGCGCCTGGCTGAGCTTCTACTCCATCAGCCCCTACAACGCCTACAACCGCTTCGTGGTGGATTCGGTGCTGGCCGGCTGGCTCAGCTACCTCGGCCGCATCGCCGGGCAGGCGGTGCGCCCGCTGCGGGTGGAGATCGAGTACCCGGCGCCGGACTACGCGGCACGCTACGAGGAATTCTTCAGCTGCCCGGTGGAGTTCGGCGCCGGCGCCAACCGCTTCCGCCTCGACCAGGCCACGCTCTCCCTCGGCAACCGCGAACATTGCCCGAGCACCTGGCGCCAGCTGCTGGAACTCTGCGAGAAGGAACTGGAGCAGTTGACGCGCACCCGCAGCCTGCGCGAACGCGTGGTGCAACTGCTGGGGCCGCTGCTCAACGGCCGCGAGCCGGACCTGGAGGAAGTCGCTGCGCGCCTCAAGCTGCCGACCTGGACGCTGCGTCGCAAGCTGGCCGAGGAAGGCACGCAGTTCCGCAGCATCCTCAACGAGACGCGCCGCGACCTGGCGATGATCTATATCCGCGACACGGACCTGGCCTTCGGCGAGATCGCCTACCTGCTCGGCTTCGCCTCGGCCGAGGCCTTCCAGCGCGCCTTCAAGCGCTGGAGCGGCCAGCCGCCGGGGGAATACCGCCGCACGCAGCGGCAGGCCGGCTGATCACATCTCGGTGGCGTCGTCCGTCGGCTCCGGCGGATCGCACTCGGCGCGGCGTGCTTCGAGCAGTTCTTCCTGGGTCGTCCATTGAAGGCAATGGGTCCAGCCTGGACGGCCCGGATGACCTCCGCATGACCGCGGGTTTTCCCGGCGCAACGAAAAAGCCCCCAGGCATGACTGCCTGAGGGCTTTGAATATGGCGCAGCGGACGGGACTCGAACCCGCGACCCCCGGCGTGACAGGCCGGTATTCTAACCGACTGAACTACCGCTGCGCGTCGGCTGGACTTGCGTCCAAGGGTGTTGCAGCCTTCCATCCTGCCTGTCGCTACGGAGCTTGCGCTCTACGTGGCGGCGAGTTCGGGGTAGTGAACTCCAGGAGGGGGAAGATGGCGCAGCGGACGGGACTCGAACCCGCGACCCCCGGCGTGACAGGCCGGTATTCTAACCGACTGAACTACCGCTGCGCGTAACTTGCGAGATGGTGGGTGATGACGGGATCGAACCGCCGACCCTCTGCTTGTAAGGCAGATGCTCTCCCAGCTGAGCTAATCACCCTTCGTCTCGAAGTGGGGCGCATTCTACCGGGGACGAATCCTAAGTCAATGCCCTGATTGAATTTTTTTTGGAATTTCGCGTTCGCAGAAACGCGAATGCACGGATCCCTGCGTAGGGCGCATGACGCCCACGGCGTTATCCGCCGTTTTTGTGTCGGGTTTCGGTAGCGGACAATCGCGGACAGAGTCCGCTCCTACGCCGCCCCGCCTCCCGCGCTCCTACAGTTCCAGGGAAGCTCGGACGTAGGAGCAACTGTCTCGCGGCCTGCGCCTAGTTGCTCTTCGTAGGAGCGAGCTTGCTCGCGAACCGCATGGCACCGCGTTTGTTCGCGAGCAAGCTCGCTCCTACGAGAAGCCACGCTCGCCTGGAACGTAGGACTCCGTCCGCGATCCGGCCGCCGGGCCCAAACGAAAAAGGGCGGCCCCCGGGCCGCCCTCCTCCGTCACCGTCCCGGCCTCAGTCGAGATAGATCATCTTGCGCGTCATGCCGCCGTCGACGACGAACTCCTGGCCGCTGACGAAGCCGGCGTTGTCGCCCAGCAGCCAGGCCACCAGCGCGGCGACGTCTTCCACCGTGCCGACGCGGCCGACCGGGTGCTGGTCGTGATCCAGCTCGGTGAGCGGCACCGCTTCGCGCTCGTGGCGATCGCGGGCGTCGATCCAGCCGGGGCTGACCGCGTTGACGCGGATTTCCGGGCCCAGGCTCATGGCCAGCGCGTGGGTCAGCGCCAGGAGGCCGCCCTTGCTCGCCGCGTAGGCTTCGGAGCTGCGTTCGGACTGGTGCGCGCGGGTCGAGGCGATGTTGACGATGCTGCCCTGGTGCGCCCGCAGGTAGGGCGCGCAGTGCTTGGCCAGCAGCATCGGGCCGCTGAGGTTCACCGCCAGGGTGCGGTTCCACTCGTTGAGCGTCAGGCTCTCCAGGGGCGTGATGCCCGGGCGGGCGATGGCCGCGTTGCACACCACGGCGTCGAGGCGGCCGAACTGCCCGAGCACCTCGGCCACGGTCTGCGCCACCTGGCTCTCCTGGGACACGTCCAGGGCGATGAACCAAGCCTTGTCGCCCAGCGCCTCGGCGACCTTGGCGCCGCGCTCGCGGTCCTGGTCGACCAGCACCACCTGCCAGCCCTCGGCGATCAGCCAGGCGCCGATCCCCAGGCCGATGCCCCGCGCCGCGCCGGTGACCAGCGCGACCTTGCCGTTTCCGATGATCGATGCCAGGTCGCTCACAGTGCCGCCAGGCCTCGTGCCAGGTCCTTCTTGATGTCGTCGACGTCTTCCAGGCCCACTGCGACGCGGATCAGGTTGTCGCGGATGCCGGCGTTCGCGCGCTCCTGCGGCGACAGGCGGCCGTGGGAGGTGGTCGCCGGGTGGGCGATGGTGGTCTTGGTGTCACCCAGGTTGGTGGTGATGGAGATCATCCGGGTGGCGTCGATGAAGCGCCAGGCCGCGGCCTTGTCGCCCTTCACCTCGAAGCTGACCACCGCGCCGAAGCCCTTCTGCTGCCGCTTGGCCAGCTCATGCTGCGGGTGGCTGGCAAGGCCGGCGTAGTAGACGCGCTCGATGCCCGGCTGCTGTTCCAGCCACTCGGCCACGTCCTGGGCCGCGGCGCAATGCGCCTGCATGCGCACGCGCAGGGTTTCCAGACCCTTGGTGAAGATCCAGGCGTTGAACGGGCTGAGGGTCGGGCCCGCGGTGCGCAGGAAGCCGACCACGCCTTCCATCAGCTTGCGGCTGCCGGCGACCACGCCGCCCATGCTGCGGCCCTGGCCGTCGATGTACTTGGTCGCCGAGTGGATCACCACGTCGGCGCCGAGCTTCAGTGGCTGCTGCAGCGCCGGGGTGCAGAAGCAGTTGTCCACCGCCAGCAGCGCGCCATGGGCGTGGGCGATCTCGGCCAGGGCGGCGATGTCCACCAGCTCGGCCAGGGGGTTGGACGGCGACTCGACGAACAGCAGCCGGGTGTTCGGCTTGATGGCCGCTTCCCAGGCCTTGAGGTCGCTCAGCGGCGGGTAGTCCACCTGCACGCCGAAGCGCTTGAAGTACTTCTCGAACAGGCTGATGGTCGAGCCGAATACGCTGCGCGAGACCAGCACGTGGTCGCCGGCGCTGCAGTGGGTCATCACCAGCGAGAGGATGGCCGACATACCAGTGGAGGTGGCCACCGCCTGCTCCGCGCCTTCCAGGGCGGCGATGCGCTCCTCGAAGGTGCGCACGGTCGGGTTGGTGTAGCGCGAGTAGACGTTGCCCGGCACCTCGCCGGCGAAGCGCGCGGCGGCGTCGGCGGCGCTGCGGAATACGTAGCTGGAGGTGGGGAACAGGGCTTCGCCGTGTTCCGCCTCCGGGGTGCGTTGCTGCCCGGCGCGTACCGCCAGGGTGTCGAAGGCCGCGCCTTCCAGGTCACTGTCCAGGCGACCGGCTTCCCATTCCTGTGCCATCCCCTGATCTCCTTCAGTCGTTGTACAGGTCGATGATGGCGCTGACCGCGTTGGCCTTGGCCTTGGTCGCGTCGTTGCGCGCCTGCTCGATCCGGTTCAGATAGGCTTCGTTGACGTCGCCGGTCACGTACTGGCCATCGAAGACCGCGCAGTCGAAGTGCTCGATCTTGATCTTGCCGCCGCCGACCGCGTCGATCAGGTCCGACAGGTCCTGGTAGACCAGCCAGTCGGCGCCGAGCAGCTCGCACACCTCTTCGGTGCTGCGGTCGTGGGCGATCAGTTCGTGGGCGCTCGGCATGTCGATGCCGTAGACGTTGGGGTAGCGCACGGCCGGCGCGGCAGAGCAGAAGTAGACCTTCTTCGCCCCGGCCTCGCGGGCCATCTGGATGATCTGCTTGCTGGTGGTGCCGCGGACGATGGAGTCGTCCACCAGCATCACGTTCTTGCCGCGGAACTCCAGCTCGATGGCGTTGAGCTTCTGGCGTACCGACTTCTTGCGCGCGGCCTGGCCGGGCATGATGAAGGTGCGGCCGATGTAGCGGTTCTTGACGAAGCCCTCGCGGAACTTCACGCCCAGGCGGTTGGCCAGTTCCAGGGCGGAGGTGCGGCTGGTGTCCGGGATCGGGATGACCACGTCGATGTCGTGCTCCGGGCGCTCGCGGAGGATCTTCTCGGCCAGCTTCTCGCCCATGCGCAGGCGCGCCTTGTACACCGAGATGCCGTCCATCAGCGAATCCGGGCGGGCCAGGTAGACGTGCTCGAAGATGCACGGCGAGTACTTCGGGTTGGCCGCGCACTGGCGGGTGAACAGCTTGCCTTCCTCGGTGATGTACACCGCCTCGCCCGGGGCCAGGTCGCGGATCAGGGTGAAGCCGAGCACGTCCAGGGCCACGCTTTCCGAGGCGATCATGTATTCCACGCCGTTCTCGGTGTGGCGCTGGCCGAAGACGATCGGGCGGATCGCGTTGGGGTCGCGGAAGCCGACGATGCCGTAGCCGGTGATCATCGCCACCACGGCGTAGCCGCCGACGCAGCGGGCGTGCACGCCGGCCACCGCGGCGAAGACGTCTTCCTCGGTGGGCTGCAGCTTGTTGCGCACCGCCAGCTCATGGGCGAAGACGTTGAGCAGCACTTCCGAGTCGGAGTTGGTGTTGACGTGGCGCAGGTCGGACTCGTAGATCTCCTTGGCCAGTTGCTCGACGTTGGTCAGGTTGCCGTTGTGCGCCAGGGTGATGCCGTAGGGCGAGTTGACGTAGAACGGCTGGGCCTCGGCCGAGCTGGAGCTGCCGGCGGTCGGGTAGCGCACGTGGCCGATGCCGACCTTGCCCACCAGGTGCTGCATGTGGCGCTGCTGGAAGACGTCACGGACCAGGCCGTTGTCCTTGCGCAGGTAGAGCCTGTCGTCCTGACAGGTGACAATGCCGGCAGCGTCCTGGCCGCGATGCTGGAGAACGGTGAGCGCGTCATACAACGCCTGATTGACGTTCGACTTGCCCACGATACCGACGATGCCACACATGCGACGCAACCCCTAGTTGGTTTACAGGCTAAAAAATCCGTTCCCGCCGCCCCATCGGGGCCGGCGTCGGGCGGCGCCTCGGCGCCACCCTGGCCCGGCCATCACTGGCCGGGCAGCATACTCCCCATCCCGACCGGCGGTGCCAGCTGGCCACTGGCGAACCAGTGCCCGGCCAGGTTGAGGACGATGTTCTTCGACCAGTCGGCGACCAGCAGGAAGTGCGGCAGCAGCACCGACTGCTGCCACCACGGGTCCTGTTGCACCGGCGCCAGGCTTAGCAGGCCGACCAGCAGCACCACCAGCAGCACGCCACGGGCGCCGCCGAAGGCCATGCCGAGCACGCGGTCGGTGCCGGACATGCCGGTCACCCGCACCAGTTCGCTGATGAGGAAATTGACCAGCGCCCCCAGCAGCAGGGTGACCACGAAAAGCAGCGCGCAGGCGGCGATGATGCGGCCGGACGGCAGCTGGATGTAAGGCGCGAGATGCTCGGCCAGTGCGCCGCCGAACATCCAGGCGACCGCACCCGCGACAATCCAGGTGAGCAGGGACAGGGCTTCCTTGACGAAGCCGCGGCTCAGACTGATCAGGCTGGAAATGACGACGATGCCGACCATCGTCCAATCGACCCAGGTAAATGCCACGTTGCGGCCCAGAAACGAAAAAGGCCCCGCATTTTAGCAGAGCCCCGGGCTTTAGCGGAGCCCCCGATGCATCGGGAGCCGCTCATCGGTGTCAGCCGCGTTCGGGCTGGAAGCGCACCACGAAGCCGTTGAGCTTCTGCTGCTTGCTCAGTTGCTCCTTCAGGCGGTCGGCCTCGGCGCGCTCGATCACCGGCCCGACGAAGACCCGGTTCATGCCGTCGAAGCTGCGCACGTAAGCGTTGTAGCCCTGGCTGCGGAGGGACTTCTGCAGTTCCTCGGCGCGGGCGCGGTTGGACAGGCTGGCCAGTTGCACCGACCAGCTCACCGCCAGCTTGTCGGCATCCAGGCGCTGGGCCGGGGCAGCGGGCGCACTGGCCTGGGCCGGCGGCGTGGCCGGTTGCTGGGCCGGCGCGGCCGGGCGCGGCGCCGGGGCGGCGGGCTGCTGGGCCAGTGCCTGCGGCAGGCTGGCGATAGGTGTCGAGGGCGCGGTGGCCGGCACGGCCGGGGCGGGGCTGATCACCGGCGCCTCGACCTGGGCCTGGGCGGCGGGCGCCTGCGAGGCTTCAGCCACCGGGGCCTGGGGCTCCGGCACCGCGGTCGGCTGCACGTCTACCGGGGGCATGGCCGGCGTCTTCGGCATCGCCGGGGCGTCGACCGTCACCTGGCGCACCTCGTCCTGGCGGCTGAACAGCATCGGCAGGAAGATCACCGCCAGCGCCAGCAACACCAGCGCACCGACGATCCGCTGCTTGAGCCCCTTATCCAGCAAAGCCATTGCCACTCCCCCGTTTCTTGACCGCTTGTCAGTCCTGGTTGCCGTCCAGCCAGCTCAGGGCATCCGCCACGCTGTAGAAGGAGCCGAACACCAGGATCTCGTCGTCCGCCGTCGCCTTGGCGCACTGTGCCTCGAGCGCCGTGGCGATGTCCTCATGCACACTGGCCTGCGCGCCACGCGCAAGCAAGGCTGCCGCCAGCTCGCCGGCCGGGCGCGAGCGCGGCGTGGGCAAGGGGGCGACGGCCCAATCCTGCACCAAGCCGAGCAAGGGTTCCAGCACCCCGCCCAGATCCTTGTCCGAAAGCAGGCCGAAAACCGCCAGGCGACGCCCCTTCGGCGGCCGCGCGGCAAGGCGGCGGGCCAGGTAGTCGGCGGCATGGGGGTTGTGCCCGACGTCCAGCAGCAGGTGCCGCGGCTGCCCCTGGCGGTGCGCCACGCGGCGGTCCAGGCGGCCGCTCACGCGGGTCCGCTGCAGGGCCGCGAGCAGGCGCTCGGGCTGCCAGGGCAGGTCCAGCAGCGCATAGACCTGCAGCGCCAGGGCGGCATTCTCCATGGGCAGGTCGAGCAGGCTCAGGTGGTGCAGGCGCAGCGGGGTGCCGTCGGCGCCACGGCCGTGCCAGTGCCAGTCGTGCTCGCCGATGGCCAGGTCGAAGTCGCGGCCGCGCAGCAGCAGCGGCGTACCCAGGGCGCGGGCCTGGTCCAGCAGCGGCTGCGGTGGTTCCAGGTCGCCGCACACGGCCGGCTTGCCGGCGCGGAAGATGCCGGCCTTCTCGAAGGCCACGCTGTCGCGGGTGTCGCCCAGCCATTCGGCATGGTCGAGGCCGATGCTGGTGACCACGGCGACGTCGGCGTCCACCAGGTTGACCGCGTCCAGCCGGCCGCCAAGACCGACTTCCAGGACCACGGCATCGAGACCGGCGCGCTCGAACAGCCAGAAGGCCGCCAGGGTGCCCATCTCGAAGTAGGTCAGGGAGGTTTCGCCGCGCGCTGCCTCGACCGCGGCGAAGGCCTCGCAGAGCGCCTCGTCGGAAGCCTCGCGGCCCTCGATGAGCACTCGCTCGTTGTAGCGCAGCAGGTGCGGCGAGGCGTACACGCCGACCTTCAGGCCCTGCTCGCCGAGCAACTCGGCGAGGAAGGCGCAGGTGGAACCCTTGCCATTGGTGCCGGTGACGGTCACCACGCGCGGCGCCGGGCGCCCCAGGCCGAGGCGGGCGGCCACCTCGCGGGAGCGCTCCAGGCCCATGTCGATGGCCGAGGGATGCAGCTGTTCGAGGTAGCCGAGCCAGTCGGCCAGGGAACGCTGGCTCATCCTGCGAGGGCGGGGCTGGGAGCGTGGGTGAACTTGGCCAGCAGGCTGGCCAGGCGGTCGCGCATCTGCGCACGGTGCACGATCATGTCGATGGCGCCGTGCTCGAGGAGGAACTCGCTGCGCTGGAAGCCTTCCGGCAGCTTCTCGCGCACGGTCTGCTCGATCACCCGCGGGCCGGCGAAGCCGACCAGGGCCTTGGGCTCGCCGACGATCACGTCGCCGAGCATGGCCAGGCTTGCGGAAACGCCGCCGTAGACCGGGTCGGTCAGCACCGAGACGAACGGGATGCCTTCCTCGCGCAGGCGCGCCAGGGCGGCGGAGGTCTTGGCCATCTGCATCAGCGAGATCAGCGCTTCCTGCATGCGCGCGCCGCCCGAGGCGGAGAAGCAGATCATCGGGCAGCGGTGCTCCAGGGCGTAGTTGGCGGCGCGCACGAAGCGCTCACCGACGATGGAGCCCATGGAGCCGCCCATGAACGAGAACTCGAAGGCCGCGGCCACCACCGGCATGCCGTGCAGCTTGCCGCTCATGGCGATCAGCGCGTCCTTCTCGCCGGTGTCCTTCTGCGCGGCGGCCAGGCGGTCCTTGTACTTCTTGGTGTCGCGGAACTTCAGGCGGTCCACCGGCTCGAGCTCGGCGCCCAGTTCCTCGCGGCCTTCCTCGTCGAGGAAGATGTCCAGGCGGGTGCGCGCGCCGATGCGCATGTGGTGGTCGCACTTGGGGCAGACGTCCAGGGTCTTTTCCAGCTCCGGCCGATACAGCACGGCGTCGCAGGACGGGCACTTGTGCCACAGGCCTTCCGGTACCGAGCTCTTCTTCGCCTCGGAACGCATGATGGAAGGGATCAGCTTGTCTACCAGCCAGTTGCTCATGCTCTGTTCTCCAATGCGGGGCCAGTGCGCTCAGCGGCCCGAAGCCTTGCGCCTGCCCGTGAGCAGAAAAAATCACCATCGGCGCCGCGGCTCGGCCACGGCCCCTCGAAATCGCGGCGCGCCCTGGGCGGCGCCTTCGCCAGGCCGACACGGGTCGGCGCTGGCGTGACAAAAACGTCAACAGCTCCTAATGACGGCGGCAGACCGCCCGCCGTCACATGCACCTCACCGCGAATCCGCCTCGCGGCACTGGCGGATGAAGGCGCGGATCTTCCCGGCGTCCTTGATCCCCTTGCCCGCCTCCACCCCGCCGCTGACGTCCACGGCGTAGGGGCGCACCTGGCGGATCGCCGCGGCGACGTTGCCGGCGTTCAGGCCGCCGGCCAGCACCAGCGGGCGCGGCAGGGCCTCGGGAATCAGGGACCAGTCGAAGGCCGCGCCGGTTCCGCCGGGAACGCCCTCGACGTAGGTGTCCAGCAGGATGCCGGCGGCCCCCGGGTAGCGCGCGGCCTGCGCGGCGATGTCGTCGCCGGCCTTGACGCGCAGCGCCTTCAGGTAGGGCTTGTGGTAACCCTCGCAGTCCGCGGCGCTCTCGTCGCCGTGGAACTGCAGCATGTCCAGCGGCACCGCATCGAGGATCTCGCCCAGTTCGCAGCGGCTGGCGTTGACGAACAGGCCCACGCTGGTGACGAAGGGCGGCAGCGCCGCGACTATGGCGCGCGCCTGCTGCACGCTGACCGCGCGCGGGCTCCTGGCGTAGAACACCATGCCGATGGCGTCGGCGCCCGCCTCGGCCGCGGCCAGGGCGTCCTCGACACGGGTAATGCCACAGATTTTGATGCGAACGGCGGACAAGATGCGGCGACCTTCCTTCAAAGCAATCCGTCGATGGTAGCAAATGCCCCGGACAGCGTCAGCCGAGCGTATCGGGCAAAGATGAAAGGAAATGTGGCCCCAGGTAGCGCTGCGGCAGCTCGAAGGCCTCGGGGTACTCCACCCGCACCAGGTAAAGCCCGAAGGGGTGCGCGGTCACTCCGCCGGCGCGGCGGTCGCGCGCCGCCAGCACCTCGTCGACCCACTCCGGCTCGCGTTCGCCCGCCCCCACCGTCATCAGCACCCCGGCGAAGTTGCGCACCATGTGGTGGAGGAAGGCGTTGGCGCGCACGTCCAGCACGATGAAGCGGCCGTGCTCCAGCACCTGCAGGTGGTGCACCGTCTTGATCGGCGACTTGGCCTGGCACTGCACGGCGCGGAACGAGGTGAAGTCATGGGTGCCGACCAGCTTCGCCGCCGCCGCGCGCATGCGCGCGACGTCCAGCGGCCGGTGGTTCCAGGTGACTTCCTCGGCCAGGTGCGCCGGGCGGATCGGGTCGTTGTAGATGACGTAGCGGTAGCGCCGCGCCATCGCCGAGAAGCGCGCATGGAAGTCCGCCGGCATGACCTTGGCCCAGGTCACGCTGATGTCCGCCGGCAGGTTGGCGTTGCTGCCCATCACCCAGGCCTTCAGCGGCCGCTCGACGCGGGTGTCGAAGTGCACCACCTGGCCGCTGCCGTGCACCGCGGCGTCGGTGCGGCCGGCGCACATCACCCCGATCGGCTCTGCCGCGACCTTGGACAGGGCCCGCTCCAGCGCTCCCTGCACCGACGGCACGCCGTCCTCCTGGCGCTGCCAGCCGCGGTAGCGCGCGCCCTTGTATTCGACGCCCAGGGCGATCCTGGTGACGTCAGCGGTGGCGACCTCACCCACCGCGCTCTCGAACTCGTTCAACTGCTCAGGCCATCCCGAAAAGGCAATCCAGCGCGCTATTCTGCCTGGATTGCCGCGCCCGGGCGATGCGCCTCGACCGGCGCGCCACCGGGCGCAGCATTTGCGCCCCGCCGAAACGACGATGGCAGCCCGGAGGCTGCCATCGTTTCACCCGCACCGCGCTCAGGACAGGCGTTCGAGCAGCTCGCGGGCTTCCTTCTGCTGCTGGTCGCTGCCTTCGCTGATGACCTCGTCGAGGATGTCGCGGGCACCCTCGGCGTCGCCCATGTCAATGTAGGCGCGGGCCAGGTCGAGCTTGGTGGCGGCCTCGTCGGCGCCGGAGAGGAAGTCGAACTCGTCGTCCAGCGCGTCCTCATCCAGCGAGGACGCGTCCAGCGAAGCGGCCTCCAGCGACGGCTCGGCCTCGATCTCGTCTTCCAGCGGCGCCGCCGGGCTGGCCGGCCGCTCGAGGTCGCTGGCGAGCTTGTCCAGCTCGGCGCTGACCTGGTCCAGCTGCGCCGCGAAGCTGTCGTCGGCCGGCAGCTCCTGCGGGGCCTCTTCGGGCAGCGACAGGTCGAAGTCGTCCGCCAGGCCCTCGACCGGCTTGGCCTCAGGCTCGGGCCCCAGGTCGAAGCTGAAGTCGTCGTCGGCGCTCGCGGCGAGCCCGGCGCCTTCCTCACCCAGGTCGAAGAGGAAGTCCTCGTCCTTGGCCGCGGGGGCCGCCGGCTCGTCCGGCAGGTCCAGGGTGAAGTCGTCCAGCGCGTCGCTGGCCGTGGGCGCCACGGGGGCGGCCTTCGCCAGGTCGTCGTCGAGGTCGAGGTCGAAGGCGAAGTCGTCGTCCGGCTGGGCCGGCTGGGCCGCCGCGGCGGGCGCATCCAGGCCCAGGTCGGCTTCCAGGTCGAAGTCCTCGAGGGTCAGCTCGTCGGCCTTGGCTTGCGGCTCGGTGGCGGGGTGCGGCTGGTCGTCGTCCAGCTGCAGGTCGTCCAGGCCCAGGTCGAAGGCGTCGTCCAGGTCACCGGCCGCCGCCGCGACAGGCTCGGCGGGCGCGGCGTGGTCCTGGGTCAGGTCGAGGTCGTCGAGACTGAAGTGTTCCAGTTCGTCGCTGCTGGCGGCGGCCGCGGCCAGGCCACCGGCCACGGCAGCCGCCGCGACCATGCCCGGGTAGCGCGATTTCAGCTGCTCCACCTGCGGCTCGGCGCCACCCAGTTCGCGCAGTTCGTTTTCCTGGCGGGCGAAGCCCTCGCGGTCGCCGATCTCGGCCAGGACTTCCATCAGCTTCAGGCGCAGGTCGGCGCGCTGCGGTTCGTCGTAGATGGCGCCCTGCAGCAGTTCGGCGGCCTGGTTGAAACGGCCGTAGGCGATGTAGATGTCGGCCTCGCCCAGCGGGTCGCCGGTCTGCGCGGCGACCTTCTCGCCGACGGCCGGCGTGCTGGCCGGGGTCACGTCCTCGTCGGCCAGGCTCAGGCTGTCGAATTCGCCGGCAGCCAGTTCCAGCGGCTCGTCCGTCCCGCTCGGGCCGCTCACCGCGGGCTCGACCTTGGCGGCCTCGGCCTGGGCCGCGCGGCGGCGCAGCAGGAGCAGCACCAGCAGCAGGACCAGCACCAGGCTGCCGCCGATGGCAGCCAGCAGGGTCGGGTTGGCCAGCAGTTCCTCGATCAGCCCCGGCTGGTTCTCGGCGGCCGGGGCCGGTGCGGCAGGCTTGGGCGCCGCCGGCTTGGGTTCGGCCGGCCTGGCGGCCGTCGGCGGTGCCGGTTGAGCGGGGGCGGCAGGCGCGGCATCGGGCTGCGCAGCCGGAGCCGGCACGGCAGGGGCTTCGGCAGCGGGCGCCGGCGGCTGGCCACCCGGCGCGGCCGGCTGCGGCGGAGTCGCCAGCTCGCCCTGGAGCTTAGCCAGCTGCGCGTCCTTCAGCTGGATCAGCTTCTGCAGCTTGTCCAGCTGGCTCTGCAGGTCGGTCATGCGGCCCTGCAGTTCGTCGTTCTCGCGGCGGGTGCTGTCCAGGCTTTCCTGGGTCACGGCCAGTTTGTCGGAAAGCGCCTTGCCGTTCTTCGCCCCCTTGTCGGAACCCTTGTTCTTGCCGGCTTCGCCGGAGACCAGGCGCAGGTTGTCCTTGCTCTCGGCCTGCTCGGGCGCCGCACCGGCATTGGCGCGGCGGGTGGCGTCCAGCTGGCGGGAGGAACCGGCCAGGCTGCGGCCCTCGCGCCAGGCGCTGCGCTGCTCGCGCACCTGCACGTCGGCATCGCCGGCGGAGCGGCTGCGGATCTGTTCGGCATCTGGCAGGCGCAGCACCTGGCCGCTCTTCAGGCGGTTGATGTTGCCGTCGATGAAGGCGTCGGGGTTGAGGTCCTGGATGGCCAGCATGGTCTGGTTGACGGTCACGCTGCCATCCGGACGCGCGCGGGAAGCGATTTCCCACAGGGTGTCGCGGGAACCGGTGCGGTACTCGTTACCGTCCAGGCGGGCCTGGCGCGGCGCGCTGGCCGCGGGGGCCGGCTCCACGGCGCGGGGTGCGGCCGGGGCGGCGGCCACGGGCTGGCGCGCGATGGGTGCGGGCGCCGCAACCGGGGCACGCGGCGCGGCGGCGGCAGCCACCTGCGGCGAGTACAGCGGCGGGTCGAGCAGCACGGTGTATTCGCGCAGCACCCGGCCACTGGGCCAGAGCACCTCCACGAGGAAGTTCAGGTAGGGCTCCTGCACCGGCTTGTCGGAGGTCACATGGATGACGCTCTTGCCGTTGGGCTGGACCACCGCGGTGAACTTGAGCCCGGTGAGGAAGAAGTTGCGATCGACGCCGGACTTGCTGAAGTCCTCCGGCGAAGCCAGCTTGGGAATGATCTCGCCGGCTGACAGGTCGCGGACGTCCGTCACGTCGATATCGGCATTCAGCGGCTGGTTCAGCGCCGAGTGCAGGTGGATGTCCCCCAACCCCAGCGCGTGAGCCATGCCGGTGGTCAACGCAGAAGCAGCCGCAATTGCCTGCACCAGTTTACGAAGCCGGACCATAATCTAATCCCTTGTTTTAACAGCTTTCTTCTGGATTCGTGCGTTTCGGACCGAGCGCCTGGCGCCTGCGATCGCGGCGTCGAAAACACCGTGATCTCCCCCCGCCAGGGCCGTCCAAGCCAGTATTGCCAAGCTAGAATGCTTCTTCAAATATTCGATAAGTATCTTTTACAGATAGTGTTTTATCAATAATGCAGCCAGGCCCGCAGCATTCAGCCCCAGGCCTTTTCGCACATTATCAGACGCAATCCACAAATTGAGGTTGCAGGGGCCAGCGGCCCCCTGACGCACCCGCCCGACCTGGATGGCATCCTGGCCCAGGGCATCGCCGATCACCGTCGGGTAATCGTCCTCGACCAGCTCGATGCCTTCGGCGGCCTCCAGAGCGGCCCGCACCTGCGACAAGGCTATCGGCACGGCGCTGCGCAAGTTGAGGTTCAGGGCGTCGCCGAAGAACACCGGGGCCAGCAGGCAATCCGCCTGCACCCTGCCCTGCAGCTCCGGCAGCAGTTCGTTCAGCTCGGCGTTCAGGCGCCGCTCGATGGCGCTGTAGCCCGAGGCGTCGGCCGCACCGACCTGGCCCAGCAGGTTGAAGGCGTACTGGCGGTCGACGAGGCGCGGCTCCACGGGGCGCGCATTGAGCAGTTCGGCGGTCTGCCGCGCCAGTTCCTGCACGCCTTCGCGGCCCAGCTGCGAGGCGGACAGACAGGCGGTCAGCGACAGCTCCTGCAACTCGACGCAGCCGCGCAGGGCGGCGACCACTTCGGCCACCTCGGCGGCCGGGGCGCAGGGCACGCGCAGCAGCGCCGGGAAGCTGAGCTCGCCCAGGCGGGCCGGGTTCAGCGCAGGCAGCACCAGGGCGCCTTCCACGCTGCCGCTCAGGTCGATCACCGTGCAGCCCTGGGCCAGGGCGCGCGCGGCGTGCTCGCCGGCCACCTCGGCCGAAGTGGCGAACAGCGCCAGCTTCACCTGGGCGAAGGAGAAACCGTCCAGCTCGCGCACCCGCAGGTTGCGGCCACGGAAGGGCACGCTCTTGCCGGCGGACTCGCCGCTGGCCAGCAGGTGCAGCTCGGCCACGGGGCAGTCCAGCTCCTCCAGCAACTCGACCAGCGCTTCGCCAACCAGACCGGTGGCCCCTACTACAGCAACATCGACGGACATCGAAAATCCCATGGGCTAGAAGGAAACAAGACGCAGCACTTTACTGCCCCCTTCCCCGCCCAGGCAATCGCGCCCGCGGCCGTCGATCGCCGTTCGCCCTCACCCTATCGGGCCGTCTCCTGCGCGGCAGCCGGCGCCGCCTGCGGCGTTGGGGTGCCCGCCACGGCGACCGGCGGCTCGGCCGCGGCCTGTTGCCGCGACTGCGCCGCCAGGCGCGCCACCAGGGTGGCGATCTGCGCGTCCTTGAGTTCGATGAGCTTGTTCAGCTTGTCCAACTGGCTCTGCAGGTCGCCGATCCGGCTGGTCAGCTCCTCGCCCTGGCGGCGCGCGCTGTCCAGGTCTTCCTGCAGCAGCGCCAGGCGCTCCGCGGCGGCCTTCGCCTGAGGCTGCTTCGAGGCCTGCCCGGAAAGCAGACGCAGGTTGTCACGAACCTCCGCCACGGCCGGCGCGGCGCCGGGCGCCGCCTTGCGGGTGGCGTCCAGTGCGCGGGGGCGTTCGCGCCAGCGGGCTTCCTGGGCTTGGAAGTGGCTCACCGCCGCGGCGTGCCCCTGGGCACGGACCTGGCTGGCGTCGGGCAGGCGCAGCACGGCGCCGACCCGCGGCCGGTTGGCGTTGCCGTCGAGGAAGGCCTGCGGGTTGAGCGCCTGGATCGCCCGCATGGTCTGCATCACCGAGGCATCCCCGGCCGGCCGGTGGCGGGAGGCGATGGCCCAGAGGGTATCGCCGGCAGCGATGCGGTGGCCGCCCGAAGGCTCCGGCGCGGCACTGACGGGCACCTGCTGCGCCGGCGGTGCGATAGCCGCCGACGGTACGGCGGATACGACCGGCGCGCTGGGCGCCTGGGCGACGGCCTGGTAGTTCGGCGGGTCCAGCAGCAGGGTGTATTCGCGCATGGCCCGCCCTTGCGGCCAGACCACCTGCAGCACGAAGTTGACGTAGGGCTCGCGCACCGGGGCGCTGGACCGCACGCGGATCACCCCGCGGCCGTTGCGCCCGACTTCCGGAGTGAAGCGCAACCCGGAAAGGAAGACGTAGTTGGGCTCCATGCCCAGCCGCTCGGCCTCCTGCTGCGGCACCAGGCTGACCTTGAGGTCCTCGCTGCCCAGGTCGCCCATGCCGCGTAGCTCGATCCGTGCATCCAGCGTCTGGCCCAGCGCGGCCTGCGAAGCGATATCCCCCAGTTCCAGCGCGCTGGCGCGCGCCGGCAGGAAAGCGGCCGCGACGGCGGCGGCCAGAAACAAATGCGCGAAGCGGAACATCCCCATCCCCTGCTGTCGATGACTCCCTCCGGCGGCCCCTGCCCGCCGGCCGGCCCCAACGGGCCGGGCAGCGAGGATAATCACAGGGCGCCGGGCGCCAGCCCGCGCTCCGTCACAGAAAACGACGCCGGCGCCGGCGACTTCGCCGTTCTGTCGAGTGATCGACTTTTTCCGCCTGTACAAAGCAAGACGCCGGCACTGGGCCGGCGTCTTCGGGGCGGGAGGCGATCAGCGCTCCAGCAGGATGCGCAGCATGCGCCGCAGCGGCTCGGCCGCGCCCCACAGCAGTTGGTCGCCGACGGTGAAGGCGCCGAGGTACTGCGAGCCCATGTTGAGCTTGCGCAGGCGGCCCACCGGGACGCTCAGGGTGCCGGTGACGGCGGCCGGGGTCAGCTCGCGCATGCTGATCTCGCGCTGGTTGGGGATCAGCTTGACCCAGGGGTTGTGCTGGCTGATCAGGCCATCGATATCGGTCAGCGGCACGTCCTTGTTCAGCTTGATGGTCAGCGCCTGGCTGTGGCAGCGCATGGCGCCGATGCGCACGCAGATGCCGTCCACCGGGATCGGGTTCTTGAAGCGGCCGAGGATCTTGTTGGTCTCCGCCTGGCCCTTCCATTCCTCGCGGCTCTGACCGTTGGGCAGTTCCTTGTCGATCCAGGGGATCAGGCTGCCGGCCAGGGGCGCGCCGAAGTGCTCGGTGGGCAGGGCTTCGCTGCGGATGGCCTCGGCGACCTTGCGGTCGATGTCGAGGATGGCGCTGGCCGGGTTGGCCAGGTCGTCGGCCACGGCGGCGTTAATCGCGCCCATCTGCTTGATCAGCTCGCGCATGTTCTGCGCACCGGCGCCGGAGGCGGCCTGGTAGGTCATGGCGCTCATCCACTCGACCAGGCCGGCTTCGAACAGGCCGCCCAGGGCCATCAGCATCAGGCTGACGGTGCAGTTGCCGCCGATGTAGTTCTTGGCGCCGGCGTCCAGCGACTGGTCGATGACGCGGCGGTTCACCGGGTCGAGGACGATCACCGCGTCGTCCTGCATGCGCAGGCTGGAGGCGGCGTCGATCCAGTAGCCCTGCCAGCCGGCTTCGCGCAGCTTGGGGAAGACTTCGTTGGTGTAGTCGCCGCCCTGGCAGGTCAGGATGACGTCGAGGGTCTTGAGTTCCTCGATGCTGTAGGCGTCCTTGAGGGTGGCGATGTCCTTGCCGATGGACGGACCTTCGCCACCGACGTTGGAGGTGGTGAAGAACACCGGCTCGATCAGGTCGAAGTCCCGCTCTTCCAGCATCCGCTGCATGAGCACCGACCCCACCATGCCACGCCAACCGATCAGACCTACACGCTTCATCGCTACTACACCTTCGAATAAGTGGTGGACCGCCGCCCCTGCCCGTTCTTTGCGGGAGCCCAGGGGCGGGCGAACCGGAGAGATTACAGATTCCGCAGCGCGGCGACTACCGCATCGCCCATTTCGCGGGTCCCGACCTTCTGGCAGCCTTCGGACCAGATGTCGCCGGTGCGCAGGCCCTGGTCGAGGACCTGGCTCACCGCCTGCTCGATGGCGCTCGCCGCGGCGCCCTGGTTGAAGCTGTAGCGCAGCATCATGGACACCGAGAGGATGGTCGCCAGCGGGTTGGCGATGCCTTTGCCGGCGATGTCCGGCGCCGAGCCGTGGCACGGCTCGTACATGCCCTTGTTGTTGGCGTCCAGGGACGCAGAAGGCAGCATGCCGATGGAACCGGTGAGCATGGAAGCCTCATCCGACAGGATGTCGCCGAACATGTTGTCGGTGACCATCACGTCGAACTGCTTGGGCGCGCGCACCAGTTGCATGGCGGCGTTGTCGACGTACATGTGGCTCAGCTCGACGTCCGGGTAGTCCTTGGCCACTTCTTCGACGATCTCGCGCCACAGCTGGCTGGAGGCCAGGACGTTGGCCTTGTCCACCGAGCACAGTTTCTTGCCGCGCACGCGGGCCATGTCGAAGCCGACGCGGGCGATGCGGCGGATCTCGCTTTCGCTGTACGGCAGGGTGTCGTAGGACTGGCGCTCGCCGTTGTCCAGCTCGCGGGTGCCGCGCGGGGCGCCGAAGTAGATGCCGCCGGTCAGCTCGCGGACGATGAGGATGTCCAGGCCGGCGACGATTTCCGGCTTCAGGCTGGAGGCGTCGGCCAGTTGCGGGTAGAGGATGGCCGGGCGCAGGTTGGCGAACAGGCCCAGTTGCGAACGGATCTTCAGCAGGCCGCGCTCGGGGCGGATGTCACGCTCGATCCTGTCCCACTTCGGCCCGCCCACGGCGCCCAGCAGCACGGCGTCGGCCGCGCGGGCGCGCTCCAGGGTCTCGTCGGCCAGCGGCACGCCGTGCTTGTCGATGGCGGCGCCGCCGATGACGTCCTCGGTCAGCTCGAAGCCCAGCTGGAACTTGTCGTTGGCCAGTTCGAGAACCTTGACCGCCTCGGCCATGATTTCCGGGCCGATGCCGTCGCCGGGGAGAACCAGAATCTGTTTGCTCATCAATTTTTTCCTTCGAAAAGAGGCTACAGGCTGCAGGCCACAGGCTTCAGGCTTTTTCCTGCCGCCTATAGCCTGCCGCCTGCAGCCGTTATTTTGTCGCCCAGAGCACCAGCACGTCGGTGCTGAAGGAACCCTCGGCGTCGATCTCGAAATACTCGCGCACCTCGTCGCCCACGGAAAGCTGCAGGGCGCGGATGGCCTGGCGCATCACTTCCGGCGTGCGCATGCGCTCGACCCAGGAAGTGAACTCCAGGCGCAGGCGCTGGCGCGTGCAGGCGCTGACCGCCAGCCCCGCCTCGCCGACCAGGCGCGCCCACTCGGACGGCGAATAGTCGCGCACGTGGCTGGTGTCGCGCAGCACTTCCACCGCCTGCAGGTGGGTGTCCAGCAACGGCAGCCCGGGGGCTGCCACGTCGATGAAGCAGGCCGTGCCGCCCGGCTTCAGCACCCGGCGCACTTCGCGCAGGGCCTGGCCGACGTCGCGCCAGTGGTGGGCCGAGTAGCGGCTGAAGACGAAGTCGAACTCGCCGTCCTCGAACGGCAGCTGCTCGGCCACGCCCTGGTGCGTAAGGATGTTGCCCAGGCCGCGCTCGGCAGCGGCCGAGGCCACCACGGCGAGCATCTGCTCGGAGAGGTCGTAGGCCACCACTTCGCCGGCCAGCGGCGCGACATGGAAGCTCACGTGCCCCGCCCCGCAACCCAGGTCCAGCACGCGGGCGCCGCGGGTCGCCGACAGTCGCTCGCGCAGTTGGGCGAACTCCTCGCCCTGGGCGTGCACGGCGCTGTTCAGGTACGCGTTGGCCTGGGCGCCGAACTGGCGCTCGACCACGGCTTCATGGCGACTCTGGGTCATGGTTTTCTCCTCGTGGTGCGACGCCATTCAGGCGTCGCGGAACAACCAGGGCTGGCGCTGCTTGTAGCCGGTCTCGAAGTCGCGGATGGCGTCCGCGGCCTGGAGGGTCAGGCCGATGTCGTCCAGGCCGTTGAGCAGGCAGTGCTTGCGGAAGGCATCCACTTCGAAGTGGTACTGCTTGCCGTCCGGGCGGGTCACGGTCTGCGCGGCGAGGTCGACGGTCAGTTGGTAGCCCTCGGTGGCCTCGCACTGCTGGAAGAGTTCGTCGACTTCCTCGTCCTTCAGGATGATCGGCAGCAGGCCGTTCTTGAAGCTGTTGTTGAAGAAGATGTCGGCGAAGCTCGGCGCGATCACGGTGCGGAAACCGTACTCGTCCAGCGCCCAGGGCGCGTGCTCGCGGGAGGAGCCGCAACCGAAGTTCTCGCGGGCCAGGAGCACGCTGGCGCCCTGGTAGCGCGGGAAGTTCAGCACGAAGTCCTGGTTGATCGGGCGCCTGGAGTTGTCCTGGTTCGGCTGGCCGACGTCCAGGTAGCGCCACTCGTCGAACAGGTTGGGGCCGAAGCCGGTGCGCTTGATCGACTTGAGGAATTGCTTGGGAATGATCTGGTCGGTATCGACGTTGGCGCGGTCGAGCGGCGCGACGAGACCGGTGTGCTGGGTAAAGGCTTTCATGTTCGGTCTCCTCAGGCCTGCATCAATTCACGGACGTCGATGAAGCGGCCGGTCACCGCGGCGGCGGCGGCCATCGCCGGGCTCACCAGGTGGGTGCGGCCACCGGCGCCCTGGCGGCCCTCGAAGTTGCGGTTGGAGGTGGACGCGCAATGCTCGCCGCTCTCCAGGCGGTCCGGGTTCATCGCCAGGCACATGGAGCAGCCCGGTTCACGCCATTCGAAGCCGGCTTCGAGGAAGATCTTGTCCAGGCCTTCCTGTTCGGCCTGCGCCTTGACCAGGCCGGAGCCCGGCACCACCAGCGCCTGCTTGACGGTGGCGGCGACCTTGCGGCCCTTGGCCACGGCGGCGGCGGCGCGCAGGTCTTCGATCCGCGAGTTGGTGCAGGAGCCGATGAACACCCGGTCGAGCTGGATGTCGGTGATCGCCTGGTTGGCGCTCAGGCCCATGTACTTGAGGGCGCGGACGATGGAGTCGCGCTTGACCGGGTCGGCTTCGACGGCCGGGTCCGGCACGTTCTGGTCGACGGCCAGGACCATTTCCGGAGAGGTGCCCCAACTGACCTGCGGCTTGATGTCCTCGGCGCGCAGCTCGACGATGGTGTCGAAGTGGGCGTCGGCGTCGGAGACCAGGTCGCTCCAGGCTTCCACGGCCTTGTCCCAGTCGGCGCCCTGCGGGGCGAACGGCCGGCCTTTCACGTAGGCGATGGTCTTCTCGTCGCAGGCCACCATGCCGACGCGGGCACCGGCCTCGATGGACATGTTGCAGATGGTCATGCGGCCTTCCATGGACAGCTCGCGAATGGCGCTGCCGGCGAACTCCAGGGCATGGCCGTTGCCGCCGGCGGTGCCGATCTTGCCGATCACCGCGAGGACGATGTCCTTGGCGGTCACGCCGAAGGGCAGCTTGCCCTCCACGCGCACCTGCATGTTCTTCATCTTCTTGGCCACCAGGCACTGGGTGGCGAGCACGTGCTCGACCTCGGAGGTGCCGATGCCGTGGGCCAGCGCACCGAAGGCGCCGTGGGTGGAGGTGTGCGAGTCGCCGCAGACCACGGTCATGCCCGGCAGGGTCGCGCCCTGCTCCGGGCCGACCACGTGGACGATGCCCTGGCGCACGTCGTTCATCTTGAATTCGAGGATGCCGAAGTCGTCGCAGTTCTCGTCCAGGGTCATGACCTGGATGCGCGAGACTTCGTCGGCGATGGCTTGCAGGCCGCCCTTGCGCTCGGCCTGGGTGGTCGGCACGTTGTGGTCCGGGGTGGCGATGTTGGCGTCGATGCGCCACGGCTTGCGGCCGGCCAGGCGCAGGCCTTCGAAGGCCTGCGGCGAGGTCACTTCGTGGAGGATGTGGCGGTCGATGTAGATCAGCGACGAACCATCATCGCGGCGCTTCACCTCGTGCAGTTCCCAGAGTTTGTCGTAGAGCGTCTTGCCGGCCATCAGAGATTCCTCATCAGCGTATTTCTATGCCCCTTGGGCTTGTGGGGATGATGCTATGGTCTGTCGACGAATAACTCAAATTCATATTTTTCATCCGAAGGATTCCCAAATGGAATCCATCCAGCTATAAGCTTCAAGCCACAAGCTGCAAGCGAACGCCGCAGCTTTTCTTGAAGCTTGCGGCTTGCCGCTTGGAGCTCCAAAAAATGGACCTGACCAGCCTCAACACCTTCCTCGCCATCGCCGAGTCCGGCAGCTTTTCCGAGGCCGGCGAGCGCCTGCACCTGACGCAGCCGGCGGTGAGCAAGCGCATCGCCGCCCTGGAGAGCCAGCTGGGCGTACGTCTGTTCGACCGCGTCGGCCGCGAGGTGAGCCTGACCGAAGCCGGCCGCGCCCTGCTGCCGCGTGCCTACCAGATACTCAACGTGCTGGACGACACTCGCCGCGCACTGACCAACCTCAGTGGCGAGGTCAGCGGCCGCCTGGTGCTCGCCACCAGCCACCACATCGGCCTGCACCGCCTGCCGACGCTGCTGCGCGCCTTCACCCGGGCGCACCCGCAGGTGGCGCTGGATATCCAGTTCTGTGACTCGGAAGTGGCCTACGAGGAAATCCTCCACGGCCGCGCCGAGCTGGCGGTGATCACCCTGGCCCCGGAAACCGCCGAGCCGGTGCGCGCGGTGCCGGTGTGGGACGACCCGCTGGACTTCGTCGCCGCCCCCGAGCACCCGCTGGCCATGCAGGGCCCGGTGTTCCTCGCCGACGTGGCGCGGCACCCGGCGGTGTTCCCCGGCGGCAACACCTTCACCCACCATATCGTGCGGCGCATGTTCGAGGCCGAGGGGCTGACGCCGAACATCGGCATGAGCACCAACTATATGGAGACCATCAAGATGATGGTTTCCATCGGCCTGGCCTGGAGCGTGCTGCCGCGCACCATGCTCGACGAGACCGTGGTGCGCCTGCCGCTGCAGGACATCCAGCTCAGCCGCCAGCTGGGCTACATCCTGCACACCGAGCGCACCCTGTCCAACGCCGCGCGCGCCTTCATGGCGCTGCTCGACGCCCAGGCGGTGGCACCCATGGCCTGCGTGGTCTGAAACGGCGGAAAAGAAAAAGGCGCCTTCCGGCGCCTTTTTCATGGCTGGACCATCAACCCTCCAGCGCGGGACGCTGGCCGTTGATGGCAATCCGCTTGGGCTTGGCTTCCTCGGGAACGATGCGTACCAGTTCGATGCTCAGCAGGCCGTTCTTCAGCGATGCGCCCTGGACCTCGATATGGTCGGCGAGGCGGAAGGACAGCTTGAAGGCGCGCTGGGCGATACCCTGGTGCAGGTAGGTGACACCCTCGGAAGCTTTCTCGCGCTTGCCACCGGTGACGGTCAGCACGCCACGCTCCACTTGCAGCTCCAGGTCCTCTTCCTGCAGGCCGGCGGCGGCGACCACGATGCGGTACTGGTCGTCACCATGCTTCTCGACGTTGTAGGGCGGGTAGGAACTGCCGCTTTCGCTGCGCAGGGCGGACTCGAACAAATCATTGAAACGATCGAAACCGACGGACTGGCGGAACAGCGGTGCGAGAGAAAGTACGTTGCTCATGCGAATCTCCTGAATAATTCAGCAAGGTCATCTATGGAGCCTGTCTGCAGGACTCCGGGAGCGGGACCCGGTTTCGGCCTCCCGCACGAATACAGATAGGGGCGCAACGGCGCCTTTCAAGCCCCCTAGCAGAAGGAACCGCCACATGCGCAAAGTCATGCTGATCACCGGCGCCAGCCGCGGCATCGGTGCCGCCACTGCGCTGCTCGCCGCGGAACGCGGCTATGCCGTTGCCATCAACTACCGCCAACGCGGTGAAGCGGCCGAAGCCCTGGTCCGGCGCATTCGCGAGGCCGGCGGCCGGGCCGAGGCCTTCGCCGCGGACGTCGCCGAGGAGGCCGAGGTGGTGCGGCTGTTCCTGGCCGTCGACAAGGCCTTCGGCCGCCTCGACGCGCTGGTGAACAACGCCGGCATGCTGGAGCGCCAGATGCGCCTGGAGGAGATGGACGCGGCGCGCCTGCAGCGGGTGTTCGCGGTGAACGTCACCGGCAGCTTCCTCTGCGCCCGCGAGGCGGTGCGGCGCATGGCCAGGTCCCATGGTGGCGCGGGCGGCAGCATCGTCAACGTGTCCTCCATGGCCTCGCGCCTGGGCTCGCCCAACGAGTACATCGACTACGCCGCGGCCAAGGGCGCCATCGACAGCATGACCATCGGCCTGGCCAAGGAAGTGGCGGCCGAGGGCATTCGCGTCAACGCCGTGCGCCCGGGACTGATCGACACGGAAATCCACGCCAGCGGCGGCGAGCCGGGGCGCGTGGAACGGCTGAAGAGCGCCATTCCGCTGGGCCGCGGCGGCCAGGCGGAGGAAGTGGCGCGGGCGATCCTGTTCCTGGCCGGGGACGAGTCGAGCTACAGCACCGGGAGCTTCATCGATGTCAGTGGTGGGCGGTAGCGGGGAAACGCCCATGCCTCACGGCGAACTGTAGGAGCGGATTTATCCGCGATTGCGCTGCCCGGGATCGACATATCGCGGACGGAGTCCGCTCCTACAAGGAACACCTCGCAGGATGGCGTTGAGCGAAGCGATACCCATCGCCATGGCCTATCGGGCTCCCGCGTAGGGCGCATAACGCCTATGGCGTTATCCGCCGCTCGGCAGACATCGGCGCCCCAGCCAACGGCGGATAACCGCGAACGGTTATCCGCCCTACGAAAGGCACCCGTCGTAGGACCTTGTCCGCGATAGCCGGGGTTCCGGCACGGTTCGCGGATGAGATCCCCCCATACACCGTACCCTTGTAGGAGCGCGCCCTGCGCGCGAATCGCGGGCAGGGCCCGCTCCTACAGGTTGGCGCCGAATTCCCCACCTATGCCGGACAACCCGCTCGCCACTACCGGAAACGCCTCGGCTACGCGGCCTCTTCCACCTCGACCTGCAGCAGCCGGTCGATCAGCTCGCAGTCGCTCTCGCGGCGAATCTGCGCAAACAGTTCCAGCGCCTCGGGATAGCTGCGGGTGAGCATGCCCAGCCACTGCTTCAGGCGCCCCGGCGCGTAGCGTGGCGCCAGCTTGAGCCGGGCCTGGCGCCAGAAGTCGTCGAGCAGCACGCGCACTTCGTGCCAGGGCATCGGCTGCACGTCCCTGCCCTCGCGCCAGGCGGCTATCTGCCGGGCCAGGTCGGGGCGCGAGACCAGGCCGCGGCCGAGCATGATGTCGTCGACGCCGCTGATGGCGCGGCAGCGCAGGTAGTCATCGAGGGTCCAGACCTCGCCGTTGGCGAACACCGGCACCTTCACCGCGTCCGCCACCTTCGCCACCCATTCCCAGTGCGCCGGCGGCTTGTAGCCATCGGTCTTGGTCCGCGCGTGGACCACCACGTGGGCGGAACCGCCGTCGGCCAGGGCGCGGGCGCAATCCAGCGCGCCGTCGGGGGCCTCGTAGCCCAGGCGCATCTTCGAGGTCACCGGGATGTGCGCCGGCACCGCGCGGCGCACGGCCTCGACGATGGCGAACATCAGCTCCGGCTCCTTGAGCAGGACGGCGCCGCCGCGGGACTTGTTCACCGTCTTCGCCGGGCAGCCGAAGTTCAGGTCGATCACCGGCGCGCCCAGCTCGCAGGCGTAGGCGGCGTTTTCCGCCAGGCATTGCGGGTCGGAGCCGAGGAACTGCACGCGCATCGGCGTGCCGGCGCGGGTGCGGCTGCCGTGCAGCAGTTCCGGCGCCAGCTTCTCGTAGGTGGCGAGCGGGTGCAGGCGGTCGGTGACGCGGATGAACTCGGTGACGCACCAGTCGATGCCGCCGACGCGGGTCAGCACGTCGCGGAGGATTTCGTCGACCAGCCCCTCCATCGGGGCCAGGGCAATTTGCACGGCAGGGAACCTTTAGTATCGAAGGCGGCGAATTCTAGGGGCAGTCACCGCCCGCGCAAAGCGCCGTCAGGCCGGCGTGGCGCCGAGCAGCGCGCGACCATAGCCTTCGATGAACTCGGCCGGCATGCGCTTGGGCCTGCCGCTGGAGAGCTCGATGCAGACGAAGGTGGTGCGGGCGCGCAGCAGGGTCACGCCGTCGGCCGGGCGCACCAGCTGGAAGCGGCGGTCCATGCGCAGCTTCTGGTCGGACTCGACGATCCAGGTGCCCATCTGCAGTTCCTCGCCCTCATAGGCGGCGGCGAGGTAGTCGATTTCGTGGCGCACCACCGCCATGGCGCGGTCGAGGCGGCGGTATTCGGCCAGGTCCAGGCCCAGGCGCTGCGAGTGGCGCCAGGCGCAGCGCTCCAGCCAGCTGACGTAGACGGCGTTGTTGGCGTGGCCGAGGCCGTCGATGTCCTCGGCGCCCACGCTGATGTCGATGACGAAGGGTTCGGGCAGGTCCCAGGCCATGCGCTTGCTCCATTCCGGGGCCGGGTCCGGGGACCCGGCCGCATGATCGAAGCCGGCAGTTTACAGGGCTCGGCGGCGTCCTGCCCCTCCCCTGTCGTCAGGAGGCCAGCGCCAGGGGCAGCAGGTGCTGCTCTTCCTGGCCCTCCAGCAGCGCCAGCACGGCGTCGCTCAGGCGCGGGTCGGCCAGCACGCGCTGGTGGCCGCCGCCTTCCAGGCGCAGCAGGCGGCTGCGTGGCCAGGCCGCATGGATGTCCTGGGCGTCTTCCACCGGCACCTGCGGATCGTCTTCGGCGTGCACCACCAGGCCGGGCATGCCCAGCGTGTAGCGGCTTACGTCCAGCTGCGCCGCCGGCATGCCGGTGTAGGCCTCGACCTGACGGATGAAGCGATACCGCGCCTCGGTCGGCAACCCCATGAAGCTGCCGAAGCGGCGCAACACGGAAATGACCCGGCTCGGCGCGGCTATGCTGACCAGCGCCTCGGTGCGCAGCCCCATCTGGGTGGCCAGCAAGGCACTGGCGCCGCCCATGGAGTGACCGATCACCGCGCGCAGCGGCGGCAGCTCGCTGGCGGCCTCCAGCAAGGCGCGGGCGAACAGCAGCGGATGGGCTTCGCGCCCCGGCGAACGGCCATGGGCCGGGCCATCCAGCGCCACCACGGCATAACCGGCGCCGACCAACTCGCGGATCAGGTGGGCGAACTGTGTCGGCCGCCCCTCCCAACCGTGCATCAGCAGCACCGCCGGGCCTTCGCCCCAGCGCAGCGCGGAGAGGCCGAAGCGCAGGGTGATGCGCTCGGAACTGGCCAGCAGCGGCAGCTCCCAGTCGCGCGGCGGCAGCGCCCGCGGGCTCATGAAGATTTCACGCATGCGCCGCGCCGCCCATTCCGGCGCCACACGCCCCAGGGTGGCGTTGACGCCACGGATCCAGGTCAAGCTGCTCATTGCCAGGTCCTCCTTAGAGGTCTCAATTCACCGCTTTCTTGGCGGCACGCAGGACACGGTCGGACAGGTCGCCCGGGCCCAGGGCCCGCGCCAATGCCAGTCCGCCCACCATCAGGGCGATGTCGGCGAGCACGGTGTCGGCGTCCTCGGGACGCTCGGCCAGCTCGGCGACCATGAGTTCGAGATGTTCGGCCAGGGCTTCGTGGAAGCTCTCCGGCAATTGCGCCATGTCGCCCAGGGAACTGGGGATGGGGCAGCCCGGCTCCTCGCTGTCGCGGTGCCTGCGCGACAGGTAGAAGGCCGCGACCAGTTGCCGGCGCTCGCTGAACGGCATGTCCGGGTCGAAGTGCTTCAGCTTGGCCCGGCGCGTCGACAGCAGGTGGCGGAAGGCCTCCAGCATCAGCGCGTCCTTGCTCTGGAAGTGCGCGTAGAAGCCGCCGACGGTCAGCCCGGCGGCGCCCATCACTTCGCTGACGCTGGGCTCCAGCGGCCCACGGCGGACCAGGGCGTCGGCCGCGGCGCAGAGGATGCGCTCGCGGGTCTGGGCCTTCTTCTCACTTACGGCCTTTTCACTGCTGGCGGTCTTGCGGCTCATGGCGGCCTCCAAAAATATTATGAGTGAAATATTATGCTTATAATAAAAATCGGCAAGCGGCGAAGACGACCGTCGGTCGGGCAGCAAGGTTTTCGGAAGGGGAAAAACAAAAGGGCCACTCGAAAATTGAGTGACCCTATAGGCCCCGCAGAGCGGGAAAATTGGCGTCCCCTAGGGGACTCGAACCCCTGTTACCGCCGTGAAAGGGCGGTGTCCTAGGCCACTAGACGAAGGGGACGTAACCTTCGAGGAAATCCGCACTTGGCGAACCCTGGCGATTTGGTGGAGCTAGACGGGATCGAACCGTCGACCTCTTGCATGCCATGCAAGCGCTCTCCCAGCTGAGCTATAGCCCCAGATGACTCTGGCGGACGACGCGAACGCATCGTCGCTGGAATAAGTGGCGTCCCCTAGGGGACTCGAACCCCTGTTACCGCCGTGAAAGGGCGGTGTCCTAGGCCACTAGACGAAGGGGACGCAAACCTTCGATTTTCGGCTCCGCCGCGAAGTGGCGAAACCTACTGGTAATTTGGTGGAGCTAGACGGGATCGAACCGTCGACCTCTTGCATGCCATGCAAGCGCTCTCCCAGCTGAGCTATAGCCCCAAAGTACCGCTACATCTACGTTCCCGCTTCGCCCTGTGGTTCAGTTCGTCGCTGGAACGGGGCGCATCTTAAGAGTGAGGCGTAACCCTGTCAACAAGAATTTTCGACTTTTTTAAATTTTTTCTCCCAAAGAACAATCACTTAGGAAAGCCCCCAGGTTTCCCCCGCCCTTCGCCCGGTACTTCGGGCCCCGCGCATGGCGGATTCGCCCCCGGATTATGGACATGAAAAAGGCCGGGCGCCCGGAGGCGGCCGGCCTTTTGTCAGGAGGCTTCCGTCAGCCGGCGATGGCGTCGCGGATCTTCTCCCACTCCTTGGCTTCCTTCTTCGACGCCCCGCCCAGCAGCTCCAGGGCCTGGCGCAGGCGATAGCGCGACAGGTCGGCGCCGAGGATCTCCATGGCGTCGAGCACCGACACCGAGCTGGCATGGCCGGTGATGGCCGGGAACATCAGCGGCATGACGTCACGCAACTTAAGGCCCAGGTGCTCGGCCACCGCCTGGATGCAGGCGGTGATCCTGTCCTTCTCCCACTGGCGCAACGCTTCCAGCTTCCACAGCACCAGTTGCAGGACCTGGCGCACCTGGGTGGCGTCGAGCTTCTTGTGCTCGAACAACCTGGCGTCCAGCGGCACGCCGCCGCTGAAGAAGAAGCCGGCCAGCGGGGCGATCTGGCTGAAGTTCTCCACCCGGCCCTGGACGTGGGGGGCGATCTTCATCAGGTACCCGGGGTTGAGCGCCCACTTCTGCACTTCCCGGGCGAACTCCTCCACCGACTGCTCGCGGATCCACTGGCCGTTCAGCCAGGACAGCTTCTCCATGTCGAAGATCGGCCCGCCGAGGGACACGCGGGACAGGTCGAAGTTGTCGATCATCTCCTGCAGGCTGAACTTCTCGCGCTCGTCGGGCATCGACCAGCCCATGCGGCCCAGGTAGTTCAGCAGCGCCTGGGGCAGGAAGCCCATGCGCTCGTAGAAGGTGATGGAGGTGGGGTTCTTGCGCTTGGACAGCTTGCTCTTGTCCGGGTTGCGCAGCAGCGGCATGTAGCAGAGCACCGGCTGCTCCCAGCCGAAGTACTCGTACAGCTTGATCAGCTTGGGCGCCGAGGGCAGCCACTCTTCGCCGCGCAGCACGTGGGTGATGCCCATCAGGTGGTCGTCGACCACGTTGGCCAGGAAGTAGGTGGGCAGGCCGTCGGCTTTCATCAGCACCTGCATGTCCATGCGGTCCCACGGGATCTCGACGTCGCCGCGGAGCATGTCCGGGACCACGCAGACGCCTTCGGTCGGCACCTTCATGCGCACCACGTGGGACTCGCCGGCGGCGATGCGGCGCTGCGACTCTTCCTTCGGCAGGTGCATGCAGTGGCCGTCGTAGCGCGGGGTTTCCTTGCGCGCCTGCTGCTCGGCGCGGATGGCGTCGAGGCGCTCGGAGGAGCAGAAGCAGGGGAAGGCGTGGCCCTTCTCCACCAGCTCATCGCTGTACTGCTTGTAGATGGCGCCCCGCTCGCTCTGCCGGTACGGGCCATGGGGGCCGCCGACGTCCGGGCCTTCGTCCCACTCGATGCCCAGCCAGCGCAGGGCGTCGAAGATCTGCTGTTCCGACTCGCGGGTGGAGCGTACCTGGTCGGTGTCCTCGATGCGCAGGATGAACTTGCCGCCGTGCTGACGGGCGAAGCACAGGTTGAACAGCGCGATGTAGGCGGTGCCGACGTGCGGGTCGCCGGTGGGGGACGGCGCGATGCGGGTGCGGACAGTGGTCATGAAAGCTCTCGTGAAAACCGGAATGAAAGATGCGGGCAATAGCCTGCATTCATGGGGGCGATGTTATCAGGCGCGCCGCCCCCGGCTCCAGCCGATGGGCCTCGTCGATGGGCAGGCGGTGGATCAGGTAGTCGAGGAAGGTCTTCACCTTCATGGCCTGGAAGCGCCGCGAGGGGTAGACCGCATAGAGCTCGCCGATCGGCAGTTGCACCTCCGGCAGCAGGCGTTCCAGGCGGCCGCTTTCCAGTGCCGCGTCGACGATCAGCTCCGGCAGCGAGGCGATGCCCGCCCCGGCCAGCACCGCCTCGCGGGCGAAGGAGATATTGTTGCAGGACAGCACCCGCTGGCAGGGCACGCTCTCGTTCAGCAGCGGCCAGTAGCGCTGCGAGTCCTGGGCCAGCAGCACCGCGCGATGCCGCGCCAGGTCCTCGACGTGCAGCGGCCGCCCGTGCTGCTCCAGGTAGCCGGGGCTGGCGCACAGGCAGCGGCTGGTCACCAGCAGGCGGCGGGCGATCAGCGTCGAGTCCTCCGGCTGGCCGACGGTGATGGCGATGTCCATGCCCTCCTCCAGCGGGTCGACGGTGCGCGAGCTGAGCTCCACCTCGGCGGTGATCTGCGGATAGAGGCGCATGAAGTCGCCGAGCACCTCGCCCAGGTACATCTGGCCGAACTCGATGGGCGCGGTGATGCGCAGCAGGCCGGACGGTTCTTGCTGCAGCTGCATCACCGCCTGCTCGGCCTCGGCGAAGTCGAGCATGATCTGCCGGCAACGGTCGTAGTAGGCCTGCCCCACCTCGGTCAGGCGCAGCTTGCGCGTGGTGCGATTGAGCAGGCGCACGCCCAGGCGCTCTTCCAGCAACGCGATGCGCCGGCTCACCGTGGACTTCTGCATGCCCAGGCTGTGGGCGGCCTGGGTGAAACTGTGGAACTCCACGACCCGGGTGAAGATCAGCGCATCATCCAGCCCCATTATTGTTCCCTATAAACAACAAAGTTTCCGAATTGTAGCGACTGCGCCCCGGCCGGGAACACTGTTACATTGGCGGAAAAATTCCGCCAAACAAACGCTCGTTTATCATGCCTGCACAATTGAAACGCCGCCTGAGCATCTTCTTCGCCCTCTTCTGCCTGGTCGCCCTGGCCTTCCTGGCGCGCTGGTACTTCATCGGCCGCTTCCAGGAAACCACCGACAACGCCTACGTCCAGGGCGAGATCACCCGCATCGCCAGCCAGTTGGGCGCGCGCATCGACCAGGTGCTGGTCACCGACAACCAGCACGTGGAAAAGGGCCAACTGCTGGTCAAGCTGGAGGACGCCGACTTCCGCCTGGCCCTGGACCGCGCCAGGGCCGCCCTGGCCACCCACGAGGCGGAGCTGGCCCAGGCGCGCAGCAAGCTGAAGGGCCAGGGCAGCACGATCGCCGCCAGCGAGGCCGACCTGAACGCCACCCAGGCCACCTTCGGCCGCACCCAGATCGACCTCAACCGCGCCCAGACCCTGCGCAAGCCCGGCTACGTTTCCGAGGAACGCGTCACCACCCTGACCGCCGACTCCCACGTCGCCCGCTCGCAAGTGGCCAAGGCCCAGGCCGACCTGCAGGCCCAGCGCATCCAGGTCGACGCCCTGAACGCCGACATCAAGCGCCTGCAGGCACAGATCGACGCCTCCCGGGCGGAGATCGCCCAGGCCGAGATCAACCTGGCGCGCACCGAGATCCGCGCCCCGGTGGCCGGCCTGGTCGGCCAGCGCGGCGCGCGGGTGGGGCAGTACGTGCAGGTCGGCAGCCAGTTGCTGGCGCTGGTGCCCGATGAAGGCATCTGGGTGCAGGCCAACTTCAAGGAGACCCAGGTCGGCCACATGCGCCCGGGGCAGAAGGCCCGGCTGATCCTCGACAGCTTCCCCGACACGCCCATCGAAGGCTGCGTGGACAGCCTCTTCGCCGCCTCCGGCGCCCAGTTCAGCCTGCTGCCGCCGGACAACGCCACCGGCAACTTCACCAAGGTGGTGCAACGCATCCCGGTGAAGATCACCTTCGCCGCCGACAACCCGCTCAAGGGCCTGATCCGCCCGGGCATGTCGGTCGAGGCCGAGGTGCAGATCGGTGAGCGCTGACCCGCTCCTGCGCCCCGCCGGCGAACCTACGCGGCGCGACTGGATCGCGGTACTGGCGGCCATGCTCGGCGCGTTCATGGCGGTGCTCGACATCCAGATCACCAACTCCTCGCTGAAGGACATCCAGGGCGCGCTGGCCGCGACCCTGGAGGAAGGCTCGTGGATCTCCACCTCCTACCTGGTCGCGGAGATCATCATGATCCCGCTCACCGCGTGGCTGGTGCAGCTGCTCTCGGCGCGGCGCCTGGCGGTGATGGTGTCGATCGGCTTCCTGTTCTCCTCGCTGCTCTGCTCCTTCGCCTGGAACCTGGAGAGCATGATCGTGTTCCGCGCCATGCAGGGCTTCACCGGCGGCGCGCTGATTCCCCTGGCCTTCACCCTGAGCCTGATCAAGCTGCCGGAACACCACCGGCCCAAGGGCATGGCGCTGTTCGCCATCACCGCCACCTTCGCCCCGTCGATCGGCCCGACCCTGGGCGGCTGGCTGACCGAGAACTTCGGCTGGGAATACATCTTCTACATCAACATCCCGCCGGGCCTGCTGATGATCGCCGGGCTGCTCTACGGCCTGGAGAAGAAGCCGCCGCACTGGGAGCTGCTGAAGAGCACCGACTACGCCGGCATCGTCAGCATGGCCATCGGCCTGGGCTGCCTGCAGGTGTTCCTCGAGGAGGGCCACCGCAAGGACTGGCTGGAGTCCAACCTGATCGTCAGCCTGGGCAGCATCGCCCTGGTCAGCCTGATCCTGTTCATCATCCTGCAGACCTCGCGGCCCAACCCGCTGATCAACCTGGGCATCCTGCGCAACCGCAACTTCGGCCTGTCGAGCATCTCCAGCGTCGGCCTGGGCATGGGCCTGTACGGCTCGATCTACGTGCTGCCACTGTACCTGGCGCAGATCCAGGGCTACAACGCCATGCAGATCGGCGAGGTGATCATGTGGATGGGCGTGCCGCAGCTGTTCCTGATCCCGCTGATCCCCAAGCTGATGAAGATCATCGAGCCACGCCTGCTGTGCGCCATCGGCTTCGGCCTGTTCGGCCTGGCGAGTTTCTGCTCGGGGGTGCTCAACCCGGACTTCGCCGGCCCGCAGTTCAACCAGATCCAGCTGCTGCGCGCCCTCGGCCAGCCGATGGTGATGGTGACCATTTCGCTGATCGCCACCATCTACCTGCAGCCGCAAGACGCCGGCTCCGCCTCGAGCCTGTTCAACATCCTGCGCAACCTCGGCGGCGCCATCGGCATCGCCCTGCTGGCGACGCTGCTGGATAGCCGCGCCAAGGTCTACTACGACTACCTGCGCGAAGCGGTGGTGCCGGTCAACGGCGCGGTGGACGAGCGCCTCGCGCAGTTGACCGCGCAACTCGGCAGCCAGCAGGCGGCGCTGGGGGAAATCAGCGTGATCGTCCACCAACAGGCGGCGATCATGGCCTACAACGACGCCTTCCACGCCATCGGCATCGTCCTCGCCATCAGCATGATCGCCGTGCTGCTGACCCGCCCGCTGCCGAAGGGCTTCGGCGCCCAGGCCAGCGCTGCCGCGCACTGACCCAAGCGCGGGTGGAGGTCAGCCGACCTCCACCAGGCGTTCGCGCAGCTTGTGGATCTCGTCGCGCACCGCGGCGGCGGCTTCGAACTCCAGGTCGCGGGCCAGCTGGTACATCTTCTCCTCGAGCTGGCGGATGCGCTTGCTGATCTCGTTCGGCGAGCGCAGTTCGCCCTCGTAGCGCCCGCTCTCCTCCGCCACCTTGGCCACGCCGCGGCGCTTGCCCTTGGCGCCCGGCACGCTGGCGCCCTCGAGGATGTCCTTGATGTCCTTCTTCACACCCTTGGGCACGATGCCGTTGGCTTCGTTGAAGGCGATCTGCTTGTTGCGCCGCCGCTCGGTCTCGTCCATGGCTCGCTGCATCGAGCCGGTGACGTTGTCGGCATAGAGGATCGCCTTGCCGTTGAGGTTGCGCGCGGCGCGGCCGATGGTCTGGATCAGCGAGCGCTCGGAACGCAGGAAACCTTCCTTGTCGGCGTCGAGGATGGCCACCAGGGACACCTCGGGCATGTCCAGGCCCTCGCGCAGCAGGTTGATGCCCACCAGCACGTCGAAGGCGCCGGTGCGCAGGTCGCGGATGATCTCCATGCGCTCGACGGTGTCGATGTCCGAGTGCAGGTAGCGCACGCGCACGTCGTGGTCGCCGAGGTAGTCGGTGAGGTCCTCGGCCATGCGCTTGGTCAGGGTGGTGACCAGCACGCGTTCCTCGCTGGCCACGCGCCGGCGGATTTCCGAGAGCAGGTCGTCCACCTGGGTCGAGGCCGGGCGCACTTCGATCTGCGGGTCGACCAGGCCGGTGGGCCGCACCACCTGCTCGATCACGCGCCCGGCGTGCTGCTCTTCATAGGGGCCGGGGGTGGCGGAGACGAAGATGGTCTGCGGGCTGATCGCCTCCCACTCCTCGAAGCGCAGCGGCCGGTTGTCCAGCGCCGAGGGCAGGCGGAAGCCGTATTCCACCAGGGTTTCCTTGCGCGAACGGTCGCCCTTGTACATGGCGCCGACCTGGGGAACGCTGACGTGGGATTCGTCGATCACCAGCAGCGAGTTGGCCGGCAGGTAGTCGTAGAGGGTCGGCGGCGGCTCGCCGGGGCCGCGCCCGGAGAGGAAGCGCGAGTAGTTCTCGATGCCGTTGCAGTAGCCCAGCTCGAGGATCATCTCCAGGTCGAAGCGGGTGCGCTGCTCCAGGCGCTGGGCTTCCACCAGCTTGTTGTCGTTGCGCAGGTAGTCCAGGCGCACCTTGAGCTCTTCCTTGATCTGCTCCACCGCCTCCATCAGGGTTTCCCGCGGCGTCACGTAGTGGCTCTTGGGGTAGAAGGTGAAGCGCGGCAGCTTGCGGATCACCTCGCCGGTCAGCGGGTCGAAGGCGGAGATGTTCTCCACTTCGTCGTCGAACAGCTCGACGCGGATGGCCTCAAGCTCCGATTCCGCCGGGAAGATGTCGATGACGTCGCCGCGCACGCGGAAGCTGGCGCGGGCGAAGTCCATGTCGTTGCGGGTGTACTGCAGGCTGGTCAGGCGGCGCAGCAACTCGCGCTGGTCCATGCGGTCGCCGCGGTCCAGGTGCAGGACCATCTTCAGGTAGGACGCCGGATCGCCCAGGCCGTAGATGGACGACACGGTGCAGACGATGATCGCGTCCTCACGCTCCAGCAGGGCCTTGGTCGCCGACAGGCGCATCTGCTCGATGTGGTCGTTGATCGACGAATCCTTCTCGATATAGGTGTCGGAGGACGGGACGTAGGCCTCCGGCTGGTAGTAGTCGTAGTAGGAGACGAAGTATTCCACCGCGTTGTGCGGGAAGAAGGTCTTGAACTCGCCGTAGAGCTGCGCGGCCAGGGTCTTGTTCGGCGCCAGGACCATGGTCGGGCGCTGCACCTGGGCGATGACGTTGGCGATGCTGAAGGTCTTGCCGGAGCCGGTCACCCCCAGCAGGGTCTGGTGCGACAGTCCGGCCTCCAGCCCCTCCACCATTTGTCGGATCGCTTCGGGCTGGTCGCCCGCCGGCTTGAAGCGCGAATCCAGTTGGAAAATCGACATGGGAACCTCGCTGTGGGGTGTGACGCGGGCAGAATTGCGGCGTCAAACCAGGCGAAAGCATGCGCGATCAACTCGCAGCGTGCCATAGAGGCCTATATAATACCGGCCCGTCGACGCATCCCCCAGCGCCGTGCGCGGGGGTTGCATTTGCATTCTCACTCCCGCCTTAGAGCTGCTGCCAAAATGAGTCTGTTCTCCGCTGTCGAAATGGCCCCCCGCGACCCCATCCTGGGCCTGAACGAAGCCTTCAACGCCGACACCCGCCCCGGCAAGATCAACCTGGGCGTCGGCGTGTACTACAACGAGGAGGGTCGCCTCCCGTTGCTGCGTGCCGTACAGGCCGCGGAGAAAGCCCGCATCGAAGCCCACGCCCCGCGCGGCTACCTGCCGATCGAAGGCATCGCCGCCTACGACCAGGGCGTGCAGAAGCTGCTGTTCGGCGCCGACTCCGAGCTGCTGGCCGAAGGCCGCGTGGTCACCACCCAGGCGGTGGGCGGTACCGGCGCGCTGAAGACCGGCGCCGACTTCCTCAAGCGCCTGCTGCCCAACGCCACCGTGGCCATCAGCGACCCGAGCTGGGAAAACCATCGCGCGCTGTTCGAGGCCGCCGGCTTCCCGGTGCAGAACTACCGCTACTACGACGCCGCCAGCCACGGCGTGAACCGCGCCGGCCTGCTGGAGGACCTCAACGCCCTGCCCTCGCAGTCCATCGTGGTGCTGCACGCCTGCTGCCACAACCCGACCGGCGTCGACCTGAGCCTGGACGACTGGAAACAGGTCCTGGAGGTGCTCAAGGCCAAGGGCCACGTGCCCTTCCTCGACATCGCCTACCAGGGCTTCGGTGACGGCATCGACGAAGACGCCGCCGCCGTGCGCCTGTTCGCCCGGTCCGGCCTGAACTTCTTCGTTTCCAGCTCCTTCTCCAAGTCGTTCTCGCTGTACGGCGAGCGCGTCGGCGCGCTGTCGGTGGTCACCAACAGCCGCGAGGAGTCCGCCCGCGTCCTGTCCCAGGTCAAGCGGGTGATCCGCACCAACTACTCCAACCCGCCGACCCACGGCGCCAGCGTCGTCTCCGCCGTGCTCAACAGCCCGGAACTGCGCACCCTGTGGGAAGAGGAACTGGGCGAAATGCGCAGCCGCATCCGTAACATGCGCGTGGCCATGGTCGAGCAACTGGCCGCCCAGGGCGCCAAGCGCGACTTCGGCTTCGTCGCCCAGCAGCGCGGCATGTTCTCCTACTCCGGCCTGACCGCCGAGCAGGTGGAGCGCCTGAAGAACGAGTTCGGCATCTACGCCGTCGGCACCGGCCGCATCTGCGTCGCCGCGCTGAACAACGGCAACCTGGAAACCGTCACCCGCGCCATCGTCCAGGTGCTCTGAAAAAAATCGGGGAAGTCATCGGTAGAATGTTGACTTCCCCTTTTTAATCAGTAAGATACGCCCCGTTGTTCCGCGATAGCTCAGTCGGTAGAGCAAATGACTGTTAATCATTGGGTCCCTGGTTCGAGTCCAGGTCGCGGAGCCAAATTCAAAAGCCCTCGGCACATGCCGGGGGCTTTTTCTTGGTTCATCGCGCTTTCCCGGGGAAGGCGGCCTTGATTTTCAGGAAGAAGTAGGCGGAGTCCCTGAAGCCATAGGCCATGCGCTTGATCACCTTGATGCGGTTGTTTACCCCTTCCAGCAGGCTGGTGTGCATGGGGAAGCGAGCGCTGGCCAGGATGCCTCGGGCGTATTTGCGCAGATTGCGAGCGAAGCGTTGCAGCGGGGCCAGGCCACTGTCCCTGGCGTGGCGCAACCAGTCCCGCCAGCGGCGCCAACCCTCCCGCACGCTGGGGGCGTACCAGATTTCCTTGAGCGCATCCTTGAGCACGTAGACCGTGGCCAGTGGCTGGTTGGCCTCGAGGATTTCCTGCAACTGCACGGCTTGCTGATCCTTGAGGTTTTCGCGATTGCGCAGCAGCAACCAACGACTCTGCTTGATTACCTTGCGTGCCGCTTTGTCCTGGCGTAGCGCGTTGGCCTGATCGACACGGATGCGGTCGATCACCTCCCGGCCATAGCGAGCCACCACGTGGAATAGGTCGTAGACCACTTCGGCACGGGGGCAATGCTGTTTTACTTCCAGATCGAAGGCGGTGTTCATGTCCATCGCCACGGCCTCGATTTGCTGGCAGCGCTCACCGAGCAGTTCGAAGAACGGCTGAATCGCCTCGCGGCTGTTGCCATGCCCGACCCACAGCACGCGTGTCCGCTGCGCATCCATGATCACGGTGGCGTAACGATGTCCTTTGTGAAGAGCGAACTCGTCCATCACCAGGCGGCGAACGTCACCCGGCTCGAAAGCACCGACTGCGGCCTCTAGACGACGTTTGTCGAGTTGCTTGAGCGTGTGCCAATGCAGACCGACGAGGCGACTGACGTGACTGATGGGCAGTAATTGCAGCAAAGCCTCGAGCCAGATGCGCAAGCGCTGGGTCAAGCGCGACGCTGGCTCCAGCCAGTCGATCCGCTCGGTCACCCGACCACAGCGCAGGCAGTCGACGCGGCGCACCGGCAGTTGGAGCAGGACGCGCTGGTCGAACAGATCACGATCACGCACCCGGCGAATCCGCCGTTCGTGGATTAATGGACTGGCCTGACCGCAGCGCCCGCATTTGGGGACAGCGCTGGCGTGAGGCTTGAGCTCGATCAGCAGGGTGCTGTCGGCAGATGGGTGGCAGGCGATGACTTCGTAGCCTGGCCAGAAAGCAGCAAGATCAATAGGATGCACGGCGACAGCAGGGGGTGGGGGTTGGTTCGTTTGGCGACTGCCAATCTACCCGCTTCCCTGACTGTCAATCCGCTCTTTCCCCAGACTCCGCGAAGAACCTTTTTCTTTGTAAGGGCCCCGGACCGTCGAGTCCAGGTCGCGGGGCCCAACACCCTTCAATAGCTTCCCAGGCCCAGCACGCCTACCCTCAACGAACCATGGCAGAACGCCGGAGCCAGACTAGGCAGCCCCGGCCAGCAGGCTCTCATAGGGGATATTCAAGCCATCATGCAGGCGCTTGATCATCGCCAGGCTGAGGCCACGCTTGCGATTCAGCACCTCTGAGACACGGCCGCTGCTGCCGATAAAGGGTTCCAGGTCGCGCGGGGTCAGCCCTCGTTGCTCCATGCTGAACTTGATGGCCTCGACGGGATCGGCCGGGCCTATCGGGTAGTGCTTGTTCTCATACGCCTCGATCAGCGTCACCAGCACTTCCATTTCGTCAGCCTCAGCCGTGCCCTCCTCCGCTTGGAAGATGGACTCCAGGCGCTGGAAGGCCGAGCGCAGGTCCTCGTCGTTTCGGATGGGCTTAATATTCATTCACCGTCTCCACGTCTATCTGGTCGTACCGGGCATGGGTGCCGATGAACTTCACCCAGGCGATGCCGCAGCGGTACTGCATTTCCACAATCAGGCGGTACTTGTTGCCGCCGATGTTGAACACCACGCGGTTGTTGCCGCAGATGCTCGCGCTGCCGAATTGATTCTTCACGTCCTGTGGAGTCTTCCATTCAGCGTTGGTCGCCGCGTCGTACCAACTCTCCAAAGGAGCCTTGGCGTCCTCCTGGCCAGGAATCTCCCAGAACTTCACCAACGTGCTCTTTGCAATGACTCGCATCCGTCCCGAATCTCCCATTACGGGAGATTCTAGATCGAGAGTCGGTCGCCTGCCAAGGGCGGCCTCCTCCCATCCCTCTCCCGCCAGACATCAATCCTGAGCCCGCCGGTGCAGGCCCTCCACTTTGCCTTGAGAACGGCGCAGGTTCGTCGCTCAGGCGACCCAACGCCTGCTCCATCTCCTCGGTCACCATCTCGGCCTGTCCTTCCAAGGTAATCGCCCCATGCTCGCTGCTGGCCATGGTCAAGCATCACCCCACCAACGCAACAATGAAAAAGGCCGGTCGCCCGGACCGGCCTTTCCATCGCGGAGCGCCTCAGTCGAGGCTGATCGCCTCCCGGTTGCTCTCCAGGATCGCCTTGCCGATGCCCTTCACTTCCAGCAACTGATCCAGGCTGGTGAAGGGGCCATTGGCCTGCCGGTAGGCCACGATGGCTTCGGCCTTGGCCTTGCCGATTCCCTTGAGCCGCTTTTGCAGCATCTCTGCGTCGGCGGTGTTGAGGCTGACTAGCCCTTCCTTCTCGTCGTGCATGGTGACCGTCGCCGGCGTCAGCTTCTCCGGCGCAGAGGCGGCGGCAGCCATGCCCGAGAGGGAAAGGGAAGAAAGCACGACCAGCAGTAGCGCGAATGCCTTATGCATGAATAACTCCTTTTAATCACTGGGTATGGCGAGCCAGAACGGGCTCGCCATTCACCTTTAGCGACAGGAGTGGGGCAAGGGGAAGAAGGGAAAATCACACTTTGAATGAATCAGGGGCTTCCTCGCCGATTGGACGAAGAGCCCCTCCTGCAACAAGGCAGCGTCCGACCGAGTGCCGGCCTTGATCTGTCAGGGTTCCATACGGCGCTGCTGGTGGACCAGGTCGACGATGTCGCCATCCGGGCAGTAGCCGTTGACCGAATCGCGCAGCAGCATGCGCACCTGGGCGTAGTCACCCCGCTCCACCGCCTTCAGCAGCGAGCCCAGCACCGCCTTGAACGCATCCCAGGGCAGCATTTCCTCGTTTGCCTTCATGATCATCGGGTGCTCGGTAGTGCCCACGTCGTCACCGATCAGCAGCTCCTCGTAGAGCTTCTCACCCGGGCGCAGGCCACTGAACTCGATGGCGATGTCGCCATGGGGCGTGCTCTCCGAGCGCACGCTGAGCCCCGACAGGTGGATCATGCGCTGGGCCAGCTCGAGGATCCTCACCGGCTGCCCCATGTCCAGCACGAAGACATCGCCGCCGCGCCCCATGGAGCCCGCCTGGATCACCAGTTGCGCGGCCTCGGGTATGGTCATGAAGTAGCGGGTGATCGCCGGATGGGTGACGGTCACCGGGCCGCCGCGCTTGATCTGCTCGCGGAACAGCGGAATGACCGAGCCGGATGAACCCAGGACGTTGCCGAAGCGCACCATGGTGAAACGGGTCTTGTTCACATGGTGCACGCCGGCCTTGTCGCCGAAGAGCACCGGCGCCGGCTCCTGGCTGAGCGCCTGCAGGATCATCTCGGCCAGGCGCTTGGTGCCGCCCATGACATTGGTCGGGCGCACCGCCTTGTCGGTGGAGATCAGCACGAAGTTCTGCACTCCGGCCTGGATCGAAGCCTGGGCCGCCTGCAACGTGCCCAGCACGTTGTTGAGCACGCCCTCGGAAATGTTGTGCTCGACGATCGGCACGTGCTTGTAGGCGGCCGCATGGTAGACGGTGTTGATCTTCCAGCTGCCCAGCACCTCCAGCAGGCGCTCGGCGCTGCGCACCGAGCCCAGGATGGGCACCAGCTGCACCGGCAGGGACTCGCGGCGGATGCGCTGCTCCAGTTCCTGGTGGATGCGGTAGAGGTTGAACTCGCAGTGCTCGAACAGCACCATCACCGTCGGGCCGCAGCTCAGGATCTGCCGGCACAATTCCGAGCCGATGGAGCCGCCCGCCCCTGTGACCATCACCGCCTGGCCGCGGATGCAGTGCTCCAGCAGCTCCCTGCGCGGAGCCACCGGGTCGCGACCCAGCAGGTCGGCGATGTCCACTTCCTGGATGTCGTCCACCCTCACCCGGCCGTTGGCCAGGTCGATGATGCCGGGCACGCTGCGCACGTGCAGCGGATAGGGTTCCAGCAGCCCGAGGATCTCGCGGCGGCGCGCCCGCGAGGCCGAGGGAATCGCCAGGAGGACCTCCTGGGCGCCGGTCTCCTCGATCATCTGCTGGATATGCTTGGGCTTGAATACCCGCAAGCCGGCGATCACCCGGTTGGCGATCTCGTCGTCGTCATCGATGAACGCCACCGGGCGCATCGCCCGCCCCAGGCGCAGGGCGGCCACCAGCTGGTTGCCCGCGGTACCCGCGCCGTAGACCGCGACCTTGGTCAGGCCATCGTCCTGCTTGAAGAAGGGCACGACCTGGACTGCGCTGTACCAGTCGCCCATGAAGTATTGGCGCATGGCCAGGCGAAGGCCGCCGACCATCAGCAGGCTCAGCCACCAGTAGTTGAGCACCAGGGAACGCGGCACCGCCTCGACGACCGAGCGGTTCCAGTAGACCACCAGCGAAAGCACCAGGGCCGAGATGGTCACCGCCTTCCAGATGGCGATCAGCGCATCGTTGCCCAGGTAGCGCATGACCGCCCGGTACATGCCGAAGCGGATGAACAGCGGTATCGCGATCAGGGGCGCGGCGATGAACAGCCAGGCATGCACGCGGAAGGGGTAGGTCAGGTCGTCCGTACCCAGGCGCACCACGAAAGAAAGCCACAGGGCCAGCCACACCAGGAACACGTCCGTGACCACCTGCAGCATTCGCTTGTAACGTCGGGGCAACCTCAGCAGGCGCTCTCGCAGCATATCCATTCGTCCTTCCCAGTCCGGGAGCGCAGTCTCCCGTTACATTGACCACCATTTCCCATGGAGTTCACTTCGGTTGGCCGTTTTCAGGCCCACCGGCACCCAGCACTGCCACGACCAGCACCAATGGAGCATAGGCAAGAATCAGTCCGGTCACGCCGTCGATCCAGCCCAACGCCACGAAAACGGCGATCGGCGACAGCCATATCAGATTAATCGCAGCCACGGACAGACTGATGGCGCGATGCTGGCCCAGACGCCGCGAAGCACGCTGGTAGGCATGGCTGCGGTGCGCTTCATGCACCCGCTCGCCACGCAGCAAGCGGCGCGCCAGGGTCCAGGTGGCGTCGACCACGAAGGCGCCCAACAGGATCAGCCACGACCAGAACAGCTGCGGAGCCTGCCAAGCCGCCTGCAAGGACAACCCTCCCAGGACGATGCCGAGGAAGCCGCTGCCGGCGTCGCCCATGAAGATTCGCGCAGGCGGGTAGTTCCAGGCCAGGAACCCCGCGGTGGCCGCGGCTAACAGCAGCGGCAGCCAGGCGGCCGAGCCCACCCCTGCCAGCCAGCAACAGAGCGCCGCACCGACGCAGACGGTGATCGCCTCCAGGCTGGCGATGCCATCGATGCCGTCCATGAAGTTGTAGAGGTTCAGCAGCCACACCAGGTAGAACAGCGCCAGCAGCGAACCGAACAGGCCCAGGTCCCAATGGCTGCCGGCGAACGGCAGGGCCGGCACGCCACCCAGCATGTAGAGCAGGAACCCCGCCCCCAGGAAGTGGCCGAGCAGGCGCCAGCGGGCCGGGACGTGGCGATGGTCGTCGACGAAGCCCACCAGGGCGATCCAGCCGCCCGACAGCAGCAGGGCAAGCATGCCGCGCGTATCGGTCAGGCCCATTCCCCAGGACAGCAGCAGCACCAGAAGGAAGCTCAGGACTATCGCCACCCCACCGCCCCTGGGCGTCGGGACACTGTGGGAGCTGCGCTCGTTGGGCACGTCCATCACACTGCGCGCGAGGGCGTAGTGGCGAACCCCGGCGGTGCCGGCCCAGGCCAGCAGCAGGGCGAGAAACGGCAACAGGAAGATCATCGCCGGGCCTCCCGGTACCAGCGAGCCGTCGCCGCCAGCGCCTGGTCGACGCCCACCGGCGGGCGCCAGCCCAGCAGCTCGCGGGTCTTGCCGATATCCACCTGCAACGAGCCCAGCACGCGCTGCGCCTGGGCTCCCCGCCCGAACAACACGGCCAGCCCCTGCAGCAAGGCGACCGGCACCGGCAGCAGCCGCGAACGTACGCCCAGTGCCGCGGCCAGGCGGCGGCACAGCTCGGCGCTGGAAAGGTCCTGGTCGTCGCTGACCAGGAAGACCTGGTTGGCGGCACGCTCGTGCCCCAGGCAGACCCGCAGCAGGTCGACCAGGTTGTCCCTGGCCACCAGGCTCCGCCGGTTGCGCACCCGCGCGAACGGCAAGGGCAATTGCCGCTGCACCGCACGCATCAGGCTGGCGAAGTTGGCCCCCACACCCGGGCCATAGATCAGCGGCGGGCGGATGACCACCCATTCCATTGCACAGTCTTCGGCCAGGCGCGACAGCGCCTGCTCCGCTTCCAGCTTCGACTGGCCGTAGGGGTCGGCCGGCGCCGGCACGTCCTCGGCACGGAACGGCCGGCCGGGCGGCGTCGATTCGCCATTGACCTTGACCGAGCTGATGAAGATGAAGCGCCGCACCCCTGCCGCGGCGGCCTGGCGTGCCAGGTTGAGGGTGCCCTCGACATTGACCGCGCGGAACTCGGCCAGGGGATCGTCCGCGGTTTCGCACATGACATGCACCCGGGCCGCGGCATGGACCACGACGTCCACGCCGGCCAGTGCACCGCTCCAGTCCTGGGTGGCGCTCAGGCCATCGATGGAGTGGACCTCCACGCCGGGGAACTCGCCAGGCAAACGGGAACGCACCGCCACCGCCAGGCGCAACTCCGGTATCGCGGCAAAGGCTTCGAGAACGCCACGCCCGACAAAACCGGTGGCACCGGTCAGAAGTACTTTCAACACCACTCCTAGAGATTCAAGGCGCCGGGGCACCGTCCATGATTTCGGGTACCGGCATCACTGCTGGGGAGCAGCGATCGGCCTGAGCGTATTCCACGCGTGGCAGCCCGGGCATTGCCAGTGCAGCTCGCGCCCGGCGAAACCGCAATTGCCGCAGCGATAGTGCGGCATCGATCGATACAGGCCGAGGATGATCGGCTGCATGTGGGTGAACAGCTCCTGGTCCGCCCTACCGCCGCCCAGCGTACCGAGCATGTCCAGCAACCCTCGCCAGGAAGGTTGTTGCTGGACCTTGGCCAGCAACCGGCCGCGCCAGCCCTGCCCGTCCGCGTCGAGCTGGGCCAGGATCGCCAGCAGCGCCGGCGACGCATCCGGCGCCTCGGCAAGACGGCGCAGGCAGGCGAGGATCTCCGGCTCGGCGCAACACTCGCGGCGCCGCAGCATGGGCAGCAACTCACCGAGAAAACCGGCATCAGCCGCGCAGAGTTCGGTGATGGAAGCATCGGCAGCCTGGAAGTTGCGCTGCCACAGCTCGCAATCCAGGCGCATCAGCAAGGCGCGTACGCACTGGGGGTCGACCCGCCGGGCCTCCTTGAGAAGCTCGCAGGCGCTGTCGCGGTCCCCCCCACGGATGCGCTCCTGGGCCTGCTCGCAATAATAGTTGGCCAGCACCGTCTTCAACTGGGGCCGCCGCCCCACCAGGCGCGCTGCAAGCTCCACTGCACGCGCCCAGTCCTTCTCGCGCTCGGCGATGCGACGCAGTTCGTCCAGCGCCTCCAGCGAGGTGGCCTGGCCGTCACGCCGCATCAGCTCGTCCAGCAACTGCTCGGCGCTGCCAAGCAACCCGCCGGCGATGTAGTCACGGGCGAGTTCGAGGCTGATCTGCGCGGACAGCTCGGTGTTGGCGGACGCCTTGCCCAGCAATTCCTGGTGGATCTGGATGGCCTTCTCGATATCCCCACGGCGGCGGAACAGGTTGCCGACATGAACGTGGCTTTCGAGCGTCTCTTCGTTCAGCGAAAGGCCCTGGGAAAGGCGCTCCAGTGCGTCGTCGGAATGCCGGTCGAGCAGGTTGTGCATGTTGCGCACCCGCTCGCGCAACGCCTCGTCAGCAGAAGCCGGCCGAGACCCCGGGCGCAACGAGCGGCGCCCCAGCCACCAACCGACGGCCAGGGCCAGGACGAACAGCAGCATCGCTACAACGCTGGACATCCCGGATCACTGGGTCTTCAGCGACTGGTCGCGCAGGGCCTGGTTTTCCTTGCGGAAGCGCGATACCTCGGAACGCAGCCCCGAGAGATGCAGGCGCGTGCGCGCCCGGAACGGAATGCTCAGCAGCAGGCCGATGACGCCACCCAGGACGAAGGACAGGGTGATGAAGACCACCAGCGGCCACTCCGGCGTCTGCCAGCCGAGGAAGGCCAGCTGGACCTTCTGCAGGTTCTCCAGGACGAAGACGACGATCACTGCGCATAGCAGGATGGCAGCCAGGAAGGCCAGAAAGCGTTTGAGCCGAAGCATGAAAAATCCTCGATCGTTCTCTAGCCGGCTACACGGGCTCGTTCACCCGATCGCGCAATTCCTTGCCCGGCTTGAAGTGCGGAACGAATTTACCATCCAGGCGCACCGATTCGCCGGTCTTCGGATTCCGGCCGACGCGCGGTGCACGGTAATGCAGAGAGAAACTGCCGAACCCACGGATCTCGATGCGATCGCCGGTCGCCAGAGCCTGGGACATCTGCTCAAGCATGGTCTTGATCGCCAACTCCACGTCCTTTGCGGAAAGCTGCCCCTGATGGGTGACGATTCTCTCGATCAACTCCGACTTGGTCATGGTTTTCCCTTCTTTTTCAAGCGGCTAGATCAGCTCTAGGTTCTTTTAGCACGCAGCTCAAGCTTTGAACAGCCTAAAGGAGGGAAAACGAAAAAGGGCGACCGAAGTCGCCCTTTTTCTTGGAAGAATCAGGACTTAGCCCTGGTTCTCCATTTGCGCACGAATCAGATCACCAATGGTGGTCGGACCGGTGCTTTCTACTTCCTGCTTGCTACGCAGCTCTTTCATCGCATCCTTCTCGTCATCGACGTCCTTGGACTTGATGGAGAGGCTGATGACGCGGCTCTTGCGGTCGATGCTGATGATCTTGGCTTCGACTTCTTCGCCTTCCTTCAGCACGTTGCGGGCGTCTTCGACGCGGTCGCGGCTGATTTCGGAGGCTTTCAGGATGCCTTCGATGTCGTCGCCCAGGCTGATGACAGCGCCCTTGGCGTCAACTTCCTTGACGATACCGCGGACGATGCTGCCCTTCTCATGCTGGCCGGCGTAGCTGGAGAACGGATCGTCTTCCAGTTGCTTGATGCCCAGGGAGATGCGCTCGCGCTCCGGATCGACGGAGAGGATGACGGTTTCCAGCTCGTCGCCCTTCTTGAAGCGACGCACGGCTTCTTCACCGGCTTCGTTCCAGGAGATGTCGGACAGGTGAACCAGACCGTCGATGCCGCCTTCCAGGCCGATGAAGATACCGAAATCGGTGATCGACTTGATGGTGCCGGAGATCTTGTCGCCCTTGTTGAAGCGGCTGGAGAAATCTTCCCACGGGTTGGACTTGCACTGCTTGATGCCCAGGGAGATACGACGACGCTCTTCGTCGATGTCCAGAACCTGAACTTCCACTTCGTCGCCAACCTGAACGACTTTCGACGGGTGGATGTTCTTGTTGGTCCAGTCCATTTCGGAGACGTGTACCAGGCCTTCCACGCCCTCTTCCAGCTCGGCGAAGCAGCCGTAGTCGGTGAGGTTGGTGACGCGGGCCATGACGCGGGTGCCTTCCGGGTAACGAGCCTTGATGGCAACCCACGGGTCTTCGCCCAGTTGCTTCAGGCCCAGGGATACGCGGTTGCGCTCGCGGTCGAACTTCAGAACCTTGACATCGATCTCGTCGCCGACGTTGACGATTTCCGACGGGTGCTTGATGCGCTTCCAAGCCATGTCGGTGATGTGCAGCAGGCCGTCTACGCCGCCCAGGTCCACGAATGCGCCGTAGTCGGTGAGGTTCTTGACGATACCCTTGACTTGCTGGCCTTCCTGCAGGGATTCCAGCAGGGCTTCGCGCTCGGCGCTGTTCTCGGCTTCCAGGACGCTACGACGGGAAACGACAACGTTGTTGCGCTTCTGGTCCAGCTTGATGACCTTGAACTCGAGCTCTTTGCCTTCCAGGTGGGTGGTATCACGCACCGGACGGACATCGACCAGGGAACCCGGCAGGAACGCGCGGATGCCGCTGACGTCGACGGTGAAGCCACCCTTGACCTTGCCGTTGATAACGCCCTTGACCACTTCATCAGCGTTGAAGGCAGCTTCCAGAACCAGCCAGGATTCGGCACGCTTGGCTTTCTCGCGGGACAGCTTGGTTTCACCGAAGCCATCTTCAACCGCGTCCAGCGCAACGTGGACTTCGTCACCCACCTTGATGGTCAGCTCGCCCTGTTCGTTGTAGAACTGCTCGACCGGGATGACGCCCTCGGACTTCAGGCCGGCATGCACGGTGACCCAGTCACCGTCGATGTCGACCACGATGCCGGTGATGATGGCACCCGGCTGCATGTCGAGGGATTTCAGACTTTCTTCAAAGAGTTCTGCGAAGCTTTCGCTCATGTTTATACCTGTAGTCAAAGGCCTGTAGGCCCGGCTCCGCGCCACCAGCGAACGCGGTCAAGTGATGAAAAAGAAGCCAGCAGGATCGAGACTGGTATCCTGCCGGCCCCTGGCCGCGCCCGGCCGAAGCCGGGCACTCCATATTCAGTTTTTACGGGTTGCTCCGCCAGATAGGGACGAAAGCCTCCCAATACAAGGTCTGGAATGGTAGCAACCGCCACCCATCACGTCAATCGGCGGGCGCCGCGCGACAGCGTTCCAGCAGTCGCCGTATCCAGCGCAGCGGCGCGGTGACACGCCAGGAAGAACTGTCGTACAGTGCCTGCACCTCGCGCTGGGCAGCCAAGGTTTCTTGTCTCGCCTGGTTGGCCAGACGGAATGCCGTGGAGACATCCTCGCGCCCGACAGCAAGCTGCCGACTCGCCTCACCGAGTGCCTCTCCCATCGCCGCCAGGCGCTCTTCCAGCGCACGGCCGTAGTCTTGCTTTTCTTCGAGTTGCCGCTCGAACCATACCTTCTCCTTGAGCCGCACCGCCTCGCTTTCCTGCACAGAGGCCTCCAGCGTGGCGATCCAAGCCCCCAATTCGGCTTCACGGGCGGCGAAGTAGCTCTTATCCCGTTGCAGGCACTCCCCGTCAGCGACTTCCTGGCGGCCGCAATGGCGTATCAACGGCCAAAGCTCAGAGAAATCGCGCTCCACCGCGCGGAACAGCCGGGAGAATTCCTCGTCGCCAGGCTGTAACTCATCCCGCGCCAGCTTGCCCAGCAACTGGTACAGCCGTAGCAGGGCCGGAAAGCCATCCTCATGGGCGCGCAAGGCTGCGTCATCGAAATGGCCATGGCGCAAGTCCTGGGTGAGTACCTGCTCGCCGAACTCGGTATAGGTCCGCTCGTCAAAACCCAGTCCGAGCCGCTCGGCCATTCGCCGCAGCGTTGCGCGTGGTCCATCCACTAGGCAGTCATAGTCGACGACCAGCATATGCCGGGAGCTGGCGAAGTACAGGGCCCGGTAACTGTATTCGTACCAGAGCAACAGGCCCTTGCTGAGCGAGAAGGCATCCCGTCGCAATAGCGATGTAGCCACACTGAGGGGGTTGCGTACGGGCAGAACGAACGACAACTCGACGTCCAGCTCCTCCAGTACCGGCGCCCAGACGTCCATCAGGCGCGGCAGGCGTGGGTCCTTTATGCCGAACTGCGCATGGCTGCCCAGGCGCGCGTCCAGCAGCTCGACCAACGCCTGGCGTACCTCGGGATAGCCTGCAGCCGCCAACAAGCGTTGCACCTCGAAGCCCGGCGAGGAAGACGGCCCCCTACCAGGGCATGAAGGCGCTCGTTCAACTCGACGATTTGCCAATCCTCCCAGAAGCCCTTGGGATTGTCGTTCCGGGGGGCCAAGAGGAAGTTGCCGAACTCCACGCCCAGGCATTCCAGAGCAGCAGACATGACGCTGGTCCCGGAACGATGCATACCCAGAACGACGATGACACGCTTTTTCATTCGATGTTTTTCCATTTTCATTCAATGCCTCAATTGCGCCGCTCCTTCACGCGCAACAGCGCCGAGCCATGGATACCGACGTATAGCGTCGCCTTGACGAACGTTGTCAGCAGTCGCTGCAAGCGGCCCTGCCGGAAAAGCCCGCAGCGCGCCAACAGGCGCCGGCAGCGCCACTGCCAGCGCAAGCGGGCGAGTGCCAGCGAGCGCTGCCTCGCCGATTGCCGCCCCGCTCGGGGCACGGGTAGCTGGACGGCCTGTTCCAGCAAGGTGAGTAGACGCTGGCCGAAGGCCCGCGCATCGAAGTGCCGGAGCACGCGTTCCCGGGCCCGCGCGCCCATGTCGCGCAACAACAACGGATCCTTCAGCAAGCGACCCAGGGCTGCCGCGTAGTCGCTCGCCGGGTCCCGGCTCCGCGGCCCGATCAGGCAGCCACAGGTGGCGTCCACCAGTTCCGCCTGCCCCCCACGTTCGAGGCCACCACAGGCAGCGCGCAGGCCATGGCCTCATACAACACCAGGGCGATGCCTTCCGCCTCCGAGGGCAGGAAGAGCAGGTCCGACGCCTGCAAGGCGCGTCGCAAGCCGTCCTCGTCGAGCCAGCCCAGCCAGCGGACCCGCTCCTCCAGGTGCAGGTGCTGCAGGTCACGCCGCAGGTCGGCCGCCAGTTCGCCATCGCCGATCACCAGGGCCAGGAACTCCTGGCCGCTGTCGGCCAGCTTGCGCAGGCTCGCCGCGAACAGGTCCGGGCGCTTCTGCCGGCAGAGCCGGCCGGCGTAGACGATGACCGGGGTTCGCCGGGCTATCCCGAAGGCCTGGCGAAACTGCCGCCGGGCCTGCGTATCGGGGCGCCAGCGCTGCGCATCGGCGAACCAGTGCAGCACTTCCACCCGCTGTGCGGCGACCCCCCGCGCCAGCATCCACTGTCGCAGATGCCGCGAAACTACCCAGTGGCGAAGCATTTCGGCGTCATGCCGCACCGCCAACCCCGGATAGCCGCCGGCGCCCCAGCCCTCCTCCATATGGTTCAGGTCGATCACCGGCAGCTGGGGCATTTGGCCGCGCAGTGTCGGAAGCAGGTCGTAACCGAGGCGACAGTTGGACAGCAACAGCAGGTCCGGCATGCGGCTTTCCAGTAGGTGAAGCAGGAATTCCTTGACGCTGGCGGCGGCGAGGAAGCGAGGCAGCACCAGCACGTCGTCGCTCAGTTCGCGGAATCGCGGCGCCCAGGCATGGGCCGCCTCCAGCGTGGCAACGACGCTGAGCGTCCAGCCCTGCCCGAGCAGTTGGCGAGCAATATCCAGATTGCAGCGGTCGGCTCCACCCGGCTCCAGCCAGGGCAACAACATCAGCAGGTGCCGGCCACCGGGCGGACCAGCGGTTACCGGCGGCGCTTCGACGCCGGCTGCACCACGCAGCCAGCAGGGCTGCCTCGCGGGCGGGTGGCGCCGGGCCGACAGCCGGGCATCGGCTCCGGGCGATCCGTCGTAGACCACGCACCTTGCTCGTGGATGACCACGCAGAAACCACCAGAGCTGCTCGAAGGCCCGCGGCACAAGCCAGGGCTCAGGTTCATCCAGGCGTATCCAGGCCACGCAGGCGGGGCTCTGGGTCCACAGCCGCACCTGCTCCTCGCTTGCCAGCAAGCGGATGCGTGCCTCCTGGCGCAGATCCCACGGAAGCTTTACGCCGACAACCAGCCACTGCCAGGCGGCGAGCGACTGGCTACGGAGCTGCACCGCCATGTTCTGCAGCACAGAATCGCCGCACGGTGCGCGGGTGACTACGACCAGCATCGGAGCGCAGCCTCCCGGCGCGCCCTCCCCGGCGACTCTCATGGTCGAACCTCGGGGAACACCGCGACAACCTTGCGGGTGGCATGGAAATTCGCGACGAAAGCCGGCCATTGGCAGGGCTCCAACAGAGCTGGCAGGCGATAGATGATTTCTGCCCGCCGCTGCAGCCAGAGAGGCACCGGTGCTTCATGCTCGACGATCAGTTGCAGCGAGAACGTCTCCAGGCGTGATCCCAGGCGGCAGCGTTCGGCATCGTCGAGATCGCGCAGGTGGACCAGGATCACAGCCGGGAACTCCCGGTACTGCTCGGGGCGCGCGAGGTTGCAAAAGGGATCGGCCACAACCTGCTGGCGGTAACTCTCGATCAGCCGCCTGCGCCTGGCAGGCGTCTCGAAGAAGTCCAGGTGAGCCCGGCGCAATGCGCGGTACGCGCGCAGAGGCCGGCGGTTGATCAGCGACAGACGGCTGCCTGCATGCCGGCGATAGAAGAACAGGGGCTCGCCGATGACCCGCCCACGCACACCCGCATCGGCCAGGCGCAACCAGTAATCCCAGTCCTCATGCAGGCCACGTTCTCGGGTGAAGCCATCCACCGTGAGCCAGTCCTCGCGATGGAATACAGCGGAAATCCCGAGGTGATTGACGTAGCGGAGCAGATCGGGGTCCAGGTCGCGGGTCTTGACCAGGCGCTCTTCGTCACCGCACACCTGCATCCAACTGTGCGCCAGCCGCGTTCCTGCCTCCCCTTCCAGCAGAACGACGCACTTCTCCAGGTAGTCGGGCGCCAGCCAGTCGTCAGCGTCCAGGCAACACACATAGCGCCCCCTGGCTTGCGCCACGCCGGCATTGCGCGCAGCCCCGGGGCCGGCATTGTCCTGCTGCAGCAGCTTCAACCCCGTCCAGCGCTGCAGGCGGGCCAGCAGACGAAGCGTGTGGCGTTCGTCGGAGCCGTCGTCGACGACTATCACCTCGACATCCTGCAGCGTCTGCTCCCGCAGACTGCGCAAGGCCCGGAGCAGGTAGACACCATAGTTGAAGCAGGGAATCACCACGCTGAGCAGCGGCCGCTGCGACGACCAAGGCCGCGCCGGACAAATCTGGCGCACCAGCCCTTCGCGTGAACGGCGCCGACCGAGCAATGCATACAGCGCCCGCCGGCCAGGCTCCCCAGCCAATCGGACGAGCCCCGGTCGCAGGAGGAAGACCAGGCAGTCGCCCAGGAGGCACAATCGCCGCAAGAACAGGCTCCCGCTCATCGGCTCACCCCATAGCGCCAGGCCGTGGCAAATAACCCGGCAGCGCCATCACTCTGCGCTCGAACGCCGTCCAACTGTGGCGCTCACGCAGTCGCGCCTGGGCGGTCGCCACCTTGTCGGCGGCGGCGGCGGGGTCATCGAGTACGGCCCGTATGGCTTGCACATAGGCCTGGCTCCCCGCACCGGGCTCCAGTGGATAACCGCTACGCTCGTCCAGCAACTCGGCGATGCCCCCACGGTTTCGGCAACGATCGGCAAACCAACTGCGCTGGCCTCCAGCAAGACGTTTGGCAAGCCGTCGTACAAGGAGGTATAGAGGAACAGGTCATAGGCCCCGCCACCGGCCAGTTCGGCGAAGCTGTCGAAGCGACCGCCCAGGTGCAGGTTGGGCAAGGCCCTCAGCTCGCGCAGCAGCGTCGATGGGCAACTGCCGTCAGCATCGCCATGGACCTCGAACGATACCTCGGGCATGGCCCTGGCGATCTCCAGGAGCAACTCCGGACGTTTCTGTGCCGCGAGGCGGCTGGCCCACAGTACCCGTTGCCCTCCCGTCGGCGCGTGCGCCCGTAGCGCGGACAAGGTGCAGGGAAAATATAAGGCATGCATGCGCTCGGCGGGCAGGCCGTCGCGGCGCTGGATTTCATCAAGGAAGGTCTGATTGTCCGACAGTATTCCACTTAGGACGCCCCAGGCCTTGGGCAGATAGTCGGTGGCATAACTGCAGCGGATGCCATGACGGTCGAAATCGTCGCAATAGACACTGGCGAATAGTCGTTTGCCAAGCACGACCAGTTGCCTGCCAAAGCGTTCGACGACCTGCCAGCCGAGCTCGGAGTTAATCAGATGGAAAGAACGAGCCGGCGTCTGCAGCAACAGACGCAATAGTATCTGGCGGCGGTCGTCGTCACTGGCATGGCGGGTCAACTGGCCGAATTCGACCACCCTGACCTGCTCCGGCAGGAGTTTGATCCAGGGCGAGGAGACATCGCGGGTGAGCACCACTGTCACCCGTAGCCCATGCTCGATGCACAACCGGACATGGTGCGACAAGCCGAGATCCGCGCCGCCACGCATGACGTGAGGTGCCAGAAAGACCATGTGGGGCGCCCAGCCGACAAGATCATCGAACATTTCCCGATACAACATTGCCGGGTAAGGATCGGCGGGCGGCTGCCAGTGCCGATATCCGGCCAGGCGCTCCACGCTGGGATAAAGCGCCGGCTCGATAGAAGCCAACGCCTGCATTTCTTCGATGATCCACTCCGGCAACACGGTGCCGTCCCCACTGGCCTGCTGCTGGGATGTCTCCGCAGGCAAGGTCAGGTACCGGTATTTCAGCCTGTCGCACAGGCGAATGATCAGCTGAACCTGACGCTCGCTCATGTGCCGCCGAAGCAGCGGCATACAACGATGGAAACTCCTGCGCGCACAACGCTCGACCAGCAGCTTGAACTTCACCTTTACGAGCATTGCAACCTCTCGGCAACGGACGACACCGATACCAGCCCCACTACCCAGCCGGACTTTCTTGGAATTGCCATTTGCCACTTTCCTCCCTGACTCAATAGAGCTCGAAGCTGCAGTTCTCGAAGAAGCGACTTGGGCGCAATACCGCCTGCCTGGCATTCATGTCCACCAGCATCGAATCCTGCTTGCGCCGGTAGAAAAGGGCTGTCCGCTCCGCCACCGTGTGGAGGCGGCCAGAGGCAATGACCTCGAGCCCCCAATGCCAGTCCTCGTAGCCAAAACCGGTCTCCCGGAACCGGGTTGGCTGGTAAGGAATGGCCCGGAACACTGCCTTGCTGGCGAATACCACTGCCGTCCAGGGATGGCACTTGAAGCAGTTGGCGATGCTGTAGTTATCGCGCAACTGGTCGACGGCCCGCCCCAGAGTCTGGATGGCACCATGGCTGACGGTGTACTCGGGATGCACCACCGCCCGATCGCCGTTGGCCCGGGCGACGGCCAGCGCGGCCGTCAACCAGTTGCTGCTGCAGTAGTCGTCGCCATCCAGGAATCCGAGGTAGTCCCCGGCGGCGCATGCCACCCCGAAATTACGTGCCAGCCCGAGATCACCGAACTCAACTTCCTGCACTTGGTCGCCCACGCACAGTACGGGGTGCCCCTGGACGATTCGCCGGGTGTCGTCATCCGCGCAGTCGAGCACCGCTATCAATTGCACACTGATACCGGCGCTTTCCGCCTGCCGGCGCATACGCTGGAACCCCCACAGGCTCCACTGGGCCAACACGCCTTCGGCATGAAAGTTCATCACCAGACTCAGATCACACACGTCTTTCACACCCATAGTTCCATTCCCGCGTTCCGCGGCCCGGCCGACCCCGTGCTACAGGACATACCGAAATTTCTCCGCGACCTCGGCCACCACAGTGGCGATGAGCTCGCGCTCCTCCTGATCCATGGCTACCTGCCAGCGCACCGGCTCCAATGCCGGCAGGGGCCCATCCGCCACTAGGCACTCGGCCCGCTCCCGCGGCGCACCCAGCAGATCCTCGTAACGCAACCAGCGCAGCGCGTCGCCAGCATCCAGCAGTTGCCAAGCAAGGTAGCGCCACCACAGCGCTCGGCGTAGCGGCAGGCATTGGGTTCGGGTTATCTCGAGCAGCGCCTTGCGCTGCCAGCCAGTCAACCCCGGATCGTCCGGATGCCCCAACGGCTGTTCTTGCACTGCGGCGTTGCGCAGGTGCTCGAAGGTTCGCGCCCAGGAGTCCAGGCAGTCATAGGGATGACGGATCAGGGCGACGCAACGGACCCAAGGCATCACCTGCCGGATCGCCGAGAGGCGTGCGAGATACGCCAGGGTGTTCTTGGTACCGAGGGTGAATGCGGGGCTGCATGCCTGCGCGCGATAGGCGGTGGCCTGGTCATATCCCCGTGCGGTATCGTCGAGCAGGCGGCCGTCCCGATGCTTGTTCGGCACCGCCCGGCCGGCCAGCAACTCTCGGCGCATCTCGGCGTAGAGCCGGGGAATGCCCCAGGGCCGGGGATTTTCCAACAGTGCCGGAAAGATTGCCGCCGGCTCGTTGATGATCACGGTGTCTTCGCGCTCGGAAAGCAAGCGGCAGAAGTAGCTGGTACCGCTGCGTGGCAACCCGGTGATGAGCAGGTCCACGGCGGTCCGCGGTGGCTCGACGACCGGACGCCTTTGCAGCAGCGCCGTCCAGCGCGGGTCCTGGCGCAGCACCTCGCCGAGCGACGGCCAGTCCTGCAGCAGCGCCTGCAGGTCGTCCAGCAGGGACGGCTCGCGCAGCAACGAGGCAGGGTCGTGGTAATGGCAGAACAGCGGCTGGTTTCCCGCCGACCAGGGTTTCAGGTGCAAGGGGAAGTTGTAGCGCTCGGTGAGCACCCGTGGACGATAGCCCAGTTGCTGGAGCGCCAGGGGCAAGGCCAGTTGATCGAGCCATGGCCATTTGTGCTCGACCCCTGCGGTTACCTGTATCCGCTCGGCGAGCGCCAGCCAGCGCTCGGCCAGGCGCGGAGCATTGCGCACCCAGATGAAACCGGCATTGTAGTAAGGCGGCATTACCTCTTCGCTGCAACTGGTCAGCACCTTGGCCGCCGGCAGCTCGAGCTCCGCCAGTTCGTACAGGGGCCTCCAATAGTCCACATCGCTCGGTACCAGTGCCATGTCGGCGGGCTTGAGCGCAGCATCGAAGCGGCTTAGATCATCGAAGTCTGGCGTCGCCAGACAATACATGTCGCTATCGAGGAACAGGGTATGGCCCTGCTCCTCACCCAATGCCAGGGCGGCGAACTTGTTGCCGATGGGATAAGAGGCGCCAAACGGATTGTCGATTTCCCGCAACTCGATATTCAGCTGGTGGTACAGCCGATACGATGCCGCGCTCAACTCTCCCCACTGGGCAGCCGGGCGGGCCAGCGCGGCGACGAGCCTGGCCTGCGGACCAAGCCTGGCACGCAAGGATACCGCCAGCATGGCTGCCTTGAATTCCAGCTCACCGCCATGCACGACGAAAACTACAGTGCAAGGCACGTCAGGCACCGCCGGGGAATCTCTATCAGTCATGAACGGGCAGTGCCTCGAAATGGCCGCGCAGGTTGACCACCGCATCGAAGCGCTTGTGCGCACTGAGAATGCGCAAAATGGCAGCATTTACCTGTTTGTCGAGCAGTTCGCAGAGGCTATCCGAACGAGCATCGTCCAACCGCAGCGTCAGTGAGTAATCGCCGGCCTGCAAATCGCCGGTGAAACTGATGCAGGCACGCAGTCGCCCGTCCTCATGCACCGGAAGCTCGACCCCCTGATGCGAGTTACTGAGTGCATAGAGGTTGTAACCGCGCAGATCCCGCAGAATCAGGGTGAGCCTGGGACGCTTCACCGGCTGGAACAATTGCGCCGACACCTCGACGACGATGAGTTCCCCGCTTTCGAAACAATGCCGTGCCTCCCCTGTCCCATTGAGCCGCAGTCCCAGGATTCGTCCCTTGCCGTTACCGAACGCCAACCCTGCGCCACCGAGTACAGGGGCGGCCTGTTGCCCGTCCTCGTCTCCTATGCCGGAAGCAATCAAGCCGTCGCGCTGGTAGAGCTCGCAAGCCGTCTCGCAATCGCCGTCGAATGCAACCCGGCCTTCTTTCAGGTAGATCGCTCGACTGCAATAGTTTTTGATCAACTGCGCATCATGGGAGACCAGCAAGATGGTCACGCCCCTGGCCAACAACTCGTCCAGCCTGCTCAGGCATTTGAACTGGAAGGCGGCGTCGCCAACCGCAAGGGCCTCGTCGACGATCAGCAGGTCGGCGTCGACATGGGCATTCAGGGCGAAAGCCAGGCGGACGTACATCCCGCTCGAGTAGGTTTTGACTGGTTGGTCGATAAAGGGGCCTATGTCGGCGAACGCGATGATCTCTTCCAGTTTTCCGGCGATTTCCTCACGGCTCATGCCGAGCAGCATGGCGTTGAAGATCACGTTGTCCCGCCCGCTATGCTCGGGGTCGAACCCCATCCCCAGTTCCAGCAGTGCGGCTACCCGACCATGGACCTGCGCCTTGCCCCGGGACGCGCGCAAGGTCCCCGCGATGATCTGCAGCAGGGTCGACTTTCCTGAGCCATTCCGACCGATGATGCCCACCACCTCACCTGCCGACACCTGGAGCGAAACCTCACGCAAGGCCCAGAACTCGCGGTGAAAGCTGAAACGCTTGCCGAACAGCGCCTGTAGGAAACGCTTGCCGGGGCTGTCGAACAGATGGAAACACTTCCCAAGTCCGTCAACCTGGATCATGGGGTATCGCTCAACACTCATCTCGTTACCATTGGCCGGCGACTACATGCTCGCCAGCACTTTCCTGTTGATTTCACGAACGTCGTAACGCGCTTCGGCAATCCGCCGGCTCTCCCTTCCCATCCGCAGAATGAGTCCGGGGTCATGGATGAAACGAGCCATCACCTGCTTCAGGGCCGCAGGGCTGCGGATCGGCACCAGAAAGCCGTTGACGCCGTCGACGATGCTTTCCCGGCAGCCCACCCAGTCCGTGGTGATCACGGGCCGCCCCAGTGCCATTGCCTCCTGGATGCACCGCGGAATGCCCTCGCGGTAATAGGAGGGCAGCACCAGGACGCTGGACTCGTTCAGCCAGCCCCGCACATCCCTCACCCAGCCCACCCAACGCACGGAGCCCTCCTCGCTCCAGCGGAGGATTTCCTCCCGCCGGATGGAGTCCGGGTTCACATCCGTGTCGCCAAGGACGATGCATTCGATCTCGGGGTGCTCCGCCTTCAGGGCACGGGCAGCCTCGACGAAGTCCTGGATACCCTTTTGCTGCAGAAGGCGACCGACGAAGATGAAGACGACCGGGCTCACCGGCGGACGCGATGGAAGGAAATGCGTCAGGTCGAGGCCGATGCCCGGCAGCAGCACGACCTTTTCCGCCGCTACCAGGCCGCCATGCACGAAAAGCGCGTAGTCATCGGCATTCAGCAGAAAAACGCATCGGGATGACTTCAGGGTAATGCGGTAAAGCTGGCGCACGAGACTGCGCAACAATCCTCTGGCCGGGCTCGATGCGTCGACTTCCGAGAAGACGTAGCCAGCCCCCTCGATCATCGAATAGACGATACGAACCCCGGCCAACCTGGCGGCCAGGCCGCCGAGGATCACCGGCATGGGGAAGTAGCTGAACACGGCATCCACCCGGCAGGAACGTAGCTGCCATGCGGTTTTCACGACTGCCCACAGCGCCGTGAGCGGATTCATGCCGCTGCGCCCGATGCAACCCCGCACCGGCGTCGCCCCCAGTTGGCGAAGCTGCCTTCTGGTGTGCTCGTCGTGATCGGGCGCAAAGGCGTATACCTCCACGCCCCTGGCAACCATGTCGCGAATCAGCTCGCCGCGAAAGTTGACGATCGAGAAGGCCTGGTTCGAAACCAGCGCCAACCGTCGGAAGCCGAGGTCGCCCGCGTCGGACCGGCCTGAAAGCGTCATACATGCATGCCCGACGTCTGCCAGCGCCAGACATCGGCCACTATCTGCCCGATGTCCTTGCGGGATTTCCAACCCAGTTCCCGCTCCACCTTGGCGACATCCGCCCAGCTTTCCGCAATGTCCCCCGGGCGACGGTCGCGAACCTCATAAGGTATCGGTTTGCCGCATGCCGATTCGAATGCCTCGAGGACCTCCAGAACCGAGTATCCACGGCCCACGCCCATGTTCCAGACATGTGCGCCGGCGTGCCGGAAAAGAAAGTCCAGGGCCTGCACATGCCCCTGGGCCAGGTCGCAGACATGCACGTAGTCGCGTACCCCCGTACCGTCGGCCGTGGGGTAGTCGTTTCCATATACCCCCACGGTCGGCTGCTGGCCTACGGCGACACGGCCAACGATGGGCAGCAGGTTGTTCGGCTGGCCTTTGGGGTCTTCGCCAATCAGGCCGCTGGCGTGGGCACCCGCGGGGTTGAAATAGCGCAGTATCGCTACCGCCCAGCCTGGGTCGGTCGCAGCGAAGTCCCTGATCACTTCCTCGGCGAAGAACTTGCTTCGGCCATAGGGATTGACCGCCCGCCCTGCCGCATGCGTTTCAGCAACGGGGACGCTTTCAGGATCGCCATAGACGGTGGCGGACGAACTGAAGACAAGGCGACGGGTTCCCGCCTCCTCCATCGCCTCCAGCAACGTCAGGATGCCGCCGACGTTGGTGGAGTAGTAGTCCAGTGGCAGCCTTACGCTTTCCTCCACGGACTTCAGCCCCGCCAGGTGGATGACGGCATCGATGGAGTGCTCGGCGAAAAGCTCCCGAAGCAATGAGAGATCTCGAACGTCCCCCTTCACGAAACGCAGGGACCTGCCGGTCAGGGCCTCTATTGTATCGAGGGTGGCCAGGGAACTGTTGGCCAGGCTATCCAGCACAACGACATCGGCCCCCCATTCCAGCAAGTGCACGACCACGTGGGAGCCAATGAAGCCCGCTCCGCCTGTCACCAACACATTCATCGCTACACCAGTGAAAACATCGCGCATCGAAAAAAGTGGAGAGGCGATTCGCATCGCCTCTCCACGACCTCATGGCATAAGCCGGAGATCAGTTGCGGTTGTTGCCACCGCGATGGTTGACAGTGGTGGACGGACCGGAATCGCCGTTGAAGTTGCCCTGGGTGGTGGAAGTCATGTTCACCAGGGTGCCATTCGGCGTACGGATCAGACCGAGCGCCTCGCAGGTGGGGAACTCGCCTTCGATCACCAGGCGGGCACGGCCACCTACGCCATTCCAGTCGTTACCATTGACACCGAAGGCGGAAGCGACCTGCTCCACGCTGTAAACGCCGGTTTCGTGGGCCTGGAGGACTTCCTTGCCGCTCTGGTCGACGATGTAGGCACTGCCGACTTCCGGGTAGCGCTTGCCGTTCTGGTCGAACAGTACGCCGCGGACCTTGCCGGAACGACCGCTGTCGCTGGTGTTGGTCAGACGGATGAAGAACGCATCGGCGTTGTTGGCGGCCGGCAGGTTGAACAGGCTGGCGACGCAGCTGCTCTTCCAGAAGTGGTCGATTTCACCACCGTTGATCACCCGGTCGACGTAGCGGACGTTACCGAAGTCGATGCTCAGCGGACCTACGGCGAAGCTCTGCTGGGCAACCATCGCGTCGACGCCATTGGACTTCACGCAGACGTTGTAGGTCTGATTGACGTCGCCATTCACCAGGCTCAGCGGCAGCCTGGCTACGCCATTGGCCCCCGTGTTCGCCAGGATATCGGCAGCGCTCCAGGAGTGAGCGGCAGCGGCGCTACCATCGGCAAACCCCTGGCAGGTGCCGGCAGTCAGCCCCACCGAGTCGATGCCGCTGAAGTTGCCGCTGACGTAGCTGGACAGCTTGTCACTGCCGTTGAAGCCGAACACGTTGCGGCCGTCTTCGTTCAGCACGTCCTGGTTGACACCCAGGCGCACACTGCCCAGACGAGCGTAATTGACGCCGTAGTTGGTGGGATCGGTCAGTTCCGGCTGGGCGGAAACGCTGGTGTCGAAGCTCTTGTCCTGGTTGGCCAGGTCCAGCGAGTGGAGAACCTGGTACTGCCCCCATGCGTTGACATTAAGGACATCCCAATAGACCGCCGGCAGGGAGGTGAATACCATCAGCGGCGGAGCGGAGTCGTTGTTCTTCGCGTCGCCGCCGTTCGGGCCGGTGGTGGTGTCCAGCTGGGCGGAAACGGTGACGTTGAAGCGGCGCTCGTTCAGCGGATCGTCCAGCATGTCGACGTTGGACTGGCTCAGGAAGGTCGCGTCCCCCTGCAGGGCGGCACGCAGGCGATCGACCCGCGCAGGCTGCTCGTTGGAGGTGTTGTTGGTGCGGAAGTTGAAGTGAACGATGGAACTCTCGGCCACCGCTTTCGCGATTTCCGCGGCGCCGGCGCTGTCCAGCGTGAGGCTGAGGGTGTTGACCCCGGTGCCGCTGGTGATGGCGAAGCCTTCGCCGGCCGGCAGCGTACCGATCTGGATCTGGTTGGGGGTGATCGTGTTGGCGAACTGCGCCACGGTACGATCCAGGGTCAGCTTGACGGTATGGCCGACGGCGACCTTGTCCGCCTTGGCCAGGTCGATGGCGTATTTGAGATCGGGCAAGTCGAATTGGGTGGTTTCGGAAAGGTTGCCGAAGACTTCCTGCGCGATGGTGATGTTTGCGGCGCGGCTGACGTAGTTCGCACCGGTCTCGATACTCACGCCCTCCTTGTAGTTGGCTTGGCCCGGAGCATATTGATCATCGGCCCCCGGAGAGTTCTGGAGAATGGTCCCGTTGGAACTCTGACCAACGACGATGCTGACGACGCCGGCATTGGCCGCACCGGCGAACATGGCAGAGACGATAGCCGCGCTCAGCAGTGTTCTTTTCAACATTATTTCAAGCTCCTAACTTTTCTGGAATTTCCATTCAGCCGGTCGACTGGGTCGCCGACGACAAATTACATACGGACCTTATTTTCGTACCTGAAGCGGAAATGACACCCTGAGCTCCGCGCCGGGCAAGGCTCGCCGAATACCACCCAGCCAATTCCGACCGGGCAGAACAAGGAAAACGCAATACGGCCATATGATTTATTTCGCGCCCTTCCACAACTTACAGCCATGCCTGACTGAATGTGGGAACAGCGCAAGCCAACACCAAGACAGCACTAGCTTCAGGCAGCTTTATATATTCGGGTTTTCCTCAAAACAACGGACAAAGCCCTGCAAACACCCAAATACCAAAAATATGGAAAATACCTACATAGCAAGGAATCAAAGTCCTAAGAAAAGCCGAAGAAAAGTCTCGGAAAGTTCAACGACTCTCAGAGCCAAATGAAGTATTTCTGAACGAAAAGCACCTCCAGCCCGCCGCGAGCCATGTACTCGCCCATGTAGCGGAACTTCGTGTGATAGAAGGAAAGGATGCAGCAGCCCACCCAGGCATCGACGTCTCTGCGGCGGAGCCCGCCGAAAGCGGATCAGACCGGAAAGACGGGCGACTTCACGGACAGCACCCCCTGCGCGCATGAAGCCGCCGTACGGACAGTGCCCCGCTGCACTCGGGGCGACCATTCACAAGCTACGACATTCCGCCAGCGGCCTGTCGCAGCCGATCGCAGGTTCGATCATCCGCCGCAGCTTCTCGGTGATCTCCCTGGCGTCTTCCGTCCCATCGATGACATAGGGCTGGATCAGCATCACCACCTCGTCCTTGGACGTCGTCCGGGACTGCTTGCCGAACAGGTAGCCCAGGACCGGCAGGTCCTTGAACCACGGTACGCCTGCGTTGCTGTCCACATGGTTTTCGTTGATCAAGCCGCCCATGAAGATGGAGCCGCCGCTCTGCAGGGTCAGCGAAGTTTCCAGCGACGTCCGCTTGATCGGCGGAGAGGAAATGTCGCCGCCCTCGCCCCCGCTGGACCCTGCGGCGCCGCCATCGCTGACCTCCTGGCTGACCGTCAGGTCCACCCGGTTGTTCGAGTAGACGACCGGGGAAACATTGAGGATGACGCCAGTGGAACGATAGGAGATCGATTGCAGCAGGTTGGAGTTTCCGCCGGTGTTGCTGCCATCGGTCTGCCGACCGGTCACGATGGGAATGTCGGTACCGACGTTGATGTTGGCCTGTTCGCCGCTTTTCACGAGGATGCGTGGCGTAGCCAGGATCCGTGTACGGGAATCGTTGGCCTGCGCCGTCAGTTCCGCCTTGGCGCCACCGGCGGTATTGATCAGGTATTTGAAGCCCCCGGCTCCTCCTGATATTTCACGGCTGAACCTGGAATCGGTATTTGCCGCGCCTCCAAGGAAGGACCATTCCAGGCCTGCGTTCTGGTTAGCACCCAGGGTCACGCTGGCGATCGTCACCTCGATCAGCACCTGGCGCGCCGGCTTGTCCAGTTGCCGCAGCAGCGGCTGCATCTGCTGCCAGACCCTGGCTGGGCCACGGAACAGGATGGCGTTGCGGTTCTGGTCTTCGACGATGGTGCCGCCGCCCGATATGCCAGCCGCCAGGCTATCCATCAGGCTATTACCGCCGCCGGACAACAGGGCCTGGGCGCCGGCGAGGCGGACGAGCGGCGCGACTCCGGGCGGGCCACCGCCCATGTCGCCAGCACCGCGACCGGGCACCGGGCTTGTCGGTGCGGCATTGCTGCCAGAGGCGGCCGCAGCGCGGCTCGAGGCACTGTTGCCCAGGCCCGGCGTCAGTCCGTAGGCGCCGCTGCCCCCCAGGCCGGAGACCAATGCCCGCAGCGAGCGGGCCACTTCGGTGGCGCGGGTGTTACGCACTTCGTAGAAGAACAGCCCTTCGCTTTCCGCCCCCGCCCCTGCGGAATCCACCGCGCTGGCCAGCGGCACCCGGTCCACCTGTCCGGCCCAGTCGCGGGCCAGGTCCAGCAAGGGACGCTGGTTGGAGAACACGATCAGGCCATTGGAGCTTTCCAGCGGTACCAGCACGACGCTTCCGGAAGCCTCGCCGATGCCGACGCTGTAGCCCTGGGCCTCGAGCAGGGTCTTCAGTTGCTTGGCCATCTCCGCCGAGGTGATGAATGCCGGGTCGATGCGCAGGCTGTGCTGCCCACGCATGAACGGCTGGTCGAGCAGCCGCACGGCCTGCGCCGCCTGTTTGACCAGGGAGGCCATGCCCTTGAGCATCAGCCCGCCGCGCGGGTTGTCCGCGGTGGCCGACAGCCCGGACTTGTCGTATGCATTGTTCAGCCAGGGAATCACGTCCTTGGGATCGACGTTGTGCAGGGGGATGAACTGGAACACGGGCCGGTAGGCATTGGGCACGTCCGGAAGCGCTTCGCCGCTGACGAGGATCGGCGGCTCCTCGGGGCTCAGGCCGATCTGCTTGATCTGGAAGCGCAGTATGTCGCCCTGCTTGACGATCTCGATGCCGTAATTGGCCATGACCTGCGAGGCGATGTCGTAGACCGTCTGCCGGGTCTGCGCCTGCTCCAGGCGCAGGGTGACCCTGTCGTTGCGCTTCTTCAGGCTGTCGTCGATCTCGAACGACAGCCCCAGCAGGTTGCCGAAGACTTCGTTGATGAAGCTCGGCAGGGCAGTGTCCTCGACGCTCACCTGCAGGTCGGCATTCTTGTCGTCCAGCACCAGGCGATCGGCCTTGTCCACCAGCCCGCCAACGGGCCCGGCCGGCGGCGCCGGCGTCGGGCCTACCAGCGGCCCCGTGGATTGCCGCGGACGCTGCGAAGGCCCTGCGGCCGCATCCTGCGGCTGGCTCTCCTCCCGCGCCTGGCTTTGCTCCAGCAAGGGCGCGGGCAACTGCAGCGGTGCCGTGCTGCAGCCACCCAGCAACCCCAGGCAGATCGCGAGCAGCAGGGGGCGCCGGGGAAAGCCTGCGAGGGCGTCATTCGAGGGGGGCATAGAGTTTCCTTTCAAAGTCCTGGGTGGCGCCATCCTCGGACAGCGAGAAACGAATGCCCTGCCCTTCGATCCGCTCGAGGCGCTCGTCTCCCGGCAGCAGGTCGCCGGGCGCATAGCGCAACAGAGGTGCAGCGGCGTCCTTGGCGATCAGGGCGAAGCGCTGCTCGCCCTCGGCAACCACCCCACGGAACAGCCACTGGACCTTGACCCGGGCCACGCCCTTCTCGTCCACGCTGATGCGCGCCGAGCGCGGTTGTTCGGCCGCCTTCCCGGCGCTACCCCACCAGGACATGCCGGCGATCTGCGCGGGAACGCCGGCGTTGCGGGAGACCGCTCGGACCTCCGGTAGCCGCCACTGCGCAGCCTCGACCGGGGCCTCCGGAACCTCTGCCGGTGGCTGCCAGAGCAGCGCCAGCAGGATGCCGCTGGCAAGCGCTGCCCCGGCCAATCGGAAGTGGGAGGAAGTCATAGGAAACCGATGAATCGATACCGCGAAGGAAAGGGTGCATTCGAAGCATGTTGAGCGCGGAATTCTGTCACTACGGAAATGCTGCCTTTGCCGTTTTCCATGAAGGAAGTTTCCCAACCAGGGAATACGAACGATTGGCGGTGCCGGCATGGCCTGAGCATTCGCCCTAATCCGATCAAGGGGGCGTTCCGTCCGGACGAAAATGGAAAGTGAGCTGCAGGTTCACCGACGGCGAACCGCGGTCGTTCAACTCGAGTGCGACGATACTCACCCAGTGCTCCGCGCTTTCCAGCGCATGCAGCAAGCGGCCGAAACTCTTCGGCTCGAAGCGTCCGCGCAACTGCGCCTGAACCCGCGCGCCGACATCCTCCTTGTCGAAGTCCAGGGGCGGCAATACCGAGATGCGCGCATCCTGCAGGCCGCTCTGCCTGGCCTGGGCATCCAGCCAGGCCTGTACGTCGGCCCGGGCCAACGAGGGGTTCCGCGCCTGCCACAGGCGCTTTCGTAAGGCGCTGCGCACGTCTTCGGCCTGGACGGCGCGGTCCGGCCAATCCCCCTGGCTGGCCAGCGCACGCATCTGCGCCAGGCGCCTGGCCGATTCCTCGAACGCCTGGCGGCGGGCATCGCGCCAGTCGCTGCCCAGCAACAGCAGGTGGGCGGCCAGCAGCGCCAGGACCAGCCAGCCCGCCAGGCGCAGGCGGGGCTGCTCCCGCCACTGCTCGCGCAGCCGGGCCCAGTGGGGCAATGCGTCTTTCAAGCGAACGTCCATCTATTCCCCCTGGCGAATGCTCATGGCCAACTGCAAGCCGTCGGCCCTGGGCGACGGTTCCACCCTGACGTCCTGGAACCTGCCGCCCTCCTGGAGACGCTGGACGAAGAACCGCGGGTCGGCCCGGCGGGTATCGATGAGCAGCTCCAGGGTGTTTTCCCGATAACGCCAGCTCAGCAAGCGGCTATCCTCTGGCAGCAACCCCGCCACCGTGCGCAGCAGCTCGACCTGCGACGGCGCATCCTGCAAGCGCAGCAGGGCCTGGATTTCGCTTTCGGCCTGCATGGCGCGGGTGCGCGCCGCCAGCACCGGCTCGACCTGCTGGGCCAGTGCGGCCTGCTGCCCCGCCACACCACGCTCGGCCCACCACCACTGCGCCCCCTGCATCAGGTTGAAAGCGCTGCCCGCCAGCAGGGTGGCCGCCATGCCATAGGGCAGCCAGCGCTCCCAGTCCCGCCCCGCCAGGCTGGCGCCGGAAGCCCAGGGACGTTCCAGGCTGGGTACCACTTCTGCCTCCAGTCGCTCGGGCACATGCACGCCGGGAACCCCTCGCAGCGCCTGCCAGGCGCCAATGGACAGCGGCAGGCCATCCTGGAAGACGCTCGCCCGCAGCACGCCGGCCCGCCAGACCTGCAGGTCCACGCCCCCTGGACGCACACCAGGCGAACGACGGATTCCGGAGTCGTTGCCGGCGGCACCTGCAGCAGCGTTTCCGGCAAACAGAGGCAGCCGGACGTGGCCTCCTGCGAAGCGGCAAGCCCCTGGCGCTGCTGTTCGTCCCAGAGCCACAGCTGTACCCAGCCGTCACGCCAGACCGCGTAGTGCCCCGGCAAGCGGAACGGCGACAGGCCGGCGAGCTTCAGGGCCAGGGCCTGGGCCCTCCCGCTGGACGGCACATGGGACAGGTCCAGGCAGCGGTACAGGCATTGCGAACGCTCGATGACCCATTGCGGGCGGAGCATCCGCCCCAGGCCACGGGGCTGGCGCCGCCATTCCAGGCATGGCGAGCCGTCCTCGTCACGGCCTTGCCACAAGCGGGGCGGCAAGCAGTCCAGGCGCCTCATGATGGATGGACGCGGTGTCGGTATCGGGGACATTGCGCGGCAGGGACCTCCGTTGCAGGAATTGCCAGGGCGACCCTTGCAGGTCGTCGCTCTCGAGTCGCAGTTGGTATTCGTAGCGCGCCGCGGCATCCACGGGGCGCAGGTGGATGAAGAGGGTGGCGCTGGCCAGGCGCGACCAGTTCTCCGCAGGCAATTGCTGCAGGTAGATGCCCAGCACCCCCGCGAGGTCGCCCATGCCCTGCAGCGGCCGTTCGCGGCGCGCGGCGAGCAACAGCGCCAGGTTGTCTTCCGGCAGCCTCCAGGCCAGGCGCAGGAGCTGCCCGCTGGCGGTATTCACGTTCAGGGCCGGTTCGCCGACGGTCACCAGGTCATCCCAGCCCGCGGCCCGCAGCCTGGCCTCCCAGGGCTGCCAGCTATCGAGGACGAACACTTCCTGCGGGGCGTGCAGATTGCGCACCACGGCGCGCCCCGGCTGGCTGCGCAGGTAGCCGGCGAGTTCCGCCAGCATGGGCGCTATCCTTTCCGGCGCCACCCCCAGCCCTTCCAGTACCAAGGCCAGCGTCACCGGTGGCGCCTGCTCCAGGCCGAGGCGCGAGGCGCGATCGATGAGCGCAAAGCACCAGCCATTGGCCAGGCAGTATTCGCGGCCATCAAGGGCCAGCTCGGCCCCCACCGGGAGGGTCGATAGGTCCATGTCGGCGAGGCTTGGCGCCGGGCTGTCGGGCGTGGTCAGGCCGGCCAGGGTCAGGCGCTGGGTCGATGCCAGCCACGTCAGCCGGCTGAGCAGGGAGCGTTCCGCCATGTCGCGCAGCAGCCCCTGGCGTTCCTGCTCGATGCCATCCAGCGAGCGTTCGATCCAGGTCACGGCCGAGGCCACCACCAGGGTCATGACGGCGAGAAACCAGATGACGCCGACCAGCACGAAGCCGCGCTGGTTTCCGGCGCCACGCCGGCCACCGCGCTCAGTACGCATCCACGCTCACCTGGCGAAGCGGCGTCGCTACCCTGGCCAGGCGGAACAGGCGCTCGGCCGGCGCGTTCAACGCCACCGCCGCGGGAAGGCTGTCGGCCAGTGCCGGCAGGGGCGGCCAGTTGTCGTGCCACCCCCCGATTCGTCGCGATAGAGGAAGTGCGCCCCACCCTGCAGTTCCAGCAGTGGCCAGCGGCTGGCCTGCAGCCGGCGCACGTAGATCAGCCCGGTCCGCTCCCGGCCTTGTTCGCCTAGCCTTTCCAGGCGAAAGGCGAAGGGCACCGGGACACCCTCGATACGCTCGGCGCTGGCCAGGGTGACGCCTTCGAAACTGAGCGCATCGCCCCTGAAACGGGCCGCCGCCTCGCCCTTGGCCGGCGCCGCCAATTGCGACACCGAATCGCCGAACCAGCCGAACGCCAGGACGCGCAACTGGCGCGACTCGCCCTGGCGCAGGAAGCTGTCGTTGGCCCGCGAGACATAATCCATCCCTTGCATCAGCAGGGTGGTGACCATCGTCGCCAGCAACAGGACCACGATGAGCTCCAGCAGCGTGAAGCCCCGCTGTCGCCGCCCCGCAAAGCGCCGGCTCATGGCTCGCTCCCCTGGGCACCGTCGGCCGGGCGGGCCAACCGGTACCCCGCCAGCTCCAGGCTGACGGGCAGCGGTGGCAGGTCTTCGCCGAGCACGCGCGCCTGGACCCGGTACAAGGCACTGTCGAAAGGACCGGGATGGCCGTTGTAGCGGCTGACGACAGGCCGCGGGGCGGCAAGCAGATGGCTTTCCCAGTCCAGCCGGTAGCTTCCCAGCGTGACGCTGCCGCTGGGCTGGAGCATCGGGTTGAGGCCCTCCAGGTAGGCCAGGCCGGTGCGGGTCGCATCGAGGCGGCGCTGGACGTCGTTCATGCGCTCCAGGGTTCTGAAGCCCGTCCCCAGCCACGCCAGCAGGGCGCTTCCCACCACCGCCAGGAGCGTCAGGGCGACCACCGCCTCGAGCAGCGTGAAACCGGCTTGCCGCCCCCGCTTCACCCGTCGAACTCCGGCAGGCATTGCGGCGGCTCCAGGCGTAGCTCCCGGATGGCCTCTTCCCTTCGCAGTTGCAGCAGCCCACCCAGGCAGGCGCCATTGGCCAGGTAGATGACCGGCACGCCTGCGCTCAACACCCAGCCATCCGGCAGCCTGAGCATCCGCGGCGGCTCGACGCCGGCGGGGCCGATGAGGGTCTGCTGGGCCTCCAGCCGGGCCCGATAGCCCAGCGTCTGCAACTGGTTGGTGATGTCCTGCAGTTCGACACGACGGCGCCAGGCCTCCTGCATGTTCAGCAGGCTGGGCATGACGATGGCGCCCAGCGCGGCGACCAGGGCCAGCACCACCAGCAGTTCGAGCAGGGTGAAACCGCCGCTGCGCTCACTGCCTGGGCAGGTAGCCGATGTCCGCATTCTCCCCTTCCCCGCCGGGCTGCCCGTCGGCGCCCAGGCTGTACAGCGAGAACGGCTGTTCGGCGCTGGGCGCGTTGCTGTACATGTATGCGCGGTTCCAGGGATCGAGCGGCACCCCGCCGTCCAGGTAGGGACCTTTCCAGAAGGCCTTGATCCGCTCGTCCGCCGGCGCCGCGTTGAGCAGCGCCAGCCCCTCCTGCTCGCTGGGCAGGCGGCCGATGTCCAGGCGCATGGTCATCAGCGCGCCCTTGAGCATCTTCACCTGGGTATCGGCGGTCTGCACCTTGGCCTTGTCGGCCTGGCTGAACAGGCGTGGCCCGACCAGACCCATGAGCAACCCGATGATCACCAGCACCACGATCATTTCCAGCAGGGTGAAGCCGCGTTCGCCGCGGCTGCCCCCATGGCCGACGGCTTGTGCCTCCCTTGCCGGGGCCGCCCGCCCTTCTGCCCGTCGTCCATTCTCTTCCCCTTCGTTCAGAACACGATGTCGTTGGCGCTGGTGATGGCCAGCACTACGCCGGTGATGATCACGCCGAACAGCGCACCGATCAGCAGGATCGCCAGCGGCTCGATCAGCGCCAGGACCTTGCGCATGCGCGAGCGCCCCAGTTCCTCGTAGAGCCCGGCGAGGCTGTCGAGCATCTCGGCCAGGCGGCCGGACCGCTCCCCGACCCGCACCAGGTTGCCGCCCGTGGCCGTGATCGCCCTGCGCAGCTCCAGCGCCTCGGACAGGGCGGTTCCTCCCCTCACGTCCTGGGTCACCCTTTCCAGCAGGTCGCGCTGGTGGCCGATGCGCACGCCCGCGCTGGCCAGGCGCAGGGCCTCGACCAGCGCCACGCGATTGCCCAGCAGGGTGCCGAGGACCTTGGCCCACTGGGCGATCTCCGCCTGCAGCAGCCAGTCGCCGAGCAACGGCAGGCGCAGCAGGGCGTTCAGGGCCCGGCCGCGAACCTTCTCGCTCCTGGCCAGGGGCAGCCCCAGGGCCCCCAGCAGCAGGCCGGCGAGCAGCAGCGGCAAGGCATTGGCCTTGCTCCAGACGCCGGTGCTGAGCACCGCCCAGGCCAGCCACGGCAACTTGTCGGCGTGCTCCAGCAGGTTGGCGAACTTGGGCACGACGAAGACGAACATCACCATGACCGCCCCGACGCCGCTGAGCACCAGCACGCTCGGGTAGATCAGGGCATTGCGCACTTCCTCGCGGGTACGCCGCTCGTACTCCATCTGCGTCACGCAATCCCGTAGCGCCGCCGCCAGGTTGCCGGTCAACTCCCCTGCCGCCACCAACTGGTAGGCGTAACGCGGCAGCGGCAGGCCGGCACTCTCCAGCACCTGGGGGAAGGAACGGCCCTGGCGCAGGCCTTCGCTCATGCTCCGCAGCGCCGCGGCAATGCGCGGATGGCTGCTCGAACGCTCCTGGGCGGAAACCGCGTCGGCCAGGGCCACACCAGCCGCCAGCAGGGTCGCCAGCTCGTGCAGCGCCATGTTCAGCTCTTCCGCGCGCAGCCGCCGGCGTCCGGGTTGCGGCGCCCGTTGGCCCGACTCCAGGCTCAGGGGGGTCATGCCCTGTGCCTCCAGCTGGCGAAGCGCGTCACCGCGGGAGCCGGCATCGAGGTCGCCGCTGCAACGCCGGCCCTGCCGGTCCACTGCCTGGTATTCGAAGCGCATGGCGTTAACCGCTGGTGACCCGATGTACCTCGTCCAGCGAGGTCAGGCCCAGCCAGGCCTTGATGAAGCCGTCCTCGCGCATGCTGCGGAACCCCTGGCCGGCCGCCAGCCGGCGCATCTGATCGAGGGGCGCCTGCTGCAGGATGAGCGTCTGCAATTCGGGGCTGACATCCACCATTTCGTAGATCCCCAGGCGCCCGTGGTAGCCCGTGCCCTGGCACAGCTCGCAACCCTTGGCGCGATGCCAGTTCGGGGCCTGCCCCGGGTAGAGGCGCAGGATCGCCGCGTCGAGCGCGGCCTGGTCTTCGGCCGCCAGGCTCGGCTCATGGGGCTCCGCGCAATGCCGGCACAGGGTTCGCACCAGGCGCTGGGCCTGGACACCGCGCACCGGGGAGGCCACCAGGAAAGGCTCGATGCCCATGTCGATGAGGCGGGTGAAGGCGCTGAGCGAATCGTTGGTGTGCAGCGTCGAGAAGACCAGGTGCCCGGTCAGGGAGGACTGCACGGCGATCTCCGCCGTTTCCAGGTCGCGGATCTCGCCGATCATGATCACGTCCGGGTCCTGGCGCAGGATCGAGCGCAGGGCGGCGGCGAAGGTCAGGCCGATATCGGCATGGGCCTGGACCTGGGTGATGTTCGGTACCTGGTACTCGACCGGGTCCTCCACCGTGATGATCTTGCGAATGCCATCGTTGATGGCTTCGAGCGTGCCGTAGAGGGTCGTCGACTTGCCGGAGCCGGTCGGCCCGGTGACCAGCACGATGCCGTGCGGCTCGCCGATCCAGGCGCGCATCAGCTCCAGGTGGTCCGCCAGCATCCCCAGGCGGTCCAGGCGCAGGCCCTCGCGGGCCTTGGGCAACAGGCGCATCACCACCGACTCGCCGTGCACCCCGGGCAGGGTGGAAACCCGGATGTCCATGTCCTGCCCGCCGACCCTCGTGCTCATCCGCCCATCCTGGGGCAGGCGCCGTTCGGCGATGTCGATGGCGGAAATCAGCTTGATCCGCGACACCACCGCGGCGAAGCGCTCCCGCGGCAGGCTCAGTTGCGATTGCAGGACGCCATCGATGCGGAAGCGGATGTGGAAATTGAACTCGCGCGGCTCGATGTGGATGTCCGAGGCGCGTTTTTCCACCGCCTGGCTCATGACGTTGTTGACCAGCTCGACGATGGGCGCTTCCTCCGCCATCTCCCGCAGCTGTCGGATGTCATCGGAGGCGAAGCGCAGTTCCTCGCGGCTTTCCTGCTGCAGGCGCTCCTTGAGCAGCTCCAGCCAGGCGTCGAGGTCCTGGGAGCGGCACAGCACCGTGCACGACGGCTGGCCGGGATGGAAATAGCGCAGGACCTCCAGGACGAAGGGCGCCAGCGGGTCACGGGAAGCGATCAGCAGCGTCCCCCGGGCATCGCCCCAGACGACCACCTGCTCGGCGACGAACCATTCCACGCCGAGGGAGGTCGCCTCGAGAAAGGCCAGAAGCTCGGCGTTGCCCGGGGCCTCCAGGTCCGTTCCCACCAGGGGCATGCGCAGCTGTTCGGCGAGCACCTCCAGCAGCGCCGCCTCCGAAACGCCTCCCGAGCGCAGCAGTATCGCCCCCAGGCGCCCGCCGATCCGGGCCTGCAGTTCCAGCGCCCGCTCCAGTTCCTGGGCGCTGCACAAGCCGCGCCCGACGAGCATCTGCCCCAGCGGGCGGGCCTCGGCGACCACCGCCGGCGCGGTATCGGCGAGCCGTTCAGAGGACATCGGCGAAGCCATCCTTCATGCGCCGGAACCACAGCCACCCCAGCACCGCCAACAGGCAGGCGATGCCGGCATACCCCAGCTGGACGCCCGCCGGCGGCATGGGCATGCCGAACAGGCTGGCCCTCACCGCCTCCACCGGGACGCTCAGCGGATTGAGCAGCAGGTAGGGACGCAGGGCTTCCGGCAAGGCGCTCACGGGATAGAACACCGGGCTGAGGAACAGCAGCAGCACCAGCAGGAACTGGATGAACTGGCTGGTATCGCGGAAATAGGTGCCGAACACGGCGATGATCCAGCTGAGGCCGCACACGCACAGCAGGAAGGGCAACAGCGCCAGCGGCAGGTAGAGGATGCTCCAGCCCAGCGGTTGCCCGAGCCAGGGCATCAGCAGGAGCAGCACGAGAAAGCCGATGACGGCGTTCGACAGGGCGGAAAGGGCCAGCGACAGCGGCAGGATTTCCAGCGGGAAGACCAGCTTCTTCACCTGGTTGCGGTGGTTGTGCATCACCGTGACCGCGCGCGACAGGCTGTCCGCCAGCATGCTATGGAGCAGCAGCCCGGCGAAGAGCGTCAAGGCGAAGGAGCCCGTGCTCTGCCCAGTCCCCAGCGCGACTTGAGCACATGGCCGAATACGAAGGTGTAGACCGCCAGCAGCAGGAACGGCGACAGCAGCAGCCACAGCCGCCCGAACAGGGCGCCCTGGTAGCGCGCCAGGATTTCCCGCCGGGTCAGTGCGAGCAACAACTGGACCCACGCGCCCTGCGAAGCGTGCAGTGCGGCGGGTACGGGATGGTCGGACAAGGGGCCTCCACGCTGTTCCCGGCCCGCTCAGGGGGAGCGGGCGCTATTGGACAGCGCGGAATTTTGGCAGCCCGGGCAAGACGTCTCTAGAAGAAACGTCCTCAGCATCAGGAGGAAACATCCTCAGAAATCTCTTCAACCACGTCGTGCCGAAAACGGCCGTGGCTGAAGGATTCCCAGGGTTCAGTCGGTCAGACCGAGCCTCTCGACTTCGGCCAGGATGCTGTCCACCACCGCCTCGATGCTCATGCTGGTGGAGTCGACCACGATGGCGCCTTCGGCCGGCTTCAGCGGGGCTACGCTGCGCTGGCTGTCGCGTTCGTCGCGGGCGCGGATTTCCTCGGTGAGCGCGGCCATGTCGCAGTCCACCCCCTTGCCCTTGAGCTGCAGGTAGCGGCGGCGGGCGCGCTCCTCGGCCGAGGCGGTGAGGAAGATCTTCAGCGGCGCGCCGGGGAACACCACGGTGCCCATGTCGCGGCCGTCGGCCACCAGGCCCGGGGCTTCGAGGAAGGCGCGCTGGCGCTGCAGCAGGGCGTCGCGCACCGCCGGCAGCGCGGCGACCTGGGAGGCGCCGGCGCCGACCTGCTCGGTGCGGATGGTGTCGGTGACGTCTTCGCCTTCGAGGATGATGTGCTGGCCCTCGCCGCCCTTGGCGTGGGTGAACTGCACGTCCAGGTGCGCGGCCAGGACCTTGAGGGCTTCCTCGTTGGTCAGGTCGATGCCGTGGTTGCCGGCGGCGAACGCCAGCAGGCGGTAGAGCGCGCCGGAGTCCAGCAGGTTCCAGCCCAGGCGCTTGGCCAGGATGCCGGCCACGGTGCCCTTGCCGGAGCCGCTGGGGCCGTCGATGGCGACCACCGGCCAGGCCGCGGCGAAGTCGGAGGCGGCCATCAGTTGCCCTCCTCCGCCACGCGGATGCCGGCGCCCGCGGCCAGGCCGAGGAAGTTCGGGAAGGAGGTGGCGACGTTGGCGCAGTCGTGGATGCGGATCGGCGCCGAGGCGCGCAGCGAGGCGACGCTGAAGGACATGGCGATGCGGTGGTCGCCGTGGCTCCAGACTTCGCCGCCGCCGTAGGGGCCGCCGTCGATGATGATGCCGTCCGGGGTCGGCTCGCACTTCACGCCCAGGGCCAGCAGGCCGTCGGCCATGACCTGGATGCGGTCGGATTCCTTCACCCGCAGCTCTTCGGCGCCGCGCAGCACGGTGCGGCCTTCGGCATTGGCGGCAGCGACGAACAGCACCGGGAATTCGTCGATGGCCAGCGGCACCAGGTCTTCCGGGATGTCGATGCCCTTCAGCTTGGCCGAGCGCACGCGCAGGTCGGCCACCGGCTCGCCGCCGACTTCGCGCTGGTTCTCCAGGGTGATGTCGGCGCCCATCAGCTTGAGGATGTCGATGACGCCGGTGCGGGTCGGGTTGATGCCGACGTGTTCGAGGACGATCTCCGAGCCTTCGGCGATGCTCGCCGCAACCAGGAAGAAGGCCGCGGAGGAGATGTCCGCCGGCACCTCGATGCTGGTGGCGCTGAGCTTGTGACCGCTTTCGACCTTGGCGGTGCTGCCTTCGACGTCCACCGGGTAGCCGAAGCCGCGCAGCATGCGCTCGGTGTGGTCGCGGGTCGGCGCCGGCTCGGTCACCGAGGTTTCGCCGGCGGCGTAGAGGCCGGCGAGCAGCAGGCAGGACTTCACCTGGGCGCTGGCCATGGGCATGTCGTAGTGCATGCCGGTCAGCTTCTGGCCGCCCCTGATGGTCAGCGGCGGACGCCCTTCAGGAGCGGTCTCGATCACCGCGCCCATCTCCCGCAGCGGCTTGGCCACGCGGTTCATCGGGCGCTTGGACAGCGACGCATCGCCGGTCAGCACGCTGTCGAACGGCTGCGCCGCCAGCAGGCCGCTGAGCAGGCGCATGGAGGTGCCGGAGTTGCCCAGGTAGATGGGCCCCGGCGCCTGCTTCAGGCCATGCAGGCCGACGCCGTGCACGGTGACGCGGCCATGGTGCGGGCCTTCGATGACCACGCCCATGTCGCGGAACGCCTGAATGGTGGCCAGGGCGTCCTCGCCCTCGAGGAAGCCGGCCACCTCGGTGGTGCCTTTGGCCAGGGAGCCGAGCATGATCGAGCGGTGGGAGATGGACTTGTCGCCCGGAACGCGTACGCGCCCGGACAGGCGGCCACCCGGCTGGGCCAGGTAAATCAGGTCGTTGTTGTGCATGGCGTCCACATAGGCCCGGCGGGCCAGGATTTTGCTGAAATGTTCACGGGCGACGCGGGCGCGGGTGAAGACGCCCATCAGTTGCTGCCCGTCCCCTGCATCGACGGCCTCGCGCAGGGCGTCGAGGTCGTCGCGGAAAACGTCGAGGATGCGCAGCACCGCCTTGCGGTTGGCAAGGAAGATGTCGTGCCACATCGTCGGGTCGCTGCCGGCGATCCGCGTGAAATCACGGAAGCCGCCGGCGGCATAACGGAAGATTTCCAGATTTTCGCTGCGCTTGGCCAGCGAGTCGACCAGCGTGAAGGCCAGCAGGTGCGGCAGGTGGCTGGTGGCGGCGAGCACTTCGTCGTGGTGCTCGACTTCCATCAGCTCGACGTCCGCGCCCAGCTCGCGCCACAGCGCCTCGACGCACTGGACCGCGTCCGCATCGGCATTATCCAGCGGCGTGAGGATGACTTTATGACGGCGGAACAGTTTGCCGTTGGCCGCTTCCACCCCGCTCTGCTCGGAACCGGCGATGGGATGGCCGGGAACGAAGCGCGCCGGCATCTCGCCGAAGGCGGCCTTCGCCGCGCGAACCACGTTGCCCTTGGCGCTGCCGACGTCGGTGAGCACCGCATGGCCGAGGTCGAAGGTGGCGAGTTCCGCCAGCACCTTCTCCATGGCCAGGATGGGCACGGCGAGCTGGATCACGTCGGCGTCGCGGCAGCCTTCGCGCAGGCTTTCCTCGCAACGGTCGACCACGCCCAGCTGCACCGCCAGGCGGCGGGTCTGCGGGTCGCGGTCGACGCCGACCACTTCCTCGAACAGGCCCTTCTCGCGCAGCCCCTTGGCGAAGGAGCCGCCGATCAGGCCCAGCCCCACCACCACCAGGCGGCGGAGCTTGTGCGGCATCACCTCAGGCACGGGCGAGCACCTTGGCCAGGGCTTCGAGGAAGCGCGCGTTCTCTTCCGGCAGGCCGATGGAGATGCGCAGGTGCTGCGGCATGCCGTAGCCGCCCACCGGACGGACGATCACACCTTCCGCCAGCAAGGCCTGGTAGACCGGGCCGGCGTCGCGCTGCAGGTCGACGGCGAGGAAGTTGCCCTTCGACGGAATCCAGGTGAGGTTCAGGGCGCGCAGGCCGTCCTGCAGCTGCTGCATGCCGGCGTCGTTGATGCGCTTGCCTTCGGCCAGGTACTCGGCGTCGTCCAGCGCGGCGCAGGCGGCGGCCAGGGCCAGGCTGTTGACGTTGAATGGCTGGCGCACACGGTTCAGCACGTCGGCGATCTGCGCCGAGGAGATGGCGTAGCCGACGCGCAGCGAGGCCAGGCCGTAGGCCTTGGAGAAGGTGCGCGAGACCAGCAGGTTCGGATAGCGGGCCAGGCAGGCCAGGCCGTCGGGCAGTTCGTCGCCCTCGGCGTATTCGATGTAGGCCTCGTCCAGCACCACCAGGACGTTTTCCGGTACGCGGGCGAGGAAGCGCTCCAGGGCGTCCGGGCCGAACCAGGTGCCGGTGGGGTTGTTCGGGTTGGCGATGAACACCACGCGGGTATCGGCGTCGATGGCCGCCAGCATGGCTTCCAGGTCATGGCCCCAGTCCCTGGCCGGCACCGCCCTGCCCTCGGCGCCGACGGCCTGGGTGGAGATCGGGTAGACGGCGAAGGCGTACTGGCTGAACACCGCGTTCAGGCCCGGCGCCAGGTAGGCGCGGGCGACCAGGTCGAGGATGTCGTTGGAACCGTTGCCCAGGGTCACCTGGGCGGTGGTCACTGCGCAGCGCTGCGCCAGCTTGCTCTTCAGTTCGAAGCCGTTGCCGTCGGGATAGCGGGTCATTTCCGCCAGTCCGCCGCGGATCGCTTCCAGCACCTTGGCGCTGGGGCCCAGCGGGTTCTCGTTGCTGGCCAGCTTGATGATCTTCGCCGGGTCCAGGTTCAGCTCGCGGGCCAGTTCGTCGACCGGCTTGCCCGGCACGTAGGGCGAGAGTTTCTGTACGCCCGGCTGGGCCAGGGCGAGGAAGTCGCAAGACATATCTGAGGCCTCAGGCTGCAGGCCCCAGGCCCCAGGCATAGACGCTCTTCACCGCCTGTAGCCTGCCGCCTGCCGCCTGCCGCCGCAGTTAAAGTACCGCTTTGGGATAGGAGCCCAGCACCTTCAGCGCCACGGCTTCGCTGTTGATCTTCTCCAGCACGTCCTTGATCAGCGGGTCCTGGTGGTGGCCGACGAAGTCGATGAAGAACACGTAGGTCCACTTGCCGCTGCGCGAGGGGCGGGTCTCGATGCGGGTCAGGTCGATGCCGTTGGTGTGGAACGGCACCAGCAGCTCGTGCAGCGCGCCGGGCTTGTTGCGCATGGAGACGATGATCGAGGTCTTGTCGTCGCCGGTCGGCGGCACTTCCTGGTTGCCGATGATGAGGAAACGCGTGGAGTTGTCCGGGCGGTCCTCGATCTTCTCGAACAGCTTGTCCAGGCCGTACAGGCTGGCCGCCATGTCGCCGGCGATGGCCGCGCTGTTCCACTCGCTCTTCACCCGCTTGGCGGCGTCGGCGTTGCTCGGCACGGCCACGCGCTCGACATTCGGGTAGTGCGCGTCCAGCCACTTGCGGCACTGGGCCAGGGACTGGGCGTGGGAATAGATGCGGGTGATGCTGTCGGTCTTGGTGTTCTCGCCCACCAGCAGGTGGTGGTGGATGCGCAGCTCGACCTCGCCGCAGATCACCATGTCGTGCTCGAGGAAGCTGTCCAGGGTGTGGTTGACCGCGCCCTCGGTGGAGTTTTCCACCGGCACCACGCCGAAGTTCACCGCACCGGCGGCGACCTCGCGGAACACCTCGTCGATCGCCGTCATCGGCGTGCTGATCACCGCGTGGCCGAAGTGCTTGAGCGCGGCGGCCTGGGTGAAGGTGCCCTCGGGGCCGAGGTAGGCGACCTTGAGCGGCTGCTCCAGGGCCAGGCAGGAGGACATGATCTCGCGGAACAGCCGCGCCACTTCCTCGTTGTCCAGCGGGCCCTTGTTCAGTTCCATGATGTGCTTGAGCACCCAGGCCTCGCGCTCGGGCCGGTAGAACACCGGCTTCTCGCCCGCGGGCAGGGACTGCATCTTCACCCGCGCCACGTCGGTGGCGCAGCGGGCGCGTTCGCTGATCAGCTCGAGGATCTTCTCGTCGAGGCTGTCGATGCGTACGCGCAAAGCCTTGAGCTGGTCGGCGTCGCTCATCAGCCGTGCTCCTTCTCGAACTCGGCCATGTAGGCCACCAGGGCCTCGATGGCATCCAGGCCCAGGGCGTTGTAGATGGAGGCGCGCATGCCGCCCACCGAGCGGTGGCCCTTGAGGTTGAGCAGGCCACGGGCATCGGCGCCGGCGAGGAAGGCCTTGTCGAGCTTCTCGTCGGCCAGGCGGAAGGGCACGTTCATCCAGGAACGGGCGCTGGGCTGGATCGGGTTGGTGTAGAAATCGCTGGCATCGATGAAGGAGTACAGCAGGTCCTTCTTCGCGCGGTTGCGCTTCTCCATGGCCTCGACGCCGCCCTGTTCCTTCAGCCACTGGAAGACCAGGCCGGAGAGGTACCAGGAGTAGGTGGCCGGGGTGTTGTACATGGAGCCGTTGTCGGCCGCGACCTTGTAGTTGAGCATGGTCGGGCAGATGCTGCGGGCGCGGCCCAGCAGGTCTTCGCGGACGATGACCACCACCAGGCCCGACGGGCCGATGTTCTTCTGCGCGCCGGCGTAGATCAGGCCGAACTTCGACACGTCGGCGGGGCGCGAGAGGATGTCCGAGGACATGTCCACCACCAGCGGCACGTCGCCCACTTCCGGCACCCAGTCGAACTCCAGGCCGCCGATGGTCTCGTTGGACGCGTAGTGCAGGTAGGCGGCGCCCGGGCTCAGGTTCCACTCGTTCTGCCCGGGAATGGCGAAGTAGTCGTACTTCGAGGCGCTGGCGACCACGTTGACGTTGCCGAAGCGGCGCGCTTCCTCGATGGCCTTCTTCGACCAGATGCCGGTTTCCACGTAGTCGGCCACGCCGTCCTCGGGCAGCAGGTTCAGCGGAATCTCGGCGAACTGCTGGCTGGCGCCGCCCTGCAGGAACAGCACCTTGTAGTTCGACGGCACGCCCATCAGGTCGCGCAGGTCCTGCTCGGCCTTCTCGGCGATGGCCACGTAGTCGTCGCTGCGGTGGCTCATCTCCATGACCGACAGGCCCTTGCCCTGCCAGTCGAGCAGCTCTTCGCGGGCGCGCTCCAGCACCTCGGTGGGAAGCGCAGCGGGACCTGCGCAGAAGTTATAGGCTCGCTTGCTCACATCCACTCTCGCTAGTCAGTCTTCGCTGGCCTGCGGCGCTTCCTCGGCCGCGGCTTCGTCTGCTTCCGGGTTCTCGTCGAACTGCTCGTCGTCCACGACTTCGCCCTCGACGACGGTCGGCTCCTGCACCCGCTCCAGGCCCACCAATGTCTCGTCGGCGGCCAGCTTGATGAGGATCACGCCCTGGGTATTCCGGCCTGCGCCGCGGACTTCGTCGACGCGGGTACGGACCAGGGTGCCCTGGTCGGAAATCAGCATGATCTCCTCGCCGTCCAGCACCTGCACGGCGCCCACCAGCTTGCCGTTGCGCTCGTTGATGACCATGGCGATCACGCCCTGGCCGCCACGGCCGCGGCGCGGGTAGTCGGCCAGCGGAGTCCGCTTGCCGTAACCGCGCTCGGAAGCGGTGAGGATCTGCGCCTCGCGGCATTCCGGGATCAGCATGGAGATGATGCGCTGCTCTTCGGCCAGGCGCATGCCGCGCACGCCACGGGCGTTGCGGCCCATGATGCGCACCTTGCTTTCCTTGAAGCGGATCACCTTGCCGGCGTCGGAGAACATCATCACGTCCTTCGAACCGTCGGTGATGGCGGCGGCGATCAGCGAGTCGCCCTCCTCCAGCTTCAGCGCGATCAGGCCGTTGGAGCGCGGCTTGGTGAACTGGATCAGCGGGGTCTTCTTCACGGTGCCTTTCATGGTGGCCATGAAGATGTACGCGCCGGTCGGCTCGTCCTGGCTGAAGTCGGCATCGTCGCCCTCTTCGGCCTCTTCGGCTTCCACCACCTCGGCAATCTGCTCGGCGACCACGTCGTCGTCATCGCCCTCGTCGCCGGCGAACTGGGCGCGCACGGCTTCCAGGTCGATCTGCAGCATGGCGGTGATGCGCTCGCCCTCGTCCAGCGGCAGCAGGTTGACCAGCGGACGGCCGCGCGCGGTACGCGAGGCTTCCGGAATCTCGAAGGTACGCAGCCAGTAGACCTTGCCCTTGCTGGAGAACAGCAGCAGGGTGGCGTGGCTGTTGGCCACCAGCAGGTGTTCGATGTAGTCCTCGTCCTTCACCCCGCTCGCCGACTTGCCCTTGCCACCGCGACGCTGGGCCTCGTAGGCGGCCAGCGGCTGGGACTTGGCGTAGCCGCCGTGGGAGATGGTCACCACGCGCTCTTCCTCGGTGATGAGGTCGGCAATGGTCAGGTCCACCTGGGACGCGACTATCTCGGTGCGGCGGGCGTCGCCGAACTCGGCCTTGACCTTCTCCAGCTCCTCGCGGATGACTTCCATCAGGCGCTGCGGGTTGGTCAGGATGCGGATCAGCTCGCCGATCAGGGCGAGGATTTCCTGATATTCGGACAGGAGCTTCTCGTGCTCCAGGCCGGTCAGGCGGTGCAGGCGCAGTTCCAGGATGGCCTGGGCCTGTTCCGGCGACAGGAAGTACTTGCCGTCGCGCAGGCCGTATTGCGGGTCGAGGTCTTCCGGGCGGCAGGCGTCGGCGCCGGCGCGCTCGACCATGACTTCCACGGCGCTGGATTCCCAGGGCGTGGCGATCAGGCGTTCCTTGGCCTCGGCCGGGGTCGGCGAGTTCTTGATCAGCTCGATCACCGGGTCGATGTTCGACAGGGCGACCGCCTGGCCTTCGAGGATGTGCCCGCGCTCGCGGGCCTTGCGCAGCTCGTACACGGTCCGCCGGGTCACCACTTCGCGGCGGTGGCGGACGAACACTTCGAGCATGTCCTTGAGGTTCAGCGTGCGCGGCTGGCCGTCGACCAGGGCCACCACGTTGATGCCGAACACGCTCTGCAGCTGGGTCTGGGCGTAGAGGTTGTTCAGCACCACCTCGCCGACTTCGCCGCGGCGCAGCTCGATGACCACGCGCATGCCGTCCTTGTCGGACTCGTCGCGCAGCTCGGTGATGCCCTCGATCTTCTTCTCTTTCACCAGCTCGGCGATCTTCTCGATCAGCCGCGCCTTGTTCAGTTGGTAGGGCAGCTCGGTGATGATGATCTGCTGGCGGTTGCCGCCCTTCTCCATGTCCTCGATGTCGGCGCGGGCACGGATGTAGATGCGCCCGCGGCCGGTACGGTAGGCCTCGATGATGCCGGCGCGACCGTTGATGATGCCGGCGGTCGGGAAGTCCGGACCGGGGATGTACTGCATCAGCTCGTCGACGGTCAGCTCGGGGTTGTCCATCAGCGCCAGGCAGCCGTCGATCACCTCGCCGAGGTTGTGCGGCGGGATGTTGGTCGCCATGCCCACGGCGATGCCGCTGGAGCCGTTGACCAGCAGGTTGGGGATCTTGGTCGGCATGACCGCCGGGATCTGCTCGGTGCCGTCGTAGTTGGGCACCCAGTCGACGGTTTCCTTGTCCAGGTCGGCCAGCAGCTCGTGGGCCAGCTTGGCCATGCGCACTTCGGTGTATCGCATGGCCGCGGCGTTGTCGCCGTCCACCGAACCGAAGTTGCCCTGGCCGTCCACCAGCATGTAGCGCAGCGAGAACGGCTGGGCCATGCGCACGATGGTGTCGTACACCGCGGTGTCGCCGTGCGGGTGGTATTTACCGATCACGTCGCCGACCACACGGGCGGATTTCTTGTAGGGCTTGTTCCAGTCGTTGCCCAGTTCGCTCATGGCGTACAGGACGCGGCGGTGCACGGGCTTGAGGCCATCGCGTGCATCGGGCAGGGCACGACCGACGATCACGCTCATGGCGTAATCGAGGTAGGACTGTCGGAGTTCGTCTTCGATGTTGACCGGGAGGATTTCTTTGGCCAGTTCGCCCATGAGAAGCCTGGTTCCTTTTGCAGATGGAACTCCGCCTCGCCCATCCCGAGCCCGGCGGAGTGCGACGGCGCCATCAGAACGCCATCGACTCACAACAAATCAACGACTTAGGTCAATGATCCGCGCAATCGACGGGGCCCCAAAAAGGCCCCACTGAGAACCGTCGGAGCTTACCACAAGCCAGGGGGAACACCTATCCCCGCCCGGCGCCCTCAATGCAGGCGCTTGCGGCTCATCAACTGGGCCATGCGCTCGGCATCGGGGCGCTCGACGACGCCGCGCTCGGTCACGATGGCATCGATCAGGTCCGCCGGGGTCACGTCGAACACCGGATTGTAGGCATCCACCTCGGCCGCCACCCGCTTGCCGCCGATCTCCAGGAGTTCACGGCCGTCGCGCTCCTCGATCGGGATGTCCTCGCCGCTCTCCAGGTTCATGTCGATGGTCGAGCTGGGCGCCACCACCATGAAGCGCACGCCGTGGTGCATGGCGTTGACCGCCAGCTGGTAGGTGCCGATCTTGTTCGCCACGTCGCCGTTGGCGGTGATGCGGTCGGCGCCGACGATGACCCAGGTGATGCTCTCGGTCTTCATCAGGTGCGCCGCCGCGGCATCGACGTTGAGCGTCACCGGCACGCCCTCGTTGGCCAGCTCCCAGGCGGTCAGGCGCGCGCCCTGCAGCCAGGGGCGCGTCTCGTCGGCGTAGATGCGCTCGACCAGGCCCTCCAGGTGCGCCGCGCGGATCACCCCCAGGGCGGTGCCGAAGCCACCAGTGGCCAGGGCGCCGGTGTTGCAGTGGGTGAGGATCTTCTGCGGGCCGGCGTGCTGCTTGCGGATCAGCTCGACGCCGAGCTGGGCCATGGTCAGGTTGGCCTCGCGGTCGCTCTCGTGGATGGCGATGGCCTCGGCCTCCAGCACCTGCAGCGGGTCGTCGCCCGGCTTCAGGCGGTCGAGGCGCTCGCGCATGCGGTTCAGCGCCCAGAACAGGTTGACCGCGGTGGGCCGCGACTCGGCCAGCACGCGGAAGTCGTCCTCCAGGGCCTCGCGCCAGGCACCGCCGTTGTTCAGGCGGGCCTGCAGGCCCAGTACCAGGCCATAGGCCGCGGCGATGCCGATGGCCGGGGCGCCGCGCACCACCATCTGGCGGATGGCCTCGGCGACGCCGGCGGCGCTGTCGTAGCTCAGCCAGGTTTCCTCCAGCGGCAGCAGGCGCTGGTCGAGCAGACGGAGGGTGCCCTTGCGCCAATCAATGGCCGTGACCCGCTCGGCCGCCAACAGTCGCTCACGCATGGAACACCTCTTTCTTCTATCAGGTCCGGGCGCGCCGGGCGGCACGCCGATATCGAGCCCGGCCAGGGCCGGGAAAACCCGCGAGTATAACGAGCCGCAGGCCAAGGCGCTCGGGTATACTGCCGAACACCCGTTCCCGCGCCGCAGGAAGCGCCCCATGCCCGACGCCAAAGCCCCTCTCGACCTGCTTCTGCTGCCGACCTGGATCGTCCCGGTGGAACCCGCCGGCGTGGTCCTGCGCGATCATGCGCTGGGCGTCCGCGACGGCCGCATCGCCCTGCTCGCCCCGCGCGCCGAGGCCCTGCGCCATCCGGCGGCGGAAACCCGCGAGCTGCCGGGCATGCTGCTCGCCCCGGGCCTGGTCAACGCCCACGGCCACGCCGCCATGAGCCTGTTCCGCGGCCTGGCCGACGACCTGCCGCTGATGACCTGGCTGCAGGAGCACATCTGGCCGGCCGAGGCGAAATGGGTGGACGAGGACTTCGTGCGCACCGGCAGCGAGCTGGCCATCGCCGAGCAGATCAGGGGCGGCATCAGCTGCTTCTCGGACATGTACTTCCACCCGCGGGTGACCTGCGAGGCGGTCCACGACAGCGGCATCCGCGCCCAGGTGTGCGTGCCGGTGCTGGACTTCCCCATGCCCGGCGCCCGCGACGCCGAGGAGGCGATCCGCCAGGGCGTGGCCCTGCACGACGACCTCAAGCACCACCCGCGCATCCGCGTGGCCTTCGGCCCGCACGCGCCCTACACGGTCGGCGACGACAAGCTGGAGAACGTGCTGATGCTGGCCGAGGAACTCGACGCCGGCATCCAGATGCACGTCCACGAGACCGCCTTCGAGGTCCAGCAGGCCCTGGAGAAGCACGCCGAGCGCCCGTTGGCCCGGCTGCACCGCCTGGGCCTGCTGGGGCCGCGCTTCCAGGCCGTGCACATGACCCAGGTGAGCGACGAGGATCTGGAGCTGCTGGTGGAGACCAACAGCTCGGTTATCCACTGCCCCGAGTCCAACCTCAAGCTGGCCAGCGGCTTCTGCCCGGTGGAACGCCTCTGGCAGGCCGGGGTCAACGTGGCCATCGGCACCGACGGCGCGGCCAGCAACAACGACCTCGACCTGCTCGGCGAAACCCGCACCGCCGCCCTGCTGGCCAAGGCCGTGGCCGGCCAGGCCACCGCCCTGGACGCTCACCGCGCGCTGCGCATGGCCACCCTGAACGGCGCCCGCGCCCTGGGCCTGGAGCAGGAGATCGGCTCGCTGGAGCTGGGCAAGTCCGCCGACCTGGTGGCCTTCGACCTCTCCGGGCTGGCCCAGCAGCCGGTCTACGAGCCGGTTTCGCAACTGATCTACGCCAGCGGCCGCGACTGCGTGCGCCACCTCTGGGTCAGCGGCAAGCAGTTGCTGGACGTCGGCCGCCTGACGCGCCTGGACGAGGGCCGCCTGGCCGCCGAGGTCGGCGCCTGGGGCCGGCGCATCGCCGGCGCCTGAACACCGCCGGGCGCGGCTGCGACAATCTGTCATGCCGCGCCCATCCGCCGCGCGAAGCTGGCATCATAGTCGGCCTGCGCGCCACGATTTCCCATGATTTGCAACGAAGGTACGCCATGAGCAACGTCGACCACGCCGAGATCGCCAAATTCGAGGCACTGGCCCATCGCTGGTGGGACCGCGAGAGCGAGTTCAAGCCGCTGCACGACATCAACCCGCTGCGCATCAACTGGATCGACGAGCGCGCCAGCCTGGCCGGCAAGAAGGTGCTGGACGTCGGCTGCGGCGGCGGCATCCTCAGCGAGGCCATGGCCCAGCGCGGCGCCACCGTGATGGGCATCGACATGGGCGAGGCGCCGCTGGCGGTGGCCCAGCTGCACCAGCTGGAATCCGGCGTGCCGGTGGAATACCGGCGCACCACCGCCGAGCAGCTGGCCGAGGAGATGCCCGGGCAGTTCGACGTGGTCACCTGCCTGGAGATGCTCGAGCACGTGCCCGACCCGGCTTCGGTGATCCGCGCCTGCCACAGGATGGTCAAGCCCGGCGGCCAGGTGTTCTTCTCCACCATCAACCGCAACCCCAAGGCCTACCTGTTCGCCATCGTCGGCGCCGAGTACGTCATGCGCCTGCTGCCGCGCGGCACCCACGACTTCAAGAAGTTCATCCGCCCCTCCGAGCTGGGCGCCTGGTCGCGCGATGCGGGTCTTGCGGTCAAGGACATCATCGGCCTGACCTACAACCCGCTGACCAAGCACTACAAGCTGGCCGACGACGTCGACGTCAACTACATGATCCAGACCCTGCGCGAGGAATGACGCCGATGCAGCTCAGAGCGGTTCTCTTCGACATGGACGGCACCCTGCTGGACACCGCGCCGGACTTCATCGCCGTGTGCCAGGCCATGCTCGCCGCCCACGGCCGCGCCCCGATCGACGAGCAGCGCATCGCCGACGTGGTCTCCGGCGGCGCCCGGGCCATGGTCGCCGCGACCTTCGACATGGACCCCGAGGCCCCCGGCTTCGAGACGCTGCGCCAGGAATTCCTCGACCGCTACCAGGACCACTGCGCGGTCTACAGCCGCCTGTACGACGGCATGCCGGAGCTGCTGGAAAGCATCGAGCGGGCCAACCTGATCTGGGGCGTGGTGACCAACAAGCCGGTGCGCTTCGCCGAACCGATCATGCGGCAGCTGGGCCTGGCCGAGCGCTCGGCGGTGCTGGTCTGCCCGGACCACGTGAGCAACAGCAAGCCCGACCCGGAGCCGCTGCTGCTGGCCTGCAGCCAGTTGGGCATCGACCCGGCCCAGGTACTGTTCATCGGCGACGACCTGCGCGACATCGAGTCCGGCCGCGCCGCCGGCACCAAGACCGCGGCGGTGCGCTACGGCTACATCCACCCCGAGGACAACCCCGCGCACTGGGGCGCCGACGTCATCGTCGACCACCCCCGCGACCTGCTGGCGGTGCTCGACCGCGCGCTCTGTTCCTGCTGATAAAGCAGCTACAAGCTTCAAGCTGCAGGCCTCAAGCTCAAAGCGCAGGCCCTTGCAGCTCGTAGCTTGCGGCTTGAAGCTCGCCGAAGGAGATTCCATGTTCCAATATTCCGCCCGCCCCGACCTGCTCAAGGACCGGGTGATCCTGGTCACCGGCGCTGGCCGCGGCATCGGCGCCGCCGCCGCGCGGGCCTACGCCGCCCACGGCGCCACCGTGCTGCTGCTGGGCAAGAGCGAGGAAAACCTCAACCAGACCTACGACCAGATCGAGGCCGCCGGCCACCCGCAGCCGGTGGTCATCCCCTTCAACCTGGAAACCGCCCAGCCGCACCAGTACGACGAGCTGGCGGCGACCATCGAGAAGGAATGCGGCAAGCTCGACGGCCTGCTGCACAACGCCTCCATCCTCGGCCTGCGCTCGCCCATCGAGCAGATTTCCGGGGAAAACTTCATGCGCGTCATGCAGGTCAACGTCAACGCGGTGTTCATGTTGACCCACGCCATGCTGCCGTTGCTCAAGCTGGCCAGCGACGCCTCGGTGATCTTCACCTCCAGCGGCGTCGGGCGTAAGGGCCGCGCCTACTGGGGCGCCTACGCGGTGTCCAAGTTCGCCACCGAGGGCCTGATGCAGGTGATGGCCGACGAGTGCGACGGCACCAACGCGGTCCGCGCCAACAGCGTCAACCCCGGCGCCACCCGCACCAGCATGCGCGCCATGGCCTACCCGGGCGAGAACCCGGCGAACAACCCGGCGCCCGACGAGATCATGCCAGTCTACCTGTACCTGATGGGCCCGGACAGCATCGGCGTCAACGGCCAGGCCTTCGACGCCCAGGCCTGACCGGCACGGGGCGGCGCAACGGCCGCCCCGCCGGTTTTCCGGCTCCACCCGAGGGAAGGACCAGCGACCACCCCGGCAAAGTCGCCATCATTTTGACATCCCTCTCCACGACATCCCCCCGCCCGCGGAACCAAAGCCCGCGCCAGACGGTCCCTTGAGCCGTCAGAACAGAACTTTCCGCGGGTTGGCACGAAAATAGCTCAGCCCTCACTGTCGCCGTTTTTGCGCCAGAGGTCGCCACGCGTCATGGCCCCGCACAAGCAGTCCAACACCATCGATTTCGACACCGCCAAGCTCCAGCGCCTGGGCCTTGGCGAGAACAGCCGCCCGCGCGGCCGGCGCCCGGCCAGCCTGGCGGATGTGCGCCGGCAACTCGCCGTGCAGCTGCAGACCAGCCTTGAGACCGAACGCGTCCTGGGCCTGTTCTTCCAGGAGATCCAGGCGCTGCTGCCGCTGGATTACCTGAGCTACCAGAACGGCAGCGCCGACCTGCGCCTGGAGTTCGGCGAAGTGGCCAGCCACGGCGCCACCTACCACCTCAACCATGCCGGGGAATACCTGGGCGAGCTGGCCTTCCGCCGCCGCCACCCCTTCGACGAGGCCGAGCTGGGCCAGCTGGAAAGCCTGATCGCCAGCCTGCTCTACCCGCTGCGCAACGCCCTGCTCTACCGCGCGGCCATCCAGGCTGCCCTGCGCGACGCGCTGACCGGCACCGGCAACCGCATCGCCATGGACCAGGCCCTGGGCCGCGAGGTCGAGCTGGCGCGGCGCAGCCTGCAGCCGCTGTCGGTGCTGATGCTCGACCTGGACCACTTCAAGCGCATCAACGACCAGCACGGCCACAGCCACGGCGACGAGGCCCTGCGCTGCGTGGCCCGGGCCATCAAGGCCAGCCTGCGCAACGTCGACATGGTCTTCCGCTTCGGCGGCGAGGAGTTCCTCGTGCTGCTGTCCAACACCCCGGGCAGCAGCGCCGCCCAGGTCGGCGAGAGGCTGCGGCAGGCCATCCAGGAGCTGGACTTTGCCGTCGACGGCCAGCACGTGCCGCTGTCCATCAGCCTCGGCTGCGCCACCCTGATCGCCGGCGAGCGCGTCGACGACCTGCTGCACCGGGCCGACGCCGCGCTCTACGCGGCCAAGCGCAACGGCCGCAACCGCCTGGCCTGCGCCGGCTGAGCGGACATTTGCGCAGGCGAAGAAAAGGGCTCCGAGGAGCCCTTTTTTCATGCCTGGCGCTTAGCGCTTGAAGCCCGGGCGCATGCCGTCGCCGGCCGGCTGCGGGCGGCGCTTGTTCAGCGGCTTGCGCACCACCGGCTTGGACGGGCGCTCGTCACGCTCGGCGCTCGGCTTGGCCGGACGCGAACGCGGTGCCTCGCCGGCCGGCGCCTTGCCACGGCCTTCCGGTCGCGGCGCGCGGGCCGGACGGTCGGAGTCCTGACGCGGACCACGGGCCGGACGATCGGAGTCCTTGCGCGGACCGCGGGCGGGACGATCGGAGTCCTGGCGCGGACCGCGGGCCGGACGATCGGTATCCTGGCGCGGACCACGGGCCGGGCGGTCGGAGTCCTGGCGCGGACCGCGGGCCGGACGCTCGGAGTCCTGGCGGGGGCCACGGGCCGGGCGGTCGGAGTCCTGGCGCGGACCGCGGGCCGGACGCTCGGAGTCCTGGCGGGGGCCACGGGCCGGGCGGTCGGCGTCCTGGCGCGGACCGCGGGCCGGGCGGTCGGAATCCTGGCGCGGACCACGGGCCGGGCGGTCGGCCGCCGGACGCTGGCCACGGGCCGGACGCTCGCCCTCGAAGGACGCCTTGCGTTGGCGGTTGCCACGACCGGCATCCGGGCGCTCGCTGCGCGCCAGCGGTTTGGCCAGCTTGCGCTGCTGGCGTTCGAGCTTGTCCTTGGCCTTGGTGGTCATCTCCGGCAGTTTCACCGGCTTCAGGCCGACTTCCTCGCTGAGGATGTCCAGTTCGCGCTGGTCCATCTCGCGGTAGCGGCCCATGGTCAGTTCGGAGGTGAGGAACACCGGGCCGAAGCGCACGCGCTTCAGGCGGCTCACCACCACGCCCTGGGATTCCCACAGGCGGCGCACCTCGCGGTTGCGGCCTTCCATCACCACCACGTGGTACCAGTGGTTGAAGCCTTCGCCGCCCGGCGCCTGCTGGATGTCGCTGAACTTGGCCGGGCCGTCTTCCAGCATCACGCCGGCTTTCAGGCGCTCGATCATCTCTTCGTCGACTTCACCGCGCACGCGCACGGCGTACTCGCGATCCATCTCGTAGGACGGGTGCATCAGGCGGTTGGCCAGCTCGCCGTCGGTGGTGAACAGCAGCAGGCCGGTGGTGTTGATGTCCAGGCGGCCGACGTTGATCCAGCGGCCGCTGCGCAGGCGCGGCAGGCGGTCGAACACGGTGGGGCGGCCTTCCGGGTCGTCGCGGGTGCAGACCTCGCCCTCGGGCTTGTTGTAGATCAGCACGCGGCGTACGTGCTCTTCGGCCTGCTCGCGGCGGATCAGGTGCTCGTCGACGGCGATGGCGTCGTGGCCCTCCACACGCTGGCCGAGGCTGGCGACCACGCCGTTGACCTTGACCCGGCCTTCCTCGATCCAGGCCTCGACGTCACGGCGCGAGCCGACGCCCAGACGGGCCAGGACCTTCTGCAGCTTCTCGCCGGCGGGGGAAATTTCTGGGGTTTCGTGCGTGTCGTTCATCTGGGCACCTCCCGGTGTGTCATGCAACGAAGAAAAAGGTCGCGCATCATACGCGCTTGGGCGCGGCAAAGCACCGTCCGTGATCGGGAAAGCCTAGCCGCTTTTGGCATTCGCGCCGTTTTCAGGGGGAAAACCGGGTTGAACGACGAATCTGCCTTCACCGGCGCCAAGCTGGCGCTGTTCCACGATGGCCTCCTGGTGGTCTACCGCCGCGACGAAAAGCCCGGCATCCCCTTCCCCGGCTGCTGGGACTTTCCCGGCGGCGGCCGCGAAGGCGCGGAAACGCCAGCCGAATGCGCGCTGCGCGAGCTGGAGGAGGAATTCTCCATCCGCCTGGGCCAGGAGCGTATCGAATGGCAGCGCCGCTACCGCGCCACCCACGGCCCGGCGCCCTGGGCCTGGTTCCTGGTGGCGCGGCTGCGGGCAGCGGAGTTCACGGCGATCCGCTTCGGCGACGAGGGGCAGTACTGGCGGCTGATGGCGGTGGAGGAGTACCTCGGATTGGATGAGGGGGAGGCTGTGCCCTATCTGCAGGAGCGGTTGCGGGATTATCTGGAAGGTTTTTTTCGTAGGAGCGAGCTTGCTCGCGAACGGAGTTTCCCGGTGGCGTAGGTGCCGGGTTCAAGAGCCCCTCTCCCCAGCCCTCTCCCTGAAGGGAGAGGGGCTAGTCCGTGCCGAGAACAGGCGTGGCTTCAGCCGAAGACCATCGCGCTTGCCGGCTGACTCGGGAAAACCAGACCGCTCCGAACGGTCCCCTCTCCCTTCAGGGAGAGGGTTAGGGAGAGGGCGTTCTTCAGGGCAAGCACCGAAGCCACCGGCAGATCCCCGTTCGCGAGCAAGCTCGCTCCTACGAAGAGCAGCCCCCGCACGCATAAAAAAACCCGGCACAAGGCCGGGCACGTCCGATCGTGGGACAGCTCAGTGTGATTCGAGCAGCGCCAGGGCCTCGCGCGACAGGCGCTCGACCGTGGCCCAGTCACCGCTGGCGACGGCGGCCTTGGGCAGCATCCAGGTGCCCCCCACGCACATCACGTTGTCCAGGCGGTAGTAGTCGTTCAGGTTGTCCGGCCCTACCCCGCCGGTGGGGCAGAAGCGCACCTCCGGGAAGGGGCCGGCGAAGGCCTTGAGCGCCTCGACGCCGCCGCACACCTTGGCCGGGAACAGCTTGAAGCGGCGCAGGCCGTGGCGGTAGGCGGCCATGATCTCGGAGGCGGTGGCTACGCCGGGCAGCAGCGGCACCGGGCGGCTCACCGCGTGCTGCAGCAGTTCCTCGGTGCAGCCGGGGGTGACGATGAACTGCGCGCCGGCCTCTTCCGCCTGGCGGAAGGTTTGCGGGTCCAGCACGGTGCCGGCGCCCACGCACAGTTGCGGGCGCTGCGCGGCCAGGGTGCGGATGGCGGTCAGGCCCAGCGGGGTGCGCAGGGTCACTTCCAGCACCGTGATGCCGCCGGCGGCCAGGGCGTCGGCCATGGGCAGGATGTCCTGCTCGCGCTCGATGGTGATCACCGGCAGGATGCGGGCGCGCTCGGCGAGGGCGTCGATGCGCTGGATGTGGGAATCAAGGCTCATGTTGCGGTAACTCCGTGCCTCAGGGGCACCAGTGGATCGACAGGGGAGCGCGGAGGAAGGCGCTCACCGGCATGCTTGCTTCGTCTTCGACGGCCAGCGCGGCCTTCAGGGTGGCCAGCTTGGCCTCGCCCTGGATCGCCAGCAGTTGCACCCGCGCGGCGGCCAGCAGCGCGCGGCTGAGGGTCAGGCGCTGGTGCGGCACGCTCGGCGCCCAGGCCGGCAGGCAATGGCGCGCGCCGGCGGGGTCGAGGGCCTCGGCCAGGCCCGGGCTGGCCGGGAACAACGAGGCGGTGTGGCCGTCGTCGCCCATGCCCAGCACCAGCACATCGATGGGCAGGGCCAGCTCGGCGACCTGGCGGTCGGCGATGGCTGCCGCCTCTTCCAGGCTCGGAGCCGAGTGGTACAGGCCGCAGAACAGCGCCCTGGCCGCCGCGCCCTTGAGCAGGTGGCGGCGCACCAGGCCGGCGTTGCTGTCCGGATGGACCTCCGGCACCCAGCGCTCGTCGGCGAGGGTCACGGTCACCTTGCCCCAGTCGAGGACTTCGCAGCTCAAGGCTTCGAGAAAGGCCACCGGGCTGCGCCCGCCGGACACCGCCAGCAGCGCGCGGCCACGCTCGGCGATGGCCCCGCGCAGTTGCTCGGCCACGCTGGCGGCCAGGCCACGGGCCTGCGCCATCGGGCTTTCCCAGGCCGTCCAGCGCACGCCGGCCGGCAGATTCGGATCAATGGTCGCCATACCAGTCCTTCCCGTCTCTCGCGATCAGCGCCACGGCCGCCTGGGGTCCCCAGGTGCCCGCGGCATAGGGTTTGGGGGCATCGCCCAGGCGTTCCCAGCCGGCGATCAGGTGGTCGCACCACTTCCAGGCGAACTCCACCTCGTCCTTGCGCACGAACAGGTACTGGTTGCCCTGCATCACCTCCAGCAGCAGCCGTTCGTAGGCATCCGGCACACGCGCGGCCTGGTACGCCTCGGAGAAGCTCAGCTGCAGCGGCCCGGTGCGCAGTTGCATGCCCTTGCCCAGGCCCTGGTCCTTGGTCATCACCTGCAGGGAGATGCCCTCGTCCGGCTGCAGGCGGATGATCAGGCGGTTGCTGATCAGCGAGCGCTGCTCCGGGGCGAAGATATAGTGCGGCGGGTTCTTGAAGTGGATGACGATCTGCGACAGCTTCTGCGGCATGCGCTTGCCGGTGCGCAGGTAGAAGGGCACGCCGGACCAGCGCCAGTTGCGGATGTCCACGCGCAGGGCGACGAAGGTCTCGGCGCCGCTCATGCGGTTGGCGTGTTCCTCTTCCAGGTAGCCGGGCACCGCCTTGCCGTCGATGAAGCCGGCGGTGTACTGGCCGCGCACCACGCGGCTGGCCAGTTGTTCCGGCGGGATCGGCTCCAGGGCGCGCAGCACCTTGACCTTCTCGTCGCGGATGCTGTCGGCGGAGAGGTCGCTGGGCGGGTCCATGGCGATCAGGCAGAGCAGCTGCAGCAGGTGGTTCTGCACCATGTCGCGCAGCTGGCCGGCCTGATCGAAGTAGCCCCAGCGGCCCTCGATACCGACCTTCTCGGCCACGGTGATCTCCACGTGGGAGATGTGGTTCTGGTTCCACTGCGTCTCGAACAGGCTGTTGGCGAAGCGCAGGGCGATGAGGTTCTGTACGGTTTCCTTGCCCAGGTAGTGGTCGATCCGGTAGATGCGGTTCTCCGGGAAGAATTTCGCCACCGCCTCGTTGACCGCGCGGGAGGACGCCAGGTCGTGGCCGATGGGTTTCTCCAGCACCACCCGGGTGCGTTCGGCCAGGCCGAGGGCGGCGAGGTTCTCGCAGATACCGCCGTAGACCGCCGCCGGGGTGGCGAAGTAGGCCACCAGCGGCAGGCCGGCCGGTACCGCGTCGCGCAACGCCGGGTAGGAAGCGGCGTCGAGGAAGTCCATGCTCAGGTAGCTGAGGCGCTGCTGGAAGCGCACCCACACGGCGTCGTCCCATTCGCGCGCCGGCACGGCCAGACGCAGGCGCTTCTCGAGGGTGGCCAGGTGGGCGGTGGGGTCGCCGTCCTCGCGGGCCAGGGCGAGGATGCGGGTGTCGCCGTGCAGCAGGCCTTCGCGGTCGAGCTGGTAGAGGGCGGGGATCAGCTTGCGCAGGGCGAGGTCGCCCAGCGCGCCGAACAGCGCCAGGGTGCAAGGCAGAACGCGGACATCAGGCATTTGTTGTTACCAAACAGATTTTGAGGAACATTTGCCGAATACACCGCGCCATTAAGGCAAAAATGTAGTAATTAAACAACATATTTTTCCCAAGGCACGGTCCGGTTGGTCGTCTGCCGACCTGACGTTAGGATAGCGCCGCTGGCCGCGGGCACGTCCCCGGCCGTCGATTGCCCCACAGGGGCCACCAAGGAGAACGGATGAAGAACCTGCTGGAGCAGATCCAGACGCGCCTGGAAGACTTGAACAAGGCCGAACGCAAGGTCGCCGAGGTGATCCTGCAGAACCCGCAGCAGGCCACCCGCTTCAGCATCGCCGCGCTGGCCCAGGCCGCGAGCGTCAGCGAACCGACGGTGAACCGCTTCTGCCGCTCCTTCGGCATGAGCGGCTACCCGGAGCTGAAGATCCAGTTGGCGCAGAGCCTGGCCAGCGGCGCGGCCTTCGTCACCCAGGCGGTGGCCGCGGACGACGGCCCCGAGGCGTACACGCGGAAGATCTTCGGCAGCACCATCGCCTCGCTGGACGCCGCCTACAAGCTGATCGACGCACGCGCCGTGGACCGCGCCGTGGACCTGCTGATCCAGGCCCGGCAGATCCACTTCTTCGGCCTCGGCGCCTCCAGCTCGGTGGCGCTGGATGCGCAGCACAAGTTCTTCCGCTTCAACCTGGCGGTGTCGGCGCAGAGCGACGTGCTGATGCAGCGGATGACCGCCTCGGTGGCGCACACCGGCGACCTGTTCGTGGTGATCTCCTACACCGGCCGCACCCGCGAGCTGGTGGACGTGGCGCGCCTGGCGCGGGACAACGGCGCCTCGGTGCTCGGCCTGACCGCGGCCGACTCGCCGCTGGCCAAGGTCTGCACCCTCACCCTGGACATCCCGCTGCCGGAAGACACCGACATCTACATGCCGATGACCTCGCGGATCATCCAGCTGACGGTGCTCGACGTGCTGGCCACCGGCGTGACCCTGCGCCGCGGCGTGGACTTCCAGCCGCACCTGCGCAAGATCAAGGAGAGCCTGGTGCCGACGCGGTACCAGCTGGACGAGGAAGACTGACGCCCCGGCGCGGTTGTTTCGCAGAGGCGGATTTATCCGCGATTTCGGCGCCTGGGATCGGCCGATCGCGGACGGAGTCCGCTCCTACGCCGCATCATCCGCACCATTTCGATGTAGGAGCGCGCCCTGCGCGCGAATCGCGGGCAGGGCCCGCTCCTACAGCTCCAGGGAGGCACGATCGTAGGAGCGGACTCCGTCCGCGATTGCTCGAACCCGTGCAGCGGAAATCGTCAGACCAACCCGGCCTTCAGCCGCAGGCGCATGCGCTCGCCCTGGGCCAGGATCAGCCCGCCGGGGCGGTAGCCGGCGGCGCCGATGCACAGGAAACGGTCGGCCTCGCCCGGCTCCACCTGCTCCACTGCGCGGCTGCCGGGGTGCCAGATGACGCTGCCGGCGGCGGCGTTCTTGTCGATGCGCAGGCGGCGCTGCCAGCCAGCGTCCTCCAGCACCAGCGAACCGGTGTTGTACAGCACCTGCTTGACCGCGCCCCGCGGCGTCCAGGTATTGGGCAGCGGCGGCGCCGGGCGCTGGGCACCCTCCAGTTCCATGCCGTGGACCACGCTGCGGCGCAGCGAGCCGATGCGCCAGTAGGGCTGCAGGGCGAAGCTGAACAGGCAGTCGCTGTCGTCCTCGTGGTAGCTGGACAGCTCCATCTCCAGCTCGCGGCCCAGGCGTGCGTCCAGGCGCACGTGCCAGTCCTCGATGTCCAGTTGCCAGCTCACCTGCACCAGGCTCTCGTCGGCATGGGCGTCGAGCAGGCGCCATTCACGCTGGCGGGCCCAGCCGTGAGGCGGCCAGTCGGGCTCGCTGGGGTGGCTGCCGAACCACGGCCAGCACACCGGGATGCCGCCGCGGATGGGCGCCGTGCTCAGGGCCGGCCACTGGCTGGCGCACCACAGCATGGAGCGCTCGCCCTGGGGGCGGAAGTGCAGCAGTTGCGCGCCCTGGCGGCTGAAGACCGCCTGGCACAGGGGGTGATCGATCAGCAGCAGGTCGCGGCGCTGGAAGCGCACCCAGTCGAAGGGGCGCTTGGCACGCATGGAATGGAAGAAGCGCTGCAGCGGATGCTCGAGCATTGTCCGGAGGTCCTGAATCAATCCCTTCCCGGACACTCCCGGGGCATGACATCTATGTAGTTTTACTACACGTTGGTGAAAAAAGCGCAGATTCTACCTGAAAAGCATAGAACCCCAGTCACATGTGCGGATTTTTTCGTCCCGGGGCGCAATAGCCCCTGTAGAGGTAATGAGGGCGCCAGCCACGTAGGGCGCATAACGCCCCAAGCGTTATCCGCCGTTTAGCCTCGGTGCCCGGTGGCTCCGAGGTTGACCTGGGCGTTGGCTGTGACGCCGGCGTATCGGCGGATAACCGCGAACGGTTATCCACCCTACGAACAAAAAGCCCGCCCCGATGATGGCGGGCGGGCCAAGTACAGCAGCACCTCAGGAGCGGGTCGATGCGCGCGTCAGAAGCTGGACTGGATCTTCAGCCCGGCGACCAGGGCGTTGTCCACCTCGTAGACGCCGCCGGGATGCTTGATGTACTGCAGGTTCGGCCGCACGGTCAGCCAGTTGGTGACGTGCACGCCGTAGTACAGCTCGGCGTCGTACTCGCTGTGCTGCACCGGCTGGAACAGCGGGTTGTCGTAGTCGTCGATGCCGGAGACTTCGTTGATCTGTTTCTGGTGCCTGGTCACATCGTCGTTGATGTGGATGCGCGCCACCGCCAGGCCGATGTCGTCCTTGGGACGGGCGTCGAACAGGCCTTTGTAGACGGCGCCGACCTGCTGGTAGTTGTCCACCGTGTTGGTCGCCTGGTCATGCACGGTGAAGTTGGCGAACAGGCTCAGGCCGCGCGAGGCGTCGCCGTCGTGGGCGGTCACCTGCTGCTGCGCCACCACCCACCAGCCGTGCTTGCTGCCGTGGGACTTGAAGGCGTCGCCGGTCAGCGCCTGGGGCTGGCCATTCACGTCCTCGTAGATGTCGTCGGCCTTGGCGGTGCTGTAGTAGTAGCCCAGGCGGTATTCGCCCGGCAGTTGCTGCGGGCCCACCTTCGGCGACCACACCAGTTCCACCGGCAGGATCGCGCCCTGGGTGCCGCTGCCGCTGAGCTTGAAGCCGTTGCCGGTCTCCAGGTTCGAGGGGTTCTGCTCGTAGGCACCGACCTGCACGAAGAACTCGGGGCTGAGGTTGTACTTCACCCGCAGCGCCCACTGGCTCACCGGCCAGTTGTACCAGATGCCGCCCACCCAGTTGCCCACCTGCGAGCCGCAGAACGCCAGGTTCTGGAAGTCGCAGGGGAAGCTGTTGAAGTCCTCGCCCTCGCCGAAGCGGCCGAACTTCACGTCCAGGGCGTCGTCGAGGAAGGTCTGCTTGTACCACATCTGCGTCAGCCGCCAGGTCTGGCCGCGGCCCCAGACTTCCTGCACCGAGCTGAGCTGGCCGGCGCGCGGGTCGCTGATGCGGTCGTTGGACAGGTTGTTGCCGCTGCGCTCGGTGATGGTCAACTGGAACTCGGCGCCGTGCCAGCCGAGGATCTTCTGCAGGTCCAGGTGGCTGCCCAGCGCCCACTGGTCGGTGTAGCGCGCGGTCTTGTCGTCGTTGTAGCCGCCGTGCAGGTTGCCCGCGGCCTCGCCGACGTAGTCCAGCTTGAAGTCGTAGCCCTTCTCCAGCAGTTCGCTGCGGGTACCGCCCCAGTCCCCCAGGCCCCATTTCGAATCGGCGGAGAAGGCCTCGTCGGCGCAGGCCAGGCCATTCAGGCCGACGGCGCCCAGGGCGAGCAGGCAGCCCAGGGCGGGCCGGATCTTGTTGTTCTTATGCATTGCTGACGTCCTCGTTGATGGAATGCCTTGCGGCGTTCAGTGCTTGTGCCGGGCCAGCGGGGTGACCTTGGCCTCCCCCGCCCCGCCCGGCGCCTTGCGCAGGCGCTCGCCGCTCTGCGCGTCGAACAGCAGTACCCGCGCCGGGTCCAGGCGCAGCTTCAGCGTCGAGCCAAGGGCCGGCGCCGCGTCCGGGGCCAGGCGGCAGCAGACCTTGGCGCCGTTGAGGGTGACGAAGGCCAGGGTGTCCGGGCCGGTGGGCTCCAGCACCTCGACCTCGGCACGCACGTCCACCAGGCCGTTGCCCGTCTCGGCCACGCCGATCTGTTCCGGGCGCACGCCGAGGATCAGCTCGCGGCCCTCGACGCCTTCGGCGCCCAGCGCCAGGGGCAACTCGCAGCGATCCTGGCCGCTGTCCAGCAGGCCGACCAGTTGGCCACCCTGGCGCTGCACGCGCAGGGGGATGAAGTTCATCGGCGGCGAGCCGATGAAGCTGGCGACGAACAGGTTGGCCGGGTCGTTGTAGATCTGCTGCGGGGTGCCGAACTGCTGGACGATGCCGTCCCGCATCACCGCCACCTTGTCGCCGAGGGTCATGGCCTCGATCTGGTCGTGGGTGACGTAGACCGTGGTGGTCTTCAGCCGCTGGTGCATCAGCTTGATCTCGGTGCGCATCTCCACGCGCAGCTTGGCGTCGAGGTTCGACAGCGGCTCGTCGAACAGGTAGATCTTCGGCCGCCGCGCCAGCGCCCGGCCCATGGCCACCCGCTGCTGCTGGCCGCCGGAAAGCTGCGAGGGCTTGCGCTGCAGCAGGTGCTCGATCTGCAGCAACTTGGCGACCCGCGCCACCTCCTCGTCGATGGCGGCCTGGGGCATCTTGCGGATCTTCAGGCCGAAGGCGATGTTCTCGCGCACCGTCATGGTCGGGTACAGCGCGTAGGACTGGAACACCATGGCGATGTCGCGGTCCTTCGGGCTCATGCCGCTGATGTCCTGGCCGTCCACCAGGATGGCGCCGCCGCTGATGTCCTCCAGGCCAGCGATGCAGTTCATCAGCGTGGACTTGCCGCAGCCGGACGGGCCGACCAGGATCAGGAACTCGCCGGACTCGATCGCCAGGTCGATGGACTTCAGGGTGTCCGCCAGGCCGCTGCCGTAGGACTTGTGCAGGTTGCGCAGTTCGAGTGTTGCCATGTCCGATTACCCCTTGACCGCGCCGGCGGTCAGGCCGCGCACGAAATACTTTCCAGCCAGTACGTAGACGATCAGCGTCGGCAGCGCGGCGATCATCGCCGCGGCCATGTCGACGTTGTATTCCTTGACCCCGGTGCTGATGTTCACCAGGTTGTTCAGCGCCACAGTGATCGGCTGGGCGTCGCCGCTGGCGAACACCACGCCGAAGAGGAAGTCGTTCCAGATCTGGGTGAACTGCCAGATCAGGCAGACCATCACGATGGGCGTGGACATCGGCATGAGGATGCGCGTGAAGATGGTGAAGAAGCCGGCGCCGTCGAGCCGCGCGGCCTTCACCAGGGCATCGGGGATGGCCACGAAGTAGTTGCGGAAGAACAGCGTGGTGAAGGCCAGGCCGTAGATGCAGTGGACGATCACCAGGCCCGTGGTGGTGTTGGCCAGGCCGAGCTTGCCGAGGGTGAAGGACATTGGCAGGAGGATCACCTGGAACGGCAGGAAGCAGCCGAACAGCAGCGCGCCGAAGAACAGCTGCGAGCCGCGGAAGCGCCACATCGACAGCACGTAGCCGTTCAGTGCGCCGATGAAGGTGGAGATGAGCACGCCGGGGACGGTGATCTTCACCGAGTTCCAGAAGAAGTCACCCACCGCGCCCCAGGCCTTCACCCAGCCGATCACGGTGAACACCTCCGGCAGCGCCAGCAGGTTGCTGTTGCGGATGTCCTCGGGGCTCTTGAAGCTGGTCAGCAGCATCACCAGCAGCGGGATCAGGTACAGCGCCACGGCGCCCCAGAGGGTGGCGTGGACCGCCAGGCGGCCGAGGCTGAACCTCGGCCTGAAGGTCGCGTCACGCATGGCGCTTGCCTCGCAGTTCGGAATACAGGTAGGGCACGACTATGGCCAGCACGGCGCCGAGCATCAGCATCGCGCTGGCCGCGCCCAGGCCCATCTGGCCGCGGGTGAAGGTGTGGGCGTACATGAACATCGCCGGCAGGTCGGAGGAATAGCCGGGGCCGCCGGCGGTCATCGCGGCGACCAGGTCGAAGCTCTTGATGGCGATATGCGCGAGGATCATCAGCGCGCTGAAGAACACCGGGCGCAGGCTCGGCAGGACGATGCGCAGGTAGATGGCCGGCAGGCTCGCGCCGTCCACCTGGGCGGCGCGCACGATGGCCGGGTCGACGCCGCGCAGGCCGGCGAGGAACAGCGCCATGACGAAGCCCGAGGCCTGCCACACGGCGGCGATCACCAGGCAGTAGACCACGCGGTCCGGATCCACCAGCCAGTCGAAGCGGAAGCCCGTCCAGCCCCAGTCGCGCAGCAGCTTGTCCAGGCCCAGGCCGGGGTTGAGCAGCCACTTCCAGGCGGTGCCGGTGACGATCATCGACAGCGCCATGGGGTACAGGTAGACGGTGCGGATGAAGCCCTCGCGGCGGATGCGCTGGTCCAGCAGCACGGCGAGAAACACCCCGAGCACCAGGCAGATGGCGATGAACAGGCCGCCGAACAGCAGCAGGTTGCGGCTCGCCACCCACCAGCGGTCGTTGTCCCACAGCCGCAGGTACTGGTTGAGCCCCGCCCAGCCGTAGCTGGGCATGAAGCGCGAGTTGCTGAAGGACAGCAGCAGCGTCCAGCCGATGTAGCCGTACACGCAGACCAGCACCACGAGCATGCTCGGGGCCAGCACCAGTTTCGGCAGCCAGCGCTGCAGGCCGTCGAGCAGCGAGGCGCGCGGAGCTGCCGGATTCAGGGTCGGAGTTGAGGTCGCCATGGGGTTTCTCGAGTGCGAGTGGGGCCGTCCGGAGCGCCAGGCTGCTCCGGAGTGGGTCGGCTGGGAATCAGGCGGCGCCCGGCGAAAGGCGCCGCTCGCGGCTTACTGTGCGGCCGCCTCGATCGCCGCGTAGAGCTGCTGGGCAGCCTTCTGCGGGTCCGCGGAGGCGTCGTTGAAGAAGTTGGTCACCACGTCGAAGATGGCGCCCTGCACGTAGCTGGAGGCGGCCATGCTGTGGGCCATGCTCGGCACCAGGGTGCCGGCCGCGGAAGCCGCCTTGAAGTCCTTCATCGACTGCTGGGCGCAGGCGTCGAAGGGCGCCATGTCGGCGTCCAGGCGTACCGGGATGGAGCCCTTGGCCAGGTTGAAGTCCTTCTGGAACGCCGGGTCGAGCACCGCACGGGCCAGGTCTTCCTGGGCCTTGCGATTCTCGGCGTTGCTCAGCTTGAACATCACCAGGGAGTCGATGTTGTAGTCGAAGTCCTGCTGCGTGCCGGGGAACGGCAGGCACTGGTAGTCCTTGCCGGCGACCTTGTTGGCGGCGGTGAACTCGCTCTTGGCCCAGTCGCCCATGATCTGCATGCCGGCCTTGCCGTTGATGACCATGCTGGTGGCGACGTTCCACTCGCGCCCGGCGGCGTCGGCGTCGATGTAGCCGCGCAGCTTCTTCAGCGCGGTGAACACCTCGACCATCTGCGGCCCGGTGAGGGTCGCCTTGTCCTGCTCGACGAAGGCCTTGCGGTAGCCCTCGGGCCCCATCTTGCTGAGCACCAGGTTCTCGAACAGGGTGCCGTCCTGCCAGGGCTGGCTGCCGTGGGCCAGGGCGACGAAGCCGGCGGCCTTGAGCTTGTCGGCGGCGGCGAAGAATTCGTCGAGGGTGGTCGGAGGGGTGGCGCCGGCCTTCCTGAAGACCTCGGGGTTGATGTACAGCCAGTTCACCCGGTGCACGTTGACCGGCACGGCGACGTAGTCGCCCTGGTACTTCATGACCTGCGCCACCTGCGGCGGCAGCAACTGGTCCCACTTGCCCTCGGCGGCGACCTGGTTGAGGTCGGCGAGCAGGCCGAGCTGGCCCCACTCCTGGATGTCCGGCCCCTTGATTTGCGCGGCGGCCGGCGGGTTGCCGGACACGGCGCGGGTCTTCAGCACGGTCATGGCGGCCTCGCCGCCACCGCCGGCGACGGCGAAGTCCTTCCAGGTGTGGCCCTTGGCCTGGACCAGCTTCTTCAGGGTTTCCGCGGCGCGCGCTTCGCCGGGGGAAGTCCACCAGTGCAGGACTTCGACCTCGCCGGCGTGGGCCAGGGGGGAGAGACAGAAGGAAGAAAGACAGACAGCGACGGAAAGGCGGCGGAGCGCATTCATGGAGGAAGACCTGTTCTTGTTATTCGGGGCAAGTCTGCGCTTGCGGTAGTCCGAGTCTATCCAAGGCATTTCCTGCTCCGGGTAACGAAGCGATCTTCGATTGTCACGAGGTGGTGACATTGGGGGTCCTTGTTGGGGTTGTGGTGTGAGGGTTGAAGAGCCAAGAGCCCCTCTCCCCAGCCCTCTCCCGCAAGCGGGAGAGGGAGCCGTTCGGTGTGCGTTGATAATATGGTGTTAGCCGGCAGCTCCTGAGTTTCAGGCTGACGCCGGACCTGTCGCCGCTCAGGACAAGCCCCCTCTCCCTTCAGGGAGAGGGCTGGGGAGAGGGTTGCGGACTCGAATCGAGCGCCAGGCGTATCGCCTCGAGTACCGAGTCCATCCTCAGCAGCACGTCATGGTTCCAGAACCGTAGCACCTGGAAACCTCGGGCGCTGAGCCAGGCGTCTCGCTCCAGGTCGGAAGCAGAGCCCAGGTGCTGACCGCCGTCCAATTCGATCACCAGCATTCTTTCCAGGCAGATGAAGTCGACTATGTAGTGGCCTACGACTTTCTGGCGCTTGAACTTCAAATCCATGAAGCGGTAGGCACGGAGCTGTTGCCAGAGAGCCCGCTCAGCGTCGGTCTGGTCCTTGCGGAGCTTGCGGGAAAAGTCTCGGTATGAGGGGGACATCCTTGATCTCCTTTTCTTGTGAGATCAGGGAAATTACTAGGCTCGGGATTAAGAGCCCCTCTCCCCAACCCTCTCCCTGAAGGGAGAGGGGGCTGTCCTCTGCAGGATGCGATTACGGAGTACGCCGGCGACATCGGAGTCGAATGGAAGAACACTCCTTACTCGACAACCAGCCTCGGCAACCGCAACGTCACCCGCAGCCCCCCTTCCCGCCTGTTCTGCAGACTCACCTCCCCGCCATGGGTATGCGCGATATTCCTCGCGATGCCCAACCCCAAGCCATACCCCTGCCCCCGCTGCGACAAGCGCACCCGCGGTTCGAACACCTGCTCCAGCCGCTGCTCCGGCACCCCGGGCCCCTCGTCGTCGACGTGCACGAGTAGCGCTTCGGTGCCGTCCTCGACGTGCAGTTGCGCGCGTTGGCCGTACTTCAGGGCGTTGTCCAGCAGGTTGCCGATGCAGCGGCGCAGGGCCAGGGGCTTGCCGGGGTATGGTTCCTGCGCCTCGCCCAGCAGTCGTACCCGGCCGTCCGCCAGGTAGGGGCCGGCGACGTGCTGCAGCAACTGGTTGATGTCCACCGGCTCGATGTTCTCGTGGATGTCGGTGTCCTTCACGCACTGCAGGGCGCCCTTGACCAGCAGTTCCAGCTCGTCGAGGTCCTGGTTCAGCTTGGCGCGCTGCGGCTCGTCTTCCAGCAGTTCGACGCGCAGGCGCAGGCGGGTGATGGGGGTGCGCAGGTCGTGGGAGATGGCGCTGAACAGCTGGCCGCGCTCGCTGAGGTAGCGGTCGATGCTCTCGCGCATGGTGTTGAAGGCGCGGCTGACCTCCACCAGCTCGCGGGCGCCGCGCTCTTCCAGCGGTGCCGCCGGGCTGCCCAGGGCCACTTCGCGGGCGGCGCGGGCCAGGCGTTTCAGCGGGCGGCTCTGCTGGTGCACCAGCAGGCCGGCGAACAGCAGCAGCAACAGGCTGGTCAGGCCGATGGAAAGGATCTGCTGCGGCTGCAGCGCCTCGGGCTCCAGGCTGACGTAGGGGGCCGGCATCAGGCTGGCGATGTAGAGCCATTCGTTCTCGCCGATGCGGATCTGCGTCACCAGCACCGGCGGGTTCACCGGCTCCAGGGTCAGCGCGTAGTGGGCCCAGGAGCGCGGCAGCTCCTCCAGCTTCAGCTGGCTGTTGAACAGGCGCAGGTCATCCGGGGCGACGAATTCCACCTCCAGCTCCACGTCCTTGCCCAGCTTCTGGTGCAGCACGTCGCTGACGATATCCAGCACCGCCTGTTTGTTCGGCGTGTCCGGCAGGCTCTGCATCTGCAGTGGGCGCTCGTTGAGCGAGACGAAGAAGCGCGTGCCACCCATGCTGCGCAGCTGGTCCAGCACCAGCGGGCGGTAGCCGATGGGCAGCGAGCGGAAGTAGCTGACGCTGGCGGCCATGGAATAGGCCAGGCTGCGCGAGCTGGTGAGCAGGCCCTCGCGCTGGCTGGAGCGCAGGTGCGAGAGCCAGAACAGGCTCGACAGGCCCTGGGCGACGAGGATCGCCAGCAGCGTCAGCAGCAGCATGCGCCCCAGCAGCGAGCGCGGGACGAGCGACCAGCGCCGCCGTTCAGTCATTGCCCAGCCGATGCGGGCGGACCTGGGCCGCCAGCAGGTAGCCGCTGCCGCGCACGGTCTGGATCAGCCGCGGCGCCTTGCCGGTGTCGCGCAGGCGCTGGCGCAGGCGGCTCACCGCCATGTCGACGATGCGCTCCAGCGGCCCGACCTCGCGGCCGCGGGTGGCATTGCCGATGGTGTCGCGGTCGAGAATCTGTTGCGGGTGGTCGAGGAACAGCTTGAGCAGGGCGAAGTCGGCGCCGCTGAGGAAGAACTCCTCGCCGTCCTCGTGGAACAGCCGGTGGCTGACCGTGTCCAGGCGCCAGTCGTCGAAGGCCAGCACCTCGCCGCCGCGCACCTGGGTGAACTGCGCGCGGCGCAGCAGGGCCTTGATCCGCGCCAGCAGCTCGCGCGGGCTGAAGGGCTTGCCCAGGTAGTCGTCGGCGCCCAGTTCCAGGCCGATCACCCGGTCGGCCTCGTCGGAGCTGGCGGTGAGCATGATCACCGGCATGCAGGCCAGGCGCTGGTGCGAGCGGATCCAGCGGCACAGGCTGAAACCGTCCTCGTCGGGCAGCATCACGTCGAGGATGGCCAGGGCGGCCTCCTCTTCCAGCAGCGCCTGGCGGAAGGCCGTGCCGTCGGCGGCGCTGCGCACCTGGAAGCCGGCGCGGCTCAGGTAGGCCTCCAGCAGCTCGCGGATTTCCTGGTCGTCATCCACCAGCAGGATGGATTTGGCGGGTGCGTTCACGGGGCATCCCTTGTTGTTGTTCTGGTTGTTGCCGTTGCTCGTTCAGGCTTTTGCCAGCAGCGCCTGCTCCAGGGCCACGCCGGCGCCGAACAGGCCCGGGTGGCTGGCGGTCATCACCCACACCGGCACGCGGCTCAGGTAGGGGCCGCTGGTCTTGCCGCGGGTGCAGAAGGCGTCGGCGAAGCCGCTGCGCTGAAAGCGTTCGAGGAAGCGCGGGACTATCCCGCCGGTGATGTACACGCCGCCCAGGGCGCCGACCGTCATCACCGCGTTGCCGGCGACCCGCGCCAGCCACACGAAGAAATGCTCCAGCACCGCGTCGCAGTAGGCGTCGCCGGCCAGGGCGCGCTCGCCGATCTGCGCCGCGGACAGCGCCAGCGGCTCGATGCCGTCGACCTTGCAGCTGGCCTGGTAGATGTTTTCCAGGCCGCTGCCGGAGAGCGCGCGCTCGGCCGAAACGTGGCCGTACTTCTCGCGCAGCTGCTGCCAGATGGCGAAGTCGCGCTCGCCGGTCACCGGCAGGTCGACGTGGCCACCCTCGCAGGGCAGCACGTCCCAGCCGCCACCGGGCGTCGGCACCAGGCTGCCGACCCCCAGGCCGGTGCCGGGGCCGATGATCAGCTTGGCGCGGCCCGGCAGGGCCTCGCCGGCGCGCACCTGCACCAGGTCCTCGTCACCCAGGCGCGAGGCGGCCCAGGCCATGGTGCTGAAGTCGTTGACCAGCAGCAGGTGGCTCAGGCCCAGCTCGGCGCGGAAGGCGTCGCGCCTGATGACCCAATGGTTGTTGGTGAAGCGGAAGTCCGCCTCGCCCACCGGGCCGGCGCAGGCCAGGCAGACGCTGTGGATGGCGCCGAGCGGCTGGCCGACGCGCTGCAGGTATTCGCGCACGGCGTCTTCCGGGCGCGGGTAGTCGGCGCAGGCCAGCACTTCGATGGCCTCCAGGCGCTGCTCGCGCCAGAGGGCGAAACGGGCGTTGGTCCCGCCGATGTCGCCGACCAGCGCGATGCCGGCCGGTGCTTGGGGTTTATTGTTGGAATTCATCGCAAGCTCGGGCAGCTGAAAGGTTTGAGCGGACTCCAGGAGGCGAATGCTCCGCCAAGCATAGCCCCTACCGCAAGCGCTCCAGCTCGGCGGTGAAGGCGCAGGCGCCCTGCTCCGCGGAACTGAACGACTGGCGCATGAAGGCGAACAGCTCGCGGCCCATGCCGCTACCGTCGTCCTCGGGCAGCGGCGCCAGCGGGCGGGCCTGCCACTCGGCGGCATCGACCAGCACGCGCAGCTCGCCGGTGGTGCCGTCCACCCGCACCAGGTCGCCGTCGCGCAGGCGCGCCAGCGGGCCGCCGGCACTGGCTTCCGGGGACAGGTGGATGGCCGCCGGCACCTTGCCGGAGGCGCCGGACATGCGCCCGTCGGTGACCAGCGCCACCTTGAAGCCACGGTCCTGCAGCACGCCCAGGAAGGGCGTGAGCTTGTGCAGCTCGGGCATGCCGTTGAAGCGCGGGCCCTGGAAGCGCACCACGGCGACCAGGTCGCGCTCCAGCTCGCCGGCCTTGAAGGCCGCGGCCAGGCTGGCCTGGTCGTGGAAGATACGTACCGGCGCCTCGACCACCTGGTGCTCGGGGCCACCGCGGAGACCTTCATCACGCCGCGGCCGAGGTTGCCCTCCATCAGGCGCAGGCCGCCCTCGGCGGAGAACGGGCGCGACAGCGGGCGCAGGATGTCCTCGTCCAGGCTGTCGACCGGGCCTTCGCGCCAGACCAGCTTGCCGCCGTCGAGGAAGGGCTCCTGCAGGTAGCGGCGCAGGCCCTTGCCGACCACGGTCTGCACGTCTTCGTGGAGCAGCCCGCCGTCGAGCAGCTGGCGGATCAGGAAGGACATGCCGCCGGCGGCCTGGAAGTGGTTGATGTCGGCCTGGCCATTGGGGTAGATGCGCGCCAGCAGCGGCACCACTTCCGACAGCTCGGCCATGTCCTGCCAGGTCAGCTGGATGCCGGCGGCCTGGGCGATGGCCAGCAGGTGCAGGGTGTGGTTGGTGGAACCGCCGGTGGCCAGCAGGGCCACCACCGAGTTGACGATGGCGCGCTCGTCGATGACCTCGGCCATGGGCACGTACTGGCCGTTCTCCGGGGCCAGGCGGCTGGCCTGGCGCGCGGCCTCGCGGGTCAGCTCGTCGCGCAGCGGGGTGTTCGGGTTGATGAAGGAAGCGCCCGGCAGGTGCAGGCCCATCACTTCCACCAGCAGTTGGTTGGTGTTGGCGGTGCCGTAGAAGGTGCAGGTGCCCGGCGCGTGGTAGGAGGCCATCTCCGAGGCCAGCAGTTCGTCGCGGGTGGCCTTGCCTTCGGCGTAGAGCTGGCGCACCGCGGCCTTCTCCTTGTTGGAGATGCCGGTGGGCATGGGCCCGGCGGGGACGAACACCACCGGCAGGTGGCCGAAGCGCAGCGCGCCGATCAGCAGGCCGGGGACGATCTTGTCGCACACGCCCAGGCACAGCGCAGCGTCGAACATGTTGTGGGACAGGGCGATGGCGGTGCCCATGGCGATCACGTCGCGGCTGGCCAGGGACAGTTCCATGCCCGGCTCGCCCTGGGTCACGCCGTCGCACATGGCCGGCACGCCGCCGGCGAACTGGCCCACCGAGCCGATCTCGCGCAGGGCGTCCTTGATCAGCGCCGGGAAGCGCTCCAGCGGCTGGTGCGCCGAGAGCATATCGTTATAGGCAGAGACGATGCCGACGTTGGCCTGGTTCATCAGGCGCAGGGCCTGCTTGTCGTGCTCGCCGCAAGCGGCCACGCCGTGGGCCAGGTTGCCGCAGGGCAGCGTGCCGCGATGCGGCCCCTTGGTGGCGGCGGCCTTGATCATGGCGAGGTAGCGCTGGCGGGTGGCGGCGCTGCGTTCCTGGATGCGACGGGTGACTTCGAGCACGCGCGGGTGCATGGCAGCATTCTCCTGCAGACTAACGATTGTTGTTTTTACAACATAATCATCGGTTAAAGGATATTTACTTTTGTTTGACGAAAAAATTTAATGGTTTTTACCACAAAAACACAAAAGAGACGACCTCCATGACCATTCGCCTGGCGATCAACGGGTTCGGCCGCATCGGCCGCAACGTCCTCCGCGCCCTTTATACTGCCGACTACCGCCAACAGCTCGAAGTGGTGGCCATCAACGACCTCGGCGACGCCGCCATCAACGCCCACCTGCTGCAGTACGACAGCGTCCACGGGCGCTTCCCCGGGCAGGTCGAGCACGACGACGACAGCCTCACGGTGAACGGCGACCGCATCGCCGTCACCGCCCTGCGCGACCCGGCGCAATTGCCCTGGAAAGGCCTGGACGTCGATATCGTCCTGGAGTGCAGCGGGCATTTCACCAGCCGCGACAAAGCCGCCGCGCACCTCGCCGCCGGGGCGCGCAAGGTGATCATTTCGGCGCCCGGGGCCGGCGTCGACGCCACCATCGTCCATGGCGTCAACCACGAGCTGCTGCGCGCCTCGCACCAGGTCATCTCCAACGCCTCCTGCACCACCAACTGCCTGGCCCCGGTGGCCCAGGTGCTGCACCGCGAGCTGGGCATCGAGCAGGGCCTGATGACCACCATACACGCCTACACCAACGACCAGAGCCTGTCCGACGTGTACCACGGCGATGTCTACCGCGCCCGCTCGGCCACCCAGTCGATGATCCCCACCCGCACCGGCGCCGCCGAGGCGGTAGGCCTGGTGCTGCCGGAGCTGGCCGGCAAGCTCACGGGCCTGGCGGTGCGGGTGCCGGTGATCAACGTGTCGCTGGTGGACCTGACCGTGCAGGTCGCCCGCGACACCACGGTCGAGGAGGTCAACCAGTTGTTCAGGATAGCCAGCCAGGGCTCGCGCATCCTCGGCTACAACAGCCAGCCACTGGTGTCGGTGGACTTCAACCACGACCCGCGCTCGGCCATCTTCGACGCCAACCACACGAAGGTCAGCGGCCGGCTGCTGAAGGTGATGGCCTGGTACGACAACGAATGGGGCTTCTCCAACCGCATGCTGGACAACGCCCTGGCGCTGTGGCGCGCGCCGGCCTGAAACAGGCCGGCGATGTAGGCGGCAGGGCCTTGCACCCTGCCGCCACGGGGCTCAGGCGAAGAACTCCACCTCGCCGCCGCTCAGGTGGTAGAGCGCCCCGGCCAGCTTGATCCGCCCTTCCTGCTCCAGTTTGGCCAGCACCGGGCTGTCCTGGCGGATGCGTTCCAACCCCAGGCGCACGTGGGTGCGCGCCACGGCATCGACGAACCCGGCATCCTTCGCGCTGCGCTCGCCGCCGTACTCGGTGGCCGCCACCGCCGGCTCGAGCTTTTTCAGCAGGCCGCTCAGGTGCCCCAGCCGCGCCCCGTCGATGGCCCCCTTGATCGCCCCGCAGCCGGTATGGCCCATGACCAGCACCAGCTTGGCGCCGGCCACCGCGCAGGAGAACTCCAGGCTGCCGAGCAGGTCGTCGTTGACCACGTTGCCGGCCACCCGGGCGTTGAAGGTGTCGGCGATGCCGAGGTCGAAGAGGATTTCCGCCGGCGCGCGGGAGTCGATGCAGCTGAGGATCACCGCCGCCGGGTACTGGCCGTCGCGGCTGGCGCGCTTCTGCGCCAGGTAGTCATGCTGCAGCGTCTCGCCGCTGCGGAAGCGCTGGTTGCCCTGGCGCAGGCGCTCGATGACCTGGTCGGGGCTCAGGGCGTCGCGCTCGGCCTTGCCCAGGGCGGCGGCGTAGGCCCGGCCCGGCGCGCCCAGCCAGCCGGCGGCGCCGGCCAGGCCGAGGGCCGCGAGCCCGGCACCGCCCTTGAGCAGCGATCGGCGCCGGGGGTTGTCGGGGCTGCAGTGCACGCAATGGCATGGGCCTTTCATGGAGATCACCTTGGACGTCGTTGGAAGTGGCACCACTTAACGACGACGCCAGGCCGCCCAGAAGACCTCGGAATCCGCGAAAGCCGTCGGAGGCTTCCCAACTGCATCCCATTCGTAGGGCGCATAACGCCTACGGCTCCAGGAAGCACGGATGTAGGAGCGGACTCCGTCCGCGATTGACCTAACGGAATTTACGCCGGCCGCGCGCCTCCAGCACCAGCAGGCGCATGTCGGCCTCGGCCAGCACGGCCTGGCGTTCGGGCTTGTCCAGCTTCTTCCAGGCCTTGATCTCGGCGCGGCTGCGCCCGCAGCCGCGGCAGATGCCGTCGTCGAATTCGCAGACCTTGATGCAGGGATCTTTCACGTGGCCTCCCGATGCGTCTGGCACACCTCCACCATGGCGGTGCGCCGGGCCTACTTGAAGGCACAGGCGACGAAAGGTCCAACGCAGAAAAGGCATCGCCCCGATTGGCCGGGCCAATCGGGGCGATGCCGTGGGCGGAATGCCGGCTCAGAACAGGGTGAACTGGCTTTCCTTCACGTCATCCGAGTCCAGGCCGATCATCACCTTGAACTCGCCCGGCTCCGAGGCGTAGCGCAGGTTGCTGTCGTAGAAGCGCAGGTCTTCCTCGCGGATCGGGAATTCCACCACCCTCGACTCGCCCGGCTGCAGCATGACCTTGCGGAAGCCCTTGAGCTCCTTCACCGGGCGGCTGATGGAGGCCACCTCGTCGCGCAGGTACAGCTGCACCACGGTCTCGCCGGCGCGCTTGCCGGTGTTCTTCACCGTCACCCGCGCCTTGAGGGTGTCGCCCTTGTGCAGCCTGGTGCTGGACAGCTGCACGTCGGAGACGCTGAAGCGGGTGTAGCTCAGGCCGTAGCCGAAGGGGTACAGCGGGCCGTTCTGCGAGTCGAAGTAGCGCGAGGTGTACTTGTTCGGGTGCTCGTGGTCGAACGGGCGGCCGGTGTTGAGGTGGTTGTAGTAGATCGGGATCTGCCCCACCGAGCGCGGGAAGGTCATCGGCAGCTTGCCCGAGGGGTTGTAGCCGCCGAACAGCACGTCGGCGATGGCGTTGCCGCCCTCGGTGCCGCTGAACCAGGTCTCCAGCACCGCGTCGGCGTTCGCGGCCTCCCAGCGCAGGTCCAGCGGGCGGCCGTTCATCAGCACCAGCACCAGCGGCTTGCCGGTGGCCTTCAGCGCCTTGAGCAGGTCGTACTGGCTCTGGGCGATGTGCAGGTTGGTCTTGCTCGACGCCTCGTGGGCCATGCCCTGGGCCTCGCCGATCGCCGCCACTATCACGTCGGCCTGCTTGGCCTTGGCCACCGCCTCGTCGATCATTTCCTGCGGGCTGCGCGGGTCGATCTTCACGTCCTCGCTGTACTCGTTGAGGTACTTGATGATCTCTTCGTCGTTGCTGACGTTGGCGCCCTTGGCATAGAGCAGCGCGGCCTTGCCGCGGGTGGCGTGGCCCATGCCCTCGAGCAGGGTCACCGCCTGGAAGGCCTTGCCGGCGGCGGACCAGCTGCCCATCACGTCGCGCTTGCTGTCGGCCAGCGGGCCGATCAGGGCGATGGTGCCGCCGCGCTTGAGCGGCAGCACGTCGCCCTGGTTCTTCAGCAGCACCATGCCGCGGCGCGCCACCTCGCGGGCCTCGGCGCGGTGCAGGCGGCTTTCGGCGTCGGTGTCGACCGGGTCGGCGCCCTGCAGGTAGCGGTACGGGTCCTTGAACAGGCCCATGTCCCACTTGGCCGCCAGCACGTCGCGGCAGGCGCGGTCGATGTCGGCCTGGGTGATGGCGCCGGCCTTGAGCAGCACCGGCAGCTCCTTGCCGTAGAGGTCGTCGTTCATGTTCATCTCGACGCCCGCGGTCATCGCCAGGCGCGCGGCCTCGCGCGGCTCGCCGGCGACGCCGTGCTTGATCAGCTCCATGACCGCGCCGTGGTCGCTGAGCAGCACGCCCTTGTAGCCCCACTGCTTGCGCAGCACGTCCTGCAGCAGCCACTTGTTGGCGGTGGCCGGCACGCCGTTGACGCTGTTCAGCGACACCATCACCGCGCCGGCGCCGGCGTCGATGGCCGCGCGGTACGGCGGCAGGTAGTCCTGGAACATGCGCGGCAGGCTCATGTCCACGGTGTTGTAGTCGCGGCCGCCCTCGCCCGCGCCATACAGGGCGAAGTGCTTGACCCCGGCCATGATGGTGCCGGGCTGCTCCAGGCCCTTGCCCTGGTAGGCGCGGACCACGGTCTCGGCGATGCGGCTGACCAGGTAGGTGTCCTCGCCGAAGCCTTCGGACATGCGGCCCCAGCGCGGGTCGCGGGCAATGTCGACGGTGGGCGAGTAGGTCAGGTTGAGGCCGTCGGCGCTGGCCTCCAGGGCGGCGATGCGCGCGCTGCTGGCGATGGCGTCCAGGTCCCAGCTGGAAGCCAGGCCCAGGCCGATGGGGAACACGGTGCGGTGGCCATGGACCACGTCGTAGGCGAAGAACAGCGGGATCTTCAGGCGGCTGCGCATGGCCGCGTCCTGCAGGTCGCGGATGCCCGGGCGGACCACGGTGTTGAAGATGGCGCCGGTGGTGCCGGCCTTGATCTCTTCCAGCAGCACCGGCTTGGGATGGTCGGGGCCGACGCTGACCAGGCGCAGCTGGCCGATCTTCTCTTCCTGCGTCATCTGCTGCATCAGTTGGCTGATGAAGGCGTCCTTGGACTGCCCCGGCAGCGGAACCGCCGGCCCTCGGCAGCGAGCAGGGAAATGCTGTTCAGCCCCAGCAACAGGCCGAGGCAGAGTTGGGTTTTTCTCATTATGCGCACTCAGCCGCTCGGGCCGGGGCGCCGGGCGACTGTTGAATGTTGGAAGATTCGATGACTGCCATGCACGGGCCGATTCCGGCGGTTCCCCCAGGTGCTACCGCCGGCGCCCGTGCGGCGCGGCACATAAGGTCGTCCCGCGCGCGGCGGAAGTCAACGGTTGAAAGCTTTCAGGGGTGGTGCCCCCGACTTTCGGACGCGCGGATCAGTGGTCGCGTTCCCTGGCCATGGCCTCGAGTTCCTCGCGCATGGCCTCGGCCAGGGCGCGCTCCTCGTCGTATTCCTCGGCCTGCGGTGCCGGCGCGGCAGGCTCTGCGGCGGGCTCCGGGGCCTGCTCGACGGTATCGTCGGGCGCCGCCGGCGGGGCTTCCGCGCCGGCCGCCGGGTCGTCCACGGCATCCGCCTCGGCGACCGGCGGCGGTTCGAGCAGGTCGTCGAAGTCGGTCTTCAGCCCCTGCTCCATCTCGTCCAGCTCGGCCAGCAGGCTGCGGAAGCTGGTTTCCTCGGGCTTCTCCTCCGGCGGCGCGGCTTCGGGCTCCTCGCCGGCCTCGCGCAGCGCCTGGTCGGCCAGAGCCTGGATCGACGCCGGCACGTAGTCCTCGTCGAGGACGGGGCTGGGCAGGTGGACCGGCACCAGTTGCACGTCCTCCGGCTCGGCCTCCATCTCGCGCAGCTCGGCCAGCGGCGGCAACTCTTCCAGGCTCTTGAGGTTGAAGTAGTCGAGGAAGGTGCGGGTGGTGGCGAGCATCGCCGGGCGCCCCGGCACCTCGCGGTAGCCGACGATGCGGATCCACTCGCGCTCCATCAGCGTCTTGATGATCTGGGTGTTCACCGCCACGCCGCGGATTTCCTCGATCTCGCCGCGGGTGATGGGCTGGCGGTAGGCGATCAGCGCCAGGGTTTCCAGCAGCGCACGGGAGTAGCGCTGCGGGCGCTCCTCCCACAGCCGGCCGACCCAGGGCGAGAGCGGCTCGCGGATCTGCAGGCGGTAGCCGGTGGCCACTTCCTTGAGCTCGAAGGCGCGCCCGGCGCAGGACAACGTCAGGATCGCCAGGGCATCGCGCAGTTGCTGCGGCTCCGGGCGCTCGGCCTCCTCGAACAGCTCGCCCAGGCGCTCCAGCGAAAGCGGCCGGCCTGAGGCCAGCAGGATGCCTTCGAGCAGGGTCGCCAGTTCGTGGGGGTCGGAGAGGTTCATCGGGTCGCTCGGTTCGGGGTTGCGGGAATCGCCGGTCTGGCGGGAAAACTACTCAATGCGCGGCGCCAGGGCAACGCCGGCGGCTCAGAGCGGCTCTTCGTCGAAGTCCTCGGCGTCCGCCGTCTCGTCGAAACCGCCCTCCTCGAAGGTCGGCGCCGGCGCCGGCGCCTCGACCGGCTCGAAGACGCCCTCGTCGCCCTCTTCCAGCACCTCGACCGGCGCCGCGCCCTCCTCCGCCTCGATCCGGGCACGCACGTGGATGGGCGCGAAGGCCTGGTTCTGCACCAGCTCCACCAGCTGCTCCTTGACCAGCTCCAGCACCGCCATGAAGGTCACCACCACGCCCAGGCGGCCCTCCTCGATGCGGAACAGCTCGATGAAGGGCACGAAACCGGCGTCCCTCAGGCGTTCGAGGATCTCGCTCATGCGCTCGCGGGTGGAGAGCATCTCGCGGGTCACCTGGTGGCTTTCGAACAGGTCGGCGCGGCGCAGCACCTCGGCCATGCACAGCATCAGCTCCTGCATGTCCACCTGGGGCAGCAGCTTGCGCGCCTTGGCCTCCGGCGCCGCAACCGTCGGCACCACGTAGTCGCGACCCTGGCGCGGCAGGTTGTCGAGGTCCTCGGCGGCCTGCTTGAAGCGTTCGTATTCCTGCAGGCGGCGGATCAGCTCGGCGCGCGGGTCTTCCTCGTCCTCCTCGGCCTCGGCCGAGCGCGGCAGCAGCATGCGCGACTTGATCTCGGCGAGCATGGCGGCCATCACCAGGTATTCGGCGGCCAGCTCCAGGCGCACCGACTTCATCAGCTCGACGTAGGTCATGTACTGGCGGGTGATTTCCGCCACCGGAATGTCGAGGACGTCGATGTTCTGCTTGCGGATCAGGTACAGCAGCAGGTCGAGCGGGCCCTCGAAGGCTTCGAGGAAGACCTCCAGGGCGTCCGGCGGGATGTACAGGTCCTGGGGCAGCTCGGTGACCGCCTCGCCATAGACGAGCGCCAGCTGCACCGGTTCGCGGTATTCGGCGGGGCTGGGAGGGGTTTGCGGCTCGTTCAGGTCGCTCATCGGCCTCTCGTCGGGCGGGGCGGGCTCAAGGCGGCATTATCCCTGCTTTTCACCGGCGATGGTGAGGGAATTGGACGGAAAGGCGCCCACCCACGCCATTCCCTGTAGGAACGCGCCCTGCGCGCGAAATCGCGGACGGAGTCCGCTCCTACGGTCTGCCGGGCGGCACGGTATTCCTCCCCCGTAGGAGCGGACCTTGTCCGCGATAGCCGGAACCACCCACGCCATTCCCCTGTAGGAGCGAGCTTGCTCGCGAACCGCATGGCATCGCGTTTGTTCGCGAGCAAGCTCGCTCCTACGAAAAGCCATGCTCGCCTGCAACGCAGGGTTTGTCCGCAATGCCGGACCGCCTAGCGGTACACCAGCCCCATGGCCTGGCGCACTTCCACCAGGGTTTCCCGCGCCGCCTCGCGGGCGTGTTCGGCGCCCTCGGCGAGGATGCTGCGCACCAGTTCGGGGTTGTCCTCGTAGTCCTGGGCGCGTTCGCGGATCGGCGCCAGTTCCTGGTTGATCGACTCGATCAGCGGCCGCTTGCAGTCCAGGCAGCCGATGCCGGCGCTGCGGCAGCCCTCCTGCACCCACTGGCGGCAGGCGTCGTCGGAGTAGATCAGGTGCCACTGCCACACCGGGCAGCGCTGCGGGTCGCCCGGGTCGTTGCGCCGTACCCGCGCCGGGTCGGTGGGCATGCGCGCGATCTTCTCCTCCACCTCCGCCGGGCTCTCGCGCAGGCCGATGGTGTTGTCGTGGGCGTTGGACATCCTCTGCCCGTCCAGCCCGGGCATGCGCACGGTGCTGCCGACCAGCGTCTGCGGCTCGGGCAGCAGCACCCGGCTGTTGCCTTCCAGGTAGCCGAGCAGCCGCTCGCGGTCGCCGAGGGTCAGGTTCTGCTGCTCCTTGAGCAGCGCCTGCGCGGTTTCCAGGGCATCCTCGTCGCCCTGTTCCTGCCAGGCCTTGCGCAGGCTGCTGTAGAGCCTGGAGGTCTTCTTGCCCAGGCGCGTGACGGCGGCCTGGGCCTTGTCCTCGAAGTCCACTTCGCCGCCGTACAAGTGGTTGAAGCGCCGCGCCACCTCGCGGGCGAACTCGACGTGGGCCAGCTGGTCCGAGCCCACCGGCACCAGCCCGGCGCGGTAGACCAGGATGTCCGCCGCCTGCAGCAGCGGGTAGCCGAGGAAGCCGTACGTCGACAGGTCCTTGTGGCCGAGCTTTTCCTGCAGCTCCTTGTAGGTCGGCACCCGCTCCAGCCAGGGCAGCGGGCAGATCATCGACAGCAGCAGGTGCAGTTCGGCGTGCTCGGGCACCTGGGACTGGATGAACAGGGTCGCGGCGCTGGGGCTGACGCCCACCGCCAGCCAGTCCACGGCCATGCCGCGGACGTGCTGGCGGATCTGCCCGACGTCATCGTACTCGGTGGTCAGGGCGTGCCAGTCGACGATGGAGAAGAAGCATTCGTACTCGTGCTGCAGGCGCACCCAGTTCTGCAGCACGCCGTGCAGGTGGCCCAGGTGCAGGCGCCCGGTGGGGCGCATGCCGGACAGCACACGGCGCTGGGATTCGACCTTGCTCAAGCGCAGGACCTCAGGCGGACAGTCAAGGGCGGCAGTATGGAAGCGCGTTTCAGGCGTAGGCCTCGAAGGGGGCCGGGTCGCCGCAACCGACGCGCACCACCTCCGGCTCCTCGCCGGTGAGGTTGATCACGGTGGAAGCCTCGACGCCGCCGTGGCCGCCGTCCAGCACCAGGTCCACCTGGTGTTCCAGCGCACTGCGCATTTCATAGGGATCGCTCAGCGGCTCGCTCTCGCCGGGCAGGATCAGGCTCACGCTCATCAGTGGCTCGCCCAGCTCCTGCAGCAGCGCCTGGGCGATCGGGCAGGCCGGCACGCGCAGGCCGATGGTGCGGCGCTTGGGGTGCAGCAGCATGCGCGGCACCTCGCGGGTGGCGTCGAGGATGAAGGTGTAGGGCCCGGGCGTGTGGGCCTTGAGCAGGCGGAACAGGCGGGTGTCGACCTTGGCGTACAGGCCCAGTTCTGACAGGTCGCGGCACACCAGGGTGAAGTTGTGCTTGTCGTCGAGCCTGCGCAGCCGGCGGATGCGCTCCACCGCGCCCTTCTCGCCCAGGCGGCAGCCCAGGGCGTAGGAGGAGTCGGTGGGATAGGCGATCACCCCGCCCTGGCGGACGATCTCCACCGCCTGCTTGATCAGCCGCGGCTGGGGGTTTTCCGGGTGGACCTGGAAGAACTGGCTCATGAAATCTCCTCAAGGGCCCGTGCGGCGCCGGCGAAGCGCGTCCACAAGGGCGGAAGGTCGTCCGGCACGGGCCGGTACAGACCCAGCTCCGACCAGTCGCTGGGGCCGTGGAAATCGCTGCCGGCGCTGACCAGCAGGCCGAATTCACGGGCCAGGATGCTCAGCACGCCGACCTGCTCGGCCGGCTGCAGGCCGTTGACCACTTCGATGGCGTGGCCGCCGGCGTCGATGAAGTCGGCGATCAGCTTGCGCCGCTTGGTGCGGGTGAAATCGTACTGGTAGGGGTGTGCCAGGCTGACCCAGGCGCCGGCCGCGCGCAGGGTGCCGACCGCCTCGGCCAGGCTCGGCCAGTGCTGCTTGACGTCGCCCAGCTTGCCGGCGCCCAGCCACTTGCGGAAGGCCTCGGCGCGCTCGGCGACATGGCCGGCGCGCACCAGGAACTCGGCGAAGTGCGGCCGCGCCGGGGCGTTGCCGCTGTCGCCCAGCTCGCGCTGGATGGCCCGCGCGCCCTCGAAGGCGCCGGGCATGCCCTTGGCCTCCAGGCGCCGGCCGATCTCCTCGGCGCGCGCCCAGCGCCCGCGGTGCAGCGCGTCGAGGGCGCGAACCAGCGGCTCGGCGTCGCTGTCGAAGGCATAACCCAGGACGTGGATGGTCGCCCCGCCCCAGGTGCAGGACAGTTCCACGCCGTTGACCAGGGTCACCCCCAGCGCCTCGGCGGCGGCGCGCGCCTCGGGCAGGCCCTCCAGGGTGTCGTGGTCGCTCAGGGCGAGCAGGCGCACGCCGCGCTGGTGCGCGCGGGCCACCACGGCGGCGGGCGGCAGCTGGCCGTCGGAGGCGGTGCTATGGCAATGCAGGTCGACACGCATGGGCATACCGGGACGGGTTTTACTTCTGTATAGACGCTGCGCGGCGGCGATTCACGGCAAGCCGGCGCAACGGCACGAGACGGGTGACTATTTCAGTTCTTCCGCAGGTTGGTATTATGCCGCCACAACTGGGCTCTGGCTGCCGTAATGAAGCAATTCATCGATTTCATCCCCCTCATCCTGTTCTTCATCGTCTACAAGCTGGACCCGCGCACGGTCGAACTCGCCGGACACTCCTTCAGCCTGGGCGGCATCTACAGCGCCACCGCGGTGCTGATCGCCTCCTCGGTGGTGGTCTACGGCGCGCTGCTGCTCAAGCAGCGCAAGCTGGACAAGGGCCAGTGGCTGACCCTGGCCGCCTGCCTGGTGTTCGGCGGCATGACCCTGGCCTTCCACAGCGAGACCTTCCTCAAGTGGAAGGCGCCGGTGGTGAACTGGCTGTTCGCCCTGGGCTTCCTCGGCAGCACCCTGGTGGGCGACCGCCGGCCGCTGATCCAGCGCATCATGGGCCACGCCGTGCAGCTGCCGGAGCCGATCTGGCAGCGCCTGAACCTGGCCTGGGTGCTGTTCTTCGTGTTCTGCGGCTGCATCCAGCTGTTCGTCGCCTTCACCTTCGAGCGTTTCTGGGTGGACTTCAAGGTCTTCGGCAGCCTGGGCATGACCCTGCTCTTCCTGATCGGCCAGGGCGTGTTCCTGGCCCGCCACATGCACGACGCCCCAACCGGCGAAAAGCCCAAGGACTGACATGCTCTACGCAATCATCGCCCGCGACATCACCGCCTCCCAAGAACGCCGCCTGGCCGCGCGCCCGGCGCACCTGGCCCGCCTCGAGCTGTTGAAGGACGAGGGCCGCCTGGTCCTGGCCGGGCCGCACCCGGCGATCGACAGCCCCGACCCGGGCGCTGCCGGCTTCACCGGCAGCCTGATCGTCGCCGAGTTCGAGTCGCTGGCCGCCGCCCAGGCCTGGGCCGATGCCGACCCGTACCGCGCCGCCGGCGTCTATGCCGAGGTCGTGGTCAAGCCGTTCAAGAAAGTCCTGCCGTAGACCGGCAGGCGGCGGCGCACGGACGGCGCCGCATGGCCGGGCACTCAAGGCCCGGCCCCGCGACCGGACAGCGCCCGGACCGCGGTGCCCGGCGGCTCATCAGCATACAAGGAGTTCCGATGTCCCGACGTCATCTGCTGCCCCTGCTGTTCTGCCTGAGCCTGCCGCTCGCCGCCCTCGGCGAGGAGCCCACCGCCACCCCCGGCGCCACCCCGGCCAGCGACGACCTCGCCCAGCTGCAACAGCGCCTGGACGAGAGCGAGAAGCTGCGCGCCGACCTCGCCGCCCAGCTGCAGGGGGCGGAAAGCGCCGTGGTGGGCCGCCTGCGCCAGGAAAACCAGCGCCTGAAGCTGCAACTGCGCGAGCTGCAGGCCCAACAACCGCCACGCCTGCTCAGCGACGAGCAGACCTGGTTCGCGACCGGGGGCGCCGTCGCCCTCGTCGCCTTCGTCCTCGGCGCCCTGAGCCGCGGCCGTCGCCGCCGGCGGCGTGAATGGATCAACTGAAAGAAGCCCGAGCAATGAGTGAGCTGCTGCTGATCGACGACGACCGTGAACTGTGCGAACTGCTGTGCACCTGGCTGACCCAGGAAGGCTTCAGCGTGCGTGCCAGCCACGATGGCGGCGCGGCCCGTAGCGCCCTGGCCAGCCGCACGCCGGACGCCGTGGTGCTGGACGTGATGCTGCCCGACGGCAGCGGCCTGGAGCTGCTCAAGCAATTGCGCAGCGAGCACCCCGACCTGCCGGTGCTGATGCTCTCCGCCCGCGGCGAGCCGCTGGACCGCATCCTCGGCCTGGAGCTGGGCGCCGACGACTACCTGGCCAAGCCGTGCGATCCGCGCGAGCTGACCGCGCGCCTGCGCGCCGTGCTGCGGCGCAGCCACCCGGCCCAGCCCAGCGCCCAGGTCGACCTCGGCGACCTGAGCCTGAACCTGGCCCGCGGCGTGGCCAGCATCGGCGGCCAGGACGTCAGCCTGACGCTGTCCGAGAGCCGCATCCTCGAGGCGCTGCTGCGCCAGCCGGGCGAGCCGCTGGACAAGCAGGCCCTGGCGCAGATCGCCCTGGGCCGCAAGCTGACCCTCTACGACCGCAGCCTGGACATGCACGTGAGCAACCTGCGCAAGAAGCTCGGCGCGCACCCGGACGGGCGCCCGCGCATCCTCGCCCTGCGCGGGCGCGGTTACTTCTACGCGCCCTGAGCGGCAGGCCGGGAACCCCGTCCCAGAGCGGTAGACGCAATCTTTACCGAAGCTTTACCCGGCCCTGACCGCCCTTGACCTTGCCATCCCTAGACTGGGCACATCCGGTTCAGAAACCGGTCCACGAAAGGAGAATATTCATGCGCAAGACCCTCACCGCCCTGATGCTCGCCGCCACCCTGCCGACCCTGGCCATGGCCGCCACCCCCGCCGCGACCGACACCCCGCCGCCGCCGCACATGATGGGCGACCACATGAAGGACGGCCACGGCCCGCGCGGCGGCTGGCACGGCCCCTTCAAGGCCCTGAACCTGAGCCCCGAGCAGCGCCAGCAGGTCGGCAAGCTGATGGGCGACTCGATGAAGAACCGCCACGACATCACCGAGAAGTACCTGAGCAAGCTGCCGGCGGCCGACCGCAAGGCCATGCAGGACGAGCTGAAGGCCAGTCACGACAAGACCCAGCAGGACATCCGCGCGCTGCTGACGCCCGAACAGCAGAAGAAGTTCGACGAGCTGAAGAAAGAGCGCGAGCAGCGCAAGGCCGAATGGACCGAGTTCCAGCAATGGAAAGCGCAGAAGGATGGCAAGACCAACTGATAGCGCCAGCCACGCGGGCGCCGGGCTCACCCCCGGCGCCTCGCCGTGCCCGCGCCCCTGACCCGAAACGGACATGCGACTGAACCGAAAGACCATGCGCTCGCTCTTCTGGCGAATCCTCGCCGCCTTCTGGCTCGCCCTGCTGCTGGTCGCCGGCCTGTCCATCCTGCTCGGCCGCGCGCTGAACCAGGACACCTGGATCATCGCCCGCTACCCCGGCATGCACGATCTCGCCAAGCAGTGGACCCAGCTCTACGAGAACCAGGGCCCCGCCGCCGCCCAGCAACTGCTGGAGCAACGCCGCCGCGACTACGACCTGTCGGTGCAGGTGCTCGACGAAAGCGGCCAGCGCCTGGTCGACGGCACCTACCTGCCGCGCCCGCCGCGGCGCAACCAGGAAGGCTTCGACCGCCGCAACCTGCCGCGCTTCCCCTGGCGCCAGCTCAGCCAGGAATACACCAGCACGGAGAGCGACCACACCTACCTGTTCATCTACCGCATTCCCCACGGCGCGCTGGAAGCCTGGCACCGCGGCAGCCTGCTGTGGCCGCTCAGCGCGCTGGGCATCGCCCTGGTGGTGCTGACCATCTTCAGCCTGCTGGTGACCCTCTCCATCACCCGCCCGCTCAACCGCCTGCGCCGCGCCGTGCACGACCTCGGGCAGACCGCCTACCAGCAGGACAGCCTGGCGCGCCTGGCCCACCGCGGCGACGAACTCGGCGTGCTGGCCCGCGACTTCAACCGCATGGGCGCCCGCCTGCAAAGCCTGATCGGCAGCCAGCGCCAGTTGCTGCGCGACGTCTCCCACGAACTGCGCTCGCCGCTGGCGCGCCTGCGCATCGCCCTGGCCCTGGCCGAGCGCGCCACGCCCGAACAGCGCGCCAGCATGTGGCCGCGCCTGGAGCAGGAATGCGACCGCCTGGAAGCGCTGATCGCCGAGATCCTCGCCCTCGCCCGCCTGGACGCCGAGCCCGGGCCGAGCAGCCGCGTCGAACTGCTGCCGCTGCTCGAACGCCTGCGCGAGGATGCCCAGTTGCTCGCCCCGGAACAGCACATCCAGCTGAAGGTGCCCACCGGCCTGGCCCTGGACGGCTGGCCCGACATGCTCGAACGGGCGCTGGACAACCTGCTGCGCAACGCCCTGCGCTTCAACCCGGCGGGCAAGCCGCTCGAGGTGGATGCCGACAGCGACGGCGCGGTGCTGCGCGTGCGCGTGCGCGACCATGGCCCGGGGGCCGACGCCGAGCACCTGGCTCAACTGGGCGAGCCCTTCTTCCGCGCCCCCAACCAGGACAGCCCCGGCCACGGCCTGGGCCTGGCCATCGCCCGCCGCGCGGTGGAGCGCCATGCCGGCCGCCTGCGCCTGGCCAATCACCCCGACGGCGGTTTCGTCGCCACCCTGGAAATACCGCTGGCGCGCCACGCCGCCTGACCCCGGAGCCCGATCATGAGCCTTGCCGCCGAATACCTGCCCTCCCCCAGCCCGGCCCTGCCGCCGGCGGCCGCCAGCCTGCCGCGGGAGCGCCCGCGGGACGAGCCGCAGAGCCTGGTGCTGGCGGTGGAGCTGGGCCTGCTGGCGCAGCGCTGGCGGCGCCGCTGGCCGGAACTGCGCCTGAGCCTGCCGCGCGGCGGCACCTGGCCGTTGCACAGTTGGCCGCAGGCGCTGCACGAAGCCCTGGATGAAGTGCTGGACACCGCGGTGGAATGGCAGCAGGACGCCGCCATCGTGCTGGAACCGCGCCTGGAGCGCGGCCTGCTGCGCCTGGACCTCGGCGGCACCGACGCACAGGCCCGGCGCTGGCTGCCCCGGGCCCTGCGCGCCGCCCAGCGCCTGGCCGCCTGGCAGGGCGGCCGGCTGCTCTGGCGTGCCGGCGGGGCGCGCTGGAAAGTCCGCCTGAGCCTGCCGCTCAGCCCCGCCAGGCGCTGACGAAGGCCGCCGGGTCCAGCGGCGCCGGCTGGCGCAGCTCACCCATGGGCGTGCCCAGGTAGATGAAACCGACGATCCGCTCGTTGGCCGCCAGGCCCAGGCCCTGCCGTACCAGCGGGTCGAAAGCCATGGCGCCGGTGCGCCACATGGCCCCCAGCCCCTCGACGAACGCCGCCTGGACGATGCCGTAGGCGGCACAGCCGGCGGCCAGCATCTGCTCGATCTCCGGCACCTTGGGGTGCTCCTGCAGGCGCGCGATGGCCACCACCAGGGTCGGCGCGCGCAGCGGCATGGCGCGCGCCTTGGCCAGCGCCTCGGGGCTGGCGCCGGGTTGCTCGGCGCTCAGCGCGCGGGCGAACAGCTCACCCAGTTGCTGGCGTGCCTCGCCTTCCACCGTGAGGAAGCGCCACGGGCGCAGTTGCCCATGGTCCGGCGCGCGCAGGGCGACGCGGAACAGCCGCTCGAGCTGTCCGGCGCTGGGTGCCGGCTCGCCCAGGCGGGCATGGGATACACGGTTGACCAGCGCTTCGTAGGCCTCCATGGGCTACCTCCTGTACACACAAGGACGGCCATTGTAATCGCAAAGGCTTCTCATCTGTCTGCTGAGGTGCGATCAGGGTGCTGCGTATCCGTGTAGGAGCGAGCTTGCTCGCGAAGGGGGCTCATCGGCGAACGCTGGTGTTCGTCCTGAGAGCGCCCTCTCCCTAACCCTCTCCCTGAAGGGAGAGGGGACCGTTCGGTGCGTTTTGGCAGTCCTGAGTCAGCCGGCAATTCCGAAGGCCTCCGGCTGAAACCATTCCTTCTCTCGGCACGGACAAACCCCCTCTCCCTTCAGGGAGAGGGCTGGGGAGAGGGAGCGGAGTCAATCTGAAACACGGGAGTCGCCGGCAAGCGCCGTTCGCGAGCAAGCTCGCTCCTACAGGGAGTCCAGCGATGCGCCCATCGTCAAGCCACCCGCTCCGGCGACGGCGTGACGATCGGCTGCAGGGGTGGCATCAGCGGCGGCAGGCCGTAGGCCGCCCGGGCCGCGTCGCAGTTGGGGTTGTGCTGGCCGTCGAGCCAGGAGGCCTCGAACTCGCGGCAGGTGCTGGAGCGGTGCTCGTAGACCGTGCAGCGCACGCCGCAGCCGACCTCGCCGAGCAACCCCACGCAGCGCACCGGCCTGGCCTCGGTGCCACGCATGGCGGCGTGGTGCGGGCTGACCTGCACCACCAGTTCGTCGGGCACGCTGCCGCCGGCGGAACGGCACTCGCCCCAGTAGAAGGACACACGGAAATGCGCGCAGCAGGCGCCACAGTTCAAACACGGATTGTCGATGGACATGATGTGCGAATGCACCAGAAGAAACCGGCGAGCGCCGGCGGGCTGCGCAGGATTCTAGCGATTCCGCCGCCGTTGTGAAGAGCCCTCCGGCGCGCTGCGCATCGCGCCGGGGGCAGGTACAATGGAGGGTTCATGTCCATCGAGTCCGCTTCATGGCGCTGCCGACACTACGCACCCTCGGATACATCATCGGCCTGTTCCTCATCACCCTGGCGGTGGCCATGCTGGTGCCCATGGCCACCCTGCTCTACTACCACCGCCCGCAGGAGCTCTCGCCCTACATCTGGTCGAGCCTGATCACCTTCAGCGCGGGCCTGGGGCTGGTCCTGCCGGGCCGGCCGGAGCAGGCCCACCTGCGCCCGCGGGACATGTACATGCTCACGGTCTCCAGCTGGGTGATCGTCTGCTTCTTCTCCGCCCTGCCCTTCATCATCGCCCGCCACATGAGCGTCACCGACGCCTTCTTCGAGAGCATGTCGGGCATCACCGCCACCGGCTCGACGGTGCTTTCCGGGCTGGACAGGATGTCGCCGGGCATCCTCATCTGGCGCTCGATGCTGCACTGGCTGGGCGGCATCGGCTTCATCGGCATGGCGGTGGCGATCCTGCCGATGCTGCGCATCGGCGGCATGCGCCTGTTCCAGACCGAATCCTCGGACCGCAGCGACAAGGTCATGCCGCGCTCGCACATGGTCGCCAAGTACATAGTCGCGGTGTACGTCGGCATCACCATCCTCGGCACCCTGGGCCTGTGGTGGGCCGGCATGGGCCTGTTCGACGCGCTCAACCATGCCATGTCGGCGATCTCCACCGGCGGCTTCTCCACCTCCGACCAGTCCCTGGCCAAGTGGCACCAGCCGGCGGTGCACTGGGTGGCGGTGGTGGTGATGATCCTCGGCAGCCTGCCCTTCGCCCTCTACGTCGCCACCCTGCGCGGCCACCGCAAGGCGCTGCTCAGGGACAGCCAGGTGCACGGCTTCATCGGCCTGCTGGTGTTCACCTGGCTGGTGATGGGCACCTGGTACGCCTTCAATTCCGACCTGTCCTGGCAGGACGCCTTGCGCATCGTCGCGGTGAACGTCACCTCGGTGGTCACCACCACCGGCTTCGCCCTGGGCGACTACAGCCTGTGGGGCCACTTCTCGATCATGGTGTTCTTCTACCTGGGCTTCATCGGCGGCTGCTCCGGCTCCACCGCCGGCGGCCTGAAGATCTTCCGCTTCCAGGTCGCCTACATCCTGCTCAAGGCCAGCCTGTACCAGCTCATCCACCCGCGCGCGGTGCTGCGCCAGAGCTACAACGGGCACCGCCTGGACGAGGAGATCGTGCGTTCGATCCTGACCTTCTCGTTCTTCTTCGGCGCCACCGTCGGCGGCCTGGGCCTGGCCCTGACCTTCCTCGGCCTGGACTGGATGACCGCGCTGACCGGCGCCGCCAGCACCGTCTCCGGCGTCGGCCCGGGCATGGGCCCGGTGATCGGCCCCTCGGGCAACTTCTCGTCCCTGCCGGACGCCGCCAAGTGGCTGCTGTGCGCCGGCATGCTCGCCGGGCGCCTGGAGATCCTCACCGTGCTGGTGCTGTTCACCCCGGCCTTCTGGCGCCACTGAGGCCCGTCAGCCGACGATGCCGGCGGCGATGTTGATGCTCAGGCCGAGGATCGCGGTGTTGTACAGGAAGCAGATGATCGACTGCGCCAGGGCCACCCGGCGCAGCCCTGGCGAGGCGATGGCCACGTCCGAGGTCTGCACGGCGACGCTGAGGGTGAAGGAGAAGTAGGCGAAGTCCCAGTAGTCCGGCTGCCGCTCGCGGTCGGGGAACTGCAGCGGCGGCTGCGCGGCCGTGTAGTACATGCGCGCATAGTGCATGGCGAAGATGGTACCGATGAGGAACCAGGAACCCAGTACCGTGCTGCCGGTGAAGGCATAGCGCAGCAGCTTCTCGCCGCCCTGCAGGTCGCGGGCGCCGGCCAGTTCGAAGACGATCGCCACCAGGCTGGCGATGGCCGCGGCGCTGACCAGCATCAGCACGGCCTCGGCGTTCTCGTCCTCGATGTCGGCCAGCCCGCGCACCTGCTCCGCCGTGGCGCCGTGCGCCAGCAGGGCGATCAGCGCCACGTACAGCCAGGCACAGGCATTCCAGCCGACCAGGATGCGCATCAGCGGCGTCAGCCCGACGCAGGCCAGGGCCGCCAGCACGCCACAGAGGATGGCGACGATCAGCCGCGGATGGGTGCGTAGCAGGGTGAATTTCAGAGGCATGCGGGGCTCCGGGTGCTCAGCTGGCTGCAGCCTAGCATGGCGCCCGCGCTTCAGTAGGGCGGCGGCCGCAGGCGCTGGGCGAACTCGTCGAGCTGCTTCTGTTCCTGCTTGTCGGCCAGCAGGCGCGCCTCTTCGCGGTAGCGCTCCACCAGCTTGCGCAGGCCTTCCAGGCGCGCGTACTTCTCGGCCCAGGTGGCGCGCGCCTTCTCCACCACGTCCTGGTGCCAGGCCAGGCTGCGGTTCTGCTGTTCCACGGCGCTTTCCAGCTGCGCCAGGAAGCGCTGGTAGTCCAGCAGCCACTGGCCGCTGACGCCCTGGCGGCCGCGGTCGATCCACTGCTGCTGATAGTCGGCGCGGAAGCGCTCCAGCTCGGCCAGCTTGCGCTGCGCCTGGAGCAGCTGGCCCTGGGCCACGCCCAGTTGGCGCGCGGCCTCGCGCTCGGCCTTCAGGGCCATCTCCACCACCGGGGCCAGGCGGTCGGCGCGGCGGTTCATGGCAAGCGGACCTCAGGCATCATCCGCCGCACTCAACCGGCCTTGCCGGACAGCACGGCGTCCAGCAGCTGGGCGCTGTCCTCCAGGCTCTGGCTTTCGTTCAGGCCCTGGCGGAGGAACTGGCGCATCACCGGGAAGCGCTGAATGGCCAGGTCGGTCTCGGCGTCGCCACCGGCGATGTAGGCGCCGACGCTGATCAGGTCGCGGCTCTGCTGGTAGCGCGACCACAACTGCTTGAAGCGCTGGGCGTGCTGCAACTGCTCGGGGCTGACCACCTGGGGCATCACCCGGCTGATCGAGGCCTCGATGTCGATGGCCGGGTAATGGCCTTCCTCGGCCAGCCGGCGCGACAGCACGAAGTGGCCGTCGAGCACGCCGCGGGCGGAGTCGGCGATCGGGTCCTGCTGGTCGTCGCCCTCGCTGAGCACGGTGTAGAAGGCGGTGATGGAGCCGCCGCCCTTCTCGCCGTTGCCGGCACGCTCCACCAGGCGCGGCAGCCTGGCGAACACCGACGGCGGGTAGCCCTTGGTCGCCGGCGGCTCGCCGATGGCCAGGGCGATCTCGCGCTGGGCCTGGGCGAAGCGCGTCAGCGAGTCCATCAGCAACAGGACGTTCTTGCCCTTGTCGCGGAAGTATTCGGCGATGCGCGTGCAGTACATGGCCGCGCGCAGGCGCATCAGCGGCGCGTCGTCGGCGGGCGAGGCCACCACCACCGAGCGCTTGAGGCCCTCCTCGCCGAGGATGTGCTCGATGAACTCCTTCACCTCGCGGCCCCGCTCGCCGATCAGGCCGACCACGATGATGTCGGCCTTGGTGTACTTGGTCATCATGCCCAGCAGCACCGACTTGCCCACGCCGGTGCCGGCGAACAGGCCCAGGCGCTGGCCGCGGCCGACGGTGAGCAGCGAGTTGATCGAGCGGATGCCGACGTCCATGGGTTCGTGGATCGGCTCGCGCTTGAGCGGGTTGATGGTCGGGCCGTCCATGGGCACCCAGTCCTCGGCGCGCATTCCGCCCTTGCCGTCCAGGGCCCGGCCGACGCCGTCGAGCACCCGGCCGAGCATGGACATGCCCATGGGCAGGCGGCCGCTGTCGGGCAGCGGCACCACGCGGGCGCCGGGGGCGATGCCGGCCAGGCTGCCGACCGGCATGAGGAAGATCTTGTTGCCGGAGAAGCCCATGACTTCGGCTTCCACCTGCACCGAGTGGTAGCCGCTGTCGTTGATCACCGTGCAGCGGCTGCCCACCGCCGCCTGCAGGCCCTCGGCCTCCAGGGTCAGGCCGACCATGCGCAGCAGGCGGCCTTCCACCACCGGCTGCGCCGGCAGTTTGGCGGCTTCCAGGTAGCCCTCCAGGCGTTTGGCGAAACTCACCCGGTCAAGGCGCATCGGGCTTGTCCAGGTCGATGTGCAGGTCCGGCTCCAGCGCGTGGGTGGCCTGCTCGCGCTGCTGTTCGAAGAGCTGCTTGGTGATCTGCGCCAGGCGCGTCTCGATGCTGGCGTCGATGCGCGAATGCTCGGTCTCGATGCGGCAACCACCGGGCAGCAGTTGCTCGTCCTCGAGGATGCGCCAGCTTTCCTCGTGGCGGTCGCGCAGCGCCTTGACCAGTTCGAAGTCCTGCGGGTTGACGTGGATGCGCACGTTCTCGCTGCCCATCGGCAGTTGCTTGAGCGCCTCGCGCAGCACCTGGCGCAGCTGGCTGGAGTCGCCCTCCAGCTCGCGCTGGATGACCTGGTGCGCCACCTGGCCGACCAGCCTGACCAGCATCTGCTCGATCAGCAGGTCCTGCTCGGCGATGGGCTCGAACAGCTGGCCCATCAGCGTCTCCAGGCCGGCCAGGCGCTCCTGCAGCGCCGCCTCGGCCTCCTGCCGGGCCTTGAGCTGGCCGGCGTGGAAGCCATCCTTCTCGCCGGTGGCGAAGCCTTCGTTGTAGGCGTCCTGGCGGATCGCCTCCAGTTCCTCGAGCGTCAGCGGTTTGACTTCCTCGACGGGGACTTCCTCCACCGCCGGGGTTGCCGGCTCTTCCGGCTCCGGCTCGGGCTCCGGCGGCCGCGCCACTACCGGGTCGAAGCTGGGCAGCGCCCAGCGGTCGAAGCCGGCGACGTCGCGCGCGCGGATCAGGCCATCGTGTTCTTCCTTGGATTTCGCGGGACCGCTCACTTAGATCATCTCCTCGCCACCCTTGCCGCCGAGGGCGATCTCGCCGGACTCGGCCATGCGCCGGGCGATGGTGAGGATTTCCTTCTGCGCGCCCTCCACTTCGCTGACGCGCACCGGGCCGCGGGCCTCCAGGTCGTCGCGCAGCAGTTCGGCGGCACGCTTGGACATGTTGCGGAAGATCTTCTCGCGGATGCCCTCGTCCGAGCCCTTGAGGGCCAGCACCAGCACGTCCGAGGACACCTCGCGCAGCAGCGCCTGGATGCCGCGGTCGTCGACGTCGGCGAGGTTGTCGAAGACGAACATGAGGTCCTCGATCTGCCCGGAGAGGTCTTCGTCCACGTCGCGGATGGCGTCCATCAGGGCACCCTCCACCGAGCTGTCGAGGTAGTTCATGATGTCCGCCGCGCGCTTCACCCCGCCCATGGTGGTGCGGGTGGCGTTGGCGTTGCCGGCGAACTGCTTCTCGAGGATCAGGTTGAGTTCCTTCAGCGCCGAGGGCTGCACGGTATTCAGCGAGGACACGCGCAGGACGATGTCCAGGCGCACCTTGTGGTCGAAGTGGCTGAGCACCTCGGCGGCCTGGTCCGGGTCCAGGTAGGCGACGACGATGGCCTGGATCTGCGGGTGCTCGTAGCGGATGACGTCGGCCACGGCGCGCGGCTCCATCCACTTCAGGCTGTCCAGGCCACTGGTGTTGCCGCCCAGCAGGATGCGGTCGATGAGGTTGTTGGCCTTGTCCTCGCCCAGGGCCTGGGTGAGCATCTTGCGGATGTAGCCGTCGGCGCCGACGCCCAGGCTGGTCTGGTCGCCGACCACCTCGACGAACTCGCTCATCACCTGCTCGACCTGCTCGCGATGCACGTTGCGCATCTGCGCCATGGCCACGCCGACCCTCTGCACTTCCTTCGGGCCCATGTGCCGCAGCACCTGCGCCGCGTCGGTCTCGCCGAGGGACAGCAGGAGAATGGCGGCCTTGTCGACCTTGGTCAGTTTGGCGTTCAACCGGGTCTCGCTCATACCGCATCACTCATCGGAGTTGATCCAATCCTTCACTACCTGGGCCACGCGGCCCGGGTCCTGAGCCACCAGGCTCTTGATCGCGTTCAGCTGCGCATCGTACCCCTCGCTGGGGCTGGGCAACAGGATGCTCGGCGGGCCGCCCAGGCTGACACGGTCCTCGGCCAGTTCGCCGTCCAGGCCAGCCATCTCGCCCAGGGCCATGTCGCCGCCGGCGCCGGCCACCAGGGCCTTGCTCTTGTTGCCGGCGAGGTTGTTCAGCACCGGGCGCAGCACGCCGAACACCAGCACCAGGATGAAGACGATGCCCAGCACCTGCTTGACGATGTCCCAGAACCAGGGCTGCGAGTAGAACGGCGGCGAGGCGATCTCCAGGTTCTGCTCCGGGGCGAAGGGCGCGTTGATCACGCTGACGCTGTCGCCACGGCTGGCGTCGTAGCCCACCGCGTCCTGCACCAGGCGGGTGAAGCGCGCCAGTTCGTCGGCGCTCCAGGGCTTGTGGCTGACCTCGCCGGTCTTGGGGTCGGCGACCATGTGGTCGTCCAGCACCACGGCGACGGAAAGCCGGCGCAGGCGGCCCTGCTGCTGCTTGGTGTAGCTGATGGAGCGGTCCAGTTCGTAGTTGCGGGTGTTCTGCTCGCGCTTGTCGGTGGGGTACGGCGCCAGCACCGGACGGCCGGTCTTCGGATCGATGATGGTCTGGCCGTTGGCGTCCTTCAGCGGCTGGCCCGGTGCGACGAAATCGGCGCCGGCGCTCTTGCCGGTCTGCTGCGGCGCGCTGGCCGGGCCCGGCGGCTGGTTCGACAGCGCCCCGGGCACACCCTGCGGGCCGCTGCCGTTCTGGCGTTCCTCGTTGTTCACCTGCTCGCTGCGCAGGGCCGGCTGGTCCGGGTTGTAGGACTCGGCGGTGGATTCCACGGCGCTGAAGTCGACGTCGGCGGACACCTCGGCCTTGTAGCGGCCATCGCCCAGCACCGGCTGCAGGATGCTGTGCACGCGCTGGGTGAACATGCCTTCCATGCGCCGGCTGTAGTCGAACTGCTTGCCGGCCATGGTCAGTTCGGAAAGCTCCTGCTGGTCGGAGAGCAGGTTGCCCTTCTGGTCGACCACGGTGACCTGGGACTTGTCCAGTTCCGGCACGCTGGTGGCCACCAGGTTGACGATCGCCAGCACCTGGCTGGGCTCCAGGCTGCGCCCCGGGTACAGCTCGACCAGCACCGAGGCGGTGGGCTTGCGCTCGTCGCGGACGAACACCGAGCTCTTCGGGATGGCCAGGTGCACGCGCGCGCCCTTGACGTTGTTCAGGCTGGAGATGGTGCGCGCCAGCTCGCCTTCCAGGCCGCGACGGTAGTTGGTCGCTTCCATGAACTGGCTGGTGCCCAGGGCCTGTTCCTTGTCGAGGATCTCGAAGCCGACGTTGCTGTCGGTGGGCGTGAGGCCGGCACCGGCCACCTTGATGCGGGCGCGGCCGAGGTCGTCGGCCTTGACCAGCAGGGCGCCGGAATTGGGGTCGACCTTGTAGCCGATGTCGGCGGCGTTCAGCGTCTCGATCACCTTGTTGGCATCGACGCCGTTGAGGCTGCCGTACAGCGGCTTGTAGTCCGGCTGCTGCGACCACAGCACCATGCCGAAGCCGATGGCGATGCTCGCCGCCAACCCGACCAGCAGGCCGACCTGGCGCAGCACCGGCATCTCGGCGAGGTTCTCGAGGAACTGCAGGCCCATCAGCGGCTTCTTCAGCATTTCGGTTGCGCCGGCTTTGGCGGGGACCTGGTTGTCTACAGTGGCTTCGGCCATGAACTATCTACCTACCCCGTGGCTCAGATGGGCATCTGCATGATGTCCTGGTAGGCCTGGACCAGTTTGTTGCGCACCTGGGTCATGGCCTGGAAGGACACGCTGGCCTTCTGCGAAGCGATCATCACGTCGGTCAGGTCGACGTTGCTCTGGCCCACCTCGAAGGCATTGGCCAGCGCAGTGGCGGCCTGCTGGGTGGAGTTCACCTTGTTCACCGCCTGGCCGAGCATGTCCGAGAAGCTCGGCGCACCCTCCACGGCCGCCGGCGCCGACGTCGCCGGCTTGGCCTTGGCCATGGCGTCCATCTGCATGGAGCGCATTTCCAGCAGCAGGCGATTGAACTCGATACCCTGACTCATTTGCTTTCCCTCTGACTACGGGCCGTGGCTTTTTTGACGCCGCGGCGCTTTGGCATAGGGGATTGCAACAAGGGTGCCAGGTTTCAGGGGGGACTTGCAGGGTATGGCTATTGGGGTCAAGAGCCCCTCACCCCAGCCCTCTCCCGGAGGGAGAGGGGGCCGTTCGGCGCGGCGATAGGTAATGGTTTTCTCCTGACGCACAGGGTGTGGCCGGCACCCATGTTTCAGGCTGAATGCCTTCATTCGCACGGCAGAGGAGGAGCCCCCTCTCCCTCTGGGAGAGGGCTGGGGTGAGGGTGCTTCAACCAGACTCCAGCACCAACAGAATCGCCTCCAACACCCCTTCCGTCCGCACCAGCACATCATGATTCCAGAACCGCAGCACCTGCAGCCCCTGGGCCTTCAACCAGGCGTCCCGCTCGATATCCGCGACGCATCCCAGGTGCTGCCCACCATCCAGCTCCACCACCAACCGCCGCTCATGGCAGTAGAAATCCACGATGTATCGCTCCAGTGGCACCTGACGCCTGAATTTCCAGCCGAGTAGCCGACGGTCCCGCAGACGACTCCACAACAACCGCTCCGCGTCGGTTTGCCGACGCCGCAGTTCCCGGGCAAATTCCGCTGGCTTCGACATGCCCTGCCCCTTCCTCCAGGGAAAAGCAGAACCCTGCGCCACCCACTGCCGTCACGACTGCCGGCAAGCGCTGAAACCACCTCGGGAATCCCCTTGCGACACAAAGAAAAGGCCCGCGAACAGCGGGCCCGAACAGGGGAAACCGGCGCCACTCAACTGGCGTACAAGTAGGCCTCCACATCCATCCCCGCATCGCGCATCTGCGCCAGCTTGTAGCGCAGGGTGCGCGGGCTGATGCCCAGGCGTTCGGCGGCTTCCTTGCGGCGGCCGCGTTCGCTGCGCAGGGTGTCGATGATCATCTGGAACTCGCGGCGGCGCAGGTCTTCGCCCAGGCCGCCGGCGGTGTCCGCCGCCGCTGTCGGAATTCCGGCGCTGCTGGCGGCCGCCACGGGGGCGGGCTGCACCAGGGGGATCACGGGTGCTGCGGGCGCCATGCCGATGGGGGCGTTCAGGCACAGGTCCAGGGCGCGGACCTGGCCGCCCTGCTGCAGGATCAGCGCGCGCTGGATCGCATTGTCCAGCTCGCGCACGTTGCCCGGCCAGGGGTGCGTCAGCAGGGCGTCACGGGCGTCGGCGGCCAGGCTCAGCGTGCCCAGGTTCATCTTCTTCACGTACTTGGCCAGCAGGCGCTCGGCCAGCGGCAGGATGTCCGCCGGGCGCTCGCGCAGGGCGCGCCAGGCCAGGGGAAGACCGACAGGCGATAGTACAGGTCCTCGCGGAAGCGCCCCGCCGCTACCTCGCCGAGCAGGTCGCGGTTGGTGGTGGCCAGCACGCGGATGTCCAGCTCGATCGGCTTGCGCGCGCCCACCCGCTCCACCTCGCGTTCCTGCAGCACGCGCAGCAGCTTGGCCTGCAGCGCCAGGGGCATCTCGGAAATCTCGTCGAGCAGGATGGTGCCGCCGTCGGCCAGCTCGAACTTGCCCGGCTGCGCGGCGATGGCGCCGGTGAAGGCGCCCTTCTCGTGGCCGAACAGGGTGGCCTCGAGCATGTTGTCGGGAATGGCCGCGCAGTTGATGGCGATGAAGGGCTTGTTGGCGCGCGGCGACTGCTGGTGGATGTAGCGCGCCAGCACCTCCTTGCCGGTGCCGGACTCGCCGGAGATCAGCACGGTGGAATCGCTGCGCGCCACCCGTGCGGCCAGTTCCAGCAACTGGCGGCTGGCCGGTTCCACGGCCACCGGGCCCTCGCCTTCGGCGACGGGGACCTGGCCCTGGGCGTGGCGGGCCACCAGTTCCAGCAGCACCTTGGGTTCGAAGGGTTTCACCAGGTAGTCGGCGGCGCCTTGACGCATGGCGTCGACGGCACGCTCGACGGCGCCGAAGGCGGTCATCAGCAGTACCGGCAGTTGCGGGTAGCGGGCGCGGATCAGGCCGAGCAACTGGTGACCGTCCATGCCGGGCATGTTGACGTCGCTCACCACCAGGCCGAAGGCCTCGCGCTGCAGGGCGACCAGGGCCGCCTCGGCGCTGTCCACGGCGGTGAACTCGCAGCCGCCGATCAGCAGGGTATCGGAGAGGGCTTCGCGCAGGGCGCGGTCGTCTTCGACGAGCAGGATTCGGGCAGGCATGGGGTTATTCCTTGTGTTCACGGACGGGGGCCGCGATCAGCGGCAGGACCAGGCTGGCGCAGGTGCCGCGGCCCGGGCGCGAGTGCAGGCGCAGTTCGCCGTGGTGCGCCTTGGCCACGGCCTTGACCACCGCCAGGCCGAGGCCGGTACCGGTGGTCTTGGTGGTGAAGAAGGGCTCGCCAAGGCGCGCCAGGGTGGCGGCGTCCATGCCCGGGCCGCTGTCGCTGATGGCCAGGCGCAGGCTGTCGCCGCGGGCGTAGAGGTGGACTTTCAGGCGCACGTCCTGGCCGCCGGCCTGGATGGCGTTGTGCAGCAGGTTGAGGACGCTGCCGACCAGGGTGTCGCGGTTGCACAGCAGTTCGCCGCCGCGCACGTCGCACTGCCAGCGCAGCTGCAGGCCGGCGACATGGGCCTCGGCGGCGGCGCGCAGGCTGGCGAAGAGTTCCGCCGGGCTCAGGCGGTCCGGCAGCGGCAGCTCGCCACGGGCGAACACCAGCATGTCGCGTACCTGGTTCTCCAGCTCCTGCAGGCGCTCCTTGAGTCGCCCGGCGAAGCGTTGCTGCTGTTCCAGCGGCAGCGCCTGCTCGCTCAGGTGGCCGGCATAGAGCATGGCCGCGGACAGCGGCGTGCGGATCTGGTGGGCCAGGGAGGCGACCATCCGGCCCAGGGCCGAGAGCCGCTCGTGGCGGGCCAACTGGTCCTGCAGGCGGCGGGTCTCGGTGAGGTCGTTGAGCAGCACCAGTTGCCCAGGCTCGCCGTTCAGCGAGCGGGTGGCGATGGACAGGCGGCGCCCGTCGCGCAGGGAAATCTCGTGGCCGTCGTCCTTGCGCGGCGCGAAGCAGCGGGCGATGACCTGGCGCCACAGCATGCCCACCAGGGGCTGGCCGAGCAGGCCGCGGGCCGCCGGGTTGGCTTCGCGCACCACGCCCTGGCCGTCGATGACGATGACGCCGCCGGGCAGCAGGTCCAGCAGGCTCTGCAGGCGGTTGGCCAGGCGTTCCTTCTCCGCCAGCTCCTGCATGCGCTGGGCGCTGACCAGGGCCAGCTGTCCCTTCAGTTCGCTGACCCGCGCCTCCAGCATGCTGTACGACTGGTTCAGCTGGGTGGACATCTGGTTGAACAGGGCGAAGGCCTGGTCGAGGCCGGCGCGGCCGTTCTCCTCCAGGTGTTCGCTGGAGTCCGGCTGGGGCTGCTGGGGTACGGCTGGCATCATGCTGTCTCTCTTCCATCCGACGTCGTGAAAGCGTCGGCTGGCAGAGTCTTAGCAATCTGCGTGCCTAAAAATTAGTCCTTTATTTTCAGGTACTTGCAAAAAGCCCAAGGCAAGTGGCGTCAATCCTCCGCCACTTCCTCCTCGCGACGGCTCATGCCGTACTTGCGCATCTTCTCCACCAGGGTGGTGCGGCGGATGCGCAGGCGCTCGGCGGCGCGGGCGACCACGCCGTTGGCGTCGTCCAGGGCCTGCTGGATCAGCCCCTGCTCGAGGTTGGCCAGGTAGTCCTTGAGGTCGATGCCCTCGGCCGGCAGCATCGCCGGCGAGTCCAGGCCCGGCAGCCCGGCGGTGATGGCGGCGCGCTCTTCCAGTTCCTCGCGCAGGCTGCTGGCGAGTTGCTCGTCCTCGTCGTCGACGTGGCGGAATTTCTTCGGCAGCTCGCCGACGCCGATCACCCCGTAGGGGTGCATGATCGCCAGGCGCTCGACCAGGTTGGCCAGTTCGCGCACGTTGCCCGGCCAATCGTGGCGGCACAGCGACATGATGGCGGCGGAGTTGAAGCGGATGGAGCCGCGCTTCTCGTGCTCCATGCGCGAGATGAGTTCGTTCATCAAGAGCGGGATGTCTTCCACCCGCTCGCGCAGCGGCGCCATCTCGATGGGGAAGACGTTGAGGCGGTAGTACAGGTCTTCGCGGAAGCCACCGTCCTCGATCATCTTCTCGAGGTTCTTGTGGGTGGCGGCGATGATGCGCACGTCGACGTTCTGCGTCTTGTTGCTGCCCACGCGCTCGAAGGTGCGCTCCTGCAGCACGCGCAGCAGCTTGACCTGCATCGGCAGCGGCATGTCGCCGATCTCGTCGAGGAACAGGGTGCCGCCGTTGGCCAGTTCGAAACGCCCGGCGCGGCTGGTGATGGCGCCGGTGAAGGCGCCCTTCTCGTGGCCGAACAGTTCGCTTTCCAGCAGCTCGGCGGGGATCGCCCCGCAGTTCACCGGCACGAAGGGCGCGTCGCGGCGCTTGGAGTGGTAGTGCAGGTTGCGCGCCACCACTTCCTTGCCGGTGCCAGATTCACCGAGGATCAGCACGCTGGCGTCGGTGTCGGCGACCTGCTGCATCATCTGCCGCACCTGCTGGATGGCGCGGCTGGTGCCGACCAGGCTGCGGAACAGGTTGGGCTCGCGCTGGCGGCCGCGCTCGCGGGCCTGGTCGTACATCTCGCGGTAGACCTGGGCGCGGTGCAGGGAATCGAGCAGCTTGTTGTAGCTGGGCGGCATCTCCAGGCTGGCCAGCACGCGGCGGCGCAGCTCTTCCGGCCAGTCGTTGGGCGCCGGTTCGCCGATCAGCAGCACCGGCAGGTATTCGTCCCAGGCCGCGAGCTGCTTGAGCAGCTCCAGGGCGCCAGCCTTGTGCTCGACGCTGCCGAGCAGCACGCAAAGCACGCCGCGGCTGCCGTTGGGCAGGTCGTCCACCGCCAGGCGCCAGTCGCGGCTGCGGCAGGACAGCTGGTCCTCGCCGAGGAAGTTGAGGATGGTGGAGAGTTCGCGGCAACGCTCCAGGTCGTCGTCAATCAGCAGAATCTTGGTTTCACGCCACATATTGCTCTTGTCTTCCGAAGGCATGTGGGCCGGCGAACGGCAACGGAGAGGGGCGGAAACAGGCCGCCATCATTTAGCCACCAAGTAAAGTCAAAATTGTGGCAGGAGTCAAATTTATGGCGTGATTTATTCGTTGTTTCCGACGGAAGAACTTACCTGCTGGAACGAACGGCGGCAATGCCGGAAACGGGGGGTCGCGCCGAACGGGCGACCCGCGGGGCTCAGCCGAAAAGCTGATAGACCTTGGCGCCCTTGTGCGACCGATTGACGCGGATGATCTCCTCGGCCACGCCCTGGCGCTGGCGGGTGACTTCCTGGACCAGTTCGCGGTACAGCATGAGCAGCCCTTCGAGGCTGCGCTTGAGCTCGCTGTCGTCGTCCAGCGGCTCGTGCATGGCGGCATCCACGTGCTGGCGGCACTCCAGGTCCAGCCGGGCGATGGCTTCCCAGTCCTGCTCCGCCAGGGCGGTTCCCAGGGCGGTGCGGGTTCGTTCGATACGCTCGACGGCGAGGGTCATGCTTCGTGTCTCCTGGTGGGGCGGTATTACTGCGGGATACCGTCCCAGCCTTCCTTGATGCTGCGAAGCAGGTTGGCCACTTCGTCGAGCATATGTTCGTCGTTCTGCCGGTTGGCCTCAAGCAGGCGGCGGCCCATGTAGATGTACAGGGCGTTCAGGCGCTCGGCATAGTCGCCGCCGGCCTCGAGGTTCAGCCCGTCGCGCAGGCCGCCGATGATGGCCACGGCCTTGCCGATCAGCTGGCCCTTCTCCGCCATCTGGCCGCGCTGCATGGCGCCACGGGCCTGGGCGATGCGGCTCAGGCCGCCTTCCATGAGCATCTGGATCAAACGGTGCGGGCTCGCCTCGTGGAGCTGTGCCTGGACACCCACGTTCTGGTATTGGCGAAGCGCTGCCATCGCATTCATTTCGAGATCCCCTGGTGTGGAAGGTTTCATATCCGATGTCCAGGGTATCGGCGCGGCGGCGCCAGACTTTAATCGCGAATTGCGTCTACCTCGGCCGCTGCCGGGCGGCTGAGCGCCGCCGGCATCAGTCGTCGGAGCTCTTGTTCAGCGCATTCAGCGTGGTCATCACGCTGCTGCTGGTGGCGTTGAGCTGGGCGACCAGGCTGTCCATGGCGTTGTACTTGGCGTACAGGATGTCGGTCAGTTTGGCGGTGCGGTCGTCCAGGTCGGTCTGCTGCTTCTTCAGGCTGCTGATGGTGGAGTTGATCGAGTCGGTCTGCTGGTCGAGGATGCCGTTGGTCTTGGCATAGCTGTCGACGGCGTTGTACATGCGCTTGAGGAAGCCGTCGCTGCCGGTGAAGAAACTCTGGATGTTGCCCGAATAGGTCTCCAGCCCCTTGCTCAGCTTGCTGCTGTCGACGCTCAGGGTGCCATCCTTCTGACTGGTGATGCCGAGCTGCGACAGCACCTGCAGAGTACCGCTGCTGCTGGACAGGTTGACGAACTCGTTGCGCAGACTGTTGAGCAGGGTGCGGGTGGTGGCGTCACTGGACAACGGCCCCGCACTGGTACTGGTGGTACCGTCCTCGTTGGTGGTGGTGGTGATGTCCGTCAGACTGGAGATCGACTTGATCATCGTGTTGTAGGCGTCGACGAACTTCTGGATGTTGGCGGTCAGGTCGTCGGTGTTGGTCGCCACCGTCACGGTGGAGCTGCCGGTCGTCAGCAGGTTGAAGGTCACGCCGCTGACGGCCTTGTCCAGGGTATTGCTGGAACTGGTCATCGACAGGCCGTCGAGCTTGAACTCGGCATCGCCGGCCTGAACCAGATAGCCGCCGGTAGAGCTGCTGTAGGCTGCCGAGCCGTCGATCGCCAGCTTGCCCAGGGTGCTGTCGCCCGAGGCCTTGACGCTGATATCGGTGCCGGCGCCGGTGGTGGTGGAGCTGAGCACCAGGCGCGAGCCGCTGGAGTCGGTGACGATGTTGGCGGAGATGCCGCTGGTGGAACTGAGCTTGTTGATGTTGTCGCGGATGGTCGACAACGAATCGCCAGCGGACACCGTCACGTAATAGTTGCTGCTGCCTTGGCTGAGGGTAAGACGACCGGCGCCGAACTTGTCGGAGCTACCGACGTACTGGCTGGCCACCTTGGAGGCGGTCGCCAGCTTGTCGACTTCCAGGGTGTAGGTACCGGCGGTGGCCGAAGCGCTGGCGGTGGCAGTCGCTTTCGTGTCGTCCGACGAAGTCGCCTTGAGCCCGGAGAAGGAGTCGGCGGTGTTGAGCGTTGCCACGGCCAGCTGGAAGGTCGAGAGCGCGCTCTTGAGCGAGCCCACGGCGGACAGCTGGGTGGTGCTCGACTTGGTGAGGTTGGTGATCTGCGTCTGCTTGGCACTGGTCTGTGCCTTCACCAGGGCGCTGACGATCGAGTCGATGTCCAGGCCGGACCCCAGGCCGGTAGAGGCGATGCTGCCCGACGAGGAAGAACTGATCGTAGTCATTGCCGCGCTCCTTTAAACGGTTTCTTGACGCAATTGCTCGTGCCAGAGCCTTCGAGCAAGAAGCAGGCCAGCTTCTAGGCCTGCTCCCGGAACAGCAGGTTGCCGGCTTCCTTGATGCTCTCCGCCAGCTTCACCGCGACCTCCGAAGGAATCTGCCGGATCACGTCGCCACTGGTGCTGTCCACCACCTTGACCACGGTGATGCCCGACTCCTGGTCGACCGAGAACTCCAGGTTGCGGTGGATGACCTGGGCATTGCTGCGCAGGCTGTCCAGCGCACGGTCCAGGGTAGCCTTGTCCGGCGCAGCCTGGGTGCTGCCGGTGGACGGCGAGCCCTTGCCGTCGACGGCAAGGGTTTTGCCGCTGGCCGCGATGGGCGTGGCCGCCTGGGCCTGGTCCGCCCTGGCGGGGGCGCCCAGTCCGATCGTAGAGAAAGTCACGCTCATCATCGACTCCTCATTATTCTGGACAAATGCAGGAAGGGCGCAGTGCGCCCTTCCTTCGTATCAACCGCCGATGACCTTACTGCAGCAGCTTGAGTACGGCAGAGGGCAGCTGGTTGGCCTGGGCCAGTACAGCGGTGGCTGCCGACTGCAGGGTCTGCTGCTTGGTCATCTCCGCCGTTTCCGCGGCGAAGTCGGCATCCTGGATCGTACTGCGTGCCGAGGTGGCGTTCTCCGCGATGTTCTGCAGGTTGGAGATGGTGCTGTCCAGACGGTTCTGTACCGCACCCAGGGCCGAACGCTGGGTGTCGATCTGCTTCAGGGCATCGTCGATCACCTGGATCGCGGCCTGGGCCTTGTCGGCGGTGCCGATGTTCAGCGACTGCACGGTCTGGCCGGAAGCCACGGTGGCGGTGCCGCCGGTCAGGGTGCCGCCCGCGGTGACGGTGATGTCGTCCTGCGAGGTGACCTTGATGCTGCTGCCGCTGGCGACCGCGGTGATGCCGCTGACGTTGGTGTTGATCGAGGCGACGATGTCGTTGAGGCTGGCGCCCTTGGCGTAGTCGACTTCGACACCGTTGACGGTGATGCTGCCCGAGGCAGCGGCGGTGGTGGTGTCGTTGACGCCGGTGACCGCGATGGTGCCGCTGGCCAGGGTGTAGCTACCGTTCAGGGCTTTGGCGCTCATGTCGTTCAGGGTGAAGCTGACGGTTTCGTTGGCGTTGGCGCCGACCTGGAAGGTCATGGTGCCGTTGGTGCCAGCCTTGCCGTTGAGCAGGGTCACCGCGGTGCTGCCGCCACCGAAGGTGGTGGTTTCGGAGATACGGGTCAGTTCGGCGGTCAGCGACTTGAACTCCTGGTTCAGCGAGGTGCGGTCGTCTTCGCTGTTGGAGCCGTTGGCGGACTGCACGGCCAGGACACGCATGCGTTGCAGGATGTTGGTGGATTCCTGCAGGGCGCCTTCAGCGGTCTGGGCGATGGAGATGGCGTCGTTGGCGTTGTCCACTGCCTTGTTCAGGCCGTTGATCTGGCTGCTCAGGCGGTTGGAAATCTGCAGACCGGCGGCGTCGTCCTTGGCGCTGTTGATGCGCAGGCCGGTGGAGAGCCGGGTCATGGCAGTGTTCAGGTTTTTCGAGGCGTTGTTCAGGTTCTTCTGAACGGTCAGCGAAGAGATGTTGGTATTTACGGTAAGGGCCATGACGAGATCCTCGTGGATAGGCGACTGCTTTCAGTTGGTTCCTGGCCCTTGGCTAGTGCCGCCCGGTATGGCCTGGAGAACCTTCGTTAGGGTTATCGTCCGTGGCGGATTTTGCTTTAGGGCGATTTTCGATTTTTTTTCAAGCCCCTCTTGCATCTTGCCCCAGGAAAATGCTGAAAACCCCGCTTGGCGGGGCTTTCAGCATTCAGGCAGCGGTACCCGGGCGCTCAGTCCGGCTGCCAGGCGCGATGCCAGGCCTGTAGGTTGTCGCCCTGCAGCATCCAGTCGCTGCGCACCTTCTCGCGCAGGCTGTCGCCCATGCGGGCGGTGGCGTCGAGGTCGTCCAGGTGCATGCGGATCGCCTCCACCCAGTCGCGGAAACGGTTCTTCACCCGGGTGGCCGGCAGGTCGCCGGCATAGGCGCGGTTGTCGCTGCACACCACCGGGAAGCCGCAGGCGCCGTACTCCAGCAGGCGCAGGTTGCTCTTGCACTGGTTGAACAGGTTGTCTTCCAGCGGCGCCAGGGCAAGGTCCAGGTCCAGGCTGGCGAGCTTGGCCGGATACAGGTGTATCGGCAGGCCCGAGTGGAACTCATGCACGTACGGGCGAATCTGCTCCGGGCACATGCCGAAGAAGACCCACTCGACCTCGTTGGCCAGCTCCTTGACCACGTCGGCGATCAGTTCGAGGTCACCGGTGTGGCTGACGCCACCCGCCCAGCCTACCCGCGGCTTCGCCGAACGCCGCCGCTGGCTCGGCTGCAGGCCGCCCCACCAGCCGGGAGCCAGGCGGTTATAGGCGACACGGATATCCGGATGCAGGTCGGAGAAGGCCTCGGCCAGCGCCTCGGTGGAAACCACGAAGCGGTCGACGTAGCCCAGGCCGCGGCGCAGGGAGCGGAGAATGTCCTTGGGCATGTGCTCGCGGTGCTGGTTCTTCAACGGCAGGTTCGGCAGGTAGTCGTCGAGTTCGTAGACCTTGAAGGCACGGGAGAAGGCCTTCATGCGGCGCATGGCATCCAGGCGCTCGTCGCCGATCTGGCGCTGCAGCAGCACCACGTCCGGGGAGAAGCGCTCCAGGTCGGCGACGTGCAGCAGGCCGTGGGTCACCACGCCTTCGATCAACCCCTGCTCGCGCTGCGCCAGGAACGGCTGGATGACCCGGTAGTGGCCGCAACCGAAGGTGTCGGCAAAATGTGCCAGTACCGTCGGCAGCGGTTGCCAGGCCAGGGGGCGGAAGGTCAGTTGGGTGTCGGTGAGGACGAAGCCCCCACGGGCGCGGACCAGGGAGAAGTTCGGGTTGTATGCGGGGTCGCGAGCCAGACGTGGCAGCCAGCGAGCGTAGAAGGCGTCCTGCAGTTCCGTCGGCTCGGCTTCCAGGGCCTGGTTGTGCAACAGGGTTGCGTGGGGCGTCCAGACGATCAGGTAACCGGAGGCACCGGTGCGCAGGCAGAGGTCGACATCGGCGCCACGCTCGGCGAAGTCGCCCTCATCGAGGCCACCCAGTTCGTCGAACAGTGCCTTGCGGATCATCAGGCAGCCATCGGAGACCGCACTGTAGTTCTGTGCCACCTGCAGGCGGTTCATGTAGCCGGTGGCGTTCATGTCCTCGCCGATGAAGGCGTGCCCGGCGATGCCGCGCAGGCCCAGCACCAGCCCGGCATGGGTGATGCGCCCCTCGCCATCGACCGTGCGCGCGCCGACGATCCCCACTTCGGGACGCTGCGCCTGGTTGACCAGTTCGCCCAGCCAGTCACCCTGGAAGACCGCGGCCTCCGGGCGCAGCAACAATAGGTAGTCGCCACGCGCATGAGCGGCAGCCAGGTTCTTCAGCCGCGCGTCGGCCAGCGGCTCGCCCGAGCGCAGCACACGGACGCGCTCGGCGGCCATCTGCTCGACGCCCTCCAGCCACTGGCGGGTGGCCGGGTTCTCGCTGGCGTTGTCCACCAGCAGGATTTCGTAGTTGGGGTAGGCCGTGTGTTCGAGGAGGCTCATCACGCAACGCTGCACGGCGGCGAGCTGGTCGCGCAGGACGATGAGGATGGACACCGGCGGCTGCCCGGCATGGCCATAGTCGATCTGGTAGCGGCCCGGCAGCGGGCTCAGTACCCGTGCCCGTTCGTAGCCACGCGCGAGCAGGTGACGCTGCAGGGTGCGTTCCTCGTCGGGGTTGGCCTGCAGGCGCGCGGCCGGGGTGCTGAGCAACGGTTCGGAAAGATGCGCCAGGCCATCCAGCCCGCCCTGCTCCACCAGGCGCAGCAACAGGTCGAGTTCCAGGGCCTGCGGATAGCCCGCGTCGAAGCCGCCCATTTCGAGGAGGGCTTCGCGGTTGTACAGGCAGTGACGCGCCTGGGACGCCGGGAAGCTGATCAGCAGGTCGAGGTTGAAGTCCGGGCGCAGCGCCGGTCCCTGGGAACCGTCCTCGCCACGCATCACCAGGTCGGTGGAGACCGCACGGCACCCCGCCGCCGTCATCAGCTCGAGGCCGGCGATCATCAAGCCGGAGGCGGTGAAGACGTCGCCGGCATCAGCCAGCAGAACCCAGTCCGCCGTGCTGCTGTGCAGCGCGGCATTGAGCGCCACGCCAAGGCCATCGGCATCCAGTGGCTGGTGCCGCAGGCGAAGCCCACTGTCCACTTGCGGAGGCTGGTCGGCCAGCAGCGTCACACTGACATTCGGGTAGAGCCCGGCGGCCGCCTCCAAGCTGTCGAGCGTTGCCTGCAGCGCCGCGGCATCCTCACCCACCGGCAGCAGCACCTCGATGTGCACGCCCATGCCGTTGGCCTGCAGGTGCTCGTCGATCAGGCGTTTCTGCACCGGGCTCGGCTTGCGGGCCTCCATCCACTCGTCGAAGCGCTCGATCATCTCGCCCAGGGCATGGGCCCGGCGCAGGGCGGCGAGCAGGTCGACGCGCTCGGGCGCTTGCTGCCGATGCAGCGGCGAGACATCGACCAATTGGTCGCCGTCCTCGATATACCAGCCCAGGTCGCGCACGGCCTGGCGGAAGTCCTGGTGCCCCTTGTCGCCGATGCCCGGCTTGTCGCGGCCGATCTGGCTGAACTGCTCGCGGGAGACGCGGAAGTCCACCAGGGGGCGGACAGGAACGCCAGATCGCCCTTTTGCAGTAGCTTGACATAGAGCGCCAGGTCGCCCACCCAGCGGATGGGTACGCCATTGAGCGCCATGACCTGGTCGCCGAACGCAGCCACCGCCTCCCGTCGGCACAACACGGTGCTGGGCTCACCGATGAAGTTCACCGTGTGTTCGGCCAGGAACGACGTCAGGCCGATGCCATCGACCAGCGCATCCTCCACGAACGGCAATGCGGTGGCCAGGATGTCCGGCAACTGCCGTCCCTGTTCGTCGATGCGCCGCCGCCGCGAACTGACCAGTTCAATCCCCGGCCGCTCGCGCATGGCGTCGACCATGCGTTCGACGCACTCCGGATGCAAGACGTCGTCGTCATACAGGAACTTCAGGTATTCGCCGCTGGCCAGGCTGACGCACTTGGCCAGGTTTTTCGATTCGTGCAAGCGTGTCTCGTTGTACGAGTAGTGCACGGGAAAATCGAGAATGCCGCGGTACTCGTCCACGACCGCCCGGACTTCGTCCGTCCGGCAGTCATCGCAGATCACCAGTTCCAGGGGGCGATAGGTCTGATCCTGCAGGCTCTGCAGGGCCTCCTTGAGGTAGGCCGCCTTGTAGGCCGGCATTACGACGCTGACCAGCGGGTTGATATCGTTGGGTTGGTTCACCATCACACCTCAACTTGGCTTCAGGCAATCCGCGGGCACCATGCCCACGGCTTGCGAATTGAACTCGTCAGAACAGCAGGTCCATCGCATCCACATCGAATACGGGAATGCCATGGCGTCGGGATACGTCCAGACGTTCGGGAAAATGGTTGTCGATGAAGATCGCCGGCGCGCGCACATGGTCGGACTTGGGCTCGCCTTCACGCAGATGGACGATCCGTTCGAACATCGTCAACGGGATATGCGCGGCCTCCAGGGTGGCCGTCAGATCACCGGCATGGCGCGTGAGCAGCACCAGCCGCTTGTCCAGTTGCAGCAACCGGTAGGCAAGGCGCATCGCCTGTGGGTTGGCGCGGCCGGCGCACACCAAGGTGTCGTCCAGATCCAGGTAGCAGGTATCGAAGTCGTAATCGAGCACCGCCTTGTTCTCCAGGCGGCGCTCGACCAGTTGCAGGCGCGGCTCAGGCAACAGCAGCAAGTCTCGCCCGAGGTAGTCCTGCACAGCCAGCAATGGCAGGTTGACGCCAAGGGCGCGCGCCACGACCGAGCCGGTGGACAAGCGACTGCTGAACTCCAGCAGTTTCCAGTCGCCCTGGCGGTCCCGGCGAACCTGGAAGAACCAGGGCCCACGCAGGGCGAGCCGGGCGTTGAGCGTGGTGGCGATGTCGTTCAGTTGCGTATCGGTGGGCCGGGGCCCCGAGCGCATGGCGATGCCGCCTACCACACGCTCGCGGGAGCGCGCCCCGACGTGCAGCAGTTGACCACGATGACTGGTGAAGCAATCCACGGTCAGCTCTTCGCCCGGCAGGTACTCGCAGACCAGCGGTTGCTGCACGACAGCCAGCGCCACGGCCAGCTCATCGGCATCGGCAACCAGGGTCACCCCCTGCCCGCCCTGCCCCTGGTCGGGCTTCACCACCACGGGCCAGGCCTCCACGGCCACGGCATTGGCATATCGACGCGGAACCCACGGCGTATCGTCCAGCAACTCATAGGTCAACGATTTGCGCCGGGCGATACGCGCCGTTCGAGCATCGCCGTTGACCAGTTGCACGCCAAGGCCTTCGACACGGGGCGCCAGGTAGTCCTGCACGCTGTCGTGGGTGGCGAACACCAGGTCGATGTTCCACTGCGCCAGCAAGTGCGCGAAGCACTCATCGAAGGTCGCATCGGCAATGTTGGGCAGGTGTGCGTGCCGGACATAGGCCTGCTCGCCGTGGTCGACACGGCTGGAGGCGCCGTGCAGCTCGACGTGCAGCGAGTGCTCCAGGGCACGGGCGATCTCCAGCCCCACTTCGGTGCCGCAGGGAAACACCAATACCCGGACCTTGCTCATTCCGACGGCGCCAGGTGATGGTCGGCGAAGTATTGGGAAATGCACTCGCCGATAGCCGGATCGCGGTAGAAGAACACGTAGCGCTTGCGCGGGCCGCCAGTACTCATCTTCAGCGCGATGGCGGGGGTGCGGAAATCAACCTTCACGCCGAAGCGCCTGCCGATCTCGATGAGCGAGCGACCGGAATAATAGGAGGTGTGCCCTTCTTCGAACGGATAGGTGACAGTCTCCAGCGGCAGGCCATCGCGCAGGTTGGTACTGGCGATGACCAGCCCGCTATCGCGCACTTTGTGCAGCAGGTTGGCGAAGTCCTCGTCCAGGTCGGTGAAATGCTCCACCACCTCGCAGGCGACCATCAGGTCGAATTCTGCCTCGCGTGAATCGAAGGGGACGAAATCCAGCGCTTCCTGGAAATTGCCCAGGTCGGATACGGCGACCCTGGAGACCGGCAACTGCTGCTGGATCAACGCATGGTCCTGCGACAAGCCGGCGCCATAGACCACCACATCGGGAGCGAAGGCTTCGCCGAAGTGATTCCGCAGGATTTCGAGCCCCATCTCCGCCATGCGGTACTCACGGCGCGGCGTGACCCCATCGCCGGCCCGTACGCTGGTCTCGGGCTGGCTGCCGGGGTCGAAGGGAGCGCTACGGTAGTCATGGGTATTGCCCGGATTGCCTGCATAGCCGCAGCAGCCGCAGATCACGAAGTCGCAGGTCTTGCCCAGCCACTTCTGGATGGTGCAGGTAACGGTTTCGAAGGAAAGCTCGGTGCTTCCGCACGCGTTGCATTGTGGAGTGGTCATGATTCTGATCCTTACGCTTCTGGCAACCTGTTTCGCTTATGGCAGGGGGCGGCGCAACTCGGCCGAGTGCCCGACGGGCAACTTGGGCGGGCGCTGCAGTATCGGTAGGCTGGTGATGACGTAGAGCAATGCCAGCCAGCGCGGCGAACGAGCCAGGGACGTATCCAGCGACTGGGACCTGATCGGCTCCCCCCGCAGGTTGCGCACGATGTCCGCCAGCGTGAGCGCAGGCGAGTACTCGGTGTTGCTTCCATGGCTGTACATGGAGTCGGTCAGGTGGGAAATCTCCTTGACCACCTCGGGGTTGAATCTGTTGCGGGCGAAGTGATCGATCGACCAGTCGAACAATGTGCGCATGGCGTCGACTTCGTCCTGCAGCGGCAGCCGGCAGAGTTCGCGGGCGAACTTCGGCAGTTCGCGCTCCATGGCCTCATGCAATGCCATGTCGCAGTCGCGCGGCGGAATCACCGGCATGAAGTCTCCGTCACGCTGCTCATAGCCGCTGGTGCTCGCATAGGGCAGGTTGGCGAAGAGGGTCTCCACGAACAGTAGCGATGCCCTGCTCACCGTCAGGTTGTACCGTGCCCTGCCGGGCTGGCTGCGGTAGATGCTTCGCGCGTAGTAAAAATCGGCAGGCACGGGACTGCCCGCGGCCAACTCCAGGAGCCGCGCCAGGCAATCCTGGGTATAGCCCCGCCCCCAGTACTCGACGAAAGCGAAGCGTTGATCGAAGTCGATCTGCGAACGCAGGTAACCAATCGCCGTGGGGCGCTCCCGGTTCCCCACCTCCAGCAAGTGCCGACGGTATCGCTCGGCGTTCTTCGCTTCGTGCACCACCAGGGTGACGAAGGTCGTCGGCAGATCATCCCGCCTGGCAGGCACGCTCAGGTCGGGGAAGAACTCCGCGAACTGGCCGGCGTCAAGCCGCAGCCCTTCCAGCAGGCCGTCGAAGGAAATCGCACCCGTGTAGGCGAGAATGCTGGCGAAGAACTCCGGATCAATCTCATCGACATAGGACGCCACCCACCAGGCCTGGCGCGAGCCGTAGAGATAGCGGGTCTGCAACGACAAACCGCACTCCTCGATGATCGCATCGGCGATTCGCTTGAGATGGTGGCCATCGCGGGCGACGAAGTACAGGCACTCGATACCGCGCGCCAGCGCATCGCGCACCACCCACATCGCATAGCAAACCAGATACAGGGAGGCCCGGGTGTAGGCATAGCAGGCCTTGCCATCCTGATTCCGATGGCGGAAGCGAGCCATGAGCGCAGCGACGCAATAGGCGTCATAGCTGCCCAGGCTCTCGACGATCTCCCGCTCGAATGCATCGAACTGCGGTAGTTCATGCAGTACCGGAGAGATTCCCAGCGCAGCGGCACTCTTGCCGTCGGCGTTGGGGTTGTCGCCATAGTGGACCCATCTGGAGAAACGATATCCCGCCTCCCGGAACGCATCCAGATAAAGGGTACGGGTGCTTTTCTGGGTGCCTCGCGTGGACGAAAGGAACAGCGGCAGCTCGGCCAGGCGCGGCTCGGCCTTGGCCAGCAAACGCCGGATGAAGTCCTCGGGCAGGTACATGTCGGACAGCAGGATCACCCGTTCGCCGCGCTGCAAGAGCTCGAGAGCGTCAGCGATCTTGTCCGGGCATGGCTGGCAGGAGACGAACTCGCTTTCCAGCTCCTGCTCGCGCAAGAACGCCGCCTGCTCCGGCGTCAGCCCATAGACATCGGCCAGGCGCTCGATGATTTCGTCAAAGGTGATTTCCAACAAGTCGCTGCCACGCTGAAGCTTCGTGGCGCTGTACATGTAGCGAACATTGGATTCGGCGCCCATGCGCGCTTTCGGGTAATCGGACAGCAGCGAGTGAGGGAAGCCCAGACCCGAATCGCGCATCGCCCGCTGCACCCGGAAGAACACCCCCGCGGGCTCCAGCGTCGTACGCTGAATCAGGGTATCGAACACGTCGAACGAATACAGGGTAGGAGACACCAGGGCCGGCGTGCGGAAGGCGCGTGCCGACTCGATCAGGTATTCATTGTTGTCTTTCCGGGAGTACGACCAGAACAGCTCGGAAATGGCCGCACGCCCATGATCAGGCTGCTCACGGTAGCACCCAAGCGCCAGCAGAAGCTGGTCGAAATCATCACATTCGATACCGCAGGTCATTTCCCGGCAGTCGTAGACGAAATCGCGGCAATTGCCATTGGTGCCGTAGTCGAAGAAATAACGGATGAAATACGGAACCCCCGCTGCCAACAAGTCGTAGAAGATCGACGAATAATCGACGATCGCCCCATCGACTTGGTCCATGACCTCGTAGAAGTCCTCGTGGTTGTCCCAGAACAGCAGGCGAGGCTGGTCGGCATAGCGCTGCTTGAGCGCCTTGTACTTCTGATACCCCTCGATCATCGGATGGACCTTGAGGATGAACAGCAACCCCTGCTCTTCCAGCGTGCCGAGCAGCCTATCCATGTCCGGCAGGGCACGATTGAAGAAGTCGTTATGCGACTTTTCCCGGTAGGTGGGGCAATAGGCGACGATCCGGGTGTCCGGCGGCAGGTTCCTGCGTCCCAGCAGGTCGTGATCGAAGGTCTTGACCGAGACCTTCTCATGGCAGCGGGGATAGGCGCCCCGCAGTATCGAATGAGGCTCCAGAGCGCACTGCTCGATGAAGTGCTTCTCCATCAGCGGCGAGGTGGTCAGAAACAGTTGGTGATTGCGATAGGTTTCGTGATGGACGATGTGCTTCTTGACGATCCTTTCATGCAGGAAGCCGCTATTGACGCCCCGCTCGACCGTCTTGCAGCCCACGCCGTGCCACAGGTTGAGGAGAGTGGCCCCGCGCAGCTCCTCCTGGATGACTTCCTTGAAGTTCTCCACCACATAGACGCCGGCCTGCCGCATGATCCGGCGTGCAGCTGGCGAGTCGTAGCGATGGGCGCTCCAGCCCTGCCGACGGACCAACGCAATGGTCTCGTCGTCATCGCATAGCCAGTGCGCCTGGATATCGGGTCGCTTGTACTGGATATAGGCAAACAACCACTTCGGATTGCCGGCGAAGTTCATCCCGGCATTGAACACCCAGATGCTGTCGTTTCTGCTGTTCTGAGACATGGTGCGGTCCATTGGTCAGCTTGTTGCGGGCGCACATGCGCCATCGGCGAAATTCAAGGAGGCCAGGGCTATGCGATGGCCGGAGTGGCGCCGTTCCAGTGGGGGCAGTTGCCGGAAGTCGCCGTAGATGCTGGTGAGGTAGGCCTGGGTCTGTTCAGGCGCGTTGAAGCTGCGCCCCTCGAATACGACCGAGGCGCCCTTGCCGAACACTTGCGCAGGCACCACCTCGCGGTCGCCATACAGACCATAGAGATTCCCCACCAGGCCATCGCTGGAGGCCGGCAACGAAGACACCACCCGGTCATACAGGGCGAAAAGCAAGGCACGGGGCACCAGGCTCGTCGCCAGCGCCACCAGCGCGAAGCGCCAGCGCTGGGCCGGGGGACGGGTCGCAGGTAGTAGCCCTTCTGTTTGTTCATGGTCATCGAGCGCAGCAGCGCGATGGACTTGCGCAGCAGCCGGCGACGCATGCCGGGGGGCGGAACGCCGTCCAACGGGAATACGTCCACCCCGATGCCCCGGTCGAACGGGTGCGCGTAGTCCACCACCCAACGCGAATGGCGATCGCTCACCACCAGGAACGGATAAGGCGTATGGGCGTCGATGGACGGGTGGATCGCCCGCAACGTCGGCGGCAATCGATCCAGCAGGCCGAGCAGGCGGCGGTAATCCTTGCGCGGCACCACGATGTCGATGTCGTCGTCCCAGGGAATGAAGCCGCCATGGCGCACAGCGCCCAACAGCGTTCCGCCGACCAGGTAGTAGTCGATGGCATGGGCCTGGAAGAAGTCGACTAGCGCGCCCAGCACGGCAAAGGCCCGTTGCTGGATCCGTGCCAGCGGAACGCCGGCGACCATCGCGGCCCCCTCCTCAACCATGGCGGCGCACATCGAACACCATACCTGTCAGGGTCGAGCCCAGCGCCTGCAGGGTAGCGAGCGCCACTGCCGAGGGATCCAGCAGGCTCTCGACCGGTTCGGCACCGAAGTTCCGCGTACGCATGGGCGTGCGGGTCCGTTCGGGATTGATGCAGACCACGCGGATTCCTTCGCTCGCCCATTCCTCGGCCAGTGCCTGGGTGAGGTTGACCACCGCAGCCTTGGTGGCGCTGTAGGCGGCATAGAATGCACGCCCCCGGGTGTAGGAGCTGGAGGCGAAGTTCACCAGGCAACCGCGGCTTTCGCGCAGGTACCCATGGGCAGCCTGGGCCAGGTGGATGGTGCCGGTGAGGTTGGTGGCGATGAGTTGCTCCACCTCGGATTCGCTGAGCAGGGCCAATGGCTTGTGCAGCAGCATGCCGGCGGTATTGACCACCGCATCTATTCGTCCTTCACGCTGCGCCACCTCGGCGAGGAAGCGCTCCACGTCGCTGCGGCGGGAAATATCGATGTTGCCCTCGCCACGGCTGGCGCCATGTACGCGAGCGCCATGGGCCCTGGCCAGCTCGGCCACCGAAGCGCCAATGCCGTAGCTTGCGCCGATCACCACCACCACGCGGTCACGCAACAGGTCCTGCAGGCCATCATCCTGCGCAGCCTGGGTGCTGCGGATCTGGATCAGCTTTTCGGCGATATACAGGTCCACCCCGTCGGTGATTTTCAGATTGGAGGGCGAGCCGGCTACGGTAGCGATGGTCACCTCGGGCATTTCCCGGCGCAGCACGCCACAATCGCAGGTCACGCCCTCCAGCCCTCTGCGTTCGGCGAGTCGATAGGCCTCACGCAGGATACCAAGGCGGAACCCCTGCGGCGTCTGTCCACGGCGTAGCCGGCTGCGGTCAGGGATGTCGCGAATATGCCCCTCCCCCGCCACCTCGACGATGGTGTCGCTGGCGGGCACCACCACATCCACTGCGTCGTACCGCTCCAGCGCGTCCAGGCAGCGGACGATGGTCGGCTGGTCCAGCAGCGGGCGCGCCGCATCATGAATGAGTATCCGAGCCTGCTCCGGCTGCCCGTCCAGAGCGGCGATTGCCGAAGCGGTGGAGTCGGCACGGTCCCGGCCACCGGCGACGATCTTCGCCACCTTGCGCCAGCCATTGCGGGTGGCCGCCTCCCAGAGCACGCTTTCGTAGCCGCCAGGCACCACCAGCACGATCTGCTCCACTGCCGGCGAGTGCTCGAAGACTTCGACGGTATGCTCGATGACCATGCGCCCGGCCAACTTGACGAACTGCTTGGGCAGCTCGCTGCCGAAGCGCAGGCCACGCCCTCCAGCGAGCACTACGGCGATGACCGGGGATTCGACTGCACGGGTAGTCATGCGACCTCCTCCAACTCGCCCATCGACAGCATCCGCTCGACGGTCTCGGGCGGGTTGTGCATCAGCACGTCGATCATCGACAGGCCTGGCATGAAGTTCTCCACTTTCTGTTGCTGGTAGGCTGGAAAGCAGCCATGTACGAAACGCAGTTGCACGTGCTGTTCACGAAACGCGGTGGCGCTGTATAGCGAACGGCCACCGCTGGCGTTGTGGTAGGCGTCGGCCCCGAAGAGCCGGCAAAGCTCCAGAATGCGTTCCTGCCCCTGAAGCGAGCTGGGCATCTGCGAGGCGAAGGAAACCGAAAGCGGCCTGCCGAGGTAGGCGAAGACCGCCTGGACGGAAGCGGCGCAGACGCGAGCGACATTCTGCTCGGGCATCCGGCAGATGGACTCGAGCAGGGCGAAAACCACGTCGAAGAATGGAGCCCGCCGGTAGGCATGGCGTATCAGTTGGAGAAACTTGTCGTGATCGCCAACGAAATGGTGCTGGTCGATCCGCAGGTTCTGGCTGGCCCCTTCCACCGGCAGCGTGAAGCGGAATGGCTGACCATCGAGCAGGATGCTGTTGCGGTGGATGAACCCCCGGCGAATGAAAGCCACATCGTCCAGGAAGACGAAGTGGTCCACGCTCCCCGCCAACTGGAAATAGCCCAGGTAAGGGAAGAAGTAGGGTTGCATGACCGCGAGAATCACGCCCGGACTCCCGCACTGATGACCAGGTCGCAGATACGCTCGACATCCTCGTCGGCCAGGTCCGGGTAGATCGGCAGGCACAGCACCTGGCTCGCCACCTGGCGGGCGACCGGCAGGTTGCTCGGGTCGGCCGACGGCAGGCCGCGGTACATCGGGAAGTCGCTGATCAGCGGGTAGAAGTAGCGGCGCACCACGATGCCCTGCTCGCGCAACAGCTCGTACAGCCGGTCGCGCTCCACGGCGAAATCCTCGTCGATCAGCACGGGGAAATAGGCGTGGTTGGACACGCACCCGGTACGGAACTCGATGAAGTTCAGCCCCGGCAAGCCGACCAGGCGCTCACGGTAGAGGTTATCGATTTCCTTGCGCCGCGCCAGCGCACGGTCGATGTGCCGCAGCTGCAACAGGCCGAAGGCGGCGTTGATCTCGCTCATCTTGCCGTTGATGCCGGGGGCCACCACCGTGGTTTCATTGACGAAGCCGAAGTTCTTCAGATGGCCGATGCGCCGGTAGGTTTTCTCGTCGGGGCAGATGATCGCCCCGCCCTCGAAGGTGTTGAACACCTTGGTGGCGTGGAAGCTGAGCACGCTCAGGTCGCCGTGGCGCAGGATGCTGCCGCCGGCGTCGCGCACCGAGAAGGCATGGGCCGCGTCGTAGATCACCCGCAGGTTGTAGTTGTCGGCGATGGCCTGGATGGCCTCGACGTCGCTGGGGTTGCCGTAGCAGTGCACCGGCATGATCGCGGTGGTCTGCGGGGTGATCGCCGCCTCGATCTTCGCCGGGTCCAGGCTGAGCGTCTGCGGGTCGATGTCGACGAACACCGGGCGGATACCGTTCCACAGCAGCGAATGGCCGGTGGCGACGAAGGAATAGGGCGTGGTGATCACTTCCCCGGTGATGCGCAGCGCCTGCAGGGCGGTGACCAGCGCCAGCGTGCCGTTGGCGAACAGGGCGATGTGCTCGACGCCAAGGTATTCGCACAGCGCCTTCTCCAGGGCACGGTGCATGTCGCCGCCATTGGTGAGGATGCCGCTGGCCCAGACCTGTTCCAGGTAGGGCAGGAACTCGTTCAGCGGAGGAAGCAGGGGCCGGGTGACCGGGATGCTCTTTGTCATGGCTGCCACCCGCCAACCGACATCGGGCACACGCAGCGACGGGAATGCGACAGGGGGAAGTCGAGCTTCCTCCCGCGCATGAGGCGGAGGTTCGAAGTCACCTGGCCGATACCGGACCTGGCCGGGGCTCCGTAGGGAATGATCGTGTTCAACATGCTGCATCTCTCCCCGCCTGCCGCTACGGCAAGGTCTGGCGAAGGTTCCTAAAGCACTGGCGGTTGGACTCTTGTCCGGAATTCAGCCAGTGGGCAGGGCGTCAATTTGCTGACTGGAAAAACCGCCCCGACAGGACCTCAGCAAATTGAATGCCATCTTCCCCACGGGTGCGCGGGGCCTGGCATGCGGGGGAATGAGGAAGGCTTGAAGCGCCGGCCGGAGGCGCCGGGAGGCAGCGGCAAGGGATTGCCGCCGAAAGAAACGCCGCACGCCCTCCGACGGAAGACGCACGGCGATCGAGTAGGCTCAGAGCTTGTTGAACAGACTCAACTGGCTGACCCGGGCAAACGCCGCCTGGGCCGCCTCGAGCATGGTTTGCTGCAGGACCAGCTTGGAGGTGGCCTCGGCCATGTCGGTGTCGCGGATCGACGACTGGGTGGTGCTGTTGGTCAGGCTCAGGCTCTGGTTTTCCTGGCTGAGCACGTCGATGGTGTTCAACCGCGAGCCCACCGACGACTGCACGTTCATCACCTGGTTCATGCCGTTGTCGATGTTGGTCAGCGCCGAGGCCACCATGTTGCGGATGTTCAGCTGGGCCTGCGGATCGTTGGCGGTGGAGGCGCTCAGCGCGGTGCGCAGGTCGCCGATGGTGTTGAGGATGTTCTGCCGCTCCGGCGAGCTGGTGGTGACGCTGAACTGGTCGCCGGTCGCCGGCGAGGCGCTGATCGAGAGGTCGACGCCGGCCACGCTGATGGTCTGCGGGAAGGTGCCGCCGAGGGTACCGCTGGAGATCGGAGTGGCGCCCTGGGTGGCTGGCAGCGCGTAGACCTCGTAGTCGGTGGCGCTGGTGAACTTCAGCTGCACGCCGTTGGCCGGGAACTGGGTGGTGTAGGCGGTCTGGTTGCTGACCGTGCCGCTGGTGATCTGCGCGCCCGAGGCGTTGCTGGCGCTGCGCTTGATCGAAACGTCGTCGGCCGCCACGCCGAAGCTGAAGCTGTAGCCGCCGACCAGGCTGTCCATGTCGCTGGCATCGTCGCTGCTGGGCAGCGAGACGTCGAGCTGGAACTGCGCGCCGCGGAAGCTGATGGCGTTGCTGTCCGCCGAGGTGGCGTCGTAGGTGCCGTTGGTGTTGACCTCGCTGGTGACGTCGTTGCCGTCCTTGTCGAGGATCTGGTACTGGGTGCCGCTGAGCACGTTCAGGGTGTAGGGCGCGCCATCGCGGAAGCTGGCGTTGTAGGTGCTGTCGCTGGTCACCGTGCCCTGGGAGAGGAACGCCCGCTGCACGCCGTCGGTGTTCGGGTCGCTGCCCAGCGAACTGGTGGTGCGGCTGGCGTTGGCCGCCATCTCGAAGATGCTCCAGCCGTTGTCGCTGGTCGGCAGCAGCAGGTTGTCGGCGATCTGCAGGTTCAGCGAACTCTGGTCGCCCTGGTAGCTGTAGGTGCCGTCGGCGTTCTGGATGAACGGCTGCACCGTGCTCTTGCTGCCGGAGAACAGGTAGTTGCCGCTGGCGTCCTTGCTGTTCATCAGCGTCAGCAGCTGCTGCTGGATCTGCCCGAGCTGGTCGGCCAGGGCCTTGCGGTCGTCGTCGGTGAGGGAGCCGTCACCGGCCCGTACCGCGACCTCGCGAGCCTGCTGCAGCACGTTGGTGATGGAGGACAGCACGCTCTCTTCCTGGTTCAGGGCGTTCTGCGCGGTAGTCATGTTGCTGCTGTACTGGGTCAGCAACGCCTGCTGCTGTTGCAACTGCAGCAGGCGCGCGGCGCCGACGGGGTCGTCGGCGGGGGTCTGGATGCGCACGCCGCTGGAGATCTGCTCCTGGGTCTTGGCCAGGCTGGCGTAGCCGCGGTTGTAGTTGTCGATGTTGGAACTGAAGATCTGCGGGGTGGAAATACGCATCACGGCCGCCTCAGATGTTGTTGATCAGGGTGTCGAAGAGCGTCTGCGCGGTCTTGATGATCTGCGCGGAGGCCGTGTAGTACTGCTGGAACTTCACCAGGTTGGCCGCCTCTTCGTCGAGGTTGACCGCCGACAGCGAGTCGCGGGTGTTCTGCGCCTGGGTCAGCACCGCGTCGGTGGCGGTGGCGTCCAGCTTGGCCTGGTTGGCCTGGGCGCCGACGGTCTCGGTCAGGCTGCTGTAGGCGCCGGTGAGGCTCATGCCGCTGCCACTGCCGATACCGCTGCCGACGGTCTTGGCGCTCTGCAGGTCGATGAGCTTCTGCGCGTTGCCGTTGTCGGCATCGCCATCGGAATTGAAGCCGACAGTGAAGCTGTCGCCCTTGCCGGGGTAACCGCCGATGCTGGTCTGGAAGCTGAATGACGGCGTGCCGGGCACGGTGATGCTGATGTCGTTGCTCTGCCCCGGCACTATGCTGCCGGTGCCCAGCGAATTGCCGGCGGAATCGTAGAGGGTGTAGCCCTGGGTGCCGTCGCTGGCGGCGGCGTCGAACACCAGCTTGACCGGCGTGCCGGCCTTGATCGCCGCCGACAGATCGGCGCTGTTGCTGGAGTCGAGCTGGGTGGTCAGGCTGGTGCCGCTGATGGTGCCGCTGCCGATGTTGCCGGTGGTGGCGGTGGAGACCAGCGGCGAAGCCAGCGCCAGGCGGTTGGAGTCGGTCATCGCCACGGAGATGTCCGCCGCGGCGGTGCGCGTCGGGATCACCGTGAAGCGGTCGCCGGCCTGGATGGTGCCGACGCTCTGCTGGCTGAGGCTGAAGCCGTCGAACTCCTTGGGCGGGTCGTCCGTGAGATCGCCGCTGCCCATCACCTCGCCATCTGACAGGCGCCTGACGGTGTAGCCGGTGGCCGAGGTGAAGGTCACCTCGTAGTCGCTGGTGGTCAGCGCGCTGCTGTCGTCGATGCTGACGTTGAGGTTGCCGGTGCCGGTGTTGTGGCCGTTGGCCAGGCTGCGGTTGCCGATCACGCTGGCGTCGTTGATGTCCTTGAACAGCTGGGCACCGAAGTTGCCGTTGAGGTCCAGGCCCTGGGCCAACTGGCTGTTGAAGGTGTCGGCGAGGACGATGGCCATGCGCCCCAGTTCGTTCTGGGTGGTGTTCAGCACCTCGCTGCGGTAACGCAGCAGGCCGCCCATCTGGCCGCCAGTGACCACCGAAGTGACGTCCATGGCCACGCCGCTGGAACTGGAGTTCAGCGACAGGCTGTACTGCGACGGGTTGCTGGCGCTGGGGCTGGCAGTCAGTGTCGAGGCGTTGCTGCCCACCACCAGCGGCTGGCCGGAGCCCAGGTAGAGGTTGTAGCTGCTGCCCTGCTTGACCACGCTGACGCCGATCATGTCCGACAGCTGCACCACCGCCTGGTCGCGCTTGTCCTGCAGGTCGTTGGCGCTGGCGCCGGCGGACTCGGCAGCAGTGATCGCCTGGTTGTACTGGGCGATGGTCTTGGCCAGGTCGGTGACCTGCCCGGCCAGGCTGCTCATCTGGGTGTTGACGTAGCTGTTCTGGGTGCCCAGCTGGGTGGAGATGGAGTTGAAGCGCTGCGCCAGGTTGCTCGCCTGGGTCAGCACCAGCTGACGCGAGGCGGCGTCGGTCGGGGTGCCGGCCGCGGTCTGCAGCGAGGCGAAGAAGTTCTGCATCACCGAGGACAGGCCGGTGGTGCTGTCCGACAGCAGCGAGTCGACCTGGTTGACCTGGCTCAGGTAGGTCTGCGCATCGCTGTTCACCGCCGTCGCGCCGCGCAGCTGGTTGGCCAGGAACTCGCTGTACATCCGGCGCACGTCCTGCACCGTGGTGCCGGTGCCCACGTAGTAGCGGCCGGAGAACTGCGCGGCCGAACTGACCTGCATCGACTGCTGGCGGGTGTAGCCGGCGGTGTCGACGTTGGTGATGTTGTTGCCGGTGGTGCTCAGCGCCGTTTGCGAGGCGTTGAGGCCGGACAGTCCTATGGATAACAGGCTCATGGGCTTTCCTTAGAGCGTTCCATTCAAAGCGTACGGGTCGGGCCGTCGGCCATGGCCACGGTCTGGTAGACCTGCATCTGCCTGGCGATCTGCGACACCTTGCGCGCGTACTGCGGGTCGGTGGCGTAGCCGGCGCGCTGCAGTTCCTTCATGAACTGCTCGGGGCGCGCGGTGGAGTCCAGGGCGTCCTGGTAGCGGTCGTTGTTCTGCAGGAAGCTGACGTAGTCCTGGAAGCTCTGCTCGAAGGAGTTATAGGCACGGAACGAGGCCACTTCCTTCACCTGCCTGCCGTTCTCGTACTCGCTGGTGACCGCGCGCGCCGAGTCGCCCTTCCAGCTCGAACCGCTCTTGATGCCGAACAGGTTGTGGCTGCTGCTGCCGTCGCGCTGGGCGATCATCTTCTTGCCCCAGCCGGTTTCCAGCGCGGCCTGGGCCACCAGGTAGCGCGGGTCGACACCGATGCGCCTGGCGGCGCGCTCGGCCATCGGCAGCATGGTGGCGACGAAGTCGTCGGCCGAGGCGAACATGGACTTGCCCGGCTTGGTCGAAATGGCCGAGGCATCGGCGACGGCAGCGCTGCTCGTGGCGCTGTCGTCCTGGCGGGTGTAGCCCCTGCCGTTGCGCCAGTCGCTGCTGGCCAGTTGCGTCGGCTGGCTGGCGCTGGTGGCATTGGCGTCCGGCACTATGCCGGCGGCGATGCGCTGGGCCAGCTTGCCCGGCAGGGCCAGGCGCCGCGCATTCAGCGCCTGGCGGTCGTCGCGGCCGGGCTCGGGCTGCGGCAGCGGCTTGCCGCTGGCGGACCACAGGCTCTTCGCCCGCTGCCGGTCCTGCCCCGCCACCGCCTGGGTGGCCTGGGTGTCGGCCTGCGCCTGGACCTGGGCGAAGGGGTTGTCGCCGGTGTGGCGCACACCCTGCATCTTCTCCATCTGCTTGACCAGCACGTCGGCCAGGCCGACGCCGTGTCCCTCGCGCGCCAGGGACACCGACAACTGGTGGTCGTACATGTCCTGGTACTGCTTGGCGGTCTCGCTGTTGAGCGGGTTGTCCTTGGCGAACACCTCGTTGGCCGAGCGCATCGACTTGAGCATCTCGTTGAGGAACAGCGACTCGAACTCCTGGGCCACCTTGCGGATGTTGCCCTGGCTGTTGCGGTCGCCGCTCTTCAGCTGGCTGAGGCGGTTGAGGTCGGTGTAGGCCTGGCTGTCGCTGGCGCTGGTGCCGGAATTGAGCAGTCGTGCGTCCATGGCGGCGTCCTCAGATGACGATCAGCTCGGCCTGCAACGCGCCGGCCTGCTTGAGGGCTTCGAGGATGGCCATCAGGTCGCTGGGCGCCGCGCCCACCTGGTTCACCGCGCGGACGATCTCGTCCAGGGTGGTGCCCGGGCCGAACTTGAACATCGGCTTGGCTTCCTGCTCGGCGTTCACCCGCGAGCGCGGCACCACCGCGGTCTGGCCGTTGGAGAGCGGGCCGGGCTGGCTGACGATCGGATCCTCGGTGATGGTCACGGTGAGGCTGCCGTGGGTCACGGCGGCCGGCGACACGCGGACGTTCTGGCCAATGACGATGGTGCCGGTGCGCGAGTTGATGATGACCTTGGCCACCGCCTCGCCGGACTGGATCTCCAGGTTCTCCAGCACCGACATGTAGTCCACCCGCTGGTTCGGGTCCAGCGGCGCGCTGACGCGCACCGAGCCGCCGTCGATGGCCTGGGCCACGCCCGGGCCGAGCATGTCGTTGATGCGGTCGACGATGTGCTTGGCGGTGGTGAAGTCGGGGCGGTTGAGGTTCAGCGTCAGGCTGTTGCCCTGGTCGAAGCCGCTCGGCACCGCGCGCTCGACGGTGGCGCCGGAGGGGATGCGGCCGGCCGAGGGCACGTTGACAGTGATCTTCGAGCCGTCGCGGCCCTCGGCGTCGAAGCCGCCCACCACCAGGTTGCCCTGGGCGATGGCGTAGGTCTGGCCGTCGATGCCCTTGAGCTGGGTCATCAGCAGGCTGCCGCCGCGCAGGCTCTTGGCGTTGCCGATGGAGGAGATGGTCACGTCGATGGCCTGGCCCGGCTTGGCGAAGGGCGGCAGGTCGGCGTGCACCGACACCGCGGCGACGTTCTTCAACTGCACGTTACCGCTGCCGGCCGGCACCTTGATGCCGAACTGCGCCAGCATGTTGTTGAAGGTCTGCAGGGTGAAGGGCGTCTGCGTGGTCTGGTCGCCGGTACCGTTGAGGCCGACCACCAGGCCGTAGCCGATCAGTTGGTTGCTGCGCACGCCCTGGATGCTGGCGATGTCCTTCAGGCGCTCGGCCTGGGCGGCGAGCGCCACGCAGGACAGGCCAAGCACCATGAGCAGGCGGGAGAAGATCGACATCTCAGTTCACCTGCTCAGAACGGCCACAGCGGGCTGAGGAAGAAGCGGTCCAGCCAACCGGGCTGGCTGGCGTCGGCGAAGGCGCCGGTGCCCGAGTAGGTGATGCGCGCATCCGCCACGCGGGTCGAGGACACGGTGTTGTCGGTGGCGATGTCGTCGGCGCGGATCAGCCCGGCGATGCGCACCAGCTCGTTGCCGGTGTTCAGCGTCATCCATTTCTCGCCGCGCACGGCGAGGATGCCGTTGGGCATGACTTCGGCCACGGTCACGGTGATCGAGCCGGTCAGGCTGTTGCTCTGCCCCGCCGCGCTGTCGCCCTTGGTCTCGCGGTTGCCGCTGTACTCGGCGCTGAGGCTCAGGTCGCCGCTGCCGAAGGGGTTGTTGGTGGTGGCGCTGCCGCCGAACAGCGAGGTCAGGCCCATCTTGTTGCTGCTGTCCTTGGAGATGTCCGAGTTGGCCTTCTTGCTCGCCTGGGTCTTCTCGTTGAGGGTGATGGTGATGATGTCACCGATACGGAAGGCCTTGCGGTCGCCGTAGAGGTTGTTGTCGAACCCGGACTGGTAGATGGAACCGTTGTTCTGTGCCGCGGGCATGGGCGTGCGTGGCATGACCGGCGCGTAGTACGGGTCGTCCGGCTTCGGCGGAGGACTGACGCAACCGGCCAGCGCGGCGAGCGCCAGCAGCGGGAGAAGATGGGAACGGTTCATTGCAACTACCTCTCGGGGAGAGCCACTAACTCGCGGGCCACGGGGCCCGCGTCATGCATCAAAGGTTCTGGGTGATGAAGGACAGCATCTGGTCGGCGGTGGAGATCACCTTGGAGTTCATCTCGTAGGCGCGCTGGGTGGTGATCATGTTGACCATCTCCTCCACCACGCTGACGTTGGAGTTCTCCAGGGTGTTCTGCTGCACGGTGCCCAGGCCGTTCAGGCCCGGGGTGCCGACCTGGGGCGCGCCGCTGGCGGCGGTTTCCAGGAACAGGTTGTTGCCGGTCGCCTGCAGGCCCGCCGGGTTGATGAAGTCGGCGGTCTGGATGTTGCCGATGATCTGCGGCTGCGAGTTGCCGGCCACGGTCACCGACACGGTGCCGTCGTTGCCGACGGTGAAGGTCTGGGTTTCCGCCGGGACCACGATGGCCGGCTCCAGGGCGTTGCCGTTGGAGGTGACGATCTGGCCGTCGGAGTTCAGGTGGAAGCTGCCGTCGCGGGTGTAGGCGACGGTGCCGTCCGGGGTCAGCACCTGGAAGAAGCCACGGCCGTTGACCGCCATGTCCAGCGGGTTGTCGGTGGTCTGCAGGCTGCCGGCGGTGAAGTTCTTCTGGGTGCCGACGATGCGCACGCCGGTACCCAGCTGCAGGCCCGAGGGCAGCTGGCTGTCCTGGGTCGACTGGGCGCCGGGCTGGCGCTTGATCTGGTACAGCAGGTCCTGGAACTCCGCGCGGTCGCGCTTGAAGCCGGTGGTGGAGACGTTCGCCAGGTTGTTGGAAATGGTGGTCAGGTTCATGTCCTGGGCGGACAGGCCGGTCTTGCTGACCCACAGTGCCGGAAGCATATCGATTCTCCTCGGGCGTCGGATTCATGACGCCTCGATCTGGTGATTAGCTAAATTGCAAAACCCGCGCCATGGCCTGGGAATCGTCCTCGGCGGTACGCATCATCTTCACGTGCAGCTCGAACTGGCGGGACAGCGCCAGGATCGAGGTCATTTCTTCCACCGCGTTGACGTTGCTCGCCTCCAGGAAACCCGACTGCACGCTGGCGTTGGCGTCGGCCTGCGGCGCCGGCTGGCCCTGCTTCATGCGGATCATGCCGTCGGTGCCCTTCTCCAGCTGCTTCGGGTCCGGAGTGACCAGCCTGATGCGGTCGACGGTGGCCAGCGCGTTGGGATTGTTGCCCTGGCCGCGGACGGTGATGGTGCCGTCCTCGCCGATCTCGACCTTCTCTTCCGGCGGAATGGCGATGGGCCCGCCATTGCCGAGCACCGGCAAGCCGTCGCCGGTGCGCAGTTGGCCGAGGGCGTCGATTTCCAGGCTGCCGGTGCGCACGTAGGCTTCGCCGCCATCCGGGGCCTGCACGGCGATCCAGGCGTCGCCCTTGGCGGCGACGTCCAGGTCACGCCCGGTTTCCTGCAGGGCGCCGGCGGTGAAATCGGTGGCCGGGCGTTCGCTCATGGCGAATACGCGCGCCGGAAAGCTGTCGCCGAAGACCGGCATGGCCCGCGCCTGTTCGAAGTCGCGACGGAAACCGGTCGTGGAAATGTTCGCCAGGTTGTTGGCGTGAGCCTGCATGGCCTGCGTGTTCTGGCTCGCGCCGCTCATGGCGACATACAGCATTCTGTCCAAGGCATTCCTCCAGTGCCGGGTCGGATTCCCGGCGGTGCTGAAGGGACCTCAGCAAGGGCTGTGCCAGAATTGAAAAATCAGCGCAAGGCGCTGATTCGAAAGGAGGAATCAAAAAGAAAAGGCTCCCGGAGGAGCCTTGGTGGCCGTCAGGCGGCGACGGACTGCCGCCTGCGGCAAGCGGCCTTTGCCGCCATCAACGCAGGTTGATGATGGTGTCGGAGATGGTGCTTTCGGTCTGCACGGTCTTGGCGTTGGCCTGGTAGTTGCGCTGGGCGACTATCAGGTTGACCAGTTGCGCGGTCAGGTCGACGTTGGACTCTTCCAGCGAGCCGGAACCCACCGAGCCCAGGGTGCCCGAGGTGGGCGTGCCGATCACCGCCTCGCCCGAGGCCAGCGACTGTTTCCAGGCGGTGCTGCCCACCGGGGTCAGACCCTGGGTGTTGGCGAAGTTGGCCAGCACCATCTGGCCGATCACCTTCGACTGGCCGTTGGTGTAGGTGGCGTACATCTGCCCGTCCACGTCCACCGCCAGGCCGGACATCTGGCCGGTGGCGTAGCCGTCCTGGGTCACCGCGGTGACCGCGAAGGCGGCGTTGGTCTGGGTGGTCTTGGTCAGGTCGAGGTTGATGCCGGCGGCGGCCCCGGCCGCGCCATTGGGCCCCCAGGTCACCGGGTCGGTGGTGGAGTCGGCGACCGCCGCCGGCACCCAGCCGGTGAGGGTCATGGTGTTGTCCGCATTGACCGTCATGCCGGTGGAGGTGATGCCGGTCAACTGGCCGGCGCTGTTGAAGCTCAGCTGGCTATCCAGCGGCGTGGTGCTGGTCGGGTCGGTCGGCGAGCGGCCGTCGACCAGGGTGTGCATGGTCCAGTTGTTGCTGCTGTCCTTGACGAAGTAGTTCGTCATGGTATGCGAGTTGCCCTGGGAGTCGTAGATGTCCACCGAGGTCGACCAGTTGTAGCTGTCGGAATCGGCGGGGTCGAAGGTGGCGTTCGTCGGCGTGCTGGCCGCCGAGTTCAGGCTCAGGGTCGAGGTGATCTTCGAGGTCGGGCTCGGCGGCTGGTTGGAGGTGTCCACCTTCAGGTCGGTGATCACGCCGTTGACGACCGAGCCGTTGCCGTTGACGCCATAGCCCTGCAGGCGGTTGCCCGAGCCATCGACGATGAAGCCGTTGGCATCGGTGTTGAAGGAGCCGTTGCGGGTGTACAGGCGGCTGCCGTTGTCGCTGACCATGAAGAAGCCGTTGCCGCTGATGGCGAGGTCCAGGCTGCGGCCGGTGGAGGTCAGGTTGCCCTGGGTGAACTGTTGCGAAACCGACTGGGTGATCACGCCACTGCCAACGGCATTGCGCCCGGTGCCGAGCATCGAGGCGGCGTACAGGTCGGCGAACTCGGTGCGCGACGACTTGAAGCCGGTGGTCCCGACGTTGGCGATGTTGTTGCCGGTCACGTTCAGGTCCGTGCTAGCGGCGTTCAAACCACTCAGGGCGGTATTGAAAGACATGGTCAGCTCCCGTGCCGAAGGACGGCGTTATTTTCCGATGGTCTGAATGCTGGAGGCGGAGACACTGCCGATGCCAGCGAGATTGAGGGTCATTTCCCCGCCGCTCTGGCCCAGCGTGACGCTGTTGACCGTGGCCGGCAGGTAGGTGGTCAGCGCGGTGCTGGTGCCATCCAGGGTGGCGCTGGCCTTGACGGTGTAGGTGCCGGAGGCCACCTGCTCGCCGCTGTCGTCCTTGCCATCCCAGGTGAAGTCGATGTTGCCGCTCTTCTGGCTGCCCATGTCGATGGTGCGCACCAGCTCGCCGTCGTCGTCATAGATTTTCAGGGTCACGCCATCGCCGTTGGACGGCATCACCAGCGAGCCCTGCACGCCGGCGCTGGGGTCGTCGACCTGGACCTTGCTCGAGTTGACGATCACCGAGCGGCCGACCAGGGACGAGGCCTGCAGCGCCTGGGACGACTGGAACGAGGAATAGAAGTTGCCCAGGGTGGTATCCAGGTTCTCCATGCTCTCCAGGCTGCTGAACTGGGCGAGCTGGGAAACGAACTGGGTGTTGTCCTGCGGGTCCAGCGGGTTCTGGTTGTTCAGCTGGGTGACCAGCAGTTGCAGGAACGAGTCCTTGCCCAGCGCACTGGTGCCGGTTTCCGAGGCGGAAGACGAGGAACTCGACCCGGCGTTGAGCGACGAGAGGATCGAGTTCGAGGTGCTGCTGGTGTTGTCGATGCTCATGGGGCGTCCTCTGCGCTTACTGACCCAGGGTCAGGACCTTCTGCATCATCTGCTTGGCGGTGTTCATCATTTCCGCGTTGCTCTGGAAGGAACGGCTGGCGGACATCATGTCGGCCATCTCCTCCACCACGTTGACGTTGGGGTAGTACACGTAGCCATTGGCGTCGGCGGCCGGGTGGTTCGGCTCGTAGCGCGGCACCAGCGGGCTCTGGTCCTCGACCACGCCCAGCACCTGCACGCCGGTGCCGGCCTGGTCGGTGTCCTGGAACAGCGAGCCCTGGCCGTTCTGCGCCTGCTGGAACATGGCGGAGAACACCGGGTGGCGGGCGCGGTAGGTCTGGTCGATGCTCGAGGACACGCTCTCGGCGTTGGCGATGTTCGAGGCGGTGGTGTTCAGACGGGTGGTCTGGGCACTCATGCCGCTACCGGCGATGTTGAAGACACTGGCAAGGGACATGGCTATCACTCTCCGCGCAGGGCGCCCATCAGGCCTTTGAACTTGCTGTTGAGGAAGGTGAAGCTGGCCTGGAACTGCACGGCGTTCTGCGCGTAGTTGGCCTGCTCGACCTGCTCGTCGACAGTGTTCTGGTCGATGGAGGGGTGGGTCGGGATACGGTACTTCAGCGAGTCGTCGCCCATGGCCGCGCCATCGGCCTCGATGTGCCGGGCGTTGGTGACGGCGGTGCTGAAGGTGCCGCTCTTGGCCTTGTCGGCCTGGGCCGCGAGCACCGAAGCGAAGTCCAGGTCGCGCGCCTTGTAGTTGGGGGTGTCGGCGTTGGCCAGGTTATTGGCCAGCACCTCGGCGCGCTGCGAGCGGAAGCTGAGGGCTTGTGCGTGGATGCCGAGGGCGGAGTCGAAGCTGATGCTCATGGTCACGAACCTGTTTGCCGGTGTGGGCTTGCCAGCACTTCAGCAAGGTGCGTGCCAAAACGTTAAATCCTTATAGATCAATGAATTGCCGATGATCCGCGAGCGGCAAAGGGCGGCAAACCGCGGCAAGCGGCAAGGCTTTACCGCCCGGCGGCAAAGCGTTCTGCCCATTCGAAGTGGTTGCCGGTGACGTAGGTATTGGGCTCAAGAGCCCCCTCTCCCCGGCCCTCTCCCGCAAGCGGGAGAGGGGGCTGTCCGTGCCACCGGGGCGTCCGGCGTGGCCGGTGAATCCAATCGCGGACAAAGTCCGCCTACCCCGCCACCGCTGTCCCACCTGTAGGAGCGCGCCCTGCGCGCGATTCGCGGGCAGGGCCCGCTCCTACGGTCCGTGCTCGACCGTAGGGCGAATAACCGTTCGCGGTTATCCGCCGTTGGCCGGAACGCCGGTGCCCGACGGCCGCGGCGGATAACGCCGTAGGCGTTATGCGCCCTACGCAGAGCCGCGCTCAGGAGGTCGTGCAACATGGATGTCGCGAGAGCCCAGCGGGCTACAGGGACGTGCGCCCGGCGTAACGCCTGGCTACTTGGCCTTGTAGATGATCCCCGGATTGCACTGCACCATCTGGTAATGCTCCGGCAGCCCGTTGAGCGCCTCGGAGGCGCCGAGGAACAGGTAGCCGCCGGGCTTGAGCTGGGCGTGCATGCGCAGCAGGATGTCGCGCTTGACCTCGGCGGAGAAATAGATGAGCACGTTGCGGCAGAAGATCAGGTCGAACTTGCCCAGGGTGGCGTAGCTCTCCAGCAGGTTCAGCGCGCGGAACTCGACGCGGCCCTTGATCGCCGGCTTCACCGCCCAGCGGCCCGGCCCCTTGGCGTCGAAGTAGCGCTGCAGGCGCTCCTGGGACAGCCCGCGGCCGATGGCCAGGCTGTCGTACTCGCCGGCCTTGGCGGCGTTGAGCATGGAGCCGGAGAGGTCGGTGGCGACGATCTGCACGCCGGCCTTGAGCTGGCCGAGGTTGGTCTTCTCGAACTCGTCGATGGCCATCGACAGCGAGTAGGGCTCCTGCCCCGAGGAGCAGGCCGCCGACCAGATGCGCAGGCGCTGGCCCGGGCTGGCCTTGATCATTTCAGCGAGGATGCGGTTCTTCAGCACCTCGAAGGGATAGGTGTCGCGAAACCAGAGGGTCTCGTTGGTGGTCATGGCATCCACCACCTGCTCGCGCAACTGGCTGCGGACCTGGATCTTCTGCACCAGCTCGCCCAGGCTCCTGATGCCCTGCTGCTCCATCAGCTTGTTCAGGCGGCTGGCGACCAGGTACTGCTTGTTGGCACCCAGGACGATGCCGCAGGCCTTCTCCAGGAAATCCCGGAACAGCTCGAATTCCATGTTGGTCGATGTCACCGATCACGCCTCTTTCCAGTTGGCCCGGCGCCGGTCCGGACGCCAGGCGGCCGGGGTCGCCCCCGGCCGTTGCAGACTACCCCGAAGTGCCCTCCTCAGCGTGCGTCCGCCGCCTTGATGCGCTCGACGACACGCGCCGCCAGGTCATCGGGCCGGAACTTGGCGAGGAAGTCGTTGGCCCCGACCTTCCGCACCATCGCCTGGTTGAACACCCCGGACAGCGAAGTATGCAGGAGAATGTGCAGGTCCTGCAGCCGCGGATCGTGGCGAATCTCCGCGGTCAGGGTGTAGCCATCCATTTCCGGCATCTCGATGTCGGAGATCACCATCAGCAATTCCTGGCCCGGATTGCCAGCAGCGGCAAGCATCTGTTGAAGGTAGTCCAGCGCCTGGCGTCCGTCATTGAGCGCGAGCACTTCCACGCCCACGGTCTCCAGGCAGCGGATCAGCTGCTTGCGCGCCACCGAGGAATCGTCCACCACCAGCACCCGCTTGCTCACCGCCTGGGCCTGGGTGTCGGCGTCGATCACGCCTTCGGAGATGTCCTCGCTGGTGGGCGCGACCTCGGCGAGGATCTTCTCCACGTCGATGATCTCCACCAGTTGCTTGTCCACCCGCGTCACCGCCGTCAGGTAGTGCTCGCGGCCGGTGCCCTTGGGTGGCGGATGGATCTCCTCCCAGTTCATGTTGACGATGCGCTCCACCGAATGCACCAGGAAGCCCTGCACCTTGGTGTTGTACTCGGTGATGATCACGAAGCTGTTGTTGATCTCGCGCAGGCCGCGACGGCCGGTGGCCATCGACAGGTCGAGGATCGGGATGGTGCCGCCGCGGATGTTCGCCACCCCGCGCACCACCGGGCTGGACTTGGGCATCACGGTCAGGCGCGGGCACTGCAGTACCTCCTTCACCTTGAACACGTTGATGCCGTACAACTGGCTGCCATCCAGCCGGAACAGCAGCAGTTCGAGACGATTCTGCCCAACCAGCTGCGTCCGCTGGTTGACCGAATCCATGACTCCGGCCATTGCGCCCCCTTCGTATCCGCCGTGCCGCGCATGGCGACAATCGGCACGAGCCTTGCTTGAAGTCGTGGCATGAAACTGCCAACGACGTTTTTCCGACGGCCCCGAGCCCATGTCCGGTCACTCTGTGGAGTGCTGTGCATGCTGGGCGCATTCGCCCCGGGTCCGACCTGGGCCGACGACTTTACCGCGCCCGAGATTCTTATCGGCTCCACCCAGGGCTTTCTTGAGTTCAAGGTGGAAGATTATCTGCAACGCAGCGGTATCGACGCGCGCTACGAGATAGAAGTGGCACGCATCGACCCGCGCCTGCGCCTGGCGGCCTGCGACAAGGACCTGACGCAGTCACTGGAAAGCCCCGCGCAGCCCGTGGGACGCGTCTCGGTGCTGGTGCGCTGCGACGGTTCCTCGCCCTGGTCGGTGTACGTGCCGGCCCAGGTCAAGCTGTTCCGCCAGGTGCTGGTGACCACCCTGCCGCTCAAGCGCGACCACGTGCTGGAGCCGGGCGACATCAGCCTGGTGGAGCGCGACATCGGCCTGCTCAGCCAGGGCTACCTGACCGACCCGCAGCAGGCCGTCGGGCAGAAGCTCAAGCGACCGACGGTCAGCGACCAGATCCTCGCCCCGGTGTTCCTCGAACAGGCCGCGGCAGTGCGCAAGGGCGACCAGGTGGTGATCCGCGCGCAAACCGGCACGGTCAACGTGGTGATGCCCGGCGAAGCCATGGCCGACGGGGTGCCCGGCGAGCAGATACGCGTGCGCAACCTGCGTTCGCAGCGCATCATCAGGGCCCGGGTGGTGGAACCAGGCGCGGTGCAGGTCACGCTCTAGCGGCGGAAGTCTGGCGCTGGCGCGCCCGCCTTCACTAAACTGTGCGAAGGTGCACGAAAAACCGCCCTAAAGTTTTCTGGATGTCAGCCGAAACCTACAGGCAAGCGTCCTAAACCCGCAGAGGTTCACTACCATGGTCATCGACTTCAACCGGCTGAACAATGCCAGCGCGCCGGTCTCCACCGGCAGCACCGGCAAGCCCCAGGCCGGCCGTGGCGAAGCCGCCGGCAGCGAAAGCGCCGGCAGCGCGCAGGCCACTGGCAGCGGTGAGTCCGTGCAACTGAGCAGCACCGCCCAGCAATTGCAGAAAGCCAGCGACCAGCTGAAAGACCAACCCGTCGTCGACTCGGAAAAGGTCGCGCGGCTCAAGCAGGCCATCGCCGATGGCAGCTACCAGGTCGACAGCCAGAAAGTCGCCGGCAAACTGCTCGACTTCGAATCCCAGCGCTGAGCGCGGGGTTTTCCAAGGACGCCCTGAACGCCGAGCCGCCATGCCGAACGCCAGCCTGCTCCACCTGATCACCGAGGATATCGGCGCCGCCGAGGCTCTTCTGCAGCTGATCGAGGATGAATTCCACGCCCTCGAGGCGCGTGACCTGGAGCGCCTGCAGGGCCTGCTCGAAAGCAAGCTGCCGCTGCTCCAGCAGCTGGAGCGCAATGGCCGCCAGCGCAGCGAGGCACTGCGCCAGGCCGGCGTCAGCAGCGACCGCGCCGGCCTCGCCGCGCTGGCCGCCCAGGGCAAGGTGGCGCCGACCACCGTCGAACTCAGCGAGCGCCTGGCGGCGCTGCTGGAACAGTGCCAGCAGGCCAACTTGCGCAACGGCCGCGTCATCCGCAACGACCAGCACGCCACCGGGCGCCTGCTGGACATCCTCCGCGGCCAGGACACGCCCAGCCTCTACGACCGCCGCGGCGGCGCGACCCAGGGCAACCGCCAACGTCCCCTCAGCCAGGCCTGAGCCCTGGCGCCCGGCCAGGCGATGCGGCAGAATGCCATCGCCTTGCAAAAGAAAATTCCCACAATAAATACATCTGGAGATCGTAGGACCGTGGCAAGCCCGTTCGCCGAGGAAAATGGCCCGCAACCGCCGAAGACGCTCAAGGCGGCCGTGGAGATCCAGGCCAACCTGCGAATCCTGATGGACAGCCATGACCCGCTGGTGATCAGCTTCGCCGAGCGCAACCAGCGTTTCCAGAGCTTCGTCGTCGCGGTAGACCGCGAGCGCAACCGCGTGGCCCTCGACGAACTGATTCCCAATGACGGGGAACGTTTCCTGCAGAACGGCGAGAGCTTCCGCATCGAAGCCTTTCACGAAGGCGTGCGGATCGCCTGGGAATGCCAGCAGGGCGCGCAGTTCAGCGAACTCGACGGCGCCCGCTGCTACTGGCTGCCGATGCCGCCGGAAATGCTCTACCACCAGCGCCGCAACGCCTACCGCGCCACCCTCAAGCAGACCCAGCCGGTCACCGTGGAACTGGCCGGCGACAAGCTCAAGGCCGCCCTGACCGGCAACCTGCTGGACATCTCCGCCACCGGCTGCAAGGTGCGCTTCGCCGGCGACGTGCACGAGCGCCTGCAACCCGGCCAGCTCTACGAGCGCTTCACCGCCCGCCTGCCGTTCGGCGCCATCACCGTGGAAGTGGAACTGCGCCACGTGCACTTCGACGAGAAGGTCAACACGAGCTTCGCCGGGCTGCGCTTCAACCGCATGAGCGGCCTGGAGCAGCGCCACATCGAACGCTTCGTCTACCAGCTGCAGCGCGAAGCGCGGCGCTTCGAGAAAGACGAGCTGTTCTAGCGCCCGCCAGCCAGCGGGCGCTTCCCTTCCCCTGCCCTACCCCGGCCGGCTCTCCTCTTCCTCCTCGGCCACGGCAGGCGCCTCGGGCTCCGCCGGCGCCGGAGCGGTCTTCATCTGCTCCGTCACCGTCTCGTCGGCCACCCGCGGGTCGAGCGCCGCCGACAGTGGCGAGGTGGCCAGGCTGTCCGGCGTGGGCACGTGCTTGACCGGCGCCTCGTCGACGCGGTGCAGGCCGCTGACCTTCTCCGGGCGCACGCGCCAGATGACGATCAGCGCACAGGTCGCGGCGAAGGCATAGAGCATGTTCGGCCCGAAGGCGCGCATCAGCGCGCCGGTCGCCAGCGGGCCGATGCAGGCGCCGACGCCGAAGGTGACCAGCAGCATGGCGGTCAGCGATACCCGCCGTTCACCCTCGACGTGGTCGTTGGAGAAGGCCACCGCCAGCGGGTAAAGGGTGAACTGCACCAGGCAGACCATGAAGCCCATGGGCACCATGGCCTCCATCGGCAGCGACGGCAGCGCCGCCAGCGGCAAGGCGAACACCAGCAGCAGGATGCCGGCGTTGCGGATCAGCAGCGCGCGGTCGTAGCGGTCCGACAGCCAGCCCAGCGGCCACTGCACCAGCAGCCCGGCGAAGATGCATACGCCCATGAACACGCCGATCTGCTCGACGCTCAGGCCCTGCTCGGTGGCGTACAGTGGCGCCAGGCCGTAGAAGGAACCGATCACCAGCCCGGAGACCAGCACCGTGGTCAGCGACTGCGGCACCCGCTGGATGAAGAAACGCGGCTCCAGCGGTGCCGGGCGCAACGGCGCGGGGTGGACCTTGTGGGTGATGGACACCGGGATCAGCGACAGGGCGAAGGCCAGCGCGATCATCATCGGCAGGTCCGGCCCCAGCCCCGGGTGCACCACCAGGATCAGCTGGCCGGCCACCAGCCCCAGGTAGGAGGCCACCATGTAGCCGGCGAACACCGCGCCGCGCTGGCGCGCCTCGGCCTGCTCGTTGAGCCAGCTCTCGATGACCATGTACTGGCACATCATGCCCAGGCCGATGAGCGTTCGCAGCAGCAGCCAGATCGCCGGCCAGCTGGTCAGGCCGATGCCCAGCACCGCCGCGGTGACCAGGCCGCCGCAGGCCACGTAGGCACGGATGTGGCCGACCCGGGCGATCAGCCGGTGGCCGATCTTGCCGCCCAGCACCAGGCCCAGGTAGTAGGCCGCCATCATGGCGCCGATCCACAGGCCGTCGACCTTCTCGGCAGCCAGGCGCAGGCCCAGGTAGGTACTCAGCAGGCCGGAGCCGGTCAGCAGGGTGAGGGTGGCGAAGTAAAGCGCACGGAAGGCAGTGAAAATCCGCATCGGACCTCCGGTCCAAGACGGGCGGCAGGGCGCCGCCGTACTACACAAAGCCGCCCGCGCGAAGGCGGGCGTTCGCTACCAGCCTAGAGCCTGGCGCGAGGCGCGTCGAGCCCCATGACGGGTACGCGGTGGAAGGCGTCGTCCACGGCAAAGCCGGTGGTCGGGACCCGCCGTGGCGGGCCCCGCGCAGGTCACGCCTGGGCAGCGAGAACGCGCCGCTCCCAGGGGCTGATCTCGTCGAAGAAGCTGGTCAGCTCCATCTCCTTGCTGGCCGCATAGCCATCGACGAATTCGGCGCCGAACATCCGCCGCGCCAGCTCGCTGCGCTTCAGGCGGCGCAATGCGTCGTACATCGTGCAGGGCAGCAGCAGCTCGTCCGGCACCTCGAACTCGCCCTGGATGGCCGTGTCGGGCTCCAGCTCGTTCTCGATGCCGTGCAGGCCGGCGGCCAGGCTGGCGGCGATGGCCAGGTAGGGGTTGGCGTCGGCGCCCGGCAGGCGGTTCTCCACCCGCCGCGCCACCGGCGGGCTGGCCGGGATGCGCAGGCCGGCGGCCCGGTTGTCGTGGGACCAGCAGGCGTTGTTCGGCGAGGCGTAGGGGTGGCACAGGCGCTGGAACGAATTGACGTTGGGCGCGAACAGCAGGGTGAAATCGGCCAGGCAGGCCTGAAGGCCGCCGATGAAATGACGGAAAGCCGGGGTGGCCTCGCCATCGGCGTCGCTGAAGATGTTGCGGCCCTCGCCGTCCACCACGCTCTGGTGGATGTGCATGGAGCTGCCCGGGGTGTGCGCCAGCGGCTTGGCCATGCAGACCACCAGCAGGCCGTGCTTGAGCGCCACCTCCTTGAGCAGGTGCTTGAACAGGAAGGTCTGGTCGGCCAGCAGCACGGGGTCGCCGTGCAGGAAGTTGATCTCGAACTGGCTGGTGCCCATCTCGTGCATGAAGGTGTCGCGCTCCAGCCCCACCGCGGCCATGCAGCGGTAGACGTCCTCGAAGAACGGGCGCAGGCCGTTGTTGGATGAAACGCTGAACGCCGAGTGGCCCATCTCGCGGCGGCCATCCAGGCCCAGCGGCGGCTGGAACGGCTGGTGCGGGTCCGGGTTGGGGGCGAAGACGAAGAATTCCAGCTCGGTGGCCACCACCGGCTGCCAGCCATGCTCGGCGTAGCGCGCCACCACCTGCTTGAGCAGGCCGCGGCTGGACAGGCCGGAGGGCTGGCCGTCCAGCTCCACCGCATCGCAGATGGCCAGGGCACGCGGGGTGTCGCTCCAGGGCAGGCGGTGCACCTGGGTGGGCTCGGCGACCAGGGCCAGGTCGCCGTCGTCGCTGCCGTAGAAGCGCGCCGGCGGGTAGCCGCCCATGATGCACTGCAGCAGCACGCCGCGGGCCAGCTGCAGGCGCCGCCCGGAGAGGAAGCCCTCGCCGGTCATCACCTTGCCGCGCGGCACCCCGTTGAGGTCGGGGGTGACGCATTCGATCTCTTCGACTCCAGCCAGGTGCTCGGCGAGCGGGCTGCGTCCTTCGCTAGTCATGACTTCTTATCCTTGTAATACGGCCGCACAGGCTGTGCGACCCGTACAAAATACGCACCGGTCGTTCGATATTTCAAGCAGGCAAAGGGGATGTTTCTGTTCGCGAGCAAGCTCGCTCCTACGAAGAGCGCGGCCCCATCCTGTAGGAGCGCGCTTGCTCGCGAACCGCCTCTGGTTTCCCCCGCAGCTCCATCGCGAACAGTGGAGGTGATGGGTATCGCTTCGCTCAACCCATCCTACGGGGCTGCCCCGCCCGCACCATTCCCATGTAGGAGCGCGCCCTGCGCGCGATATCGCGGGCAGGGCCCGCTCCTACGGGTTACGCCACACACCGCACCCATGAACGAAAACGCCGCCCCGAGGGGCGGCGCTTCGAAACGGGCGGTCCGTCACAACAACCGGGTGAACAGCCAGTACAGCGAGGCGGACAGCACGATGGCCGCCGGCAGCGTCAGCACCCAGGCCATCAGCAGGTTGCGGATGGTGCGCATCTGCAGGCCCGAGCCGTTGGCCGCCATGGTGCCGGCCACGCCGGAGGACAGCACGTGGGTGGTGGACACCGGCAGGCCGTACATGTCGGCCGCGCCGATGGTGAGCATCGCCACCACCTCGGCCGAGGCGCCCTGGGCATAGGTCAGGTGGCTCTTGCCGATCTTCTCGCCGACGGTCACCACGATGCGCTTCCAGCCGACCATGGTGCCCAGGCCCAGGGCGATGGCCACGGCGATCTTCACCCACAGCGGGATGAAGCGGGTGGCGTCGTCGATCTTGCCCTTGAACGCCTGCAGGCGCGCCTGGGTGTCGGCGTCGAAGCCGCCGACCTTGTCCTTGTCCATCACGCGGATGGTCTCGGAGGCCAGGTACATGTCGTTGCGCACGTTGGCCATGGCCTCGGCGGGCACCTTGGCCAGGCTGCCGTAGTTCTTCACCTCGGCGCCTATGCTGCCGGTCAGCGCGGCCAGCGAGGGCACCAGGGCCGGCTTCAGCTCATGGCTGCGGATGTATTCCGAGAGCACCGGGCGCGGGTCGGCCGGCGCCGTGGCCTGGGTGCTGCGCAGCAGGCCCTGCTGGGTGGCCTCGGCGAGTACCACGAAGGCGGTGGTCTGGTCGGCCGGGATGGTGCGGTTCAGCGCGTAGGCCATGGGTACGGTGCCGATCAGGATCAGCATTATCAGGCCCATGCCCTTCTGCCCGTCGTTGGAGCCGTGGGCGAAGGACACCCCGGTGCAGGTCAGCACCAGCAGGCCGCGGATCCACCACGGCGGCGGCGCCTTGGCCTTGGGTGCCTTGTATAGCGCACGGTTCTTCACCAGCAGGCGCAGGGCCAGCAGCAACAGCGCCGAGCAGACGAAACCGATCAGCGGCGAGAGCAGCAGCGAGTAGCCGACCTTGCTCGCCTGCGCCCAGTCCACGCCGCTGGTGCCGTCACGCCCGTGCATCAGCGCGTTGGCCACGCCGACGCCGATGATCGAGCCGATCAGGGTGTGCGAGGACGACGCCGGCAGGCCCAGCCACCAGGTGCCGAGGTTCCACAGGATGGCGGCGATCAGCAGGGCGAAGACCATGGCGAAGCCGGCAGAGGAGCCGACTTGCAGGATCAGCTCCACCGGCAGCAGGGCGATGATGCCGAAGGCCACCGCGCCGCTGGAGAGCAGCACGCCGAGGAAGTTGAAGCAGCCGGACCAGACCACCGCGAAGTGCGGCGGCAGCGAATGGGTATAGATGACGGTGGCCACGGCGTTGGCGGTGTCGTGGAAGCCGTTGACGAACTCGAACCCGAGGGCGATCAGCAGGGCCACGCCCAGCAGCAGGAAAGGCGTCCAGGTGGTGACCGCGCTGGCCACCTCGTCGACGTCGTGGACCAGGCTCCAGGCGGAGAACAGCAGGCCGACGGCCAGCAACGCATAGAACGCCAGGGCGGTGAGGCGGCCGGGCTTGCCGTCCAGGTGCGGGCGGCCTTCGACGACGGCGGCGCTGGCCAGGGTTTCGCTAGTCATGCGGGAAAATCCGGTTGCGGGGGATGACCGCGCCAGCATGACGGGCAAGTGTGACAATTTATGTCTGGCGAGCCACGAGCGCCCGGCAAGCCAGGCCAAGCGGCGACCCCGCGCAAAGGTCGCCCTGGTGTAGGGCGTATAACCGTTCGCGGTTATACGCCGCCTCACCTTGCTCATCGACCCTGCCTCGGTCGAGCCGGGGAAATGCGTGACCAGCGCCAAGCCCGGAACCGAGCGGGCCGGTAACCAAGGTCAAACGGCGGATAACGCCTGGGGCGTTATTCGCCCTACGCCGCGCCCGGCCCTTGGCGCGGACTCAATACCGCTCAGGCACCACCATCTCCCCCGGCGTCGGAATCCGCACGTAGTCGGCATGGCGCTGGCGCATCGGCAGCTCGACGTGCAGGTGCGCCACCTCCTCGTAGGGCACCTGGCCCAGCAGGTGGTGGATGCAGTTCAGCCGCGCGCGCTTCTTGTCGTCGGCCTGCACCACCCACCAGGGTGCCTCGGCGATGTGGGTGCGCTCGATCATGATTTCCTTGGCCTTGGTGTAGGCCTCCCAGCGCCGCCGCGACTCCAGGTCCATGGGGCTGAGCTTCCACTGCTTGAGCGGGTCGTGGATGCGGCTCAAGAAGCGCATGTGCTGTTCCTCGTCGGTGATCGAGAACCAGTACTTGATCAGCTGGATGCCCGAGCGCGCCAGCATGCGCTCGAACTCCGGCACGCTGCGGAAGAATTCCTCGTACTGCTCGTCGTTGCAGAAGCCCATCACCCGTTCGACGCCGGCGCGGTTGTACCAGCTGCGGTCGAACAGCACGATCTCCCCCGCCGCCGGCAGGTGCGAGACGTAGCGCTGGAAGTACCACTGGGTGCGCTCGCGGTCGTTCGGCGCCGGCAGCGCGGCCACCCGGCACACCCGCGGGTTGAGGCGCTGGGTGATGCGCTTGATCACCCCGCCCTTGCCCGCTGCGTCGCGCCCCTCGAAGAGGATCACCAGCTTGTGCCCGGTCTTCACCACCCAGCTCTGCAGCTTCACCAGTTCGCCCTGCAGGCGGAACAGCTCGCTGAAGTAGCGGCGGCGGGCGATCTTTTCCTCGTCGCCATCGGGAATGTGATCGTCGAACAGCTCGTCGAGGTTGTGCACGTCCTCCAGCAGTTCCAGCTCCAGCTCCTCGTCGCTGTGGTCGAGCAGCTCGCGGTGGATGCGGCGGATCAGGTTGTCGTTGCTCAGTGGCATGGCCGGGACCTCGCTGGCGGGATGCGTGTCGCGCCAGCCTATGTCGCGCCGGTGTCAGCCGCGTGACAGCTCAACCGTCGTTGCGCTTGCGGAAGGCCCAGCGCCAGGCCAGCAGGGTGAAGCTGGCCACCAGCATCACCAGCAGCCAGAAGCCGTGGGGGTTCTCCGCCAGGGGAATGCCGCCGACGTTCATGCCGAAGAAGCCGGCGACTATGTTGATCGGCAGCGCCAGCACCGTGACCACCGTCAGGGTGAACAGGGTACGGTTGCTCTGTTCGTTGAGCTGCGCGGCTATCTCTTCCTGCAGCAACTTGATGCGCTCGCCCAGGGAAGTGAGGTCGCTGATCACCAGGGAGAATTCCTCGGTGGCCTCGCGCAGGTCGCGCACGTCGGCCTCCTGCAGCCAGTCCGGCGGGCGGTTGAGCAACCGCAGCAGCGAGCCCGGCTCCAGCGCCAGCAGGCGTTGCAGGCGCACCAGCACGCGGCGCATGGCGCCCAGGTCGGCGCGGTTGTCGGAGAGGTTCTGCGACAGCAGGCGGTCCTCGATGCGGTCCACGCCCACGGTGGTCTCGCGGACGATCTGGGTAAGGATGTCGCCCTGGTCGCGCAGCAGGTGCACCAGCAGCTCCAGCGGCGAGCGGAAGCACTCGCCATGCTTGACCGAGGAACGCAGGCGGTCCACCGAGCGCAGCGGCTGCATGCGCGCGGTGACCAGCAGGCGGCGGCGCGCGCAGACCCACAGGGTGGCCACGTCCGAGGACACGCTGCCGAAGTTGAACACCACGTCGTTGACCACCGCCAGCAGAGCCGCGTCGACATGCTCGATGCGCGTGGAGCGCGAGCCTTCGCGCAAGGTCTCGAAGAAGGTCTCGGGCAGCTCCAGGTGGCCCTTCATCCAGCGCTCGCAGGCGGCGTGGGCCAGGTTCAGGTGCAGCCAGACGAAGTCCTCGCCCTCACCCGGCGCCTCCAGCCAGCGCAGGGCGGCGCTGGAATCCAGTTCCTGGCCGCGCTGCCCGGGGTGGAAGCGGAAGCCGTAGAGCAGCCCGAACAGGTCGGAATCCCAGGGGTCCTGGGTGAAACGTTGGTTCATGCGCGCTCGCTGAAGGTGGTATAGCCCTGGGCCGGGCCGGCGACCTTCCTGCTTAGCAGGCCAGCGTGACGGTCCGGTTACAGGGCGATGACGGGCGCCTCAGCCGAACAGCCCGGCGATGGTCCGCTCGCCCAGCGCCGGCCCCACGCTCATGCCCACGCCGGTGTGCATCAGCACCGCGCTGATTCCCGCTTCCACCTGCAGCACCGAGAACGGCGCCGGGCCGCGTGCGCCGTACACGCCCTGCCAGCGCTCGACCACCTCGACGCGCATGCCCAGGGTGTCCTCGGCCAGGTCGAGCAGCAGGCGGTCCACCGCCTCGGCGTTGAAGGGTGCGGCATCGCTGCCGTAGTCGTGGGAATCGCCGATGATCAGCTCGCCATGGGGCGTCGGGCTGATCAACAGGTGGATGCCATAGGTCTCCAGCGCCGGTGCCTCGCGGCGGATCTGCCGATGGATGGCCTCGGCCTCCGGCAGGTCGGCGAAGGCGCCGTAGTGCACGCAGCTCAACCCGGTGAGCAGCGCGTGGCCCAGGCCCAGGTCGCGCTCGGGGCGGGCGCGCAGCATCTGCAGGCGGCAGACCTGCGGCTTCAGCGCGGCCAACTGATCGGCCAGGAGGGTCTGGTAGTCGTGCCCGGAGCAGACCAGGATCTGCCCGGCGCGGAACTCGCCGGCGGTGGTGCGCAGCAGGCCCGGCTCGATGTCGCGGACCAGGGTGGAGAAATGGAACTCCACCTTCAGCTCGCGGCGCAGCCAGTCGATCAACGTCGGCAGCGCCTCACGGGAGTACAGCTGCTGGTCGTCGAGGCTGTGCAGGGCCGCGCGGTGCTGGCTGAACGCGCCGTCGTAGAGGTCGTCCAGGGCCTTGCCGCGGAGCAGTTCGGCGCGGTAGCCGTGTTCCTTGGCGCGGCCGGTGCAGAAGGCTTCCAGCAGCGCTTCCTCGGCCTCGGTGCGGGCGAACAGCAGCGAGCCGTTGCGGCGGATGGCGAAGCCGGCGCGCTCTGCCCACTCGGCCCACAGCGGGCGGCTGGCACGGGCCAGGTCGAGCATGACGCCCGGCGGCTGGCCGCCGACCAGGGCCTGGCCGAAGTTGCGGATGGAGGCGCCGAGCGGCGTGGCGGTGCGTTCGAACACGCGTACGCGCAGGCCACGGCGGGCGGCGGCGTAGGCATGGGACAGGCCGAGGATGCCGGCGCCGATGATGGCGATGTCGGTGTGGTGGTTGTGCATGGGTGTGTTCCTGGGATCGAAGAGCCCCTCTCCCCAACCCTCTCCCTTCAGGGAGAGGGTTGGGGAGAGGGGCTCTCCTCTGCCTCGCGCTTACTGCTGCGCCACCTTCTCCGACTTGCCGTCATAGCGTTTGCGCCATTCGGCCAGGATGGCGTCGCGGTTCTTCGAGGCCCAGGCGAAGTCGTTCTTGATCAGGCGCTGCTCGTAGTCCGCCGGCAGCTCGGTCTGCGGCTTGGCGATGCCCGGCTGGGCCAGCACGGCGAAGTTTTCCTTGTACAGCTCCATGGCGGCGGGGCTGGCGGAGAAGTCGGCAAGCTTCTTCGCCGCGTCCAGGTGCTGGGTGCCCTTGACGATGCCGGTGGCCTCGATCTCCCAGCCCAGGCCTTCCTTGGGCAGGACGATGTCCAGCGGCGCGCCCTGGCGCTTGAGCTGCACGGCCGGGTACTCGAAGGAGATGCCGATGGGGAACTCGCCGGCGGCGGCCAGCTTGCACGGCTTGGAACCGGAGTGGACGTACTGGCCGATGTTCTCGTGCAGTTGGTCCATGTAGGCCCAGCCCTGCTTCTCGCCAAAGGTCTGCAGCCAGGCGGAAACGTCGAGGAAACCGGTGCCGGAGGACGCCGGGTTGGGCATGACGATCTTGCCCTTGTACTCGGGCTTGGTCAGGTCCTGCCAACTGATGGGCTTCGACAGGCCCTGCTTCTCGGCCTCCACGCTGTTGAAGCAGATGGTCGCGGCCCACACGTCCATGCCCACCCAGGCCGGCGGGTTGGCCGGGTCGCGGTAGTTCTTGCCGATCGCCGCCAGGTCCTTGGGCGCGTACTGCTCGAGCATGCCCTGCTGGTCGAGGATGGCCAGGCTGGAGGCGGCCAGGCCCCAGACCACGTCGGCCTGCGGGCGGTCCTTCTCGGCCAGCAGCTTGGCGGTGACGATGCCGGTGGAGTCGCGCACCCACTTGATCTCGACGTCCGGGTTCTGCTTCTCGAAGGCTTCCTTGTAGGCCTTCAGCTGTTCCGGCTCCAGCGCGGTGTAGACGGTCAGTTCGGTGGCGGCGCTGGCGTGCAGGCTGATGCCGGCCAGTACGGCGGCGGCGAGGGCGAGGCGTTTGAACATGGTGCGCTCCTTCTGTTTATTGGGCCCCCGCGTTCGCGGGGGTGACGGTCAGGTGCAACGTGGGTCGTGGGAATTCAGTGCCCGCCCCGGCGCCAGGCCTGGGACCGGCGCAGCAGGCCGCGCGAGGCCAGGGCCAGGAGGATCGAGGCGGCGGCAGAGGTGAGCAGGATCTGCGTGGACATGGCGGCGGCGCCGCCGACGTTGCCGGCGTCGTCCATGTTCAGCACCGCCACGGCGGCGAGGATGCTGTCCGGGCTGTAGAGGAAGATTGCCGCCGAGACGGTGGTCATCGCCGAGACGAACAGGTAGCGGACGATGTCCAGCAGCGCCGGCAGGCAGATCGGCAGGGTCACCTTCAGGTAGTGGCGCCACAGCGGCATCTTCAGCGACAGCGCGGCGGCCTCGAACTCGCCGTCGAGCTGGCGCAGCGCGGTGGTGGCGGTCATCTGCGCGGTGGTCAGGTAGTGCGCGATGGTGCACACCACCAGCAGGGTCAGGCTGCCGTAGAACACGTGCAGCGGGTTGCCCGGCAGGTTGAAGAAGAACACGTAGCCCAGGCCCAGGACCAACCCCGGCACCGCCATGGGCACGAAGCTGAGCATGCGCAGCAGCTGGTTCAGCCAGGCCTGCTCGCGGGTCTTCTCGATCAGGTAGGCGCCGCTGAAGATCAGCAGGCCGCCGAACAGCGCGGTGCAGGTGGCCAGGGTCAGGCTGTTGCGGTAGGCCAGCCAACCGCCGCCGGCGGTTTCCTCGAAGGCGTAGTGGCGCAGCGACAGCGACAGGTTGTACGGCCAGAACTTCACCAGCGAGGAATACACGGCCATGCCCAGCACGCCGAGGATCACCGCGCTGACCAGCAGCACCAGCGCCAGGTAGGCGCCGTCGCGGCGGCGCGAGGGCTTGGGCTGGAACACCTGGGCGCGGCCGCTCATGGCGTCGCCCTGGCGGCGGCGCAGCCAGGCGTCCACCGCGAAGCTGAACAGCGCCGGCAACAGCAGGAGCATGCCGATCTGCGCGCCACGGCCGAACTGCTGCTGGCCGACCACCGCCTTGTAGGCCTCCAGGGCCAGCACCTGGTAGTCGCCGCCCACCACCACGGGCACGCCGAAGTCGGTGATGGTCAGGGTGAACACCAGGCAGAAGGCGGCGAACACGCCCTGCCGCGAGGCCGGCCAGGTGATGCTGCGGAAGGCCTTCCAGGGGCTGGCGCCCATGCTGGAGGCGGCGTCGAACAGCCGCGCGTCGGCCAGTGACAGCGCCGAAAGCAGGATCATCAGCGCGTGGGGGAAGGTGTAGATGGCCTCGCCGAGGACGATGCCCCAGTAGCCGTAGATGTTGTCCGGCACCCAGGCGCGCAGCAGGCCCTGGTTGCCGAACAGGTAGATCAGCGCGATGCCCGGGAGCATCGACGGCGCCAGCAGCGGCAGCAGGGAAATGCCGCGCCACAGGCCCTTGGCCGGGATCAGGGTGCGTTGCAGCGCATAGGCGAAGCCGTAGGCCAGCGGCACCACGATAGCCGCCACGCTCAGCGAGACCTTGAGGCTGTTGCCCAGCAGCCAGTGGAAGTTGGCGCTGGCCAGCAGCTCGGCCATGGCCGCCAGGCCTCCGCCCTGCCCCGCCTCGCCGCTGAAGCCGCGCCAGAAGATCGCCAGCAGCGGCAGCAGCACGGCCAGGGCCAGCAGGGCGAGCAGCAGCAGCTTGCCGCCGAGGATGAACAGGCGGTCGCCGAGGTCGCCGCGGGCCCGGCCGGCGGCCAGGGTCTGGTCGAGTTTCATCACCGCATCCATCTCAGGCGAACACCTGCAGGCTCTGCGGCGGCAGCGACACCCAGATGTCCGCACTGCCCAGGCGCGGCATCTGCTCCGGGGCCAGCTCGGCCAGCAGCGCGTGGCCGGGCAGCTCGCGCAGCTCGAAGCTCATGCGGCAGCGGTTGCCGAGGAAGGTGATCTCACGGACCTGGGCGCGGAACAGGTTCTCCTGGTGCACCATCGGGTTGATGCCGATCGCCTCCGGGCGGCAGAACAGCCGCCCACGCGTGGCATTGGCACGCTCGCCGTGCAGGCGCAGGCTCAGCCCGCCGACCCGCGCCAAACCATCGGCGCCACGTTCGAAGGGCAACCAGTTGCCCTGGCCGACGAACTCGGCGACGAAGGGCGTGGCCGGGGCGCCGTAGATCTCCTGGGCGCTGCCGTACTGCTCGACCTTGCCGTGGTTCACCACCGCGATGCGGTCGGCCATCAGCATGGCCTCGTCCTGGTTGTGGGTGACCATCAGGGTGGTGATGCCCAGGTTCTTCTGCAGTTGGCGCAGCTCGCCGCACAGGTGCTCGCGCACCCGGGCGTCCAGCGCCGACATGGGCTCGTCGAGCAGCAGCAGCGACGGCGCCGGGGCCAGCGCGCGGGCCATGGCCACGCGCTGCTGCTGGCCGCCGGAGAGCTGGCCGGGGTACTTCTTCTCGCTGCCGGCCAGGCCCACCAGTTCGAGCATCTCGGCCACGCGCCGGCGCGCTTCCTCGCGGCTGGCGCCGGTCAGGCCGTAGGCGACGTTCTGCTCGACGCTGAGGTTGGGGAACAGCGCGTAGGACTGGAACAGGATGCCGTAGTCGCGGGCCTGGGGCGGCAGGCGCGAGACGTCGCGCGCGCCGATGTGGATGGCGCCGCCGTCCTGGCGCTCCAGGCCGGCGATGCAGCGCAGCAGCGTGGTCTTGCCGCAGCCGGACGGACCGAGCAGGCAGACCAGCTCGCCGCCCTTGACGTCCAGCGACACGCCATCGAGGGCGGCGAACTGGCCGAAGCGCTTGTGCATGTCGCGCACCTGCAGTGGCGTGCCGGTGGGAAGGGAATCGTGCATGGCGGAACCTCTTGCAGCTGGCCCGCGGCGAAAGACCGCGGGGCTCGATGGAGGGCCATGCTAGGGAAGGAATGCGAAGGCTCTGTTGCGGTGGGCACAACTGTACCGATAGCGGTATAGGCAGATTTGCGATGCCGAGGGGCTTTTCGTGGGGCGAATAACCGTTCGCGGTTATCCGCCGTTGGCCGGCACATCGGTGCCGGGCGTGGTTCCGCTCCCTCTCCCCAGCCCTCTCCCGCAAGCGGGAGAGGGAGCCGTCCGGAGCTGCCGGGAAATCCGGCGTCATCCTGAAAGCCAATCGCGGACAGAGTCCGCTCCTACGGTTCCAGGAAGCACGGTCGTAGGAGCGGATTCATCCGCGATTGCGCCGGCAAGGCCGGCGCGCATGGCATCGCGGGCGGAGCCCTACGAGATGGGCGCCACCCCTTCGGCGAACTCCCGCGCCAGGGCCAGGAAAGCACTGGTCAGGCGCGCCTGGCGGCGTTCCTTCAGGCAGAACAGGTACTCGTCGATCAGCGGTGCGCCCTGCAGCTCCAGCACGCGCAGCTCGGGGTTATCGGGTACTTCCTGGCGGGCGATGATGCTCACCCCGAGGTTGCGGATCACCGCCTCGCGGATCGACTCGCGGCTGCCGATCTCCAGCATAGAGGCCGGCGCCACGCCGGCTTCGCGCAACAGCTTCTCGGTCAGCTCGCGGGTGGTCGAGCCGGCCTCGCGCATCAGCAGGCAGTGGTTGCGCAGCTCGCCCAGGGCCACCGCGCGCTGCGCCGCCAGCGGGTGGCTGCGGTGCACCGCCAGCACCAGCGGGTCGCGGCCGAGCACCAGGTGGATCAGCCGCGCGTCCTCCACCGGCTGCGACGAGGCCGCCAGGTCTACCCGGCATTCACAGAGGGCCTCCAGCACCTGCTGCGAGTTGCCGATTTCCACCGACACCTCGATCTGCGGGTAGCGCTCGCGGAAGGCCTTGATCAGCCCGAGCACGTAGTAGGGAGAGGTGGCGCCGATGCGCAGGCTGCCCTGCATCTGCCCGCAGTTGCGCAGGAAGAACTCGATGTCCGCTTCCTGCTGCAGCAGCGCCTGGACCATGGGCAGCAGGCGCGCGCCTTCGTCGGTGAGGGTCAGGCGGCGGCCGCCGCGGTAGAACAGCTCTACGGCGTACTGGCCTTCCAGGCTGCGGATCTGCGTGGTCACCGTCGGCTGGCTGAGGCCGAGCTTCTTCGCCGCCTGGGTGATGCTGCCCAGGCGCGCCACCATGTAGAAGGCCTTGAGTTCGGCGCTCAGCATCGCTCGGGCTGCTCCGGGAAGGGGTGGCGTCCCCAACTGGATTCGAACCAGTATCTAGCCCTTAGGAGGGGCTTATTCTATCCCTTGAACTATGGGGACACGCCTGGGTCCGCGGCTGCCGCCGGGACCGGGTGGGCATGTTAACCAGCGTCGAGGCATTTGTCATGCCACGGCGTGGATTTCACACCAGCAGCGGAGGCCCGCATGAGCGAGCAGCACAATGTCCACACCCTGATCCCCGATTCGCCCTTCGCCACCTTCGAGGTGCGCGTCGCCAGCGCCGCCGATGCCGCCGCCCTGGCGCCCTTGCTGCAGCAGCTCGACGCGGACGAGCCGGCGCCGGACGTCGCCCTGCTCGCCCTGCGCCTGGAAACGCCGGAGCCCAGGCGCGTGGTCCTGGTCGCCGAGCGCGAGGGGCGCCTGCTGGGCACCTGCACCCTCAACCTGATCGAGCACCTCGCCCACGGCTTCGCCCGCTCCGCGGTCCTGGAAGACATGGTGGTGGACAGCCGCGCCCGCGGCCAGGGCATCGGCCAGGCGCTGATCGGCAGGGCCGCGCAGCGGGCCCGTGAGTGGGGTTGCTACAAGCTGGCGCTGTCCAGCCACCTGGATCGCGAAGCCGCGCACCGCTTCTACGCCGCCATGGGCTTCGCCGCCCACGGCGTCAGCCTGGCGTTGCCGCTGCACTGACCGCGGCTTCGTCCACCAGCGCCAGCAGGCCACGCACGCAGGTGTCCAGGCTGCTGGAGTTGTCCAGCACCCGCAGCGGCGGCGCCAGGCCCGCGGCGAAGGCGGCATTGCGCGCCAGGCGCGCCTCGATCTGCGCCGGCGTTTCCCGCCCGCGGGCGACCAGGCGCTGGCGCAGCACCTCGGGGGCGACCTGCAGCAGCACCGCGAGCAGGCCGGGGTAGCGACGCCGCGCCTGCTCCAGGTGCCCGCGCGAACCGTTGACCAGCACCACGTGGCCGCGGGCCAGCCAGTCGTCGATCTGCCGCGGGATGCCATAGCACAGGCCGTTGGCCCGCCAGCTCATGGCGAAGGCGCCATTGCGCTCCAGGTGCTCGAAGACTTCGGGGGTCACCGCTTCGGCGTCCTCGCCGCGGGCCTCGGCGGAACGGGTGATCACCCGCCGCACCACGTGCCCGCCCCGCCCGGCCAGCGGCGCCGCCGCGGCCTGGAGCAGGCTGTCCTTGCCCGAGCCCGAGGGGCCCATCAGATAGATCAACTTGCCGCTCATGCTCGTCTCTGCACCGCGCCACCCGGGGCGCGGACGCTGCGTATGATACCCGCGCGGCGGCGGCGCGGAAGGACGAAAGTCGCCGCCCCGGCCCTGCGCAACGGGCGCAGCTGTGCCATCATCCGCGCCCCCGTGAACCATCGCCCGTGCTGGTGGTCGGATGATGGCGCAATGGCAGCCGGGGGCCAGGGACTTGAGCTAATCTGAGGCAATAGGTCCCATGGGCCACGTGCCAATCGAAAGAAAGTATGCAGATCGACTCGCATTTCGGACGATTGGTGCTGGCATTTAGCCTCCATGCAACGCAGAATACGTCGCAGAATTGACGTCAAGTAATTGGTCGGCCACCTGATTACTGCCCTTGCGCTGAACGGCCAACGGATTTCGCTGTCATAGGGACTCGAACACAGACCCCTTGGCACCGTTTCCCTGACTTACAGGTTTAATGTATGCGCCCATTGAAACAGGCAACCCCAAGCTACTCCAGTCGCACCGCCGACAAGTTCGTCGTCCGTCTGCCCGAAGGCATGCGCGAGCGTATCGCCGAGGTCGCCCGCAATCACCACCGCAGCATGAACTCGGAAATCATCGCCCGCCTGGAGCAGAGCCTGCTGCAAGAGGGCGCCCTGCAGGACAACCTCGGCATCCGCCTGGACAGCCCCGAGCTGAGCCTGCACGAGCGCGAGCTGCTGCAGCGCTTCCGCCAGCTGACCCACCGCCAGCAGAATGCGCTGATCGCCCTGATCGCCCACGATGCGGAAATGGCCAGCAACGCCTGAGCCCAGCAGTACCGAAGAAGCCGGCCCCGCGCCGGCTTTTTCATGCCCGCGAAACCTGCGCCCCTGAAACGCAAAAACCGCCCGAAGGCGGTTTCTCACGGCCACGGCGGGCCTACATCAGGAACAGCGTGGCAAGGCCGAGGAAGATGAAGAAGCCGCCGCTGTCGGTCATGGCGGTGATCATCACGCTGGAGCCCATGGCCGGGTCGCGGCCCAGGCGCAGCAGGGTCATGGGGATCATCACCCCGGCGAAGGCCGCCAGCAACAGGTTGAGGGTCATGGCCGCGGTCATCACCAGGCCCAGCTCCCAGTTGCCGTAGAGGTAGAAGGCCACGACGCCTATCACCCCGCCCCAGACCAGGCCGTTGACCAGCGCCACGCCCAGTTCCTTGCGCAGCAGGCGCGTGGCGTTGCTGGTCTGGATCTGGTCCAGGGCCATGGCGCGGACGATCATGGTGATGGTCTGGTTGCCGGAGTTGCCGCCGATGCCGGCGACGATCGGCATCAGCGCGGCCAGCGCCACCAGTTTTTCGATGGAGCCTTCGAACAGGCCGATCACCCGCGAGGCGACGAAGGCGGTGATCAGGTTGGTGGCCAGCCAGGTCCAGCGGTTGCGCACCGATTTCCACACCGAGGCGAAGATGTCTTCCTCCTCGCGCAGACCGGCCATGTTCAGCACTTCGGTCTCGCTTTCCTCACGGATGAGGTCGACCATCTCGTCGATGGTCAGGCGGCCGATCAGCTTGCCGTTCTTGTCCACCACCGGGGCGGAGATCAGGTCGTAGCGCTCGAACGCCTGGGCGGCGTCGTAGCCGTCCTCGTCGGGCTGGAAGGTCACCGGGTCGGTGGCCATGACCTCGGCCACCTGCTTGTCCGGGTCGTTGACCAGCAGGCGCTTGATCGGCAGCACGCCCTTGAGCAGGCCGTCGTAGTCGACCACGAAGAGCTTGTCGGTATGCCCCGGCAGCTCCTTCAGGCGGCGCAGGTAGCGCAGCACCACTTCCAGGCTGACATCGTCGCGGATGGTGACCATCTCGAAGTCCATCAGCGCGCCGACTTCGTCTTCCTCGTAGGACAACGCCGAGCGCACGCGCTCGCGCTGCTGCGCATCGAGGCTTTCCATCAGCTCGTGGACCACGTCGCGCGGCAGTTCCGGCGCGAGGTCGGCGAGTTCGTCGGCGTCCATTTCCTTGGCCGCGGCGAGGATCTCGTGATCGTCCATGTCGGCGATCAGCGTCTCGCGGACGGCGTCGGATACTTCCAGGAGGATGTCGCCGTCGCGCTCGGCCTTGACCAGCTGCCAGACCGTCAGGCGGTCGCCCAGCGGCAGCGATTCGAGGATGTGGGCGATGTCGGCGGGGTGCAGGTCATCGAGCTTGCGCTGCAGCTCGGCGAGGTTCTGCCGGTGCACCAGGTTCTCGACGAGGTCCTGGTGCTGGCCTTCCTGGCGGTGCGCCAGGTCTTCGACCAGCTTGTGCTTGTTCAGCAGCTCGACCACCTGGTTCAGGCGGTCCTGCAGGCTTTCCTGCGGCTTCTTGGCTTCTACTTCGGTCATAGCACGCTCCACCCCCAGCGGCGGAGCGCGCACGGGGGCTTAAAACATCAGGTCGTGTTGAGGCAATCGGGGTTCTGGGTAACTACTGGGTAAGTCCATGGTGGTGTGCCCACGCGCCCATGTCGGGCAGATAGGGGAAATGATAACACTCCGCAGCGCGTTCAGCGTTACAAAATAGCGGCTAGAACAATCGCTTGCGGCACAAAGTTGAGGGTGACTTCACTCGCTATCACTGACGCCGGAAAAAGCTGTCGAGACACCCGGAAATTTCGCGAAGGCCAGGCGGGATAGGCTGCATGCAGCCCTGTCACGGAGGATCGGAAATGCGCCTGCCGCCCCTGCACTGCCTGCTCCCGCTGCTCGCCCTCATGGCAATGGACAGCCCTGCCGCCACGCTGTTCCGCTGCGAGGCCGCCGATGGCCGCGTCGGCTTCCACCAGCATGGCTGCCCGCCGGGCCAGGCGCAAAGCCGGCAGCGGGCGCACAACCCGACGCCGGGCAGCGGCAAGCCGGTGCCCCTCGCCCGCCAGGACCCGGCGCGCCGGCAGGCGGCCCCGGGTGGCGGCGGGACGGTGGTGGTCGGCGAACGCGAGGACGGCTGCGGCAACCAGCTCGACGAGCGGGAAAGGCGCACCGCGATCCTGCAGAAGCGCATCCGAACCGGCATGACCCGCGCGGACGTGGAAAGCGCCTTCGGCCGCCCGGACCGCGTCAGCCAGTTGGACGAGCGGCAGCGCTACCACTACGACGCCAGGCCCGGCCAGGGCAGGCGCACGGTGACCTTCGACGAGTTCGGCTGCGTGCAGGGCAAGAAGGCGCGCCAGCGGCGCTGAGCCTGAGCCCGGGGCCTGAAAGTTCAGGCGCAAAGAAAAAGGGCCTGCATTGCTGCAGGCCCTTTCGGTAGATGGCGCACTCAGGAGGATTCGAACCTCCGACCGCTCGGTTCGTAGCCGAGTACTCTATCCAGCTGAGCTATGAGTGCGCTGGTTGGTGCAGTTTAGCCAGGTTCACCAACTGGTGCAGCAGCTTAGGCCGAGGCCTTTCGTCGCTGCTGGCGTCCGCTTTCGCGTACCGCCTGTGTAGTGGCGCACTCAGGAGGATTCGAACCTCCGACCGCTCGGTTCGTAGCCGAGTACTCTATCCAGCTGAGCTATGAGTGCGCTGATGGGGCGCAGATTCTAGTCCTAACTTTCAGACGTGTCAAACAGATTTTTCAATCTTTTCAGTAGCTTAGCTACCTGACGCGTCATTCGCACCAGAATGTGCAAATGGCGGAGAGGGGGGGATTCGAACCCCCGACACCCTTTTGAGGTGTACTCCCTTAGCAGGGGAGCGCCTTCGGCCACTCGGCCACCTCTCCGCAACACGGGGCGCATGATATCCATGTTTTCCCCGTTTGCAAAGAATTTTTTTAGAAAAATTAATGGTTTGGTTCTTGGTCTTTCTCTTTCTGGATGCGCTGGTAGATCTCTTCGCGGTGGACAGCGACTTCCTTCGGCGCATTCACGCCAATGCGCACCTGATTTCCCTTGACGCCCAGCACGGTCACAGTGACGTCATCACCAACCATCAGGGTCTCTCCGACCCGGCGAGTCAGAATCAGCATTCCTTTCTCCTTTCGTGTTTCGGATAAGCAGTCTGCAAAAAAGAAAAATGGCGGCAGAGCCACTGAATATCAAGTGTGTGCTCCTTCACCCAAGTATTGACCAGTCCACGCGGAATGAAAGTTCCGGTGGCCCGGTCAAAAACGACAAAAGGCGCGGGATGAGCCGCGCCTTTTGCATGATGCCGTCTTACTCGCCCTGGCGGGCCGGGGCATCGAGCTCGAAGGCGGTGTGCAGGGCACGTACCGCGAGCTCCAGGTATTTTTCCTCGATGACCACCGACACCTTGATTTCCGAGGTGGAGATCATCTGGATGTTGATGCTCTCCTTGGCCAGCGCCTCGAACATGCGGCTGGCGACGCCGGCGTGGGAACGCATGCCGACGCCGACGATGGAGACCTTGGCGATGTTGGTGTCGCCGGTGGCTTCGCGCGCGCCGATGTTGGCGGCGGTCTGCTTGAGGATCTCCAGGGCCGCCAGGTAGTCGTTGCGGTGCACGGTGAAGGTGAAGTCGGTGGTGTTATCGTGCGAGACGTTCTGCACGATCATGTCGACTTCGATGTTCGCGGCACTGATCGGCCCGAGGATCTTGAAGGCCACCCCGGGGGTATCCGGTACGCCACGGATGGTCAGCTTGGCTTCGTCGCGGTTGAAGGCGATGCCGGAGATGATCGGCTGTTCCATGGATTCCTCTTCATCAAGGGTAATGAGGGTGCCCGGACCCTCCTGGAAGCTGTGCAGCACGCGCAGCGGAACATTGTACTTGCCGGCGAACTCCACCGAGCGGATCTGCAGCACCTTGGAGCCCAGGCTGGCCATTTCCAGCATTTCCTCGAAGGTGATCTTGTCCAGTCGGCGGGCCTGCGGCACTACGCGCGGGTCGGTGGTGTAGACGCCATCGACGTCGGTATAGATCTGGCACTCGTCGGCCTTCAGCGCCGCGGCCAGGGCCACGCCGGTGGTGTCGGAGCCGCCGCGGCCGAGGGTGGTGATGTTGCCGTGCTCGTCCACGCCCTGGAAACCGGCGACCACGACCACGCGGCCGGCCTTGAGGTCGCTGCGGATGTTGGCGTCGTCGATGCTCAGGATACGCGCCTTGGTGTGGGCGCTGTCGGTCAGGATGCGCACCTGGTTGCCGGTGTAGGAAACCGCCGACACACCGCGCTTGATCAGGGCCATGCTCAGCAGGGCGATGGTGACCTGCTCGCCGGTGGAGACCATGACGTCCAGCTCGCGCGGAACCGGCTGCTCCATGACCTGCTTGGCCAGGCCGATCAGGCGGTTGGTCTCGCCGCTCATGGCGGAGACCACCACCACGATGTCATGCCCCGCCTCGCGGAATTTCTTCACCTTCTCGGCCACCTGCTCGATACGCTCGACGGTGCCGACGGAGGTCCCTCCAAACTTCTGTACGATCAAAGCCATTTCAAAAGCCGCCTGATTCCTGAAGGGCGCCCATTAGACAGGCATCGCTGCCCCTTGCCAAGGCCCGCCGGGCGCGCCGCGGGCCTGGCCTTGCCGGTGCTTACCGGCCCTGTTCGACGAAGGCCTTGGCCAGGGCCAGGGCCTCGTCCAGCTTGCCGGCGTCGGTGCCGCCGCCCTGGGCCATGTCCGGGCGACCGCCGCCCTTGCCGCCCACGGCCGCCGCGGCCTGCTTCATCAGGTCGCCGGCCTTGAGTTTGGCGGCCAGGTCCTGGGTGACCCCGGCGACCAGCACCACTTTCTCTTCGAACAGCCCGCCGAGCAGGATCACGCCGCTGCCCAGCTTGTTCTTCAATTGGTCGACCAGCGCCAGCAGCGCCTTGCCGTCCAGGCCGTCGAGGCGCGCGGCCAGCACTTTCACCCCGGCCACGTCCACGGCGGAACCGGCCAGGTCGTCACCGGCGGCGCTGGCGGCCTTGGCCTTGAGCTGCTCCAGTTCCTTCTCCAGTTGGCGGTTGCGCTCGAGCAGGCCGGAGAGCTTGTCCAGCAGGTTGTCGCGGCTGCCCTTGACCAGGCCGGCGGCTTCCTTGAGCTGCTCTTCGGCGCCGTTCAGGTAGGCCAGCGCAGCCGCGCCGGTCACCGCCTCGATGCGGCGCACGCCGGCGGCCACGCCGCCTTCGCTGGTGATCTTGAACAGGCCGATGTCGCCGGTGCGGGACACGTGGGTGCCGCCGCACAGCTCGACGGAGAAGCCGCCGCCCATGGTCAGCACGCGCACCTGGTCGCCGTACTTCTCGCCGAACAGCGCCATGGCGCCCTTGGCCTTGGCGGTGTCGATGTCGGTCTCTTCGGTCTCGACCTCGCTGTTCTTGCGGATCTCGGCGTTGACGATGTCTTCCAGCCGCTTCAACTGCTCGGGCTTGATGGCCTCGAAGTGGCTGAAGTCGAAGCGCAGGCGCTGGCTGTCGACCAGCGAGCCCTTCTGCTGCACGTGGTCGCCCAGCACCTGGCGCAGCGCGGCGTGCAGCAGGTGGGTGGCGGAGTGGTTCAGCGCGGTGGCCTGGCGCACGCTGGCGTCGACCTCGGCCTTGACCGCGGCGCCGACGCTCAGGCTGCCCTGGGCGACGATGCCGTGGTGCAGGTGGGCGCCGCCGGCCTTGGTGGTGTCGCGCACGTCGAAGCGCACGCCGGCGCCGGACAGGGTGCCGCAGTCGCCGACCTGGCCGCCGGATTCGGCGTAGAACGGCGTCTGGTCGAGAACGACCACGCCCTCCTCGCCTTCGTTGAGCTTCTCGACGGCCTTGCCGTCCTTGAACAGCGCGATGATCTGCCCGGCGCCGGAAACACCCTGGTAGCCCAGGAAGCGGGTGTCGCCGTCGACCTTGACCAGGGCGTTGTAGTCCATGCCGAAGGCGCTGGCGGAGCGGGCGCGCTCGCGCTGGGCCTCCATCTCGCGCTCGAAGCCTTCCTCGTCGAGGGTCAGGCTGCGCTCGCGGGCGATGTCGTTGGTCAGGTCCACCGGGAAGCCGTAGGTGTCGTACAGCTTGAACACCACGTTGCCGGGGATGACGCTGCCTTTCAGTTCGCTCAGGTCCTGTTCGAGGATCTTCAGGCCCTGTTCGAGGGTCTTGGCGAACTGCTCTTCCTCGGTCTTGAGCACGCGCTCGATGTGCGCCTGCTGTTGCTTCAGCTCGGGGAAGGCTTCGCCCATCTCGGCCACCAGGGCGGCGACGATCTTGTGGAAGAAGCTGCCCTTGGCGCCCAGCTTGTTGCCGTGGCGGCAGGCGCGGCGGATGATGCGGCGCAGCACGTAGCCGCGGCCCTCGTTGGACGGCAGCACGCCGTCGGCGATGAGGAAGCTGCAGGAACGGATGTGGTCGGCCACCACTTTCAGCGACGGCGCGTCGTCGTTGGCGCAGCCGATGGCCTCGGCGGAGGCTTTCAGCAGGCTCTGGAACAGGTCGATCTCGTAGTTCGAGTGGACGTGCTGCAGGACCGCGCTGATGCGCTCCAGGCCCATGCCGGTGTCCACGCTCGGCGCCGGCAGCGGGTGCATGACGCCGTCCGCGGTGCGGTTGAACTGCATGAACACGTTGTTCCAGATCTCGATGTAGCGGTCGCCGTCCTCTTCCGGGGAACCGGGCGGGCCGCCCCAGATGTCGGCGCCGTGGTCGTAGAAGATCTCGGTGCAGGGGCCGCAGGGACCGGTGTCGCCCATCGCCCAGAAGTTGTCGGAGGCGTAGGGGGCGCCCTTGTTGTCGCCGATGCGCACCATGCGCTCGGCGGGCACGCCGACTTCCTTGGTCCAGATGTCGTAGGCCTCGTCATCGCTGGCGTAGACGGTGACCCAGAGTTTTTCCCTGGGCAGGTTCAGCCACTTGTCCGAGGTCAGGAATTCCCAGGCGTAGTGGATGGCGTCGCGCTTGAAGTAGTCGCCGAAGCTGAAGTTGCCCAGCATCTCGAAGAAGGTGTGGTGGCGCGCGGTGTAGCCGACGTTTTCCAGGTCGTTGTGCTTGCCGCCGGCGCGCACGCACTTCTGGCTGGTGGTGGCGCGAGTGTAGGCGCGTTTCTCCAGGCCCAGGAAGCAGTCCTTGAACTGGTTCATGCCGGCGTTGGTGAACAGCAGGGTCGGGTCGTTCGCCGGAATCAGCGAACTCGACGCTACGCGGGTATGCCCCTTCTCTTCGAAGAAGCGGAGGAAGGCTTCACGGATTTCAGCGCTTTTCATAGGTTCTTCCACGGAAAAATGCGGCCACGAATCGCCGGCAAAGGGCCGCATTATATCGGCCCTGCGTACCGGGTACAGTGTGTTTGTACGATAGATGGCAGCTATTGTGCTTCCATCCTAGTCAGTCGCGACGAAAGGCGGCGAAAGCCTCGACGATACGGGGAATGTCCGCCGTTTTCACGTCCAGGTGGGTGACCAGGCGCAGGCGCGGGGCGGCGCTGACGCGGATGCCGCGCTCGCCGAGGAAGCCGCGCAGGGCTTCGGCGCGCTCGCCGATGCCGACGTAGACCATGTTGGTCTGCACCGGCTCGATGGCGTAGCCCAGCTCCGCCAGGCCGCGGCCGAGGGTCTCGGCGTTGGCGTGGTCCTCGGCCAGGCGCTCGACCTGGTGGTCCAGCGCATACAGCCCGGCCGCGGCCAGGCCGCCGGCCTGGCGCATGCCGCCGCCGACCATCTTGCGCAGGCGACGGGCCCTGCCGATCAGCTCGGCGCTGCCGCACAGCACCGAGCCCACCGGCGCGCCCAGCCCCTTGGACAGGCACACCGAGACGGAATCGAAGTGGCGGGTGATCTCGCCGGCGTCCACGCCCAGCTTCACCGCCGCGTTGTACAGGCGCGCGCCGTCCAGGTGCAGGCCCAGGCCGCGGCGGCGGGTCAGCTCGCGGGCGGCGGCCAGGTAGGCCAGCGGCAGGACCTTGCCCTGCATGGTGTTTTCCAGGGCCAGCAGGCGGGTACGGGCGAAGTGGAAGTCGTCCTGCTTGATGGCCGCCTCGACCTTGCCCAGGTCCAGCGAGCCGTCGGCCTCGCCCTCGATGGGCTGCGGCTGGATCGAACCCAGCACCGCGGCGCCGCCGCCCTCGTATTTATAGGTGTGGGCCTGCTGGCCGACGATGTATTCGTCGCCACGGCCGCAGTGGGCCATCAGCCCGAGCAGGTTGCTCATGGTGCCGGTGGGCACAAAGAGCGCGGAGGTGAAGCCCAGGCGCTCGGCCAGGGTGGCCTCCAGGCGGTTGACGGTGGGGTCCTCGCCATAGACGTCGTCGCCCAGCTCGGCCCGGGCCATGGCCTCGCGCATCCCGGCACTGGGCAGGGTGACGGTGTCGCTGCGAAGGTCGATGACGGACATGGCGGGCTCCTGGAAAGCGGGGAAAGAGCCCGATGCTATGTGCTTGGCTGCCTGGGGACAAGGCTCGGAAGCGGGTCTTCGCGGGCAGGGGAATGGCGCGGGTGGAGCGGCGTAGGAGCGGATCTCATCCGCGAATCGCGCCGGTGGGTCCGGCTATCGCGGACAAGGTCCGCTCCTACGGCGGGAGGAATACCGTGCCTCCCGGCAACCTGTAGGAGCGGATCTCATCCGCGATTCGCGCCGGTGGGTCCGGCTATCGCGGACAAGGCCCGCTCCTGCGTTGCAGGCGAGCCTGGCTTCTCGTAGGAGCGAGCTTGCTCGCGAACCGCATAGCACCGCAGCCACTGGAAAATCTGTTCGCGAGCAAGCTCGCTCCTACGAAGAGCCCCCAAACGCCGGGCGCTCAGAGTTCCGTGGGCACCACGAGGATGCCCGCGCGCAGGCCGTTTCTCACCCGCGGGTTGGGGAAGATGATGCGGGCGCCCTTCTCTTCGACGATCCAGCGGGTGCCGCCGATGTCCTCGGCGAGCAGGTAGCCGTGGTCCAGCTCGGTGAAGTTGTCCACGGCATCGTCCAGGTGCAGGCGGAAGTGATCGCTGTGCTTGATCACCTCGCGGGACACGGCGAACAGTTGCAGGCCGTCCAGGCCGCCCTCCCCGGCCGGCGCCTCGGTGCCGTCGACCAGCACCTGCAGCAGCCCCTCCAGGCGGCCCAGGTTGACCACCTGGTTCTGCCCGAAGGGCCGTGCCTTGCCCAGTTCCAGGGTGAAGGCCTCGGCACCCAGGCGGCTATAGGTGTAGGAGCTGAAGGTGATGCCGGTCTTGCTCTGCAGCAGCACCGCGTCGATGCCGGCGCTACGCAGCCGGGCCAGTTCCGTGCGGGAATGCTCGCGCCCCTCGCTCCAGGGGTAGAGGGCGAACTGTTCGATCTTCGAGCCGCGGATGGCCGTGTGCAGGTCGTAGTGCAGGCGCTGGCGGCCGTCGCGGGCGAAGAAGGCCGCGGCCAGGCGCTCCAGCTCGGCGGCGCGCAGGGCCTCGCTGCCGCTGCCGTCCTCGTGGCGGCCGCAGAACAGGCGGTTGATGTCCTGCTCCAGGTAGCGTTCGCCGCGGCGCATGGCCTCCGGGTTGCCGAGCAGGAACAGCAGGCGCGCCGCCGGCTTCAGCTCGCCGCGGGCGATGCGCTGGACCAGGCGGTCGAGCAGCTCGATGGGCGCCGTCTCGTTGCCGTGGATGCCAGCCGAGAGCAGCAGGTCCAGGCCGTTGTCGCGGCCGCTGGCGGGGGTCACCTCGAGGGCGCCCTCGGCCAGCCAGTGCAGGCGCGTGCCGTCGGCGGTGAGCTGGATCTTCTCGGTCGGCTCGCGACCGACGAGGGTCAGGTCGAGCAGCTTGCCCAGTGCTAGCATGCGCGGGTCTCCCGGTTGGCCGCCGGCACCTGCGGGCGGCGGCCCCTGCGATCAGTGATGGTCACATCCACAGTCTGGACCATGTTCGTGGACTTCGGCGGCCTCCAGCTCCAGGCTCAGGCTGAGCTGGTTGACCGCCTGCGGGCGGACCACCAGCAGCGGCACCTCGGTGTCCTCCTCGAAGGACTCGGCGTAGATCAGCAGGCCGCCCTTGCCGTCGGCCTCCAGCCACAGCTCGCGGCCTTCCAGGCGGATGGCCAGGCGGGCGCTGTGGGTCTCGCGGCGGGCGCCGGTGGCGTCTTCGAGGATCAGCGGAAGGCTTTCGGTGGTCATGATGTTCAACTCATCTGGAAGGGGTAGACGGAGCCCAGTTTAAGGATCCGGCTCAGTTCATCCAATGCCGTCCGGCATTCCACCAGCAGTTGCGGGTCGGCCAGGTCGGCTTCGGACAGGCGGTCGCGGTAGTGCTTGTCGACCCAGGCCACCAGGGTGTCGTACAGCGCCGGGGTCATGACCACGCCCGGGTTCACCGCGGCCAGCTCGGCCTCGTTGAGCGCCACGCGCAGGCGCAGGCAGGCCGGGCCGCCGCCATTCTGCATGCTCTGCTTGAGGTCGAAGACCTTCACCTCATGGATCGGCCCGCCCTCGGCGGTCAGGCGCGACAGGTAGCGCCACACGCGCTCGTTCTGCCGGCACTCTTCCGGGACGATCAGCAGCATGCTGCCGTCGGCGCGGCTGAGCAACTGGCTGTTGAACAGGTAGGAACGCACCGCGTCCTCCACCGCGACCTGGTCGGCGGGCACCCGCACCGCCTGGAAGCGGCCGCCGCGGCGGGCCAGCTTGGCGTCCAGCTCGGCCAGCACCCTGTCGGTGTCGAGGAAGGCGTCCTGGTGGTAGAACAGCACCTCGCCGTTGCCCACCGAGATCACGTCGTTGTGGAACACGCCCTGGTCGATCACCGCCGGGTTCTGCTGGGCGTAGACCACGCCCTCCTCGCCCAGGCCGTGCAGGCGGGCCACCGCCTGGCAGGCTTCCAGGGTCTGCCGCGCCGGGTAGCGCGCAGGCTGAGGGAAGCGGCTGTCGAAGGCGCTGCGGCCGAACACGAAGAACTCCACTCCGGCCTCGCCGTAGCCCTTGCAGAAGCGCGTGTGGTTGGCCGCGCCTTCGTCGCCGAACTGCGCCACCGCCGGCAACGCCGGGTGGTGGGCGAAGTGCTTCTCGTCGCGGAACATGGCGCCGAGGATACGGCTGGTGACTGGGTGCTCGATGGAGCGGTGGAACTTGCAGTTGAGGTTGGCGGCGGTGAAATGCACGCGGCCATCGGCGGTGTCGGCGCTGGGGCTGACGGTGGCGGCGTTGGCCGTCCACATGCACGAGGCCGAGCTGACCGCGGCCAGCAGCGGCATGGCTTCCCTGGCCGCCTTGGCGATCACCTCGGTGTCACTGCCGCTGAAGCCGAGGGCCCGCAGCGAGGCCACGGCCGGGCGTTCCTGCGGGGCCAGCACGCCCTGCTTGAAGCCCATGTCCATCAGCGCCTTCATCTTCGCCAGGCCCTGCTTGGCAGCTTCCTTCGGGTTGGACGCCACCTGGCTGTTGCTCTGCGAGGCGACGTTGCCGTAGGACAGGCCACCGTAGTTGTGCGTCGGGCCGACAAGACCGTCGAAGTTCATTTCATGGGCGGTCATCACAGGCTCACTCCCGGAGTCAGGGTTGCAGGCAGGGCAAGGCTTTCGCTTTCCAGCGAGGCCACCGGATAGGCGCAGTAGTCGGCGGCGTAGTAGGCGCTGGGACGGTGGTTGCCGGAGGCGCCGATGCCGCCGAAGGGTGCGCTGCTGGCGGCGCCGGTCAGTTGCTTGTTCCAGTTGACGATGCCGGCGCGGCTCTCCAGCAGGAAGCCCTCGAAGCGCTCGCGGGAGTCCGACAGCAGGCCGGCGGCCAGGCCGTACTGGGTGGCGTTGGCCTCGCGCATGGCCTCGTCGAAACCGGCGTAGCGGATGACCTGCAGCAACGGGCCGAAGAACTCCTCGTCCGGGCGCTCGCTCACGGCGGTCACGTCGAGGATGCCGGGGGTCAGCAGGGCCGCGCCCTCCAGCGGCTGGGACATGGCCAGCAGGGCCACGGCGCCATTGGCCAGCAGGTGTTCCTGGGCCTTGAGCAGGTGCTCGGCGGCGGCCAGGGAGATCACCGAGCCCATGAACGGCGCCGGCTGTTCGTCGAAGCGGCCGACCTTGATGCTCGCGCTCACCGCCACCAGGCGCGCCAGCAGGGCGTCGCCCCAGGCACCGGCGGGCACCAGCAGGCGCCGCGCGCAGGTGCAGCGCTGGCCGGCGGAGATGAAGGCGGACTGGATGATGGTGTAGACCGCGGCGTCCACGTCCCGCACTTCATCGACGATCAGCGGGTTGTTGCCGCCCATCTCCAGCGCCAGGATCTTCTGCGGCTGGCCGCCGAACTGGCTGTGCAGCAGGTTGCCGGTGCGGCTGGAGCCGGTGAAGAACAGGCCGTCGATGCCCGCGTGGCCGGCCAGGGCCACGCCGGTGTCGCGGGCGCCCTGCACCAGGTTGAGCACGCCCGCCGGCAGGCCGGCGTCGATCCAGGCGCGCAGGGTCAGTTCGGCGACTTTCGGCGTCAGCTCGCTGGGCTTGAAGATCACCGCGTTGCCGGCCAGCAGCGCCGGCACTATGTGGCCGTTGGGCAGGTGGCCGGGGAAGTTGTAGGGGCCGAACACCGCGACCACCCCGTGGGGCTTGTGGCGCAGCACGGCAGTGGCGTCGGCCAGCGGGCCGCTCTTGGTGCCGGTGCGCTCGCGGTACGCCTGGACCGAGATGGCCACCTTGTTGACCATGCTGGTGACCTCGGTGGTGGCTTCCCACAGCGGCTTGCCGGTCTCCTCGCCGATCGCCCGGACCAGCTCGTCGCTGCGCGCCTTGAGGGTGGCGGCGAAGGCTTCCAGCACGGCGATGCGTTCCTCCAGCGGGCGCCGCGCCCAGGCCGGGAAGGCGGCACGGGCGGCGGCCACGGCGGCGTCGACCTGCGCAGCGTTGGCGGCGCGGCCGCTCCAGACCACGGCCTGGCTGACCGGGTCGAGGGATTCCAGGGCATCGCCCTCGCCCGCCTGCCACTGGCCGGCGATGTAGTGGGTAGTCATCTCTTGTTCTCCTCCGATCCGCGCGGGATCAGCGTTTTCCGGCGGACAGCGGCACCGCGCGCACCGAGGCGCCGGCGGACAGGCGCAGGCGCTTGGCGGTCTGCGCGTCGACCACCAGGGAGCCGGCGGCGACCCGCGCCGGGGCCGCGGCGATGCGGCACTCCTCGCGCTTGCGGTTGTGGATCAGGTAGGGCTCGGCGTCATCGCCCGGCGTGCCGATGGCCAGCACCAGGGCCTGGCTGTCGGCGATGGCGCGGATCTTCTCGGTCGGCGCCTCGATGGCCGGGCCCGCGTCGAAGATGTCGACGTAGCCCTGGTAGCTGAAGCCCTCGGCCTTGAGCATGGCCAGCGCCGGTTCGGTGTCCGGGTGCACGCGGCCGATCACGTTGCGCGCCTCTTCCGAGAGGAAGCAGGTGTACAGCGGGAATTTCGGCATCAGTTCGGCGATGAAGGCCTTGTTGCCGACACCGGTCAGGTAGTCCGCCTGGCTGAACTCCATCTTGAAGAAGTGCCGGCCCAGGCTCTCCCAGAACGGCGAGCGGCCGTCGGCGTCGGACATGCCGCGCATCTCGGCGATCACCTTGTCGCCGAACAGCTCGCGGAACTCGGCGATGAACAGGAAGCGCGCCTTGGACAGCAGGCGGCCGTTGAGGCCCGTGCGGTGGTCGGCATGCAGGAACAGCGAGCACAGCTCGGACTGCCCGGTGAGGTCGTTGGCCAGGAACAGCGTGGGGATCTCGCGGTGGATGCCCAGCTCCTGGGAGGCGCTGACGGTGAGGCCGACGCGGTAGTTGTACCAGGGCTCGCGCAGGCCGACGGCGCCGGCCACGGCGGAGATGCCGACGACCTTGCCGGCGTCGTCCTCGAGGACGAACAGGTAATCGGCGTCGGCTCGCTCGGCTTCGCCGCGGAAAGCCTTCTCGGCCCAGCCGACGCGGTGCGACAGGCGCTGCTCGTTGGCCGGCAGCGTGGTCAGCCCGGTGCCGGTGCTGCGCGCCAGTTCGATGAGGGCCGGCAGGTCGGCGCTGGTGACAGGACGAACGATCATATTCACTCCGTTTCGGCTTCAGGCCGCAGGCTCCAGGCCACAGGCGAAAGCTTCCGTTTGGGCCCGCAGCCTGCCGCTTGCAGCCTGCAGCCCATGACTCACACCGCCACCAGGCGGACGCTGGCACCTTCGCCGATGCCCAGGGCCTCGGCGGTCTCGGCGCTGAGGGTCACCGGCTTGCCGGGCACCCAGTCCAGCTCGGCGACCAGCGCACGGTAGTCCTGCAGCAGGCCGTTGGTGACCAGGTAGCTGCGGGTGGCCTTGGGCACCTCGCCGATGCGCACCGGCACCAGGCGGCTCTGGGCGATGGAGCGGATGCCCGAGGTGCGCGCGTGCAGGGTCGGGCCGCCATCGAAGATGTCGATGTAGTTGTCGGTCTCGAAGCCTTCGCGCATCAGGATGTCGAAGGTGATCTGCGCCCGCGGGTGCACCTGGCCCATGGCCTCCTGCGCCTCGTCCGGCAGCAGCGGCACGTAGATCGGGTAGTGCGGCATCAGCTCGGCGAGGAAGGTGCGGCTCTTCAGACCGGAGAGCTTCTCGGCCTCGCTGTAGTTGAGGTCGAAGAAGTTGCGCCCGACGGCGTTCCAGAACGGCGACTCGCCCTGCTCGTCGCTGTAGCCGACGATCTCGGTGACCACGGCGTCGGCGAAGCGCTCCGGGTGGCTGGCCATGAACAGCAGGCGGCCGCGGGAGTTGAGCTCGGCGATGGGGGTGTTCACCAGCTCGCGCCGCACGTAGAAGCTGGTCAGCAGGCTGTTGCCGGTGAGGTCGTGGCACAGCGAGAGGACGTGGATCTTGTTGTGGATCTTCAGCTCGCGCGAGGCGTGCACGAAGGTCTCGTTGCGGAAGCTGTAGAAGGGCTCGGAGAAGCCGGCCGAAGCGACGATGGCCGAGCAGCCGACCAGTTGCCCGGTCTGCGTGTCCTCGAGGACGAAGAAGTAGCTTTCCTCGCCGTTGTAGCTGACTTCGGCGGCGAACGAGGCCTCCGAGGCCAGGATCTTTTCCTTCAGCCTTTCCGCGTCGTCCGGCAGCGACGTGACGCCGACCGGGCTGTCCGCGGCGAGACGCTGCACCTGCTGCAGGTCGGCCACTTGGGCGGGGCGCATCACCAGCATGGCGTCACTCCTCTAACCAGACAAAACCACATGAACTTTCCCCGTCGCGTCGCGGGCACGGGACAGCCTGCGCCAACGCATTCGGGGCCTGCGAAGAACGGCCGAGCGCACCCGGCCGGGTCGAACCGGTGCCGGCGGAATGGCCGGCGCCGTACTGCCGATCAGCCGCGGGTGAGCTTGGCCACCGCGCGTTCCAGGCGATCCAGGCCTTCGTCGATGTCGGCGTCCTCGATCACCAGGCTGGGCGCGAAGCGCACCACGTCCGGGCCGGCCTGCAGGATCATCAGGCCTTCCTTCTCGGCGGCGTTGAACACGTCCTTGGCCTTGCCCTTCCAGGCATCGGACAGCACCGCGCCGATCAGCAGGCCGAGGCCGCGGACCTGGGTGAAGATGCCGTATTCCTGGCCGAGCTTCTCCAGGCGCGCCTTGAAGCGCTCGTGCTTGGCGCGCACGCCTTCGAGCACCTCAGGAGTATTGATCACATCGAAGGCCGCGCCAGAAACCGCGCAGGCCAGCGGGTTGCCGCCGTAGGTGGTGCCGTGGGTGCCCACCACCAGGTGCTCGGCGATCTTCGCGGTGGTCAGCATGGCGCCGATGGGGAAGCCACCGCCCAGGCTCTTGGCGCTGGAGAGGATGTCCGGGACCACGCCGTAGTACTGGTAGGCATAGAGGTAGCCGGTACGGCCGAAGCCGCTCTGCACTTCGTCGAAGATCAGCAGCGCGCCGTTGTCGTCGCACAGCTTGCGCACGCCTTCCAGGTAGGCCTTGTCGGCCGGCAGCACGCCGCTCTCGCCCTGCACCGGCTCGACGATGACGGCGCAGGTCTTGTCCGAGATGGCCGCCTTGAGCGCGTCCAGGTCGTCGAACGGGATGTGGGTGATGCCCTCGACCTTCGGCCCGAAGCCGTCGGAGTACTTGGCCTGGCCGCCGACGTTGACGGTGAACAGGGTGCGGCCGTGGAAGCTGTTGACCATCGAGATGATCTCGTACTTCTGCGGACCGTAGACGTCGTGGGCGTAGCGGCGCGCCAGCTTGAGCGCGGCCTCGTTGGCCTCGGCGCCGGAGTTGGCGAAGAACACCCGCTCGGCGAAGGTGGCGCCGATCAGCTTCTGCGCCAGGCGCAGGGCCGGCTCGTTGGTGAACACGTTGGAGACGTGCCAGATCCTGTTGGCCTGCTCGGCCAGCGCGCCGACCAGCGCCGGGTGGCAGTGGCCCAGGGAGTTGACGGCGATGCCGCCGGCGAAGTCCACCAGCTCGCGGCCGCTCTGGTCCCAGACTCGCGAACCCTGACCACGCACCGGGATGAAGGCGGCCGGAGAGTAGTTGGGGACCATCAACTGGTCGAAGTCGGAGCGTTGTACCTGAGCATGCGGAGCGGACATCGGTGTTCTCCTGCCTGGTGAGGCGGCTATCGATGGAAGGATTGTAGGGACGAAAGACCGGTTGGCATTGCCGCCAAGCGACAACTTCTTATAGCGCCAACCCGTGGATTTCCGAGGCTTTCGGAAATGCGACAGAAAGCGTCGGTAAGGCGCAGTGTAAAGCCAGGGAAGGCCCGCGGGTACAAGGCGCGGGGGAATTTGTTCGATGGCCGGACAGGGGCGCACCGGGCAGGCTTTTCGTAGGGCGAATAACCGTTCGCGGTTATCCGCCGACGGAGTTGGCGCGGGGGCCAGAGCCAGCCTGGGCGCTTGCTCGCGAAGGGGATTCCCCGGTGGCTACGGCGCCTGAACTCGGCTCCGCCCCTCTCCCTAACCCTCTCCCTGAAGGGAGAGGGGACCGTTGGGCAGATGCTGATGTTTCGGCGTTAGCCGGCTCGCACAGCAATTACCGGCTGAAACCATGCCTCCTCTCGGCACGGACAAGCCCCCTCTCCCTTCAGGGAGAGGGCTGGGGAGAGGGAACGCGGCCAAGCCCAACACCAGCATAACCGGGAGCTTCCCCCGCTCCGCTCACCCCCGCTCCCCAGGCCCCGGCGCACCATCGGCAGCCCCCTGCCCACGACGCTGGTTGCGGTCTTCGCGAGGGGTCACGCCAAAGAAGTTGCGGTACGCGCTGGAGAAGTGCGGCCCACTGGAAAACCCGCAGGACAGGCCGATCTGGATGATCGACTTGCTGGTCTGCATGAGCATCTGCCGCGCGCGGTTCAGGCGCAGTTCCAGGTAGTACTGACTGGGCACGCGGGTCAGGTACTGCTTGAAGATGCGCTCCAGCTGGCGGCGCGACACGCAGACGTGCTGGGCGATCTCGTCGGTGGTCAGCGGCTCCTCGATGTTCGCTTCCATCAGCAGCACCGCCTGGGTGAGCTTGGGGTGGCTGGAGCCCAGGCGGTTCTTCAGCGGAATGCGCTGGCGCTCGCTGCCCTCGCGGATGCGCTCGACCACCAGCTCCTCGGACACCGCGCCGGCCAGTTCCGCGCCGTGGTCGCGGGACAGCACCGCCAGCAGCAGGTCGAGCACGGCCATGCCGCCGCAGGCGCTGAGGCGGTCGCGGTCCCACTCGAACAGGTGGTTGGTGGCGATGACCTTGGGGTAGCGCTCGGTGAAGTCGTCGTGCCAGCGCCAGTGCACCGCGGCGCGGTAGCCGTCGAGCAGGCCGAGCTGGGCCAGCGGGTAGATGCCGGCGGACAGCGCGCCGACGCTGGCGCCGCCGCGGGCCAGCTGCTTGAGGGCGGCGGCCAGCGGCGCGGAGACCTGCTGCGGCGCCTCGTCGGCGACCAGGAAGACGCGCTGGCACTGCTCCAGCACGCCTTGCCAGGCCTGCCCCGGCAGGCGCCAGCCGTCGCCCTCGGCGGGCTGCTCGGCGTTCATGAACACCGGGTCGTAGAGCGCTTCGGGGTGCAGGCGCCGGGCGACCCGCAGGGCCTCCTCGGCGAGCGCCAGGGTCAGCGCGCGGGTCTGGGGCCAGAGCAGGAAACCGATGCGTTGGGCAGTCATGCGGAGGCTTCTGTCGACTTCTTCGGGGGACAGCTTACTTCAAGCTGCCGGAAAGGAACTGCTTCAGACGCTCCGATTGAGGGTTGGCCAACACCTCTTTCGGACATCCACGCTCTTCCACCAGGCCCTTGTGCAGGAACACCAGCTGGTTGGAGACCTCACGGGCGAAGCCCATCTCGTGGGTCACCACCACCATGGTGCGGCCTTCCTGGGCCAGGTCCTGCATGACCTTGAGCACCTCGCCCACCAGCTCCGGGTCCAGCGCCGAGGTCGGTTCGTCGAACAGCATCACCTCCGGCTCCATGGCCAGGGCGCGGGCGATGGCCACGCGCTGCTGCTCGCCGCCGGACATGTGCGCCGGGTAGGCGTCCTTGCGGTGCGCCACGCCGACCTTGGCCAGGTAGTGCTCGGCCTTCTCCAGGGCTTCCTTCTTCGATACGCCGAGCACGTGCACCGGCGCCTCGATGACGTTGTCCAGGGCGCTCATGTGCGACCACAGGTTGAAGTGCTGGAACACCATCGACAGGCGCGAGCGCATGCGCTGCAGCTGGCGGGTGTCGGCGGCCTTGAGCGCGCCGTCCTTGTTCGGCACCAGCTTCAGCTCCTCGCCGTTGAGCAGGATCTTGCCGGCGTGGGGCTGCTCCAGCAGGTTGATGCAGCGCAGGAAGGTGCTCTTGCCCGAGCCGGAGGAGCCGATGATGCTGATCACGTCGCCCGCTTTCGCCGCCAGGGAAACGCCCTTGAGCACTTCGTGGGTGCCGTAGCGCTTGTGCAGGTCTTGGATTTCCAGTTTGTACATGTCGGTTACTCGAATTCAGTCGTTGATCAGCCGGCCCGTACGGAACGGCTCACGCCCGGCCACCTTGGCCATCCAGTGTCCTGCCAGCGCGTAGCGCCCCCGTTCCAGGGCGAAGAGCACGCCGGCGGTCCCGGCGTACAGGGTGCTGACCTTGTCGTTCAGCGGGTCCACCACCTCGAACAGCGCCTCGCCCTTCTCCACCCACTCGCCGGCGCGGCGCAGGAAGCTGACCACCCCGGCATGGGGCGCGGCGAGGTATTCGGTGCCCTCGAAGGGCATGCCTTCGCAGCACTCGGCCGGCGCTTGCGGCCAATCGCCGGCGATCAGCCCCTGTTCGGCGAGGAAGGCCAGGATCGCCTCGGCGTTGGCGCGCGCCTGCTCGACGCGGGTGTCGTCCATGCTGCCCAGCTCGACCGTGGTGGCCATGCACGCCGCGGGCAAAGCCGCCTGTGGATAGGCACGGGCCAGGCGCAGCCAGGGCAGCGAACAGGATTCGTCGAAGGAATTGCCGCCGGAATCCTCCGCCAGCAATGCCACGCCCGCCTTCAGCCGCGCCGCCAGGGAGCGCCACTGCGGCCAGTGCTGGGGAATGGCGTAGAGGTGGATGCAGGCCTCGAAGTCGCAGTGCAGGTCGAGCACCACGTCGGCGTCGCAGGCATGGCGCAGCAGCAGGCGTTGCAGGCCCTGCAGCTCGGAAGTGGCCGGCGCCAGCGCGTCCAGGGCTTCGCGCATGTGCTGGCGGACCAGTTGCACGTTGGCCGGTGCGTCGGCGCCCAGCTGGCCGGCGACGCGCGGCTCGACCAGGGACGCCAGGTCGACGAAGCCGCGGTTGAAATTCTGCCCGCTGCTGGTCTCGAAGCGCCCGAGGTGGCTGGCCTGCAGCCACTGGCCGAGGCCGACGGGGTTGGCCACCGGCACCAGCTCGACGGTGCCGAGCAGGCGCCCTTCGGCCTCCAGCGCGGCCAGGCGCAACTTCAGCTCCCAGGCGGTGCGCATGCCCGGCAGCTCGTCGGCGTGCAGGCTGGCCTGGATGTAGGCCTTGCGCTCGCCGGCGCCATAGCGGAAGACGCTCAGGCGGCGTTCGGCGCCGAGGCTGGCGCAGGGCAACAGGTGATCGATGCGTTGCATGCTCCGCTCCTCCGCCTCAGTGCTTGCGCGGTGCCAGGTAGGCCAGCCAGCGGCGTTCGGCGGCCTTGAACAGGCGCACCAGGATCAGCGTCAGGATCAGGTAGAAGACCCCGGCGGTGATGAAGGCCTCGAACGGCAGGTAGTACTGCGAGTTCACGGTGCGCGCGGCGCCGGTGATGTCCACCAGGGTGACGATGGACGCCAGGCTGGTGGTCTGCAGCATCATGATCACCTCGTTGCTGTACTGCGGCAGCGCGCGGCGCAGCGCCGAGGGCAGGAGGATGCGGCGGTACATCTTCAGGCGCGACATGCCCATGGCCTTGGCCGCCTCGATCTCGCCGTGGGGCGTGGCCTTGAGGCTGCCGGCGAGGATTTCCGCGGTGTAGGCGCTGGTGTTGATGGCAAAGGCCAGGCAGGCGCAGAAGCTGGCGTTGGACAGCCAGGGCCAGAAGGCGCTGTTGCGCACCGCCTCGAACTGGGCCAGGCCGTAGTAGATCAGGAACAGCTGTACCAGCATGGGGGTGCCGCGGATAACGTAGGTGTACAGCCAGGCCGGCAGGTTCACCGCCGGGCGCTTGGACACGCGCATCAGCGCCAGCGGCACGGCCAGCAGCAGGCCCACGGCCAGGGAGATCAGCAGCAGCTTGAGGGTCACCAGCAGGCCGCTGAAGTACAGCGGCAGGTTTTCCCAGATGACGGTGTAGTCGAAGATCATCGCGTGGCTCCCCTTACAGTTCCGCGACCTTGACGCCCACCGAGTAGCGGCGCTCGAGCAGGCGCAGCAACAGCAGCGAGACGCTGGTCACCACCAGGTAGAGGGCGGCGACGAACAGGTAGTAGGTAAACGGCTCGCGGGTAGCGTCCGCGGCCTGCTTGGCCTTGAACATCATGTCCTGCAGGCTGACCACCGAGATCAGCGCGGTGGCCTTGACCAGCACCAGCCAGTTGTTGGTGAAGCCGGGGATGGCCAGGCGGATCATCTGCGGCACCTGCACGCGGAAGAACACCTGCAGGTGGCTCATGCCGTAGGCGAAGCCGGCCTCGGCCTGCCCCCTGGGGATGGCCATGAAGGCGCCGCGGAAGGTTTCCGAGAGGTAGGCGCCGAAGATGAAGCCGAGGGTGCCGACGCCGACCACGAAGGGGTTCAGGTCGATGTAGTCGTCGTGGCCGAGCAGCGGCGCCACGCGGTTCACCAGGTCCTGGCCGCCATAGAAGATCAGCAGGATCAGCACCAGGTCGGGCACGCCGCGGATCACCGTGGAATAGGCGTCGCCGCACCAGGCCAGCCAGCGGACGGGCGACAGGCGGAAGGCCGCGCCGACCAGGCCGAGCACCGCCGCCAGGGCCATCGACAACAGGGCGAGCTGGAGGGTCAGCCAGGCACCATCGACGATGGTGGCCGCGTAACCGTTGAACATGGTCAGCACCTCATGCAACCGCTCGCCGCAGCGGCGAGCGCAGAACGACGGGCCACGCCGCCCGCAGCCCGGAAACCGACGACAGTCGCCAAGACGCCCGCCGCCCAATAAAAAAGTGGCACAAACTTCAGGTCTCGGCCCGGGTTTGCGCCACTTTTCGGTCAGGGGTCAGTTCGAACCGTAGACGTCGAACTTGAAGTACTTGTCCTGGACCTGCTTGTACTTGCCGTTGGCACGGAGCGCGGCGATGGCGGCGTTGAACTTGCCGGCCAGGGCGCTATCGCCCTTGCGCACGGCGATGCCCACGCCTTCGCCGAAGTACTTCTCGTCGGTCAGCTGCGGGCCGACGAAGGCAAAGCCCTTGCCGGCGTCGGTCTTGAGGAAGCCGTCGTCGAGGTTGACCGAGTCGGCGACCACCGCGTTCACGCGGCCGGCCACCAGGTCCATGTTGGCTTCCTGCTGGGAGTTGTAGCGCACCACTTCCACGCCGGCCGGGGTCAGCTCGCCGGAGGCGTAGCGGTCCGCGGTGCTGCCGCGCAGCACGCCGACCTTCTTGCCCTTGAGGTCGGTCAGCGGGTCGTTCAGCGCCGAGCCTTCCTTCATCACGTAGCGGGCCGGGGTGTTGTAGTACTTGTTGGTGAAGTCCACGGACTTCTTGCGCTCGTCGGTGATGGTCATCGACGAGAGGATGGCGTCGATCTTGCGCACCTTCAGCGCCGGGATCAGGCCGTCGAACTCCTGCTCGACCCAGGTGCACTTGACCTTCATCTCTTCGCACAGCGCATTGCCGATGTCGACGTCGAAGCCGGCCAACTGGCCATCGGGGGTCTTGAAGGAGAACGGCGGGTAGGCCGCTTCGATGCCGATACGCACGGGCTTGTCGTCGGCGTGGGCCATAGCGGTGATAGCGGAGAGCGCCAGCGCGCCGAGAAGTGCGAACTTCTTCATCAGTAACTCCTTCGAGGGTAGGACTTCGATTGGCAGGAGAAAGGGGTTGGCCCAGGCTGCCCGTGCAGAAGTGAAGGTTCTTGTCGTCTGCGCGCATTGCCGTGGCGGGTTTCTCGTGGAAAACCACGCCATCCAGGGTGAGCGGCATTCTAGCGACAGCCCCTGGGCGGTTATTTCTTCAATGCGACAACTAATTATAGAAGCGCCGGAGAGCGGGCTTCGACATCTTGACGGGGCGGATTTTAGGTGATCAAGGCGGGAATAGTAAAACCTATATCCACTGCAGGTATCGGGCCATGATATGAATACCTCAGTAATTACGCGGCCTCCAGCCCGGAGGCGGGTTGATGGACGTCGGAAAACACGCACGGGAAGTGTGCGAAATGTTTCCGGGCGCCTCATTTTGTCGCAGCGGGGCGGGTAGTGTTACCGCATGCCATTCGGCGTCGGGCGCCAACCTGTAGGAGCGGGCCCTGCCCGCGATTCGCGCGCAGGGCGCGCTCCTACATGGAATGGTACGGGGGGTGGCGTAGGAGCGGATCTCATCCGCGAATCGCGCCGGGACGGCCGGCTATCGCGGACAAGGTCCTACGACGGTGCATCCCTGGAACCGTAGGAGCGGACTCTGTCCGCGATTCGCGCGCAAGGCGCGCTCCTGCACGTAGGATGGGTGGAGCGAAGCGATACCCATCGCCCCGGCTCAGGCCAACTCGGTGATCAGCTCCAGGGTTTCCGGGTGCCTGGCCAGCAGGCGGATCAGCAAGGTGGCCTGATCGTTGGGGCGCGAGCGGTTCTGCTCCCAGTTCTTCAAGGTCGCCGGTGCGGCATGGAGGATGCGGGCGAAGACCGGCTGGGACATGTTCAGGCGTTCGCGCAAGGCTGCTATCTCCTCCCCGGTGGCAGGCAGCAGCGGCGCCGATTCGACCTTGTGGGTTCGCAGGGTGATCTTGCCCTGCCGCTCCGCCGCCAGATCGTCGAAGCCCTCCAGCAACTCGGCAAAGATGTCACGCTTGCTCATCGCACCATTCCTCTCGATTTCAATTCCGCCTGCAGCAGCACGGCCAACTGGTTTCTCTGCCGCTCGTTCAGATCATCCTGCTCATCCTTGTCGTACAGGGTGAACAACCAGAACTGAGCACTACCCAGCCAGCAGTAATAGATCACTCGCAACCCTCCCCGTCTTCCCTTGCCACGCCCGGGATCACCGAAACGGACCTTGCGCAGGCCGCCGGTACCGGCGATCACATCGCCGGCGTCAGGCCGTGCCAGCAGAAGCTGCTGGAACAACCGAAACGCCTCGTCATCCAGGTAATGACGGCGATTACGCTCGAACGGGGATAGCTCAACGAATGCGGCCTTCATATTATATGCGCTATTAACGTATATTTTTGAAGCCACAGACTGCATGGCTACAACCATGTGGGTCGATCGACCGAATAAGACAGCCCTGTAGGAAATCAGCTCAGCGCACAAAGAAAAACGCCCCGGCTTGCCGGGGCGTCTTTCGTTTCAGCGGCGGATCAGGCGGCCTTCATCGCCCGGTGAGTGTCCACCAGGTGCTGCACCACGCCCGGGTCGGCCAGGGTGGAGATGTCGCCCAGGGCGTCGTACTCGGCGGTGGCGATCTTGCGCAGGATGCGGCGCATGATCTTGCCCGAGCGGGTCTTCGGCAGGCCCGGGGCCCACTGGATGACGTCCGGGGTGGCGATCGGGCCGATTTCCTTGCGTACCCAGGCCTTGAGTTCCTGGCGCAGCTGCTCGTTGGCTTCCTCGCCGGCGTTCAGGGTGACGTAGACGTAGATGCCCTGCCCCTTGATGTCGTGCGGTACGCCAACCACCGCGGCCTCGGCCACTTTCGGGTGGGCGACCATGGCGCTCTCGATCTCGGCGGTGCCCATGCGGTGGCCGGAGACGTTGAGCACGTCGTCGACGCGGCCGGTGATCCAGTAGTAGCCGTCCTCGTCGCGGCGGGCGCCGTCACCGGTGAAGTACATGCCCTTGAAGGTCTTGAAGTAGGTGTCGACGTAGCGGTCGTGGTCGCCGAACAGGGTACGCGCCTGGCCCGGCCAGGAGTCGAGGATCACCAGGTTGCCCTCGGCCGCGCCCTCGATGATGTTGCCCAGGTTGTCCACCAGGGCCGGAACCACGCCGAAGAACGGCTTGGCGGCGGAGCCCGGCTTCAGGGCGTGGGCGCCCGGCAGCGGGGTCATCAGGCAGGCGCCGGTCTCGGTCTGCCACCAGGTGTCGACGATCGGGCAGCGCGACTGGCCGACGGTCTCGTAGTACCACTGCCAGGCTTCCGGGTTGATCGGCTCGCCCACCGAACCCAGCAGGCGCAGGCTGGAGCCGTCGGCGCCTTCGACCGCGGCCTTGCCCTCGGCCATCATGGCGCGGATGGCGGTGGGCGCGGTGTAGAGGATGTTGACCTTGTGCTTGTCGACGATCCTGGCGACGCGGGTGATGTCCGGGTAGTTCGGCACGCCTTCGAACAGCACGGTGGTGGCGCCGTTGGCCAGCGGGCCGTAGACCACGTAGCTGTGGCCAGTGACCCAGCCGATGTCGGCGGTGCACCAGAAGACTTCACCGGGGCGGTAGTCGAACACGCGCTCATGGGTCAGCGAGGCGTACACCAGGTAGCCGCCGGTGGTGTGCAGCACGCCCTTGGGCTTGCCGGTGGAACCGGAGGTGTAGAGGATGAACAGCGGGTCCTCGGCGCCCATTTCCTTGGGGGCGCAGGTGGTGCCGGCGACCTTCATCAGGTCTTCGTACCAGACGTCGCGGTGCGAGTGCCACTTGATGTCCGAACCGGTGCGCCTGCAGACGATGATCTTCTGCACGCTGCTGGTTTCCGGGTTGGTCAGGGCGTCGTCGACGTTGGCCTTGAGCGGGGTCTTCTTGCCGCCGCGCACGCCTTCGTCGGCGGTGATCACGATCTTCGAGCGGCAGTCGATGATGCGGCCGGCCAGGGCTTCGGGGGAGAAGCCGCCGAACACCACGGAGTGGATGGCGCCGATGCGGGTGCAGGCGAGCATGGCCACCACGGCTTCCGGGATCATCGGCATGTAGATGGTCACCACGTCGCCGCGGTGCACGTCCTGGCCGCGCAGGGCGTTGGCGAACTTGCAGACCTGCTCGTGCAGCTCGCGGTAGGTGATTTCCTGGTGCTCGGACGGGTCGTCGCCTTCCCAGATGATCGCCACCTGGTCGCCGCGCTCGGCGAGGTGACGGTCGAGGCAGTTGTAGGAAACGTTGAGGGTGCCGTCGGCGAACCACTTGATGTCGACGTGGTGGTCGTCGAAGGAAGTCTGCTTGACCTTGGTGAAGGGCTTGATCCATTCCACCCGTTGGGCCTGCTCGCGCCAGAAGCCGTCGGGGTTGACCACCGACTGCTGGTACAGCTTCTTGTAGGTGGCTTCGTCGGTCAGGGTATTGGCGGCCACTTCGGGGCGCACGGGATACACGGATGCCGCAGTCATGACACGTTACCTCGGTTCGGAGTGTTGTTCTTGTTGGGACCAAGTTGTAACGGCCGGGGTGCGCAGGGACCATACGACCATGGTCTTACCAATCCTTAGTCGTAGTGATAAGCCCCATCAGCCCGGCTGACGGGGCCTGCGGCAATGCGTCACAGTCCCAACAGACGAGGCAGCCCGAGGGAGATCAGCGGTACGTAGGTGATCAGCAGCAGGAACGCCAGCAACACGCTCAGCCACGGCAGGGCCGCGCGCACGGTGGAACCCAGCGGCATGCCGGTGACCGCCGAGGTGACGAACAGGTTGAGCCCCACTGGCGGGGTGACCAGGCCGATCTCCATGTTCACCACCATGATGATGCCCAGGTGGATGGGGTCGATGCCCAGCTCCATGGCGATGGGGAAGAGGATCGGCGCCAGGATCAGGATCACCGCAGACGGTTCCATGAAGGCCCCGGCGACCAGCAGCAGGACGTTCACCAGCAGCAGGAACTGCCAGGGCCGCAGGCCCAGGTCGACCATCCAGGCGGTGACCTGCTGGGGAATCTGCTCGGTGGTCAGCACATGGGCGAAGAGCATGGCGTTGGCGATGATGAACATCAGCATGATCGACAGCTTGCCGGACTCCAGCAGCACCCGCGGCACCTCGCGCCAGGCCAGGTCCTTGTATACGCACAGGGCCACCCAGGCGGCATAGATCGCCGCCACTGCGGCGGCTTCCGTGGGGGTGAACAGGCCGCCGTAGATGCCGCCGAGGATGATCGCCAGCAACAGCAGCCCCCAGCCCGCCTCGCGCACCGCCCCCAGCACCTGCCGCAGGCTGGCCCGCGGCAGCGCCGGCAGGCGGCGCACCCGCGCCACCACGTAGATCGCCAGCATCAGCACGACCCCGAGCAGCACGCCGGGGACCACCCCGGCCATGAACAGCTTGCCCACCGACTGCTCGGTGGCCGCGGCGTAGACCACCATGACGATCGACGGCGGGATGAGGATGCCGAGGGTGCCGGCGTTGCACAGGATGCCGGCGCCGAAGGCCTGCGGGTAGCCGGCGCGGACCATGCCGGCGATGGCGATGGAACCCACCGCCGCGACCGTGGCGGGGCTGGAGCCGGACAGCGAGGCGAACAGCATGCAGGCCAGCACCGCGCCTATGGCCAGGCCGCCGCGGATGTGCCCGACGCAGGCGTTGGCCAGGGCGATCAGCCGCCGCGCCACGCCACCGGTGGTCATGAAGGCGCCGGAGAGCAGGAAGAACGGGATGGCCAGCAGGGTGTAGTGCTCGCTGGTCTCGAACAGCTTGATGGCCAGCGAGCGCACCGAGTCCTCGCTGAACAGCATGAGCGTGAGCGAGCCGGCCAGGCCCAGGGACACGGCGATGGGCACGCCGATGAACATCAGCGCGAACAGCAGGATGAACAGGAACAGCACCGTCATGGCCGCGTCTCCTCGGTGTCCTGCAGCTTCAGCGCCTCGGCGGCCTCGTCGGCCAGGCCGAGGCCGGTCTGCCGCCCGCGCAGGATGCGCACCAGCACCTCGAGGAAGCGGACGAACACCAGGGCGAAGCCCAGCGGCACGACCAGCGCTATGTGCCATTGGCGCACGCCGAACCGGGCCAGGTCCTCGGCGCCGATGCCGGCGCCGCGCAAGGTGCTCACCCAGTCGAAGCTGCCCACCGCGAGCAGGCCGGCGTAGGCCATGCAGCACAGGCAGGCGAGCAGGCCGAGCCAGCGCTGTACGGGGCGCGACGCCAGGCGCACCAGCACGTCCACGCCTATGTGCCCGGCCGTGCGCACGCCATAGGCCAGGCCGAGGAAGATCAGCCCGGCGAACAGCGCCTTGGTCAGCGCATTGCTCCAGCTCATGTCCTGGGCCACGCCGAGGATGGCATCGCCCACGGCGTAGCTCGGGCCGCTGATGGCCGGCCAGGTATCGCCCAGGTCGTAGAACAGGGTGAACACGTTGGTCACCACCACGTAGAAGAATGTCACCAGCGCCATGGCCGCCAGCAGCAGGGCGATGAGGCCCTCCTCCAGGCGCTCGCAGGCACGCTTGAGTCGTTGCATGGCTTCGCTCCGGAATGGTTCGCAAAAACGGGTTCAGAGGGGACGGTTGGCCGCCTCGGCGGCCTGGATCAGCTCGGGGCCGATGTCGTCGGCGAACCTTCGCCACACCGGCTGCATGGCCTGGCGCCAGCTGGCGCGCTGGGCCGGGGTGAGCTCGTGGATCTGGCTGGCGCCGCTGCCGGCGATCTGCTGGCGGGCCTCGAGGTTGAGCTGCGCGGCCTGGCGGTTGACCTCCGCCGAGACCTCTTCCATCACCGCCTGCAGCGGCTCGCGCAGGTCCGCCGGCAGGCCGTTCCAGAAGGCGGCGTTGGTGATCACCATGTAGTCCACCACCCCGTGGTTGGAGGCGGTGAAGTGCTTCTGCACCTCGAAGACCTTCTGGCTGGCGTAGTTCGACCAGGTGTTCTCGGTGCCATTCACCACGCCGCTCTGCAGGCCCTGGTAGACCTCGGCGAAGGACATCTTGCGGGAGATGGCGCGCAAGGCGCGGAACTGCTCGTCGAGCACCGCCGAGGCCTGCACGCGGAACTTCAGGCCGCGGGCGTCGGCCGGTTCGAGCAGTACGCGGTTGGCCGACAGCTGCTTCATCCCGTTGTGCCAGTAGCCCAGGCCGAGGATGCCCTTGCCCTGCATGCTGGCCAGCAGCGCCCTGCCCTGCGGGCTGCGCTGGAAGCGGTCGACGGCATCGATGTCGTCGAACAGGAACGGCAGGTCGAAGAGCTGGATGGACCTGGCGTAGTGCTCGAACTTGGCCAGGGACGGCGCCAGCATCTGCACGTCGCCCAGCAGCAGCGCCTCCATCTCCTTGCCGTCGCCGAACAGCGAGGAGTTCGGGTAGACCTCCACGCGCACCCGGCCGGGCAGGCGTTCCTCGGCCAGGCGCTTGAACAGCAGCGCGCCCTGGCCCTTGGGGGTGTTCTCCGCCACCACGTGGGAGAACTTGATGACCACCGGAGTCTCGGCAGCGTGTGCCAGGCTGGCCACGGCCAGCGCCAGGACGCCGGACAGCGTCCGCAAGATGGTTCCGAACATCGCTTCGCCCTCTGTTTGTTCTTGTCCGTGCGAGGTGGGCCGGGTTGCCAGCCGGAAACGAGCCTGACGCACTGAGGGCGTTCGGAGAATTCACCATTTCCCAAGCCCGCGTTTGGCATTTTGTAACGCCATGCACGAAGCGCCCTGCGCACAGGGGCGAACGCAGGATCGGGGCGGTGTCGCGAGGAAGTACGGCCGCGCCAGGGACGGCGCGGCTCAGGCGGCATGGCGCCTCAGTTCGGCAGGCGCGCGCTGTGCGTGAGCATCAGTTGCTCGTCCTCGGCGAGCATGCCGGGGATGCAGTCGCGGAGGAATTCGACCCAGGTGCGGATCTTCGCATCGAGGAACTGCCGCGACGGGTAGAGCGCGTAGATGTTCAGGTGGAACAGGCTGTAGCCGGGCATCACCCGCACCAGGCTGCCGTTGCGCAGACCCTCCACCGCCGAGTACACCGGCAGCGCGCCAATGCCCATGCCGGCCACCACCGCCTCGGTCAGGGCGTCGGCGGTGTTGACCTGGAAGTGGGTGTGGTCGATGTGCGCCAGCTCCTCGCCGTCCGGGCCGTGGAACAGCCACTTGTCCAGCGACATCACGCTGTTCACCAGGCGCAGGCAGCGGTGCCCGGCCAGCTCCGCGGGCACCTTCGGCGAGCCGTGGCGGGTCACGTAGGCGGGCGCCGCGCAGAGCACGCTGTGGGTCTGCCCCAGGCGCTTGGAGACGAAGCCGGAGTCGGGCAGCTCGGGGGCGATCACCACCGAGATGTCGTAGCCCTCGTCGAGGATGTCGGTGGTGCGGTTGGCCAGGGTCAGGTCGAAGCTGACTTCCGAGTACATCTCGCAGTACTGGGAGATCGCCTTGATCAGGTAGTGCTGGCCGATGCCGGTCATGGCATGCACCTTGAGCTTGCCGGCCGGGCGCGAATGGGCGTCGCTGGCCTCGGCCTCGGCTTCCTCGATGTAGCCGAGGATCTGCTGGCAGCGCAGCAGGTAGCGCTGGCCGGCCTCGGTAAGGGCGATGCGGCGGGTGGTGCGGTGCAGCAGGCGGGTACGCAGGTGGGCTTCGAGCTTGGCCACGGTACGCGAGACGTAGGCCGTGGTGAGGTCCATGCGCTGGGCGGCGGCGGTGAAGCTGCCGGTCTCGGCGACACAGACGAAGGCACGCATGTTGTGCAGCAGGTCCATCATTTCTCCTGAGAGCCTGTCCGCGAGCCATGCCGGGCGACGCCGGCCATGGCAAAGTCTTGTTACAGATTCGCGACAGGCGGCGAATTGTCGCATAACTGCCCCCGGCGAATTGTTGTTTTTCAGGCAACAATAATTCGCCCAACTGTCAGCTTATCCTGCCCCCGGCCGTTTTCTAGAATCGCCTCCCCACCGCGGCCCCTCCGCAGTTCCCAGGATTCACAGCTGTGTTCCGCCATACGCGCCAGGCTCGTTCCGCCCCCGCTCCGTCACCCCGTCCGCAGCCCCGCGGTCGTACCGCCACCGACACACCCCTGCCCCGATGAACAGCCTCACCCGCATCAGCGCGCGCCTGCCCGGCACCGACGCGCTGCGCCAGGCGGCGTCCGCCTGGGCCCATAGCGACGGCGTCACCTGGGTGTTCATCGGCAAGACACTGCTCACCGCCTTCCTCGCCCTGTGGCTGGCCTACCGCCTGGAACTGCCGCAGCCCAACACCGTGCTGGTCAGCGCCTTCATCGTGCTGCAGCCGCAGAGCGGGCAGGTCCTGGCCAAGAGCTTCTACCGCATCCTCGGCACCCTGGCCGGGCTCACGGTGATGGTCACCTTCATCGCCCTGTTCGCCCAGGAGCGGGTGCTGTTCCTGCTCTGCGTGTCGATCTGGGTCGGCCTGTGCACCGCCGGCGCCGCGCGCTACCGCGACTTCCGCGCCTATGCCTGCCTGCTGGCCGGCTACACCGCGGTGATGATCGGCATTCCCGCCACCCTGCACCCCGAGGGCGCCTTCATGGCAGCCCTGTGGCGGGTGCTGGAGATCACCCTGGGCATCTTCTGCACCGGCCTGGTCAGCGCCCTGGTGCTGCCGCAGACCAGCAGCGCGGCGCTGCGCAACGCCCTGGACACGCGCTTCGGCGACTTCGCCGGGCTGGCCGCCGCGGGCCTTGAGGGCACCCTCGACCACGCCCGCTTCGAGCAGGCCGCCGCGCGCATCGCCGCCGAGGCCGTGGGCCTGGAGAACCTGCGCAACGTCACCGCCTTCGAAGACCCGCACATGCGCCTGCGCAGCGGCCGCCTGGCGCGCCTGAACAGCGAGTTCATGCAGCTGACCACGCGCTTCCACGCCCTGCAGCGCCTACTCGACCGCCTGCGCGAACGCCAGGCCGCCGCCGTGCTGGAAGTGCTGATGCCGTGCCTGGTCGAGGTCGGCGGCCTGCTCGCCGGCTGGCATGGCCGGCCGCTGCGCGATGCCGACGCGGCCTTCCTCGCCGCGCAGCTGGAGCACTGCCGCCAGCAACTGATGCCGCAGATCCGCGAGGCCCGCGCCAGGCTCGCCCACGCCTGCCCGCGGGAGGCCGACCAGCTGGATTTCGAGACCGCCGCCGAGCTGCTGTTCCGCTTCGCCGGCGACCTCCACGACTACGCCCAGACCCACGCCTCCCTGGCCGCCCACAGGCACGCCCGCGAGCAGTGGAAGGAGCGCTTCACGCCCAAGGCCAACGCCGTGGCCGCGGCGGTCGCCGGGCTGCGCTGCGCGCTGCTGGTGATCGTCGGCGGGGTGTTCTGGATCGAGACCTCGTGGGTCAGCGGCGCCACCTTCACCCTCACCTCGGTGCTGATCGCCGCGCTGTCGTCGGCCTCGCCCAACCCCAAGCGCCTGTCGCTGCAGCTGACCCTCGGCACCCTGCTGGGCGCCACCCTGGGCTTCGTCCTCACCTTCCGCGTGCTGCCGCACCTGGATGGCTTCCCGCTGCTGTGCATGGTGCTGGCGCCGGTGTTCGCCCTCGGCGCCTTCCTCATCACCCGACCGCAGTGGAGCGGCTACGGCGTGGGCCTGCTGGTGTGGTTCTGCATCGCCTCGCTGCCGGCCAACCTGGCGCGCTACGACGCCTACACCTTCATCAACGAGTACCTGGCCATGCTGCTGTCCATGGGCATGGCGGTGGTGGCGGCCATGGTGATCCTGCCGCCGAACCGCCCCTGGCTGTGGGAGCGCCTGGAAGCCGAGCTGCGCATGCGCGTGGTGCACACCATCAGCGACCCGCTGAAGGGCCTGTCGGCCGGCTTCGAGAGCGGCACCCGCGACCTGCTCAACCAGGCCTACGGCCTGGCCAGCGGCCGCCCCGACGTGCAGCGCCGGCTACTGCGCTGGATGTTCCAGGTGCAGGAGGTGGGCCTGGCGATCATCGAACTGCGCCGCGAGCAGGCGCGGCTGCCCGACGAGCCCTGGTACGCCGAGCACTTGCCCTGGCGCCGCGCCATCCGCGCCATGGGCCGGGCGCTGATCCGCCTGTTCATCCAGCCCAGCGAGCACAACCGCCTGCGCGCCCTGGCGGCGGTGGAACACGCCATCCACAGCACCCGCACCACCCAGGAACCGCGCCCGCCGCACTTCGGCACCTCGCCGCTGCGGCGCATGTGCAGCTACCTGCACTTCATCCGCACCTCGCTGCTCGACCCCAGCTCGCCGCTGCGCGAGACGTCGCGGGGTTGAGGAAGCCGCGCGCCGTGCCCCACCTGTAGGAGCGCGCCCTGCGCGCGAATCGCGGACAGAGTCCGCTCCTACGGTTCCAGGAAGCACGGTCGTAGGAGCAACTGTCTTGCGGCCCGCGCCGAAATGCTCTTCGTAGGAGCGAGCTTGCTCGCGAATAAACCCCGCTGCGGAGTCCGTTCGCGAGCAAGCTCGCTCCTACAGGTTGCCGGAAGGCGTGGCATTTCCCTGTAGGAGCGGACTTTGTCCGCGATTGGATTCACCCGCCACGCCGGACACCCCGATGGCACGGCCAACGGCGGATAACCGCGAACGGCTATTCGCCCTACGGTCAATTGCCTCTGCCACGCGGAACCATCCGGTGGCACGGTCGTAGGAGCGGACTTTGTCCGCGATAGCTGGAACCACCGGCGCGATTCGCGGATGAGATCCGCTCCTACAATTGGTGCATCCTGATACCCATTGCGCGATGGCCGCGACATGACCGCGCAGCGTCATCATGACCGCATGCGCCCCGCAAACCCCCGCCATTGCTGGATTATTGCCTTTTAGTACGAGGTATTTTTGGCTTCCGGGCATATGAATATGCCCGCCGCGGACCTACCATTTGCTTGCTGTTGAAGCGCGCCGCAACACCCAAGAACCCGATAGCTACATCCCCAAAGACATCTTCCCGATGAAGCCGCCGAACTTCGTCCTGGCCACGTGCGCCCGGATGCGGCTCCCGCTCGGGAAAAAGGCAGGAAAACTCATGAAAGCCCTAGTCGTTCTGGCCCTGGCCAGCTTCTCCACGCTCGCCCTCGCTGCGCAGGCGGACGATGCTGCCCAACCTCAGAGTCCGGCAGTGGAGCAATACACCTACGGAATGAACCTGGACGTCGCCCACGTGGTTTCCACCACCGACGTCTCCAACCAGTGCGGGATAGTGCCCGCGCAGATGACCTACGAAGACTCGCAAGGCCAGCGCCACACCATCGAGTACCAGGTCTGGGGCAACGGCTGCACTGGCGGCTAGGCCCATCCGACGCCACCGCGAAGGGTCCACGCCCCCTTCGCGGCGCGTTGCTCCTTCCCTTCCCTCCCCTCGCCCTTCCCTAAGGCTGCAGCACCGACCTCGCCAGGTTGCGGCTGTGCGCCCCGAACGCCCGGATCAACGCCAGCAACTGCTCGTCCAGCTGCGCATCGTGCTGCAGCGGCGCCACCTCGTTGCCGGCGCTGAAACCGACGCCGGCATCCGCCGGGATCGTTGCCAACCAGTGACCGATCGCCGCATCGAAGGCCGCCGCATGGGCGTGGGATTCGGCCGCCACCACCTCCCGCGGGTAATCGGCCGAATACGCCGGGTAGCCGCCGTCGCCGGAGGCATCGGCATAGGCGGCCAGCAGCGCCGAACCCTGCGGCTTGCGCAGCGACTCCAGCAGCCAGTCCAACTGGTAGCGCTCCACGCCCAGGTGGCGGCTGGCCACGCGGCTGATGGCGGCCTTCTTGTCGGCATCCAGGCCGGCCAGGGCCTTGAGCGCCGTCCACAGCATGCTGGCGGTGGTTTCACCGGGCAGCGGGGTGCTGTGGTAGGGCTGCGTCAGGTCCTGGACGTAGTGCATCGACCAGCCGAGGAAGCGGTAGCCCCAGTACGGGTGGCCGTGCTCGAAGGCGTAGCGCGCCAGGCCATGGAACTGGTAGGCGCGCCACTCAGGCCAGCTGCGCTGCAGGTAGGGCGCACCGGCGAAGATGATCGCCGACTCGTGGTAGAAGCCCATGTGGAACGGCGCCTGGGAGCTGAACTCGTAGCCCGGGTCGCCGAACGGCTGCGGGCCGAAGCCGTAGCGCTGGCCGGCCACGCCGGGGTTGTCGCTGAACAGGTGGATGTCGTGGCCGAAGTCCGGCTCGTCGCTGGCGCTGGCCAGCACCGCCAGGGCCGGGACCGGCTCGCCCGGCTGCAGGGCGATGAAGCGCCAGCGCGCCCAGCCGGAAAGGTCGTGGAACACCAGGACATCCGAAGCCTTCAGGTGCGCCCGTGCCGGCTGGTCGTGGCCCGGCGCGGGCTGGATGGCGTTGGCCAGCTTGACCTCGGGGTTCAGGCGCAAGGCGCCGAGGAAGGCCTGGCGCAGGTCCTGCTCCGTGCCGCTGAAGCGCAGCGCGTCGGGGCGCGCCGGGTACTGCCGGAAGTGCTCGCGGGCGAAGCGTTCCTGCTCGTCGAGCAGGGCCACCAGGCCCTCGCGCTCGGCGGCGAGGAAGGCCTCCAGCGGCTCCATGGGCACCGCCGGCGCATTGGCCACGGCCGGCAGTTGCGCCAGGGCCTGGTAGCTGCCCAGGGCATGGTTGGACCAGGCCCACAGGCAACGCGGCAGGATCAGCAGGGCCAGCAGCAGGACACAGCGCAGCAGGTGGTTCATGGGGCTTCCACTCTTGTCGGTCGATGCCGCGCAGCCTAGCAACCCGCACGCCGCGAAGCACTGTCGCACGGGGCCAGCGCGATTCACCGATAAGGCCAGGCTGACCATCATCAATGGCGCCCCCGGAGCCAGCCACTACACTTGCCGGGCATGACCTGCCGGCATAGCGCCGTTGCCGCCGGCCACCGCAAGAAGGCGTTCCCCATGCTGCAATCCGTTTCCCCCAAGCACGACCTGCCGCTGAAGAACGAAGCCGACCCCCAGCGCAGCGGCGTGCTCGCCCCGTTCAGCATCGCGGCCTTCCGCATCATCTGGATCTGCAACCTGTTCGCCAACCTGGGCACCTGGGCACAGTCGGTGGCCGCCGCCTGGGTGGTCACCGAGGCCCACGCCAGCCCGCTGATGGTGGCGATGATCCAGGTCGCCTCGGCGTTGCCGCTGGTGCTGCTGTCGATCCTCTCCGGGGTGCTGGCGGACAACCACGACAGGCGCAAGATCATGCTCATCGGCCTGTCCATCGAGCTGTCCGGCGCGGCCCTGGTGACCGTGCTGGCCTTCTTCGGCTACCTCGACCCGCTGCTGCTGATCCTGTCGATCCTCTGGCTGTCCCTGGGCAGCTCCATCACCATCCCGGCCTGGCAGGCGGCGGTGAACGAGCAGGTGCCGGCGCGCTTGGTGGGCGATGCGGTGCTGCTCAACAGCGTCAACTACAACGTCGCCCGGGCGGTGGGCCCGGCCATCGGCGGCCTGCTGCTGTCGGCCACCGGCGCGCCCTGGGTGTTCCTGTTCAACTGCCTGTGCTACGCCGCGCTGATCTGGGCCATCTGGCAATGGCGCCGCGAGGTGCCCAAGCGCACCCTGCCGCCGGAGCACATCTTCGAAGGGGTGGTGGCGGCGCTGCGCTTCACCCAGTACTCCAGCGTCACCCGCCTGGTGATGCTGCGCTCGGCGGTGTTCGGCCTCTCCGCCAGCGCGGTCTGGGCGCTGCTGCCGCTGCTGGCGCACCGCAACCCGGACGGCAACGCCTCGGTGTACGGCTACATGCTCGGCGCCCTGGGCCTGGGCGCCATCCTCGGCAGCACGCTGGTGGGCCGCCTGCGCAGGGTGATCGGCACCAGCCGCCTGATCAGCCTGGGCGGCGGCACCCTCGGCCTGGTGCTGCTGATCCTCGGCGGCGTGGACAACCTCTGGGTGCTGTTCCCGGCGCTGATCGTCGGCGGCAGTTGCTGGATCGCCGCGGTGGCCAGCTACAACTCGGCGGTGCAGATACTGGTGCCGGACTGGGTCAAGGCCCGCGCCCTGGCGCTGTACCAGACGGCCCTCTACGGCGGCCTGGCGCTGGGCTCCTTCCTCTGGGGCCACTTCGCCGGGACCATGGGCGTGCAGGGCGCGCTGCTCGCCGCCGGGGTGTTGCTGCTGATCTCGGTGGCGCTGCTGTACAACTCGCGCCTGCCGGAGCTGAACCCCGGCAGCATCGCCCGCGCCCCCGGCACCCTGCCGGGGGAGCCGACCTTCGTCTTCGACACCCAGCGCGGCTCGGTGCTGGTGACCATCGAGTACCGCATCCCGGCCGAACGCACCCGCGACTTCGTCCGCGCGGCCAAGCCGCTGCGCCGCCTGCGCCTGCGCAACGGCGCCGAACGCTGGGCGCTGTACCGCGACATCAGCGACAAGGAGGCCTGGCAGGAGGTCTTCCTGGTGGACAACTGGATCGCCCACCTGCGCATGCTCGACCGCATGACGCTGGAGGACAAGACCATCATCGACACGGTCACCAGCCTGCACGCGGGCGACGCGCCGCCCAGGATGAGGCACGGGGTGAGCTATGAGTCGGGGAGCTACGAAGCGCCGCCGGAGACGTTGGGGTGAGGGAGGATTCGAGCGCACAGGGGGTTCTGCTGCCTGGGCTGAACATCGCTCCCTCTCCCCAGCCCTCTCCCTGAAGGGAGAGGGAGCTTGTCCGTGCCGAGAGAAGGAATGGCTTCAGCCGGAAACCCTCAGTGTTGCCGGCTGACTCCAGAACATCAAACCCTGCCCAACGGTCCCCTCTCCCTTCAGGGAGAGGGTTAGGGAGAGGGCTACGCGTTCGAACCACACACCACACGCCCCCGGCTGACTAAATCGCCAACCCCACTAACACCGCGCACTCCACCAACTCCACCAAAGCCCCCGCCGTATCCCCGGTGGTGCCATCCAGCCTCGCCATCAGCCGGTTGCGCCACCAGAGGAACACCGCCAGGGCCACCACCAGCGCGACCAGGCCGCTGAGGCCGGTCAGCGGCATCAGCGCGGCGTTGAGCGCCAGCATCCAGGGCAGCGCGCGGCGCGGCAGGTGGTCGGCCAGGGCCTGGCCGAGGCCGCCGGGGCGGGCGTAGGGGGTGGTGAGGAACAGCAGCGGCAGCGCCACCCGCGCCAGCCACGGCGCCAGCAGCAGGGCCCAGAAGTGATGGCTGTCGAGCAGGGCCGCTATGGCGCAGAACTTCACCAGCAGCATCACCACCAGCACCACCACCGCCACCGGGCCGCTGCGCGGGTCCTTCATGATCGCCAGGGTGCGCTCGCGGTCGCCCAGCCCGCCCACCCAGGCGTCGGCGGTGTCGGCCAGGCCGTCCAGGTGCAGGGCGCCGCTGAAGGCCACCCACACCGCCAGCAACAGCGCGGCGTGCAGCAGCAGGTAGGTCTCGCCGAAGAAGTAGCCCAGGGCATAGAGCCCGCCGCCCATCAATGCCCCTACCAGCGGGTAGAACAGGGTGGCGCGGCCGAACTGCTCGGGCGTGGGCACCTCGCCCAGGCGGATCGGGATGCGGCTGAGGAACTGCAGGGCGATCAACGGCAGGAACAGGTTGCTCATCGGGGCGCGCTCGCGGCGGACTCGACCGGTTGGATGCTCCAGCCGCCGGCCTGCGGCTCGATGCGCAGCGCCAGCCGTTCGCCGTGGGCGACGCTCACCTGCAGCAACTGCTCGCGCGGCAGGCCCTGGGCGCGTGCGCCGAGCAGGCGCATCACGCCGCCATGGGTCACCAGCAGCAGGTGCTTTCCGGCATGCGTCGCGTACAGCCGCTCCAGGGCCGCGAACACCCGCGCCTCGAAGGCCGCGAGCGGCTCGCCGCCCGGCGGGGTGAAGGCGTAGGGGTCGTTCCAGAAACGGGCTAGCGCATCGCTATCAGTCTCCATCAGCTTAGCTGCGCAAAGCCCTTCCCACTCGCCGAAATCCAGTTCGCGCAGGTCCGCCTCCAGGTGCAGCGGCAAGCCGCTGGCGGCGGCCAGGCGCTCGGCGAAGGCCGCGCAGCGGCGCAACGGCGAGCTGACCAGGGCGTCCCAGGGCGAGGCCAGGCCCAGGCCGGCCTGCATCTGCGCCCAGCCGGCGGCGGTCAGGGCGTCGTCCAGGCGGCCGCGGAAGCCGCCGCCCAGCTCGGTTTCGCCGTGGCGCAGCAGGTCCAGGCGCAGGCTCATGCCGGGCGGTCCGACACCGCCGCCTCGGCGAAGGTGGCCATCTCGGCGTGCAGCCGGCAGGCCTGGCGCAGCAGCGGCACGGCCAGGGCGGCGCCGCTGCCCTCGCCCAGGCGCAGGCCGAGGTCCAGCAACGGCTGCGCCTCCAGGGCCCGGAGCACGCGCTGGTGGCCGGGCTCGGCGCCGCTGTGGGCGAACAGCAGCCAGTCGCGGCACTGGGGGTTGAAACGCACCGCGCAGAGCGCCGCGACGCTGCAGATGAAGCCGTCCACCAGGGCGACGATGCCCTTCTGCGCGCAGGCCAGGTAGGCGCCGGCCAGGGCCGCCACCTCGAAGCCGCCGAGGCGGCACAGGGCCTCGAAGGGCTCGGCGCAGTGCGCGCCATGCAGGGCCAAGGCGCGCTCGATAACCGCGGCCTTGTGCGCCACGCCCCTGGCATCCAGCCCGGTGCCCGGGCCGACCAGGGACACGGCGCGTTCGCCGAGCAGGCCGCAGGCCAGGGCGGCGGCGCAGGTGGTGTTGCCGATGCCCATCTCGCCGCCGATGAACAGCTCGCTGCCGGCCTGCTGCGCGCGGCGCACGGATTCGCGCCCGGCCTCTAGGGCGATCAGACACTGCGCGGCGGTCATCGCCGGCTCGCGGGCGAAGTTCAGGGTGCCGGCGCCGACCATCAGGTGCAGTACGCCGGGCAAAGGCTCCAGCGGCACGGCGGTGCCCAGGTCGATCACTTCCAGGCGTGCGTCCAGTTGGCGGGCCAATACGCTGATGGCCGCGCCACCGCGCACGAAATTGCGCAGCATCTCGCCGGTCACCGCCTGCGGGTAGGCCGAGACGCCCTCCTCCACCACGCCGTGGTCGCCGGCGAACAGGGCGATCCAGGTGTGATCCAGGCTGGGCCGCTCACGCCCCTGCAGGCCGGCGAGGGTGATGGCCACCTCCTCCAGGCGGCCCAGGGCGCCGCGCGGCTTGGTCAACTGGTCCTGGCGCGCGGCGGCCTTGTCGCGCGCCACGCGGTCCACGGGTTGGCACGGCTCGCGCCACCATTGCAGGCTCATACGGGGTCTCCCTTGAGGGTCATGGGCAGGCCGGCGACGGTGAACAGCACCCGTTCGCTGACCTCGGCCAGGGCCTGGTGCAGCCAGCCGGCCTCGTCGACGTAACGCCGCGTCAGCTCGCCCAGGGGCACCACGCCCAGCCCGGTCTCGTTGCTGACCAGGATGATCCGCCCGGGCAGCCCGGGCAGCGTGGCCAGCAGCTCATCGATTTGCGGTTGCAGGTGCGCGCCGTCGTCGGCGAGCAGCAGGTTGGTCAGCCAGAGGGTCAGGCAGTCCACCAGCAGGCAGCGGTCCGGCGCGGCGTGCTCGGCGAGGACCCGCGCCAGGTGCAGCGGCTCTTCCACCAGGCCCCATTCGGCCGGACGGCGTTCACGGTGGTGGCGGATGCGCGCGGCCATCTCGCCATCGCCACTCTGCGCGGTGGCGAAATAGGTGACCGGCAGGCCGCTGCCCTGGGCCAGGCGCTCGGCCAGGCGGCTCTTGCCGGAACGGGCGCCGCCGAGGATGAGTTCAAGCATTGGGGTTCTCCGGGGAAGTCTTGGCCTGTAGGGGGCGCGGCGGTGCTGGTTCGCGAGCAAGCTCGCTCCTACGAAGAGCAGCAGCTTCGTAGGATGGGTGGAGCGAAGCGATACCCATCTCAAAGACCGCACAGGGCTTTCAGTTTGGCGGTATCCAGATACGCCTCCACCTGGTCGGCCAGGCGCTCGATGTCGCGCTCGCGCAGCCCGTGATAGTCCAACGGCTGCACTTCGCCCAGGCCAGCCCAGCGCAGCAATGCGGCACAGGCGTCGGGGGCCTCGAACAGGCCGTGCAGGTAGGTGCCCATGACCTGGCCGTCGGCGCTCAGCGCGCCATCGCAGCGGCCGTTGTCGAGCCGTACCGCCGGGTTCTCCAATGCGGGCCCGGTAGTCACGCCGGCGTGAATCTCGTAGCCGCCGACCTCGGCGTCTTCCAGCGCCAGCCGGCCGCGCACGTTGCGCAGTTGCTTCTCTGGCTCCAGCACCGTGTCCAGCGCCAGCCAGCCGAGGCCGGCGCTGTCGCCGGCGGCGCCCTCCAGGCCGTGGGGGTCGGACAGCGTGCGGCCGAGCATCTGCAGGCCGCCGCAGATGCCCAGCAGCTTGCCGCCATAGCGCAGGTGGCGCTCGATGGCGGCGTCCCAGCCCTGGGCGCGGAGGAAGGCCAGGTCCGCGCGCACGCTCTTGGAGCCGGGCAGGATGACCAGGTCCGCCGCCGGCATGGCCTGGCCGGGGCCGACGAAGGTCAGTTGCACCTGCGGGTGCAGGCGCAGCGGGTCGAAGTCGGTGTGGTTGCTGATGCGCGGCAGCACCGGCACCACCACCTTCAGGCTTTCCCCCGTCTTGGCGGCCTGGCGGACGTCGATGGCGTCCTCGGCCTCCAGGTGGAAGTCCATCAGGTAAGGCAGCACGCCGAGCACCGGGATGCCGGTGCGCTCCTCCAGCCAGTCCAGGCCCGGCTGCAGCAGCGCGATGTCGCCACGGAAGCGGTTGATGACAAAGCCCTTCACCCGCGCCCGCTCGCTTGCCGAAAGCAGTTCCAGGGTGCCGACCAGGTGGGCGAACACGCCGCCACGGTCGATGTCGGCGATGAGGATCACCGGGCAGTCCACCGCCTCGGCGAAGCCCATGTTGGCGATGTCGTTGGCGCGCAGGTTGATCTCCGCCGGGGAGCCGGCGCCCTCCACCATCACCACCTGGTAGGCGTCGAGCAGACGCTGGTGGGATTCCAGCACGGCCTGCTTCGCGATCCGCTTGTAGTCGTGGTAGGCGGCGGCGTTCATGCTGGTCACCGCGCGGCCGTGGATGATCACCTGGGCGCCCACGTCGCTGTTGGGCTTGAGCAGCACCGGGTTCATGTCGGTGTGCGGCGCCAGGTGGCAGGCCTGGGCCTGCACCGCCTGGGCGCGGCCGATCTCGCCGCCGTCGGCGGTCACCGCGCTGTTCAGCGCCATGTTCTGCGGCTTGAACGGCGCCACCGCCACGCCCTGGCGGCGCAGCCAGCGGCACAGCGCGGTCACCAGGGTGCTCTTGCCGGCGTCGGAGGTGGTGCCTTGCACCATCAACGTAGTGCCTTGCGCCATCAGGGGGGTCATGGGGTGCTCCATTGCCCGAGGGCGCTGGCCAGGCGCGCCCAGCCGGCTTCGTCGGCGGGCAGGCCGAAGCGCAGGCTCGGCGGGCTGTCGAAAAGACGCACGAGGATGCCGCGGCGGGCCAGGTGTTCGTGCAGTTCAGCCGCCCGAGGGTAGGCAAGCCACTGGAACAGCGCGGTGCCCTGGGTCAGCAACTGGTGGGTTTTCAGAAGCGCGGCCAGGCGCGCACCGGCCTGTTCCAGCGCAGCGCGGCGTTCGACTTGCAGCGAGTGGTCGGCCAGCGCGCGCTGCGCCACCCAGCGGGTCGGCCCGCTCACCGCCCAGGGCCCGAGCAGCTCGGCCAGGCGCGCCAGCAGCGCCGGTTCGGCGAAGGCGAAGCCCAGGCGCGCGCCGGCCAGGCCGAAGAACTTGCCCAGCGAACGCAGCACCACCAGACCCGGCCAGCCGCCGGCCAACGGCAGCAGGCTCCGCCCAGGGGTGCAGTCGATGAAGGCTTCGTCCACCACCAGCCAGCCGCCACGAGCATGCAGGCGCGCGTGCCAGGCGAGCAGGCGTTCGGCGTCGAAGCGCCGGCCGGTGGGGTTGTTCGGGTTGACCAGCAGCAGCACGTCGAGCTGGTCGATCAGCGCGTCGACTTCGTCGTCCGCCAGTTCCAGCAGTTCATGGCCATGGCGCCGCCAGGCCGCCGCATGCTCCGCGTAGCAAGGCGCCAACACGCCGACCCGGCCAGGCTCGCGCAGGCGCGGCAGGGCCTGGATCGCCGCCTGGCTGCCGGGCAGCGGCAGCAGCGAATCGCAGCCGTAGTAGTCGCGCGCGGCCTGCTCCAGGCCGTCGCCCTCTTCCGGCAGGCGCTGCCAGGCCCTGGCGGGGATGTCCGCCACGGGCCAGGGCCAGGGGGCGATGCCGGTGGACAGGTCGAGCCAGTCGGCCAGATCGATGCCGTAGCGCTGCGCCGCCGCGCGCAGGCGTCCGCCGTGCTCAAGCATGCAGCAGCGCCCCCAGGCCGAGGATCGCCAGCAGCCACAGCAGCACGCCCTGGCGCACCAGGGCCAGCGCCCGCCAGATGTCGCGGGCGCCCGGCGCCGGGCCTTCGCCCAGTTGCGGGCGCTGGTGCAGTTCACCGTGGTAGACGGCATTGCCGCCCAGGGCCACGCCGAGCGCACCGGCGCCGGCGGCCATCACCGGGCCGGCGTTGGGGCTGTCCCACCGCGGCGCCTGTATGCGCCAGCTGCGCAGGGCCAGGCGGGTATTGCCGAGCAGCGCGTAGGTCAGGGCGACCAGGCGCGCGGGGAGGTAGTTGAGAGCGTCGTCGATCTTCGCCGCGGCCCAGCCGAAGCGTTCGAAGCGCGGGTTGCGGTAGCCCCACATGGCGTCCAGGGTGTTGCTCAGGCGGTACAGCACCACGCCCGGCGCGCCGGCCACGGCGAACCAGAACAGCGCGGCGAACACCGCGTCGCTGCCGTTCTCCAGCACCGATTCGGTGGCGGCCTTGGCCACCGCGCTGCCGTCCAGTTCGGCGGTCTCGCGGCTGACCATGTAGCCCACGCGCTTGCGTGCCTCGGGCAGGTCGCCCTGGCGCAGCGCCAGCGCCACCGGCTCGGCGTGCTCGCCCAGGCTGCGCAGGCCGATGGCGGCGTAGAGGGCGATGGCGGAGACCAGCCAGCCGAGATGCGGGAGCAGGGTCAGCAACCAGGTGATGAAGGTCAGTGGCAGTACCGCCAGGGCCCAGGCGGTGACGCCGTGGCTGCGCCAGCCTAGGCCGGGGGTGTTGCTGTCGGGAAGTACGGAGTTGGGCGTAGCACCCTCTCCCCAACCCTCTCCCTGACGGGAGAGGGGCTATCCGTGCCAACCGTCGACAATGGCACTCGGGCTCGGTTGAAGCGGCGCTCCAGGCGATCGGCCAGGCGCCCGAAGGCCACCAGCGGGTGCCAGCGTTTCGGCTCGCCCAGCAGGCCGTCCAGGGCCACGCCGGCGACGCTCAGCAGGGCCAGGCTCATGGGCGTTCCCCCCAGTGGTTCTGGTAAAGCAGTTCGCTCAGCGGGCGCGGCTCGCGCCAGCCCTCCAGGGCCAGCATGGGCGCTGGGTAGAACGCCTCCACCGGCCCCAGGCAGAGCACCGCCACCGCCTCGCTGCCCGCCGGCAGGCCGAGCAGTTCGCCCAGGGCGGCGGGTTCGAACAACGACACCCACCCCAGCCCCAGCCCCTCGGCGCGGGCCGCCAGCCAGAGGTTCTGGATGGCGCAGGCCAGCGAGGCCAGGTCCATCTGCGGCAGGGTGCGGCGGCCGAAGACGTGGGCCTCGCGGCCATCCGCCAGGGCCGCCACCAGCAACTCGGCGCAGTCACGGATGCCTTCGACCTTCAGCCGCATGAATTCGTCGGAGCGCTCGCCCAGGGCCTCGGCGGTCTTCACCCGCTCTTCCTCCACCAGGCCGTGGATGGCCTCGCGCAGCTCGGGGCGGGTGATGCGGATGAAGCGCCAGGGCTGCATCAGCCCGACGCTGGGGGCCTGGTGCGCTGCTTCCAGCAGGCGCGCCAGCAGCTCCGGGGCCACCTCGCCGCCGCTGAAGTGGCGCATGTCGCGGCGTTCGGCGATGGCGCGGTAGATGGCCGCGCGCTCCTCGGGGCTGTAGGCGTGCTCGGTCATGGGCGGAAGATCGCGGTGGCGGCCATCGGGTTCGACGGCAGGTAGAAGTGGATGTAGGACGCGGTCAGGCGGCCCAGGCGGAACACCGCCTCGGCCACCGGCTTGGCGTTCGGGCAGCTGCCGCGCAGGGCCGGCTCCAGGCCGGTGTCCAGCAGCGAGTGGTGGAAGGTGTGGCCGCGCAACGGGCCCTCGGGCAGCTCGACCTCCTGCAGGGCCAGGGCGGCCAGGCGCTTCTGCAGGGTGGCGCGGCCGGGCAGCAGGCCGAGCAGTTGGCCGCATAGGCCATTGGCGTCGGTCAGGCCGTCGAGCAGGTAGAGCATGCCGCCGCACTCGGCCAGCAGCGGCTTGCCGGCGGCGTGATGGGCGCGGATGGCAGCGGCCATGGCGCGGTTGTTCTCCAGTTGTGCCAGGTGCAACTCGGGGTAGCCGCCGGGCAGGTAGAGGCTATCCACCTCCGGCAGGCATTCGTCGCTGAGCGGGGAGAAGAAGCACAGCTCGGCGCCCAGTTCGCGCAGCAGGTCGAGGTTGGCCTGGTAGAGGAAGGCAAAGGCGGAATCGCGCGCCACGCCGATGCGCACGCCGGCCAGGGACGGCGGCACCTCGCGCGCGGCCGGCGCCGCGAAGCTCACCGGCGGCGGCAGGTCCACCGCGCTGCTGGCGGCCAGGGCATCGGCGGCGGCGTCCAGGCGCGCATCCAGGTCGGCCAGCTCCTCGGCCTGCACCAGGCCCAGGTGGCGGCTGGGCAGCTCCAGCTCGGCGCTGCGCGGCAGCGCGCCGTACCAGCGGATCCACTCCGGCAGGCTGTCGCGCAGCAGGTCGCTGTGGCGCTGGCTGCCGACGCGGTTGCCGAGCACCCCGGAGAACGGCAGGCCCGGCTGGTAGGTGGCCAGGCCCACGGCCAGGGCGCCGAAGGTCTGCGCCATGGCCTGGCCGTTGATCACGCCCAGCACCGGGACGTTGAAGGTGCGCGCCAGGTCGGCGGCCGAGGGCGTGCCGTCGAACAGGCCCATCACCCCCTCGATGAGGATCAGGTCGGCCTCCCCGGCCGCCTCCCACAGCAGGCGCCGGCTCTGCGCCTCGCCGACCATCCACAGGTCGAGCTGGTGCACGGGCGCGCCGCTGGCACGGGCGAGGATCATCGGGTCGAGGAAGTCCGGGCCGACCTTGAACACCCGCACCCTGCGCCCCTGGCGCGCGTGCAGGCGGGCCAGGGCGGCGGTGACGGTGGTCTTGCCCTGCCCCGAGGCGGGAGCTGCGATCAGCAGCGCCGGGCACTGGCGCGCTTGCGGCATCAGAACTCCACCCCTTTCTGCGCCTTGATGCCGGCCTTGAAGGCATGCTTGACCAGGCCCATCTCGGTGACGGTGTCGGCGGCCTCGATCATCCCCGGCTGCGCGGCGCGGCCGGTGACCACCACGTGCTGGTGCGCCGGGCGCGCGGCGATGTCGGCGAGCACCGCGTCCAGTTCCAGGTAGCCGTGCTTGAGGGCGATGTTCAGCTCGTCCAGCACCACCAGGCCGATGGCCGGGTCGGCCAGCAGTTCGCGGGCGATGCCCCAGGCCTGCTGCGCCTTGTCGATGTCGCGCTGGCGGTCCTGGGTCTCCCAGGTGAAGCCCTCGCCCATCACGTGGTAGCGCACTTCCTCGGGGAAGCGCCGGAAGAAGGCTTCCTCGCCGGTGCTGGCGGCGCCCTTGATGAACTGCACCACGCCGGCCCGCATGCCGTGGCCGAGGGCGCGGGCGAGCATGCCGAAGGCCGAGCTGCTCTTGCCCTTGCCGTTGCCGGTGAGCACCAGCAGCACGCCGCGTTCGTCCCGGGCCTGGGCGATCTTCTCGTCGACCACTTCCTTCTTGCGCTGCATGCGCGCGCGGTGGCGCTCGTCCTTTTCCGGGGTCTCGCTCATCGTTCTGTCTCCTGGCCGCGGACGGCCGTGCTCGCGGCGCCGGGGCACCGTGGCTGATGGGGCATGCGGGAGTGACGAAGGAACGCAGCCGGGCGGCGCGGGGCCGGGGCTGGAGGGGAATTGCTCATCTGCCTGATCGCTCCACCGCTCTCACCCGCGCGGCTAAAAACCGGGATGACGCGGGGCGATCGGAGCGCGGCCTGGGCAGCGCCCGACGGCTTCCGGCGCGTCGTCGTCGCTACGGGCCGGTCTCCGGGCTCGCGAGTGGAGGTCCTGGGACTTCCCCGGCCGCGCCTTCCCATGCCGTTGGCACAGTGGCTGTTGCGACCGCGTGACTCGCCTACCGTTGCGGGGGCAGCGCCGGAATGACCGAAAAGGCTCGGTTCCACCGGCTTCCCTGTTTCACCTTCAGCCATGACTGAAGGCACCTGTAGCAGGCGCGCAGCTTAGAGGCTGGTGGGGTGGCCGGTCAATCGGCGGCGGCGATGGGTCGCGCCGCCGGCGCCGGCGTCGCGGCCGGGTCCTGGCGGCACCAGCGCAGCCAGATGAACTGCAGCTGGACCAGGGTGGCGCGGGCCAGTTCGCGGTCCTCGGCCGGCAGCCGGTGGTCGCCCTCCAGGGCCTGGAACAGCGCCACGCTGGCCGCATCCAGGGCCTGCTCGCGGCCGGCGCGCGGGCCACCGGCGAGCAGCAGGTCGTGCAGGCGCAGCAGGTAGGCGTCGCGGGCCCGCCGTACGGGGCCGCGGGCCGCGGCCAGGCGCGCGCGGAGGAACAGCAGCTCGTCGCCCAGGTCCAGCGCCAGCAGGCCGCCGCGCCAGCGCGCACGGCGTTCGGCCGGCAGGTTCCTGTAGAACTGCGCCAGGCGCAGCAGGCGGTCGGCGCTGCGGCCGTCGAACCACACCTCCGCCACCGGCAGCGGGCCGCGGGTGAGCCGCGCCAGGTCGACGAGGATGGCCGCCAGCACGCGGCGGTAGTGGCGCTGCCCCGGCGCCAGGCGCACCAGGTTGAACACCAGCACGGCGAAGGCCACGCCGACCACCGTGGCCAGCGCCGAGTTGAGGAAGTGGCCGAGGTCGTAGCTCATCGCGTTGCTCGGCCCGATGTTCTTCACATAGAAGATGCAGAAGGACGAGGCGATGGCGGCGATGGCGGGCCGCGTCATGCACAGCGCGGCGATGAACAGCGGCACGCCCAGCACCAGGGCCAGCGCCGGGAAGCCGTCGCACAGCGGCAGTATCACCAGGCCCGCGATGCCGGCGAAGGGCACCGACAGGACGATGCCGCGCAGGAAGTTGAGGCCGGCGCCAGCCGGGTTGTCGCGGCTGGCGAACAGGCTCAGCACCACGCCGGTGATGGACACCGCGCCCAGGCCGCTGGGCCAGGCCGTGGCCAGCCAGAAGGCCGACACGCAGAGGAATGCCAGGGCACTGCGCAGGCCGTAGAGCAGCCCGCGCTCGATGTCACGGTGCCAGACGATCACCCCCGGCGCGTTGCGCGGCGCCTCGCCGTAGACCAGCGCCTGCATGCTGCGCCGGGCCTGCCCGGCCATCGCCAGGGTGCGCACCAGGCATTCCAGGCACAGGCGCTGCTGGGCGCTCTCGTGGGCCCGCGCGGCCTCGCCCAGGCGCTCGCGGCAGTCCTCGAAGGCGCGGTACCCGGCCTGCTCCAGCAGGTCCATGACCTCGCGCCGCCAGGGCTCCAGCGCGGTGGCGGGCGCCTGGTCCAGCAGCCGCCACTCCCGCGCCACCTTGCGCGCCGCGCGCAGCAGGCCCAGCAGGTCGGCGTTCAGCACCCGCAGCGCCTGGGCCCGGCGGCGGCCGCTCTCGCCCTCGAACCAGGCGTGTTCGCGCTGCGCGTCCACCGCCACGATGCGGCCCATGGCGCGGATCAGCGGGCCGCGCTCGTCGGCACCGGTCAGTTCGGCGGCGGCCGCCTGCAGGCCGGTCTCCCAGGCGCCCTTGCCCTGCTCCGCCAACTGCTGCTGCACGCGCCGCGGCCACAGCACGATGCTCACCAGCGAGGCGCAGAGGATGCCCAGGCCGATCTCCGAGCAGCGCGCCACGGCCTGGTCGAACACCGTCATGGGCGCGGCGCTGGAAGGCAGCGCGACTATCGCCGCGGTGTAGCCGGCGAGGACGAAGCCGTAGGACGAGAAGTTCTGCAGCAGCGAGGCGCCGGCGGTGCAGAACGCCAGCCAGGCCGCCATGGCCAGGAGGAACGGCAGCGGCGCCTGGCCCAGCACCGCGATCAGCGCCACCGAGACCATGGCCCCGAGGCAGGTGCCGAGCAGGCGGAACACGCTCTTGGCCAGCACCATGCCGCTCAGCGGCTGGCTGACCACGAACACCGTGACCAGCGCCCACTGCGGTTGCTGCAGCTCAAAGCGGAACGCCAGGTAGAGGGCGAGAATGCCGGCCAGCACCGACTTGGCGGCGAACTGCAGGTCCGTGCGGCGCGGGCGCAGCACGGCGCGGAAGAACTCGACGAATGGCGAAAGGAAGGCTGGCATGCAGACATACCGGCAAAATCGTTGATCGAACTATTAAATAGCTTGCTAACAATGTCAAGAAACATCCTGTAACCTCCCTGAGTGGAAGGCGACGGATGGTCCCGTCACACAACTCCGCTAGACTCCGTGGGATGACCGAAACCGCTCAAGCCGGCCAGCTGCGCCTGGACACCTCCGCCTCCCCGCCCCTGCTGCAAGTCAGCGGCGACTGGACGCTCGCCCATTTCGCCGACCTGCAACGCCAGGTCGGCGCGCTGGACGGCCAGCGCGCCCATGCCGGGGGCTTCGACTTCAGCCGGCTCGGCGCCCTCGACACCGCCGGGGCCAGCCTGCTCGCCGACCTGATCGGCGCCAGCGGCCTGCAGCGCCTGGACGAGATCGCCGCGGATGTGCCCAGGGAACGCCGCGACCTGCTGCGCGCGGTGGGCAGTTCCATCACCCAGTGCCGCCTGCACGAGAAGAAGCCGCCGCCGCGCAACGCCCTGGTCGAGCTGCTGGAACGCATCGGCCTCGCCATGGAAGCCTTCTGGAAGGACCTGGTGGGCGTGCTCGGCTTCATCGGCCTGACTCTCGAAAGCCTGGCGCGCTGCGCCCTGAATCCCCGGCGCTGGCGGCCCACCTCGCTGGCCGCGCACATGGAACAGACTGGCCTGGACGCCGTGCCCATCGTGGCCCTGCTGACCTTCATGGTCGGCGCCGTGGTGGCCTTCCTCGGCGCCACCGTGCTGAACAAGTTCGGCGCGGCCATCTACACCGTCGACCTGGTGGGCTTCTCGTTCCTGCGCGAGTTCGGCGTGCTGCTCACCGCCATCCTGCTGGCCGGGCGTACCGCCAGCGCCTTCACCGCGCAGATCGGCTCGATGAAGTCGAACCAGGAGATCGACGCCATCCGCGCCCTGGGCCTGGACCCGATGGAGTTGCTGGTGCTGCCGCGGGTGCTGGCGCTGCTGCTGGTGCTGCCGCTGCTGACCTTCCTCGCCATGCTCTCGGGCATCGTCGGCGGCGGCGTGGTCTGCGCGCTGTCGCTGGACATCTCGCCGCGCATGTTCATGGTCATGCTGCAGAACGACATCGCCGTGCAGCACTTCCTGGTCGGCCTGGTGAAGGCGCCGGTGTTCGCCTTCGTGATCGCCGTGATCGGCTGCCTGGAAGGCTTCCGCGTCAGCGGCAGCGCGCAGTCGGTGGGCGAGCACACCACCTCGGCGGTGGTCCAGTCGATCTTCGCGGTGATCCTCATCGACGCCGTCGCCGCGCTGTTCTTCATGGAGATGGGCTGGTGAGCGACGAAGCCATCATCCAGGTCCGCGACCTGTGCAACCGCTTCGGCGACCACGCGGTGCACGAGCACCTGGACCTGGACGTGCGCCGCGGCGAGATCCTCGGCGTGGTCGGCGGCTCCGGCACCGGCAAGTCGGTGCTGCTGCGCGCCATCATCGGCCTGCGCCGGCCCCAGGAAGGGCGGATCCAGGTGTTCGGGCAGAACCTGCTGGAGCTGCCGCCGGAGCAGCGCTCGAGGATCGAGCGGCGCTTCGGCGTGCTGTTCCAGAACGGCGCGCTGTTCTCCTCGCTGACCGTCAGCGAGAACGTCTGCCTGCCGCTGATCGAGCACGCCGGGCTGGCCCGCGAGGACGCCGAGTACCTGGCCAAGGTGAAGATCTCCCTGGCCGGCCTGCCGCCGGAGGCCGGCGACAAATACCCCTCGGAGCTGTCCGGCGGCATGGTCAAGCGCGCCGCCCTGGCCCGCGCCCTGGCCCTGGACCCGGACATCCTGTTCCTCGACGAGCCCACCGCCGGCCTCGACCCCATAGGCGCGGCGGCCTTCGACCAGTTGATCCTGACCCTGCGCGAGGCCTTCGGCCTCACCGTGTTCCTGGTCACCCACGACCTGGACACCCTCTACACCATCTGCGACCGCGTCGCGGTGCTGTCGCAGAAACGCGTGCTGGTGGTCGGCAGCCTCGACGAGGTGGCCGCCAACCCCGACGCCTGGGTCCAGGACTATTTCCACGGCCCGCGCGGCCGTGCCGCGCAGCAGGCGGCGGACCGCCTGCGGGAGGAGAACTGAATGGAAACCCGCGCCCACCACGTGGTCATCGGCCTGTTCACCGTGCTGGTGGCCATCGGCGGCCTGCTCTTCGGCCTGTGGCTGGCCAAGAACAGCAGCGACCAGCAGTACAACTACTACGACGTGATCTTCACCGAGGCGGTGACCGGCCTGTCCCAGGGCGGCACCGTGCAGTACAGCGGGATCAAGGTCGGCGACGTGGTCAGCCTGCGCCTCGACCCGCAGGACCCGCGCAAGGTGCTGGCGCGCATCCGCGTGTTCGACCAGACGCCGATCCGCCAGGACACCCGCGCCAAGCTGGCCATCACCGGGGTCACCGGCACCGCCATCATCCAGCTCAGCAACGGCTCGCCGGAGAGCCCGCCGCTGGTGGGCAAGGACGGCCAGGTGCCGGTGATCAAGACCATCCCCTCGCCACTGAGCAAGCTGCTGGCCAACGGCGAGGACATCGCCACCAACGTCAGCAACCTGATCAACAACGTCAACCGCATGTTCTCCCAGGATAACGTCGACCGCATCAGCCGCACCCTCGACCACATCGACCAGGCCACCGCGGTGATCGCCGAGCAGCGCGGCGACATCCGCCGCACCGTGCAGGAACTGGCCGCGGCCAGCGAACAGGCGAAGCTGACCCTGGCCAATGCCAGCCAACTGCTGGGCAACGCCAACCAGTTGCTCGGCAGCCAGGGCAAGGACACCCTGCTCAGCGCCCAGCAGACCCTCACCGCGCTGCAGCGCAGCAGCGAGAAGATCGACCGCCTGCTGGACAGCAACTACGACTCGGTGAACGGCGGGCTGAACGGCCTGGGCGAGATAGGCCCGGCGGTGCGCGAGCTGCGCGCCACCCTGGAGAACCTGCAGCGGGTGACCCGCCGCCTGGAAGAGAACCCGACCAACTACCTGTTCGGCGGCAACCGCACCAAGGAGTTCCAACCATGAAGGCCCCCTGCGCCTGCTCGGCTACAGCGCCCTCGCCGCCCTGCTCGGGGCCTGCTCGATCCTGCCCAGGGCCGAGACCCCGGACGTCTACCTGCTGCCGGCGCAGCAGCAACCGCCACGCGCCACCCCGGCGGTGGACTGGTCGCTGCGGGTGCTGGCGCCCCGGGCCAGCCAGGTGCTGGACAGCAACCGCATCGCCGTGCAGCCCAGGGGCGACCTGCTCAGCGTCTACAAGGGCGCCCGCTGGGCCGACGGCGCCCCGCCGCTGCTGCGCGACCGCCTGCTCGACGCCTTCCGCGCCGACGGCCGCATCCAGGCCCTGAGCAGCGACGAGGTCAGCCTGCAGGCCGACCTGGAACTGGGCGGCGACCTGCGCGCCTTCCAGGGCGAATACCGCGACAAGGGCGTGGAAGCGGTGGTCATCCTCGAAGCCCGCCTGGTGCGCAGCGCCACCCAGCGCATCGTCGCGACGCGCCGCTTCGAGGTCCGCCAGCCGGCGGCCGGGGAAAAGGTGCCGGAAGTGGTCACGGCCTTCGGCCAGGCCACCGACCGCCTGGCGGCCGAAGTGGTGGGGTGGACGCTGCAGCAGGGGCAGGCGCAGAAGTTCGAGCGGTGAAAGACCGCCCCCATGGCACGTAGGGCGCATAACGCCTACGGCGTTATCCGCCGTTTGGCCTCGGTCCCCGGCGGCGCCAAGGCCAACCTCGGTGTTGGCTGTGGCCCCGGTGTATCGGCGTATAACCGCGAACGGTTATACGCCCTACGGAGCGCCTTTCGCAGGATGGGTTGAGCGAAGCGATACCCATCGCCACGGCTAGTCGGAAACCCGCCTGCGCCAACCCGGATCGGTCAAGCGATAACACTGCAGGGGACTGCGCGGCGAATCCGGTTGGGTCATTTCCAGCAATCCGGACGCCATCGCCGGCCCCAGGTAGTTCTTCCGGAAGGTTGGCCGGTGCGACAACCCCAACCTGCGCATGATTTCCGAGGACTTGAGGGCTTCTCCCTTGTTGAAAGCCTGCAACAGCTGTTGCACGCTCTCGTTTACTTGATCGGTAACTTGATCGCTTACTTGTTCGGTCTGCGCGACTTCGTCCATGGCTGCCAGTAATGCCCGCAACATGTAGTCAACGAAGGGCGTCGCCTGTGCAACATGGTCGGCCTCGGCCAAGGCCGCGTAGTAGGCCTCCTGCTGAGCATGGATGACCGTCTCCACCGGCAAATAAGCCAACAGCGGATTCCAGCGACTGAGTATCAAGGTCTGCCAGAGTCGCCCCATGCGCCCGTTGCCATCGGCGAACGGGTGAATGAATTCGAACTCGTAATGAAAAACACAACTCGCCAGTAGCGGGTGCCAGTCCGTATGGCCCAGCCACTCCAGCAACTGCCCCACCAGCGTCGGGATACGGTTGGCCGGCGGCGCCATGTGTAGCAGTTGGTCACCCCGGTAGATGCCAACACCGCCCTGTCGAAAATGCCCCGCGTCGTCGATGAGCCCTTCCATCAGGCTGGCGTGGGCTGCCAATAGATCGGGTTGAGAGGTCGGGTGCCAGGAAGGCAGGTATTCATAGGCGCGAAAGGCATTGCGCACTTCCTGGATTTCACGGGGCAATCCCAGCACCCGCTTCCCCTCCAGCACGGCAGTGACCTGCTCGACGCTGAGGGTGTTGTTTTCGATGGCCAGAGAGGCCTGGATGGTACGGATACGGTTGCCGCGCCGTAGTTGAGGCGTCAATGCCGAGTCGCCACCCACCGAAAGTCGGCCGACCCGCTCGCAGATTTCACCGACCAATCGCAGCAGTGAAGCGGAAAGGGCAAGCGGTGGTTCATAGGCCTTCATGGCGATATCTGGTCCGAGTCTGCGCAGGCATCCGAAGCGATAGTGCGTACATTGGTGGCACTGCCACCCGTGGCAAACACCGAGCGCACGTTATTGATTCTCCACCCGCCGCAACAGATAGGTATCCATGATCCAGCCATTGGCCTCGCGGGCCTCCAGGCGGGTCTCGCGGATGCGCTCGGCGACTTCGTCCAGGCGCCCAGCGACCAGCAGCTCGTCCGGGGTGCCGACGTAGGCGCCCCAGAAGATCTCCAGGTCCTGGCCGCGCAGGCCGGTGTAGCTGTCCTGGGCGTCGAGCATCACCACCACGTCGTCCACGCCGGCGGGCATGCCCTCGCGGGCCAGGCGGCGGCCGGTGGTGATCTGCACCGCGCCGCCGATGTGGTTGAGCGGGATGCGGTGGCGCGCGGCCAGGGCCTGCACGCTGGTGATGCCGGGGATGACTTCGTAGTCGAAGCGCAGCCGGCCGCTGGCGAGGATGGCGTCGAGGATGCGGATGCTGCTGTCGTACAGCACCGGGTCGCCCCAGACCAGGAAAGCGCCGCATTCGCCGTCGGCCACGTGCTCGTCGATCAGTTGCTCGAACAACGCCTGCTTGGCCGCATTGAGGTCCACCACGCTGCCGGCGTAGTCAGCCACGCCGCGCTCGCGCTCCGGCAGGGCGGCTTCCACCACGCGGTAATCGGTGCGCTCGACATAGCGTTCGCAAATGTCGCGGCGCAGGTCGAGCAGCTTGGTCTTGCTGGCGCCCTTGTCGAGCAGGAAGAAGACATCGGCGCGGTTCAGCGCCTTGACCGCCTGGATGGTCAGTTGCTCGGGGTCGCCGGCGCCCACGCCGATCAGCAGCAGTCGTTTCATGGTCATTTGCAGTGGTAGGGGCTTTCGCCTTCCAGTTCCTGGTCGGCGTCGAGGTCACGGATGATCACCGTGGCCTTGGGGTAGCTGGAGCAGAGCGCGTTGCGCACCGTGTAGAGGCCGGTGCCCTGGGCCAGGAAGGACTTCTTGTTGAGCTTCTGCCCGTTGGCGTCGACGGCGTCGATCTCGTAGTGGCCGCCGAAGGTCTTGCAGCCGCCCAGTACCAGCAGGCTGGCACCGAGCAACAGGGGAATCGCTTTCATTGCCTCTCCTTGTCTGCGACCGGCAAAGGTGCGAAGCCGGTCATTCTGAGGATGTCAGGCCTGCTTCGACAAGCCCGGCGGCCATTTGCTCCCTCAGCGCTTGCCCATGGAGCGGCGCGAGCCGCGGGGTGCCGGCGGCCGGCGCACGTCCTTGTCATGGGCCTTGCGCGGCTGGTAGCCGGCGGCGGCGTCCTTCTGCGCGGCAAGGGCGGCGCGGGTCAGTTCGGCCAGGGACAGCGGGGCCTGGGCCGGGGTGTCCGCGCTGTCGTCGCGCGGCGGCTGTTGCGAGGAAGTCATGGTGTGGACCGGATGAGGGATACGGAAACGGCGCCCATCATACCCGATAGGCGCCACGCCCGCTGCTGCTCAGGCGCCGACCGGTTGCCCCGCGGGCCCCGCCGGCTGCGCCAGGCCGAGGCTTTCGTCGAAGCGCAGCAGGCGCCCGGCGTTGCCCAGCACCAACAGGGTGCTGAGGTTGTGCAGCACGGCGGCGATCATCGCCCCGGCGGCGCCGAGCAGGCCGAAGGCGGCGGCCGCGACTATCGCCAGGGTCCAACCCAGGCCGATCGCCACGTTGACCTGCAGGGTGCGCCGGCACTGGCGGCTCAGCCGCACACAGGTGCCCAGGCGGCGCAGGTCGCTGCCGATCAGCACCACGTCGGCCGAGGCCAGGGCGATGTCGGCGCCGCCGGCGCCCATGGCCACGCCGACCACGCCGGCCTTGAGCGCCAGCGAGTCGTTGATGCCGTCGCCCACCACCAGCGGGCGGAAACCCTTGTCGATTTCCTCGCCGACGCGGCGCAGCTTGTCTTCCGGCAGCGCCTGGGCGCTGACCTCGGCGATGCCCACCTCGCGCGCCACGCCCTCGGCGACGCTGCGACGGTCGCCGGTGAGCAGCAGCTGGCGGCCCAGGCCCAGTTCGCGCAGCTCGGCCATGGCCCGGGGCGCTTCCGGACGCAGGCTGTCGGCCAGCAGCAGCCAGGCGCGGAAACGCCCGCCCAGGGCCAGGCCGGCGATGGGGCCGTCGTGCTCGGGCACCGGCGCCGTGGCGATGCCCAGCTGGGCGAAGAGTTCGGGCCGGCCCAGGGCCGCCTCGCCCTGCGGGGTGTGGGCGAGCACGCCCAGGCCCTGGCGTTCGCGGATGTCTTCCAGCGGGTGGTAGGCGTCGTGGGGCACCAGCGCGGCCAGGGCGCGGCTGACCGGGTGGCTGCTGGCCGCGCCGAGGCTGGCGGCCAGCTGGCGCAGGGCCGCCGAGTCTTCCCCCGGCTCGCCGCGCAGGGCCTGCAGGCGCAGGCTGCCGTGGGTCAGGGTGCCGGTCTTGTCGACCACCAGCGAGGTCAGGTCGGCCAGTTCCTCGAGGAAGGCCGAGCTGCGGATCAGGATGCCGTGGCGCGCCGCCACGGCGATGCCGGCGATGGCCGTGGCCGGCGCCGACAGCACCAGGGCGCAGGGGCAGGCGGCCACCAGCACGGCGAGCATGGCCTGGGGGTCGTTGGTGACGAACCAGGTGACCGCGGCGATCAGCAGTACCAGCACCATGTAGCGCCCGGCGTAGCGCTCCAGCAGGCGGGTGATCGGCGGCTTGGCGCGTTCGGCGCGCTGCATCAGGGCGATCACCTTGCCCAGGGTGGATTCCTCGCCGGTACGCGTCACCTCGATGCGCAGCAGGCCGTCGAGGTTGATGGCGCCGCCGTAGACCTCCATTCCCGCGCCGGCCTCCAGCGGCACCGACTCGCCGGTGATGGGCGCGGTGTCCAGGCTGGCCTGGCCGTCCAGCACCCGGCCGTCGGCCGGCACGCGGTCGCCGGCGCGCACTTCCACCTGGTCGCCGGCGCGCAGTTGGGCGTTGTCCACTTCCTCCACGGCGCCGTCGGCGCGGATCCGCCGGGCCTGGCTGCGGGTCAGGCGGCCAAGGGCCTCGATGGCTTCCTGGGAGCCGATCACGCTGCGCTCTTCCAGCACGTGACCGAAGATCATGATGATCGGCAGCAGCGCGGCGGTCAGCAGGTCGCCGGTGGCCCAGGCGCCGAGCATGGCCAGGGCGATCAACTGGTCGGTGATGCCGTGCAGGCTGGGGTGGCGCAGGCTGGCGGCGGCCGAGCGCAACACCGGCACCGCCACCAGCAGCGAGGCGACGCCCAGCAGCAGCTGCGCCACGCCCTCCTGCTGCGGCGCCAGCCAGCGCCAGAGCAGGCCGAGCAGCAGCAGGCCGAGGGCGAGCATGGCCAGGCTCAGCTGGCGGGCGGCGGCGCGCTGCTCGTCGCGGCTGAGCATGGCCCCGGTGAGATGGCCATGGCTGTGGCCATGGTGATGGCCGTGGTGGTGGTGGTGTGCGCTCATCGATGGCTCAGGTCATTGGGTCGACGCGGTGTCGTCATCCTTGAGGATGGTCGCCCGGGGTGGGAAGCGCGTGTCCGGGCGCTTCACGTATTCCTCGGCCTCGGCTTCGGTCAGCACCCAGATCTGGTTGATCTGGCCGCTCTGGCCAGTCTTCAGCGCGACGAACTTGTCCTTCAGCTGCGGCATCAGGCCGTTGACGATGAACAGGTTGTTCTCGGTGCGGATACGCACCGAGACGGCCACCGGGTAGCTCACGGTCTTTTCGTACAGCCCCAGGCTGACCACCTGCTTGAGCAGGTTGGGCTTGGGCCGCTTGAGGGTGATGACCGGGAAGCTGGCGCTGTCCACCACGCCCACCAGCATGCCCGAGGGCAGCTCGCGGCCGGCCTCGGCGCTGCCGGCGCCGAGCAGCATGCCCAGGGCCAGCAGCAGTGCGCCCAGGGGGCGCCAGCGGTTGCCCCGCGACGGAGTGGAGGAGTGCCGGTAAGCGACAGCGTTCATGGAGTGTCCCGCCCTAGGTGTTTTCTCGGAATGTGGGTGTCGGGCCCGTGGCCCTCGGCGAGCCTAGCGCGTCCGTGTGACATCTGTCCGCCCATTGCTTCACGGCTGCGGCCCCTGGAGGATCAGGCGACCGGCGTCGCGCGGATCGACCGTGGTCACCGAACCGGCCTTGGCGAGTATGCCCGGCACCCGCTCGCGGTACAGCCGCAACAGCAGGCCCGGGTCCTGGCTGGCGGCCAGGCTGGCGATGGTGGCGGTGTCGGCATGGGCCTTGGCCAGGCGCTCGCCGGTCTGGGCGCGGGCCACCTGCAGGGTGCGGTCGGCGGCCTGGGTGGCTGCCTGGGTCTGCCGCGCGGCGTCGTTCTGCGCGCTGGCGACGTTCTGCTCGGCCAGTTGGCTGGCGGTGAGCACGGCGTTGAAGGCGCTCACCGCCTCGCGCGGCAGCGAGGACTGCACGTCCACCCGCTCGATCTCGATGCCCAGCCCGCTGCCGGCGGCAGCCAGTGCCACCAGGCTCTGGTTGACGCCCTGCTGCAGGTCGCCGCGCAGGCGCTCGCGGCGCTCGGCCACGGCGCTGTCGCTGCCGACCAGCTCGGGGCGGGCGACCAGGATGGTGTCCAGGTCGCGGGCCGCGCACACGGCCACAGCATTGCGCGCCACCAGGCGGTCCAGCGCCGGCAGCACGTGCTCGCCCTGGAGCACGTAGGCGTAGGGGTCGACCACCTTGTAGAACACCCGCACGTCCAGCTGCACGACGCCGGCGTCGCCGGTCAGCAGGTAGCCGGAGCCGGCCGTGGCGTCGTTGACCAGGCTGACGTCGAGGTCGGCCTTCTGCGCCTGGGCCGAACGCAGCAGGGTTTCCACCCGGCGCTCGATGACCCGCTCGGCGGCCGGCAGCAGCACCACCTGCTCGAAGGGCCGCGGCCAGGCCAGCAGCAGGCCGGGGTTGGCGATGCGCTGCAAGGCGCCCATGCGCAGCACCACGGCGCGGCTGTCCGGGCCGACCTCGCGGACGTTGGACAGCGCCCAGCCGAGCGCCGCCAGCAGCGTCACGCCATAGAGTGCGACGAACGCCAGGCGCCCGGCCTGCAGCCAGGGGCTGCCGCCCTCCCCGCGCTCAGTCATGCTGCGCACCCGGCTTCGGCGCCGGCAGTTGCGGCGGGCCGTCCACCAGCACGCGGAAAGGCGCGGCGTCGGTACGCAGGACCAGGCGGGTGCCGGAGTTGACGATGGTGCCCAGGGTGTCCAGCGAGCGCAGCAGGTTGTACAGCTCGGGCGAGCCGGCGTAGGCCTTGGCGTAGATCTGCGCCGCCTCGACGCGGGACTGCGCCTCGATGTCGGCGGCCTTGACCGTGGCGTCGGCCTGCAGGATGCGCGCGTCGCGCTCGGCGGCGGAGCGGATCTCGGCGGCCTTGCGCTTGCCCTCGGCGGTGCGCTCGGTGGCGATGGTCTCGCGTTCGGCGCGCATGCGGTCGACGGTGGCGCCGAGGGTCACCGAGGGCAGCGTCAGGCGCTCGATGCCCACCTGCAGCACGCGCACGCCGTAGGTGTCGCGCAGGGTCTTGTCGATCTGCCCGCGCAGGCGCTGCTCGAAGTCGGCGATGCGCACCTTGCCGCCGTCGGTGTTCACCAGGTCGGCCAGGTCGAAGCCGCTGGCGGTGGTTTCCAGGGCCGAGCCGACGAAGGTGCGGATCTGCCGCGCCGCCTCGTCCGGCTGGTTCTGCACCGCGCGCATGAAGCGCTGCACGTCGTCCGCATCGGGCTGCACCTGCCAGGCCACGTAGGCCTGGACGATGATGCGCAGGCCGTCGCGGGTGCCGACGTCCTGCAGGCCGCTGGAGGTGGTGCGCAGGCGCAGGTCCACCGGGATGGCCGCCTCGAAGGGCACCGGCAGGCGCCAGGCCAGGCCCGGCTGCAGCAGCACCCGCACCGGGTTGCCGAAGCGGGTGACCACGGTCGCCTCGCCGGAGCGCACCTGCACCAGGCAGGCGCTGGCGGCGGCGAACAGCACCAGCAGCGCGGCCAGGGCCATGCGCCGCCAGGGCATGGGCCCGCCGCCGGCGTGCTCATGGTCGTGATGAGGGTGGCCGTGCTCGTGGTCGTGGTGCGCGTGGTCGTGGCTGTGCGACGAACTCAAGGGGCGAGCTCCTGTTTGGCCGGCTTGCGCGCCGGGTCGAAGGGCGCGGCGAGGAAGCCGCGCAGGTCGAGGGTCGGCGCATCGCCGGCGCCCAGTCGGTGGTCGATGACCAGGGCGCTGGCACTGCCCAGGCCCTGGCCCAGGCGGGCGAAATACTGTTCCAGCAGGAACGACTGGCCGGCGTCCTGCCAGGCCTTGCGCTCGGCGCCGAAGCGCAGGTCGGCGGCCCGGGCCGCGGCCAGCGTCTCGCGGGCGTCGGCGTTGGCCTTGTCCACCGCCTGGCTGGCAGCCAGGCGGGCCTCGTTGCCCTGTTCGGCGGCCTTGCCGCGCTCGCGGGAGATCAATGCCTGGGCGGTGATCTGTGCCGCCTGCACGCCGTGGTAGGCATTCGCCGCACCGGCCGGCGGGTGGATGGCCTCGACCACGGTGGCGAGGATTTCCACGCCGCTGTGCAGGTCGTCGAGGTCGGCCTGCACGGCCTTGCCGATGTCCTGCGCCAGAGCCTCGCGCTGGCCGCCGAGGACGCTGTCCAGGGTGCGCGAGGCGAAGTCGTGGACCAGCACGCGGCTGGCCGTGCTGCGGATCAGCGCCGGCACGTCGGCGCTGTTGTAGGTGGCGGCCAGGGCCGCGGCATCGCTCAGGCCGATGCGGTAGACGAAGCGCACGTCCATGTTGACCACCTGGAAGCTCTGCTTGCCGTCGGCGGCGCTGGCGATCACCTGGGATTTCTCGCTGCGGTGGGAAGCGTCCCACAGGCGGTTGGCGCTGTCCGGCGCGGGGCCCTCGGCCGGGCCCGGCGGGTCGGCGGTGGCGGAATCGCCGGAGGTGGCCAGTTCGTGGATGACGCCGTTCTCCACCGCGATCACCCGCCCGAACGGCCAGGGCAGCCCGGCATGCAGGCCCGGCTGCAGCACCGCCTCGGGCTTGCCGAAGCGCTCGTAGACGCCGCGGCCGTCCAGGGGCACCTCGTGGATGCCGCTGAGCAGCCAGCCCACCAGCGCCACCAGCGCGGCCACCGGCAGGAAGGCGCGGCGCATGAAGGCGAACGCCCAGACCTGGCGCAGGTCGATGCCGAAGCGCTGCTGCAATTCGTCCTGCAGGAACTGCAGCGGCCGCGGCGGCCAGCGCAGTTGCCCGGCCACCAGGCTACGGGCGACCAGACGCGGCTCCTCGCGCTCGCGCTGCGGCAGGAAGGCGGAAAACACCGCGCGCGCCAGCAGCTCCACGGCCACCGCGGCGGGCAGCAGGCCGAGCAATACCAGCAGGCGCACCGGCCAGAGGTTGTCGGCGCTGGCGAACAGCAGGCCGGGCAGCGACAGCAACTGCACGGCGATGACCAGTCGCAGCAGCGGCGCCAGGGCGGCGGCCTCCGGCCACTGGGCCGCGGTGCTGGCGGCAAGGTGGCGCTCCAGCACCAGCAGACCGAAGGCGCCCAGCAACAGCAGGCCGGCGCCGACATAGGCCGCCTGGCCGAGCTCGGCCCCCGGCAGCGCCAGGCTCCAGCCAGCGCGGATCACCAGCAACGCGGCGACGGCGAGCCCCGCCAGCCAGAGCGCGCCGGGACCGACGCGCAGCAACAGCCCGCGGATGCCACGGCCGATGCTGTCGAGGAAGCGGTCATAGGCACTCAGCGCCTCGGGCGGCAGCGCCTCCTGCGCCACCTCGCGCCCGCCGAACCAGCGCAGCCCCGGCTCCTGCCCCAGCGCCCGCGCCCGCCAGGCGTCCACACGCCAGGCCGACTGCGCCGCCGCGGCCAGCAGCAGCAAGGCCGCGGCGTTGTTGCACAGCAATGGCAGCCAGGGCGAACGGGCAGCGAACAGGCCGATGAGGATCGCCAGGAGGAACAGCAGCCCGGCCAGCACGGCGCTGCCCAGGGCCAGGGCGAACAGGCGCCGGGCATGCACCGCGGCCTGCTGGAAGCGCGGCAGCGCCTGCAGGTCCTCACCCGCGGTGTCCAGGTCGACTCGCATCACAACTCCAGAGGCGGCCATGGGGCCAGCCGGTACATCGGCGCGCAGGGAAACAAAATGTAACCTTATAACAGTCGGGGTGAAATTCTCGTCGAGACTCGGCGCAAAGAAAAGCCCCGTCCGCGATTTGCCGCGCGGCCCCGCAGCGTTCTATCTTGGCGAACCGTTCAAGTACCGCCGAGGTCCCCGATGAGCTCCCTGCGCGAATCCCTCGCCCGCTTCCCCCGCCTCGACCTGGTCGGCGCCCCCACTCCACTGGACAAGCTGGAACGGCTGTCGGCGCGGCTGGGCCGGGAGATCTTCGTCAAGCGCGACGACCTCACCCCGCTGGCCATGGGCGGCAACAAGGTGCGCAAGCTGGAGTTCCTCGCCGCCGATGCGCTGGCCGCCGGCGCCGACGTGCTGGTCACCGCCGGCGCCATCCAGTCCAACCACGTGCGCCAGACCGCGGCGCTGGCCACGCGCCTGGGCCTGGGCTGCCTGGCCCTGCTGGAAAACCCCATCGGCACCGCCGACGCCAATTACCTGGGCAACGGCAACCGCCTGCTGCTCGACCTGTTCGGCGCCCAGGTGGAAGCGGTCGCCAACCTCGACGACGCCGACGCCCTGCTGGAGCAGGCCTGCGAGCGCCTGCGCGCCCAGGGGCGCAAGCCCTACCTGGTGCCCATCGGCGGTTCCAATGCCCTCGGCGCCCTGGGCTACGTGCGCGCCGGCCTGGAGCTGGCCGAGCAGGTGCGCGCCAGCGGCCGCCACTTCGCCGCCGTGGTGCTCGCCTCCGGCAGCGCCGGCACCCACGCCGGGATGGCCCTGGCGCTGGCCGAGGCACTGCCGGAAACCCCGGTGATCGGCGTCACCGTCTCGCGCCCCGACGCCGCCCAGCGGCCCAAGGTGGAAGGCCTGGCGCAACGCACCGCGGACCTGCTCGGGCGGCCGCTGGCGGCGCATTGCGCCGTGCACCTGTGGGACGCCTACTTCGGCCCGCGCTATGGCGAGCCCAACGCCGGCACCCTGGACGCGCTGCGCCTGCTCGCCGCGACCGAGGGCCTGCTGCTCGACCCCGTCTACACCGGCAAGGCCATGGCCGGCCTGCTCGACGGCGTGGCCAAGGGCCGCTTCGCCGACGGCCCGCTGCTGTTCCTGCATACCGGCGGCGCCCCGGCGCTGTTCGCCTACCCGGCGTTCCTGTGAATTCACACGGGTTATATGAATAAGAAATTTTATTATTTTATTGCATAACCATTGACCCCCTATAGTCCCGCGGCCTACTAACCTGCTTGAAACACCAAGAACGAGGGCAACCATGAACTTCTCCATCCTGCGACGCGGTTTCATCTTCGCCGGCCTGACCCTGGCCCTCGGCGCCAGCTTCCTCGGCCAGCAGGCCTCGGCCGACGAGGACCTGCTCAAACAGATCCAGGCCAACGGCGCGATCAAGGTCGGCCTGGAAGGCACCTACCCGCCCTTCAGCTTCGTCGACGAGAGCGGCAAGCTGTCCGGCTTCGAGGTGGACTTCGCCGAGCTGCTGGCCAAGGAGCTGGGGGTGAAGGCCAAGTTCCAGCCGACCAAGTGGGATGGCATCCTCGCCGCCCTCGAATCCAAGCGCCTGGACGTGGTGATCAACCAGGTGACCATCTCCGAGGAGCGCAAGAAGAAGTACGACTTCTCCGAGCCCTACACCGTCTCGGGCATCCAGGCCCTGGTGCGCAAGGGCGACGAAAGCAAGTACGACAAGCCCGAGAAGCTCGCCGGGGTGAAGGTCGGCGTGGGCCTGGGCACCAACTACGAGCAGTGGCTGAAGCAGAACGTGCCGCAGGCCGACGTGCGCACCTACGAGGACGACCCGACCAAGTTCCAGGACCTGCGCAGCGGGCGCATCGACGTGATCCTGGTGGACCGCCTGGCGGCCTTCGACATGGTCAACAAGACCAAGGGCGCCATGGCCCTGACCGGCGCGCCCTTCGCCCGCCAGGAAGCCGGCATCGCCCTGCGCAAGGGCAACCCCGAGCTGCTCGGCGCGCTGAACAAGGCCATCGAGAAGTTCAAGGCCGACGGTTCGCTGAAGCAACTCTCGGAGAAGTGGTTCCAGGCTGACGTGACCCAATGATCGACGAAAGCCTGCAGCTTGCGCTGGATTCCGCGCCCTTCCTGCTCAAGGGCGCGGTCTTCACGGTAGTCCTGAGCGTCGGCGGCATGTTCTTCGGGCTGCTGCTGGGGTTTATCCTCGCCCTGGCGCGCCTGTACGGCCACGCCGTGTTCAGCTGGCTCGCGCGCATCTACGTGTCCTTCTTCCGCGGCACGCCGCTGCTGGTGCAGTTGTTCATGATCTACTACGGCCTGCCGCAGCTGGGCCTGGAGCTGGACCCGCTGCCGGCGGCGCTGATCGGCTTCTCGCTGAACATGGCCGCCTACGTCTGCGAGATCCTCCGCGCGGCCATCGGCTCCATCGACCGCGGCCAGTGGGAGGCGGCCTCCAGCATCGGCATGACCCGCGCCCAGACGCTGCGCCGGGTGGTGCTGCCGCAGGCCGCGCGCACCGCCCTGCCGCCGCTGGGCAACAGCTTCATCTCGCTGGTCAAGGACACCGCCCTGGCTGCCACCATCCAGGTGCCGGAGCTGTTCCGCCAGGCACAGCTGATCACCGCGCGGACCTTCGAGGTGTTCACCATGTACCTCACCGCGGCGCTCATCTACTGGGTGCTCGCCAGCGTCCTGGCGCACCTGCAGAACCGCCTGGAAGCGCGGGTCAACCGCCATGACCAGGAGCACGAGGCATGATCGAGGTACGCAAGCTCACCAAGCGGTTCCGCGGCCAGGAGGTGCTCAAGGGCATCGACCTCTCGGTCGCGGCCGGCGAGGTGGTGGCGATCATCGGCCCCAGCGGCTCGGGCAAGACCACCCTGCTGCGCTGCCTCAACCTGCTGGAGATCCCCAACGGCGGGACCATCCGTGTCGGCGACATCGAGATCGACGCCTCGCGCCCGCTCAAGCCGCAGCAGGGGCTGATCCGCAAGCTGCGCCAGCACGTCGGCTTCGTGTTCCAGAACTTCAACCTGTTCCCCCACCGCACCGCGCTGGAGAACGTCATCGAAGGCCCCGTGATCGTCAAGAAGGAGCCCCGCGAGAGCGCCGTGCAGCGCGCCCGCCAGCTGCTGGCCAAGGTCGGCCTGGCCGGCAAGGAGGATGCCTATCCCAAGCGCCTCTCCGGTGGCCAGCAGCAACGCGTGGCCATCGCCCGGGCCCTGGCCATGCAGCCGGACGTGATCCTCTTCGACGAACCCACCTCGGCGCTGGACCCGGAACTGGTGGGCGAAGTGCTGGCGACCATCCGCGGCCTGGCCCAGGAAAAGCGCACCATGGTCATCGTCACCCACGAGATGAGCTTCGCCCGCGACGTCGCCAACCGGGCGATCTTCATCGACAAGGGGGTGATCGTCGAACAGGGCGACGCCAAGACGCTGTTCGCCCATCCCCGCGAGGAACGCACCCGGCAATTCCTCAGCAAGTTCCTCAACCCCGAGCAGGGTCGCTCCGAATAGATCATATTATTCGATACCAAAGCTCGGATATTTGCGCTTTTTTATCGACTTGATCGGGATCAACATAGCCTCCATGAACCGCGCAGGCCGGCCACTCCGTCGGCCTTGCGCCCCAAGAGGACTGATCCCATGATCGAACGCAGACCCTTCGACCAGCTCGGCGGCGCTCACCACGGCTGGCTCAACGCCAAGCACCACTTCTCCTTCGCCGAGTACTACGACCCCGAGCGCATGAGCTGGGGCAACCTGCGCGTCTGGAACGACGACGAGATCGACCCGGGCACCGGCTTCCCGCCGCACCCGCACCACGAGATGGAAATCATCACCTACGTGCGCCAGGGTGCGATCACCCACCAGGACAGCCTAGGCAACAAGGGCCGCACCGAAGCGGGCGACGTGCAGGTGATGAGCGCCGGCAGTGGCATCGTCCACTCCGAGTACAACCTGGAAAAGGACGTGACCAGGATCTTCCAGATCTGGATCCTGCCGACGCAACGCGGCGGCACGCCGTCCTGGGGCGCCAAGCCGTTCCCCAAAGGCGACCGCGCCGGCCGCTTCGTGACCCTCGCCAGCGGCTTTGAGAGCGACGAGGACGCCCTGCGCATCCGCGCCGACGGCCGCCTGGTGGCCGCCACCCTGAAGGCCGGGCAAAGCGCCGAGTACCCCCTGGGCGCCGACCGCCGCGCCTACCTGGTGCCGGCGACCGGCAAGGTGGAAGTCAACGGCGTGCCCCTCGCCGCCCGCGACGGCGCTGCCATCGCCGAGGAAGCGATGGTGAAGGTGACGGCGCTGGAGGACAGCGAGGTGATTCTGGTGGATGTTGCCTGACGGTCATGGCGAAACGAAAAAGGGCACGCGTCTACGTGCCCTTTTCTTCTCGGCGCATCTAGTGTTCGCCGCCTGGATTCTCCACAGCAGGGCAGGTACCGGGTAACAGATATATCTTCGCTCCGCCCATCACACCTGGTACCTGAACCTCCCGGTAATGCTGCTCAATGTACTCCAGCAACAGCCCGTAAGTGTTCTTCAACTTCAGACGCTCCAGACCATCCACGGTCGCCTCGGGTGCAAGGAGGATAAGCCTAGTTCGAGCGATGGCCGCAATATGCCTACGCTGGAACTCCACCGACCGGGGGTACAAGTAGTACATTTCCCAGAAAGGGGCCCGAACTCCGAGGAAAGCATAGATTCCTGGAAAGTGCGGGGCAGCCATGAACTCGTCTGGTGCAATAGCACACTCTTCTACGACACCACGCAATGCGTTCAACATTTCTACCGTTGGCCGCTCAACCTCGAATTTCCGATTTCCGATAACTATCTGCGAAACATTATCTGCATTGGCCAAGCGCATCCGCAAGAACCTCACTCCCGGCTCACTGGGAAGCCAACAGGCTAGAACCAGAGCGACCGAGAAGGCAAACAGGCATCGTGCGGCAACTCTGGATCTGGCGAAACCGTCGCAGTAGTACGCCAGAGACACGAGCGCGAGAATAAACGGCAAGGTGGCCTGCGCAATGTGACCGAAATCCGCCCGATCAAAGCCCTGCTGCAAATAAGGCAGTCCAGCGATACAAGCAGCCCCTAATAGCAGAATTACGGGTTTTCTCTCCCTCTGCTCACGTCTTTCTCGCCAGAGAAACAGAATGAATCCGCCGACATAGATCAGCGGTATCAACACGCAAGCAATACCAACTGCAACGCTCTGCAGTCCGTTTATGCCAAACTCTGCAGGAAAACCGACGCGCCATAGGAAGGGAATAGGCAATGGCAATTGCCAGTTCGCAGTGAAAAGCACTGAATCGACGAAGGCCCCGCGGAAATCAGCATTGAGCAATATCAGGAACAGCAGCGGCGAATAGCCAATGATGACACCTGCGCCAAAGAACACAGAGGTTCTCGGGAGCAGTTGCCACCTCTTCGTAATGAACAGATAACCTCCGCAAAGGAGGGCTGTAAAAACATAGAAAACACCATGATTCCGGCCAAAGATTGCAGCTATTCCCGTAATGAAGCCGAACCCCAACCAGCGTCGTACAGAATCCGGCCTGGATAGAATCCAGAACACCAGACCACAGAGCATGAGCGATAGGGATTGCTCGAACACCTTATGGCGCGGATACCCGAGACCGATGGTCAGCAAGGCGGCACAACCGAGGCGCCACGCGAACGGTAACCCTGCACGGCACATCGCAAACCAGACGACCGCCAGCCCCATAGTGCCGAACGCAGCACAGGCCAGCAGCATGGAGAGCAACCCGGAGTCTCCCAGAAGGTGGAAAAACAGGCCGTTCCAATAGTAACGGCCGGGGTCGTAGCTGAAGAAGTCCAGTATTGGTAGCTCTCCCAGCGCGGTTCGTTGCGAGGCATACCAGAGCAATCCCTCATCGGCCCAACTGAAGCCATATCGCCATTGCAGCAAGAAAGCCAAGCCGCAGGTCAAGGCTGAACCAAGCAAGGCCTCGACTACCGCACCTCTGATCCTGGAGGCTTCAGGTAAGTCATGGGTCATCTTGTCGATCCTTGGATTGGGAATGAGAGAGCCTGAACCCCAGAGTCGGCTCAAAGTGTAGGTGATCAGTGGAATCACCAAGGCTGCGAAAACTACAGAAGAGGCGACAGGGAGAAGCTGTGAGCGCAACAAATACGCCAGGACAAGGTTGTTAATCAGGAACGCACTGAACGCTATCAAGAAAAAACGCAGCATTGCTCGGCGCTGGCTTCCTGGACGTCGAAACGTCCAGTAGTAGTTGCCAACAAACGACAATCCGAACGCACTGAGGAATGCCACCAGGTTGGCCAGCATAGCCGGCTGAGCGGCCTGGGTGATGAGTCCCCAGGCAACGAGCATATGAATGAGTGTCGCCAGACTGCCAACGACTGCGAATCGAAAGACTCTTAGGCATTCTTGGAGCAGCCAGGATCCGTTCATGAAGAAGGCCCTGTCACTCATTGAGTCTCAGCCAGACAGAACACCGATAGCCCGGCCAACCGATTATGGTGCATCCAGAAAGTCTCCACCTGGCAGATGCTTCTCAATGTGGCATTGACCAGCGGTGAGTGACGAGTCAACTGCGAACGTGGAGACTGAGAACCGCGGCGGACTCGCTCCAACAGACGCAATACCGCTGCCAACGGGAAGACAGAACCAAAAAAGTAGTTCGATTTTTTGATTTTAAGCCCTGCTTTGCGCAAAGTATCTTCCAGTTGACTCAGGGTATATCGACGTCGATGCTCCAAGAATTCGTCATGGCCACTCCAGAGAAACTGGAAAGCCGGAACCGTCACCAGAAAACGAGTGCCCGCCGGTACCTTGTCCCTATACAGAGCCAGTAGCCCGACATCATCGTCGACATGTTCGATCACATCCATCAGCAAAACCAGACTGGCATCCACATGATCTATAGCCTTGCGTAGATGCAGGCACTTGTCCGAAATCATTTCATCCTTTTCGGCAGTGTAACTGGTATCCACACACCATGCTTCACGGGCAGTTGTATGCGTCAATAAATAGCGTGAAAAAAAAGCAGAACCGGAACCTACATCGAGAATGCTGGGACCTATATCCCTCCCAACGATGGAGGATAATGCTTTCGCCTTGGAGCTGTAGTACCAGTGCCCTTCGACAGCAGCGCCAAGAATTTCGGACTCCTTCAGATCCATCAGTCATCCTTAGGTTCATAAATTTTGCGCACCAGATAGATGGGGCGTCTCTTGGTTTCCAGGTAAGTCCTCCCCAAATACTCCCCCAGTACCCCTATACCTACTAGCTGCAACCCTCCCAGAAACGTCACTGCAACCATCAGCGACGCGTAACCAGGTACATCAACCCCATGGATAATCACTTTCAGAGCGATGAACACGGCGAACAAGAACGACACCAAAGAAACGAAAGCGCCTAGATAGGTCCAAATGCGCAGTGGTTCAGTACTAAAACTGGTAATGCCTTCTAGAGCGAAGTTCCACAACCGCCAGCCATTGAATTTGCTTTTCCCGGCAATACGTTGCGGCCGTGAGTAATGGACTTGTGCAGTTCTGAAGCCTACCCATGCGAACAGACCCTTCATGAATCTGCGCGACTCAGGGAGCTTGTTCAGCGCATCGACCACACAACGGTCAATCAGCCGGAAGTCGCCAGCGTTCTCCGGTAGCTTCAAATCGGAGATCCGATTGTACAGTCGGTAGAACCAATTGGCCGAGGCCCTTTTCGGCCATGAGTCAGTATCCCTATCGACACGACAGCCAAGCACGACGTCAAAACCTTCCCGCCATTTCTCAATCATTGTCAGAATCAATGCCGGCGGATCCTGCAAATCCACATCGATAGGCACTACCACTCGCCCAGTGGCAACCTGTAACCCCGCAGTCAATGCCGCTTCCTTGCCGAAGTTCCTGCTCAAATCGACCACTCTCAACCTTGGATCTCGACGCTGTGCTTCTAACACTTCAGCAAGGGTTTCATCGGTGCTGCCATCATTGACGAAAATGACTTCCAGATGAATTTCGGAGCTCTCCGCAAATACTCGGCTCAACTCATCAATGAACAAACCTATTGTCGTCGCCTCGTTGAAAACCGGCACCACGAGTGACAAGGCCAATGGAACTTCCGAGCGAGGATCGGCAGTCAATTCATCACCATCCGTTTTCGTTTGGATTTTTCGCAATGGCCAATGGACCAGAAGCAGAGACAAGCCACAGCAGCACTTGAACTTCAAGGCCTTCGTAAAGGCAGGGGACTAAGTCGGTGCAGAAAACCACACCGACTCGATAGGAGCAAGGTTATCAAAGGAAACTGGTGGACCGAAGGAGGATCGAACTCCCGACCTCCGCATTGCGAACGCGGCGCTCTCCCAGCTGAGCTATCGGCCCGATAGGGTAGGAATCTAACCCAGGCATTACCTGCAGGCAACGATGGCACTGTCGGAAAAATAGACACCCCTCAGCACCCATTCAACGCTTGCGACACAGCCCCATGCCATCGCCCAGCGGTAACAGCGAATAGTCCACCCGCGTGTCGCTTTTCAGCGCCAGGTTCAGTTGCTGGATGGCTCGGGTGTCGGCGCTTTGCGGGTTGGCTTCGAGCACCCGGCCGCTCCACAGCACGTTGTCGAAGATCGCCAGGCCGCCCTGGCGCAGCAGCGTCAGGGCGTGCTCCAGGTAGCGCGGGTAGTTGGCCTTGTCGGCGTCGATGAAGGCGATGTCGAAGCTGCCCGCCTGCCCTTCCCTTTCCAGGTCGGCCAGGGTGTCCAGTGCCGGGCCCAGGCGCAGTTGGATGCGGCTTTCGACGCCGGCGTCGCGCCAGTACGACTGCGCCGTGGCGTTGTAGTCGCCGGGCAGGTCGCAGCAGAGGATGTGGCCGTCTTCCGGCAGGGCCTCGGCCATGCACAGGGCGCTGTAGCCGGTGAAGGTACCCACTTCGAGGATGCGCCGGGCGCCGGTCAGCTTCACCAGCAGGGCGAGGAACTGGCCCTGCTCGGGGGCGATCTGCCAGCGTGCCGTGGGCAGGGCGGCGGTTTCCTCGCGCAGGCGCGCCTTCAGCGGCGTGTCGCGCAGGGAGGTGTCGAGCAGGTATTGGTAGAGCGCGTCGTCGAGGTTGAGCGTACGGGTGGTCATGGGCCCTCCTGAAGATCAGGGATGGAGGGCGAGGCTCTGTACCGCGAGGACGCGCTTGGCTTCCAGGAAGGCCCGCTGCCAGTAGGGGCTGTCGAGGCTGTCCAGGCGTACGGTCCCGCCCGTTCTGGGCGCATGCACGAAGCGCCCCTCGCCGACATAGATACCCGCATGGCTGACGTTGCGTCCACCGTTGGTGGCGAAGAACACCAGGTCGCCGCTCTGCAGGCCCTCGCGGCCGACCACGGGGGCACGCATGCCGATCATCTCGCGGGTGGAGCGCGGCAGCTGCAGGCCGGTGGCGTCGCGGTAGACGTAGCCGATCAGGCCACTGCAGTCGAAACCGCCGTCAGGGGTATTGCCGCCCCAGCGATAGGGCGTACCCACCAGGCCGATGGCGCGTATCAGCACGTCGTCCGCGGCCTGGGAATCGCTGCCGAAGTTGTTCGAGGGGGCGTAGACCACCGGCGGTGGCGCAGGCGGCGTATGGCTGGCACAGGCCGCCAACAGGGAGACCAGTGCGAGAGAGAGGATACGAAGGGAGGTATGCATGTGATGGCATCCCCGATTCAGGAATGCCATCACTTTGCACCGTCAAACGGTTAAGCGCAATACTTAAAGTAAAACTTTAAGATTAGCGCGTTACCGTCTGCTGCGCCTGGTAACCCGGCTCCAGGACGCGTTTGGCTTCCATGTAGCTCAGGCGCCAGTAGCTGTCGTCCAGGTTGTCCACCCGTACACCACCGCCGCGGCGGCTGGCGGAGTGGATGAACTGGCCATCGCCGATGTAGATGCCGGCGTGGCTCACGCGCCCGCGACCACGGTTGTTGAAGAAGATCAGGTCGCCCGGTTGCAGGTCTTCCTTGGAGACCAGCGGGACGTCCATGGTGATCATCTCGCGCGTGGAACGCGGAAGCTTGATTCCAGCCTCTTCGCGGAACAGATAGCCGACGAAGCCGCTGCAATCGAAACCGGTTTTCTCCGAACGGCCCCCGAAGCGATACGGCGTGCCGATCAGTTCGAATGCGCGATCCAGAATGCTGGAAACCCGCCCTGACGGGTTCCCGTTATCATTTCCTGCCCCCTCGTCTTCTACATCCGCCAGCGTTGCCTGATGGTGGTCAATCTGAGCCCAGCTGCGGGTGGCCTGCTCTACGGCAACCTGCTGTTGACCCGGCTGGGACTCCGGCGAATGGCTGGCGCAAGCGGCCAGCAACAAGACGAAACTCATGGGCACGAGGGGTGCGAAGCGTCTAAGCATGGGCACGACCGTGTCTCATTAGTTCCATTAGCGCGCTAATGTGCCCGCTCGATCGAGGCGATGCAAGTTTTTTATCGCGAAATGTGACCTATCAGTTGCGGCAGAATGTCTAAGGCTCGACCGACAATTCTCGCATCGACCCTCGCGCTGAGGTCGGTCAGCCCCGGATTCACCTCGGCGACGAATCCACCGGCGGCGCGGGTGCGCAGCACCGGCTCGACGATGTAGGGGAAGCTCGCCGTGGTCCCCACCAGCAGCACCACCTCGAAGCCCTTGCGCAGTTCGCCGTAGAGGCTGTCGATCGCCGCCTCCGGCAACATCTCCTCGAACAACACCACCGGTGGCCGCAGCACGCCGCCGCAGTCCGCGCAACGCGGCGGCAGCGGACGCTGCAGGTGCGCCTCCAGCTCATCGCTCTCGGCCCCGCACGACTGGCAGAACAACGGCCGCAGCTCGCCGTGGATCTCGATCAGCCGCTCCGGCGGCGAACCGGCGCGGCGATGGAAGCCGTCGATGTTCTGCGTCAGCACCCAGCCCCCCGGCTTGCGCCGCTGCAGTTCGGCGATGGCCTCGTGGCCGGCGTTGGGCGTGGCGGCGAGGCAGGCCCGGCCGAGCTGCGCCAGGTACTTCCAGCACAGCGCCGGGTCACGCCGCAGCATGGGCCCGGAGATGGCCGTCTCGATGGCGATGCCTTCCTCGGTCACGCCGTTGTACAGGCCGCCCAGGCCACGGTAGGTGGGCATGCCGGAATCCGCCGAGAGGCCGGCGCCGGTGATCACCAGGATGCGCTCGGCGCCCTGCAGGGCGTGGACGAGCGAGGCCATCGAAGCGTCCATGGGGTGGTTCCTGTCAGGCTGGCGCGTCGCCAGCGGGTGGATGCTGCGCGGCGAGGCGTTGCAGACGCCCCAGCAGCGTCGTGCGCGGGATGCGCAGGCTGGCGGCCGCCTGTGAGAGGTTCCCGCGCGCCCGGCGCAAGGCCTCTTCTATCAGCTCGCGCTCGTGTTCCGCCAGCCTTTCGCGCAAGCCCATCGCCGGCGCCACGTCATCGGCCGCGACGCTGGCCGCCACGACCTCCGGCGCCTCATCGGCGAAGACCACCTCGTCGAGCACCGCGCCAGCCTGGCCATGCAGCAGCAGGCTGCGGCGGATCACGTTCTCCAGCTGGCGCACGTTGCCCGGCCAGGCGCAGGCCTGCAGGCGCGCCAGCGCCCTCGGCCCCAGGGCCGTCACCTGCGGGTTCAGGCTGCGCGCATCGCGGCGCACGAAGGCCCGGGCCAGCAGCTCGACGTCCGCGGGCCGTTCGCGCAGCGGCGGGATGCTCAGGCTACCGACCTCCAGCCGGTAGTAGAGGTCCTCGCGCAGGCGCCCCTCGGCGATTGCCTGGCGCGGCGCCTGGTTGCTCGCGGCGATCAGGCGCACGTCCGCCTGCATCGGCCGCAGGCCGCCCAGCGGCAGGTAGCTGCCGTCCTGCAGCACGCGCAGCAGCTTGCTCTGCAGGGCCATGGGCATGGAGTTGATCTCGTCGAGGAACAGCGAGCCGCCTTCGGCCAGGGCGAACATGCCCTTGCGGTTCTCGGCGCCGGTGAAAGCGCCGCGGGTAGTGCCGAACAGGGTGCTTTCCAGCAGCGTCTCGGGGATGGCCGCGCAGTTCAGGGCGATCATCGGGCCGCCGCGCCGCGGGCTCAGGGCATGGGCGCGGCGGGCGAAGAGTTCCTTGCCGGTGCCGGTCTCGCCATGGATCAGCAGCGGCAGGTCGGTCGCAGCGAAGATGTCCAGGCGCTGCAGTTGCCGCAGCAGGCCGGGCGTGACGCTGAGGATCGACGGGCAGTCCGGCTCGTCGCCCGCGGCGGCGCCCTCCGCCACCACCTCGCCCACCTCCATCGCCCCGAGCAACTGGCCATCGCGCCCCTGCAGCGGGATCGCCCGGTGCCGGTACTGCAGCAGTTCGCCGCCGGCGCCGACATAGGCCTGCAGCGTATCGATGGATGGCCGCCCCTGCGCCAGGCAGCGCAGCAGGGTGCTCTGCTCGGCCGGCAGCCAGGGCGCGCTCTGCAGCACGTGCATGCCCAGCGCCTGCCGGGGGTCGAGACCGTCGAGCAGGCCACTGGCCCGGTTGTAGTAGACGAAGCGCCCCTGGGTATCGACCACCGTGACCGGTTGCCGCAACCCGTCGAAGATCGGCGCCAGGCTGTCCACCAGCCAGCGCAGCGCGTCATTTCCCGCAGGAACCGTCGATTTGTCGACAACAGCCATGGCAGCCCAGCCTTTTATATCCGTCCGAATTTCGACAACTGTCCCAGTTTCGACGAAAGCGCGCGAGCCCGCACCGCTCCCGGTCAACGCCGGGCCAGTAAAACCGTCGCCGGCGCGCCGGCCCGCCTGGCGCATGCCTTGCAACGTGACGAGCATCCACCTGCAAGAGGAAACGCCATGTTCAAGCACATCATCGCCCGCACCCCGGCCAGCAGCCTGGTCGACGGCCTGACCTCCAGCCACCTCGGCAAGCCGGACTTCGCCAGGGCCCTGGAGCAGCACAACGCCTACATCCGCGCACTGCAGACCTGCGACCTGGACATCACCCTGCTGCCGCCGGACGAGCGCTTCCCCGACTCGGTGTTCGTCGAGGACCCGGTGCTCTGCACCTCGCGCTGCGCCATCATCACCCGCCCCGGCGCCGAGTCGCGGCGCGGCGAGACCGCGATCATCGAGCAGACCATCCAGCGCTTCTACCCGGGCAAGGTCGAGCGCATCGAGGCGCCCGGCACGGTCGAGGCCGGCGACATCATGATGGTCGGCGAGCACTTCTACATCGGCGAATCGGCGCGCACCAACGCCGAGGGCGCCCGGCAGATGATCGCCCTGCTCGAGAAGCACGGCTTCACCGGCTCGGTGGTGCGCCTGGAAAAGGTGCTGCACCTGAAGACCGGGCTGGCCTACCTGGAGCACGGCAACCTGCTGGCCGCCGGCGAGTTCATCAGCAAGCCGGAGTTCCAGCACCTGAACATCGTCGAGATCCCCGAGGAAGAGGCCTATGCGGCCAACTGCATCTGGGTCAACGAGCGGGTGATCATGCCCGCCGGCTACCCGCGGACGCGGCAGAAGATCGCCGACCTCGGCTACCGGGTGATCGAGGTCGACACCTCCGAGTACCGCAAGATCGACGGCGGCGTCAGCTGCATGTCCCTGCGCTTCTGATCGGCCGCCCTGCCGGCGGGCCCTGCGGCCCGTCGACGCCGGCGCGGGCCCCCTCCCCTTCGCCGGCGCTCACGCGTGGCGGCCCCACCGCCACGCCACCGGTTGCCGTCTCGGAGGCGCAAGATGTCGATTTCGGATAAAGGAAAGCTGGGCCTGCCGGCGCTGACCGCCCTGGTGGTGGGCGGCATCATCGGCAGCGGTATCTTCAGCCTGCCGCAGAACATGGCCGAAGGCGCCGGCGCCGGGGCCATCCTCATCGCCTGGGGCATCACCTTCGTCGGCATGCTGACGCTGACGCGGGTGTTCCAGTGGCTGTCGACCACCTGCCCGGAACTGGACGACGGCGTCTATGGCTACGCCCGCGAGGGCTTCGGCGAGTACCTGGGCTTCAACGCCGCCTGGGGCTACTGGATTTCCGCCTGGGTCGGCAACGCCGGCTACCTGGTGGTGCTGTTCAGCGCCCTGGGCTCGTTCGGCGCCCTGGCCTTCTTCGGCGACGGCACCACCTGGCCGGCGCTGCTCGGCGAGCTGGTGGTGCTCTGGCTGATGCACGCATTCGTCCTGCACGGGGTGCACAACGCGGCCATCACCAATGCCATCGTCACCCTGGCCAAGGTGGTGCCCATCGCCCTGTTCATCCTCTGCGTCACCCTGGCGTTCCGCGTCGAGGTGTTCCGCCTGGACTTCTGGGGCAGCCCGGCGCTGGGCAGCATCACCCGCCAGGTGGAAACCACCATGCTGTACACCGTGTGGGTGTTCCTCGGCATCGAGAGCGCCACCGTCTACGCCAGCCACGCGCGGCGCGCGGCCGACGTCAGCCGGGCCACCCTGCTCGGTTTCGTCATCACCCTGCTGTTGCTGGTCTGCGTCTCGGTGCTGTCGCTGGGGGTGGTACCGCAGCACGAACTGGCGCAGATGAAGAACCCGTCGATGGCCCAGGTGATGGCGGCCGCCGTCGGGCCCTGGGGCGCCACGCTGATCAACATCGGGCTGATCGTCTCGGTGGGCGGCGCACTGCTGGCCTGGACCATGCTGGCGGTGGAGATGCTCTACCTGGCCGGCCGCGGCGAAGGGCACACCGCGCCGGCGCTGTTCGGCAGGACCAATGCGGTCGACACGCCCGCCCCGGCGCTCTGGCTGACCAGCACGCTGATCTCGGTACTGCTGCTGATCGCCTTCCTCAACGCCTCGGGCTACAACGCGCTGATCCAGCTGGCCACCTCGATGGCGCTGATCCCCTACCTGCTGTGCGCCGGCTTCTGTCTCAGGCGCGTGCTGCGCCAGCCCACCCCGGCGCTGCTGGCGATGGCGACGCTGGGCACGGTCTATGGCGTCTGGCTGCTCTACGCCGCCGGCCTGAAGTACCTGCTGCTGTCGATGATCCTCTACGCCCCGGGGCTGGGCTTCTTCGTCCGCGCCCGGCGCCAGCGCGGCCTGGCGGCCTTCGGCAACGCCGGCGAACGGGCGCTGGGCGCGCTGGTGCTGGCCCTGGCACTGGTGGCGCTGTGGATGGTCGGCAGCGGCCGGCTGGGGCTCTAGTGGTTGACGGTGTACGACAACATCATCGAGAGCTGGCACAGCGGCCGGCCGCTCTGCTCGTGCCAGGCGTTGAAGGCGGCCTGCACGGCGGCTAGGTCCTTCTGGCTGGTGGGCGCCTTGTCGATGACTTCCTGGGCCTTGAGCGCGGCGACCACGTCGTCGGAGGGGATGAAGGTGTCCTTGCCGGCCATGCGCAGGAAGCGCGGCGCCGACAGCCCGCCCAACTGGTTGCCGCGCTTGGCCAGCAGCTTCCACAGGCCGACGATGTCGGTCACCGGCCAGTCCGCCAGCAGCTTGCCGAAGCTGCCGTACTCGCGGGCGATGTCCAGGACCATCTGGGCGTTGCGCGGCACGCTCTTGAGCTTGCCCAGGTGGCGGATCAGGCGGGTGTCCTGCATCAGGTTCTCCAGCCGCTCGCCGCCCATGAGCACCACCTTGTGCGGGTCGAAGCCGAAGAACACTTCCTCGAAGGCCGGCCACTTGGCGTCCACCAGGCTGTGCTTGAGGCCGGCGCGGAAGATGCGCAGGCTGATCAGCGACAGGTAGCGGTCATCGCTCACCGCGGCCAGCTCGGCCGGGCTTTTCGGCTGCGGCAAGCGCGCCTCCAGCGCCGCCACCGAGCCAAAGCGGTTCAGGCAGTATTCGTGCAGCCATTGGTAGTCGCGCATCGCCCTTCCTTTATTACAGGTTCATCACGTCGACGAAGCGCGGCGTGGCGGTGTCGTCGATACGCAGGCTGGCGAAGTCGAACAGGTTGCGGTCGGCCAGCTGCGAGGGCACCACGTTCTGCAGGGCGCGGAACATGATTTCGGTGCGACCGGGGGTCTTGCGCTCCCACTCCAGCAGCATCTCCTTGACCACCTGGCGCTGCAGGTTCTCCTGCGAGCCGCAGAGGTTGCAGGGGATGATCGGGAATGCCTTGAGCTGCGAGTAGGCCTCGATGTCCTTCTCGTTGCAGTAGGCCAGCGGGCGGATCACCACGTTGCGGCCGTCATCGGACAGCAGCTTGGGCGGCATGGCCTTGAGGGTGCCGCCGTAGAACATGTTGAGGAAGAAGGTCTCGAGGATGTCGTCGCGGTGGTGTCCCAGCGCCATCTTGGTCGCGCCTATCTCGTCGGCGTAGGTATAGAGGGTGCCGCGGCGCAGGCGCGAGCACAGCGAGCAAGTGGTCTTGCCCTCCGGGATCTTCTCCTTCACCACCGAGTAGGTGTCCTTCTCGATGATGTGGTACTGCACGCCGATGGATTCCAGGTAGGCCGGCAGCACGTGCTCGGGGAAGCCGGGCTGCTTCTGGTCCATGTTCACCGCGACGATCTCGAACTTGATCGGCGCGACCTTCTGCAGGTACAGCAGGACGTCGAGCAGGGTGTAGCTGTCCTTGCCGCCGGACAGGCAGACCATGACCTTGTCGCCGTCCTCGATCATGTTGAAGTCGGCGATGGCCTCGCCGACCTGGCGGCGCAGGCGTTTCTGCAGTTTGTTCTGGTTGACCGAAAGGGTACTGGCCATGGTGCTGTGGAATCCGGGGGGAAGACGAAAAGCTGGTTATTTTACGCGCACCCCGCCTTCATCGGTAGCCTGATGCTAGGCTCATGCCCATGACTTGCGACCTCGACGCCCGCCTCGACCTCGCCGGGCAGTTGCTCGAACTGCTGCGCGAGGCCCCCGAAGGCCTCTCCGAATACCAGTTGATCCAACAACTGAAGGCGCGGCATTCCACCCATGTCCCGCACCTGCCGCTGCTGGACAAGCTGGTGCTGTTCCGCACCCACTTCCTGGTGTTCAACGCCCTCTACCGCCTGCGCGATGAGCTTTGCGCCGAAGAAGCCGGCTTCCTGCAGATCGGCCCGCTGCAGATCCGCCTGCTGCCCTGGCAGAGCGGCGCGCCCGGCCTGGTGGAAAGCGACCCGCTGCGCGCCTACTACCTGGACGAGAGCAACCTGCGCGACACCACCGAGCGCGACGTGGAGAAGCTGCTGGAGAGCTTCTGGACGCGCATGCAGGGCGATGGCGAGAAGGCCGCCGCGCTAGCGCTGTTCGAGCTGGAGGACGGCCCCGTGGACTACGCGCTGATCAAGCTGCGCTACCGCCAGTTGGTCAGCCAGCACCACCCGGACCGCGGCGGCAGCACCACGCGCCTGCAGTCGATCAACAAGGCGATGGAAATTCTCGAGCGCTATTACAGCCGCCCATGAAACTCCGATTTGCTCTAACCCCAGGCAGGACGCGGCCCTGGGGCCTTTCCTATACTGCGACACAAGGTCGCACGAGTCTGACGGGCACCGGAAGGCGCTGTCCACGCGTCCCCGGCGCGGCGCTGGGAGGCGGCCTGCATAATAACGAGGAGGTTGCCGAGATGATCCATCATGTGTGGGGGCTCTTCACCCATCCCGATCAGGAATGGCAGGAAATCCGCGGCGAAGAAGAAAGCATCAGCCACATGTACCTGACCCATGTGCTGATATTGGCTGCCATCCCGGTCATCTGCGCCTACATTGGCACCACCCAGGTGGGTTGGGTGCTGGGCAGCGCGGGACCGGTCAAGTTGACACCGGCGAGCGCGATCCAGCTCACCGTGCTCACCTACCTGGCGATGCTCGCCGGCGTCGCCGTCATGGGCGCCTTCATCCACTGGATGGCGCGTACCTACGACGCCACCCCGAGCATGACCCAGTGCATAGTGTTCGCCGCCTACACGGCGACCCCGCTGTTCATCGGCGGCGTGGCCGCGCTCTACCCGCACCTGTGGCTGGGCATGGTCATAGGCACCGCGGCGGTCTGCTACACGGTCTACCTGCTCTACGTCGGCATCCCGACCTTCATGAACATTCCCAAGGACGAAGGCTTCCTGTTCTCCAGCTCGGTGCTGGCGGTGGGCCTGGTGGTGCTGGTGGCGATGATCGCGCTGTCGGTGATCCTCTGGGGCAGCGGCGTGGGGCCGGAATACACCTGAGGTTTGGCTGGCGAATGCAGACCGGGCCCTGGGGCCCGGTTTTCGTTTTTTGGGGTTTGGTTTCTGGCTTGGCCACAGAGTGCTGTCGAAGTCCGCCCCCTCTCCCTAACCCTCTCCCTAAAGGGAGAGGGGACCGTTGGGCAGAATCTGGTGTTATGGCGTCAGCCGGTCAGCCCGGCAGGTTCCGGCTGAAACCATCACTTCTCTCGGCACGGACAAGCCCTCTCTCCCTTCAGGGAGAGGGCTGGGGAGAGGGCGCTCTTGAACCTGGCACCTACGCCGCCGGCAAACTCCGTTCGCGAGCAAGCTCGCTCCTACGCAGAGCAACCTGCCAGCCTTGCCTGAAACTCCACCCGGCTTGCCCGAACCTGCACGGCGGACGAGCGGCCTGCACAACGCCGCCGGCTCCGGCATAATCGGCAGCCGCCGGAGAAAATACTGTATGCCCGAACAGCTCAACGCCCGTGTCGAAGCCTGCTACCAGATGGCAGAAGGCTTCTTCCAGCGCCGCTTCCCGCGCCCGGAAGTGAGCTTCCGCCTGCGCGGGCAGAAGGCCGGGGTGGCGCACCTGGACGAGAACCTGCTGCGCTTCAACCCCCAGCTCTACCGCGAGAACCGCGAGCACTTCCTCAAGCAGACCGTGGCCCACGAGGTCGCCCACCTGATCGCCCACCAGATGTTCGGCCCGCGCATCCGCCCCCATGGCGAGGAATGGCAGCTGATCATGCGCGGCGTCTACGGCCTGCCGCCGGACCGCTGCCACACCTACGAGGTCAAGCGGCGCCGCGCCACGCGCTACATCTACCGCTGCCGCTGCGACGAGAACCCCGACTTCCCCTTCTCCGCCCAGCGCCACAACCTGGTGGCCCAGGGCCGCCGCTACTACTGCCGGCGCTGCCGCACCACCCTGGTGTTCACCGGCGAAGTGGTGCGCGAGTAAGCCCCTTCAGGCAATCACCTTGGCCGCCTTCAGCGCCGCCACCTGCTCGTCGCTGTAGCCCAGTTCGGCCAGCACCTCGGCGCTGTGCGCACCCGCGGCCGCGCCTATGTGCCTGGGCGCCGGCAAGCCGGCGGAGAAGCGGATCGGGCAGGCCATCTGCCGCTGGCTGCGGCCATCGCCGCGGGGCACCTCGGTGACCAGGCCGCGGGCCTGGATCTGCGGGTGCTCCACCGCCTCGGACAGCGGCAGCATGGGTTCCACGCAGGCGTCCACGGCGGCGAAACGTTCGCACCAGTCGGCGAAGTCGCGCTTCTCGAACTCGATGGCGATCTCGCGCTTGAGCACCTGCTGCTCCTCAGCCTTGGGCGACAGGCCGCGGGCGGCCAGTTCCGGGCGGCCGATGGCGGCGCAGAACTGCTGCATGAACTGCGGCTCCAGGCTGCCCACCGAGAACCAGCGGCCGTCGCGGGTGCGGTAGTAGTCGTAGAAACTGCCGCCGTTCAGCGCCTGGGTCTCCATGCCCGGCTCCACGCCGCAGGCCAGGTAGCCGGCGCCGGCCATGCCGTTCAGGCTGAAGGCGCAGTCGGTCATGCTGACGTCCACCTGCTGGCCCTCGCCGGTCTGCTGGCGGTGGATCACCGCGGCCAGCAGGCCCATCACCCCGTGCAGCGAGCCGCCGGCCAGGTCCGCCAGTTGCACGCCCAGGGGCAGCGGGCCGGTATCGCGGCGGCCGGTGTAGCTGGCCACGCCGGCCAGGGCCAGGTAGTTGATGTCGTGCCCGGCGCGGTCGCGGTAGGGCCCGGTCTGGCCGTAGCCGGTGATGGAGACGTAGATCAGCTTCGGGTTGATGGCCTTGAGCGCCTCGTAGCCGACGCCCAGCTTGTCCATCACGCCGGGGCGGAACTGTTCCAGGACGATGTCGTACTCGCGCACCAGCTGCTTCACCACCTCCACCGCCTCGGGCCGCTTCAGGTCCAGGGCGATGCTGCGCTTGTTGCGGTTGAGGTAGGCGTGGCTGGCCGAGACACCTTCGTCGTGGGGCGGCAGCACGCGCACCAGGTCCATGCGCGTGGGCGATTCCACGCGCAGCACCTGCGCGCCCATGTCGGCCAGCAGCAGCGAGGCGAAGGGCCCCGGCAGCAGGGTGGAGAAGTCGAGGACTTTCAGCGAGGCGAGCGGGCCGTTCATGGGCACTCCTGTGTCGTGGTTCTGCAGCCGGGCCTCAGAGCTTCATGCCGCGGCTGATGATTTCCTTCATGATCTCCGAGGTGCCGGCGAAGATGCGCTGGATGCGCGCGTTGGCGTACATCCGGCAGATCGGGTACTCCCACATGTAACCCCAGCCGCCGTGCAGTTGCACGCCCTCGTCGACCACCTTGCCGAGCAGTTCGGTGGTGAACAGCTTGGCCTCGGCGGCCACCTCGGGGCTGAGCTTCTTCTGGTTGTGGTCCATCACGCAACGGTCGGTGAACACCTGGGCCACGTCCACCTGGGTGCGCATCTCGGCGAGCTTGAAGCGGGTGTTCTGGAAGTGCGCGATGGGGCGGTCGAAGGCCTTGCGCTCCTTCACGTAGTCGATGGTCGCCTGCAGCGCCGCCTCGGCCCCGGCCACCGCGCCGCAGGCATTGGTCAGGCGCTCCTGGGCGAGCATGTTCATCAGGTAGTAGAAGCCGCCCTTGGCGTCGCCCAGCAGGTTCTCCTTGGGCACCTTGACGTCGTTGAAGAACAGCTCGGCGGTGTCCTGGCTCTTCATGCCCAGCTTCTTCAGGTTGCGCCCGCGCTCGAAGCCGGGCATGCCGCGCTCCACCAGGAACAGGCCCATGGCGTGCTTGTTGTTGGGGTCGGTCTTGGCCGCGACTATCACCAGGTCGGCCAGCAGGCCGTTAGAGATGAACACCTTGGAGCCGTTGAGGACGTAGTGGTCGCCCTTGTCCACCGCGGTGGTGCGCATGCCGGCCAGGTCGGAGCCGGCGGAGGGCTCGGTCATGGCCACGGCGAGGATGGTTTCGCCGCGGATGATCCCGGGCAGGAAGCGCGCCTTCTGCTCGGCATTGCCGTACTCGGCGATGTAGGGCCCGCACAGCGCCGAGTGCAGCGGGATCATGAAGCCCGGCTCGTTTATCCGCGCCAGCTCCTCGCACATGATCTGCTCGTAGCGGAAGTCCTTCAGCCCGGCGCCGCCGTACTCCTCGTCGGCCCAGGGCAGCAGGAAGCCCTGCTCGCCGGCCTTCAGCCAGACGCTGCGGTCGACCACCCCGGCCTCTTCCCAGGCCTCCTGGTGCGGCACCACCTCCTTGGCGAGAAAGGCGGCGAAGGCATCGCGGAACAGGTTGTGCTCGATCTCGAAGTGTATGCGCTGCATGGCGGCGAATCCTGGTCGTTGGAGGTGCCGGCAGGTTAGGTGCCAGCCCCGCCGCGCCTCAATGACGGCAGCGCTCAGCCTGGATTGACGCTTTCGTTCAAGCGGTGATCGACGCGTGGAGTTGAAGAGCATCGCGGACGAAGTCCGCTCCTACGGTTCCGGGGACGCACGGCCGTAGGGCGTATAACGCCTACGGCGTTATCCGCCGTTGACCTTCGCGCCAGTGTGCCGCTGGCGAAAAAAAGCCCCGCCAGGTGGCGGGGCCCAAACCATAGGAGTGACGTCTTGCTTCAGCGCGCTGTTACCACAGCGGCATGGTGTAGCTGAGGATCAGGCGGTTCTCGTCCACGGAGTTGGAGGAGGCGCTGTTGCTGGCGAAGTCGCTGCGGGTGGTCGCGTTGCGCCACTTGATGCCGAAGCCCTTGAGCGCGCCTTCCTGGACGACGTAGGCGATGTCGGTGTCGCGCTCCCATTCCTTGCCATCGTCGCCGCTGGCGTTGAGCAGGTCGACGTTGTCGCCCTTCACGTAGCGGGTCATGAAGGTCAGGCCGGGGATGCCGAGGCCGGCGAAGTTGTAGTCGTAGCGGGCCTGCCAGGACTTCTCGTCCTTGTTGGCGAAGTCCAGCACCTGGATGTAGTTCACCAGGTAGGGGTCGGTGCCGTTGATGTAGGCGAAGCCGGTATCGCCGCTCATCTTCTGGTAGCCGACGCCGAAGGCGTGGTAGCCCAGGTTGTAGGTGACCATGGCGTTGAACGCCTTGTTGTCGACGTTGCTGCCGCCGTCGTCGGTGGACTTGGCCCAGCGGATGTCGGACTTCAGCGACTGGCCTTCGGCGATCGGCAGGGTCCAGCCGACGGTCAGGTAGTGCTGCTTGTAGAAGTCGTCCAGCTGGCCGTAGTGGTAGCCGGTGCTGAAGTTCTTGGTCCAGTTGTAGGTGGCGCCGGCGTAGTCGAACTCGTTGGTGGTGGTGCCGCTGCGCACGGAGATGTTCTTCTTGCCGCCGGTGGTGACGGTCATTTCCTCGTAGTCGGAGGAGTCGCGGCGGTTGGTCTGGTTCAGGCGGCCGGCGTCGAAGTTCAGGCCGTCGAGCTGGGTGGAGTTGATCGCGCTGCCCACGAAGAGCTGCGGCAGCAGGCGGCTGTCGTTGGTGACCACGACCGGCAGCTTGGGCGTCAGGGTGCCCATCTTCAGGGTGTTCTTCTCGTAGCGCAGCTTGAGGGTGGCGCCACCCTTGCTGAAATCGTCCGGAGCGTCGCCATCGGCGGTCTTGGGCAGCAGGCCGGTGCCGGTGCGGTCCGGGCTGGAGTCCAGCTTCAGGCCCAGGGCGGCGATGCCGTCGACGCCCACGCCGATGGTGCCGTCGGTGTAGCCCGATTCGAACTTCAGGATGAAGCCCTGGCCCCACTCTTCGGCCTTGCTCTGCTGGGCGGGGGTGGAACTGCGGAAATCCCGGTTGAAGTAGAAGTTGCGCAGTTCAACGTTGGCCTTGCTGTCCGAAATGAAGTCGGCATGAGCGACTGCGGGTACGACAATGCTGGCGCCGAGCACGGCCTGCGCCAGCCCGCCCATGGCAAAACCGGCGTAGTTCTTACGGATCATCAGGATTCCCCTTATGGTGTTTTAAGCGTTGAACACGCTGAGCGCCTGGCATGCAGGGCGCGGCCCCCATGGTCTCGCGCAGCCGTTTGGCGGCTCTTCTGTGTTGCGGGGAATCTTGGCCGGGGGTTATTTCAGATCGGCGGCATAGATATAAACTTTTTGTTACAGCTGAACTTTTCCGAAAAACTCGACTACGCGGTCATCGGCTGACAGTAGCGACTGTCAGCAATGACTGACGCACCGGACGGGCGGCAGTATGCTGTCGCCTCCCTCTCCACCACCGCGTCCATCCCATGCAAGAACTGCAACCGCTGATCGAGCGCTACGGCCCCGCCCTGCTCTTCCTCAATGTGCTGCTGGAACAGCTGGGCCTGCCGATTCCGGCCTACCCGGCGCTGATCGTCGCCGGCGCCCTGGCGCTGCAGGGGCACGGGGCATCCCTCGGCGAGGCGCTGGCAGTGGCCACCCTGGCCTGCCTGATCGCCGACACCGCCTGGTACTTCGCCGGCCGCCGCTATGGCGGCTTCCTGCTGCGCAGCATCTGCAAGGTGTCGCTGTCGCGCGACAGCTGCATCCGCCAGAGCCAGAGCCTGTACCTGCGCATCGGCCCGCGCGCGCTGCTGATCAGCAAGTTCCTGCCCGGCGCCGGCGCGCTGTCCACCAGCCTGGCCGGCATGACCGGCACGCCGCTGCGCCGCTTCCTCGGCTACGACTTCGCCGGCTCGGCGCTGTGGGTGGGCTCGGCGCTGCTGCTGGGCGCCGTCTTCAGCGACACCGTCGACAGCCTGCTGGGCTGGCTGCACGACTACGCCAGCCGCGGCCTGCTGTTGCTCCTGGCGGCCTTCGCAGCGTTCATCGCCTGGCGCCTGTGGCAGCGCTACAGCCTGCTGCGGCGCACCGCGCGGGTTCCCCGGATCAGCGTGGAGGAGCTGCGCGAGCGCCTGGACCAGGGCGATACCCCACTGATCCTCGACGTGCGCGCCGAGGCCGGCGAGGACGGCATCCCCGGAGCCATCCCGATGGCCCTGGACAGCCCACTGGACGGGCTGGCCGACAGCCTGGGCCGGGCCGACGTGGTCATCTATTGCGCCTGCCCCAACGAACTCTCCGCGGCCATGCTCGCCGAGCGCCTGCGCAAGCTCGGCTACCCGCGCGCCCGGGCGCTGTCCGGCGGGCTGGAGGCGTGGCATGCGAGCCAGGCCCGGTCCGGAGTCGACGCGCTTTCGTAGCAGCGGGTTCATCCGCGATCAATGCGCGATGCAGGGCTATCGCGGACGAAGTCCGCTCCTACGGGAATGACATTCCGCCGCGGGCTCCGGCAGCCGTGGCGATGGGTATCGCTTCGCTCAACCCATCCTACGACGGTGTTTCTCCTGCGCCGCGCAGGATTCCATCCGCGATTGGACTCACCGGCCACGCCGGGTACCCTGGCGGCACGGCCAACGGCGGATAACCGCGAACGGTTATTCGCCCTACGTCATGGGCGGGCCTGGCGTAGGGCGCATAACGCCTACGGCGTTATCCGCCGAATCGCGGGCAGGGCCCGCTCCTACAGATTGATGGAAAGCGTCAGCGCCGCGAGTGATCCCGGCGCAGCTCGGCCAGCCGCGCGGCCAGCAGGTCCAGGCCGGCTTCGCGGTCTTCCGGCAGGCGGCGCAGGGTCGCCTGGGTCAGGCGCATCTGGCGGATGAAGCGCCGGCAGTGGCGACACAGCAGCAGGTGGCGGCGCACCGCCAGTTTCTCGCGCAGGCCGAGCTGGCTGTCCAGCAGGTCGCTGGAGAGGGCCACCAGTTCCTTGCAGGTCAGCATTGGCCGGTCTCCTCGAAATGCTCCAGGGTGGCGAACAGCTTCAGCCGCCCGCGGTGCAGCAGCACCCGGACATTGGAGAGGGAAAGCGCCAGCAGATTACAGATTTCCTGCAATTCCAGCCCCTGGCGCTCGCGCAGCAGGAGCACGCTGCGCTGCATGTCCGACAGGCTGAGCAGGGTCTTTTCCAGGCACTCGCGCAGTTCGTCCTCGGCCAGCAGGGCCTCGGGCGAGTCCGAATGCCAGGCCTGGGGCGCGGCGCTCCAGTGGCCGTCGGCGGCGAAGCGGCTGTCGTCGACGCTGCCGTGGGGCGCCGGCAGGTCGTCCAGCGACACTTCCCGGCGCACCTGGCGCAGCCTGCTCTTGGCGGTGTTGGCGGTGACGGTCAGCAGCCAGGTCTTGAGGCTGGAACGCCCCTGGAAGCCGTCCAGGTGGCGCACCACCGCGAGCCAGGCGTCCTGCACCACCTCGTCGGCCAGCGAGGGGCCGACGATGGCGCGGGCCACGGCGCGCATGGCGCCCTGGTAGGCCGCGACCATCTCGCGGAAGGCCGCGTCCTCGCCGGCGCGCAGGCGCGCCAGCAGTTCGCCGTCGGCTTCGCCCACCCGGTCAGCGCTTGCGCAGGATCACGCTGCCGATGGAGTAGCCGGCGCCGAAGGAGCTGAGCACGCCGATGGAACCGGCGGGCAGGTCCTCGTGGTACTTGTGCAGGGCGATCACCGAGCCGGCCGAGCTGGTGTTGGCGTAGGTGTCGAGGATCACCGGCGCCTCGTGGGCCTCGGCGTCGCGGCCGAGCAGCTTGCGGGTGATCAGCAGGTTCATGTTGAGGTTGGCCTGGTGCAGCCAGAAGCGCTTGACCTCGGTGACCGGGATGTCGTTCTGCGCCAGGTGCTCGCCGATCAGCTCGGCGACCATCGGGCAGACGTCCTTGAACACCTTGCGGCCTTCCTGGACGAACAGCTTGTCGCGCTGGCCGATGCCCTCTTCCGCAGCGCGGTTGAGGAAGCCGAAGTTGTTGCGGATGTTGTTGGAGAACTGCGTCAGCAGCTTGCTGCTGACGATGTCGAACTGCTGCTTGCCGGCGGCCTGGTCGGCGCGCTCGACGACCACGGCGGTGGCGGCGTCGCCGAAGATGAAGTGGCTGTCGCGGTCACGGAAGTTCAGGTGGCCGGTGCAGATTTCCGGGTTGACCATCAGGATGGCGCGGGCCTGGCCCAGTTGCACGGCGTTGGCCGCGGCCTGCAGGCCGAATGTGGCCGAGGAGCAGGCCACGTTCATGTCGAAGCCGAAGCCCTGGATGCCGAGGGCGGCCTGGACCTCGATGGCCACCGCCGGGTAGGCGCGCTGCAGGTTGGAGCAGGCGACGATGACCCCGTCGATGTCCTGCGCGGTGCGGCCGGCGCGGTGCAGCGCCTCCCTGGCGGCATGCACGGCCATCTCGCAGAGGATGCCCCAGTCGTCGTTGCTGCGCTCGGGGATGCGCGGGACCATGCGCTGCGGATCGAGGATGCCTTCCTTGTCGACCACGAAGCGGCTCTTGATGCCGGAGGCCTTCTCGATGAAGGCCGAGCTGGATTCGCTCAGCGCTTCCAGTTCGCCCTTGGCGATGGCTTCGGCGTGCTGGTCGTTGTACTGGCGGACGTAGGTATTGAAGGACTCCACCAGTTCATCGTTGGAGATGCTGAACGGCGGGGTATAGAGACCGGTTCCGCTGATCACGACTTTATGCACGGTCAATCCTCTTCTCAATCTGGCTGCCGGCCCCGGCAGCATGGTTAGGCATCGATGTGCCCGCCCGCGGGCCGGCACTGCAAAAAGGGGTTCGGCCCGCATGGGCCTGAGGGCACGGCCTGATGACCAGGCAGTGTGCCATCGAAGGTGGCGCGCTGGCATCTTCCACCGCCCAACGGCGACGGCGCTGCGCGGCGCTCGAATAACCGCCGATTATGCGGCAAATCGTCGGCAAATGCCGCTACCGCGGCGCAGTTTTCCAGCATACAGACCTTGTACCGGCCGGTGATTGAAATTCCCGAAAGCCGCTATAGACAGACGATCCAGGCGAGTTGGCGGAACCACCCTGCGCTCTTGCGCAAATGCCCTTGGGGCGAGTGCCCGCATGCCATCGGGCAGGTGCGCTGAACCCCGGCAGGAAAACCGCTGTCGAGGAAAGGGGCGCCCGCCGGCGCCCCTTTTCATTGGCAAGCACAGAGGTAGCGATGCTGGTTTCCCTTCAGGCGCTGCGGGCCCTGGCCGCCTGGCTGGTGGTGTTCCATCATTTCATGCAGGTGTTCTTCGATTTTCGCGCCGACAGCCTCGGCGGGCGGCTGCTGTCCACCCGCGGCCAGGTCGGGGTGGACATCTTCTTCGTCCTCAGCGGCTTCGTCATCCAGTTGTCCTGCGCCGGGCGCCAGGTGCCGGGCCTGACCTTCCTGGCCCAGCGGGTCGCGCGCATCGCCCCGGCCTACTGGCTGTACACCGCCATCACCGCGCTGATCCTCTACGCCTTCGGCAACCTGATGCCGGTCTACGGCGTGGCCCTGCCGCAGCTGCTGCTGTCGCTACTCTTCCTGCCCAGCCAGAACCCCGGCGGCTTCGGCTTCTACCCGATACTGCCGGTGGGCTGGACGCTGAACTTCGAGATGCTCTTCTACCTGCTGTTCGCCCTCTCCTTCGCCGTGGGCGAACGCTGGCGCCCCTGGCTGGTGGGCGCGCTGCTGGCCCTGGTCAGCGGCGTGCTGGCGAAGGCGCCGTGGCTGAGCAACTTCTACCGCGACCCCATCGTCTGCGAACTCCTCTTCGGCCTGCTGCTGGCCGAACTCCACCGCCGCGGCCTGCTGCGCCTGCGCGCCTCGGTGGCGCTGCCGCTGGCGCTGGGCGCGGTGCTGGTGCTGCTGCACTTCCCCGCCGAGCATCCCTGGCGCCCGCTCACCTGGGGCCTGCCCAGCGCGGTGCTGGTGGCCGCCTGCGTGGCGCTGGAGCCGTGGTTCGCCGGCTGCCGCCCGCTCAAGGCGCTGGGCGACTGGAGCTATTCGGTGTACCTGGTCCACGTGATAGTGCTGTGGCTGGGCAGCTACTGGCTGCACCAGCGCCTGGGCCTGGGTCCGTACCAGACGCTGGCGCTGTGCCTGCCGGCGATCCTGCTGCTGGCCTGGCTGAGCTACGAATGGGTGGAGCTGCGCCTGGGCCGGCGCCTGAAGCGGGCCTGGGCGCCGCGCCCGGTGCCGGCCTAGCCGTCGCTGCAGACCAGGCGGTTGCGCCCCAGGGCCTTGCCGCGGTAGAGGCGGTGGTCGCAGCAGCGGTACAGGGCCTCGGCGTCGTCGCCGTCCTGCGGCCACTCGGCCAGGCCGAAGGTGGCCGACAGCGGGATGACATGGCCGCGGTACAGCAGCGGGTTGGCCGCCAGGTCCGTGCGCAGGCGCTCCACCAGCGGCGTGGCGTCGAAGCCAACGGTGTTGCGCAGCAGCAGGGCGAACTCCTCGCCACCCAGGCGGCCGATCATGTCGCCGGCGCGCAGGTGCAGGCGCAGCCGGGCGCAGAGGTACTGCAGGGCCTTGTCGCCGGCGTCGTGGCCCCAGCGGTCGTTGACGTCCTTGAAGTGGTCCACGTCCAGCAGCACCAGCACCCAGCGCTGGTCGTTGCCGCGGGCCTCCTCCAGGCAACGCAGCACCGCGCGCTGGAAGGCCTCGCGGCTGGCCACGCCGGTCAGCGCGTCGCTCATCGCCAGGCGCCGCAGCAGTTGCTGGGCCTGGGCGCGGCGGGTTTCGTAGATGTGCACGAAGGCCATGATCAGCAGGCCGCAGAGGATGGCGTTGCCCAGGTCGATCATCCCCGGGGCGTCCAGGCGCATCGGGTGCTGGCGCAGGTAGAGCAGCGCGGCCACGCCGACGAAGGGCACCGAGAGCAGGAAGCCGCGCCACGCCCCCAGCAGCAGGTAGGCCATCACCGGCATCAGGTAGAGCCAGACGAAGGCCGTGGCCGAGGCCTGCGGCATGATGATGATGTAGACCAGGAAGCAGAAGGTGGGCAGCAGGTAGGCGTAGATCCACGGCGTCAGGTCGCGCACCCGCACCAGGCGCCAGGTGGCCCAGAGCAGCAGCAGGCAGACCAGCACCTCCAGGCCCGCCAGCAGGTAGTTGCCGTTGAGGCACTGGAGCACCGAAAAGACGCCCAGGGTCAGCCCGGTGCAGAGGAAGATCAGGCGCATCAGCAGGCGCTGGTCGGCCAGGTCCAGTCCGCTGGTGCTGGCTGCCGGCTCCCCCGGCGCATTGGCTTTTGCCTTGTCGTGCATGGCTACCTTTCCCTGGCCCCGCCCGGCATGGCGGAGCGCTGGACGAAACGACCGCCCATCCGCGTGGGTGGAGTCTAGCCAGTCCGCCCGCCCGGCATCACCGCCGGTCGTCGCCCGCCGGACGGTGCAACGGAGGCGCCCACCACCCCACGGCGAATTCACGGCAGCTTCATCGCCGCTGCGCTAGCCTTCGAGGAACCCCAACCACGGAGGGCGCCCATGCGCGTACTGATCGCTTCGCTGTCCCTGCTGGCCCTGGCCGGCTGCTCGTCCTACCAGGCCAAGCAAACCGGCACGGTGCCCGCCGACCGCCTGCTGGGCTTCCAGCAGAGCGCCCAGGGCGGCGCCAAGGTCGAGGTCGAGCGCGACCTGGGCTTCCTCGGTGGCGGCTGCATGGTCGCCTTCAAGATCGACCGCCAGTTGGCCGCGCGTATCGCCGTGGGCGAGACCGCCAGCTTCCAGCTGCCGCCCGGCCAGCACATCGTCGGCATCGGCGCCGACGAACAGGGCGAGGGCCTGTGCAGCAAGGGCCTGCTGCGCCGCGAACTGCTGGTGGACCTCGCCGCCGGCGAGACCGCGCAGTTCCGCATCCTCAGCGACGCCAACAAAGGCTTCGACATCCTCCCGGCCCAGCGTTGACGCCCGGGCGGGGCCACGCCCCCGCCCTTCCCCGCTTTACCCGTCGATACGTCGCACCAGGCGCGCCTGCAGCTGCTCCAGCTCGGCGGGGTCGGCCTTCTGCGCGGCGTGGATGCCCAGGCCCTGGCCGGCATAGCGCGGCACTATGTGCACGTGGATGTGGAACACCGTCTGCCCGGCCGGCGCGCCGTTGAACTGGGCCACCTGCACGCCGTCGGGGTTCAGCTCGTCGACGATCGCGCGGGTCAGGCGCTGCACCACGCCCATCACCTTGCACAGCGCGTCGGGGTCGACCTCGAGGATGTTGCGCGCGGCGCTGCGCTTGGGCACCACCAGCGCATGGCCGTGGGACTGCGGGAAGAGGTCGAGGAAGGCGAGCACGTCGTCGTCCTCGTACAGCTTGTAGCAGGGGGCGTCGCCGCGAATGATCTGGGCGAAGATGTTCTGCGGGTCGTAGGTGCCTTGCAGGCTCATGGCGCTGTCCTTGAGCGGTGGATCGGAGGCAGCACCATACCGGCTCGCGGCGCCGCTGGCACCTCCCCCAGCAGGTTCGGCGGCGTATGCTGGGCGTTCGACTTTCAGACCGGAGTTCCCATGCCTTCGCTCGCCGACTTCCCGATCACCCGCAAATGGCCCGCCACCCGCCCCGACGTCCTGCAGCTGTACTCGCTGCCCACGCCCAACGGCGTGAAAGTGTCGATCATGCTGGAGGAAACCGGCCTGGCCTACGAGCCGCACCTGGTCAGCTTCGAGCGCAACGACCAGTTCAGCCCGGAATTCCTCTCGCTGAACCCGAACAACAAGATCCCCGCCATCCTCGACCCCGACGGCCCCGGCGGCCAGCCGCTGGCGCTGTTCGAGTCCGGCGCCATCCTCATCTACCTGGCCGACAAGACCGGCCAGCTGCTGCCCCAGGACCCGGCCCGGCGCTACGAGGCGATCCAGTGGCTGATGTTCCAGATGGGCGGCATCGGCCCGATGTTCGGCCAGCTCGGCTTCTTCAACAAGTTCGCCGGCCGCGAGATCGAGGACAAGCGGCCGCTGAATCGCTACGTGGAGGAGTCCCGGCGGCTGCTCGCGGTGCTGGACCAGCGCCTGGAAGGGCGCGACTGGGTGATGGGCCAGGAGTACGGCATCGCCGACATCGCCATCTTCCCCTGGGTGCGCAACCTGGTGGGCTTCTACGAGGCCGGCGACCTGGTGCAGTTCGAGCGTTTCGGCAATGTGCAGCGGGTGCTGGAAGCCTTCCTGGCGCGGCCGGCCGTGCAGCGGGGGTTGGGGATTCCGGAGCGGGGTTGAGGTTGGGGTTGGGCCTGTAGGAGCGAGCTTGCTCGTGAACGATGGCAGCCGGGCGGGTCGGTGCGCATCCTCAAGAACGCCCTCTCCCTAACCCTCTCCCTGAAGGGAGAGGGGACCGTTCGGCGTACTCGGGTGTTTCGGCGTTAGCCGGCTTGTACCGAGCCTCCGGCTAACACCAAATCCTTTCTCGGCACGGACAAGCCCCCTCTCCCTTCAGGGAGAGGGCTGGGGAGAGGGGACGGACTTCGACACCGCTCCGGAGCCGAACCTGACACCATCGTTCGCGAGCAAGAACTAGGCGTCCCCCTCGCTCCTACGAAAAACCGCGTCAGGCCTCCACCTGGCTCCATTGCTTGGACAGGCGCTTGTCCGACACCGGCACCTTGGTCCCCAGTTGCTGGGCGAACAGCGACACGCGGTATTCCTCCAGCATCCAGCGGTACAGGGTCAGCTGCGGGTCGCGCTTGCCTTCCTGGGCGTGCTTGGCCTGGCGGGCCTTGTACTGGTCCCAGTAGCCGGCCATCTCGCCGCTCCACACGCGGTCGCGCTGGACCTGGCCGGCGACCTTGTCCAGGCGCTGTTCCACCGCCTTCAGGTAGCGCGGGTATTCCTTCAGCCATTCCAGCGGGGTGTCGCGGACGAAGCCGGGGTAGACCAGGTTGGCCAGTTGCCCCTTCACGTCGTTGAGCGGCACCGTCATGGCCAGGTCGACCTTGCCCTTGAAGCGCTTCTGCAGGCCGTGCCACAGCTTGAGGATTTCCAGCACCAGGCGGGCGATGCGCTCGGCGTGCTCGGTCCAGGCGCCGCGCTTTTTCTCCGCCAGCGAGGCCAGGGCCGCGCCGTCGCGGGGCAGGTTCGCCTCGCCTTCGAGGATGCAGCTGTCCAGGCTGGCCAGGAGGATGTCTTCCACCAGAGCCTCGACGCGGCCCAGCTCGCGGTACAGCAGGCCCATCTCGGTCTGCCCCGGCAGCTTGCCGCGGAGGAACTTGGCCGGCTCGGCGAGCTGCTGCAACAGCAGGCGCTGCAGGGCGCGGCGGTGCTGGTACTCGGCCTCGGCCTGGGTCGGGAAGCGGTTTTCCTTGACCGTGCCGCCCTCCTCCACCAGCGCCGGGTAGACCGTCATCGACAGCCCGGCGACCTTCTGCTGGGCCTTCTCGGCCACCTCGGCGAAGCCCTTGGCTTCCACCGGTTTCTGCGGCTTGTCGGACTGCGGGATGGCCAGGGCGGCCTGGCTGGCTTCGGCGAAGCGCGCGGTGAGTTCGGCGAGGTCGCGGCCTTCGCCGAGGAACTTGCCGCGGGCGTCCACCACCTCGATGTTCATCCGCAGGTGGCTTTCCACCTGGGTCTCGGCTTCGGCCCAGGCTTCCTCGGCCACGCGGCCGCCGGTCATGCGTTGCAGCTCGCGACCGAGGGCCTCGGGCAGCGCGCCTTCGGCGAAGACCATCTTGCCCAGCGCCGCGCGGACGAAGTCCGGCACCGGCACGAAGTTCTTGCGGATGGCCTTGGGCAGGTTGCGCACCAGCGCCACGCACTTGGCCTCCAGCAGGCCCGGCACCAGCCATTCCAGGCGCTCGGCGGGCAGCTGCGGCAGCAGCGGCGCCGGCACCCGCAGGGTCACGCCGTCGCGCGGGTGGCCCGGCTCGAAGTGGTAGGTCAGCGGCAACTGCAGCTCACCCAGGCGCAGGCGGTCCGGGTAGAGGCCGGCGGTGACTTCGCTGGCGTCGCGGGCGAGCACGTCTTCCTCGCGCATGATCAGCAGGTCGGGCTGCTGCTTGTGCTCGCGCTCGTACCATTTCTCGAAGCTGGCGGTCTGGTAGATGTCCGCCGGCAGGCGTGCGCCGTAGTAGGCGAACAGGGTTTCTTCGTCGGCGAGGATGTCGCGGCGGCGCGCCTTGGCTTCCAGCTCGTCGAGCTTTTCCAGCAGTTGGCGGTTGGCCGAGAGGCACTTGGCGCGGCTGTTGATTTCGCCGCGCACCAGCGCCTCGCGGATGAACAGCTCGCGCGCCACCGGCGGGTCGATGGGGCCGTAGTGCACGGCACGGCGGCCGACGATGATCAGCCCGTAGAGGGTCACCTGCTCGTAGGCCACCACCTGGCCGCGCTTCTTCTCCCAGTGCGGTTCCAGGTGGTTCTTCTTCACCAGGTGGCCGGCCAGGGGTTCCAGCCAGTCCGGCTCGATCTTCGCCACCATGCGCGCGAACAGCTTGGTGGTCTCGACCAGTTCGGCGGCCATGATCCACTGCGGCTTCTTGCGCCCGATGACGCTGGAGGGGTGGATCCAGAAGCGCCGCTGGCGCGCGCCCAGGTAGTCGCCGTCCTTGGACTTCTGGCCGATCTGGCTGAGCAGGCCGGAGAGGATGGCCTTGTGCACCGCGCCATAGTCGATGTCGCGCTTGGGCTGCTCCCCTTCCTTGTAGGAGCGAGCTTGCTCGCGAACGCTCTTCGCGTCTTTGGCCGCCTGGGGTTTCGGAGCGTTGGGTTGTTCGCGAGCAAGCTCGCTCCTACGGGGAGCATCGCCCTTGCCGAAGGGGAGTTTGAGTTCGCGGCAGATCAGGGTGAGCTGGCGGTGCGCGTCTCTCCACTCGCGAAGACGCAAATAGTTCAGGAAGTTCTTCCGGCACCAGCTGCGCAGGGCATTGGAGCCCAGGGCCTGGCGCTGTTCCTCGAAGCCGCGCCAGAGGTTGATCAGCGCGGCGAAGTCCGAATCCGGGTCCTTCCACTGCGCGTGGGCCTGGTCGGCGGCCTGCTGGCGTTCGATCGGGCGCTCGCGCGGGTCCTGCACGGAGAGCGCGCTGGCCACGGTGAGCACTTCGTTGAGGCTGCCCTGGTTGGCCGCTTCCAGCAGCATGCGGCCCAGCCGCGGGTCCACCGGCAGGCGCGCCAGTTGGCGGCCCAGCGGCGTCAGCTGGCCCTCGCGGTTCACCGCCGAGAGCTCCTGCAGCAGGGTGAAGCCGTCCTTGATCGCCTTGCCGTCCGGCGGCTCGATGAAGGGGAAGGCCTCGATGTCGCCCAGGCGCAGGTGGAGCATCTGCAGGATCACCGCCGCCAGGTTGGTGCGCAGGATTTCCGGGTCGGTGAAGGCCGGCCGGCCGTTGAAGTCTTCCTCGCTGTACAGGCGCACGCAGATGCCCGGCTCGACCCGCCCGCAGCGGCCCTTGCGCTGGTTGGCGCTGGCCTGGGACACCGCCTCGATGGGCAGCCGCTGGACCTTGGCGCGGTAGCTGTAGCGGCTGATGCGCGCGGTGCCGCTGTCGATCACGTAGCGGATGCCCGGCACCGTCAGCGAGGTCTCGGCGACGTTGGTGGCGAGCACGATCTTGCGCCCCGGCATGGGCGCGAAGATCTTCTGCTGCTCCGCCGGGGTCAGCCGCGCGTACAGCGGCAGCACCTCGGTATGGCGCAGGTTGGCCTTGCGCAGCATGTCGGCGGCATCGCGAATCTCACGCTCGCCGGGAAGGAACACCAGCACGTCGCCGGGGCGCTTGCCGATCTCGCGCTCGTGGGCGGCGATCTCGTCCAGCGCGCGGAGGATGCCTTCGTCCACCGAGAGGTCGTCGAACAGCGCTTCGCCGTCTTCGTCCACTTCGGCGGCCAGCGGCCGGTACCAGGTGTCCACCGGGTAGGTACGCCCGGAGACCTCGACGATGGGCGCATCGCCGAAATGCCTGGAGAAGCGCTCCAGGTCGATGGTCGCCGAGGTGATGATCAGCTTGAGGTCGGGCCGGCGCGGCAGCAGGGTCTTGAGGAAGCCGAGCAGGAAGTCGATGTTCAGGCTGCGCTCGTGGGCCTCGTCGACGATGATGGTGTCGTAGCGCTCCAGGTAGCGGTCGTGCTGGGTCTCGGCCAGCAGGATGCCGTCGGTCATCAGCTTGACCAGGGTGCTGTCGTCGCTCTGGTCCTCGAAACGCACCTGGTAGCCCACCAGCGAACCCAGCGGCGTGCCGATCTCCTCGGCCACCCGTGTGGCGACGCTGCGCGCGGCCAGGCGGCGCGGCTGGGTGTGGCCGATCAGGCCGTGGCTGCCGCGGCCCAGCTCCAGGCAGATCTTCGGCAGCTGGGTGGTCTTGCCCGAGCCGGTCTCGCCGGCGATCACCACCACCTGGCTCTTCTGCAGCGCGGCCTTGATCTCGTCGCGCTTGGCGGCGATGGGCAGGCTGTCGTCGTAGCGGATCGCCGGGACGCTGGCGCGGCGCGCCTCGACCTTGGCGCAGGAGGCCTGGAAGCGCTCGACCCACTGCGCCAGTTTGCCTTCGTCGGGGTGCTTGCGCAGTTCGTGGAACTGCCGGCGCAGGCGGTGGCGGTCGCGGATCAACGCCTGGTCGAGGCGTTGCAGGAGCTGGTCGGGGCTGGGCGTTACGTCGGTCATCGGCTGCGCTGGCGTTTCGGCGGAATGCGGCCGCGCGCCTGGCAGGCGGCCGCTCCGGAATGGGACAAATGCGGGGATTGTCGCAGACCAGCGGCCGGCGCCGCCATGCCCAATGCATGGCGGCGGCTTTTCAGGCGGGGGTCAGATGCGGAACTGGCCGACCAGTTGGCGCAGCCGCTCGCCCAGGCCGCTCAGCTCGCCGGCGGTGCGCGCGCCCTGCACGGAGTCCTCGGCCACCTGGTCCACGGCATCGGCGATCTGGTGCACGCTGCGGTTGATCTCCTCGGCCACCGCGGTCTGTTCCTCGGCGGCGCTGGCGATCTGCGCGTTCATCGAGTTGATGGTGCCGATCAGGTTGGCCATGGCGTCCAGCGACTGCCCGGCCTGGTCGGCCTGGCTGCGGGTGCGCCCGGCCATCTCGCTGGCGCGCTGCATGGCCTGCACGGAGCCGGCGGTGGTGGCCTGCAGGCGGTCGATCATCTGCTGGATCTCGCCGGTGCTCTGCTGGGTGCGGCTGGCCAGTGCGCGCACTTCGTCGGCGACCACCGCGAAACCGCGCCCGGCCTCGCCGGCGCGGGCCGCCTCGATGGCTGCGTTGAGCGCCAGCAGGTTGGTCTGCTCGGCGATGGAGCGGATCACTTCCAGCACGCCGACGATGCCGCGCACGTCCTGGCTGAGGGTGTCCAGGGCCTCGCTGCTGCTGCTCACCTCGCCGGCCAGGTCGTTGATCTGCGCCACGCACAGGTCCACCTCGCGCTTGGCCGCCTGGCCCTCGCGGTCGGTGTCGCGGGCGGCGTCGGCAGCGCGCTGGGCGCTGCGCGCCACTTCCTGGGCGGCGGCGGTCATCTCGTTGATCGCCGTGGCCACCTGGTCGGTCTCGCTGCGCTGGCCGGCCATCGCCTGCTCCGAGCGCTGCGCCTGCTGGGCGACGTTGCCGACCAGGCCGGACAGTTGCCCGGTGGTGCCGGCCACCTGCTGCACCAGGTTGTGGATCTTCTCGACGAAGCGGTTGAACGACTGCGCCAGTTCGCCCAGTTCGTCACGGCTTTCCACCGGCAGGCGGTGAGTCAGGTTGCCATCGCCGGCGGCCATGTCGTCGAGGTTGGCCTTGATCCGCAGCAGCGGGCGGACGATGGCGTTGCCGGTGGGCACCGCCACCAGGCCGATGACCACCAGCAGCGCCAGCGCCGAGCCGATCATCAGCAGCAGCAGGTCGTTGATATGGTCGTGCAACTGTTCGCGGGCCTTCTGCACGTCCTCCTCGATGTCGTCCAGGTTCAGCGAGGTGCCGAACACCAGGTTCCACTTCGGCAGGTACTGGGCGTAGCCGATCTTCGGCACGACGGCGCTGTTGCCCGGGCGGGTGAAGCTGTAGTGCACGTAGTGGCTGTCGTCCTGGCCGGCGCGCACCAGCTCGCGGATGGCATAGACGCCATTGGGGTCGCGGAAGCTGCTGAAGTCTTCGCCGATACGTTCTTCGGTGGTGCCCTGGAAGACGCGCACCGAGCGGGTGTCATAACCCCAGAAGTAGCCACCGTTGCCGTAGGTGAGGCGCTTGAGCAGCGCCACCCCGGCCTGGCGCGCCGCGGCGTCGCCCTCGGCCGCGGCCTGGTACTGCGGGCCGACCGCCGCCAGGGCGACGTCGACGAACTGCTTGAGCTGGACCTGGCGGTCCTCGATCAGGCTCTGGCGGATCTGTTCCTCCTGTTGCGTGGACAGCCGCTTCAGCGCCACCAGGGTCACGGCGCAGAGCACCAGGGTGAGGAGCAGGATGGGAATCAGCGCCAGGCTCAGGACCTTGGCGCGCAGGCGCAGGGAGGGAATCACGGGGGCGGCCTCCGTAGGCAGGGACGACGGCATCAAAAAACCCGCCGTGTGGCGGGTTTCTTGTTATCGGCTCAGGCCCTGGCCTTCTTTAGCTCTTCGTCACGCAATTCGCGGCGGAGGATCTTGCCGACGTTGGTGGTCGGCAGGCTCTCGCGGAATTCCACGAACTTCGGACGCTTGTAGCCGGTCAGGTTGTCGTGCATGTGCTTGACCACCTGCTCCTTGGTCAGGGTCACGCCCGGGCGCGGCACCACGAACACCTTGATCACCTCGCCGGAGCGCTCGTCCGGCACGCCGATGGCGGCGCACTGCAGCACGCCGGGGAGGGTCGCCAGCACGTCTTCCAGCTCGTTGGGGTACACGTTGAAGCCGCTGACCAGGATCATGTCCTTCTTGCGGTCGACGATGCGCATGTAGCCGTCTTCCTGGATGATCGCCACGTCGCCGGTGCGCAGCCAGCCGTCCGCGTCGAGGATCTCGTCGGTGGCCTCCTGGCGCTGCCAGTAGCCCTTCATCACCTGCGGGCCCTTCACGCACAGCTCGCCGCGCTCGCCCAGGGGCAGCTCGTTGCCGGCGTCGTCGATGACCTTGCACAGGGTCGAGGGCACCGGGATGCCGATGGTGCCGATCTGGATCTTCTGGAACGGGTTCACCGACACCACCGGGCTGGTCTCGGTCATGCCGTAGCCTTCGCAGATGGCGCAGCCGGTGACTTCCTTCCAGCGCTCGGCCGCGGCCTGTTGCAGGGCCATGCCGCCGGAGAGGGTCAGCTTCAGGCTGGAGAAGTCCAGCTTGCGGAACGCCTCGTTGTTGCACAGGCCGACGAACAGGGTGTTCAGGCCGACGAAGCCGGTGAACTTCCAGGCCGAGAGCTCCTTGGAGAAGGCGTTCAGGTCGCGCGGGTTGGTCACCAGGACGTTGTGGTTGCCGGTGAGCATCATCGCCATGCAATGGAAGGTGAAGGCGTAGATGTGGTACAGCGGCAGCGGCGCGATGAGGATCTCGCAACCCTCCTGCAGGTTCGAAGCCATCAGCTCCTTGCACTGCATCATGTTGGCCACCAGGTTGCGGTGGGTCAGCATGGCGCCCTTGGCCACCCCGGTGGTGCCGCCGGTGTACTGCAGCACGGCCACGTCGTCGGCCTTGGGCGACGCCTCGCGCACGCTCTTGCCGCGGCCCTTGGCCAGGGCGTCGTTGAGCTTGACGGCGTTGCCGATGTGGTAGGCCGGGACCATCTTCTTGACGTACCTGACCACCGCGTTGACCAGCAGGCGCTTGAGCGGCGGCAGCAGGTCGGCGACCTCGGTGATGAGCACGTGGCGGATGCCGGTGCGCGGCAGCACTTCCTCGGCCAGGTGGGCCATGTTGGCCAGGCACACCAGCGCCTTGGCGCCGGAATCGTTGAACTGGTGCTCCATCTCCCGCGCGGTGTACAGCGGGTTGGTGTTGACCACGATGAGGCCGGCGCGCATGGCGCCGAACACCACGATGGGGTACTGCAGGACGTTGGGCAGTTGCACCGCGATGCGGTCGCCCGGTTGCAGGTCGGTGTTGTTCTGCAGGTAGGCGGCGAAGTCACCGGAAAGCTGGTACAGCTCGCCGTAGGTCAGGGTCTTGCCAAGGTTGCTGAAGGCAGGCTTGTTGGCAAAGCGTTGGCAGGACTCCTTGAGTACCGCGAGGATGTTCGGGTACTGGTCGGCATTGATCTCGGCAGCGATACCTGCTGGATATTTGTCCTTCCAGAAATTGTCGATCATGGAAGCCCACTCCGTAAGCAACAGCTGATACACCGCTATGCGGCTGTTTGTTGTGATTTTGACGCCTGCCGGCCCTTTCGGGGAAGCGAAGGCGCGCCGAGATTATCAGCTTTGCCGGGGAGCGACCAGCACAAAGACCGGTCGGCCGGTAAAAAAATGACCGAAAGCAATGCTTTCGGTCACGTTTTATGACAGTCGTCGGAAAGCCCCGGAACAGGGCCTTCGACGTCGGTTTCAGGCGCTCTCGCGCAGCTCGCGGCGGAGGATCTTGCCCACCGGGGTCATCGGCAGGGCCTCCTTGAGGACGATCTGCTTGGGTACCTTGTAGCCGGTGAAGTTTTCCTTGCAGTAGGCCTTCAGCTCTTCCACCGTCAGCCCCGGCTCACGGGCCACGACGAAGAGTTTGACGGCCTCGCCGGAACGTTCGTCCGGCACCCCGACCGCGGCGCAGTTGGCCACCTTCGGGTGGGCCATGACCACGTCCTCGATCTCGTTGGGGTAGACGTTGAAGCCGGAGACGATGATCAGGTCCTTCTTGCGGTCGACGATGCGCACGAAACCGTCCGCGTCTATCACCGCGATGTCGCCGGTGCGCAGCCAGCCCTCGGCGTCCAGCACCTCGGCGGTGGCTTCCGGGCGCTGCCAGTAGCCCTTCATCACCTGCGGGCCCTTCACGCACAGCTCGCCACGCTCGCCCAGGGGCTGCTCGTTGCCCTCGTCGTCGATCACCTTGAGCGCGGTGCCCACCACCGGGATGCCCACGGTGCCCAGGCGCGCCAGCTCGCCGTAGGGGTTGGTGCTGACCACCGGCGAGGTCTCGGTGAGGCCGTAGCCCTCGACCACGGTGCAGCCGGTGGCGGCCTTCCAGCGCTCGGCGGTGGCCGAGACCAGCGCGGTGCCGCCGGAGTTGGTGACCTTGAGGTTGGAGAAGTCCAGGTCCTTGAACTCCGGGTGCTCCATCAGCGCCACGAACAGGGTGTTCAGCCCCAGCAGCGAGGAGAAGCGCCACTTCTTCAGCTCCTTGATGAAGCCGGGGATGTCGCGCGGGTTGCTGATGAGCACGTTGTGGTTGCCGTTGTGCATCATGCACATGCAATTCGCGGTGAAGGCATAGATGTGGTACAGCGGCAGCGGCGCGATCATCACCTCGCCGCCCTCGTTCATCAGCGGGCGACCGTCGGGGCCGTGCTGCGACAGGCAGGCGTCCACCTGCAGCATGTTCGCCACCAGGTTGCCGTGGCTGAGCATGGCGCCCTTGGCCACGCCGGTGGTGCCGCCGGTGTACTGCAGCACGGCGATGTCCTCCAGGCCGACCTTGACCGGCTGCAGGGCGTGGCCGCGGCCCTGCTGCAGCACCTCCCTGAAGGGCACCGCCTGGGGCAGCTGGTAGTCCGGCACCATCTTCTTCACGTGCTTGACCACGGCATTGACCAGCAGGCCCTTGAGCGCCGGCTGCAGGTCGCCCATCTGCGCCTCGATCAGGTACTCGATGCCGGTGTCCGGCAGCACCTCCTGCACCAGCTTGCCGAACAGGTTGACGTAGACCAGCGCCCGCGCCCCCGAGTCCTTGAACTGGTGGCGCATCTCGCGGGCGGTGTACAGCGGGTTGGTGTTGACCACCACCAGGCCGGCGCGCAGGGCGCCGAACACGGCGATGGGGTATTGCAGGACATTGGGCATCTGCACGGCGATGCGCTCGCCGGGCTTGAGGTCGGTATTGCGCTGCAGGTAGGCGGCGAAGGCGGCGGACAGGCGGTCCAGCTCGGCGTAGGTGAGGGTCACGCCCATGTTGCTGAACACCGGGCGGTCGGCGAAGCGCTTGCAGGAGCGCTCGAACACTTCCACCACCGACTTGTAGGCGCCCAGGTCGAGCTGGCTGGGCACACCGGCGGGACGTTTGTCGTTCCAGAATTCCGCTTGCATTGGCTGTTGTCCTCTTTATTACCTGCAAGGCTGTTCCCGGCCGGCTCCCTCGGGCTTCCGGCGCTGGGGCATCCGTCGCAAAGTAGCAGTTGCCCGGAGGAGCGCAAATAGTTCGGGCCTTCCCATTTATTTCGTGAATCTCGCCCCACCGCGGGCGGGATTCACTGCGCATTGCCGGCCGCTGCTAGAATGCCGCCACCCCGAGCCGGCACAAGGATTGCCCATGCCGTACGCCGCCTACTGGCTGACCGCCAGCGACCAGACCCCGCTGTACACCCACCATTGGGCCGCCGACGCGCCGAGGGGCGTGGTGATGCTCTCCCACGGCATGGCCGAGCACGCCGGGCGCTACGCCCGCCTGGGCGAGGCGCTGAACGCCGCCGGCTGGGCGCTGTTCGCCATCGACCAGCGCGGCCACGGCCGCACCGCCGAGCACGGCGACCTGGGCCACTACGCCGACCAGGGCGGCTGGGGCAAGGTGGTGGGCGACCTGCTCACCCTCAACCGCCACGTGCGCGAGCAGCACCCCGGCCTGCCGGTGGTCCTGCTCGGCCACAGCATGGGCAGCTACATCGGTACCGCCTACCTGCTGCAGCACAGCGCCACGCTGCAAGGCGCGGTGCTCTCCGGCTCCAACTACCAGCCGGTGGCGCTGTACCGCAGCGCGCGCCTGGTGGCCCGCTTCGAGCGCTGGCGCCAGGGCCCGCTGGGGCGCAGCGCGCTGATCGAGTTCCTCTCCTTCGGCTCCTTCAACAAGGCCTTCAAGCCCAACCGCACGGAATTCGACTGGCTCAGCCGCGATACCCGCGAGGTGGACAAGTACATCAGCGACCCGCTGTGCGGCTTCCGCTGCAGCAACCAGCTGTGGATCGACCTGCTCGGTGGTCTGGAAGACATCACCCCGGTGCCGCACCTGGCGCGCATCGCCCCGGCCCTGCCGCTGCTGATCATCGGCGGCGAGCGCGACCCGGTCAGCCAGGGCAAGCGCCTGCGCGACCTGGCCCGGGCGATGACCCGCGCCGGGGTTCGCGACGTCCAAACGCAGATCTACCCCGAGGCCCGCCACGAGTTGTTCAACGAGACCAACCGCGACGAGGTCACCCGCAACCTGATCGCCTGGCTGGACGGAATCCTTTCCGCAGGCCAAGGCGCGAACCACGAGGAAAAGCCATGACCCAGGTGCAGAACGTTCCCTACGCCGAGCTCGAAGTCGGGCAGAAAGCCAGCTTCCAGCGCCCGGTCGGCGAGCGCGACATCCAGCTCTTCGCCGAAGTCTCCGGCGACCGCAACCCGGTCCACCTGGATGCCGACTACGCCGCCGCCACCCTGTTCAAGGAGCGCATCGCCCACGGCATGCTCAGCGGCGCGCTGATCAGCGCCGCGATCGCCACCACCCTGCCCGGCCCGGGCACCATCTACCTGGGCCAGAGCCTGCGCTTCACCCGCCCGGTAAAGATCGGCGACGTGCTCGACGTGGAGCTGGAAGTGCTGGAGAAACTGCCGAAGAACCGCGTGCGCATCGGCACCCGCGTGCTCAACCAGAACGGCGAGGCGGTGGTGGAAGGCGAAGCCGAGGTGCTGGCGCCGAAGCAGAAGCTGGACATCGAACTGCCGGCGCTGCCGCCGATCACCATCGGCTGATTACATTTCCGCCGACGGATAATCGCGGACGGAGTCCACTCCTACGTCCGTGCTCGACCGTAGGGCGAATAACCGTTCGCGGTTATCCGCCGCCGGCCGGAACGCCGGTGCCCGACGGCGGCGGCGGATAACGCCGTAGGCGTTATGCGCCCTACGGGTTGGAAAGAGGCGGCGCAGCCTGCAAGACAGTTGCTCCTACGCCTCCAGGAAAGCACGGGCGTAGGAGCGGACTCCGTCCGCGATGAAAAGTCGCAGGCAAAAAAACGGGCGACCGAAGTCGCCCCAAGTGCCTTGCGTGCTCTGTGATCGGGAAGGAAATCAGCCCTTCTTGTGGCTGTCCTTCCAGATGAAATATCCGACTCCACCGCAGAACAGGACCATCAGACCAACGGTGACAATGCCGGCGAGAACCACTTCGTCGATGAACATGATGCTGGCCTCCTGGATCCCTGTGCGTTTTGAAGATGGGCTCAGGTTAGCGTCGGCCGGGGGCGCGATATTGACCTGGATCAATGGCCGCAAAGCCCCGGTTCACGGGGCTTCGGATAACTGATCCAGATCAAGTTCGGGGAGGGTTGGGCTGCGGTGCATGGCCGCGCGGGGCGGCTTTGGAAGGGGAAATCCGGGCAGGCGGGACGGGCTCAGCGCTTCTTCGGCTTGCCCTTGCCCTTCTTGCGGGCCTTGCCCAGCGGCAGGGCCTGTTCGAAGGCCTTGCGCACTTCCTGCAGGCGTTTCTCGTGGACGTCGTGGATGCGCTTGTCGCGCTCGGCGTTGAAGTCGATCAGCTTGTCGTCGTTGCTCATGATCAGGCATGCACCAGGCGGAAAGTCAGGTTCAGGCGGGGGGCGACCGGGCGCTGCGTCTTGGCCACCTGATGCTGCCAATAATGCTGCGTTGCGCCGGACATGACCAGCAGGCTGCCGGAATCCAGCGCCAGGGAATGCTCGATGGCCGTGCGGCCCTTGCGGCGCAGGTCGAAGCGCCGCGTGCCGCCGAGGTTCAGCGAGGCCACCAGGGGGTTGCGGCCGAGCTCCGGTTCGTCGTCGCTGTGCCAGCCCATGGAATCCCGGCCGTCGCGGTAATAGTTGAGCAGCACGCCGTTCAGGCGCTGGCCGGCCTCGGCCTGCACCCGCGCGCGGATTTCCGCCAGCAGCGGCGTCCAAGACAGTGGTCGGTGGACCAGGCCGGAGTAGCGGTAGCTGGCCTCGGCGTCGCCGTACCAGGCCACCAGGCGCGGCACCGGGTAGTCGCGGCCGTGCAGGTGCACGCTGGGCTGCTCCCAGGGTGTGTTCTCCACCAGTTCGGCGAGCCAGGCCGCGGCGCAGGGCGGGTCGCACCAGTGCGGGATCAGGCGCAGCTCGGCGTGTTCGAGGTGGATGGGCGCGTCGGCGAACAGCATGGCGGTAACGGGAGCAGGTCGAGAAGCACAGCTTACTACGCCGCTCAGACCTCGATGTCGATCCAGATGCCCTTGCGCGGCGCCTCGCCCAGGCCTTCGTCGACCGCCTCGGCGGCGTCCGCACCCTCGCCTTCCGCGGCCTCGCCCTGCGCCTGCCGCCGGCGGCGCCGCTGCCGCTGCGAGTATTCCTCCTGCGGCGTCATCTCCGCCGGGTGGCGCTCCAGGCCCACGGCGGCATCGTCGGCGGCCGGGGCCACCGGCGCCACCGGGGCGACGTCCGGGCGCGAGCGCGCCGGGTCCTGCTGCGCGGTGACCGGCAGCACGTCGCTGGGGATCGGCGGGATCATGGCTGTCGCTGGCTCCTCGCGGGCTTCAGGTTGTCGGCTGGCGGCGGCAGGCGCCGGCGCCCTCGCTACACTTCACGGAACAATCCGCATCCACCCCGGCCTGGCCGGCAGCGCGGGGCTGGCGCAGGCCCGTCGCCCCGGCGGCGACTCCACCCGGCCGCCGGGGGCGAACGGGCGTCGCTGAAAGCCGCGTGTTCCGTTACCATAGCCGGCTTTTTGCGGGAGGTGTCCATGGCGCAGTATCAACCGGGTCAACGCTGGATCAGCGACAGTGAAGCAGAATTGGGGCTGGGAACCATCCTGGCGCTCGACGGACGGCTGCTCACCGTGCTCTATCCGGCCACCGGGGATACCCGCCAGTACGCCGAGCGCAACGCCCCGCTGACCCGCGTGCGCTTCGCCCCGGGCGACGAGGTGACGCATTTCGAAGGCTGGAAGATGACCGTCCGCGAGGTCGAGGAGGTCGACGGCCTGCTGGTCTACCACGGCATCAACTCGCACAACGACGCCAAGGTCCTGCCGGAAACCCAGCTGTCCAACTTCATCCAGTTCCGCCTGGCCAGCGACCGCCTGTTCGCCGGGCAGATCGACCCCATGCCCTGGTTCGCCCTGCGCTACCACACCCTGGAGCACCGCACCCGCCTGCTGCAATCCTCGCTCTGGGGCCTGGGCGGCGCCCGCGCCCAGCCCATCGCGCACCAGCTGCACATCGCCCGCGAAGTCGCCGACCGCATCGCCCCGCGCGTACTGCTGGCCGACGAAGTGGGCCTGGGCAAGACCATCGAGGCCGGCCTGGTGATCCACCGCCAGCTGCTCTCCGGCCGCGCCAGCCGCGTGCTCATCCTGGTGCCGGAGAACCTGCAGCACCAGTGGCTGGTGGAAATGCGCCGGCGCTTCAACCTGGAAGTGGCGCTGTTCGACCGCGAGCGCTTCGCCGAGAGCGACGCCAGCAACCCCTTCGAGGACAGCCAGCTGGCCCTGGTGGCCCTGGAGTGGATCAAGCGCGACGAGCGCGCCCAGGACGCCCTGTGCGCCGCCGGCTGGGACCTGCTGGTGGTCGACGAGGCCCACCACCTGGTCTGGCACCCCGAGCAGGCCAGCCCCGAGTACCAGCTGGTGGAAACCCTGGCGCAGATCATCCCCGGCGTGCTGCTGCTCACCGCCACCCCGGAACAGCTCGGCCTGGACAGCCACTTCGCGCGCCTGCGCCTGCTCGACCCGGACCGCTTCCATGACCTGGAGGCCTTCCGCCAGGAAAGCAGCCAGTACCGCCCGGTGGCCGAGGCGGTGCAGGAACTGATCGACCACGGGCGCCTGTCGCCCACTGCCCGCGAGGCCATCCACGGCTTCCTCGGCGACGCCGGCAGCGACCTGCTCGGCGCGGTCGAAGGCGGTGACGAAGAAGCCCGCGCACGCCTGGTCCGCGAGCTGCTCGACCGCCACGGCACCGGCCGCGTGCTGTTCCGCAACACCCGCGCCGCGGTGCTCGGCTTCCCCGAGCGCCGGCTGCACCCCTACGCCCTGCCGAACCCGGTGGAGTACATGGAGCTGCCGATCGGCGAGCACCCGGACCTGTACCCGGAGGTGAGCTTCCAGGCGCAGCTCGATGACAGCACCGACGAGAACGCCCGCTGGTGGCGCTTCGACCCGCGCGTGGAATGGCTGATCGACACCCTGAAGATGCTCAAGCAGTTCAAGGTGCTGGTGATCTGCGCCCACGCCGAGACTGCGCTGGACCTGGAAGACGCCCTGCGCCTGCGCTCGGGCATCCCGGCCACGGTGTTCCACGAGGGCATGAGCATCCTCGAACGCGACCGCGCGGCGGCCTACTTCGCCGACGAGGAATTCGGCGCCCAGGTGCTGATCTGCTCGGAGATCGGCAGCGAAGGCCGCAACTTCCAGTTCGCCCACCACCTGGTGCTGTTCGACCTGCCGGCCCACCCGGACCAGTTGGAACAGCGCATCGGCCGCCTCGACCGGATCGGCCAGCAGCACACCATCCAGCTGCACGTGCCGCACCTGGAAGGCAGTCCGCAGGAACGCCTGTTCCAGTGGTACCACCAGGCGCTCAACGCCTTCCTCGCCACCTGCCCCACCGGCAACGCCCTGCAGCACCGCTTCGGCCCGCGCCTGGTGGAGCTGCTGGACGGCGGCGACGACGAAGCCTTCGCCGCCCTGCTCGAAGAAGGCCAGGCCGCGCGCCTGGCCCTGGAGGCGGAGATGCACAGCGGCCGCGACCGCCTGCTGGAGCTCAACTCCGGCGGTGCCGGCGAGGGCGAGGCGCTGGTGGAGGCCATCGAGGAGCAGGACGACGAATTCGCCCTGCCGATCTACATGGAGAAGCTGTTCGACACCTACGGCATCGACAGCGAGGACCACTCCGAGAACGCGCTGATCCTCAAGCCCAGCGAGAAGATGCTCGACGCCAGCTTCCCCCTGGGCGACGACGAGGGCGTGACCGTCACCTACGACCGCGCCCAGGCCCTGGTCCGCGAGGACATGCAGTTCCTCACCTGGGAACACCCCATGGTCCAGGGCGGCATGGACCTGGTGCTGTCCGGCTCGCTGGGCAACACCTCGGTGGCGATCATCAAGAACAAGGCGCTCAAGCCCGGTACCGTGCTGCTGGAGATGCTCTTCGTCAGCGAGGCGGTGGCCCCGCGCAAGCTGCAGCTGGGCCGCTTCCTGCCGCCGGTGGCGCTGCGCTGCCTGCTCGACGCCAACGGCAACGACCTGGCCGCCCGGGTGGCCTTCGAGACGCTGCACGAGCAGTTGGAAAGCGTACCGCGCGCCAGCGCCAACAAGTTCGTCCAGGCCCAGCGCGACGTGCTGGCCAAGCAGTTCTCCGCCGGCGAGGCCAAGGTCGCCCCGCGCCACGCCGAACGCGTGGAGAAGGCCCGCCAGCAACTGGTGGCTAGCCTCGACGAGGAACTGGCGCGCCTGACCGCGCTCAAGCAGGTCAACCCCAGCGTGCGCGACAGCGAGCTGGAAGCCCTGCGCACCCAGCGCGACGAGAGCCTGGCCCTGCTGGACAAGGCCTCGCTGCGCCTGGAGGCGATCCGCGTGCTGGTCGCCGGCTGATCCGCGCCACGCCGAAAAGGCCGCCCCGGGAAACCGCGGCGGCCTTTTTCATGCCCGCCCAATTGGCGTCACCCCGTAGGAGCGGACTCCGTCCGCGATTTCGCGGGCAGGGCCCGCTCCTACAGGTTGCAGGGAAGCACGGTATGCCTCCCCCGTAGGAGCGGACCTTGTCCGCGATAGCCGGACGATCCGGCGCGATTCGCGGATGAGATCCGCTCCTACGCTGCCCCACTCACGCCATTCCCATGTAGGAGCGCGCCCTGCGCGCGAAATCGCGGGCAGGGCCCGCTCCTACAGCTCAGGCATTCCCCTCCCCACCACCGGCATATCCGCCCCCACCGTCTACTATTGACGCTGCGCAAGGGAATCCACCCCGGGGAGAGCTAGAGTTTTCCCACCAAGCCACTCATTGAGGGATACATCATGTACGAGCGCATTCTGGTAGCAGTGGACGGCAGCCCGGTTTCGGACCGCGCACTGGGCGAGGCGGTCAAGCTGGCCCAGCTGACCGGCGGCGAGCTGCGCGTCATCACCATCGTCGACAGCCCGCTGCGCCATCTGCCCGACTATGCCGTCTACTACAACCCCGAGCCGCTGCGCGAAGCCGCGCTGAAGGCCGCCGACGACGTGCTGGCCAAGGCCCGCGAGCTGGTGGGCGACAAGGTCAAGGTGAAGTTCGACCGGGTCTGCCAGGAGCGCGCCAGCGAGGAAGTCGCCGAGCGCATCGAGCTCGAGGCCGAGGACGCCAAGTCCGATCTGATCGTCATGGGCACCCATGGCCGCCGCGGCGTACGCCGGCTGATGCTGGGCAGCGTGGCCGAGGGCCTGCTGCGCGTCAGCAACCGCCCGGTGCTGCTGGTTCGCGACAAGTAAGTCCAACCCCAATGAAAAAGGCCGTGCGGGGCGCCTCGCACGGCCTTTTTTCGCCTGCCCCACCCTGTAGGAGCGAGCTTGCTCGCGAACGAGCCCCGCTGCGGACTCTGTTCGCGAGCAAGCTCGCTCCTACGAAAGCATCGGCGTCATTCACCCGCCGCCACCGCATTGCCGCGGCAGGAGTGGAAGATATCCAGGCCGGGCTGGTACAGGCTGGTGCGCACGTCCATCAGGCCGAGCACCGAGTGGAACAGGTTGTCATGGCTCAGGCCCTGCTCGTCGCGCTTGCCGGCCAGGCAGCCACGGTCGATGCCCAGGTCGCGCAGGGTCGAGGGGCCGAACCACATCACCATGGGCACGTGGGTCTGCGCCGCCGGGGCGATGGCGTAGGGCGCGGCGTGCAGGTACACGCCGTTCTCGCCCAGCGACTCGCCGTGGTCGGAGACGTAGAGCATCGAGGTGTCGTACCTGTCGCTGTTCTTGTTCAGCAGCTCGATGACCTTCGCCAGGAAGAAGTCGGTGTAGAGGATGGTGTTGTCGTAGACGTTCACCAGCTCGTCCTTCGAGCAGCTACCCAGCTGGTTGGTGCGGCACACCGGCTTGAAGCGCTCCATGTCCGCCGGGTAGCGGTCGTAGTACTCCGGGCCGTGGCTGCCGTCGGCGTGCAGGACGATGATGGCGTTGTCCTTCAGGCCGTCGATGTACGCCTGCAGGTCCTGCAGCAGGGCCTCGTCCAGGCAGCGGTTGCCGTCGCAGAACGGGCCGGGCTGGTTCTTCGGGATGTCGCGGTGCGGCACGCGCAGGCAGGTGCCCTTGCAGTCGCTGTTGTTGTCCAGCCAGAGCACCTGCAGGCCGGCGCGCTGCAGCACGTCCAGCAGGCTCTCGTAGGTCTTGCCCTTCTTGTCGCTGTAGTCCTCGCGGGGGAATTTGGAGAACATGCAGGGCACCGACACCGCGGTGGAGGTACCGCAGGAGTGCACCTGGGTGAAGTTGAGGATGTCCAGCTTCGCCAGTTCCGGGTTGGTCTGCCGGGCGTAGCCGTTGAGGGAGAAGTGGTCGGCCCGCGCGGTCTCGCCGACCACGAAGACGAACAGCGACTTCTTCGCCCGCTGCGAGGCCTTGGCGCCCTGCACCGCGTCCTCGCCGACCTTCTGCACCACCAGCTCGGCCTTCTTGATGCCCAGGCGCTGCTTGCCGTATTTGCTCACGGCATAGATGTAGTTGGTCGGGTTGATGAAGTGGGTCAGCTTGTCTTCCTCGCGGAAGATGGGCGCATAGGTGGAATAGAAGCCGCCCACCATGACCGCCACCGCGGCCACGCAGGCGAACACCACCAGCACCTTGTTCAGCAGCCCGCGCAGGAAGGGCTTGTAGGCCACCGGCAGCGCCCAGACCAGCGCCGACGGCAACGCCCCGAGCAGCAGCAGGTAGGCCACCAGCCGGCCGCTGAACAGCGCCTCGGCCTCGCCCGGGTTGGTCTCGAAGACGTTCTGCACCATCACCGTGTCGATGGTGATGCCATAGCTGTTCATGAAATAGGCGGCCGCCGCCGAGCACAACGCCACCAGGGTCAGCGCCGGCTTGAGCAGCGGGCGGAAGGACACCAGGGTCAGCAGCAGGGTGAAGGCGGCCCAGAGGAAGACGCCGAAGGACGCGAAGAAGGCGATGCGGTACGCCCCCTGCAACGGCACCAGGCCGTCCAGCGCCTTCCAGGTGGCTAGGTTGTAGAACAGCACCAGGGCCAGGGAAAACAGCAGCACCAGGCGGTTGGAGCTGATCGTGGGTAGCAGGCGACGGTTGCCCTCGGACATCGAGGCACTCCTTGACGGTACAGCGGAAAACGGAAAAGCCCGCCGTCCCCGGCGGGCGGGCCGAATCTACTGATCAGTTAGTCAAAAAAGTGTCAAATTCGCCACTGAATCGATACAACGTTTGTCGGCTCAGGCCGATCGCAGCTGCTCCCGCCAGACCGGCAGCCAGCCCAGGCCGGCGGCGGTGACGCCCTGCGGACGGTATTCGGCGCCCAGCCAGCCGTCGTAGCCCTGGGCCCGCAGCGCCGCCAGCGCCGGCGCGAAGTCCAGTTCGCCGCTGCCCGGCTCGCCGCGCCCCGGGGCGTCGGCGAACTGCACGTGGCCGATGTGCCCTTGCAGCTGGCGCACGCATTCCGCCAGGTCCAGGCCCATGCGCGCCATGTGGTAGAAGTCCAGCTGCGCCGCCAGGTTCGGGTGGCCGACGCGCGCCAGCATGTCCAGCTGGTGCTGCGGGGTGTTGAGCAGGAAGCCGGGCATGTCGTGCAGGTTGATCGCCTCCATCAGCAGCGGGATGCCGCGGCCGGCGAAGGCCTCGGCGGCCTGCCCCAGGTGTTCGGCGAGCAGCGCCAGCGCCTGCTCGCGTTCGACGCCCTCGGCCAGGCGCCCGGCCAGCACGTTGATCTTCTGCGGGCGCAGCACCTCGGCGTAGTCCAGGGCCTGGCGCAGCCCGGCGGCGAACTGCGCCTCGCGCCCCGGCACCGCGGCCACCCCGGCGCCGCCCTGCATCAGGTCGCCGGCCGGCAGGTTGAACAGCACCAGCGGCAGGCCGCTGCGCTGCAGCTCGGCCTGCAGTGCCTCGGCCGGCACCTCGTAGGGAAACTGGACCTCCACCCCGGCGAAGCCGGCCTCGGCGGCGGCGCGCACGCGCTCCAGCAGCGGCAGCTCGGTGAACAGCAGGGACAGGTTGGCGCAGATCGGCATGGCGGCGTCCTCAATCGCGGGGTTGGCGGTACTGCTCGACCAGGGTGGCCGGGTCGTGCTCCAGGTGGCCCTGGCTGCCGTGCAGGCGCATCAGTTGCGCGGCCAGGCCGCTCATGGGCGTGGCCGAGCCCTGTTCGCGAGACAGCTTCACCGCGGTATCCAGGTCCTTGAGCAGGGTGCGCACGTGCCACTTGATGGGCTCGAAGCGGCTCTCGGCCATCTGCGGGGCGAGGATCTGCAAGGGCCTGGAGTCGGCGAAGCCGCCGGCCAGGGCCGGGGCGATCAGGCTGGCGTCGACCCCGGCGCTCTCCGCCAGGGCCACCACTTCGGCGATCACCAGGGCGTTGCAGGCGACGATCATCTGGTTGCACACCTTGGTCACCTGGCCGGCGCCGACCTCGCCCATGCGCGTCAGGCGCTGGCCGAGGTGGGCGAGGACGGGGCGGATGCGCTCGATGTCGTCCACCCGGCCGCCGGCCATGATCGCCAGGGTGCCGGCCTCGGCGCCCGGCGTGCCGCCGGAAACCGGCGCGTCGACCCAGCGCATGCCGCTGCGCGCCTCCAGCTCGGCGGCCATCTCGCGGGTGGCGGCCGGCTCCAGGCTGGAGAAGTCCACCAGCAGTTGGCCGGGCTTCGCCCCTTCGACGATGCCGCCGGGGCCGAACACCACCTCGCGCACGGCGGCGGTGTCGGCCAGACACAGCATGACGATCTCGGCTTCCGCGCACAGCTCGGCAGGGCTGGCCACTGCGTGGGCCCCCTCCCCGGCCAGCAGCTCGCGCTTGGCGGCGGAGCGGTTCCACACGCTCAGCGGGTAGCCGGCGGCGAGCAGCCGGCGGCTCATGGGCACGCCCATCAGGCCGAGGCCGGCGAAGGCGATGGAGGGCAAGGCAGACATGGACGACTCCTGTCGGGCAAAATGGCGGGCACGGGGGCGGCCATCTTACCGCCCACCAGCGCCTTCGCCGAGCCTGCGAGCCCGCCGCCGTGGTCATTTCCACGCGCACCGGCAGACCGCCACTATACTTCCCAGGCTTTTTCCGCTATTGAACCGGAGACTGCTCCCATGCTGAAACGCACCCTGGCGCTCGCCGCCTGCTTTGCGCTGTCCCTTTCCGCCAGCCTCACCCAGGCCGACACCCTCAAGGAACTGAAGGTCTCGGCAATCCCCGACGAAGCCCCACCGAGCTGCTGCGCAAGTTCAAGCCGCTGGGCGAATACCTGCAGGAACGCCTGGGCATGCCGGTGAAGTTCATCCCGGTGTCCGACTACGCCGGGGTGGTCGAGGCGCTGGCCGCCGACCGCCTGGACATGGCCTGGCTGGGCGGCTTCACCTTCGTCCAGGCGCGCCTGAAGACCGGCAACGCCATCCCGTTGGTGCAGCGCGAGCAGGACCAGCAGTTCACCAGCAAATTCATCACCGCCGACGCCAGCGTGAAGTCGCTGCAGGACCTCAAGGGCAGGACCTTCGCCTTCGGCTCGGTGTCTTCCACCTCCGGCAGCCTGATGCCGCGCTACTTCATGCAGAAGGACGGCATAGTGCCCGAGCAGTTCTTCTCCCGCGTGGCCTACTCCGGCGCCCACGACGCCACCGTGGCCTGGGTCCAGGCCGGCAAGGTGGACGCCGGCGTGCTCAACGCCTCGGTCTGGCAGAAGCTGGTGGACGCCGGCAAGGTCGACACCGACAAGGTGAAGGTCTTCGCCACCACCCCGACCTACTACGACTACAACTGGACCGTGCGCGGCAATCTCGACCCGGCCCTGGCCAAGAAGATCAAGCAGGCCTTCCTCGACCTGGATCCGAGCAAGCCGCGCGACAAGGCCATCCTCGACCTGCAGGCGGCCAGCCGCTTCATCGAGACCAAGCCCGAGAACTACAAGGGCATCGAGGAGTCGGCCCGCGCCGCCGGCCTGTTGAAGTGAGCCTGCGCCTGACCGGCGTGGAGCACCTCCACGCCAATGGCCAGCGCGCCCTCGCCGGCATCGACCTGCGTGTCGAGGCCGGCGAGCGGGTGGCGATCATCGGCCCCTCGGGCGCCGGCAAGACCACCCTGCTGCGCGTGCTGGCCACCGCCCTGAAACCCAGCCACGGCGAGATCGAACTGCTCGGCAGCCAGCCCTGGCGCCTGGGCAGCCGGGCCCGCCAGCGCCTGCGCGCGCGCATCGGCCTGATCCACCAGGCGCCACCACTGCCACCGCGGCAGCGGGTGGTCAACGCCGTACTGGCCGGGCGCCTCGGCCAGTGGCCGCTGTGGAAGAGCCTGGCCAGCCTGGTCTACCCGCTGGACATCGACGGCGCCCTCGCCGCCCTGCAGCGCCTGGACCTGGGCGACAAGCTGTTCCAGCGCTGCGACCAGCTTTCCGGCGGCCAGCTGCAGCGTATCGGCATCGCCCGCGCGTTGTACCAGCAGCCGGAACTGCTGCTGGCCGACGAGCCGGTCTCGGCCATGGACCCGGTGCTCGCCGGACACACCCTCGCCCAGCTCAACCACGAAGCCGACGCCCGCGGCCTGACCCTGCTGGCCAGCCTGCACGCGGTGGAACTGGCCCTGGCGCACTTCCCGCGCATCGTCGGCCTGCGCGATGGCCGCATCGCCTTCGACAAGCCGTCCGCCAGCGTAAGCCCGGACGACCTGCGGCAGCTCTACGCCAACGAGCAGTTGAGCGTGGATGCCCCGGCGCCGGTCGAGCCGCTGCACGTGGTGCAGATCCCGCGATGCTGAAACCCCGCGACCCCGCCGCCCTGCCGCGGCTGCTGCTGACCCTGCTGGCCCTGGCCCTGCTGTGGCCCGGCGTGCGCCTGAGCGAGCTGGACATCCCCGGCCTGTTCACTGGCGACAACGCCCGCACCATGGCCGGCTTCCTCGCCGGCTTCTGGCCGCCGGCCCACGACGCCGAGTTCCTCGCCGTCCTCGGCCGCGCCACCCTGGAAACCCTGGCCATCGCCACCGCCGGCATGGCCCTGGCCTGGCTGATCGCCTTCCCCGCGGCCCTGCTGGCCACCCGCGCGCTGTCGCTGTCCGCCCTGCCCGCGGCGGCCTGCCGGCCTGGTGGGCGCGCGCCCTGCGCTGGCCGGTGCGGCTGCTGCTGATCGTGCTGCGCAGCATCCCGGAGATCGTCTGGGCGCTGCTGTTCGTCCGCGCCGTCGGCCTGGGCCCAACGGCGGGTGTCATGGCCATCGCCATCACCTACGGCGGCATGCTCGGCAAGGTCTACGCGGAAATCTTCGAGTCGGTGGACCCGCGCCCCACCCGCGCCCTGCTGCTGGGCGGCGGCTCGCGCCTGGGCGCCTTCGCCTACGGCCTGCTGCCCCAGGCGGCGAGCGAGATGATTTCCTACACCGTGTACCGCTGGGAATGCGCGATCCGCGCCTCGGTGGTCATGGGCTTCGTCGGCGCCGGCGGGCTCGGCCAGCAGGTCGACCTGTCGCTGCGCATGTTCGCCGGCGGCGAAGTGGCCAGCATCCTGCTGACCTTCCTGCTGCTGGTGCTGGGCGCCGACCAGCTCAGCCGCTTCCTGCGCCGGAGGCTGGAATGAACCGCGCCCGCGCAGGCCTGCTGCGCAGCCTGGGCTGGAGCCTGGCGATCCTGGTCGCGGTGGCGGCCTCCTTCATCTACCTGCAGATCGACAGCGAAGGCCTGCTCAGCGGCGAAGGCCTGCACCAGATGCTCGGCTACGCCCGCGACTTCTTCCCGCCGGACCTGTCCGCCACGCACCTGCGGGCGGTGGGCCGCGGCGCCCTGGAAACCCTCGCCATGTCGGCCCTGGGCACGCTGCTCGCGGCGCTGCTGGGCATGCTCTTCGCCCTGCCGGCCGCCGGCCGCTTCGGCGCCGCCGCGCAGAGCCTGGCGCGCTTCGTCCTCAACGCCCTGCGCGCGGTGCCGGAACTGGTGTGGGGCGCGCTGATGGTGCTGGCCGCCGGCCTGGGCCCGAACGCCGGCACCCTGGCCCTGGCCCTGCACACCGGCGGCGTGCTCGGCCGGCTGTTCGCCGAGGCCCTGGAAAACACCCCGGCGGAACCCGCCGAGGCCCTGCGCCTGGGCGGCAGCGGGCGGGTCGCGGCCTTCGCCTACGGCACCCTGCCGGCGGTCTGGCCACAACTGGTGGCCTACATCCTCTACCGCTGGGAGAACAACATCCGCATGGCCAGCGTGCTCGGCTTCGTCGGCGCCGGCGGCCTGGGGCAGATGCTCTACTTCAGCCTCAGCCTGTTCCAGCAGGCCCAGGCAGCCACGGTGATCCTCGCCATGCTGGTGCTGGTGCTGGGCGTCGACAGCCTCAGCGCCTGGGCGCGGCAGCGGTGGGTCAGCGCCTGAGCCGTGCCGGTGAATGGGTTTGTCGGTGGCATTGGCGTTGGGTTGACGCCGGTATAGTCCGGCGTCGCCAATGAGTCCAATCGCGGACGGAGTCCGCTCCTACAGGTTGCTGTGAGACATGGCATTCCCACCGAACTTTTCCGCGATAGCCGGAAATATCGGTGCGATTCGCGAATGAGACCCTACCCCGCCACCGCTGTCCCACCTGTAGGAGCGCGCCCTGCGCGCGATTCGCGGGCAGGGCCCGCTCCTACAATGGGGCGAGATGGGAGACGCGAATTTCGATCCAGTCACTCCCGCGAACGACGGAGCCCAGAAGACAGTTGCTTCTACGTTATTTTCTGTTCGCGCCGAGGTGCTCTTCGTAGGAGGACCCCGGCACACCAACTATCGAAGTGGCGCATCAGCGGGAGCGGTATTTCCAGAGCAGATACAGCAGATGGGCAATGCGTCTCACATATCGCATGGCGAACATGGCCAATAGCAGAGACACGGCAAAGGCCACGGTGGCATGGAGGTTCACGAAGCTCTCCATCCCATGCAGGCCCAGCGCACCGCTTGCCCAATCCAATGCCTTCACGGGCAACGGGCGATACAGGATGCCCCCACAAAGGGCGCGAAGAAATAAGTGAGACCTGCAGTAGCAGCGATATACAGAAGGACGAGAGCTGTCTTTTTCATCTTACCTGCAGCACGCCATAGGCACGACTTCCATCGGCAAGCACCATCGGCAAAGTACATTTCAAAGCCGCCGATAGCCAATCGAACTGAACCTGGTATTGCAACACCACACACCCCTTGCTAAGTGCGCCAGGGCCTATCGGATGCAATCTGAAATTGCCTCGACGGATGTGCCGGACAAACGTCCAGTCATCAATCACCTCGTCATCCCTGTAGAGCGAAAACCAGCGCTCCTGATCGACGCCGAATACACGGCTTGCCTTGTTGTATAGCCAGCCGAGACGTCCACCGGACTGGCGATCGAATATGTAGTAGCGCCCCCTGGGCAGAGGGCCTTCGTCCACCCGGGAAACGAATCTCGGGTCGTTGCGAGTCGCGCCGTCACCGGAAAAGGCCGGAAATCGCCCCACCCCACCACACTCCAGATCACTGAAGAACTTGCCATTGAGCTCGAACGAGCAATAAACGGGCATGCCTGCACCACCTGAGCAATCCATCCGCTCCCACTTCCGGAAAACCGCGGCGGTGGGAAGAGTGATGCCTAGGTTGGTCGTACAGACCTCAGGAAAGAATCGCCCGAATACGTCAAGGGATGTAGGAGCCTGCTGTTCCTTCAGGCGAAACGATCGTCACTTGGGTAGCCATCGCTGTCCGGAAATGAAGAAGCCCGGCACTGGCCATAATGCAAGGCTGCTGGGTTTCTCTCGTCCCTGAGACAGAAACCTCCGCTTCACACGCATGAAAAAGCCCGGCATCTGCCGGGCTTCTTCGTATCAGGGCTCACTCGTCGCCATGGATCACCTTGTCCAGGTCCACCGGGTCCCCCGGGTGGGTCCCCAGCTTGACGCGGATGTCCTCGAACATCGCGTCGTATTCCTTGTGGATGCGCACGATGGGCCCGAAGCGCGGATGCAGGCCATGCTTCTGGGCGATGCGGGTGGCGTCGCTGGCGAAGTTGAAGGCCTGGTCCTTGGGCATGTCGAACTCTTCCTTGAAGGCATTGCCGTCGATGCTGCCGTCCATGGTGAAGTGGACATAGGCGCCCTTCCCGGCGTCGTGGCGAATCTCGTAGTACAGGTTGATATCCAGCGCTTGCTGGTCAAGGCCCGGCAGGGCGTGGAGATGCAGGTGACCAGGCTCGAACATGACGTAACTCCTTGCAGTGGTCCCGCAAGTCTAGCTCGCCTGTGGGTAACGCAAGGGGCCCCGGATCAATGCAGGCGGTTTTTTTCCGCACGCTCCTGGACCAGCACCCAGGGCGCCACCACCACTGCCCACAACTGCGGGTCGCGCTCGAGGAAGTCGCGGGCGCGAGCCTCGTCGACCCTGGCCAGGCCGCCGTTGGCCAGCCAGGCGGCGACTTTCTGGCGGTCGTCTTCGGCCACGGCCTGCGCGGCCTCCACCAGGTCGACGGCCTCGGCCACCTGCAGCAGGGCGCCGCGGGCGAAGAACGGCTGCAGCTCCTGCCAGGAAATCATCGCGGTCTCGCCGAGCAGCTTGGCATAGAGGGTGCTAGTTTGTTCAGTCATGGTACTCACCGGGAAATCAGGCGGCGCCATGATACCGCCCGGCCGGCGCCAGGCAAGTTTCCCGGGAGCCGCGTGGGGGCGGATGGACCAAAGGAGGGGTACTGGCACAACGCCGTTTTTCTATACGTTTGTTTCGTCTTTGCGACATGGGTCGAAACGCCCCGCCGCCACCCGCTTTTCAAGCGGCGAAGCGGCACTCTACACTGTACCGGTACAGTTGCCGGCGGATTCCGCCCCGGGCGCAGAACCCGGCGAACCGCGGCCACGAACCACAAGAACGAAAACACAAGAATGAGTGGAGCATTATGAAAAAGGGTACTCAACGTCTTTCCCAACTGTTGACCGCCATGGCCCTGGCCGGCGTCGCCAGCTATTCGATGGCCGCCGATACCATCAAGATCGCCCTGGCCGGTCCGGTGACCGGCGCGGTCGCCCAGTACGGGGAGATGGAGTTCGTCGGCGCCAAGATGGCCATCGAGCAGATCAACAAGGCCGGCGGCGTCGACGGCAAGCAGCTCGAAGGCGTGGTCTACGATGACGCCTGCGATCCGAAGCAGGCCGTGGCGGTCGCCAACAAGATCGTCAACGATGGCGTCAAGTTCGTCGTCGGCCACCTGTGCTCCAGCTCCACTCAACCGGCATCGGACATCTACGAGGACGAAGGCGTCCTGATGATCTCCCCGGCCTCCACCAGCCCGGACATCACCAGCCGCGGCTACAAGCTGATCTTCCGCACCATCGGCCTGGACAACATGCAGGGCCCGACCGCCGGCAAGTTCATCGCCGAGCACGTCAAGCCGAAGATCGTCGCCGTCATCCACGACAAGCAGCAGTACGGCGAAGGCATCGCCACCGCGGTCAAGAAGACCCTGGAAAACGCCGGCGTGAAAGTCGCCGTCTTCGAAGGCATCAACGCCGGCGACAAGGACTTCTCCTCGCTGATCGCCAAGCTCAAGCAGGCCAACGTCGACTTCGTCTACTACGGCGGCTACCACCCGGAGCTGGGCCTGCTGCTGCGCCAGACCTCCGAGAAGGGCCTGAAGGTCGGCTTCATGGGTCCGGAAGGCGTCGGCAACAAGGAAATTTCCGCGATTGCCGGCCCGGCTTCCGAAGGCCTCTACGTGACCCTGCCGAAATCCTTCGACCAGGATCCGAAGAACCAGGCCCTGGTCGCCGCCTTCAAGGCCAAGAACCAGGACCCGAGCGGCCCGTTCGTGTTCCCGGCCTACGCCGCCGTGCAGGTCATCGCCGACAGCATCAAGAAAGCCGGCAGCGAGGACACCGACAAGGTCGCCGCCGCCCTGCGCGCCAATACCTTCGACACCCCCACCGGTGCCCTGGCCTTCGACGAGAAGGGCGACCTGAAGAACTTCAACTTCGTGGTCTACCAGTGGCACAAGGACGGCACCAAGACCGAAGTCAAATAAGGTCTGCCGCCTGAGTCCAGAGCCCACTGCACCAGCAGTGGGCTTTGTTTATTCCGCGTATTCCGGGGGTCCGTCGCGCCACAAGCGCCGCTTCACGCGACGCCCGAGGAGTTAGGTGATGCCTGAGCTCTATCACTACCTGCAACAGCTGATCAACGGCCTGACCGTTGGCAGCACCTATGCCCTGATCGCCATCGGCTACACCATGGTCTACGGCATCATCGGCATGATCAACTTCGCCCATGGCGAGGTCTACATGATCGGCTCGTACGTAGCCTTCATCGTGATCACCGGCCTGGCCATGATGGGGATCGTCAGCCTGCCGATCGTCATCTTCTGCACCTTCGCCGCCGCCATCATCGTCACCAGTGCCTACGGCTACAGCATCGAACGGATCGCCTACCGGCCGCTGCGCGGCAGCAACCGGCTGATCCCGCTGATCTCCGCCATCGGCATGTCGATCTTCCTGCAGAACGAGGTCCTGCTCGCCCAGGATTCCAAGGACAAGGCCATCCCCAACCTGCTGCCGGGCAACTTCGTCTTCGGCGGCGACGCCGGCGTGACCATCTCGTACATGCAGGTGCTGATCTTCATCGTCACCCTGCTGGCCATGTACGGCCTGAGCATGTTCATCTCCCGTTCCCGACTGGGCCGCGCCTGCCGCGCCTGCGCCGAGGACATCAAGATGGCCAACCTGCTGGGGATCAACACCAACAACATCATCGCCCTGACCTTCGTCATCGGCGCCACCCTGGCCGCCGTGGCCGCGGTGCTGCTGGGCCTGCAGTACGGCGTGATCAACCCGAACATCGGCTTCCTCGCCGGTATCAAGGCCTTCACCGCCGCGGTGCTCGGCGGCATCGGCAGCATCCCCGGCGCCATGCTCGGCGGCCTGGTGCTGGGCGTGGCCGAAGCCTTCGGCGCCGACGTGTTCGGCAACCAGTACAAGGACGTGGTGGCCTTCAGCCTGCTGGTCCTGGTGCTGCTGTTCCGCCCCACCGGTCTGCTCGGTCGTCCGGAGGTGGAGAAGGTATGAACAAACGACTCAAGACGGCCTTCTTCAGCGCCCTGCTGGTACTGGCGGTGGCCTACCCGATCCTCGGGGTGAAACTCAGCGTCATCGGCATCGGCCTGCAGCTGGAAGGCGTCAGCCCGGCCACCCTGTGGACCATCGCCGCGTGCGCCGTGGGCATGTTCGTCTGGCAACTGGTGCGCGACCGCTTCAGCCTCAGCCGCGGCCGTACCCTGCACCTGGGCGAGAACAACTTCCTGTATCGCTCCCTGACGCGGCCCTCGGTACAACGCCAGGTGATCGTCCTGATGATCCTGGTCGCCCTGGTCTGGCCCTTCTGGGGCTCGCGCGGCGCGGTGGACATCGCCACCCTGGTGCTGATCTACGTGCTGCTGGGCCTGGGCCTGAACATCGTGGTGGGCCTGGCCGGCCTGCTGGACCTGGGCTACGTCGGCTTCTACGCCGTGGGCGCCTACAGCTATGCCTTGCTCTCCCACTACTACGGCCTGGGCTTCTGGACCTGCCTGCCGATCGCCGGGGCGATGGCCGCGCTGTTCGGCTTCCTGCTCGGTTTCCCGGTGCTGCGCCTGCGCGGCGACTACCTGGCGATCGTGACCCTGGGCTTCGGCGAGATCATCCGCGTGCTGCTGCGCAACTTCACCGACCTCACCGGCGGCCCCAACGGCATCAGCGGCATCGAGAAGCCCTCCCTGCTCGGGCTGACCTTCGAGCGCCGCGCCCCCGAGGGCATGCAGACCTTCCACGAGTTCTTCGGCATCGCCTACAACTCGAACTACAAGGTCGTGTTCCTCTACCTGGTGGCGCTGCTGCTGGTGCTGCTGGTGCTGTTCGTCATCAACCGCCTGCTGCGCATGCCCCTGGGCCGTGCCTGGGAAGCGCTGCGCGAAGACGAGATCGCCTGCCGCGCGCTGGGCCTGAACCCGACCATGATCAAGCTCTCGGCCTTCACCCTGGGCGCCTGCTTCGCCGGTTTCGCCGGCAGCTTCTTCGCCGCGCGCCAGGGCCTGGTGACCCCGGAGTCGTTCACCTTCATCGAGTCGGCGACCATCCTCGCCATCGTCGTCCTCGGCGGCATGGGCTCGCAGCTGGGCGTGATCCTCGCCGCCGTGGTGATGATCCTGCTGCCCGAGCTGATGCGCGAGTTCAGCGAATACCGCATGTTGATGTTCGGCGCCATCATGGTGCTGATGATGATCTGGCGTCCGCAGGGCCTGCTGCCGATGCAGCGCCCGCACCTGGAGTTGCGTAAATGAGTCGACCGATTCTTGAAGTATCCGGCCTGACCATGCGCTTCGGTGGCCTGCTGGCCGTCAACGGCGTCGCGCTCAAGGTCGAGGAAAAGCAGGTGGTCTCGATGATCGGCCCCAACGGCGCCGGCAAGACCACCGTGTTCAACTGCCTGACCGGCTTCTACCAGCCCACCGGTGGCCAGATCCTGCTGCGCGGCGAGCCCATCCAGGGCCTGCCGGGGCACAAGATCGCCCACCGCGGCGTGGTGCGGACCTTCCAGAACGTCCGCCTGTTCAAGGAAATGACCGCGGTGGAGAACCTGCTGGTCGCCCAGCACCGGCACATCAACACCAACTTCTTCGCCGGCCTGCTGAAGACCCCGGCGTTCCGCCGTGCCGAGGCCGAGGCGCTGGACTATGCGGCGCACTGGCTGGAAGTGGTCAACCTGAAGGACGTGGCCAACCGCCCGGCCGGCACCCTGGCCTACGGCCAGCAGCGCCGCCTGGAAATCGCCCGCTGCATGATGACGCGCCCGCAACTGCTGATGCTCGACGAGCCAGCGGCTGGCCTCAACCCGCGCGAGACCGAGGACCTCAAGGCGCTGATCGCCATGCTGCGCGCCGAGCACGGCGTGACCGTGCTGCTGATCGAGCACGACATGAAGCTGGTGATGAGCATTTCCGACCACATCTACGTGATCAACCAGGGCACGCCCCTGGCCGACGGTACCCCGGAGCAGATCCGCGACAACCCGGACGTGATCAAAGCCTATCTGGGGGAGGCCTGAGCCATGCTGAAGTTCGACAAGGTCTCCACCTTCTACGGCAAGATCCAGGCCCTGCACGAGGTCAGCCTGGAGGTGCAGCAGGGCGAGATCGTCACCCTGATCGGCGCCAACGGCGCCGGCAAGTCGACCCTGCTGATGACCCTCTGCGGCTCGCCGCGGGCGGCCTCCGGCAGCATCAAGTACCTCGGCGAGGAACTGGTCGGCCAGGAATCCTCGCACATCATGCGCAAGAGCATCGCGGTGGTCCCCGAAGGCCGCCGGGTGTTCGCCCGCCTGACCGTCGAGGAAAACCTGGCCATGGGCGGCTTCTTCACCAGCAAGGGCGACTACCAGGAGCAGATGGAGCGCGTCCTGGGGCTGTTCCCGCGCCTGAAGGAGCGCTTCAGCCAGCGCGGCGGCACCATGTCCGGCGGCGAGCAGCAGATGCTCGCCATCGGCCGCGCGCTGATGAGCAAGCCCAAGCTGCTGCTGCTCGACGAGCCGTCCCTGGGCCTGGCGCCGATCATCATCCAGCAGATCTTCGACATCATCGAACAGCTGCGCAGCGAAGGCGTGACAGTCTTCCTCGTCGAGCAGAACGCCAACCAGGCGCTACGGCTCGCCGACCGCGGCTACGTGCTGGAGAACGGCCGGATCGTGATGCAGGACACCGGCGCCAACCTGCTGGTCAACCCCAAGGTACGCGACGCCTACCTGGGCGGTTGAGCCCCTGGCGGTAATGCAAAACGGCCCTTCGGGGCCGTTTTTCTTTGCGCGCCGGCCTGGCAACAGCGAGCTTGCCCGCGGACCGGAAATCCATCATGAGGAAACCTGGCTTTGCAGTCCCTCCCCTGTTTCGACAACCGCGCAGGGGACAGAAATGGCGTCAGCCCAAGGCTCCGCAATTGCCGGAAAACACCGTTCGCGAGCAAGCTCGCTCCTACATCCAGCGGCCCGCATTCTTCCTAGCCTGGAACCTCCCACTCAAGGAGGCCAAACATGGAAAGAGGCACCGTATTGCAGAACGACCGCAGCCTGGCCGCAGGCCGCCCCCGCCTGCTCACCCACGCGGGGGCGAGCAGGGGCAACGGTTTCGATGCGGCGAGTCTCAACACCGACTTGTGGCGTAACTCGCACTGGACTAGACTAACCGAACTTAGTCCATCGAGCCCCGCCATGCAAACCGTCAACATCCACGAAGCCAAGACCCATCTGTCCCGGCTCGTAGAGCAGGCCGCCAAAGGCGAATCCTTCGTGATAGCCAAGGCAGGCAAGCCCATGGTCAAGGTCGTTCCGCTGGACGCGCCGGACGCGGGTCAATCGAAGCGACTGGGCTTCATGGCCGGCCAATTCAGCGTCCCGGACGATTTCGAGCGCATGGGCCAGGCTGAAATCGAGCAGCTTTTCGGCAACGACGCATGAAACTGCTGCTGGATACCCATCTGCTGCTGTGGGCAGCCAGCGAGCCGGAGCGCCTGTCGGGGGAAACCCGCGCCTTGATCGAGGCGCCGGAGAACGAACTGTTCTTCAGCCCGGCCAGCCTGTGGGAAATAGCCATAAAACGGGGCCTGGGCCGCAATGACTTCCAGGTGGACCCACGGCTCCTGCGCAGGGGCCTGCTGGACAACGGCTATGGCGAACTGCCCATTGGCAGCGGGCATGCAGTGGAAACCGACAGCCTGCCGTCGATCCACAAGGACCCGTTCGACCGCATCCTGGTCGCCCAGGCCATGGTCGAAGGCATCACCCTGCTGACATCCGATGCCCTGGTTGCGCAGTATCCCGGCCCGGTTCGAAAGGTCTGACAGCAAGAAGAACCCACTGCTTTCTTCAACGCCTCGAGCGACCCCTTCGGGGGTCGTTTTTCTTTGCTCAGGAAACCTGGCTCGCCCGCGCCTCGTCCCCTTCCCGCTGGGCAAGAAACTCCAGCATCTTCTGGCTGCCATCGGTGAGGTCGGCACAGATGGCCGCGCGGGCCGCGGCGCCATCGCCCTTGCGCAGGGCATGCAGCACTTCCCAGTGGTGCTCCACCGCCATGCGCTCGTTGAAGCTGCCGTAGGTCCGCGCGATCAGCGGCCCGGTGCGCATCCACAGGCTGTCGAGGAAGCCCTTGAGCAGCGGCATGCCGGCGATCTCGGCGAGGGCGAAGTGGAAGGCCTGGTTGAGCTTGAGCGCTGCCACCAGGTCGTCGGCATGGATGGCCGCGAGGTTGTCGCGGATGTTCTTCTCCAGCATCGCCAGTTGCTCGGGCGTGACGCGACCGGCCGCGGTCTCGGCGGCCAGGCCCTCCAGGGCCAGGCGGATGCTGCGGATTTCCAGGTACTGCTCGCGGCTCAGCACCGGCACGCGGATGTCCCGCGGCGTGCGGAGCACCAGCGCCTGCTCCTTGGCCAGTTGCAGGATGGCGTCGCGCACCGGCGTCACGCTGGTGCCCAGTTGCTGCGCCAGGTCGCGGATGCGCAGGCGGTCGTCGGGCTGGAAGCGCCCGGTGATCAGTGCCTCGCGCAGCAACGCGTAGACGCCGCTGCCCAGGTAGGCATGGTTGAGGCCGTCGATGGGATAGTTCATGGCTTCCTCGTGGGTCCGGGCGCGATGATGCGGTGCTGGCCGGCGAATTGCCAGCCACCCGCTCAGACGTGCTGGCCGCCGTTGACGTGGATCTCCGCGCCGTTCACGTAGGACGCCCCCTGGGTGCAGAGGAAGTGGATCAGCGAGGCCACCTCCTCCGGCTTGCCCAGGCGGTGCATGGGAATGTCGCGCTCGACGATCAGTTCGGTGCCCGAGGACAGGATCGAGGTATCGATCTCCCCCGGCGCGATGGCGTTCACCCGCACGCCATGGCGGCCGAAGTCGTAGGCCATCTCGCGGGTCAGCGCCGCCAGCGCCGCCTTGGACGAGGCATAGGCCACGCCGGCGAAAGGGTGCACCCGGGAGCCGGCGATGGAAGTGACGTTGATGATGCTGCCCTGGGCCGCCTTCAGTTCCTCGAACAGCCCGCGGGCCAGCAGCGCGGTGGAGAACAGGTTGACGTTGAACACCTTCAGCCAGGTGCCGTAGTCGCTTTCCAGCACGCCCATGCGCTGCCCCTCCGGGCCCTTGGGCGAGATGCCGGCGTTGTTCACCAGGGCGTCCAGGCGCCCGCCGAGCTTCTCGCGGATCGCCGGCAGCGTGGCCTCGACGCTGGCGATGTCCTCCAGGTCCAGGTGGATGTGGTTGAGCAGCCCCTCGGCCCAGGGGCATTCGGCCACCCAGTCCTGGCGCGAAGCGGTGAACACCCGCCAGCCGGCGGCATTGAAGTGCTTCACGGTGGCGTGGCCGATGCCGCGGCTGGCGCCGGTGAGCAGCAGGGTCCTGGGTTCGCTCATGCAGGTATCCGTCCGTTTCGGGCTCGAGGGAGTAGGCTGAATCATGGCTCAAACGATGTGCATTGAAAATATGATGCATCATATTTTATTTGTGATCTAATGGCCGCCAGCACAACCCAGAACGACAAGAACCGGAGTCCAAGCGCATGCCGCTGACCGCCCTCGCCCACGATCCCCTGCTGGAAGCCGCGCCCGCCCAGGTCACCGCGGAACAGGCCGCGGCCATCGCCCGCGACCTCTTCGGCCTGCAGGGCCCGCTGCAACGCCTGGCCGGCGAGCGCGACCTGAACTTCCAGGTCGGCGCCCACGACAGCGCCAGCCGCCTGCTCAAGCTGTCCCACCCGCTGGAGGACCCGCAGGTGGTGGACTTCCAGAACCGCGCCCTGCTGCGGGTGCAGCAGGCCGACCCGAACCTGCCGGTGCAGCGCGTCTACCCGGCCCTCGACGGCCAGTACCAGACCTGGGTGGAAGTGGACGGCCAGCGCATGCTGGCGCGGTTGATGTCCTTCGTCGAAGGCCTGCCGCTGCACCGCGTCCCGCAGCGCTCGCCGGCCCTGCGGCGCAACCTGGGCGAAGCCCTGGCGCGCCTGGACCTGGCCCTGCACGGCTACAAGCACCCTGCCTCCGGCCACGAGTTGCTCTGGGACCTGCAGCACGCCCAGCGCCTGCGCCCGCTGCTGCGCCACATCGAGGAAGCCAGCCTGCGCGAGCTGGTCGAGCGCGCCCTGGACAACTTCGAGGAACACGCCCTGCCGCGCCTGCCGACACTGCGTGCCCAGGTGATCCACAACGACCTCAACCCGCACAACGTGATAGTCGACGCCGCGCACCCCGAGCGGCTGTGCAACATCCTCGACTTCGGCGACATGGTCCACGCCCCGCTGGTCAACGACCTCGGCGTGGCCGCCGCCTACCAGTTGGGCAGCGAGGGCGACGTGCTCGCCCCGGCCCTGGAATTCATCGCCGCCTACCACGCCCGCAACCCGCTGCAGGAAGCCGAGCTGGACATCCTCTGCGACCTCATGGCCACCCGCCTGGTGCTCACCCTGGGCATCACCGCCTGGCGCGCCAGCCTGCACCCGGAGAACCGCGACTACATCCTGCGCAACGCCCGCCAGGCCCGCGCCAGCCTGCAGGGCCTGGCCGGGCTGTCCCGATCCGAGGCGCGCGAGCGCATCGCCCGCGCCTGCCACGAGGAGTCCCCCGCATGACCATGACCAACGGCTACAGCCCGGCCGACGCCGAGCGCCTGAGCGACAAGGAACGCAGCCTGATCGAGCGCCGCGAGCGCCTGCTCGGCCCGGCCTACCGGCTGTTCTACGAACGCCCGCTGCACACTGTGCGCGGCGAGGATGTGTGGCTCTATGACGAGCAGGGCCGGCAGTACCTGGACGCCTACAACAACGTCGCCTCGGTCGGCCATTGCCACCCGCGGGTGGTCGAGGCCGTCGCCCGCCAGGCGGCGGTGCTGAACACCCACACCCGCTACCTGCAGGAAGGCATCCTCGACTACGCCGAGGACCTGCTCGGCACCTTCCCCGCCGACCTGTCCCAGGTGATGTTCACCTGCACCGGCAGCGAGGCCAACGACCTGGCCCTGCGCATCGCCCGCCACCACACCGGCGGCAGCGGGGTGATCGTCACCCGCTTCGCCTACCACGGCGTCACCGGTGACATCTCCGAACTCTCGCCGGCGCTGGGCAGCGGCATCACCCTGCCCGCCCATGCGCGCACCGTGCGCGCACCGGACGCCTACCGCCTGGGCGCGGAGAACATCGCCCGCCTGCTCGCCGAGGACGTGCGCGCCGCCATCGCCGACCTGCGCGCCCACGGCATCAAGCCCGCCGCGCTGCTGGTGGACGGCATCTTCGCCAGCGACGGCGTGTTCGCCGGCCCCGCGGGCCTCCTCGCCGAAGCCGTGGCCGTGGCCCGCGCCGAGGGCCTGCTGTACATCGCCGACGAAGTGCAATCCGGCTTCGCCCGCACCGGCGAGCACATGTGGGGCTTCCAGCGCCATGGCGTGCAGCCGGACCTGGTCACCCTGGGCAAGCCCATGGGCAACGGCCAGCCCATCGCCGGCGTGGTGGCGCGCCCGCAGGTGCTGGAGAGCTTCGGCCGCAGCGTGCGCTACTTCAACACCTTCGGCGGCAACCCGGTGAGCTGCGCCGCCGGCCAGGCAGTGCTCGACGTGATCCGCGACGAAGGCCTGCAGCAACGCTCGGAACGGCTCGGCAGCTACCTGCGCGAAGGCTTCCAGCGCCTGGCCCAGCGCCACGAGCTGATCGGCGACGTGCGCGGCGCCGGCCTGTTCCTCGGCGTCGAGCTGGTCGCCGACCGCGCAACCAAGGCCCCGGCCGCCGCCCAGACGCGCCGGGTGGTCAACGCCATGCGCGAGCGCGGCGTGCTGATCAGCGCCGCCGGCCCGCAGGAGAACATCCTCAAGATCCGCCCGCTGCTGGCCTTCCAGCAGGAGCACGCCGACCTGCTGATCGAGACGCTGGACGCGGCCCTGGGCGAGGTCACCGGCTGAGCGGGGCGCACCGCTACAGGTGCACCCCGACGTTGATCATCCCGGCCGAGTTGCCCAGCATCACGAACTCGCTGGCGAAGCGGCCGACCTGCGCGCCGACCGAGGGAATGACGGCCGGCGCCACGCCGTAGCGGTTCAGCGGGATCTTGTCGCGGTACTCGCCGTGGTAGCCCTGCAGCGCGCCGCCGGTGACCTTGAAGTAGAACGGCGAGTCGTCCAGGTCGAAGCGCTTGCCGGCGTATGCATAGTTGGAGCGCTGGCGGAACGAGTTGCGGAAGGTCGCCCCGCCCCACACCCAGCCGTCGGCGCGGTTGCGCTCCAGGCCGACCAGGTTCTGGTGGTTGTTGTGTTCCGGGTCGTGGTTCCAGTGCCGGGTGATGACGCTGGTCTGCAGGTACCAGGAGTCACCCTCGCCCGCCCAGGCGAGGGGCGCCAGCAGCAGCGCGACGAGCGCGATGATCGGCTTCCTCATGACTATGCCTCAGAGCGTGACGCGGCTGGCGCCGTTGACGCTCATGACGCGCACGCGGTCGCCGACGCGGAACACCTGCGCAGGGTCCACGGCCTGCACGTAGGCGCGGGAGATGCCGTCGTCCTCGCGGACCACGATTTCCACGCCCTGGGTGCGGGTGACGCCCTCCTCGATGGCCGAGCCGGCGGCGCCGCCGGCCACCCCGCCGAGGATGGTGGCGATGGCCGCGCCACGGCCACCCCCGATGCCACTGCCGGCGATGCCGCCGACGGCGGCGCCGGCCAGGGTGCCGATCGGCGTCTTGGTGCCTTCGATCCGCACCGCCCGCAGCGACTCCACGGTGCCCATGCGCACGGTCTGCACCGCGCGGGCGTCGGCGCGGGAATAGCTGCTGCCGGACAGGTCGGAGGCACAGCCGGAAAGCGCCAGGGCACTGCCGACGAAGGCGGCCAGCAGCAGGGAGCGGGGGCTTTTCAGGGTCGAAGCTTTCATGGACGGAGACTCGCGGAGGGTTGCCAAGGGAATGGGCAAAGCCTATCGACCACCCCCTGAACCTCTCCTGAACCCCGTCTGAACCTTCGCTGAACGAAACTGAACGAAGCTGAACGGCGCCGGTTTCAGCCCTGCAAGCGCAGCAGGCGCTGGCGCGCGCGCTCGAACCAGGCCAGCAGGTAGTCCACCAGCAGCTGCGTGCGCCGTGGCAACCCACCCTGGTACGGATGCACCAGGAACACCGGCGTGCTGCGCGTCTGGTAGTCGCACAGCAGCCAGCGCAGGCGGCCGTCGGCCAATTCGTCCTGGAGCATGTAGGACGGCAGCCGGGCGACGCCGACGCCGGCCAGCGCGGCCTTCTTCAGCAGGGTGTAGTGGTTGCTCGCCAGCCCACCGCCGACCTCCACGCGGAACAGCTCGTGCTCGCGCTGGTACAGCCACTGGTCGGGGTCCGGGTAGTGGGTGTTGAGCAGGCAGTTGTGCCGCGCCAGCTCGGCCGGGCTGCGCGGTTCGCCGTGGGCGGCAAGATAGTCCGGCGTGGCGCAGGTCAGCTCCTGCAGGGCGAACAGTGGGCGCGCCACCAGGCGCTCGTCGCCGGCAAGGCCGGAGCGGATAGCCAGGTCGAAGCCCTCGGCCACCAGGTCACGGCGCTCGTTGGCCAGGTCCAGCTCCAGGCGGATGCCCGGGTGGCTGCTGGAGAACTCCACCAACCAGGCATCGAAGAAAGTCTCGCCCAGGGACACCGGCACGCTCATGCGCACCGTGCCGCGCGCTTCCTCCTGCAGCCGCGCCACCGCCTGCCGCGCCCGCGCCGCCTGGGCGTTGAGCGCCTGGGCCTCGGGCAGCAGGGCCTGGCCGGCGGCGGTCAGCGCCAGGCGCCTCGTGGTGCGGTGCAGCAGGGTCACGCCCAGGGCCTGCTCCAGGGCGCTGATGCGCTTGGACAACTGCCCCTTGCTGCACCCCAAACGCTCGGCGGCGCGGGTGAAGCTGCCGCATTCCAGCAGCACGGCGAAAGCCGAGAGGTCTTCCAGCTCGCCCATGATTGTTTCCCCACGAAAACGGAAGGTTGCCGATTGGCCTGGTTATCCAAACAAAATACGTCCCTAGACTGGCTCCGTCACCCACCCGTTCCCGGAGTCAGCATGAAGATCATCCTCGTCGGCGCCAGCGGTACCCTCGGCCAGGCCGTGGCCAGCGAACTGGGCCAGCGCCATGAGATCGTCCGCGTCGGCCGCAGCAGCGGCGACCTGCGCGTGGACATCACCGACAGCGCCTCGATCCGCGCCCTGTTCGAGCAGGTCGGCCCCTTCGACGCCCTGGTCAGCGCCGCCGGCAAGGTGCACTTCGCCCCCCTCGCCGAGATGGGCGAGGCCGAGTACGCCGTCGGCCTGCGGGACAAGCTGATGGGCCAGGTCAACCTGGTGCTGATCGGCAGCCGCTACGCCAACGACGGTGCCTCCTTCACCCTGACCACCGGCATCCTCAGCGAGGAGCCGATCCGCCAGGGCAGCTCGGCCACGATGGTCAATGCGGCGGTGGAAGGCTTCGTGCGCAGCGCCGCCATCGAACTGCCCCGCGGGCAGCGGATCAACGCGGTGAGCCCGAACGTGCTGGTGGAGTCCATGGAGGGCTACGGGCCCTTCTTCCGCGGCTTCAAGCCGGTGCCGGCGGCGGACGCGGCGCTGGGCTTCGCGCGGAGTGTGGAGGGGGCGGAGACGGGGCGGGTTTACAAGGTTTGGTGAGCGACGGGGGCGGCTGGCTTTTCGTAGGAGCGAGCTTGCTCGCGAACGGAATCCTACCGGGTAGCATCGGTGCGCATTCTCAAGAGCGCCCTCTCCCTAACCCTCTCCCTGAAGGGAGAGGGGACCGTTGGGCAGGGCTGGATGTTCTGGCGTTAGCCGGCAACACCACAGGTTTCCAGCTGAAACCATTCCTTTTCTCAGCACGGACAAGCCCCTCTCCCTTCAGGGAGAGGGGACCGTTGGGCAGGGCTGGATGTTCTGGCGTTAGCCGGCAACACCGCAGGTTTCCAGCTGAAACCATTCCTTTTCTCAGCACGGACAAGCCCCCTCTCCCTTCAGGGAGAGGGGGCCGTTGGGCAGGGCTGGATGTTCTGGCGTTAGCCGGCAACACCGCAGGTTTCCAGCTGAAACCATTCCTTTTCTCAGCACGGACAAGCCCCCTCTCCCTTCAGGGAGAGGGGCCGTTGGGCAGGGCTGTGTGGTGGTTCAATTTCCTCGGACACCTCGATAGGTGGAAAATCCACTGAATAGAGGAGTCATTCATGAGCCGTAAACGCAGAACATTCGATGCCAGTTTCAAGCTGCAAGTCGTCCAGATGATCAAGGACCAGGGCCTGAGCATTACGCAGGTCTGCCGAGATATGGACCTGGGAGAGACGGCAGTTCGCCGCTGGATTCAGCAATACGAAGCCGAACTGTCGGGACAGGCGGGAGTGGGTAAGCCGCTGACACCCGAGCAGCAGCGGATTCGTCAGTTGGAGGCCGAGAATCGCCAATTGAAGCAGGACAACGACCTGCTAAAAAAGGCTTCGGCCTTCTTTGCCCGCGAACTGAAGTGATTTACCGATTAATCGCTCAGCAGCAGAAGAAGGTCGGGATTACGCGGCTGTGCCGGCTGCTGGGTGTCAGTCGGTCAGGCTACTACACCGCGCAGCGCCGCCCCTTGCGCCCATCCCTGCACTGCCCGGTAGCCGCCTCCCTGAAAGCCCTGTTCATGAGCTGCGGGCGTACCTATGGGAGTCGTCGCCTCCACGCCGCCCTCAACTCCGAAGGCGTGCGCGTAGGACGCTACCGAGTCCGCCGGCTGATGCGCGAGCACCGGCTTCGGCCTGTCTGGAAGCGCAAGTTCGTGCACACGACCAACAGCAAGCATGACCTGCCGATAGCCTCCAATCTGCTGGCCCGCCAGTTCGATCCTCCGGCCGTAAACCAGGCCTGGGTGGCGGATATCACCTACATCCGTACCCGTCGAGGTTGGCTGTACCTGGCCGCGGTGATGGACCTGTATTCGCGCAAGATCGTCGGCTGGGCGATGGCACCGAACATGCCGGCGGAACTGGTCTGTTCGGCGCTACAGATGGCGATTGCTCAGCGGCAGCCAGCACCAGGCCTGGTCGTGCACTCGGATCGTGGTAGCCAGTACGCCAGCGAGGTTTATCGTGCGCTGCTCAGGCGGCATGGCCTAGTTTTGAGCATGAGCCGCAAGGGGAACTGCTGGGACAACGCCGTCATGGAACGTTTCTTCCTGAACCTGAAAATGGAGCGGGTCTGGCAACGTGACTACGCCAATCATGCCGAGGCTATGACCGACATCGCCGACTACATCGTCGGCTTCTACAACAACGTACGTCTGCACTCCAGCTTGGGCTATCTGCCACCCACCAGCTACGAGCGCAGGCCACCCAGACAACCTATCGAAGTGTCCGAAATTATTTGACCACCACACTGGATGTTCTGGCGTTAGCCGGCAACACCGCAAGTTCCAGCTGAAACCATTCCTTTTCTCGGCACGGACAAGCCCCCTCTCCCTTCAGGGAGAGGGTTGGGGAGAGGGAACGGCGTCAACCTCAGACACCGAAGCCACCGGGTAACTCCGTTCGCGAGCAAGAACTAGGCGTCCCCCTCGCTCCTGCAAGAAGCCCGCACACCCTCACTCCTTCTTCCCCGCATAGCAAACCGGCGAACTCCCCTCCCCCACCCTTTCCATCTCGTCCTCGAGGAACTCCGCCAGCACCCGCGCGTTGTTGTGCTCGGTGTCCTTCGCCGCGTAGAGCAGCGTCAGGTCGCCCTTGCCGGCGATGCCCAGCAGCTTCCACCAGTGCTCCGGGTGCGCCGCCAGCTCGGCGTGGTAGGCGCGGCGGAATTCATCGAACAGGCTGGGATCGTGGTGGAAGCGCTGGCGCAGTTCGTTGGACGGCGCCACCTCCTTGAGCCATTCGTCCAGGTGCAATTCCTCCTTGCTGATGCCCCGGGGCCAGAGCCTGTCCACCAGTACCCGGTAGCCGTCTTCCGCGGCCGGGGCCTCGTAGGCCCGCTTGTAACGAATCATCGGATGCCTCCTTTTGCGACAGTCCCTACCACTGTAGCCCTTGAGCGGGTGCCCCCGGCTCGGTAACGTGGGCGCATTTTTCCGGGAGCCCTACCTCATGCGTCCAGCCCGCCTCTTCCTCTATGCCCTGCTGCCCCTGTTCGCCGCCTGCCAGGTGTGGAAGCCCGAGCCCACCCGCCAGGATGCGCCGACGCGGGTCCAGGGCGAGATCACCCGCCAGGACGGCGGCCTGGTACTGCGGCCGTGCAACGAGCAGCGCCAGTTCAACCTGGTGGACGGCCCCGACAGCGCCGTGGCCCGCGAGTCCCGCGACCTGTTCGCCGATGGCGCCGGCAAGCTGTTCATCGACGCGCGCGGCGCCTACTCCGGCGGCCAGGCCAGCAACACCGACGGCAAGTTCGAGGTGCGCTCGCTGTACCGCCTGCAGAACGAGGGCCATGGCTGCGACGACCCCAACTTCCGCCAGACCATCGTCCAGGCCGGCGGCAACGAGCCGGGCTGGAGCGTGATGGTCAACGCCCAGGGCCTGCTGCTGCAGCGCCCCGGCCAGGCGGACCAGGTGCTGCCCTACGTGGTGGAAAGCGTGCCCGGCGGCAGCAGCAGCTATTCCACCGAGGCCAATGGCGAGAAACTCGAGCTGTGGGTAGCCCCGGCACGCTGCGTCAACGACATGAGCGGCGCGGTGAGCAGCCTCACCGCCGAGCTGCGCCTGGACGACAAGGTCATGCGCGGCTGCGCCTACCCCGGCGCCGCCTACCAGGAGTAGGCCGGCCCGTCACAACCCCAGCGTCGGCAGCGCCTCGGGCAGTGCGCTGCCCTGCTCCACGCAGGCGCGCACCGCGTCGATCAGCGGCTCCAGCTGGAAGCCCTGCTGGATCAGCCACAGCGGGTCGTAGTAGCTGGTGGCATAGCGTTCGCCGCCGTCGCAGAGGATCGCCACCACCGAGCCGGATTCGCCGCGCGCGATCATGCCCTGCGCCGCCAGCAGCGCGCCCACCAGGTTGGTCCCGCTGGAGCCGCCGACGCGCCGCCCCAGGCGCTGCGCCAGGTAATGCATGGCCGCCAGCGACCAGGCATCGGGCACCTTGACCATGGCGTCGAGCACCGCCGGCAGGAAGGAAGCCTCCACCCGCGGCCGGCCGATGCCCTCGATGCGCGAGCCGCAGTCCAGGGTCAGGCTGCGGTCGCCGGTGCGGTAGGCGTCGAAGAACACCGAGCGTTCGGCGTCGGCGCAGAGCACGCGGGTCTGGTGCCGGCGGTAGCGGGCGAAGCGCCCGAGGGTGGCCAGGGTGCCGCCGGTGCCGGGGCTGGAGACCAGCCAGGCCGGCTCGGGGAAGCGCTCGTGGCGCAGCTGCTGGAAGATCGATTCGGCGATGTTGTTGTTCGCCCGCCAGTCGGTGGCGCGCTCGGCGTAGGTGAACTGGTCCATGAAGTGGCCGCCGCTCTCGCGGGCCAGGCGCTCGGATTCGGCGTAGATCTGCGTGGGGTCGTCCACCAGGTGGCTGCGGCCGCCGTAGAAGGCGATCTGGGCGATCTTCTCCTTCGAGGTGCTGGCCGGCACCACGGCGATGAAGGGCAGCCCCAGCAGGCGCGCGAAATAGGCTTCGGAAATCGCCGTGGAGCCGCTGGAGGCCTCGATCACCGGCGCCCCCGGCTTCAGCCAGCCGTTGCACAGCGCGTAGAGGAACAGCGAGCGCGCCAGGCGGTGCTTGAGGCTGCCGGTGGGGTGGCTGGACTCGTCCTTGAAGTACAGGTCGATGCCGGGCAGGCCCGGCGCCTCCAGGGGGATCAGGTGGGTGTCGGCGCTGCGCTGGAAGTCCGCCTCGATGATGCGGATGGCTTCGCGGGTCCAGTCGCGGATGTCGATGGACATGGGGCGTTTCCTCGTTCGGTCAGTCGAGCACCCCGGCGGGCGCGGGCGTGGCGCTGCGCCACTGGCTGAGGGCGACGCCGGCGAACACCAGGGCGGTGGCCAGCAGTTGCTGGCCGTTTAGGCGCTCGCCCAGCAGCAGCCAGGCGAACACCAGGGTGAACACCGGGATCAGGTTGATGAAGCCGGTGGCCTGGCTCGCCGGCAGCCGGCTGACGCCGAAGTTGTACAGGCCGTAGGCGCCGACGGTGACCACGCTGCCCAGGTACACCAGGGCGAACAGCCCCTGGCCGCTGGGCGCCGGCGGCAGGCCCGAGCCGACGGCCGCCAGCGGCAGGAAGAAGACCGAGCCGATGAAGGCCTGCATGGCGGTCAGGATGAACGGCGAGTAGCGCGCCGACAGGTGCTTGAGCAGCAGCGTGTAGCCGGTGGCGCAGACCATCGCCAGCAGCTCGAAGAAGTTGCCCAGCAGCGGCTGCGGCGCGTGCTGGTCGGGCTCGCCGGCGAGGGTCAGCCAGAGCGCGCCGAGCACCGCCAGGGCGAAGCCGGCCCAGGTGTTGCGCGCCACCCGCTCGTGCAGCAGGAGGAAGGCGCCGACCGCCACCAGCAACGGCAGCAGCGCGGTGATCATCCCGGCCTGGGCGGCGCTGGTGTACTGCAGGGCGAAGGATTCGCAGACGAAGTACAGGCACGGCTCGCACACCGCCAGGCCCATCAGGTACTTCCAGTCGCCGCGCCGGTACTCCATGCGCCCGCGCCAGCGCCAGGCGGCGAGGAAGATCAGGCTGCCGATGGCCATGCGGGCGAAGATCACCCACATCGCCGGCCATTCGGCGAAGGCCAGCTTCAGGGCGATGAAGGAACTGCCCCACAGCGCCATGGCCAGGACCAGGCATGCCAGGGCGAAGGGCCGGGACTGCTGCACGGGACGCTCCGAGAAATGAATCCCCGCAGTATAGAAGCGCGCCGCGGGTGGCCGACAGGCACAGCGCCGGGGGAAAACTGTAATGGCCCCGCCAAGGCTCTTCGTAGGGCGCATAACGCCTACGGCGTTATCCGCCGTTGCCCTCGGCCTCGGTGCTCGAGCCAGCGGCGGATAACCGCGAACGGTTATTCGCCCTACGCGTTCACCTGCCCCGTTCCCAGCGACGGATGATCGCGGATAAATCCGCGCCACCATCCCAAGGAGTGGTCCTACTCCCAAGGCTCCCCGCGGGTACGCGGCATGCGCGGCAGGCGCGCCTGCATGGCAGCCTTGGCCAGCAGGTGGGCGCTGACCGGCGCGGTGATGAACAGGAACAGGGTGATCAGCACCTCGTGCAGGCTCACGCCGCTGCCGCTGCTGAAGTACAGCAGCGAACCCAGCGCCACGCCGCCCACGCCGAGGGTCGAGGCCTTGGTCGGCGCGTGCAGGCGCGTGTAGAAGTCCGGCAGGCGGTACAGGCCCACGGCACCGAGCAGGGCGAACAGGCTGCCGCCCAGCAGCAGCGCGCTGACGAGGATTTCCACGAACAGGTTCATTCGATGATGTCTCCGCGCAGCAGGAACTTGCACAGCGCCACGGTGCTGACGAAGCCCATCACCGCGATCAGCAGCGCCGCCTCGAAGTACAGGCCGCTGCCGCGCCAGATGCCGAACAGCAGGATCAGCGCGATGGCCTCCACCGACAGGGTGTCCAGCGCCAGGATGCGGTCGGCCGCGCTCGGCCCTCGCACCAGGCGCGCCACCGTCAGCAGCAGGGCCAGGGCGATCAGCGCCAGGCACAGCGGGATCACGTAGGCGAGCATTCGAACACCTCCTTCAGCGGCGCCTCGTAGCGCGCCTTGATGTCCGCCACCAGGGCCTGCGCGTCGGGCACGTCGAGGCCGTGCACCAGCAGGCTGCGGCGGTCGGCGCTGAGGTCGGCGGAGACCGTGCCGGGGGTCAGGGTGATGACACTGGCGAGGATGGCGATGGGCAGGTCCTCGCGCAGCTCCAGCGGCACCTCGACGAAGCCCGGGCGCAGGTCGCGAGTCGGCCCGAGCACCAGGCGCGCGACCTGCAGGTTGGCCATGACGATGTCGTACAGCACCAGGCCGATGAAGCGCAGCAGCAGGCCCGGGCGCCGGATGCGCAGCGGCGCCAGCAGCATGTCGCGGCACAGCAGCGGCAACGCCAGGCCGAGCACGGCGCCGAGCAGCCAGTGGCCGAAGGAGAAGTCGTCGACCAGCAGCACCCAGCCCAGCAGCAGGCACAGGCTGAGCAGCGGATGCGGCAGCAGGCGGCGGATCATGCGCCACCTCCGGCCAGGATCGCCCGGCGGTAGAGGTCGACGTCCAGCAACTGCTCCGCCGTGGCCTGCAGGTAGGCCTGCAGCGGCTTGGCGAACAGCACCAGGAGCACCGCCGAGGCCAGCAGCGCCACCGCCGCCAGCAGGCGCAGCGGGTCACGCTCGGCGCTGCCGAGGGCGGTGCGCCCGGTATTCCAGAACAGCGTGCTGCCGGCGCGGCTGAGGGCCACGGTGACCAGCAGGCCGCTGCTCAGAACGATGGCCCACAGCGCCAGGGCCTCGCCGCCGCTGGCCGAACGCAGGATCAGCAGCTTGGCGAAGAAGCCGGAGAACGGCGGCAGGCCGGCCACCGCGATGGCGCCGACGAAGAACAGCGCGCCCAGCAGCTGCGGCTGCAGCAACGCCGGGCCCTGCACCAGCAGGCCGGCCTTGTCGCCGCGCTGGCGGGCGATCAGGTCGGCGAGCAGGAACAGCCCGCCCACCACCCAGGTGCTGTGCAGCAGGTAGAACAGCAGCGCCGCCAGGGACTGCGCCGAGCCCAGCGCCAGCACCGCCAGCTGGGTGCCGGCGGACACCACCACCAGGTAGGCCAGCAGGCCCTGCAGGCGGGTGGCCGCCAGCGCCCCGAAGGTGCCGGCCAGGATGCCCGCCAGGGCCAGCGGCCACAGCCAGGCCTGGGCCAGGTTGGCCAGCTCGCCGGCGTGGTCGCCGAAGATCAGCGTGTACACCCGCAGGATGGAGTAGATGCCCACCTTGGTCATGATCGAGAACAGCGCCGCCACCGGCGCACTGGCCTCGGCGTAAGCGCGCGGCAGCCAGAAGTACAGCGGCAGCAGCGCCGCCTTGAGGCCGAACACCACCAGCAACAGCAGCGCCGCGGCGCGCACCAGGGGCGCATCGGCCATACCCAGCTGGGCCACGCGGCCAGCCATGTCGGCCATGTTCAGGGTGCCGGTCACGCCGTAGAGCACGCCCACGGCGATCAGGAAGAACGCCGAGCCCACCAGGTTGAGCACCACGTAGTGCACCCCGGCGCGCACCCGCCCTGCCCCGCCGCCGTGCAGCAGCAGCGCGTAGGAAGCGATCAGCAGGATCTCGAAGAACACGAAGAGGTTGAACAGGTCGCCGGTGAGGAAGGCGCCGTTGAGGCCCAGCAACTGGAACTGGAACAGCGCGTGGAAGTGCTTGCCGCGGCGGTCGTCGCCGCGCAGCGCGTACAGCAGCGCGAAACTGGCCAGCAGCGCATTGGCCAGCAGCATCAGCGCGCTCAGGCGGTCGAGCACCAGGATGATGCCGAACGGCGGCTGCCAGTTGCCCAGGGCGTAGAACTGCACCTGGCCACCGGCGGCCTGTTGCAGCAGCAGCGCGCTCAGCGGCAACAGCGCCAGGGTGGCCAGCAGCGAAAGCCCCCGCGCGGCGCGCGAGGCGTGCCCGACGAGCAGCAGCAGGCAGCCGGCGAACAGCGGCAGCAGGACCGGGGCGATCAGCAGATGGTTCATTCGCCCTCCTCCCGCGCCTTGCCGTCGACGTGGTCGTCACCGGTCTCGGCCAGGCCGCGCAGGGCCAGGACGATGACGAAGGCGGTCATGGCGAAGCCGATGACGATGGCGGTCAGCACCAGCGCCTGCGGGATCGGGTCGCCGGGATGGGCCACCTGGCCCAGCACCGCCGGCTCGCCGGCCAGGCGGCCCATGGCGAAGAGGAACAGGTTCACCGCGTAGGAGATCAGGGTCAGGCCCAGCACCACCGGGAAGGTGCGCGCGCGCAGCAGCAGGTACACGCCGCTGGCGGTGAGCAGGCCGAGGGTGATGGCAAACAGCGCTTCCATCAGCGGGCCTCCTTGGCCGGCGCCGGCTCAGGCGGCGCGTTCAGCTCGCCGAGGCCGGCGAGGATCAGCAGGGTCGCGCCCACCACCGTGAGGTAGACGCCCAGGTCGAAGAGCATGGCCGTGGCCAGCTCGAACTCGCCCACCAGCGGCAGTTGGAAGTGGCCGAAGGACGAGGTCAGGAACGGATAGCCGAAGGCCCAGCTGCCCAGGCCGGTGAGGCCGGCGACGAACACCCCCAGCCCCGCCCCGCGTGAATAGCTCAGCGGCAGGCGGGTACGCACCCAGCGGCTGCCGCAGGCGATGTACTGGAGGATCAGCGCCACCGCGGTGACCAGCCCGGCGATGAAGCCGCCGCCCGGCAGGTTGTGCCCGCGCAGGAAGATGAACACCGCCACCAGCAGCGCCAGTGGCAGCAGCAGCCGGGCCAGGGTCGCGAGGATCGGCGGGTGGGCGTCGGCCGACCAGGCCAGGCCCTCGGCGTCGCGCGCGCGGCGCGGCAGGCGCAGGCCGTCGAGCAGGGCGAAGATGCCCACCGCGGCGATGGCCAGCACGCTGATCTCGCCCAGGGTGTCAAAGCCGCGGAAGTCGACCAGGATGACGTTCACCACGTTGTGCCCGCCGCCCCCGGAAACGCTGTGCTGCAGGTAGTAGCCGGCGATGCTGTCGTAGGGCCGGCTGAACACCGCGTAGGCCAGCAGCGCCACCATCACCCCGCAGGCGACGGCCACCAGGAAGTCGCGCAGGCCGCGCAGGCTGCTGCTTTCCTTCGGCGTGCGCTGCGGCAGGTAGTAGAGCGCGAGCATCAGCAACACCATGGTCACCACTTCCACCGCCAGTTGCGTCAGCGCCAGGTCCGGCGCGGCGAAGCGGGCGAAGGCCAGGGCCACCAGCAGCCCGGCGATGCTCAACACCACCAGCGCCACCAGGCGCTGGCGGTGGAAGACCGCGGTCAACGGCCCGGCCAGGGCCAGCAGCGCCAGGCACAGCGCGGTGACCGGGTCGACCTCGACGAAGGCGCGGCTGCCGGCCAGCGCGGGCAGGCCCGCCAGGCCGGTGCAGACCACCACCAGCGCGGCCAGCAGCAGCCAGAGCACGTAGCGTTGCAGCGAGCCGTTCTCCAGCAGGGCGGTGAGGCCGCTGGCGAAGCCTGCCAGCCGTTGCACCTGCGCCTCGAACACCTCCTTGGCGTCCACCGCCGGCAGACCGGCGAACCAGGCGAACAGCGGCCGACGCTGCAGGTACAGGGCGATGCCGCCGACCAGGGCGATCAGGCTCATCGCCAGCGGCGCGTTGAAGCCGTGCCAGATCGCCAGGCTGTAGGCCGGCAGCGCGCCGTTCAGGCTCGCCGAGGCGGCCGCCGCCAGCAGCGGCGCCACCGTCCAGGCCGGGGCCATGCCGACCAGCAGGCACAGGCCCACCAGTATCTCCACCGGCACCTTCATGTAGCGCGGCGGCTCGTGGGGCGTCTTCGGCAGGTCGACCGGCTCGCCGTTGAAGAACACGTCGTGGATGAAGCGCACCGAGTAGCTCACCGAGAACAGCGTGGCGACGGTGGCCAGGGTCGGGATCAGCCAGTTGAAGGCGCCGGCCATGTTCTGCGAGAGGGTCTCGCCGAAGAACATCTCCTTGCTGAGGAAGCCGTTGAGCAGCGGCACCCCGGCCATGGACGCCGAGGCCACCATGGCCAGCACCGCGGTGTGCGGCATGTACTTCCACAGCCCGTTGATGCGGCGCATGTCGCGGCTGCCGGTCTCGTGGTCGATGATCCCCGCGGCCATGAACAGCGAGGCCTTGAAGGTGGCGTGGTTGATGATGTGGAAGATCGCCGCGACGTTGGCCATGGGCGAGTCCAGGCCGAACAGCAGTGTGATCAGGCCCAGGTGGCTGATGGTCGAGTAGGCCAGCAGGCCCTTGAGGTCGTTCTGGAACAACGCCAGGAAGGCGCCCAGCAGCAGCGTCGCCAGGCCCGTCAGGCCGACCAGGTAGAACCACAGGTCGTTGCCGGCCAGCGCCGGGTACAGGCGTGCCAGCAGGAACACGCCGGCCTTCACCATGGTCGCCGAGTGCAGGTAGGCCGACACCGGCGTGGGCGCCGCCATGGCGTGGGGCAGCCAGAAGTGGAAGGGGAACTGCGCCGACTTGGTGAACACGCCCAGCAGCACCAGCACCAGGATCGGCGGGAACAGCGCGCTGGCCTGCAGCACCCCGCGCGCGGCGAGCACGTCGCTCAGCTCGAAGCTGCCCACCACCTGGCCGATCAGCAGGATGCCGGCGAGCAGCGCAAGGCCGCCGCCACCGGTGACCGCCAGGGCCATGCGCGCGCCGCGGCGGGCGTCCGAGCGGTGGTTCCAGAAGCCGATCAGGAGGAACGACGACAGGCTGGTGAGTTCCCAGAACCCCAGCATCAGCAGCAGGTTCTCGCTGAGCACCACGCCGAGCATGGCGCCCATGAACAACAGCAGGAAGCCGTAGAAGCGCCCGGTGGGCTCACGCTCGGAGAGGTAGTAGCGGGCGTAGAGGATCACCAGCAGGCCGATGCCGAGGATCAGCAGGGCGAACAGGAAGCCCAGGCCGTCCAGGCGCAGGCTGAGGTTCAGGCCCAGTTCCGGCAGCCAGTCGTAGCGCGCCAGCAGCCGTTCGCCGCCGAGCACGCCGCGCTGGGCGAACAGCAGCCCCAGGCCCAGCAACGGGGCGACGGCCGCCGCCGCGGCGCAGGCATTGCGGCCCAGGCGTTCGAACAGGACCGGCAGGCAACAGCCCAGGAAAGGCAGCGCGATCAACAGCGCCAGCATCATGACCTTCTCCTTAATCTTTCAGACACGGCTGACTTACCAGGAAAGCCGTGGAGCCGAACGATTATCCATATCTATCGAACGCGCGTCTTGGATAGAACTATTACGAAAGGCTGGGAACGGAAAAAAGCGCTGTCCGGAAACGATAGCGCGCGACACCGGAAACCGGGGTCGCGCGCCAGGAGCCGTTGCCGCCCGGATGGGCGGAGCGATCAGTGGGAAACGCGGCTGGTGCCGTTGACGGTCAGGATGCGCACGCGCTCGCCGACGCGGAAGATGGCACCCTGGTCGACTTCCTGCACGTAGGCGCGGGAGCTGCCGTCGTCTTCACGCACGGTGATCTCCACGCCCTGGGTGCGGGTCAGGCCTTCCTCGGTGGCCGCGCCCAGCAGGCCGCCGGCCACGGCACCGATGATGGCGGTCACGTAGCTGCCCTTGCCGCCACCGATGGCGCTGCCGCCGATACCGCCCACGGCAGCACCCGCCGCGGCGCCGATCGGCGTCTTGGTGCCCTCGATCTTCACCGGGCGCAGGGCTTCGATGGTGCCCCAGCGTACGTTCTGCACGGTGCGGGCCTCGTCACGGCTGTAGGTGTCGCCGGTCAGGCTGGACTGGCAGCCGCCGAGGGCCAGGGCCACTGCAGTGAAACCGGCGAGCAGGAAGGCGGATTTACGCATACGGAAACCTCCGGATAGATATGTGAATATTAGACTCTGCCGCGCCCCTTGCTGTCACGCCGGCCAAATCAAAGTTTTCGTTCGATTCAGCCACCGTACAGCTTCTTCCTACAGCTGCGGCAAAAGCGCACGTTCATCCCCGATTCCGCTTGGGGTAAGGTCAGCGTCCCCGCGAGGAAGGCCCCATGGACTACTTCATCATCGTCGTCACCACCGCCGCCGGCCTGTACTTCCACTGGTGGCTGTTCGTGCGCATCCGCCGCTGGATGGACCGCGACCTGGCGCTGTCGCTGGCCGGCGACGATCCGCAAAAGCGCGAATACCTGCTGCACTGCCTGCAACTGGCCCGTGACGAAGGCGTGTCGCGCAGCGACCTGCCGGCGTGGCTGCAGCGCGCCGCCGACGACTACCGCGCCGGCTGAGCCAGGCTCCACAGGCGCGCCAGCTCCTCGGCGCGCGCCTCCAGTTCCTCCGCGGCGCCCGCCATGGCCTCGGCCAGGCTGACGGGCCCCGGCACCAAACTGAAGGCCGCGGCGATGCCGGCCTCGTGCAAGCGCCCGTAACCCGGCCCCAGGCTGCCGGCCAGGGCGATCAGCGGGACGCCCGCGGCATGCGCCGCCCGGGCCACGCCGATCGGCGTCTTGCCATGCAGGCTCTGCTCATCCAGGCGGCCTTCGCCGGTGATCGCCAGGTCGGCGCCATGCAGTGCCTCTGCCAGGCCGGAAACCTCGGCCACCAGTTCCACGCCGGGACGGAAGCGCGCCTTGAGGAAGGCCCGCGCGGCAAAGCCCAGGCCGCCCGCCGCGCCGACGCCGGGGAACAGGCTGTGATCCTGGCCCAGGGTGCGGGCGGTGACTTCGGCGTAGCGCGCCAACGCGGCGTCGAGCTGACGGACCTGCTCGGGGCTGGCGCCCTTCTGCGGGCCGAACACCGCCGAGGCGCCGTGCTCGCCGCACAGCGGGTTGTTCACATCGGCGGCGACTTCCACCTCGACCTCGGCCAGGCGCGGGTCGAGGCCCGCCAGGTCGATCTCGTGCAGTTCGGCCAGGGCCGCGCCGCCGTCGCCCAGGGGCTCGCCGCTTGTGGCGAGGAAACGCGCGCCCAGGGCCTGCAGCAGGCCCATGCCGCCGTCGTTGGTGGCGCTGCCGCCGAGCCCGAGGATGACCTTGCGCGCCCCGGCATCCAGCGCCGCGCGGATCAGTTCGCCGGTGCCGTAGCTGGTGGTGCGCGTCGCATCGCGCTGCGCCGGCGCCACCCAGTGCAAGCCACTGGCGGCGGCCATCTCGATCACCGCGGTGCCCTCCTCCAGCCAACCCCAGTGGGCCCGCACCGGCGCCCCCAGCGGCCCGCGCACCTCGCATTCGCGACGTTCGCCGCCGGTGGCCGCCAGCACCGCATCCACGGTGCCCTCGCCGCCGTCGGCCATGGGCCGCAGCAGGATCTCGTCGAGCGGCCGCGCCCGCGACCAGCCTCGGGCGATGGCGGCAGCGACCTCGGGGGCGGACAGGCTTTCCTTGAAGGAGTCGGGGGCGATGACGAGTTTCATGGAGCGGTCCGTGGGCAGGGCGAGAGGAGGCATCCTACACCGCATTACCAACGGTTTCCCTGTAGGGCGAATAACCGTTCGCGGTTATCCGCCGCTTGACCTTGGCCGTATCCCACTCGGACTCATGCCGGGAACCGGGGCGGACTGCGGGTTCGGCTCGACCATGGTGTCGATGATGGAATGGGTGTAACGGCGTACAACCGTGAACGGTTGTACGCCCTACGCCTGTAGGAGCAACTGTCTTGCAGGCTGCGCCGGGGCGCTCCTACATAGGAGGGCGCGGAGCTTTGTACGAGCCGGCGTAGGATGGCGTTGAGCGAAGCGATACCCGTCACCGTGACCGCATGGGTTTCACAAGCTCAACCCATCCTACGAAAAGTGCCGTGCGGGGATCAGGGCGCCAGGCGCTCGCGTTGCCAGGCGCCATCCACCAGGCGGTAGTTCAGGCGGTCGTGCAGGCGGCTCGGGCGGCCCTGCCAGAACTCGAGGCGCTGCGGCAGCAGGCGGTAGCCGCCCCAGTGGTCCGGGCAGTGCGGGGCGACGTCCATGAAGCGCTTCTCGGTCTCCGCCAGCATCCGCTCCAGTTCCTCGCGACCGCTGATCACCCGGCTTTGCGGCGAGGCCCAGGCGCCCAGGCGGCTGCCCAGCGGGCGCACCCGGTAGTAGGCGTCGGACTCTTCCACCGAGACCTTCTCCACGCGGCCCTCGATACGCACCTGGCGCTCCAGCGCCGGCCAGAAGAAGGTCATGGCCGCGCGCGGGTTGGCCGCGAGCTGCTCGCCCTTGGCGCTGTCGTAGTTGCTGAAGAAGGTGAAGCCGCGGTCGTCCAGCCCCTTGAGCAGGAGCACGCGGCAATGCGGCTGGCCGTCGGCGTCCACCGTGGCCAGGGTCATGGCGTTGGGTTCGACCGGCAACTGCTCGGTCTTCACCGCGTCCTCGAACCATTGCTGGAACAGGACGAAGGGCTCTGCGGGCGCCTGGGTCTCGCAGAGTCCGTCCCGGGTGTATTCGCGGCGCATGTCGGCCAGGGTCTGGGCCATCGTCGTCTCCTCAGGAAAGCCAGTGCCATAGCTTAACCAGTGGAAAGCGGGATTGCTTGACCGGCGACAAGCGCCGCGTGGCTTCAGTTGCTTTGGGCCAGGGCCAGCAGGCCGCCGCGGGGGTCAGCATGACTTCGACGCGGCGGTTCTTGGCGCGGCCGGCCTTGGTCTTCTCGTCGGCGATGGGCTGTGCGTCGCCGACGCCCTTGTAGCGCAGGCGGTCGTTGCCCAGGCCGCTGAGGCGGAAGATCGCGGCGATGGCCACGGCGCGCTGCTGGCTGACCTTGTCGTTGGTCGCCTTGTCGCCGCTGCTGTCGCTGTGGCCGAGGATGAACACGCCGGCCTGCTGGTCCTTCTCGACCACCTTGGCGACATTGGCCAGCGGCGCCAGGGTGATCGGCAGCAGCAGTTCCGGGCGCTTGGGATTGAAGGAGCCGTCCACCGGCGCGGTCAGCACCAGGGCGTTGTCGCGGCGTTCGACGCTGAACTTGCTGCCGGCCACGGCGGCGCGCACCGAGGCTTCGTACTGGTCCAGCCAGGCCTTGGTGTCCTGGGCGCTGGGCGCGGCCACCGGGTTTTCCGCCTTGGCCTGGGCCGAGGCGGAATCGCCGAAGGGCCACCACCAGTGGCCGCCGGCCGACTTGTCGGTGGCCGCATCCACCTGGGCCACCACCGGACGGGGCGCCTCGGCGGGAGCCTTGGCCTCGGCCCGGGCGCTGGCCGCGGAATCGCCGAACGGCCACCACCAGTGGCTGCCGCCCTCGGCCTTGGCCTGGCTGGGCGCCGGCGCGGCGGCGTCCTGGGACTGGAAGTGGCTGCAGGCGCCCAGGGCGACGCAGAGGGACAGGGTGGAAAGCTTGAGCAGTCTCATGGGCGGACTTCCATTGGACGGTCTTGGGGCAACAGGGGCGGACACAAGTTAATGTCGCGAATCAGGATTCGAACATAACTTACTAAGGGAAATAGGTATTTTGCTCTTCAACTGACGAGCGGTGAAACCCCGACCCTATCAGCGGGGGAAAACCGCGGCCAACGCCAACGGTATTTCCCCATGAAGTCGCCATTCGAGCGGAGCCGCGGCGGAAGGTTCCGCCGCTTCGTCGGCCAGGCGCCGCGGGGCGCCTGGCCGGCGGCTTTCACAGGCAGTCGCCGGCGATGCGCGCCAGTTTCTGCGCGCGCGGGTCCATCAGCACGTAGGGGCCGAGGGTGTTGGTGACGAAGCCGAAAGCCAGGCCGCGCTCGGGGTCGGCGAAGCCCACCGAGCCACCGGCGCCGGGGTGGCCGAAGGCCTGCGGGCCGAGGCCGTAGGTGGCGTTGGCCAGCTCCGGCTGGTCTAGCATGCAGCCCAGGCCGAAGCGGGTACCGGTGAGCAGGGTGCGGTCCTCGCCGCGGGCGTGCTCGCAGGTCAGTTCGGCGAGCAGCGCGGCATCCAGCAGCTTGCCCTGCAGCAGGCCGTCGTAGAAGCCGGCCAGGGCGCGGGCATTGCCGTGGCCGTTGGCCGCCGGCTGCTGCATGCGCCGCCACTCGGGCTTGTTGGTGCTGGTGAGGATCGACGGCGGGTTGGTGAAGGCGCGGGTGCTCAGGGCGGTCGGCTCGCTCATCAGGGTGCGCAGCAGGCGCTGCGCCGCGGCGTCGCCGAGGTTGCCCTTGGCCCGGGCGATGTGCGCCACGCGGGGGAACTCGGCATCGTCCAGGCCGATGTGGAAGTCCAGCCCCAGGGGCCTGGCGGTGCGCTCGACGATGGCGGTGCCGGGCTCGCGGCCATCCACCCGGCGGATCACCTCGCCGATCAGCCAGCCGTAGGTGATGGGCGCGTAGCCATGCTCGCTGCCCGGGGTCCACCAGGGTGTGTCGGCGGCCAGCGCGGCGGTCATCGCCTGCCAGTCGTACAGCGCCTCGGCGGGCAGCATCTCGTGCAGCGCCGGCAGCCCGGCGCGGTGGCAGAGCAACTGGCGCACGGTGATGGCCTGCTTGCCGGCGGCGGCGAACTCCGGCCAGTAGCGCGCCACCGGGGCGTCCAGCTCCAGGCGGCCCTCGCCCACCAGTTGCAGGGCGGCCACGGCGGCGAAGGTCTTGGTGCAGGAGAACAGGTTGAGAAGGGTGTCGGCCTGCCAGGCCTGGCCCTCGTCCTTGCCGGCGTTGCCGGCCCAGAGGTCCACCAGGGTCTCGCCGCCGACCTGGATGCACAGCGCGGCGCCCCGCTCCTGCGGGTCCTCGAAGAGCGCGGCGAAGGCGTCGGCTACGGGGGTGAAGCGGCTGTCGCAATGGCCTTGCAGGGACATGGGGCACTCCAGGCTGGGGACGAAAGGCGCATTCTTCCAGCACCCCGCCGGCTTGTGAACCCGACCAGGGTAGGGCCGCGGCCATCATGGCCGCGGCGAATGCCGTTCTATTGCACCGCCGGCGCCTGCTGCGCGGCGCTGGCGGTGGCGTCCGGATCGACCCGCGGGGTGGGCGCCTCGGGCGCTGCCTTGGCGGCGGCGCGGGCCTCTTCCAGCATGGCCTTCATCACTTGCTGGTTGCCCTTGCGCACCGCGTCGATGAAGCCGGTGAACGGCAGGTCGGTGATGCCGACCAGGCCGATATGGCCGTTCTCGCCGTCGAGCAGGCGGCCGCTGGCGGGCTGGTCGAGGTACTGGAACCAGTGCGCGCCGACGATCTGCGGGTCCTTCACCGCGGCGGCGAGGAACTGCTGGTAGCGCTCGCCGCGCTGCTGTTCGTTGTACACCTCGGAGACGCCGCCCCAGAACGGGCCGCGGTCGCGCGAACCGAAGTGGAACTCGCTGATCAGTACCGGCTTGTCGAGGCTGCGCACGTAGGCGGCGTCGTAGCCCTGCTGTGGCGTCGGCGCGTAGAGGTTGAAGCTCAGCAGGTCGCAGTACTGCGCACAGGAAGCCAGGGCCTCCGGGGTGTTCACCGAGAAGCGCCCGCCCAGCAGCAGGTGGTTGGGGTCGTGCCAGCTCAGGGAGTCGCGCAGGGTCCTGAAGTACTGGTCGGCGTACAGGCGCAGGAAGGCGCTGTAGTCCTGCTCGATGGCCGGGTGTTCCGCCTGCACCGCGGGGGCCTGGTAGCCCGGCGCATCCAGGTCTTCCCAGGCGCCCAGCTCGACGCCCCAGGCCTCGGCCAGGGCCTCGTGCTCGTGGTACTTGTCCTTGAGCTGCTTGATGAAGGCGCGCTTGGCCGGGCTGTCGGTGGACAGCGCCAGCGCGCCGAAGGCCAGGGCGTAGTGGTTGCGCGGGTCGCTGCCCTGCCCGGCCCAGGCCAGCTCGTTGTCGGCGTAGTAGCCGAGCAGCCAGGGGTCTTCGCGGTGGTCGCGGGTGGCGATGGCGATGGCGCGCTCGGCGGCCATGGCGAACTTCGGGTCGAAGGGGTCGGGCATGGCGCCCCACCAGTCGTAGCCGGTGCTGACGGTGGCGTAGTCGCCGCCGATGGCCAGCGGCAGGCTGTAGGGGATGCGCGAGGCGCCGGCGAAGGCCGGCTGGCTCCAGTTGCCCAGGCCGTTGAAGCCCCAGGCGTCGAGGCGCGCCAGGGTGCGCTCCAGCCAGGCGTCGGCGGCCTGCTGGCCGCTCAGCCCGGCGGTGGCGCGGTAGCGGTTGGCAGCGTAGAAGTCGTACCAGCGGCCGTGGCCGAAGGCCCTGCCCTGCTGGGCGCCAACGCCGTCGCGGTCGTCGCTCTGGCCGTAGAAGTCGGCCAGCGGTTCACCCTCGGCGGGCAGCTCGTTGAACATGTACTCGCGGCCCTCGACGTAGGTCTGGCTGCTTTCGCTGTTCACCGTGTTCACGCCCAGGGACCAGTACGGGTGCCCGTCCGGCGTCACCAGCCACCAGCGGCCGTTGCGCTTCTCCGTGCGGAAGAAGCCGGTGGCCTGGAAGTCCGGGCCCTCCAGCAAGCCGCCGAAGGTGTCGCTGGGCTGCGCCTGGGCCTGCCATTTCTTCAGTTGCTCGCCTTCGGCCTTCCAGGCGTTGGCCAACTGCTCGATGCTCTTCACCTTCTCCGGCCAGTCGCTGCGGGTGGACTGGCCGTAGGCGTCGATGATGCCGGTGTAGGCCCGGCGCAGCTCGTCGCCGCCGGAACGGGTGCCGAAGCGGCCGACGAGGATGTCCTGGGCCGCCTTCGGGCCGCTCAGGTAGATGCGCACCGCGCCGACCTTGTTGCGCTGCAGCTCGCCGGTGACCACCGGGGCGACGATGACGCGCTGGCCGTCCAGGGTCATCGGCATCGGCACCCCGGAGCGCATGCCGAACAGTTGCGGCGCGGTGGCCTGCAGCGGCACCAGCAGGGTCTGCGCCGGGCCTGCGGGCAGTGCGACGCTGGCATGCAGGCCGGGCGTGCCGTCGAGGTTGTCGATGTCGATCTCCAGGGTCAGCGCCCAGCCCATGGCGCTCTGGATGCGCAGGCTCATGGCGTCGGCCCGGGACCAGTCCCAGCTGCCGCTGGCGGGCTTGAGGGTGAGCGTGGGGCGGGCCGCCGGGTGGAACTTCACCCGCCGCAGGACCTCGCCCTCGGGCGTGGCCTCGGCGGTGGCGCTGGGCAGGTCGGCGTCCTGCAAACCGACGTTGACCACGGCCATCGGCTTGACGAAGTTGAACAGGGTGTCGTCGCTGGGCGCGGCCCACAGCGGGGCGCTGGCGAGGCTCAGGCTGAACAGCAGGGGCAGATGCCAACGGAGTGAACGCATGCAACCTTGTCCTTGGGGCGGCGCCGGGCGCCGCCGGGGTTTGCGAGCGGGGACGGCGCGCCGCCCCCTGTACCGGGTGCCGCGCCCTACGCGATCTCGCGGCGGAACGGCGGCAGGGCGTTGAGGATGGCCTTGCCGTAGCGCTGCGTCACCACCCGACGGTCCAGCAGGGTGATGGTGCCGCGGTCCTGCTCGGTGCGCAGCAGGCGCCCGCAGGCCTGCACCAGGCGCAGCGAGGCGTCGGGCACGGCGATCTCCATGAAGGGGTTGCCGCCGCGCGCCTCGATCCACTCCGACAGCGCCGCCTCCACCGGGTCGTCCGGCACCGCGAAGGGGATCTTGGCGATCACCACGTGCTCGCAGTAGGCCCCCGGCAGGTCGACGCCCTCGGCGAAGCTGGCCAGGCCGAAGAGCACGCTGGGCTCGCCGTCGTCCACGCGGGCCTTGTGCTTGTTGAGGGTCTCCTGCTTGGACAGGTTGCCTTGGATGAGCACGCGCTTGCGCCAGTCGCGCTCCAGGCCGTCGAAGACTTCCTGCATCTGCTTGCGCGAGGCGAACAGCACCAGGGTGCCGCGCGCGCCCTCGACCATGGCCGGCAGCTCGCGGACGATGGCCGCGGTGTGGGCGGCGGCGTCGCGCGGGTCGGCCTTCAGGTCCGGCACCCGCAGCACGCCGGCCTCGGCATGGTGGAAGGGGCTGGGCACCACGGCGGTGACCGCCGCGCGCGGCAGGCCGGCGCGCATGCGGTAGCGGTCGAAGGTGCCCAGGGCGGTCAAGGTGGCGGAGGTCACCAGCACGCCGTAGGCGACGTTCCACAGGTTGCGGCGCAGGGTCTCGGCGGCGAGGATCGGGCTGGCGTTGGCCTCGATGTCGTAGAAGGTGCCACTCTCGGCCAGGGTCAGCCAGCGCGCCATGGGCGGGCTGTCTTCAGGGTCCTCGCAGGTGAAGGCGGTCCACAGTTCCCAGTTGCCCTGGGCGCGGGACAGCAGGCTGCCGAACAGCGGGTACCACTCCTCGGCCTGGTAGCTGGCGACGCCGGCGGTACCCTCGCCGTCCATGGCCTGCTTGAGCAGTTCGGTGAGGCGGGTGAAGAGGTCGGTGAGCTTGGCGAAGCCCTTCTTCAGCTCGATGCCCATCTCGCGGATGTGCTCGGGGACCACCCCGCCCTCGAAGCGGTGGCGCGGCCGTTCGCGGCCCTCCATGTCCTCGCCGGCGCGGAAGTCGCCGATCTCCTCGCAGGCGGTGAACATGAACTGCTGGTGGGTGCGCAGCTCGCGGGCCAGCTCCGGCACCTGCTCGATCAGCCGGCCGAGGTCGCCGGGCAGCGGGTTCTGCGCCAGCAGCTTGGTGAGGTTCTTCTCCACCTGCCCCAGCCAGTCGGCGGTGGCGCGCAGGCGGGTGAAGTGGGCGAAGTGGCCGATGGCCTTGTCCGGCAGGTGGTGGCCTTCGTCGAAGACGTAGAGGGTTTCCCGCGGGTCGGGCAGGATGGCGCCGCCGCCCAGGGCCAGGTCGGCCAGCACCAGGTCGTGGTTGGTGACGATGACGTCGACCTTGGTCATGCCCTCGCGCGCCTTGTAGAAGGCGCACTGCTGGAAGTTCGGGCAGTGGCGGTTGGTGCACTGGCTGTGGTCGGTGGTCAGCTGTGCCCAGTGGGCGTCCTCGATGGCTTCCGGCCAGGAGTCGCGGTCGCCGTCCCAGCGGTTGCCGGCCAGGCGCTCGATCATCTGGTTGAACAGCTTGGTGCCGCTCTCGTCGACGTCGATGCGAAAGCCCTCTTCCTCGAACAGCTGGGCGGTGGCGTTCTGCGCCTGGCCCTCCTGCAGCAGGTGGTCGAGCTTGGACAGACACAGGTAGCGGCCGCGGCCCTTGGCCAGGGCGAAGCTGAAGGCCAGGCCGCTGTTGCGCAGCAGGTCGGGCAGGTCCTTGTGGACAATCTGCTCCTGCAGCGCCACGGTGGCGGTGGCGACCACCAGGCGCTTGCCGGCGGCCTTGGCGCAGGCGATGGCGGCCAGGCTGTAGGCCACGGTCTTGCCGGTGCCGGTGCCGGCTTCCACGGCGACCACCGCGGCCTCGCCGGTGCGGTGGCCTTCCTCGTCGGCCTGGATGGTGCCCAGGACCTTGGCCACTTCGGCGATCATCAGGCGCTGGCCATAGCGCGGCTTGAGTTCCTTGGCTTCCAGGAAGCGCGTGTAGGCGCCCTGGATGGTGGCCTTGAGTTCGTTGCTGAGCATGGAGTTCCCGGGCATCGGAACACATTCCGATGCTGGATAAATTTTCAGTGGTTCGATTGGGCCGCTATCATAGCGCGCTTATTTCCAACCGCCAGCGGAGATCGCCGAATGACCGCCTTTGCCCCCGTCTACGCCCTGCACGTCCTGGCCGCCCTGGTCTGGGTCGGGGGCATGTTCTTCGCCTGGGTGATCCTGCGCCCGGCGGCCGTCGCCGCGCTGGATGCGCCGGCGCGGCTGAAGCTGTGGAGCGAGGTGTTCCGGCGCTTCTTCGCGTGGGTCTGGGTGGCGGTGCTGGTGCTGCCGGTAACCGGTATCGGCATGTTGCAGCTGAGCTTCAACGGCGTGGCCGGCGCGCCGCGCTACGTGCAGGTGATGATGGGGCTGTACGTGGCCATGCTGGCGCTGTTCCTGCGGGTGCAGGCGCTGCAGTTGCCGGAGCTGCGCCGCGCCATCGAGGCGGCCGACTGGCCCGCCGGCGGCGCGGTGCTGGGGCGCATCCGCCGCACCGTGGGCAGCAACCTGCTGCTGGGCCTGGCGCTGGTGGCGATAGTCGCCGCGCGCCCGCACTGGTAGGTACTGGCGCGGGCCGGGCCCGCGCCGGCCGGGTTCAGAAGCGCACCACGTCCAGGCGGCCCTGGGCACCACCGGGGCCGGCCTTGCCGGCCCCGCCGTCGTGGCCGGCCTTGCCGCCGTCCACCGAGTACAGCAGGCAACCCTTCTCGCCGCTGCGCGCGCCGGCCTTGCCCGGCTTGCCCGGGGCACCGCCGGCGCCGCCTTCCAGGCGCACCTTCACCTGTTCCACGGGGAATTGCTGGGGCACCTCCAGGCGCACCACGCCGCCGGCGCCGCCGGTCTGGCCATCACCGGCATCCTGGCCGTCGCCGCCCTGCTGCGCGCCACCCCACAGGCAGCCGCCGCTGCGCGCGCTGGCGCCGTCGAGGCCGTCGTAGCCCGGCGCACCGACGCCGCCCCGTACGTCGACCATCAGGTTCTCCACCTGCACGTCCTGCAGGCGCAGGGTCAGGGTGCGCCCCGGGCTGGCCGGGCGGTGGAAGCTGCCGGAAGCGCCCTGGGCGGCGATCACGCTGCCGTCGGCCAGGGTGCCGTGGACGACCTCGATACGCAGCGGCTGCTCGCCGGGGAACACACCCAGTCGGGCATTCTTCTGCAGGTCGAGTTCGTCGATGTGCAGCACCTTCACCCGCGACGGGATCAGCAGCGCGCCGCCCTCCGCCACGCGGACGTGCTCCAGGCTCAGGGACTCACCCTTCACCGGCAGGCGCAGCACGGTATTGGCCTCCACCTGCACGGAAGCCGCGCTGGCGGCCTCGATCGGCGCCAGCAGCATCAGGCCCAGCAGCAGCTTACGCATGGCTGCCCTCCTTGGCCTGGGCCGGCAGCGAGAGGAAATGGAAGACGCCGAACAGCAGGACCTGGATGCGGTCCAGCCAGGGGTGCGCCCGCCCCTTCAGGCGCGCGCCGAGCGCCAGCAGTTCGACAATGTGGATCAGCAGGACGAGGCCCCCGGCGACCTGCAGCAGGGTCGCGAACGGATGGGCGAAGGAATGCAGCAGATTGGCCAGCACCGCCAGCCAGAACAACAGGGCAACGACCTTGCCCAGCCCTACGAAAGCCTTCATGAAGATGCTCCCCCGATTTCTTGTGCCGGCACCATACCCCGGAGGCGGGTGACGATGCCATAGCCTGCCGCGCAAACACGAAGGGGGCCCAACGGCCCCCTTCGCTTCAACGCACGCCGGATGTCACTGGCGCTTGATCAGGATCTCCACGCGACGGTTTTCCGCGCGGCCTTCCTTGGTCTTGTTGTCGGCGACCGGTTTGCTTTCGCCGTAGCCTTCCACCGACTTGATGCTGCTGGCGGATACACCGGCATCGACCAGGTAGTCGGCCACCGCGTGGGCGCGGCGTTCGGACAGTTTCTGGTTGTAGGCGTCGGTGCCGACGCTGTCGGTGTGGCCGGAGATGTCCAGCGTGGTGGTGGAAGCCTCGCCTTTCAGGCGGGTGGCGATGGTGTCGAGCTTGTCCTTGTCACGGTTGTCGATCTTCGACGAGTCGAAGGCGAAGTGCAGGTCCCTGACCACGATGGTCTCTTCCTTCGGCAACGGAGCCGGTTCGGGAGCCGGTGCGGGCGGCGGCGCTTCGACCACCTTCTCGCCTTCGCCATGAACCCAGCAGTAGGACGCGCCGAGCACGCCGCCGATCAGCGCGCCCCAACCCGCCCAGGCACTGCTCTCGATGGAGCCCAGGCCAGCGCCCCCTACACCGCCGACCAAAGCGCAGGTCGGCCAGTCGGACTTCTGCAACCCTGCGCAACCGGTGAGCAGCGTGCTTACCAGCAGCAGGGGTAAAGCGGTCCTTTTGATGCTCATATATCAGTCTCTCCTGTGAGATGGGTCTGAACCGACAATTACCGAGTAAAGACGGCGATGCACGAATACGCCAGCACTAGGCCATGAAGGGGTTCACAGGCTAGTCTCTGCGCATTCCGAACGAGAGTTTGCGCACACCGATGATTTCCGATCGCACGCCCCAGCAGGCGCTGGCCGCCCTGCTCGACCGCTACGCCCCGCAACGCCTGCTGCTGGTAGGCGCCCAAGGCATCCCCGCCGTGGAAGCCTTCCGCCAGGCCCACCCCGACTGCCAGGTGCACGGCGCCGCCGCGGGCGCCCTGCCGGCGGAACTGGCGGCGCAGCGCTACGACCTGGCGCTGCTGGCCGACTGCCTGGAACACCTGGAGCGCCGCGCGGCGCTGCAACTGGTCGGCGGCATCCGCAACCTCAACAGCAGCCGCGTCGCCGTGCTGGTCGACCTGGCCGAGGCCGGCGTCGCCGAGATCGACTTCTATGCCCTGGGCATGCAGGCCAGCGAACGCTTCCAGCGCGACGATCAGACACTCACGCTGTTCACCTATGATCTGCGTGAATACAAGCAGGTCCCGGATTGGCTGAACGCCAAGTTCTGGGCCAACCCGGAAAACTTCGGCAAGTACTGGTGGTGACCATGACCGAGCCCAGCTGCCCCTGCGGAAGCGGCCTGTCCCTGGCGGACTGCTGCGGCCGCCTGCACGCCGGCCAGCCGGCGGCCACCGCCGAGGCGCTGATGCGCTCGCGCTATAGCGCCTACGCCCTGGGCCTGGTGGACTACCTGCGCGACACCACGCTGCCGGCCCAGCAGGCCGGCCTGGACCTGGACGCCATCCGCGCCTGGAGCCTGGGCAGCACCTGGCTGGGCCTGGAGGTGGAAGGCCACGAGGTGCTCGGCGGCACGCCGGAGCACGCGCGGGTGACCTTCACCGCGCGCTGGCACGACGCCAACGGCGAGCACAGCCACCGCGAATGTTCCGGCTTCGTCCAGCGCGACGGCCGCTGGTACTTCCTCGACCCGACGGTGCCGCTCAAGCTCGGACGCAACGATCCCTGCCCGTGCGGCGCCGGCGGCAAGCTGAAGAAATGCTGCGGGCCGTGGATCGGCTGATGCGGCAAATGCACCGAGGCATGCCTCGTAGGATGGGTTGAGCGAAGCGATACCCATGCGGTCATGGTGATGGGTATCGCACTCAACCCATCCTACGTCAGCGTAACGAGGGAGACTGCGTGCACCCATTGGGTGCACCGGGCCCTTCGGCTAGAATGCGCGCTTTTTCGCGGGCCCCGCCATGCTGCTGACCGTTCTCTACATCATCGCCATCACCGCCGAGGCCATGACCGGCGCGCTTTCCGCCGGGCGCCGCAGCATGGACCTGTTCGGCGTGGTGCTGGTGGCCTGCGTCACTGCGCTGGGCGGCGGCTCGATGCGCGACATGCTGCTGGGGCACTACCCGCTGACCTGGGTGCGCCACCCGGAGTACCTGGTACTCACCGCCGGTGCTGCACTGGTCACGGTGTTCATCGCACCGCTGATGCGCCACCTGCGCTCGCTGTTCCTGGTGCTCGACGCCATTGGCCTGGTGGCCTTCACCCTGATCGGCTGCCAGGTCGGCCTGGAGGTGGGCCACAGCCTGCTGATCGCCGCGGTCAGCGGGGTGATCACCGGAGTGTTCGGCGGCATCCTGCGCGACATCTTCTGCAACGACGTGCCGCTGATCTTCCGCCGCGAGCTGTACGCCAGCGTGTCCTTCGCCAGCGCCTGGTGCTACCTGATCTGCATCCAGCTGGAGCTGCCCAACGAGCAGGCCATGCTGATCACCCTGTTCGCCGGCTTCCTGTTCCGCCTGCTGGCGATCCGTTTCCACTGGGAAATGCCCAAGTTCGTCTACAAGGACGACCCCCAGCAGAACGGCTGAGCGCGCTCAGTCGGCCAGCTTCAGGTGGCTGGTGTCGGGCGCGGGCGCGGCGGGGTCCGGCTTGGCCTGGCCCATGTCGCTGCCCACCGGGGCCAGGCTGAACTGGCTGAGGTCGACCTGCGGCGCTCGCGGCTCGGCCCTGTCGTCCTGCAGGTCCGCGCCCACGGGGGCCAGGCCGAAGTCCGGTGCGTCCACCTCGGCGAAAGCCGCCATGTATTCGTCGCGCGGGGCCACCTTCAGGCGCCCCGGGGTGGCCGCGGCCGGTGCTGCTGCGGGCTCGGCCGGCGGCGGAGCCAGCTCGATCTCCTCCACCGCGGGGGCCATGTCCACCACCTCGACCTGCGCGCCGGCCCGTTCCAGAGCGCCGCGGTACTTGTCGGCAGCGGCCGCGTCGAGGTTATTCTTCAGCACCAGGCGGCGGCCGGAAAACAGCAGGGCGATGCGTTGCGCATCGGCCTGGAACAGCTTGGCCAGGTTGGCCTTCACCGCTTCCGGATCGGCGCCTGGAAGCGTCTGACCGGAAAAGACGATTTCGTAACGGCTCATCCATCACACTCCTGTGTTTGCCCGTCTGCCGAGGGCCGGCCCAGTATGGGACAACTTCTTTTAACGTAACAACAACTTGCGGCCAAGCAGCCGCTTGGTACACTGGGGCGTCTTGGGGACTGACATGAATTATCAGGCGCAAACGATAAGAATTATCAGCCTAGTCTGGGTTTTCGCGCTTCTCTCCGGCTGCAGCTGGATGACCGGCAGCTTCGAAAGCCCCGACGTGAAGCTGATGAAAGTGGACGTGGTGAAGGCCCGCCTGCTTGAGCAACAATTCACACTGCACTTCCGTATCGACAATCCGAACGACTTCAGCCTGCCGGTGCGCGGCCTGGCCTACAAGGTCAAGCTCAACGACGTCGACCTGGCCGAAGGCGAGTCCAGCCTGTGGTTCACCGTGCCCGCCAACGGCCGGCAGAACTTCGAGGTGCCGGTGAACACCAACCTCTGGCGGCACATGAAGTACATCGTCAAGTTGCTGGAAACCCCCGACAAGCCGATCAAGTACCGCCTCGAAGGCGAGGTGAAGACCGGCCTGCTGTTCGGCCGCACCGTGCATATCGCGCGCAATGGCGAGATAATCCCCGGCGATTTCATCCCGGAGTGAGGCACCCATGAGCCAGGAACCCCATGTGCATGGTCCCGACTGCAATCACGACCATGATCATGACCATCACCACCACGTGCACGGCCCGCACTGCAACCACAGCCACGAGCCGGTGCGCAACCCGCTGAAGGACGTTGGCCGCAACGACCCCTGCCCCTGCGGCAGCGGCGCCAAGTTCAAGAAGTGCCACGGCGCCTGAGGCGCTGACCCCGCCTGGCGCGGGTGGGCTAGGCGAGAACGCCGTTTCTTCCGTGAGGGGGGAACGGCGTTTTCGTACCCGGCTGGAACAAAAGCCCCTGTAGGAGCGAGCTTGCTCGCGAACCTTGCCCTCTCGCTCCTCCCTTGACCTTGTCATTCCCGCGAACGCGGGCCCCAAAAAAGATGTCAGGTTTGGGTGTAGCGCGCCGCTCCGAGTGCGTTGATGTCTCTCGTTTCGCCCCCTCGGGCGAGTCACTTTTGTCAATCGCCACAAAAGTAACCAAAAAGGCTTGCCCCGACATACGGGCCCGATGAAGCCGGGCTACCCTCGCGAATTCCCCCGCCACGGAGGCCCGCCCCGACAGCACGTCCCTGTGCTGATCGGGGCTCTAGCGACATCCATGTCGCATGACCTCCTGAGCGCCGGTTTCGCTCGGCCTTCTGAAGGGGCGTTCCGGTGCGCTCGGATATTTCTCTGGAAATCTAAAATCAAGAGCGGCACTGCTCTTCGTAGGAGCGAGCTTGCTCGCGAACCCTGGCTCCCCGCGTTCGCGATAGTCCGTAGGGCGCATAACGCCTACGGCGTTATCCGCCAAATCGCGAACGGAGTCTCCTACGGTTCCAGAGACGCACGGGCGTAGGAGCGGACTCCGTCCGCGATTGGCTCGCCGGACGCACCGGGCTACCCTGTGGAGCGCTCCCCTTCGCGAACATCCTCACCTGCCCTCCCGGCCCTCCACACCCCGCGAATTCCCTGCTCCCGCGGCTTGCGCGAAGGGGCGTGCCTCACTAACGTAGCGGCTTTCCGCAAGCCCTGTGCAGGAGCACGCTTCCATGGCCTCGCGAGCCTTCCGCCCGCTTCCCCGATTCGGCCTCGCCGCCGCCCTCAGCGCCGCTGTCAGCCTGGCAGGCTGTCAGACCTGGCTGAACGACCGCTACGCCGACAGCCTGCCGCCGACCTCCGGCGTGCAGCCGCTCAAGGGCCTGGCCGAAAGCGTGTCGGTGCGCCGCAATGCCCTGGGCATGCCGCTGATCGAGACCAGCACCTTCCACGACGCGCTCTTCGCCATGGGCTACGTGCATGCCAGCGACCGCATCAGCCAGATGGTCGGCCTGCGCCTGATGGCCCAGGGGCGGCTGTCGGAGATGGTCGGGCCGGGCGCCCTGGAGATCGACCGGTTCATGCGCACGGTCAATCTCAAGCAGTCCGCCAATGCCCTCTACGCCGGCGCCTCGCCGAGGCTGAAGCGCTTCTTCGAGACCTATGCGCGCGGCGTCAATGCCTACCTGTTCCGTTACCGCGACAAACTGCCAATGGACATCGCCGAGTCCGGCTACCGCCCGGAATACTGGAAGCCGGAGGACTCCGCGCTGGTCTTCGCCCTGCTCAACTTCGGCCTGGCGGTGAACCTGCAGGAGGAGCTGGATTCCCTGGCGCTGGCACAGAAGGTCGGCGCCGAGAAGCTCGCCTGGCTCACGCCCATCTACCCGGACGAGGAGCTGCCCTTCGCCGAGGCCGACAAGCTCAAGGGCCTGAAGCTCGCCGGGCAGATTCCCGGCCTGGCCGAGGTGGGCGGCGCCGCCGAGGCGGTGGCCAGCCTGCAGATGCTCGGCGTGGCCGCCTCCAACAACTGGGCCATCGCCCCGCAGCGCAGCCGCAGCGGCAAGAGCCTGCTGGCCAACGACACCCACCTGCCGCTGTCGATGCCGTCGATCTGGAACTTCATGCAGGTCCGCTCGCCGAAATACACCGCCGCCGGCGTCACCATCGCCGGCGTGCCCGGGGTGGTGGCTGGCTTCAACGGCAAGCTGGCCTGGGGCATGACCATGGTCATGGGCGACAACCAGGACGTCTTCCTCGAACAGGTGCGGCGCCAGGGCGGCAAGCTCTACTACCTGGCCGACGGCCAGTGGAAGCCGGCCCGCGAGCGCGTCGAGACCTTCTTCGTCAAGGGCCAGCGCCCAGTGCGCGAGACCATCTACGAGACCCGCCACGGCCCGCTGCTCAACAGCGCCCTGCTCGGCGCGAAGAAGAACGACCTGCAGCCGCTGCCGCTGTCCAGCGGCTACGGCCTGGCCTACCAGAGCATCCAGGCGGTGTCGGACAAAAGCCTGGATGCCTTCTTCGACCTGTCGCGGGCCAGGAGCGTCGAGCAAGCCTTCGACGCCACCCGCGAAATCCGCGCCATGCCGCTGAACATCGTGTTCGCCGACGAGAAGCACATCGGCTGGCAGGTCACCGGGCGCTTCCCCAACCGCAAGGACGGCCGCGGCCTGCTGCCCTCCCCGGGCTGGGACGGGCGCTACGACTGGGACGGCTACGCCGACCCGATCCTCCACCCGTCCGACCAGGACCCGCAGCAAGGCTGGCTGGGCACCGCCAACAACCGCACCGTGCAACCCGGCTATGGCGCGCAGCTGTCCAGCTCCTGGTACTACCCCGAGCGTGCCGAGCGCATCGCCCAGCTGGCGAACGCCAGCAACCGCCACGACGCGCGCAGCATGATCGCCATGCAGTACGACCAGACCACGCCCTTCGCCGCCAAGCTGCAGGGCATGCTCGACGCGCCCGGCATGGCCGGGCCGTTGAAGCAGGCGATCCAGGCCCTGCCCGCCGGCCAGCGCGAGCTCGCCCGCGAGGCCCTGGACCGGCTGATGGCCTTCGACGGCAAGCTCTCCGCCACTTCCGCCGATGCCGCCCTCTACGAAGCCTTCCTACAGGAAAGCGCCCGGCAGATCTTCCTCGACGAACTGGGCCCGGAAGACAGCCCGGCCTGGAAGGCCTTCGTGCAGAACGCCGACCTTTCCTACTCGGCCCAGGCCGACCACCTGCTGGGCCGCGACGACAGCCCGTTCTGGGACGACGTGAAGACCCCGCAGAAGGAAGACAAGCCAGCCATCCTCGCCCGCAGCCTGGCTGCCGCCACCGCCTTCTGCGAACAGAAGCTCGGCGCCGACCGCCGCGCCTGGCAGTGGGGCAAGCTGCACACCTACGACTGGGTCAGCGACAGCACCAAGATGGCGCCCTACCTGGACGCCGGCCAGCGCGCCAGCCTGGGGGCGATCAAGGGCTACCTGGACCGCGGCCCCTACCCCGCCGGCGGCGACCACAGCACGCTGAACGTTTCCGCCTACGCCTGGGGCCAGGACTTCGACACCTGGCTGATCCCGGCCATGCGCATCGTCGTCGACTTCGGCCAGAGCGAGCCCATGCTGGGCCTCAACAGCAGCGGCCAGTCCGGCAACCCGGCCAGCCCGCACTATGCCGACGGCATCGACGCCTGGCTGAAGGGCGACTACATGAGCTTCCCGTTCCAGAGCCAGAACCTCGACCGCGTCTACGGCAGCAAGCGCCTGACCCTGGTGCCGCAGAAATAGTCGGCCGGCGCGGGAACTTCCGCCGCGCCGCCGACTCATAACTGTCGACTTACTCCATGATCATCTTGAAGGCACCCTCGGGTGCCTTTCTTTTGGTTCATCGCGCTTTCCCGGGGAAGGCGGCCTTGATTTTCAGGAAGAAGTAGGCGGAGTCCCTGAAGCCATAGGCCATGCGCTTGATCACCTTGATGCGGTTGTTTACCCCTTCCAGCAGGCTGGTGTGCATGGGGAAGCGAGCGCTGGCCAGGATGCCTCGGGCGTATTTGCGCAGATTGCGAGCGAAGCGTTGCAGCGGGGCCAGGCCACTGTCCCTGGCGTGGCGCAACCAGTCCCGCCAGCGGCGCCAACCCTCCCGCACGCTGGGGGCGTACCAGATTTCCTTGAGCGCATCCTTGAGCACGTAGACCGTGGCCAGTGGCTGGTTGGCCTCGAGGATTTCCTGCAACTGCACGGCTTGCTGATCCTTGAGGTTTTCGCGATTGCGCAGCAGCAACCAACGACTCTGCTTGATTACCTTGCGTGCCGCTTTGTCCTGGCGTAGCGCGTTGGCCTGATCGACACGGATGCGGTCGATCACCTCCCGGCCATAGCGAGCCACCACGTGGAATAGGTCGTAGACCACTTCGGCACGGGGGCAATGCTGTTTTACTTCCAGATCGAAGGCGGTGTTCATGTCCATCGCCACGGCCTCGATTTGCTGGCAGCGCTCACCGAGCAGTTCGAAGAACGGCTGAATCGCCTCGCGGCTGTTGCCATGCCCGACCCACAGCACGCGTGTCCGCTGCGCATCCATGATCACGGTGGCGTAACGATGTCCTTTGTGAAGAGCGAACTCGTCCATCACCAGGCGGCGAACGTCACCCGGCTCGAAAGCACCGACTGCGGCCTCTAGACGACGTTTGTCGAGTTGCTTGAGCGTGTGCCAATGCAGACCGACGAGGCGACTGACGTGACTGATGGGCAGTAATTGCAGCAAAGCCTCGAGCCAGATGCGCAAGCGCTGGGTCAAGCGCGACGCTGGCTCCAGCCAGTCGATCCGCTCGGTCACCCGACCACAGCGCAGGCAGTCGACGCGGCGCACCGGCAGTTGGAGCAGGACGCGCTGGTCGAACAGATCACGATCACGCACCCGGCGAATCCGCCGTTCGTGGATTAATGGACTGGCCTGACCGCAGCGCCCGCATTTGGGGACAGCGCTGGCGTGAGGCTTGAGCTCGATCAGCAGGGTGCTGTCGGCAGATGGGTGGCAGGCGATGACTTCGTAGCCTGGCCAGAAAGCAGCAAGATCAATAGGATGCACGGCGACAGCAGGGGGTGGGGGTTGGTTCGTTTGGCGACTGCCAATCTACCCGCTTCCCTGACTGTCAATCCGCTCTTTCCCCAGACTCCGCGAAGAACCTTTCTTTTTTGGTGCCTGCGCCACAACCGGCGCACCAGGCTGTTACCGAAAGCCCCGCCCCCTCGCCCCGTAACGGGGCATCGCTTCCCCGACCGGCTGCTATACCTGTCGTAGGAACGCGCCTGTCGTCCGCCTCCTACCGCCGAGGCCCGTGGTTGCGCCCCTGGTTCGAAACTTGCTGTCACATTGATGTTATGCCTTTCGTTCCACTGCTTGAATCAACCACCAAGGATTCCAACCGATGAAAAAAGCATGGCTAACCCTCTCCGCCCTGGTGCTGCTGGCTGGCGCCGGAGCCTTGCAGGCCAAGGAATGGAAAGAAATCCGCTTCGCCACCGACCCGTCCTACGCGCCCTTCGAGTCCAAGGCGCCGGACGGCAGCCTGGTCGGCTTCGACATCGACCTGGGCAACGCCATCTGCGCGCACCTGAAGGTCAAGTGCGTATGGATGGCCAACGACTTCGACGGCATGATCCCGGGCCTGAAGGCTCGCAAGTTCGATGGCGTGATCTCCTCGATGACCGTCACCGAGGCGCGCCAGAAGGAAATCGACTTCAGCGACAAGCTGTTCACCAGCCCCACCGCGATGATCAGCAAGAAGGGCTCGGGCCTGGAGGCCACCGCCGAATCCCTCAAGGGCAAGACCGTCGGCGTCGAGCAGGGCACCATCCAGGAAACCTTCGCCAAGGCCAAGCTGGAGCCGGCCGGGGTCAACGTGAAGAGCTACCAGAACCAGGACCAGGTCTACGCCGACCTGGTGTCCGGGCGCCTGGACGTCTCGCTGCAGGACATGCTGCAGGCCGAGCAGGGCTTCCTCACCACCGACCAGGGCAAGGGCTTCGAGATCAGCAAGCCGGTGCATGACCCGCTGATGCCGGCCGACATCGCCATCGGCATCAAGAAGGGCAACAACGAACTGCGCGAGATGATCAACAAGGGCATCAAGGCGATCCACGCCGACGGCACCTACGACAAGCTGCAGAAGAAATACTTCGGCGACATCGACATCTACAACGACTGACCCGCGCCCGCCGCCCCCGGCCGCCGCCAAGGCGGCCGGGGGCGGTCTATTCTGCTGACAAGGCACAAGGAGTTTCCTGCGCATGCTCCAGGACTTCTTCCGGACTCTGGCCGAGAACATGAGCCTCAAGGGTTACGGCTCCATCCTCCTCGACGGCACCTGGATGACCGTCAAGCTGTCGATCTGCTCGCTGCTGCTGTCGGTGCTGCTGGGCCTGCTCGGCGCCAGCGCCAAGCTGTCCGGCTCGAGGCTGCTGCGCTTCCCCGCCATCGCCTACACCACGCTGATCCGTGGCGTGCCCGACCTGGTGCTGATGCTGCTGATCTTCTACAGCCTGCAGACCTGGCTGGCCGACATCACCGACTACATGGACTGGGACTACATCGAGATCGACCCCTTCAGCGCCGGCATCATCACCCTCGGCTTCATCTACGGCGCCTACTTCACCGAAACCTTCCGCGGGGCCATCCTCGCCGTGCCGCGCGGACAGCTGGAAGCCGCCAGCGCCTTCGGCCTGACGCGCCTGCAGCGCTTCCGCTTCGTGCTCTTCCCGCAGTTGATGCGCTTCGCCCTGCCAGGCCTGGGCAACAACTGGATGGTGCTGATCAAGTCCACCGCGCTGGTCTCCATCATCGGCCTCTCCGACGTGGTGCGCGCGGCCCAGGACGCCGGCAAGAGCAGCTACCGGCTGCTGTTCTTCCTGCTGGTGGCGGCGGCCATCTACCTGCTTTTCACCACCGTTTCCAACATCGTGCTCAACGCCCTTGAGCGCCGCTATGCCATCGGCGTGCGCGAGGCCCTGCGATGATCGAGTTGCTGCAGCAGTACGGCAAGGCCTTCCTCTGGACCGACGGCTACCACATCACCGGCCTGGCCATGACGCTCTGGCTGCTGACGGTGTCCATCGCCTTCGGCTTCACCTTCGCCATCCCCCTGTCCATCGCCCGCGTCTCGCGCAACCCGCTGGTGCGCTGGCCGGTGCAGTTCTACACCTACGTGTTCCGCGGCACGCCGCTCTACATCCAGCTGCTGGTCTGCTACACCGGCATCTACAGCGTGGCGGCGGTGCGCGAGCAGCCGATCCTCGACGCCTTCTTCCGCAACGGCCTGAACTGCACCCTGCTGGCCTTCGCCCTGAACACCTGCGCCTACACCACCGAGATCTTCGCCGGGGCCATCCGCAACATCGCCCACGGCGAAGTCGAGGCGGCCCATGCCTACGGGTTGAGCGGCTGGCGCCTGTATCGCTACGTGATCATGCCCTCGGCGCTGCGCCGCTCGCTGCCCTACTACAGCAACGAAGTGATCCTCATGCTGCACTCCACCACCGTGGCCTTCACCGCCACGGTGCCGGACATCATGAAGGTCGCCCGCGACGCCAACGCCGCCACCTTCCTGTCCTTCCAGTCCTTCGGCATAGCCGCGGCGCTGTACCTGGTGACCTCCTTCACCCTGGTCGGCCTGTTCCGCCTGGCCGAACGCCGCTGGCTGGCCTTCCTCGGCCCCAGCCATGGCTGAACCCCATCCACCCACGGCCGCCAGGGGGCGGCCGGCGCACCCGAGGACTCCATGACCACACTGAAGATCGAAGGCCTGTACAAGCGCTACGGCGACAACGAAGTGCTCAAGGGTGTTTCCCTGGAAACCCGCACCGGCGACGTGGTGAGCATGATCGGCGCCAGCGGCTCGGGCAAAAGCACCTTCCTGCGCTGCATCAATTTCCTCGAACAACCCGACGAAGGCAGCATGAGCCTGGACGGCGAGGTCGTGCGCATGGTCCCCAGCCCTGGCGGCATGCGCGTGGCCGATGCGGCGCAGCTGCAGCGCATCCGTACCCGGCTGGCCATGGTGTTCCAGCACTTCAACCTGTGGAGCCACCTGACGGTACTGGAGAACATCACCCTGGCCCCGCGCCGCGTCCTGGGCATCGAGCGCAAGGAAGCCGAGGAGCGCGCGCGCAGCTACCTGGCCAAGGTCGGCCTGCCGGCGCAGGTGGAGGACAAGTACCCGGCCTTCCTCTCCGGCGGCCAGCAGCAGCGCGTGGCCATCGCCCGCGCCCTGGCCATGGAGCCGGAGATCATGCTGTTCGACGAACCCACCTCGGCGCTGGACCCGGAGCTGGTGGGCGAGGTGCTCAAGGTCATCAAGGCCCTGGCCGAGGAAGGCCGCACCATGATCCTGGTGACCCACGAGATGGCCTTCGCCCGCGAGGTCTCAAGCCAGGTGCTGTTCCTCCACCAGGGCCGCGTCGAGGAACAGGGCCCGCCCCAGGAGGTGCTGGGCCATCCGAAGAGCGAGCGGCTGCGGCAGTTCCTCAGTGGCAACCTGAAGTGAGGTCGGCGCGGTTGTCCGTCCCTGGCTCGACAGGATAAGGGCGGGGGAACGGAGCCAGGCCCGGCGCCGGCGTATCGTCGAAGTCCGTTGCCCTCTCCCCAGCCCTCTCCCTGAAGGGAGAGGGGGCCGTTCGGCGTCAAGCGAGGCCAAACAGGCATCCTGCACACCCGCCCGCTCTTGTAGGAGCGAGCTTGCTCGCGAACAGGCCCCCGGCTGACTGCATGGCCGCCCATTCTGCCCAACGGCCCCCTCTCCCGCTTGCGGGGGAGGGTTAGGGAGGGGGAGCGGAGCCAAGCCCAGCACCAGTGTGTCGTCGAAGTCCGTTGCCCTCTCCCCAGCCCTCTCCCGCAAGCGGGAGAGGGAGTCGTTCGGCGTCAAGCGAAGCCAAACAGTCATCCTGCACACCCGAGCTACCCGCTCTCGTAGGAGCGAGCTTGCTCGCGAACGGAGCTACCGGCTGACTCCATGGCCCCTCGTCCTGCCCAACGGTCCCCTCTCCCGCAAGCGGGAGAGGGGACCGTTCGGCGTCAAGCGAGGCCAAACAGGCATCCTGCACACCCGCCCGCTCTTGTAGGAGCGAGCTTGCTCGCGAACAGCCCCCCCCCGGCTGACTGCGTGGCCGCCCATTCTGCCCAACGGTCCCCTCTCCCGCTTGCGGGGGAGGGTCAGGGAGGGGGAGCGGGGCCAAGCCCAGCACCAGTGTGTCGTCGAAGTCCATTGCCCTCTCCCCAGCCCTCTCCCGCAAGCGGGAGAGGGAGCTGTCCGCAGCAGCCGGGCAGCGACATCGCTAGCCGGTTGGCCCGCAATCGCGCGCAGGGCGCGCTCCTACAGGGGGGCCATGCCGCCCTCTCTCCCCGCCCCCAGGCAACAAAAAACCGGGCCATGGCCCGGTTTCTCGTATCCACCTTCGGCCTCAGGCCTTGGGCAGGGTCACGCCGGTCTGGCCCTGGTACTTGCCGCCGCGGTCGCGATAGGAGACCTCGCAGGCTTCGTCCGACTGCAGGAACAGCATCTGCGCCACGCCCTCATGGGCGTAGATCTTCGCCGGCAGGTTGGTGGTGTTGGAAAACTCCAGGGTCACGTGGCCCTCCCACTCCGGTTCCAGCGGTGTGACGTTGACGATGATGCCGCAGCGCGCGTAGGTACTCTTGCCCAGGCAGATGGTCAGCACGTCGCGGGGAATCCGGAAGTATTCCACGGTGCGCGCCAGGGCGAAGGAGTTCGGCGGGATGATGCAGACGTCGCTGTTGATGTCGACGAAACTCTTCTCGTCGAAGTTCTTCGGGTCCACCACCGCCGAGTGGATGTTGGTGAACACCTTGAACTCGGCCGCGCAGCGCACGTCGTAGCCGTAGCTGGAGACGCCGTAGGAGATCACCCGGCTGTCATCGGCGCCGCGTACCTGGCGCTCGACGAAGGGCTCGATCATCCCGTGCTCCAGGGCCATGCGGCGAATCCACTTGTCCGATTTGATGCTCATGGCGGGCGTCCCGTAGCTGCTGAAAAATGAAACGCGAATCTTACCGGCAGGCGCGCCGCCCGGCAAAGGGGCGCGCCGGGCGGCCTTGTCGCAGGGTCAATCCTCGCTGATGGAGATGCTCGGCATGGCCGGCGCGTCCTTCTCGCTCAGGGCGATGCGCGCACCGACGCAGCGGGCCATTTCCTGGTAGATCATCGCCAGTTGGCTTTCCGGGTCGGCGATCACCGTCGGCTTGCCGCCGTCGGCCTGCATGCGGATGGCCATGGACAGCGGCAGCGAGGCCAGCAGCTCCACGCCGTACTGCGCCGCCAGCTTCTCACCGCCGCCCTCGCCGAACAGGTGCTCGGCGTGGCCGCAGTTGGAGCAGATGTGCACCGCCATGTTCTCCACCACGCCCAGCACCGGGATGTTGACCTTGCGGAACATCTCCACGCCCTTCCTGGCGTCGAGCAGGGCCAGGTCCTGCGGGGTAGTGACGATCACCGCGCCGGCCACCGGGACCTTCTGCGCCAGGGTCAGCTGGATGTCGCCAGTGCCCGGCGGCATGTCGATCACCAGGTAGTCCAGGTCGTTCCAGGCGGTCTGGGTGATCAGCTGCAGCAGCGCGCCGGAGACCATCGGCCCGCGCCATACCACCGGGGTGTTGTCGTCGGTGAGGAAGGCCATGGACATGACTTCCACGCCATGGGCCTCCAGCGGCACGAACCACTTCTGCTCGCGCACCTTCGGCCGGGTGCCCTCGGCGATGCCGAACATGATGCCCTGGCTGGGGCCGTAGATGTCGGCGTCGAGGATGCCCACCCGCGCGCCCTCGCGGGCCAGCGCCAGGGCCAGGTTGGCGGCGGTGGTGGACTTGCCCACGCCGCCCTTGCCGGAGGCCACGGCGATGATGTTCTTGACGTTGCTCATGCCCGGCACCTGGGCCTGGGCCTTGTGCGCGGCGATCTTCACATCCACCTTCACCTGGGCCGACTCCACCCCGTCGGCGGCCTCCAGGGCCATCTGCACGGTCTGCGCCAGGCCGTTCCTGAACAGGCCGCAGGCGTAGCCCAGCTCCAGGCCCAGGGCAACGCGGCCGCCCTGGATGTCGAGGTCGCGCAGGTAGCCGGCGTCGAGCAGGTTCTGGCCGGTGTGCGGGTCGGTGATCTGGCGGAGGACGGCCTCCACCGTGGCGCGGGTGACGACGCTCATGGGTTCTCCCGAAAAAAGGCTGAGCACGGTAGGAGGGAATTCTAACAGCAGCGGCAGGCTACAGGCTGCAGGCTTCAGGCGAACAGCAGGCAGCGAACGCTCTTCGCTCCTGCCTGCAGCCTATGGCCTGCCGCCTGTAGCCTGTTGTGGCTTGCAGCTTGCCGCTTCCTATATAGTTACCGACTTCCCTCGTTTTGCCCCAATGGCCTGAGCATCATGTCCGAAAACCGCCAGATCCTCGTCACCAGCGCCCTGCCCTACGCCAACGGCTCGATCCACCTGGGTCACATGCTGGAGTACATCCAGACCGACATCTGGGTGCGTTTCCAGAAGATGCGTGGCAACCAGGCGGTGTACGTCTGCGCGGACGACGCCCACGGCTCGGCCATCATGCTGCGCGCCGAGCGCGAGGGCATCACCTCGGAGCAACTGATCGACGCCGTGCGCGCCGAGCACATGGGCGACTTCGCCGACTTCCTGGTGGACTTCGACAACTACCACTCGACCCACTCGCAAGAGAACCGCGAGCTGTCCTCGGCCATCTACCTGAAGCTGCGCGAGGCCGGGCACATCGCCACGCGCCCGGTGACCCAGTACTTCGACCCGGAAAAGCAGATGTTCCTGGCCGACCGCTTCATCAAGGGCACCTGCCCGAAGTGCGGCACCGCCGACCAGTACGGCGACAACTGCGAGGCCTGCGGCGCCACCTACGCGCCCACCGAGCTGAAGGACCCGAAATCGGCGATCTCCGGCGCCACCCCGGTGCTCAAGGAGTCGCTGCACTACTTCTTCAAGCTGCCTGACTTCCAGACCATGCTGCAGCAGTGGACGCGCAGCGGCACCCTGCAGGAGTCGGTGGCCAACAAACTCGCCGAGTGGCTGGATAGCGGCCTGCAGGAGTGGGACATCTCCCGCGACGCGCCCTACTTCGGCTTCGAGATTCCCGACGCCCCGGGCAAGTATTTCTACGTCTGGCTGGACGCGCCCATCGGCTACATGGCCAGCTTCAAGAACCTCTGCGCGCGCCGCCCGGAACTGGACTTCGACGCCTACTGGAACAAGGATTCCAAGGCCGAGCTGTACCACTTCATCGGCAAGGACATCGTCAACTTCCACGCGCTGTTCTGGCCGGCCATGCTCGAAGGCGCCGGCTACCGCAAGCCGACCGCGCTGAACGTGCACGGCTACCTGACCGTCAACGGCCAGAAGATGTCCAAGTCCCGCGGCACCTTCGTCAAGGCGCGCACCTACCTGGACCACCTGGACCCGGAATACCTGCGCTACTACTACGCCGCCAAGCTGGGCCGCGGCGTCGACGACCTCGACCTGAACCTCGAGGACTTCGTGCAGAAGGTCAACTCCGACCTGGTCGGCAAGGTGGTCAACATCGCCAGCCGCTGCGCCGGCTTCATCCAAAAGGGCAACAACGGCCTGCTGGTGGACGCCAACCCGGCGCCGGAACTGGTCGAATCCTTCCAGAGCGCCGCGCCGAGCATCGCCGCCGCCTACGAGGCCCGCGACTTCGGCCGTGCCATGCGCGAGATCATGGCCCTGGCCGACCAGGCCAACGCCTGGATCGCCGACAAGGCGCCCTGGGCGCTGAACAAGCAGGAAGGCAAGCAGGCCGAGGTCCAGGCCATCTGCGCCCTGGGCGTGAACCTGTTCCGCCAGTTGGTGATCTTCCTCAAGCCGGTGCTGCCGAAGCTGGCCGAGGCCGCCGAAGCCTTCCTCAACGTCGCCCCGCTGAAGTGGAGCGACCACGAGAACCTACTGGCCAACCACCAACTGAACCCGTTCAACCCGCTGATGACCCGTATCGAGCCCGCGAAAATCGAAGCCATGATCGAAGCCTCCAAGGAAGACCTCGCCGCCGCCAACCAGCCCCAGGGCAATGGCGAACTGACCAAGGACCCGCTGGCCGCGGAAATCAACTTCGACGCCTTCGCCGCCGTCGACCTGCGCATCGCGCTGATCGAGAAGTGCGAGTTCGTCGAGGGCGCCGACAAGCTGCTGCGCCTGTCCCTGGATATCGGCGACGAGAAGCGCAACGTGTTCTCCGGCATCAAGAGCGCCTACCCGGACCCGAGCAAGCTCGAAGGCCGCCTGACCCTGTACGTGGCCAACCTGGCCCCGCGCAAGATGAAGTTCGGCGTCTCCGAAGGCATGGTCCTGGCCGCCGGCCCCGGCGGCGAGGAAATCTACCTGCTCAGCCCCGACAGCGGCGCCAAGCCGGGCCAGCGCGTCAAGTAAGCTGACCACCCCACGCGACGCCGGCCCCAGGGCCGGCGTCGTCGTTTCCGCAACGCCCTCACTTCCGCCCGCCACGGCGCCCCGCTAGACTCGCTGCGCCCCAAAGGACATCCCCGCGCAAGGAACCGCCGATGCCCCCGCACCACCACCCGGCCCGCCGGCCATGAAGAAATCCAACGTCGTCGCCACCCTGCTCACCGGCAGCGTGGTCGTGGCCATGCTCCACCACAACCCGGTGTACCGCGACCGCTACGCTACCCGCGAAGACTGCCTGAAGGACTGGGGCAGCACGCCCAGCGCCTGCGAGCCGGAACCCTCCGGCAGCACCAGCGGCGGCAGCAGTGCCGGGCGCAGCTACTACGGCCCCAGCTACGAGGAAGGCTCGCGCCCGCGCACCGCGCAGAGCTTCCAGGTGCAGTCGCGGCAACTCATCACCCGCGGCGGCTTCGGCGCGTCCGGGGCGCGCTTCTCCGGGGGCGGCTGATGCGACGCCTGGCCATGGAGCCGCGGCCGGACTGGCGCGAGCGCTGCGAGTCGGTCGGCTTCACCTTCCACAGCATCGACGGCCGCTACTGGGACGAGTCGGTCGCCTACGAATTCACCCTGGAGCAGATCGAGACGCTGGAAGCGGCGAGCGAAGACCTGCACCAGCGCTACCTGGAAGCGCTGGACTGGGTGATCGCCCACGAACACTTCGCCCCCTTCGCCCTGCCCGAGGCCGCCATCGAGGAAGCCGTGCGCGCCTGGCGCCGCCAGGACCCGAGCCTGTACGGGCGCTTCGATTTTTCCTGGAACGGCAGCGGCGCGCCCAAGCTGCTGGAGTACAACGCCGACACCCCCACCGGCCTGCTGGAGGCCAGCGTGGTGCAGTGGCACTGGCTGAACGACCTGAACCCCGCCGCCGACCAGTTCAACTCGCTGCACGAGAAGCTGATCGCGCGCTGGCGCGCCATCGCCCCGGACGGCCCGGTGCACTTCTGCGCCATCGACGGCCACGAGGAAGACACCGGCAACGCCCTCTACCAGCAGGACACCGCGCGCCAGGCCGGCCTGCAGACGCGTTACCTGCCCGTGGAGTTCATCGGCCACCACGCCGGGCGCGGCACCTTCGTCGACCAGTACGAACAGGACATCCGCCACTGCTTCAAGCTCTACCCCTGGGAATGGCTGATGCAGGACGACTTCGGCCGGCACCTCGAACGCAGCGGCACCCGCTTCGTCGAACCGGCCTGGAAGCTGCTGATGTCGAGCAAGGCCATGCTGCCGATCCTCTGGCAGCTCAACCCCGGCCACCCGAACCTGCTGCCGGCGAGCTTCCGCGACGACCTGCCCGGTGCCTACGTGCGCAAGCCACTGTATTCCCGCGAGGGCGAGAACATCCGCATCGTCGCCGGCGACCTGCGCCTGGAAAGCGACGGCCCCCACGGCGACGCGCCCTGCATCTACCAGGCCTACGCGCCGCTGGCCGAATACGCCGGCAACCACGCCGTGCTCGGCTGCTGGGTGGTCGGCGAGCAGGCCGCGGGCCTGGGCATCCGCGAGGATGCCAGCCCCATCACCCGCGACAGCAGCCGCTTCGTGCCGCACTACTTCATCGACTGAACCAACGGCGGCGCCCGCAGCGCGCCGCGAGGGAATCCCATGGACCTGTTGCCCAACTTCATCGTCTACCTGGCCGCCGCCCTGGCGCTGTTCGGCCTGTTCGCCAGCCTGTACATCCGCCTGACGCCCTATGCGGAAATCCGCCTGATCCGCCAGGGCAACCTGAGCGCCGCCACTGCCCTGGTCGGGGCCCTGCTCGGCTTCGCCCTGCCGTTGGCCAGCGCCATCGCCAACAGCGTCGGCCTGCGCGACATGCTGCTCTGGGGCCTGGTGGCCATGCTGGTGCAGGCCCTGGTGTACCTGGGTATCTCGCGCCTGGTGCCGGAGCTCAAGGCCGGCATCGCCAACGACACCCTGGCTCACGGCGTGTTCCTCGGCGGCTGCTCGCTGAGCGTGGGCCTGCTCAACGCGGCCTGCATGGTCTACTGAAGCGCCGGCGATTGCCGCTGGGGCGACATGCGCATAACCTATGCGCATGTCGACGCGGAGATTCCCATGCACACGACCTACGACCCCCAAGCCCCGAAGAAAGCCACCAACCTCAGCCTGAACAGCGACCTGCTGAAGCAGGCCCGCGAGCTGGACGTGAACCTCTCGGCGGTGCTGGAGGAAGCGCTGGCCGAAGTGGTCCGGGAGCGCCTGCAGGCACGCTGGCTGGAACAGAACCGCGAGGCCATCGACGCCTACAATCAGCATGTGGAAGACGCCGGCGTCTTCGGCGACGACCTGCGGAGCTTCTGATGCAGTTCGACCTCTACCGCAACCCCAGCCCGCGCGGCCGCGGGGAAATCCCGCTGCTGCTGGACGTGCAGAGCGACCTGCTCGCCTCGCTGAACACCCGCGTGGTGATCCCGCTCAGCCGCGGCAAGGGCCTGGCCGGCATCAGCCGGTTGATGCCCGAGGTGCTGGTGGAGGGCGAGAAGCTGCTGCTGCTCACCCCGCAGATGGCCGGCGTGGCCCGCCGTGACCTGGGCGAGGCGGTGGGCAGCCTGGCGCACCTGCGGCAGGACATCGTCGCCGCCATCGACCTGCTGACAAGGGGAATCTGAGCATGCGCAAGCTCTACCCTGCCCCGGGCGCCCGGCCATGACCGAACTCGCCCTGATCCTGGTCAGCGCCATCCTGGTCAACAACTTCGTGCTGGTGCAGTTCCTCGGCCTGTGCCCGTTCATGGGCGTGTCACGCAAGATCGAGACGGCCATCGGCCTGGCCCTGGCCACCACCTTCGTGCTGACACTGGCCTCGATCTGCAGCTACATCCTCCAGCGCTACGTGCTGCGGCCGCTGGACCTGGAGTACCTGCGCACCATCGGCTTCATCCTGGTGATCGCCGTGGTGGTGCAGTTCACCGAACTGCTGGTGAAGAAGAGCAGCCCGCTGCTGTACCGGGTGCTCGGCATCTTCCTGCCGCTGATCACCACCAACTGCATCGTCCTCGGCGTGGCCCTGCTCAATGCCAACAAGCCCGAGTACGGCTTCCTGCAGTCCAGCGTGCAGGGCTTTGGCGCCGGCCTGGGCTTCTCCCTGGTGCTGGTGCTGTTCGCCGCCCTGCGCGAGCGCATCGCCATCGCCGACGTGCCCGGGCCCTTCCAGGGCGCGGCCATCGGCATGATCACCGCCGGGCTGATGTCCCTGGCGTTCATGGGCTTCACCGGGCTGATCAAGCTATGACTGCCGTGCTGCTCGCGGTCGGCGTGCTGCTGGCCCTGTGCCTGGCCAGCGGCGCCCTGCTCGGCTACGCCGCGGTGCGCTACAGGGTCGCGGGCGACCCGGTGGCCGAACAGGTCAACGCCCTGCTGCCGCAAACCCAGTGCGGCCAGTGCGGCTATGCCGGCTGCAAGCCCTACGCCGAGGCCATCGCCCAGGGCGACGCGATCAACAAGTGCCCGCCCGGCGGCAGGGCCACCATCGCCGCCCTCGCCGACCTGCTCGACATCGAGGCGCCGCCCCTGGACGCCCCGGCGCAAACCCCGCCGCGGGTGGCCTTCATCCGCGAGGCCGAGTGCATCGGTTGCACCAAGTGCATCCAGGCCTGCCCGGTGGACGCCATCGTCGGCGCCGCGCGGCAGATGCACACGGTGATCGCCGACGAATGCACCGGCTGCGACCTGTGCGTGGAGCCCTGCCCGGTGGACTGCATCGAGATGCGTGACCTGCAGGTCGGCGTACGCGAATGGAAATGGCCGCTGCCCGCTGCCCGGCTGATCGCCAGCGACCGGGAGCAGGCCGCATGAACGCCAAGGCCTGGGACTTCCCCGGCGGCCTGCACCTGCCGACGCACAAGCAGCAATCCACCGCCGGCCCCATCGTCCGGGCGCCGCTGCCCAAGCGCCTGGTCCTGCCGCTGCAGCAGCACACCGGCGCGCCCGCCCTGCCCTGCGTGGACGTTGGCGAGCGCGTGCTCAAGGGCCAGATGATCGCCAGCCCCGGCAGCGCCATCAGCGCGGCCGTGCATGCGCCGACCTCCGGCACCGTGGTGGCCATCGGCGAACAGCCCTACCCGCACCCGTCGGGCCTGTTGGCCGAAGCCATCGTCATCGACGCCGACGGCCGTGACGAGTGGGCGCCGCTGCAACCCAGCCCGAACTACCGCCAGGAAAGCCCCGCCGCCCTGCTGGAACGCATCCGCCAGGCCGGCATCGCCGGGCTTGGCGGTGCCGGCTTCCCCACCGCCGCCAAGCTGGCCGCGCGCGCCGCCGAGGACCTGCACACCCTGGTGATCAACGGCGCCGAGTGCGAGCCCTACATCAGCGCCGACGACATGCTGATGCGCGAACGCGCCGCCGAACTGGTGGAAGGCATCGAGATTCTCATGCACCTGCTGCAGCCGCAGCAGGTGCTGCTCGGCATCGAGGACGACAAGCCGCAGGCCATCGAGGCCCTGCGCCAGGCCATCGGCGAGCGCGCCATCGAGCTGCGCGTCGTCCCGACCAAGTACCCCTCCGGCGGCGAGCGCCAGCTGATCCAGTTGCTCAGCGGCCGCGAGGTGCCCAGCGGCGGGCTGCCGGCGGACATCGGCATGGTCTGCGTCAACGTCGGCACCGTCGTGGCGCTGCGCGACGCGGTGATCCTCGGCCGCCCGCTGATCTCGCGCATCACCACCCTGACCGGGGCCGCCCTGGCGCGGCCGATGAACGTCGAGGCGCTGCTGGGCACGCCGGTCGGCGAACTGCTGGACTTCGCCGGCCTCGACCACGGCCGGCTCGGCCGCCTGCTCATGGGCGGCCCGCTGATGGGCGTCACCCTGGGCGACCTGCAGGCCCCGCTGGTCAAGACCGCCAACTGCCTGCTGGCCGCCACCGCCGAGGAACTGCCGGCGCCACCCGCGGCCCTGCCGTGCATACGCTGCGGCGATTGCGCCCAGGCCTGCCCGGCCAGCCTGCTGCCGCAGCAGCTGTACTTCTTCGCCCGGGGCGACGACCACGAGCAACTGCAGGCCTACAACCTGTTCGACTGCATCGAGTGCGGCGCCTGCGCCTACGTCTGCCCCTCCAGCATCCCGCTGGTGCAGTACTACCGCGCGGCCAAGGCGGACATCCGCGAACTGCAGCTGAAACAGCAGAAGGCCGAACACTCGCGCCTGCGCTTCGAGCACCGCCAGGAACGCCTGCGCCACGAGGAGGCGCGCAAGGCCGAGGAACGCCAGGCCCGCCTGGAACGCGCCGCCCGCGCCCGCGAGGCCCAGGCCGCCGCGCCGGTGGCGGAAGCGCCGCAATCGGCCATCGAGCGCGTGAAGGCGGAGAAGGCCGTGGGCAACGCCGGCGCCGACCTCAAGCGGCTGAAGATCGAGGCCAGCATGGCCCGCGTCGCCCTGCAGAAGGCCGAGAAGCAACTGGCCGCCCACGACACCGAGCAACTGCGCGCCCAGGTCGAGGCCCTGCGCCAGGCCGCCGAACAGGCGCGCCTGGCCCTGGAGGCCGCCGAAGCCGGGCCGGCCCCCGCCGCCCCCGTGCCGGAAGCCCGCGACGAAGCAGCCCTGAAGAAAGCGAAGATCGACGCCGCCATGGCCCGCGCCCAGTTGAAGAAGTCCGAGAAAGCCTTTGGCGAAGCGCCCGGCGAACAGCAGCAGGCCACCCTCGCCCAACTGCGCGAAGCCGCCGAGCAGGCCGAGCGCCGCCTGGCGCAGTTGCAGGCGACGCCCGAACCCGCGGCAGCACCGGCCGGCGACGGCATGGCGCAACTGAAGAAGGCCAAGGTCGCCCTGGTCACCCGCCGCGCCGAGCTTCGGAAAGCCGAGCAGGACGGCGCCGGCGAAGCGCAGCTGGCCCTGCTGCGCGAAGCCCTGGCCGAGGCCGAGCGCCAGCTGCACGCCGCCGAGGACGCCAGCGGCAAGCCGGCGCCGGACCTGCAGCGCATCGACAAGCGCCCGGTGGACGCCGCCACCCGCGCCCTCAAGACCGAACTGGCCTACGCCCGCGCCGACCTCAGGAAGCTCGAACGCGAAGGCGCCGACGAAGCCCGCCTGGCCGCCGCGCGCGAGCGCCTGGCGGCAGCGGAAAGCGCGCTGGCCGCGCGCGATACGGAGTAGCCCATGGCCCTGCCGCGTTTTTCCTCACCCCACGCCACCGGCGCCAACCGCACGCAGAAAGTCATGCTGCAGGTGCTCGCCGCGCTGGCGCCGGGCGCCCTGGCGCTGATCACCCTGTACGGCGTCGGCCCCCTGTTCAACCTGCTCTGGTGCTCGGCCGTGGCCCTGGGCACCGAAGCGCTGATGCTGCACCTGCGCAAGCGCCCGCTGGCGGTCTTCCTCCAGGACGGCAGCGCGCTGGTCACCGCCGTGCTCCTGGCCCTGGCCCTGCCGCCCTACGCGCCCTGGTGGCTGAGCCTGCTGGCCACCACCTTCGCCCTGGTGTTCGGCAAGCACCTGTACGGCGGCCTCGGGCAGAACCCGTTCAACCCGGCGATGCTCGGCTACGTGGTGGTGCTGGTGTCCTTCCCCCTGGAAATGACGCGCTGGCCCAGCCCCGACGCCGGCCTGGGGCTGGTCGACGGCCTCTCGCGCATTCTCGGTCTCGGCGCGCCGCCGCCGGACGCCTGGGCCGGCGCCACCGCGCTGGACGTGCTGAAGAACAACCACAGCCTGACCATCGACGAGCTGGTGACGCAGAGCACGGCCTTCGGCCATGTCGGCGGGCACGGCGTGGAGCTGGTCAACCTGGCCTTCCTCGCCGGCGGCCTGTACCTGCTCTGGCGCAAGCTGTTCACCTGGCATGCGCCGCTGGGCATGCTCGGCGGCCTGTTCGTCATGAGCCTGCTGTTCTGGAACGGCTCGGGCTCGGATTCCCACGGCTCGCCGCTGTTCCACCTGTTCAGCGGGGCGGCCATGCTCGGTGCCTTCTTCATCGTCACCGACCCGGTCTCCGGCGCCACCAGCAACCGCGGGCGCCTGGTGTTCGGCCTGGGCGTGGGCATCATCACCTACGTGATCCGCGCCTGGGGCGGCTACCCCGACGGCGTGGCCTTCGCCGTGCTGCTGATGAACCTGGCAGCGCCGACCATCGACTACTACACCCGCCCGCGCAGCTACGGGCACAAGAAGCCCAAGCGCGGCTTCAAGCTGGGGGAATGAGATGGCCGACAGCCGCCGCTCCATGCTGAAGAACGCCCTGCTGCTGGGGGCCTTCGCGGTGCTCTGCGTGGGCCTGGTGGCGGTGGTCCACCAGTTCACCCAGGCGCGCATCGAACAGGCCCAGCGCGAGGCGCGCGGGCGCCTGCTGCTGGAGCTGCTGCCGCTGGGCAGCTACGACAACCACCCGCTGGACGCCCCCGTCGAGGTCTTCGAGCCCAAGCTGCTGGGCAAGCCGCAGCCGGCCCAGGCCTTCGTCGCCCGCCTGCAGGGCCGCGCCACCGGCGTCATACTTCCGGCCACGGCGCCGGACGGCTACAGCGGCGCCATCGAGCTGCTGGTGGGCGTCAGCGCCGAAGGCCGCCTGCTCGGCGTGCGGGTAGTGGCGCACAAGGAAACCCCGGGCCTGGGCGACAGGATCGAACTGGCCAAGAGCGATTGGCTGCACGGCTTCGACGGGCGCTCCCTGGCCGACCCCGGCGAGGCCGGCTGGAAGGTGAAGAAGGACGGCGGCCGGTTCGACCAGTTCGCCGGCGCCACCGTCACCCCGCGCGCCGTGGTCAAGGCCACGCACAAGGCGCTGCAGTACTTCGACGCGCACAAGACCGAGCTGCTGGCGCCGGCGGCCGGAGGCGAGGCACATGAATAGCTACCGCGAGATCGCCCGCCAGGGCCTGTGGCGGAACAACCCCGGCCTGGTCCAGCTGCTGGGCCTGTGCCCGCTGCTGGGCACCAGCAACTCCATGGTCAACGCCCTGGGCCTGGGGCTGGCGACCATCTTCGTGCTGGCCTGCTCCAACGCCGCCATCTCGGCCACCCGCCGCTGGCTCAGCGAAGCCGTGCGGCTGCCGGTGTTCGTGCTGATCATCGCCGCCCTGACCACCTGCATCGAGCTGCTGATGCAGGCCTGGACCTTCGAGCTGTACCAGATCCTCGGCATCTTCATCCCGCTGATCACCACCAACTGCGTGATCCTCGGCCGCGCCGAGGCCTTCGCCGCGCGCAACGGCATCGCCCGCTCGGCCTTCGACGGCCTGATGACCGGCGCCGGCTTCGCCCTGGTACTGCTGGTGCTGGGCACCTTGCGCGAACTCATCGGCCACGGCACCCTGCTGGCCGACATGAACCTGCTGTTCGGCCCGGCCGCCGCCGGCTGGAAGCTGCAGATAGCCGACTACCAGGGCTTCCTGCTCGCCGTGCTGCCGCCCGGCGCCTTCCTGCTGCTGGGCCTGCTGATAGCCCTGAAGAACCGTATCGATGAAAGCCTGGCGGAACGCGCCAAGGCGCAGGCGGGCAACGTACCCGCCGCAGAGCGCCAGCGCGTCCGCGTGACCGGAGTGATCGAATGAATGCCGCCAAGCGCGCGGAGATTTTCCGCCGTCTGCGAGAAGACAACCCCGACCCCAAGACCGAACTGGCCTACGACTCGCCCTTCGAGTTGCTGATCGCGGTGATACTGTCCGCCCAGGCCACCGACGTCGGGGTGAACAAGGCCACGGCCAGGCTCTACCCGGTGGCCAACACCCCGGAAGCCATCTACGCCCTGGGCGTGGACGGGCTGTCGGAGTACATCAAGACCATCGGCCTGTACAACAGCAAGGCGAAAAACGTCATCGAGACCTGCCGCATCCTCATCGAGAAGCACGGCAGCAAGGTCCCGGAGAACCGCGAGGACCTCGAGGCGCTGCCCGGCGTGGGGCGCAAGACCGCCAACGTCGTGCTCAACACCGCCTTCCGCCAGTTGGCCATGGCGGTGGACACGCACATCTTCCGCGTCGCCAACCGCACCAACATCGCGCCGGGCAAGAACGTCCTGGAAGTGGAGCGCAAGCTGCTCAAGTTCGTGCCCAGGGAATACCTGCTGGACGCCCACCACTGGCTGATCCTGCATGGCCGCTACGTCTGCAAGGCGCGCAAGCCGCAGTGCGGCAGCTGCCGGATCGAGGACCTGTGCGAGTACAAGCACAAGACTTCCGACGATTGAGTGCTATCGTCAAAAGCATCGCCGCTCATTGAAAAAATCTTTTTTACCGCCCCGAGCTTTGTCGCTATAAGGGGCGCCAAGCACACCCCGCAAGTTGGAGTGATCGTTATGGCCGATAAAGAAGATCTCGAGCTCGAAGACGAAGTGAGCACCGACGATGCCGACGACAGCGCCGAAGCTGCCGCCGAAGTCGCCAAGACCAACCTGACCAAGCGCCGCATCATCGACAACTACCTCGAAGAGCGCCGCCTGCAGCGCCAGTTGTCGGACTACGACTTCGACCTCTGAGCCCTGCCCTGCATGAAAAAGCCCCGCACTTGGCGGGGCTTCGTTTTTCCGGCTCATGGGTCCGGCGCACCTGCGCTCATTGAAAGACCATATTGTCCTCAGCCAGCACGACGTTTCCCCCGTACAGTGCCTGCAAGCGAGACAGCAGGTCGCTGCGCGCCTCCCCGTGCGTCAGCACGTGGGTGCCGATCAGCAGCCCGGGTTTCACCTTGGCCATCAGCGCCGCCAGCTGCGCTTCCGTGGTATGGGCATCGAGCATGTAGTCGCGCCACTCCCCCGGAAGCTTCCCGGTGCCCGCCGAGCTCATGACTTCGCTGATGACGATGTCGCTGCCCGCCAGCTTCTCCTCCAGTGCCGGGGTCAAGCGGTACGAGTAGTCGCCGGTGATGGCGATCACCAGGTCCGGGGTTTCCACCCTGTACCCGTATGTTCTGTCGGAGCTCCAGCTGCCATGGACGACCTGGAAGGCGGAAACGCGAACGTTCTCGTCGGCGAAGACCAGGCCGGGGGCCGAGAACTCCCTGGTTTCCACGGTGATGCCTGCCTTGTTCCTCGTCCTGGCCGAAGCCAGGCGATAGTCTATCCACGCCTTGTTCCCCTCCAGCACGCCACGCACCAGCGCCTCCGTGCCCGGCGGGCCATGGACCCTGGCCGGTCCCTGGCGGCCGTATATCCAGAAGCGCAGGAGAAACGCCGGCACATCGAGGACATGGTCGCTGTCCAGGTGCGTCAGGAACAGCTTGTCCATGTAGCCGGCGCCCGGGTACCCGGTGGGCATCTTCCACGCGGGGAAGACCTTGCCGTCCGCATACCTGGACAGGTTGTTCATGCTGCCATGCCCGGCATCGAACACGTAGACCTGGTCCCTCACCACGATCGCGATCGATTGCCCGGCCTTGTTCGGCTCGAGGATCGGGCTGCCGGTTCCCAGGAAGACGATGCGCGTCTGGTAGTCCCTGCCCGTGCCCATGAGCCGGCCCAGGTCGACACTGCGGTAGAGGGGAGCCTCGTCCCGGGACGCGGCGATGCTCGGCGAACCGAGGCAACAGAGCGACAGCAACAACAGGATCAGCTTGTTGTTCATACTCCCTCCTCAGAAACCCTTGTGGATATTGGCGATCACCCGGGTACCCTGGCCCCGGTTCCTGGCGTCGAACTCCTCGTACCAGGCCACCCCGAAGCCCAGCCGTGCCTGGCGATGGAAATAGGAGAAGGCCGGCCCGAGCGCGGAGACGGACTCCTTCGAGCGGCCGACCCTGCGCCCGTCGATGCGATCGTCGCGCAACTGTTCCAGCCTGTAGCCCGCCAGGCCCAGCCTGAGGCGCTCCGATACCAGGTAGCCGCTCGACAGGCTCAGGTTCATGGCCGCACCGGGCTGGACACTCCGGGCCCGGCCGCCGACGGGGTCGTCGTTGCGCTCGCTCCAGACATACCCGAGGTTGAAGCTGTGGCTCCAGCGCCCACTGAAGTAGGTGCCGGCGAACATGGGGTTCAGGTAGAGGTAGTTGCTCCCGACATTGACCTGCTGCCTAGCGTCATAGGCGCCGGTCGGCAAGGTCAGCGCCAAGATCGACTGCAGGGTGAGCCGCCCGGAGCCGAGCGGCATGTCGCGCCAGGTCAGCTTCACCGGCCGCAGGGTGATGTCGCCCACGCCGGAATCGCGTCCCCTGGCTCCTCCTTCGACATCGATGTCCGAGTGGATGACGGGCAGCCTGACCGTGAAACCGTATTCGGCGCCAAACACCTTCTGCGAGGTATTGAGCGCATATTGAAAAATGCTGGTGCTTATTCGGTTGTTCTTTTCCCCGGGTGTTTCCTCTCCGTAGCCGTCCTTTATGTTTTCAACCGAATAGAAGTTCTGTTGAAACATCAGGTGGTGCCCCGGCCTCGCCAGGCCCTCGGCGAAGAAACCACCGCCGAGATTGACCGGCGGCAGCTTCACCGGATCGACGTTCCTTGCCAGAACCGGCTGTTGCAACAGGTAGCCCACGACACCCAAGGCAAAAAGTGGCGCCTTCATTTCCCTTCCTTTTCTTGTTCTTCGTCGCCTTCGGCCAAGCCCTCCACGCAACCGCAATCGTCATGTCGACGAACGGCACAAAGAAGGCTCGAAATCCGCAATGGCTATTCGATAGAGCGCCATTGGCAGCGCTCCCCCGGCTCCTCCCTGAGCAAGGCTCTGATTCAGCTACTTCCCCCATGAAACAATGTTTCCCCGGGGAAATAGCAGAAGACATGCCAGCTCATTGGGCTCGGCAGGAAATCCGTGTTTCAGGCATTAAACCTTTGGAATCAGCCAGTTGAATGAAAAACTCGCCGAGTGCCGATACGCCGGCCAAGGTTCGACGTTTCAATGCTGAACAGGGGGATGAATCGACGTGCGAGGTGGGGCGGCCATGCCCAGGTCCCTACCGATGCCTGGTTCATTCGGTAACACCGCGGCGGGCATGAAAAAGCCGCCTGGCCGAAGGGGCCAGGCGGCTCGAACTTGGCGCCGGAGGCCGGCTGCTCGCCTCCAGGGGTAACCTCAGTCCTTGCGCTGCGGCGACAGCAGCTCGACCTTATAGCCGTCCGGGTCCTCGACGAAGGCCAGGATGCTGGTGCCGTGCTTCATCGGGCCCGGCTCGCGGGTGATCTTGCCGCCGCGCGAGCGGATGTCCTCGCAGGCCTTGTAGACGTCGTCCACTTCCAGGGCGATGTGGCCGTAGCCGGTGCCCAGCTCGTACTTGTCCACGCCCCAGTTGTAGGTCAGCTCGATGACGCTGTTCTCGTCCTCGGCGCCGTAGCCGACGAAGGCCAGGGTGAACTGGCCGTCCGGGTAGTCCTTGCGGCGCAGCAGGGTCATGCCCAGGACTTCGGTGTAGAAGGCGATGGACTTGTCCATATCGCCGACGCGCAGCATGGTATGCAGCAGTCTCATGGGGTGCGTACTCCTCAATCAGGCCCTGTTCCGGGCTTCTAAAACACGAACCCCGGCTCGTGGCCGGGGTTCGTCTGGCTCAGGGGTGCAAGCTTATCAGAACAGCTTGCGGCCCTTGTTCGCGGCGATGCGCATGCGCAGCGCGTTGAGCTTGATGAAGCCTGCGGCGTCGGCCTGGTTGTAGGCGCCGCCGTCTTCCTCGAAGGTCGCGATGTTGGCGTCGAACAGCGAGTCGTCGGACTTGCGGCCGACCACGATGACGTTGCCCTTGTACAGCTTCAGGCGCACCACGCCGTTCACGTACTCCTGGGAGGCGTCGATCATCTGCTGCAGCATCTCGCGCTCCGGGCTCCACCAGTAGCCGGTGTAGATCAGCTTGGCGTAGCGCGGCATCAGCTCGTCCTTCAGGTGGGCGACTTCGCGGTCCAGGGTGATCGACTCGATGGCACGGTGGGCCTTGAGCATGATGGTGCCGCCGGGGGTCTCGTAGCAGCCGCGGGACTTCATGCCGACGTAGCGGTTCTCGACGATGTCGAGGCGGCCGATGCCGTTGATGCCGCCGATGCGGTTCAGCTCGGTCAGCACCTGCGCCGGGGTCATTTCCTTGCCGTCGATGGCGACGATGTCGCCCTTGCGGTAGGTCAGCTCGATGTAGGTCGGGGTGTCGGGGGCCTTCTCCGGGGAGGTGGTCCACTTCCACATGTCTTCTTCGTGCTCGGTCCAGGTGTCCTCCAGCACGCCGCCCTCATAGGAGATGTGCAGCAGGTTGGCATCCATGGAGTACGGCGACTTCTTCTTGCCGTGGCGCTCGATCGGGATCTCGTGCTTCTCGGCGTAGTCCATCAGCTTCTCGCGGGACAGCAGGTCCCACTCGCGCCAGGGGGCGATGACCTTGACGCCCGGCTTGAGCGCGTAGGCGCCCAGCTCGAAACGCACCTGGTCGTTGCCCTTGCCGGTGGCGCCATGGGAGATGGCGTCGGCGCCGGTCTCGTTGGCGATCTCGATCAGGCGCTTGGCGATCAGCGGGCGCGCGATGGAGGTACCCAGCAGGTACTCGCCTTCGTAGACGGTGTTGGCACGGAACATCGGGAAGACGAAATCGCGGACGAACTCTTCGCGCAGGTCATCGATGTAGATTTCCTTGACGCCCATGGCTCGCGCCTTGGCACGGGCCGGCTCGACCTCTTCGCCCTGGCCGAGATCGGCAGTGAAGGTCACCACTTCGCAGTTATAAGTATCCTGCAGCCACTTCAGAATCACCGAGGTATCCAGGCCACCGGAATACGCCAGGACTACCTTCTTCACGTCCGCCATGCCATCACTCCACGGGGGTTGTCACGAAAACCCCCGATTCTACTGCCGCGCTTTGGGAAATTACAGAGGCGCGACAGCTTTTGACGACAAAGCGACAGATTCTATCGAGGGTGCGACTAGGCGCCGCGGGCGCTCGGCTGGCCCAGCGGCGCCGAGGCGGGGGCGTTGCCGGCCGGGGCCTTGGCCTGCGGCGCGGCGGGCGCCGGGGCCTCGGGCGGCGTGGTGCCGGGCTGCGCCGCATTGGGCGTGGCGGTGGGCGCCGGCGGGGTTTCCGGCAGCGCCTCGCGGGACAGGTGCAGGGTCACCCGGCGGTTGCGCGCGCGGTTGGCCTCGGAGTTGTTCTTCACCAGCGGGTAGCGCTCGCCGTAGAAGCGCACGGTGACCTGCTCCTCGGGCACGCCGTGGGCCTTCAGGTACTCCATCACCGCCAGCGCACGGCGCCGCGAGATGTCGCGGTTGCTCAGGCGGTTGCCGCTGTTGTCGGAATGCCCGTCCAGCTCGATGCGGTTCACCGTCGGGTCGGCCTTGAGGTATTGCAGGACGATGTCCAGCTTGGCCCGGGCCACGGCGTCCAGGGCGTCGCCGCCGCCGGGGAAGCCGACCTGGGCCTGGCGCACCTGGTCGAAGTTCACCGGCAGCATCTTCGTCGAGCAGTCCTGCAGCTGCGCGTAACCATCGGCGAAACGCGCCGCCAGCAGGCGTACCCGCAGGTCCTGGCCACCCGCCGCCCGCAGGCGCACCTCGGGGCTGCGCCCTTCCAGCACACCGTCGAGCAGGCGCCCGGCCTGCTGCTGGCTGCTGGTGAAGGACACCTCGCCGGCGACCAGGGCCACCGGGCCCAGGTCGATGTCGACCTGGGTCGGCCGCCACGGCGGCGCCGCCGCCAGGAGCGTCGCCGAACCGCTGCCGGCCCAGTTGCGCTGCGGCTTGAGGCGGAAGGTCGGCTGCTCGCCGGCGCGCCAGACGAACTCGCCGACGCCGAAGCCATCCACCTGTTGCGACAGGCGGCATTCGAACTGATCGCCCGCCGCCGTCCAGCGCGCGTTCTCCAGGCGCGTCTGGAAGGTCAGCCCCCAGGCCGGCACGCTGGCGCACAGGCCGAGCAGGAGAAGGTAGGAATGGCGCACGGATGGCTCCGGGTAATGCTGGAAAGTACCCAGGAGATATCGGACAGGGCCGGTAAAACTTGATAGCGAGTGCCGGCGACGGGCTTTTCCGGTAGCATTTCCCTACTTAACTCCGCTGCAAATCGTCCTCTGGTATCCCCATGTCCGACCGCCTGACCCTGCTGCGCCCCGACGACTGGCACATCCACCTGCGCGACGGCGCCGCCCTCGCCCAGACCGTCGGCGATGCCGCGCGCACCTTCGGCCGCGCCATCGTCATGCCCAACCTGGTGCCCCCGGTGCGCAACGCCGGCGAAGCCGACGCCTACCGCCAGCGCATCCTCGCCGCGCGCCCGGCCGGCAGCCGCTTCGAACCGCTGATGGTGCTCTACCTCACCGACCGCACCAGCCCCGAGGACGTGCGCAACGCCAAGGCCAGCGGCTTCGTCCACGCCGCCAAGCTGTACCCGGCCGGCGCCACCACCAACTCCGATTCCGGCGTGACCAGCATCGACAACATCTTCCACGTGCTCGAAGCCATGGCCGAGGTCGGCCTGCCGCTGCTGGTGCACGGCGAGGTGACCCGCGCCGAGGTGGACGTGTTCGACCGCGAGAAGCGCTTCATCGACGAGCACCTGGCCCGCGTGGTCGAGCGCTTCCCCACCCTCAAGGTGGTCTTCGAGCACATCACCACCGGCGACGCCGCGCAGTTCGTCCTGGCCGCCCCGGCCAACGTCGGCGCCACCATCACCGCCCACCACCTGCTGTACAACCGCAACCACATGCTGGTCGGCGGCATCCGCCCGCACTTCTATTGCCTGCCGATCCTCAAGCGCAACGTGCACCAGGAAGCCCTGCTCGACGCCGCGACCAGCGGCAGCCCGAAGTTCTTCCTCGGCACCGACTCGGCGCCCCACGCCCGCCACGCCAAGGAAGCGGCCTGCGGCTGCGCCGGCTGCTACACCGCCTACGCCGCCATCGAGCTGTACGCCGAAGCCTTCGAGCAGCGCAACGCCCTGGACAGGCTGGAAGCCTTCGCCAGCTTCCATGGCCCGGACTTCTACGGCCTGCCGCGCAACGCCGACAGCATCACCCTGGTCCGCGAGGAATGGCAGGCGCCCGCCAGCCTGCCCTTCGGCGATCATGAGGTGGTGCCCCTGCGCGCCGGCGAAAAACTGCGCTGGCGCCTGCTGGAGGCCGGCGCATGAGTGAAGAGCACTACGAAGAAGAATTCGACGGCAACTTCCCCCCCGGCCCGCGCCACCCCATGGCGCGCCGCTTCCGCGGCTACCTGCCGGTGGTGGTGGACGTCGAGACCGGCGGCTTCAACTGCGCCACCGACGCCCTGCTGGAAATCGCCGCGGTGACCATCGGCATGGACGAGAACGGCTACCTGTTCCCGGAACATACCCACTTCTTCCGCGTCGAGCCCTTCGAAGGCGCCAACATCGAGGCGGCGGCCCTGGAGTTCACCGGCATCAAGCTCGACCACCCGCTGCGCATGGCGGTGGCCGAGGAGCAGGCACTCACCGAGATCTTCCGTGGCGTGCGCAAGTCGCTGAAGGCCAACGGCTGCAAGCGGGCGATCCTGGTCGGCCACAACAGCAGCTTCGACCTCGGCTTCCTCAACGCCGCGGTGAACCGCACCGGCCTCAAGCGCAACCCGTTCCACCCGTTCTCCAGCTTCGACACCGCCACCCTCGCCGGCCTGGCCTATGGCCAGACGGTGCTGGCCAAGGCCTGCCAGGCCGCCGGCATGGAGTTCGACAACCGCGAGGCGCACTCGGCGCGCTACGACACCGAGAAGACCGCCGAGCTGTTCTGCGGGATCGTCAACCGGTGGAAGGAATGTGGTGGGTGGATGGAGGATGAGGACTGATTTTGGTCCTTGAGCCACTGCCATGAAAAAGCCCCGCCGATCAGGCTGTGTGAAAACCTCAGGATCGGTCCCGCTGGTTAAAAAACAACCTGGATTTCGCGTTTCTACGCGGATTCTGGATTGGCTGAATAGCCAAGCCTCTTCAGATTTCACGTAGGAACGCTCTCTTCGAAGAGCCGCTCGGGTTTTCACACAGCCTGCGATGCGGGGCTTTTTCGTTCATGCCACTGCAGAGGCTGGCAGGGCCTGCGGGTCCAATCGCGGACGGAGTCCTACACCCGTGCTCGACCGTAGGGCGAATAACCGTTCGCGGTTATCCGCCGCCGGCCGGAACGCCGGTGCCCGACGGCCGCGGCGGATAACGCCGTAGGCGTTATGCGCCCTACGGGTTGGAAAGAGGCGGCGCAGCCTGCAAGACAGTTGCTCCTACGACCGTGCCTCCTGGAACCATTGGTTCAGGATCCGCCCTACGGGTTCCGGCGTTCGCGGGAGTGACGAGGGGAAAGGATGGCGCCTTGCTTCCCGACCACTCAGGCCAGCCCCCTCTCCCGCTTGCGGGAGAGGGTTGGGGAGAGGGAGTGGAGCCAGTCAGAAACACAGCCGCCGCCGGTAAGCACCGTTCGCGAGCACGACCGGAGCGGACTCCGTCCGCGATTGGATTCACCGGCCACGCCGGACGCCCCGATGGCACGGCCAACGGCGGATAACCGCGAACGGTTATCCGCCCTACGGCGAGGCGGGCCTGACTCACCCTTCGCAGCTCAAAAAGACCATTCGTCGCCATGCCGGAATGTCGCCCCTCAAACTTTGACAATCATTCTCATTAACATTAGTATCGACGCCAACAACCCCACACCAGTAGTGCCATCCATGTACGTCTGCCTCTGCCAAGGTGTTACCGATACCCAGATCCGCGACGCGATCTACGAGGGATGCTGCAGTTACCGCGAAGTGCGCGAAAGCACCGGCGTCGGCACCCAGTGCGGCAAGTGCGCCTGCCTCGCCAAGCAGGTGGTGCGCGAGACCCTCGGTGACCTGCAGGGCGCGCAATCGATGAACTACTCGCTGGCCTATGCTGCCAGTTGAGCGATGCCGATTCGGCATACGCCAGAAGAACCGGGCCCAGGCCCGGTTTTTTTATGCCCGCAATTCAAGTATTTAGCGTCTAACTGCGGAATGAAAACATTCGTATTCATATTCCTTTTTATAACTAAATCAATAGCTTACGTTTGACATCAGGTTATAAGAAGCCCAAAATTTCAGTCCTACCCCACTCCATACGGCAGGACTCGGCATGAAAGGCGACAAGAAAGTCATCCAGCATCTGAACAAGGTCCTCGGCAACGAGCTGATCGCCATCAACCAGTACTTCCTGCACTCGCGCATGTGGAACGACTGGGGCCTGAAGCGCCTCGGCGCCCACGAGTACCACGAGTCGATCGACGAGATGAAGCATGCGGACAAGCTCATCGAGCGCATCCTCTTCCTCGAGGGCCTGCCCAACCTGCAAGACCTGGGCAAGCTGCTGGTCGGCGAGAACACCCAGGAAATGCTGCAGTGCGACCTGAACCTGGAACTCAAGGCCGCGAAGGACCTGCGCGACGCCATCGTGCATTGCGAAAGCGTGCATGACTACGTCAGCCGCGACCTGCTCAAGAACATCCTCGAGTCCGAGGAAGAGCACATCGACTACCTGGAGACCCAGCTCGGCCTGATCCAGAAGGTCGGCCTGGAGAACTACCTGCAGTCGCACATGCACGAAGACGACTGATGGCTACGGGCGCCGCCCTGCGCGGCGCCCCGGCCCTGCTCTACCCCGCCTGCTGCGGGCGGCGCACGAGGTGCGCCCAGCACAGCAGCCCCGCGCACAGCCCCACCACCACCAGCAATGCCAGGCGCAGGCCGATGTGCTCGGCCAGGATGCCGATCAGCGGTGGCCCCAGCAGCAGCCCGCCATAGCCGAACGACGCCACCGCGGCGACGCCGCTGGACGCCTCCACGGCCGGCCGGTTGCCGGCCGCGCCGATGAGGATCGGCACCACCACCGACAGGCCCAGGCCGACCAGGGCGAAGCCCGCCACCGACAGCTCGACGCGGCCGCCGAACAGCGCCAGCAGCATGCCGGCGATGGCCAGCAGGCTGAGCCCGCGCACCAGGGCGACGTCGGCGACGTGCAGGCGCAGGCGGTCGCCGAACAGCCGGCCGACCACCATGGTCGCCGAGAAGGCCGCGAAGCCCAGCGCCGCCACCCGCTCCGAAGCGCCCAGGACGCTGTGCAACAGCAGCGCGCTCCAGTCCGCCACCGCGCCTTCGGAGACGAACGCGCAGAGCGTCAGCAGCCCCAGGCCAACCAGCGCCGCCGGCGGCAGCCGCGGACCGCGCCGGCGCGGTTGCGCCTCGGCTTGCGGTTCGCTGCGCCCCTCCAGCAGGCGCCGGCCGAACAGCGGCAGGGCCAGCAGCGCCAGCACGGTGAGCAGGCTGAAATGCCAGAACGGCGTGAGCCCCGCCAGCAACGCCGCGCCCAGCGCGCCGAGCAGGCCGCCGAGGCTGTACATGCCGTGCAGGCTGGACAGGCAGGGCCGGCCCAGCAGGCGTTCCACCTCCACCGCCTGGGTGTTCATCGCCACGTCCAGGGTGGCGAAGGTCAGCCCCACCAGCAGCAGCGCCAGGGCCAGCTCCCACCAGCCGTGGCACAGCCCCAGCAGCGGGAACACCAGCAGCAGCGCCGCGGCGCTGGCCAGTGTCACCCACCGGCTGCCGAGGCGGCGCACCAGGGCGCCAGCGAAGGAGAACGCCAGCAGCGCGCCGAGCCCGGCGCCCAGCAGCGCCTGGCCCAGCGCCTGCTCGTCGACGCCGGTGAGGCTCTTCAGCGCCGGGATGCGCCCCATGACGCTGCCATGCACCAGCCCGCCCGCGCCGAAGCAGAAGGCGCAGGCCCAACGGGCCGCGCGGGCCCTCTTGCGGTCGTCCATCGGTTCGAATCCCTTCCCCGCACAAATGAAAAACCCCGCGCTGGCGCGGGGTTCTTCGCTACGACGGCTACGCCGTCGATCAGGCTTCGGCGTTGCCGACGGCCTGCTTGATCAGCGGCTGCAGTTCGCCCTTCTCGAACATCTCGACGAGGATGTCGCTGCCCCCGACCAGCTCGCCACCCACCCACAGCTGCGGGAAGGTCGGCCAGTTGGCGTACTTCGGCAGGTTGGCGCGGATTTCCGGGTTCTGCAGGATGTCGACGTAGGCGAATTTCTCGCCGCAGGCCATCAGCACCTGCGCGGCGCGGGCGGAGAAGCCGCACTGCGGAGCGTTCGGCGAACCTTTCATATACAGCAGGATGGGGTTGTTGGCGATCTGCTCTTTGATGGTATCGATGATGTCCATTGGCTAACCTCGGCTGAACTTCGCTACTGCCCGGCCATGCAGCCGGTACTTTGCCGGCAGTGTACCGGAAAGCCGAGCACCGCGCTCGGCTTTACCGCCGACTTCAGGCCGCCTCCACCTCCACCGGCACGCCATTGAGCGCGGCGTTGCCGGACAGCGTGTCCAGGTGGCGCTCGTCGGTCAGGTCGTTGGCGCTGGCGCCGCCCTGTTCGCTGGCGATGGCCAGTTGCACCCCGGGGCGCGCGTGGCCCCAGCCATGGGGCAGGCTGACCACCCCGGCCATCACCTCGTCGCTGGCCGCCACCTCGATCTCGACGCTGCCCACCCGCGAGCGTACCCGCACCCGCTGGCCGTCCACCAGGCCGCGGCTGGCCAGGTCCCTGCGGGTGCATCAGCAACTGGTGGCGCGGCTTGCCCTTCACCAGGCGGTGGTAGTTGTGCATCCAGGAGTTGTTGCTGCGCACGTGGCGGCGGCCGATCAGCAGCAATTGGCCCTCGGCCGGCGCCGGGGTGTCGGCGAAGCGCCCGAGGTCGGCGAGGAACAGCGCCGGCGCGGCCTCCACCTGGTGGCTGGCGGTCTTCAGCCGCGCTGCCAGGTTCGGCTGCAGCGGGCCCAGGTCGAGGCCGTGGGGGTGCTCGCGCAGGCGCGCCAGGCTCAGCTTGTGCTCGCTGGCATCGCCGTAGGGGCCGAAGCGCAGGCCCATGTCGATCATCTGCTCCGGCGGCGCCGTCGGCTTCAGCTCGGTGCCCTGGCGCGCGGCATAGGCCCTGGCCAGGCCGACGAATATTTCCCAGTCGTGCAGCGCGCCGGCCGGCCGGGGCAGCACCGCCTCGTTGAAGCGGGTGACGTTGCGCACCGCGAAGACGTTGAAAGTGGTGTCGTAGTGCTCGTGCTCCAGCGGCGCTGTGGGCGGCAGGATGAGGTCGGCGTAGCGCGTGGTCTCGTTGATGTAGAGGTCGATGGCGAGCATGAACTCCAGGCCGTCCAGGGCCTGCTCCAGGCGCCGCCCGTTGGGGGTGGAGAGCACCGGGTTGCCGGCCACGGTGATGAGCGCGCGGACCTGGCCCTCGCCCTCGCTGAGCATTTCCTCGGCCAGCGCCGCCACCGGCAGCTCGCCACCGTATTCCGGCAGGCCGGACACCCGGCTGCGCCAGCGGCCGAAGGCGCCGCCGGAGGTACTGGCCACCAGGTCCACCGCCGGCGTGGTGCAGAGGCTGCCGCCGACGCGGTCGAGGTTGCCGGTGACCAGGTTGATCAGTTGCACCAGCCATTGGCAGAGGGTGCCGAAGCGCTGGGTGGAGACGCCCATGCGCCCATAGCACACCGCCTTGTCGGCGGCGGCGAAGTCCCGGGCCAGGGCGCGGATATCCGCCGCCGGCACGCCGCAGCGCCGGGCCATGGCCTCGACGCCGAAGGGCGCCAGCGCCGCGCGCACCTCGTCCAGCCCGGCCACCGGCAGGTGGCTGGCGCGCCCCAGGTTCTCGCCGAACAGCACGTCGAGGATGCCCAGCAGCAAGGCCGCGTCCTGCCCCGGGCGGACGAACAGGTGCTGGTCGGCCAGCGCCGCGGTCTCGGTGCGCCGCGGGTCCACCACCACCAGGCGGCCGCCGCGGGCCTTCAGGGCCTTGAGGCGCTTTTCCACGTCCGGCACGGTCATGATGCTGCCGTTGGAGGCCAGCGGGTTGCCGCCGAGGATCAGCATGAAATCGGTATGGTCGATGTCCGGAATGGGGATCAGCAGGCCGTGGCCGAACATCTGCTGGCTGACCAGGTGGTGCGGCAACTGGTCCACCGAGGTGGCCGAGTAGCGGTTGCGCGTCTTCAACTGGCCGAGGAAGTAGTTGCTGTGGGTCATCAGTCCGTAGTTGTGCACGCTGGGGTTGCCCTGGTACACGGCCACGGCGTCGTTGCCGTGGCGCTCGCGGATTTCCGCCAGGCGCGCGGCGACCAGCTCGAAGGCCTCTTCCCAGGCGATCGGCTGCCACTCGCCGCCGACCCGCCGCATCGGCTGGCGCAGGCGGTCGGGGTCGTTCTGGATGTCCTGCAGGGCCACCGCCTTGGGGCAGACGTGGCCGCGGCTGAAGCTGTCCTGCGCATCGCCCCTGATCGACAGGATGCGCTGTTCCTCGGTCTCGATGGTCAGGCCGCAGATGGCCTCGCACAGGTGGCACGCACGGTGGTGGAGGGTCTTGCTCATGGCTCGCCTCTTGTTGTTGCGCCGACCTTCGCGGGCCGGTCGTTACCAGAGCGAGCACTATGGAACGGCGCTGCGGCGAGCGCCACAAGCCTAAGTGCAGTGAATCGCGGGATATAGGCGCGAATCGGGGCCGCGCAGCTGCCCGGCGGGGCGCTCCGCGGCAAACTTGCGTGAATGCGTAATTTCCTTATAGGATCGCGTCTTCCCCCTAAATTTCCGCTGCATGCGGTCAGGCCGCAGGTTCAGTCCGTTTTTTCTCGAAAAGCCGGCCAGACCCTCGGTCGCAACTCTGAGAATAAGCAGTAGGTACTGAATCATGAGCGCAAGGCACTTCCTCTCGATGCTGGATTACACGACCGACGAACTCCTCGGTCTGATCCGCCGCGGCAGCGAGCTGAAGGACCTGCGCGACCGAGGCGTGCTCTACGAGCCGCTGAAGAACCGCGTGCTGGGCATGATCTTCGAGAAGGCCTCCACCCGGACGCGGATTTCCTTCGAGGCCGGCATGATCCAGCTCGGCGGCCAGGCGATCTTCCTCTCCCCGCGCGACACCCAGCTGGGCCGCGGCGAGCCCATCGCCGACGCGGCGAAGGTGATGTCGCGCATGGTCGACGCGGTGATGATCCGCACCTTCGCCCACAGCACCCTCATCGAGTTCGCCGCCAACTCGCGGGTGCCGGTGATCAACGGCCTGTCCGACGACCTGCACCCCTGCCAGCTGCTGGCCGACATGCAGACCTTCCACGAACACCGCGGCAGCATCGCCGGCAAGACCGTGGCCTGGATCGGCGACGGCAACAACATGTGCAACAGCTACATCGAGGCGGCCATCCGCTTCGACTTCCAACTGCGCGTGGCCTGCCCCGAGGGCTACGAGCCCAGCGCCGCGCTGCAGGCCCTGGCCGGCGAGCGCGTGCGCGTGGTCCGCGACCCGCGCGAGGCGGTGGCCGGCGCGCACCTGGTGAGCACCGACGTCTGGGCCTCCATGGGCCAGGAAGACGAGGCCCAGGCGCGCCTGCGCACCTTCCGCCCCTACCAGGTGAGCCGCGAGCTGCTCGACGGCGCCGCCGCGGACGTGCTGTTCATGCACTGCCTGCCGGCGCACCGTGGCGAGGAGATCAGCGAGGACCTGCTGGACGACCCGCGCTCGGTGGCCTGGGACCAGGCGGAGAACCGCCTGCACGCGCAGAAGGCGCTGCTCGAACTGCTGGTCGAACACGCCCACTACGCCTGAGCCCTCATTGCCGCCGCACGGCCCCGGCCTGCCGTGCGGCACGGGGTCGCCGGCATCGCGTTGGCGAGTAATTCTCATTCGCCACGTGTAAACTCTCTGCCTCCGCTTCTTTCTCCACGGCACCATCCATGACCCGACCGCTGTTGCTCGAACTCAGAAACCTCTCCTGTGGCTATGGGCAACAGCGCGTGGTGCAGGACGTCAGCCTGCACCTGAACGCCGGCGACATCGGCTGCCTGCTGGGCCCCTCGGGTTGCGGCAAGACCACCACCCTGCGCGCCATCGCCGGGTTCGAGCCGGTGCAGGAAGGCGAGATCCACCTGGCCGGCGAGACCATCTCGCGCCCCGGCTTCACCCTGGCGCCGGAGAAGCGCCGCATCGGCATGGTGTTCCAGGACTACGCGCTGTTCCCGCACCTGACGGTGGAGGACAACGTCGGCTTCGGCATCCGCAAGCACCCCGAGCGCCGGCGCATCGTCACCGAGCTGCTGGAGCTGGTGAAGCTCGACAAGCTCGGCCGGCGCTACCCCCACGAGCTGTCCGGCGGCCAGCAGCAACGCGTGGCCCTGGCCCGCGCGCTGGCCCCCGAGCCGCTGTTGCTGCTGCTCGACGAACCCTTCTCCAACCTCGACGTGGAGCTGCGCCGCAAGCTCAGCCACGAGGTCCGCGAGATCCTCAAGGCGCGCGGCACCAGCGCCGTGCTGGTGACCCACGACCAGGAAGAAGCCTTCGCCGTCAGCGACCAGGTCGGCGTGTTCAAGCACGGCCACCTGGAGCAGTGGGACACCCCCTTCAACCTCTACCACGAGCCGCAGACGCCCTTCGTCGCCAGCTTCATCGGCCAGGGCTACTTCATCCGCGGGCAGATGCTTGACCCGGACAGCGTGCAGACCGAACTGGGCGTGCTGCGCGGCAACCGCGCCTACAGCCTGCCCCAGGGCAGCGCGGTGGACGTGCTGCTGCGCCCGGACGACCTGGTCTACGCCCCGCAGGGCCCGCTGAAGGCGCGCATCGTCGGCAAGTCGTTCCTCGGCGCGGCCACCCTGTACCGCCTGCAACTGGCCACCGGCACCCTGCTGGAGTCGATCTTCCCCAGCCACGCCGACCACCAGCCGGGCGAGGAAGTCGGCATCGGCGTGGCCACCGACCACCTGGTGCTGTTCCAGGCCGAGGGCAGCGTGGCGCTGGACTCGCCGCGCTGACGCGGCCCCCGGAAGGAAAGGGGGCTGTTCGTGCCACCGGGGCGTCCGGCGTAGCCGGTGAATCCAATCGCGGACGAAGTCCGCCTACGACCGTGCCCGACCGTAGGGCGAATAACCGTTCGCGGTTATCCGCCGTTGGCCGTGCTACCGGGGCGTCCGGCGTGGCCGGTGAGTCTGCTCCTACGTCCGTGCTTCCTGGAACCGTAGGAGCGGACTCTGTCCGCGATTTGGCGGATAACGCCGTAGGCGTTATGCGCCCTACGAACTATCGCAAACGAGGAAACCCAGGGTTCGCGAGCAAGCTCGCTCCTACGAGAAGCCATGCTCGCCTGCAACGTAGCAGACTCTGTCCGCGATTCGGCGGATAACGCCGTAGTGAACAGCATTACGCTGCGGCTCAGGCCTTCTCCGCCTGGTCCGCCTCGACGATCGCCAGCAGCGCCGCCTCGTCCACCACGTCCATCTGCTCCGGGCGCAGGAAGCGCTCGCCGTATTCGCGGTAGACGCCGCTGGCCACGAACAGGCGGAACAGCCCCGCGTCCACGTGGCGGTCGCGGGCCATGCAGGCGAGGATCTTCAGCGACTCGGAGAGCGTCTTCGGCGCCTTGTAGGGGCGGTCGGCGGCGGTCAGTGCCTCGAAGATGTCGGCGATGGCCATGATCCGCTCGGGAATGCTCATGTCCTCGCCCGACAGCCGCCGCGGGTAGCCGGTGCCGTCCATTTTCTCGTGGTGGTTGGCGGCGATGGTCGGCACCCGGCGCAGGTGCCGGGGCAGCGGCAGCGCGCTGAGCATCATCAGCGTCTGGACGATGTGCTCGTTGATCTTGAAGCGCTCCTCGTCGGTCAGGGTGCCGCGGCGGATGCCCAGGTTGTACAGCTCGCCGTAGTGGCTGGCGAAGGCCGGCAGGCGCATGTCGAAGCCCCAGGCGTTGCGCGGGTCGTCCCGGGCCACCGGCGGCTTGCGCTCGCCCCAGGGCACCTGGTGCGACGGCTTGTCGGCCAGCAGGCGCTCCTCCACCGGCAGCGGCTCGGCCGGCGTCGCCGCCAGGCGCTCGGCCTCGTCGTGGGAAATGCCGATACGGTCGTCGAAGTGCCGCCACCAGCGGCGCTCGCCGATGCGCGCCAGGCGCTCGATGTCCTCGTCGCGCATGAACTCGCCGCCGACGTTGGCCTGGGCGACGAAGGCGAAGTCCTCGCGCAGCGCCTGCTGCTCGGCATCGCGCCGCTCGCCCAGGACGGCCTCCTCGCCGCCCTCGGCGCGGCCGCGCCAGTAGCGGATGTCGGCGTCGCGCCAGAGCACCTCGAAGCGCATGCGGACCTCGTGCAGGCGGTTGTACAGTGTCTCCAGCTTGGTGGCCTTGTCCACCACGTACTCGGGGCTGGTGATCTTGCCGCAGTCGTGCAGCCAGGCGGCGATCTGGAATTCGTAGCGCTCGGCGTCGCTCATGGCGAAGGCCGCGTAGGGCCCGTCGCGGTCGTCGATGGCCTTCTGCACCAGCATGTCGGCCAGCTGCGGCACCCGCTCGCAGTGGCCGCCGGTGTAGGGGCTCTTGGCGTCGATGGCATCGGCCAGCAGCTTGATGATGGCGTCCAGCAGGCGCTGCTGCGCCTCGATCAGCTGGCGCGTCTCGATGGCCACGGCGGCGGCCCCGGACAGCTCCTCGACGAAGCGCTTGAACGGCCGCCGCGGCTGGCGCCGGCGCTCGCCCTCCTCCTGCAGCTGCAGCACCAGCATGCCCAGCAGTTCCTCGCTGCGGTTGCGCAGCGGCACCTCCATGTGCCGGCCGCGGCCGCTCAGGGCCTGGTCCACCAGGCTGGCCAGCTGCGCCTCGTCGAAGCCCTCGATGAGCAGCGACTGCGGGTAGTGCCCGCCGTTCACCGCGCAGGCCTGCGCCAGGCGGTTGTCCTGCTCCTGCAGCAGGTACACCGCGCCGCCCCGCACGCCGGTGGCCTCCACCAGGCGCGTGAGCACCTCGGCGAGCATGCTGTCCAGGCGCGTCTCGCGGCTCAGGCTCAGGGTGATGCCCTGGAAGTTGTGGATGGTCCGCGACATGCCGCCGAGCACCCGGCTCAGCTCGCGCACCTCGCGGATCTTCGAGTCGACGCCCACTGGCCGGGCGAAGTCGAAGGCCGCCAGCGCGCCCACCTGGTCGGCCAGGGCCCGCAGCGGGCGGGCGATGCGCCGGCCGATCAGCCAGCCGAGCAGCAGCAGGACCAGCAGCAGCGCGCCGCTCCAGGCGGCCTGGCGCAACAGCACCTGGCGCGCGCCGGCCAGCAGTTCGTCGGCCGGGATGCCGATCAGCACCCGCGCCTGGCCGCTGGCGAAGTTCACCAGCGGCACCCAGATGCCGTACCAGTCCTCGCCCGCCACCTGGTAGCGCTGCGGCGTGCCGGCCGGGCCGCCGAGTTCCACCAGGCGCTCCAGGCTGGGCACGCCGAGTTCGTCGAGGTGGGCCAGGCGCACCTCGTGGTCGTCGTGGCGCAGCAGGCGTTCCAGGTCCGGGTAGGCGATCACCGTGTTCTGCGCGCCGAGCACCGCCAGCTCGGTGTTGGCGGTCTGGCGCAGGTCGCCCATCTCGGTGGCCAGGTCGTCCACCGAGGCGTCCATGCCGATCACCGCCGCGCCGTCGACGCTGCGCAGGGCCAGGGTCAGGCCGATCTCCTGGGTGGTGAAGAACACGTAGGGCTGCGTCAGCACCGTGCCCTTGCCGGTGTAGGCGTCCTTGTACCAGGGACGCTGGCGCGGGTCGTAGCGGTAGTCGGGGCGTTCCTGGCGCTGCAGCAGTTGCAGCCGCGCATCGTAGAAGCGCCATTCGCCGACCAGCGCGCCCTGCTCGCCGAGGGTCTGGCTCTGCACCAGGTAGAGGGTCTTGTCCGGCGCCTTGAGCGCCTGCCGCGCCTTCGCCGTGCGCAGGGCGCGGATCAGCAGGAACTCGCCGTTCGGGTAGCCGACGTAGAGCGCGCTCAGGGTGCGGTTGGCGCGCAGGTTCTCCGCCAGCATGGGCAGGCGCTCCAGGCGCGCCGGCAGGTTGTCGGTCTGCGAGATGCCGTCGTAGCTGAGCAGGCGCAGGGTGTTCTGCGCCGGGTCGAGCAGGCGGCGGATGCGCTCGTTGACCGTCACCCCCAGTTGCGCCGCGGACTCGCCCGCCGCCGTCACCAGCGCCCCTTCCACGCCGCGGTAGCCCTGCACCAGCAGCGACACGGCCAGCACCAGCATGCTCAGGATGATGGCGCCGGTCACCAGGACCTGCAGGGGAATGCCGCGCTTGTCTGCCCTCATGGTGCCTCGTCCTGTTCGCCGAGCCCATCGGGCGTCGGTCGGTAGCCGTTGTCGAGAAGCGACGCCGCGACGTCCAGCGGCGCGTTGCCGAGGAAGATGCGGGCCAGCGAGCCGTCCAGCCGCAGGTCCTCGAACAGGCGCTGCCACTGCGCGCTCTGCGCCGCGCTGAAACGCCCGCGGGCCAGCACCAGGCTGCGCGGCACGCCGGTCCCGCGGGCCACGTCGATGCCACGGAAACGGTGACGCAGCGCCGGGTCGTGGAGCAGGCCGGCCAGGCTCAGCTCGTGGCCGATCAGCCCGTCCACCTCGCCCCCCAGCAACGCGTTGAAGCAGGCCGTCTCGTCGACGTATTCGCGCACCCGCCCCTCGCTGCGCAGGATGCGCAGCATGGCGTCCAGGTAGGGGCCGTGGTTGTAGCCGGCGACCGCGCCCAGGCGCACGCCCGGCAGCGCGTGGAAGTCGTCCAGGCTGTGCAGGTCGGCGGACAGGTCCAGCGGCACGATCAGCCGCTCGCGCAAGTGCAGGTAGGGCACGAAGTAGGCGTAGCGGCGTTGCTCGGCGGTGGCCACGGCGCTGGTGGCCATGTCCAGCTCGCCACGCTGCAGGGCCGTCCAGATCTGCGCCCGTGGCCGCACCGAGACCTCGAAGGCGCAGCCGGTGCGGCGCGCAAGCTCGGCCACAAGGTCGGCGTCCAGGCCCTTGCCGTCGTGGTAGAACACCTGGTTGCGGTAGAACGCCAGGCGCACGGGTTGCGTGCAGCCGTAGCGATCGTCCGCGGCCGCGGGCAGGCACAGGCAGGCCAGCACGGCGAAAGCCAGCCCGGTTCGCAAAACAGGGTGCACGACCATGAATCCGACCCATCCATTGTGTCGGCCAGGGAGGAGCGCAACGACCTCTTCCGCGGCTGGAGGATTCGCAGGAAACGACTGAAGGAAAGTGTAATAGGGCGCTGGCCTTTTGCCGGAAAAACGCAGTTCGTCGGATTCCCGGCCGACGGCAGTGGGAAAACGCCCGGCACAGGGTTGCGGTCGACGAACCGTCCTGCTTAACTCTGCCCCATGCGTGACTCATCGGTCACGCATCACGTCCAAGAAGATTTTTCCGCCCGGCACTTCCCCGCCCGGCCTTTCCTACCTGCCTCGAAAGCCCCGCGCACGGCCCTCGAAAAGAGGTTCGACGCTTCGCTTTTGCAATTATAAGTTTTTGAAAATAAAGAAAATATGAACTTTCGCCGGGTGACATGAAGCTGTCACCTCGAGGCGCTTTCCTTCTGCCTGGTAGTTCTCTCGCACCCGATCGTGGGGTGCATCCATTCGAGCTGCGTCTGGAGGAAGCGACATGAGGCCGGAAACCGCCGTCGTCGAGATTCTGCAACACCGGGTATACACGGAGTTCCACGCCAACAGGGAAGCACGCCAGACCATCATCCTGGTCAACGGCTCGCTGTCCACTACCGCCTCCTTTGCGCAAACGGTGAAATACCTGCAACCGCACTTCAACGTGGTCTGCTACGACCAGCCCTATGCCGGCGGGTCCAAGGCGCACAACGACTGCCGCGAGTTCATCAGCAAGGAGTACGAGGCGCAGCTGCTGCTGGGCCTGATCGAGCACTACCGCGCCGACGTGGTGATGTCCTTCTCCTGGGCGGGGTGGCCACCCTGCTGGCCCTGGCGCAGCGCCCGAGCCGCATCCGCAAGGCGGTGATCAGCTCCTTCTCGCCGCTGCTCAACGCCCCGATGCTGGACTACCTGCACCGCGGCCTGGACTACCTCGGCGCCTGCGACCGGCCGAACGTCGCCAACCTGGTCAACGACACCATCGGCCGCTACCTGCCGCAGTTGTTCAAGCGCTACAACTTCCGCCACGTCGCCAGCCTGGAGGAGCACGAGTACCGGCAGATGCACTTCCACATCCGCCAGGTGCTCCAGCTCAGCGCCGAGAGCTACATGGAGAAGTTCGCCGCCATCGACATCCCGCTGCTGTTCGTCAATGGCGAGCTGGACCTCTACACCACCCCGGCCGAGGCCAAGCTGTTCCAGCAGCTGATCCGCGATTGCGAGTTCCGCACCATCCGCAACGCCGGGCACTTCATCGACGTCGAGCACAAGCAGGGCTGGCAGGACACCCGCGACACCCTGCTGGGCTTCCTGAAACCGCAGCGCCAGCCGGTCAGCCTGTCCCTGGGCAACGGCTACCTGCCCAACCACGAGGGCATTCCGCTGGCCGCCCTGGCCGGCTGAACGCCCCTTCCCCGTCGTCCGGCTCCCGCCCCTGTGGCGGGCGGCCGAGGCCGGCCCGCAGCCGTGATGGCAATCCGCAGGGCTCGCCGCCTCGCTCCCCACGCACTACTATCCGGATAAGCCCCACCCTCACCGGGCCGCCCTTGCGGCCACACCGGGGCAGGACACCGCCAGCGCGCGGTCGAGTACCCAGGTGCCCTCCCGGGCATCCGCACCAATGGAAGCTGTAATGTCCCCCAGACCCACCATCAATGCCTCGGTCAGCCCCAAGGGCACCCTCGAAACCCTGTCCCAGCGCGAAGTCCAGCAACTCAGCGAAGCCGGCTCGGGCAGCGTCTACCAACTGTTCCGCCAGTGCGTCCTGGCCATCCTCAACACCGGCGCGCGCATCGACAACGCCAAGACCATCCTCGACGCCTACCGCGACTTCGAGGTACGCATCCACCAGCAGGACCGCGGCGTGCGCCTGGAACTGGTCAACGCGCCGGCCGACGCCTTCGTCGACGGCGAGATGATCGCCGGCACCCGCGAGATGCTTTTCAGCGCCCTGCGCGACATCGTCTACACCGCCAACGAACTGGACGACCAGCGCGTCGACCTGCACACCTCCCAGGGCATCACCGACTACGTCTTCCACCTGCTGCGCAACGCGCGCACCCTGCGCCCGGGCGTGGAGCCGAAGATAGTCGTGTGCTGGGGCGGCCACTCCATCAGCACCGAGGAATACAAGTACACCAAGAAGGTCGGCCACGAGCTGGGCCTGCGCAACCTGGACGTGTGCACCGGCTGCGGCCCGGGCGTGATGAAGGGGCCGATGAAGGGCGCCACCATCGGCCATGCCAAGCAGCGCCACCACGGCGGCCGCTACCTGGGCCTGACCGAGCCGGGGATCATCGCCGCCGAGGCGCCCAACCCCATCGTCAACGAGCTGGTGATACTGCCGGACATCGAGAAGCGCCTGGAGGCCTTCGTCCGCGTCGGCCACGGCATCATCATCTTCCCCGGCGGCGTCGGCACGGCGGAGGAGTTCCTCTACCTGCTGGGCATCCTCATGCACCCGGACAACCAGGACCTGCCCTTCCCCCTGGTGCTCACCGGCCCGCGCAGCGCCTCGGCCTACTTCGAGCAACTGCACGCCTTCGTCGGCGCCACCCTGGGCGAGGCGGCGCAGCGGCGCTACCAGATCATCGTCGACAACCCCGCCGAAGTGGCGCGGCACATGGCCCAGGGCCTGAAGGAGGTCAAGCAGTTCCGCCGCGAGCGCAACGACGCCTTCCACTTCAACTGGCTGCTGAAGATCGACGTCGGCTTCCAGCGCCCCTTCGACCCCACCCACGAGCACATGGCCGGCCTGCAGCTGAGCACCGACCTGCCGCCCCACGAACTGGCGGCCAACCTGCGCCGGGCGTTCTCCGGGATAGTCGCCGGCAACGTCAAGGAAAAGGGCGTGCGGGCGATCGAGGAGTTCGGCCCCTACGAGATCCACGGCGAACCGGCGCTGATGCGCCGCCTGGACGAGCTGCTGCACGCCTTCGTCAAGCAGCACCGGATGAAGCTGCCGGGCGGCGCGGCCTACGAGCCGTGCTACCGGGTGGTGGAGGGCTGACCTGCGCCATTCCCTGTAGGAGCGCGCCCTGCGCGCGAATCGCGGGCAGGGCCCGCGCCTACGGGGGCCGCATTGCGCCCGGGCATCGGCCAGCTTTTCGTAGGAGCGAGCTTGCTCGCGAACGAGGTAACCGGCGGCGCCGCTGCCATGCCAACCTCCGCGCCCTCTCCCTAACCCTCTCCCTGAAGGGAGAGGGGACCGTTGGGCAGACGTGGATGTTCTGGAGTTAGCCGGCAACACCGAAAGCTACCGGCTGAAACCATCACTTCTCTCGGCACGGACTAGCCCCCTCTCCCTTCAGGGAGAGGGCTGGGGAGAGGGAGCGGCGCCCACCCAACCCACCAAAACCACCGGCGAGCCCCCTCACTCCGTCTGCAGATTCGCCTCCACCCGCGCCAACAACCCCTGCAACTGCTCCCGCTCCTGCGCGCTGAACCCCCGCACCGCCACCTCCGACAGGTGCCGGCCCTGGCCTTCCACCTCGGCGTAGACCGCATCGCCTTCGGCGCTCAGGCTCAGGCATACGCTGCGCTTGTCCAATGCATCGGCGCTGCCCTCCAGCAAACCGCGATTGCGCAGCCCCTGGATCAGCCGGGCGATCTGTGCCTTGTCGCGGCCGCTGTGCTCCACCAGCTGGCGCTGGGTGGCGCCCGGGCGGCGGGCGAAGAAGGCCAGCACCTTGAATTCCATGTGCGTCAGGTCGTGGGGGCCGTCGCGCAGTTCGCGGTACTGCCGCGAACGGTACAGGTGCATGACGGCATGGATGGTTTCGAGAACGTCGTCGGCTTTCATGGCTATACGGTTGACTTTATCAACTAATGATTCTTATGATCGTTGATATTATCAACCATAGCCCAAGAGGGCCACCCATGACCCAAGCCACCCAGCAACGCCGCGTGCACCGCGTCCGCCACGAACTGCGCATGCGCGAAGTGCAGGTCGCCCGCCGCGAGCAGCTCAGCCCGCATTTCGTCAGCCTCACCTTCGCCGGCGAGGCCCTGGCCGACTTCGTGTCCGCCGGCTTCGACGACCACGTCAAGTTCATGTTCGAGGACGACGACGGCAGCATCGTGCGCCGCGACTACACCCCGCGCCGCTTCGATGCCCAGGCCCGCGAGCTGACCCTGGAGTTCGCCCTGCACGGCCACGGCAAGGCCTGCCAGTGGGCCGAGCACGCCCAGGTCGGCGACAACGCGGTGATCGGCGGCCCGCGCGGCTCGATGATCGTCCCGCCGGACTTCGACTGGCACCTGTTCGTCGCCGACGCCACCGGCCTGCCCGCCGTGCACCGGCGCCTGGAGGAAATGCCGGCGGGCACCCGCGCCATCGTCCTGCTGCAAGTGGAGGCGGCCGACCGCCGCCGGTTCGCCACCGCCGCCGACCTCCATCTGCAATGGTTCGACGACGACCAGGCCTTGCTGGCCGCCGTCGAGGCCCTGGCCCTACCCACCGGTGAAGGCTTCGCCTGGGGTGCCGGCGAGGCCGCGGCCATGGTCCGCGTGCGCAACCTGCTGCTGGAGAAGGGCCAGCCGAAGGAAGCCATGCGCGTCGCCGCCTACTGGCGCCAGGGCCAAGCCGACTACCACGAGGAACTCGGCCAGTGAAACGCACCTGCCAGGCGTCGCCGGCCCCGGTCGACGCCCGTGCAAGCACCTCATAAACAAAACCGATACCCGCTTAAGGATTTCCCAGAGGCAGCCCCCGCCCCTTGAGCCTTACAGTCGCCCCACGCCGAAAAACGGCGAGGTGATTCCTGCCGGTCATCATCGTTTTCGAAGCCTGTTGGAATTTTCACCACTACAAGAACAAAAGGTGAACGCGAATGCTCAAGCAAAACCCCGGCGGCACGCAGACTGTCGACGTCAAAGACTGGATCGACAGCCGCCCGATCTCGCCCTACCAGTGGCTGGTCCTGTCCCTGTGCTTCCTCATCGTCCTGTTCGACGGCTTCGACGTGGCCGTGATGGGCTTCATCGCCCCGTCGCTGATGCAGGAGTGGGGCCTGTCCCGCGCCGCCTTCGGCCCGGTGATGAGCGCCGGGATGATCGGCCTGGCCATTGGCGCGCTGACCGCCGGCCCCTACGCCGACCGCCTCGGGCGCAAGAAGGTACTGCTGATCGCGGTCACCGGCTTCAGCCTGCTCAGCCTGGCCTGCGCCTTCGCCCGCAGCCCCTACGAACTGGCCATCCTGCGCCTGCTCACCGGCGTCGCCCTGGGCGCCGCCATGCCCAACAGCACCACCCTGCTGGCCGAATACCTGCCCGAGCGCAGCCGCTCGCTGCTGATCACCATCATGTTCACCGGCTTCAACATGGGCTCGGGCCTGGGCGGCTTCCTCGCCGCCTGGCTGATCCCGCAGCACGGCTGGCAGGCGGTGCTGCTCGCCGGCGGCCTGCTACCGCTGGCCCTGCTGCCGTTCCTGCTGTGGCTGCTGCCGGAATCCGCCCGCTTCATGGCCGCGCACAAGGCCCCGGCCGAGCAGATCGCCGCGGCCCTGGCGAAGCTGGGCGGGCGCTTCGCCACCGACACCCGCTTCACCGTCAGCGAACCGCCGGTGCAGCACAAGGCCCCGGTGCGCCTGCTGTTCACCGAGCGCTACCGCCTGGGCACCCTGGCGCTGTGGGCCACCTATTTCATGGGCCTGCTGGTGATCTACCTGACCATGGGCTGGCTGCCCACCCTGCTGCGCGACGGCGGCCTGTCCATCGAGCGCGCCGCCACCATCACCGGGCTGTTCCAGATCGGCGGCACCGTCGGCGCCATCGTGGTCGGCTGGATCATGGACAGGCGCAACCCCAACCGCGTCATCGCCATCGCCTACGCCCTGGGCGGCCTGTGCATCGTCTGCCTCGGCGCGCTGAGCCTGGAGTCCAGCCTGCTGGTGGTGGGCGTGGCCGCCGCCGGCTTCTGCATGAGCGGCGCGCAGACCGGCCTCAACGCCTTCGCCCCGGGCTACTACCCCACCGAGTTCCGCGCCACGGGGGTAAGCTGGATGCTCGGCATCGGCCGCTTCGGCGCCATCTTCGGCTCGCTCGTCGGCGGCACGGTGCTCAGCCTCGGCCTGGGCCTGCCGCTGCTGTTCACCTTCCTCGGCCTGCCGGCGTTCGCCGCGGCCCTGGCGATCCTGGCCAACGGCCACGCCCGGCGCCGCGCGAGCCAGGCCCTGGCCGCGCAGTAACCTGAACCAGAGGACCCCGTCATGGCACGCATCATTGGTGGCCTAGCCGTCTCCCACACCCCGACCATCGGCTTCGCCGTCGACCACGACAAACAGCAGGAGGCGGCCTGGGCGCCGATCTTCGAGGGCTTCGAGCCGATCCGCGCCTGGCTCCAGGCACAGCGGCCGGACGTGCTCTTCTACATCTTCAACGACCACGTCACCTCGTTCTTCTTCGACCACTACAGCGCCTTCACCCTCGGCGTCGACGACCAGTACGGCGTCGCCGACGAGGGCGGCAACCCCCGCGAGCTGCCGCCGGTGGGCGGCCACGCGGCGCTGTCGCGGCACATCGGCGAAAGCCTGATGGCCGACGAGTTCGACATGAGCTTCTTCCGCGACAAGCCGCTGGACCATGGCTTCTTCTCGCCGATGTCGGCGCTGTTGCCCTGCGAAGACGGCTGGCCGCTGCAGATCGTGCCGCTGCAGGTCGGCGTGCTGCAGCTGCCGATCCCCAGCGCGCGGCGCTGCTACAAGCTGGGCCAGGCCCTGCGCCGCGCCATCGAGAGCTACCCGGAGGACCTCAAGGTCGCCATCGTCGCCACCGGCGGCGTGTCGCACCAGGTCCACGGCGAGCGCTGCGGCTTCAACAACCCGGAATGGGACGCGCAGTTCATCGAGCTGCTGGTCGACGACCCCGAGCGCCTGACCGCGATGACCGTCGCCGAATACGCCACCCTCGGCGGCATGGAAGGCGCCGAGGTGATCACCTGGCTGATCATGCGCGGCGCGCTTTCCGCCCGCGTCGACAAGCTGCACCAGGACTACTACCTGCCGTCCATGACCGGCATCGCCACCCTGCTGCTGCAGAACCGCGACCAGGCCCTGCCCGCCCCGGCCATCGAGCGCCACCGCCAGCACATGCGCCACCAACTGGCCGGCGCGGAACAGCTCGAAGGCACCTACCCCTACACCCTGGAGCGCAGCGCCAAGGGCTACCGGCTGAACAAGTTCCTCCACCGCATGATCGAGCCGCAGTGGCGCCAGCGCTTCCTCGCCGAGCCCGAGGCGCTCTACGCCGAGGCCGGCCTTTGCGAGGAAGAGCGCGACCTGCTGCGCCGCCGCGACTGGCGCGGGCTGATCCACTACGGGGTGATCTTCTTCGTGCTGGAGAAACTCGGCGCCGTGCTCGGCGTGTCCAACCTGGACATCTACGCCGCCATGCGCGGCCAGAGCCTGGAAGACTTCATGAAGACGCGCAACCAGCAGGTGCGCTACTCGGTGGCCGGCAAGGCCCCGCGCTGACCCCACTCTAGCCAGCTTCCCCGCCCACCAGCGACGCCCCGCGCCGCTGGCCGGCGACGCTTTGCCCAAGAAACGGAGAACAACAACAATGATCCGCCCGACCAAGCACCGTCTCGTCTGCACCCTGGCCCTGGCCGGTACCGCCCTCCCCGCCTTCGCCGATGGCTTCCTCGAAGACGCCAAGTCGAGCCTGACGCTGCGCAACTTCTACATGAACCGCAACTACGTCGGCGACACCGCCCAGGGCAAGGCCGAGGAGTGGACGCAGAACTTCATCCTCGACTTCAAGTCCGGCTTCACCCAGGGCACCGTCGGCCTCGGCCTGGACGTGCTCGGCCTGTACAGCGTCAAGCTCGACGGCGGCAAGGGCACCGCCGGCACCCAGCTGCTGCCGGTGCACGACGACGGCCGCCCGGCCGACGACTTCGGCCGCCTGGCGGTGGCCGGCAAGGCGCGCATTTCCAAGACCGAGCTGAAGGTCGGCGAATGGGCCCCGGCGCTGCCGATCCTGCGCTCCGACGACGGCCGCTCGCTGACCCAGACCTTCCAGGGCGCCCAGCTGACCTCCAAGGAAATCGCCGGCCTGACGCTGTACGGCGGCCAGTTCCGCCAGAACAGCCCGCGCAACGACGCCAGCATGGAGGACATGAGCCTGTTCAACCGCACGGCGTTCAAGTCCGACCGCTTCGACTTCGCCGGCGGCGAATACCGCTTCAATGGCGACCGTACCCTCGTCGGCCTGTGGAACGCCGAGCTGAAGGACATCTACCAGCAGCAGTACCTGCAGGTGCAGCACTTCCAGCCGCTGGGCGACTGGGTACTGGGCGCCAACCTCGGCTACTTCTGGGGCAAGGAGGACGGTAGCGCCAAGGCCGGCGACCTGGACAACCGCACGGCGTCGGGGATGTTCTCGGCGAAGGTCGGCGGCAACACCTTCTACCTCGGCCTGCAGAAGGTCATGGGCGACGACGAGTGGTTCCGCGTCAACGGCGCCAGCGGCGGCACCCTGGCCAACGACGCCTTCGGCTCCAGCTTCGAGAGCGCGAAGGAGCGCTCCTGGCAACTGCGCCACGACTTCGACTTCGCGGCCCTCGGCGTGCCCGGCCTGACCCTGATGAACCGCTACATCCACGGCGACAACGTGCGCAACAGCAGTACCGACGACGGCACCGAGTGGGCCCGCGAAAGCGAGCTGGCCTACACCGTGCAGTCGGGGCCGCTGAAGACGCTGAACGTCAAATGGCGCAATTCCAATATGCGCCGCGACTGGGGGCGGACCAACAGCTTCGACGAGAACCGGTTGATCGTCAGTTATCCGTTGAACCTGCTGTAGGGCGATTGCGCCGAGGTGGTTTGCGTAGGAGCGGATTCATCCGCGATTTCGCAACGGGGCTCGGCCTATCGCGGACAGAGTCCGCTCCTACGACCGTGCTTCCATGGAACTGTAGGAGCGGGCCCTGCCCGCGATTGGCGCGCAGGGCGCGCTCCTACATGGGAATGATGCGGGCGTTATCCGCCGCCATCCGTGCCCGCCTCCGTCGCCTGGATCACCTCGCGGATGCTCTGCATCAATGCCGCCGACACCGGCGAATGCAGGCAACCGCTGCGGTAGGTCAGGCCGATGGCACGGGTGGTCTGCGGCAAGGGCACCGGCAGCCGGCACAGCTCGCCCGAGGCGATCTCGTGTTCCAGCTGGTGCGCCGACACCGCCGCGAGCATGTCCGAGCGCAGCAGCAGGCCACGAATGGTCGCCAGGTCGCCGCTTTCCACCACCGGCCAGGGCGCGGCCATGCCCGAGGCGGCGAAGCAGGCGTCCAGCAGGCCACGGGCCGGGGAGCCGGCGCGCGGCAATACCCAGCGCGCCTGCTGCAGTTCGGCCAGTAGCACCGGGCGCTGCAGCAGCGGATGGCTATGGCGCGCCAGCAATACCATTTCCTCGGTGAGCAGCGCCTCGCCGGCCAGGTCGCTGGCGTAGTCCGCCGAGCGCAGGGCGCCGAAGACGAAGTCCAGGTCGCCGGCGCGCAACTCGGTGGCCAGCAGGTCGAACGGGCTTTCGTTGGTGATCACCCGCACCCCGGGATGCTCGGCGGTGAGACGGACGATGGCCTCGGGCAGGATGCGCGTGCGCCCCAGCGGCAGCGCGCCGACGTGCACCACGCCCTGCAGGCTGCCGCGCATGGCGCTGAGGTCGGTCTCGATGTGGCGCAGCTCGTTGAGCGCGCGGCGGATCGGGAACAGGATCTCGTGGCTCGCCCGCGTCGGCTGCAGGCCGCGCGGGGTGCGCTCGAACAGCGGCCGGCCGCAGCCGCCCTCGAGCACCTTGAGCGCCGAGCTGACCGCCGGCTGGCTGAGGCTGAAATGGCTGGCCACGGTCTGCATGTGGCGCGTCTCGCAGAGCTTGACGAAGACCTCCAGGCGCCGCCCCTGGAACAGGTACAGCGGCTCCACCGGCGCCGCGCCGAGCAGCCGCGGCACGCTCTCCAGCTCGGCCAGCACGCGGCGTGCGCGGGGCAGCACGCAGTCGCCGTAATCGGTCAGGCGCATGCCGTTGGCGTGGCGCTCGAACAGCGGCGCGTCGAGCCGAGTCTCCAGTTCGGAAATGGCGCGGGTGACCACCGACTGCGCGCGGAACAGCGCCTCCGAGGCCCGCGACACGCTGCCCAGGTCCGCCACGCGGACGAAGGCGCGGACCTGCATCAGGTTCGGCAATTCGACGTCGCTCATTTCCTCTCCCGGCTCACAGCCCTACTCCGGCGGGACTATGCCCAGCCACCCTGGCAAGCGCAATAAGTAAAAAGCATACCTTCCACAACTGAACGCATTAGTCGCTGCCGACCCTCGGTGACATCCTCGACACATTCCCAACCGGAGCCCACCCACATGAACGCAGCACAAAAATCCGCCCTGGTGGTCAGCGCCCATTCCGCCGATTTCGTCTGGCGCGCCGGTGGCGCCATCGCCCTGCACGCCGAGCAGGGCTACGCCGTGCACATCGTCTGCCTGTCCTTCGGCGAGCGCGGCGAATCCGCCAGGCTGTGGCGCAAGGGCGAGATGACCGAGGCCAAGGTCAAGGCCGCGCGCCGCGAGGAAGCCCTGGCCGCCGCCGAGATCCTCGGCGCCAGCGTGGGGTTCTTCGACATCGGCGACTACCCCATGCGCGCCGACAAGGACACCCTGTTCCGCCTGGCCGACGTGTTCCGCCGCGTGCAGCCGGAATTCGTCCTCAGCCACTCGCTGAAGGACCCGTACAACTACGACCACCCGCTGGCCATGAACCTCGCCCAGGAAGCGCGCATCATCGCCCAGGCCGAGGGCTACAGGCCCGGCGAGAAGATCGTCGGCGCCCCGCCCGTGTACGCCTTCGAGCCGCACCAGCCGGAACAGTGCGAATGGCGCCCGGACACCTTCCTCGACATTACCGGCGTGTGGGACAGGAAGTACGCCGCCATCCAGTGCATGGCCGGCCAGGAACACCTGTGGGAGTACTACACCCGCGTCGCCCTGCAGCGCGGCGTGCAGGCCAAGCGCAACGTCGGCATCACCAGCGCGCGCAACATCGTCTATGCCGAGGGCTTCCAGAGCATATTCCCGCGCGTGACGGAGAACCTGGCATGAGCGCGCTGATCGGCAAGACCGGCATCGTGGTGCGCAACATCCCCCGCGCCGCGCAGGAGATGATCGACGAACTCGGCCGCCTGGGCGTGGCCACCGTGCACGAGGCCCAGGGCCGCAAGGGCCTGCTGGACGCCGGCATCCGCCCGACCCAGCAGGGCGTGGCGGTGGCCGGCAGCGCGGTGACCGTGCTGGTGGCCCCTGGCGACAACTGGATGTTCCACGTCGCCGTCGAGCAGTGCCGCCCAGGCGACCTGCTGGTGGTCGCGCCCAGCTCGCCCTGCGGCAACGGCTACTTCGGCGACCTCCTCGCCACCTCGCTCAAGGCCCGCGGCGTGCGCGCGCTGGTCATCGACGCCGGCATCCGCGACAGCCACACCCTGCGCGAGATGGGCTTCCCGGTGTGGTCGAAGGCCATCAGCGCCCAGGGCACGGTCAAGGAAGTGCTCGGCTCGGTGAACCTGCCGCTGCTGTGCGCCGGGCAACTGGTGAACGCCGGCGATATCGTCATCGCCGACGACGATGGCGCGGTGGTGGTGCGCCACGGCGAAGCCGGACAGGTGCTGGAAGCCGCGCGCAAGCGTGCCGACCTGGAGGAGCAGAAGCGCCTGCGCCTGGCCGCCGGCGAGCTCGGCCTGGACATCTACGAGATGCGCCCGCGCCTGGCCGCCAAGGGCCTGCGCTACGTCGACAGCCTCGACGAACTGGAAGGCCGGCCATGAGCCAGACGCGCATCCCCTGCCTGCTGATGCGCGGCGGCACCTCCAAGGGCGCCTACTTCCTGGGCGCCGACCTGCCCGCCGAGCCGGCCCTGCGCGAGCGCGTGCTGCTGGCGGTGATGGGCTCGCCGGACAAGCGCCAGATCGACGGCCTCGGCGGAGCCGACCCGCTGACCAGCAAGGTCGCCATCGTCCAGGCCTCGCGCCGGCCCGACGCCGACGTCGACTACCTGTTCGCCCAGGTGCTGGTGGACGAGGCGCGGGTGGACTACGGGCAGAACTGCGGCAACATCCTCGCCGGCGTCGGCCCCTTCGCCATCGAGCGCGGCCTGGTGCCGGTGCGCGGCGCGGTCACGCCGGTGCGCATCTTCATGGAGAACACCGGGCAGCTCGCCGTGGCGCACGTCCCCACGCCCCATGGCGAGGTGGAATACGCCGGTGACGCGAGCATCGACGGCGTGCCCGGCAGCGCCGCGCCGCTGGTGGTGGAATTCGCCGACGTGGCCGGCTCCAGCTGCGGCGCCCTGCTGCCCACCGGCAACGTCCGCGACCGCTTCGACGGCATCGAGGTCACCTGCATCGACAACGGCATGCCGGTGGTGCTGCTGCGCGCCGCGGACCTGGGCCGCAGCGGCTGCGAGAGCCGCGAGGAACTGGATGCCGACGCCGAGCTGAAGGCGCGCCTGGAGTCCATCCGCCTGCAGGCCGGCCCGCGCATGAACCTGGGCGACGTCAGCCAGCGCAACGTGCCGAAGATGTGCCTGGTCTCGGCGCCGCGCCACGGCGGGGCGATCGACACCCGCTCGTTCATCCCGCACCGCTGCCACGCCTCCATCGGCGTGTTCGGCGCGGTGAGCGTGGCCAGCGCCTGCCTGGTGCCGGGCTCGGTGGCGCAGGACCTGGCCCGTGACGGCGACGGCGAGGTGCGGCGCCTGTCGGTGGAACACCCCAGCGGCGAGTTCAGCGTGGAAATCCGCCTGCGCGACGGGCGCATCGCCGGCTGCGGCCTGGTGCGCACCGCGCGGCTGCTGTTCGACGGCCAGGTGTGCATTCCCCGCGCCCTGTGGTCGCCCCGCTAAGGCTACGGACACCCGCGCGGCGCCCTGCCGCGCGGGTTCGCCGGCGTTGACCCAGGTCATCGCAGTTGTAAACAAACAGTAAATGCGAGTGATTCCAACTCGCTTTTGTCGTATCTATGGGCATTTCCCAACCGCCCGCCGTACCCGGCGCAACAGGAAAACCTCCATGCAAGCCCGAGCCCTGCCCCTCCCCCGCCGCCTGCTGGCCTGCGCGGCCGCCGCCATGACCAGCGCCTTCCTGCTCCTGCAACCCGCCGGCGCCAGCGCCACCACCCTGGACACCGCCTTCGGCCCGGTGCAGGTCAAGGACCACCCGCAGCGCGTGGTGGCCCTGGGCGAGAACACTCTCGACGCCGCCCTGGCCCTGGGCGTGCAGCCCCTGGGCGCCCTGGCCAGCCGCGGTGGCAGCGACATCCCCGAGTACCTCAAGGCCAGGGCCGGCAAGCTGCCGCTGGTGGGCACGGTGCGCGAGGTCAACCTGGAAGCGGTGCTCAAGCTGCGCCCGGACCTGATCCTCGCCAGCCCCGGCCTGACCCGCGAGCAGTACGCCAAGCTCAGCCTGATGGCGCCCACCGTGGTGCCCGGGGGCGGCGCCCTGGACGACTGGCGCGCGGCCTTCCGCACCTACGCCGCGGCCCTGGACAAGCGCGCCGAGGGCGAACGGCGCCTGGCCGAGCTCGACCAGCGCATCGCCGCGCTGCGCCCGCGCCTGCCGGCCGGCGTCAGCCTGAGCGTGGTGCGCTGGAACCCGCAGGGGCCGATCATGATGTCCAGCCACCTGTTCGCCGGCCAGCTACTCGACCAGCTGGGCCTGCGCCCCAACCCGCTGGCGGCCGAGCAGACCAGGCGCCCGCACACCGACATCCTCAGCCTGGAGAACCTGTCCAGGGCCGATGCCGACTGGATCTTCCTCGCCACCCTCAACCCCGACGGCGCGAAAGCCCTGGCCGAAGCCCGCCAGCAGCCCGCCTTCACCCGCCTGAAGGCGGTGCAGGCCGGGCACCTGGCCAGCGTCGACGGGCAGATCTGGAGCAGCAGCTCCGGCTACCTGGCCGCCCAGCAGGTGTTGGATGACGTGGAGAAGGCGCTGGCCAACTGATGCTGCCCGCGCGCCTGTCCCAGCCGCTGGCCCTCGGGCTGGCGGCTCTGCTGCTGTCGCTGTTGTGCCTGGCCAGCCTGCTGCTGGGCGCCGGCGACGCCGGGCCCTGGGCCAGCCTGCAGGCGCTGTTCGGCGGCGCCGACGAAGACACCCGCTTCGTGGTCGGCGTGCTGCGCCTGGCGCGCACCGAGCTGGCCCTGCTGGTGGGCGTGGCCCTGGGCGCCGCCGGCCTGCTGCTGCAGGCGGTGACGCGCAACCCGCTGGCCGAGCCCGGCCTGCTGGGGGTCAGCGCCGGCTCGGCCTTCGCCGTGACCCTGGCGATCAACCTCGGCGCCACCGCCGCCGGCCTGAACCTGGCGGTGGCCGTGGTCGGCGCCCTGGGCGGCTGCCTGCTGGTGCTGGCGGTGTCGCGCCTGCGCGGGGTGGGCGACGACCCGGTGCGCCTGGTGCTGGCCGGGGTAGCCTTCTCCGGCTTGCTCACGGCACTGAGCAGCCTGGTGCTGCTGTGGGACCAGCGCACCGCCGACGAGGTGCGTTTCTGGGTGGTCGGCAGCCTCGCCGGGCGCCCGCTGGATACCCTGGGCTGGAGCCTGCCGGGGCTGCTGCTCGGCCTGCTGGTGGCGCTGCCGCTGATCCGCCCGCTGGCCGCCCTGGCCCTGGGCGAGCGCGTCGCCAGCGGCCTCGGCCACCACCCGCAGCGGGTGCGCCTGGCCGCCCTGCTGGCGGTGGCGCTGCTGGTGGGCACAGCCAACGCCGCCGCCGGGCCCATCGCCTTCCTCGGCCTGATCGTGCCCTACATCGCCCGCCGCCTGGTGGGCAGCGACATCCGCCGCGGCTTCGCCCTGTGCCTGCTGCTGGGCCCCTGCGTGCTGCTGCTGGCGGACATACTGGCGCGCCTGCTGGTACGCCCCTACGAGATGCCGGTGGGGGTGGTCACCGCCTTCGTCGGCGCGCCCATCCTCATCGCCGTGGTGCGCTCGCACCGCCTGCCGACGCTGCAACGCCAATGAACGCCTCCTCCACTCCCCAGGGTTATGGCCTGCTGCGCCTGGGCCGGCTGTCGCTGCTCTGGCACCGCCGCAGCCTGGCGCTCGGCCTGGCGCTGCTGGTGCTGCTGGGCGCCGCCTTCGTGTTCTGCCTGAGCGGCGACGGCCTCGGCGCCGGCCAGGCCATCGCCGCCCTGCTCGGCCAGGGCGATGCCTTCCAGCAACTGCTGGTGCGCGAGCTGCGCCTGCCACGGCTGTGCGCCGGGGTGCTCAGCGGCGCCGCCCTGGGCGCCGCCGGCTGCCTGATGCAGACCCTGGCGCGCAACCGCCTGGCCACCCCCGGCATGGTCGGCCTGGACAACGGCGCCACCGCCTTCGCCGTGGCCTCCATCGTCGCGGTACCGACCAGCCTGGCGCCCTCGGCCCTGGCCCTGACCGGCGCCGCCACCGCCGCGGCGCTGACCTTCCTGCTCGCCGCCGGGGCCGGCGCCCGCGGCTACCGCTTCATCGTCGTCGGCCTGGGCATCGGCGCGCTGTTCGGCGCCCTGACCAACCTGATGCTGGCCCGCGCCGACATAGACGCGGCCAACGCCGCCTACCCCTGGACCGTCGGCAGCCTCAACGCCCGCCCGCCGCTGGCCGTGTGGCTGCTGGCCGGCGGCCTGGCCCTGGGCCTGCCGGCGGCGCGCCTGCTCACCCGGCCGCTGACGGCGATGCGCTTCTCCGACAGCGTGGCCATCGGCCTGGGCGTGCGCCTGGGCGCCATGCGCATCGCCACCCTGGCGCTGAGCGTGGCCCTCACCGGCCTGGCCGTGGCGGTGGCCGGCCCGGTCGGCCTGGTGGCGCTGATCGCCCCCGAGGCGGCGCGCTACCTGGGCGGCCAGCACGGCGTGCCGGTGCTCAACGCAGCCCTGGCCGGCGCCCTGCTGACGCTGCTGGCCGACTGGCTGGGGCGCACCCTGCTGGCGCCCATCGAAATCCCCGTGGGCATCGTCATGGCGGTGATAGGCGCGCCCTACCTGCTGTGGATCATCCTGCGCCAACCTTCCGGGAGACAGCCATGAACCCGAACCCCATCGCCCCGCTGGAGGCCCGCGACCTGAGCATGGCCTACGGCAAGCGACCGATCATCCAGGGCCTGGACCTGCGCCTGCCGGCCGGCCGGGTGACCGCCATCGTCGGCCCCAACGGCTGCGGCAAGTCCACCCTGCTGGCGGGCCTGGCGCGCCTGCAGAAGCCCAGCGGCGGCGCCGTGCTGCTCGACGGCAAGGCCATCGCCAGCCTACCCTCGAAGGAGGTGGCGCGGCGCCTGGCGCTGTTGCCGCAGGACGCCAGCGCCCCGGACGGCCTCACCGTGGCCGAGCTGATCCGCTTCGGCCGCCAGCCGCACCAGGGCCTGTTCCAGCAATGGAGCACCGAGGACCAGAAGGTGGTGGACGCCGCCCTGGCCGCCGCCGACCTCGGCGAGCTGGCCGAGCGGCCGCTGGAATCCATGTCCGGCGGCCAGCGCCAGCGGGCCTGGATCGCCATGGCCATCGCCCAGGACACCCCGCTGCTGCTGCTCGACGAGCCCACCTCGGCGCTGGACCTGGGCCACCAGATCGAGGTCTTCGAACTGATCCGCCGCCTCGCCGGGGCCGGCAAGACGGTGGTGATGGTGGTCCACGACCTGTCCAGCGCCTGCCGCTACGCCGACCACCTGGTGGCGATGAAGGGCGGCCGCGTGCTGGCCGAGGGCGCGCCGGCCAGGGTGGTGACGGCAGAACTGGTGGAGGCGTTGTATGGCGTGCGCTGCACCCTGCTGAGCGATCCCTACAGCGGCACGCCGCTGATCGTTGGGGCCAGCCGGGTGCGAGCCTGCTCTTCGTAGGAGCGAGCTTGCTCGCGAATAGAGTTTGTCGGTGGCTGTGGTGTTGGGTTTAAGAGCGCCCTCTCCCCAGCCCTCTCCCTGAAGGGAGAGGGGGCTTGTCCGTGCCGAGAGGAGGAATGGCTTCAGTCGGAAACCAACGGTGCTGCCGGCTGACTCTAGAACACCCAGCTCTGCCCAACGGTCCCCTCTCCCTTCAGGGAGAGGGTTAGGGAGAGGGTGCTCTCAGTCTTGGTGCCGAAATCCCGGGAGGCCCCATTCGCGAGCAAGCTCGCTCCTACGAAAAGCACCATCCCATTCCCCCCAGCACTCAGATGCGACGAAATGCCAGCACCCAGCCATTGCCCCGCCCCCACCGCCAATGGGATCATTCGCAATTGCATCGAGTTCTCATCAATGGCCTATCCAGCGACACCCAAGCTGCTCCTGGTGGAAGACGACGCCCACCTGCGCCCGGCCCTGGAACGCCACTTCCAGGGCCGCGGCTTCGCCGTGCGCGCCTGCGAGACCGGCACCCAGGGCCTGGCCGCGCTGCGTGACGGCGGCTTCGACCTGGTGCTGCTGGACATCATGCTACCCGGCGTCGACGGCCTCAGCCTGCTCGACGAGCTGCGCCGCCAGCAGACCGTGCCGGTGATGCTGATGTCCGCCCTGGGCGCCGAGCAGGACCGCATCAGCGGCTTCACCCGCGGCGCCGACGACTACCTGCCCAAGCCCTTCAGCCTGGCCGAGCTGGATGCCCGGGTCGACGCCCTGCTGCGCCGCGTGGCCCTGGACCGGCGCCAGGCCGAGGCGCCCCAGGGCGACGCGCTGACCCTCGACGACGAAAGCCGCGACGTCATCCACCAGGGCCGCGCCGCCGGCCTCACCGGCTCCGAGTACCGCCTGCTGGCGACCCTGCGCGCGCACCCCGGCGAGGCGCTGAGCAAGGCCTTCCTCTACCAGAGCGTGCTGCACCGCGCCTACACCCGCCTGGACCGCGGCCTGGACGTGCACGTCTGCAACCTGCGCCGCAAGCTCGCCGCCATAGGCGCGCAGCACCTGCAGATCCAGGCGGTGCGCGGCCAGGGCTACGTGCTGGTGGAAACGGACAGCGCCTGATGCGCCGCCACCCGCTGCTGTGGAAGCTGGCCCTGCTGCAGGTGGGCTTCTGCCTGACGCTGACCTGGCTGATCTGGAACTGGGGCCTGTCGGTGGAGCGCAGCACCTACTTCCTCGACGAAGCCGACCGCCTGTACCTGGCGCGCTACGCCCTGCAGGCCGAAACGGCCTGGCGCGAGGGCGGCGCGGCCGGCGCCGAGGCCTTCCGCCGCCAGCTGGAGCGCGAGGAAGACACCTGGGCCGCGGTCATCGGCCCGCGCCTGGAGAGCCTCGGCAGCACCCCGCTGAGCGCCGAGGAGGCCAGCCACCTGACCTTCATGCGCAAGCTCGACTGGCCCATGAGCCGGCGCCTGCAGGACGAGCTGCCCTACGTCAGCATCGAATTCCCCGAACACCCCGAGGACGGCCGCCTGGTCATCCAGCTGCCCGAGCGCCTGCTGCCCAGCGGCCTGACGCCCTGGACCCACGTCATTACCCACGGCGTGGCGCCGACCCTGCTGGCCCTGCTGCTGGGCCTGGCGCTGTACCGCCACCTGGTGGTGCCGCTCAACCGCCTGCGCGACCGCGCCGACGCCCTGCGCGCCGACGACCTCGACAGCCCCGGCCTGCCGCTGCAGGAGCGCCGCGACGAACTGGGCGAGCTGGCCCAGGCCTTCGAGCACATGGCCGCGCGCCTGCGCCAGAGCCTGGCGCAGCAGCGCCTGCTGCTACGCACCCTGTCCCACGAACTGCGCACGCCCCTGGCGCGGCTGCGCATCGCCCACGACGGCGACCTGCCGCCGGAGCAGCTGCGCCAGCGCCTGGGCCGCGAGGTGGCCGACATGCAGCGGCTGCTGGAAGACACCCTGGACCTGGCCTGGATGGACACCGAGCGCCCGCAGCTGCCCACCGAGCCGGTGCTGGTGCTCTCGGTGTGGGAGGCGCTGCGCGAGGACGCCTGCTTCGAGAGCGGCTGGGAGCCGGCGCGCCTGCCCTGCCCGCTGGGCACCGAATGCTGCGTGCAGGTGCACCTGGACAGCCTGGCCCAGGCCCTGGAGAACCTGCTGCGCAACGCCATCCGCCATTCGCCGGCAGGCGGCCGCGTCAGCCTCGACGGCTGGCGCGAGGGCGAACACTGGCACCTGTGCCTGCGCGACCAGGGCCCCGGCGTGGCCGAGGCGGACCTGGAGCGCATCTTCGAGCCCTACCAGCGCCTGGAGGGCAGCGGCGCGGGCTTCGGCCTGGGCCTGGCCATCGCCCGCCGCGCCATCGAGCTGCAGGGCGGCCGCCTGTGGGCCACCAACGCCCACCCCGGCCTGTGCCTGCACCTGCTGTTGCCGGCGGGCGAAAGTGTTTAGAAAGTTAATGCGCTTTACTCGCAATTGTGAGTAATTATCATCTTCGATCTCTCGCCTTCAGGCTGAACTTCCGGAGATCGAAGATGTCGTCCCGTGCCCAACCCCTAGTCCCCTTCCTGCTGCTGTCCAGCTGCCTGCTGGCCAGCGCCGTCCACGCCGCCAGCCAGGACGAGCAGCCCATCGAACTGGACAGCCAGACCGTGGTCGCCACCGCCCAGGAAGAGACCAAGCAGGCCCCGGGCGTGTCCGTCATCACCGCCGAGGACATCAAGAAGCGCCCGCCGGCCAATGACCTGTCGCAGATCATCCGCACCATGCCGGGGGTCAACCTGACCGGCAACTCCAGCAGCGGCCAGCGCGGCAACAACCGGCAGATCGACATCCGCGGCATGGGCCCGGAGAACACCCTGATCCTGGTCGACGGCAAGCCGGTCAGCAGCCGCAGCTCGGTGCGCTACGGCTGGCGCGGCGAGCGCGACACCCGCGGCGACACCAACTGGGTGCCGGCCGACCAGGTCGAGCGCATCGAGGTCATCCGCGGCCCGGCGGCGGCGCGCTACGGCTCCGGCGCCATGGGCGGGGTGGTGAACATCATCACCAAGCAGGCGGCCAAGGAAACCCACGGCAACCTCACCCTCTACCAGAACTTCCCGCAGCACGGCGACGAAGGCGCCACCAAGCGCATGAGCTTCGGCCTCAACGGCCCGCTCACCGACACCCTCAGCTACCGCGTGTACGGCGACGTGGCCAAGACCGACGCCGACGACTGGGACATCAACTCGGGCCACGAGTCGGCGCGCACCGGCAACCAGGCCGGCACCCTCCCCGCCGGCCGCGAAGGCGTGCGCAACAAGGACGTCAACGGCCAGCTGAGCTGGCGCCTGACGCCCGAGCAGACGCTGGAGCTGGAGGCCGGCTTCAGCCGCCAGGGCAACATCTACACCGGCGATACCCAGAACACCAACAGCAACGCCAACGTGAAGAGCATGCTCGGCCACGAGACCAACATCATGTACCGCGAGACGTACGCGATGACCCACCGTGGCGACTGGGACTTCGGCTCCTCCATGGCCTACCTGCAGTACGAGAAGACGCGCAACCGGCGCATCAACGAAGGCCTGGCCGGCGGCACCGAGGGCATCTTCAGCAACACCGACTTCTACACCTCGACCCTGCGCGACCTCACCGCCCACGGCGAGGTCAACCTGCCGCTGTACGCCTGGCGCAACCAGACCCTCACCCTGGGCAGCGAATGGACGCGCCAGGAGCTGGACGACCCCAGCGCCAACACCCAGACCACCAGCGAGGGCGGCTCCGTGCCCGGCCTGAGCGGCACCGGCCGCGACAGCAGCTCCTCGGCGGAGATCTTCTCGCTGTTCGCCGAAGACAACATCGAGATCATGCCCGGCACCATGCTCACCCCGGCGCTGCGCTTCGACCACCACGACATCGTCGGCGACAACTGGAGCCCGTCGCTGAACCTGTCCCACGCGCTGACCGACACCCTCACCCTGAAGGCCGGCATCGCCCGCGCCTACAAGGCGCCGAACCTGTACCAGCTCAACCCCAACTACCTGCTCTACAGCCGCGGCCAGGGCTGCTACGGGCAGAGCACCAGCTGCTACCTGCAGGGCAACGCCGACCTCAAGGCCGAGACCAGCGTCAACAAGGAACTGGGCATCGAGTTCAAGGACAACGGCTGGGTCGCCGGGCTGACCTACTTCCGCAACGACTACAAGAACAAGATCGAGTCCGGCCTGAGCCCGATCGGCAGCGCCAGCGGCGGCACCGGCAGCTACGCCAACGCCTCCATCTACCAGTGGGAGAACGTGCCCAAGGCGCTGGTCGAGGGCCTGGAAGGCACCCTCACCGTGCCCCTGGCGCAGCAACTGACCTGGACCAACAACTTCACCTACATGCTGCAGTCGAAGAACAAGGAAACCGGCGACGTGCTCTCGGTGATCCCGGACTACACGCTCAACTCCATGCTCGACTGGCAGGCCACCGACGACCTCTCGCTGCAGTTGAGCGTGGCCTGGTACGGCAAGCAGAAGCCGAAGAAGTACGACTACCAGGGCAACCGCGTGACCGGCAGCGCCAACGACGAGCTGTCGCCCTACGCGCTGACCGGCGCCAGCGGCACCTACAAGATCAGCAAGAACCTCAGCCTCACCGCCGGCGTCGACAACATCTTCGACAAGCGCCTATACCGCGCCGGCAACGCCCAGGGCGTGACCAACATCGCCGGTGCCGGTGCCGCCACCTACAACGAGCCCGGCCGCACCCTGTACACCAGCCTGACCGCGTCCTTCTGAGGACCACCCGGCCCCCGCTCCCGGCGGGGGCCGGCAGACGAGATCGCCTGATGAAAACCACCACCCTGCCCCTGGTCCTGGCGCTGGCACTGGCCGCGTCGAGCCAGGCGGCCCTGGCGCAACCGGCGCCGGACCAGAAGATGGACACCACCTTGCTGCAACGCCAGGACCTGGCCTACCGCTTCACTCGCCTCGAACTCGACTCCGCCGACGGCCGGCGCCACTACCGCCTGTGGGTCGGCAAGCCCGAACGCCCGGCTCCCGCCGCCGGCTACCCGGTGCTGTGGATGCTCGACGGCAACGCCGCCCTCGGCGCCCTCGACGCCGCCGGCCTGGCGAAGCTCGCCGACGGCCAGGCGCCGCTGCTGGTCGCGGTCGGCTACCAGACCGACCAGCGCATCGAGCGCAACGCCCGCACCTACGACTACACCCCGCCGCTGCCCGGCGAGGCCAGGCAGCTCGACCCGCTGACCGGCCAGCCCAGCGGCGGCGTCGATGCCTTCCTCGACCTGCTGCGCGAACGCATGCGCCCCATGGTCGCCGCCGTCGCCCCCATCGACGCCAGCCGGCAGACCCTCTGGGGCCACTCCTACGGCGGCCTGGCCGTGCTCCACGCGCTGTTCACCCGCCCCGGCGAATTCAGCGCCTACGCCGCCGCCAGCCCCTCGCTGTGGTGGCACGACGGCGCCATCGTCCGCGAAGCCGCGGGCCTGGAGCAGCGCCTGGGCGAAAGCCGCCCGCGCCTGCTGCTGATGCGCGGCGGCGACGAACCGGGCAACCCGCGCGGCCCGGCGAAAGGCGACGCCGAACGCCCGGCCCGCGAGCTGAGCGCCGACCTGGCGAAGGTGCCGGGCCTGCAGGTGCAGTACCAGCGCTTCGACGGCCTGGGGCACGGCCCCATGCTGCCGGCGTCGCTGCGCTACCTGATCGAGCACTACCCGTAGGGCGCATAACGCCTAAGGCGTTATCCGCCGTTGCCCCGGCACCGGAGCGTACGGAAACGGGGGCTTCGGGTTCGGATCCGCAGCGGCCGGGGAACAAGGTCAAGCGGCGGATAACCGCGAACGGTTATTCGCCCTACGCCCCGATCACCCTCGTAGGGCGCATAACGCCTAAGGCGTTATCCGCCGTTGCCCCGGCACCGGAGCGTACGGAAACGGGGGCTTTGGGTTCGGATCCACAGCGGCCGGGGAACAAGGTCGAGCGGCGGATAACCGCGAACGGTTATTCGCCCTACGCCCCGATCACCCTCGTAGGGCGCATAACGCCTACGGCGTTATCCGCCGTTGCCCCGGCACCGGAGCGTACGGAAACGGGGGCTTCGGGTTCGGATCCGCAGCGGCCGGGGAACAAGGTCGAGCGGCGGATAACCGCGAACGGTTATCCGCCCTACGCCCTGCCCTCCCCCTTTGCGTTGCTGGCAATCGGCAACCGGGCGGGAGCACAATCCGGGGTTCACCGTTCCAGGAAGCCTCCGGATGTCCGATAGCCTGCACGCGGCCTTGCGCCACTTCGTTTCCGCCCAGCGCCGCGACCCGGCGTTCCGCTCCCTGCGCCTGGTGCAGCGGCACAGCCTGGATTGCGGCGTGACCCGCGACCAGGTCGACCCGGTGCGGCACGGCCTCGACCAGGGGGCGATGCTCTGTGCCGAAGTCGACGGCGTGGAAGCCTTCGCCGCCACCAGCGACCTTGGCGAAAACGGCCTGCGCCAGGCCTTCGAACGTGCCCGCCAACTCGCCGCCAGCATCGCCGCCCGCGCCCTGCCGCGCCCGGCCCAGGCCGGCGCCGACCTCGGCCAGCAGCGGCGCAGCAGCCCGCATTTCGCAGCCCCGCTGCCGGACCTGGCGCAATGGCTGGACCTGCTGCGCGCGGAATGCGCCGCTGTGCCCCGTGACGAACGTATCGTCGACTGGAGCGCCAGGCTGGGCGTGGTGCGCGAACGCCAGCTGTACCTCGACCGCCACGGCAGCGACCTGCTGCACGAGACCCAGCGCCTCTACCCCTGGCTGTCGGTGACCGCCTTCGACGGCCAGCAGAGCCAGACACGTACCTTCGAAGTGGCCCGCCAGGGCGGTGCCGAGGTGATGTTGCACAGCGGCTTCGCCGGCGCCGCCGCACGCGTCGCCGACGAGGCCCTGCAACTGCTGCTGGCGCCCAACACCCCGGAAGGCACCCGCGACCTGCTGCTGATGCCCGACCAGATGATCCTGCAGATCCACGAATCCATCGGCCACCCGCTGGAGCTGGACCGCATCCTCGGCGACGAACGCAACTACGCCGGCACCAGCTTCGTCACCGCGGACATGTTCGGCCACTACCAGTACGGCTCGCCGCTGCTCAACGTCAGCTTCGCCCCGGACGTGCCCGACGAACTGGCCAGCTACGCCTACGACGACGAAGGCACGCCCGCCGAGCGCCAGCTGCTGATCGCCAACGGCATCCTCCTGCGCCCCCTCGGCGGCGCCCTGTCCCAGGCCCGCAGCCAACTCGCCGGCGTCGCCAACAGCCGCGCCTGCAACTGGAACCGCGCGCCCATCGACCGCATGGCCAACCTCAACGTCGAGCCCGGCGACAAGAGCCTGGCGCAGCTGATCGGCGGCATCGAGAAAGGCATCCTCATGGCCACCAACCGCTCCTGGTCCATCGACGACGCGCGCAACAAGTTCCAGTTCGGCTGCGAATGGGGCCAGCTGATCGACAACGGCGAACTCGCCGGTGTGGTGCGCAACCCCAACTACCGCGGCATCTCCGCGCAGTTCTGGCGCAGCCTCGGCGCGGTGGGCGACGCCTCCACCTTCAGCGTGATGGGCACCGCCAACTGCGGCAAGGGCGAACCCAACCAGGCGATCACCGTCGGCCACGCCTCGCCGGCCTGCGTGTTCAAGGACGTCACCGTGTTCGGAGGGCAGGCCTGATGCATCTGCGACTGTCCCCCGAACACCTGCGCGAACTCGCCGGCTGGCTGCAGGGCCGGCTGCGCGGCGGCGAGGAGTTCAGCCTGTGGCTCGCCGCCGAGGATTCAGACTTCGTGCGTTTCAACCACGCCCGGGTACGCCAGGCCACCCGCGTGCTGCAGATCGAGGCGCAGCTGCGGCTGATCCGCGGCGCCCGCCACGCCAGCCTGGAGCTGAGCCTCACCGGCACCGCGGAACAGGACCGCCTGCGCCTGCAACAGGGCCTGGAGCAACTGCGTGGCACCCTGGAGGCGATCCCGGAAGACCCCTACCTGCTGCTGGAGGACGAACCCTGGACCAGCGTCCAGGAAGCACCCGGCCGGTTGCCGGAAGTACGCGAGGTGATCGACCAGGTGGACGCCCAGGCGCGCGACCTGGACCTGGTCGGCATCTACGCCGGCGGCCCGCTGTACCGCGGCTTCGCCAACACCCGCGGCAGCTTCGGCTGGCAGGCCAGCGGCAGCGCCAGCCTGGACTGGAGCCTGTTCGCCGACAACGGCGAGGCGGTGAAGACCACCTACGCCGCCCGCGACTGGGACGCCGCCGAACTCGGCCGGGCCTTCGCCCGCGCCCGCGAGCAGCTGGAGTACCTGCAACGCCCGCAGCGCACCCTGCAGCCGGGAGCCTACCGTGCCTACCTGGCGCCGGCGGCGCTGGAAGAGATCGTCTCGCTGCTGTGCTGGGGCGGCTTCTCCGCCCGCGAACTGGCCACCCGCCAGAGCCCGCTGCTGTCGCTGCACCTGGGCCATGCCAGCCTGTCGCCCCAGGTCAGGCTGGAGGAGGCGGCCAGCAGCGGCCTGGAACCGCTGTTCGACAACGACGGCTTCCTGCGCCGCGACCAGACGCTGATCGACGGCGGGCGCATGGTCGGGCAACTGGTCAGCCCGCGCTCGGCGAAGGAATTCGGCCTGCCCGCCTATGGCGCCGGCAGCCACGAGATGCCGCGGTCCCTGGTCATGGCCGGCGGCGACCTGCCCGAGGACGAAGTGCTGGCGCGCCTGGGCACCGGCCTGTACATCGGCAACCTCTGGTACCTGAACTACTCGGACCTGGCCGCCGCGCGCATCACCGGCATGACGCGCTTCGCCAGCTTCTGGGTGGAAGACGGCCGGATAGTCGCCCCCCTGGCCAGCATGCGCTTCGACACCAGCCTGTACAGCCTGCTCGGCGAGCACCTGCAGGCCATCACCCGCGAACGCTCGCTGCGCATCGACACCAACACCTACGGGCGCCGCAGCGCGGCCACCCAGTTGCTGCCGGGGGCGCTGGTGGAGGGGTTCACGCTGACGCTGTAGGGCGTACAACCGTTCGCGGTTGTACGCCGTTACACCCATCTCGACGTTGGCCTCCTGGTCAAGCCCGGAGCGCTTGGAAACGGGAGCTTCGGGTTCGAATCCGGCGCGGCCTGGGGCCAAGGTCAAACGGCGGATAACCGCGAACGGTTATCCGCCCTACGCCACGGTCGGGCCTGGCGTAGGGCGCATAACGCCTACGGCGTTATCCGCCGTTTGACCTTGATCCCCGGCGGCTCCGGGGTTGAATTGGGCGCTGGCGGTGGCCTCGGTGTATCGGCGGATAACCGCGAACGGTTATCCGCCCTACGCCACGCCCAACGCCGTTACCAGTCGCAATAGCAACCGGTGGCCAGGGTGCTGGGGGACTTCACCTGGCGGCCTTCGACCAGCGCCTGGATCACCGGCTCGATGAAGCTGTTGGCCGAGGTGCAGGTGGCGCCTTCGCTGTAGGGGCCGAAGTAGGCCAGCTTGCCGTCGCGGTCCCACACCGCCACCGAGGGGCTGGCGGCGATGGGCGGCGGCGAGGGGAATTCCGGCAGCGGCTTCAGGCCCCACAGCTCGCTGGCCAGGCGGCCCTGGGTGCCGGGCTTGCGGTAGGCGTAGAAGTCCACGCCCTGGGGCTCGAAGCGCTTGATCAGCGAGGCCAGGTGCTGCTGGTTGGCGACGTTGCACGGGCATTCCGGGTCCCAGAAGTGCACCACGCGGATAGGCCCCGGGCCGGCCAGTTGCGCCGGCAGTTGCAGCGCCTGGCCATCGAACAGCTGGGTGGTGTCCGGATAGGTGCGCAGGTAGCGGCCGTGGAACGACCAGAAGGCGGCGAACAGGATGCCGAGCCAGGCCAGGATCAGCACGCCCGCGAGAACGACTTTGCGATTGAGCGACATGATGCGGAAGGGGGTGGACGGGAGGGCCGCTAGCTTGCCACGTCCAGCCGCCAGGGCAAGCCTTTCCTGACCGACAGGCTGCGGCCGGGGGGCGCAGTCAGGCCAGGTAGCGGCGGAACCAGGCCAGGGTGCGGTCCCAGGCGAGCCTGGCCGCGGCCTCGTCGTAGCGTGGCGTGGAGTCGTTGTGGAAACCGTGGTTCACGCCGGGGTAGATGTACGCCTGGTAGGTCTTGCCGGCGGCCTTCAGCGCCTGCTCGTAGGCCGGCCAGCCCTCGTTGATGCGCGTGTCCAGTTCGGCGTAGTGCAGCAGCAGCGGCGCCTGGATCCGCGGCACGTCCTCGCTGCGTGGCTGGCGGCCGTAGAAAGGCACCGCCGCGGCCAGCTCCGGGTAGGCCACCGCCGCCGCATTGGCCACCCCGCCGCCATAGCAGAACCCGGTGATACCGACCTTGCCGGTGCCGCCCTCGTGGCGCATCAGCCACTCCAGGCCGGCGAAGAAGTCGTTCATCAGCTTCTCGGGGTCGACCTTCGCCTGCAGTTCGCGCCCCTTGTCGTCGTTGCCCGGGTAGCCGCCGACGGAGCTGAGCCCGTCCGGCGCCAGCGCGATGAACCCGGCCTTGGCCAGCCGCCGCGCCACGTCCTCGATGTAGGGGTTGAGCCCACGGTTCTCGTGCACCACCAGCACCGCCGGCACCTTGCCCTGGACCCTGGCCGGCCGCACCAGGTACGCGCGCACCCGGCCATTGCCCCTGGGCGAGTCGTAGCCGATGTACTCGGGGGCGATGTCCGGGTCGGTGAACGGCACCTGCTCGGCCAGCGCATAGTCCGGGCTCAGCGCCGGCACCAGCGCGGCCGCGCCGACGGTGACCAGCGAAGCGCGCTGGATGAACTCGCGGCGGTTGATCAGGCCATGGGCGTAGTGGTCGTACAGCTCCAGCAGCTCGGGCGGGAAATCGCGGGCGGTAAGGCGCGGCATGGCGGGTTCCTCCTGAAAAGCGACGGGCAGACCTGCAGACTAGACCAGATACGCGCCCTTCCGCCGCGCCGGTGTAGCGCGACACCGATAGAACCGTAGGAAAGTTCCAAATCCAGCCCGACCCTCCCCTCGAACAGGAGGCTCCGTGGATACTCAGCACGCCGCCCCTGGCCACTCACCGACATACAGCTTGAAAAGCACAATATTCAGCGCATAATGCAACACACTTCAATTAGCCAAATAAACCGGCTAATAAAGCGCTGAAAGATCCACCGACGGGAGACCAGGCAATGGCAGCACTCATGGACCGCGCTGATCAGGCGGTGTCCGTCACGAGCATGGCGCGAAGCTTCAGTGCGAAGCTGCGGGACGTGGCGACTCGGAAGACCGAGAAGCTCGTCGTTTTCAAGGACAACGAACCCGCTGCGGTCATCCTCAACGTCGAGGCCTACCAGGAACTGCTCGACGAACTGGAAGACCTGCGCGTGGAGCGCGTCGCCCGTGACCGCCTGGACAGCTTCGACGCAAGCAAGGCGATCAGCCACGAGGACATGGTGGCTCGCTTCGCCGACTGAAGAAGGCCAGGCCGCATGGCATGGAACGTCATCTATCACGAAGCGGTCACGGACGACCTGTTGCGCCTCGGTAGGGTCGAGGCGCAGCGAATCCTCAAGGTCATCGGGCAGCGCATCGTCGAGGGCGAGCCCGACAAGCTGGGCAAGGCCCTGGCGGGCAGCCTCGCCGGCTGCCGCAGGATCAGGGTGGGCAACACCCGCATCGTCTACCGCGTGGACGGCCCGCGCATCGAAGTACTGATCATCGCGGTGGGCGCACGCCGCAACGACGAAATCTACGACCTGGCCAGCAAACGGCGCTGAAGCCTTGCCGCTCCAATCCAAGGGAACGGCGAGGTTCAGTCACCAGCGTCCATCACCCCGCCCAGCCACCCACATCCACCACCGCCTGGGCGAACGCCTGTGGCGCCTCCTGCGGCAGGTTGTGGCCAATGCCGCCACTCAGCGTGCGGTGCTCGTACTTGCCGGTGAACCTGGCGGCATAAGCGCTGGGTGGCGGGTGGGGGGCGCCGTTGGCGTCGCCTTCCAGGGTGATGGTGGGCACCGTGATCGGCGGGGCCTTGGCCAGCTTCCGCTCCAGCTCGTCGTACTTCGCCTCGCCTTCGGCCAGGGCCTGGCGCCAGCGGTAGTTATGGACGGTGATGGCGACGTGGTCGGGGTTGTCGAAGGCCTTGGCGCTGCGTTCGAAGGTGGCGTCGTCGAAGCGCCACTTCGGCGAGGCCTGCTGCCAGATGAGCCTGGCGAAGGCGTGGGTGTTCTGCTGGTAGCCGAGCCGGCCGCGCTCGGTGGCGAAGTAGAACTGGTACCACCAGAGGAACTCGGCTTCCGGCGGCAGCGGCTTGCTGCCGGCCTCCTGGCTGCCGATCAGGTAGCCGCTTACAGCCACCAGGCCCTTGCAGCGCTGCGGCCAGAGCGCGGCAATGATGTCGGCGGTGCGCGCGCCCCAGTCGAAGCCGGCGAGGATGGCCTTGTCGATCTTCAGCGCGTCCATCAGGGCAATGATGTCCGAGGCCACCGCCGCCGGCTGGCCGTTGCGCATCGTCCGTTCGGAAAGGAAGCGCGTGCTGCCGTAGCCGCGCAGCCAGGGCACTATCACCCGGTAGCCGCGCGCCGCCAGCAACGGCGCCACGTCGACGAAGGCGTAGATGTCGTAGGGCCAGCCATGCAGCAGGATCACCGGCGGCCCGTCGGCCGGGCCATCCTCGGCGTAGCCCACGCTGAGCAGCCCGGCATCGATCTGGCGGAGGGCGGCGAACGCGGTGTGCGCGCCGGCCTTCGTCGCCGGCGGGGTTTTCTCCACGGGCTCGCCGGCGGCCTCGGCAAGGCGCGGCAATTGCGCCGCCACCACGGCCACTGCCGCCATGCGCATCAGGTCGCGCCGTCTGGAATCGAAGTCCTCTGCCATATGTCCCCCTGGTTGGTTGCGGTACGGGGTGAAGCGTAGGCGAAAGCGCCCATGACGCACCGGCGCCTGTCGCCCTGCCTTCGCCGCGCCCGGCGCCGGTGTTAGCATGCGCGCCCCATGCGCCTGACCGACTTCGACCAACGCCTCGCCGACCTCGGCGCCCTGCCCCGCCACCGCGGGCGGATGCTGCGTGCCTGGCTGCAAGGCCGCGCGCTGGACGCCGGCACCCGGCGCCAGGCCAGCGAGGACTTCCTGCCGCTGGCGGTGCGCAATGCCGTGCCGGAACTGGCGGCGCAGTTGGAAGGCCTGGCGCGCCTGCATTCCCGCCACCCCGCCGGGGACGGCTCCGAGCGTCTGCTGGTGAGCCTGGCCGACGGGCAGATGGTGGAGAGCGTGCTGCTGCCGCGCGAGGGCCTGTGCGTGTCCAGCCAGGTCGGTTGCGCGGTGGGCTGCCGCTTCTGCATGACCGGCCGCAGCGGCCTGCTGCGCCAGGTGAGCGCCGCCGAGATGGTCGCCCAGGTGGTGCTGGCGCGGCGCCTGCGGCGGGTGAAGAAGGTGGTGTTCATGGGCATGGGCGAGCCGGCGCACAACCTCGACAACGTGCTGGAGGCCATCGACGTGCTCGGCAGCGACGGCGGCATCGGCCACAAGCACCTGGTGTTCTCCACGGTGGGCGACCCGCGGGTGTTCGAGCGCCTGCCGCGGCAACGGGTGAAACCGGCCCTGGCCCTGTCGCTGCACAGCACCCGCGCGGACCTGCGCGAACACCTGCTGCCCAAGGCGCCGAAGCTCACCCCGGACGAACTGGTGGAACTGGGCGAGACCTACGCCCGCCAGGTCGGCTACCCCATCCAGTACCAGTGGACGCTGCTCAAGGACGTGAACGATGGCCAGGACGAGCTGGATGGCATCCTGCGCCTGCTCAGGGGCAAGTTCGCGGTGCTCAACCTGATCCCCTTCAACGCCCTGGAAGGCGACGCCTACCAGCGCCCGGACGGCGCGCGCATCGTCGAGATCGTGCGCTACCTGCACAGCCGCGGCGTGCTGACCAAGGTGCGCAACAGCGCCGGCCAGGACGTCGACGGTGGCTGCGGGCAGTTGCGGGCGCGGGCGCTGGACCTGGTGAACACCAGCCGTCTGCACGGTTGAGGATTTCTGTACGCGTCCGATTCATCCGCGATTTCGCGGCGGGGCCCGGCCTATCGCGGACGGAGTCCGCTCCTACGACCGTGCTTCCCTGGAATTGTAGGAGCGGGCCCTGCCTGCGATTCGCGCGCAGGGCGCGCTCCTACAGGGGCACGACGTCAGGGCAACCTGTAGGAGCGGACTCTGTCCGCGATAGCCGGAAAATGCCGGCATCGGTGCCAGTTATTCGCCCTACGCGGCCCCACCCACATTGCGCCTACGGGCCTGCGCCCTCGGCGATCGCGCAGGGCGCCAGGCTCTGGCGGGCTTGCTCGATCCAGTCGTGCTCGCTGGCGAAGTCCGTCGAGTAGTCGGCCAGGCCCATGCTCAGCGACAGCGGCGGCAGCGACGCCCCGTCGAAGTTGCCGAACAGCTGGGCGATGCGTTCGACGCAGGCCCGGGCGCCGGCGCCGTGGGTCTGGCGGAACAGCACCAGGTACTCGTCCGGGTGCTTGCGGCTCACGTGGTCGGTGTTGCGCACCTCGGCCTTGATCAGGTGGCCCAGGCGCACGCTGAGGGCCTCGGCGGTGAGGTTGCCGTAGCGCAGGCGCAGGCGGGCATGGTCGTCGATGCGGATCAGCGCCAGGGTCGCCCGCGGCCCGCCGCGGCGGCAGCGGCCGAACTCCTGGGCCAGGCGGTGCAGCCAGACGTCGTAGGACAGCAGCAGTTGCTGCTGGTCGAAGCAGTCCACCAGGGAGAAGGCGCGGCGCTGGGCGTGCAGGCGGCGCGCCAGGCTGTAGCTGGTCCAGCCCACCGCCAGCGGGTAGAGGAACAGCATCGGCAGGCAGGCCCAGATCACCCGCCCGGGGGTCTCCAGGTCCACCTGGTAGCCGGTCAGCAGCCCCACCACTGCCATGCCCGCGACATTGGCCAGCAGGCCCTTGAGCATGAAGCCGGGCCCGTTGGCCGCCACGTTGTGCATGGTGACCATCGACAGCAGCAGCGCCGAAGGCAGCAGGCTGAAGTGCATCACGGCCACCCAGCCGCCGGCGAACAGCGAATCCAGCAGCAGGTTGCGCAGTTCGGCCCGGTAGGGCACCGCGGCACGCACGGCGATGGCCCGGGCCAGGCCCGGCCAGAGGAAGCCGTTGAGCAGCATCCAGGCCCAGAGCAGGGGGTTGCCCGGATAGACGAGCACCGCGATGAAAACGAAGCTCAGACCGCACCCCAGGCTGCGCGGCGCATGAATGCGCCTGGCGAAGGCGATACCGGCGGAAGTACTGCTTTCCATTTCCATACATCGATCCAGAGACGGCCTTCGGCGAAGGCTCGCCAGGCGGCATCGGCAACTGCGCCTGTAAATTGCCAGCATGTCTGACGTGCCTTTCCCGCTGGGCGCGTTATGCTTCCCCATTGGGTGAAAGCGTCAGCCTTCCGTCCACATGGGGAGCGACACCCACCCGCAAGACCGGCAATGTCAAAAAATCGCCATTGCCATGAACATTGATGACTTGCCCCCGCCGAGCGGGCGGCAAACGTTGACGAATCGGTCAGGAATGGAAGCCACCGCCTCCCTGCCGGCTATGGTCCCTGGCCATCACCGGAAGCGCACAGCTCTCGCGGCGGCTGCGAATCGAGAAGGGCCGTGCCGTCCCATGGCTGCCAGGTGCAGCGGGACAGAACGGGCACGGGCGGCCGCACGGCTGGCCAACCTTAAAATACGACCGTATTCTAATGCAGAAGAGGCCTGATGAGTAAACGCCCCGTCATTGATAGAGGCAAGGTCCTGGATGCTGCCGAAGGCGTAGTCATGCGCGAAGGCGTTGCGGCGCTGTCCATCGGCGAGGTGGCCAAGGCCGCCGGGATCAGCAAGGGTGGCGTGCAATCCTGCTTCGGCACCAAGGATGGCCTGATCGAGGCCATGTTCAACCGATGGAAAGCGGAGTTCGAGGTGGCTGTGCGCGACAACGCCCCAGACGAAGCGGAACCGCTCGACAGCCTGCGCGCCCATGTCCAGCTGATGGCCGCCAGCGACGAGGCCCTGGGCAAGCGCGCCGCGGCCGTGCTCGCGGCGATGCTCAGCCGGGAGGAACTGCGCCAGCGGTCCAGCGACTGGTACCGCCCCCTGCTCATCCAGGAAGGCGGCGAGGACGAGCGCAGCCGCAACGCCCGCCTGGCCTTCCTCGCCGCCAAGGGCGCCTTCCTGCTGCGCTCCTTCGGCCTCATGGAGGTGAGCGAGGAGGAATGGCAGGCGATCTTCCGCGAAATCGACACGCTGCTCGCCCCGCCGGAGTGAACCGGGCGCCGGGCGGCGCCTCCTCGCCCAGGCGCCACTGCAACTTCGGCAACTTCACCGGAAACCGTAACCATTTCATGACTTGTGGATATTCAAACAATGCCTAGACCAAACAACTAGCACCATATGGATATACCCAAAAGAACCGGCACGACGAATAATCAAAACAATAAAATCCCATTTATACGTGCCTTGGACAAAACCCCGTCATGCAAGCAAGCGCCAACTACGAAGACCAGGGCCTGGTCTGGATGTACGGCCACTTGAGAAGGATCGGCTGCACCGTTCCCACGTCGCTCTACCGCAGCCTGCGCTTCAGGCTGTGGGGCGATACGGGGCACTTCAGAAGCACCATCGGCTGGCAGAAGCTCCGCTTCCGCCGGACCGCCCACCACTAGTCGCCCCGCCTCGCATCCCGCCCTGCGCGGCCCTCCAGGCCGCTCCCCCACGCCGTGAACATGCCGCCATCCCCGCCGCCGGGATGGCTCCCCGCCCCCGCTGCGCTCATTCGTCCCCGGCATCGCGCCGCCGCCTGCGGGTGGAACTTCTCAATACCCGCAGGAATTCCAGGACGATAACCACGAACACGCCAGCAAGGATCGCAAAAAGCATGGTAGAGCCCTCGCTCTATATATCTTCGCAGCCAAGCGTTGTTTATCTTCGATAAACCTCTACAGCCTCGGGCCCTCGCTGAAAGAGCCCTGCCAATCAACTTCCAAACTTCCTGAAAAAACCACAGGGAGCGAACTTTCGTTCGCCCCCATCAACCCTCCGCCAACGGCAGGCGGATGACGAACAGCGCCCCCGCCTCGGCGTTGCTGACGCACAGGCTGCCGCCCATGTTGCGGATCAGGTCGTGGCTCACCGACAACCCCAGCCCGGTCCCCTGCCCCACCGGCTTGGTGGTGAAGAAGGGTTCGAAGATGCGTTCGAGCAGCGCCGGCTCGATGCCGCCGGCGCTGTCGCACACGTGCAGCTCCAGCCAGCCGGGTTCGGTGCAAGGCTGCTGGCCCAGGCGGATCCAGCGGGGGCCTTCGCGCTTTTCCAGCAAGGCGTCGCGGGCATTGGCCAGCAGGTTCACCAGCACCTGCTCCAGCTGGTCGGCGAACCCCATCACCTGCGGACGCGCCTGCGGCACCGCCAGTTCCAGCGCGATGCCTTGCTGGGCCATGCTCTCGCCCAGCAGCAGCACCACCGCCTCGCAACAGCCATGGGGGTCGAACGGGGCCATGTCCAGGTCGGACTTGCGGCTGAACACCCCCATGTGGTTGACCACGCGGGTCAGGCGGTCGACCTGCGCATCCACCCGCTTCAGCTTTTCACCCAGGTACTGCGGGTCGTCCAGCCGCTGCCAGGCATTGAAAAGCGCCAGGCGCATGACGTGCAGGGGCTGCTTCATCTCGTGGGCCATGCCGCTGACCATCTGCCCCAGGGCGGCCATCTTGGCGCCCTGGGCGAGTTGCTGCTGGGAGTGGCGCACCGAGGTGTTGTCCCGCGCCACCGCCTGGGCTTCGCGCAGCCGGCCCTGCTCGTCGAACAACAGGCGGTCGCTCCAGATCAGCCAGCGGCACTCCCGCCCGGGCAGGTTGAAGCGCAGCTCCCAGGATTCCTCGGCGCCGCTGCCGGCGCCTTCGACCAGGCGCGCGCGCAGCGCGCTGCAGTCGCGTTCGGACAGCCAGTAGTCCAGGCGGCGCCCCAGCAACTCGTCCACCGGCTCGCCGAGGAAGCTGGCGAAGGTCTGGTTCACGAAGGTCAACGCCAGGCTGGCCGAGTAGCGGCAGATCAGCGCCGGCGAGTCCTCCACCAGCATCCGGTAGCGCTCCTCGCTCTCGGCGATGCGCAGCGCCGCCTGGTGCCGCTCGGTCACGTCCAGCCACAGGCCCACCACTTCCCGCGGCATGCCCTGCACGTCGCGCAGCAGCTTGGCCTCGTCGTACAGCCAGTGCCATTGCCCGGCGCCATCGCGCAGGCGGTACTCGGCGTTGACGCGCCCTTCGCGCAGCAGCGTGCGGCCGCGCTCGAAGAAACTGCCCAGGTCGTCCGGGTGGACGCGCTCGGCCAGGGCCTGCCAGTTGTTCGCCTGCAGGTCGAGGCCCAGCAGGTTGCCGGCGCTTTCGCTGTAGAACTCCGGAATGAGCTGGCCGTTCTCCACGCGCTGCACATAGATCACCACCGGCGCCTTGTCGATCAGGTTGCGCAGCCGGGCATGGGTGGCCTCGGCCTGCTGTGCCTGCTGCCGCGCCTCGCTGACGTCGAGCAGCACGCCGCCGAGGAAGCCGTTGTCCATGCCGCCCTGCCGGCGGCCCTGCAGGCGCAGCCAGCGCCGCACCTGGGTCCAGGAATCCGGGCAGAGGCGCAGGTCCAGCTTCAGCTCCCCTTCCGGGCCCAGTTGGCGCAGGCGTATCAGCAGCTCGTCGGCATCCGCGGGGTGGAAGCGCTGCAGGAGTTCCTCCAGCGACAAGCGCGTCTGCCCGTCCGGCAGCTCCAGGATGGCCGCCACCGCGGCGGAGAACTCGAAGCCTTCGCGCGCCGCGTCATAGCGCCAGTAGCCGCCCTGCACCATGTTCTCCAGCAGGTTCAGCCGGTGCAGGCCGTCGCGCAGGCGCTTGCGCTCGAGGCGGCCGAAGACCTGCAGCGCCAGTTGCTCGGCCAGGCATTGCCAGTCCCCGGGCGAGAGTCCCGCGCGGCTCTCGTCGAGGCCCTCCGGCTCGCCGATCAGCCAGGCCACCTGCCCACCCTGCAGCGTCGCCGGAACGACCTGCAGGTGCTCGCAGCACAGTTGCCTGAGCAGTGCCGAGCCTGGCCCGTCAGCGCCGAGCAGGGTGCTGTCGGCCAGGGCGGCGAGCCCGCAATCCGGCAAGGCCAGGCCTTCGCGCAGCAGGCTGCCGGCGCCGGGGCGGACGAAGCTGGCGAACACCCGCCCGCCACCGCCCGGCTGCGCCAGGACCAGAGCCATGGACTGCAGCCGGAAGCTGTTCGCCATGACCTCGAGCGCTTCGCCGACCGCGCCCGGCAGCTCGGCCAGGGCGACGTGGCCGAGCCTGGAGAGCAGCAGCTTGATCACGTTGAAGCACTGCATCTGCGACTTTTCCCTGTCGCTCTGCCAGTTCAGGTCGGAGATGTCGGTGCCCAGCAGCAGGCAGCCGCGGCCGGCCAGCGGGCTGACGCGCATGCGGAAGACCAGCGGCTGCTGGTCGAGGCTGCGCAGGGCCAGGTCCACCTGCCCGGCCTGGCGCACCTCCAGGGGTGGGCCGGCGGGGCGCGACCTGCGCTCCAGGTAGTCGCCCAGGTACGCCGCATCGGCATGCCGTGGCGGCGCCAGGCAGCGGGCACGGCGCCCGCCCAGGCGGCACACGCGGTCCTCGGCGTCCAGCTCGATGCACAGGTCCCAGTGCTCCTGGCTCCATTGCCAGAACTGTTCGCAGAGCCCGCTCTGCACGTCTTGTCGGGGCATCGGCGCCTCACTGTCCGGCGCCGGGGCGGCCTTGTCGTTGGAATGGCCACGGAACAGACCCAGCATCGTCGACCTCACAGCAGCAGGCTGGCCTGGGCCTGCAGCACCGCGGGCAACCGCGGCACCGGGCCGATGCCCGGCAGCGTCAGCACCGGCACCAGCGGGGCGCCATCGGCGGGGTAGCGCACGCAGACGGTGATGCGCGTGTAGCGCCCCTCGGCCACCGGCGTGGCGACGAACTTGCCGCCGCTGCAGCCGGTGTACCAGCGGCTCGGCATCCAGCCGAGGCGGTCCGCCACGGCCTGGGCCACGGTGTCCTGCAGGGCCGCCTGGTACTGCTGCGAACCCAGCGTATCGTTCACCGACACCGCCACCCGCGCGCCGGCGGCCGCGGCATCGTTGAACGACTGCAGCACCAGCAGGGGTATGCAGTACGCCAGCACGCCGTAGAACACGGTGAAGAACAGGATGAAGGTGGCGGCGAACTCGATGGTCACGGCGCCGCGCTGGCGGGTTGGGTGTGTCTGCTGCATGGGTTCCCCCGTAGAGTCGTTGTTGCCTAGATCACCAGCGCGGCGCCCGGTGTCCGCAAGTCGATGATGCGCACGTCGAGGGTGCCGGTCTGGATGCCCAGCAACTGCAGCAACGGGTCGATCAGCTGGCTGCCCAGGCTGGCGAGCACCGAGGCCAGCGCCTGGGTCAGCAGGCTGGTCAGGTCGGCCAGCGAATTGACGAGGCCGCCGACCACGCCGTCGAGCAGTTTCCCCAGTGGGCAGAGCAGCCAGCCGACCAGGGGCGCCTTGCACAGCAGGCCCTGGGTGTTGAGCTCGACGGAGAGGTGCAGGTTCTGCGACAGGCTGGCGATGCCCGCCGCCAGCGAGGCGCCCAGGGGGCTTTGCACGCGCTGCACGGCGCTGGGCAGATCGGCCGGCGAGGCGATGTCGAAGGTCAGCGCTTGCTCGCCGGGGGCTGCGAGCGCCACCGTGCCCTTGCTGGTATTGACCGACACCTTGGCCAGGTAGGCCTGGCCGTTGCCCAGCAGCTTCACGCTCAGGTCGTTGAGCGCCACTGCCGCCACGCCGGGCTGCGCCTTGACCGCTACCCGCGAGGCGTTCCGGGCGCCACCGCAGGTGATGCTGTCCAGGGCCGCGTACCCCTGGGCCACGGTCGCGCCCAGGTCGACGTGGGCGTTGACCAGCCCCAGCTTGAGCAGGTCCACGTCCGCCACGACGTTCAGGGCCACCTGCACCGAGTTGGCCTGGGTCCGCCATTGCCCGTTGGCATTCTTGCCCGGATAGCCGATGGCGATGGTCGGCGGGCTGATCACCGTGAGCTTCACCGTCAGGCTGGTCACCCCCGGCACGTTCAGCGTCAGGCCGGGAATCGCCAGCGCATGTTCCTTGTTGGCCACCAGCGCCGTGGCCATCAGCAGGTCCAGCAGGTTGACGTCGGCGCCCAGGGCCGCGTCGCGCGCACTGTCCGGGGCGATGACACTGATGATCTGCGCCAGGCTGAGGTTCGCCGAGGGCACCTTGATGCTGGCGAGCGCGCTGCGCAGCAGGGCCAGGTTGACGCCGGCGACCTGCGAGGCGTCGGCGGCGTCGATGGCGGCCTGGAGCAGCTGCGCCACGCTGACGTCGGCGTCCAGCAGGCTGTCGACCGAGCCGAGGTTGAGGTCGACGCCGGCAGCCTGCAGTTGCTCGCCCAGGGCTAGCAGGTTGACGTTGGCCCCGGCGATGCCCTGGTAGGTCACCACGTCGAGGTTCAGGGTGGTGCCCAGCAGGCCGCCGAGCAGGGCATTGAGCAAGGGCGAGCTGGTGCTGTCCAGGCGCAGCAGGCCGCTGCCCGCCGACAGCCCCGCCAGCGCCTGGCGCCTGGCCACCGCCTGGGCCTGCAGGGTGACCTGGGTCGGCGTCCCGGCGCCGAACACCGCGGCGACGTTGAGCAGCAGGCTCGAGGGCACAGTGCGGCTGGCGACGACGCGCACCGAGTCGTTCCAGCTGGTGTTGGCAGCGCGGAAGACACGCTGCCGGCCGCTGGCGTCGAAGTCCACGTCGCCGAGGCTCGCGACCAGCCGGCCGTCGTCGGGCAAGCCGTTGCGCCGCGCGCTGGCCAGGGCCAGCGCCTGCACGTCGACGCTGCCCGGGGCGGCGCACATGCCGCTCTGGGTGGCGCTCTCCAGCGCCGCCATGTCGGCCACCCGCTGCAGCTTGCGCTGCTCCAGGTACAGGCGCCCGGTGTCTACCACCAGGGCCATGCAGATCAGCACCAACAGCAGGGTCAATGCCGCCAGCACACCGATCGCGCCGCGCTGCCGCTTGCCGAACATGGACATCTCCTTGACGTCGGGTATCACTTGCTGCCGGTGCTGAAGCCCCGGCTCTCGTCCAGCAGGTACTCGGGGATCGGGTGGCTGTAGCTGTCCAGGTAGCGCCGGTAGGCGCGGTCGCGCTCGGCCGGGGTGGCGGCCTGGTGGTTGGCCGAGGCCTGCCGGCCGCTACGCTGCAGTTGCAGCCACTGCTCGACTTCCCACTGGTCGCGGGTGCTGCCGGCCGGTTGCGAGCGCACCGATTCAGTGGCGCCGAGGGACAGGGGGGCGGCCAGCAGAAGGCCCGTGAGGATGATCCGTTTCATAGCTACTCTCCGCTTCCATCGCGGGCCCTGGCCGTCTTGTGGCCGGGCACCCGCCGTCGATTACCTTGTCTGCTGTTCCACCAGCGGCCTGGGCAGGGGCTGCGCCTGCACCTGGACCTGCGCCACGCTGGCACTGTCCGCCGCCTGCACCACCCGCGGCGGCGCGGCGCCGGCCCTGAGCGCGTCGGCGCGCTGGCGGGCCTGGCGTACCTGCTCGTCGGTCAGCCGCGCCTTCTCGGCCAGCGCCGTGGCCTGGGCGTTCCTGCCTTCCAGCAGCAGCAGGCTGAGCAGGTTGGAGGCCGGCAGCTTGTCGTCCCCGTCCAGTTCCAGGGCGGTGAGGAATTCGAAGCGCGCGCCCGCGCGGTCGCCCTTGCGCAGCAGCACCACACCCAGGTCGTTGCGGATCATCCGGTCGGTGGGCTGCAACCGCGCCGCCTCGCGCAGTTCGCGCTCGGCCTCGGCGATACGGCCCTCGCGCAGGGCGATCTGGCCCAGGCCGTGGTGCGCCTCGCCGGCCTTGCAGGTGCCGAGCAGGCCCTGGTATTCCGCCTTGGCCCGCGGGCTGCCGATGCGGCGCAGCGCGGTGGCCTTGCTTTCGCGCACCTCCAGCGAGTCGGCCGGGAGTGTCTCCAGGTGCGCCAGGGCGGCGTGCAGGCGGCCCTCGCGCAGCATGTCGCGGGCCATGTCCAGCTGCAGTTCCTGGGTCTGGCTCAACTGGCCGCCGCAGCGCTGGCCGATGCCCGCCAGGCCGTCGGCGAGGTTGTCCGGCAGGTTGGCGCAACCGCCCAGTGCCAGGCCCAGCAGGCCCAGCAAGCACAACGTCTTCATCACATTCCCCCCAGTGCCTTGGTGATGGCCATGAACCCCGGCCCGGCCAGGATGATCAGCAGCGCCGGGAACAGCAGGGCGATCATCACCAGGCTCATCTTCGCCGACAGCTTGCTGATCTTTTCCTGCAGCGAGGTCAGCCGGCGGTCCTCGAACAGTGCCTTCAGCGCCGCCAGCGAGGCGCGCGCGCTGCCGCCCTGGCGCAGCATCTGGCGCAGCACGCCGCAGCAGTCGCTCAGCTCGGCCACCTGCAGGCGCCTGCCCAGCTGTTCCAGCTCGTCGGCCAGGTCCAGGCCGCTGTCGGCGTGGGCCAGCACCAGGTCCAGTTCCCCGGCCAGCACCGGCACGATGTGGCGGCCCTCCAGGCGGACCACCCGCAGCGCCTGCTCCACCGTCAGGCCGGTGTCGAAGAGGATGCGGATCAGCTGGATGAACACGATGACTTCGTCGGCCAGGCGCCGGCAGCGCTTGTCCGCCAGGTGCGCCAGCACGCGCTTGGGCAGCAGGAAGCCGATGCCGGCGGCGAACGCCAGCGGCAGCAGCAGGTCGTCCAGGGCGGCGCCCCTGAGCAGGCCGACCAGCCCCGCCAGGGCGCAGGCCAGCAGCGGCGAGGCCAGCTGCGCGGCCTGGTAGAGGCTGCGCGGCAGGTTGCCGTTGCAGCCGGCGCGGGCCAGCAGGTCGTGGACCTCCTGGTCGCGCAGGTGCAGGCGCCGCCCCAGCGCACCGTCGCCGAACCGTTCGATGGCCCGGGCGCCCCAGCGCGCCGTGTCCTCGCCGCCTTGCGCGGCGGCGCCCAGGCGCTGCTCGATCAGGTGCTGCTCGCGGTTGGCCGCGCGGCTCTGCGACACCAGCAGGGCCAGCGCCGCGCCGAACAGCAGCAGGGCCAGGAGTACGTACCAGGTCGTGTCCATGTCCGTCCTCCTACACGCTCTTGAGCATGCGCCAGAGCGCAACGCAGCCGACCGCCTGCAGACCCAGCGAGGCCAGCAGCAGCGTGCGGCCGAAGCCGTCCGTCCACATGGCCATCAGGTAGCCGGGGTTGCTGGCCAGGATGTACATCCCCAGGCCCAGCGGCAGCACCGCCAGCACCAGGGCGCTGAAGCGCGTCTCGCCGGTCATGGCGCGCAGTTGGCGGCCGATCTTCTCGCGTTCGTGGATGACCTTGATGATGTTGTCCAGCAGCTCCGTGGTGTTGCCGCCGTAGCGGTAGTTCACTGCCACGCCCAGGGCCAGGATGTGCAGCTCTTCCACCTCGTAGAGCTCGGCGATGTCCTGCAGCGCCTCGGGCAGGCTGATGCCCAGCTGCACGTGGCTGCTGGCCCGGGCGAAGACCGCCCGCAGCGGGTCGTCGGCTGCCGCCACCGCCTGCTCCAGGGCGTCGCCCAGGGTGCGCCCGGCCTGCAGGCTGCGCACCACCTGGTCGAGGAAGGCCGGCATCTGCCGGATCATGCGTTGCAGGCGGCGGCGATACAGCAAACCGAGCAGGCCGTTGAACAGCGCCAGCACCAGCAGCACCGCCAGCAGCACGCCGAACACGTTGAGCAGACGCCCGAGCGGCACGGCCAGCACCAGCATCACCAGCGCCGCCCCGGCCAGCCAGGGGCGCATGTGCACGATGCCGGCGCGGCGCATGCGCCGTACCAGCCAGTGCTGGGTGCCCGGCCGCGCCGAGCTGATGTCGTCCGGAGCCTGGCCGGGTACCAGGCGGCGCACCACCTGCTCGTTGTTGCGCGCGCGCAGGCCCAGCCCCAGCAGCAACAGCGCCAGGCCCACCAGCAGCAGGCTGGCGACCGCCAGCAGCCACACGCCGCCGCTCATGCCGGCACCTGGCGGAGTTTCGCCCCGGACGGCACGCCGGTGCGCACGAACCTGCCGCTGGCGCGCCTGTCCAGGCTGAACAGCGAGTTGGTCACGTAGATGCCGTCGCGCACCTCCAGCACCTCCAGCACTTCGCTGATGCAGCGCCGGCCGTTGGCCTGGCGGGTGATCTGCACCACGATGTCCAGCGCCGCGCAGATCATCTGCCGCAGCGTCTGCTCGGGCAGCTTGTGCCCGGCCAGGCCCACCAGCATTTCCATGCGCAGCAGCGAATCCATCGCCGAGTTGGCGTGCACCGTGCTCATCGAGCCGTCGTGGCCGGTGTTCATCGCCTGCAGCACGTCCAGCACTTCCACCCCGCGGATCTCGCCGAGGATGATGCGGTCCGGGCGCATGCGCAGGGCGTTGCGGATCAGGTCGCGGGCGGTCACCTCGCCATAGCCCTCGGCGTTCGGCGGCCGCGTTTCCAGGCGCACCACGTGGTCGTGGCCCAGTTGCAGCTCGGCGGTGTCCTCGATGGTGACGATGCGCTCGCGCGCGTCGATGAAGCCGCTCAGCACGTTGAGCAGCGTGGTCTTGCCGGTGCCGGTGCCGCCGCTGATGAGGATGTTGCAGCGGTTCTCCACGGCCTGGCGCAGGAACGCCAGCAGCGCTTCGTCGACGCTCTGGTAGGCCAGCAGGTCCGCGCTCTGCAGCAGTTCCTTGCTGAACTTGCGGATGGAGAGGCAGGGGCCGTCGAGGGCCACCGGCGGGATGATGGCGTTGACCCGGCTGCCGTCGGGCAGGCGCGCGTCGACCATCGGGCTGGACTCGTCCAGGCGCCGGCCCAGCGGCGCCAGGATGCGCTGGATGACGCGCTGCACGTGGTGCGCGTCGATGAAGCGCAGGTCGCTCTGGTACAGGCGGCCGCGCTGCTCGACGAAGACGCGGTCGGGGCCGTTGACCAGGATCTCGCTGATGTCCGGGTCGCGCAGCAGCACTTCCAGCGGGCCGAAGCCGGTCAGCTCGTCCACCACCTCCTCGGCCAGGCGGTCCAGCTCGTAGCGGGAGATCGCCAGCTGGCGCCGCGCGGCGTACTCGCCGACCTTCTCGGAGACGTACTGGGCCACCGCCGCGCGCGCGCCTTCCAGCAGGTTCACGCCGTCTTCGTCGATCTCGTCGATGATGTAGCGGTGCAGGCGCATCTTCAGGCGCTGCATCTCCTGCTCGTGGCTACCGAGGCTGCTGGCGTAGTTCATGGGCGCGCGCCCCGGAAGCGGCCGAACCAGGGGAAGCGCCGCCGCGGCTGGCCGTCCAGCGCGCCGAGCGGCTCGGCCAGCGCGCGCAGCTTGATGGCCAGCGGGTCGCGCGGGGCCACCTCGAACAGGCTGCGGCCGAGGTTCTTCGCCCGCAGGCGCGCCTCCGCCGAGGCCGGCAGCACGCCGAAGAGCTCCAGGCCGAACATGCGGCACAGCGCCTGCTGGTCCGGCGGCACCGCCGGCAGGTAGCGCTCCACCAGCAGTTCGACGGGGGGCAGCGCCTGGCTGTTCTCGCGCAGGCGACGCAGGCTTTCCAGGCCCTTGCGGCACGCCGGCACGCTCTGGTCCACCAGCCACAGCACGCGGCTGGCCTGCTGCAGCAATTGCCGGGCGAGCTCGCCTTCGGGCATGGCGGTGAAGTTGATCAGCACGTGGCTGAAGGCCGTGCGCAGGTTGCCCAGCAGCAGGTACAGCTCGGCGGTGGTCATGCGCTCCAGCACCCCGGGCTCGTCGGTCAGGCTGAGCAGGCGCAGGCCGGACTCGTGGCGGCTGAAGGCGCTGTCGATCAGCGTCTGGTCGAGGCGGCGCAGGTTGCGCATGGCATCGGCGAAGGTGAAGGGCGCGTCCATGCCGAGGATGGCCAGGGCCTCGCCGGCCGGCTGGCCGATGTCCACCAGCAGCACCCGGTTGCCCGCCTGGGCCTGCAGGGCCAGCGCCAGGTGCAGGGCGACGAAGGCGCCGTCGGCGTCCGGCCGGGCGCAGGCCAGGGCGACCAGCTCGCCCTGGTGCACGGCGCTCACCGGCACGCTGGGCAGGCGCCCGCCCAGGCGCCGGACCAACCCGCCCAGCTCGCTGGCACGGGCGCCATAGGTGATGAAGTCGCGGGCGCCGGCGCGCATGGCCGCCAGCACCAGCTGGTTGTCCAGGCCGTCGCCCACGGCCACCACCGAGAGCAGCGGCCGCGCCGACACCAGGCCCTCGATCAGGGCCCCGTGCACCATCAGGTTGGCCTTGCCCAGGCTGATGAAGAGCACGCTGGCGCCGGTCACGTCGAGCAGCGCCAGCAGTTCCTCGAGGGTGCCGCTGGTGGCGCAGACCACCTGGCCGGTGCTGGCCAGGCTGCTCTGCAGCCACTCCAGCTCGCCCGCATGCTGGGTCAGCGCGACGAAGGTCTGCCCGGCGTTGCGGCCCGACGTGGCGGGCACGCGGCTGCCGCTGCGCCCCAACAGGTCGCCGGCCATCACTCGGACATCCCGTTGGCGGAAGCGCGGCCGTCGAACTGGCCGTTCTCCAGGAAGTAGAACTCGCCGAAGCCGGGGTCGTACTTGCGCAGGCCCTCGCCGGGCAGCTTGGGCAGACTGGCGTTGGCCGCCAGCGGCTGGACCAGGTGCGGGGTGACCACCATCAGCAGTTCGCGGTCGTCCTTGTCCAGCTGCGAGGAGCGGAAGAACGCGCCCAGCACCGGCAGGTTGCCCAGGCCGGGGAACTTGTCGACGTTGCTCACCGTGTTGCTGCTGATCAGGCCGCTGATCACGAAGCTCTCGCCATCGGCGAGGTTCACGCTGGTGTCGGTGCGCCGCACGTTGAGCGCCGGCACCGCGATGCCGTCGGTCTTGATCCCGGCGGAGAAGTCCAGCTCGCTGACCTCCGGCGCCACCTTCAGGGCGATGCGCCCGCTGGACATCACCGTCGGCGTCAGGGTCAGGCGTACGCCGTATTCCTTGTACTCGATGGTGATGTTGTCGTTGTTGCCGTTGGGCACCGGGATGGGGAACTCGCCACCGGCCAGGAAGGACGCGCTCTGCCCGCTGGTGGCCACCAGGCTCGGGCGCGCCAGGGTATAGGCGAAGCCGCTGCCCTCGAGCATGTTGAGGAAGCCCAGGACCTTGCTGCTGCCACCGCCCCAGATGACGTTGAAGCCGCTGTCGCCGGTGCCGAAGTTGCCGCTCACGCCGCCATCGGAACCGACGCTGATGCCGCTCAGGCTGCCCGGCGCGCCGAGCACGAACAGGTTGGAACCGCGCCGCACCAGGGACGAGCTGGCCTGCTTGAGCTTGCTGCGGCTGACCTCGACGAAGCGGATGTCGGTCTGCACCTGGCTGGGCAGGGTCGTGGCGGCAGCGTCGCTGGCGGCGCCCACGTCACGCACCGAGCGCCCGGCCACCTGCACCTGGGCCCGCAGCGGGTCGCCCGGGCAGCCGGTCCAGACCAGCAGGCTGGTCTCCCCCTGGGCCTTGCCGGTGACCAGGAAATTGCGCTTGTCCAGCAACTGCACGTCGGCGATCTGCGGATCGCCAATGGCCAGGCGCTTGATCGGCAGCGGCAACTGCTGGTCCTGCTGGGCACCCTGCTGCACCGCCAGTACCAGTTTCTGCGGCAGCAGAGCCAGCCCTTCGCAGGCCTTGGGCGCGGCTTGCGCCGAAGCCAGCAGCGCCCATGCCATGGCGCCCGCGAGGCAGACGCCTACCCGACCAGCCGGACGCCGGTCTCCCATCTTGCAAGCCATCCTACTACTCCCTTTCCCTGCTCCAGGGGCTGATTCAAGGCGCCTCGTGCGCAACCGTGCCGCCGCGGTAGACCGCCACGCCCGCCGCGGCCCGTGGCCGGGCCTGGCTGCGCGGGGCGGCCGGGGCCGCCGGCGGACGGCGGCCGAGCAGCTGGTCCAGCGTCACGGCCTCGGTGTTCGCGGGGTTGAGGACGGTATGCAGGTAGCTGCCCTGCTGCTCTTTCTCGTAGAGCTTCTCGTCCTTGCTGCGTACCGCCAGGCGCAGCGAACCGGCCTGGCTGGCCAGCATGAGGCGCGCGGTGGCGTTCGCCGGCACCGCCAGCACCGCGGTGCGCGCCACCTTGCGTTCCTTGTCCTTGCCGTCGTCGGCATGGCGGGCCTGGCCGTCGCCGGCCACGGCGATCTGCTCGCCATAGGTGAGTACGCGCACGCCCGGCAGCACCAGCTGGGCGCGGATGTCGCGCTGGATGCCCTGCTGGTCGGCGACGTAGAGCACCACGTCGACGTAGTCGCCCGGCAGCACGAAACCGCCGCCGCCGACCACGTCGTCCACGGCGATGGCCATGGCCCGCTCGTCCGGGCGGATGGTCCGCGCCAGCGGCCCGCCGGGCTCCAGCACCGCGCCGGAAAGGATGCTGCCGGCCGACACCGGTACCCAGACGCGCTGGCCGAGCAAGGCTTCGGCCTTGGTGTAGCTGCCCACCGGCGCGGTCTGCAGGTATTCCAGGCGCAGGTCGTCCTTGCCCAGCACGGCCAGCGCCGGCAGGTCGCGGGTGACCACCACCACGGGGGTTCTCTGCAACTTGTCGGTATCGGTGGGAACCACGGCGGGTACGGGCTCGCTGGCCACCGCCGGCGCCTCGGGCCGGCCGATGGACAACCCCAGGTAACCGACCACCACCGCCCCCAGCAACAGAAGCCCGGCAAACGCCATCAACAATTTACTTTTCATGATAATGATTTCGTTGCAGCCAACGGAAAGCACATTCAGGAAGCAAGTAACGAAAGTCGCGGGGGCACTTGAAAAACAAGTAACCGATAGCAGACTCAGCGTCCTTGCGAGGAGGCGGCAAGTTACCTTGGCGGCATGTGGAATAAAACAACCAGAAGCTACTAGGACTTTGCTACTGGTTGTCAAAAAGTGCGGAGAATCGAAGAATTGAAAAATATACCCGCAATGGAGGCACCATGAACTTCAAGTTGAAAATCCAGAAACTCATTTCTTCCACCAAGGCATTCGCCAAGGACAAGGAAGGGGCCACCGCCATCGAATACGCAGTCCTCGCCGGCCTGATCTCCGTGGCCATCATCGCCACCCTGAAAATCCTCGGCCCCAAGCTGGTTGCGACCTTCCAGAGCATCTCCGACGCGCTCTGAGCCTCTCGCCGCGGCAACCGCCTCGCCCCACGGCTTCGGCAAGACCGGCAAGGGTTCTGGCCTGTGAAAGTGGGGCAACCCGATGAATATCCGCGCGTGCGGCTGGGCAACCAAAAGCGATCAGCCTTGCCCAGCTTGAATGAAAAAGGAAACAGTCCAACCCAACTTGCCCAGAACTCCGGAATAGCGATGCTAACCCGATCGGAACTTCCCCTGATATTGCTCGTTGACGACGACCCCGACGCACTGGCCTCGACGGCAGAGTTGCTCGAAAGTCTCTTCAATATAAAAACCGCAGGCTCCGGCCATGAGGCCCTCGGCAAGTTGCAGGAAGTCCCCCTTCCGGATATCGTCATCGCCGACCTGGGCATGCCGGGCATGAACGGGCATCGCTTGTGCGAAGCGATCAAGTCCGACGCGCGGACGAAGGACATCACCATCATCTTCCTCACCGGCGAGGACACCACCGAGGCCGAGCTGGAAGGCTTCGAACTGGGTGCGGCCGACTTCATCCCCAAGCCGGTGGAGCCGCGCACCTTCCTCAGCCGGATACGCTCGCACATGCGCAGGAAGCTGGAGCGCGACAGGCTCCAGGACCTGAGCGAATACCTGGAACTGCGCTCGCGCAACCTCCCGCAATCCGGCTGAACGCAGCGCGGCATCCGGCCTGGGCCGGCGCCCGCGCAACAAGGTGTAGAGACAGTGGCGACAAGAAAAGCGGAGCTGCACGGGCACCAGATACTCATCCTCGACGACGAGCCCGACATCGTCGAAGAGGTGGTCGACCTGCTGGACTGCGCCGGCTACCGCTGCCTGGGCGCCGGCACGGCGGCACAGGCCCTGGCTCTGTTCCGGGACAACCCCGGCATCGACCTGCTGATCCTCGACTTCGACCTGCAGGACAGCCAGGGCCCCAGGGTGCTGGAGCAAATGCAGGCGCTGGCCGGCGGCGAAAGGCTCTTCGAGGCCATCACCATCAGCGGGCGGGCCGGCAAGGACGAAGTGATCGACGTGCTGCGCAGCGGCTTCGCCGACTTCCACACCAAGCCGCTGAACCCCGAGTTGCTGCTGGCCTCGCTGGAGAAGCTGGCCGGCAGGCTGGAGGAACGCGTCCGGAACCGCCAGCGGGTCATCCAGGCGGAGTCCAGGCTGGACGTGCTGACCGAGAGCCTGAAGTCCCTGGCCAGCGATGCGAAGAAGGCGATCAACTACGTGAACACTTCGTCCAGGGCGGCGAAGGGCGAGGCGCCGATGGACAGCGGCGGGGCGAAAGCGCCGGAAGACCCGCTGGCCAACCCGTTCTTCGCCAAGCTCTCGCTGCGCCAGCTCGACGTGGTGAAACTCATCGGCAAGGGCCTGAGCAACTACCAGATCGCCTGCAAGCTGGGCATCAGCGAGCACACGGTGAAGCTCTACGTCTCCCAGTCCCTGCGGCTCACCGGGCTCAGCAACAGGACCCAGCTGGCGCTCAAGTCGTCGCCGCGGCGCCGGGTGAATCAGGACCTGTAGGGGCCCGCAGGCCTCCCCGGGACTCGCCGCGGGCTACCTCAGCGAACCCCGGGCATCCATGCCCCCCGGCGCCACGGAAGAGGCGGCGAGCAGCATGGCCAGCTGCGTCCGGTTGCTCACGCGCAGCAGCTTGAATATCTGGGTGATGTAGAGCTTCACGGTGTTCTCGGAAATACCCAGTTCATGGGCCACCCGGTAGTTCGAATAGCCCTTGCAGATCAACTGCGCCACTTCCTGCTGGCGATGCGTCAGGTTGCAGAACAGCGGGCTGCTGATATCCATCTTCCTTGAACTGTCTTCTTCGTCCGCTGCCAGGCCGAATACGTCCTGGCCGCCGTGGACATCCATCTTTATCGCGCTGACATCCTGGAACAGCGAGTTCAGCGACTCCGCTATGTGTTCGAGGCGCCCGTTCAGGTGCAGTATCTTGCGTTGCCGCCTGATGCTCTGCAGCAGCTTGCTTTCGATGCGCTCCACGGACCCGATCAGTTCCTGTGGCGATACCGGCTTCATGAGGAAGTCGGAGGCCCCGGCGCGCATCGCCTCGACCACCTTTTCGCTTTCACCGAAACCGGTGAGGACGATGACTTCGAAAAGATAATCGTCCCCCACCGCGCGCCTGATTTCCCCGATGGCGTCCAGGCCCCATTCGCGGCCCAGGTTCAGGTCGCAGACCAGTATCCGCAACTTGGCGTTCTTCCTGAAAAGCGCGACCGCCTCGCCGATGGAACTGCAACCGACCGAGGCGAAACCGACGCTCTCCAGCACTTCTGAAAGTTCCGAGGCGACCTCGGGCTCGTCATCGATGACCAGCACCTCGAACGCCCGGAATTCTTTGTTTTTCATTTTCCCCCCCACTCAACCCCTTGGGCATGCAAGCTGCCGGGGCCTTGCCTTTCTCAAAAGTAAAACTCAAGACTTCACTGGTCGCTTTCCAGCAACCAGCCCATCGTTTTTCTATGGAGTCCAAGTCCCCTGTTTCTGCCAGTTCCCGCAAGTGCACCGCCAACGCCTGGCAGGAATCGGCGAGTGTTCGACTCCACTCGATGAGGTCGGTGACGGCACCGGCTTCCACCAGTGCCTGAAGTTGTTGCTGCTGCCCTGGCGTCAAGGATTTCAACTGTTCGGCAAGGACTTCCTGACGGCGGTCATGCTTTTCATCCACGGCGCCCAGGCCGCCGCGCAGGTGCAGCAGCTGGGCCAGCGTGGCGCCCAGGTCGGCCAGGCTGATGGGCTTCACCAGGCTGGCGTCGAACGGCAGCCCGCCGGCCTGGCCGAGGCTCTGCATGGTCTGCTGGGTGGCGGACATCAGTATCACCGGCAGGTCGGGCCAGCGTTCGCGCAGCGCCCGCAGAAGCTCGCCGCCATTGCAGCGCGGCATCAGGTAGTCGGTCAGGACCAGGTCCGGCCGCTGACCGCCCGGCGCCATCAGGCGCTCCCGGCAATCCCCCCGTCGACGGCCGCCTCGACGCGGAAGCGGCTGGCCACCAGCAGGTCCACCAGCATGTCGCGGATGTCGGCGTTGTCCTCGACGACCCAGACCAGGCGCCCCTCGCCGCGCACGGGCAGGGTCTTCATCGGCAGGTCGAACAGCTGCGGCTGCTGCATGTCCTGCTCGGTGCCGACGGCCAGGGTCAGCTCGAAGCTGGCGCGGGTCCCCTCGCCGGGCGCGCTCTGCACCCTCACCCGCCCGCCCATGAGCTGGACCCAGTGCTCGACGATGGCCAGGCCGAGCCCGGCGCCCTCGACGTCGCCGCCGGCGCCGCGGAAGAACGGCGTGAAGAGTTTCGGCAGGTCCTCGGCGGGAATGCCGCAGCCGGTATCGCTCACGCAGAAGCGCAGTTGCGCCAGGCCAGCCTGGGGCGCGCGCTCGGTGGCCTCCACCTGCAGGCCGATACGCCCGTCGTGGGTGAACTTGGCAGCGTTGTCCAGCAGGTTGATCAGCACCTGGCGCAGGCGCTTGGCATCCAGTTGCAGCACCGTGGGGATGTCGCCGGCCAGCGTCAGCCGGAACGCGTTGCGGTTGCGCCGGGCGAGGATGTGCGCGTCCATCGCCACCGCGTCGAGCAGGCCGTGGATGTAGACCGGCTGGACGTCCAGCTGGTCGCTGGAAACGCCGCGGGCATGGTCGATCAGATCATTGACCAGGGCCAGCATGTGGCTCGCGCTGCGCAGGATGACGCCGGCCTTGCGGGTGCCGCGCCCGCCCTCCTCCTGCAGCAGCTGGGCATAGCCGATGATGGAGGTCAGCGGCGAGCGCAGGTCGTGGCTGACCCGCCCGAGGAACTCGACCTTCGCCTGGTTGGCGTCCTTGGCCTTCACCAGCGCCGCCTGCAGCTCCGCGGTGCGCCGGGAGACCGCCTCCTCCAGCCGGGCGTTCTGCCGGCGCTCGCTCTGCAGGCTCTCCCGCTCCATCCATTGCTTGCGCATCTGCTGCTGCAGGCTGAACAGGCCGATGATGCCGACGATGACACTCAGCCGGAGCATGAGCGCATCGATGCTGAACAGCCCGCTGTAGCCGCGGTTGAGGACGTAGGAAAGGGTGAACCAGAAGCTTTCCGCCCAGCTCAGCAGGAACAGCGCCACCAGGACCTGCCGGCAGAAGTCGCCGCGCAGCCGCAGGGATAGCAGCGACAGCGGCCAGCACGCCAGGATGCAGAGGCTCAGCGCCAGGTTCAGCGTGCGCGCCTGGTTGTTCCCGAGCCCGGGCAGCGCGACGAGCAGCGCCAGGCAGGCGAAGATGCCGGCCAGGTACAGGCGCCGCCAGGTGCCCCGCCCGGCCAGGCCGAGCAGGCGCCGGGCGGCGGCCAGGAAGCCGACCAGGGAAACCAGCCAGAAGGCGATGCGCATGCCCGGGCCATGGGCGGACAGCCCGCTGAACAGGTGGAAGGCCAGGTAGCCTTCCTTTTCCGCCTCCATCGCGTAGGCGGCGCCCAGCCACAGGGCGAGCATGGCGAAGCTCCAGTCCAGGCGCAGCAACAGCAGCACGGCCAGAGTGAGCACGCAGCCGAGCAGCATCGACTGGGTCAGCTGCTCGAGGTTGTCCTGGGCCAGCACGGCGCCCATGTCCCACAGGCTCAGGGCCAGGCTCCGGCGGTTCTCGCTGTACACCCGCAGCAACAGCTCGCGGCTCTCCCCCGGGGCCAGCGCCACCGGCAGAAGGTTGCGCCGGCTATGCAGCGAGCGTTCGGCCAGGGGCACCGACAGGCCGACGTGCCAGTGCCCGACGACGCGTTCGCCGGCCGCGTCCAGGCGGTACAGGTCGACCTCGCCGACCCGCCAGGGCGCCACTTCCAGCCAGCGCTCCCAGGCGATGGCATCCGGGTTGGTCAGCCGCAGGCGCAGCCACAGCGTCGACTCCCGCCGCGGCGCGGCCAGGCTTCGCGCATCGGCCGGCTGCCAGCCCTGCAGCCGCCAGGCCTGCGCCGGCGTGAGCAGCTGGCCGGGCGCCTCCTCCAGCACCTGGGCGGCGCTGGTCAGGTCGATGTGGGGTTCCTGCAGGTCGCCACGGTTGAGCAGCAGCGACACGCCCACCACCACCAGCAGCGCCAGGCACCCCAGCAGGGCGGTGAAGGCGGCGCGGGGGTCAGGGCGCATCGCCGGGCTCCAGGTCCAGGCGCGACTGCCGGAACTGACTGGGCGAGAGGCCGTAGCGCTCGCGGAAGGCGGTGGAGAAGTTGGCGCCGCTGGTGAAGCCCACTTCCAGGGCGATGGCCTGGATCGGCAGGCCGGTGCCGCTGAGCAGCACGCAGGCCTCCTTCATGCGCTCCTCGCGCAGGTACTCGAACACCGTCACCCCCACGCACTGGCGGAAGGCCTCGTTCAGGCGCTTGCTGTTGGTGCCCACGGCGTCCGCCAGCTCCTGCAGCTCCGGGGTGTGCGACAGCGAACGCACCAGCAGCTGGCGGGCCGACTGGAACAGGATGCTGTCGAGGTTGCCGACGTGGTTGAGCGGCGTGGACTCGGCCTGCCTGTCCGTGCCCCAGCGGCGCAGGTGGATGGTCAGGCGCAGGCGCACCTCTTCCAGGTTGAAGGGCTTGGAGATGTAGTCGACGGCGCCGACGAGCAGGCCGCGGACGCGCTCCTCTGGGGTGCAGGCGCCGGTCAGGAAGACCACGGGAATGTTCCGCGTATGGGCGTTGGCCTGCATCATCCGGCAGCAGGTCAGGCCATCCCAGACGGGCATCAGCACATCCATCAGCACCAGGTCGGGGTTGACCAGCTGGACCTTCTTGAAGGCGTCCTGGCCGTTGCTCGCCAGGTAGATGCGGCAACCCCGCTGCTGCAGGTATTCGGCGAGCAGCCGGCGCTCGCTCTCGACGTCATCGACGACCAGGATGCGCTGCCCCTCCAGCACATCGGGAATAAAGCTCGGCATTCCGATGAGTTCCTACACGTCAGTCTCCGACCGACCGTTACTTTGCCATTACAGAGCGGGTTTTCCGTATTCGACGAAAATATTTTCCCCGCTGGCAAAGGGCCTCTACGCTCCGGCAGAAGCGCCACTTCCTGGCGCCGAGATAATGGCACTCGACGAAGACAGCCCTTGGCCCACAGGTGCCCCATGCTTAAGCGGATCCACACCGACCAGGTTCGCCTGGGAATGTTCATCCAGTCGCTGGAGGGCAACTGGCTTTCCCACCCCTTCTGGAAGACCCGCTTCATGCTGGAAAACCCCGGCGACCTTCGCGCCCTGCAGAACAGCGGCGTGCAGTGGCTATGGATCGACGATGCGCGCGGCCTGGGCGTCACCGGCACCGCCGATGCCCAAGCGCCGGCGCAGAGCCCCGCGGCGCCTGCCGCAGGCATCGCCGGCCTGGTCCTCGAGCCCGTCATCGAACCGCCGCCGCCCAGCTACCCGGACGAATTCCACGAGGCCGCGCGCATCCTCGAACGCTCCAGGAAGACCCTGATCGGCCTGTTCCACGAGGCCCGCATGGGCCGGGCGATCGACCTGGACCTGTGCCTGCCGCTGGTGGAGGACATCTGCGCCTCGCTGGCCCGCGACGCCTCGGCGCTGATCAGCCTGGCCCGGCTGAAGAACAAGGACGAATACACCTACATGCACTCGGTGACGGTGTGCGCGCTGATGGTGGCCCTGGCCCGGCAGCTCGGCCTGGACGTCGAGGCCCAGCGCGAGGCCGGCCTGGCCGGGATGCTCCACGACATCGGCAAGATGGCCATGCCGCCGGCGATCCTCAACAAGCCCGGCAAGCTCGACGAAGCCGAGCTCGCCATCATGCGTACCCACCCCGAGCGCGGCCACGAGATACTGCGCCAGCACACCCGCCTGTCGGCGCAGGTGCTGGACGTGTGCCTGCACCACCACGAGCGCTACGACGGCACCGGCTACCCGCACCGTCTGGCGGGTAACCAGATCAGCCTGCTGGCCCGCATGGCGGCGATCTGCGACGTCTACGACGCCATCACCTCGGACCGCCCCTACAAGTGCGCCTGGGAAGCCGCCGGCTCCCTGGCCCGCATGGCCAGCTGGGAGGGGCATTTCGACCCGCAGCTGTTCCAGGCGTTCGTCAAGGCCATCGGCATCTACCCCATCGGCAGCCTGGTGCGCCTGGAGTCCGGGCAGCTCGGCGTGGTGGTCCAGCAGAACCCGGAGAACCTGACGCGCCCGCAAGTGAAGGTGTTCTTCTGCACCCACCGGCGCCAGGCGATCGCCAAGGAGCTGCGCGACCTGGCCGACGTGCGCATCTACGACCGCATCGTGCAGCGCGAGGACCCGGCGCGCTGGGGCTTCCGCAACCTGGAGCGGCTCTGGCTGCCCGACGGCCTGGTGCTGCCCGGCACGCTCCCGGAGCGGGACAGGAACGGCGGGCGCCACTGAGCGACGGGTAGCGCACGGAGCGCCACCCGTCCGGGCTCAGACGTGGAAACGCCCGACCAGCGCCTGCAGCTGCCCGCCCAGGCGCGCCAGTTCCACGCTGGAGGCGGCGACCTGCTCGCTGGCGGCAGCGGTCTGTTCCGAGACGTCGCGCACGCTCGCCACGCTGCGGCTGATCTCCTCGGCCACGGCGCTCTGCTGTTCGGCGGCGGTGGCGATCTGCAGGTTCATCGCCTGGATGCTGGACACGGTGCGGGTGATGCTGCCCAGGGATTCGCCGGCCTGGCGGCTCAGGGCCACGCTGCTGGCGGTGAGTTCGCGGCTGCCGAGCATGGTGCTGGAGACCTGGCGGGTGCCGCTCTGCAGGGCGGCGACCAGGGCCTCGATCTCCTCGGTGGACTGCCGGGTGCGCCGGGCCAGGCCGCGCACCTCGTCGGCCACCACGGCGAAGCCGCGGCCCGCCTCGCCGGCGCGGGCGGCCTCGATGGCGGCGTTGAGGGCCAGCAGGTTGGTCTGCTCGGCCACCGACTTGATCACGTCCATGACCTTGCCGATCTTCTCGCTCTCCTGCTCCAGGCGCTGCATGGCGTCGGCGGAGCGCTCGACTTCCGCGGCCAGGCGCTCGATCCGCTCCACCGCCTGGTTCACCACGCGGTCGCCGTCGTGGGCCTCGCGGTCGGCGGCGGAGGCGGCCTGGGAGGCCTGCTCGGCATTGCGCGCCACTTCCTGCACGGTGGCGGACATCTCGTGCATGGCGGTGGCCACCTGGTCGGTCTCGACCTTCTGGCTGTTGGCCCCGGCGCTGGTCTGCCCGGTGACCGCCGAGAGTTCCTCGGCAGCGCTGGCGATCTGCGTCACGCCATCGCGGATGCCGCCGATCAGGTCGCGCAGGTTCCAGCTCATGCGTTGCATGCTCTGCTGCAGGCTGCCCAGTTCGTCGCGACGGCTGACCTGGATGTTCTGCGACAGGTCGCCCGAGGCGATGCGCTCGACCACCTGCATGGTCTCGTGCAGCGGCCGGGTGATGCGGCGGGTGATGAACCAGGCGGCCAGGGCGCTGGCCAGTATCGCCAGCAGGGCCACGCTGGCCTGGGCCATGCGGCTGAAGGCCGCCACCTCGTCGCGCAGTTCGATCTGCTGGCGGGTCAGCGTCTGGGTGATCTCGCGGGTCTGCTCGGCGACCTTGATCAGTACCTGGCGGGCCTGTTCCACCGTGGCGGTGGCAGCCCGGTAAGCCTCGATGCACTTGGCGTAACTCTGCTGGTCCGCCGCCACCGCCAGCAGCTCGGCAGGGGGCTGTGCGCCGAAGACCTTGGCCTGGCGCGGGAAGTTTTCCATGGCCAGGCGCATCTGTTCGTTCAGCAGCCGCTCGGACTCCGGCCCGGGGTGGGCCACGTAGCCCGCCGCGCGGTAGCGGACCAGCAGCAGGTCCTGCATCAGCTGCGTGCCGGCCTGGTAATAGGCGAAGCGGCGCTCGTCATGCTCGTCCAGGCCCGCCGCCAGCGCTTGCAGGGCGCTGAGCGCCTTGAAGGCCCGCTCGGCGCGCTCGGCCATCTCGTCGCGAACGGCGCTGGCCGCATGGTTGGCGGCCTGCAGCTTGCCGAGGGCCTGGCGGTAGTCGCCGACCAGTTCGCTCTGCTTCTGTTCCAGGGCGAGCAGGTCCGCGCGGGTGGACAGCTTGCGCGCACGCATCGCCGCCTGCTGGCGCTCGAAGTCGTCCAGCGCCGCGCCCAGGCGCTGCTCGCTGTCCGCCTTGGCGCCGTCCAGCAAATAGTCCTGCAGCGACAGGCGCAGTTCCGCCAGCGATTCGTTGAGCGCGCCGTAGACCTCCTGGGCCCGGCTGCGCTGCAGCAGGCTCTCGCGGCTGATCCAGTCGCCCACCGCGAGCAGCGCGGTAAGGCACAGGACCAGGCCGAAGCCCAGCCCCAGCTTGTAGGTGACACCGAGGTTGTCAAACCAGTTGCGCATGGCGCGAGTCGCTCCCGTTCCGGGCCCCCGGCACCCGGCGTGCGCGGAACGGGCCAGTTGATCCAGCTGTGCGAAAGGCCCCGCCGGCGATTGCCGGCGGGGCCCGTTGCGGTGGCTAGAAGTTGTTGGCGAGGTCGATGCCGGACTTGCCCGGCGAGAGGATGTTGTTCGGGTCCAGGGCGCGCTTGATGGCGTGTTCCACCTTGCGCTTGACCGGGCCGTAGATCTGCGCCACCCGCTCCTGGAAGGCGGTGTTCACGCGGTACACCGCGTAGCCCTCCTTGGCGAACTCGTCCAGCAGCTCGGCGAAACAGTCGTGGGCGCGCTGGGTCTCCTCCGGGTCGGTGCGGTCGTAGAGCACGTCGATCACGTGGTGCATGTCGCGCCAGCCGACGATGAACTCGCCGGTGTAGTCCAGGCCGTGCTTGTTGAGGATCCTCTTGGCCAGCACCTTCTGTTTGTCGCATTCGCTGCCGCGCGCCTGGCTGACCGGGGCGAACCACATGGAGCCACCGCCGCCACGCCAGTTGTACAGGCCGAACTCCTGCAGGTTGGGCACGCCGCTCATGAGCTCGGCGCGGTACTTGAACGGCTGGGTGTCGCCAGCCTGCTCCTGGGTGACGATGCGGCCCTTGCCGGACTTCTTCACGGTCTCGGTGACGATCTTCCAGTTCACCTCCACCTGCTCGGCGGTGCCGTACAGCGCCGCGTAGACGTTCCACTGGCCCAGGCCCTTGTCCTTGACGATCTTCTGGATCACCGAGTCCGGCGTCGCCCCCTTCTCCTTGATGTAGTCGGCGCGGCGCACGCTGATGCCGGCGGCCTCCCACAGCGCGTTGGCGATCACCACCGCGTTGGGGATGATCTGGGCGATGCGCAGCGGACGGATCATTTCCACGATGTCGGCGATGTCCGCCTCGTCGTCGTAGACGATGCAGAAGGGCTTGAACACCGGCGGCTTGGGCATCAGCCAGAAGCCCATCTTGGTGCAGATGCCGTAGTTGGCCTGGGTGAACATGCCATCCAGGGTCGGGCCATAGCCCCACTTGAACACCTGCCAGGCCTTGTCGCCCGGCACCCCGCCCATGCCAGTGCGGTAGACGTCGCCGTTGGCCAGCACCACTTCCATGCCGCACTGCATGAGGAAGTGCTCGCCGTAGGGGGTGTAGCCCACGCCGCGGTCCATGGTGTTGCCCACTGGGCCGGCGATGGCCGAGGGCGCGGAGAAGGACAGCATCAGCGGCAGGTTGTGCTCCTGCAGGTAGTCGTAGAGCTGGCCGTAGGTGACGCCGGGCTCGACCAGGGCGGTGCACAGCTCGGGGTCGATGTGGAGGATCTTGTTCATCTTCTTCAGGTCGAGGATGACCTGGCCGCGTTGCGCCGGCGCCGCCGAGCCGTAGCCAAAGTTGCGGCCGGTGGAGATGGTCCACAGCGGGATCTTGAACTCGTTGCAGATCTTCACCACGCCCTGCACCTGCTCGAGGCTGGTGGCGGTGACGGCGGCGGAGGGCGCGTGCTCGGCGTTGTCCACCGGCATCATGATCTTGCCATAGGGGATCAGCTGGTCGTCCTTGGCCAGGACGTTCTCCTCGCCCAGCAGCTTGCGGAACTTGGCCAGCGCCTGCTGGAAGTGGTTCGCATCGACTCCGCGCGGGAGCACGGCCTTGTTGGTTGCGTCAGTCATGGGATGTGCTCCTTCAAGCCTGGATCGAGAACGAAACGAAATGCCCGGCCAGCGGGCTCGGGTGGCCGGCGACCAGCGGCGCGGGCGCCGGCTCGCGCTCGCCCAGAGCGGCCAGGCCGTAGCCCAGGGTGGCGGCCCATTGCTCGGCGCTGCCGGCGCTGCGGCCGGCGGCGCCCAGCCGCAGGGGCTGGCGGCTGCCCAGCGGGCATTGCTCGCGCAGGTCGAAGCCGGCGCCGCAGGCATCCAGCTGCAGGCCCAGTTGCAGGGCGTGGCCGTGGGCGGCGTCCGCGGTGATCAGCCGGTGCCGCGAGGCGCGCGCATCGGCGCTGTGCTCACCGAGCCACTGCACGCGGGCGCCGGCGCTGCGCGCCAGGTCGACCACCAGCGCGGCGCTGGCATCGTCCAGCAGGCCGACGATGCGTTGCGGCCGTCCGGTCTCCAGGCGCCGCTGCAGTTCGCGGACGAAAGCCAGGCTGGCATCGCTGCGCAGCACCTGGGCATGGGCGCCGGCCGGGCTGGCGGCGATGCCCTGGAGGAAGGCCGAGCCGACCACGGCCGGGGCCACCAGCACCAGGGCCGGCTGCGTCGGGGCGGCGCCGCCGATGTTGCGCGCCAGGGCCAGGCCGGGGCCGCCCAGGGTCATGCCCGCCAGGCCGCCCAGGGCCATGCCCTTGAGCAGGGAACGACGTTCGAGATTCATGGCGTGCTCCTCAGGGCTTGGCCGCCGGCGCGGGCGCCTGCGAGATGTAGTCGGCGACCTGCTGCAACGCCTTGTCGTCGATGAAGGAAGCCGGCCAGGCCGGCATCGCCCGCAGGCCGTTGCGCGCCACCGCGACTATGTAGGGCGACGGCAGTTGGCGCCCCTTCAGCTCCGGCCCGATGCCGGTCTCGTGGCAGCGGCCGCAGACTTTCTCGTAGACGTTCGCGCCGCCTTTCCACACGCCGTCGCCGTCGGCGAAGGCGCTACCGGCCAGCACGAGCAGGGGCACGCAAAGGCAAGCAGCGAAGGTCCGTTTCACAGCCGGGCTGTCGAAGGATAAGGACATTTCGTACTCCATCTTGTTATTGGATTGGTGGGACCAGCGGCCGCTCAGAAGGGATAGGGCCGTGGCGAGTGCTGCAGGGTGATCCAGTGGTCGGTGGTGAACTCCTCGATCGCCCAGTCGCCGTTGAAGCGGCCCAGGCCGGAGTTCTTCTCGCCGCCGAAGGGCGCGTTGGGTTCGTCGTTGACCGGCATGTCGTTGACGTGGGTCATGCCCGCGTGGATGCGCTGGGCGAACTGCACGCCGCGCTCCGGGCTCGACGTGAACACCGCGCTGGACAGGCCGTATTCGCTGGCGTTGGCCAGCTCCAGCGCATGCTCGGCGTCGCGCGCGGCCTGGATGCCCACCAGCGGGCCGAAGATCTCCTCGCGGGCGATCTCCATGCCGGCGTGGACGTCGCCGAACACGTGGGGCGGCATGACGTTGCCCTGGGGCTCGCCGCCGACCAGCAGCCGGGCGCCCTCGTCCAGGGCCTTGGCGACCTTCTCGCGCAGGCCCTGCAGCTGGCGGTCGTTGATCACCGGGCCGACCACGGTTTCCGGCTTGCGCGGGTCGCCGTAGGGCAGTGCCTGGACGCGCTCGACGAAGCGCCGGGTGAAGGCTTCCAGCGCCGGCTGCTCGACGATGATGCGGTTGATCGCCATGCAGATCTGCCCCTGGTGGAGGAACTTGCCCACCACCGCGGCGTTCACCGCCTGCTCGATGTCGGCATCGGCCAGGACCACGAAGGGGCTGTTGCCGCCCAGTTCCAGGGCCACGTGCTTGAGGTGCGCGCCGCCGCTGGCGATACGGCCGATGTTGCGCCCGACCTGGGTCGAGCCGGTGAAGGAGATGAAGGCCGGCACCGGGTGCTCGACGAAGGCGTCGCCGATCTCGCTGCCGGCGCCCACCACCACGCTGAGCACGCCGGCCGGCAGCCCGGCCTCCTCGAACACGCGCGCCAGCAGCAGGCCACCGGACACCGGGGTGTCGCTGGCCGGCTTGACCACCACGGCGTTGCCCAGGGCCAGGGCCGGGGCCAGCGAGCGCTGGGTGAGGTGCAGCGGGAAGTTCCACGGGCTGATCACCCCGATCACCCCGAGTGGCGTGCGGTACACGCGGCTTTCCTTGCCCGGCACGTTGGAGGCGACGATGCGCCCGTGCACGCGGTTCGGCAGACTGGCCGCCTCCAGGGTGATGGCGCGCGCCGCGCCCCATTCGATCTGCGCCTTGAGCAGGGTGCTGCCGGACTCGCGGACGAGCCAGTCGATGATCTCTTCGCGGCGCGCATCGAGGATGCGCACCGCCTCGAGCATCACCCGGGTGCGCTCGGCGGGTGCGCTGGCGGCCCACGCCTGCTGGGCCTCGGCGGCCTTGGCATAGGCGGCGTCGAGGTCGTTGCGGTCGGCCAGGGCCAGGCGCAGCAGGTTCTGCCGGGTGTAGGGGTCGACGACCTCCAGGTGCCGGCCGCTGCTCCCGGCGCGCCAGGCGCCGGCGATCGGCTGTAGCTCGAGGTTCTGGTAGGGCTGGGGTCTGGTGCTCATCGTTGCTGGTGCCTCTTGACTGGACGAGGGACGGCCGCCGCCGGCCTGGGCGAAGGCCACGGAAACAGGGAAAAGGGCTGGGCGAAGGTCAGTCGCCGGGGCGGGCGAAGCGGCGCCGGGCAAGGGCGGGATGGGCTAGTGCACGGGCATGGCGGAAAGCGCAGGGGATGTTCATGTCGAAATCACCGGTTTCTTGTTATGGAGGTTCTGGGTTGCTGGTGTTTCGGCATTAACAACTATCGTGCCACTACCGCGTTCTATAAAAATATCCTTTAAAAACAATATCTTGTGTTTTTAGCAGGACGATTCTGCGGCGTTTTCCGCAACCGCGGCGGCCCGGGCGCGGAATTTTGTGCAGAGAAAGTCGCGGCGGCGGAGAAAGCTCGACGGCCGCGGGATGTTGTGCGGTTATCGTACGGATGCGGCCGTTCCCTCCCCTCCGGGCAGGAATCCGATTGACCGCCGTGGCCGGCCCGGCATACTCCCCGGACCAGCCTGCGTCTTCTTGAACTGCCTCATGACTATTACAAATACGGGCAAGAACGGGCGCGCGGCGGATGAGGAGTTCTTCCGGCACATGCTCAGCCGGCAGAAACGCCTGATCGTCGACCGCGCCTGCCAATTCGATCCACGGGGCCTGCCTTCTGCCGAGCAACTGGCCGAGACCGTGGCCTTCTCCCCCCAGGACGGCAGCATCTGGCTATGCGGCCAGCGCATGATGCTCCTGCAGGGTTCCGCCTTCGGCGCCATCCGCCGCGAGCTGATCGAGGCCCAGGGGCTGGACAAGGCCCGCGGCCTGCTCACCCGCATCGGCTGGCAGGCCGGCGCGCGCGACGCGGCCCAGGTCAGCGAGCAGTGGCCCGAGGGCGACCATGCCAGCCTGTACAGCGCCGGCCCGCGCCTGCACATGCTCGAAGGGATGGTCAACGTCGAGCCGATCAATTTCGAGATCGACTCCAGCATCGGCCACTTCTATTCCGAGTTCCTCTGGCACAACTCGCTGGAGGCCGACGAGCACATCGCTACCTATGGCCTGGGCAGCGAACCCTCGTGCTGGATGGGCATCGGTTACGCCAGCGGCTACGCTTCCTCGCTGCTCGGGCGGCTGGTGGTGTTCCGCGAGGTGGAGTGCCGCGCCATGGGCCACCACGCCTGCCGCATCATCGGCAAGCCGGCGGAGGAATGGGACGACATCGACGCCGACCTGGCCCACCTGGACGCCAGCGACTTCCTCGGCCGCAGCACCTACGGCAGCGGCCAGGCGACGACGGTCGCCGCGCTGCCCAGCCCCGCCGACGACCAGCCGATGGTCGGCATCTCCGCCGCCTTCATGGCCGCCAGCCAGCTGCTGCAGCGCGTCGCGCCGACCCAGGCGACGGTGCTGCTGACCGGGGAATCCGGCGTCGGCAAGGAACTCTTCGCCCGCACCCTGCACCAGGCCAGCAAGCGCAGCCAGGGGCCGCTGGTGGCGCTGAACTGCGCGACCCTGCCGGAGAACCTGGTGGAGGCCGAGCTGTTCGGCGTCGAGCGCGGCGCCTTCACCGGCGCCGAGCGCTCGCGGCCCGGCCGCTTCGAAAGGGCCAACGGCGGCACCCTGTTCCTCGACGAGATCGCCACCCTGAGCCTGGCCGCGCAGAGCAAGATCCTGCGTGTGCTGCAGGAAGGCGAGCTGGAGCGGGTCGGCGGCACCGCGGCGATCCGCGTGGACGTCAGGGTGGTCGCGGCCACCAACCTCGACCTGCGCCGCGAGGTGGAGGCCGGGCGTTTCCGCGAGGACCTGTTCTACCGCCTGAACGTCTTCCCCATCCACCTGCCGCCGCTGCGCGAGCGCCGGGAAGACATCCCGCTGCTGATGAGCTACTTCCTGCGCAAGTTCAGCCTGCGCCACGGCCGGCAGCTGGCGGGCTTCAGCACGCGGCTGGTCAACGCGCTGCTGACCTACCGCTTCCCCGGCAACATCCGCGAGCTGCAGAACCTCATCGAACGCGGCGTCATCGCCGCCGCCGATGGCGAGGTGATGGACGTCATCCACCTGGCCGAAGGCGGGGCCGCGCCGATCGCCACGCCCATAGGGCTGACGGCCGAAGGCCGGCTGTCCCGCCCCTCGCCGAAACCGACAGCGAACCGCCCGCACAGCCGCCGACGCAGCCCGAGGCCACGGCCAGCAAGGCCGTCGAAGAACCCGAGCTGGCCAGCCTGCTCGCCTTCGTCTCCGGCCGCAACCCGACCCTGGGCATCTCGCTGGAAGACGTCGAACGCCGCCTGGTGCAGGTGGCGATGGAGCGCACCGGCGGCAACATCACCGCCGCCGCGCAGATGCTCGGCATGAGCCGCGCCCAGGTCAGCTACCGCCTGAAAGGGCGCTGAGGCCGCAGGACGAGAGCGACGTAGGCGTTATGCGCCCTACGGCCGTGCTTCCCTGGACCCGTAGGAGCGGACTCCGTCCGCGATTTCGCGCGCAGGGCGCGCTCCTACAGGGGAATGGCGTGGGTGGGGCACTGTAGGGCGAATAACCGTTCGCGGTTATCCGCCGCCAGCCGGGTTGCCGGTGCCCGAGAAAAATGGCGGATAACGCCATAGGCGTTATCCGCCCTACGGCCGTGCTCCCCTGGACCCGTAGGAGCGGGCCCTGCCCGCGATTTCGCGCGCAGGGCGCGCTCCTACATGGAATGGTGTGGGTGGGGTAGCGTAGGAGCGGATCTCATCCGCGAATCGCGCCGGAACCTCCGGCCATCGCGGACAAGGTCCGCCCCTACACGCGCCCCGCCCCTCAGAGCGGCGTGGTGAACTTGAACCAGAAGGTCTGCCCATCCGGGCGATTGCGCACGCCCGAGTCGTCCTGCCACTTGGCGCTGAAGAACCAGCCATCCTTGCTCGCGTACTGCACCGCGGGGCCGATGGAGAAGCTTCGCCCGCGGGAATCCTCGACCTCGTGGCCATCGAGCTTGTCGTCGCTGATCTGCTGGTAGGCGTGGCCGCCGACGCCGAGCACCCAGCCGTTGCCCATGCCCCAGCCGAGGGTGTAGTCGGCGTGCAGCTCGCGGCCGGACTGGTAGTCGGTGGCGCGGTTCTCGAAGTTGTAGTCGTGCATCAGGCGGATGTCGGCGTTCGGCCCCGTCGGGTCCACGTAGGTCATCGCCAGCACCGCCTGCACGGTGTAGTAGTGGGTGCCCAGGTTGATGATGTCGTCCTTGTCGTAGCTGCCGGTGGGCAGCACGAAGTCGACGCCGGTGGCCACGTGGAACTTCTCGCTCGGGTGGAGGCCGATCACCGGCCCCAGGTGGGCGTCGCCGATGCCGCGCTTGTGGTCGTGGGGGCCATTCTTGATGTTCAGGCGCATGTCGGTCAGCGGCAGCAGGGCGTGGAACCCGAGGTCGCCGCCCAGGACTTTCTGCTCGGTGACCCAGACGAAACGCGGCACCAGGGTGGAGACCCGCAGGTCGATGTCGGCGGCCTTGTGGCCACCGTTGTCACGCAGCGTATCGGCCAGGTAGTTGCCCGCGAACAGCTGGGCGTAGGTGCCAGGCGGTGGAAGGATGCCCATCCCGTAGATCTCGATGCCCATGGGCCAGGAGGAGGTGCCGCCCTCGGTGGCGAGGGCCGAGGTGGCGGCGCCAGCCAGGAGCATGGCGCAAGCGAGGCGGGATACGCGAAGGCGAAGGGTCTTGTCGAACATGAGTGCCGGCCTTTGTTGTTATTGAAGTGGCGCGCGGCCGCTTCCGCATGCCGTGCCGGCGACACTAATCAATTACCATGCCAGTCGTTAATTACTTTAAAATCAATAACTTGAAAATAAACTTCAGATAAACCAAGTAAATACTCTTAAGAAAATTCCGCTTTCCGCGGAAAAGTCTCCAGCCACTGGCGTCATCCATGAAAAGTCCAGGTTATCTGTTGGATAGTGCCTTCTGCGCCAGGGCCCACCCACCAAGAATGCAGGCGCCAATAACGACCACCGAACCGCGACCTGGAGGCATGGTGATGGGCATATTCGACTGGAAACACTGGCTGGTCCTGCTGCTGGTGGCACTGCTGGTCTTCGGCAGCAAGCGGGTGAAGCACCTGGGCAGCGACCTCGGCGAAGCCATCAAGGGCTTCCGCCGCTCGGTCAATGCCGACGACGAGCCAGCGGCGCAGAAGCTGGCCGGCGAGGAAGCCGTCGCCGAACCCAGGCGACTGCAGGAAAGCGCCCGTCAGCAAGCCTGAAAACGGGCCCACTCACGAGAGAAACACCTCGCGTCCCCACAACCTGTAGGAGCGGGCCCTGCCCGCGATTTCGCGCGCAGGGCCCGCTCCTACAAGGGAATGGCGCAGGTGGGGCAGCGTAGGAGCGGATCTTATCCGCGAATCGCGCCGGGGACGGCCGGCTATCGCGGACAAGGTCCTACGTTCCAGGCGAGCACGGCTTTTCGTAGGAGCGAGCTTGCTCGCGAACCGCATGGCACCGCGCTTGTTCGCGAGCAAGCTCGCTCCTACAAGAGCATCTCGGCCAAACGCCCTACCGCCTGCTCGAACGCCACCTTCATCTCCTCGACCACCGCATCGGTGTGGGCGAAGGACAGGTACAGCCGGCCGTACGGTGACGGCATCAGCAGCAGGCCCGCGCGGCGCAGTTCCAGGTGCAGGGCCTTGCTGAAGGCGGGGTTGGCGACGCGCGCGGCTTCGTCGAAGTCCCTCGGCGCCTGCTCGGCCGGCCAGAGGCCGAAGACGTTGCCATAGCCGCTGGTGGCCAGGGGCAGGCCGTGGCGCTCGAACAGTTCCACCAGCCAGGTGCGCAGGGCATCCCCGCGTGCCGTCAGGGCGGGGTAGTCGGCACTGGCCAACTGCTCCAGGGTCGCCTGCACCGCCGCGCAGGCCATGGGGTTGCCGCTGAAGGTGCCACCACGCAGCACCCGGCCTTCCTCGAAGCCGGCCAGGATGTGCGCCTTGCCCAGCACGGCCGAGACCGGCACGCCGTTGCCGATGGCCTTGCCGACGCTGGCCAGGTCCGGGTCCAGCCCTCGTACAGGCTGCTCAGCCCGGGGTGGCGGCGAAAGCCCATCAGCACCTCGTCGCTGATCACCAGCGCGCCGTGGGCATGGGCCACGCGCTGCACGTGCGCCAGGTAGCCGGGCGCGGCCATGATGCAGCCGGCGTTGGCCAGCATGGGTTCGAGCAGCACGGCGGCGATGTCCCGGTGCTCGGCGAACAGCCGCTCGACGTCGTCGAAGTCGTTGTAGCGCAGCAGCGTCATGCGCTCGCTCGCCGGGCGCTGGCCGGGGGCGAAGGTGGCCTCGACGGAGCCGACGTTGCCCAGGGTGACCTCGTCGAACCAGCCGTCGAAGCCGGCGGCCATCTTGGCGATGCGTGGCCGGCCAGTATGGGCGCGCGCGGCGCGGCAGGCCAGGTGCACCGCCTCGCTGCCGGAGTTGGTGAAGATCACCTTGTCGAGCCCGCCGCCATGGCGCGCCAGGCAGTCGGCGGCGGCGTGCTCGCGCACGTGGGCCCAGGACGGCGCGGCGGCGTCCTGCAGGGCTGCGCCCACCGCCTCGATCACCTCCGGCTCGGAATGGCCGAGCAGCACCGCGCCGAAGCCCAGCGCGGTATCGATGTAGCGCCGCCCCCGGTCGTCCCAGAGGTAGGCTCCCCTACCCCGCCGGATGAACAGCTTCTCGCCGTCCAGGTCGGGAAGAATGCGCGCGGCGCTGGATACGTCACCCACCAGATGGGCCATGGTCTACTCCTGCAGCGTGCCCGCCGTGCGGGCGCCTCGTGATTGGGTCGGAAGGGCCTGCCCTAGGACAGGCTCCAGGGAGCCTCGCGCAGGCGCTGTTCGAGGAAGTCGCGGAAGACCTTGATCCTCGGGCTCAGGTGCTTGCGGTTGGCATAGATCAGGTACACCGGCTCGCGCAGGTCGCTGGGGTATTCCTCCAGCACCTGCACCAGGCGGCCGGCGCGGATGTCGGCGCCGATGTGGAAGTCGGCCAGGCGCACGATGCCGGCGCCGGCCAGGGCCATGTCGCGCAGCAGGTCGCCCTGGGCGAAGGTCGCCGCCGGGGCCACCGGAACGCTCAGGCGCTCTTCGCCGGCACGGAAGCTCCAGCGGTTCCACGGGCTGTCGAAGCTGAACTGGAAACAGCGGTGCTGCAGCAACTCCCGTGGGTGGCGGGGCGTGCCGCAGCGCGCCAGGTAGGCCGGGGCGGCGCAGGTGATCCACTGGGTCTCGCCCAGGCGCCGGGTCACCCGGCTGGAGTCCGGCAATACGCCGCTGTGGATGGCCAGGTCCAGGCCCTGCTCGAACTGGTCGACATACTGCGCGCCGACCTGGATCTCCACCTGCAGCGCCGGGTAGCGGTCGAGGAATTCCGGCAACCAGGGCGCTATCTGGTGCTTGGCGAAAGTGGTCATGGTGTGGATCCGCAGGGTGCCGCTGACCCGCGTCGGCAGCGCCTCGGCCAGCGAATCCGCCTCGGCCATCGCCTCCACCACGGCGCGGGCGCTGCGCAGGTAGGCGGCGCCTTCCTCGGTCAGCGCCAGGCTCCGCGTGCCGCGCTGGAACAGGCGCACCCGCAGGCGGTCCTCCAGGCGGCTGATCAGCTTGCTGATGGCCGAAGGGGTCATCTCGTGGGCGCGCGCCGCGGCGGAGAAGTTGCCGTGCTCGACCGCCCAGATGAAGGCCAGCAGTTGCGAATAGTTGTCCATGTCCGGTCCTCGATGCGCCGTGGCGGCGAGCATAGCGCCCGCCGCGCCGGCCTGCGTCAGCGGATGAAGCGCTCGACGTAGTCCTCGCCCAGGCCGATGGACGCGTAGTGCCGGCGCGCCGCCTCCAGCTTGGTGAAGACATCCTCGTAGCCCACCGCCACGCCCTGCGGGTCGACGTAGGTGTAGCCGCCCTGGACGTGGAACCAGGTGATCATTTCCTCGACGTCCTCGGGCACGAACAGGGTGTGGGTCTCGCCCGGCGGCTCGAAGGCGAAGGAGCCCCGCTCGGCGACCCAGTCGTGCTCCAGGTACCACCAGCGGCCCTTGAGCACCAGCGCGTGCACGCCGCCGGTGTGGCGATGGCGCGACAGCACGCCGCTCTGGCGCACGCGCAGCAGGTTGATGTAGTAGCCGCCGCTCACGCTCAGCAGCAACGGCTTGAAGGACACGCTGGCGGTCACCGGGACCCACAGCTGGTCGTCTTCCAGCCACTGGTCCAGCACGCCGGGCAGGACCATGTCCGGCGCCATGAAGGGCACTTGCGGCAGTTGGTAAGGAATCGCCAGTTCGTCCGGCTTCATCGCGATGCTCATCGGTCACTCTCTATCAGGCAGTTGGGGAAGTCCGCGGCGGGCTCGGCGAGCCCCGCCACGAGCAGGTTAGGTGTGCGCCGGCGGCGGAAAAACCGGGCCGCCGGCACAGGCGCTGTGAAGCGGCGTCACAGCGCCGCCAGCTCGCCGAAGCCGCCCCGCGCGCGCTGCGCGGAGAGCTGCGGCTGGCGCTTCTGCAGGTACAGGCCGATGCCCGCCAGCAAGGCGCTCAGGCCCAGGGTGGTGAGCAGCTCGCCACGGTGGCCGGGGAACACCGACATGATCGCCAGGATGCCGACGATCAGCGCGATGGTCGCCAGGGTCAGCCAGGGGAAGGCCCACATCTCCACCGCCAGGGGCTCGCCGCTGGCGCGCAGCTTGCGGCGCATGCACAGCTGGGTGACGGCGATCACCAGGTACATCAGCAGGGCGATGGCGCCGCTGGAGGCGAGCAGGAAGTCGAACACCTCCTTGGGCAGCAGGTAGTTCGCGCCCAGCGCCAGCAGGGCCACGCCGGCTGTGCTCAGCACCGCGGCCAGCGGCACGCCGCGGTGGCTGGTGCGGCCCCAGGCGCGCGGCGCGTCGCCCCGGTAGGCCAGCGAATAGGCCATGCGCGAGGCGGTGTAGATCGCCGAGTTCAGGCAACTGCTCACCGCCACCAGCACCACCACGCTCATGATCTGCGGCGCATAGGGGATGTTCATCGCCGCCAGCACCGACTGGTACGAACCCTGCGCCAGCCCCGGCGCGTTCCACGGCACCAGGCACACCACCACCAGCATCGAGCCGAGGTAGAACAGCCCCAGGCGCCAGACCACGGCGCGGATCGCCTTGCGGATGTTGGCGCGCGGCTCCTTGGTCTCGGCGGCGGCGATGGTCACGATCTCGCTGCCCTGGAAGCTGAACATCGCCGTGAGCATGGCGGCCACCACCGACACCGGCCCCTTGGGCATGAAGCCGCCGTCGGCATACAGGTGCCGGACGCCGGAGGTGGAAGAGCCCGGCAGCAAGCCGAGGATCGCCAGCACGCCGAGGACGATGAAGCCGACGATGGAAACTACCTTGAACAACGCCAGCCAGTACTCCAGCTCGCCGAAGTTGCCCACGCTCAGGCAGTTGCACAAGGTCAGCGCCAGGGTGATGCCCAGCGCCGCCACCCAGGGCGCGACGCCCAGCCAGGGTGCCAGGATGTTGCCGGCGACGATGGCCTCGATGCTGATCACCAGCACGTAGAACCACCAGTACAACCAGCCGATGGAAAACCCGGCCCAGCGCCCCATGGCCTGGTCGGCATAGGACGAGAAGGAACCGGTGTCCGGCCGCGCGGTGGCCATCTCGCCGAGCATCTGCATCACCAGCACGACGATGACCGCAGCCAGCAGATAGGCCAGCAACACCGCCGGCCCGGCGGTGGCGATGGCATTGGAGGAACCGACGAAAAGCCCGGCGCCGATCACGCCGCCGATGGAAATCATGGTCACCTGGCGGCTCTTCAGGCCGTGGCCCAGGCGGTTCTTGGGTGGGTTCTCAGGCGTCGCGTTCATCGACAGCACCTCGGCACGCAGGATTGTTCTTATGTGATTGTCCAGGGCCGTGGGGGCCATGGCCTGCGCAGGGTAGGAAGCTTATGGGGGGGTGATAATCCCCATTGCCGGCACAGCTACTGTGAACGCTGTTCACAGTAGCTGTGCACATAGCACCTTGCCCCTTGGCCTAGACGCTCTCCTCCAGGCGCAGCTCCGGGGGTTGGCGCCGCAAGCCACCCGTCAGGTAGACCAGGTAGGTTGCCCCAAGGCACAGCCAGGTCAGCCCCAGCATGACGGCCTTGCGGTCCAGGCTGAGCATCAGCCAGAGGTCTGCCACCACGCCTGCCACGGGCAACAGCAGGTAGAGCAGCGTGGCTTGGGCACCTCTCCGGCCCTCGGTTCTCCAGTAGTGGAATACCACTGACAGGTTCACCAGCACGAAGGTCAGGAAGGCGCCGAAGTTGATGAAGGAGGTCGAGGTGGTGACATCCATCCCCAGCGCCAGCAGAGCCACAGCGCTGCAAAGCAGAATGCATAGCACGGGGGTGCCGAAACGCGGCGACAGGTAGCCGAAGAAAGCACGCGGCAGCACGGAGTCGCGTCCCAGGACGTACAGCAGGCGGGAAGCACTGGCCTGCGCAGCGATGCCGGAGGTGAACTGGCCAACCACCAGGCCGATGAGGAAGATCGAAACGAACAGGTCTCCGCCTATGTTGCGGGCGATTTCGTAGGACGCCGAATCGGCATCGGCGAAGGCGAAAGAGGGGTGGGCCAGTTGGACGACGTACGAAGTGCCGACGAATATCACCCCCCCGATCAAAGTGACCAGCAGGATGGCCCGGGGCAGCGTTCGACGGGGATCGCGCGTTTCTTCGGACATGGTGCTCACGGCATCGAACCCCAGGTACGAATAACAGGCGATGGCCGCCCCGCTCATGATCATCGGCCATTGCACTTCCCCGCCGATGAATGGTTGCAGGCTGAACAGCGGCCGGCCCGGGTCGCCCAGCAGGTAATGCACGCACAGCATCACGAAGACGCCCAGCACCAGTGTCTGCAGCAACAACAGGACGATGTTCACCGCCGTGGCCAGCTTGAGGCCTATCACGTTGATCAGCGTGGTGAGCCCGATGAACGCCAGCAGCCAGACGAATTGCGGCACCACCGGCATCGCGGAGTGCAGGTACGCGGTGCCGATAAGCCAGATCGCCATGGGCAGGAACAGGTAGTCGAGCAGGATCGCCCAGCCGGTCATGAACCCCAGCCGTGGATCGATAGCCTTGCGGACATAGCTGTAGGACGAGCCGGAAACCGGATAGGCACGCGCCATGTGCGCATAGCTCAAGGCGGTGAGCAGCATGGCCACCAGTGCAACCAGGTAAGCCATGGGAACATGGCCGCCGCTTGATTGCGCCAGAATGCCGAAGGTGCCGAGGACGATGATGGGCGTCATAAGGCCTACCCCGAAGAGCACCAGGGTGCCCAGGGATAGGGTGCGTTTGAGTTGAGCCATGACCACTCCGAATAATGATTGTTGGAAACCGCTCTGGGCGGCTGGGTGTTTGGCAGCAGCAAGGAAGATGAAGCCGGGGTTGGGGTAGCCCTAGGGGATGAGCAGTTCCCGGCGGGTTCCGTTTTCGATGACCTGGCCCCCAGGCGCAGGCGCTGGTGGCGGTCGTAGATATAGGGTTCGCGAACGCGGCGCAGGTGGTCCAGGTCAAGCCGGGTGCGCAAGCGAGCCTCCTTGCGGCCCGCCTCCAACTGCATGTCGCCGAAGGGGTCGACGACCGCGCTGCCCCCGGCGAACACCAGGCCGTCGTCACCGACGCCGACCCGGTTGACCATGACGGCGAAAGCCTGGTTTTCCAGAGCGCGAGCCATGATGCAGGTGCGATGCGTACTCCCGAACGGGTCGAAGTTGCCGTTGGTTACGATCAGCAGTTCGGCGCCCAACTGGCCAAGCGCACGCGCCGTTTCGGGAAACTCGATGTCGTAGCAGATCAGCAAGCCTACGCGGATGCCATTCCACAGCCCCGTCACCAGACGGTCGCCGGCTTCGAACACCTCCCGCTCACCCGACCACAGGTGCGTCTTGCGGTAACGCAGGGCGACCCCCTCTTGCGGAGTGATCAGGACGGTGGTGTTGAAATAGCGCCCCTGATCCTCCTCCGCCACGCCCACGGCCACCGATATCCCTCGCCGCCGGGCGGCCCGATGGACCGCGGCGATGACCTCGCCCTCCAGCGGCTCGGCGATTCGAGCCACGTTGTCAATCGTGGGGAAGCCGGTAAGGTAGGTTTCCGGGAAGACCAGCAGCTGACTATCGTCGGCGGCCGTTTCGATGGCCTGGACGGTACGTTCGAGGTTATAAGCGGTATCGCCATCGCGCCCTTCGAGCTGGGCAAGTTCGACCTTCATTGTTTTTCTCCTGACGCCAGCGCACGGTCCTGCACCGGTCAACCAGACGCATTATGGCGGGGCGGGGGCGGGTGAAAATTACACGGGGTGGTTAACCCCGGATGTCCCCTACGCTGCAAGAGATTGCCTGGTATAGAGCCTTCGGCCTGCTTATCGACGCCATCGACAAGGAGGACTTCTGGCACCTGCTCGTCAGGCGCCTGGAGGAACTGGTCGCCTTCGACAACTGGGTAGCCCTGGCCTTCGTCGAGAAACGCCCATACCTACTGGCCGAATCGCCCGCTCTCGACGGCGGACCGGATCCCCTGTTTCGCGACTACCTCAGCGGCATCTACCTGATCGACCCGTTCTACCGGGTCAACTGCGAATCGCCACAAACCGGGCTGTTCCGCCTTCGGGACGTGGCGCCGGACTGCTTCGAGCAGACCGATTACTACCAGCGCTATTTCAGGCTGAACATTGTCGCGGACGAGATCCAGTACAACTGCCGGATCGATGGACAACGCATGCTCTGCCTGTCATTCGGCGCACGTCATCTCTTCAGTGAAACGGACATTGCACAGCTCAGCCTGATGCAACCCTGGGTGCTTGCGCTGATGCGCCAGCGCATGCATTTCGAAGAGCCTGCAACCACCGGCAGCGGCCACCAGGAAACCCTGGAAACGCTACGCGGGCTGCTCACGGGCAGAGAATTCGATGTCTGCCAGCTAATGCTCGGTGGCCATTCCAGCAAAGAGATCGCCAAACGACTGAGCATCTCCCTGGATACCGTGAAAACCCATAAACGCCATATCTATGGGAAGCTCAACATCAACACCCAGTCGGAATTGTTTGCTTACTTCCTGCAAGGCCAACAATGACCTGCAATACCGAAGGCCCGGGTAACTTCTGCGACCTATGCATCCAGCGGGAAGGAAGAAGGAAGGCATCCCACCAGGCTGGCGCCCAGAGCGAGTAGTCAAACTTGCAGGCATGGTGCGCCAGATGGATCGCCATGTGCCGTCCACTGGTCCGGCCCGCAGTGCCCCCAACTCAGAAGAACACGTCCACCGGCACGTTGAAGCGGGCAGCCAGGGCGCGGATGTGGCGCACGTTGAGCTGGCGCTTGCCGGCCAGGATTGCCGAGACCACCGACTGCGGCCCTACTTCGGGCAGATCGTCCTGGTGGAGGCCATGCTCCTGCATCAGGAAACGCAGCACTTCGTGCCCTGGCGCATCGGGGATGGGGTAGCGCTCGAGGTCGTATTGGCTGACCAGATCGCCCATGCGCGCCGCCAGGCCCGCCAGCGGGTGGCCTTCAACCCCGCCGATTTCATCGAGCAGTTCATCCAGGGTGGCGACCAGGGCGTCGTAGTCGGCTTCGCTCTGCGGCGGCGACAGCAGCGGGGCGACATAGCGCCAGTGCTCCATCGCCTGCTTCAGGATCGCACTCATTGTCCACCTCACTTCCACTGATCGCGGTCGTACTCTTTGTGATCGAGCACGGCGCGGATGAAGACCTTCTTGAACTGATAATCCACCACGGCGATCAGGCGTAGCTTGTTGCCGCCGATGTCGAACACATGCTTGTCCGCGACCTTGTCGACACTGGGAAAAGCCTGCTTCATGGCGGCGAAATCCCCCGGCTCCACACGGCGCATCAGCCGGTACCAGGCTTCCAGGGCAGTAGCGGCGTGGGGCCACTTCTGCCGGGCGTCCCAGATGCGCTTTTGGGTGATGACGTGCATGCCTGACGCTTCATCGCAAAATGCTATGTCCGGCATGGTATGGCAATACCGATGGCATAGCAAACTGCGATAGTCAGGCGGTGAGGATCAGCCCGTAGTTTCTGCCCTCAGTCTTCCTTCGGAACTTTCCAGCCCCAAAAGCAAAGCCCCCGGCAACTGACGCTGCCGGGGGCTTTGCAAGGATTCTGGAGCGGGCGAAGGGAATCGAACCCTCGTCATGAGCTTGGGAAGCTCAGGTAATGCCATTATACGACGCCCGCTTGGGGGTGCCTTTTTACCAGAAGGCGCGGGCGGAGTGAAGCCTTGGTGCTTCAGTTGGGGGCATTCGCCGATTCGGAAGCGGCGGGTGGTGCCAAATGCCAGCATCGGCGGTATCTTCCGCTCCCATCGATTTCCCCGGGTTGGGGGTGAGGCAGGTTCATGGGCAATACCCTGGTGCGTGCGGCCGTGCTCGGCCTTTCCTTGCTGTGTTCCACGGCGGCGTTCGCGCGGGTCGAGGTTGCGCCGGTGCAGAACAAGTCGCTGGGGCTCACCCTGGCGGTGCGCATCACCGAGGACATCGCGCCGGGGGATTACGAGCGCCTGCTGCAGGGGCTGAAGCACAACCCCGGCAAGTTCGCCCGCAAGATCGCCCTGCTCGACTCCATCGGCGGCAGCCTGGGCGAGGCCATCAAGATGGGCCGGCTGCTGCGCGAAGCCGGGTTCGACACCTGGGTGCCGCGCAACAGCGTGTGCCAGGGCACCTGCGTCTACCTGCTGGCCGCCGGGCATACGCGCCGGGTGCGCGGCTATGTCGGGCTGCACCGCCCCTATTTCCCCGGCGGCGATTCCTGGCTGGCCGACGGCGCCAGCCGCTACAGCCCGGCCGCCTACCTGCGCGAGATGGATGTGCCCACCGCCCTGCTGGACGACATGGCGGCCATCGAGCCAGGGCGCATGCGCGTGCTTTCCGCGCAGGACCTCGCGCGTTACCGGCTCAATTGAGCCACCTGGCACGACGGTACGCCTTGTAACAGGCGGTGCCGGAATTCCGTCGCCGCGCCCGCCAGCCCTGTTTCCGCCCCTGACCTCCAGGCTAGAGCCGCCGCGGGCCGGCGGCCGGGCAATGGCCGGGAGCCATTATCGGGAATGGTTCTTGCTGTCGATCCATGCGGAAGACCCAACTTACCGCACGGATAGAAGAAAATCGGAGCAACCTGCATGTTCAAGACCTTCGGCAAAACCCTGCTCGCCGTGACTCTGGCGGGCGCTGTGGCTGGTATGGCGCAGGCGGACAACAAAGTGCTGCACGTTTACAACTGGTCCGACTACATCGCCCCTGACACGGTCGACAAGTTCACCAAGGCCACCGGCATCAAGGTCGTCTACGACGTCTACGACAGCAACGAAGTGCTCGAGGCCAAGCTGCTGGCCGGCAAGTCGGGCTATGACGTGGTGGTGCCGTCGAACAACTTCCTCGCCAAGCAGATCAAGGCCGGCGTCTACCAGCCGCTGGACAAGTCCAAGCTGCCGAACTGGAAGAACCTCAACCCGGACCTGATGAAGACCCTCGAGATCAGCGACCCGGGCAACAAGTTCGCCATCCCCTACATGTGGGGCACCATCGGCCTGGGCTACAACCCCGACAAGGTCAAGGCCGTGCTGGGCGACAACGCCCCGGTGGACTCCTGGGACCTGGTGTTCAAGCCCGAGAACATCCAGAAGCTGAAGCAGTGCGGCGTGAGCTTCCTCGACTCGCCCACCGAGATGCTGCCGGCGGCCCTGCACTACCTGGGCTACAAGCCTGACAGCAACGATCCGAAGGAAATCAAGGCGGCCACCGCGCTGTACCAGAAGATCCGCCCGTACATCACCTACTTCCATTCCTCCAAGTACATCTCCGACCTGGCCAACGGCAACATCTGCGTGGCCGTCGGCTACTCCGGCGACGTCTACCAGGCCAAGGCCCGCGCCGCCGAAGCGAAGAACAACGTCCACGTGCTCTACAACATTCCGAAGGAAGGCGCCGGCGCCTTCTTCGACACCGTGGGCATTCCGAAGGATGCCGAGAACCCCGAAGGCGCGCTGCAGTGGCTCAACTTCCTGCTCGAGCCGCAGGTCATCGCCGAGATCAGCAACGTCACCTCCTTCCCCAACGGCAACGCCGCGGCCACCCCGCTGGTGAACGAGGAAATCCGCAACGACCCGGGCATCTATCCGAAGGAAGAGGTGATGAAGAAGCTGTACGCCTTCCCGGACCTGCCGGCCAACACCCAGCGCCTGATGACCCGCAACTGGACCACCATCAAGACCGGCAAGTAAGCCGCGCCTTGCGGGACACCTGACGCACCCATATGGTGCGCAACAGCCAGGCACGCCCCCTTTTCGCCCAGCGAGAGGGGGCGTGCCGCTTTCCGCTTCCCGCCGGGCGGCGCTGCCTTCCGTCGTCCGCGGGCTCGAATTCGATCCGCACTCCAGGCATGATGGCTATAAGACATCACTGCATTTCACTGCGCAACGGAAGCCATCGGTCGGGCCGGGCAACCGCACCGCCATGGACCGAGGCGCCAGCGCGTCGGGCCGGCGCGTGCCCACCCCTGCCGTACCGTCCCGGGGCGCCCCCAGGAGCCCAGGCATGAGCGCCTACGCCGACACCACCCCAGCGCTGCCCGAGCGCCCCGCCGAGGACTACCTCGCCGAGCGCGTCGCCACGCTGTTCTCCACCAGCCCGTCCACCGCGGTGGGCAACGTGTTCTCCGGCACCATGGTGTTCGGCGTCTACCATGCCAGCGCGCCCTTGCTCGGGCGCTGCCTGTGGCTCGCCGTGCTGGTGTTGCTGATGAGCGTACGCCTGGGCCTGGTGTACGCCTGGCGGCGCGACCCGCAGCGCCTGGCGCCGCATACCTGGGCGCGCCTGACCATGCTGCAGTGCGGCGCGGTGGGGCTGGCCTGGGGCATCGGCGCCATCTGGCTGATGAGCTACGGCACGCCCTACGAGGACGTGATCTACGGCTGCATCGCCCTGGCCTCGGTGATGGTGGCCATGAGCAACGTGTCCTACTGGCCGGCGCACCTGGCCTTCCACGTGCCCATGTTCTTCTTCCTGGGCATCGCCTATTTCCGCGACCCCGAACCCCAGGCAACCTTCCTGGCGGTCTCCGCCTGGGTGGTCTGCCCCTTCATTGCGGAGATGGGCCGGCGCCTGCAGATCCGCTTCAACGAGGCGCTCAAGCTGGCCTGGGAACACCAGGTGCTGGCGCACAAGTACGCGCTGGCCAACCAGGAGCTGGCGGTGCTCAGCCGCACCGACGACCTCACCCGCATCGCCAACAAGCGCCACCTGGACGAGACGCTCAAGCGCGAATGGCACCGCTGCGCCCGGCACGCCGAGCCGCTGAGCGTGCTGATGCTGGATATCGACCACTTCAAGCTCTACAACGACGGCTACGGCCACCTCGCCGGCGACGTCGGCATCCGCCGCGTGGCCGAGGCCATTCGCAATAACGTGCGCGAGCACTGCGACTTCGTCGCCCGCTTCGGCGGCGAGGAGTTCACCGTGGTCATGCCCGGCGCCGACCTGGCCACCGCCTGCGCCATCGGCGAGCGCATCCGCGCCGCCGTCGAGGCCCTGCAACTGCCCCACGCCTGGGCCGCCCGCGGCCACCTGACCGTGAGCATCGGCGTGGCCTCCACCGCCCAGGGCCCGGTGGCCAGCCAGGAAGCCCTGGTGGGCAACGCCGACGTGGCCCTGTACGCCGCCAAGCATGGCGGGCGCAACCGGGTGGAAGCCTTCAGCGGCGACCCGGCCAAGGCGCCGCTGCCGCCGGGCCAACCCTGCCTGCCCAACTGACGCCCCCAGCGCACAAGGCTGCAGACGCAGCGCCCGCTCAAGGGTGCGGCTGGCGTGCGCGTGGCGAGCCTCCGTGAAAATGTTCAGTATAATTTTCACGAAAGCGCCGGTTGCGTAAAAAATATTGGACCGATATTTATCGAATTAACTTAAAAACACTTTAAAAACATATAGTTAAAAACGAAACCGCCATGCGTTTCGGCCATTATTTTTGACGATCGAAAGCGAAATTGTTTGACATATTTTACGGCTCTGGCAGGCTGGTGGGCAGGCTTCGACCGTTTGCGGGCGCCTCCAGCCCCGCCGCGGCAGTGCTCGGAGCCCCAGGTAGCGCCCCTCCCGGCCGCGCCTGCACATAAACGACAGGCCGAGCCTGTCCCAAGGTGACATATGTCCAACAGCAACATTGGCAATAACAATCAGAAACTCCGCAAGCCCGTCGTCCTGATGTCCATGGGCGCCCAGGAACGCAAGGGCCACGACTATCAGGTGATGACCCACAAGTACATCACCCCGATCACCGATATCGCCGGTTGCGTGCCGGTCCTGGTGCCGACCTGCTGCGGCACCGACGATCTCGAGCAGTACCTCGACATGGCCGACGGCGTCTACCTCACCGGTGCCGGCAGCAACATCGACCCGGCCCTCTACGGCCAGGAAAACGAGACCCCCGGCAAGGGCCAGGACAAGCAGCGCGACCTTTTCGACCTGCCCCTGGTCAAGGCCGCCATCGCCCGTGGCCTGCCGATCTTCGGCATCTGCCGCGGCATGCAGGAAATCAACGTCGCGCTGGGCGGCGACATGTACCAGAAGGTCTACGCCGAGCCCGGCTTCAACGACCATCGGGAAAACCCCGAAGACCCGGTCGAGGTGCAGTACGCCCCGGCGCATAGCGTGCGCGTGGCGCGGAACACCTGGCTGCACAAGCTGCTGCAGGCCGATTCGATCCAGGTCAACTCGCTGCACGGCCAGGGCCTGAAGACCCTCGGCAAGGGCCTGGAGGCCATCGCCCACGCCGAGGACGGCCTGGTCGAGGCGATCCACGCACCGACCCTCTCGCCCTTCCTCTTCGCGGTGCAGTGGCACCCGGAATGGCAGGCGCTGAAGAACCCCGATTCGGTGAAGCTCTTCCAGGCCTTCGGCGACGCGTGCCGCCAGCAGGTCAAGAAGAAGCAGGCCCGCTACGGCAACGCTGCCTGAGCGGGTAGCGCCAGGCGGTGATGAAAAAGCCGCTCCTCCCTAACGGAGGAGCGGCTTTTTCGTTTGTGGGCGCTCGTGCCACTACTGGGGCTGGCGGGGCCTGCGGGTCCAATCGCGGACGGAGTCCGCTCCTACGACCGTGCCCCCTGGAACGATTCGTGCCGTAGGGCGCATAACCGTTCGCGGTTATCCGCCGCTGGCCGGAACACCGATGTCCCACGGAGGCATCCGGGCAGAATGACCGGGTGCGAGAACGGCGCCTGACTTGCAGCCGCTCAGGACAGCCCCCTCTCCCGCTTGCGGGAGAGGGTTGGGGAGAGGGCGCTCTTGAACCCACCGGGAACCACCGTTCGCGAGCAAGCTCGCTCCTACACCCCCATCATCACTGCGACGTCCCCGCCGCCGGGAATACCCGCTGGATCCGCTCGGCCAACGCCAATGCCCGCTCGCTCTTGGTGAACAGCAGCAGGTAGTCATGGTCGGACTTGGCCGCCGGGGCGATGCGGTATTCCAGCGGCCCCTGCACCACCTGCTGGCCCACCGGCACGCGGAAGGTGGCCACGCATTCGAGCACGCCGCTGTCCGGGTCCTTCTCGAGAATGGCCGCGTCGCGCAGCTCCACGTCCTTGAGCAGGTCGCCGCGGCCGGCCAGCGGGCCATCGGTGAAGACCTTCACCAACTGGTCGCGCATGTCCTTGCTGGCGCACACCTCCGCTTCCTTGCTACCGCAGGCGCCGAGCAGCACGGCGACACCGATCATTGGCAACAGCTTGTAGTTCATCATTCACCCATGGCGAGACTTGGTGCGAGTTGGAGTCGCCACCAGGGGAAAAATTCCCATGCCTCAGTGTTTTCCGTAATCCGTCCCATGCAACGCGAAGCGCGCGGCCAGCCGCCGCGGCAGCCCCCAGTTCCGCTGCATGCCCGCCGCGGCCAGGAGGATGGCCGCCACGCCCAGCCACTGCGCCAGGCCCAGGCGGTGGCCGAACACCACCCAGTCCACCAGGATCGCCGCCACCGGGTAGATGAACGACAGCGCGCCGGTCAGCGCCGTCGGCAGCTTCTGGATGGCGCCGTAGAGCAGCACGTACATCAGCCCGGTGTGGAGAATGCCAAGGGTGGCCAGGCAGGCCCAGGCCGACGGCTGTTGCGGCAGCGCCGAAAGGTTGGCCAGGGGCGCCAGCAGCAGTACGCCGCTGCACACCTGCACCAGCGCGATCAGGTGCGGCGGCACCGCCTGCAGGCGCTTGACGATCAGCGCGGCGAAGGCATACAGCAGCGCCGCGCCCAGGGCCAGGGCGATGCCCGCCAGGTAGTCGCTGCCCGGCCCGCCGCTGCCGTGGGCGCCGACGATGGCCAGCATGCCGGCGAAGCTCAGCGCCAGCCAGCCGAGCTTGCGCGCGCTGAGCTTCTCGCCGAGGAACGCCGCGGCCAGCAGCACTAGCATGAAGGGCTGGGTGTTGTACACCGCGGTGCCGATGGCGATGGACGCCCGCGAGTAGGAGGCGAACAGCAGCACCCAGTTGCCGACGATGGCCACCCCGCTGAGCAGCGCCAGGCCGAAGGCGGAAAGGCTCAGCACGCCCGGGCGCAGCAGGCCGAGCAGGGCGCAGGCCAGCAGCAGGGTGGCGGCGCCGAACACGCAGCGCCAGAACACCACGTCCAGCACCGGCTGGCCGGACACCAGCACCAGCCAGCCGATGGTGCCGCAGATCAGCATGGCCGCGGTCATCTCCAGGGTGCCGCGTTGAATGGACTTGTCCATGGGGTTCCTCCTGCAAGGTGTGCCTACAGCATGACAAGGCATCACCCCGCCCTTCCATCGCAAACGGAAGGCACAATCGGAATACCGCCTTTACTATCAAGGCATCCACCCGCAATCACCTAACGAGCCGACCATGACCGACGAAATCGACCAACTGCTGATCGCCGCCCTGATGGAAGACTCGCGCCTGTCGCTCAAGGCCCTGGCCCAGGTCAGCGGCCTGTCCGCCCCAGCGTCGGCGAACGCCTGCGCAAGCTGGAGGAACGCGGGGTGATCCGCGGCTACACCCTGGAGGTGGAGCCGAAGGCCTTCGGCTACCTGCTGCAGGCCATCGTCCGCGTGCGCCCCCTGCCCGGCCGGCTGCACGAGGTGGAACGGCAGATCCAGGCCATCCCCGAGTTCACCGAGTGCGACAAGATCACCGGCGACGACTGCTTCGTCGCCCGCCTGTGCGTGCGCGACATGGAACAGCTGGACACCCTGCTCGACCGCCTCAACGCCTACGCAGAGACCAGCACCGCCATCGTCAAGAAGACCCCGGTCAAGCGCCGCCTGCCGCCCATGGCCTGACGCGACGGCGGCAGCAATAGGCAAGAATCCGGCAGCATCGAGCGCCGTCCTTCCGGGGCACGGCGCCCATACTGGTGGCGTCCGCCGCTGCGCAAGGCAGCGGCACCTTCCCCTGCCCTTCCGAGGATTGCTCGCCATGCGCTACAGAAAGTTCGGCAACACCGGTCTGTTCGTCTCGGAACTCTGCCTGGGCACCATGACCTTCGGCGGCGAAGGCCAGCTCTGGAGCCAGATCGGCAAGCTGCAGCAGGCCGAGGCCGAGCAGCTGGTCGGCGCGGCCCTGGCGGCCGGCATCAACTTCATCGACACCGCCGACGTGTATTCCGAAGGCCGCTCCGAGGTCATCACCGGCCAGGCCCTGAAGAACCTCGGCGTGCCCCGCGAGGACGTGGTGATCGCCACCAAGGTGTTCGGCGAGACCGGCACCCGTGGCGCCAACTCCCGCGGCCTGTCGCGCTACCACATCGCCGGCGGCGTGCAGGCCAGCCTGGAGCGCCTGCAGCTGGACCACATCGACCTCTACCAGGTGCACGGCTTCGACCCGGCCACCCCGGTGGAAGAGACCCTGCGCGCCCTCGACGACCTGGTGCGCCAGGGCCTGGTGCGCTACGTTGGCGTCTCCAACTGGGCGGCCTGGCAGATCATGAAGGCCCTGGGCACGTCCGAGCGCCTGGGCCTGGCCCGCTTCGACTCGCTGCAGGCCTACTACAGCATCGCCGGGCGCGACCTGGAGCGCGAACTGGTGCCGCTGCTGCGCAGCGAGAAGGTCGGCCTGATGGTCTGGAGCCCGCTGGCCGGCGGCCTGCTCAGCGGCAAGTACGGCCGCGACCAGCAAGCCGAGGCCGGCAGCCGGCGCACCCAGTTCGACTTCCCGCCGGTGAACCGCGAGCGCGCCTACGACTGCATCGACGCCATGCGCGGCATCGCCGAGGCCAAGGGCGTGTCGGTGGCGCAGGTGGCCCTGGCCTGGCTGCTGCACCAGGAAGTGGTGACCAGCGTGATCATCGGCGCCAAGCGCCTGGAGCAACTGGAGGACAACATCGCCGCAACCCGCGTCGAGCTGAGCGCCGAGGAACTGGCCACCCTCGACAAGGTCAGCGCCCTGCCGGCCGAGTACCCCGGCTGGATGCTCGAGCGCCAGGGCGAGTACCGCCGCGGCCAGTTGGCCGGACGCTGAGCCAACGCCCGGGCCGGGCTCCCGCATGCAGCGGAGCCCGGCCCCCTACCGCTCGTGCGGAAATCCTGAGCTTTCGCCACCGTCGTCAGTCGCATCCATCAGGCAGGCCCCGCGCCTGCCTTTTCGCTTGCGCCTTCCCACAGCAGAGGACCGACGACATGAGCGTGAACATCGACAACCTGACCATCGGCCTGCCCGTTCCCCGCTCGGCCACCAACCCGGTAGCCCTGGAGATTCCCAGCAGCCAGGCGCTGCAGCAGTACCCGGAGCTGGTCACGCGCCAGCCCGATGGCAGCGTGCAGTTCACCGCGCCGACCCTCGGCGCCTCCAGCAAAAGCACCAGGCGCACCCGCTGCGAATGGAAGGAAAGCCGCTACTGGACGCTGGAAAGCGCCCGCGAGCACCTCAACCGCCAGGAGATGACACTGACGCGGGTGAACTCGGCGCAGAAGGTGGTGATCTCGCAGATGCACGTGCAGAACGACGACAGCCCGGTGGTCAAGGTGTTCTGGAGCAAGGGCAAGCTCACCCTGGGCTTTCGCCAGCACTTCGACCAGCCGGACCCGGTGAACGGCACGCTGCTAGATCAGGTGCCGCTGGGTGCGCGCTTCACCCTCCTCATCCATGCCACCGCCGCGGCCGAAATCACCGTGCAGGCCAGCTGCAACGGGCGCACCTCCAGCCTGGCGCCCATGACCCTCGACCCGGACTGGACCGGGCACTTCTTCAATTTCCACGGCGGCGTGTACAACCAGGTCGACTTCAGCGACGCCACCCTCGCCACCGACGGCTCGGTGTGCATCCTCCATGACTTGCAGCTGAGCCATCGCTAGCGCGCGACTTTGCTTCCGCGCCCGGACGCGGCAAGCTCGGGGACCCAGCCAAGGAAACCGCCATGACCGCCCCCGAGCGGCCCCGACGCCTACCTGGACAAGGCCCTGGCCTGGCGCGCCGCCTCAGAGCCAGCCGGCCAGGCGCAGCAGCCACCAGGCGAGGATCACCAGTTGCACCAGGTAGCCGGCGAAGCGCAGCCAGACGAACAGCGGCGAGGTGCTGGCCAGGTGCATCAGGCTCTGGAAGATGCGCGCCGCCAGCAGCACCGGCGCCAGCGGGTCGGTGACCTGGGTCTGGCCGGTGAGCATGGCGTAGAGCAGCACGGCGAAGAACAGCGGCAGGTTCTCCACGCAGTTGGCGTGGGCCCGCGCCAGGCGCTGGCCGAAGCCCGGCGTGCTGCTGCCGTCGGCGGCGAAGGCGTTGACCGCGCGGCTGCCGGAAAGCACCAGCAGGCCACGGTGGTTGACCAGGACGAGGACCAGCAGCAGGGTCCAGGCGACCAGACCGAGCAAGGCGACAGCACTGGGGCTGAGGGACATGGCGGAGCTCCTTGTTGTTGTGGCGGAGACTCTAGCCAATCTAGAGCAATTACTCTAGTCGCCTTCAGCCTTTCCCCGCCCGCGCCAGGCAGCGCTGGTAGCGCTCGTCCACGCGCTGGGCGAACCAGGCGGTGGTGAGGTTGCGGGTGATCTTCGGGCTGTGCAGGGTGATGCCCGGCAGCACCGCCCGGGCCAGCGGCTTGCCTTCGTTCTTCTCGGCCAGGGCGAAGACCTTGGCGTACAGTTTCGTCTCGCCGAACTCCGCGCGCTCGCCCTGCTCCAGGTCGCGGCGGATCTGGCTGTCGCTCAGGCCCAGGCGCGGGCCCAGGGTGCGCACCGCGAGTTCGGTGGCGCCGGCGGCGCTGGAGTCGTAGCGGATCAGGTCGCCGTCCAGCGCCAGCGGGATGCCGGTGGCCAGGCTCACCGCGCGCTGGAAGGCGGCGTTGCGGCTGGCGTACCAGCCGGCGTTGAAGTCGGCGAAGCGGTACAGCGGCCGCTCGTAGTCCGCCGGGTAGCCCAGCAGGTGGGCAATGCCGAAGTACATGCCGCCGCGGCGGCTGAACACCTCCTGGCGCACGCTCCCCTTGAGCGGGTACGGGTAACCCTCGGCATGCTGCTCGGCGAAGGCCACGCTGACCTGCATGGGCCCGCCGGTACGCACCGGGTTGAAGCGGCCGAACAGCTGCTGGCCGAGCGGTACCATGCCGATGAAGTCATCGAAGATGGCGCTCAGCTCGCGTTCGCTGCGCACCGCGTCCAGGCGCTGGCTGTAGCTCTTGCCGCTGGGCGACTTCAGCGCCAGCGCGGCGTCGAGCACGAAGCCGGGGACGTGCAGGCGCGCGGCGCGCCTCTTCATCTCGTCGCGGGCGATGCGGCCCAGGCCCGGCACCTGCGGGTCGGCCTGGAAGTTCGACTCCTGTTCGGTCACCGCCAGCACCGAGCAGAGGTTCTCCTTGCTCGGGCGGATGCGCTGGGCGGCGAAGGCCACCTGGATGTCCGTGGCCCAGCCGCTGCGGTCGCTCACCCTGGCCGGCAGCAGCTGCGCCAGGGTGGCGCGCACCTGCGCCGGGGTCGGCTCCGGCGCCTGGCGGGCGGACTGCGAGCTGCAACCGGCCAGGGCCAGCAGGCCGAAGGCGATGCCCATGGCGCGCCAGGGCATTTTGGCGGGACGGGCGAACGGAATGGCGGTGGCGAACATGGGCGCTTCCTGACGACGAGACGCCGCGACCATCGCAGAAATGCCCTTTCCAGGCCAGCCCAACGCGCCGACTTGCAGGCCCCCGGCCAGCCTCTAAGCTCGAATCCATGGCCCCCGGATTCGAGGTGAACGATGGACATCAAGGACCTGCGCAAACAGGGCAAGGACGCCCGTGACAAGTGCCCACGCAGCAGCCACGCCGAACCCGGGAAGATCGACCGCGACCCGCTGCCGCTGATCGAGGCCTCCAGCGCCGGCCGCGTGCGGTCCCTGGTGGCGCTGCGCTACGGGCGCATGCTGGTGTCGCCCTTCACCTTCTTCCGCGGCAGCGCCCTGCTCCAGGCCCACGACCTCTCGGGCACCCCGGACATGGGCATGGAACTGCCGATCTGCGGCGACTGCCACCTGATGAACTTCGGTGGCTTCGCCTCCCCCGAGCGCAACCTGCTGTTCAACGTCAATGACTTCGACGAGGTCCACCCCGGCCCCTGGGAATGGGACCTCAAGCGCCTGGTGGCGAGCTTCCTGATCGCCGCCCGCGACCTGCGCCACGGCGAGACGGTGGAAGAGGACGTCTGCCGCCAACTGGTGCTGTCCTACCAGCAGAACATCGCCGAATGTGCCGAGATGGGCGCCCTGGAGCTGTGGTACGGGCGCATCGACTACGAGGTGGCGCTGGAGCAGGAGCGCGAGAAGGACCTGCGCGAGCACGTGCAGCGCGCCATCGAGAAGGCCAACCGGCGCACCCATGCCGAGCTGCTGCCGAAGATCGCCGAACGCGACGCCCAGGGCCGCCTGGAGATCCGCGACGACCTGCCGGAGATCTTCCACCTGCACTCCGCGACCAGCCTGCTGGACGAGGACGACGACTGGATGAGCCTGGATCACTGGCAGGATCTGCACGACACCTTCATCCGCGACTACCGCACCACCCTGCAGGCCGACCGTCGCGAACTGCTCGACCGCTTCGAGGTGCAGGACCTGGTGTTCAAGGTGGTGGGCGTGGGCAGCGTCGGCACCCGCTGCCTGGTGGCGTTGCTCACCGATCCCCAGGAGCAGCCGCTGTTCCTGCAATTCAAGGAGGCCCGTCCCTCGGTGCTGGCCACCTATGTGCGCAGCAAGCTGCGCACCCGCCACCAGGGCCAGCGGGTGGTGGACGGCCAGCGCCTGATGCAGTCGGCCAGCGATCTCTTCCTCGGCTGGACCACCGGCCCCAATGGCCGCCACTTCTACGTGCGCCAGTTGCGCGACATGAAGGTCTCGGCGGAACTGGAGACCTTCGACGAGAAAGCCTTCGCCGCCTACGCACGGGTCTGCGGCCGCGCCCTGGCCTGCGCCCACGCCAAGTCCGGCGGCCAGGCGGCGCGGATCGCCGGCTACATCGGCAAGAGCGAGGCGCTGAGCGACGCCCTGCTGCACTATGCCAAGGCCTACGCGCTGCAGAACGAACGCGACTTCGAACGCTTCCAGCGCGCCTGCCGCAAGGGCCAGCTGGAGGCGCGCTCGGAGGCGGATTTCACGGCGGATCGGATGCCGTAGGGCGTATAACCGTTCGCGGTTATACGCCGCTACACCCAAGGCCACAGCCAGCGCCCAGGCCAACCCCGGAGCCATCCGGGGCCAAGGCCAAACGGCGGATAACGCGGAGCGTTATTCGCCCTACGCCAAACCGTGACGTAGGGCGTATAACCGTTCGCGGTTATACGCCGTTAGATCAGACTCCCTCCTCCAGCGACTCCGTCCCCAGTTCGTTCCACACCTCCTCTGCCAGGTGGAAGGTCGCGTTGGCCGCCGGGATGCCGCAGTAGATCGCGCTCTGCAGCAGCACTTCCTTGATCTCCTCGCGGCTCACGCCGTTGTTGCGGGCGGCGCGCAGGTGCAGCTTCAGTTCGCCCTCGCGGTTCATGCCGATGAGCATGGCGATGGTCACCAGGCTGCGGGTGTGGCGCGGCAGGCCGGGGCGGGTCCAGATGTCGCCCCAGGCGTGGCGGGTGATCATTTCCTGGAATTCTTCGTTGAAGGCGGTGCGGTTGTTCAGGCTGCGGTCGACGTGGGCGTCGCCCAGCACCGCGCGGCGGACCTGCATGCCGGCTTCGTAGCGTTGTTTCTCGTCCATCGGGTTCTCTCTCGCTTGTCTATTGCGCCTCAACCGAGGCGTGCGTGTTCTTCCAGGGCGCGTTCCACCCAGCGGCGGCACTGGCCCAGGTAATTCGCCGGGTCGAGCAGGCGGTCCAGTTCGGCGTCGCTGAGTTGCGCGCGGACCTCGGCGTTGCCGCCCAGCACCTGGCGCAGGTGCGCGCCCTCGGCCACGGCCTGGCGGCAGCACTGCTCCACCAGGTGGTGCGCGGCGTCGCGGCCGATGCGCCGGGCCAGGGCGATGCTCACCGCCTCGGCCAGCACCAGGCCGCGGGTCAGTTCCAGGTTGCGGCGCATGCGCTGGGCGTCCACTTCCAGGCCCGGCACTACCAGCAGCGCCTGCTGCAGGGCGCCGGAAACCAGGCAGCAGAGTTCCGGCAGGCTTTCCCATTCGGCGTGCCACAGGCCGAGGCTGCGCTCGTGTTCCTGGGGCATGGCGCTCAGCATCGTCGCCACCAGGCCGGGCGCGCGGGTGGCGGCGCCGATCAGCACGGCGGCGCCCACCGGGTTGCGCTTGTGCGGCATGGTCGAGGAGCCGCCCTTGCCCGGCGCCGAGGGTTCGAAGACTTCGCCGGCCTCGGTCTGCATCAGCAGGCTGAGGTCGCGGCCGAGCTTGCCCAGGCTGCCGGCCACCAGGCCGAGCCAGGCGGCGAATTCGGCGAGGCGGTCGCGCTGGGTGTGCCAGGGCTGCTCGGGCAGTTGCAGGCGCAGTTCCTCGGCCAGTGCCTCGGCCACGGCGAAGCCGTCGTCGCCCAGCGCCGCCAGGCTGCCGGAGGCGCCGCCGAACTGCAGGCTGAGCAGGCGCGGCTTGAGCTCGGCCAGACGCTCGCGGTGGCGGGTGACGGCGCCGAGCCAGCCGGCGATCTTCATGCCCAGGGTCACCGGCGTTGCGTGTTGCAGCCAGGTGCGCCCGGCCATGGGAACGTCGGCATGCCGGCGCGCCTGTTCGGCCAGGGCCGCGCCCAGGCGCGCCAGGTCGTCCTCCAGCAGGCCGATGGCGGCGCGCAGCTGCAGCACCAGGCCGCTGTCCATGGCGTCCTGGCTGGTGGCGCCGAAGTGCACGTAGCGCTCGGCCTCGGCATCGCCGGCGGCGACCTGCCGGCCCAGCGCCTTGGCCATGGGGATGGCCGAGTTGCCGGCGCTGCAGATGGCCGTGGCCAGGGCGTCGAAGTCGTACAGCTCGGCGCGGCAGGCGGCCTCGATGGGCGCCACCGCGCTGGCCGGGATCACCCCGCAGCGCGCCTCGGCGCGGGCCAGGGCGGCCTCGAAGTCGAGCATGCCCTGCAGGCGCGCGCGGTCGCAGAACAGCTCGCGCATCGCTGGCTGGGTGAAGTAGGCGTCGAAAAGTCGGTTGCTCACGCAAGGGCTCCAGTTTTCTTCGTCATCAGGCACAGCCTACGCCATGCCGTGAACGCCGACGGGCGGACCGCTCGCGCGGCCCGCCCGTTGAGGCGCCAAACAAAGCGCATCAGAAGTCGAAGAACACCGTCTCGCCTTCGCCCTGGATGCGGATGTCGAAACGATAGGCCAGTTGGCCGTTCACTTCGCAGCGGCGGGCCACCAGGGTCTCGCGGCGCGGCGCCTGCTCGATCAGGTTGAGCACCGGGTCCTTGGCGTTGGCCTCGGCCTCGTCCTCGAAGTACAGGCGCGTCTGCAGGTGGATGTTGATGCCGCGGGCGAACAGCGAAACGTTGATGTGCGGCGCCTGCGGGCGGCCGTCGGCGGCCTTGGTCACGCCCGGCTTGATGGTCTTGAGCGTCCACTCGCCGGCATCGAAGGTGGTGGCGGTGCGGCCGAAGCCGTTGAACGCCTTCTCCGCGTCGTAGCGGCTGTCGTAGTTGCCTTCGTGGTCGGCCTGCCAGAACTCCAGGAAGGAGTCGCGCACCAGGTGGCCGTTGCCGTCGTAGACGTGGCCCAGCAGCAGGATGTGCTCGCCGGCGGCGCCGGGCTTGGCCATCTGGTTCCAGATTTCCAGGTCGCGGGTCGGGTTGCCGGCGGCCTCCAGGGCCAGGCCGATGTGCACGTAGGGGCCGGCGGTCTGCGAGGGGGTTTCGGGGAGCAGTTGAACGGGCATGGCGAACCTCCTCAGCGATTCTCGAAGTGGGTCTGGCGCTGGCCGCGCAGCACGATGTCGAAGCGGTAGGCCAGGCAATCCATGGGGTTGGCCATGCCCATGTCCAGGCGCGCGATCAGGCTCTGCACCGCCTCGGGGTTGGCGATCGACTTGACGATGGGGCACATCGGGATCAGCGGGTCGCCCTCGAAGTACAGCTGGGTGATCAGCCGGGTGGCGATGGACGGGCCGCTGATGGAGAAGTGGATGTGCGCCGGGCGCCAGTCGTTGGGGCCGTTGCGCCACGGGTAGGGGCCGGGCTTGATGGTGCGGAAGATATAGCGGCCGTCGCTGTCGGTGATGGCGCGGCCGACGCCGCCGAAGTTCGGGTCCAGCGGCGCCAGGTAGCGGTCGTTCTTGTGCCGGTAGCGGCCGCCGGCGTTGGCCTGCCACATCTCCACCAGGGTGTTGGGCACGGGCTTGCCGTACTGGTCGACGACGCGGCCGTGGACGACGATGCGCTCGCCGATGGGTAGGGCGCCGGTGTTGAAGTTGAGCAGCAGGTCGTTGTCGTGCTCGCCGAACTTCAGGTGCGAGAAGTCCGGGCCGGTGGTCTCGGAGATCGACTGCGGGATGCTCACCAGCGCCTGGCGCGGGGAGCGGGCGACGGAGGTCTTGTAGTCGGGGGTGAGGGCTTTGGGGTGCCAGTTGCGGTCACGGATGACGAACCGGCTGCTGTCCACTTCGGACATGGCGGTCTCCTGTTGTTGGAGTTATAGGAGCCTGTAGAGCATCAGGCATGTGCTCCGCAGTTTCCGCCAGGTTGGTCCGCAGGAAAATTGAAAAGGCGCCTGCGATCATTAACCAATTGGTTATGGATAAACCCCGTCGCGGTATTCCTGCCCCACCTCGCGCAGCACTTCCTGGCACCAGTGCGCGCCGAGGGACAGCGGCAGCGAGGCGTTGCTGCAGATGCCCACCGAACCACCGGCCTCCTGCAACTGCGGCGCCAGTTCGGCCAGCTCGCCCTTGCCCAGGGCCGCGCGCACCGCGTCCAGCGGCGCCATCCACACCGCGTCGCTGTCGTCGACGTAGCGCCGGCTCAGGCTCAGCGAGAGGGTCTCCAGGCGCCGCGACGACTGGCGCAGGCCGTGCTCGACGAACAGGCTGTCGACGCGCTTGCGGATGGTGGTGCCGGCGGTGGGCAGCACCAGCGGGTATTCCTCCAGCTCCGCGGCGTCCAGCGGCCGGCCCAGCAGCGGGTGGCCGGCGCGCACCACCAGGGTCAGCGGTTCGTTGTACAGGTGTTCGAAGGTCAGGCCCTGGATCTGCGGGCTGTCGGTCATGCGCCCGACCACCAGGTCCAGCTCGCCGACGCGCAACTGCGAGAGCAGGTGCGCGCTGGGCCCGGTGACCACGCTGACCACCAGCGCCCCGTGGCGCTCGTGCAGGCGCCGCACCACCTCCGGGAGGAAGGCGCCCTCCACGGTGGAGAGCACGCCCAGGCGCGCGCTGCTGGCCGCATACTCGCCGCCGCGCAGGCTCTCCACGCCGTCGCGCAGGGCCTGCACGCAGGGCCCGGCGTAGCGCAGGAAGGCAATGCCCGCCTCGGTCAGCGTGGCGCCGCCCTTGCCGCGCTCGAACAGGCTGGCGTCGAGCACCTCCTCCAGCTCCTTGAGGGTCTTGGACACCGCCGGCTGGCTCACCGCCAGGCGGTCGGCGGCGCGCGCCAGGCTGCCCAGGCGAGCCACCTCGAGGAAGCACAGCAGGTGGCGGAACTTGATGCGTGAGTCGATGTTCATCGGTTACCCCGGAAGGCCCTGGGCGACTGCCCGGTGCCGCGCTTGAAGAATCGCGAGAAGTACGCCGGCTCCGAGAAGCCCAGCTGGTCGGAGACCTCCTGCACGGTCATGTCCGTGTACACCAGGTTGCGCTTGGCCTCCAGCAGCAGGCGCTGGTTGATCAGCTGCAGCGCCGAGGCGCCGGCCAGGCGCCGGCACAGGGCGTTGAGGTGCGCCGCGCTGATGCCCAGGCGCTCGGCGTAGCGCTCGATCGGCAGGTGCTCGCGGAAGCGTTGCTCCACCAGCCGGCGGAACGCCTGCAGGTGCTCGCGGCCGCGGTCCGGGGTGGCGCTGGCGGCATGGCTGGCCTGCAGGTGGCGGCGGCCCAGCCATACCAGCAGGGCGCTGACCAGCGAGCGCAGCATCAGCTCGCGGCCCGGCTCCTGGCGGGTGTATTCGCGCTCGATGGACTCGAACAGGGTGCTCAGGTAGCGCTCGTCCTCGCCCACCGCGTAGCACTGCGGCTGTTCCAGCACGGCGCGGTCGAACTGGCGCAGCAGTTCCTCGGCGAAGGGCTGGGCCAGGCTGATGACGTAGCCGTCGATCTGCGCGGTGAAGCGGAAGCCGTGCACGCACAGCGGCGGCGAGACCTGCAGGGTGGCCTCGCGCACGTGGGTGACGCTGCCCTCCACTTCCAGCTCGGCCTCGCCGGCGCGCACGTAGAGCAACTGCACCAGGTCGGCGTGGCGGTGCGGGCGGATCTCCCAGTCGTACAGGCTGCTGCGCGAAGGGATGGTCTCGCAGTGCAGGGGGTCGGGTGTCGGCCAGGCGTGGGTCTCGCCGTACAGCTGAAACACCGGGACCGGGTTCGAAGCGGGCGTCTTGTGCATTTATAGGCCGCCGAAGCTATCCACGAAAAATCCAGGTTATCTGTTGGATATTGCCTTCTGCGCAGCGATTCATCCACCAAAAATGCAGGAGCCAATAACAACTACGCGGCCAGGGGGCGTGCCTACGACCACCCGGTCCGCGACGACGAGGAAAACAACAATGAAAACCCAGGTTGCCATCATCGGCGCCGGCCCTTCCGGGCTGCTCCTCGGCCAGCTGCTGCAGCGTGCCGGTATCGACAACGTCATCCTCGAACGCCAGAGCCCGGACTACGTGCTCGGGCGCATCCGCGCCGGGGTGCTGGAACAGGGCACCGTGGACCTGCTGCGCGAAGCCGGCGCCAACGCCCGCATGGACGCCGAGGGCCTGCCCCACGACGGCTTCGAGCTGGTGCTGGACGGCCGCCGCGAGCGCATCGACCTCAAGGGCCTGACCGGCGGCAAGAACGTGATGGTCTACGGCCAGACCGAAGTCACCCGCGACCTCATGGAGGCGCGCCAGGCCAGCGGCGCCCTGAGCATCTACGAAGCCGGCGACGTGCAGCTGCACGAGGTGCAGGGCGAGAAGCCCTACGTCACCTTCACCAAGGACGGCGAGGCCGCCCGCCTGGACTGCGACTACATTGCCGGCTGCGACGGCTTCCACGGCGTATCGCGGCAGACCATCCCGGCCGACAAGCTCAAGACCTACGAGCGCGTCTACCCCTTCGGCTGGCTCGGCCTGCTCAGCGACACCCCGCCGGTCAACCACGAACTCATCTACGCCAGCAGCGAACGCGGCTTCAGCCTCAGCAGCATGCGCTCGGCCACCCGCAGCCGCTACTACCTGCAGGTGGGCCTGGAGGAGAAGGTCGAGGACTGGTCCGACCAGCGCTTCTGGGACGAACTCAAGCGCCGCCTGCCGGCCGACGCCGCGGCGCGCCTGGTCACCGGGCCGTCGCTGGAGAAGAGCATCGCCCCGCTGCGCAGCTTCGTGGTGGAGCCGCTGCAGTACGGCAAGCTGTTCCTGGTCGGCGACGCCGGGCACATAGTCCCGCCCACCGGGGCCAAGGGCCTGAACCTGGCGGCCAGCGACGTCGACGCCCTGTACCGCATCCTGGTCAAGGTCTATGGCGAGGGCCGCGTCGAGCTGCTGCAGCGCTACTCGGAAGTCGCCCTGCGGCGCATCTGGAAGGCCGAGCGCTTCTCCTGGTGGATGACCAGCATGCTGCACAAGTTCCCCGACAACGACGCCTTCACCCAGAAGATGCTCGACACCGAACTGGCCTACTTCCTCGATTCCCTGGCGGGGCGCACCTGCATCGCCGAGAATTACGTGGGCCTGCCCTTCGAGACGATCGAGTAGCGCCGCCGCCGCGAGCCCCCCGTGGAACGCGGGGGCTTGCCCTCGGCGGAAAAATTACGCAGAGTGTAAGTCCATTACGAAAACAACAGTGTCCGCCACGACGGGCACGCTGCCTGCGAGTGCCGGTTCATGGACCTCTACACCTACTACCGCTCCACCTCCTCCTACCGGGTGCGCATCGCCCTGGCCCTGAAGGGGCTGGAAGCCCGGCAGCTGCCGGTGAACCTGCTGCAGGGCGAGCACCGCCAGGGCGCCTACCTGGCCCTGAACCCGCAAGGCCGCGTGCCGGCCCTGCGCACCGACGAAGGCGAGCTGCTGATCCAGTCGCCGGCGATCATCGAATACCTGGAAGAACGCTACCCCGAACCCGCCCTGCTGCCGGCCGACGCCCTGCAGCGCGCGCACCAGCGCGGCGTGGCGGCGCTCATCGGTTGCGACATCCACCCGCTGCACAACGTCGCCGTGCTCAACCGCCTGCGCGGGCTGGGCATCGACGAGAACGGCGTCGAGCAATGGATCGCCCACTGGGTCGGCGAAGGCCTCAAGGCAGTGGAAGCGCTGATCGGCGACGAGGGCTTCTGCTGCGGCCCGCAGCCGGGCCTGGCCGACGTCTACCTGCTGCCGCAGCTGTACGCCGCCCGCCGCTTCAAGGTGGACCTGGCAGGATTCCCGCGCATACTCAGGGTAGAGCGCCTGGCCCTGGAGCACCCGGCCTTCCGCCAGGCCCACCCGGACGTCCAGGCCGACAAGCCGGCCTGAGGAGCGCGCCATGCACAGCCTCGGATTCAAAGTCACCATCGGCGACTTCCTCGCCCGCAGCGTACGCGGCGTGCCCTGCTCGCCACCGCGCCAGCCGCGTAGCTGACCCCACGACTTTCCGAATCCCGGGCGCGCCGCCGCGCGCGTCCACCGCGAGGAACACAGACATGGCAGACCTCTTCGACAACCCCATGGGCCTCATGGGCTTCGAATTCATCGAATTCGCCTCCCCCACCCCCGGCGTGATGGAACCCATCTTCGCCAGCCTCGGCTTCACCAAGGTGGCCAGCCACCGCTCCAAGGACGTGGACCTGTACCGCCAGGGCGACATCAACCTGATCCTCAACAACGAGCCCAAGAGCCTGGCGGCCTACTTCGCCGCCGAGCACGGCCCCTCGGTGTGCGGCATGGCCTTCCGCGTGAAGAACGCGCACCAGGCCTACGCCCGCGCCCTGGAGCTGGGCGCGCAGCCGGTGGAAATCCCCACCGGGCCGATGGAGCTGCGCCTGCCGGCGATCAAGGGCATCGGCGGCGCGCCGCTGTACCTGATCGACCGCTTCGGCGAGGGCTCGTCGATCTACGACATCGACTTCGAGTTCATCGAAGGCGTGGACCGCCATCCGAAGGGCGCCGGCCTGAAGATCATCGACCACCTCACCCACAACGTGTACCGCGGGCGCATGGCCTACTGGGCGGACTTCTACGAGAAGCTGTTCAACTTCCGCGAGATCCGCTACTTCGACATCAAGGGCGAGTACACCGGCCTGACCTCCAAGGCCATGACCGCGCCGGACGGCATGATCCGCATCCCGCTCAACGAGGAATCCTCCAAGGGCGCCGGGCAGATCGAGGAATTCCTCATGCAGTTCAACGGCGAGGGCATCCAGCACGTGGCCTTCCTCACCGACGACCTGGTGAAGACCTGGGACGCCCTCAAGGGCCTGAACATGCGCTTCATGACCGCGCCGCCGGCGACCTACTACGAGATGCTCGAAGAGCGCCTGCCCAACCACGGCGAGCCGGTGGAGGAACTGCGCAACCGCGGCATCCTCCTCGACGGCACCTCCGAGGGCGGCAAGCGCCGCCTGCTGCTGCAGATCTTCTCGGAAACCCTGATGGGCCCGGTGTTCTTCGAGTTCATCCAGCGCAAGGGCGACGACGGCTTCGGCGAGGGCAACTTCAAGGCGCTATTCGAATCCATCGAGCGCGACCAGATCCGCCGCGGGGTGCTGGAGGCGAAATAAACCCATCGCGGACGGAGTCCGCTCCTACGGGGAACCCGTGCTTCACGGCAAATTGTAGGAGCGGGCCCTGCCCGCGATTCGCGCACAGGGCGCGCTCCTGCAGGTTGAAGCTGAACTTCGCGTTCATGCCGGACAGCCCCCTCTCCCGCTTGCGGGAGAGGGTTGGGGAGAGGGGAAGGCGTCAATCCAAAGCACGGTGCCGTCGGCGAACGCCATTCGCGGACAAGGTCCGCTCCTACGGGGAGCCCGTGCTTCACGGCAAATTGTAGGAGCGGGCCCTGCCCGCGATTCGCGCGCAGGGCGCGCTCCTACAGGTTGAAGCTGAACTCCGCGTTCATACCGGACAGCCCCCTCTCCCGCTTGTGGGAGAGGGGAAGGCGTCAATCCAAAGCACAGTACAGCCGGCGAACGCCATTCGCGGACAAGGTCCGCTCCTACAGGGAGCCCGTGCTTCACGGCAAATTGTAGGAGCGGGCCCTGCCCGCGATTCGCGCGCAGGGCGCGCTCCTACAGGTTGAAGCTGAACTCCGCGTTCATACCGGACAGCCCCCTCTCCCGCTTGCGGGAGAGGGTTGGGGAGAGGGGAAGGCGTCAATCCAAAGCACAGTACCGCCGGCGAACGCCATTCGCGGACAAGGTCCGCTCCTACGGAGAGCCCGTGCTTCCCAGCAAATTGTAGGAGCGGGCCCTGCCCGCGATTCGCGCGCAGGGCGCGCTCCTACAGGTTGAAGCTGAACTCCGCGTTCATGCCGGACAGCCCCCTCTCCCGCTTGCGGGAGAGGGTTGGGGAGAGGGCGCTCTTGAGGATTCGCACCGAACCTGCCCGATGGAACCTCATTCGCGAGCAAGCTCGCTCCTACGAAAAGCGCCCCTACTCTGGCCTGCGCCCCGCCATCCGCGCCGTAATCGCCGCCGCCGCCTCCTTCAGCAACTCCGCCGCCCGCCCCTGGGTTTCCGCGCGGAAGGCGCTGGCCGCGCCCACCACCGTCACCACCCCGGCCAGTTGCTCGCCCACCGCGAATACCGGCGCCGACAGCGCGTTCACCCCCGGCATCAGCAGGCCGTGCACGTGGTGCAGGCCCGTGGCGCGGATTTCCGCCGTCTGCTTGTGCAGTTCCGCCTCGTCCAGCGCGCCGGGCGTGCCCGCCTCCTCCGCGCGCAGCGGCGCGGTCTCGCCGTCGGGCAGGTAGGCGTTGAACACCAGGCCGGTGGACGAGCCCAATAGAGGGAGCACCGAGCCCACGCGGGTGACCAGGGTCACCGCACGCAGCGGTTGCTCCACCTGCACCACGGTCGGGCCCTTGTTGCCCCACACGGCGAGAAAGCAAGTCTCGTTCAGCTCGTCGCGCAGGGCGCTCAGGTGCGCCGTGGCGGCGCGCACCACGTCCAGCCGGCCGATGGCGGCCAGGCCGACGAACAGCGCCTCAGGCCCCAGGGCGTAATGGTTGGTGGCCGCGTCCTGCTCGGCGAAGCCGCTGGCGATCAGCGCCTGCAGGTAGCGGTGGACCTTGGCCGCGGGCATGCCCACGTGCTCGGCCAGGCGCGACAGCGAGGTGGCCGGGGCCAGGTCGGCCAAGCCCCTGAGGATGTCCGTGCCGACTTCGGCGGCCTGCACTTTCTGGCGTTTCGGCGCGTCGCCGGTGTCCCTGGGAATGGCCATGCAATGACTCGTTCGTCGATGGAGGCGCTGTTATAGCTTGACCCCTTCCGACGTTCAAATTACGTTATCCGTAATTCGATTACAAAAACAAAGAGGTCGCCATGTCGTCCGTCGAATCCCTCGCCTACCTGTCGGGTTTCAACAACCAGTTCGCCAGCGAAGCCCTGCCCGGCGCGCTGCCCCACGGGCAGAACTCGCCGCAGCAGGCGCCCTACGGCCTGTACGCCGAGCAGTTCTCCGGCACCGCCTTCACCGTGCCGCGCAGCGAGGCCCGGCGCACCTGGCTGTACCGCATCAAGCCCTCGGCCAGCCACCCGCGCTTCGAACGCCTGGCACGGCAGATCCCCGGCCGCGAGCCGGGCCAGGTCAACCCCAACCGCCTGCGCTGGAACCCCCAGGACATCCCCGCCGAGCCCACCGACTTCCTCGACGGCCTGCTGACCCTCGCCGCCACCGCCGACCCCGAGCAGGCCAGCGGCGTCAGCGTGCACCTGTACCGCGCCAACCGCTCCATGGACCGGGCCTTCTTCGACGCCGACGGCGAGCTGCTGATCGTCCCGCAGCAGGGCCGCCTGCGCCTGGCCACCGAGCTGGGCCGGCTGGACATCGAGCCGCTGGAGATCGCGGTGATCCCGCGTGGCATGAAGTTCCGCGTCGAACTGCTCGACGCCACCGCCGCCGGCTACATCTGCGAGAACCACGGCGCCGCCCTGCGCATCCCCGACCTGGGCCCGATCGGCAGCAACGGCCTGGCCAACCCGCGCGACTTCCTCGCCCCGGTGGCCCACTACGAGGACATCGACGCCCCCGTGCAGCTGGTGCAGAAGTTCCTCGGCGAGCTGTGGGCCTGCGAGCTGGACCACTCGCCGCTGGACGTGGTCGCCTGGCACGGCAACAACGTGCCCTACAAGTACGACCTGCGCCTGTTCAATACCATCGGCACGGTCAGCTACGACCACCCGGACCCGTCGATCTTCACCGTGCTCACCTCGCCCAGCGACACCCACGGCATGGCCAACGTCGACTTCGTGATCTTCCCGCCGCGCTGGATGGTGGCCGAGAGCACCTTCCGCCCGCCGTGGTTCCACCGCAACCTGATGAACGAATTCATGGGCCTGATCCAGGGCGCCTACGACGCCAAGGCCGACGGTTTCTCCCCGGGCGGCGCATCCCTGCACAACTGCATGAGCGCCCACGGCCCGGACAACGCCACCACCGTGCAGGCCATAGCCGCCCAGCTTGCGCCGCACAAGATCGACAACACCATGGCCTTCATGTTCGAGACCGGCCGCGTCCTGCGCCCGACCCGCTACGCTCTCGAATGCCCGCAGCTGCAGCGCGACTACGACGCCTGCTGGAGCGGCATGGCCAAGACCTTCCAGAGGAACTGAACCCATGAACCAGGCAGACAACCGCCGCAGCTGGATCGAATCCGCCAACGGCCACCCCGACTTCCCCCTGCAGAACCTGCCGCTGGGCGTGTTCAGCAGCCCCGGCCGCGAGCCGCGTGGCGGCGTGGCCATCGGCGAGCACATCCTCGACCTGAAGGCGGCGCTGGCCGCCGACCTGTTCGAGGGCGAGGCCCGCCACGCCGCCGAAGCCGCCAGCGGCGCCAGCCTCAACGCCTTCTTCGCCCTCGGCGCCGGCCCGCGCCGCGTGCTGCGCGAGCAGCTGCAGGCGCTGCTGGCCGAAGGCAGCCCGCGCCAGGCGCAGATGCAGGAACTGGGCGCCACGCTGCTGCCGGCCCAGGCCAGCTGCCAGCTGCACCTGCCGGCCCAGGTGGGCGACTACACCGACTTCTACGTCGGCATCCACCACGCCAACAACGTCGGCCGCCTGTTCCGCCCGGACAACCCGCTGCTGCCCAACTACAAGCACGTGCCCATCGGTTACCACGGCCGCGCCTCCACCGTGGTCGCCTCCGGCGCCGCGGTGCGCCGGCCCAACGGCCAGACCCTGGCGCCCGGCGCCGAGGCCCCGGCCTTCGGCCCGAGCAAGCGCCTGGACTACGAACTGGAACTGGGCATCTGGATCGGCCCGGGCAACGCCATGGGCGAGGCCATCGGCATCGGCCAGGCCGAGCAGCACGTGGCCGGCTACTGCCTGCTCAACGACTGGTCGGCGCGCGACGTGCAGGCCTGGGAATACCAGCCGCTGGGCCCCTTCCTGGCGAAGAACTTCGCCACCAGCGTGTCGCCCTGGGTGGTCACCGCCGAGGCCCTGGCGCCCTTCCGCAAGGCCCAGCCGCCGCGCCCCGAGGGTGATCCGCAGCCGCTGCCCTACCTGCTGGACGAGCACGACCAGGCCCACGGCGCCCTCGACATCCAGTTGGAAGTGCTGCTGCAGACGGCGGCCATGCGCGAGCAGGGCGTCGAGCCCGTGCGCCTGGCACTGAGCAACACCCGGAACATGTACTGGACGGTGGCGCAGATGGTCGCCCACCACAGCGTCGGCGGCTGCAAGCTGCAGGCCGGCGACCTGTTCGGCTCCGGCACCCTCTCCGGGCCGCAGCCGGAAGCCTTCGGCAGCCTGCTGGAGAGCACCTTCGGCGGCAAGCAGCCGCTGGAACTCCCCGGCGGCGAGCAGCGCACCTTCCTGCAGGACGGCGACGAGGTGATCCTGCGCGCCTGGTGCGAACGCGACGGCTACCCGCGCATCGGCTTCGGCGAGTGCCGCGGGGTGATTCTGCCGGCGCGTTGAACAGCCAAGGTCAACCTCGGGGCCGCCTGGGCGCAAGGTCAAACGGCGGATAACGCCGTAGGCGTTATTCGCCCTACGCCAGGCTCACTCGCCACGTAGGGCGGATAACCGTTCGCGGTTATCCGCCGCCTGACCTTGGCACCCCTACCCCGCCGGCGACAAGGTCCCCAGCAACGACACCGCCGCCACCGCGGCCACCCCGCACGCCCACTCCAGCACCACACTGCGCCGCAGCGCCAGCAGGCGCCTCTCGCGAAACGCCAGGGCCACGCGGTTGAGCAGCGCCAGCGCTAGCATCCCCGCCACCAGCAGCAACTTGATCGTCAGCACGAAACCGAAGGTGGAAACCCGCGGGTCCGGCCATTGCCCGACCAGCGCCCAGACGTTCACCAGCCCGCTGGCCGCCACCCCGGCCACCAGCAGGTAGCCCACGCCGCTGAAGCGCCGCAGCGCCTCGCCATGGGTGGAGTCCGGCGCGCGGTAGAGCAGCGCCGCCAGCAACAGCAGGCCGCCGAGCCAGGCGCCGGCGCAGAGCAGGTGCAGGGCCTGGTTGAGCATCAGGCCGATGCCGGCCCAGCCGTCGAGCATGGCACCGTGGCCCACCGGCGCCAGGCTGGCCAGCACCACGCCGGCCAGCAGCACGCGCAGCGGGTTGTCCGCCGACAAGGGCAGGCACAGCGCCACCAGCAACGCGACGTTCGCCAGCAGGTGCCAGGCCCAGACCTGGCCGAAGAAGGTCTGCCCCAGCACCAGCCGCAGCGTCGGCCCGTCCAGCGCGGCAGACCAGTCGCCAGCCATGCTTGCCGCCACCAGGCCGAGCCAGGCCAGGCCACTGAGCAGCGCCAGCGCGGCGGCGCCACGCAAGCCGGCGAGCACCCGCCCATCCAGCGCGGCGAGCACGGCACCCTCCTGGCGGCGCAGCACCGCACGGAACAGCCCCACGCCGAACAGCGTGAGGGTCAGCAGCAGGTGCAGGAAACGACAGAAGACCAGGGCGTCATCCATGGCGGACGCGCCCCCGGCTGGAACGGGCATGGTTCAGGGCGCAACCTTGAAGGCGTAGCTGCCGTTGCTCTTGTGGGTGTCCACCGAAACGGCGTGCCATTCCACCTTGTACTCGCCGGCCGGCAGCGGCTGGTCGAAGGTCACCACCAGCACTTTGGCATCACCCTCGGTGGTGGCGATGCCGACCACCTTCACAGCCTTGCCGTCGGCGGCGGTGACCGTGACCTTGGTGAACTTCGCCTCGACACCTTCGGAGAAGCTCAGGCGCAGCTCCTTGGGAGCGGCGGCGGTGCTGTCGGCGGCGGGGGTTTCGCTCTTCAGGTGGGCATGGGCGAAGACGGCGGGGGCGTTGAGGATGGCGAGCAGGCCGAGGGCGGCGAGCAGGGGGGATTTGCGCATGGCGGAACCTCGAATGGATTGCAGCGCCCGGCAGCTTAGCAAAGAGGTTGGGGGTGGAGGGGGTTGGTGCTTGCTGGTGAGTTCGGTGCTGTGGTTTTGCTCCGCCCCTCTCCCTAACCCTCTCCCTGAAGGGAGAGGGTTAGGGAGAGGGCGCTCTAGAACCCAGCCACCCAACTCCCCTGGAAGCACCATTCGCGAGCAAGCTCGCTCCTACACAAGACAACATCAGCCCTGCAAGCGGTTCACATCCCCCGGATCGATGGACGCCCCAGCCCCCAGTTCCTCGCGCTGCTGCGCCAGACGCGCGCCCTCCTGGGCGACCAGGGCGAAGAGTTTCTCCGGGTCGGCCTGGCGCAGTTGCAGGGCCATTTTCTCCATGCCCTCGGCGACCACGATGTCATGCTGCCGCGCGGCCAGACCGGCAAGGATGGTCTGCGCGGCCACCGCCGGGTCGATGCCGTTGTCGATGTTGGTGTCCGAGCGGCCGCGCTGGCTGCCGTTGCCTTCCAGGGAGTTCAGGGCGATGGCGGTGCGCACCGAGCCGGGCAGGATCACGCTGACGCCGATGCCGTAGGCCGCCTCCACTTCCGCGCGCAGCGCCTCGAAGTAGCCGACCACCGCGTGCTTGGCGCCGCAGTAGCCGGTGCGCAGCGGCGCGCCCACCTTGCCGGCCACCGAGCTGACCACCGCCAGCTGGCCGCCGCGCTGTTCCACCAGGCGCGGCAGCAGGGCCTGGGTCAGGGCCACGGGGGCCAGGTAATCCACTTCCATCAGTTGCCGGTACACCGCAAGGCCGGTGTCCAGGGCCAGGCTGCGCTGGCTGACGCCGGCGTTGTTCACCAGCAGGTCGATGCGCCCGCGCCAGGCCCAGGCCTGCTCCACCAGGGCCGGCAGGCGCTCGTAGTCGGTGCTTTCGAAAGGCAGCACCAGGCTGCGTTGCGGGGCGCGCCCGGCCAGCGCCTGCAGGGCCTCGACGCGACGCCCGGAGAGGATCACCTCGGCGCCCTGCTCCAGCAATGCCAGCGCCAGCGCCTCGCCGATGCCGGAAGAGGCGCCGGTTATCCACACTACCTTGGCTGCGAAACTCATCGTTGTTGTTCTCCTTGGCCTGCGGGCGCACGCCGCCCGCGTTGCCAGGCAGGCTAGGCCAGCACGCGGCGCAGGACTGCCGGAAACCCGACAATTGCCCATGGCTTGCAGCGGCCGGGCAAGGCGGTCAAAGTGCTGCGGTCCCCTGCCCGAACCCCGCCCCATGCCCGATACCGAAGACCTCCTGCAGCAACTGGGCGCCAACCCCTGGTTCGCCCGACTGGCCCCCGCGGTACGCCGCACCCTGGCCAGCGAAGGCCGGCGCCAGCAGCTGCGCGCCGGCGAGTTCGTGTTCCGCCAGGGCGACCGCGGCGAGCACTTCCTCACCCTGCTGCACGGCAAGCTGAAGGCCTCGACCCTGCGCGAGGACGGCAAGGAGGCCATCCTCGCGGTGCTGGAGCCCGGCCACTGGTTCGGCGAGGCCTCGATGCTCGACGGCCTGCCGCGCACCCACGACGTGATCGCCAGCCGTGACAGCGAAGTGCTGGGCGTCGACCAGGCGACCTTCGACCGGCTGATGCTCGACAACGGCTTCGCCCGCGCCGTCTGCGTGCTCCAGGCGCAGCACACGCGCCTGGTCTACCGCCTGCTGGAAGACGCCATGCTGCGCTCCACCCGCGCCCGCATCGCCAGCCGCCTGGAACAATTGGCGCGCGGCGACGGCAGCATCGACGGCGAGCAGCGCCAGGTGGTGCGCATCAGCCAGGACGAGCTGGCGATGATGCTCGGCATCAGCCGCCAGACGCTGTCCCTGGAACTGCGCGAGCTGGTGGCCGGCGGCGCGCTGGAACTGGGCTACCGGCAACTGCGCATCCTGTCGCTGGAAAAGCTGCGCGAAATGGCGGCGCAAACGTAACGGATGGGCTTGGCGTAGGGCGAATAACGCTCCGCGTTATCCGCCGTTTAACCTCGCCTCCAAGCAGCTCCAAGGCCGACCTGGACGTCGGCTGCGGCATGGACCAATCGGCGGATAACCGCGAACGGTTATTCGCCCTACATCACGGTCGAGCTTGGCGTAGGGCGAATAACGCTCCGCGTTATCCGCCGTTTAACCTCGCTTCCAGGCGGCTCCAAGGTCGACCTGGGCCTCGGCTGCGGCATGAGCCAATCGGCGGACAACCGCGAACGGTTATTCGCCCTACGGCACGGTCGGGCTTGGTCATGCCTCCAACGCCCGCAAACGCTGTTCGAGGAAGCGCCGCTCCGGCTCCAGGCGCACCAGTTCCAGCGCCCGCTGGTAGGCCTCGCGGGCCTCGGCGGTGCGGCCCAGGCGGCGGCAGAAGTCGGCACGGGCGGCGTGGGCCAGGTGGTAGTCGGCCAGCTCGCCGCGGGCGAGGATGGCGTCCACCGCGTCCAGCCCGGCCTGCACTCCGTCGCGCATGGCCAGGGCCACCGCGCGGTTGAGTTCCACCACCGGCGAGGGCTGCAGTTGCAGCAGCGCGTCGTACAGCGCCACCAGGCGCGGCCAGTCGGTGCTGGCCAGGTCGGCGGCCTCGGCGTGCACCGCGGCCAGGGCCGCCTGCAGGCTGTAGGGGCCGAAGCGGCGGCTGGCCAGGGCCAGGCCGGCCAGGCGCCGGCCCTCGGCGATCAGCGCCCGGTCCCAGCGCGAGCGGTCCTGGTGCTCCAGCAGCACCAGCCCGCCGTTCTCGTCGCTGCGCGCGGCACGCCGCGATTCCTGCAGCAGCATCAGCGCCAGCAGGCCCATCACTTCCGGCTCCGGCAGCAGTTCCAGCAGTTGCCGGCCGAGGCGGATGGCCTCGCCGGACAGCTCGGCGCGGGTCAGGGATTCGCCGCTGGAAGCCGCGTAGCCCTCGTTGAACACCAGGTACACCACCCGCAGCACGCTGGCCAGGCGCTGCGGCAGCTCGGCCGGCTCCGGCACCTGGTAGGGAATGCGCGCATCGCGGATCTTCTGCTTGGCGCGGACGATGCGCTGGGCGATGGTCGCCGGCTGCGCGAGGAAGGCGCGGGCGATCTCCTCGGTGCGCAGGTCGCAGACCTCGCGCAGGGTCAGCGCCACCTGGGCGTCGGCGGCCAGCGCCGGGTGGCAGCAGGTGAACACCAGGCGCAGGCGGTCGTCCTCCAGGCCCTCGTGCTCGGCCTCTTCCTCGCCCTGGGTGTCGATCTCCAGCTGGCGGGCGATCTGCTCCAGCGAGGCGTCGAAGCGCACCCGCCGGCGCAGGTGGTCGATGGCCTTGAAGCGCCCGGCGGAGACCAGCCAGGCCCGCGGGTTGTGCGGCAGGCCATCGCGCCCCCACTGCTCCACGGCGGCGGCGAAGGCGTCGTGCAGCGCCTCCTCGGCGCGGTCGAAGTCGCCCAGCAGGCGGATCAGCGTGGCCAGCACGCGCCGCGATTCGCGGCGGTAGATGTCATCCACCCTGTCCCGCAGCGAAGGCGGCGCGTAGTCATGCATGCGGCCGGCTCATGGCTGGGCATCGAACAGCAACTGTCCGCTGTGCATGTCGAAGGGGATGGAGAAGTGCTCGTGGACGATCTTCCATTCCCCGTCCACCCGCCGCAGGCCGAAGGTCACCCGCGCCCAGGAGGCCTTTTCCTCGCCCTGCTCGTCCCTGCCGCCGCAGTACGACAGGTAGTGGCCGAAGGCGACGTCGCCGCCCTGCTCCACCGCCAGGTGGTGGCGCTCGAAGCGCGTCTGCTGGCAGGCCTGCAGGCAGGCGCGCCAGTGCTGCGCATAGGCCTCGCGGCCGACGAACTGCAGCTTGCCCACGGCATCGAAGGCCAGCACGTCGTCGCTGTAGTGGCGGACGATGGCCTCGACGTCGCCGGCCTGCACCGCTTCCAGCCAGCCGTCCAGCAGGCGCTGGATGGCCGGGTCGATGGGACTGCCCATGGCGATTCCTCCTTCTCAGGACGCGCAGCAGCCGTGCGGCGGTTGCTCGTCGTCGTAGCGGTCATGGTAGCGCAGCCAGTTCATGCCCTTGCCGTCGAGGTCGGCCATGCCGCCCCAGCCCTCGCCGCGGCCCAGTGGCGTGAGGTCGAGCAGATGGTAGGTGAACAGCGGCGCCTCCAGCCCGCGGCCGTAGGCGGAGTAGCTGTGGTAGACGCTGTCGCCGTCGCGCAGGAACACGCTCATGCCGGGCTGCTCGCCCTGGATATGGTAGTCCTGGCCCAGGCGCCGCAGCTCGTCCAGGTCGCGGTAGTTGTATTCGATCGGCGCCACCTTCTCGTCGAGGGTGACGTGGAAGTCGTAGTTGAAGTCGCTGCCGAAGGACGAGTACCAGGGCAGCCGCCAGCCCATGCGCGTGCGGAACGGGGCGATTTCCGCCAGGGGCGCGCGGGACACCAGGGCCAGGGTGGTGCCGCGGGCGTGCAGGTGCTCCAGGCGGCCGAGGTTGTCGACCAGGAACGAGCAGCCCTCGCAGCCCTCGCCACGGTCGCGGTGGAACATGAAGTGGTAGACGATGAGCTGCGGCCGCCCCTCGAACAGGTCGAGCAGGCGCAGCGGGCCGTCCGGGCCCTCGAAGCGGTAGTCCTTGTCGATGCGCACCAGCGGCAGCCTGCGCCGCTCGGCGGCCAGGGCGTCACGGGCGTGGGTGGCCTCGCGCTCCAGCTGCCACAGGCGCTTGCGCGCGGCCAGCCAGTCTTCGCGGCTCACCACGGGCGGCAGGGTGAAGTTATCGATTTTCATGGGCGTTCCTCCTCTTCGCGGGGGTCGCCGGCCGGCCGACGGGGCTCAGGCCTGGGCGGCGAAGTGCTGTTCCCAGTCGCGGATCGGCCGCACCTCGATGCAGCCCAGGCGCCCCGGCGGGATCTTCGCGGCGATCTGGATGGCCTCGTTGAGGTCGCGCGCCTCGATCAGGTAGAAGCCGCCGAGCTGCTCGCGGGTCTCGGCGAAGGGCCCGTCGGTGACCGACAGCTGGCCGTCGCGGTGGCGCAGGGTGGTGGCGGTGTCCACCGACTGCAGGGCCTCCACCGCCACCAGCTGGCCGCGCTCGCGCAGCTGCTGCTCGTAGCCCAGGCATTCTTCCACCACGGCGCGGTAGTCATGGGCGGGCAGCTGCGCGGCGGCTTTCTCGTCCAGGTAGATCAGGCACAGGTATTTCATCCTCGGCTCCTCCGGGCGTTGGGACGCAGATACCTATAGTCGTGCCGGGCCGGTAGGGATCGACAGCAGGTCGGTTTTTCCCCGTGCTGGCGGACGAACGGTCGCTCACTCGTAGGTCAGGGTGAAGGTCGCGGTGACCGCCACCTGCCCCGCCGTCATACCGCTGGCGGTCTTGTAGTACTTGGCCGCCAGCGGGATGCTCACCGCCTGGTTGGCACTGCTGGTGGTGGTCTGCAGGGCCCGGGTGGCCAACGGCTGCACCAGGGTGCTGCTGGCGTCGCCATAGAACAGCTGGACGCCGACGCCACTGGCCATGCCGGCGCCGCTGGCGTTGTTGAGGACCTGGTTGCCGCTGGTGGTACCGTCTATCTGGTACCAGACCTTCACCCCGTTGTCGCAGCGCAGGTTGATCTTGAAGGCTCGGGCCTTGCTGTTGTCGGCCAGTACGCCGAGGCCGCTGGGGAAATCGCTCCTGAGCACCGTGGGCAGCGGCACGGTGATGCCCTGGCTGTCGGGGTTGATCTCGCAGGCCCGCGAAGTGACCGCGGTGGCGCCGGTGAAGGTCAGCTGCGTCACCGCCAGGTTCTGGTAGGACACGGTGGAGGTGCCGCTGACCTGCAACTGGCCGCCATTGAGGATCGGCCCGGTCTTCACCAGGCGCACCCACCAGGAGTTCTTCAGCGGGTACTGGGTGCCGGTCACCGACCAGGCCAGGCTGGGGATGGGGGTGACGTTGTTGTAGAGCGGGTTGCAAGAGGCGTTGTTGCACCAGTACACCGAGATGCCGATGCCCTCGATGTTGGTCTTGAACACAGAGGGGTAGCCGCTGCTGTTGGTGAAGCCGGGCACGGCGGCGCCGATGCCGGCGGCCAGCGCGCCGGACACGTAGCCATTGCTGTTGCAGGTGATGTTGTTGCCGCTGGCGGCCACCCAGCCGCTGCTCCACAGCTCGGTACCCGGCGTGGCATCGGCGGGCACGCTGATGGTTGCCGGCAGGCTCATGCTCAGTTGCGAGGTCATGTAGCCGGAGTCGAAGCTGCAGCTCGCCCAGGCCGAGGTCGACAGGCCACCGAGCAGCAGCAGGCAGAACAGGAAAATCTTCTTCATGGGTACCTCGTCGAGGGCGGCCGCGCCTAGCGGGCCGCCAGTTCACCGCTGGCCGGCGCGCGCCTGCACACCGCCTCGGCCTGCTGGAAGGGTTTGCCGTCGGCGGCCGCGGCGGCCACCTGGTAGCGCGCCCGGCACTGCCGCTGCGGGCCTTCGCCCCAGCGCACCTGCAGCTCGCCGCGGGTTTCCTGCAGGCGCAGGAACACCTGGCTGCCCTGGCCCACGAGGGTCAGGCTGTTGCCCTTGGCGTCGAGCACCTCGGCGCCCACCGGCAGGCTGTTGCCCTGCTCGTCCAGCAGGTGCAGCAGCAGCGGCTGGCCGCTGACGGTGGGGTACTTGAGCATCACCACGGCGCCGTAGCGCGGCGCCACGTTCTGCGAGGTGGTCTGCAGCTCGACGTCGTCGGGCAGGCCCTTGGGGTCGAGCACCACCTGGTTCTCGCGGTAGGGCATCAGGCTGGAGAGCACCCCGTAGCCGTTGCCGCCGACCGCCCCGCCGCTGCTGTTGACCAGCGCCGCGCCGGCTGCGCCCTTGGCCTCGATCACCGCGCGGGTCTCGCCCTGGGCCTGGCTGAAGCTGACGCCGCCCGGGTGCGCCACCACGCTGCCGGACAGGCCCAGGCCGTACTGGTGGTAGCCCTCGCCCTCGCTGTAGCTGGCCGACAGGTTGGTCTGCGGCGCGCGGTACTGCACGTTGGCGCCGCCGGCGTTGCTGCTCTGCCCGTCGACGCGGCTGCGCGAGCCGTACACGCCGTAGTTGAACTGGTTGTAGTCGCCCAGCGAGCCGGCCACGCTCAGTTGGCTGTTGAGGTCGCCGTTGCTGTTGCGCGTGGTGGTGCTGTTCAGGTACGGCGCATGGCTGGAGCGCCCCAGCGGCAGCGAGAGGTTGAGCATGTACTGGGTGTCGGTCTCGCCGGACAGCCCGCGGGTGCGGTTGGCCGACAGGCTCAGGCTGCCCCAGCCGAAGCTGTTGGAGTAGCCGGCCTGGTAGCTCATGTCGCTGCCCTTGCCGGCGTTCCAGTATTTCTGCGCCGAACCGCTCAGGTACAGGCTGCCCAGGCGTTCGCCCAGGGGCTGGCTGAGGTTGACCTGGAAGCGGTTGCGCTGGCGCCAGGCGGTGTAGTCGGCGTCCTCCGGCGAGCGCGCGTAGGCGAAGTCGGCGAAGTTCAGGTAGCCGTCGCTGGAGAAGCGGTAGGCCGCCACCGCGAAGTTGGTGCGGGTGGATTCCAGCAGCTTGCTGTAGCTGAGGCGGAAGCTCTGGCCGCTGGCGCTGCTGCCCTGGTCGCCGGCCTTCAGGCCGCTGGCGTGGGATTGGGTGACGTCGAAGGCGAAGGCGCCGATCGGCGTGCTCAGGGCCAGGCCGCCCTGCACCGCCAGGTAGTTCTCGGCGACGATGCTGCCGGTGTAGCCGGTCCACAGGTTGGAGATGCCGCGCTGGTAGGTGCCCTGGACGAAGTTCGGGGTGTCGTCCAGGCGGTCGTCGCGGTACTGGCCGGCGCTGACGCTGTAGCGCGACACGCCCGGGCGCAGCAGTTGCGCCACGCTGGCGAAGGGCACGGTGAACTGGCGCACGCGGCCGTCGGCCTCGGTCACGGTGACCTCCAGGTCGCCGGCGTAGCCGGAGTTGTACAGGTCGTCGATGACGAAGGGCCCGGGCGCCACGCTGGTCTCGTAGAGGACGTTGCCGCCCTGGCGCACCGTGACCTTGGCGTTGGTCTCGGCGGTGCCGCGGATGGCCGGGGCGAAGCCGCGCTGCGAGTCGGGCAGCATGCGGTCGTCGGAGGCCAGCTGGACGCCGCTGAAGGGCACGCTGTCGAACAGATCGGCGGGGGTGAAGTACTCGCCGAGGGTCAGCTGCGACTTCAGCCCGGTGATGTCGCGCTGGGCGTAGCTGCTGATGGCGTCGTAGTGCCGCGTGCTCTTCTGCTGGTCGCCCTGGCTCTGGCTGTAGCTGCCGTTGTGGCGCAGGCGCCAGTCGCCCAGGTTGAGCCCGGCGTTGAGGCCGGCGTAGTACTGGTCCTGGGTGCCGCCGGCCTCGGTGCGGTAGGCGTTGGCGTTGTAGTCGACGAAGGCCGCGGTGACGCCGCGGTCCCAGTCGCGCGGGTCGACGTAGCCGCGCGAGACGCGGCTGAGGTAGGCCTGGGGAATGCTCAGGTCCAGGCGCAGGTCGCCCTGGGCGAAGTCCGCACGGGCGCCGGGCACCAGGCGCTCGATGTCCACGCAGTCGGCGTCGGCCAGGGCCCGTTCGGTGGCCTTGGCGTCCGGCAGCTTGCCGGTATCCAGGCCCAGGCCGGGCAACTGGCTGCGCTTGAAGCAGTAGCTGGCCGGGGTGTCGCCCTCGCCGCCGCGTACCCGCAGTTCCTCGCGGCCAGTCCAGGTCTGGTTGACGTAGACGTCCACCCGGTAGCTGCCCGGGGTGACCGGGTTGCCCCGCTCGTAGCGCGAGACGTCCAGCGGGCGGCCGTCGGGGCCACGCAGGAAGGCCGGGTTGAAGGCGGCGTAGAGTGCGTCCTCGGCGGCCCGCGGCGGCTCCACCGGGACGGCGGCCCAGGCGGCGGCGATCGCCAGGGCCAGGGGCCCCGGGCACGGCCAGGCGCGTCGGCGCCCGGCGGGGGTACGACGGGAATGACGAGACATCGATGCACCTTGTCGAATCGGCCCTCGCGCGCCAGCGCGGCCGGGGGTCAATGCAGATTGGCGGTTCGTTCCGGGGCGACGCCGTAGTCGCTCATCCAGCGGTAGCGCACCTGCCCGGCGCCCGCGCCGCCGGCGAAGCCGTCGAGGGCGAAGGTCTGGCTGGCGAAGGGCGCGATCATGCCGCCCGCCGCCGTGTAGTCGCGGCCGCCCTGGGCCAGGGTCAGGCCGCTGTAGGACAGGTGGTAGGGGCTGGGGTTGTCGCCGCGCAGGGCATAGCCCGCGCCCTGGCGCACCAGTTGCCAGCGCACCTGGCCCACGGCGCCGTCCAGGTCGCCGGGCAACCCGGCGGGCCGGTAGAACAGCTTCAGCCGCGAGCGCACGGCGATCTGCATGTAGTTGCTGTCGGCGCCGGCGGGTATCGGCGGCACTTCCAGGCTGTTGAACCAGAACAGCGACTCGCGGTCCTGCGGCAGCTTTTCGCCGGTGAACATCAGGCGCACGCTCTGGCCCTTCTGCGGGTCCAGGCGGAAGATCGGCGGCGTGATGAGGAAGGGCGCGTTGGCGGTCTGCGGCGTGGAGCGTTCGTCGCCCCGGTCGGCCCAGACCTGCATCAGCACCGGTTGTTTGCCCTGGTTGGTCAGGCGGACGGTGACCTCGCGCTCCTTCGCCGGGTAGATCACCCGCGTGCCGTCGATGACCACCCCGGCGTGGGCCAGGGGCGCGCCGAGCGCGAGCAGCAGGAGGCCGGCCGCGAGCCATGCCGGCCGCAGCGAGGGGAAACCTTGCATCATGGGTACCTCGATGCCCGGGGCGGAGCCGCCGGGCAGGTCGATCACGGGTGGATCACTGGTAGATCAGCTGGAAGTTGGCCTGGGAAACCACGGTGCCGGCGGTGGCGCCACCAGCGGCGGAGTAGTAGCGGGCGAAGTACTTCAGGTCGATGCTGCCGCCGGCCACGTTGGTGGACTCGCCGCGGGTGACCTGGGCGCTGTAGCTGTCGTTGTGGATGTTGATCGGCTGCTGGCCCTTGTCCAGCAACTGCACCGCCACGGCGCTGGCGCCGCCGGTGTTGCTCAGGTTGCCGTTGGAATCCACGTTGGCGTCCGGGACGAAAGCGACGGACACCGTGTCCGCGCCAGTGCCGGAGCTGGTGGTGCAGCCGGAGACCTTGATCGAGAACGGGGTGATGCCGGTGTAGCTACCCGCGCTCTGCAGCAACGACTTGTCGACGTTGGGCAGGGTCACCTGGACGTTGCCAGAGCCGGCGTCCACCACGCAGGTGGTGTCCACCACCTTGCCGGTGATGTTGATCTGCCCGGTCTGGGCCGCCGATACGGCCATCGAGGCTCCGACGCCCACCAGGGCCATCATGGCGGCGAGCAGTTTCTTTTGCATGATCGAACTCCAATTCATTGCGGTTGTGCTGGCTGCCCGTCAAGAAGGACACCTGCCCGAGGAACCCGAGCCATTCAGAAGGTTCTTCGCTGCGGCCAGCCAACGCGGAAATGCTGGAGTGGGACCGATGAAGGGTCGCAGCCTCGACACCGCCTACTCTAGGGAGTCCACCATTGGCTATAAATCAGACGAATCTCAAAGGAATTCGAGCAAATTCGTACATATAAATCCGAGTACTTGCCAGCCGTTTCATTGGAAGAGATCGGACTTGATGCAGAACGTCAGCAGGGCCTGGTCGCTGTCCACTTCCAGCTTGCGCATGGCGGAGATCTTCTGCGCGCTGACGGTCTTCACGCTGCGGTTGAGCACCCGGGCGATGTCGCGCACGTTCAACCCCGAGACGAAGTGGCGCAGCACCTCGTACTCCTTGGTGGACAGGCTGGCGATGCGCCCCTCGATGTCGTCGCCGCCGGGCACCACGCTGTTCGGCGCCTGCATGCAGGGCCCACGGTAGATGCGGCCGCGGGCGATGGCGTCGAGGGCCGCCAGGATCTCGTCGGGGTCGCCGCTCTTGGGCACCACGCCGGCCACGCCGAGGTCGTACAGGCTGGAGAAGATCAGGGTGTTGCTGAGCATGGTGTAGATCAGCACGCGGGTCTGCGGGAACTGCCGCAGCAGGTAGCCGATCAGCTTGAGGCCGTCGCCATAGTTCGCATCGCCAGGCATGTTGTAATCGGTGATGACGATGTCCGGCGAAAGCTCGCCGTACATCCGCACCAGTTCGCTGGAGTTGGCCGCCATGCCGACCACGGAAAAGCGTGGGTCCCCCTGCACCACCTCGCGCACCCCCATCCGGACGATCGAATGATCGTCCGCCACCACGATTCTGAGTTTTTCCATAACAGTCTCTTGGTCATGCGTATCGCCCGTCGTGCCGACAGGTCTTCTTTTTCAGCTTAGTCCCTCACAGACCGCGCAAGGCCGCCGCGATCCGCCCGAACAGGCGCCTTATCCGCGGGTCGTCGCCCTGCACGCGGCCTTCGCCAAGGCCCGCCTCGAGCAGCCGGCAGGCACGCACCAGATGCTGCCCGCGCACCACCGCCAAGGCCCCGGCCATGCGGTGCAGCGCCTGGCCCAGGGCCTGGGCGTCGCCCTCGGCGCAGGCCTGCTCGGCCGCCTGCAGGTCTTGCTGCATGGTCTGCAGGAACAGCTCGCGCATGTGCGCCGGCACCTGCAACCCCGTTGGCGCCGGTGGTGCGGGCGTCTGGGGCGTCTCCGGCTCCGGGCGCGGCGCCCGGGCGGCGGCCAGGCCGCGCAGGGCGTCGTACAACCCTCGCAGGCTCAGCGGCTTGACCAGCCAGGCGTTCATGCCCACCGCCTGGCAGCGCTCGCCCTCCTCGCGCATGGCGTTGGCGGTCACACCGATGATCGGGATGTCCATGCCGCGTTCGCGCAACTCGCGGGTCAGCTGGTAGCCGTTGCAGCGCGGCATGTTGACGTCGGTGAGCAGCACGTCGAAGGTCTCGCCCTCGAACTGCTGCAGGGCCTCCTTGCCATCGCCGGCCAGGCGCACCTGGCAGCCCAGCTCCTCCAGTTGCTCACGCAGCAGTACCTGGTTGATCGGGTTGTCCTCGGCCACCAGCACCCGCAGGCCGAGCTTGCCGAAACGGGGAGGCTCCGCGACCGTGGGCAGCTGCTCCTGGCCGTTCTGCGCCAGGGCCAGCGCCTGGGCGATGCCGCGCAGGCTGAGCGGGCTGACGTTCCAGGCGCCCTGCTCGAACTGCGGCTGGCCGGCGGCCTCGGCCACCACGCGCACCCGCGGGCCGCACCAGTCGCAAGCCGTGAGTGTCTCGGGGAACAGCTCCAGCAACACCACCGGCGCCTCGGCGTCGGCCGGCGGCTCGCCGGGCAGCACCATGCAGCCCCAGCGCTGCAGCCAGGCCTCCAGGCAGCCGGCCAGTTCACGCAACGGGCTGCGCAGGTAGACCGGGCCGGCCTGCAGTTGCACGTCGGGCAGGGCGCCCCCCTCGTCGTCGCCGGCCGGCAGGCTCAGGAACAGGGAGAAGCTGCTGCCCAGGCCGGGCTCGCTGACCACCCGCAGTTCACCGCCCATCAGTTGCGTCAGGTGCCAGCAGATGGCCAGGCCGAGGCCGGTACCGCCCAGCCCGCCCTGCCCGGCGGCGACCTGGAAGAAGGGTTCGAACAGGCGCGGCTGCAGGCTCTCGGGAATGCCGATGCCGGTGTCGGTGACCTGCCACTGCAGCTGCACCCTCCGCCCCTCGCGGCCGAGCACTTTCAGGCGCAGCACCACGCGGCCGACATCGGTGAACTTCAGGGCGTTGCTCAGCAGGTTGTTGAGCACCTGGCGCAGGCGCGCGGCGTCGCCGTGCAGCCGCGCCGGCACCTCGGCGTCAATGCAGGCGTACCACTGCAGGTGCTTGGCGTTGGCGCCGACGGCGAAACCGCGCATGACCTCCTCGGCCAGCTCCAGGGGACTGAAGCCCTCCTCGGTCAGCAGCATCTGCCCGGCCTCGATCTTGGATACGTCGAGGATGTCGCTGATCAGTTGCAGCAGCGCCGTCGAGGAGCCCTGGATGGCTTGCAGGTAGCCGCGCTGCTGTACGTCCAGGTCGGTCAGGGAGAGCAGTTCCAGGGTGCCCAGCACGCCGTAGAGCGGCGTGCGGATCTCATGGCTCATGCTGGCCAGGAACAGCGTCTTGGCGGCGCTGGCCGAGTCCGCCGCCTGCTTGGCGCCGGCCAGCGCATTCTGTGCCTGCTGGTATGCCGTGATGTCGCGGAACACGCACAGCAGCGCATCCTCGCCATGGTAGCGGGTCGCCACGAAGGAGGCCTGCAGGTAGAGCCCGTCGTTGCGCAGGCACAGCTCGTTGTGCTGCCAGACACCGTCGAACAGCCGCCAGTCGCGGGCCAGGGCGAGAATGTCGGCCTCGCTGCCCAGCCACTGCGCCGCCAACTGGTTGTGGATGATCAGCTGCTGGCCCCGGCAACCGAGCACGCACAGGCCCACCGGCGCGGTGTCGATGACCGTGCGGCTGAAGGCGTCGCTCTCCACCACCTGGCGATGCGCGGCGTTGGCCGGCCCGACCACCCGCCGCGAATACCAGCGCAGGCCGTACCAGCCGCCACCCAGCCCCATCAGCAGGAGGATCGGCAGGCTCAGCAGCACCCACTCCAGGTTGCGGAAGAACAGCGTGTAGCTGACGCCGTACACGGCCACCCAACCGCCGTGGTCCTGGCTGCGCAGCTTGAACAGCATGCCGCGGTGGTCCAGGCTCAGGCCATCGTCCAGGCTGGCCGGGCGTGGCGGGCCGGTCAGTCGCTGGCCGTCGGGCGCGAGCAGGGTCAGCTCGCCGAACAGCCGGCGCGACAGGGTCTGTTCGTAGTCGTTGATCCGGTTCAGGTCGAGCAGGCTGGCGACTATCACCTGGTGCTGCCGCTGGTCCTCCCACCAGAGGTTGTCCGGCACGTCGACGTTCACGTAGCCCAGCAGCGAACGGCTGTCGCCGTGGTAGGTGTCGGCGCGCCCCCAGTGCACCTGGTAGTCCTTGGCCGCCGGCGGGCGTTCGTGCACCCCGGCCATGACCCGCGCGGCCACCTCCAGGAAGGTGTCGCGGGCCAGGCCGCCGCGCCCGGGCGCGCTGTCCAGCGCAGGCACCGCCAGGAGGGTCTGCCCGTCCAGGTCGAACACCAGCGATTGCGGCGCCGGGTAGTTGGAGGTGCTCCAGAAGCTGGAATAGAAGTTCGCCAGCATCACGCCGAGGGCAAAGGGGCCGGCATTTCCGTTCGCCGGCGGCGCGTGGTCGTGGCTGGCCAGGGTGAAGGGCATGGCGAAGGAGAACTCGCGGCCCTCGTGGACCTCGACCGCGCCCTCGCGCCATTGCAGGGTGAGCTGCAGCGGCACCATGCTCTGGTCGCGCTGGCGCGTGGCCGCGTCGCTCTGCCGGGCGATGCGCAGGAGGAACGCCTCGTGCTCGCGAATGTCGCCCATCAGGCGGGCGAAGTGGAAGTCGATCTTGTCCTGCTCTTCCTGCAGGACCCGCTTGATCGCCCAGACGCTGACGCCGACCAGCGCCAGGCTGAGCAGCAGCAGGCCCACCAGCCAGAGGTTCAGGTGCTGCGAGGTCCTGGCCAGCTTGCCGATCGAACCGTCGTCATGTCCCATGGTGCTATTGGCTCCGCGCACGAAACGTCCCGAGCATGCCTCGCTGACTGTAGATGGCCCGCGGCGAGCCCGCGAGCGGGCGCCACGGGACGGACGCCGGAACGGCTTCAGGACGTCCTCGCCGGACCATCTTCGCGCAGCAACTGGTCGAAGGCCTGCGCGCAGACCGCCTCGGAGATCAGGAAGCCTTGCACCCGGTCGCACTCCAGGCGCCGCAGCAGGCTCAGCTCCGCGGTGGTTTCCACGCCCTCGGCGACCACCTCGAGCCCCAGCCGGCGGCCCAGCGCCACGGTGCTCTCCAGCGCGGCGGCGAGGGCCTCGTCCTCGACGCTGCCGTGCACCAGGGCACGGTCGATCTTGAGTTCCGTGAAGGGCGTCGACACCAGGTTGTACAGTGAACTGTAGCCCTGACCGAAGTCATCCTGGGCCAGGCCGAAGCCTTTCATGCGCAGGCGGCAGGCGCCGGCATGGTAGCTACCGGGCTGGCGCGTGGTGCTGCCTTCGGTCAACTCGAAGCATAGCGAGGCCGGCTCGCCACCCTGCAACAGGACGAAATCGGCCAGGCGGTCCGGCAGGCCGGGATCGTCCAGCAGGTGCGGCGGCAGGTTCACCGACACCGGGATGCGGTAGCCCTGCTGGCGCCACGCCGCCTGGGCGCGCAGCGACTGCTCGACCACGGTCCACAGCAGCACCTGCTCCAGGCCGTGGCGGACCATGTCGTCGATGAAGCTGCCGGGCAGCAGCAGGCCATGCTCCGGATGCAGCCAGCGCACCAGCGCCTCGGCCGCGACTATGCGCCCGTCGCGCAGCGACTTCTTCGGCTGGAACCAGGCCTGCAACTCCCCGCGGGCCAGCGCCAGGAGCAGTTGCGAGCGGCTGAAGCTGGATGCCGGCTGCCCCGGCGGGCGGCGGTCGTTGCGCTGCCGGCCGAGGCGCTCCAGCAGTTTTGCGATGGCCGCCGGCAACGCCGGCTTGGCGATCAGGTCGACCACCGACAGGCCCAGCTCGCGGGCCGCCTGGCAGGCGCCACCGAGTACCCGGCGCGGCGCCGAGCTCATCAGCGCCAGGTGCGGGCGGCACTCCCGGGCGGACAGGTGCTGGATCAGCTGGACGCCGTCCATGCCCGGCATCAGCAGGTCGCTGAGCACCAGGTCGAAGCGCTGGCGGTCCAGGCGCTCGATGGCCTCGGCACCGTCGGCAGCGGCCTCCAGGTGCACGACGCCCTGCTCGCGGAACAACTCCAGCAGGTACTCGCGCTGGAAGGGCTGGTCCTCGACGATCAGCACACGGTAAGGCAGGGGGCTCATGCAGTCTCCTTCGCTGCCGCCAGGCAGCGGTACAACGTATCCAGGTCCACCGGCTTGAGCAGGCACTCGTCCATGCCCGCGGCCAGGCAGCGTTCGCGCTCCTCGCGCATGGCGTTGGCCGTGGCGCCGATGATCGGCCGCTGGCAGCCGCGCAGGCGCAATTCGGTCGCCAGTTGGTAGCCGTCCATGCGCGGCATGTTGAGGTCGGTCAGGACCACATCGAAACTTTCGGCACGCCAGCGCTGCATGGCCTCCTGGCCATTGCCGGCCAGTTCCACGCGGCAGCCCAGCGCCTCCAGCTGGTCGCGGAGGATCAACTGGTTGATCCGGTTGTCTTCCACCACCAGCACCCTCAGGCCTTCCAGGTCACGCGCCGCCACCGGCAGGCGCTCGCGCTGGGCGTTGCCGCTGACGCAGCCCTGGGCAAGCCCCAGGGCACGGTTCAGGGCGGCCAGGCTGTGCAGGCCGACCACCCAGTCGCAGCCCTGGCGCGAGGGCTGCAGGTGCCCCTCGGGGCTCAGCAGCACGCGGCAGCCGGGCCAGTTCTCCGTGGGCAGGGTCGGCGGGCCGTGCAGGCAGACGTCCACCAGCACGCTCTCGGCGCCCGCCTCGGCCAGCGCCTGGGGCGTGGCCATCCGCGCCAGGGCGCCCCAGCGGCCGATCCAGCCGCACAGCGCCTCGCCCAGCTCGCGCATGGGCGACTGCACCAGCACCGGGGCGGCGGCCAGCAGCGGTACCTCGGGCACGGCGCTGACGCGCTCCAGGGGCAGGCTCAGGGTGAAGCTGCTGCCCAGGCCCAGGTCGCTGACCACGCCCAGGCGGCCATGCAGCAGGCGGGTGAGGCTCCGGCAGATCGACAGGCCCAGGCCCGTGCCTCCGGCCTGGCGGGCACTGCCGCCGACCTGGTAGAAGGGCTCGAAGAGGCGGCCCTGCTCCTCGCTGGCGATACCGCTGCCGCTGTCGATCACCTGCCAGGACAGCGTCAGCCGCCGGCCCTCCTCCGCGTCCTGGCGGACCCGCACCAGCACCCGGCCGTTGTCGGTGAACTTCAGGGCGTTGCTCAGCAGGTTGTTGAGAATCTGGCGGATGCGCACGGCATCGCCGGACACCCGCAGCGGCAACTGCGGATCGATGCAGCAGAGCAGTTGCAGCCCCTTGGCCCGGGCCGTGCCGGCGTAGGACTGGACCACTTCCTCGGTCAGCTCCAGGGGCGAGAACTCCACCGGCTCCACGACCAGTTGCCCGGCCTCGATCTTGGACACGTCGAGCACGTCGCTGATCAGTTGCAGCAGGGTCGCCGAGGAGCGCTGGATCGCCTCCAGGTAGCCGGTCTGCTGGGGGTCGAGGGCGGTGCGGCCGAGCAGTTCCAGGGTTCCCAGCACGCCGTACAGCGGCGTGCGGATCTCGTGGCTCATGGTCGCCAGGAACAGCGTCTTGGCGGTGTTGGCGGCATCGGCCAGTTGCTTGGCGCGGGACAGCGCGGCCTCCGCCTGCTTGCGCACGCTGATGTCGCTGAAGGCGCAGAACAGCACGTCCTCTCCCTTGTAGCGGGTCGGCGTATAGCTCAGGTACAGGTGCCGGCCGGCACCGGCGCTCAGCTCCTCGCAGCCTGGCTGGCCGGTGGCGAAGGCCTGGGCGATCCAGCGCCCGCTGTCGCGCGGGATCACCTGGCCGTCGCCCAGCCACTGTTCGGCCTGGAGGTTCTGCAGCACCACCGAGGCGTCGGCGCGGCGCAGCACGCACAGGGCCACGGGCGCGGCGCGGATGACCGCGCGGGAAAACGCCTCGCTGTCCTTGAGCGCCTCCAGGCGCTGCTGCGCCGGGCGCATCAGGCGCTGGTCGATGCGCCGGCCCAGGCGCTGCAAGGCCAGGGCGGCCGAACAGGCCAGGGTGGTAGCGAGCAGCATCGGCAGCCAGAGCGCGGCCAGCAGCTGGCCGATGCCCTGGTGGTAGACCAGCGCCCAGCTCGAGGCGCCCAGGTGCTTGAGCAAGGCCACCTGCAGCGGCAAGGGGCCGAAGCCGATGAAATCGAAGCTGTCGCCGCTCCACAGGGCGCGGAAAGCCTCGGCGTCCTCGTCCTTGGCGGTGCTGCTGAAGATCGCCCTGTGCTGCTGGTCCATCAACAGGTATTCGCCGGCGCCGGGCACGCGCAGCGCCGCGTCGAGGTCGTCGCCGCGGATCTCCAGGCCCAGCCAGCCACTGCGCAAGCGTTCGAACAGGAACAACCGGCCCAGGGGATCGTCGGGGTCCGCCAGCCAGTGCGCCTGCGCATGCGCCCCGTCGACGGGCAGCTGCGACAGGGCATCGAGCACGCTGGCCGGAACCGGCGCCTCGGGGTGGCCGGCATCGTTCAGCCGGCCGACCTGCGGTGCCGCGCCGGGCACGACGTGGAGCAGCCCCAGGCGCTTCTCGCGCAGTTCGGCCAGGTCGCCCGGGAACAGCAGCAGGCCCTCGGCGGTGCCGGGCAGGGAGCGCAGCACCGGCGCCTGCTCGTCGCTGCCGCCCAGCGGGAAGGCCCGTGCGGCCAGCGGCAGGAGGCCGCGGCCGAGGTAGTCGAGCAGCGATTCGCGCTGCGTGAAGAACAGCTGCGCCTCGTACATCGCCGCGTTCATCTCGCGGCGGCGGATCGACACCTCATGGTTGAAGGCCATGTTCAAGGCGAACGCCAGGGTGCACAACAGGCACAGCAGCAAGGTGCCACTGAGCAGGCGCAGCAGCTTGCGGGCGGCACTGGGCGTGGAAAAGGAGGTATCGAGAGGCCGTAGGAATTGTCCGATTTTCATGCCGACAGGTTGTCGGTACTAGTCCCAATGTGCCATCAGACAATTCTAATTGTGATGTAGGTCGCAATCTCCTGCCTGGTCTTCCCTCAGCCCTCCAGCAACCCGCTGGCTCGCTGCACCCGCCGCTCGATGGCCGCTTCCAGCACCCACTGGCCGCGCCCGGCGCTGGCCAGGCTGAACCAGCTGCGCGCGCGGGTGATGCCGGTGTACACCAGCTCGCGGGTGAGGATGGGGTTGAGGGCGTCGGGCAGCACCAGGGTGGCATGGGTGAATTCCGAGCCCTGGGACTTGTGCACGGTCATGGCGAACACCGTCTCCACCGCCTGCAGGCGGCTGGGCAGCACCCACTTGATGCCGCCGCGGCCGTCGGCGAAGGCCACCCGCAGCGGCCACTGGCGCTCGCCGTCCTCTTCCCGGGGCAGTGCCAGGGTGATGCCGATGTCGCCGTTCATCAGCCCCAGGCCGTAGTCGTTGCGCGTGACCAGCAGCGGGCGGCCGAGGTACCAGGCGCCGCCATGGGGCTGGACCAGGCCCTCGTCCTGCAGCAGCTCGGCGATGCGCAGGTTCAGCCCGTCCACGCCCCAGGGCCCGCGGCGCAGGGCGCAGAGCACCTGGAACTGGCCGTGGGCGGTGAGCACCCGCGCGGCCCAGGCGTCGAAATCGGCCTGGGTGGCGTCCAGGGCCGGCCGGGTGTCGCGCAGCACCTGCAGGTAGTGGCGGTAGCCCTGGGGCGGCGCCACGTCCGGGCGGGCGGCGGCGTCGAGGAAGTAGCGGCCGCCGCCCTCCACCACCAGTTCGCGCAGGCCGCGGCTGTCGCGGGCATCCAGGGCCAGGCGCGCCAGGTCGGCGTAGCCGTGTTCCCAGACCGCGCGCATGGCCGCCACGTCGCCGGCGTTGACCGCCTCGGCGAGCTGGCCGATGCCGCTGGCGGAACTGAAGCGGTGGCTGTGGCGCAGCATGGCCACGGCCTGGTCCAGGGGCTGGCCCTGGGGGTCGAGCAGGTCGTCGTCGACGGGCTCGCCGCTGACCGCCTGCAGCCAGTCGCGGGTGGCCGGGCGGTAGTGGCCCTCGCGGGCGCGGCTGCACAGTTCGCCGAGCACCGCGCCGGCCTCCACCGAGGCCAGCTGGTCCTTGTCGCCGAGCAGGATCAGCCGCGCCTTGTCCGGCAGCGCGCCGAGCAGCGCGGCCATCATTTCCAGGTCGACCATGGAGGCCTCGTCCACCACCAGCAGGTCCAGCGCCAGCGGGTTGCCGGGGTGGTGGCGGAACTGGCGGCTGTCCGGGCGGCTGCCGAGCAGGCGGTGCAGGGTGGTGACTTCCTTGGGCACCTGCTTGCGCACTTCCTCGCCGTTGGCGAAGGCGCCGAGGTCGAGCCGGTCCACCGCGTTGGCGATGGATTCGTTGAGCCGCGCCGCGGCCTTGCCGGTGGGCGCGGCCAGGCGGATGCGCAGCGGCCGCCCGCCCTCGCCGCCCAGGGCCAGGCTCTGCAGCAGCGCCAGCAGGCGTACCACGGTGGTGGTCTTGCCGGTGCCGGGGCCGCCGGTGACGATGCCGAAGGCGTTGCCGGCGGCCAGGGCGCAGGCCAGCTTCTGCCAGTCCGCCGGGGCGCCCGGTCTTTTCGGGAAGAGCGCATCCAGCGCCTGGCGCAGCGCGTCCACCGGCAGCACCGCGCGCAGGGCCTCGCCGCGCGCCAGGCGCTGGTCGATGCCGGCGCGCACCTCGCGCTCGTATTGCCAGTAGCGGCGCAGGTACAGGCGCGGGCCGGCCAGCACCAGCGGCGTGGCGCCGGGCCCCTCGCCCACCAGGCGCGGGTCGGCCAGGGCGGCCTGCCAGGCGGCCAGGTCGAGGCCGTCGAGCAGCTCGCCCGGCAGCGTCAGCGGCGTGCCTTCCAGCTCGCCGTCCGGCGGCAGCGACAGGGCGAAGCGGCTGTCGGCGAGGGTCGCGGCCAGGTCCAGGCACACGTGGCCGCGGCCCAGCTGGTGGCTGGCCAGGGCGGCGGCGAGGATCAGCAGCGGCTCGGCGTCGGGCGCCTGTTCCACCAGGAAGGCCGCGAAGGCGCGGTCCAGCTCGCGCAGCCAGCCGCGTCCGGCCCACTGGCCGAGCAGTTCGAGCAGTTCGTCTCGGCTCATGCCGGCACCTCCTCGGCGGCGTGGCTGAACAGCGCTTCCAGCGCCTCCATCAGCGCCCTGGGCGGGCGTTCGTGGAACACGCCTTGCTCGCCGCCGCGCAGGAACAGGTAGAGCGCGCCGCCCACGTGGCGGTCATAGTCGTAGTCCGCCAGGCGCGCCTTGAGCAGGCGGTGCAGGGCGAACAGGTAGAGCGCGTACTGCAGGTCGTAGCGGTGCTCCAGCACGGCCGCGCGCAGGGCCTGCGGGGTGTAGGCCGCGGCGTCCGGGCCGAGCCAGTTGGATTTGTAGTCGGCCACGTAGTAGCGCCCCTCGTGTTCGAAGACCAGGTCGATGAAGCCCTTGAGCATGCCGCCCAGCTGCGTCGGCTGCAGCGCCGGGCGCGCCTCGCCGGGCAGCACCTGGGCGCGCACGGCGGCGTCCAGGCGGGCGCTGTCGGTGGGTTTCACGGCGAACCAGAACTCCATTTCCTTCTGGTAGCTGGCCAGGGCCGCCAGTCGCACCGGCGCGGCATCGGGCAGCGCGAAGCCGGCCTGCAGGTAGGCCGGCAGCCATTGCGCCAGGGGTTCGATCCAGGCTTCCCAGCCGCGCAGCTGGCAGCGCCGGGCGATGAGGTCGCGCAGGGCCTCGGGCTGCTGCGCCACGGCGGCGAAGCCTTCGTCGGCGGCCCATTCCAGCAGGCCGTGGAGGAAGCTGCCGGGGTTGGGCCCGCGCGGGAAGGCGTGCAGGCTGCCGGCGGCCGGCGCGGCCTGGGCCAGTTCGGCTGCGGCGCTGTCGGCGTCGCCTTCGCGCAGGGTGGCTTCCTCGGCGCTGATGGGTTCGCTGGCCGGCGCCGGCGCCTCGCTTTCGGCATCCAGGGTGGCCAGGGCGGAATAGCTGGCGATCCACCATTTCTCCGCCACCCGCCGCTGCGGCTCGCGGGCCTGGCCGAGCTGGCCGGCGCGGGTCTTGTCGTAGGCCGTGGCGTCCACCGCCGGCACGGGTTCGATGCGGATGCCGGGGCAGCCGCCGCCCAGGGCCTGCAGGCAGCCGGCGAAGCCGTCCAGGGCGATGGCCGCGCCGCCGCCCAGCAGGTAGCCGAAGGCGCCCTTGTGCAGCTCGGGGTTCTTCGCGTTGCCCGCCACCAGCGGCGCCACGCCCAGCCACAGGGCGTGGCGGGCGCGGGTCAGGGCCACGTAGAGCAGGCGCATGTCCTCGCCCAGGCGTTCGTCGTTGGCCAGGCGGTAGGCGGCCTCGGCCAGGTCCTTGCCGCGCGCCAGTTCGATCACCTTGCCGTCCTCGCCCTGGAAGCTGGGCGGCGTCTGGCTCTTGCCGTCCAGCTCCTTCCAGCTGCAGATGAAGGGCAGCAGCACCAGCGGGTATTCCAGGCCCTTGGACTTGTGGATGGTCACCACCTTGATCAGGTCGGCGTCGCTTTCCAGACGGAGGATTTCCTCGCTCGACGGGCTGGCCAGCTGTTCGGCCAGCACCCGCAGCAGGGCGTGCTCGCCGTCCAGCTCGGCGGCCTCGCGCTGCAGCCACTCGGCCAGGTGCAGCAGGTTGGTCAGGCTGCGTTCGCCGTCGGCGCGGCGCAGCAGCCGCGCCGGCAGCTCGAAGTCGGCCAGCAGGCGCCGCAGCATCGGCAGCACACCCTGCTGCTGCCACTGGCTGCGGTACTCGCGGAAGCGCATGAGCATGCCTTCCCAGAAGCGCTCGTCCTGGTTCAGCCGCTCCAGGGTCTGCCAGCCCAGGCCCAGGGTGCGGGTGGCCAGGGCGCTGCGCAGCAGGGCGTCGTTGCCCGGCTCGGCGCAGGCGCGCAGCCAGTGCAGCAGGTCGCCGGCCTCGGGGCTGTCGAACACCGAGTCGCGGTCGGACAGGTAGACGCTGGCCAGGCGCCGCGCCGCCAGTTCCGCGCGCACCGCCTCGGCCTCGCTGCGCCCGCGGACCAGGATGGCGATGTCCGCCGGGCGCAGCGCGCGGCCCGTGCCGTCGGCCTTGTACAGCCCGGCGCGGCCCTGCTGGGCCAGGCTCAGCCAGTGGCGGATGGCGCTGGCGGTGCTGGCGGCCATCTGTTCGCGGTACAGGCGGCTACCGACCACCTGGCCGTCGTTCTCCAGTTGCCAGAGTGTCAGCGCCGCGGCTTCTTCGCCGTCGATCAGCAGGCGCTCGTCGCGGCCCTTGGCGGCCACCGCCTGGAACGGCACCGGGTTGTCGCCCTCGGCGGCGAAGCGGAAGGCGCCGCGCTCGTGGCCCTCGGCGAAGGCGAAGCAGTGGTTCACCGCCTCCACCACGGCGAGGGTCGAGCGGTAGTTGGTGCCCAGGGTGTAGTGGCGCCCGGCGGTGGCGGCGCGGGCGCGCAGGTAGGTGTGGATGTCCGCGCCGCGGAAGGCGTAGATCGCCTGCTTGGGGTCGCCGATCATGAACAGGCCGCAATCCCTGGGGTTGTCGGCGATGCGGTAGATGCGCTCGAAGATGCGGTACTGCAGCGGGTCGGTGTCCTGGAATTCGTCGATCAGCGCCACCGGGAACTGCTGGCGGATGCGCTCGGCCAGGTGCTCGCCGCCGGGGCCGGCCAGGGCTCGGTCCAGGCGCGCCAGCAGGTCGTCGAAGCCCAGTTCGGCGCGGCGCTGCTTCTCCGCCTCCAGGGCGCGGCTGACTTCGCCCAGGGCGTGCAGCAGCAGTTGCGGGGCGATGTCCGGCTGCTGCTCGGCGGCCTCCACCCAGGCGTCGATGGCCCTGAAGGCGGGATGCTCGGGCACCACCGCCTTGGCCTTCACCTTGATCCGTGTCTGGCCGAAGCGGACCAGGTTGTCCGGCGCCGCGCCGCCGGCGCTCCAGGCTTCCAGGGCCTGCAGCCAGCCTTCGAAGACGGCGTCATCGTCCTTGTTGCGGTAGCTGTTGCCGTTGAGCTGCGGGCGCAGGTCGACGAGCAGCTGGCGCAGGCTCTGGGCATCGGCGGCCCAGGCGGCGCGGGCCTGCTGTTCCAGCGCGTCCAGGCGGGCGTAGAAGTCGCCGGTTTCCTCCAGCAGCTCGCGCAGCGAGCCGGGCGCGCTCAGCGGTTGGTCGGCGTAGCGGAAGCCCGCCTCCTGCTGCGCCAGCAACGGCTGCAGCAGGCGCGCCAGGGCCTCGGGGCCGCCCTTGTAGATGTCGCCGACGACCTTCGCCGCCGGCGCCGGCAGCGGGTAGAAGTTGCGCCGCCAGTAGTCGCGCACCACTTCGGCGAGCAGTTCGCTCTGGTCGGTGATCAGGTCCTGGGTGAACAGGCTGCCGCTGTCGAAGGCGTGCTCGCGGAGCATGCGGTAGCACCAGCTGTGGATGGTCGACACGGCGGCCTCGTCCATCCATTCCGCGGCCAGGCGCAGCAGGCGCGCGCAGCCGGGCCAGCGCTCCTGCGGGTAGCTGGCGCGTAGCTCGACCAGCAGCGCGTCGTGCGCCAGCGCCGGCTCGGCGAAGCAGGTGGCGGCCTCGCCCAGGCGCGCGCGGATGCGTTCGCGCAGTTCCTGGGTGGCGGCGTCGGTGAAGGTCACCACGAGGATTTCCGGCGGGCTCAGCGGCCGGCCGAAGGCCAGCTCGCCGCCGTGGTCGAGCACCAGGCGCAGGTACAGCAGGGCGATGGTGAAGGTCTTGCCGGTGCCGGCGCTGGCCTCGATCAGCCGGCTGCCGTGCAGGGGGAATTCCAGGGCGCGCAGTTCGCGGCTCATTGGCCTTGCTCCTCGTCGTCGCGGCGTTGCAGCAACTGGTACAGCGGGCCGTAGAGGGTCTCGGCCCAAGTGGCGAATTCGCCGCTGGCGTCGAGGCTGGCGAAGTCCGGGTAGACCCGCGCCAGGGCCGGCGAGGAAGCCGCCTCGCCGGTGCTGCCGAAGCCGCCGTCGTAGCGCTTGGCCGCCTCGCTGGCGGCGCGGGCCTCGTCACCACCGGCACCCAGCCAGGCGAAGGCCGCCTTGCAGGCCACCGGCAGCGGCCGGCGCAGGCCTTCGAGCCAGGCGGCGATCAGCGCGTCCAGGTGGCCGCGGGCGCTGTCCGCCGCCAGCGGCGGCAGTTCCAGGGTGCCGGTCTGGCTGACCAGCAGGCTGCGCACCGGCGTACCGCACAGTTGCAGGCCCAGGTGGCGCACCCAGTGGCGCACCAGGCTGTGCCACTTGTAGCCGCGGCCTTCGTGCAGCTTGCCGCTGACCAGTTGCAGGCTGGCCCACTGGCCCTCGACGTTGCGCCGCAGGCCGCCGAGCCAGTCGCCCAGCTCCACGCCGCTGGCCGGGTGCCTGTGGATAAGCTCGCGCTGGCCTTCCTCCGCTTCGCTCCAGTGCTCCAGTTCCTCGCGGTAGCGCCTCAGCAGCTCGCCCAGCGGGGCGCTCAGTTCTCGGGCGGAGAAGGCGCCGAAGGCCGCCAGCGGCAGGCGCCCCTCGCCGCGCAGGCGCGCCAGTTGCCCTTCGATGCGGCCGGGCAGTTCGCCGTCGGCCCAGTGGTTCTCGATCCACGGGCGCAGGCGCTCGCAGAGTTCGAACTGCAGTTGCCAGACCTGCAAGCCGTCGAGGGCGAAGGTCTCCTCGTCGTGGCCGGTCAGGTCTTCCTCGGCGAAGCGCACCTTCAGGCGCTGCTGGAAGAAGGCGTTGACCGGGCTGGCGAGGAAGTCGGCGAGCACCCGCAGGCCGATGGGCGCGTCCGGCAGCAGTTCCGGCAGCGGCGCCTCGGCCTGTTCGGCCGGTTCGTCGTCGCGGTGTACCTCGCGCCATTCGCGGGCGTAGGTGTAGAAGCCGTCGACGCCCTCGCCCTGCCCTTCGAAATAGCGGCGGCTGAAGGGTTGCAGCGGGTGCACGGTGGTCAGCGCCTGCAGCAGCGCCTTGCCGTCGCCGGGCTTGCCGGGCAGCGACCAGCCGGCCGCCAGGTGGTCGCGCAGCTGGCCGATCAGCACCGATGGCGGGCGCTCGCTGTTGTCGCGGATGCTCCGCCCGACCCAGCTGACGTACAGCTGGTCGCGCGCCGAGAGCACGGCTTCGAGCAGCAGGTAGCGGTCGTCCTCGCGCCGCGAGCGGTCGCCGGGGCGGTAGTCGTTGCGCATCAGGTCGAAGTCCAGCGGCGGTTGCTGGCGCGGGTAGTCACCGTCGTTCATGCCCAGCAGGCAGACCACGCGGAAGGGAATGGCGCGCATCGGCATCAGCGTGCAGAAGCTCACCGCGCCGGCCAGGAAGCGCTGGTTCAGGCCGCCGGCGTCCAGCCCGCCGAGCCAGGCCTCGCGCACCACCGAGAGCGGCAGCGGCTCGCCGAAGGCGGCGCGCTCGCAGGTTTCCAGCCAGCGTTCGAGCAGTTGCAGCAGTTGCTGGCGCAGCAGTTCGTCGTGCTCGTCGCGGGTCAGGAAGAAATCGTCCAGCAACTGGCGCAGGCGCTCGCGCCAGACCTCGGGCGCGGCCGGCTCGGCCAGGCTCTCGCAGGCCGCGGCCAGGCGCTGCAGCAGGCCAGCCAGGGGGCCGAGCACGGCGGCGTCCAGCCCGCCGATCTCGGCGTAGGGCTGGATGCCCTGGAAGGCCTCGCCCTCGCCCACCGCGAAGCCCAGCAGCATGCGCCGCAGGCCGAAGCGCCAGGTGTTGGCCTCCTCGGCGGCGGGCAGGCCGAGGTCCTCGCGCTGTTCGCCATCCAGGCCCCAGCGCACCCCGGCGCCGTCGATCCAGCGCTGCAGCAGCGGCAGGTCGGCCTCGGCGATGCCGAAGCGCGCGCGCAGGGCGCCGACGTCCAGCAGGTCGAGGATCTCGCTCACCGCGAAGCGGCTGTCGGGCAGTTGCAGCAGGTGCTCCAGGGCCACCAGCAGCGGCTCGCGGCCGCGCTGGCCCTGGTCGGCCAGGGTGTAGGGGATGAAGCGCCGGTCGTCGCGCCCGAGCTGGCCAAACACCGCCTGGACGTGCGGCGCGTAGGCGTCGATGTCGGGGACCATGACGATGACGTCGCGCGGGCGCAGCGTGGGGTCGGCGTCGAAGCGCGCCAGCAGCTGGTCGTGCAGCACCTCCACTTCGCGTTGCGCGCTGTGGGCGACCTGGAAGCGGATCGAGTGGTCCCGCGCCGGGTCCGGCGCCGGCCATTGCGCGCGGGTCTCGGCCAGCGGGCGCAGTTCGAGGATGTCGTCCTGCAACTGGCCGAGCAGGTGCGCCGGCGGCGCCTCGCTGAACAGGTCGATGCGCCCGCCGCTGACCTCGCCGAAACGGCTGCGGTAGCTCTCGGGGTTGTCGTACTGGTCGAGCAGGTTGATGTAGTCGCGGCCCTGCTTGCCCCAAGCCGCCAGCAGCGGCTGGGCGTACTGGTGCTGGAGGTCGTCGTCCAGTTGCAGCGGCACCCCGGGGCGGCGCTGCTGGCGGCGGTACTCGTGGCGCAGCAGGTCCTTGTCGGCGACGATGTCGGCCCAGTGGTGGCGGCAGGGGTTGTGCACGCACAGCAGCACCTGGGCGATGCGCGACAGCGCGGCCAGGGCCTCCACGGTCTGCGCCGGCATGGCGGAAATGCCGAACACCACCACCCGGCGCGGCAGGCCCTGGGGCGGCGTGCCTTCGCGCAGGCGATCGAGGAAGCGCCGGTGCACTCCGGCACGGCTGCCGGCCAGGCCGTCCTCGCCCACTTCCGCCAGCAGGGCGCGCCACAGCTCGGCCTGCCAGCGCTCGTCCTCGCCCAGCGCGCGGAGGCTGCCGTTGGCGGTGCGCAGCTGGTCGCGCTGCTCGCTCCAGTCCTCCAGCCAGTCGGCGCGGTACACCTGGTACTGGTCGAACAGGTCGGCCAGGCGCTCGGCCAGCTGGTAGCGCTTGCGCAGGTCGGCGTCGTCGGCGAGGAAGCGGCGCAGCGCCTGGAATTCGTCGCGCTCCAGCAGGGTCGGCAGCAGGCGCATCAGGCGCCAGGTGAGCGGCGCCTTGTCCAGCACCGAGACCTCCGGCACTTCGTCCTTGCCCAGCGCGCCACGGTAGGCGCGCCAGAGGAACTGCGCGGGCAGCTGCACGTCCAGCGCCGCGGTGATGCCGCAGCCGCCGTCGGCGACGTCGCGGCCCAGGGCCAGCTTCAGCCATTGGGCGATGCCGTTGCTCTGCACCAGGATGGTCTCGCTTTCCAGCGGCGCCAGCGGGTAGCGCGCCATCCAGGCCACCAGCAGGTCGCGCAGCGCCTCGGGGTGGTTGCCGTGGATGACCATCAGGCCGGGGCTCAGGGCTTCGCTCATCGTCTCTCCAGGTTTGCCGGTGTGCCCGGCATTTGAGCAGAAGCCGGGGTGGGTCGGGAGGTTTTTCCACGGGGTGATTGTATCGGGGCGGGGCGACGTTCTGTGTCGCGAGGTTGGTCCCCGCCCCCAACCTAACCTTGTCATTCCCGCGAATGCGGGCCCCAGAAAAGATGTCAGGTTTGGGTGTAGCGCGCCGCTCCGAGCGCGTTGATGTTTCTCGTGTAGGGCGCATAACGCCTACGGCGTTATCCGCCAAATCGCGGACAAAGTTGCTCCTACGGTTTCAGGAAGCACGGACGTAGGAGCGGGCCCTGCCCGCGAATCGCGCGCAGGGCGCGCTCCTACAGGGGAATGGCATGGCTCGGCCCGCGTAGGAGCGGACTCCGTCCGCGATTGGTCTCACCGCCCACGCCGGACACCCCGGTGGCACGGCCAACGGCGGATAACCGAGAACGGTCATTCGCCCTACGCCAGGTACCCCTCCACCTCCTCCGCCAGCCACTCGGCGAACACCGCCACCTTGGCCCGGGTCTCCTCCCGCTGCGGCCATACCAGCCAGTAGGGGTAGGCATAGGGTGCGCTGACCTCGCCCAGCTGCACCAGCTCGCCGCGGGCCAGGGCGCCGGCCACCAGGCTGCGCCGTTCGACGCTCACGCCCAGGCCCAGGCGCAGGGCCTCCACCACCAGGTTGGAGTCGTTGACGGTGAACAGGCCGTCGCCCTCGGGCAGCGCCACGCCCGCCGCCTGGCACCAGGGCAGCCAGGACTCGAAGCCGTGGATCAGCGGGCCGGCGAGGATCTGCTGCGGCGTGCGCGGCAGGCGCCCGCCATTGAAGTGCGGGGCGCACACCGCCACCAGCTCGTCGTCGAACAGGCGTTGCTGGGCCAGGCCCTCCCAGTGCCCCTGGCCGATGCGGATGGCCACGTCGGCCAGGCCCTGGCGCAGGTCGATCACCTCCAGGCTGGCCAGCAGGCGCAGGCGATACTGCGGGTGGCGCCGGCGGAAGCCCGGCAGGCGCGGCAGCAACCATTGCTGGGCGAAGGACGGCAGCACCGCCACCACCAGTTCGCCTTCGCTGGGCCGCGCCCGCGCCAGGCGCGTGGCCTCGGCGATGTCGCGCAGGGCGCGGCGCACCTGCAGGGCGTAGAGCCGGCCCTCCTCGCTCAGGCGCAGGCCGCGGCCCTCGCGCTGCAGCAGGGTGACGCCGAGCAGTTCCTCCAGCTGGCGCACCTGCTGGCTCACTGCCGAGTGGGTGACGTGCAGCTCGGCGGCGGCCTGGGTCACGCTGCCGAGCCGGGCCACGGCCTCGAAGCTGCGCAGCGCGGACAGGGGTGGATAGGCGCTCATGTAAGTTCTGCTAACCCTTGCAGTTATAAATCGTCGATTTTTTCCGCCCTTGCGAGCCGCTAGATTGGGCGACAACAGCGCTGACGCATGGCCCCTTCAGCCGGCCACCACATGTAATCTCCAATAACAGGATGCCTCCATGCAACTGATCGGAATGCTCGATTCGCCCTACGTCCGCCGCGTGGCCATCAGCCTGCGCCTGCTGGACGTCGACTTCAGCCACCGCTCGCTCTCGGTGTTCCGCCACGTCGAGGAATTCCGCGCCATCAACCCGGTGGTCAAGGCGCCCAGCCTGGTGCTGGACGACGGCCAGGTGCTGATGGACTCCAGCCTGATCGTCGACCTGGCCGAACACCAGGCCGGGCGCAGCCTGATGCCCGCCGAGCCGGCCGCGCGGGTGCGCGCCACGCGCCTGCTGGGCCTGGGCCTGGCGGCCTGCGAGAAGGCCGTGCAGCTGTACTACGAGCTGCAGCGGGACGAGGCCCGGCGCGACCCCGCCTGGTACGCCCGGGTGGACCAGCAACTGCGCGCCGCCTGCGCCGGCCTGGAACTGGAGCTGCTGACCCAGCCGCTGCCGCGCGACGGCAGCCTGGACCAGGCCGGCCTGACCGCCGCCGTGGCCTGGACCTTCATCCAGCTGGTGCATGCCGAGCGCGTGGCCGCCGGCGACTACCCGGCGCTGCGCGACTGGACGGCGTTCGCCGAGACGCTGGAAGCCTTCAAGGCCTTCCCGCCGGTGTGAGCCCTGCGCGGGCGAACCCGACGGCTCGCCCACACTTCATCGTTATTGCAGTCAAACAGCAATAACATTCATTGGATATGCATCGTCACGCTGTCTAGGATGGCCTCCAGCCTTCGCCCCTGCGGCGAATCGCCGCTCGACCAACCATAAGGAAGCGCCCGCCCGACCGGCCCCAGGCCGGATCCGTGATGCGCGGTGCCTGCGTGACATGCATCCATTGACTGCCCCCCTTCCCGGCGCCTCTTGCGAGGTGCCGCGATGAAAGCCGCTGCCTTCGGCGCCTGGCTGCACCGCCTGGCGCCCTGCGCCGGGCCCTCGTCCAACCGCGACTGGCTGCGCGCCGTGCTCGGCTGCGGCCTGGCCCTGGGCCTGAGCATGCCCTTGTGCACCTGGCTGTTCGGCATCGACACCGTGCTGCGCATCGGCCCACCGCTGGCCGCCTCCGCCCTGCTGGCCATCGCCGTGCCCTCCAGCCCGCTGGCGCAACCCTGGTCGCTGCTGGGCGGCAACCTGGTGGCCGCGCTGGTGGGCCTGCTGCTCGGCCACTGGCTGGGCCACAGCTGGCCGCAGGCGTCGCTGGCCATGGCCGTGGCGGTGCTGCTGATGCTCGGCCTGCGCTGCCTGCACCCGCCGAGCACGGCCATGGCCTTCAGCCTGGCCCTGGGCGGGCCGCTGGTGGACCAGCAGTTGCTGCACCTGCTGCTGCCGGTGGGCGTGGCCTCGCTGGCGCTGATCGGCGTGGCCCTGCTCTACAACAACCTCACCCGCGCGCCCTACCCGCGCAAGCTCGCCGCCCCGGCCAGCAACCCGCACCTGACCGCCGACCCGCTGCCCGGCGAGCGCCTGGGCCTGCACGCCGACGACCTGGAAAGTGCCCTGGCCAGCGCCGGCGGCTTCGTCGACGTCACCCCCGAGGACCTCGAACGCCTGCTGTTGGCCGCCGAAAAGCACGCCAGCGAACGCCTGCTGGGCGGCATCCGCGCGCGCGACATCATGTCCCGCGACATCCGCTCGGTCAGCCCGGACGCGCGCATCGAGGAGGCCTGGGGCCTGCTCGACAAGCACCACCTCAAGGCCCTGCCGGTGCTCGACCGCGGCCACCTGGTGGGCATCCTCACCTTGAGCGACCTGTTCCGCGGCCAGCGCCGCCTGCGCTCGCCCTTCGGCCAGCGCGTCGGCAACCTGATGACGCACCGCGTGCAATCGCTGCGCGAGGACGCCCAGCTGCCGGAGCTGATCCAGCTGCTTTCCGACCAGGGCCGGCACTGCCTGCCGGTGGTCGACGACGCCGGCCGGCTGGTGGGCATGCTCAGCCAGACCGACCTGATCGCCGCCTTCCGCCACCTCTGGCTGCAGCCGCAGGTGCAGGCCGAGCGGGCCCTGCAGCTGGCGGTCTAGGCCTCGTAGTCCCAGCGCTGCGACCAGTCGATGTCCTCGGCCACCACTTCGCGGAGGATGGCCAGGGCGTTCTGCAGCGCCGGCGAGTCCTTCTCGCGGGAGTACACCAGGTAGGTCGGGTAGATGAATTCCGGCGCCAGCGGCACCCGCTCCAGCACCCCGGCCTGCAGGTAGCTGTGCACCACCCGCGTGCGGAAGTAGCCGCTGCCGCCGCATTGCAGCAGGTGCTGCAGGGCCAGCGGGCCGAGGCTGAAGCGGGTGGCGGCGTGGGCCCGGTCCGGCAGCGCGGCGTCGTGCTGGCGGCGGAATTCCTCGCCCCAGTCGATGTAGATGTAGGGCTCCGGCTGCTGCGTCGAGCGCACCAGGATCAGCTTCTCCTCCAGCAACTGCTCCACCTGCATGCCCGGCCAGTAGTCCGGGCGGTAGACCAGCGCGGCGTCGAGCACGCCCAGCTCCAGCTGCTTCTGCAACTGCTCGCCGCTGCCGACCTCGGCGTGCAGGGCCAGGGCCGGCATGCGCTGGCGCAGGCGCACCGTCCAGCCGAGCATCAGCGGGTTGCTCAGGCTCAGCTCGCCGCCGATGCTCAGCGCCTCGCGGTAGCCCGCCGGCAGCGGCAGGTCGCGCCGCGCCGCATCCCAGGTCTGCACCAGCTGGTTGGCGTAGCCGAGGAAGCGCTCGCCGTCGGCGGTCAGCCGGGCGCCGGCGCGGCTGCGCTGGAACAGCCGGCAGCCCAGTTGCGCCTCGAGGTTCTGCACCCGCGCGGTGACCGTGGTCTGGGTCACGTGCAGGCGCTGCGCGGCGGCGACGAAGCTGCCGCCACGGGCGATTTCCAGGAAGGTGCGCGCCAGGTCGATGTCCATGGGAAGGGCTTGCGGCGAAGGATGCCGCAGTCTAGTCGAACTCCAGTTCCTCGTGGCGCTGGCGGGTGAAGCGCAGCAGCCAGAGGCAGATGAGGAAGCCGCAGGCGGCCAGCGCCGCGGCCACCAGGAAGATGCTGGCGTAGTCCGAATGCGCGGCCACCGCGCCCATCAGCGGGCCGGCCAGGCCCAGGGCCAGGTCGAAGAACAGCGCGTAGGCGCCCAGCGCCGAACTGCGGCTGGCGGCGGGGATGCGCAGCACCGCCTCGACGCCCAGCGCCGGGTACACCAGCGACAGCCCGGCGCCGGTCAGCGCCGTGCCGAGCAGGGCGAAGGCCGGGCTCGGCGCCTGCCACAGCAACAGCAGGCCGGCGCTTTCCACCAGCAGGCAGAGCACCGCCACGTTGAAGCCGCCGAAGCGGTTGATGGTCCAGGACAGCAGCAGCCGCGCGCCGACGAAGCTGATGCCGAACAGGCTCAGGCACCAGGCCGGGTCGGCCCAGCCGCGGCTGCCGTAGTAGAGGGTGATGAAGGTGGCCAGGCTGCCGAAACCGATGGAGCCCAGGGCCACGCACATACCGTAGGGGAGTACCCGGCCGAGCACGGCGAAGAAGGCCATGCGCGTGCCGGCGATGATCGGCGCCGGCGCCCTGCCGCGGGCCAGCAGCAGGCCCAGGCCGGCCAGCACCAGGATGCCGGCGCCCAGGCTCCACAGCCCCAGGTGCGCGGCCATGCCCACGCCCAGCGGCGCGCCCAGGGCGATGCCGCCGTAGCAGACGATGCCGTTCCAGGAGATCACCCGCGCGGTGTTCTGCGCGCCGACCCGGGCGATGCCCCAGCTCGCCGTGCCGATGCCCATCAGGCCCTGGGCGAAGCCTATCAGCAGGCGGCTGCCCAGCAGCAGCGCCAGGCTCGGCCAGGCCAGCGCCTGCAGGCTGGTGGCCAGCAGCACCAGCGCGCCGCCGCCGGCCAGCGCCAGCAGGCCGTAGATCACCGCGCGCTTGGCCCCCAGGGTGTCGGTCAGGCGCCCGGCCAGCGGCCGCGAGGCGAGGGTCGCCAGGTACTGCGCGCCGATCACCACGCCGGCGGTGGTGGCGTCGAAGCCCAGGTCGTGGTGGACGAAGCCGGGCAGCACCGGCAGCAGGAAGCCGATGCACAGGAACAGCAGGAAGGTGAAGACGACGATCGAGACGATCTGCAGGGTGACGGCGTGCGGACGCTGCTCGGGAGAGCTCATGAACGGGCCTGGCGCGAGGGGATGTCAGGGACTGCGCCATCATTGCCCGAGGCCGGGAAAATTGAAAGCCACCTATCGATTCCGCGGCCGACCGGCCGGCGCCGAACGCCTATAGTTGATGCACGACCGACCACAGGAGGCCCACCATGGACACCACCCCACACACCTTCGCCGAGTTGTTCAAGCAACTGGGCCTGCCCAGCGGCCACCAGGAGATCGACGCCTTCCTCGCCGCGCACCGCCTGCCCGAAGGCCAGGCCCTGGCCGATGCGCCCTTCTGGAGCGAAGCCCAGGCGACGTTCATCCGCGAGGCCCTGGAAGAGGACTCGGACTGGGCCGAGGAAGTCGACGAACTGGCCGCGCGGCTGTCCCACTGAGCTACTTCAGGTAGGAACGCAGCACGCCCATCACCTGGTCGAGGTCTTCCGCGCGCTGCTGCGGCGTGCGCGCCTCGGCCGCCAGGTGCTCGCGCAGGTGCCCTTCCAGCACCTCGGCCATCAGGCCGTTGACCGCGCCACGGATCGCCGCGATCTGCTGCAGCACCGCGGCGCAGTCGCCCTCCTCCTTCTCCAGCGCCCGTTCCAGCGCCTCGCTTTGCCCCTTGATGCGGCGGATGCGGGTGAGCAGCTTGCGTTTGTCGCGGATGGTGTGGGCCATGGGCTGACGTCCTGAAAGTATACTGGGGTATAGTATATGAAACGGATTCCAGGACATTCTCGCATGCCAGCCCCCGCCCTTGCCCCGTCGCATCCGCACGACTTCCACGAAAGCAATCCGCTGGCCGAGCGCAACACCCTGCGCGCGGTGGTGCTCACCGCGCTGATGATGGTGCTGGAGATCGCCGGCGGCTGGTACTTCAACTCCATGGCCCTGCTCGCCGACGGCTGGCACATGAGTTCCCACGCCATGGCCCTGGGCCTGGCGTTCTTCGCCTACGTCGCGGCGCGGCGCCTGAAGGGCGACGGGCGTTTCGCCTTCGGCACCTGGAAGATCGAGGTGCTGGCCAGCTACAGCAGCGCCCTGCTGCTGCTCGCCGTGGCGGCGTTGATGCTGTTCGAGTCGGTGGCGCGGCTGATCAGCCCCTCGCCCATCCACTACGTCCAGGCCATCGTCATCGCCGCGCTCGGCCTGCTGGTCAACCTGGCCTGCGCCTGGCTGCTGCGCGACCACCACGAGCACGAGCACGGGCACGACCATGACCATGACCACGATCATCACCACGACCACGGGAACACCCATGGTCACGACCTCAACCTGCGCGCCGCCTACCTGCACGTGCTGGCCGACGCCGCCACTTCGGTGCTGGCCATAGTCGCGTTGCTCGGCGGCATGCTCTGGGGCGCGGCCTGGCTCGACCCGCTGATGGGCATCGTCGGCGCCGTGCTGGTGGCGATCTGGGCCCGTGGCCTGCTGCGCCAGAGCAGCCGCGTGCTGCTCGACGCGGAGATGGACGCGCCGGTGCTGGAGGAAGTGCGCCAGGCCATCGCCGCCGGCCCCTACCCGGCGCGCATCACCGACCTGCACCTGTGGCGGGTGGGCAAGCGCAAGTACGCCTGCATCCTCAGCCTCAGCACCGCCAGCCCGGCGCGGCCGGAAGACTTCAAGGCACTGCTGGGGGTGCACGAGGAGCTGGCCCATGTGACCGTCGAAGTGAACCCCGCCTGAGGCGCCGGGCGGCCTTTGACGATAGCGGCCATCTGCGGCCTAATGCACGCCCCCGACCGTCGCCGCCGCCCATGTCCGAGAAGCCGTTTTCCGCCGCCCAGCACCGCGCCAGCACCCTGCACCTGCCGGCCGGCCCCTGGTCGACGGTGCTCGACTGCCTGTGCGCGCGCTTCCCGGCGATCCCCCGCGAGACCTGGCTGCAGCGCCTGGCCCGCGGACGCGTGCTGGATGCCGAAGGCCGCGCCCTGGATGCCACAACGCCCTACCGCGAGGGCTTGCGCGTGCACTACTTCCGCGAGGTGGAGGCAGAAACGCCGATCCCCTTCGAGGAGCGCATCCTGCACGTCGACGAGCACCTGGTGGTGGCCGACAAGCCGCACTTCCTGCCGGTGACGCCCTCCGGCCAGTACGTCGAGCAGACCCTGCTGGCGCGCCTGGCCCGGCGCCTGGACAACCCGCTGCTGGTGCCGCTGCACCGCATCGACCGGCCCACCGCCGGGCTGGTGCTGTTCTCCGCCAACCCGGCCAGCCGCGCCGCCTACCAGGCGCTGTTCCGCGAGCGGCGCATGCACAAGCGCTACGAGGCCATCGCCCCGCCGCTGCCGCAGCTGGAATTCCCCCACGTGCGGCGCAGCCGCCTGGTGGACGGCGAACCCTTCATCCTCATGCGCGAGGCCGAGGGCACGGTCAACAGCGAAACCCGCATCGAGGTGCTGGAGCGCCGCGAGCACTGGTGGCGCTACGCGCTCTACCCGGTGAGCGGCAAGCGCCACCAGCTGCGCGTGCACATGGCCGCCCTGGGCGCCGCGCTGCGCAACGATCCGCTTTACCCACAGCTGCTGCCGGAAGAGCAGCGGCGCAGCGACGATTATTCCCGCCCGCTGCAGCTGCTGGCCCGCCACCTGGCCTTCGACGACCCGCTGACGGGCCAGCCACGACAGTTCGACAGCCAGTTGCAACTGGACTGGTGAGCCGGGCCTTTCATCGATTTCATCAATAGTCGAAAGCAGGAAGTTCCATTTCCGCCGGGGTGGCCGTTGCGCTTTCATAAGCGTCATCCCACTGACGGAACGCAAGGAGCCCGCCATGAGCTATACCGCGAAATCCTTCTCGGCCCTGGTCAACGCCCTGCTCGCCGCCGGCATCACCCGCCCGGAGCAGATGGCCCGGCAGCCATTCCGCAACGCCCAGGGCTACTGGTCGGCGGAGGTCAAGGCATGAACGCACGGACTTTCCGCCACTCGCCGCTGGGCGAGGATGGGTCGCTGCTGTTCTACCTGCTGGCGGTGGCCTGGTTGCTGTGTTCGGGGGTCTGAACCCCCGGGCCTCGTAGGAGCGAGCTTGCTCGCGAACCCTGGGCCTGTGCTCCGATCTCCACCCCTTTGTCATTGAAAAGACGTCGGGTGTGGGTGTAGCGCGCCGCTCCGAGTGTTCGGACGTCTCTTGTTTCGCCCCCTCGGGCGAGTCCCTTTTGTCAAACGCCACAAAAGGAACCAAAAAGGCTTGCCCCGCATACGGGCCCGATGAAGCCGGGCTACCCTCACGAACTCCCCCGCCACGGAGGCCCGCCCCGAGGGTACGTCCCTGTAGCCCATCGGGGCTCTCGCGACATCCATGTCGCATGACCTCCTGAGCGCCGGTTTCGCTCGGCCTTCTGAAGGGGCGTTCCGGTGCGCTCGGATATTTCTCTGGAAACCCGTAGGGCGCATAACGCCTACGGCGTTATCCGCCATTGTCGTCGGGCATCGGTGTTTGGGCTAACGGCGGATAACCGCGAACGGTTATTCGCCCTACGAGTTTGCCGGCTGACTCTGCGTTATCCGCCCACGCCGAACGGCCCCCTCTCCCTTCAGGGCGGGCCGCGTAGGCGAGGGTTGGGGAGAGGGGACGGACTTCGCTCTGGCACCTCTGCCAAACCTTGACTCCGCTCCCCCTCCCTAACCCTCCCCCGCAAGCGGGAGAGGGGACCGTTCGGTCTGGTGCGGAACCCCGAAGCTCCCGGGCTCCCCGTAGGGCGCATAACGCCTACGGCGTTATCCGCCAAATCGCGGACAAGGTCCGCTCCTACGGGGGTAGGAAAACGCTGTCGTAGAATGGGTTGAGCCTGCGAAACCCATGGGGCCGCCCCCGGGCTATTTCTTCAGGCACCCGCTCATGAACGTCTTGCGCTCGTCGCCCTTCAGCGCCTTGGCCGCGGCGTCCTTGTTGCACTGGGCCATCTTCTCCTGCTGCGGGGTGAGTTTCTTGCCGGTGTCGCCGCCGCCGGCCTTCAGGCAGTTGCTCATGAAGGACTTGCGCTCGTCGCCCTTGAGCGCCTTGGCGGTGGCGTCGGCGTTGCAGGTCTTCATCTTTTCCTGCTGGGCGGTGTTGGCGGCGAAACCCTGCACCGAGAACAACAGGGCGCACAGCAGCAGGGGAAGGCGGAGCTTGATCATGGAGCGGTCTCCTCGAATGATGATCGCTTCCTGAGCGTAGCCTGCTGTTACATTTGTGCGAGCCCACCTCCGCGCGCGCTACCCGGCTGACAGCGCCCCGGCAGCGGTTATAATCGCGCCTGCTATGCTTTTCCCGCATATCCCCATCCATCAGCCACACGCCATCAGGAACACAGGTGACGAAAGACGAACTGCGCGCCGAACTGGAGCGCCAGGAACAGCGTTACAAGGATGTCTACGGCGGCGAGGTCACCCTCTACGCCGCCCAGCCCGACCCCGACAAGAAGCCCTGGCGCAAGCGCCCGTCCGTGCAGGACAAGGCCTTCGACCGGGAACTGGAGAAGATGCAGAGCGACCTGCAGAAGGCGCAACAACGCCAGGCCGAACAGGACGCGACCTGAGCGGCGGCGGCCCCGCGAAAACGTTGCAGCGCATTGCCCGCAGCGCTGCAAGCCCCGTGCGACCGGGTGTCGCGAGATTCCGAGAATCGCTTCAGGTTTCAGACGACATCCTATCGCTTCTGGCATAATCGCCGCCCCGTCACCGACCGGTCACAGAAACTTCATGTTCGATCTCTTCAGCGGACTCGACCTCTGGGTAGGCATCAGCCTGGTGCTGGCGCTGGGCTTCGTCCTGGCCTTCGAGTTCATCAACGGCTTCCATGACACCGCCAACGCGGTGGCCACGGTGATCTACACCAAAGCCATGTCGCCCTACCGCGCGGTCATTCTCTCCGGCATCTTCAACTTCCTCGGCGTGCTGCTCGGTGGCGTCGGCGTGGCCTATGCCATCGTCCATCTGTTGCCGGTCGAACTGCTGATCAACGTCAACAGCGGCCACGGCCTGGCCATGGTGTTCTCCCTGCTGGCCGCGGCCATCGCCTGGAACCTGGGCACCTGGTACTTCGGCATCCCCGCCTCCAGCTCGCACACCCTGATCGGCTCGATCCTCGGCGTGGGCCTGGCCAATGCGGTGATCACCGGCGTGCCGCTGGCCGACGGGGTGAACTGGCAGAAGGCGATCGACATCGCCATGTCGCTGATCTTCTCGCCGCTGGCCGGCTTCCTCGTCGCCGCCCTGGTGCTGATCGGCCTGAAGTGGATGTACCCGCTGTCGAAGATGCACAAGACCCCGGAAACCCGCCGCGAAGTCGACGAGAAGAAGCACCCGCCGTTCTGGAACCGCCTGGTGCTGGTGCTCTCGGCCATGACCGTGAGCTTCGTCCACGGCTCCAACGACGGCCAGAAGGGCATCGGCCTGATCATGCTGGTGCTGATCGGCATCGTCCCGGCCAAGTTCGTCCTCGACCTCAACAGCACCACCTACCAGATCGAACGCACCCGCGACGCCGCCATCCACCTGAGCCAGTTCTACCAGCGCCACACCGACGTGCTCGGCGACATGCTGGCCCTGGGCAAGGGCGCCGACGGCGAGATGCCCGAGCTGTACCGCTGCGAGCCGAAGCAGACCGAGTCCACCCTCAAGGGCCTGCTGAGCGACATCAAGGGCATCTCCAACTACAACGAACTGTCCGCCGACAGCCGCGTGCAGGTGCGCCGCTACCTGCTGTGCCTGGACGACACCGCGAAGAAGGTCGGCAAGCTCGACAGCCTGCCGGCGCGCGAGAAGGCCGACCTGGAGAAGCTGCGCAAGGACCTGACCAGCACCACCGAATACGCGCCCTTCTGGGTGATCATCGCGGTGGCCCTGGCCCTGGGCGTGGGCACCATGGTCGGCTGGAAGCGCGTGGTGCTCACCGTCGGCGAGAAGATCGGCAAGCAGGGCATGACCTATGCCCAGGGCATCAGCGCCCAGCTCACCGCCACCGCGGCGATCGGCATGGCCAACCTCTACAGCCTGCCGGTGTCCACCACCCACGTGCTGTCCTCCGGCGTGGCCGGCACCATGGTCGCCAACCGCAGCGGCCTGCAGGGCGGCACCGTGCGCAACATCCTGATGGCCTGGATCCTCACCCTGCCCACCTCCATGGCCCTGGCCGCCGGCATGTTCTGGCTGGCGTCGCGCTTCTACTGACAGCCAGGGGATGCTGACGACACTGGCGCTGTGCGCCTGGCTGGCCGCCTGTGCCGTCCAGGACCTGCGCCGCCGCCAGGTGGACAACCTGCTGACCCTCGGCGGCCTGGCCATGGCCGCCGGCCAGTTGCTCCTCACCGGCCACAGCCTGACCCAGCACGCCCCTGCCGCCGCCCTCGCCGCGGCCGGCCTGGGCCTGCTGCTGAGCCTGCCCGGCTACCTGCTGGGCAAGCTGGGCGCCGCGGACGTCAAGCTGCTCGCCGCGCTGGGCCTGGCCAGCGATCCCTACAGCCTGCTCTATGCCCTGGCCCTGGCCTGCCTGGTGACGGTGGCGCTGATGCTGGCGAGCAAGCTTTCCCTTGAGTCGCAACGGCTGCCGAAGGCTTTCGAAGGCTGCCTGAAACCCTTCGACCTGAGCCGCTCGAAGTCCTTTCCCTTCATATTCTCGATCTTCTGCGGCTACCTGCTGCAGCTGTCATTCCGCTGACGCCAATCATCCGCGCCACCGGCTAAAGTTCCGCCCGGCGCCGCCGATATAGCCTGCCTACTTCGTCGTTTCCGCAGGATGCTCTACCCATGCTTCGCTCGCTGTCCTTCGCCAAGAAGATCCTTCTGGCGGCCTCCCTCGTGGTGATCTTCGCCTTCGCCTGCTTCATCCTCTTCAACGACTTCCGCCAGAGCCGCGCCATCCAGGAGGACACCGAGTCCTACCTGCGCGAGATCGGCAGCCTCACCGCCAGCAACATCCAGAGCTGGCTGGAAGGCCGCATCCACCTGGTGGAGATGGAAGCCGCGCAACTGGCCGACGGCGAGCCGACTGCCGAGCGCATCCAGCACGTGCTGGAGCAGCAGGTGCTGCAGCGCAACTTCGAATCGGTGTACCTGGGCGAGGCCGCCAGCGGCGTCTTCACCATGCGCCCCTATTCGCCCATGCCCGACGGCTACGACCCGCGCCAGCGCGGCTGGTACAAGGACGCCGTGGCCGCCGGCCGGCTGATCGTCACCGAGCCCTTCCTCGACGCCGGCACCAAGGAGCAGATCCTCGCCATGTCGGTGCCGGTCATGCGCAACGGCCAACTGGTCGGCGTGGCTGCCGGCGACATGAAGCTGGAGACCATCACCGCCATCCTCAACTCGCTGAAGTTCGACGGCGACGGCTACGCCTTCCTGGTCAGCGACGCCGGCAAGGTGCTGCTGCATCCGGACGCCGGGAAAGTGTTCAAGAACCTCGCGGAAATCTACCCGCACGGCGCGCCGCAGGTCCGCCCGGGCGTCCAGGAGGTCGACGTCGACGGCCGCACCCAACTGGTCTCCATGACCCGCGTCGAGGGCCTGCCGGGGGTGTCCTGGTACGTCGCCCTGGTGCTGGACAAGAGCGCCGCCTACGCCATGCTCAGCGACTTCCGCACCTCGGCCATCATCGCCACCCTGGTGGCCATCGTCGCCATCATCTTCCTGCTCGGCATGCTCATCCGCGTGCTGATGCAGCCGCTCACCGCCATGGGCCGCGCCATGCAGGACATCGCCCAGGGCGAGGGCGACCTGACCAAGCGCCTGAAGGTCGACAGCCGCGACGAGTTCGGCATGCTGGCCGAGGCCTTCAACCGCTTCGTCGAGCGCATCCACGAATCCATCCGCGAGGTGGCCGGCACCGCCCGCCAGCTGCATGACGTGTCGCAACTGGTGGTCAACGCCTCCAACTCGTCCATGGCCAATTCCGACGAGCAGGCCACCCGCACCAACAGCGTGGCCGCGGCCATCAACGAACTGGGCGCCGCCGCCCAGGAGATCGCCCGCAACGCCGCCGACGCCAGCCACCACGCCAGCGATGCCAGCCACCAGGCCGGCGACGGCCGCCAGGTGGTGGAGCAGACCATCAGTGCGATGAACCAGCTGTCGGAGAAGATCAGCTACGCCAGCACCCACATCGAGGCGCTGAACAGCCGCACGGTGAACATCGGGCAGATTCTCGAAGTCATCAAGGGCATCTCCGAGCAGACCAACCTGCTGGCGCTCAACGCCGCCATCGAGGCCGCCCGCGCCGGCGAGGCGGGCCGCGGCTTCGCCGTGGTGGCCGACGAGGTGCGCAACCTGGCGCACCGCGCCCAGGAATCGGCGCAGCAGATCCAGGGCATGATCGAGGAACTGCAGGTCGGCGCCCGCGAGGCGGTCAACACCATGGGCGAAAGCCAGCGCTACAGCCTGGAGAGCGTGGAGATCGCCAACCGCGCCGGCCAGCGCCTGGCCAGCGTCACCGGGCGGATCAGCGAAATCGATGCGATGAACCAGTCGGTGGCCACCGCCACCGAGGAACAGACCGCGGTGGTGGACTCGCTGAACATGGACATCACCGAGATCAATACCCTCAACCAGGAAGGCGTGGAGAACCTGCAGGCCACCCTGCGCGCCTGCGCCGACCTGGAAAACCAGGCCGGCCGCCTGCGGCACCTGGTGGACAGCTTCCGTATCTGATCCGCCATCCATGAACAAGGCGCCTGCGGGCGCCTTTTTCATGTTCGCAAGATGCCACCTGTAGGAGCGGGCCCTGCCCGCGAATCGCGCGCAGGGCGCGCTCCTACAAGGGTGCGAGGCATGGGCACCCGTAGGGCGTATAACCGTTCGCGGTTATACGCCGATACACCGACCTCATGCCCGACCTCCCGGCCGAGAGCGGAGTGCCTGGGAACCAGGGCCAAACGGCGGATAACGCCGTAGGCGTTATCCGCCCTACGCTCCATTCGCGGTCCGTTCCCATGCCCGGCCCATCGGCGCCCCACGCTTCTTTCTGCCTTTCACCGGCCGACCGCTACCGTTCGTCCGCCTCGCTAAAGCTTCCTACGGAAAATGCCGATTTCCTGTCTGAAAGCCGCATCAGCCGGCGCTTCAGCCCCGGGCAAGGGCTTATCGGCACAGGAGTGCCATGGGCCGCACGCCATCCGCGAGCGGCCCCCACCGCCGCCCTACCCGGCGCGCGGTCTGTAGTCCGGGAGCCCCGAACCATCGTCGGGGCCCCCAATCACTGGCCCCCTCCCTGGATGCAAAAACAAGATGATGAAGAACCTGAAGTTCAGCCACAAAATACTGCTGGCCGCTTCTTTGGTGGTTTTCGCCGCATTCGCGCTCTTCACCCTGTACAACGACTACCTGCAGCGCAACGCCATCCGCGCGGACCTGGAGTCCTACCTGCAGGAAATGGGTGAAGTGACCGCCAGCAACATCCAGAACTGGCTCAGCGGGCGCATCCTGCTGGTCGAGCACAGCGCCCAGAGCATCGGCCGCGACAGCTCGCCGGCCACGCTCGGCGCCCTGCTGGAGCAGAAGGCGCTGACCTCGACCTTCAGCTTCACCTACCTCGGCCAGGCGGACGGCACCTTCACCATGCGCCCGGACGACAAGATGCCCGACGGCTACGACCCGCGTACCCGCCCCTGGTACAAGGACGCCCTGGCCGCCGGCGGCACCACCCTGACCGAACCCTACGTCGACGCCGCCACCGGCCAGCTGATCATCACCATCGCCACCCCGGCCCAGGCCGCCGGCAAGACGGTGGGCGTGGTCGGCGGCGACCTCAACCTGCAGGCCATCGTGCAGATCATCAACTCGCTGGATTTCAGCGGCATGGGCTACGCCTTCCTGGTCAGCGGCGACGGCAAGGTGCTGGTCGCCCCGGACAAGCAGCAGGTGATGAAGAACCTCAGCGAAATCTACCCGCAGAACACCCCGCGGATCGGCAGCGGCTTCAGCGAGAGCGAGCTCAACGGCGCCACCCGCATCCTCGCCTTCGCCCCGGTCAAGGGCCTGCCCTCGGTCAACTGGTACATCGGCCTGTCCATCGACAAGGACAAGGCCTACGCCATGCTCAGTACCTTCCGCACCTCGGCGGTGATAGCCGCGCTGGTCGCCATCGTCGCGATCCTCCTGCTGCTGGGCATGCTCATCCGCGTGCTGATGCAGCCGCTCACCGCCATGGGCCGCGCCATGCAGGACATCGCCCAGGGCGAGGGCGACCTGACCAAGCGCCTGGCGGTGCACAGCCACGACGAGTTCGGCACCCTGGCCGAGGCCTTCAACCGCTTCGTCGAACGCATCCACGAGTCCATCCGCGAAGTGGCCGGCACCGCGCGCCAGCTGCATGACGTCTCGCAACTGGTGGTCAACGCCTCCAACTCGTCCATGGCCAACTCCGACGAGCAGGCCAACCGCACCAACAGCGTGGCCGCGGCGATCAACGAACTGGGCGCCGCCGCCCAGGAGATCGCCCGCAACGCCGCCGACGCCAGCCACCACGCCAGCGACGCCAGCCACCAGGCCGGCGACGGCCGCCAGGTGGTGGAACAGACCATCAGCGCGATGAACCAGCTGTCGGAGAAGATCAGCTACGCCAGCACCCACATCGAGTCGCTGAACAGCCGCACGGTGAACATCGGGCAGATTCTCGAGGTCATCAAGGGCATCTCCGAGCAGACCAACCTGCTGGCGCTCAACGCCGCCATCGAGGCCGCCCGCGCCGGCGAGGCGGGCCGCGGCTTCGCCGTGGTGGCGGACGAGGTGCGCAACCTGGCGCACCGCGCCCAGGAAGCCGCGCAGCAGATCCAGGGCATGATCGAGGAACTGCAGGTCGGTGCCCGCGAGGCGGTGACCACCATGGGCGAAAGCCAGCGCTACAGCCTGGAGAGCGTGGAGATCGCCAACCGCGCCGGCCAGCGCCTGGCCAGCGTCACCGGGCGCATCAGCGAGATCGATGCGATGAACCAGTCGGTGGCCACCGCCACCGAGGAGCAGACCGCGGTGGTGGACTCGCTGAACATGGACATCACCGAGATCAACACCCTGAACCAGGAAGGCGTGGAGAACCTCAAGGCCACCCTGCGCGCCTGCGCCGACCTGGAAAACCAGGCCGGGCGCCTGCGGCAGTTGGTGGATAGTTTCCGCATCTAATGAAAAGGCGCCTTCGGGCGCCTTTTTCATACACGGCGTCTGCCTATGCGTAGGGCGTATAACCGTTCGCGGTTATACGCCGATACACCGACCTCATGCCCGACCTCCCGGCCGAGAGCGGAGTGCCCGGGAACAGGTGCTTCGTGGTCGACAGCGAAGCGCGCCTGGAACCAGGGCCAAGCGGCGGATAACGCCGTAGGCGTTATGCGCCCTACGCTCCGTTCGCGATCCGTTCCTATGCCCGGCCCATCGCGGACGGAGTCCGCTCCTACGATATGACCACCACCGGCTCCACCTACCGCCGCTTGCCGCCCAGCAGCGAGCCCATCAACCCGCGCACCAGCTCGCGGCCGATCTGGTTGGCGGCCTGGCGCACCACGGTCTTCATGGTCTGGCTGGCCAGGTTACCGAGGATTTCCCCGGCCATGCTGCCCAGGCTGCTGCCGGCGTCGGCCTTGGTTTCGCTGGGCGCCATCTTGTCGTCGGTGCGGCCGGTCAGGCGCTCGTAGGCAGATTCGCGGTCGATCGGCTTGTCGTAGCGACCGGCCAGCGGCGAGCTGCGGATGATCGCGGCGCGCTCGGCTTCGCTCAGCGGGCCGATGCGCGACTGCGGCGGGGCGATGGCCACGCGCTGGACCATGGACGGCGTGCCCTTCTCTTCCAGGGTGCCCACCAGCGCCTCGCCGATGCCCAGCTCGGTGAGCACCTGCAGGGTGTCGAACGCCGGGTTCGGGCGGAAGCCGTCGGCCACCGCGCGCAGGGATTTCTGCTCCTTGGCGGTGAAGGCGCGCAGGCCGTGCTGGATGCGCAGGCCGAGCTGGGCCAGGACGTCGTCCGGCAGGTCGCTGGGCGACTGGGTGACGAAGTACACGCCCACGCCCTTGGAGCGGATCAGCCGCACCACCTGCTCCAGGCGGTCGTGCAGGGCCTTGGGCGTGCCGTTGAACAGCAGGTGCGCCTCGTCGAAGAACAGCGCCAGCACCGGCTTGTCGGCGTCGCCGCGCTCGGGCAGCTGCTCGAACAGCTCCGACAGCAGCCAGAGCAGGAAGGTGGCGTAGACCTTGGGCGCCTCGTGCACCAGCTTGCTGGCGTCGAGCAGGTGGATGCGCCCGCGGCCATCGGGGTCCGGGCGCAGGATGTCCTCCAGTTGCAGCGCCGGCTCGCCGAAGAAGGCCTCGACGCCCTGCTGCTCGAGGGTCGCCAGGCGCCGCAGCAGGGCCTGGGAGGAAGCGCCGGTGAACAGGGCGCGGTCCTCGCCGAGCACTTCCGGGTGGTCCTTGAGGTAGTTGAGCAGGGCCTTCAGGTCCTTCAGGTCGAGCAGCAGCAGGCCCTGCTGGTCGGCCACCTTGAAGGCGGCGAAGAGCGCGGCCTGCTGGCTGTCGGTCAGCTCCAGCAGGTTGCCCAGCAGCAGCGGGCCCATCTCGCTGAGGGTGGTGCGCAGCGGGTGGCCGGTCTTGCCGGCGACGTCCCACAGGCTCACCGGGTAGGCCTTGGCCTGGTAGCCCAGCCAGGGCATCGAGGCGATGCGCTCGGCCACCTTGCCCTGGGGGTTGCCCGCCGCGCCCAGGCCGCAGAGGTCGCCCTTGATGTCGGCGGCGAAGACCGCGACGCCGGCATCGCTGAAGCTCTCGGCCAGGTGCTGCAGGGTCACCGTCTTGCCGGTGCCGGTGGCGCCGGCGATCAGGCCGTGGCGGTTGGCCAGCTTCCACGGCTGGCTGACGGGCTGGCCATCGGCGCCGGCGCCGATGATGAGTTGGTTGCTCGCTGACATCCTTGCTCCCCTGGTGGACGGAAGGTCACCCGGCAAGACTGGCGCGTCGCGCGGCGAAGCGCAACGCCGCCGTGGCGCTTTTCAGCCCAGGGCCTCGTCGACGCGGAAGACGTGCTTGAGGTAGCGGCCGAAATTCTCGTCGTTGCACTGCATCTTGCCCGGGGTGTCGGAGATCTTCGCCACCGGCTGGCCGTTGCAGGCGGTCATCTTCAGCACGATGTTCATCGGCTCGACGCCGGGGATGTCGCAGGTGAACTGGGTGCCGATGCCGAAGCTGACGTCGATCCGCCCGCGCAGCGAGCGGTAGATGTGCAGGGCCCGCGGCAGGTCGAGGCCGTCGGAGAACACCAGGGTCTTGCTGCGCGGGTCGATGCCCAGCTGCTCGTAGTGGGCGATGGCCTTCTCCGCCCACACCAGCGGGTCGCCGGAGTCGTGGCGCAGGCCGTCGAAGAGTTTGGCGAAGTACAGGTCGAAGTCGCGCAGGAAGGCGTCCATGGTGATCACGTCGGTCAGCGCGATGCCCAGCTGGCCGCGGTATTCGCGGACCCAGGCGTCCAGCGCGGCGGCCTGGCTGTCGATCAGCCGCGGGCCGAGCTGCTGGTGGGCCATCAGCCACTCGTGGGCCATGGTGCCCAGCGGCTTGAGGTCGAGCTTGCGCGCCAGGTGCACGTTGCTGGTGCCGACGAAGCGGCCCGGGAAGCTCGCCTTCAGCTCGCGCACCACGCATTCCTGCACGGCATAGGAGAAGCGCCGGCGGGTGCCGAAGTCGGCCATCTTGAAGCCGGCCAGTTCCTCGGCGCTGGCCTCGCGGCGCAGCCAGTCGAGCTTGTCGCGCAGGCGCTCGCGCACCAGGTCCAGGGTCACCTGTGGATAACACTGCAGGTTGCGCGCCTCGCTAATGCTGGCCAGCACCGGCACCTCGAAGAGGATCACGTGCAGCCAGGGGCCCTTCAGGCGCAGGAAGAACGCGTCGTTCTCGATGCCGGTCTGCACGTAGCGCATGTTGAAGCGGAACAGGCCGAGGAAGCGGATGAAGTCCGGCGTGAAGAAGGGAATGCGCTCGAGGAAGGCCAGTTGCTCGCTGCTGAAGCTCAGCCCGGCCAGCGCCTCGATGCGCTCGCGGATGCGCGCCAGGTACGGGCGCAGGTCCTCGCGGTTGCGGCAACGGAACTCCCACTCCACCTCGGCGTTGGGGTAGTTGTGCAGCACCGCCTGCATCATGCTCAGCTTGTAGAAGTCGGTATCCAGCAGGTTCTGCACGCCGAAGGGGGTGAATGCGGACTCAGCCATGCTCGCCTCTCGCCTGTCGTCAGCCTGCAGTCTAACGGCATGCATTCGCCGCGCGCAGAAAAAACCCTGATTAGGGGGATGTGGTTCGTTTGGGGCGTAGCCTGCTGGAACCCGGCACCTAAAGCTCTCGGGAAATCCGTAGGGCGCATAACGCCTACGGCGTTATCCGCCGAATCGCGGACAGAGTCCGCTCCTACGGGTACAGGGAAGCACGGGTGTAGGAGCGGACTTTGTCCGCGATTGGACTCACCGGCCACGCCGGGCGCCCCAGTGCATTATGAAAAATGTCCGCTGTCAAGTCTTTAGTGCAGACGGACAGCACGGTGAAAGGTCTTACGGGGCAATAGGTTAGGCCAGATTTCGGCCTCCGCGTGCTCTTGCCGCTTTTTGAGCCAGGTGCCACATAGGCGCTTCGCGGTGGAAAGCCCAAGGGCATCGCAGCGGGCAAGGTCGCAGCTTCATCATAGCCCGGCTTGTGGCGTTCACGCCCCAAAACGAAAGCGCAGCCCGTGGGCTGCGCTTTCGTAGCGGTCGATGGCGGCGGAAGCATCCGCATCGTCAAGGCTGCTTCGGTGGCGTCGCCTTGGCCGCTGTTCCTTTCTTGAATCCCCGATCCCCGGCAATGAACGCCTCCAGCATGTGCGGAATCAGTACCGTGGCATCGACCGCTTCGCCGTAGGTCTGCGCGTGCAGCGCCGCGTAGCGGTCGAGGTCGGCCTTGAGCGTAGCCGGGCACGCGAAGGTCAGTTTCACACTCTCGGTCTTGGGCAGCGGCCCCAGCCGCAGCTTGCGCGTCGTGCTCATCGTGCAGTCCCCCGGCTGAAGAACAGCGGCTGGTACGGCCGCAGCACCAGGTCGCGGTTGACGATGATGCGCACCGGCAGGCCCGGCCGCTCGGTCAGCGTCGGCTGGATGTTGAGGTTGCGCCGGGTCATCTCCTGTCCGACCTGATTCACGCTGTCCTGCAAGCTGTCGCGCCCGGCGATGATGACACGATCACCGCCTTGACGGTTCTCCGGCGCGGCCAACTCGGCGCCGACACCCAGCAGCGTCGTTAGCGCCGCACCGGCGAAGATGCGATCCCAATGCCAATCGACACCATCCTCCAGGCCGGCATAGCCGGCAGGGTCGGTGCCGGCCAGGTTGTCGAGCGTGAGCGAAGACGTGTCCGGCAGGATGATGCGGTTCCACACCACTTGCACGCGGCTCTGCCCGTAGGCGACCTGGCTGTTGTATTTGCCGAAGATGCGCGACCCCTGCGGGATCAGCAGATAGCGGCCCGTCGCCGTGTCGTACACCGGCTCCGTCACTGTGCCGATCACGTCGCCCGGCAGGTCGGACTTGATGCCCGTCACCAGCGCCGCCGCGATCACCGTGCCAGCCATCACCTGATACGGCGAGGTCGGCATTTGCAGGTTGCCGGAATTGCGGGTTTCCGCGGTTCCGGCTTGCTGGAACGCCTCTTTCTGGTCTTGCCGGTTCTGCACGGCGGTCGGGTCGGCAGGCTGGGCCGCCGTCGAGGCCGGCCCGGCGGCCTGCGGGTCGAAGCCCGCAAGGCCAGATGCTGGAGTGGCCGTGGCAACCTGCGCAGGCGCGGCAGCGGCGCGCTGGCTGCTGGAGCGGAAGAACACCGACGAACCTGCCGCCGCGTCGGCCTCCTTGCGCAGCGCATCGCGTTCGGCGGCGGCGGGGTCTTGGCCGGGCGGCGTGTAGCTGGCCACCGCCGGCTGCTGCGACCTGACGATGGCCGGGCCGAGGTCGCCCGGCAGCGGCGGCCCCAGCTCCGGCACGGCAGGCGGCAGCTTCGAGTAATCGGCGGGAAGCCGGTCGAGGCCATCGGAGCGCGAGACGCGATCGACGTTGTAAAGCTCGGCCGGCTCGTTGCCGCCGCGCCGCTGTACCGGCTGCAACGACCACATCGTTGCGCCCAGCACGGCGACGCCTAGGCCGCCGGCCAGCATCGCCAGCGTGCGGCGGTTGAGGCGCGTCACCGGGCGCGGTTGCGCGCGTAGCGTCACCGCTTCCGGGGCTACCTTGCCCGCAGGCGGCGCGGCAAGGTCGGGGGTGTCGTCCTGGCTCATGGTCAGTTCCCCTGCGTGCCATCCGTGCGCTCGATGCGCACCACGTCGCCCTTGTCGCCGCCCAGGCGCAGTTCGGCCGCGCCAAAGAGTCGATCCACGATGTAATACGGTGAGCGGAAGCGGTAGTTCACCAGTTGTCCGTCACCCTGCGCGCCGATGACGAACAGCGGCGGCAGCTCGCCTTGGGCGATGCCGGGCGGGAACTGGATATAGACCTTCTCGCCGTCGTCGAAGGCGCGCAGCGGTTTCCACGGCGGATTGCTGCCGCTGACCGCGTAGCGGAAGCGGATCTTCTCCAGCGACAAGCCGGTATCGACCGGCGCACTCGCCTGCGCGGCCTGCGCCTGGCGCTGCAAGGCCAGCATCCGGTCTTTCGGGTATTCCCACGACACCGACGCCATCCATGCCTTGTCCGTCGAGGTCAGCTCGATCAGGTAGGTGCGTCGGCTGGTGGTGATGACCACGTTCGTCTTGAGGCCGGAGCGGATGGGCTTGACCAGCACGTTGACGCGCAGTGCGTCGCCGGCTCCGCTGGACGTGTCGCCGACGATCCAGCGCACGGTGTCGCCGGCGGCGACCGTCACCAGTTCCTCGCCCGGCTGGAGCGAAATCACGGTCACGCGCCCCGGTGAGGCATAGACCTGATACAGCGCGCCGTCGGTGAAGGGCCAGACCTGAATCGCGTTGACGTAGCCCTCGCGCGTCGGCGCGATGCGTGCCTCGGCATTTGCCTTCGACACACGCACGGTCTCGTCGGCAGGCTCCGGCGCAGGCTTGGCCTCGTCCACCTCCGGCAGCGGCTTCATCTGCGCCGGCATCGGCAGCACGGTCGGCACCTCCACCACTTCGACCGGCTTGGGCGGTTCAGGCAGCGGTTGCGCCTGCACCGGCTCATCGAGCGAAATGCGCGGCGGCGGCTTGCCCTGCGAGGCGCAGCCCGACAGGGCCGCCACGGTCAGCACGAAAGCGTAGATACGGAAATGCAGGTTCATGGCTTGGCTCCTTCGGACGCATCGAGTTCGCGGCTCCACGACAGACCATTGACGTAGATGCCCAGCGGGTTCTTGCGCAGGCGTTGCTCGGTGCGCGGGGTTTGCAGGACGATGGAAACGACGGCGTTCCAGCGTTCGGTGCCGGTGGGTGCGCCGTTGACGAATCGCTGCTCCGTCCAGCGCACGTTGAAAGACGTGTCGCTGGCGCGCACGACGCTGGTGATCTGCACCGTCGCCGACTCCTTGCCGACACGCGCGAACGGGTCGTTGGTGCGGGCGTACTCGTTGAGCACGGCTGCGCCGCGGTCGGTGGTGTAGTCGTAGGCATCAAGCCAGTTCTGCCGCACCACGATGGGGTCGATGGACAGCGAGCGAACCAGCGTGACGAAGTGCGCCAAGTGGTAGGCGATCTGCGCATCTGCGGGCCGGTACGGCGTGGCGGCTTCGCCGATCGCGCGCACCTGGCCGGTCTTGTCCACCTCCACGACGTAGGGAGTGACGATGGACTGCGCCGAACGCCACACCAGGCCGCCGGCCATCAGCAGCGCGAGCACGAGGCAACCGAAAGCCATCAGCCGCCAGTTCTTGGCTTGCACGCGAGGCTCACCGATGCGCTTGTCCCACACCTGGGCCGCGGCTTGATACGGGGTGGCAGGCTGCGGCGTATCGGCGTAGCGCACCTGCGGTCGCTTGAATCGCATGGCTCGTTCTCCTTATGAATCGGAATCGCGCAGGCTCGGCCCTTGCGCCGAGCCGCCGCCATCCCCGCCGCGCAGCGTGTGCGCGACAGTCGTGGCGGCATGGGTGATCTGTTGGCGGCGATGCAGGCGCTTGGCCCAGCCGGGTTGCTGCTGCGGATTGGCGGCGTTGCCGGCGGCTTCGCTTGCACCAGCGGACGCGGCCCCGGCACCTTCGCCAGCCGAGCCGTTCCATCCGGCCCGGAAGGAGCCGGCCATCTTCTGCCCGGCAGCGGAAGCGCCGGACGCGGCGCGGCGACCCGCAGCCTGTGCGCCGGTCTTGGCGACATTGCCCAAGCCCGCCATCGCACCTTTCGCACCGCCGCCCGCAGCGGCGGAACCGGCCTGGAACGCCGACCGGGCGCTGCTGGCTGCCGAGGTAGCGGCACGCGCACCGGCGCCGGCGATCTTGGCGGCGGCAGGCGCCATGCGTGCGCCAGCGGCCACGGCACCGCCCACGCCGGTTGCGGCGGCGCCGATGGCAATGGCGGTGCCAGCAGCACCGAGAGCCGCGCCGGCCATTGCACCCGCACCGAGCTGCGGCGCACCGGACACGAGGCCGGTAGCGATGCCCGGCCCGTAGATGCCGAGCGCGAGCAAGGCGAGCGAGGCCAGCATCACGACAAGGGCGTGGTCGATGGAAGGCTCGTCGGGATGAACCTGGAACTCGGCGAACAGGCCCGATCCGATGCCGACGATGACGGCCAGGACCAGCACCTTGATGCCCGCCGATACCACGTTGCCGAGCACCTTTTCCGCAAGGAACGAGGTTTTGTTCCAGAGCGCGAACGGCACCAGCACGAAACCGGCCAACGTGGTCAACTTGAACTCGATCAGCGTGATGAAGAGCTGCACCGCCAGCACGAAGAAGCAGAGGACGACGACGAGCCACGCGAGGAACATCACCACGATGGGATCGAGGTTCACGAACACTTCGGGGAAGCCGGCCATGTCGCCTATCTGGTCGAGAATCGGCGCGGCGGCGTCGATGCCGGTCTTCGCCAGCCGTCCCGGCTGGAGAAAGTTCTCCATCGTGATGGCCGAGCCGGTGGCCGTTATTCCCAAGCCGGCGAACGAGCGGAACACGATGCCGGCCAGCAGGTTGAAGTTGCCGATGATGTAGGCGAAGGCACCGACGTAGAGTGTCTTGCGCAGCAGCTTGGCGATCACGTCCTCGCCCTGGCCGGTGGCGTGGCTCAAGGCCCAATACAGCCCGGCGATCGTCATGTCGATGACGATGAGCGTGGCGGTCAGGAACGCGACTTCGCCTTGCAGCAGGCCGAAACCGGAGTCGATGTAGCGCGAGAACGTGTCCAGAAATCGGTCGATGATGGTCACGTCGTTCATCGCTCGTCCTCCGTGAAGGCGAGCGGCGCATCGCCTCCCTGCATGTCGTCGGTGGGCGCGTCGAAGCTCGCCGGAATCGGCGGCAGGTCGGCCAGCGAGTTGTATTCGTCCGGCCCGGTGTGGCCGGCGAAAAAGCGCCGCCGGAACGCTTCGGCGGTGGCGCGGCAATCGTCCTCGCCCACGGCCTGCCGGTTGGCCGCGCATTGCGTGCGCAGCGCCTTGAGCCGCACGGGATCGGCGGCCAAGGTATCGGCCAGGTCATCGGCCGGCTGCTGGCCGCACGCGACCAGCAGCAACATCGACAGGGCAAGGACGCATCGCATGGCCGTGTCTCCCGTCAGTTGGAGTAGAAATCCACGCGCTGCGGCGTGTACGGCGTGCCGGTGCCGATGAAGCGCCGCCGCACTTCGCGGGCGCGTTCGACGGCGGCGGCCTGCCGCGCCAGTTCCAGTGAGGCCGCACGGTCTTGCGTGATCTGGAGCTGCTGCGCCTGGATGGACTGCTTGGCCTGCAAGGCAAGGAGTTGGTTCGTCGCCTGCATCGCTTGCAGCGCGCCGGTGGCGGACTGGCTCTGGCTGACCAGATCGGCCAGCGCGCTTTCGTCTTGGGTCAGGTTTTGCGACACCTGGGCTTGCATCCGCATCGCGGTGTGCAGGCCGTTCAAGCTGTTCTGCCAGCGTTCGCGGGCGTCCTGCGCCATGCGGTCGCCGCTGACGGTGGCGGCGTACTGCTCGGGATACAGGCGCGCGAACTCCCGATCCATGCTCGTCACGTCGTAGGCCAGCCCCTGCGCTTCGGCAATCAGGCGTTCGGTGGTGGCAAGCGTCGAACGCAGGCGGTTGATGATGTTGAAGTCCAGCGTCGCCAAGTTGCGGGCCTGGTTCATCAACATCTGCGCCTCGTTCTGGAGCTGGTTGATCTGGTTGTTGATCTGCTCCAGCGTGCGAACGGCGGTCAGCGTGTTCTGCACGAAGTTCGACGGATCGAACACGGTGATGGCCGCCGCCGGCTGGGCAAGCATCAGCGAGCCGGTCAGCGCGGCGGCGAGCGAAATGGAAAGCACACGGGTCTTCATGGCGAAACCTCCAGCGGTTGCGTAGCGAGGAAGGAAGCCGCCGCCGGTGCGGACGGCAGCAGGTCGGCAGCCCAATCGAGGCCGCGATGGCGCAGCCACGCGCCGGCGAAGCCGGGAGCGCCGGCTTGCGTCAGCACGCGGTCTATGTCGCGTTGGTCTTGCGGTGTGGATGCGCCTGCGAACGCGAGCGCGACCGGCCCCAGGTCGAGGTCGAACAGGCGATTGCCGAGGCGCGATTGGTAGTAGTAATCGCGCTTGGGCTGCGCGGTGGCGACGATCTCGATTTGCCGGCTGTTGAGGCCGAAACCTTCGTAAATCGTCCTGATTTGTGGCTCGGTGGCCTGCGGGTTCGGCAGGAAAATCCGGCTCGCGCAGCTTTCGATGATCGCGGGCGCGATGCTCGAATCCTTGATGTCCGCGAGCGACTGCGTGGCGAAGATGACGCTGACCTCTTTCTTGCGGAGCGTCTTGAGCCATTGCCGGATACGCGCCGCGAAAGACGGTTCATCGAGGAACAACCAGGCTTCATCGAGAATCAGCAGCGTGGGTGCGCCATCGAACCGCTCATCGAAGCGGGCGAACAGATAGCGCAGCACCGCTTGCACGGCGGCCTTGCTGTGCATCAGTTCTTCCATCTCGAAGCACTGCATGTCGGCTGCGCCCAGTCGGTCGGCATCCGCATCCAGCAGCTTGCCGTGCGCGCCGCCGAGCACATAGGGCGACAACGCCTGCCGCAGCGCGTTCGATTGCAACAGCACGGAAAGCCCCGTCATCGTGCGCTGCTCGACCGGCGCACCGGCGAGACTGCCGAGCGCCGACCAGATCGCCGCCTTCTCGTCCGGGCCGACCGCCACGCCCTCGTGCAGCAAGCGGCCTTCCACCCATTCGGCGGCCCAGGTGCGATAGCTCTCTCGGTCGATGCGGGCGAGCGGCTGGAACGCGATCGCGCCATCGGCACCGAGGTCGTAGTATTCGCCGCCCAGGCCGAGGATGGTGGCGCGTATCGAGCGCCCCATATCGAAGGCGAAGACCCGCGAGCCGAAATAGCGGCGGAACTGCAAGGCCAGTGTTGCTAGCAAGACCGACTTGCCCATGCCGGTCGGCCCTGCAACCAGCGTGTGTCCCACGTCGCCGATGTGCGTCACCAGCCGGAACGGCGTGTCGCCATCGGTGCGGGTGACGATCAGCGGCGGGCCGTCAAGGTGAGCGTTCTTCTCCGGCCCAGCCCATACCGCAGACAGCGGCATCATGTGGGCCAGATTCAATGTGGAAACGATGGGCTGGCGCACGTTGGCGTAGGCATTGCCGGGGACGGACGACAGCCACGCCTCCACGGCATTGAGGGTTTCGGGCATCGTCACGAAGCCCCGGCCTTGGATGGCGCGTTCGACCATGCGCAGCTTTTCGTCGGCCACGTCGGCGTCGGCATCGAACACTGTCACCGTGGCGGTGAGATAGCCGAAGGCGACTTGATCGCTGCCCAACTCCTGCAACGCAGCGTCGGCATCCGCCGCCTTGTTGCTCGCGTCGGTATCGACCAGTGGCGATTCCTGCTGGAAGATCGTTTCGCGCAGCAAGGCGAGGACGTTCTTGCGCTTGGCGAACCACTGCCGGCGCAGGCGGCCGAGTTCCTTTTCGGCCTCCGACTTGTCCATGCAGATAAAGCGCGTGCTCCAGCGGTACGCGAAGCCGAGCCGGTTGAGGTCGTCCAGAATCCCCGGCCAGGTCGAGGTCGGGAAACCGCGCACGGTCACGACGCGCAGGTGTTGGTCGCCCAGCATCGGCGCCAGCCCGCCGATCAGCGGCACGTCGGCCAGCAGTGCGTCGAGGTAGAACGGTACGTCCGGCACACCGAGCCGGTAGCGCCGTGTGGACACCGTGGCGTGCAGGTAGGTCAGCGTTTCGGCGTCATCGAGCCAGGCGATTTCCGGCATCACGCCGTCGAGCAGGTCGAACACGCGATCGGTTTCCGCCACGAAAGCATCGAGCCGACCGCGCCAGTCCACGCCATCGCCCGGCGAGTTCTCGTAGAGCAGCTTGGCGGCGCGGGCGCGGGATTCCTCGGGCGGCAGATAGGCCAGCGTCAGGTGATAGCCGCTCTCGAAGTGATGGCCGGATTCCTCGAACGCGGCGCGGCGTTCCTCGTCCACCAGCCATGACAGCGGTTCAGGAAAATCCGAGTGCGGGTAGTCCGCCGCCGCCCGGCGCTCGGCTTCGATGAACAAGGCCCAGCCCGAACCCAGCCGGCGCAGCGCGTTGTTGGCCCGCGCCGTGGCGGCGATCAGTTCGCCTTGTGTGGCGCTGTCCAGGTCGGGGCCGCGGAACCGCGCCGTGCGCTGGAAACTGCCGTCCTTGTTGAGTACGACGCCCGGCGCGATCAGCCCGGCCCACGGCAGCCAATCGGCGAGCAAGGCCGGGCGCTGGCGGTATTCGGCGAGGTTGAGCATCGCGGTGTCCTCCTCACACGTCCAGCAGCGACTTGTGCTTGATGTGCCGGGCGAACACCTGCATGAACTGCGCATCGACCTTCGCGCCCCACACGGCGAGCGAGTGGCCGACGATCCAGAGCACCAGCCCCGGAATCCAGAGTTGCAGGCCCAGGCCCACGGCAGCGGCGAGCGTGCCGTTGGCGATCGCCACGGTGCGCGGCGCACCGCCCAGCAGAATCGGCTCGGTCAGCGCGCGATGCAGCGGCACCTCGAAGCCCGGCAAGTCGTTGGCGGTGCTCATACGACCGCCCCGCCGGAGAAGCTGAAGAACGACAGGAAGAACGAGGACGCGGCGAACGCGATGCTCAAGCCGAACACGATCTGGATGAGCTTGCGGAAGCCGCCGGACGTGTCGCCGAAGGCCAGCGCGAGGCCGGTGGCAATGATGATGATGACGGCGACGATGCGGGCGACCGGCCCCTGGATGGAATCGAGGATGGATTGCAGCGGGCCTTCCCACGGCATCGAGGAACCGGCCGCCTTCGCGGTGCCTGCCGTCATCAGCATGGCGGCGGCCAGCAGCAGGCCGTGGTGCGCAGGGCCGGCCAGCCGCCGCAAGCGTGCGAGGGTCGAAACCGGATTTACGGAAATACGGAAAGCATGGGCGTGCGTCATGGCAGTTCTCCAAGGTGGTCGGCGGACGGGGAAGGCGCAGCGGCATCGGCTGCGGGGAAAACCAGCGGCAATTCGGGAAACGGCGTTTCCAGCGCGTCCGCCAGGCGGTAGCCGGCGGCGTCGAAACCGACGACGCGGGCGATGCTTTCGACGTGGCGCTTGCGGCCACGTCCGGCGATGTGGATGACGACGTTGACCGCCTCGGCGATCAGCGCACGCGGCGGGTTCACCGCGACTTCGAGAATCAACTGTTCCAGGCGCAGCAACGCGCCCAGCGCGGAACCGGCATGGATGGTGGCGATGCCGCCGGGGTGCCCCGTGCCCCACACCTTCACCAAGTCCAGGGCTTCGCCGCCACGCACCTCGCCGACGATCACGCGGTCGGGCCGCAGGCGCATCGTGGCGCGCACCAGCTCGGTCATCGACACGACGCCGGCGCGGGTGCGCAGCGGCACATGGTCGCGGGCGGCGCATTGCAGCTCGATGGTGTCTTCGAGCACCAGCACGCGGTCGCCGGTGGCGGCGATTTCCGCAAGCAAGGCATTGGCGAGCGTGGTCTTGCCGCTGCTCGTCGCCCCGGCGATCAGAATGTTCTGGCGCTCGCGCACGGCGCAGCGCAGAAACTCCGCCTGCTCGTCGGTCAAGATGCCGTCGGCCACATAGCGATCCAGGCCGATGATGCTCACTGCGCGCTTGCGCAGCGCGAAGGCTGGCCCAGGTGCAGCCGGCGGCAAGATGCCCTCGAACCGCTCGCCGGTTTCCGGCAGTTCTGCCGTAAGCAGCGGCCGCCCGCGATGCACTTCCGCGCCGACGTGCGCGGCCACCAGGCGGATGATGCGCTCGCCATCGTCTTCGGACAGTTCCACGCCCAGCGGCGTGCGGCCCGACGACAGCCGATCCACCCATAGGGTGCGGTCGGGGTTGAGCATGATTTCCACCACGTCCGGGTCGGCCAGCGCGGCGGCGATGACCGGCCCCATTGCCGTGCGCAGCATCTGGATGCGGCGATCCAGCGAGGCCGCGGTGGATGAGCGTTCGGGCGGGGTCTGCGGAACGGCGCTCATGAGGCACGCTCCTGGGCTTCGGCCAGCGCCGCCGCGTCGTCCATCCGCACCGGGTCGGGGTGCAGTTCCTCCACCACGTCGCGCACCAGGCTGCGGCCGCGCAGCAGATGGCGGCCAAGCTGCTCCACGAATTGCTCGAAACGCGCCTTGCCCTGGGCGCGGGCCGCGTCCTGATGGGCTTCGGGAACCGGCGTGCTGACGGTCAGGAAGTAGCGGATGAACAGCGCCAGCGTCTCGATCTGGATGTTCTGGTCGCGCTCCAGGCGCTCGGCCTGCCGCGACAGCCGATCCAGCCGTTTGGCGATGGCGGCCTCGCGCTGGTCGCCGGCATCCGGCGACAGCCAGGACGCCAGCGCCGCCGCAACGATGGACGACTTGGACACGCCTTTCCTCGCGGCCAGTTCGTCCAGCCGCTTGGCGTGCTCCGGTTGGATGAACAGATTGAGGCGGTAGTGGCTCATAGCTCGATTCCGTCGTGTTGGTCGAGGGAAGCCAGCCGGGCCGTGCGCTGCATGGCCGGGTCGAGCTGGCCGGGAAGCGGCAGCGGCAGGTCGTCGTCATCGAGCAGCGCCAAGTCGGTCGCGTGCGCGTCCGGCTCGGGGTCATAGGCGACGGTTTCGGAGAGTTCGGGCTGACGGCGCGGGCCGCCGTCGTCGGCACCGCCAAGGTCATCGGCGGATGCCGTGGCCGGTGCCGCAGGCATGGCCGGGATCGCCAAGCTGCTCCAGTCGTCGGGCCTCGATGGCGGCGCGTCGGCGTACTGCCCGGCCGCAAGCTTGGGCGGAGCCAGTACGCGCCGTGTGAAGTTCTCGTCCTCGTAGTAGCGCAGCTTCCGCGCCCTGATCGGCGGATGGCCGGAGATCATCACTACCGCCTCGTCGGGTGGAAGCTGCATCACTTCACCCGGCGTCAACAGCGGTCGCGCCATTTCCTGACGTGACACCATCAGATGCCCAAGCCAAGGGGCCAATCTGTGCCCGGCATAGTTGCGCTGCGCGCGCAGTTCGGTGGCGGTGCCGAGCATTTCGGAAATGCGCTTGGCCGTGCGCTCATCGTTGGTGGCATACGCCACTCGCACATGGCAGTTGTCCAAGATGGAATTGTTCGGGCCGTAGGCCTTTTCGATCTGGTTGAGCGATTGCGCGATGAGGAAGCTGCGGATGCCGTAGCCAGCCATGAACGCTAGGGCCGTCTCGAAGAAATCCAGTCGGCCGAGCGCAGGGAACTCATCGAGCATCAGCAGCAATTCGCGCTTGCGTTCGATGCCATCGGAACCATCAAGGGACTCGGTAAGCCGGCGGCCGATCTGGTTGAGGATCAGGCGCACGAGTGGCTTGGTGCGGCTTATGTCCGAAGGCGGCACCACCAGGTACAACGACACCGGCCGTTCAGCGGAAATCAGGTCGGCGATGCGCCAGTCGCAGCGCGACGTGACTGCGGCCACCGTGGGGTCGCGGTAGAGGCCCAAGAACGACATGGCCGTGGACAGCACGCCAGACCGCTCGTTGTCCGACTTGTTGAGCACTTCCCGCGCGGCAGATGCGACAACCGGGTGCGGTGAATTGCCCAGATGCTTCGTCGTCATCATCCGGTGCAGCGTCAACTCGAACGGGCAAGCCGGGTCGCTGAGGAAGTTGGCGACGCCGCGCAGCGTCTTATCCTCGCCTGCATAGAGCACATGCAGGATCGCGCCGACCAGCAGCGCATGGCTGGTCTTCTCCCAATGGTTGCGCTTCTCCAGGGCACCTTCGGGATCGACCAAAATATCCGCAATGTTTTGCACGTCGCGGACTTCATGCACGCCGCGCCGCACTTCCAGCAGCGGGTTGTAGGCAGCGGATGCCGGGTCAGTGGGGTTGAACAGCAGGCAATGCGAGAACAGCGAGCGCCAGCCGGCGGTCAGCTTCCAGTTCTCGCCCTTGATGTCGTGAATGACTACCGACGAGAGCCAGGACAGCAGCGTCGGTATCACCATGCTGATGCCCTTGCCAGTGCGCGTGGGGGCAAACGCGATGACGTGTTCGGGGCCGAAGTGCCGCAGGTAGTGCCGGAGCCGCCCCAGCATTCGGCCCAGGAAGACGCCGACGGCCTGCGTCAAGCCTGCGCGCTTGATTTCCTCGTCAGTCGCCCAACGCGCGGAACCGTAAGTCGTGACCAGCTTCGATTGCCGCGAGCGCCACACCGACATGGCGATGGCGACCAGCACGGCCACCAGACCGCTTCCGCCTGCAATCCCACCGCCAATATCGAAGACATGCGGCGCGTAGGCATCGAAGAAGAACCACCACTCGAACAGCCGCCAGGGGTGATAGACCGGCGTTCCAAAGAGGTCGAACCACGGCGAGCCAAGGCGTAGTTGATAGCCTAGAGCGGCGGCTGTCCACTGCGTTGCACTCCAAACGCCGGCGATCACGATGCCGAAGACGACCGCGATCTGCCCGAACAGAACGCCCTGACCTTGCATGACTGGCTCCCGATTTCTCCTGCGTTGATTCCTCGTTCACGCACGGCACAAGGACGTGCCGCATAGCGCGAGGATCAGAGCCGAAGCGGTGCCGGTCAAAGACCGTTTCCGGCATCAAGATGCCGGAAAAAGCAATGTTTCCAGTAGCGGAGAACGCAATAAAAACGCCGCGAATACTGGCGTATCGCGGCGTGTCGAGAAATGAATTGAAAGTTTCGTGGCCGAGCTGCCCGATCAGAACTTGGGCGGATTCTCCGGTGGTGTGTAAGGCACCTTGCCGTCGCCATAGAACCGTTTGCGCGTGGCCTCGGCGACCCGATTGCACAACACGTCCCCCAGCCTGGCGCGATCGGTCTTGCACTGCTGGCGAAGTTCTTTCAGCCGTTCGGGGTTGGATGCCAGTTCTTCCACGGTCGGCACGTTGGCCTGCTTCGGCGTTTCGTGCTTCGGCGTTTCGGATGGGCCGCAGGCCGACAGCATCACGGCCAGCAAGAGCAAGATGGTCTTCTTCATGGCTTTGGTTCCTCCGAGGGGTCGGGATCAATGCGCGGTGCGGGTCGGCTGGTTTCCGGGGATTCAATGGCCTGCACGCGCTCAATGAACCGATCCAGCGTATCCGAAGGCTCGCCATCTGGCCGTAAAAGATAAGTTGTGAGCATTGGCGAGCGAGCGGCCAGGGGGCGTGCGACCACATCCTGTTCCCGGCTGGCCGCGATGTGGGCATAGCCTGTCAGGCCCAGGCCGAAGCCTGCGGACACCAGTGCCATCATCAAATCGCATGAGGCGACCCGCTCGGCAACGAGCGGTTCCGTATCCACGCGGCGCAGCACCTTATCGACCTGTCTGGCATGACCTTCACACGCCTGCGGATCAGCGAGCACCAGCGGGAAGCGCAACACTTCTTCCAGCGGAATCCTTCGGTACTTGAGCAAGTCATGCCGCGCCGGAACCGCCACCATCAACGGATCGTTCCAGACGGGCATGGCTACGATGCCATCGTCAACTTCATCGGAACGGGCAAATCCCACGTCGTAAAGGTCGTCGTGAATGCCCTTGATTTGCTGCGACAGCGGCACCTCGAAGAAGCGCAGTTCAACTTCGGGTTCTTCCTGCCGGCAGAGTGCCAGCAAGGCCGGCAGGCGCGACGGCGTGATGCCGTCGGACAAGGCGATGCGCAACTGACGATGGAAGCCATTGGCGGCAGCCTTCACGCTGTCGCGTGCCTGCTGTATCGAGAGGAAGATGCGCGGCACATGCTCTGCGAACAGCTTGCCAGCACGGGTCAAGCGGGTGCTGCGACTGGTTCGGATGAATAGCTGCGCACCCAGTTCTTCCTCAAGCTCCCTAATGGCCCGTGACAGCGGCGACTGCTCAATATGCAGTTTCTCCGCTGCACGGGCGAAGTGGAGTTCTTCATGCACTGCCCAAAAACAGCGGAGATGCCGTAACTCCATGTCTCCTCCGCGATTGCAATGGTGTCTGCACTTGTCAGTGTCTATTTGTTGAACGAAGTGCCGAAGGCGCCTCGTTCAACAAGTCGGGGGCGAGGTTCAAGCGATACCGGCACCGAGGGCCGGAAACACATCGCTGAACAACAAGCCGATCAGTTGTTGCCCGGTTGGCGTTGACCAATCCTGCGCGATCTCTGCCATGAGCGTATTGGTGGCGGTGAGCACTACTCCGGCATCGTGCATCCGTTGGCGGGAGAATTCTTCGGAAAGATCGCTGGGCGAACCCGAAGCATCCATCACCGCCTGCACGGCGAAGCCTTCGCGTGCCGCGTCGATGGCCGGGAAGATCAGGCAAACATCGGTGGTCACGCCGGCCATGACCAGGTTCTTGCGCCCAGTGGCGAGCACCGCGTCGCGGAAGTCAGGATAGGCCCAAGCATTGACTACACCGGGACGCTTGACCCGCGCTGCGTGCGCTTCGGGCAGGATCTTGGCGATTTCCGGGAGAATCGGGCCTTGGGCACGATCTTCCTGACTGGACGTAATCACGACCGGCAGGTTGAGAATCTTCGCCATCTTGGCCAGCGCAATCGACTGCTTGGCGGCCAGTTCGCGGTCGATGTTCTTGATGAGTTGCATCGTGCCGACCTGATGGTCGATCAGCAGCAATGCGGTGTTTTCGGCGGTGAATTGTTCGTATGCCATGATGAAACTCCTTTGTGGTCAGGTTGTAGCGAAGTGCAGCGGCGGCCCGGCGAAAAGCATGACTTTGGAGCTGCCGCGGGGGGATTGAAGGGAGATCGCGTGCAGCCTGTCTTGTGCCGGGAAAACCGGAAGCTTGAGGTCGTTGTGGTCGAAGTTTTGACCATCCACCATCACTTTTCCGAAGATCGGCATGACGAAGGCGCTATGGCCTGCTGAAACGGGCACGGCCAGTTCGGCACCTTCCTCCAGTGAAATATCGAGCATCGTCACTTCGGTCGGTGGATTCAGAGGGGAGCGTGTGTCTGCAAAGCTCCCCACGGGAATACGCACCTTGACCCCTGGCAACTGCACGACCGGCACGTCATGCGATTCGAGCGTCAGAGGAAATGGCGCCACATTCCGCCGTGCGGGAGAGAGCGCGACGAATATTTGCAACCCGTGAACTGTCTTGCCGGTTTCGGCAGGGTCTTCTTCGTGTACCACGCCGCGCCCGGCGGTAGTCCAGTGCAAGCCACCTGGCTGAATCAGGTTATGGGTGCCGATCGAATCGCGGTTGACCATGCCAGTCTCGGAATCGAGAAACAGGTACGACACCGCCGAGATGCCGGCATGAGGATGGGCTGGAAAGGTCGGCGCACTCATCCAGTAGTGATCGACCCCCAGGAATGGGTCGATCAACTCGGCTACGCCGCGCAGGCCATAGGCCCGGAAGTGGCCGCCGTGGTTGGCGCGCTGGATTGGAGCGATAACGGACATGATGACCGCCTCTGGTTCATGGATTGAACTGACCAAGTGACGTGCTGCGAATCATTGAGGCCGTAGCGAGGCGTCAATGATCCACAGGTTCAGCTCTTTGCAGCGACGAAGCTGGCGATCAGATTGCCGTAGAACGGCAGGTGTTCACCCATGATCTGACCCAGTTCCTGGCCCGTCGGCTTGCGCCAATCGGCCTGGAGTTCGGCGCCGACGGCAACCCAGGTGATCGGTTTGATGCCGGCCTGTACCATGCGTGCCACGGCGACCTCCTGGACGAGCTTGTTCCAAGTGCCGGAGGCGTCGATCACCGCATAGACGTCGTAGCCAGCATTGATCGCCGACAGCGCGACAAAGGCGACGCAGACCTCGGTGGAGACGCCCGCCACGATCAGCTTCTTACGGCCAGTTTTCTCGACTGCGGCGACGAATTCGGCGTTATCCCAGGCATTGATCTCGCCGGGTCGATGGATGACCGGCGCGTTTGGAAGGGTCTGGGTGATTACCGGCAAGACAGGGCCGTTAGGCCCGTCGCTGGCGCTGGTCGTGATGACGGCGGGAAGATTGAACGCCTTGGCGAACTTCACCAGGCCGGTCACGGCAGCCAGGTATTCGGGGACGCTCTGATCCTGTACGCCGTTCGACAGGCCGGTCTGATGATCGACAAAAAGGACGGCGGCATTGTCGGGTGTAAGACGGTCGTAGCTCATAACAATTTCTCCTTGGGTGATCCGGCCACTGGCCGGGTTTCGTTCGCCGGACGTTTTGCCGGCAGTGGGGGTGTCACGTCTTCGGTTCGGTACGCCATCAGATCCACGCGGCGATGCAGGTCACGGCCAGAACCGCGCAGGGAATGAGGGCGTGGCCATATTCCTTGTGGTAGAGAACAATGGTGGTGGCTGCGGCCATCGTGGCCGCAGCCAGTACGAACCCGCTGGTTCGCCAGCCCGGCACGAAGAGCATGATTGCCGCCGCCAGTTCCAGCCCACCCACCAGCAAACGGAACCAGTCCGGAAACCCCCAACGCTGAAACTCGGCCCGGATCGGGGCTGGCGCAACGATGTTGACGCCACCACCGATGAGGAAGAAAGCGCCTAGAAGCCAGGTCAGGATGGTTGCCGTCATATCGAAGATCTCCGCGTAGAATGGTGCCGCTGGCAGGCTCAGGCGCTCACGGCACCGCTCAAGGCGGGATAGTCGATGTAGCCCTTGGCACCCGGCGAATAGAACGTGTCCTTGTCCGGCGCATTGAGCGCGGAACCCAGGCGGAAGCGTTCGGGCAGATCGGGGTTGGCGAGGAAGGCAGCACCGAACACTGCGGCATCGGCCGCGCCCTCGCTGATGAGGGTTTCAGCCTTGGCTTGGTCGAGGCCGCTGCCGATCAGGTAGGCACCCTTGAAGCGCGGGTGCAGCAGCGCGTGGTAATCGGCGCTGGGTGCGCCGAACAGGGAGACCTGCAAATAGGCCAGATCGAGGCCGCGCACCTGATCGACGAGGTAGGTGTAGGTTTCTTGCGGCGTGGCGTCGGAGACATCGTTGAAGTTCATCTCGGGCGAGATCTTCAGGCCGACGCGATCGCCGCCCGCCTCCGCCACCATCGCCGCCAGTACCTCCAACACGAAGCGGGCGCGGTTGGCGATGGAGCCGCCGTACTCGTCCGTGCGCTGGTTGCTGCCCGAGGACAGGAACTGCTCGGGCAGATAGCCCGACGCGCCGTGCAACTCGACGCCATCGAAGCCGGCTTCCAGCGCCCGGCGCGTGGCGGTGCGATAGTCGGCGACGATGCCGGCGATCTCTTCCACACTCAGGGCATGCGGCACGACGTAATCCTGCGGCCCACTGGCAGTCCAGGACTGACCGGCCGGCTTGATCGCCGACGGCGCCACGGGTAGCGCGCCGCCCGGCTGCATCGACGGGTGCGAGACGCGCCCGGCGTGCATCAACTGCATGAAGATGCGGCCGCCTTTGGCATGCACGGCATCGGTGACGTGCTTCCAGGCCGCGACCTGCGCATCGTTGATGATGCCCGGCGTACGCACGTAACCCTTGCCCGTCGCCGAGGGATAGGTGCCCTCGCTGATGATGAGGCCGGCGCCGGCACGCTGCGCATAGTAGGTGGCGACCAGTTCGGTCGGCACGCCGGTTTCATCGTCGGCGCGCGAACGGGTCATGGGGGCCATGACCAGGCGGTTCGGGAGGGTGTAGCGTCCAACGCGGACGGGAGTGAAAAGCTGGCTCATGATTGAGTTCCTTGATAGTGAACTGAGATTTGGACGCGGCACGGACTCATGCCCATTCGTAGCCGTACCTAGTCGCTATTTGTGGTGGGGCATCCTCGTAGGAATCGAAACCTAGGCGCTCGCCACTTTCGCAGCGATCCGGGCAGTTTCTGCATCGTCACGCCACCCTGCGGTTGCGCCACCATCCACACTGAAGTTCTGCCCCGTTACCCAACTCGACTCGTCCGATGCCAGGTAAAGGGCCATATATGCAATGTCATGCCCTGTGCCGGCACGCTGAATCAGTGCCTTGCTCAACTGCCAAGCCTTGCCTTGAGGATCGACAGCCTTGTCGGTTGCAGGCGTACTCACAAACCCAGGAGAAATCGAGTTCGCACGGACGCCATGCGAAGCACCTTCAGCCGCCAATGCGCGGGTCATGGAGATGACGCCGCCTTTGGCCGCAGCATGCGCGACCTGAGCGAGCGGCTCGATGCCGCGGAGTGCCGAATATGAGGCAATGTTAATCAACGAGCCGCCGTTCTTGAGTAGGAGCGGCCATGCCGCACTCGTCGTATGAAAGACGAGATCAAGCTCGACATTCATGACGTGGCGCCAGAGCTTGAAGTCCATGCGGCTGAATGGCGCAAAGCCGAATCCAGACGCATTGTTGTAGAGAACGTCAAGTCCTCCCATACTGGCCGCGCCATCGCGCACCCAAGCGGCAGATTGCTCAGGGTCGGTCAGATCGACAGTGCTTCCAAATACATCGAAGCCTTCCTTCCTGAGTTCTTCAGCAGTGCGCTCGGCAGCACCGCTTTTCAGGTCGCAGCCGATGACCGACGCGCCTTCGGACGCGAACAGCCGCTGCGCGACTTCGCCTTGTCCGCCGCCAGTGCCAGTTATGAGAACGCGCTTTCCTGACAGGCGGCCAGTTTTCGATGTGCTCATGGATGCTTCTCCGTTTGTGGAAGCCTCATCATCGTCCGCTTCTAATTCGGGATAAATATGGTATTTTGGAGAACATTGATCCATTAATGGAGCAGTTGAGGCGAAGCGGTTGAACGACAATGATCTTGCTCATGAAGGCCGGCCAAACGTTTTCGCGGCAAGGCAGATGCGATATGGATGCCGAATTGACGCTATCGCGGTGGATCAGCGCGTCGTCGATGAAACCGTGCCGCACAAGCAACTCGGCGAAATGCTCGCCAATTCCGTGGTGTGCCTCGTTGCCGGTGGATTCCGCAGCCACCTATTTGAGCATCGCGGCTAACCACATCCCTTCGCACGTCCTTCCACCGCTGTGGATTCCATGAACACTTGCGCTCGATGAGTACGACACGACAGGAAATCATCATCGTCGGCGGCTCCCTTGCCGGACTCACGTTGGCGCTCGCCTGTGCAGCGAGGGGCGTGCCTGTGCGTGTTATTGAGCGTTCTGTCGGCCATGTGCATGGCGGCGACAGCTTGAGCATTGACCTCGCCGCAGTGGCAACCGCCGTGGGGCACGACCCGAGAGCGCATCCCGTCTTGCCCGTGGTGCCTGCCTATCGAGAGTTGACCACCTGGCCGGCGTTGTACGCTTGGCTACGTGATTGGACTGTTGCAACACCCGGCATCACCCTCGAAGAAGGCAAAGCAGTCGTATCAGTCGCGGACTTCGGCGATCAGGCGCGAATCACCCTTGCCGATGGAACGGAGCGGGTTGCCGCAGCAGTGATCGGTGCGGACGGCTATCGCAGTGTCGTTCGCCGGGCGATTACGCCTGACGCCCCGTTTGCCCGCTATGCCGGTTATCTCGTGTGGCGGGGGCTGGTCGAGGAACAAAGGCTGACGTGCCCCGTCCCTTGGCCGTCGAATGGCGGACTCTGGATCGAGTTCGTGAGCGGCTACCGGCTGGTCGCCGCGACGCTTCCTGGCCGTGAGGGATCGGTGGAGGCCGGGCAGCGGCAAGTCACCTTCGCATGGTTCGACGTGCATCAGGAAGACCTGCTGCGCCGCACCGGCTGCCTCACGGCCAATGGTGACATCGTGGGAACACTCGGTCGCGGGATGATCGGGGAAGATGTCCGGGCGGAACTGCTCGCGCTCCTTCCTCGGCTCTGGCCTGAGACATGGGCCGAGGCGGTATCTGTCGGGGTGCGCTCGGCAGACACGTTAAGCGGAGCGCCGATCGCCGAATACAAGCCGCAGCGGTTGGCACGGGGCGTACTGGCCATCGTGGGCGACGCAGCCCACGTCGTATCACCGATGACGGGACGCGGCTTCTTGACCGGGGTGGAAGACGCTGCGGTGTTGGCTCAGATGCTGGCAGAACGACGTGCAGACGAACCCATTGCCGCCGTGCTGACCCAATACGAGGCGGCACGACTGCCCTTCGTCCGTGGGCTGGTCACTCATTCGAGCCGGATCAGCGCCGATTATCTTCACTATGCGACGGCGACTTGACAGGGCTTGCCAAGGAGATTGCAGTGGAATTGTTCAACGACATGGCCTTGTTCGTAGAGGTCGTCAAGGCCAAGGGCTTTCGCAGCGCCGCGGATGCGATGGGAATGCCGAACTCGACCCTGTCACGGCGGATCAGCGCATTGGAGAAGGAAATCGGGCTACGCCTGCTGCATCGCACGACGCGGAAAATCGAACTGACCGAAGCTGGCCAGATCTACTTCGAGCGATGCAAGCGCATCGTCGATGAGGCCCGGCTAGCACATGAGCAGCTCGGCGAAATGCTCGCCCAGCCCAGCGGCGTGCTACGTGCCTCGATGCCGGTGGATTTCGCAGCCACCTACCTGGCGCCGCTGATCGCCGAGTTCGCCAGCCTCTATCCCGGAATTACCTTCGATTTCGATGTGACGCCACGCCGAGTCGATCTGGTCAGTGAACCCTTCGACGTGGCGATCCGCATGGGCGAGTCCGAGAACTCGCAACTGATCGCGCGCACGCTGACATCGCTCAAACCTTACCTCTATGCCTCGCCCGGCTACCTTGAACGATCGGGCGAACCAAGCAAACCCGCTGATCTGGAAAAGCACGAGTGCTTGACCATCTTGAAATCGGGTATGTGGACGTTGCATGACAGGAAGCGAACCGCCACGGTGTCAGTAGGCGGGCGATTCAAGCTCAATAGCGTCGGCATGATCCGCCGCCTGGCCACGCTCGACATGGGCATCATTCTGATGTCGAAGGAACTCGTTGCTGATGAACTGTCCAGCGGGAAGTTGCACCAAATCATGCCGGGATGGCATGGAACTCCGATGCCCGTCTATGCCATGACCGAAACCCGCTTGCTTCCCGCAAAAACGCAACGCTTCATCGAGTTTCTGCGCGAGCGTCTAGGGCAACGATGACGTGGTATCAGTCTGGAGGTATTCCCTTCTTCAATTTCTTCATGAACTCAAAGAAATGAGGCGAGAACTCCTCGAAAAGTAAGTTGCTCCGGTTCTCAATCATGACTTCGCTGAACAGCTTGAGTCCAACTGCGAAAGCGGCCGTCGTGGTGTCGTCGAAGTCACCGCGCCGCTTTACGCGCTCCACCACCGCAAACACGTCATCGTGGTTGCCTACCTCGAACTGCATCGGTTTGTCGTAGGCGGAGGGCTGGCCGTTGGCATCGGCCAGATGCTCGACGGTGATGCGGTAGCGGTGCTGTTTCATGTGTTCAATCCTGCTTTCCCAAGGTTCCGAACTCCACCGGAACCTTCATGTAGAACACCTGCACCCGTTCCTGGGCAAGTTGCGTGAACAGGCGTTCTACTTCCTCGGCAGTGACCACCATCGTGACCTGAACCGGCTGGTCGGAAAAGTCGAACATATTTATCGCGTGGATCGTGCCATCGTGTCCCAGACCCTGGATGGCACCATCCAGCGTCGCTCCGCGAATACCCAGCTTCTTCGCCTCATCGAGCAACCATTGCGCGAGGGGCATGTGACCGTGCATACGATCCTGCTGGGTGAAAAAGGTGACTTGGAACCCGTGCATGATGATCTCCGAAAGAAGAGGGACGTACTGGTGTCAGGCGCCGAGCATGATTCCGCCGTCCACGGCGATATGCTGTCCGGTGACGAAGCCGTTGTTCATCAGGAACAGGTAGGCCGAAGCCAGTTCGTCAATGTTGGCCGTGCGCTTGAGGGGGATGACTTGCTCGAAGTGATCGCGCGTGGCCTCGATCTGCGCTGGCGGCACATCGCGCCAGAACGGCGTGACAGTCCAAGTCGGTGAAACCGCGTTGACCCGCGCCTTCGGTGCCAGTTCCACCGCCAGCCCCTCGACCAGTGCATTGATGCCGAGGTTGCCGACGTAGCTGGCGCAGGCATCCTGGGCGCGACCGCCGGTGCCGGAAGTGAAAACGAGGCTGCCGCCCTCGCGCACTTTGGTTGCAGCCAGTTGCCCGATATGCACGTTGGTGAAGAACTTGGATTCAATCACGTGGCGGATCACCGCTATGTCGGCACCGACGAAGCCGCCACCCATTACGTCGCCGATCATCGAGACAAGATGGTCGAACACGGGCAGTTCGTTGAACAACGATTCCAGCGCCGCGTGGTCGTGGGCATCCACCTGACGGGTTTCGACAGTCACGCCACGCGCTTCGAGGTCGGTTTGCGCAATTTGCAGGCGCCCGACATCTCGACCGACGATCAGTAGCCGGGCGCCCTCGTCGGCTGCGAGCTGGGCAACGCGAAAGCCGATGCCGGAACTGCCACCGATGACGACCAATGCCTTGTCTTTCAAGGTGTTCATGGCTGCACTCTCATTCTCTTGAATGTTCGATGGCGGCTGCGGCGACTGTTGCGACGTGCGAGTCGTTGGCACCGTGTGCGCCGCTGATGCCCACAGCCCCGATCACTCGGCCATCAACGACGATGGGAACCCCGCCTTCCAGCGCAGTGACGCCGGGCGTGGACAAAAAGCTGGGCCGCCCTTCGTTGACGAAATCCTCGAATTGCTTGGACGGCGCCCGCAACAAGGCCGCCGTGCGCGCCTTGCCGACGGCCACCGAGGGGCTTATGCCGATCGCCGTGTCGCTCTTTTCAAAAGCGACGAGTTCGCCCGCGACATCGACGACGGCCACACTGATCGCCCAATTGTTGCGCTCTGCCTCGGCGTTCGCCGCCGCGATGACGCGGCGCGCGGCCGCCAACGCAATACCGGGACGCTCAATGACGATATCGGATCGCGCCGGCTTCCCGGCCTGCGCCGTGCCACACAGGAGCAGTCCAATCAGCAGAGCGCGGAAAAAAGCGGGCAACGAATGAGGAAGGGGGAGATGGACATGGGGAGAATCCCTTTACCGCGAAGCCGTCGGTCGTGATGCACCATGTTCAGATCCAGGCGCCTCGACAACCTTTGCATTGACGTTGATGACCGGGCGTACCGACATGCCGACGCGCAGTTGGCGGACATCTTCCTGACCCGGTTCCAAATGGATGCGTACCGGCAGGCGTTGCACGATCTTGGTGAAGTTGCCCGTGGCGTTGTGTGGTGGCACCGATGAGAAACTCACGCCGCTGGCTGGCCCCAGGCTTTGGACTCGTCCCTTGATCTGGACGCCCGGTAGCGCATCCACGGCGATTTCTACCGGCTGACCGACCCTCACGCGGGCCAGTTGCGTCTCACGGAAGTTGGCTTCCACATAGACCGCATCCAGCGGCACCAACGTCAGCAATGGTTCTCCCACGCGGGCATAGCCGCCAACCCGCGCTTTACGCTGAGCGACGATGCCGCCGACGGGCGCGGTCACGCGGGCATAGGACAGGTTCAAGTCGGCGGCGGCTTTTTCCGCTTGCGCCGCAAGCAATGCAGCCCGTGCCTTTTCCAGATCGGCACGAAGAATGGCGGTTTGTTGCTCCGCCGAGTGCAATCCGGCCCGATCTCTCTCATGCGCGGCACGCTGAATGTCCCATTGCGCTTCGGCCTGTTGTTGAGCCTGCACCGTGCCGGAACCATCGCGTGCCAAGTTGGTGAAGCGGCTGCGATTGGCCTCCGCGAGCTTGAGATTGGCTCCGGTGGCAACCACCGCTGCGTGGGCCTGCTCGATGATGCTCCGCTGGCGGGCAATCTGTGCCTGCAAGCTGTCGATGGCGGCCTGCGCACTGGCGACATGTGCCTTCGCGTTGTCCACCGCGATGCTCAGGTCGCGCTCGTCGATGCTGACCAGTGGAGCGCCTGCTTGAACTTCCTGATGATCGACAACCGCCACTTGAGTGATGACGCCTGCCACCTGGGGGACGATCACCGTGAAGTCGGCCTGCACGTAGGCGTCGTCGGTGCTTTGTTCGGATGCGCTGGATTCCGAGCGATTCAGGATCAGGAACGCTCCCACGAGGGTGGCAGCGGCGATCACGCCGACCGTGATGCGAGAACGGAGATTCGTGGCCATAAGAAGCTATTTCACCAGGAGAAGATCAAGAGGTTGCACCCGCCGGTGCGGCTGGAGGCGCATTTCGGGGCGTGCGATTCACCACAGGCGCAGGGATATGTTGGAGCTTCAACACGGCCGGAATCAGCAGTACCGCCAGCACAGCGAACACTCGATAGATGTCCGCTGTGGTCAGTACGCTGGCCTGCTGCGCGACAGTTGCTGCCAGTGTTTCCTGCGCCGTGTCGGATGGCCCGATCCGAGGCAGGAGCTGTCCCGCTCTGTCGAGCAACATTTCGGTATGGAAGCGACTGCGCACCGCGGTGAGTTGCCCGATGACGGCGCCGCCAACGGTCGCGCTGAACACGCGCACGATGTTGACCATACCGGCGAGAAAAGGCCCCTCCATCGGTTGAACCACGCTCGTCACCAGAAACAGCAACGCGACCATAGCCATCGGCTGTCCAACGGCTTGCAGGATTTCGGCCCACATGAACTGCTGCACCATCCATTCACTGGTGATGCTCGCAGCCAGCCAGCAGCCCGCCGCCATGCAGGCCAGTCCTGCCGCGAAGACGTGGCGTGCATCAACCCAACGCTGATACAGCAGCAGCGCCACGAAAGGCCCCAGCACCAGTTGCGGCAACCCGACGATCAAGCCTATGGCCGCGCTCTGCTCCATGCGGAAACCCTGGAGTTGGCCCAGCACATTGGCCGGCAAGGTGACGGCGGTGGCCATCACCATCAGCAGGACGGCGAGGCTGACGAATCCGAGCCAGACGTTGCGGCGTTCCAGCAGTTGCAGCCGATTGAAAGGTGCTGGATGTCCCCATTCGCTCGCCAGGAACAATGTGGTGAACACGAGGCCCGTCAGCAGCGCGGCAACGATCAGCGGTGAATGGAACCAATCCAATCGCACGCCCTGATCCACGCCAACCACCAGCAGCATCAGGCCAGGTACGCCCAAGCCCATGCCGAACCAGTTGGCCTGTTTCAGCCGTGGCAACGCCAGCGGCAGTTTCGGGATGCCCCAGGCGACCAGCGCAGCGGCCGCCAGGCCCACGGGAAGCACGTGCCAGTAGACCAGGCGCCAGTCCTCCAGACGATCCACCCACAGAGCGGCCAGCCAAAGCGCGACATTGGGCGAGAAAGTGGCGACCAGCGCGAACACTGCGAGGCCATGCAGCCGGATCGGCGGCGGCAGGAAGCGCAGGCAGGACATCATCAGCAAGGGGATCAGTGCGCCGCCGGAGAATCCGTGCAGAACGCGCAAGGCCAGCAGCAGGTGCAGATCCCGCACGTAAGGCATGACGGCGGACAGAAGCAGCGCAGTCAACAGCATCGTCAGTTGAAAGCGGCGCAACGAAAACGTGATGGCCAACCACGTTGCGAACGGCATTGCGGCCAGTTCACCCGCTGAATAGGCCGTGGTCAGCCAGGAGGCATCGTCCAGGCCGAAGCCCAAGGCACCTCGGAGGTCGGCCAGCACCAAGCCAGGAATACGGCCGTTCAAGCCGGCGACCATCGCCGCCAACAGCGCCCCCAGCAAGCCGGTGGCCAGGCGTGCATTGAAGACGGGTGGTGATGGCTGACCAGGCGGCGGTGCCGCTCCGCCGGCTGGCGTGGATGTCGGCGTACTCATGACTTGTCGCCATCCAACGCTGCTTCGGGTCGGAGTGCTGAAGACCAACCGCCGCCGAGCGAGCGGTAGAGGGCGACAACGGAAAGCGCGGAGGCTGTCGCGCAGTCGGTCAGTTCGGTCTGGCTTGCCAGCAGCGAACGCCGGGCGACCAGGACGGCTGTGAAATCGGCGGTGCCCTGCTGGTACGCGCGTTGCGCCACGCTCAGAGCCGTCTGGTTCTGCGTCAAGGCAAGCTGCAACTGCTCGTGCCGTTTCAACTCGGTGGTGTAGGCGTTCAACGCATCATCGACTTCGTGCCAGGCGCGCAGGACGGTCTGTTGGTAAGCGATACCCGCCAAGCGATGACGGGCTTCGGTCAACGCGAGATTGCTCTTGAGGCGGCCACCCTGAAAGATCGGCAGGTGCAGCGTCGGCCCTATCGAGAAACGCCGGGAATCCCAACTGCCCAGGTCGGAAAAGTCGAACGCCTGCACACCAATGCTCCCGGTCAGGCTGATGCGTGGGTAGAAGTCGGCGGTTGCCGCGCCAATGTCGGCCACGGCGGCACGCAGGCGTGCTTCCGCCTGCAAGATGTCCGGCCGCTGCCGCGCCAGTTCGGAAGGGATGCCTACGGGCAGCCGCTGCGGCATCGGTGGCAGGCCGGCCGTGGCAAGGTGGTCATCCAGTTCTCGTGGCGGCTTGCCGAGCAGCAATGCCAGTGCGTTCATCAGGGCATCGCGCTGTTGGTGCAGTCTGGACAAGCGTGCCTCGATACCGGCCAAGTCGGCGCGTGCCGCCGCTGCATCGAAGCGGGTGGCGACGCCGTTGCGCTCCCGGCTTTCCGCCATGCGCAACAATCCCTCGGCGATCTGGTGGTTTTCCTCGACGATTGCCACTTGTGCCTGCACACCACGCAGCAGCAGGTAGGTGCGCGCCACGTCGCCGGCGACGGACACCTTCACCGCCTCCATGCCGAAGGCGCTGGCTTGCAGCTTGGCTTCGGCGGAATCGCTGAGGTGGCGCAGATACCCCCACAAATCCAGCTCCCAGCCAGCTTGCAGACCCAGCGACCAGGTACTGGTGGGTTCGGTCGGCGCGCCGAGCAGCACCATCGGCGAGTGTTCACTGAGGGCCGAGCGCGCGTAGCTGGCGTCTGCGGACAGTTGGGGTCTGCGCGCCGCATTGGCCAGCCCAAGTTGCGCACGGCTTTCTTCGATACGCGCGGTGGCGGCGAGGAGATCGAGGTTGGATTCGGCAGCTTCGGCCTGCAACGCACTCAGCGTCTTATCGCCGAACAGTTGCCACCATTCGGTCGGTGCCGGCTCCTCGACCAAAGCAGGTTCATTCGCCACGACCGTCGCGCGTGAGCGCAACGCCGCGTCGGGCGATGCAAGGGATGGCCCCGAACGTCGGGTGCCGTCACGCAACCAGCGAGCACCAAAACCAGCGCGGGCGCTCCGTATGCGATTCGGCGAAGTCCCCAGCCTCGAAAAACGCGATTCATAGAAGTCCTCTAGCGATGCGGCGCGGGAAAGGTTGCGAATGCAAGCTCCCCTGGCTGCTGTACCGAACGGTACTATACCGGGCGGTACTCTAGCCGCAATCTGAGAATTCGTCAACTTGTTGCTAGATGACACGGGGCCCTCGTGGGCGCGACGCTCCCGCTTTGCCTCAACTAAAACCGTTCGGTATAGTGATGATCTCGCTTTCTTCAGCCTATTGAGTAGTCACATGCCCGCCACCGCCGCCGTAGAGCGAAACGACAAGGAAGTTGCCGTATTGAAGGCAGCCACATCGGTGTTCCTGACGCATGGCTTCAGCGCCGCGACCACGGACATGATTCAGCGTGAGGCGGGTGTCTCGAAGGCGACCATGTACGCCTGCTTTCCCAACAAAGAGGCTTTGTTCGCTGCGGTGATGGAACACGAATGTGCGTCGATGACCGCGACGTTCAGGGCGATGCACACGTCCCCTGGCAACATCGCCAAGACCCTGACCGACCTTGGCATGTCCTACCTCGACATCGTGCTTTCGCCGACTGCGTTGGCGTTGTATCGGGTGGTCATGGCGGAAGCGCCCAGGTTCCCAGACTTGGGCCGACGGTTCTTCTTGGCTGGCCTGAAAGTCGTTACTTCAATGTTGGCCGAACGACTGAACGTGGCAGCACAAGCTGGAGAGATCAACGTCCAGTCGGTAGGCATCGAAGCCGCCGCGACGCTGTTCCTCAGCATGGTTCGTGCTCAGGCGCAAATGGAGTGCCTGACGCACCCTGAAACCCGGCCATCTGCTGCTCAAAAGGATCACTGGGTGCAGATCGCGGTAACAACCTTCCTAAACGCATTTGGCGATAGGAAATAGCCGAACCAAACAATCCCCTCGGGGACTCTGCCAGGATTCAGTCCATGTCCGTAAGTTCACCCCGCTCAGATTGCGATGGGTCATTGGCACGCCAAGGCGATAGCATCATCTGGCTAATTCAGTCCATTCACGGACAAATGCGCGCGAAGATCAATCAGCGAATGAAAGCCATCTCGCTCACCGACGCGCAGTGGGGCTTGGTGCTGCAACTGGCCAAGAACGGATCAAGCACGGCGTCCGACCTCTCGCGCATCTGTATGCGCAACTCCAGCGGCATGACGCGCGCGCTTGATCGCTTGGAAGCCAAGCGCATCGTGTCGCGCACACGTTCGCACGACGATCGCCGCATCATCAACTTGGAACTCACCGAAAAAGGACGGTTGTCGCCAGCGCGGTTCCGACAATCGTACGCGAGATCAACACGCAGATGCTGACGGAGTTTCAGCCCGAAGAAGTTGGTCAATTCAGGGAGTATCTGCACCGGATCCTGGCCACGATGGACGACGGCGTTCATTGACCAGCGCCCTATGTTGCTGCCTGAACTTCAGACGATTCCGGGGCTGCGCGTCCGTCCGACTTCCCATGACGCCCCCGCCGCCGCGCACCGTGGCCTTCCAGTGGGTCGATGAAACCGAAGGTGAGCCGTCCCGGCTGGAAGACCCTCGCATAGGCCCGATGCCGTGCAAGGTCGGCGGGCAAGGCGTCCGTCCCGATGGAGGTCATGGCGTCGCTCCCGCTTCTTCATGCGCGCGTGATCGGCCGAGCAAGGCGAACACCAGTAATGCGGTCAGTGCCGACGCGGCCGCCAGGACGTAGAGCACCCGGCGGAACGCGGTGTCGTAGGTCGCCAGCAGCAACGCACGTTCGCCGGGCAGCAGCGTGGTGGCCTGGTGCAGGTCGCCCAGCGCGGCGCGGTTGGCCGCCTCGATCACGGCCGCAGGCTCGGCAGCGGACAAGGCACCGAGTAGCCCGCCCTGGATCAGGAACGCCAGCAGTGCGCCGGCGACCGCAATGGCGATGCCGTCGGCCGAGACCCGCACGCAGTTGAAGATCCCGGTCGCCATGCCCGCGCGTTCCTTCTCCACCACGCTCACGGCCATGCCGTCCATCAGTCCCCACGGCAGGCCGATGCCGATGCCGATCAGCGCCAGCGGCGCCACCAGCACCGGGCCGGCGCCGCCAGCCAGCACCTGGCCCAGCCAGACCAACCCGACCGCCACCAGCAACAACCCGACGCCGGACAGCACGCCGGAGGTGAACCAGCGCGACAGCAGCGCGGCCAGGAACGGCACGACCAGCAGCGGTACGGCCAGGGCAATCATCATTTGTCCCGCTTCAAGCGCACCCAGCCCGTCGATGCCGATGAAGCGGCCCGGCAGCATCACGATCAGCGTGACGAAGAAGAAGGCCGGCGACGCGGCCAGCACCTGCACGCCGACGAAACGCCCATGGCTGAACAGCGACAGGTCGAGCATCGGCCGCGACACGCGCCGCTCGATGCGTACGAAAGCCATGAACAGCACGGCTGCCGCCAGCAGCGACCCCAGGACCGTGGCGCTGCGCCAGCTTTCTTCCGGTGCCAGCAGGATGCCGTAGGTGAACAAGGTCAGCGCGGCGGTGAAACTGAGAGCGCCCGGCCAGTCCAGGCCGGTGGCCTGCGGATCGCGGGACTCCGTGGCGCTGGCCCATACCAGGCCGAAGCCGGCCACCCCGATCAGCGCCGTCGCCAGGAACACCCAGCGCCAGCCCGCCACCTCCACCAGCCAGCCGGCCGCCAGCGGCCCGAAGGCCAGGCCGATGCCAAACGTGGTGCCGAGCAGGCTGAACACCCGCGTGCGGATCGGGCCGTGGAAGGCCTGCGCCAGCGAGGACATGGCGCCGGCGAAGGCGGCCGCGCCGCCCAGTCCTTGCAGCAGGCGCAGGCCGTCGATCCAGCCGACCGTCGGTGCCAGCGGGATGGCGAATGTCACCAGCGCGAACAGCGCCAGGCCGACCAGCCACACGCGCTTGCGGCCATAGGTGTCGGTCAGGCTACCGGCCGCCATCATGGCGCTGCCGTAGGTCAGGATGTAGCCGTTGACCACCCAGTTCAGTTGCACCGCCGTCCCGCCCAGCTCCTGGCTGATGGACGGCAGTACGACGGCCGGCCCGGTGAAGCACAACGGAATCAGGATGCCGGTGAGGCAGGCGGCCAGCAGTTGCAGCCAGTCGCGGCCAGTGGTGCCGCTTGTGGCGGCCAGGGCTTGTGTCATGGAAAACGTCCGCAAAGAGTCCGCAGGGGGACAGGCGGACGCCGAAGCCTTGTCTGGAACGCCAGGACAGCCGCATCCAACCTGTGCAGCCGTCAGCGTAGGCGTGCGCAGGATCAAGAAAAATAGGCTAAGGTTCCGAACATATCGGACAAATATTCTTAGATTGGCGACGCAATGGATTCCCTCAACGGCATTGGGTTCTTCGTGCAGGCGGCCGAAGCCCGCAGCTTCTCGGAGGCCGGGCGCGTGCTCGGCATCTCGTCGTCCGCCGTGGGCAAGAGCGTGGCGCGGCTGGAGGAACGCCTGGGCGTGCGCCTGCTCCACCGCAGCACGCGCAGCATCACGCTGACCGCCGAAGGCGCGCTGTTTCTGGAGCGTTGCCGGCGCATCCTCTGCGAGGTCGAGGCGGCCGAGCTGGAACTGTCGGAAACCCGGCAGGCCCCCAGGGCAAGCTGCGCGTGAGCCTGCCGCTGGTCAGCGGCCTGGTCATGCCGGCGCTGACGACCTTCATGCACCGCTACCCGGCCATCGAACTGGACGTGGATTTCTCGGATCGGATGGTCGATGTGATCGAGGACGGGTTCGATGCCGTCATTCGTACCGGGGAGCCGACGGACTCCCGGCTCATGTCCCGCCCGCTGGGCACCTTCAAGCTGCTGCTGGTTGGTGCGCCCCGGTATTTCGCGGTGCGAGGCACGCCGCGCGTGCCCGCCGACCTGGCGGGCCATGCCTGCCTGCAACACAAGTTTCCGAGCACCGGCAAGTTCGAGCCGTGGCCCTTGCGTTTGCCGGAGGGCGAGGCGGAACCCAGCCTCTCGGCGTCGATGGTGTGCAACACCACCGAGGCCCTGGTTCACGTCGCCCGCGACGGTCTCGGGATCGCCTGCCTGCCGGACTTCATGGTGCGCGACGCGATCGCAGCGGGCGAACTGGTGACGGTGCTGGATGACTTCAACCCGCATCAGGGCACCTTCCGCATGCTGTGGCCGTCGAGCAAGCATCTGGCGCCGAAGCTGCGCGCGTTCATCGACTTCATGGGCGCGGAGCTGTTCAAGCCCTGATCGACCGACCGCTCGCTGTTATTGCACGGCTTCGGCACGCAAGGCCACCTGCACAGTGGGCCGCGATCCGAGCCACACGCCTAGAGTTGTAGGCCACGCTGCTTTCCAATCTCCCACGACACGCCACCGCCGCGCACCGTCGCGGCGAGCTGCTGCCCCAACCGCTGTTCGATCACCGGCTTCCACGGCACCAGTGAGAAGCCCATGCCGTCATCAAGCATCGCGTAGCGTCCGCTGGCGAGCATGACGGAACGCCGGTAAATCCCGGCCACGCGCTGCCCGTCCGTGATGGGGCGATGCTCCAGGCCGGTTTCAGCGGCAATGTCCTTGACGGCTTGCGCCAGTTCCCGATTGCGCAGCGTGCCCAGCAGGTTGCGGGCGAGGATCACGCGCTGCCCGCGCCGCTGTGCCAGCCCCTGTTCTTCGAGGAAGTCGGCACGCTGCTGTATGGCTTGCTTCACATCGCTGCCAAAGCCCAGGTCGCCCAGCCCACGGCCGCCGCCGACCAGTTGCTGGTCAAGCCAGGTCGCGCCGATGACGCGGGCCTGCCGCTCGATGGGCAGGTGCGATTTCATCTCTACGGCTACACCGCCCAGCCGTTGCGAGTCGTACTGGCGGCCACGCTCGGCCAGGTCGTCCGGCACCTTCCATAGCCCTTCGGCCACGCGCTCCACGATGCCGGCGCGGCGCAGGGCTTCCAGCCGGCGGACGTGGGCCGCCACGACCTCGTGCGGGTCGCGCCCGCCTTTGGCCCGGCCTTGCTCGATCGCCAGGTGGTGATCGGTGCGGTACAGGCCATCGCTTGCCAGCGCGGCGATGCTCTTATCGGCTGCGCGCACGTCGGCGGAACCCTTCACCTCCACCACGGCGCCGGCCGGGTAGTTCGCCAGCTCGTCGCGGGCGTTGAGCGCGACATAGTGAGCCTTGCCGTCCACGCCGTCGATGACCAGATAGCCGCGGTCATGCAGCTCGTCGGCCAGTCCCTTCGCGGCCACGCGGCCGATGACGGTTCGGCCAACCTCACCCGGCTCGAACACCGCCAGCTCGCGCGGCTGGCCGCGCATGGCCCGCTGCATGGTGCGGATGATGTCGCCGCGCTCGCCCAGGGCGCGCAAGGTCTTCTCGGTATCGGCGTGAACCGCCCAGGTGCCGGGCTGCGTCTCGTCGGCCAGGCCCAGGCGCTGCAAGCGTTGCAGGCGGCCGATCAGCAGCAGGCGCTGGCGTTGCAGCCGGGGTTCGTTGAAGCATTCGATCTGCACCCGGCCATCGTCGCCGGCCTCGCGCTGCAACGTGCGGTCGAGGCTCGTCCACCGCTCTTGCTCCACCTCGCGCTGCAAGGTCTGCTGGATCTCCAGTTCGGTACGCGGCCCAAGCCATTCCGTCGCCAACTCGGCGGCCCGGTGGCGGAAGCCGTGGGCGATGTAGTCGCCCGCGATGATGAGGTCTTTGCCGGTGTCGTCGCGCCCGCGCACGATGAGGTGCGTATGCGGGTTGTCGGTGTTCCAGTGATCGACCGCCACCCAATCCAGCCGCGTGCCCAAGTCGGCTTCCATGCGGTTCACCAGATGCCGGGTATAGGTGCGCAGGTCGTCCAGCTCGGCCCCGTCCTCGGGCGAGACGATGAAGCGGAAATGGTGCCGGTCATCGGCGCAGCGTTCCTTGAAGGCGTCCAGATCGGCTTCGTCGGTCTGCGGCCCATAGGCCCGGCCCGGTTCGCCATCGCGGCCCGCGCCGTCGCGCTCAACATAGCGCAGATGCTTGGCGAGCGACTGCGGACTGGCCCGCTGGTGATTGACCAACAAGGTCTTGATGGTCACGCGCCGCGACATGGGCGTTAGCTTCGTCCCGGCGAAACGCGCCGCCGTATGGCCGCGCCCCAGGCGCGAGCCGGGACGCTGGCCGGTACCAGCCGCCCCAGGACGGCGCACCGCCGACTTGCCGCTGCTGGCTTTGCCGGCCTGCTTGAGCACCTTGGAAACGAAGCTCTTGCCCTGGCCTTTGCCCCGGTTTTTCGGGGCGCTGGGGCGCACCCGGAAATCGTCGTCGCGGCGGTCGGTCATGGTCGTTCTCCCTGCAAGCTCCGGCGTGTCCTGTCGTGCGAAGCACGCGGACATGCCTGCATTGGCGCGACCTTCGCGCCGAACGCGGCACGGCGGCAAAGCCGCTCCGTGCCGCGCCACCCCCATGTGCAGACTGGCTTTCGACGCGGCCCGGTGCCGCGTCCTTTTGTCTTGCCTTCCGCCTTTGCCCTTCGCTGTCGCTCCGGGCGTCGGCGGCCCGGCGGTGCTGCTGCGTGAGCAGCCAGCGCGCCGGCGAACGCGCCAATGGCCGCAGGCCGGGCGCGTCCGAGGCAAGACGCCTGCACGCTGGACGGCTGCGCCGGATGTTGCGCGAAGTGCGGCGAGGATGCGCCCGCACTGCACGCGCGACGACACGGCAGCAGCCAGCAGAACAACATGCCCGATGGCACGATGAGATGCACGGCAACGTGCAGCGAATCGGCGGCCATCATGGGCGCGTCTCCAGCCAGATCGGGTGCGCAACGCCGATCACGGCGGACGCACTGACCGGGCCGAAATACCGGCTGTCGAACGATGCCGGATTGGTCACGCTCAACAGGAACAGTTCGCCCGGTTCGAGGCGGCGGCAAAGCTGCAAGGACGGCAGCGCCCGGCCCATCCGATCGGCGGGCAGCACGGCGGCCGTAGGCACGCCGTCGATGCGTACCTGACCGTCGACGATGCAGACGTGTTGCGGCGCGACTGCGCCCACACGTTTGAGCAGCGGCACGCGCGTCGGCAGGTAGCCGCGCTGCGCAGCCAGCGCGGCGGCCGTGGCCGGCAGCGGCACCAGCACGATGCTGCCCACGGACAACGGACGTGGCAGCGAGGCGGTGCGCGGGTCGAACGGGTCGATGCGATACCAGCCGACCGCCACGCTGTCGGACGGGTTGTAGGTCAGGCGCGGCAGCGGCGACACGAAAGCCGCCCAGGCCAGCGCAGCGAAGCCGATGGCGGCCAGTGTGACCACGACGATGCGAGCGCGCAGGCGCGAGCGAGGGCGCGGCGGAACGGCGGGCGTGCTGGCCGTGGCGATGGGTACTGTCATGGCAGCGCCTTTCCGGCCAGCCAGGCGGCGTGCCGCTCGGCGGTGTAGTCGGGCAGCGGCGAGCGCGCCGCAAGACGGTTGCCCAGCGTGCGCCAGTACGCGGGCGACACGTCGATGGGGGCGATGCCCAGCGCCTCGATGGCGTCGATGCGTTCCAGCACGGCGCGCACGTTGGCATCGCCTTCGGTGTGCAGCAGCAGGCGTGCGCCCGGCTGCACGCCGGGGATGCGCTGCATGGCATCGAGCGGCGTGGCGGCTTGCATCACCATGAGCTGCCAGCGGATTGTGCCGTAGTCATTTGCCTGCCAGCGCACGCGGCAGAACATTGCACGCGGCAGGAACACCGCGCAGCGCCGCCAGCGGTCGAGCCGCAGTGTGCGTGCCGGTTCACCGAACCGCAGGTAGAGCTTGAAGCGCGGTTCGACGTAGGCCAGCGATACGCGCGTCAGCGGCACGTTGCCGGCTTGCCCGGCGAGTGCCGAAAGCGCAGGCAGCGGCGTAGCCGGTGCCGCGTTCTCGGCGAGCGAAGCGGATGCATTCATGGCATGTTCTCCGTGCGGTGTTCGGGAAACTCCCGCTCCAGCAGGCCGCGCAGCAGTTCGGCCACGGTCACGCCCTGGCCGAAGGCGGCGATCTTGATGCGTGCGCGAAGCGCAGGCGTCACGTCGAGCGTCAGGCGGGCCGTGTAGAGGTCGCCCTTGTTGAGCGCATCGGCATCGCCCTGGCGAACCCACGCCTCGGCGTGCGGATTCGCGGGCGGACGTGTGCCGATGCCGACGCGCTTGCCGCGTGCGGTGCTCATGTCGGCCACCGCAGCAGTTCATCGACCAGTGCGGTGATCTCGCGTGCGGCGGTGCTGTCCGGCGCCGTCTCGCGTGCAAGCCGACCAGCGGCCACGCTGTCGGCGAACACGATGCGTTGATGCACTTCCGCGCGCAGCGCAGGAAATGGCTGCTCGGCGAGCGCCTGGCGAGCTTCGCGCCCGATCACGGTGGTGCTGACGCGCCGGTTGATGACGAAGGCCGCGCGCAGCGCAGGCCGGAACACCTGCGCCTCGCGGATGAGCGAAACCATTTCCGAGCTGGCCCAGAGGTCGTAGGGGCTTGGCTGCACCGGAATCAGCACGCGCTCGGCCGCCAGCAGCGCGGAGCGCGCCAGGGCGGCGATGCGCGGCGGGCCGTCGATGATGACGTGATCTGCGCGGCGGGCCAGTTCTGGCGCTTCCTGATGCAGTGTTTCGCGGGCGAGGCCCACGGCGCTGAACAACCGGGGCAAGCCCTGCTGGCTCCTGCGCTGTGTCCAGTCCAGCGAGGAACCCTGCGGGTCGGCATCGAGCAGGATGACGTGCTGGCCACGCAGCGCCAGTTCGCCCGCGATGTGCGTGGCGAGCGTTGTCTTGCCGACACCGCCTTTCTGGTTGAGCAGAGCGAGGATCATGGCGCGGCGCCCCGTGTTGGAAAGCCGGCTTTTGGCCGCCGTGCAAAACGCGGTTCGCCGTACCGTTGGGTGGTTGTCCACCGAAACGGCGCGCTTCTACTAAAAGTTAGAGATTTATAGTTAGGTAAGTTAGAGGGGCCGCAAACCCGCGCCATTACTGGCTTTCCGGCGTTTTCGTACTCCTGATAGCACGATAGGCGTACTCCTGATAGCACGATACCCGGTACTCCTGATAGCACGAGGCCGTCCACAACTTTTCCCGCAGTTATCCCCGTGCCGTGTGCAGCACGGGCCGGAAGGTCAGCAGCTCCGTTCCGTCGTCCGGCATCCGCTCGATGCCCAGGACGTAGCCGGGCAGCGACTGCCGCGCCACCAGGGCGCGCAGGTCGTAGGCGAAGTCCGAGAAGCGGGCCGCGCTGCCGGATTTGCGATGCAGGTGCCGGAAATCGAATTGCCAGCCGTCCGCTTGCTTGCCGCCGTGCTTGCGCACCAGGCGGTACAGCCAGCGTTCGATGCCGCCCTTCAAGCGGAAATACGCCGGGTCGATGGTCAGTACCAAGGCCGCGTCCAACACGCCCGCGTAGAACCAATCCGGCAGGATCAGCTCGATGCCCAGCGGCGTGCCGCTGGCGTCGGCCAGCTCGCGCCATTCGTTCACCCAGGAGAAGCGATGTAGACGCCGCCCGGTCGGTGCGCGGATGGACGTTGCCACGCTGGTCGATTGCAGCCGGTCGAGCGCGGCTTTCAGCCGCAGGTAGTCGTTGAGCGAGGTGCCGCGCCCGATGAAGCGCAAGACCTCGTAAGGCGTGGCGCGTATCCAGCGTGACGGCATGATGCCGGCGTCGCGGGCTTCCACGATCTGCGAGGCGGCCCAAATCAGCACGTCGGCATCCCATATCGTTGCGATGCCGTGCTCGATGGTGCCCTCCACGCGGATGGTGATGTTGCCGCTGCGGAAGTCGATCGGCGCGGTGCGCCGCGACTTCGCCAGCGAGAAGAACGGAAAGGCCATCAAGTCCTGGCTGTCGCGCGGCGCCATGTCGCCGGGCAAGGCGCGGAACAGATCGAGCTGTTCCCGCTCCTGCCGTGGGCTGGACATGACGGCGGCCACCGGCGGGCCAACGATCAGCGGCCATCACGGTAGTCGCCCGCGTGGCGTTCGGCATATTCCGGGTCGGACGTGGCTTCGTAGCTGCGCTGGTCGGCCCAGGCATCGAGGTCGGCCACCGCATACATGACGCGGCGGCCAAACTTGCGGAATTTCGGGCCGCCGCCGATCACGCGCTGTTTCTCCAGCGTGCGCGGCGAAAGGCGCAGGTACTCGGCGGCTTCGTCGTTGGTCAGGTAGCGTTGGGGCTGCGCGGGCGCAGCGACAGCAGCGGCGGCAGGCCGCAAGGGAGCGGGTCGCATGGGATGTGCCTCCATCAAGCCCGGCCACACCACGCAGCCGGATAGAGACACTTTCAAGAAAGCGAGGCTCCCTGTTCAGGGACGATTTGCAGGCGACGCGAAACGTCCCCCCTAGTGCAGTGATGGCGGAAGCTGTGCCAGGCGGCGGTAACCGCCGCGCATCAGCCCATCGCCCCGGCGCACCAGCCGCCGCACGCGGGCACGCAAGGCGCTGTCGGCGTGCCAGTCGGTCACGACGGCATCGGCGCCGAACAGCCCTTCGGCCACTTCGCGCAAGGACGCGCCCGCCAGGGTCGCGTCGAGCGCCTGCAAGGTGTGCAGTTCCAGCAGCGCGGCGGGCGTAGGCCGCGAGCGGGCCGCCGCCGCAGGCACGGCCTCGGTCACGGCGGACAGCGCATCCAACCCAGCCGCCAGCGCACGGTAGCGTGCGCAAGGCGCGGTGCAGGCGCGGATGGCGTAGAGGTAGGCCATGCCGTCTTCCAGTTCCGGCGCGAGTGCGAGCCGCACGCAGCAGCCGGGCCAGCGCGACACCAGCACCAGGCGCTTGCCGTCGTGGATCAGATGCTTGTCGCCGGGGACGCACCAGAACGCGAAGGCATCGGCATCCGGTGGCGGGTCGGCATCCGGGTAGAGCTGGATCACGCCGTCATGGTCGGGGAACCAGACCGGATGCGCGTCCCGCGCGTCCAGGTCTGGATCTTCCAGCAAGCGCAAGCCCCAGCGTTCGGCGGCCTGTGGCCGGCGGCGACGGCGCAGCCAGTCGCGGCGGTAGTCGGGATTGCGGCGCAGGTATTCCCACGCCAGCGCAGGGCCGTCGAGGTGCAACGTGTAGAGATAGGCGGCGGTGGGATACCAGTGCTCGGTGCTCGGTTCGGCCATGACGCAACCTCCTGTCAGTCAGCAGGAACGTCGCCACGGATTTCGCTGTGCGGGGCTATCGAATCGCCATCAAACCATCGTCGGGTCGGGGTAAGCTGAAGTGGTAGGTGTCAAGACCGATTGGCTCCGAATCATTGCGAAAATCGTCTCAATGCGACGACTGAAACGCCGGAAAATTGGCGTCAGCATCGGGCACCGTGCCGAAACCCGCGCCAAGGATCATGTCTATTTCGGTCAGGCACGCACCGATTTTGTGCAATGAAGCCGATCAAGACCTGTTCGGTCTTGACCAAGACCGAAATAGTCACGATGCGCTCGCCTTGGCTCGGTTTCTCCCTGTCTTCGTGGCCGCTCAATCCGTGATCGCGCCGTTCTCCTGCGCCAGTCGGACGTACTCCGACAGCGGGCGCTGCGCCAGAAAGTAGCGATCGCGCATCACCGGCTGCTGGCGCGGCCCGACGATGGACGCCAGATCGGACAGCTTCACCGTTCCCAAGGCCGGCAGGCCGATGCCCAGGTCGATCAGTCCCCAGGCCGTATCGCCATCAGCCGGGTCAAGCGCGGCCAGCAGCCAGGTGACGTGTGCGTCGGGGGTGAACAGGCGCACCGCAGGCAACGGGTCGATGTTCTGGCCGGCAGCGCGCACCTCGCCGACGGCGAGTAGCTGCACGCGCTGCTCGGCGGTGATGAGCGGCGGGTTCATGGCCGGGATTCCCACATAACCGAGGATGCACGGAGCCGCTTTGCCGCCAAGACGCGGAAGCGTTGAAGCGGATACGTGCTTTCGTGGGGATGCACGAAAGCGCAAGCTGCCGAATCCGTACATGCACGGAAACGTGGAAGCGGAATTGCGCAGGACAGGAAAAGCACGAATGCGGCTCCCCGATTCTGTGGAAAGTCGCTGATGCGGATTTCCGTAAAAGCACGAAAGCGGGCCGGTCTGCTGGAAATGAACACTTTAGATTGTAGCCCTATGGTGTGCAATGGGCTGTCATCTTGGTTTTTGCGGGGAAACCAAGTTGGCGACGGCGAAACACTCATTGGCAGCGGCGATACGGACGATCAGGAAGGCGCGTGGCTTGAGCCAGGAAGCCTTTTCTGACGTGTCCAGCCGCACTTACATGAGTACGCTGGAGCGCGACCTGAAAAGCCCGACCCTGCACAAGCTGACCGAGCTGTGCGAGGTCATGGAAGTGCATCCGCTGACGTTGCTGACGCTGGCCTATGCCGGCGACAGCACGCGCAAGACCGAGCAGCTTCTGGCGCAGGTGCGCCAGGAGCTTGAGGCCGTCTTGAAGGAACGCGACGCGCCGTAGGCGCGTGCGTGACGTGCTGCGCCAGCAGCACGGCGCCCCGCCGCAATGGGCGAGGCGCGGTGGGTGGCCGTCAGGCCGCCTTGGGCTTGCTGCGTGACCAGATCAGGTCGTGCGTGCCGTTCTCGCCTTCGATCAGGCGGGCATAGACCGTAGCCGGGAACGAAGGATCGTCGAGGGTCACGGACAGGTAATCCCGCCCGGCCTCGCTGGTCTTCTTCCACGCCGCGCCGATGTCGTGGCCCGCCGCCTGCACGCGGAAGTCAGGGGCGTTCTCGGTATCGCCCTTGTCGTTGGGAACCAGCTTGACCTTGACGTTGAGCGTCAGGGTGCGGAGCGTGCCGGTGAAGCCGTCTTTCTCTGCGGTGAAGGTGCCGATGTTAGCCATGATGTTTCTCCTTTTGGGTTGAACAAGGTCGCGCCAGTGCGTCCTTGTTGTGATCCGGCCGGCGGGGGATGGGCGGGCCGCACCGCTTGCGGTCGAAACGCAGTGGAGAACCTAGAAGCGAAAAGAATTTGTCCCGCGAGGAATGCGCGAAGCGCAGGGGAAATTGTTTTCGCTGGAAGGTTGCGGCCATGAAGCCCAAGGCGCAGCCGTGCCCACGCCAGGATTCACAACAAGACAAGGACGCAAAGGCCGCCCTGTCCCGAATGGAGACATGCCCGACTCGGCATCCCCGCGCGACGGCTTCATCGGCTTGCGCCTTGACGCGGGCAAGGCCAACCACCAACGACAAAGCGAGAACGCCCCTTGCCGCCGCAGGCGGCAACGTGCTTGAGGCGTGGTGTGGAAGCTCCATAGGCATGGCCGAGCGGCGTGTTGGTGGACCGTCCTTCGTGACGTGTGGACAACGAACCGCCAGCGTCGAGGACGGCACGCTTTCGCACAACCTGCCGCAGCAAGCCACGGGGTAGCCGCCCGCGCTCCGCCCATTGCGGCGGGGCGCCATCGAAATCCTGCCCGCGTCAGCGGGCGCCGATTGCCGTGCCGCGTGCAAGGCACTTGCACGCCCGCCACGTCGCCGCCTGGTCGAAGGCGGCGACGTGGCGATTTTGTTTTGGATGCTGGAACCCGGGCGCGGCCACTGCCGCGCCCGGATTTTTGACCACCGGCCCCACGGTGGAACGGCTTGGGGCCGGTGCTGCTGGTTATTCCTTCGTTTCGATGATCCACCACACGGCACGCGGCAAGGCGCGGCCCGTGATGGGGTGCAAGTCGGTCAGGTCGGCGCAGGCTGTCCAGCCGCGCGGCGGACGGTAGCCGCGCACGTCGCCATCACCGTTCCAGCGGCGGGCGCGTACCGTGCCGGGGGCATAGGTTGCTGCCATGCGTGGGCGGTTCGTGGTGTCGTGGCTCATGGGCGAAATCCTCGGCATGAAGCGCCCCGGTGGAACCGGGGCGCTTATCTGCGGTGCAAGGTCACGCGGCCAGTGCCTCGGCCTGCGGCTGCTCATCCGCCACCGCGGCGGCATCCTCCGGCGCTTCGGCTTCGGCCGCCGCGTCCTGCTCGGCCTGCTGCGAGGTTTCGGGGCGGAAGATGGCGGGCATCCAGCCGGTGCCATCGGCCAGCCGCTCGGCTTCGCTGGCAATGTCGCCCTTCTTCAACTTCGACAGACGGGTGACATGCGCCGGGGCGTACTGGCTGACGGCTTCCAGAATCGCGGGCTTGGCGATGTGGCTGAAATAACCTTCGGCAGTCGGCTTCCACCATGCGGCCATGTCCAAGCCGACAGCCTGCGCCAGTTCCGCGCCGGGCTGGTGCTGCGTGGCGCGGGGTGTCACCACGTCCACCGTGGACGCCACGCACACGGCCAGCAGGCGCACCAGTTCATCTTGCGACTTCGCCAGCAAGGCGGCGAACAGTTCTGCGCTGTCCTCCGGCAACGCTTCGCCCGCGACTTCCTGCAAGGTGCGCAGCGCCACGGCGGCGGGCGATTCCGACACGTCCGGGGCAAGGCTTTCCAGCCGGTCTTGCACTTTCAGGCTCACGCCAAGCGGCAAGTCCTGGCCGTGGTAGCGGTCTTGCAACACGGTTTGCACCATGCCATGCACCAGCGCGGCCAGCGCCACCAGCGGATGCCGTGCAACTTCGATTTGCAGCGCGGCGGTGCGGTGGGCGCTCAACCGCTGCGCCAGCCGGTCGGACATGGCGGCGGTCTTGGGTTGCTCGTCGTCCTCGCCTTCGTCGTCGTGCGTTTCATCGCTCTGGCCGCTGAAACCTTGCCGCAGCCGTTGCAGCGTCCGCAGCGCCTTGGCTTCCGCTTCGCGCAGCAGGCCGCGATGAATCACGGCCTCGCCTTCGCGGTCGAGCGTAACGATGGCACCGGCCACGGCGCGAACGTCCGGGGCGTAGTCGCGCAAGCCTTCTTCGACGGCTTGCAGTTCCCCGGCCACCTGCTCGCGCCGTTCTTCCAGCGTTGCGGCCTTGTCCTCGTCCTCGGCGTCGTAGGCGTCTTCCAGTTCGGCGTCGATTTTCTCGATGCGGTTTTCCAGCGAGGCGATGCGGCGGGCCTCACGGGCGGTCGGTTCGCGGCGCAGGCGCGGCGCGTTCTGGAACGTCTGCCGCTCGGCATGGTTCAACTGCGGCACCGCTTCCACCCACGCCCAGCCCTCTACGCGCACAGCCTCGGCCTGCGCGTCCAGCTTGTCGCGCACCAGCGTTTCCAGTAACGCAGCATCGGTCAGGTAGGTTCCGGCATCGCCTTCGGCGAACAGGTCGCGGCGGATGCCGCCGCCTGCCGCCGTGTAGGTATCCAGCCCGACGAACCGCACCAGCGGATGCGTGGCGGTGGTTTCGCGCTCGGTCAAGCGCCCGCGCAGCGCGGTCGGGTTGCGCTGCCATTCGGGCGCAGCGTAGAACGCGGCTTCCTGCGCGGCGTGGTCGTCGGTGATGGTCAAGGCCATCAACTGTTCCAGCGTCGCGGCACCGGCGCGGTAGTCGGTCAGCAGGCGCGGCGATACGTTGGCGAGTTTGAGGCGGCGCTGCACCACCAGCGGGGACACGCCGAAGTCGGCGGCAATGTCCTCGATGGGCCGGCCTTCCTTCACCAGCGCGTTGAATGCCTCGAACTGGTCGGCTGGGTGCATCTGCTCACGCATCAAATTTTCGGCGAGGCTGACGGTACGGGCCGAAGCGTCGGGCACCAGCAGGCACGGCACTTCGTAGTCGGCGGCGATGCGCTTCTTCTTCGCCAGCAGCTTCAAGGCCGTGCGGCGACGATCCCCGGCCGCTACCTCGTATTTCTCTCCATTGGCGGCGAGAGTGACAACGAGGTTTTGCAGCAGGCCGACGCGGGCGATGCTCGCGGCCAGTTCGGGGATGGACTGGCGCGGGGTCGTGCGGACGTTGCGCTTGGAACGGCGCGGCAACAACTGCGACAGCGGAACCAGAATCAGGTTCTTGGTTGGGTCGGCCACTTCCAGCGGCGCGGCGGTTTCGAGGGCGATGGTTTCGGTCTTCAGAACGGCGTTCATGGTGATAACTCCTAGCGGTTGGGATGCAGCAGCGAGAGAAGCGGCAAGGGCTGCTGCCTGCCCCTGCCGCTGAGGGGTTCAGGCTTTCAACTGGCGCAGGCCATCGGCCAGCAGCCACAAGGCGCGATTGAGGCGGATGCCGTTGTCGATGCCTTGCACCGGGCGCGTGGTCTGGCGGCGACCATTCGCGGTGCGGGCGGACAGGCCACCTTTGATGAGGTTTTCTTGCGTGCGGTTGAACACGCTCCACAAGTCGCGGCGGCTGTCGTCGTGACGGCGCGGCATCAGGATTTGCGATTCGGTGATGGGCGCGGGCGTGTCGTCGTCGTACTTCAACGCCAGCGCGGCGCGGGCGAACACTTCCGATTCCCCGCTGTCCAGCGTGATGGCCTGCATGGCATCGCGGGATTCCTGCGCCCGGTCGAAACCGTGCAGGACTTCGTATGCGCCTTCGATGACGTGCCCGGATACGTCGCCCTTGTGGGGTACGCGCACGTCCGCCACGGTGTCGCCGCAAACGAGGCCGTTCTGGCACACGAAGCGGAACATCCCGGCCAGCATCTGATAGCTGCTCGTGCCGTCATGCGAGTTCAGCAGGATGATTTCGTTGGCTTCGCGGCCGTTGATCTGGCTGGCGTGGCGCAGCCGAATCATGTGCTTGGTGTATTCGCGGCGGTCGTCGTGGCGCACGCGGGTCTGGCACACCATGAATGGCTCGAAGCCTTCCCCGCGCAGTTCTTGCAGCACGGTCGCGGTGGGGATATAGCTGTACCGCTCGGAGCGGCTTTCGTGCGGCGCGTCGGCGAAGATGGAAGGCGCTACTGCGCGGATTTGGTCGTCGGACAAGGGACGTTCCGAACGCAGCACCGGCGAACGGGAAGCGAAGCGGGATGCGAGTTGCACGGTCGTTTCTCCTGACAAAGAAAAAGAGATTTGCTGTTCACACCGCACCGGATTCCTAGATTCGGAGCCCGCCTTTCGGTTTTCCGGTGTGGTTGGCGCGAAGAACCCGGTCGGCCTTGTTGCCCCGTCTTTCCTGAGTTCATCGCCCGCGAAAACCGGGCGCTTGCCGAAGGGCCGTCAAGGAAGAAGTGCGGGGTTGGTGCGGCCCGCAGCCGCAGGCGAGGACACGGCCACGCACGCCTTGACGGCACGCAGGCACGCGCTACGGTCGCGGGAATGGCGATGAAGGAGAGGAAAGACGGAGACAGGCAACGGGCGTCCCATTGCGCAGACCACACGCAAGCGAAGCGCGCAGGCCCGAAGCTGGAAGCCGGGCCGTAGGCGTCAGCGATGGAAGCCCGTCAGGGGGCGAAACTCGCGCAGCGAGGTTCGATGCGCAGCACGACAGCGCGCCCCGGCCGTGCCTTTCGGCCGGGAGACGCCCATGCCGCAGTGAAGATGCCGCATGGATCTCCGGTGTCGAACAACGATCTGCGACGGCTGCGGGGTTGCCGCGCCGGCGCAGCCGGGGCGGCGGGCGTTGAGGGGCGCCAAGCGCAGCGCGGCGGGGATGGCCGCATGGCCTTCCCCTGGAGTGCAAGCCAAGCGCGCAGCGCCGCAGGCGCGAAGGCATCCAGCGGCGCAGCAGAAAAAAAAGCGCGCCGCCCGCAAGGACGACGCGCCGGATGCAGCCGCGCGATCAGTGCGCAGTCATCGACTGCAACTGCTCGATCACGCCGGGTTCGACGAACACGCACGGCTGCTTGTCCGCGATCGGCACGTTGAACACGCGAGCGAACACCTCGCGTTTCAGGTGCGCCAAACGCCCCGTCCGGTACGCCTGTTCGGGCTTCATGCGATCAGCGCCGGAAGGCGAGCCGCAGCGCTGCGGGTCGCACTCGACCAGCGCGACAAAGCCATCGTCGGACAGCTTCTGGTGTTCGGGGCACAAGCCCCAGCCTGTCGCCGTGTGGCGCTCCATGCTCGCGCGCAGGCGCTTGTCCAGCAGGATCGCGCCGGTGTCGAAGCGAGCGCCGCAGACCAGGCAAACGTGTTGTTCGAGGGAAACGTGCGATTTGTCGTTCATGACGATCTCCGGTTGCACGGGCGGAATTGCCCGGAACCGTCGCCAGCACGGCGCAGCGCAAGCCGTCAGGGGTCAAGGACGGCCGCCAGGCCGCAAGTGTGCAAGCACGCGCAGCCCTTGACGGCGAGAACGCCGTGGCACGATTAAGGGGACAGCAAGACCGCCCCATACCTCCATGCAGGCCATGAATTTCCGAAACGCTGTCTCGGAAATCCGAGGCAGCGTTTTCGCCCGGCCCGCGCCGGGCGCAGCAAGAAAGGGCCGAAGCCCCTTCGTCAGATCAGGCCACGTTCGGCAAACGATGTGGTGTCGGTGCCCGCGACGATGACGTGATCCAACACGCGCACGTCCACCAGCCCCAGCGCCTCCTTGAGCCGCTGGGTCAATGCCCTGTCGGCCCCGCTCGGCTCGGGATTGCCGCTCGGGTGGTTGTGCGACACGATGACCGCCGCCGCATTGAGCCGCAGCGCCTCCTTGACCAGCTCGCGCGGATACACCGATGCGCCGTCGATGGTGCCGCGGAACATTTCGGCGTATTCGATCAGCCGATGCTGCGTGTCCATGAACAGCACCGCGAACACCTCATGCTCGAAGCCGGCCAGCTTGGCGCGCAGGTACTCCTTGACCGTCGCCGGCGACGTGAACGACGTACCGCGCTGCATCTTGCGTTCGATGGCCTGGCGCGCGGCCTCCAGAATTTGCTCGGCAGTCGCCAGCAGATAGCGGCCCTGTGCATCACGCACCATCAGCGAGGAATCGAACGAGGAAAAGGACAGTTGCGACATGATCGTGCTCCGGTTGCTCGGGCGGAATTGCCCGGAACCGTGGAGAGCACGGCGCAGCGCAAGCAGTCAGGGGTCGAGGACGGCCGACAGGCCGCAAGCGTGCAAGCACGCGCAGCCCTTGACGGCGAGAACGCCGTGATACGGTGAAGGGAACAGCAAGACCGCCCACACCCGCCCACTACACACACTCGTCTTTTGCAAGCGGAGCGCGCAGGCCCGCGAGGGCCGAAGGCGGCAGGGGTCAAAGCCGGATGGCCGCGATTCGGCACGAGGCGCGGGGCGCAGCCCGCGAACCCGACGGCGGCACGCCGGGACGCACGAATGCTGTTTGGGCTACTCGGTGTCTTGCTGGCGCTGCTCGATCTGCAACCGCGCCCGCTCGGTCGCCTGCTGCAACTTCTCGCCCAGCACCGCACGGGGCGGCAAGCTGGTCAGGTACTCGGCAACGTGGATGCCCGATTTATCCAGCTCCAGCAATTCGATCTGTTCGCGCTTCTTGCCCGTGCAGAGGATGATCCCCAGCGGCGAGGCTTCCTCCGGCTCCCGCTCGTGCTTGTCCAGCCAGCGCAAGTAAAGCTCCATCTGCCCTTTGTACGCCGCCTTGAACTCGCCGACCTTCAACTCCACCGCCACCAGCCGCCGCAGCTTGCGGTTGTAGAACAGCAGGTCGAGATGAAAATCCTCATCGTCAATCGGGATGCGCTTCTGCCGGGCGACAAAGGAAAAGCCGGCACCCAGTTCCAGCAGGAAGGATTCCATTTCGCGGATGATCGCCGCCTCAAGGTCGCTTTCCTGCCAGCTATCCCGCAAGCCAAGGAAGTCGAGGATGTACGGGTCGCGCATCACCAGCGCCGGCGTCATGCGCTGCGCATCGCGCAGGGTCGCCAGCTCCTGCGCAATGGTTTCTTCCGGCTTTTGGGATAGCGCCGTGCGCTCGTACAGCATCGAGTCAATGCGCTCGCGCAGCGTCCGCACGCTCCAGCGTTCGGCGCTGGCCATCTGCACGTAGTAGTCTCGCTGGAGCGGGTCTTTCAGCGGCAGCAGCGCCAGGAAATGCGACCAGCTCAATTGTCGTGACAGCGTCACGACAATTGGCTCGTCCGGGTAGGTAGCGGCGAACTGCACCATCCGGCGCAGGTTTTTGTCGGCGAAGCCGCGCCCGTAGTCGCGGACAAGTTGCACGGCCAGGGTCGGCAGGATTTCCTCGCCGTACCCGGCCCGCTGCCCGGCCAGCACCTCCGTATGGATGCGCTGGCCGATGCGCCAGAACAGCAAGGTCAGTTCCGCATTGACCGCCGAGGCGGCGCGCTGGCGCGATCCCTCGATCAGTGCCCGAATGTCGCCCAGCAGCGCCTTTGGCGCTGCGGGTGACGCGACGGATGCCTTGCGCCTGGTCATGCCGTTGCCTCCGCAGGGAGCCGCTTGGCGCCGGTGATCGTCTTGCGCCGGTTCGCCACCAGTTCGGCCGCCTTGCGCACCGGGTCATCCTCGGTGTGGACGTAGCGCATGAACATCGCCACGGTCTTGTGCGCGGTCAGCGCCATGCCGACCTTGACCGGGATGCCCGAGTTGGCAATGTCGGTCGCCGAGCGGTGGCGAATGCCGTGCGTGCCTACATGCGCCGCGCCTGCTGCCTTGAGCGCACGGCTCCAGCCGTTGTAATACTCGCCCGTGGTCAGGTGCTGGCCGGGATGGTTCGGAGATGGCAGCACATACGGGCAATCGTCCCGGCGCGGTGCCGTCGAAAGCAGCCGGTAGGCTTCCTCGCTCATGGGCTTGGACATGCCGCCGGTCTTGCTGTCGGGCCAGACGACGCGCCGGTTCTCGAAGTCCACCCAATCCCATTGGAGCGTGACGATTTCGCCGCGACGGCCGGCGAACTCGAATTGCAGCCGGATCGCCAGCGGGATGACGTAATGCTCCAGCCCCTCGGCTTCCAGGTGGTCAAGATGGCGGAACAGCTTGCCCATGTCCTCGTCGCTGATGAGGTGGGTGGCCTTGCCGTTGGGGAACATCGGAACATGGCGGCACGGGTTGGTGCCGTCGGGCCGATAGCCCCACACTTCGGCCAGATTGAACATGCGGCGCATGACGCTGAACGTGCGGTTCGCGTCGGCCGGCTTGTGCGTCATCTTCTTCATCATCCCGGCCACGTCCGGGCGCTTCACGTCCTGAACCTTCATCCGGCCGATCATCGGGACGATGTTGCGGTCGATGACGCTCTGATAGCCTTCCTGCGTGCTGGGCTTGTTGCGCAGCTTGGAGTAGTCCTCCATGAACTTCGTGCAAAGCTCCTTGACCGTGGGTGCCTTGCGCGCCTGCGCCTTGTCTGCGGCCGGGTCGCCGCCCCGGCGCACCTGGGCCAGCCATTCCTGAGCCAGCGAGCGGGCCTGTTCGACGGTCAGTTCCCCGTACTGACCCAAGGCAGGCTTGCGGCGCTCGCCGGCGTTCGTCCGGTACTGGAGCATGAACACCTTGCGGCCCGATGGGGTAATCTTGCACAAGAAGCCGGGCACCAGGGTATCCCGGAGTTCGACGGCCTGCGTCTGGGGTTGTGCCGCGTCGATAGCGGACTTGGTGAGCTTGATCTTAGCCATGATGACTCCTCGGAAAGACCCGATTCCCAAGAGCCTCATAGGGGCCACCAGCCGGGAAGTTGGGTCAGGTTTCGGAAAGCACCGGCATATGTTGAACTCGCCTAAGTCCTTGATAAACCTGCTGTATCGAGCTTGGGCGTAGTCCAGCAAAGTTCGGTGCTGGAGTCATCGTGAAATGAAAAATGCCGTTTCCCCCATAGGGAGAAACGGCATTCTTTTCTTCACCGCCGAGGCGGACTCGACTCAACGCGGCGCGCTGACACCGCCCTGGGACATGCCGAAGAGGAACAGCAACAGGTCGTGGTCGGGACGCGCCGCCTGCTTGGCCTGCACGTTCGCCGGCACGCGGCAGCTGGCCTGCTGGCCGTGGGAGCCGATCACTTCGGGGCCCGGCTCGTGCCAGGCAGCTGCCGCCAGCGTTGCCACGCCCAGGGCGCCAACGAGGAGCAAACTTCGTGTGATTTCTAGTTTCATGTCTGCAACCCTTTGATGGCGCTGCCAAACGCCGCTTCGTAACCATAGACAAAGGCCTGCCACTGCGCTTCCGTCCACGACGAACGGCGCTTCACCTGGCGCAGGTCGTGACGGGCCGCGCGCCTGGCGCTGAAGCGCTGGCGGGCCTTTTCCATGTCGATCAGGGCAACGTCGATCTGCTCGCCCTCGACCTTGACGAAGACATGCTTGAGGTACAGGCAGCCATGCTGCCAGCGGCCCAGGTTGAGCCTGGCCAGGGTCCTGCCGTACTGCTGCAGGACGCGCTGGTGCACGGCCTCGCCCCAGCGCTCGTGGTCGCCGCGGGCGTAGCAGTCTTCCAGGCTCGAATAGCCGTCCAGCGACTCGGTGACCAGCAGGGCCTGCCATTCGCCGTCCACCTTGCGGCAGCCGGCGTAGACCAGGGTCGGTACCTTGACGCCGAGGGACGCGGCGGCCTGCAGCGCATCGCGCTCGCGGATGGCGGTCGGGTAGCCGAAGGGGTGCAGCAGGTCACGGTAGATGTGCCCGACCTGCTGCTTGCGATAGAGCAGGCGGCCATCGTCGGTCAGCACGCGCTGGACCCCGCTCTCGCCGCCGCGGCGCCGGTTCGGCTCCTCTACCCATTTGCCGGGAATCTGCAACCAGCGGTCGATGGCATCTTCACCGGAAATTCGCTGCAGAGCTGCCAAATCAGCGCCCATCATTACTCCTTACGCAGAATGTAGACCCGCCACATGTGCACCAGCGGGACGAAATCGATATGGTCCTGCACCGCGAACCCGGCCTGGCGGAACTCCTCCTCGATGGTACGGGCAGGAATCACGAAGCGGTTCTGGTACGTGTGCTTCTTGCGCCCAGTCTCGGCGCGACGACGTTTCCAGGCCTTGAAGTTGCCGTCGACCCACAGCGAGAGGATCACACTGTCGCGGGTCACGCGGTGGAACTCGCGCAGCATGGTCATGCGGTCGCTCGATTCACCGATGTGGTGCATCAGGCGCATGCTGAAGATGCTGTCGACGGCGTTGTCCGGCAAATCGATGGCGAATGCCGAAGTCTGCAAAGGCCGCACGCGTTTGACAACCTCCACCGGCTGGCCGGCGCAGGCCACGGCGATCATGTCGGCGGAATTGTCCGCACCGATGATCACCCGGTTGTCCTTCTCGGCCAGCATCGGCCAGAAGCGGCCGGCGCCGCACGGCAGGTCCAGCACCAGGTTCGGCTGGCCGGCCAGCTTGAGCGCCTGGCGGGCGATCTGGACATCGCGCCAATGGGAAAGTTTCCGGGACAGCCCACTGCGATGCTTGCGCAGGTAGCGCTCGGCATGCTGACGGTCGTACTTCTGGGAAAACTCGAGCTCGACGGGCTTGTCGCTCATGATGGGGTTCCTGCTCATTTTTTATACGAAACTACGGGTGATTCTGTATCCATGCGGTCATGCGCATGTGAAAAATTCGTCAAGCCTCGCCGACCAGGCGGACCTCGAAACGGCAGCCGTGCGGCTGGGCCGGCGTCAGCTTGACCTCCCAGCCTTCCGCCGAGCAGATCCTCTTCACCAGCGAAAGGCCCAGGCCAAGGCCCTCGCCGCGCTGTTGCGGGCCGCGGACGAAGGGCTGGAACATGCGCTCGCGCTGCTCCTCGGGGATGCCTTGGCCACTGTCCTCGACGACGAAACCGCTGGCGGACAATTGCAAGCGGATGTGTCCTGCATCCGTGTAGTGCATGGCGTTGCGCAGCAGGTTGCTCATCACCGAGCGCAGGAAGGCCGCGTTGTATTGCTCCGGCGGCACCGCCTGTACCTCGTAGATCAGCTGCAGCCCCTTGGCCTCGATCGGCCCGCGCCATTGCCCGGCCAGGTCGTCGGCGATGCGCTGCAGGCCGGCCCGCGGGGCGATGTCCAGCTCCTTGGTGCGCGAGCGCGCCAGCATCAGGAAGGTCTGCACCAGGTCGCGCATTTCCTCGCTGGCGGTGGTGATCCGCGCCAGCTGGGTACGCGCCTTCGGGCTCAGGCCCGGTTCCTCGGCGAGCAGCTCGCTGCTGCTGGCGATCACCATCAGCGGCGTGCGCAGCTCATGGCTGACATCGCTGGTGAACAGTTTTTCCCGGGTCAGCACCTGGTGCAGTTGCCCGATGGCATAGTCGAACGCCGCCGCCAGCTCGCCGACCTCGTCGTGGGCGTAGTCCGGCGCCAGCGGCGGCGCCAGGTCCAGCAACTGGTCGCGGTGCCGCACCTGGCGCGCCAGGCGCACCACCGGCTCCATCACCTTGCGCGAGAGCAGCCAGCCGAGCAGGCCGGCCAGCGCCAGGCTGAGCACGTAGCCGGTCACCACGGCGGCGTACAGGACCTGCTCGCGCGCCTCGAAATCGCTCTGGTCCTGCAGCAGCACGTAGCGGCGGCCATCGGCGTCGCGCACCAGCGCATGGAACGACAGCTCGCCGTCGAACACCTCGTGGAAGCCCGACTCCAGGCGCTGCAGCGCCGGCGGCATGGCATAGACGCCGACGCCGTCGCTGACGAAGAAGCGCATGCCGGGGTCCAGCCGCGGGCCCCTGCCGCTGCGCAGGTCCTCGTTGATGATGCGGTCCAGCTCGCCCCCAGGTCACGGGAAATCAGGCGCTCCTCGACCACGTGCACCACGCCGACGATGCTCAGCGAAAACAGGCCGCCGACCAGCGCGGTCATGAACACGAAAGCAAAGACGATCCGGCGGGAAAGGCTCTGCCTATACTCCATTCGTTTCCTCCGCCAGGCGGTAGCCGACACCGTGGACGGTGTGCAGCAAGGGCATGGCGAAAGGCTTGTCGATCACCTGGCGCAGCTGGTGGACGTGGCTGCGCAGGCTGTCGCTGTCCGGGCAGTCGTCGCCCCAGACGGCTTCCTCGAGCACGTCGCGGCGCACCACGTGCGGGCTCTTCTGCATCAGCACCGCCAGCAGCTTGAGGCCGATGGGGTTGAGCTTGAGCGGCCTGCCGCCGCGGTTCACTTCCAGGGTATCGAGGTTGTAGCTCAGGTCCGCCACTTGCAGTTCTCGGCGGCCGCCGCCCTGGGTCCGGCGCAGCACCGCCTCGATGCGCGCGGCCAGCTCCGACAGGGCGAAGGGCTTGAGCAGGTAGTCGTCGGCGCCGGAACGGAAGCCCTGCAGGCGGTCGTCCAGTTGGTCGCGGGCGGTCAGCATGATCACCGGGGTGTCGCGCCGCGCGTCCTCGCGCAGGCGCCGGCACAGGGTGAAACCGTCCAGGCCGGGCAGCATCACGTCCAGGACGATCAGGTCGTAGTGCGCGGTCGCCGCCAGGTGCAGGCCGGACAAGCCGTCCTGCGCGCAGTCCACCGTGTAACCCTTGAGCCCCAGGTAATCCGCCATATTGGCCAGGATGTCCCGATTGTCTTCAACCAACAGAATCCGCATGTTCCTCTCCGCTTTGCAGGGCACCCTAGACTAGCTCGCTTAATTGGAACTTAAGCGTCTTTGACGTTTTTTTCACAACACCTCGGGCCGGCGGCGAGGCCGCGCCAGCCTTGGCGTGAAGGGAGCAGATACGAGGTGCTGCGAATGCGCGGGGGGCTTGCGTGCGGGGCTGCCATCCGGCGCCCCCGCGACGGCTCACTTGCCCATCAGCCAGTTGCCGGTGAACAGGCCGAGCAGGGTCATCGCCAGGGAACCGCTGACGTGCACGGCGATCGCCCCCATGGCCCAGGCCAGGCGGCCTTCCTGCAGCAGGGTGACGACCTCCGCGGAGAAGGTCGAGAAGGTGGTCAGGCCACCGCAGAAGCCGGTGATGATCAACAGCCGCCACTCCGGCGCTATGCCCTGGGCGCTGGCGAAGTAGGCGACGGCGAGGCCGATGATGTAGCCGCCGATCAGGTTGGCGGCCAGGGTGCCGGGGGGACGGTGGGCATCAGGCTGTTCAGCTTGAGGCCGAGGTACCAGCGCAGCAACGCGCCGATGGCGGCGCCGAGGGCGATGGCGAGAACGGGTTTCCACATGATCCTGTCCTTGAGGGGCTTTCGGACAGGCCGCAGGCGAACGCCTACGCGCCTGGTCCAGGTGAATGCGTAGGCATCATCAGCCACGGGGGCGGTTGAAGGAGGAATGCCATCTCCTGCGCGGCACATCTTGGCACAAAGCGCCGGAAACGAAAAAGCCCCGCCGAAGCGGGGCTCTTTCTCAGCCAGGGGCCGGGAGGCTTACATCATGCCGCCCATGCCACCCATGCCGCCCATGTCCGGCATGGCCGGAGCGGCCTTGTCGTCGACCACTTCGGCAACCATCGCCTCGGTGGTGACCATCAGGCCGCCGATGGAGGCAGCGGCCTGCAGCGCCGAACGGGTGACCTTGGCCGGATCGAGGATACCCATCTCGATCATGTCGCCGTAGACACCGGTAGCGGCGTTGTAGCCGTAGTTGCCCGAACCTTGCTTGACCTTGTCGACCACCACGCTCGGCTCGTCGCCGGAGTTGGCGACGATCTGGCGCAGCGGCGCTTCGACAGCGCGACGCAGCAGGGCGATACCGACGTTCTGGTCTTCGTTGTCACCCTTCAGGCCTTCGATGGCCTGCAGGGCACGCACCAGGGCGACGCCGCCGCCAGGAACCACGCCTTCTTCCACCGCGGCACGGGTAGCGTGCAGGGCGTCTTCGACGCGGGCTTTCTTCTCTTTCATCTCGACTTCGGTGGCAGCGCCGACCTTGATCACGGCAACACCCCCGGCCAGCTTGGCCAGGCGCTCTTGCAGCTTCTCGCGGTCGTAGTCGGAGGAAGTCTCTTCGACCTGCTTGCGGATCTGCAGGACGCGGGCTTCGATGTCGGCTTGGGCGCCGGCGCCATCGATGATGGTGGTGTTCTCTTTGCTCAGAACCACGCGCTTGGCGTTACCCAGGTGCTCCAGGGTGGCGCCTTCCAGGCTCAGGCCGACTTCTTCGGAGATGACGGTACCGCCGGTCAGGATGGCGATGTCCTGCAGCATGGCCTTGCGGCGGTCGCCGAAGCCCGGAGCCTTGACGGCCGCGACCTTGACGATGCCACGCATGTTGTTGACCACCAGGGTGGCCAGGGCTTCGCCTTCGACGTCTTCGGCGACGATCAGCAGCGGGCGGCCGGCCTTGGCGACAGCTTCCAGCACCGGCAGCATTTCGCGGATGTTGGAGATCTTCTTGTCGACCAGCAGCAGCAGCGGGCCTTCCAGCTCGGCAACCATGGTGTCCGGCTTGTTGATGAAGTAGGGCGACAGGTAGCCACGGTCGAACTGCATGCCTTCTACGACCGACAGTTCGTTTTCCAGGCCCGAGCCTTCTTCGACGGTGATCACGCCTTCTTTGCCGACCTTGTCCATGGCTTCGGCAATGATGTTGCCGATGGAGTCGTCGGAGTTGGCGGAGATGGTGCCGACCTGGGCGATGGCCTTGGTGTCGGCGCAGGGCTTGGCCTGCTCCTTGAGCTGGGCGACGATGGCGACGGTCGCCTTGTCGATGCCGCGCTTCAGGTCCATCGGGTTCATGCCGGCAGCGACGGCCTTCAGGCCTTCGTTGACGATGGCCTGGGCCAGGACGGTAGCGGTGGTGGTGCCGTCACCGGCAGCGTCGTTGGCCTTGGAGGCAACGTCTTTCACCAGTTGGGCGCCCATGTTCTCGAACTTGTCCTTGAGTTCGATTTCCTTGGCGACGGAAACGCCGTCCTTGGTGATGGTCGGAGCGCCGAAGCTCTTGTCCAGGATGACGTTACGGCCTTTCGGGCCGAGGGTGGCCTTGACGGCATCGGCCAGCACGTTTACGCCGACCAGCATTTTCTTGCGAGCGGAATCGCCGAACTTAACTTCTTTGGCAGCCATGTTCTGTTTCCTCGTAAATCGAATTCAGTGGGGGTTGGGGCGGACTGATCAGTCTTCCAGGACGGCGAGAATCTCGGACTCGCCCATCACCAGCAGCTCTTCGCCGTCGACCTTGATGGCGTTGCTGCCGGAGTACGGGCCGAACACCACCTTGTCACCCACTTTCACTGCCAGAGCGCGAACTTCGCCGCTGTCCAGCACGCGGCCGGTACCGACGGCGACGACTTCGCCACGGTTCGGTTTCTCGGCGGCGGAACCCGGCAGCACGATGCCGCCTGCGGTCTTGGTTTCTTCCTCGCTGCGACGAATGACGACGCGGTCATGCAGAGGACGAAGCTTCATAGTCGTAACTCTCCCAAACAGTGGTTTCCAACGGCCGGATCGATGTCCGGCAGGTTTTGTTGAAGCCGGCTTCGCCGGTTTGCGGCCCGACGGGCGAGCCGCGTAAGACAGCCTGTCCGAATGACAGGGACCTTGCGGTGCCTGCTACATGAGGTCGTCGTGGGGCATTTCAAGGCCGTGGGGAAAAAAATTTCAGCGCAGGCGATCGTTGTCGCGGCGTTCGAACTCGCCCTCGATCACGTTCGGCCCTTGCGGGCCGCGCGATTGCGCCGACGGGTCGCCGGCGAAGGCGCGGCGGCGCTCCTCCTGCTCGCGCATGCGCCGGCGCAGCCCGCCCAGCAGCAGGCTGCGGGTGAACGGCAGCAGGCAGAGCAGGCCGAGGATGTCGCTGATGAAACCCGGCAGCATCAGCAAGGCACCGCCGACCGCGATCAGCAGGCCCTCGAGCATTTCCTGCTCGGGCACCTCGCCGCGGGACAGGCGCTCGCGGGCGCGCCACAGGGTGGCCAGGCCGGCCACGCGCAGCAGCGCCGCGCCGAGGAAGGCGCTGGCGACCAGCAACAGCAGGGTCCAGCCCACGCCGATGACGCTGCCGACCTTGATCAGTACGGCCAGTTCGATCAGCGGGAAGAGCAGCAGGAAGAACAGGGTGACTCGCATTTCAGGGGTCCTTGGCGGGGCGTCGGCCCGGATATTCCGTAGTTGGCGCCGACACCCGCCTATTTCAAGCCTGGATCACCTCGTTGCCCGGCCAGGCCTGCGCCCGCGCCAGTTGCACCAGCGCCTGGCGCACCTCGCCAGGGTTGGCACAGGGCGCCGGGAACGGCAGCCAGTGGAGGATGGAGCCGACGCGCAGGTGGAAACCTTCTGTATCGATTCCCACCAGTTCCGGGGCCTCGCCCACCGGCAGGCCGGCCAGTTCCAGGTAGTGCACGATGGCATTGGCGTGGTCCTGGTTCATGTGCCCGGCCATGCCCTGCTCCACCTCGCCGGCGAAGGGGTTGGCCAGCGGCACGCTGTCGGCGCCCAGCCAGTGGATGTCGCCGAAACCGCCGATGAAGCGCCACTGCACCGGCTGCAGCACCCAGAAATCGAAGTCGTGGGCCTTGTGGTAGTCGCGCGAGCCGGGGAAGTAGGCGTAGTAGCGCTGCGCCGCGGCCTCGATCTCCTCGACGTCCTCCAGCGGACGGGCCTCGGCCAGCAGGGTCAGGCGGCCGGCGGCCTGGATGTCGTCGGCGCCACGTTCGCCCACCAGCAGCGAGCACTTGGCGTCGGCCTGCAGGTTGTGGGTGTGCTGGGCGATCCGGCTGATCAGGATCAGCGGCCGGCCGGCGCCATCCAGGCAGTATGGGACCACCGAGCCGAAGGGGTAGCCCGGCCACTTCTTCGACTGGGTGGAAAGCACTGCGCGGTATTCCTTGAGCAGCAATTCTCGGGCATTCTTGGCAGCTTTCACGCTCACCTTATGACTCCTCGCTAAGAATCCGTCGCAAACGGACGGGCACAGAAAATTCGTTCACCGTTGCCGGCGAGGCCATTCACCAGACATTGCCGTGGGGATTCCAACCATGCAATTGCAAGACAAGGTCATCATCATCACCGGCGGCGGCCAGGGCCTGGGCCGCGCCATGGGCGAGTTCCTCGCCGCCAAGGGAGCGAAACTGGCGCTGGTCGACCTGAACCAGGAGAAACTGGACGAGGCGGTCGCCGCCTGCAAGGCCGCCGGCGGCGACGCCCGCGCCTACCTGTGCAACGTGGCCAACGAGGAACAGGTTAGCCACATGGTGGCCCAGGTGGCCAGCGACTTCGGCGCCATCAACGGCCTGGTGAACAACGCCGGCATCCTGCGCGACGGCCTGACCATCAAGGTCAAGGACGGCCAGCTGAGCAAGATGAGCCTGGCCCAGTGGCAGGCGGTGATCGACGTCAACCTGACCGGCGTGTTCCTCTGCACCCGCGAAGTGGCGGCGAAGATGATCGAGCTGGACAACCAGGGCGCGATCGTCAATATCTCCTCCATCTCCCGCGCCGGCAACATGGGCCAGGCCAACTACTCCGCGGCCAAGGCCGGCGTCGCCGCCGACACCGTGGTCTGGGCCAAGGAACTGGCGCGCTACGGCATCCGCGTGGCCGGCGTGGCGCCGGGCTTCATCGAGACCGACATGGTCGCCAGCATGAAGCCCGAGGCCCTGGAGAAAATGACCGCCGGCATCCCGCTCAAGCGCCTGGGCCGCCCGGACGAGATCGCCCACTCGGTGGCCTACATCCTCGAGAACGACTACTACACCGGCCGCGTGCTGGAGCTGGATGGGGGCTGAGGCTGTAAAGCGGCGACAGGCTTCAGGCGGCAGGCTGCAGGCAGGAGCGAAGAGCCGAATCGCTACGCTCTTCGCCTGTAGCCTGTAGCCTGTAGCCTGTAGCCTGTAGCCTGTAGCCTGCCGCCTGTAGCCCTCTCTTACCAACCCACCCCGATCCCCAGCGTATAGCGCCGCTGGTTCACACCGCCGTCCTCGGCGCTCAGGCGGTCCCACTCGCCCTTCAGGCTCAGCGCCGCCCAGGAGGTCAGCTTGTAGCGGATGCCCGCCTCGCTCTCCACCTCGTAGTCCACCTTCGACGACAGCGGCTTGCCCACCTCGCCGTTGGTGAAGATCTCGAACTGCTTGGCCAGCAGGTAGCGGTTGTAGTCCCACTTCACGCTCGCCGAGTAGAAATGATCCTTCTCGCCGCCCACGAAGTCGTAGTCGTTGCGGTTGACCAGGGTGGCCAGGGAGAAGGCGCCCAGCTCGTTGTCCCAGAACTGGTAGCCGGGGCCGGTACCGACGGTGCGCTTCTTCTCCAGGTCCTCGACCCAGTCGCGCTTGTATTCCACCTTGCCCTGCCAGAACCAGTGCTCGTCCAGGAAGCGGTCCAGGGCGTACTCGGCGGAGTAATTGTTGACGCTGACCGAGTCGTCCTTCTTCTCGCGGTTGTACTCGCCCTGCAGGTTGTGCCGCCACATGCCGTGGCGGGCGTTGGTCTTGAAGTCGACGTCGTAGTCCTCGACGTCGTTCTCGGCCATGCTGTGGTCGACGGAGAAGTCCACCTGGCCCTTCCACACCCAGTCCTGCAACAGCGGACGCGGCGGCACTATCTGCTCGATGCTGGCCAGGGGCACCGTTTCCTCGGCGCCGTTGACCAGGGTGACCTTGCCCGGCTCGGCGGCCTTCAGGCCCTTGGAATGCTCGCCGGTAGCGTCCTCGTCGTGCTTGACCAGCAGGTTCTGCTCGGTTTGCAGGGTGGAGATCTTGTCGCCGGTCAGGGTGACCTCGCCGGCGTAGTCGGTGGCCAGCACCAGGCGGCCCCCGTCGTAGAGCTTGATCTTGCCGGTCAGCCGGTCACCGTTCTTCAACCAGACGGTATCGGCCAGGGAGGTCAGCGGAGCGGCGGCGACGGCAAGGCACAGCAGGGTTCTCGACAGCATGAGTGGCATTCAATTCGGACGGCTGGAACAAAAGCCGGGCATTATCCGCACACCCGACACCAGAGCAACGACTGACCGGCCCCCATGCGGGGAGTTCAACTGGATGGATGAAGGGCACCTCCTGCATCATGGCGGCTCTATGCTGTCGACCAGGCCCCACTGCCAGTGGAAAACCGCCCCATGCCCTCGAGAAAACCGCCCGCGCCCCTTCCGGAAAACACCGCAGACCTGGGCCTGGAAAGCCTGCAGGTACGCCGCGAGGCCATCTACCTGGCCTTGTCGCAGGTACCCGAAGGCTACGTGGTGAGCTACGGCGAGCTGGCCCGCATGGCCGGCCTGGGCCGCTCGGCGCGCCTGGTGGGCCGGGTGCTCAGCCAGTTGCCGGAGGGCTCGCGCCTGCCCTGGCACCGAGTGATCGCCGCCGGCGGGCGCATCAGCCTGCCGCTGGGCAGCCCGGGTGGCGACGAACAGCGGGCACGATTGCGCGCCGAGGGAGTCCGAATCCACAACGATCGGGTGGACATACGTCGGCACGGCTGGCTTCACGGCGGGCTCTGCGAGTAGAGTTCGCGTAATTTTTTGCGTGCTGGAAACCTTTCATGAAGAAGCACTCCTGGCGAGAGGCACTGGTTGCCTACAAGTCTCCCGCCAGTCTCGCGCTTTTGCTGCTCGGCTTCGCCGCCGGGCTGCCGACGATGCTGGTCTTCACCACCCTCTCGGTGTGGCTGCGGGAAGCCGGCGTGGCGCGGGAAACCATCGGCTTCGCCAGTTGGCTGGGGCTGGTCTACGCGTTCAAGTGGGTGTGGTCGCCGATGCTCGACCAGTGGCGCCTGCCCATCGTCGGCCGGCTCGGCCGGCGCCGCTCCTGGCTGGTGTTCTCCCAGGCGCTGATCGCCATCGGCCTGCTCGGCATGGCCCTGTGCAACCCGCAGAGCCACCTGCCCTGGCTGATCGGCCTGGCCCTGGTGGTGGCCTTCGCCTCGGCCACCCAGGACATCGCCATCGACGCCTACCGCCTGGAGATCGCCGAGAACACCCGCCAGGCCGCCCTGGCCGCCTGCTACATGACCGGCTACCGCGGCGCCGTGCTGCTGGCCAGCGCCGGCGCGCTGTTCCTCGCCGAGTGGCTGGGCTCCAGCAGCCTGCACTACAGCCAGACGGCCTGGGGCCTGACCTACGCGCTGTTCGCCCTGCTGATCCTGCCCGGCCTGATCACCAGCCTGCTGATCCGCGAGCCCGACGTGAACGTCCAGCCGCAGGCGGTGGGCAACTCCGCCTACGCCTTCAACCACCAGTTGCTCTCGGTGCTGCAACTGCTGGTGCTGCTGATCTCGGTGCCGGCCATGCTCACCGCGCTGACCAACCAGGCCTGGCCGCGGGCGGGGCTCTACGCCCTGTTCATCGTCCTCTGCCTGAGCCCGCGCGGGCGCAAGCAGATCCGCCCGGTGCGCGAGCTGCTCTCGCGGGTGCGCCGGCCATTGCTGGTCGCCGCCCACGGCAAGGGCGTGCCGCAGTTCGACTTCGTCCACCAGGCGGTATCGGTGATAGTGCTGATCATCCTGCTGGTGACCGGCACCGCCATGACCAACTCCGCGGGCGCCGGCAAATGGTGGCTGGCGAGCCTCTACCTGCTGATCGCCCTGAGCTGCCTGTCGGCCCCCGGCCGCCTGCTGATGGCGCCGGTGCTCACGCCCATCACCGAGTTCATCCGCCGCTACCGCTGGCAGGCGCTGCTGCTGCTCGGGCTGATCTCCACCTACCGGCTCTCCGACACCGTGATGGGCGTGATGGCCGGGGTGTTCTACATCGACATGGGCTTCTCCAAGGAAGTGATCGCCACCGTCAGCAAGCTGTTCGGCGTCATCATGACCCTGGTCGGCGCGGCGGCCGGCGGCCTGCTCATCGCCCGCTTCAGCATCCTGCCGATCCTGTTCCTCGCCGGCGCCGCCTCGGCCGGCACCAACCTGCTGTTCGCCATGCTGGCGCACATGGGGCCAATCACCGACCCGAGCGTGATCGGCGAGGACGTCTTCACCCTGCTGCGCGAGTTCGAGCCCCACGTCAGCATGTTCGTGCTGACCATCATGCTCGACAACTTCAGCGGCGGCCTGGCCGCCTCGGCCTTCGTCGCCTACCTGTCGAGCCTGACCAACCTGAAGTTCTCCGCCACCCAGTACGCCATGCTCAGCTCCACCATGCTGCTGCTGCCGCGTTTCATCGGCGGCTATTCGGGCAAGATGGTCGAGCACATGGGCTACGAGCACTTCTTCTTCGTCACCGCCGTGCTCGGCATCCCCACCCTGCTGCTGATCGGCTGGCTGTGGCTGCGCCGCGACAAAGGCATGCCCGACGGCGTGCCGCGCGAACCGGAAGAGCCGGTAGCGCCCCCGCGCAGCGCAGGTTCGTAGGGCGCATAACGCCTACGGCGTTATCCGCCGAATCGCGGACGGAGTCCGCTCCTACGACCGCCCCCCCTGTAGGAGCGGACTCCGTCCGCGATTGGACTCACCGGCCACGCAGGACATCCCGGTGGCACGGATGGCGGCGAACGGTTATCCGCCCTACACGGCGCAGAAACGAAAAAGGCCGGCTATATGCCGTAATGCTGTTCACTTAAGCGATGGGTGGTGGTTCAGCGAAGGTGTTCCAGCCTGGCTCCGCTCCCTCACCCCAGCCCTCTCCCGGAGGGAGAGGGGGCTGTCCTGAGTCGCCGGAAAATCCTGAGTCATCCTGAAACGCCCAACCCCACCCTGTCATTCCCGCGAACGCGGGAATCCAAGGTTCGCGAGCAAGCTCGCTCCTACGAAGAGCAAAAGCGCTTTTGCTCTGGCGTTTGGGATTTCCAGAGAAACAACCGAGCGCACCGGAACGCCCCTTCAGAAGGCCGAGCGAAACCGGCGCTCAGGAGGTCATGCGACATGGATGTCGCGAGAGCCCCGATCAGTACAGGGACGTGCTGTCGGGGCGGGCCTCCGTGGCGGGGGAGTTCGTGAGGGTAGCCCGGCTCCATCGGGCCCGTATGTCGGGGCAAGCCTTTTTGGTTCCTTTTGTGGCGACTGACAAAAGGGACTCGCCCGAGGGGCGAAACAAGAAACATCCGAACACTCGGAGCGGCGCGCTACACCCAAACCCGACGTCATTGGGTTCCCCGCGTTCGCGGGAATGGCGGGGGTGAGGATCGGAGCGAGGGATCAGGATTTGCAAGCGAATCCACAGCCCCTCCCATATGAAAAATGCCGTTTCCCCCAGCCAGAGAAACGGCATTCTCTCTCTTAAGTGAACAGCATTACGGCTATATGCCGGCCTTTTTCATGGGCTCGCCCTCACTCGGCGAAGGCTTCCTCCTCGGCCCCCCTGACCACCCGCACCACCCGGCTCGGCAGCGCCAGGTCGATACCGCGGTCGCGCAGGCACAGGCGCACCTGCTCGTTGAGCATGAAGGTCACCGCGCCGAAATCGGCATTGGCGGTCCACAGGCGCAGCGACAGGGTCACCGAGTTCTCGCCCAGGGCCGAGACCACCACCACCGGCGCGGGGGTCTTGAGCACGCGCGGGTCCTGGGCCAGCTCCAGGAGAATGCCGCGGGCCGCGTCCAGGTCGGCGTCGAAGGCCAGCTTGATGTCGAAGATCACCTGGCGCGTGGCCTGGCTCGAGACGTTGGTGATGATGCCGTTGGACAGCGCGCCGTTGGGCATGATGACCGTGCGGTTGTCACCGGTGCGCAGCACGGTGTGGAAGATCTGGATGCTGTCCACGGTGCCGGCGACGCCCTGCGCCTCGATGGCATCGCCGACCTTGAACGGGCGGAACAGCAGGATCAGCACCCCACCGGCGAAGTTCGACAGGCTGCCCTGCAGGGCCAGGCCGATGGCCAGGCCGGCGGCGCCGATGGCGGCGACGAAGCTGGTGGTCTGGATGCCGATCATCGAGGCCACGCTGACCACCAGGAGGATCTTCAGCACGATGTTGACCAGGCTGCCGATGAAGCCCTGGAGGGTCTTGTCCACCCGCTGGCTGGCCAGCAGCCCGCCCACCCGGCGGGTCAGCAGGTTGATCAGCCACCAGCCGACCAGCAGGGTGATCAGCGCCAGCACGGCGTTGCCCAGGTAACTCAGCACCAGCGGCGTCCAGGCCTCAGCGCTCCGTACTATCTGGTCGTAGTTCATGTCCATGGAATGGGGCCCCCTTGGTTTCGATCCGTAGAAATGCGATCGCCATGGCGAACCATGGCGATCGGTGTTCGCCGAGCGGCACTCTAATTGCGACGCCGCCCGGTCGACGAGGTTCCGCTCAATCGCGGAAGTTGTTGAACTGCAGCGGCATGCCCAGGGATTCGCTGCGCAGCAGGGCGATCACTTCCTGCAGGTCGTCGCGCTTCTTGCCGGTGACGCGCACCTGCTCGCCCTGGATGGCGGCCTGGACCTTCATCTTGCGGTCCTTGATCAGGCCGACGATCTTCTTCGCCAGGTCCTTGTCGATGCCCTCGCGGAAGTCCACTTCCTGCTTGACCACCTTGCCCGAGGGGTAGGCGTCCTTGAGCTCCATGCACTGGATGTCGATCTTGCGCTTGATCAGGTTGCTGCGCAGGATGTCGAGCATCTGCTCCAGCATGAAATCGGCCTCGGCGGTCAGGGTAACCGACTTGTCCTTGGGCTCGAAGCTGCACTTGCCCTTGAGGTCGAAACGGCGATCGAGCTCCTTGCCGGCGTTGTCCAGGGCGTTGGTCAGTTCGTGCTTGTCCAGTTCGGACACCACGTCGAACGAAGGCATGTCATCTCTCCAGATGGACGGCGCGACCCGGTTCACAGTCGGGCATGCGCCTGGCTTGACGGTAAAAATGCGCGCTCATTATAACTGAGCCACAAGCGCGCGCCCGGCCAAGAACCGGCGAACTCCCCCCCGCCTCCTCCGAGTCCCCTGCCCCATGCCAACCAACCATCTGAGCATCCTGGTGGTCGATGACGCGAAATTCTCCAGCGCCATGATCGGCCGGGCACTGAGCCAGGCCGGCTACCAGAACGTGCGCTTCGCCAGCAGCGCCAGCGAAGCCCTGCAACTGCTGGAACGGGAACCGGTGAGCGTGCTCCTGGCCGACTGGCTGATGCCGGAGATGGACGGCCTGGAGCTCACCGCGCGGGTACGCCAGCTGGACGAGAGCGGCGACCACTACACCTACATCATGCTGCTCACCGGCAAGGAGGGCGACAACGCCCTGGCCGAAGCCTTCGACCGCGGCGTGGACGACTTCGTCAGCAAGGCGGCGATGAGCGAACAGCTGGTGCCACGGGTGCTGGCCGCCGACCGCCTGTGCAACACCCTGCAGCGCCTGCTGGTGGAAAACCGCCTGCTCACCGAGAACATCAACCGCCTGGAGGAACGCAACCTGGTGGACGCCGCCACCGGCCTGGGCAACCTGCGCTACCTGCGGCAGAAGCTCGCCGACAGCATCCGCCAGGTGGAGTCCCGCGGCGGCGCGGTGTGCTACCTGCTGATCGGCATCCCCGCCCTGCTGGAGCAGGACGGCCAGCACTTCCCCGGCTTCCACCAGGAGCTGCTGCACGGCATCGGCCGGCGCCTGCAGCAACTGGTGCGGCCGCTGGACGTGCTGGCGCGCATCGACGAGCAGCACTTCGGCCTCATCACCCTGATCGACGACCTCCAGGAATGCTCGCCGAGCAGCTTCCGCCGCCTGCACGAGGGCCTCAACCTCAAGGCCTTCAAGACCAGCCGCGGCTTCGTCACCCTCAAGGCCGGCATCGGCCTGGTGGGGCTGGACGCCAAGTCCCTGCCGCTGCAGGCCGAGGCCGTGCTGGAACAGGCCCGCCAGCTGCTGCCCGACGCCTACGCCAGCGGACGGATCAACGCCAGCCGGCTGCCCGGGGTGCGCTAGACTTCGCAGTACGCCCATCGACCCGCGAAGCCCCACCATGAACTGGACCATCCTCGGCGCCGGCAGCCTCGGCAGCCTCTGGGCCGCCCGCCTGGCCCGTGCCGGCCTTCCCGTGCAGCTGCTGCTGCGTGACCGCCAGCGCCTGGCGGCGTACCGCGCCCGCGGTGGCGTCAGCCTGTGCGAGGACGGCCGCGAGAGCCTCTACCCGATCCCGGCGGAAACCGCCGGCCAGCTGAACGCCCCGATCCAGCGCCTGCTCCTGGCCAGCAAGGCCTACGACGCCGAGGAGGCCGCCGCCAGCGTGGCCGCGCACCTGGCCCCCGGCGCCGAGATCATCCTCCTGCAGAACGGCCTGGGCAGCCAGCAGGCGGTGGCCGCGCACCTGCCGCGGGCACGTTGCCTGTACGCCTCCAGCACCGAAGGGGCGTTCCGCGACGGCGACTTCCGCGTGGTCTTCGCCGGCCGCGGGCAGACCTGGCTCGGCGACGAGCGCGGCGGCCCGGCACCAGCCTGGCTGGCCGAGCTGGCCAGCGCCGGGATTCCCGCGCAATGGAGCGACGACATCCTCGAACGGCTGTGGCGCAAGCTGGCGCTGAACTGCGCGATCAACCCGCTGACCGTGCTCCACCACTGCCGCAATGGCGAGCTGGCCGGCCATGCCGAGCAGGTCGCCGGCCTGTGCGACGAACTCGGCCAGTTGCTCCATGCCTGCGGCTACGACGCCGCGGCGCGGGAGCTGCAGGGCGAAGTGGAACGGGTGATCGCCGCCACCGCGGCCAACTACTCCTCCATGTACCAGGACGTGGCCAGCGGCCGCCGCACCGAGGTCGCCTACCTGCTCGGCCATGCCTGCGCCGAAGGCCGCCGCCGCGGCCTGCCGCTGCCCGGGCTGAACGCCCTGCACCAGCGCCTGCGCGACGCGCTGCGCCAACGCGGATTGCCCGAGGCCTGAACGGCGGGCTAACCTGCCCGCCTCGCCTTCGATCGCCGAGCCCCTATGCCGTCCTTCATCAACCTGCGTCAGCGCCTGGAAAACCTGCCGGTCGGCCAGAAGATCCTCGCCGCCCTGCTGGTGCTGCTGGCCACCGTGTTGCTGGCGGCCAACCTGGCGTTCATCAGCGCAGCCTACTGGATCTCCCAGGACAGCGTGGCGCCCCAGGCCCTGCAGACCATCGGCCGGCTGATCGCCAACCCGGCGCTCAGCTACCCGGCGCTGAGTTCCCCGGAGCAGGCCGACACCCTGCTGCACCAGCTCGACGACTACCAGCCGCTGCGCGCCGCGGCGCTCTACGACGCCAACGGCACGCGCATCGCCCAGTCGCCCCGGGAAGGCTCGCTGCCCAGGCACCTGGAAGACCTGGAGCGCTGGCGCGCCCGCGAATACCGCCTCAACGCCCTGTTCGAGCTGCCGCAACCCGGCGGGCGCAACGGCTACCTGCTGCTGGTGGCCAGCAGCGAGCTGCCCGGCGCCTTCTATACCGGCACCCTGACCGCCAGCCTGGCGATCCTGGCGGTGAGCGTGCTGCTGTGGATGCTCATCGCCCGGCAGATCCGCCGCCTGATCACCCGGCCGATCCGCAGCCTGGAGGAACTGTCGCGCCAGGTCACCCGCGAGGAGAACTACTCGCTGCGCGCCGAACGCGGCAACGCCGACGAGATCGGCCGCCTGTCCGACGCCTTCAACACCATGCTGACCCGCATCGAGGCCCGCGAGCAGCAGCTCAAGCGCGCCCGCGACGACGCCCAGGACGCCATGGCCCAGGCCCAGGACCTGGCCGAGGAAACCCGCCGCTCGAACCGCAAGCTGGAACTGGAAGTCCAGGTGCGCAGCAAGATCGAGAAGAAGCTCACCGGCTTCCAGCACTACCTCAACAGCATCATCGACTCCATGCCCTCGGCCCTGATCGCGGTGGACGAGCAGCTCTACGTCACCCAGTGGAACCAGGAGGCCAGCCGGCTCTCCGGCACCAGCCTGGACGACGCGGTGAACCAGCCGGTGTTCCTCGCCTTCCCCTCGCTCAAGCCCTTCCTGCTGCAGCTCACCCGCGCCGCCGAGCAGCACAAGGTGGAGCGCGTCGAGCGCGTCACCTGGGCCTTGATCGACTCGCCGCGGCACTATGCCCTGACCTTCTACCCGCTGATGGGCGGCACCGGCCGCGGCGCGGTGATCCGCATCGACGACATCACCGAGCGCCTGGGCATGGAGGAGCTGATGGTGCAGTCGGAGAAGATGCTCTCGGTGGGCGGCCTGGCCGCCGGCATGGCCCACGAGATCAACAACCCGCTGGGGGCCATCCTGCACAACGTGCAGAACATCCGCCGGCGGCTGTCGCCGGAGCTGCCGAAGAACCTGGAGGTGGCCGCCGAGGTGGGCATCGCCCTGGACGACCTCAACCACTACCTGGAGGCGCGGGAGATTCCCAGGCTGATGGACGGCATCCAGTACGCCGGCTCGCGCGCGGCCAAGATCGTCACCCACATGCTCGCCTTCAGCCGCCGCAGCCACCGGCAGATGGCGCCCTGCGAGCTGCCATCGCTGATCGAGCAGGCGGTGGAGATCGCCGGCAACGACTTCGACCTGGCCGGCGGCTTCGACTTCAAGTCGCTGGAGATCGTCCACGAGTTCGACCCGCGCCTGGGCCCGGTGCCGGTGATCGCCAACGAGTTCGAGCAGGTGCTGCTCAACCTGCTGAAGAACGCCGCCCAGGCCATCCACCTGCGCGACGACGAGGAGGAAGGCGAACAGGGCCGGATCATCCTGCGCACCCGGCTGAACCCGCCGTGGGCGGAGGTACAGGTGCAGGACAACGGCTGCGGCATGCCGGAGACGGTGCGCAAGCGCATCTTCGAGCCCTTCTTCACCACCAAGGAAGTGGGCCAGGGCACCGGCCTGGGCCTGTCGGTGTCCTATTTCATCATCACCAACAACCACAAGGGGCAGATGGAAGTGCAGTCGGAACTCGGCCAGGGCACCTGCTTCACCCTGCGCCTGCCGCTGGGCGACGAGCCCGTGGCGCCGGTGGCGCTGCCGCCCCCGCAGAACAAGGAGCTCTGAGGCATGGGCTACCGCCTGTCGAAGATCTACACCCGCACCGGCGACGCCGGCGAAACCGGCCTGGCCGATGGTAGCCGGGTGCCCAAGCACCACCCGCGCATCGAGGCCATCGGTTGCGTGGACGAACTGAACAGCCAGTTGGGACTGCTGCTGGCCGACCTGCAGGAAGCCCACAGCGCCGCGCTGGACCAGCTGCTGACGGTGCTGGCGCCGGTGCAGCACCGCCTGTTCGACCTCGGTGGCGAACTGGCGATGCCGGAATACCGGGCCCTGGACGACCACGAGGTGGCCCGCCTGGAGCAGGCCATCGATGCCTGGAACGAGGAGCTGGAACCGCTGAAGGACTTCATCCTCCCCGGCGGCTCCCGCCTGGTGGCGCAGATCCACGTGTGCCGCGCCCTCGCGCGCAAGGCCGAGCGCCGCTGCCAGCAGCTCAACGCCGAGGAGCCGCTGCAGGGCGCGGGGCTGCGCTACCTGAACCGGCTGTCGGACCTGCTGTTCGTCGCCGCGCGCATCGCCGCCAAGCGCCAGGGCGTTGCCGAGGTGTTGTGGAAGGCGGCGGAAAAACCCGCCTGAACCCTCCCGGCCCACCGTAGGGCGCATAACGCCTATGGCGTTATCCGCCATCGCCGTCGGGCACCGAGGCTCCGGCCGGCGGCGGATAACCGCGAACGGTTATTCGCCCTACGCTCCTGAAACACCATGCCTCCTGCAATGGGAATGGCGTGGGAGCGGTTGTAGGAGCGGGCCCTGCCCGCGATTCGCGCGCAGGGCGCGCTCCTACAGTGGGAATGGCGTAGGGGCGGTTGTAGGAGCGGATTTCAGCCGATACGTCCGGCTATCGCGGACGGAGTCCGCTCCTACAGGTCGTACGGCCTACGCTTCGCTCTTCGGCCAGAACGCGCGGATGCCGGCCACGCCCTGGGCGCCTGCCTGCCAGGCGCGCTCCAGGTCCTGCGGGCCCAGGCCGCCGAGGAGGAATACCGGCTGGTTGAAGCCTTCCACCAGTTGCTGCGCCGCGTCCCAGCCCAGCGCCGGTTCGCCCGGGTGGCTCTGGGTGGGCTGCACCGGCGACAGGGTGACGAAGTCCACGCCCATGGCGCTGGCCAGCGCCAGCTCCTCGGCGCCGTGGCAGGAGGCCGCGAGCAGGCGCTCCTGGGGGAAGGGACGGCCGTTGGGGGCGTACTTGCGCAGTTGCTCGGCGGTCAGGTGCCAGCCCGCGGAGGGGAAGTCGCCCAGCCATTCCAGCGGGCCCTTGAGCATCAGCTGCGCCTTGCCGGCGCACAGCCCCACGGCGTCCACCGCCATGTCGCGGTATTCCGGGCTGTACATGTTCGGCGCGCGCAGCTGGATCAGGCGCACGCCACCGGCCACGGCGGCGCGGATGCCCTGCAGGACTTCCTGCGGCTCCAGGCCGTCGGGGGTGATCAGGTAGCGCTCGGGCAGGCGCGCGGCGTGCACGATGGGCCGGTTGGCGGCGGGGAACTCGTAGTCGGGCAGCTCCCGCGGGGCCACCCAGGCCAGCGGCTGGCCCTCGGCGCCGTGGGGCTCGCCGGAGAACCCCGAGACCTCCCAGACGTCCAGCAGCACCTGCTTGTCCGGGTAGTCGTGGGCCACGCGGATCAGCGGCCGGGCGCGCTCGACGCGGATGCCCAACTCCTCTTCCAGCTCGCGGGCCAGCGCCGCCTGCACCGGCTCGCCCTCCTCCACCTTGCCGCCGGGGAACTCCCAGAGGCCGCCCTGGTGCTTGTCGTCCGGGCGCCGGGCGATCAGCACGCGGCCATCGGCGCCACGGATCACGGCGGCGGCGACATGTACTCGTTTCACTGCATAACTCCTCGTCGGTTGCCGGCGCTCAGGGGCGCTCGGCCAGCGCGGCCTGCAGCCAGGGCTGGAAGGCCGCCCACTGGTAGATGGTGTCCACGTAGGCCTTGGCCAGCGGCGGCAGCTCCACGGCGTAGCTGCGCAGGCGCGTGGCCACCGGCGCGTAGAAGGCGTCGGCGATGCTGGCGTGGCCGAACAGGAAAGGCCCGTCCTGGCCGAAACCCTGGCGGCACAGGGTCCACAGCTCGATGACGCGGGCGATGTCGGTTTCCACTTCGGCCGGCACCTTGGCCAGCGGCTTGTGCCGCTGCAGGTCCATGGGCATGTGCGAGCGCAGGGCGGGGAAGCCGCTGTGCATCTCCGCGCAGATCGACCGCGCCAGCGCCCGGGCCGCCTCGCCGCGCGGCCACAGGTGCGCCTCGGGGAAGCGTTCGGCCAGGTACTCGGCGATCGCCAGGGAGTCCCAGATCACCCCGTCCTCGCACTCGAGCACCGGCACCTTGCCGGTGGGCGAGTGCTCGCGGATGCGCCGCGAGGTGTCGACGCCCCCCAGCGGAATCAGCACCTCTTCGAATTCCGCACCGGTCAGTTGCATGGCCAGCCAGCCACGCAACGACCAGGACGACAGGTTCTTGCTGCCAATGACCAGTTTCATCGCTCGTTCCTCGCGCCGGCTACAGGCTACAGGCTACAGGCTACAGGCTACAGGCTACAGGCTACAGGCGAAGAGCATAGCGGGCTCGCTCCCAGGGGGCGGGCTTTTCGCTCTTGCCTGCAGCCTGCCGCCTGAAGCCTGCAGCCGCCTTCGATCAGGTCCTGTATTCCGCGTTGATCTTCACGTACTCGTGGGACAGGTCGGTGGTCCAGATGGTCTCGCTGCAGTCGCCGCGGCCCAGTTCGATGCGGATGGTGATCTCTTCCTGGGCCATCACCCGCGCGCCCTGGTCCTCGGTGTAGCTGGCGGCGCGGCAGCCGCGGCTGGCGATGCAGACTTCGTCGAGGAACACGTCGATCTTGCTGACGTCCAGGTTCGGCACGCCGGCGTAGCCGACCGCGGCGAGGATGCGGCCCCAGTTCGGGTCGGAGGCGAACAGCGCGGTCTTGATCAGCGGCGAGTGGGCCACGGCGTAGCCGACGTCCAGGCACTCCTGGTGGGTGCCGCCGCCGTTGACCTGCACGGTGACGAACTTGGTGGCGCCTTCGCCGTCGCGGACGATGGCCTGGGCCAGCTCCATGGACACCTCGATCACCGCCTGCTTCAGGGCGCCGAACAGCGCGCCGCTGGCCTGGGTGATCTCCGGCAGCGCGGCCTGGCCGGTGGCGACCAGGGTGCAGCTGTCGTTGGTGGAGGTGTCGCCGTCGATGGTGATGCGGTTGAACGACTTGTTCGCCGCGTCGCGCAGCAGGTCCTGCAGCACGCCCTGGGCGACCTTGGCGTCGGTGGCGATGTAGCCGAGCATGGTGGCCATGTTCGGCTTGATCATGCCGGCGCCCTTGCTGATGCCGGTGACGGTGACGGTCACGCCGTCATGCTCGAACTGGCGGCTGGCCCCCTTGGGCAGGGTGTCGGTGGTCATGATGCCGGCGGCGGCCTCGGCCCAGTTGTCCGGGCCCAGGGCGGCCAGGGCGGCTGGCAGCGCGGCCTCGATCTTGGCCACCGGCAGCGGCTCGCCGATCACCCCGGTGGAGAACGGCAGCACCTGGCTTTCGTCCACCCCGGCCAGCTCGGCCAGCCTGGCGCACACCGCCGAGGCGTTGGCCAGGCCCGGCTCGCCGGTGCCGGCGTTGGCGTTGCCGGTGTTGGTCACCAGGTAGCGCACCGGCCCGAGGAAGCGCTTCTTGCACAGCAGCACGGGCGCGGCGCAGAAGGCGTTGGTGGTGAACACCCCGGCTACGGTGGAGCCTTCGGCGCAGCGCATCACCACGACGTCCTTGCGACCGGGGCGCTTGATGCCGGCGGAAGCGATGCCCAGTTCGAAGCCGGGGACCGGATGCAGGGTGGAGATGGGGCCGAGACCGACAGCCATGGATGTGCTCCTTACGAAAAAGGGTGGATCGAATGTGAAAAACGCCGCGAGCGGCAGGGCCGGTCGCGGCGTCGTGTGGTCAGGTCAGGCGGATCAGTTCACCTGGCCATGGCAATGCTTGTACTTCTTGCCGGAACCGCAGGGGCACAGCTCGTTGCGGCCGATCTTCGGCTCGGCGCGCACCGGCTCCAGCGGCACGACCTGGGCCGGGCCCTGCTCGCCCTCCTCGCCTTCCTCGGCATCGGGGGCCTGGTCGATGGACGGCGCCTCGGCGTGCTGGAACTGCATGCGCTTGGCCATTTCCTCGGCCTCGCGGCGCAGGCGCGCCTCTTCCTCGGCCGGGTCCTCGCGGCGGACCTGGACGAAGGACAGCACGCGGATGGTGTCGCGCTTGATGGAATCCAGCAGTTCCTGGAACAGGTTGAAGGACTCGCGCTTGTACTCCTGCTTCGGGTTCTTCTGCGCGTAGCCGCGCAGGTGGATGCCGTGGCGCAGGTGGTCCATGGTGGACAGGTGGTCCTTCCACAGGTCGTCCAGCACGCGCAGCAGCATCTGCTTCTCGAAGGTGCGCAGCGCCTCGGCGCCGGCCAGCTCTTCCTTCTCGTTGTAGGCGGCGACCAGCTCGGCGAGGATCTTCTCGCGCAGGGTCTCCTCGTAGAGTTTCTCGTCGTCGTCCAGCCACTGCTGGACCGGCAGCTTCAGGCCGAAGTCGCTGTACAGCGAGGCTTCCAGGCCGGAGATGTCCCATTGCTCGGGCAGCGACTGCGGCGGGATGTGCTGGCTGATGGTGTTGTTCAGCACTTCCTCGCGGAACTCGGCGATGGTGTCGCCGATGTTCTCCGCGGCCAGCAGGCTGTTGCGCATGTGGTAGATCACCTTGCGCTGCTCGTTGGCCACGTCGTCGAACTCGAGCAGCTGCTTGCGGATGTCGAAGTTGCGGCCTTCGACCTTGCGCTGCGCCTTCTCGATGGCGTTGCTGACCATGCGGTGCTCGATGGCCTCGCCCGGCTGCATGCCCAGGGCCTTCATGAAGTTCTTCACCCGGTCGGAGGCGAAGATGCGCATCAGGTTGTCTTCCAGCGACAGGTAGAAGCGGCTGGAACCCGGGTCACCCTGGCGGCCGGAACGGCCCCGCAGCTGGTTGTCGATGCGGCGGGACTCGTGGCGCTCGGAGGCGATCACGTGCAGGCCGCCGGCCTCGATCACCTGCTGGTGGCGCTTCTGCCATTCGGCCTTGATCTGGGCGATCTGCTCGTCGCTGGGGTTTTCCAGGCCGGCGATCTCGGCTTCCCAGTTGCCGCCCAGGAGGATGTCGGTACCGCGGCCGGCCATGTTGGTGGCGATGGTCACCGAGCCCGGCGCACCGGCCTGGGCGATGATCTCGGCTTCCTTCTCGTGGTACTTGGCGTTGAGCACCTTGTGCTCGATGCCGGCCTGCTCCAGCAGCTTGGACACGTACTCGGAGGTCTCGATGGACGCGGTACCGACCAGGATCGGCCGGCCCAGGGCCTGGCTCTGCTGGATGTCGGTGATGATCGCGGCGTACTTCTCTTCCTGGGTCAGGTAGACCAGGTCGTTGAAGTCCTTGCGGGCGATCGGCCGGTGGGTCGGGATCACCACCACGTCCAGGCCGTAGATCTGGCGGAACTCGAAGGCCTCGGTGTCGGCGGTGCCGGTCATGCCGGACAGCTTGGTGTAGAGGCGGAAGTAGTTCTGGAAGGTGGTGGAGGCCAGGGTCTGGCTCTCGGCCTGGATCGGCAGGTTTTCCTTGGCCTCGATGGCCTGGTGCAGGCCCTCGGAGAGGCGGCGGCCGGGCATGGTGCGGCCGGTGTGCTCGTCGATCAGCAGGACCTGGTCGCCCTGGACGATGTACTCGACGTTGCGGTGGAACAGGGTGTGGGCGCGCAGCGCGGCGTAGACGTGGGTCAGCAGGCTGAGGTTGTGCGCCGAGTAGAGGCTCTCGCCCTCGCCCAGCAGGCCGGCCTGGCTCAGCAGTTCCTCGACGTAGGCGTGGCCCTGCTCGTTGAGTTCGACCTGGCGGGTCTTCTCGTCGATGCTGTAGTGGCCCTGCTGGGTCACCTGGCCCTCGACTTCCTCGATGTGGCGCTTCAGGCGCGGGATCAGCTTGTTGATCTTGATGTACAGCTCGGAGCTGTCTTCGGCCTGGCCGGAGATGATCAGCGGGGTGCGCGCCTCGTCGATGAGGATGGAGTCCACTTCGTCGACCACGGCGAAGTTCAGCTCACGCTGGAACTTGTCCTGCAGGCTGAAGGCCATGTTGTCGCGCAGGTAGTCGAAACCGAATTCGTTGTTGGTGCCGTAGGTGATGTCCGAGGCGTAGGCCGCGCGCTTCTCCTCCGGCGGCTGGAACGGCGTGACCACGCCGACCGACAGGCCGAGGAATTCGTACAGCGGACGCATCCAGTTGGCGTCGCGGCGGGCCAGGTAGTCGTTCACGGTGACCACGTGCACGCCCTTGCCGGACAGCGCGTTCAGGTACACCGCCAGGGTGCCCACCAGGGTCTTGCCCTCGCCGGTGCGCATCTCGGCGATCTTGCCTTCGTGCAGGCTCATGCCGCCGATCAGCTGGACGTCGAAGTGACGCATGCCCATCACCCGCTTGCCCGCCTCGCGGGCCACGGCGAAGGCTTCGGGAAGCAGGTCGTCGAGGCTTTCGCCCTTGGCCACGCGCGCCTTGAACTCTTCGGTCTTGGCCTTCAGTTGCTCATCGGAAAGCGCCACCATCTGTGGCTCGAGCGCATTGATGGCCTGGACCTGCTTGGCCATGCGCTTCACTTCACGCTCGTTCTTGCTTCCAAAGAGTTTTTTCAACAAAGGCGCAAACATATCGACTGGGTCATCCGAACTTGGGGAATGGAGGGCTGCCCGACTGGCTGGCCGCGGCTTGCATCGACGGCAAAGGGGGCATTCTACTCGGAAACGTGAACGAAAGAAGTGCCCAGGTCATGCCGGGGACTTTCCCAGCATGCACATTGCCTGGCCGGAACGCGGGGGCGGACTGGCAGCCCGCCTGCTTTATATTGTGTCGCACGGGGAAAGTTCAAGGCTCGGCTGCGACGGACGTCGGCGCGGCGGCCCGGGATGCCCCCATTCTGATACCATCGCCGCTCAACAACCCCGGAATTTTCGCCATGGCGTTCCGCCCGCTGCCGGCACAGGCCACCACCAAGCTGCTGCGCGAAGCCAAGCCGTTGCAGACGCTGTTCAACGAGGCCCAGCGCCTCGCCCAGTTGCAACAGCTGCTCGACAGCCAGCTGCAGCCGGCCGCGCGCCCGCACTGCCGGGTCGCCGCCTGGCGCGCCGGCAGCCTGCTGCTGGTGCTGACCGACGCGCACTGGGCCACGCGCCTGCGCTACCAGCAGAAACGCCTGCTGCGCCAGTTGCAGATGTTCGACGAGTTCGCCGGGCTGCAGCACATCCTGTTCAAGGTCCAGCCCCAGGTCGAGCGCCAGGCGCCGGTGCGCAGCCACCAGCTCTCCGTCGCCGCCGCCGAAGCCCTGCAGGAAGCCGCCGAAGGCATCAGCAACCCGCGCCTGAAGGCCGCCCTGGAACGCCTGGCCAGCCGCAGCCGTCCGCGCGAAGACTGAGCCCCGCCCCTACCGCCGATCCGTTCGGGCCTTTCATCGGCCTTTGCCGGTGAACTCGTGTGAATTTTCCTTCTCCAACCTCCAAGCATCCTGCCCGCGTCATTTCGCGCACATAAAAAAAAGGCCACCCGGAGGTGGCCTTCAATATGTACAGCTTGAAAGGAGGAAGGTTTCCTCAAACGGCCGCAGCGGGCCGCATGTAGGAAATCGGCGCGGTGCTCGCGTCTTCGAAGGTGACCACTTCCCAGGCCTCCTTGTCCGCGATGAGTGCGCGGAGCAGGCGGTTGTTCAGGGCATGGCCGGACTTGAAGCCGCGGAACTCGCCGATAAGGCTGTTACCAAGCAGGTACAGGTCACCGATGGCGTCCAGGATCTTGTGCTTGACGAACTCGTCCTCGTAACGAAGACCATCTTCGTTGAGCACGCGATACTCGTCGACCACGATGGCGTTCTCCACGCTGCCACCGAGCGCCAGGTTCTGCGAACGCAGGTACTCGATGTCGCGCATGAACCCGAAGGTCCGCGCGCGGCTGACTTCCTTGACGAAGGAAGTGCTGGAGAAGTCCACCGTCGCCTTCTGGGTGCGACCACGGAAGACCGGGTGATCGAAATCGATCTCGAAGCTCACCTTGAAGCCGTCGAAGGGAACGAAAGTGGCGCGCTTGTCGCCCTCTTCCACGGTCACTTCACGCTTGATGCGGATGAACTTCTTGGCCGCCTCCTGCTCCTGCAGGCCGGCGGATTGGATCAGGAATACGAAGGGCCCCGCGCTGCCGTCCATGATCGGCACTTCCGAGGCGGACAGCTCGACATAGGCGTTGTCGATGCCCAGGCCAGCCATGGCCGAGAGCAGATGCTCCACCGTATCCACTTTGACGTCACCCTTGACCAGGGTGGTCGACATGGTGGTCTCGCCGACGTTCGAGGCCCGTGCCGGGATTTCCACCACCGGGTCGAGGTCGGTACGGACGAACACGATACCGCTGTCCACCGGAGCCGGCTTCAGGGTGAGGTAGACCTTCTCCCCCGAGTGCAGACCGACGCCGGTGGCCCGGATGATGTTCTTCAAGGTGCGTTGTCTGATCATGGCTTTGGCCGCTTTCGCGCAAGTTGCGAACTGTTGTCAACAATGGGCGGCGATGATAGCAGAACCGCCCTTTGCTGAACACCAATCACGTTCATACTCCTGATAAATTGCCTCAATCGGCCTGGCGACGCAGGAATGCCGGGATATCCAGGTAGTCCAGGTCGTCCTGCGGGTTGAGCTTGGCCGCGGTGGCCGCGCTGCCGTGCGCCTGGTTGCGCATCACGGTCGGGCGGTCCAGGTCGCGGTAGTTCACCGACTGCTGCTCGCGCTGTACCGGAGCCTGGCTGCTGACCGCCTGGGTCTGCACGGTGTTGTCGACCACCTTGACCGGTTTTTCCAGGCGCGCGCCCAGACCGGTGGCGACCACGGTGACGTGCAGTTCGTCGCGCATGTCCGGATCGATCACGGTGCCCACCTTGACGGTGGCGTGCTCGGAGGCGAACTGCTCGATGATGTTGCCCACGTCGGAGTACTCGCCCAGGGACAGGTCGGGACCGGCGGTGATGTTCACCAGGATGCCGCGGGCGCCCTGCAGGTTGACGTCTTCCAGCAGCGGGTTGCGGATCGCCGCCTCGGTGGCCTCGCGGGCACGGTTCGGGCCGCTGGCGGCGCCAGTGCCCATCATGGCCATGCCCATCTCGCTCATCACGGTCTTCACGTCGGCGAAGTCGACGTTGATCATGCCCGGACGCTTGATGATGTCGGAGATGCCGCGCACGGCGCCAGCCAGCACGTCGTCGGCCTTGGCGAAGGCAGCCAGCAGGCTCGCGTCCTTGCCGAGGATGGTCAGCAGCTTCTCGTTGGGGATGGTGATCAGCGAGTCGACGCTTTCCGCCAGGGAGCGGATGCCCTCGTCGGCGATCTGCATGCGCTTGCGGCCCTCGAACGGGAACGGACGGGTGACCACCGCGACGGTCAGGATGCCCATTTCCTTGGCCACCTCGGCGATGATCGGCGCCGCACCGGTACCGGTGCCGCCACCCATGCCGGTGGTGATGAAGACCATGTCGGCGCCTTCCAGCACCTCGGCGATGCGCTCGCGATCCTCGATCGCGGCCTGGCGGCCGACTTCAGGGTTGGCGCCGGCGCCCAGGCCCTTGGTCACGCCCGGACCGAGCTGCAGCACGGTGCGCGCCGCGATGTTCTTCAGCGCCTGGGCGTCGGTGTTGGCGCAGATGAACTCCACGCCGTCGACGTTGTTCTTGGCCATGTGGTTCACGGCGTTGCCGCCGCCACCACCGACACCGATGACTTTGATTACTGCCGTTTGTGGGACGTTATCGACGAGCTCGAACATTTTCCCTTCTCCTTCCTTTCTAGTTGTGTCGCCTACGTTTTACCGCGCCGGTAAATCAGAAATTGCCCTGGACCCAGCGTTTGAGCCGTTCCAGAACAGGTGTCTTGGGTTCATCGCTGAAGCCGCTGCCGCCGGACATGGAGACGCCGTCGGACTGCTTCTGCAGGCCATACATGAGCAGGCCCACGCCGGTGGAATAGATGGGGTTGCGCACGACGTCGGTCAGCCCCTTGACGCCCTGCGGCACGCCCAGGCGCACCGGCATGTGGAAGATCTCCTCGGCGAGCTCCACGGCGCCTTCCATCTTGGCGGTGCCACCGGTCAGGACGATCCCGGCCGGGATCAGGTCCTCGTAGCCGCTGCGCCGCAGCTCGGCCTGGACCAGGGTGAAGAGCTCGTCGTAACGCGGCTCCACGACCTCGGCCAGGGCCTGGCGCGACAGTTCCCGCGGCGGCCGGTCGCCGACGCTGGGCACCTTGATGGTTTCGCCCGCGCCGGCCAGCTTGGCCAGTGCGCAGGCGTAGCGGATCTTGATTTCCTCGGCGTACTGCGTGGGGGTGCGCAGGGCCATGGCGATGTCGTTGGTGACCTGGTCGCCGGCGATCGGGATCACCGCCGTATGGCGGATGGCGCCCTCGGTGAAGATGGCGATGTCGGTGGTGCCGCCGCCGATGTCCACCAGGCACACGCCCAGCTCCTTCTCGTCCTCGGTGATCACCGAGTAGGCCGAGGCCAGTTGCTCGAGGATGATGTCGTCGACTTCCAGGCCGCAGCGGCGCACGCACTTCTCGATGTTCTGCGCGGCGTTCACCGCGCAGGTCACCACGTGCACCTTGGCTTCCAGGCGCACGCCGGACATGCCCAGCGGCTCGCGCACGCCTTCCTGGTTGTCGATCACGTAGTCCTGGGCCAGGGTGTGCAGCACCCGCTGGTCGGCCGGGATGGCCACGGCCTGGGCGGCGTCGAGCACGCGGTCGATGTCGGCCGGGCTGACCTCGCGGTCGCGGATGGCCACGATGCCGTGGGAATTCAGGCTGCGGATGTGGTTGCCGGCGATGCCGACGAAGGCCGAGTGGATCCGGCAGCCAGCCATCTGCTGCGCCTCGTCGATGGCGCGCTGGATGGACTGCACGGTGGACTCGATGTTCACCACCACGCCCTTCTTCAGGCCGCGCGACGGGTGGGTGCCGATGCCGACGATCTCCAGCTTGCCATCGGCCGCGACCTCGCCCACCAGTGCCACCACCTTGGAGGTACCGATGTCCAGGCCGACCACCATCTTGCCGCTCTGCACGCTTGCCATGGTTATTGCTGTCTCCTCAAATCACTGCGCGGCCGCGGCCTGGGCCACGTCCGTCTGCGGCAGCGGGTCGCGCCACGCCACGGCCAGGCCGTTGGGGTAGCGCATGTCGATGCGCGCAATCTTCGATATCTGTTCTTTCAGGGCCTTTTCGTAGATGGTCACGAAACGGCGGATCTGTTCGACCGTGTGGTCGCGGCCCAGGACGATCTGCACGCCCTGGGCGGTGTCCAGCGTCCAGGCGCCGCGCGAGCTCATCTCCAGGCTGGCGATGGTGAAGCCCAGGGGCCGCAGCAGCTGGCTGAGGATCTGGTACTGCTGCATCACCTTCTGCTGGGCGAACTGCGGGCCGGACAGGCGCGGCAGGTGCTCGTAGTGCGACACCTCGTGGGGCGCGAAGGCCTGGCCCTGGTTGTTCAGCAGCGCCTCGTCGCCCCAGCGGGCCACCGGCAGCTGTTCCTCCAGGTGGATCACCACCTGGTCCGGCCAGACGCGGCGCACCTCGGCGTGGGCGATCCAGGGCATCTGCTCCAGCTCCTGGCGCATGCCGGCCAGGTCGATGGTGAAGAAGCTGGCCGAGACGAACGGCGCGATGCGCTGCTGCACCGCCTGCTGGCTGATGTAGCTGAGGTCGCCTTCGACGCTGATCTTGGCGATCGGGCGGTCGGCGTAGGGCAGCACGTACTGCGCGCCCTGGTAGGCGCCGAAGCCCAGCACGGCCAGCAGCACCGGCCACATCAGGATGCGCAGGAAGCCGAAGCTGGGCCTGGGCAGGCGAGCGCTGATCGGCTCCTTCGCCACCAGGCGGCTGGCGCCGCGCGGCACCGGCTTGCGCGCGGGCGCGCGGCCGATACCGGGTTGCGAGTGGCGGAGCATCGCGCCGTTCATGGTCTTACCCCTTGCCTCGACGCTGTCGGCGAGGATCGCCAGCACCAGTTGCTGGAAATCCAGGCCGGCCGCGCGCGCGGCCATGGGCACCAGGCTGTGGTCGGTCATGCCCGGTGCGGTGTTGACTTCGAGCAGCCAGAAACGCCCCTCGGCGTCCTGCATCACGTCGGTCCGCCCCCAGCCCTGGATGCCCAGCGCCTCGCAGGCGCGGGCGCACAGGTCCTGCAGCTCGCGCTCCTTCTCGGGGCTGAGGCCGCAGGGGATGCGGTACTGGGTATCGCTGGCCAGGTACTTGGCGTCGTAGTCGTAGAAGCTGTGCGGGGTGCCCAGGCCGATGGCCGGCAGCACCTGGCCGCGCAGGGTGGCCACGGTGAACTCGGGGCCGCTGATCCACTGCTCGACCAGCACTTGCGAATCGTATTCGGCGGCGCTGCGCCAGGCCGCGATCAGCGCTTCCACGCCGTCCACCTTGGCCATGCCGATGCTGGAGCCTTCATGGGCCGGTTTGACGATCAGCGGGAAGCCCAGTTCCGTCGCGGCGCGGCGGCAGTCGTCCTCGCTGGCCAGCACGGCATAGGCCGGCGTCGGCAGGCCCAGGCTCAGCCACACGCGCTTGGTGCGCAGCTTGTCCATGGCCAGCGCCGAGGCCAGCACGCCGCTGCCGGTGTAGGGAATCCCCGCCACTTCCAGCAGGCCCTGCATGCTGCCGTCCTCGCCGCCACGGCCGTGGAGGATGATGAAGGCGCGGTCGATCTTCTCGCTGACCAGGCGCTGCAGCAGGTCGTCGCCCACGTCGATGCCGAAGGCGTCCACGCCGGCGTCCCGCAGGGCCGCCAGGACCATGCCGCCGGACTTCAGCGACACTTCGCGCTCGGCGCTCTTGCCGCCGTAGAGCACGGCGACGCGGCCGAAGGCGCGGGGGTCGAGGGTGGATTTGAGTGCGTCGCTCATCACGCCGCCCCCGTGGCTTTGCCACCGAACACCGGGTTCTTGATCAGCGCCGGGGCCAGGCCGCCGATGTCGCCGGCACCCTGGCAGAGCAGGATGTCGCCGGCGCGCAGCAGCGGCTTGAGCAGCGCGGCGAGGTCGCCGTCACGCTCCAGGTAGATGGGGTCGAGCTGGCCGCGCTGGCGGATGCTGTGGCACAGCTGGCGGCTGTCGGCGCCGGGGATCGGCTCCTCCCCGGCCGGGTAGACTTCCATCAGCAGCAGCACGTTGGCCTCGCCGAGCACCTGCACGAAGTCTTCGTAGAGGTCGCGGGTACGGGTGTAGCGGTGCGGCTGGTAGACCATCACCAGGCGCCGCTCCGGCCAGCCGCCGCGCACGGCCTTGATCACCGCGGCGACTTCGCGCGGGTGGTGGCCGTAGTCGTCGACCAGCATCACGCTGCCGCCGTCGACCTGCAGCTCGCCATACACCTGGAAGCGCCGGCCCACGCCCTGGAAGCCGGACAGGCCCTGGACGATGGCTTCGTCGGCAATGCCTTCGTCGGTGGCGATGACGATGGTCGCCAGGGAGTTCAGCACGTTGTGCAGGCCGGGCATGTTCACCGAGACGTCCAGCGGCTCGCGCTCCGGGCGCAGCACGGTGAAGTAGGTGCGCATGCCTTCCTGGCGGATGTTGATGGCGCGCACGTCGGCGTCTTCGCTCAGGCCGTAGGTGACGGTCGGACGCGCCACCTGCGGGAGGATTTCGCGGACCACCGGATCGTCCACGCACATCACCGCCAGCCCGTAGAACGGCAGGTTGTGCAGGAAGTCGACGAAGGTCTTCTTCAGCTTGTTGAAGTCGCCGCCGTAGGTGGCCATATGGTCGGCGTCGATATTGGTGACCACCGCGACCATCGGCTGCAGGTGCAGGAAGCTGGCGTCGCTCTCGTCGGCCTCGGCCACCAGGTAGCGGCTGGTGCCCAGCTGCGCATTGGTGCCGGCGGCGTTCAGGCGGCCGCCGATGACGAAGGTCGGGTCCAGGTGGCCCGCGGCGAACACCGAGGCGATAAGGCTGGTGGTGGTGGTCTTGCCGTGGGTGCCGGCCACCGCGATGCCGTGGCGGTAGCGCATCAGCTCGGCGAGCATTTCCGCGCGCGGCACCACCGGCACGCGGCGCTCCAGGGCGGCGGCGACTTCCGGGTTGGCCTTGTTCACCGCGCTGGAAACCACCAGCACGTCGGCGCCGTCGGCGTTCTCCGCGCGGTGCCCGATGAAGACCTGGGCACCGAACTTCTCCAGGCGGTCGGTCACCGCCGAAGCCTTGAGGTCGGAGCCGGAGACCTGGTAGCCGAGGTTCAGCAGCACTTCGGCGATGCCGCACATACCGGCGCCGCCGATGCCGACGAAGTGGATGCGGCGGATGCGCCGCATGGTACGGGTGCCGCTGGGTTCGTTAACCACGGGCCACCTCCAGGCAAGCGTCGACCACCGTGCGGGTAGCCTCGGGCATGGCCAGGCGCCGGGCGCTGGCGGCCATCTGCTTCAGGGATTCGGGATGCATCAATACCTCGGACAGCTGCGCGGCCAGGTCGGCGGCGCCGGTAGACTTTTGCGGCAGCAGGCGGGCGGCGCCCTCCCGTACCAGGAATTCGGCATTGCGCGTCTGGTGGTCGTCGATCGCGTGGGGCAACGGCACCAGGAAGGACGGCAGGCCGGCGGCGGTCAGCTCGCTGACGGTCAGGGCGCCGGCACGGCAGATCACCAGGTCGGCCCAGGCGTAGGCCGCGGCCATGTCGCCGATGAACGGAGCGACGTCGGCTTGGACACCGGCCTGGGCGTAACGCTCCGCGGTGACCTCGGCATGCTGACGACCGGCCTGGTGGCGAATGGCCGGGCGCTGCTCGGCGGGGATCAGCCTCAGCGCCTCGGGCAGCAGCTTGTTCAGCGGCTCGGCGCCCAGGCTGCCGCCCAGCACCAGCAGGTTGACCTTGCGGCCGGCCAGCTCGGCGCGGGCGTCGGCGTCGAGGAACAGCTCGGCGCGCACCGGATTGCCGGTGGTCAGGCGCTTGGCGCTGGCCGGGAAGGTGTCCGGGAAGGCCTCGCAGACGCGCCTGGCCAGCGGCGCCAGGCCACGGTTGGCGGTGCCGGCGACGGCGTTCTGTTCGTGGATCACCAGGGGCGCGCCGCTCAGCTTCGCCGCCACGCCGCCGGGGCCGGTGACATAGCCGCCCAGGCCGAGCACGCAGACCGGCTTGAGCTTGCGAACCACGCCCAGGGCCTGGAACAGCGACTTGAGCAGGTCGAAGGGCGCGCGCAGCAGCGCCAGGCGGCCCTTGCCACGCAGGCCGCTGACGTTGATCAGGTGCAGCGGCAGGCCGGCCTTGGGCACCAGGTCGTTCTCGATGCCGCGCGGCGTGCCGAGCCAGTGCACGGCGTAGCCGCGGGCCTGGAACTCGCGGGCGCAGGCCAGGGCCGGGAACACGTGGCCGCCGGTGCCGCCAGCCATGATGAGGACGTTACCTTTCATCGGCGAAGTCCTCCTCGGTGAATTCGTACTCTTCGCTGCCCACCGCCGTGCGCCGCTCCCATTCGATGCGCAGCAGCATGCCCAGGCAGGCGCAGCAGATGACCAGCGACGAACCGCCGTAGCTGAGGAACGGCAGGGTCAGGCCCTTGGTCGGCAGCAGGCCGACGTTCACGCCCACGTTGATGAGGAACTGGCCGATCCACAGGAAGGCCAGGCCGTAGGCCACGTAGGCGGAGAAATACTGCTTGGCCTGCTCGGCCCAGATGCCGATGTAGAGCGCGCGCAGGCCGACGAAGACGAACAGGCCGACGGTGGCCAGGGCGCCGACGATGCCCAGCTCCTCGGCCAGCACGGCGAACACGAAGTCGGTGTGCGCCTCGGGCAGGTAGAACTGCTTCTGGATGCTGTTGCCCAGGCCCATGCCCAGCCAGCCGCCGCGGCCGAAGGCGATCAGCGCCTGGCTGAGCTGGTAGCCGGCGCCGAACTGGTCGGCCCAGGGGTCGCTGAAGTTGGTCAGGCGCGCCATCCGGTAGGGCTGGGTCCAGATCAGCAGGGCCACCGCGCCCACCGCCAGGGCCACCATCAGGCCGAAGCGGAACAGGCCGACGCCGCCGAGGAACAGCATGGCCGCCGCGGCGCCCATCATCACCACGGTGGCGCCGAAATCCGGCTCGCGCAGCAGCAGGCCGGCGAACGGCAGCAGCACGGCGAAGGGCTTGAAGAAGCCGATCCAGCTCTCGCGCACCTCGTGCTGGCGGCGCACCAGGTAACCGGCCATGAACACCACCACGAAGACCTTGGCGATCTCCGAGGGCTGGATGTTGAACAGGCCGAAGCCGATCCAGCGCATGGACCCGTTGACCTCGCGGCCGAGGCCGGGGGTGATCACCGCCACCAGCAGCAGGAAGGCCACGCCCAGCAGCTTCCAGCTGTGGCGCTGCCAGGTCTCCATCGGCGTCAGCATGGTCACGCCGCAGGCGACGAAGCCGATGGCCAGGTAGATCAGGTGGCGCACCGAGAAGTACAGCGGGTTGCCCGACTGCGCCGCCGCCACTTCCGAGGACGCCGAGGTCACCATCACCAGGCCCAGGCCGAGCAGCGCCAGGCAACCGGCGAGCAGCGGGAAGTCCAGGTCGATGCCGTTGCGGCTGATCAGCGGGGACGGGTATGGGCGCAGGAAGGAGAACATCAGGCGATCTCCTCCACGGCCTTGGCGAACAGGCGGCCGCGCTCTTCGAAGTTCCTGAACATGTCCAGGCTGGCGCAGGCCGGCGACAGCAGCACGGCGTCGCCCGCCTTGGCGAGCTCGGCGGCCTTGCGCACGGCTTCGTCCAGCGTCTGCACGCGCACTTTCGGCGTCTGGTCGCTCAGCGCGGCGCCAACCAGCTCGGCGTCGCGGCCGAGCAGCACCACGGCGCGGCAGAACTTCGCCACCGGCTCGCGCAGGGCGCTGAAGTCCGCGCCCTTGCCGTCGCCGCCGGCGATCAGCACCAGCTTGCCGTCGATATCGGCGCCCAGGCCCTCGATGGCGGCCAGCGCGGCGCCGACGTTGGTGGCCTTGGAGTCGTCGTAGAAGCTCACCCCGGCGCGCTCGCCGACCCACTGGCAACGGTGGGCCAGGCCGGCGAAGCGGCGCAGGGTCTGCAGCATGGGCTCGAACGGCAGGCCCACGGCATGGCCCAGGGCCAGGGCGGCCAGGGCATTGGACTGGTTGTGGGCGCCGCGGATCTTCAGCTCGCGCACCGGCATCAGCGCCTCGAACTGGAAGGCCAGGCACTTCTCGCCGCCCTCTTCCACCAGGCCGAAGGCCTTGAAGTCGGGCTTGTCGGTGCCGAAGGTCCAGCACGGCACGGTGTCAGCGATCAGCGGACGACTGAGGGCATCGGCGCGGTTCACCACGACCTGGCGGGCGCCGCGGAAGATGCGGTGCTTGGCCAGGTGGTAATCGGCCATGCCGTCGTAGCGGTCCATGTGATCTTCGCTGACGTTCAGGCAAGTGGCGACCTCGGCGTTCAGCCGCTCGCAGGTCTCCAGCTGGAAGCTCGACAGCTCCAGCACGTACAGCTCGACGTCGTCGGCCAGCAGGTCCAGGGCCGGGGTGCCCAGGTTGCCGCCCACCGCCACGCGCTTGCCGGCCGCCGCGGCCATCTCGCCGACCAGGGTGGTCACGGTGCTCTTGGCGTTGGAACCGGTGATGGCGACGATCGGCGCCTTGGCATGGCGGGCGAACAGGTCGATGTCGCCGGACAGGCGCACGCCTCGGGCGGCAGCTTCCACCAGCGCCGGCATGCGCAGCGACAGGCCGGGGCTGACGTACAGCTCGCGGGCGCGGCAGAGGAACTCGGCGTCCAGCTCGCCGCAACGCACGTCCACCTGCGGGTACTGGGCGCGCAGGGTGGCCAGCTCCGGCGGATTCTCGCGGGTGTCGGCCACGGCGAAAGGCACGCCCTGGCGCGCCAGGAAGCGCACCAGCGACATGCCGCTCTTGCCGAGGCCGACAACGATGCGGAAATTGTCCGAAGCGATCAGGCTCATGCTGCTTTTGCCCTCAACGCAGTTTCAACGTGGCCAGGCCGATCAGCACGAGAATCACCGTGATGATCCAGAAGCGCACGATCACGCGCGGCTCCGGCCAGCCCTTGAGTTCGAAGTGGTGGTGGATGGGCGCCATGCGGAACACCCGTTTCCCGGTCAGCTTGAAGCTGGCAACCTGGATGACCACCGACAGGGTTTCCATGACGAACACCCCGCCCATGATGAACAGCACGATCTCCTGGCGGACGATGACCGCGATGGTGCCCAGCGCGGCGCCCAGGGCCAGTGCGCCGACGTCGCCCATGAAGACCTGCGCCGGGTAGGTGTTGAACCAGAGGAAGCCAAGGCCCGCGCCGACGATGGCGGAGCAGAAGATGATCAGCTCGCCGGCCCCGGGCACGCTGGGGATCAGCAGGTATTCGGCGAACTTCACGTTGCCCGACAGGTAGCAGAAGATGCCCAGGGCGCCGCCGACCATCACCGTCGGCATGATCGCCAGGCCATCCAGGCCGTCGGTCAGGTTCACCGCGTTGCTGGAGCCGACGATGACGAAGTAGGTCAGCACCACGAAGAAGATGCCCAGGGGAATCTCGATGTTCTTCAGCAGCGGCAGGATCAGGGTGGTTTCCACCGGGGTCTCGGCGGTCAGGTAGAGGAAGACCGCGGCGCCCAGGCCGAACACCGACTGCCAGAAATACTTCCAGCGGCTCGGCAGGCCGCGGGAGTTCTTCTCGATCACCTTGCGGTAGTCGTCGACCCAGCCGATGGCGCCGAACAGCAGGGTCACGGCCAGCACCACCCAGACGTAGCGGTTCGACCAGTCGGCCCAGAGCAGGGTGCTGATGGCGATGGCGGTGAGGATCAGGGCGCCGCCCATGGTCGGGGTGCCCTTCTTCGACAGGTGCGACTGCGGCCCGTCGTTGCGCACGGCCTGGCCGATCTGGCGGATCTGCAGGGTGCGGATCATCCAGGGGCCCAGCCACAGCGACAGGGCGAGCGCGGTCAGCACGCTGAGGATGCCGCGCAGGGTCAGGTACTGGAAGACGCCGAAGCCCTTGTAGAACTGTTGCAGGTACTCGGCGAGCAGCAGCAGCATCAATGTTTCTCCTCGGGGAGGCGCACAGCGCCGCGACGACCTTGTCCATCGCCGCGCTGCGCGAGCCCTTGATCAGAATGGTGGTGGTAGAGGGTTCGCCGGCCAGGGCCTGGATCAGGCTGGCCTGGTCGGCGAAGTGCCGGCCCGCCGCGCCGAACGCCTCGACGGCGTTGCGCATCAGTGGCCCCACGGCATAGAGCGCACCGACCTTGCCCGCGGCGTAGGCGCCCACCTCGCGGTGCGCAGCCTCGGCCCAGGCGCCCAGTTCGCCCATGTCCCCGAGGACCAGGACGGTCCGGCCGGAAAAGCCGGCGAGTATATCAACGGCCGCGCAGATTGACGCCGGGTTGGCGTTGTAGCTGTCGTCGATCACCCGCATCCCGTTCGTCGCCAGCTGGGCAACCGCGCGGCCCTTGACCGGCTGCAGTTGCGCAAGACCCCGGGCGATCCCGACCAGCGGCACGCCCAGGGCGTGGGCCGCGGCCGCGGCGGCCAGGGCGTTGGCGACGTTGTGTTCGCCCAGCAGGTTGAGCTGGATGCGCGCCTCGCCGGCCAGCCCCAGCAGGGTGAAGCCGACGCAGCCGCGGGCATCGCGCTGCAGGTCGCGGGCGCGGAAGTCGGCGTTGCCGTTGTTCAGCGCGAAACTCAGCACCCGGCGGCCGGCGGCGCGGGCCTTCCAGGTGTCGAAGGCGCGGTCGTCGAGGTTGAGCACGGCGCTGCCGGCCGCATCCAGGCCTTCGAGGATCTCGCCCTTGGCCAGGACGATCCTGTCCTGGCCGCCGAACTCGCCGACGTGGGCGGTGCCGGCGTTGGTGATGATGGCCACCTGCGGGCGGGTCAGGCCGACGGTGTAGGCGATCTCGCCGACCCGCGAGGCACCCAGCTCGATCACCGCGCTGGCATGCTGCGGGCCGATCTGCAGCAGGGTCAGGGGCGCGCCCAGGTCGTTGTTCAGGTTGCCGCGGGTGGCCAGGACCTCGCCCTGGGTCCGCAGGATGCTGGCGAGCATCTCCTTGACCGTGGTCTTGCCGCTGGAGCCGGTCACCGCCGCCACCTGGCCGGCGAAGGCGGCGCGGTTCAGCGCGCCGAGGCGGCCGAGGGCCTCGCGGGTGTCGGCCACCAGCAGCTGCGGCAACGGCGCATCCGCCACCTCGCGCTGCACCAGGGCGGCGACGGCGCCCTTGGCGGCGACCTCGGCGAGGTAGTCGTGGCCGTCGAAGCGCGGCCCGCTCAGGGCGACGAACAGCTGGCCGGCCTCGATGGCGCGGCTGTCGGTGCTCACCGCGTCGAAGGCGACGTCGGCGCCCAGCACGCGGCCTTCCAGGGCGGCGGCGACTTCACTGAGCAGCAGCGGCTTAAGCATCTTTCTTCACCTCCCAGGCGGCCAGCGCCTTGGCGGCTTCTTGCAGATCGGAGAACGGCTGGCGGACGCCGGCGATCTCCTGGTAATCCTCGTGGCCCTTGCCGGCCAGCAGCACCACGTCGGCGGCGCCGGCGCCGGCGACCAGCTGGGCGATGGCCTGGCCGCGGCCCGGCACGAAGCGCACCGCCTCGGGCCTGGCGAAGCCGGCACGGATGTCGTCGATGATCCGCGCGCTGTCTTCGCTGCGCGGGTTGTCGTCGGTCACCAGCACGCCGTCGGCATGCCGTTCGGCCACCTGAGCCATGAGCGGGCGCTTGCCGCGGTCGCGGTCGCCGCCGCAGCCGAACAGGCACAGCAGCTTGCCGTGGGCATGCGGGCGCAGCGCCAGCAGGACCTTCTCCAGGGCATCGGGGGTATGGGCGTAGTCCACCACCACCAGCGGCTTGTCGCCGCCACCCAGGCGCTGCACGCGGCCCACCGGCCCCTGCAGTCGCGGCAGCACCTTGAGGATGTCGCCCAGCGGGTAGTCCAGGCCGAGCAGCGCGCCGACCACCGCCAGCAGGTTGCTCAGGTTGAAGCGGCCGAGCAGCGAGCTGCGCAGCACGCCCTCGCCCTTGGGCGAGACCAGGTGGGCTTCGACGCCGGCATCGCTGAAGCGCGCCTCGCGGCAATAGAGGAAGGCGCTGGCGTCTTCCAGGCTGTAGCCCATCAGGCGCGAGGGGTGCGCCTCGCCGGCCAGTTGGCGGCCGAAGGCGTCGTCCAGGTTGATCACCCGGCACTTCAGGCCCGGCCAGGCGAACAGCCTGGCCTTGGCGGCGCCATAGGCTTCCATGGTGCCGTGGTAGTCCAGGTGGTCGCGGGACAGGTTGGTGAACACCGCGACGTCGAATTCGAGGGCGGCCACGCGGCCCTGCTCCAGGCCATGGGAGGACACCTCCATGGCCACGGCGCGCGCGCCGTCCTGCTTCAGCCGCGCCAGGGTGGCCTGTAGCGCCAGGGCGTCGGGCGTGGTGTGCTTGCCGCTTTCCAGGGCGCCGTGGAAACCGCTGCCGAGGGTGCCGACGATGCCGCAGCGCTGGCCGAGCAGGTCCAGGGCCTGGGCCAGCAGCTGGCTGACGCTGGTCTTGCCGTTGGTGCCGGTGACGCCGATCAGCTCGATGCCACGGCTGGGCTCGCCGTAGAAGCGCCCGGCGATGGCCGAGAGCTGGGCGGCCAGGCCCTTGATGGCGACCAGCGGCGTATCGCCGATGGGCGCGACGGACGCCCCCGCGGCCTCGTAGGCGATGGCGGCGGCGCCACGGGCGACGGCGTCGGCGATGTGCACGCGGCCGTCGTGCAGGGCACCGGGAATGGCCAGGAACAGGTCGCCCGGCTTGACCGCGCGGCTGTCCAGGGTCAGCTCGCGGATCAGCACGCCGGTTTCAGCCTGCGGCAGCAGTTGGTTAAGGCTCATCGGCATCAGCCACGCCCTCCTTTCATGGGCGCAGCATCGGCTTGCTGCTGCGGGGTCGTCTGCAGGTTGTCTGGCGGAATGTTCATCAATCGCAGCGTGCCGGACATCACCTTGCTGAACACCGGAGCCGAGACCAGGCCGCCGAAGTAACCGGCCTTGCTGGGCTCGTCGATTACCACGACGACCACGAAACGCGGGTTGCTCATCGGCCCGAAGCCGGCGAACAGCGAGCGGTAGGAATTCTCGGCGTAGCCCTTGGCGCCGGTCTGGGTCTTGCGCGCGGTACCGGACTTGCCGGCCACATGATAGCCGGGGACCTGGGCGCGATAGACGCCGTTCGGCGCCTCGACCACCTGCTGCAGCATGCCCTGCATGGTCTTGGCGACCGGCTCCGGGATCACCTGGCTGGCGGTCGGCTGGCGGTCGGCGCGGACCATGGTCAGCGGCACCGTCTGGCCGTTGTTGGCCAGGGCCGCGTAGGCGTGGGCCAGCTGGATGGCGGTGACCGACAGGCCGTAGCCGTAGGACAGGGTGGCGGTCTCGGCCTTGCGCCACTCGCGGTAGTTGGGCAGGTTGCCGACGCGCTCGCCGGGGAAGCCCAGGCCGGTGTCCTGGCCCAGGCCGACCTTCTGCATCAGTTGGTAGATGGCCTCGCCGCCGATGTCGAAGGCGACCTTGCTCATGCCCACGTTGCTGGAGCGGATGAGGATGCCGGTGAGGTCCAGCACCGGGCCTTCGGTGCGCGACACGTCGCGGATGGTGTAGCGGCCGATCTGCAGCGTGCCCGGGTAGACCTCGACTGTGTCGCTGGGCTTCCAGCGCCCGGTCTCCAGCGCCGCGCTCATGGAGAACGGCTTCATGGTCGAGCCCGGCTCGAAGACGTCGATCATGGCGCGGTTGCGCATCATCTCCGGCTGCATGTCGCGGCGGTTGTTCGGGTTGTAGGTCGGCTGGTTGGCCATGGCCAGGACCTCGCCGGTCTTCACGTCGAGGATCACCAGGCTGCCGGCCTTGGCGCCGTTCTCGACGATGGCGTTGCGCAGCTCGCGGTTGGCCAGGTACTGCAGACGCAGGTCGATGGACAGCGCCAGGGTCTTGCCGGCCTTGGCGTTGCGCGTGACCTGCAGGTCGCGGATCAGGTGGCCGCGGCGGTCCTTGAGCACCTGGCGCTTGCCTGGCACGCCGGCCAGCCAGCTGTCGTAGGACAGCTCGACGCCTTCGCGGCCGCGGTCGTCCACGTCGGTGAAGCCGACCACCTGGGCGGTCACGTCGCCGGCCGGGTAGAAACGACGAAACTCCTCGATGGAGTAGACGCCGGGAATCCTGTTGGCCTTGACCTCGGCCATCACCGCTTCGCCCTGCTCGGGCGTGAGCCCGCGGACCAGGTAGATGAATTCCTTGTCGGCCATCTGCTCCAGGCGCGCGCTCAGCGCGTCGCGGTTGACCCCCAGGGCGTGGGCCAGGATCGGCCACTTGTCGCGCTCCAGCACCAGTTCCTTGGGGTTGGCCCAGAGGGTGGCGACCGGGGTGCTCACCGCCAGCGGCTCGCCGTTGCGGTCGGTGATCTGCCCGCGGTGGGCCGGAATGGAGATGTGCCGCACGCTGCGCGCGTCGCCCTGCTCCTGGAGGAAGTCGTGGTCGATCACGTGCAGGTCGACGATGCGCCAGACGATGGCGGCCACCATCGCCAGCAGCAGCCCGACGGCGACGCGGAAACGCCAGGGGTAGAGCGCGCCGTTGAGGTTCTTCATGGCGCCACCATGATGATTTCCGCCGGGTCCGGCACGCGCATCTTCAACTGGCCGGTGGCCAGGGTCTCGATGCGGTTGTAGGCGGTCCAGGTGCTCTGCTCCAGGACCAGCCGGCCGTACTCGGCCTGCGCCTTGTCGCGCACGCTCAGCTCGGTGTACAGGGTGTTCAGCAGCTGGCGGTTCCAGTAGGCGCTGTAGGCCACGGAAATCGCCGACAGCAGCACGCCGATGAACAGCAGCAGCATGATGAAGCTGCCGGTGGGCAGGCGCTTGGCGAACAGGCGGCTCATCGCAGCTTCTCCGCCACGCGCATCACCGCGCTGCGCGAGCGCGGGTTGGCCTTGAGCTCGGCGTCGGAAGCGTATTGCGGCTTGCCCAGCAGCTTCAGGCGCGGGTCGAAGGCCTTGGCTCGGATCGGCAGGTCGCGCGGCAGGTTGTCCGCCTCGCCCTTGGCGTGCTTGCGCATGAACTGCTTGACGATGCGGTCTTCCAGGGAGTGGAAGCTGATCACCACCAGCCGGCCACCCACCGCCAGCGCCTCCAGGGCGGCGTCCAGGCCGCGCTCGAGGTCGCCCAGTTCGTTGTTGACGTGGATACGCAGGCCCTGGAAGGCCCGGGTAGCCGGGTTCTTGCCCTTTTCCCAGGCCGGGTTGGCCTCGGTGATCACGGCCGCGAGGTCGGCGGTGCGCTCGAAGGGTTTCTCCGCCCGGCGCTGCACGATGGCGCGGGCCATGCGCTTGGCGAAGCGTTCCTCGCCGTACTCCTTGAACACCCGGGCGATCTCGTCCTCGGCGGCGTTGGCGATCCACTCGGCGGCGCTGACGCCGCGGCTCGGGTCCATGCGCATGTCCAGCGGGCCGTCGTTGAGGAAGCTGAAGCCGCGCTCGGGGTCGTCCAGCTGCGGCGAGGACACGCCCAGGTCCAGCAACACGCCGTCGACGCGGCCGGTCAGGCCGCGCGCGGCCAGCTCTTCGCCCATCTCGGCGAACGACCTTTGTACAACGACGAAGCGGCCGTCTTCGGCCGCCAGTGCTTGACCCGTGGCTATCGCCTGGGGGTCCTTGTCGAACCCGAGCAACTGTCCGCCCGGGTCCAGCCTGCCAAGCAAGGCCCGGCTGTGCCCTCCCCTGCCGAAGGTACCGTCCACATAACAGCCGCCCGCCCTCGGGGCCAGCGCGTCGACGGCCTCCTGGAGCAGAACGGTGATGTGTTGGTAGGTGGCGTTCACAGGCAGGCTCACAAAATCAGGTCGCGTAGTTCATCCGGCAGTCCGCCGGGTTCCTTGATGGCGGCGAGGTCGGCCTCGGCCACCGCATTCCACTTGTCTTCGTCCCACAGCTGGAACTTGTTCAACTGGCCGACGAGCATCGCCCGCTTGTCCAGCCCGGCGTACTCGCGCAGCCGCGGCGGCACCAGGAAACGCCCGTTGCCGTCCAGTTCCAGGTCCACCGCGTTGCCGATCAGCAAACGCTGCAGGCGCCGCGTTTCTTCACGCAGCGAGGGCAGCTCGCGGAGCTTGGCTTCGATGAGTTCCCATTCGGGCAAGGGGTAGACGGTCAGGCAGGGGTCGACGGCATCGATGGTGACGATGAGCTGGCCATTGCAACGCGAAACGAACTCGTCACGATACCGACTCGGCATCGCGAGGCGCCCTTTGGCGTCGAGACTGATGGCGTTTGCTCCGCGAAACACGTCAGCGTTTCCCCCGGTGGTTGGCTTTCCTTGCCAGTTGATCCCACTTTTACCCACTTCATACCACTTGCGCACACTATAGAAATGCGCACTCCCCACCGTCAAGGCGAGGCCGGAGGGAAAAATCCTTATAGGACGGAGATTTAGCGTGCTTTTAAGAGGTTTCGTAGCGTTTTTGACGCTACCTGGAAAGGCAAAAAGCCCAGTGTTTTCAAAACACTGGGCTTTTCTACTTAAAGCAACTTCTTAAGATTTATGCTTCTTCCATCGCGCGACAAATGGTCGTTGTGGGAAGAAGTGGGAAAAGAGGAGAGAGTCGATCTGTAAGCCGGGTTCTGTCGAGGACAGCCATTCCTCTGGGACGCCCATCACTGAACGCCTCAAGCGACCTACCCGAATCCAGCGCGGGCCACGCAACGGATTCCTATTTGGTCTTGCTCCGAGTGGGGTTTACCTAGCCACGCACTGTTGCCAGCCGTGCGGTGCGCTCTTACCGCACCTTTTCACCCTTACCGGCGCTGTAGCGCTTAGGCGGTTATTTTCTGTGGCACTTTCCGTAGGCTCGCGCCTCCCAGGCGTTACCTGGCACTCTGCCCTATGGAGCCCGGACTTTCCTCCCCCATGTGGAAACCACATGGCAGCGACTGTCCAATCGACTCTCCGGCGCCAAGGTTAGCGGCAGCGGCTGCCTGCCGCAAGGGCAATCCGCCAGCCAGGGACGAAGGTCCCGGATTCGCCGGCAGGCGCTTCAGTCCGCCTTGCGCTCCAGCGCCGCCTGGTACAGCAGGTTCTTGCGCACTCCGGTGATCTCCGCCGCCAGCGCCGCCGCGCGCTTGACCGGCAGCTCCGCCAGCAGCAGGTCGAGCACCCGCAGCGCTTCGGCGTCGATGCCTTCCTCCTGCGGCGCCTCCCAGCCGGCCAGCAGCAGCACGCACTCGCCGCGCTGCTGGTTGGCGTCCGCCGCCACCCACTCGCGCAACTCGCCCAGGGGCAGGCCCTTGAGGGTCTCGAAGGTCTTGGTCAGCTCGCGGGCCAGCACCGCCTGGCGCGCCTCGCCGAACACCTCGGCCATGTCCTGGATGCACTCCAGCAGGCGGTGCGGCGCCTCGTAGAAGATCAGCGTGCGCGGCTCCTCGCGCAGCGCTTCCAGGCGCGCCTTGCGCCCGGCCGTCTTGGCCGGCAGGAACCCTTCGAAGACGAAGCGGTCCGACGGCAGGCCCGCCGCCGACAGCCCGGCGATCAGTGCGCAGGCCCCCGGCACCGGGACCACCCGGATGCCCGCGGCGCGCGCCTGGCGCACCAGGTGGTAGCCGGGATCGGAAATCAGCGGCGTGCCGGCATCGGAGACCAGCGCCACGTCGTCCCCCGCCAGCAGGCGGGTGATGAAGCGCCCGCCCTGCTCGCGCTCGTTGTGCTCGTGGCAGGCGGCCAGCGGCGTCTCGATGCCGAAGTGCTGCAGCAGGCGGATCGAGTGGCGGGTGTCCTCGGCGGCGATCAGGGCCACCTCGCGCAGGGTGCGCTGGGCACGGGCGCTGATGTCGTCGAGATTGCCGATGGGCGTAGCCACCACATACAAGGTACCGAGGGACACGCAGCACTCCTTAATCCCGAACCGGAAAATTCCCCATTGTATCCCGTTTCAGGCGCCTGCCATCGCCTCGGCCAGCCGCCTTGGGTACAATTGCCGACTCTTTGAATGCGCCACGAGAAGCCCGATGATGATCGCTCGACTGCGTCCGCTTTCCGCCCTGTGCCTGGCCACCCTGCTGGCCGCCTGCGCCAGCTCGCCCTCTTCCAACCTCGGCGAGTTGCCGCGCACCCCGAACGCCAGCATCGAGCAACTGCTGCAGCAGGCCGCCACCGCCAAGCCCGAGGAAGCCGTGCTGCTCAAGCTGTCGGCCGCGGACCTTGCCTACCAGCAGAAGGACATCGCCCGCGCCGCGCAGATCCTCGAGCAACTGCCGATGGATAGCCTCAAGCCGGCGCAGCAGATCTTCGCCAGCACCCTGGATGCGCAGATTTCCCTGGCCCGCAACAAGCCCAAGGCCGCCCTCAAGGCCTTCGACCACCCCAGCTTCGCCCACCTGGGCGAGCTGCCGGTGGAACAGCAGGCGCGCAGCGGCCTGGTCAAGGCCCAGGCCCTGGCCGCCGATGGCCAGGCCCTGGCCGCCGCCCGCGAGCGCGTGTTCGTCGACCCGCTGCTCAACGCCGAGGCCAGCAAGGCCAACCACGAGGCCATCTGGGGCCTGGTCTCCAGCCTGCCGGTGGAGCAGTTGCAACCGGTGGCCAACGAAGGCGACCTGAACGGCTGGCTGGACCTGGCCCGCGTAGTGAAGAGCGCCTCGACCCTGCAGGAGCAGCAGGCCAACATCGACACCTGGCGCCAGCAGAACCCGCAGCACCCGGCGGCCAAGCAACTGCCGGACGCCCTGGAGAAGCTCAAGTCGCTGGCCGCCCAGCCGCTGAACAAGATCGGCCTGCTGCTGCCCCAGCAGGGCCAGTTGGCCGGCGTTGCCCGCGCCCTGCAGGACGGTTTCATGGCCGCCTACTACCAGGCCCAGCAGGGCGGCAGCCAGCAGCCGGCCATCCAGCTCTACGACAGCAGCCAGGTGCGCTCGCTGGACGACTTCTACCGCCAGGCCCAGGCCGACGGCGTGCAACTGGTGGTCGGCCCGCTGGAGAAGCCGCTGGTCAAGCAGCTCGGCGATCGCCCGCAACTGCCCATCACCACCCTGGCCCTGAACTACACCGACAGCGCCCAGACCGGCCCGGCCCAATTGTTCCAGTTCGGCCTATCGGCCGAGGACGAGGCCCGCGAGGTGGCCCGCAAGGCCTGGGACGACGGCATGCGCCGCGCCGTGGCGCTGGTGCCGCGCGGCGACTGGGGCGACCGCGTGCTGGCGGCCTTCAGCCGTGACTGGCAGGCCCGCGGCGGCACCCTGATCGCCGCCGAGCACGTCGACCAGCCGGTGGAGCTGGCCCAGCAGATCGCCGACCTGCTCCAACTGCGCCAGAGCGAAGGCCGCGCCAAGCGCCTGCAGGGCGTGCTCGACAGCAACGTCGACACCCAGCCCTCGCGCCGCCAGGACATCGACTTCATCTTCCTCGCCTCGACCCCGCAGCAGGCGCGCCAGATCAAGCCGACCCTGGCCTTCCAGTACGCCGGCGACCTGCCGGTCTACGCCACCTCCAACCTCTACACCGGCCAGAGCAACCCGGCGCAGGACCAGGACCTCAACGGCATCCGCTTCTGCGAGACGCCCTGGCTGCTGCAGACCGGCAACCCGCTGCGCCAGCAGGTCGTGGCCCAGTGGCCGCAGGCCGCCACCAGCCTCGGCCGCCTCTACGCCATGGGCGCCGACGCCTACCGCCTGGCCCCGCGCCTGCCGGAGCTGAAGGCCCTGCCGAGCATGCAGCTCGACGGCTTCACCGGCAACCTGAGCCTGGCGCCCAACCAGCGCATCCAGCGCCAGCTGCCCTGGGCGGAGTTCCGCAATGGCCAGGCGCAGGCACTGGAGAACGGCGGCCTTTGATCGGCGGGCGCGGCGGCTCCGCCGAACTCGGGCGCCGCGCCGAGCAGCTCGCCCGCGAGCACCTGCAAGGCCAGGGCCTGCGCCTGCTGGCGCAGAACTGGCGGTGCCGCCGCGGCGAGCTCGATCTGGTCATGCTGGACGGCGATACAGTAGTATTCGTCGAAGTTCGCTGCCGCCGGCACCAGGCCTGGGGCGGCGCCCTGGAAAGCGTGGACGCGCACAAGCGCCAGCGGCTGGTCGCCGCCGCCGAACATTTTCTGCAACAGGAAGCCCGCTGGTCCCGGCACCCCTGCCGGTTCGACGTAGTGGCGGTGCAGCCCTCCGCGGGAACCCCACCCGCTCAACTGAACTGGATCACCAACGCCTTTGACACCTGATCAGACGCTCGACGAAAGGTCACACCTGATGGACATGCAATCCCGTATCCGCCAGCTCTTCCATGCCAGCATCGAGACCAAGCAGCAGGCCACGGAAGTGCTGATTCCGCATATCGAACAGGCCAGCATGGTGATGGTCAATGCCCTGCTCAACGAAGGCAAGATCCTCAGTTGCGGCAACGGCGGCTCGGCGGGCGACGCCCAGCATTTCTCCTCGGAACTGCTCAACCGCTTCGAGCGCGAGCGCCCGAGCCTGCCCGCCGTGGCCCTGACCACCGACAGCTCGACCATCACCTCGATCGCCAACGACTACAGCTACAACGAGGTGTTCTCCAAGCAGATCCGCGCCCTCGGCCAGCCCGGCGACGTGCTGCTGGCTATTTCCACCAGCGGCAACTCGGCCAACGTCATCCAGGCCATCCAGGCTGCCCACGACCGCGAGATGGTGGTGGTGGCCCTGACCGGCCGCGACGGCGGCGGCATGGCCTCGCTGCTGCTGCCGGAGGATGTCGAGATCCGCGTGCCGGCCAAGGTGACCGCACGCATCCAGGAAGTGCACCTGCTGGTGATCCACTGCCTGTGCGACCTCATCGATCGTCAACTGTTCGGGAGTGAAGAATGAGTCGTAGTCCGCTGACCCTCGCCGGCCTCCTTGCCCTGACCCTGGTCATGGGCGGCTGCAGCAGCTTCCTCAGCGCCACCCGCGAGGAGCCCATCGACGACAACCGCGGCACCCGCACCATCGGCAGCACCATCGACGACTCGCTGATCGAGACCAAGGTCGCGGTCAACGTCGCCAAGGCCGATCCGGACCTGGACCGCAACTCGCACGTCGTCGTCATCAGCTACAACGGCGTGGTCCTGCTGGCCGGCCAGACGCCACGCGCCGACCTGAAGAACAAGGCCGAGCAGGCCGCGCGCAACGTGCAGAAGGTCAAGACCGTGCACAACGAGCTGCAGGTCATCCAGCCCTCCTCGCTGCTGGCGCGCAACAACGACACCTGGCTGACCACCAAGATCAAGACGCAGATGCTGGCCGACGCCAACGTGCCGTCCTCGCGCATCAAGGTCGTCACCGAGAACGGCATCGTCTACATGCTGGGCCTGGTGACCCGCCGCGAAGGCGACCTGGCCACCCAGGTGGTGCAGAACGTCAATGGCGTGCAGAAGATCGTGCGGTTGTTCGAATACATCGACTGAGCGAGTTCAGCCGGTTGAAAAAGCCCCGCCAAGCGGGGCTTTTTCTTGGCGCTGCGACCGCTGCAGGGCGCATAACCGTTCGCGGTTATCCGCCGTTGGCCAAAATTGCACCGGGACGCCCGGGCCGGTGAATCCAATCGCGGACGGAGTCCGCTCCTACGCTCGTGCTTCCGGAGCAGGCTCTGTCCGCGATTCGGCGGATAACGCCGTAGGCGTTATTCGCCCTACGGTTCCGGAGAAATGCCACCACAGGATGGGTTGGGCGAAGTCGGCGCGCCCTGCAAAGCAGGCTCCTACAGGCCCACCTGCCCGCCGACGAACCATCACAACCGCGCGGGCATGAAAAAGGCGATCCTCGGATCGCCTTTTTTCTTACTTGACCACCTTCAGGCTGGGCCGCCCGCTGGGCTTTGGCGGCTCGTCGCTGGGGCCGCCGTCGTCCTGCAGCTCCTCGTCGTCCGCCGGCACCGGCGGCTCCAGGTCGAAGACCATGCCCTGGCCGTTCTCCCGCGCATAGACCGCCATCACCGCCTGGGACGGGATGTACAGGCTCTGCGCCACGCCGCCGAAGCGCCCCTCGAAGCTCACCGCCTCGTTGTCCATCAGCAGGTGGCGCACCGCCGTGGGCGACACGTTGAGGACGATCTGGCCGTCGCTGGCATAGCCCGGCGGCACCTTGACCCCCGGGTACTCGGCGTTCACCAGGATATGCGGTGTACAGCCGTTGTCGACGATCCACTCATAGAGGGCTCGTACGAGGTAGGGTCGACTGGAATTCATCATCGGTTTCCTTAGCGCATATCACGTTCGATGGAGGACAGACTAGCCTGGAAGCTGTCACGGGCGAACTGCCGCTCCATGTAGTCGAGCAACGGCTTGGCCTGCCGCGGCAGCTCGATGCCGAGTCGGGGCAGGCGCCAGAGGATCGGCAGCAGGCAGCAGTCGACCAGGCTCAACTCCTCGCTGAGGAAGAAAGGCTTCTCGGCGAACAGCGGCGACACACCCGTTAGACTCTCACGCAACTCCTTGCGCGCCAAGGCGCGATCGCCATCCTTCTGACGATCGTCGAGGATGCGGTCGACCAGGGCGCACCAGTCGCGCTGGATGCGGTGCACCAGCAGGCGGGTGTTGGCGCGCGCCACCGGGTACACCGGCATCAGCGGCGGGTGCGGGTAGCGCTCTTCCAGGTACTCCATGATCACCGTCGACTCGTAGAGCACGAGGTCGCGGTCGACCAGGGTCGGCACGCTGGCGTAGGGGTTCACCTCGGCCAGCTTCGGCGGGCAGCGCCCGGCCTGGACCTCGACGATGTCGGCCTGGACGTTCTTTTCCGCCAGGACCAGACGCACGCGGTGGCAGTAGTGATCGGCAGGGTCGGAGTAACAGGTGAGTTTATTGACTGCGGCCATGCCGGGCCTCCTCGCAACAGCATTTCAGGGAGGTAAAAAGACGCGCGCGCCCCGAGGGGCGCGCGCGCTTCAACGCTTGGAGCTGGCTGTGCTTAGTGCACGTCCTTCCAGTATTCGCGCTTGAGCAGGTAGGCGAACACGAAGAAGAAGGCCAGGTACAGCAGGACGTAGGTGCCGATGCGGTGGGAATCCAGCTTGTTCGGGTCAGCCGAGTAAGCCAGGAAGGTCACCAGGTTCTTCACCTTCTCGTCGAACTGTGCTTCGGTCAGCTGGCCGGTCTTCGGCACCACGGTGAGCTGGTCGCAGGCCTCGTGGGTCAGCGGCGTACCGGTCAGCGGATCGAACTGCTTCTTGCCATTTTCCACGACCTGGACCTGCTTGCAACCGATAACCTGGCGGCCTTGCACGCTACCCAGCACGTTGGGCATGCCGACGTTCGGGAACACCTTGTTGTTCACCCCCCACGGACGCTTGGGGTCCTCGTAGAAGGAGCGCAGGTAGGTGTACAGCCAGTCGGTGCCACGCACGCGGGCCACCAGGGTCAGGTCCGGCGGCGCGGCGCCGAACCAGACCTTGGCGTCGGCCGGCTTCATGCCGATGTCCATGTGGTCGCCGATCTTCGCCCCGGTGAACACCAGGTGGCTCAGCATCAGCTCCTCGGGAATCCCGAGGTCACGGGAAACGCGCTCGTAACGCTGGAACTTGGCGCTGTGGCAACCCATGCAGTAGTTGGCGAAGGTACGCGCGCCATCCTGCATGGCCGCTTTGTCGGTCAGGTCGATGTCGACGTGATCGAGGGCCGGTCCGTGGCCTTCGGCGGCGAAGCCGAAGAGGGGCACCAGGGCCAGAATCAATGCTGCGAATTGCTTTTTCATCAGCCAGTCACCCTTTCCGGAACCGGTTTGGTTTTCTCCATCCGGGTGTAGAACGGCATCAGGATGAAGAACGCGAAATACAGGATGGTGCACAGACGCGACAGCGTGGTGCCCAGCGGCGACGGGGCCTGGGAGCCGTAGTAGCCGAGGATCACGAAGGACACCGCGAAGATCACCAGCCAGATTTTGCTCAGCCAACCCTTGTAGCGGATCGAGCGTACCGGGCTACGGTCGAGCCACGGCAGCACGAACAGCACGGCGATGGCGGCGCCCATGGCGATGACGCCCATCAGCTTGTCCGGAACGGCGCGCAGGATCGCGTAGAACGGGGTGAAGTACCACACCGGGGCGATGTGCTCGGGGGTCTTGAACTGGTTCGCCATCTCGAAGTTGGGCTTCTCGAGGAAGAACCCGCCCATTTCCGGGAAGAAGAAGATCACGGTGCAGAACACGAACAGGAAGACCACCACGCCGAGGATGTCCTTGACGGTGTAGTACGGGTGGAACGGGATGCCGTCCAGCGGGATGCCGTTCTCGTCCTTCTTCTTCTTGATGTCCACGCCGTCGGGGTTGTTCGAGCCGACTTCGTGCAGCGCCAGGATGTGCAGCACGACCAGGCCGAGCAGGACGATCGGCAAGGCGATCACGTGCAGGGCGAAGAAGCGGTTCAGGGTGATGCCGGAGATCAGGAAGTCACCGCGGATCCACTGCGCCAGCGCCTCGCCCACCACCGGGATGGCGCCGAACAGCGAGATGATCACCTGGGCGCCCCAGTAGGACATCTGGCCCCAGGGCAGCAGGTAGCCCATGAAGGCCTCGGCCATCAGGGCGAGGTAGATCAGCATGCCGAACAGCCACACCAGCTCGCGCGGCTTCTGGTAGGAGCCGTAGAGCAGGCCGCGGAACATGTGGAGGTAGACCACGATGAAGAACGCCGATGCACCGGTGGAGTGCATGTAGCGGATGATCCAGCCGTAGTCCACATCACGCATGATGTATTCCACGGAGGCGAAGGCTTCTTCCGACGACGGCGTGAAGCTCATGGTCAGCCAGACGCCGGTGAGGATCTGGTTGACCAGCACCAGCAGCGCCAGGGAGCCGAAGAAGTACCAGAAGTTGAAGTTCTTCGGGGCGTAATACTTGCTCAGATGGTCTTCCCACATCTTGGTCGCGGGGAAGCGGGCATCGACCCAAGCCATGAACTTGTTCATCAGGCTTTCTCCTGGTCCACACCGATGGTCAGCACGTCACCATCGAGGCTATAGGGCGGAATCGGCAGGTTCAGGGGCGCGGGCTGGCCCTTGTAGACGCGACCGGCCAGATCGTAGTGGGAGCCGTGGCAGGGGCAGAAGTAGCCACCCTTCCAGTCCGGACCGAGGTCGGCGGGAGCGACTTCCGGGCGGAAGGTCGGCGAGCAGCCCAGGTGGGTACAGATACCAACGATAACGGCGAGTTCCGGCTTGATGGAGCGCAGCTTGGGATCGACGTAGGTCGGCTGGTCGGAGGCCTTGGATTCCGGGTCGGCCAGCTGACCCTCGAGGGTCGGCAGGGCGTCGAGCATTTCCTTGGTTCGGTGAACCAGGAACACCGGCTTGCCGCGCCATTCAGCGATGACCTGCTGCCCTGGCTCGATCTTGCCGACGTTCACCTTCACCGGCGCGCCGGCCGCCTTGGCCTTGGCACTAGGGAACCATGACCCCACGAACGGGACCGCAGCACCGACAGCTCCCGCGGCGCCGACCACCGAAGTGGCCGCGACGAGGAAGCGACGCCGGCCTGCATTCACGCCGTCATTACTCATTCAGTCGTCTCCCATCAGCTTTAGCCCGTTATCTTCTCGGGCCTTAGAGTAAAAGTTGTGCCGCAGAAAAATTCGCCAAATGGTAAAGAAAAGCCCTGTACCTGACAAGGTAATTACCCTTGAACAGGAAGCTGGAGCCCTTGTGCCACGCGGCTCTCAGGCGTGCGACACCTTGCCGCATAAATTGCCGGCCACCTTAATCCTAGGCATAAAAAAACGCCCAGTCCTGTTGGAGCTGGGCGTTTTTTTCGAAGCGCCGTATTAACGCTTGGAGTACTGCGGACGCTTACGCGCTTTACGCAGACCGACTTTCTTACGCTCAACCTCACGGGCGTCGCGGGTGACGTAACCGGCTTTGCGCAGGGCGCTGCGCAGGGTTTCGTCGTATTCGATCAGGGCGCGGGTGATACCGTGGCGGATCGCACCGGCCTGGCCGCTGACACCACCACCGACGACGGTGACGTAGATGTCGAACTTCTCGGTGTTCTCGGTCAGCTCGAGCGGCTGACGTACGACCATGCGAGCGGTTTCGCGGCCGAAGAACACGTCCAGGCTGCGGTTGTTGATGGAAATATTGCCGGTACCCGGACGCAGGAAGACGCGTGCGGTAGCGGTCTTACGACGGCCAGTGCCGTAATTTTGAGTCGCCGACATGATGAGCTATCCCGTTAAATCTTCAGTTCTTGAGGCTGCTGAGCGGTGTGCGGGTGGCTGGCACCCTTGTACACTTTCAGCTTGCGGTACATGTCGCGACCCAGCGGGTTCTTCGGCAGCATGCCTTTGACCGCGATCTCGATGACGCGCTCGGGAGCCTTGGCAATCAGCTTCTCGAAGTTGATCGACTTGATACCGCCCGGGAAGCCCGAGTGGTGGTAGTACATCTTGTCGGTGGTTTTCGCGCCAGTGACACGAACCTGCTCGGCGTTGATGACGACGATGTAGTCGCCGGTGTCAACGTGCGGGGTGTATTCCGGCTTGTGCTTGCCGCGCAGGCGGGTAGCGATTTCGGTAGCCAGGCGACCCAGGGTCAGGCCAGCAGCGTCGACGACGAACCAGTCGCGCTTAACAGTTTCTGGTTTCGCGGTGAAAGTTTTCATTCGTTATAGCCTCAGGGGCCGCCTGAAAATAAGACGGCGAATCTTACTGGACAGTGGTTGCCTTGACAAGTCAAGGACAGCCAGAAACAGACACGATTTGGGGCTCGGGTCAGTGTGCGTCCGTAACGACTAGATGTATCAATCGGCAGGCTAGGCATCCCCCACCGATGAAAGGCTGGCGAATTATGCAGATTCCGGCAGAATTTACAACCTCGTCGACACTCGATTTCACTAGGAGAAGCGCATGGAGTACCGCCCGCTCGGCCGCACCGGACTGCAAGTCAGCGCCCTGTGCCTCGGCACCATGACCTGGGGGGAGCAGAACAGCGAAGCCCAGGCCTTCGCCCAGATCGACCTGGCCAAGGCCGCCGGCGTCAACTTCATCGACACCGCCGAGATGTACCCGGTGCCGCCGCGCGCCGAAACCTACTCGCGCACCGAGCAGATTATCGGCAACTGGTTCCGCCAGCGCGGCGACCGCGCCGACTGGATCCTGGCCAGCAAGGTGGCCGGCCCCGGCAACGGCATCAGCCACATCCGCGACGGCCAGCTCAAGCATGACCGCAAGAACATCGTGGCCGCGCTGGACGCCAGCCTGAAGCGCCTGCAGACCGACTGGATCGACCTCTACCAGTTGCACTGGCCCGAGCGCAGCACCAACTTCTTCGGCCAGCTCGGCTACCAGCACAAGGCCCAGGACTTCACCCCGCTGGAGGAAACCCTGGACGTGCTCGACGAGCAGGTGCGCGCCGGCAAGATCCGCCACGTCGGCCTGTCCAACGAGACGCCCTGGGGCACCATGCGCTTCCTGCAGCTGGCCGAGCAGCGCGGCTGGCCAAGGGCGGTGTCGATCCAGAACCCCTACAACCTGCTCAACCGCAGCTTCGAGGTGGGCCTGGCGGAAATCGCCATCCGCGAGCGCTGCGGCCTGCTGGCCTACTCGCCGCTGGCCTTCGGCATGCTCTCGGGCAAGTACGACAACGGCGCGCGCCCGGCCAACGCCCGCATCACCCTGTTCAGCCGCTTCACCCGCTACACCAACCCGCAGAGCGAGCGCGCCTGCGCCCGCTACGTGGCCCTGGCCCGCGAGCACGGCCTGGACCCGGCGCAAATGGCCCTGGCCTTCGTCACCCGCCAGCCGTTCGTGACCAGCAACATCATTGGCGCGACCTCGCTGGAGCAGCTGGAAAGCAACCTGGGCAGCCTCCACCTGCAGCTCTCGGAAGAGGTACTGGCCGGCATCGAGGCGATCCACAAGGACCAGCCCAACCCGGCGCCCTGAAAGCAGCCCCTGTAGGAGCGAGCTTGCTCGCGAACCGCACTCTGCCGGACTGGCCCGGTGCAAGGAAGGTTCGCGAGCAAGCTCGCTCCTACGAAAGGCCCGCAGCCGCTTACAACGACCGGGCGATAATTTCCTTCATGATCTCGTTGGTCCCCGCGTAGATGCGCTGCACCCGCGCGTCGGCCCAGGCGCGGGCCACCGGGTATTCCCACATGTAGCCGTAGCCGCCGTGCAGTTGCACGCACTCGTCGAGTACCTTGCACTGCAGGTCGGTGGTCCAGTACTTGGCCATGGCCGCGGTGGGTACGTCGAGCTTGCCTTCCAGGTGCAGCTCCAGGCAGCGGTCGACGAAGGTGCGCCCGACCTGGATCTCGGTGGCCATCTCGGCCAGCTTGAAGCGGGTGTTCTGGAAGTCCGCCACGGCCTTGCCGAAGGCCTTGCGGTCGCGGGTGTAGTCGAGTGTCCACTTCAGCGCCGCCTCGGCCGAGGCCAGGGCGCCCAGGGCCACGGTCAGGCGCTCCTGGGGCAGCTCCTGCATCAGGTAGACGAAGCCCTGCCCCGGCTGGCCGAGCAGGGCCTCCCTGGGCACCCGCACGTCCTGGAAGAACAGCTCGGAGGTATCCTGGGCCTTCATGCCGACCTTCTCCAGGCGCTTGCCCTTCTCGAAGCCCGGGGTGCCGGCCTCGACCAGGAACAGGCTGGTGCCCTTGGCGCCGGCCTTGGGGTCGGTCTTGGCGACCACTATCACCAGGTCGGCGAGGAAGCCGTTGGTGATGAAGGTCTTGGAGCCGTTGATGACGTATTCATCGCCATCCAGCACCGCGGTGGTCTTCACCCCCTGCAGGTCGGAGCCGGCGCCCGGCTCGGTCATGGCGATGGCGCCGACCATCTCGCCGGAAACCAGCTTCGGCAGGTAGTGCAGTTTCTGCGCCTCGCTGCCGTAATGCAGGATGTAGGGCGCGACTATGTCCGAGTGCAGGGAGAAGCCGATGCCGGTCAGGCCGAAGCGGCCGATCTCCTCGATCACCACGGCGCTGTAGAGGAAGTCCGCGGCCATGCCGCCGTAGGCCTCGGGGATGTGCGAGCAGAGCATCCCTGCCTCCCCCGCCTTGTTCCACAGGGCGCGGTCGATGTGGCCGTCCTTCTCCCACTGGTGGTGGAAAGGCACGGCTTCCTGCTCGAGGAACTTGCGCACGCTGTCGCGGAAAAGCTCATGGTCGGAACTGAACAGGGTTCTGGGGATCATGCTCGCCTCCTGGCGCCTCGCTGGAGGGCCGAATGTAGGGCAGCCCGCCGAGCGGCGCCTACTGGACACTTGCGCCAAAAAATAAGACGATCCAGCCGCCATTTGACCGGTTAAGCGTCGAATGCGGCCCTCAACAACAATGATAAGAACGATGTCCGAACAATCCGTATCTTCCCTGAAAAGGGTCAGCATTCTTGCGACCGACGGTGTCTTCGCCTCTACCCTCATGCAGGCGCGGGACTTTCTGCACATGGCCAGCCTGCGCTTCGGCAGGCAGGAAGGCCTGGGCCTCACGCCGCTGCTGCGCAGCCGCATCGTCAGCCCCGACGGCCAGCCGGTGCGCGCGTTCAGCGGCGACCTGCTGGCGGTGGACGGCGCCCTCGACGAATCCGACCTGGTGATACTGCCGGCCTTCTGGGGCGACTTCGACCAGTTGCTGGCGCGTTATCCACAGGTGGTGCCCTGGCTGCGCGAACGCCACGCCGCCGGCTGCGCCATCGGCAGCGAGGCCACCGGGGTGTTCTGGCTGGCCGAGGCCGGCCTGCTGGACGGCAAGGAGGCGACCACCTACTGGCGCTTCTTCGACGACTTCGCCGCGCGCTACCCCAAGGTGCTGCTCAACCGCGAGAAGCACATCACCGACGCCGACAACCTCTACGCCGCCAGCGGCGTGACCTCCGCCCGCGACCTCTACCTGTACCTGATCGAGCGCTTCTGCGGCGCCAACGTGGCCCAGGGCGTCTCCCGCGACATCCTCTTCGAGGTGCAGCGCAGCTACACCCCCGGGCGCCTGGGCTTCGGCGGCCAGAAGCTGCACCACGACCCGGCCATCCTGCAGGTCCAGCAATGGCTGGAGGAGCACTACGCGGACAAGTTCCGCTTCGAGGACGTGGCCCGCGAGCACGGCATGAGCATCCGCAACTTCATGCGCCGCTTCCAGGCCGCCACCGGCGACAAGCCGCTGCACTACCTGCAGCGCCTGCGCATCGAGACGGCGCGCAGCCTGCTGTCGACCTCGCGCAAGAGCATCAAGACCATCAGCTACGAGGTGGGCTACGACGACGCCAGCTTCTTCGCCCGACTGTTCCGCCAGCACACCAAGCTGTCACCCAACCACTACCGCAACCAGTACCGGCGGAAAGAGGCCTGAAACACGCCAGCCGTAGGATAGGTCCCGTGCACCGGGGCAGCCGCCTATGATCGGGGCTGCCCTTCCAGAACAAGAACACGGGATACCGCCATGCGCCGCCTATTGCTCGTCCTGCTCGCCAGCTTCTGCCTGCCCGCCTTCGCCGCGGGGGACTGGAAGCCCTTCCCCTACGACCAGAACGCTTTCGACTATTCAGGCGACAAGCTGCGCAGCGCCTGGCCGCAGCTGACCCGCGGCTTCGGCGGCTACCCCTTCCCCGACGCTGCCTGGGTGACGAAGATGGCCGCCGCCCACCCGGACGCGGTGGCCAGGACCGTCGCCGCCGGCAGCGGCTTCAGCGGCAAGCCCGAGGAAGCCCAGGCCTACGCCGAGAAGCTGCAGGACGTATGGCGCAAGGTGTTCCGCGGCGACTTCGCCCAGGCCAAGCAGGACGGCCTGGCCCTGGGCGTCGGCGGCCAGGTGCCGGCGATGTTCGCCCAGGTGCTCTACGCCATGTTCCTGGCCCCGGCGGCGGACAAGCAGCAGTTGCTGGAGGAAGTGATCAGCTACACCGACCAGGCCGGCCCGCTGCTCAACGCCGACCCCATCGCCCAGTTCGGCCGCGCCTATGCCAAGGCCCGGCTGGCGGAGGAACTGCCGGTGCCGGTGGTGCTCAAGCGCGGCTACACCAGCGACATCCCCAGGGAACTGGACGCCATTCTCGCCAAGCAGCCCAACCAGCCCTTCGCCCTGGCGCTGTACGGCGGCTACGAGGCCGGGGTGATCCGCAAGGTCGGCAAGCTGGTCGGGCGCATGACCTACGGCGTCAGCGCGGACAAGATGGAGAGCTACTTCGCCCGCTCCTTCCGCGCCAGCGACGACCTGCCCATCGGGCACTACGAATATGCCAACGCGCTGGGCTACGTGTATGGCGATGACGAGCAGCGGAAGGCCCTGGAACAACTGCAGAAAGCGGTGGCGATCAAGCCGATCAACGCCATGGAAGCCCTGGAAGTGGCGCACGCCAGGCAGTTGCTGCAGAAGGCCGAGGCGCAGACCGCGCAGCGCTGAATGCTTTTCGTAGGAGCGAGCTTGCTCGCGAAGGGTGTTTTCTGGCGGCCGCTTGGTGTCCGTCCCGAAGAGCCCCTCTCCCTAACCCTCTCCCTGAAGGGAGAGGGGACTGTCCGTGCCAACGGACATATCGGCGTTCGCCGGCAGCATCACGGTAGCAATGAGCACTGAGATTACGCTTTACGCCGTACGGCCCCCTCTCCCTTCAGGGAGAGGGTTGGGGAGAGGGAGCGGGCTCAACCTTGGCACCAAACTATCCGGCCAACACCCTTCGCGAGCAAGCTCGCTCCTACGAAGAGCCAGAAACGAAAAAGGGCTGCCATCCGGCAGCCCTTTTCGCATCACCACTACCCCATCAAGGCCGGTGCGGTCGGCTGAGGAACTCGTGGGACTGCATCTCCAGCAGGCGGCTCAAGGTGCGCTGGAACTCGAACTCCAGGCGGCCGCCGGTGTACAGGTCCTTCAGCTCGACCTCGGCGGAGATGATCAGCTTGACGTTGCGGTCGTAGAACTCGTCCACCAGGTTGATGAAGCGGCGGGCCATGTCGTCCTTGGCCACGTTCATCTGCTCGACGTTGGAGATCAGCACCGCATGGAAGATCTTCGCCAGCTCGATGTAGTCGTTCTGGCTGCGCGGGCCGTCGCACAGCTCGCGGTACTCGAACCAGGCCACGTCGTCGCAGGTCAGGCGCGCGCGGATCTCGCGGTTCTCGATCATCAGCACGTCGTCGCGGGTGGCCGCGGCGCATTCCGGGGTGAGCTTGCGGAAGTCGCGGGCCATGGCCTGCTCGGCCTGCTCGGTGAGCGGCCAGTGGTACAGTTCGGCCTGCTCCAGGGCCCGCAGGCGGTAGTCCACGCCGCTGTCGACGTTGACCACCTCGGTGTGCTCCTTGAGCAGGGCGATGGCCGGCAGGAAGCGGGCGCGCTGCAGGCCGTCCCGGTACAGGCCGTCGGGCACGATGTTGGAGGTCGCCACCAGGCTGACGCCGTTCTTGAACAGCTCCTCCAGCAGGGTCGCGAGGATCATGGCATCGGTGATGTCGGAGACGAAGAATTCGTCGAAGCAGATCACCCGGGCCTCGTCGGCGAAGCGCTTGCCGATGATGGTCAGCGGGTTCTTCTCGCCCTTGAGAGTCTTCATTTCCTCGTGCACGCGCTTCATGAAGCGGTGGAAGTGCGTGCGCATCTTCTGCTTGAACGGCAGCGCGTCGAAGAAGGTGTCCACCAGGTAGGTCTTGCCGCGCCCCACGCCGCCCCAGAAGTACAGGCCCTTGACCGGCCCGTTGGGCTTCTTGCCGAGCAGTTTGCCGAACAACCCGGGCTTGGCCTGGTCGGCCGCCAGCAGGTCGTCGTACAGACGCTGCAGGTGCTTCACGGCATTGGCCTGGGCCGCATCGTGGAAGAAATCGGGACGTTTGAGGTCTTCCTGGTAGCGCTGAAGAGGCGTCATGATCGGTAGCAAGGCAACGAAAACGGGGCCGACACTTTAGCGACGGCCCCGCCTCTTGGCAATCGGCCATCCGTCGAGGATGGCCGTTCGCGGCCTTACTCCTGGGGCGCCAGCGCCTCGCGCACACGCTCGATGGCGGCGTCGCGGCTGGCGGCGTCGGCGAACGCCGGGCTCTGCGCCACGGCCGCACCGTCCAGCCACAGGGCGAAGGCATTGCCTTCGGCGCGCAGGTCCAGCGCCTCGCCGCTCTGCAGGCGCTTGCTCACCGCCCCGGCAGACTTGCCGTCGGCGAAGGCATTGGACAGCAGCAGCTGCTCGCCGGCGGCGTCCAGCAGGCGGAAGCGGAAGCTGCCGTCTTCCTCGCGGAAGCTGACGATGCGCGCGCTCTTGGCGGCCTTCTTCTTGCCCTCGCCGGCCACCTGCACCTGCTCGCGGAAGGAGCGCAGGCCCACGGCCTCGCGCAGCTCGCCGAGGAACGGGGTGGCGATGCGACGGGCCTTGGCGGCGCCGGCCAGGAGGATGTCCTCCAGGTCGGCGGGGCGGGCGATCAGCGTGTGGTAGCGCTCGCGGGCCTCGCCCAGCTCGGCTTCCAGCAGTTCGTAGAGGCGCTGCTTGGCTTCGCCCCAGGCCAGGCCCTCGAGCAGCGCGGCGCGGAACTCGGCCAGCTGCGCCGGCGTGGCGAAGGCCTGGTAGAGGGTGAACAGGTGCGAATTGTCCGGGTCCTTCGGCTCGCCGGGGGCGCGGGAGTCGGTGACGATGCGGGCGATGGCGTCCTTGAGCTGCTTGCTGCTGCCGAACAGCGGGATGGTGTTGTCGTAGCTCTTGGACATCTTGCGCCCGTCCAGGCCCGGCAGGGTCGCCACTTCTTCCTCGATCACCACTTCCGGCAGGGTGAACAGCTCCTTGCCGTTGCCGAACAGGTGGTTGAAGCGCTGGCCGATGTCGCGGGCCATCTCCACGTGCTGGATCTGGTCGCGGCCGACCGGCACCTTGTGCGCGTTGAACATCAGGATGTCCGCGGCCATCAGGATCGGGTAGCTGTACAGGCCCATGCTGACGCCGGCGTCCGGGTCCTCCCCGGCCTCGACGTTCTTGTCCACCGAGGCCTTGTACGCGTGGGCGCGGTTGAGCAGGCCCTTGGCCGTGACGCAGGTCAGCAGCCAGGTCAGCTCGGGGATCTCGGGAATGTCGGACTGGCGGTAGAAGGTCGCCTTGTCGGTATCCAGGCCCAGGGCCAGCCAGGTGGCGGCGATCTCCAGGCGCGAGCGCTGGATGCGCAGCGGGTCGTCGCACTTGATCAGCGCGTGGTAGTCGGCCAGGAAGTAGAAGGAGTCGGCCTGCGGGTCGCGGCTGGCGACGATCGCCGGGCGGATGGCGCCAGCGTAGTTGCCCAGGTGCGGGGTGCCGGTGGTGGTGATGCCGGTGAGGATGCGGGTCGTCATGGGATACCAGAAATCAGCGCGGGAAAAATGAGCGGCCTGGATGTTAACCCGCGGCGCCGGCCGGCGCGAGCCGGGGCTGCAGCAGGTCCTTGAGCTCGATCAGCTTGCCGTGGAAGAAGTGGCTGCACTCAGGCACGCGCAGCAGTTCGTGGGGCAGCGCCAGCGACTCGCTCCAGGCGTAGACGCGGGCCGGGGTCACCACTTCGTCATCTTCGGGCTGTACCACGGTGATGGAGCACTGCCGCGGCAGTTCGACGGCGAAGCGTTCCACCGGCGGCGCCAGCATGAACAGGTGGCGCAGGGCCACGCCCTGCCCTTCCAGGCGCGCGGCGGCGTTGCCGGCCACGCAGGAGCCGAAGGAAAAGCCCATCGGCGTCAGCGGCAGGCCGGGGTGTTTCTCCCCGAGCCAGCGGGCCGCGGCCAGGGCGTCGTCGATCTCGCCACGGCCGTCTGCGTAGCTGCCGGCGCTCTGGCCGACGCCACGGAAGTTGAAACGCAGGGTGGCGTAGCCGGCATCCCGGGCGATGCGCTGCAGGGTGGCGACCACCTTGTTCTGCATGGTGCCGGCGAACAGCGGGTGCGGATGGCAGATCAGCGCCACGCCGACGGCGTCCGGCGTGTCCAGGTGCAGGGCTTCCAGGGGGCCGTCCGGGCCATCGATGAACAGGGGGATTTCGCGGGTGGACAAACAGCAACTCCGTGACCCCGAGGCGGGTCGTCTCGTCTAGCTCGATACCGCGCCGACACCGAGGCCTCGCCCCGTGGTATACAGCGCAGGTGCAAGTCGCTAACGTAAAGCAAAGCCGTCTATAGAGGAAGGATTCGCGTGGAACAGTCCCTCACCACCTGGTTGGTCCCGGTCATCGCTCTGCTCGTCGGGGCCGCTGTCGGCTTCCTGATCGCTCGCCTGCTGCCCGGCGCCGCGCCCAACCGCATGCAACGCCAGGTCGATGACCTGCAGGAACGCTTCGACAGTTACCAGCGCGAGGTGGTGACGCACTTCAACACCACCGCCAGCCTGGTGAAGAAGCTCACCCAGAGCTACCAGGACGTCCAGGAACACCTGTCCGAGAGCGCCGAGCGCCTGGCCCTCGACGAGCAGACCAAGCAGCGCCTGCTGGCCGCCCTGCACGCCGAGGACAGCTACCCCGAGCGCCGCGAACGCCTGACCCCGCCGGCCAGCCAGGAAGCGCCGAAGGACTACGCGCCGAAGACCGGCGAAGGCCCCGGCACCCTGGACGAGACCTACGGTCTCAAGCGCAAGCTCTGAGCCCGCAGCGCCCCGGAAAAAAGCCCCGCCATGGCGGGGTTTTTTCATGTCTGGAAACAGGCTTTCGTAGGAGCGAGCTTGCTCGCGAAGGGTGTTTATCGGCTGGTGCCTGGTGTTCGCCCCGAAGAGCCCCTCTCCCTAACCCTCTCCCTGAAGGGAGAGGGGACCGTTCGGTGTGCTTGGATATTCTGGAGTCAGCCGGCAACACCGTTGGTTTCCGACTGAAACCATTCCTCCTCTCGGCACGGACAGGCCCCCTCTCCCTTCAGGGAGAGGGCTGGGGAGAGGGCGCTCTAAAGCCCGGCATCTAAAGTCCTCGGCAGCCCCCTTCGCGAGCAAGCTCGCGCCTACACAAAAAAGAAAAAACCCCGCCTAGGCGGGGCTTTTCACAACGCTGTCGCGATCAGATCGCGCCGCGCTGGCGCAGCATGTCGAGGACCGCCTTGACGCCCTCTTCCACCGACTGGTGGTGGGTGTCGATCACCAGGTCGGCATCCAGCGGCACGTCGTAGGGGAAGGACTCGCCGGGGATGTTGTCCTGGCCGGCCGCGTACAGGCCCTGCGGGTCGCGCTCGCGGCAGACCTGCGGCGATGCCTGGACGTAGACGGTGATCAGGCGCTCGTCGCCGATCAGCGCCCTGGCCTGCTCGCGGCCTTCGGCGCTGGGCGCGACGAAGGCGCACAGGCTGATCAGCCCGGCCTCGTTGAACTGCCTGGCGACGTGGGCGGTGCGCAGCCAGTTCTCGGTGCGCCCGGCGCGGTCCTGGGGCAGGCCCTTGTTCAGGTCGTGGCGCAGGTTCTGGCCATCCAGCACGTAGACCGCGCGGCCCATGTCGAACAGCTTGCGCTCCAGGGCGTAGGCCAGGGTGCTCTTGCCGGCGCCGGAGAGGCCGCTGAACAGCACCGTGGCCGGCTGCTGACCGAAGCGCGCGGAGCGCTCCTCGCGGCTCACGTGGGCGCCCTGGCCGTGGTGGCCGGCATGGCTCTGGCCGGCTGGCGGCGCGGCGATGATCATGCCGGCGCCGACGGTGCCGTTGGTCAGCCGGTCGATGACGATGAAGGCGCCGGTGGTGCGGTTCTGCGCATAGCCGTCGAGGGCGATGGGCGCATCCAGGCTGACCTTCACGCGGGCGATCTCGTTGAGCTTGAGTTCGCTGGCGGCGGTCTCTTCCAGGGTGTTCACGTCCACCTTGTGGGTGATGCTCGGGATCGAGCCCGGCACATAGCTGGTGGCGCGCTTGATGTCGTATTTCTTGCCCGGGAGCATGGGCTCCTCGGCCATCCACACGAGCATGGCGTCGAAGCCGTCGGTGACCTGCGGGCGGTTGTCCGCATGCACCAGCATGTCGCCACGGGAGACGTCGATCTCGTCTTCCAGGGTCAGGGTGATGGCCTGGCCCGGGCCGGCGTGTTCCAGCTCGCCTTCGAAGGTGACGATGGACTTGACCTTGCTGCCCTTGCCCGACGGCAGCGCCACGACCTCGTCGCCCTTGCGCACGATGCCGCTGGCCAGGGTGCCGGCGAAGCCGCGGAAGTTCAGGTTCGGGCGGTTGACGTACTGCACCGGGAAGCGCATGTCGTCCAGGTTGCGGTCGCCGGCGATCTCGACGGTCTCGAGGATCTCCATCAGCGACTGGCCGGTGTACCAGGGCGAACGCTCGGACTTGTTGACCACGTTGTCGCCCTTGAGCGCCGACATGGGGACGAAGTGCAGCGAGCTGGCCTTCAGGTTGATCTTCTCGGCGAACTGCAGGTAGTCGGCCTTGATCTGCTCGAACACGCCCTGGTCGAAGTCCTTCAGGTCCATCTTGTTGATGGCGACGACGATGTGCTTGATGCCCAGCAGGGAGGCGATGAAGCTGTGCCGGCGGGTCTGGGTCTGCACGCCGTAGCGGGCGTCGATCAGGATGATGGCCAGGTCGCAGGTGGACGCGCCGGTGGCCATGTTGCGGGTGTACTGCTCGTGGCCGGGGGTGTCGGCGATGATGAACTTGCGCTTGGCGGTGCTGAAGTAGCGGTACGCCACGTCGATGGTGATGCCCTGCTCGCGCTCGGCCTGCAGGCCGTCCACCAGCAGCGCCAGGTCGACGTCGTCGCCGGTGGTGCCGACTTTCTTCGAGTCGCGGGTGATGGCCTCCAGGTGATCCTCGTAGATCATCTTGGAGTCGTGCAGCAAGCGCCCGATCAGGGTGCTCTTGCCATCATCGACGTTGCCGCAGGTGAGGAAGCGCAGCAGCTCTTTACGCTCGTGCTGGGCCAGGTAGGCGAGGATGTCCTCGCTGATCAATTCAGATTGATGCGACATTTCGTGGGCTCCAGGCTGCAAGCTGCAGGCGGCAGGCTTACAGCGCCAAAAATTACTCTGAAATCCGGCCAATCAGGCCGGTCAGCATCCGAGAGATCCGCGTCGACTCTTCAAGCCAGTGGTCGGCGACTGAGGGACTGATGTAACCGATGTCGGCACCCACCAGAATCTGCGTCCTGAGCTCTGCACAAGAACCCTTCGCGATCCAGAGGAACCGGCACTTCTCCCTCTCGCTCCCTCTCTCCATGCCCTCGGCGATATTGCTGGGAATGGACAGGGCCGAACGAGTGATCTGATCCCTGAAACCGTAATCGCGGCATCCTGCGAAGCCGCGATATACATCTACCGTAAGCGTCCTGGCCTTTTGCCAGACTTCAAGCCGTTCGAAATCCATTCGCAGCACTCCGTTCTTGCCTGGAGCCTGCAGCTTGAAGCCTGCAGCCTGTAGCCGCTTCTTAGAAATACCCCTGACGTTTCTTTTCTTCCATCGAACCTGCCTGGTCGTGGTCGATGACCCGGCCCTGGCGTTCGGAAGTGCGCGTCAGCAGCATTTCCTGGATGATTTCCGGCAGCGTGGTGGCGGTGGATTCCACCGCGCCGGTCAGCGGGTAGCAGCCCAGGGTGCGGAAACGCACCATCTTCTTCTGGATGCTGGCCTTCTGTTCATCGCTGAGGTGCTCGAGGATGCGCTCGTCGTCGATCATGATCAGCGCGCCGTTCATCTCGATCACTTCGCGCTCGGCGGCGAAGTACAGCGGGACGATCGGGATCTGTTCCAGGTAGATGTATTGCCAGATGTCCAGCTCGGTCCAGTTGGACAGCGGGAAGACGCGGATCGACTCGCCCTTCTTCACCTTGCCGTTGTAGACGTTCCACAGCTCCGGGCGCTGGTTCTTCGGGTCCCAGCGGTGCTTGCTGTCGCGGAAGGAGTAGACGCGCTCCTTGGCGCGGGACTTCTCCTCGTCGCGGCGGGCACCACCGAAGGCGGCGTCGAAGCCGTACTTGTCGAGGGCCTGCTTGAGGCCTTCGGTCTTCATGATGTCGGTGTGCTTGGCGCTGCCGTGGGTGAAGGGGTTGATGTCCTGGGCCACGCCATCGGGGTTGATGTGGGTGATCAGGTCCAGGCCCATTTCCTCGACCATCTTGTCGCGGAAGCGGTACATCTCCTGGAATTTCCAGCGGGTGTCGACGTGCATCACCGGGAACGGCAGCTTGCCGGGGAAGAAGGCCTTGCGCGCCAGATGCAGCATCACCGCGCTGTCCTTGCCGATCGAGTACAGCATCACCGGGTTGTCGAACTCGGCGGCCACCTCGCGGATGATGTGGATGCTTTCCGCCTCCAGCTGTTTCAGATGCGTCAGTTTGTCGACCATGGCTACTCACGGAATTGCTTATGGACGGCCTTCGGGCCGTAGACGAGGGCGCACTCTACCACAACGCCAGACTCTAACCGGGCGCCCACTTATACCGAAAGAATATACTCATATAGCCACTTGTCAGACCGCGCCAGCGCCCAGGAGACTAGGGCCCCGGCCTTGGCGGGCGGGCTGGGGCGCGCCGCTGGAAAGAAGATATCCACAGACGCCCGACCCGCCGACGAACAGCCTTGCCGACCGGCAGCGCGGGAAAACGGGCCAGGCGCGAATTCAGGAGGAAGCGCACCCCGGCCTCCGCTAGAGTATGCCCCAGTAGGCGCGCCCATCTGCGCTACCATACCTTCATTCCCGACGCCCCAGCAGATTTCCCATGCGCCGCATCGCCCCGCTCCTGCCCCTGTTCCTCCTGATCGCCGCCTGCAGCAGCAAGCCCACCTCGCCGCCGCCGGCAACCGCCCCGCAAAAGGGTGGCGCGCCCACCACGACGCGCCTGTACACCCCGGCGAACCCGGTGCAGCCGATCAGCCCGCTGACCGGCGACTTCGCCAACAACCCGAACGCGCGGCGTTTCGTCGACCGGATGGTCAGCCTGCACGGCTTCGATCGCCAGCAGCTGCAGGACGTGCTGGGCCGCACCCAGCGCCTGGACTGGGTGATCCGCCTGATGGACCGCCAGGCGCCGACCTACCAGGCGCCGAGCGGCCCCAATGGCGCCTGGCTGCGCTACCGCAGGAAGTTCATCACCCCGGACAACATCCAGAACGGCGTGGCCTTCTGGAACCAGTACGAAGACGCGCTCGAGCGCGCCTCGAAGACCTACGGCGTGCCGCCGGAGATCATCGTCGGCATCATCGGCGTGGAAACCCGCTGGGGCCGGGTGATGGGCAAGACGCGGATCATGGACGCCCTGGCCACCCTGGCCTTCGACTACCCGCGGCGCGCCGACTTCTTCACCGGCGAGCTGGAGCAGTTCCTCCTGCTGGCGCGCAAGGAGCGCGACGACCCGCTGGCCCTGCGCGGTTCCTACGCCGGCGCCATGGGCTACGGCCAGTTCATGCCGACCTCGTTCGCCCGCTACGCGGTGGACTTCGATGGCGACGGCCACGTCGACCTGTGGGACCCGCAGGACGCCATCGGCAGCGTCGCCAACTATTTCCAGCAGCACGGCTGGGTCACCCACGACAGCATCGCCGTGCCGGCCAGCGGCCAGGCGCGCGGGCTCGAGGATGGCTTCAAGACGCAGTATCCGATCCAGACGCTGAGCGCCGCCGGGCTGCGCCCGCAGGCGCCGCTGGGCAAGCACCAGAGCGCCAGCCTGCTGCGCCTGGACATGGGCCGCAACTACCAGTACTGGTACGGCCTGCCGAACTTCTACGTGATCACCCGCTACAACCACAGCACCCACTACGCGATGGCGGTCTGGCAGCTGGGCGCGGCCGTGGACCAGGCCCGGCGCCGCTACGCCTCGACGCCCTGAATGCCCCGCCGCATCAGGCGGGGTTCGGGCAGTCGATGAAGCGGTGCTCGATGCCGAAGCGCTCGGCCAGGTAACGGCCCAGCGCCTGTACGCCGTAGCGCTCTGTGGCATGGTGGCCGGCGGCGATGAAGGTGATGCCGTTCTCCCGGGCGCTGTGCACCGTCTGCTCGGAGACCTCGCCGGTGAGGTAGGCATCCACGCCCGCCGCGATGGCCTGGTCGATGTAGCCCTGGGCGCCGCCGGTGCACCAGGCGATGCGCCGGATCGGCCGCTCGCCTTCCACCAGCAGCGGCTCGCGGCCCAGCACCCGGGCCACGTGGGCGGCGAAATCGGCTGGCGCCGTGGGCGCCGCGGGGGCGCCCAGCAACACGATGGAGCGCGGGTTGCCCGGCTCCAGCGGGCCCTCGACGTGCAGGCCGAGCTGTTGCCCCAGCTGCACGTTGTTGCCCACCTGCGGGTGCAGGTCCAGCGGCAGGTGGTAGGCGATCAGGCTGATGTCGTGGGCCAGCAGGGTCTTCAGGCGGCGCTGCTTCATGCCCACCACGCAGGGATTCTCGCCCTTCCAGAAGTAGCCATGGTGGACCAGCACCGCATCGGCCTGCGCGGCCACCGCCGCGTCCAGCAGCGCCTGGCTGGCGGTGACGCCGCTGACGATGCGCCGCACCTGCGGCCGGCCCTGCACCTGCAGGCCATTGGGGCAGTAGTCCTGGATGCGCGCGGCGTCCAGGTAGCGGTCGGCCTCTTCGACCAGCTCGGTCAGATCGATCGCCATCGAATTTCCTCCAGGCATTAGGGGAGACGGCTATTTTCTTGCCACGCCGCCCGTATAATGGCGGCCACCCTAGCGGCCTTCCCCAGGCCGAGCAACCCCCAAGGATCGTCCTCCGATGCTGAAGGCCCTGCGTTTTCTCGGCTGGCCCGCGCTTGTCGGCGTCTTGCTGGCGCTGCTGATCATCCAGCGTAACCCCGAATGGGTCGGCCTGCCCGAACAGGAAGTCCACCTGCAGCAGGCGCCCCTGCTCAGCCGCCTGCAGCAGGGCCCCGGGACCTATGCCGACGCCGTGACCCGCGCCGCCCCGGCCGTGGCCAACCTGTACACCACCAAGATGGTCAGCCGGCCGGGCAACTCGATGCTCGACGACCCGCTGTTCCGCCGCTTCTTCGGCGACAACCTGCCGCAACAGAAGCGCATGGAGTCGAGCCTGGGCTCGGCGGTGATCATGAGCCCGGAAGGCTACCTGCTGACCAACAACCACGTCACCGCCGGCGCCGACCAGATAGTCGTGGCCCTGCGCGACGGCCGCGAGACCACCGCGCGCCTGGTCGGCAGCGACCCGGAGACGGACCTGGCGGTGCTCAAGATCGACCTCAAGGATCTGCCGGTGATGACCCTCGGCCGTTCCGACGGCATCCGCACCGGCGACGTCTGCCTGGCCATCGGCAACCCCTTCGGCGTGGGCCAGACGGTGACCATGGGCATCATCAGCGCCACCGGCCGCAACCAGCTGGGGCTGAACACCTACGAGGACTTCATCCAGACCGACGCGGCGATCAACCCGGGCAACTCCGGCGGCGCCCTGGTGGACGCCAGCGGCAACCTGGTGGGCATCAACACCGCCATCTTCTCCAAGTCCGGCGGCTCCCAGGGCATCGGCTTCGCCATCCCGGTCAAGCTGGCGCTGGAGGTGATGCAGTCGATCATCGAGCACGGCTCGGTGATCCGCGGCTGGCTGGGTGTCGAGGTGCAGCCGCTGACGCCGGAGCTGGCCGAGTCCTTCGGCCTGCAGGACCAGGGCGGCGTGGTGGTCGCCGGCGTCTACCGCGACGGCCCCGCGGCCCAGTCCGGCATGCAGCCGGGCGACATCATCCTCGACATCGACGGCAAGAAGGCCGCCGATGGCCGCACCGCGATGAACCAGGTGGCGCGCACCAAGCCGGGCGAGCAGATCAGCATCCAGGTGCTGCGCAACGGCAAGCACGTCACCCTGCAGGCCGAAGTGGGCCTGCGCCCGCCGCCGGCCCCGCCCGCGCAGCAACAGCAGCAATGACGAAGAACGGCGCCCGAGGGCGCCGTTGCTTTTCCTGCCGAGGAAGGCTCAGAGCCGCGGGCGCAGGGCGTCCAGCAGCGCCTGGTTCTGCTCCTCGGTGCCGATGCTGATGCGCAGGAACTGGGCGATGCGTTCCTGCCTGAAGTGGCGCACGATCACGCCCTGCTCGCGCAGGCCGGCGGCCAGCTCGGCGGCGTCGTGCCGCGGGTGGCGGGCGAAGATGAAGTTGGCCGCCGAGGGCAGCACCTCGAAGCCCATGCCGCTCAGCTCGCCCACCAGCTTCTCGCGGCTGTCGATCACCGCCTGGCAGGTGCGCTGGAAGTACTCGCGGTCCTCGAAGGCGGCGATGGCGCCGGCCTGGGCCACGCGGTCCAGCGGGTAGGAGTTGAAGCTGTTCTTGACCCGTTCCAGGGCCTCGATCAGGTCCTCGTGGCCGACCGCCAGGCCGACGCGCAGCCCGGCCAGGGAGCGCGACTTGGACAGGGTTTGCGCCACCAGCAGGTTCGGGTAGCGCTCCACCAGGGCGATTGCGGTCTCGCCGCCGAAGTCGACGTAGGCCTCGTCCACCAGCACCACGCTGTCCGGGTTGGCCAGCAGCAGGCGCTCGATGGCCTCCAGGGGCAGCAGGCAGCCGGTGGGGGCGTTGGGGTTGGGGAAGATGATGCCGGCGTTGGGCCTGGCGTAGTCCTCGACGCGGATCTGGAACTGCTCGTCCAGCGCCAGCGCCTCGAAGGGGATGCCGTAGAGGCCGCAGTACACCGGGTAGAAGCTGTAGGTCACGTCGGGGAACAGCAGCGGCCGGCCGTCGTGCTGGAACAGTGCGTGGAAGGCGTGGGCCAGCACCTCGTCGGAGCCGTTGCCGACGAACACCTGGCCCGGGCGCACGCCGTAGTAGTCGGCGATGGTCTGCTTCAGGCGGTCGGCGTTGGGGTCCGGGTACAGCCGCAGGGCATCGTTCAGCTCGCCCTGCATGGCGGCCAGCGCCTTGGGCGACGGGCCGTAGGGGTTCTCGTTGGTGTTCAGCTTGACCAGTTTGGCCAGCTTGGGTTGCTCACCCGGCACGTAGGGCACCAGGTCCTTGACGAAGGGGCTCCAGAACTTGCTCATCGCCCTTCTCTCCTCGAATGCGGTGGTGGGGCCGCCCCGTCACGGGGCGGCGGCACGGGTTCAGTTCTTGATGCGGTATTCGGCGCTGCGGGCATGGGCGGTCAGCGACTCGCCGCGGGCCAGGACCGAGGCGGTCTTGCCGAGTACCGAGGCGCCATCGGCCGAGCAGAAGATGATCGACGAACGCTTCTGGAAGTCGTACACCCCCAGCGGCGAGGAGAAGCGCGCGGTGCCGGAGGTCGGCAGCACGTGGTTCGGGCCTGCGCAGTAGTCGCCCAGGGCCTCGGCGGTGTAGCGGCCCATGAAGATGGCGCCGGCGTGGCGGATGCTCGGCAGCCAGCTTTGCGGGTCGGCCACCGACAGCTCCAGGTGCTCCGGGGCGATGCGGTTGGCCACCTGGCAGGCCTGGGCCTGGTCGGCGACCTGGATCAGCGCGCCGCGGTTGCCCAGCGAGGTGCGGATGATCTCGGCGCGCTCCATGGTCGGCAGCAGTTTCTCGATGCTGGCGGCGACCTTGTCGAGGAAGGCGGCATCCGGGCTGACCAGGATCGACTGGGCGTCCTCGTCGTGCTCGGCCTGGGAGAACAGGTCCATGGCGATCCAGTCCGGGTCGGTGCCGCCGTCGCAGACCACGAGGATCTCCGAGGGGCCGGCGATCATGTCGATGCCCACCTGGCCGAACACGTGGCGCTTGGCGGTGGCCACGTAGATGTTGCCCGGGCCGACGATCTTGTCCACCTGGGGCACGCTCTCGGTGCCATAGGCCAGCGCGGCCACGGCCTGGGCGCCGCCGATGGTGAAGACGCGGTCGACGCCGGCGATGCAGGCGGCGGCCAGGACGATCTCGTTGATCTCGCCACGCGGCGTCGGCACCACCATCACCACCTCGGCGACGCCGGCGACCTTGGCGGGAATCGCGTTCATCAGCACCGAGGACGGATAGGATGCCTTGCCGCCGGGTACGTACAGGCCGGCGCGGTCCAGCGGGGTGACCTGCTGGCCGAGCACGGTGCCGTCGGCCTCGGTGTAGCGCCAGGAGTCCTGCTTCTGCTTCTCGTGGTAGCTGCGCACGCGCTCGGCGGCGGTTTCCAGCGCCTCGCGCTGGGCCGGGGTGATGCGCGTCAGGGCCAGTTCCAGGCGCTCGCGCGGCAGGATCAGGTCGGCCATGGAGTTGACGGCGAGGCCGTCGAAGCGCTGGGTGAACTCGACCAGGGCGGCGTCGCCGCGGCTGCGCACGGCGGCGATGATGTCCAGCACGCGCTGGTTCACGGCGTCGTCGGACACGCTTTCCCAGGACAGCAGATGGTCCAGATGACGCGCGAAGTCCGGATCGGCGGCATTGAGTCGACGGATGGCGAAGGGTGCGGTCATAGCTGGCCTCTTTAATTGGCGTGATCTCGGGCGCCGCTAGACTAGCAAGCCTGCCGTGCGGGCACCCGAGAAAATTGGCTATGACACGGATAGGCTGCCGCGGTCATGGGACCGCGGTGGATATCAGTGACGGTGTCGCGCCTCGACGGCGTCGCGCAGGGTGTCGATCAGCGCCTGGATGCGGGCGTGCTGCATCTTCATCGAGGCCTTGTTGACCACCAGGCGCGAGCTGATGTGGGCGATCAGCTCCTGGGGCTCCAGGCCGTTGGCGCGCAGGGTGTTGCCGGTGTCGACCACGTCGATGATCTTGTCGGCCAGACCGATCAGCGGCGCCAGCTCCATCGAGCCGTAGAGCTTGATCACGTCGACCTGGCGGCCCTGTTCGGCGTAGTAGCGCTTGGCGACGTTGACGAACTTGGTGGCCACCCGCAGGCGGCCCTTGGGCTCCGGCGCGCCGACCGCGCCCGCGGTCATCAGCTTGCAGTTGGCGATACGCAGGTCCAGCGGCTCGTACAGGCCCTGGCCGCCGTACTCCATGAGCACGTCCTTGCCGGCCACGCCGAGGTCGGCGGCGCCGTGCTCGACGTAGGTCGGCACGTCGGTGGCGCGGACGATCAGCAGGCGCACGTCGTCGAGGCTGGTGGGGATGATCAGCTTGCGGCTCTTGTCCGGATTCTCGGTCGGCACTATGCCTGCCGCTGCGAGCAGCGGCAGGGTGTCATCGAGGATCCGGCCCTTGGACAGGGCGATGGTCAGCATGTCTGGTCAGCCCTAGCCCGGTACGCGGCGGATCTTGGCGCCGAGCAGTTGCAGCTTCTCTTCGATGCACTCGTAGCCACGGTCGATGTGGTAGATGCGGTCGATCAGGGTGTCGCCCTCGGCCACGAGGCCCGCGATCACCAGGCTGGCGGAAGCCCGCAGGTCGGTGGCCATGACCGGGGCGCCCTTGAGCTGCGGCACGCCGGTGACGATGGCGGTGTTGCCCTCGACCAGGATCTGCGCGCCCATGCGGTTCATCTCGTAGACGTGCATGAAGCGGTTCTCGAACACGGTCTCGATCACCGCGCCGGTGCCTTCGGCCACGGCGTTCAGCGAGATGAACTGGGCCTGCATGTCGGTGGGGAACGCCGGGTACGGCGCGGTGCGGATGTTCACCGCCTTCGGCCGGTTGCCCTTCATGTCCAGCTCGATCCAGTCGTTGCCGGTGTTGATGTGCGCACCGGCCTCCTCCAGCTTCAGCAGCACCGCCTCGAGGATGGTCGGATCGGTGTCCTTGAGCTTGACACGGCCACCGGTGGCCGCGGCGGCGACCAGGTAGGTGCCGGTCTCGATGCGGTCGGGCAGCACGTTGTACTTGGCGCCGCCCAGGCGCTTCACGCCGTCGATGACGATGGTGTCGGTGCCGGCGCCCTGGATCTGCGCGCCCATGGCGATCAGGCAGTTGGCCAGGTCGACCACCTCAGGCTCGCGGGCTGCGTTTTCCAGCACGGTACGGCCGTTGGCCAGGGCCGCGGCCATCATGATGTTCTCGGTACCGGTCACGGACACGGTATCGAAGAAGAAGTGCGCGCCGCGCAGGCCACCGGCCGGGGCCCGGGCCTTGATGTAGCCGCCTTCGACGGTGATCTGCGCGCCCATGGCCTCGAGGCCGCGGATGTGCAGGTCGACCGGACGCGAACCGATGGCGCAGCCGCCGGGCAGGGCCACCTCGGCCTCGCCGAAGCGCGCGACCATGGGGCCGAGCACCAGGATCGAGGCGCGCATGGTCTTCACCAGCTCGTAGGGCGCGACCAGGGTCTTGATGCTGTTGGCGTCGACTTCGACGTTGAGCTTCTCGTTGATCACCGGCTGCACGCCCATGCGACCGAACAGCTCGATCATGGTGGTGATGTCGTGCAGGTGCGGCAGGTTGCACACGGTGACCGGGGTGTCCGCCAGCAGGGTGGCGGCGAGGATCGGCAGCGCGGAGTTCTTGGCGCCGGAGATGCGGATTTCGCCGTCGAGACGGGAACCGCCGGTAATGATCAGTTTGTCCATAGCAGGTTATCCCCGGCGGCTCAGGAACGCTCGGCCCAGGCGGCGCGGCTGAAGAATTTCATGGTCACGGCATGGATGGCGCCACTGGCGATCCACTCGTTAAGGTGCGCGTAGATCTGCTGCTGACGTTTCACCGGGCTCAGACCGGCCAGTTCGTCACTGATCAGGTTCAGCTGGAAGTTGCAGCCTTCGCCTTCCACTTCGACCTGGGTACCCGGAAGCTTGGTTTCCAGGAAGTTCTTGACTTCAATCGCCTGCATGCTCGACCTCAATCGGCGCTCAACGCGCGCGGGCCGGCAATGATACAAAAAAGCCCCCCGCCTGCGAACCCCGCCAGGGGAAGTCGCGGACGGAGGGGCTTCCGGCCGCCCCGGTCAGCCCTGCAGCGGCAGGATGCCGTCGAGGTCGCTGACCTTGGCGATGTCCTGCATGTCCTTGGGCAGGCTGCGGATCTGCAGGCTCTTGCCCGCGTCGTGGGCATCGCGCAGGAAGGCCAGCAACAGCGACAGGCCGACGCTGCTGGATTTCTCCACCGCCGAGCAGTCCACCACCAGCTGCTGGGCGCCGCTCGCGGCGATCAGGGCCTTGCCCTGCTCGCGCAGCTGCGCACCGCTGCGGTAGTCGAGCACCCCGGCCAGGCGCAGCTCGCCGGCCGCGCCCTCGCTGATGCTGGCGGCGCTGCTCATTGCGCGCTGCCCTCGTCCGGGTTGCCCTTGGCGGCGTCCTTGGCATGGGCGACCACCTGGTCCCAACCGGCGATGGTCTTCTCCAGGTCGTTGCCGTTCTTCTGCATGGAGTCGGCGAACTGGTCGCGGAACAGCTTGCCGATGTTGATGCCGTTGATGATCACGTTGCGCAGGCGCCAGTTGCCCGCCTGGTTGACCATGGTGTACTGCACCGGATAGACGGTGCCCTTGCTGTCACGGATCTCCATGTTCACGCTGGAGCGCTCCGGGTCCTGCTTGCCGGTGGACGGCAGCACGCGGATGTCCTGGTTGTCGTACTCGAGCAGGGCGTTGCCGTAGAACTGCATCAGGCTGTTCTTGAACACCGTCTCGAAGCGCTTGATCTGCTCCGGGGTGGCCTGGCGCGAGTACTTGACGGTCATCACGCCCTTGGCGATGCCCTCGGAGTCCACCACCGGGCCGAGGATGCGGTCCAGGGCGGCGTAGAGCTGCTTGGGATCGGCGCGGTAGGCCGGCCTGTTGGTCTTGAGGTCGGACAGCAGGTTGTCGACGGTCTGCTGCACCACCTGCTGCGCATTGGGCGCGGCGTTGGCGTTGGCGATCAGCGGCAGCGCGGCGAGCAGGACCAGCAGGCCGCGGCGCAGGAGAGTCAGCATGGCGTTCATCCTCATCATCGTCATTGCTTCTTGGGCTCTTCTTTGTTGACCGAGTTCAACAGGAACTTGCCGATCAGGTCTTCCAGCACCAGCGCGGACTGGGTGTCGTGGATCACCCCGCCGTCGGCGAGCATCTTGTCGTCGCCGCCGACGCTGATGCCGATGTACTTCTCGCCCAGCAGGCCTGCGGTGAGGATAGACGCGGTGGAGTCGTCCGGCAGGTTGTTGACGCTCTTGTTGATCTCCATGGTCACCCGGCCACGGTAGCTGTCGTGGTCCAGGTCCACGGCGACCACCTTGCCGATGGTCACGCCGGCCATGGTCACCTTGCCGCGCACGGTCACGCCGGCGACGTTGTCGAAGTAGGCATACAGCTGGTAGGTGTCGGTGGAATGCCCGATGGTCAGTCCACTGACACGCAGGGCCAGCAGCAGCAGGGCCAGCAGGCCGCCGAGAAGAAACAGGCCTACACCGATTTCCAGGGTGCGGGTTTGCATCAGAAGTCTCCAAACATCAAAGCGGTCAGTATGAAGTCCAGCCCCAGTACCGCCAGGGAGGCATAGACCACGGTTCGAGTCGTCGCGCGGCTGATCCCTTCGGAGGTCGGCTCGCAGTCATAGCCCTGGAACACGGCGATCCAGGTCACAACGAAGGCGAACACCACGCTCTTGATCACGCCATTGAGCACATCCTCGCCGAATTGCACGCTGTTCTGCATGTTCGACCAGAAGGAGCCCTCGTATACGCCCAGCCAGTCGACGGCGACGGCGGCGCCGCCCCAGATGCCGACCACGCTGAAGATCGCCGCCAGCAGCGGCATCGAGATGAAGCCGGCCCACAGGCGCGGCGCGATCACGTAGCGCAGCGGGTCGACGCCGATCATCTCCAGGCTGGAAAGCTGCTCGGTGGATTTCATGTTGCCGATCTCGGCGGTCAGCGCGGAGCCTGCGCGGCCGGCGAACAGCAGGCCGGTCACCACCGGGCCCAGTTCGCGCAGCAGGGTCAGGGCCACCATCTGCCCCACCGCCTGCTCGGAACCGTAGTCCTTGAGGATGTTGTAGCCCTGCAGGGCCAGCACCATGCCGATGAAGATGCCCGAAACCACGACGATCGCCAGCGACAGCACGCCCACCGAGTACAGCTGCTTGACCAGCAGCTGGCCCATGCCGCCGGGCACCCGGCGGCCGAGCACGGCGTGGCCGAGGAACAGCGTGGAACGGCCGAGCGCCTCGAGCACGTCGAGGCCCGACCGCCCGAGCAGGCGGATCCGCTCGAGCAGTGAAGTCTTGCGCATCAGCGTTCCCCAGCAGGTCGGCGCGGTAGTCGCGCGCGGGATAGTGGAAGGGCACCGGACCATCCGGGATGCCTTTCATAAACTGGCGCACGCGCGGATCGTCGAGCTCCTTGAGCTCCGCCGGCGTGCCCTGCCCCAGCACCTTGCCGTCGCCGACGATATAGATGTAGTCGGCGATGCTGGCGGTTTCCGCCAGGTCGTGGGAAACCACGATGCTGGTGATGCCCAGGGCGTCGTTGAGCAGGCGGATCAGCCGCACCAGCACGCCCATGGCGATCGGGTCCTGGCCGACGAAAGGCTCGTCGTACATGAGTATCTGTGGGTCCAGGGCTATCGCCCGGGCCAGTGCCACGCGGCGCTTCATGCCGCCGGACAGCTCGTCCGGCATCAGCTCGACGGCGCCGCGCAGGCCCACGGCCTGCAGCTTCATCAGGACGATGTCGCGGATCATCTCCTCGGGCAGGTCGGTGTGCACCCGCAGCGGGAAGGCGACGTTCTCGAACACGTCCAGGTCGGTGAACAGCGCGCCGCTCTGGAACAGCACGCCGAACTGCTTGCGCATGTCGAACAGGTCGGCACGGGCCAGCTTGGGCAGGTTCTGCCCGTTGACCATGACGTCGCCCCTGACCGGGCGCAGCTGTGCGGCGATCAGGCGCAGCAGGGTGGTCTTGCCACAACCGGACGGCCCCATGATGCCGGTGACCTTGCCGCGCGGAATACGGATATCCACGTTGTCGAAGATGGCGCGGGTACCGCGCTTGAAGGTAACCCCCTTCAGCTCGACAGCGTATTTTTCATCGGTGCTCATAGAACTCCTTGCATGACGGCCCTGTCCCTGCAATGCCCCGTCGAACCGCCGGAACACGGTGACGCAAGACAGGCCGAACGGCGGCGAACTATAGCACTGGCGTGCGCGGCGGCCCAAGGCCCGCCACCGGCGATTCAGCTCGGATTCAGGTTCGCGTGTGCAAGATCCGGTATCGGCAGGGTGAAGCCCGGACCGCTTTACCGTTATAATCTCGCCCTTCACTTCGCCCCACGCGATCGGAACATGAGCCAGAATCACGATTTCATCCAGTCGGCACAACGCACCATCGGCCTCGAGCGCGATGCGGTGGATGCCCTGCTGCCACGCATCGGGGCCGATTTCTCCCGAGCCTGCGAGCTGCTGCTCGCCTGCAAGGGCCGCGTGGTGGTGGTCGGCATGGGCAAGTCCGGGCACATCGGCCGCAAGATCGCCGCCACCCTGGCCAGCACCGGCACCCCGGCGTTCTTCGTCCACCCGGCCGAGGCCAGCCACGGCGACATGGGCATGATCACCAGGGACGACGTGGTCCTGGCGCTGTCCAACTCCGGCTCCACCGCCGAGATCATCACCCTGCTGCCGCTGATCGCGCGCCTGGGCATCACCCTGGTGAGCATGACCGGCAACCCCGAGTCGCCGCTGGCCAAGGCCGCCGCGGTGAACCTGGACGCCAGCGTCGAGCACGAGGCCTGCTCGCTGAACCTGGCGCCGACCTCCTCCACCACCGTCTCCCTGGTGCTCGGCGACGCCCTCGCCGTGGCCCTGCTGGAGGCCCGCGGCTTCACCGCCGAGGACTTCGCCTTCTCCCACCCGGGCGGCGCCCTGGGCCGGCGATTGTTGCTGAAAGTGGAAAACATCATGCACGTGGGTGAAGAACTGCCGCAGGTCTCCCCCGGCACCTCGCTCAGCGGCGCCCTGCTGGAAATGACCCGCAAGGGCCTGGGCATGACCATCGTCCTGGGCGAGGACGGCCGCCTGGCCGGCGTGTTCACCGACGGCGACCTGCGCCGCACCCTGGACAAGGGCGTGGACGTGCGCACGGCCACCATCGACCAGGTGATGACCGTGCACGGCAAGACCGTGCGCCCGGACATGCTCGCCGCCGAAGCCCTGAAGATCATGGACGACCACAAGATCAACGTCCTGGTGGTGGTCGACGGCGACGACCACCCGGTGGGCGTGCTGCACGTCCACGACCTGACCCGCGCCGGAGTCATCTGAATGACCGCAGACCTGCTGCAACGCGCCAGTGGCGTGCGCCTGGCGGTGTTCGACGTGGACGGCGTGCTGACCGACGGCAAGCTCTACTTCCTGCCCGACGGCGGCGAGTTCAAGACCTTCAACACCCTCGACGGCCACGGCATCAAGATGCTCATCGCCTCGGGCGTGCGCACCGCCATCATCAGCGGCCGCAAGAGCGCCGTGGTCGAGCGCCGCGCCCAGAACCTGGGCATCGAGCACCTGTTCCAGGGCCGCGAGGACAAGCTGGTGGTCCTCGACCAACTGCTCGCCGAACTCGGGCTAGGCTATGAACAGGTCGCCTACCTGGGCGACGACCTGCCCGACCTTCCGGTCATCCGCCGGGTCGGCCTGGGCATGGCGGTGGCCAGCGCCGACGCCTTCGTTCGCCAGCACGCCCACGGCGTGACCCAGGCGCGCGGCGGCGAAGGCGCGGCCCGTGAATTCTGCGAACTCATCCTGCGCGCCCAGGGCAACCTCGAGGCGGCGCAGAGCGCCTACCTGTAGAGCCGGATATGCCGAAGACCCTTCGCCAGAAGCTCCTCCTCGCCCTGATCGCGGTCCTGCTGGTCGCACTGGGCTACTACTGGAACGTGCGCCTGGACTTCAACGAGCGCCAGGTCACGCCCAGCAACGACGCCATCGACTTCTACGCGGCCAATGCCCACAGCCTGCAGTACCGCGAGGACGGCAGCCTGGCCTACGAGATGACCGCCGATCGGCTGGAACACATGAAGGCCACCGACGTCACCAACGTCACCACGCCGGACCTGTTCTTCTTCCGCGAGGGCCAGCCGCAGCCGTGGCACGTGCAGAGCGTGCGCGCCGAGGTGGGCCCGGAAGGCAAGCAGGTCGAACTGATAGACAACGTCCGGGTCCAGCGCACCGACGCGCAGAACCGCACCCTGCTGCTCACCACCACGCGCATGACGGTGTTCCCGGACAAGGATTATGCCGAGACCAGTCAACCCGTTAAGATCACCGAGCCCCAAGGGGTGACCACGGCGGTAGGCATGAAAGCGTATCTGAAAGACAGCCGGATGACCCTGCTGTCCAACGTAAGAGGTCAGCATGAGGTTCGTTAAAACCTTCCCCCTTTTCCTCGGCCTCGTCGCCAGCCTGGGCAGCAGCGCAAGCTGGGCGCTGCCGACCGATCGCGAACAACCGATCCGCGTGCAGGCCGACAGCGCCGAGCTGGACGACAAGCAGGGCGTCGCGGTCTACCGCGGCGACGTGGTGGTGACCCAGGGCAGCATGAAGCTGACCGGCAACACCGTCACCCTCAAGCAGAACAAGGACGGCGAGATCGAGGTGGTCACCTCGGTCGGCAAGCCCGCCTACTTCGAGCAGAAGCCGGCGCCGGAAAAGGAAATCACCAAGGCCTACGGCCTGACCATCCAGTACTTCGTCACCCAGAACCGGGTGATCCTGATCGACCAGGCCAAGGTGATCCAGGAAGGCAACACCTTCGAAGGCGAGAAGGTCGTCTACGATACCGAACGGCAGATCGTCAACGCCGGCCGCGCCACGGGCACCCAGGTGACCACCCCGCGCCCGCGCATCGACATGGTCATCCAGCCCAAGAAGAAGCAGGATCAAGCCCAGTAATGGCCACGCTCACCGCACAGCACCTCGCCAAGAGCTACAAGGGTCGCCAGGTCGTCCGCGACGTCAGCATGAGCATCGACAGCGGGCAGATCGTCGGCCTGCTCGGCCCCAACGGCGCCGGCAAGACCACCTGCTTCTACATGATCGTCGGCCTGGTGCGCGCCGACCAGGGCGTGGTCCGCATCGACGAGCAGGACGTCACCAACCTGCCCATGCACGGCCGCGCCCGCGCCGGCATCGGCTACCTGCCGCAGGAAGCCTCGATCTTCCGCAAGCTGTCGGTGGCGGACAACATCGGCGCCATCCTCGAGACCCGCGCCGACCTCGACCGCAACGGCCGCAAGGAAGCCCTGGAGAGCCTGCTGGAGGAGTTCCACATCCACCACATCCGCGACAACCTCGGCATGAGCCTGTCCGGTGGCGAGCGCCGCCGCGTGGAGATCGCCCGCGCCCTGGCCAGCTCGCCGAAGTTCATCCTCCTCGACGAACCCTTCGCCGGCGTGGACCCGATCTCGGTGGGCGACATCAAGCAGATCATCCACCACCTCAAGGCCAAGGGCATCGGCGTGCTCATCACCGACCACAACGTGCGCGAGACCCTGGACATCTGCGAGACGGCCTACATCGTCAACGACGGCCAGTTGATCGCCGAAGGCGACTCCACGGCAATCATGGCCAACGAGCTGGTCAAGGAAGTCTACCTGGGCCACGAGTTCCGCCTCTGAGCCCCCACGCCCCGGCCTCGTGCCGGGGCGCAGGCACCCCATCACGTCGGCCCGACCGACCGACATCAGATTTATGCGTAAACGCCCTAGGCAAAGTCCGAGAATTCAGGCATATAATTTGCTTCCTAGCGGCGTTCCGGAGCTTCGGCCCTGGCGCCCGTAGTCGTGGATATGGCGCACTACACGCCAGCGAACAAGGTGCCAAGTTCCAGCCATGAAACCATCGCTTGTCCTCAAGATGGGCCAGCAGCTGACGATGACCCCGCAGCTGCAACAGGCCATCCGACTGCTCCAACTCTCCACCCTGGACCTGCAACAGGAGATCCAGGAGGCGCTGGAATCCAACCCGATGCTCGAGCGCCAGGAAGAAGGCGACGACTTCGACGCTAGCGACCCCTACGCCGAAGGCGCGGAAACCCCCGCCAACACCAACGCCAACTCGCAGAGCGAAAGCTTCCAGGAAACCACCACGCCCAGCGCCGACAGCCTGGACGAGGACCAGTGGGCCGAACGCATCCCCAACGAGCTGCCGGTCGACACCGCCTGGGAAGACGTCTACCAGACCAGCGCCAGCAGCCTGCCCAGCAACGACGACGACGAGTGGGACTTCACCGCCCGCACCTCCGCCGGCGAGAGCCTGCAGAGCCACCTGCTGTGGCAGCTGAACCTCTCCCCCATGTCCGACACCGACCGCCTGATCGCCCTCAGCATCATCGACGGCATCAACGACGACGGCTACCTGGAGGAGTCCCTGGAGGACATCCTCGTCTCCCTCGACCCCGAGCTGGACGTCGAGATGGACGAGGTGGAAGTGGTGCTGCGGCGCATCCAGCAGATGGAGCCGGCCGGCGTCGGCGCGCGCAACCTGCGCGAATGCCTGCTGCTGCAGCTACGCCAGATGCCCGCCAACACCCACCTGCTGAACGAGGCCCTGCGCCTGGTCGCCGACCACCTCGACCTGCTCGGCAGCCGCGACTACACCCAGCTGATGCGGCGCATGAAGCTCAAGGAAGACGAACTGCGCGAGACCATCGAGCTGATCCAGTCGCTGCACCCGCGCCCGGGCTCGCAGATCGAGTCCGGCGAGGCCGAGTACGTGGTGCCGGACGTGATAGTGCGCAAGCACAACGAGCGCTGGCTGGTGGAACTGAACCAGGAAGCGGTGCCACGCCTGCGCGTCAATTCGCAGTACGCCGGCCTGGTGCGCCGCGCCGACTCCAGCGCCGACAACACCTTCATGCGCAACCAGCTGCAGGAAGCCCGCTGGTTCATCAAGAGCCTGCAGAGCCGCAACGAGACGCTGATGAAGGTGGCGACGCAGATCGTCGAGCACCAGCGCGGCTTCCTCGAGTACGGCGAGGAGGCCATGAAGCCGCTGGTCCTGCATGACATCGCCGAGGCGGTGGGCATGCACGAGTCGACCATCTCGCGGGTCACCACGCAGAAATTCATGCACACCCCGCGTGGCATCTTCGAGCTGAAGTACTTCTTCTCCAGCCACGTCAGCACCTCCGAGGGCGGTGAATGCTCGTCCACGGCGATCCGCGCCATCATCAAGAAACTGGTCGCGGCAGAAAGTCCGAAAAAGCCGTTGAGCGACAGCAAGATCGCTGGTTTACTGGAGGCACAGGGCATTCAAGTGGCACGTCGGACAGTCGCCAAGTACCGGGAATCCCTCGGGATAGCTCCGTCGAGCGAGCGCAAGCGACTGGTCTGATTGACCCAAGCCAAGGTGTTCCGGCGGCAGGCCCCATAACCTGCCACTTATACACGGGCAATAAGGAGAAAGCGGTATGCAAGTCAACATCAGTGGACATCAACTGGATGTGACCGACGCCCTGCGCGACTACGTCGGCGAGAAACTCGGCCGACTGGAGCGCCACTTCGACAAGATCACCAATGTTCAGGTCATCATGGAGGTCGAAAAGCTGAAACAGCGCATCGAGGCCACCCTGCACATCGCCGGTGGCGAAGTGGTGGCCTGTGCCGAACATGAAGACATGTACGCAGCCATCGACCTGCTGACCGACAAACTCGACCGCCAACTGATCAAACACAAGGAAAAGTACCTCGAACGCCAACAGGGCGTTGGAGTCCGCTAACCCCCCTCCCCTATGATCCGACTTGAGCAGATCCTGTCCCCCGGCCGTTCCCTGGTGAACGTGCCGGGCGGCAGCAAGAAGCGCGTACTCGAACAGATCGCCAACCTGGTCGTGAAAGACCTTCCCGGCCTCGACGCGCAAGACATCTTCGAAAGCCTGGTGGCCCGCGAACGCCTGGGCTCCACCGGCTTCGGCAATGGCATCGCCATTCCCCACTGCCGCCTGACCGGCTGCAAGGCGCCGATCAGCGCAATCCTTCACCTCGATGCACCGGTGGACTTCGACGCCCTCGACGGCGCCCCGGTCGACCTGCTGTTCGTCCTGCTGGTACCCGAAGCGGCCACCGAGGAGCACCTGGAGCTGCTGCGCCAGATCGCCTCCATGCTCGACCGTTCCGAGGTGCGCGACCGCCTGCGCCGCGCGAGCGATGGCGACGCGCTGTACCAGATAGTCGTGGAAGTGCAGAACGGCCACTAGCATGCGCCTGATCATCGTCAGCGGCCGTTCCGGCTCCGGCAAGAGCACTGCCCTCAACGTCCTCGAGGACAGCGGCTTCTACTGCATCGACAACCTGCCGGCCAGCCTGCTGCCGGACCTGGCCCAGCGCGCGCTGCTGCACACCGAGCTGATGCACCCGCAGGTGGCCGTGTCGATCGACGCGCGCAACCTGCCCAGCCAGCTCAAGCGTTTTCCCGAGCTGCTGCAGGAGGCCCGCGACAAGCACATCCAGTGCGACGTGCTGTACCTGGACGCCGACGACGAGACGCTGCTCAAGCGCTTCTCCGAAACGCGCCGGCGCCACCCGCTGACCACCGACAACCGTTCCCTCGCCGAGGCCATCGCCGACGAGGAGCAACTGCTCAGCCCGATCGCCGACCTCGCCGACCTCAAGCTGAACACCACCAACCTCAACCTCTACCAGCTGCGCGACGTCATCAAGCTGCGCCTGCTGAACAAACCCGAGCCGGGCACCGCCTTCCTCGTCGAGTCCTTCGGCTTCAAGCGCGGCATGCCGGTGGACGCCGACCTGGTGTTCGACGTGCGCTGCCTGCCCAACCCCTACTGGAAACCGGAACTGCGCGAGCAGTCGGGCCTGGACAAGGACGTGCAGCAATACCTCGCCGAGCAGCCCGACGTGGAAGAGATGTACCAGGACACCCTGGGCTACCTGAACAAATGGCTGCCGCGCTTCGCCGCCAGCAACCGCGCCTACGTCACCATTGCCATCGGCTGCACGGGCGGCCATCATCGCTCGGTCTACCTCGCCGAGCGCATCGGCAGTGCCCTGAGAGCCACCCTGAAGAACGTGCAGATTCGCCACCGCGACCTGAGCTAGCAGCAGATAACGAAAGGACAGCCCCCTCGCGATGCCCGCCCTCGAGATCACCATCATCAACAAGCTCGGCCTGCATGCCCGCGCGGCGGCCAAATTCGTCGGCGTGGCCGGCCGCTTCCCGTGCCAGGTCCGCGTCGGCCGCAGCCCGGAGAGCACGGTGGATGGCAAGAGCATCATGGCCGTGATGATGCTGGCCGCGGGCAAGGGCACCAACCTGCACCTGAACGCCGAGGGCGAGCAGGCCGACGAGGCCCTGCAGGCGCTCGTCGACCTGATCAACAACTACTTCGACGAAGGCGAGTGACCGCCCGCCCGCACGACGCCGGGTGCTAGCCCAGCGACGTATCCAGCACCATCATCAGGCAGAAGCCGACGATCAGCCCCAGGGTGGCCTCCCCGGCATAGCCACGGCGCTGCGATTCCGGAACGATTTCCCGCACCACCACGTAGAGCATGGCGCCCGCCGCCAGGGCCAGGCCCCAGGGCAGCAGCATCCGCGATACGCCCACCAGCCAGGCGCAGAGCACCGCGAACAACGGCTCGACCAGCCCGGAAGCCGCGCCGGCCAGCATCGCCTTGCCCCGCGACATGCCCGCCCCGCCAGCACCAGCGCGATCGCCAGGCCCTCGGGCACGTCCTGCAGGGCGATGCCCAGCGCCAGGCCGCCCGCCCCTTCGACCTCGCCGCCGGCGGCGACGCCCACGGCCATGCCTTCGGGAATGTTGTGCAGGACGATAGCCGCGACGAACAGCAGGATGCGCGCGGGGATGGCCGGCCCCGGCGCGTCCCGCAGGTCATGCTGGGCATCGTCCAGGACCCGCCCGGCCAGCATCAGCCCCAGCGCCCCCAGGGCCATGCCGAAGCTCACCAGCAAGGCCGCGTAGAGCGGCGAGCGGCCACTGGCCTCGACCGCCTCCAGCGCCGGCAGCAGCAGCGAGAACGCGGTCGCCGCCAGCATCACCCCGGCGCCGAAGCCCAGCAGGGCATCGGCCACCCGCGCCGGCATGCTGCGGATCAGCAGCACCGGCACGGCGCCCAGGGCGGTACCCAGGGCGCAGACCAGGCCGCCGACCAGCGCCTGGTACAACGGCGCCGGCAATTGCAGGCGAGCCAGCAGCAACAGGTGGTTGAACAGCAGGCCGCTGCCCAGGAGCACTATCCCCAGGCCGAGCCACCAGCGCAGGTTGCGTGCGCCGGCCTGGCGCGCGCTTGCCTCTAGCGGGCGCATGGTGCCACTTCCCCGGCAGGCATCAGGCGAGCCCCCGCTGCTCCAGGGCCAGGCGGTAGCGGCGCGCCACTTCCGGCCAGTCGACCACCTCGTAGAAGGCCGCGATGTATTCCGGCCGGCGGTTCTGGTACTGCAGGTAGTAGGCGTGTTCCCAGACGTCCAGGCCGAGGATGGGGATCAGGTCCTGCATCAGCGGGCTGTCCTGGTTGGCGCTGCTTTCCACCTTCAGGCGTCCCTGGCTGTCGACGCAGAGCCAGGCCCAGCCGCTGCCGAAGCGGGTCAGCGCGGCCTTGGTGAAGGCTTCGCGGAAGGCCTTGTAGCCGCCCAGCTCGGTTTCGATGGCGCGGGCCAGGGCGCCGTCGGGCTCGCCGCCGCCCGCGGGCGACATCACCTGCCAGAACAGCGAGTGGTTGGCGTGGCCGCCGCCGTTGTTGATCACCGGGCCGAGCAGCTTCTCCGGCAGGCGGTTCAGCTGCTGCAGCAGTTCTTCCACCGGCAGCTCGGCGAAGGGCGTGCCTTCCAGCGCGGCATTCAGGTTGTTGACGTAGGTCTGGTGGTGCTTGCTGTGGTGGATCTCCATGGTCCGCGCGTCGATGTGCGGTTCCAGGGCGTCGTAGGCGTAGGGCAAGGCGGGAAGACTGTGGGGCATGGTCGCTCCTAGTGGTAGCGCATGGATTGCGGGGTGGCGAAGAGGCCGGGGCGCAGCTCCACTTCGCCCTGCTGGTGCAGCAGCTCGCGGGTGCGCGGGTAGTTGCCGTGCTCGCCGATGAAATTGAGCAGCTCGAGGTAGCTGCGCCGGCTGTGGCGCAGCGCGGCCTCGCGCATGTCGCGGCTCTGCCGCGGGTCGATGCTCAGTTCCAGCAGCCGCTCGTGGCAGTTGCACAGGTATTCGGCGGCCTCTTCCGGCTGGCCCAGCTGCACGTGCAGGTCGCCGAGGTTGTGGTGGGAGATGACGAAGGCCATCACCGCCTCGTCCGGCTCGTGCCAGCGGCCCAGCAGCAACTGGGCGTGGGCCAGGGCGTGGAGGTAGTGCTCGCGGGCATCGATCAACTCGTTGCGGATGAAGCAGCGGTTCCCCAGTTCGATGGTCTGTTGCCAATGGCGCATGTCGCGTACCTCCACGGTGGGGGCGGCCTTCAGAGGCCGCCGGCGGTGAGTTTCTCGGGGTCCAGCAGGGCCTCCAGGCGCTCGCGGCCGAGATCGGTGTTCTCCAGCGCCACCTCGATGATCGGCCGGCCTTCGCGGTAGGCCTGCTTGGCGATCTCGGCGGCCTTCTGGTAGCCGATGATCGGGTTCAGCGCGGTGACCAGGATGGGGTTGCGCGCCAGCGCCTCGCGCAGGCTCGCCTCGTTGACCTTGAAGCTGGCGACGGCCTTGTCGGCCAGCAGCCGGCTGACGTTGCCCAGCAGCTGGATGCTCTGCAGCAGGTTGTCGGCGATCACCGGCAGCATCACGTTCAGCTCGAAGTTGCCGGACTGCCCGGCCACGGCGATGGTCGCGTCGTTGCCGATCACCTGGGCGGCGGCCATGGCGGTGGCCTCGGGGATCACCGGGTTGACCTTGCCGGGCATGATCGAGGAGCCCGGCTGCAGCGCTTCCAGCTCGATCTCGGCGAGGCCGGCGAGCGGGCCGGAGTTCATCCAGCGCAGGTCGTTGGCGACCTTCATCAGCGCCACGGCGAGGGTCTTGAGCTGGCCGGAGACGGCCACGGCGGTGTCCTGGGCGCCGATCAGCGCGAAGAAGTCGTCGCCCGGGCGGAAGGCCAGGCCGGTCAGGCCGTTGAGCTCCTGGCAGAAGCGCGCGGAGAACTGCGGGTGGGCATTCACCCCGGTGCCCACCGCGGTGCCGCCCTGGGCCAGTTGCTGCAGCGCCGGCTGCAGGGCCTCGAGGTGGGCGGTGGCCTGGCGCACCTGCTGGGCCCAGCCGCCAAGCACCTGGCTCAGGCGCACCGGCATGGCGTCCATCAGGTGGGTGCGGCCGGTCTTCACGTAGCGCTGCACCTCGCCGGCCTTGCGCTCGAGGGTGGCCAGCAGGTGGCGCAGGGCCGGCAGCAGGCGCTCGTGGATTTCCAGGGCGGCGCTGATGTGGATGGTCGAGGGGATGATGTCGTTGCTGCTCTGCCCGCAGTTGACCTGGTCGTTGGGGTTGACCGCACGGCCCAGGCGGCGCCCGGCGAGGGTCGCCACCACCTCGTTGGCGTTCATGTTGGAGCTGGTGCCGGAGCCGGTCTGGAACACGTCCACCGGGAAATGCTGGAGGAAATCGCCGGCCAGCAATTCCTCGCAGGCGGCGACTATGGCCGCGCCGGTCTCGGCGTCCAGTTGCTCCAGGGCGACGTTGGCCCGCGCCGCGGCGGCCTTGGCCAGCAGCAGCGCACGGATGAAGGCGGCGGGCATGCGCTGGCCGCTGACCGGGAAGTTGTTCACCGCACGCTGGGTCTGGGCCCCGTACAGCGCCGCGGCCGGCACCGCCAGTTCACCCATGCTGTCGCGTTCGATACGGCTGTCAGTCATTCTGCTTTCTCGCTTACAGGTCGTGGTACGTCAGGGAAGGCGCCATCGGCTGGGTGGCCAGCCGGCGCGAAAGCTGTTGCAGGCGCTGCCTGCGCTCGGCATCGCCGGCCAGGCGGCGCAGGTCGCAGAGCGGACGGTAGGCGTGATCGAGGCACAGGCCGCGCCAGTGCCAGGGCAAGGCGACGTCGGCGGCGGTGTCGAGCAGCAGTTGGTAGCTCTTCTCGAACAGCTGCCAGGCCGGCAGCGGCTCCCAGGCCACCAGGTAGCGCGTCTCGAACAGGTAGAGCTCCAGCAGGCGCGGCTCGTCGGGCTCCAGCGCGCAGCGGATGCGGGTACCCAGGCGGTACCAGCGGTCGAGCAGGGAGGTGTGGGTTTCGACGAACATGGGAATCCCTCAACCGATAATGAGATTGATTATCGTTACGAGAGAAAGAAAATACAAGTCAGACCAAGGGCGTAGGGCAAATCGGGGAGGTAGTTTCGCCGGGTGCTCTTCGTAGGAGCGAGCTTGCTCGCGAAGGGAGTTCCCCTGAAACGCCGCTGCATAGGGAGGCGCCTTTCCCTCTCCCTAACCCTCTCCCTGAAGGGAGAGGGGACCGTTCGGTGTATTTGGATGTTCTGCAGTTAGCCGGCAGCGCCGAAGGTTTCCGGCTGAAACCATTCCTCCTCTCGGCACGGACTGCCCCCTCTCCCTTCAGGGCGGGGCGCGCAGCCGAGGGCTGGGGAGAGGGTGCTCTTGGGGCGAGCGCCGAGCCTAGCCGGCAGAATGCCATTCGCGAGCAAGCTCGCTCCTACGAAAAAAGAAACGCCGCTTCCCTCGACAGGAAACGGCGTTCTCTCAAGCAGCCAGCGGGCCCTGCCCGCGTGGATCAGTTCCCAGCCACCATCATCCTTTCCACCAGCACCGAGCCGGTGTGCAGGTTGCCGCGGTTCTCCACGTCGTTGCCGATGGCCAGGATGCTGGCGAACAGGTCCTTGAGGTTGGCGGCGATGGTGACTTCCTGCACCGGGAACTGGATCTCGCCGTTCTCCACCCAGTAGCCGCCGGCGCCGCGGGAGTAGTCGCCGGTGACCAGGTTGACGCCCTGCCCCATCAGCTCGGTGACCAGCAGGCCGCGGCCCATGCGCCGCAGCAGGGCCTTCTGGTCCTCGTCGCCGTGGCTGACGAAGAGGTTGTGCACGCCGCCGGCGTTGGCCGTGCTGGGCATGCCCAGCTTGCGCCCGGAATAGGTGCCCAGCACATAGGAAACCAGGGTGCCGTTCTCCACGAAGGGCTTGGCGTAGGTGGCCAGGCCATCGTTGTCGAACGCGGCGCTGCCCAGGGCGCCGGGCAGCAGCGGGCGTTCGTCGAGGGTCAGCCATTCGGGGAACAGGCGCTGGCCCAGGCAGCCTTCGAGGAACGACGACTTGCGGTACAGGCTGCCGCCGGAGATGGCGCCGAGGAAGTGGCCGAACAGGCCCACGGCGACCTCCGGGGCGAACAGCACCGGCACCTCGGCGGTCGGCACCGGGCGTGCGCCGAGGCGGCTGGCGGCGCGCTGGGCGGCGCGGCGGCCGATGCTCTGCGGGCTGTCCAGCAGCTCGCCGCGGCGCTTCACGTCGTACCAGTAGTCGCGCTGCATCTGCCCTTCGCCCTCGGCGATCATCACGCAGCTGAGGCTGTGGCGGGTGCTGGCGTAGCCGCCGATGAAGCCGTGGCTGTTGCCGTAGACACGGCAGCCATGGTGGATGTTCAGGGTGGTGCCGTCGGCCTTGGTCACCCGCGGGTCGGCGTCGAAGGCCGCGGCCTCGCAGGCCAGGGCGCGCTCCACCGCCTGGTCCGGGGTCAGCGACCAGGCGTGGTAGAGGTCCAGGTCGGGCAGGTCGCGGGCCATCAGCGCGGGGTCGGCCAGGCCGGAGCAGTCGTCCTCGGAAGTATGCCTGGCGATGGCCAGGGCCGCCGCCACTGTCTCGCGGATGGCCTCGTCGCCGGTCGCCGAGGTGCTCGCCGAGCCCTTGCGCTGGCCGACGTAGAGGGTGATGCCGAAGCCCTGGTCGCGGTTGAACTCGACCGTCTCGACCTCGCGCTGGCGCACGCTGGTGGACAGCCCCTGCTCCAGGGACACCGCCACTTCGCAGCCGCTGGCGCCCTGGCGCTTCGCCTCGGCGACGATCCGCTCGACCTGCTCGCGCAGTGCCGGAAGTGCCTCTGGGCCGACGGCCTTGGCCTGTTCGCTCATTGCCAAACTCTCCTGTTCTGTTCCGCGGGCGGGGCATCGGGCCCCGCGGCCTCGCGGGCGGGCCGGACAAGCGACCCTCGACTCGTTATCATGGCGGCGTTTTCCACTGGACCACCGCCATGGCTGAATATCAAGACGACGACTCGCTGTTCGAAGAGAAGAGCAAGTCGCAAGTAAAACGCGAGCTGCACGCCCTGCAGAACCTCGGCGAGCGCCTGACCGCGCTCAAGCCGGACATGCTCGACCGCCTGCCGCTCACCGAGCCGCTGCGCCGCGCCATCGACGAGGCGCCCAAGCACAAGGCCAACGCCGCCCGCAAACGCCACCGGCAGTTCATCGGCAAGCTGATGCGCGACCAGGACCTCGACGCCATCGTCGCCCTGCTCGACCAGCTCGACAGCTCCACGCGCCAGTACAACGAGCGCTTCCACGCCCTGGAGCGCTGGCGCGACCGCCTCATCACCGGTGGCGACGAGGCCCTTTCCGCCTTCTTCGCCGAATACCCGGACAGCGACCGCCAGCACCTGCTGCAGCTGATCCGCCACGCCCAGCACGAGGCTGCTCACGACAAGCCGCCGGCCGCGGCGCGGAAGATCTTCAAGTACATCCGCGAACTGGACGAGCTCAAGCGCGGTCTCCGTTAAGCCCCGCCCGTCCTTCCCGGCGCCTCAGGCGCCGGTCCCGCCCACGGTGATGCCGTCGATCTTCAGCGTCGGCTGGCCGACGCCCACCGGTACCGACTGGCCATCCTTGCCGCAGGTGCCCACGCCGCTGTCCAGGGCCATGTCGTTGCCGACCATGGACACCCGGCTCATCACTTCCGGGCCGTTGCCGATCAGCGTCGCGCCCTTCACCGGGCGGGTGATCCTGCCGTTCTCGATCAGGTAGGCCTCGCTGCTGGCGAAGACGAACTTGCCGCTGGTGATGTCCACCTGGCCGCCGCCGAGGTTGGCGCAGTAGATGCCCTTCTCCACCGAGGCGATGATCTCCTCCCGCTCGCTCTGCCCGGCCAGCATGTAGGTGTTGGTCATGCGCGGCATCGGCAGGTGCGCGTAGGACTCGCGGCGGCCGTTGCCGGTGCGTGCCACGCCCATCAGGCGGGCGTTGAGCTTGTCCTGCATGTAGCCCTTGAGGATGCCGTTCTCGATCAGCACGTTGTACTGCGTCGGGGTGCCCTCGTCGTCCACCGACAGCGAGCCGCGGCGCCCGGCCAGGGTACCGTCGTCGACGATGGTGCACAGGCTGGAGGCCACCTTCTCGCCGATGCGCCCGCTGTAGGCGGAGCTGCCCTTGCGGTTGAAGTCGCCTTCCAGGCCGTGGCCCACCGCCTCGTGCAGCAGCACGCCGGACCAGCCGGCGCCCATCACCACCGGCAGGGTGCCGGCCGGCGCGGGGACCGCTTCGAGATTGACCAGGGCCTGGCGCAGCGCCTCGCGGGCGTAGGACATGGCGCGGTCTTCGCTGAGGAAATAGCGATAATCGGTACGGCCGCCGCCGCCGTGGCCGCCGCGCTCGCGGCGGCCGTTCTGCTCGACGATGACGCTGACGTTGAAGCGCACCAGCGGGCGGATGTCCGCGGCCAGCGAGCCATCGGCGGCGGCGATCAGCACCTGCTCCCAGACGCCGGCCAGGCTCACGGTGACCTGCTGGATGCGCGGGTCGAGGGCGCGGGTGGCGGCGTCGATCTTCTGCAGCAGTTCCACCTTCTCGGCGCGGCTGAGCACGTCCAGCGGGTTCTCGCCGGCGTACAGGCGCGTCGGCGCGACCGCCTTGAACGCCTGCACCCTGCCGTTCTGCCCGGCCCGGGAGATCGAGCGCGCGGCGCGCGCCGCCTGGGACAGGGCGTCGGGGGTGATGGCGTTGCTGTAGGCGAAGCCGGTCTTCTCGCCGGACTGGGCGCGCACGCCCACGCCCTGGTCCATGTGGAAGCTGCCTTCCTTGACGATGCCGTCCTCGAGCATCCAGGACTCGGAAACCTGGCTCTGGAAGTACAGGTCGGCGGCGTCGATGCCCGGGCCGCTCAGCTCGTGCAGGATCGGCTGCAGGCCGTCGACGTCCAGGCCGCCGGGGGCCAGCAGGTGCTGGCTGACGGATGACAACAACTCGCTCATGGCTACTCCGTAGGCGCCGGTCCGGGTACGGCCGGCGGGTAGAATCTTCGATGGCGGACCACCGGCATGCGCTGCCGGACCGCCGCCTGTTCCGCGCTGTCGCGCTCGGCCAGCAATACCGCCTCGCCCTTGTCGCGCTCGGCGAGGATGCGCCCCCAGGGGTCGACGATGGCCGACTGGCCCCAGGTCTCGCGGCCGCGCGGGTGCGTCCCGCCCTGCCCCGCCGCCAGCAGGTAGCACTGGGTCTCGATGGCGCGGGCGCGGATCAGCACTTCCCAGTGCGCCTGGCCGGTCACCGCGGTGAAGGCCGAGGGCGCGCTGATCAGCTCGGCGCCGGCCTCGCGCAGCCGGGTGTACAACTCGGGGAAGCGCAGGTCGTAGCACACCGTCAGGCCCAGGCGGCCGACCGGGGTATCGGCGACCACCACCTGGCCGCCGAACGCGTAGTCGTCGGACTCGCGGTAGCGGCCGCGGGCATCGGCGACGTCCACGTCGAACAGGTGCAGCTTGTCGTAGCGCGCCGCCCGTTCGCCGCGCTCGTCGACCAGCAGCGAGCAGGCGTTGGCCTTGGCCTCGGGCTGGCCGTCCGGCGGCAACGGCAGGGTACCGGCGACTATCCACAACCTGAGGTCGCGCGCGGCGCTTTTCAACCACGGCAGGATCGGCCCCTCGCCCCGGGCCTCGGCGCGGCCCAGCTCGGCCAGGTCGCGGCGGCCCATGGCGGCGAAGTTCTCCGGCAGCACGGCCAGGCGGGCGCCGCCCTCGGCGGCCTGTTCGAGCAGGCGACGAGCGGCGGCCAGGTTGGCCGGGACATCGTCCTGGCTGACCATCTGAATCACGGCGATGGACATGCGTCTCTCCAACAGCGACTGCGTTTCATCCTAACCGATGCCCGCCGGCTCTGCTCACCGGGGTTTCTCGAAAGGCTTGTCGAAGGCGATCTCGGGGTTCTGCCAGGGGCCCTTGACGCTGTACTGCACGCTGGCGAAACGAGACACCCTGTCGCCCAGCAGCTTGTCCACCACGAAGAGCGCGCCGCCCACCGCCGGGGCGCCGACGATGAGCGCGGCCAGCGGTAGATTGTTGGTCAGCGGCAGGGTCACCAGCAGCCTGGCGTCGATCTGGTCGTGGGCGAGGTCGAGGGTGCCGTTCATCTCGATGTTGCTGGACGGCCCGGTCAGCCTGATCGGCTCGCGGGTCAGGTAGACGCCGTTGGTGGCGCCGAGCACGCCCTGCACGCGGTCGTAGCTCAGGCCCTTGCCGAACAGGTCGGAGAAGTCCAGGCGCAGGCGGCGGTTGATGGCGTTGAAGTTGAGCAGGCCGAACACCCGCAGGGCCTGGGCACTGCCCTCGACGTCGACGAACTGGCCCTTGCGCATGTCGGCTGCCAGGCGCCCGCCGAAACGCCGCAGGCTGATGTAGGCCGGCGAGCCGGGCCAGTTGCCGTCGATGTCCAGGCCAAAGCGTTCGCTGGTGGCGGTGGGGGCGAAGTCCCAGGCCTTGAGCACGTCTGCCAGGTTCTTGCCCTCCAGGCGCCCCTGGAAGGTGCTGTGCGTCGAGCCCACCGGCCCTTCCCAGCGCAACGTGCCGCCGACCTTGAGGCCGCGCAGGTCGAGGTTGACGTTGTTGAAGGCCACGCCGCTGGTGGTCGGGCGCAGGTTGAAGCTCCAGGCGCCGATGGGCTTGCCGCCCTGGGAGATCTGGCGGATGGCCACGTCCATCGCCGGCAGGCTGCGCGGGTCGAACTTCTCCAGCGGGTCGGGGGCGATGGTCGGCGCGGCGGCCAGGTCGTTGGTGGGGTTCTTCGGCAGGTCCAGGCGCGCCAGGTCGATCTGGATGGCCCGCTGGGCGCTGTCCGGGAATACCGCCTGGCCGGCCATCGGGGCGCTGTCGACGCCCAGCTGCCAGCCGCCGGCAACCCGCGCGAGGTCGACCTTGAGGTTGTCCAGGCTGGTGCCGAAGCCGCGGAAGTGGCCGATCCGCAGGTCGGCGCCGCGCAGCAGGCCCTGGGTATCGCCGGGCACGCCGCCGATGCCGTACTTCTTCAGCGCCGCCTGCCACTGGTCCACGTCCAGGGTGTCCAGGTTGCCGCGCACCTGCACCCCGTTCCAGTTCGGCAGCAGCGCCGGGTCGCCGCCCAGGCGCAGGGTGCCGCGGCCGCCCAGGGGTTTGTCGGCGGGGGCGGCGTAGGCCAGGCTGGCCACCTTGTCGTAGTTGGCCCAGTAGCGCCGCTCCGGGCCCTCGAGAGTCATGCGCCAGTCGCTGGCGCGGCTCTCCTCGGCGGCCTTGCCGAGGGGCGCCGGCAGGTCGATGGCCAGGCCCTTGAGGTCGGAGCTGACCTGCAGCTGGCTGTCCTTGCCGTCGAGCAGCAGGTCGAGCTGGTACGGCAGGCGCCCGGAGGCCGGCAGCGCCTGGTGCACGCCGCCCCAGTCGAGCAGGCTTTTCAGCGCCACCTGGCCGCCCACCAGCACGCGGGTACGCGGCTTGCCCGGGCTGCCCTCGGCGCGGATGCTGCCGCTGACGCGGCTGCCCAGGGCCTGGGCGCTGAGGCCCTTGGCGCTCAGGCCGCTGTTGGTGTCGTAGCGGAAGTCGCCCTTGAGCTGGGCCAGTTCCAGGGTGGGCTTGGCGATCTTCAGGCGCGCGCCCTCGGTGGCGAAGTCCACCACCACCCGCGCCTGCTTCGCCTGTTCCCTGGCCAGGGGGATGTCCAGGTTCAGGTGGCCCTTGAGCGGGCCCTCGCCTTCCCAGCCGGCGAAGACCTGCTGCACGCCCAGGGGCGAGTCCTGGAGGATCTTCAGGCCGTCGCCCAGGCTGCTGTCGACGTCGCCATCGACGTGCAGGTGGGAGACCTCGCCCTTGGGCACGTGGGGAATGTCCACCTGCACGTCGCTCACCCGGCTCTGCAGGATGCGCCCGGACTGCGCGCGGATGCGCACGCCGCTGTCCTCCACCAGCACCTCGCCCTCGGCCTGGCTCAGCGCCGGCCAACCCGGCTGGTAGTCCAGCTCGCCGTCGTGGACCTTGAAGTACAGGCTCATGGCGTGGTCTTCCGGCGCCGAGCCCTTGTTCAGCGAGCCCTGCCACTGGAAGTAGCCCTGCTCGACGCGTCCGCCCCTGATGGCGGTGGCCAGCCAGTGGGCCAGGTCCTTGCTCATCTCCGGCAGCACGGTGGGCAGGAACTGCGGGGTGTAGCTGCCGTCGCCATCCACCAGGCCCACGCGCAGGTCCATGTAGCTCTCTTTGTCGTGGTCGTGCATCAGGCGGATCAGCATGTCGCCGCCCAGCCGGCCGACGTCGCCCTCGACCTTCATCAGGTGGCTGCCGAGGGTGAAGGCCTCGTCGTCCCACTTCCAGAACAGCCGTGCGTTGGCGGTGCGGAAGCGCCAGGGCTCGGGGAACAGGGTGGCCAGGTGGAGCATGAAGTCCTTGGCCGAGGCGTCCAGCTGGCCGCCGCCGAGGTTGCCGCTGAAGGTGCCGTCGACGTTGGCCACCGCCGGCACCTCGTGGAAGGCGCTGACGCCGACCTTCTCCAGGTTCACGCCGTAGGCCAGGCGCTCGGCGCCCTGGCGCTGCGGCCACCAGTCGAGGTTGAGGTGGTGCAGCACGCCCTGGGGCGCCAGGCCCTGCAGCCACTCCACCGCCTTGTCCGGCAGCGGCGCCAGGCTTTCCACCACTGGCAGCAGCGGGCCCAGGTCCAGGCGGTCGGCGCGCAGGCGCCAGTGTTCTTCGCCGCGGGTCTGCCGGTTCAGCTCCAGTTCCGCCTCGCCCCAGCGCTTTTCGCCGAGGTTGGCCGCCAGATCATTGACGCGCAGGCTCATCTCGTCGCCCTGGCGCTGGAAGTACAGCCCCACGCCGAGGTCGCCGATCTCCACCGCCTCGCGGCCGTCGAAGGAGGCCCGCACCTGCGGCGCATTGAGCCTGGCCACGGCCGCGCTCGGCTGGCCCTTGTCGATGCGCGCCCAGAGTTCGCCGCCGGCCTCCAGCCGCTGGATGCGCCATTGCCGCGTCAGGCTCGCCGGCAGCCACTTCGCCCAGTCGCTCTGCGGCAGGCTGAGGTAGGCGTCGGCCGAGCTGCGCTTCCAGTCCTCGCGGTCGATGCGCGTATCCACCCGCAGCGCCACCGGCTGGCCGTCCGGCAGGTTGAAGCGGCCGTCCAGGCGCTGGCCGAACACGCCGCTGTGCAGGGTCAGGCCCAGGTAGGTCAGGTTCAGCGTCTGCCCCTCGCGCGGCAGCAGGCTCAGCTGGCTGTCCAGCAGCGACAGGCGGCGCGGCGTCAGCAGCAGGTCGACGAGCTGGCGCGGGTCGCTGCCCTGGGGGCTGGCCGGCAGGCCCTCGACCTGCCAGTGGCCGTCCTCGCCCTCGCGCAGGCTCAGCTGCAGGCCCTGCAGCTCCAGGCTGTCGATGCGCGGCTGGCGCGCCAGCAGGCTGGCGGGGATGTCGGGGGTCAGGCGCACCTGCTCCAGGCGCAGGACGTCGCTGCCCTCGCCGAGCTGGATGTCGCGCACCGTGATGATCGGGCCGAAGCCGTGCCAGCTGCCTTCCAGGGCGCCGATGCGCACCGGCATGTGCAGCCGCGCGCTGGCCTGCTCGGCCAGCTCGTCGCGGTACTCCGCCACCAGCGGCGCCAGCTGGCGCCCCAGGCTGACGTACAGCGCCAGCAGCACCAGGCCCAGGGCGCACAGCCCCAGCGCCAGGCGCAGCAGGCGCGCGAACAGGCGGCCGAAGGATTCCATGTCAGTAAAACGCCTCAGAGCAGGACGACGTCATACTGTTCCTGGGAGTAGATCGGCTCAACCTGAAACTTGATGGTGCGCCCGATGAACATCTCCAGATCGGCGACGTTGCCCGACTCTTCGTCGAGCAGGCGGTCGACCACCTTCTGGTTGGCCAGCACCACGTAGGAATCGGCCTGGTAGGCGCGGGCCTCACGGAGGATCTCGCGGAAGATCTCGTAGCAGATGGTCTCGGGGGTCTTCAGCATGCCGCGCCCCTGGCAGCACGGGCAGGGCTCGCAGAGCACCTGCACCAGGCTCTCGCGGGTGCGCTTGCGGGTCATCTGCACCAGGCCCAGCTCGGTGATGCCGATGATGTTGGTCTTGGCGTGGTCGCGCTCGAGCTGCTTCTCCAGGGTGCGCAGGACCTGGCGGCGGTGCTCCTCGTCCTCCATGTCGATGAAGTCGATGATGATGATCCCGCCGAGGTTGCGCAGGCGCAGCTGGCGGGCGATGGCGGTGGCCGCCTCGAGGTTGGTCTTGAAGATGGTCTCTTCGAGGTTGCGGTGGCCGACGAAGGCGCCGGTGTTGACGTCGATGGTGGTCATCGCCTCGGTCGGGTCGATGATCAGGTAGCCGCCGGACTTGAGCAGCACCTTGCGCTCCAGGGCCTTCTGGATCTCGTCCTCGACGCCGTAGAGGTCGAAGATCGGCCGCTCGCCGGGGTAGTGCTCCAGGCGGTCGGCGATTTCCGGCATCAGCTCGTCGACGAACTGCGTGATCTTCTGGAAGTTCTCCCGGGAATCCACGCGGATCTTCTCGATGCGCGGGTTGACCAGGTCGCGCAGGGTGCGCTGGGCCAGGGACAGGTCCTCGTAGATCACCGTCGGCGCGCCGACCGTCTGGATCTGCGCGTCTATCTGGTCCCACAGCCGGCGCAGGTAGCGGATGTCGGCGAGGATCTCGTCCTCCCCGGCGCCCTCGGCGGCGGTGCGCAGGATGAAGCCGCCCTTCTCGACGATGCCCTCGGCCTCGACGCACTTGGCCACCACCTGCTTGAGGCGCTCGCGCTCCTGCTCGTCCTCGATTTTCAGGGAAATCCCGACGTGGCTGGTGCGCGGCATGTACACCAGGTAGCGCGAGGGGATCGACAGGTGCGTGGTCAGGCGCGCGCCCTTGGTGCCGATGGGGTCCTTGGTGACCTGCACCACCAGGCTCTGGCCCTCGTGGACCAGGGCGCCGATGCTTTCCACCGCGCTGCCCTCGCGGGTGGAGATTTCCGCCGCGTGGATGAAGGCCGCGCGCTCCAGGCCGATGTCGACGAAAGCCGCCTGCATCCCCGGCAACACGCGGACCACCTTGCCCTTGTAGATGTTGCCGACTATCCCGCGGCGCAACGTGCGCTCGACGTGGACTTCCTGAAGGACACCGTTTTCCACCACCGCCACGCGCGATTCCATCGGCGTGATATTGATCAGGATCTCTTCGCTCATGCGCCCTTCCTTATCGCGCCCGTGTGCAGCGCTACTTCTTCAAGACTGCCAGCAAGGGATCGCGAAGTCAGCCAACAGTTCCGCGGTCTCGCACAAGGGCAGGCCGACCACCCCGCTGTAGCTGCCCTCGACGCGGTTGACGAAGATCGCCGCCAACCCCTGGATAGCGTAGCCGCCCGCCTTGTCCTGGGGCTCGCCGGTGGCCCAGTAGGCCTGCGCCTCGGCCTCGCCGATGCGGCGGAACGACACGGTGCTCGCCACCACCCGCACTTCGCAGCGGTCGCGGTCGGCCACCGCCACCGCGGTCAGCACCTGGTGCTGGCGGCCGGACAACGCGCGCAGCATGGCCAGGCTGTCCTCGCGGTCCGCCGGCTTGCCGAGGATGCGGCCGTCGAGCACCACCGCGGTATCGGCGCCGAGCACGCAGACGTCGGGCCTCTGGGCAAGCATAGTCAGTCCGGCCAGGGCCTTGCCGCGCGCCAGGCGCTCGACGTACGCGGCCGGCGTCTCGCCGTCCTCGGGCGTTTCGTCGATGTTGCCGGAAACCAGGTGGAAGGACAGGCCGATCTGCGTCAGCAGCTCACGCCGGCGCGGCGAGCTGGAGGCCAGGTAAAGCTGGGGCATCTGCGACTCCCGGAAGAGTCCCGGCCGCCCCTCTCCCGGCCCCGTGCCAGGTGGGAAGCGGCGGGACGGGTATTAGTAGACCTTAAGGCGCTGGGACAGGCCCTTGAGCAGCACCAGCACCCAGGGCCAGAGCAGGCCGCTGACCAGCGCCGGCAAGAGGAAGGCCAGGGTCGGCGGGCGGTTGCCGGTCAGGGCGTTGAGCCACAGCTGCACCAGTTGCGCCAGGCCATAGACCACCATCAGCACCAGGCACTGCTGCCAGACGGGGTACAGGCGCAGGCGCTGCTGCAGGGCCATGACCAGGAACACGATGAAGCTGAGGATCAGGGCGTTCTGCCCGAGCAGGCTGCCGTACAGCACGTCCTCGGCCAGGCCGCAGACCCAGGCGGTGACCATGCCCACCTTCTGCGGCACCATCAGCACCCAGAAGGTGAGGAACAGCGCCAGCCACAGCGGCCGGCCGATTTCCGTGAAGCTGGGCATCGGCGCCACCGACAGCAGCAGCGCCAGCAGCAGGCTGACCCAGATCAGCCAGCCGTTGCGCGGTCCTTGGGCGGGCATCAGTGACGGTTCCTTTGTGGCGCGGCCTGGGCCGGCGCCGGCGGATGCGCGGGTGTGGCGGCTGGCGTGGCGGGTGCCGGGGCGGCGCCCTGGGCCGGAGCGGCCGGGGCAGCAGGCGCGGCTGGAGCGGCGGGCGCCGGCGCCTGGCCAGCGGCCTCCGCTGCCTGGCGGTCGGCCTCGGCCTGGGCCTCGGCGGCCTCGGTGGCGCGCTGCTCGGGGGTGCGGCTGTCGCTGAACACCAGCAGCACGTAGCGGCTGCGGTTCATCTTCGCGGTGGGCACGGCGCGGATCACCGCAAACGGCTGGCCGGAGTCGTGGATGACCTCCTTGACCACCGCCACCGGGTAGCCGGCCGGGAAGCGCTGGCCGAGGCCGGAGCTGACCAGCAGGTCGCCTTCCTTGATGTCCGCGGTGTCGGCGACGAAACGCAGTTCCAGGCGCTCCGGGTTGCCGGTGCCGACGGCGATGGCGCGCAGGCCGTTGCGGTTGACCTGCACCGGGATGCTGTGGGTGGTGTCGGTGAGCAGCAGCACGCGGGCGGTGTAGGGCATGACCTCGACCACCTGGCCCATCAGGCCGCTGGCGTCGAGCACCGGCTGGCCCTGGAACACGCCGTCCTTCGCGCCCTTGTCGATGAGGATGCGCTGGGTGAAGGGGTTGGGGTCGACGCCGATCAGTTCGCTGACCAGCACCTTGTCGTCCACCAGGGCGGCGGAATTGAGCAGCTCGCGCAGGCGCACGTTCTGTTCGGTCAGGGCGGCCAGCTTCTGCAGGCGGCGCTGCATCAGCAGCGACTCGGCCTTGAGCCGCTCGTTCTCGGCGAGCAGCTCGCTGCGGCTGGTGAACTGGTCGCGCACGCCTTCCCAGGCACGCACCGGCAGGTCGGCCACGCCATAGAAGGGGGTCAGCACCAGGCCCATCTGGCTGCGCACGGGCTTGAGGTAGTCGAAACGCGCGTCGACCACCATCAGGCCCACCGAAAGCACGGCGAGCACCAGCAGGCGCACGCCCAGCGAGGGCCCTTTGGAGAATAGCGGTTTGATGACCAGCTCCTAGCTGATTGAAGGCGGTTGATGTTTCGCCGTGCGCGGCAAAACGTCAACCACCCTCAAGGGCTCCCACCTCACTCGGTGGAGAGCAGGTCCATGGAGTGGCGGTCCATCATGTCCAGCGCCTTGCCGCCGCCACGGGCCACGCAGGTCAGCGGGTCTTCGGCGACGATCACCGGCAGGCCGGTCTCCTGGGCCAGCAGCTTGTCCAGGTCGCGCAGCAGGGCACCACCGCCGGTCAGCACCAGGCCACGCTCGGCGATGTCCGAGGCCAGCTCCGGCGGAGACTGCTCCAGGGCGCTCTTGACCGCCTGGACGATGGTCGCCAGGGACTCCTGCAGGGCTTCGAGCACCTCGTTGGAGTTCAGGGTGAAGCTGCGCGGCACGCCTTCGGCCAGGTTGCGGCCGCGGACGTCCACCTCGCGCACTTCGCCACCGGAGAAGGCGGCGCCGATCTCCTGCTTGATGCGCTCGGCGGTGGATTCGCCGATCAGGCTGCCGTAGTTGCGGCGCACGTAGGTGACGATGGCTTCGTCGAAGCGGTCGCCGCCGACGCGCACGGATTCGGCGTAGACCACGCCGTTCAGCGAGATCAGGGCGATCTCGGTGGTGCCGCCGCCGATGTCGACGACCATCGAGCCACGGGCTTCCTCGACCGGCAGGCCGGCGCCGATGGCCGCGGCCATGGGCTCCTCGATCAGGTACACCTCGCGGGCGCCGGCGCCCAGGGCCGATTCACGGATGGCGCGGCGTTCCACCTGGGTGGACTTGCACGGCACGCAGATCAGCACGCGAGGGCTGGGCTGCAAGAAGCTGTTCTCGTGCACCTTGTTGATGAAGTACTGCAGCATCTTCTCGCAGACGCTGAAGTCGGCGATGACGCCGTCCTTCATCGGGCGGATGGCCGAGATGTTGCCGGGGGTGCGGCCGAGCATGCGCTTGGCCTCGGTACCGACGGCGACCACGCTCTTCTGGTTGCCATGGTTGCGGATGGCCACTACCGAAGGCTCGTTGAGGACGATGCCGCGTTCGCGCACATAAATGAGGGTATTGGCAGTGCCCAGGTCGATCGACAGATCGCTGGAGAACATGCCACGCAATTTTTTGAACATGGAAAGGGAACCCTGGACGATGCGCGGGTAAAAAAGTGCGGCAAACTCTAACAATGACGGGGATTTTGGGCAAGGCGGCATTGTGTTAAATTGCTTGACTTTCAGCGCCTTTAAGGCCTGCCCCAGCGGTCCCTGGGACCGCCCGCCGCGGGTTCCGTTCCCCGCCTACGTTTCGTCCGACCATGCGTCCTATCGACGCTGGCAGCTCTAGCCTGGAGACCCCCGATGGCGCTTGACCGCTCCGACGTGGAAAAAATCGCCCACCTGGCCCGCCTGGGCCTGGCGGAAACCGACGTCCAACCGACCACCGCGACCCTGAACAACATCCTCGGCCTGGTCGACCAGATGCAGGCGGTGGACACCGACGGCGTCGAACCCCTCGCCCACCCCCTGGAAGCCACCCAGCGCCTGCGCGCCGACGTGGTGACCGAAAGCAACCAGCGCGAGGCCTACCAGGCCATCGCACCGGCCGTGGAAGACGGCCTGTACCTGGTTCCGAAAGTGATCGAGTAATAAGGAAGGACACGGACCCATGCTGCACCAACTGACCCTCGCCGAAGTCGCCCGCGGCCTCGCCGACAAACAGTTCTCCGCCGAAGAGCTGACCCGTGCCCTGCTGAGCCGCATCGAGCAGCTCGATCCGCAGCTCAACAGCTTCATCAGCGTCACCGCCGACGAAGCCCTCGCCCAGGCCCGGGCCGCCGACCAGCGGCGCGCCAACGGCGAGGCCGGCGCCCTGCTCGGCGCGCCCATCGCCCACAAGGACCTGTTCTGCACCCGGGGCGTGCGCACCAGCTGCGGCTCGAAGATCCTCGACAACTTCGTCTCGCCCTACGACGCCACCGTGGTCGAGCGCCTGGCCGCCGCCGGCGCCGTGAGCCTGGGCAAGCTGAACATGGACGAGTTCGCCATGGGCTCGGCCAACGAATCCAGCCACTACGGCCCGGTGAAGAACCCCTGGGACGCCACCCGCGTGCCCGGCGGCTCCTCCGGCGGCTCGGCCGCGGCCGTGGCCGCGCGGCTGATCCCCGCCGCCACCGGCACCGACACCGGCGGCTCGATCCGCCAGCCGGCGGCGCTGACCAACCTCACCGGGATCAAGCCGACCTACGGCCGCGTCTCGCGCTGGGGCATGATCGCCTACGCCTCCAGCCTCGACCAGGCCGGCCCCCTGGCCCGCACCGCCGAGGACTGCGCGCTGATGCTCGGCGCCATGGCCGGCTTCGACGCCAAGGACTCCACCTGCGTCGACCAGCCGCTGGACGACTACCTGGCCGCCCTGGGCAAGCCGCTGGCCGGCCTGCGCATCGGCCTGCCGAAGGAATACTTCGGCGAGGGCCTGGACAGCCGCATCGCCGATGCCGTGCTGGCCGTGGTCGAGCAGCTCAAGCAGCTGGGCGCGGTGGTCAGGGACATCTCCCTGCCGAACATGCGCCACGCCATCCCGGCCTACTACGTGATCGCCCCGGCGGAAGCCAGCTCCAACCTGTCGCGCTTCGATGGCGTACGCTACGGCTACCGCTGCGCGGAGCCGAAGGACCTGCAGGACCTGTACAAGCGCTCCCGCGCCGAAGGCTTCGGCGCCGAGGTGAAGCGCCGCATCATGGTCGGCACCTATGCGCTGTCCGCCGGCTACTACGACGCCTACTACCTGAAGGCGCAGAAGATCCGCCGGCTGATCAAGAACGACTTCGTCAGCGCCTTCGGCGAAGTGGACGTCATCCTCGGCCCGACCACGCCCAACCCGGCCTGGAAGCTCGGCACCAAGAACGACGACCCGGTCGCCCAGTACCTGGAAGACATCTACACCATCACCGCCAACCTCGCCGGCATCCCCGGGCTGTCCATGCCCGCCGGGTTCGTCGATGGCCTGCCGGTGGGCGTGCAGCTGCTCGCCCCGTACTTCCAGGAAGGCCGCCTGCTCAACGTCGCGCACCAGTACCAACAGGTGACCGACTGGCACAAACAAGCACCGGCTGGATTCTGAGGACGACACACATGCAATGGGAAACCGTGATCGGGCTGGAAATCCACGCGCAGCTCGCCACCCAATCGAAGATCTTCTCCGGCAGCGCCACCACCTTCGGCGCCGAGCCCAACACCCAGGCCAGCCTGGTCGACCTGGCGATGCCCGGCACCCTGCCGGTGCTCAACGCCGAGGCCGTGCGCATGGCCTGCCGGTTCGGCCTGGCGATCAACGCCGAGATCGCCGAGCGCAACGTCTTCGCCCGCAAGAACTACTTCTACCCGGACCTGCCCAAGGGCTACCAGACCAGCCAGATGGACCACCCCATCGTCGGCAAGGGCTTCCTCGACATCACCCTCGAGGACGGCACCGTCAAGCGCGTGGGCATCACCCGCGCGCACCTGGAAGAGGACGCCGGCAAGAGCCTGCACGAAGACTTCCACGGCATGAGCGGCATCGACCTGAACCGCGCCGGCACGCCGCTGCTGGAGATCGTCTCCGAACCGGACATCCGCAGCGCCAAGGAAGCCGTGGCCTATGTCAAGGCCATCCACGCGCTGGTGCGCTACCTGGGCATCTGCGACGGCAACATGGCCGAGGGCTCGCTGCGCTGCGACTGCAACGTCTCGGTGCGCCCGAAAGGCCAGGCCGAGTTCGGCACCCGCGCCGAGATCAAGAACGTCAACTCCTTCCGCTTCATCGAGAAGGCGATCAACCACGAGGTGCAGCGCCAGATCGACCTGATCGAGGACGGCGGCAAGGTGGTGCAGGAAACCCGCCTGTACGACCCGAACAAGGACGAGACGCGCTCCATGCGCAGCAAGGAAGAAGCCAACGACTACCGCTACTTCCCCTGCCCGGACCTGCTGCCGGTGGTGATCGAGCGCAGCTTCCTGGAAGAGTTGCGCGCCAGCCTGCCGGAACTGCCGGACCAGAAGCGCGAGCGCTTCGAGAGCCAGTACGGGCTGTCGGCCTACGACGCCAGCGTGCTGTCCGCCAGCCGCGAGATGGCCGACTACTTCGAGCAGGTGCAAGGCATCTGCGGCGACGCCAAGCTTGCGGCCAACTGGGTGATGGGCGAGCTTTCCAGCCTGCTCAACAAGGACGGCCTGGAGATCGACCGGTCGCCGGTTTCCGCCGAGCAGCTGGGCGGCATGATCCTGCGCATCAAGGACAACACCATCAGCGGCAAGATCGCCAAGATGGTCTTCGAGGCCATGGCCGCCGGCGAAGGCTCGGCCGATGCGATCATCGAGGCCAAGGGCCTGAAGCAGGTCACCGACACCGGCGCCATCGACAAGATGCTCGACGAGGTGCTGGCGGCCAACGCCGAGCAGGTCGAACAGTACCGCGCCAGCGACGAAGCCAAGCGCGGCAAGATGTTCGGCTTCTTCGTCGGCCAGGCCATGAAGGCCTCGAAGGGGAAAGCCAACCCCGGGCAGGTGAACGAACTGCTGAAGAAGAAGCTCGAAAGCTGAGCCCACTCTTCCTGACGCCGGGCTTGCCCGGCGTTTTTTCGTCCGGAGGCTCGATGCTGCGTTCTCTCGCCCTGCTCTGCGGCCTGGCCCTGCTGGCCGGCTGCGCCACTTCGTCGTACGACGGCGGCTCGGCGCGCGGCTACCGCGCCGAGGGCACCGCGTCCTACTACGGCCGCGCGCACCACGGCAGGAAGACCGCCAGCGGCGAGCGCTTCGACCAGCACGCCCTCACCGCCGCGCACCGCAGCCTGCCCTTCGGCACCCGGCTGAAGGTCACCAACCTCGACAACGGCCGCAGCGTGGTGGTGCGCGTCAACGACCGCGGGCCCTTCGGCCGCGGCAGGATCATCGACCTGTCCCGCGGTGCGGCGCAACGCCTCGACATGTTGCGCACCGGCACGGCGCCGGTGCGCCTGGAAGCCATCGACTAGGAGCAGTCCGAATGACCGACAAGCGCAAGGCCGGCGAACAGGTACGCCGGGAAGTGATGGGCGACGCCTTCGTCGACCGCGCCCTGAACAACGCCACCGACTTCACCCGACCGCTGCAGGACTTCGTCAACGAAAACGCCTGGGGCAGCGTCTGGTCCCGCGACGGCCTGCCGCGCAAGACCCGCAGCCTGATCACCCTGGCCGCCCTGACCGCGCTGAAATGCCCGCAGGAACTGAAAGGCCACGTGCGCGGCGCGCTGAACAACGGCTGCACGGTGGAAGAAATCCGCGAAGCGCTGCTGCACTGCGCGGTCTACGCCGGCGTACCGGCAGCGATCGACGCCTTCCGCGCGGCGCAGGAAGTGATAGAGGCGTGGCAGGCGGACCAGAAGGCCTGAGCGTAGGGCGAATAACCGTTCGCGGTTATCCGCCGCCGGCCGGAACGCCGGAGCCCACGACGACGGCGGATAACGCTTGAGGCGTTATCCGCCCTACGGTCCCGGGAGCTTCGCAGCCCCACTGCACGCCGAACGGTCCCCTCTCCTGCTTGCGGGGGAGGGTCAGGGAGGGGAGCGGAGTTCAGGCCAGGCACCGGTACATCGGCGAAGTCCGCCCCTCTCCCCAACCCTCTCCCTGAAGGGAGAGGGAGCTTGTCCTGAGCGAGCTGAAAATCAAGAGCCCGCCGGCAGCTCCACAGTCTCACAGTGAGCTTTGCGGCCCCGCCTCACACCGAACGGTCCCCTCTCCCGCTTGCGGGGGAGGGTTAGGGAGGGGGAACGGAGTTCAGGCCAACCACCACACATCGGCGAAGTCCGCAACCCTCTCCCCAGCCCTCTCCCTGAAGGGAGAGGGAGCTTGTCCTGAGCGAGCTGAAGATCAAGAGTCAGCCGGTAACCCCACAGTCTCGCAGTGAACTTTGCGGCCCCGCCTCACACCGAACGGTCCCCTCTCCCGCTTGCGGGGGAGGGTCAGGGAGGGGAGCGGAGTTCAGGCCAGGCACCGGTACATCGGCGAAGTCCGCCCCTCTCCCCAACCCTCTCCCTGAAGGGAGAGGGAGCTTGTCCTGAGCGAGCTGAAGCTCAAGAGTCAGCTGGCAACCCCACAGTCTCGCAGTGAGCTTTGCGGCCCCGCCTCACACCGAACGGTCCCCTCTCCCGCTTGCGGGGGAGGGCCAGGGAGGGGAGCGGAGTTCAGGCCAGGCACCGGCACATCGGCGAGGTCCGCCCCTCTCCCCAACCCTCTCCCTGAAGGGAGAGGGAGCTTGTCCTGAGCGAGCTGAAGATCAAGAGTCAGCCGGCAACCCCACAGTCTCGCAGTGAGCTTTGCGGCCCCGCCTCACACCGAACGGTCCCCTCTCCCGCTTGCGGGGGAGGATTAGGGAGGGGGAGCGGAGTTCAGGCCAGGCACCGGCACATCGGCGAAGTCCGCCCTGCCCGCGACTGCTCTTGCTTGCAGCTTGTAGCTTGCCGCTTGCAGCCGCTCCTACGGATAACTAAACCGCTTCACCAAAGTCAGCTCCCCCGGCTGCCGCATCGGCACCAGGAAGCTCTCCTGCTTCTCGTCCGGCGTGCCCTCCTCCGTCACTATCGTCACCCTGGCCGTGGTCAGCGGCTGGGCGGCCTCGACGTTGCCGCTCTCCTCGTCCTGGCTGTAGCCGCCGCCGAAGTAGTTCACGTAGACCAGGTACGCCCCCTTCAGCGGCGTCGGCGTGGCGATGATCTCCGGGCCGTAGCCGGTGGTCACGTCGACGTCCTGGGCGGCGCCGTTGGGCAGGCTGCGGTTGCCGTACCAGACGTGGCCGCCGTCGGGGGTCACCAGGTGCAGGTCGAGGTCGGTGTTGTCGCTGTCCCAGGACAGCAGCACGCGCAGCTTGGCCGGCACCTCGCCGCCGCCACCGCCGTGGTAGAACTGCACGCGCTTGTGGCGCTGGCCGTCCGGGCTGATCACCTCGACGCTGTTGCTGCCGGCCGGGAACGCGTAGGGGCGGTCGAAGCCGCCGTCCTCGCCGATCTTCAGCGGCATGGACACGCCATTGACCACTAGGGTCGCCGGCCGGTCCTTGGGCGCGTTGGCGATCTCGCCCCTGATCCGCGCGCTCAGCGCCTGGTCGGCCGGGGTATTCACCGAGGCCGCCGGGTAGTTCACCGTCTGCCGGAAGTTGGCGCCCTCGCCGTTGCCGGGGCGCCAGCCGCCCAGCGGGGCGTCCAGGCGGATGCCTGGCTCGGCGGCCTGGGCCAGGCCGGCAGCGAGCAGGGAAAGGAACAGGTAGGGACGCAGCGTCATGGCGGTCATTCCAGTATCAGGCGGCGGGCGAGGCTTTCGACGAAGTCCTCGTCCTGGCCGTTGGGGTGCGCCTGGAAGGCCAGGTGCAGGTATTCGTGGGTGAGGTCGAGGCGGTCCTGCAGCGAATACAGGCCGCGCACGTAGATGCGCTGGCGCTCGCGGTCGACGTAGGGGCGGCCCGAGGCCAGTTGGCAGACGGCGAAGCTCTGCAATTCCTCGTAGCCCGGCTCGCCTTCCAGGCGCGGGCGCCAGCCACGGCGCTGCTTGCGCAGCCAGTCCTCGGCGGCGGGCAGCGGCTGGCAGGCCGCCAGCGGGTTGTTCCAGGCGCTCAGGCTGGCGCGCGGGAAGGCACGGGCGAGGATGGCGTCGAAGCGCAGGCCGCTGGCCGCCTGGGCCTTGGCCTCCTGCCAGGAGAGTTTCGCCGGGCCGGCCTGGTCGGCGTGGTAGGTGACCGGGCTGCCGGCCAGCACCAGGCCGTCGGTGAAGGCCGCCACGGCGCGCATCTGCGCCGTGGCCGGGCGCGGGGCGACGCGCTGGCGCTGGCTGCTGTCGTCGATGTCCAGGCAGTCGCCGTGCTGCGCGCCGTTCTGCAGCAGGTAGCTGCGGATGGCCACCGCCAGGGCGCGGGCGGCTTCCACCGGGGTGGCCGCGGCTTCGCGCTGCAGCACGCGGGCGACGTATTCCTCGCGCTCCAGCCGGGCCACCAGCCGGGGCTTGCCGTCGCGCTGGAGGAAGAGTTCGCCGTCGCTGTGGATATCCAGATCGTTGCCGTTCTCGAAGCTCACCCGGTAGCTGCCGCTGAGGCCGCCGGCCGCCGCCGGACGGCCCTGGACGTCGAAGACCTCGCGCAGCGGGTAGCGGCTGAACAGCGGCACCGCCACGCAGCGCCCGGCCTCCCGCGGCCAGGGCGCCGGCAGCAGCGCCCCCAGCGCCTCGGCATACTGCGCCAGCAGCGTCTTGCTGGTGCCGGGGCCGGACACCCAGACCGGCGTGCCGTCCACCAGCCAGCCGGCGAAGCCGCCACGGCGCGCCTGCGGGTCGCGCTCGTCGAGCCAGCTCCAGGTCTTCACCCGCAGGCGCCCGCCAAGACTGGCCACGGCGCGGCCGTCGTCGGCGTTCACCACCACGTCGAGCAGCACGCGGCGCGCCTCGTCCTGGGCCGGCAGGCGGCCGAGGACATCCAGCAGCTCGGCCACCGGCACCTCGGTCTGCGGCTGCAACTTGTCCAGGTCCAACAACCAGGCCGGCGCCGCGTACGCCTGCCAGTACCGGCGCCAGGCCGCGGCGTCCAGGCCCAGGCGCGCCGGCTGGAAGTACAGCCCGCAGGATTTCACCAGCGCCTGGTCGCGGCCGATGCTCTGCCCCGCCGAGCAGCAGTAGACCTCCTCGCGGGACTGGCCCTTGCAGGCATAGGCCGGCTCCTGGCGCTGGTTGTCCACCAGCCAGGCGAAGACGAACAGCTTCCACAGGCTGCCCAGGGGCGTGCGCAGGTCCGCCGGCAGCGGCTCGCGGGCCAGCACCTGCTGGCGGTCCAGGCGCAGCAGCTGGTCGCCCTGGGCGGTACGCCAGGCGAACTGCACGGGCGGCTCCGCCGCCGCGCACAGCGGCAGCAGGAGCAGCAGCCAGGCCAGGCGCATTACCGCACCTTGACCCTGGCCAGCGCCGGGCTCTGCTCCAGGGCCTGCTCGGCGGGCGCGTACATGCGCACATAGCGCGCCGGCGGCAGGGCGAACTCGCCCTTCTGCGAGAAGCGCACCAGGTGGCGGAAGCGCAGCTCGCCGGCGAGGCTGTCCACCGGGATGCCGTAGTGCAGGTCGCCCGGCTCGTTGCGCGCGCGCTCCAGGCTCATCGCCTCGGTGCCGCCCAGGCCGCTGACCTGGATGCCCCAGGTGGTGCGCTCGACGTCGGCGCCCGGCGGCAACGGCACTTCCAGCATGCCGTAGCGCAGGGCGGTGGGCTGCTCGGTCTTCAGCGTCACTTCGTCCAGGTACAGCTCGTCGCTGGACAGCGGCTTGTCGCCCAGCTCCTCGACCTTGAACGCGAAGGCCTTGTCGCCCGGCACCAGGCGCAGCAGGCGGCGGCTGATGCTCACCGGCAACTGGCTGGCCGGGGCCTCGGCGCTGCGGAAGCTGAGCGCGGCGTTGAGCGGGCGCGACGGCGGGCTCTGCAGGGTCAGTTCGGCGGGCACGCCCTGGCCCTGCCACTGCCAGTAACGCTCGCCGCTAGGGCCTTGCTGCTCGAGCCAATCCTTGCCCGGCTTCAGCGTTTCGGCAGCCGGCGCCTGGGCCAGGGCGCGCTGCAGCCAGGTCAGCGCCAGGGCGCGTTCCAGGGTCGACTGCTGCGGGCCCAGGCGCGCCAGCAGGGCGCGGGCGCGGTTGACATCCGGCGCCGCCAGCGACAGTTGCACGGCCTGGGCGAACGGCTGGTCGCTGTTGTTGACCTTGAAGCGCGCCCCGTCCAGCTGCTTGGCGAAGGCCGCCGGCAGCGGCACCTTGGCCTGCTGCGCCAGGTTCGCGGCCAGTACCCGCGCCACCGCCAGGCCGAGGCTGGAGTCCGGCTCGGCCATCACCAGGCTGACGTCGGCATCCGCCGGCAGCTTCGTCTCCTCGCCCTCCCCGGCCTTGGCCAGGTCGTCGAGCAGGCCGCCGACCAGGGTCTGCACCGGCAGCTGCATGTCGCGGGCGAAGCCGAGGATCAGCGCGCGCTGCAGCAGCGGCGTCTGCTCGGCCAGCTTGGCGTAGAGGTCGAGCACCCGCTGCCAGTGTTCCGCCGGCAGGCTGATCTGCAGCGCGCGGCTGGCGTGCCAGTCGGCGTAGTAGGCGTAGGCGGTGAGGAAGGCGTCGCTGTCGGTGTTGTCGCCCCACCAGGTGAAGTAGGCGTTGGGCCCGGCCATCTGCACCAGGCGCAGGCGGCTGTTCTGCATGATCAGGCGCAGGCGGTCGCGCACCCGCGGCTCGCCGCCGGCCAGCAGCGGGTAGGCCACGCTCAGCGGCAGCAGGCGGCTGGCGGTCTGCTCGACGCAGCCGTAGGGGTAGGCCAGCAGGTCGTCGAGGCTGCCGCGGAACAGCGCGCTGGCGCTGTCGTCCAGGCGCAGGCGGATGTCACGGGCGTCCGCCGGCAGTTGCAGCGGGCTGTTCTGCCCGGCCAGTTGCAGGCTGCGCGCTTGCAGCACCTGCCAGCCGTCGGCGGCCAGGGCGAAGCGCACGCCCAGGCTGTCGCGCAACTGGCCGTCCTGGCGCAGCTCGGCGCTCCATCCGCCATCGCTCAGCGCCTGGGCCGGCAGGCGCACGTAGTTCACGCCCCTGGCCAGCTCCAGCGCCTGGGTCTGTTCCTGGCCGGCGTAGCGCACCAGCAGCTCGGCCTTGACCGCCTGCTCGCCCTGGTTGAAGACGAACAGGCCGAGGTCCGGCCGGTCGCCGGCGCGGAAGCGCTTCGGGCCGCTCCATTTCAGGTACAGCGGCTTCTCCGAGCGGATGAACTGCTTCTTCTGGCCGACCTGGCCGTCGCCGTCCATGGCCCGCGCGGTGATGCGCCAGCGCGTCAGCGAATCGGGCATGCGGAAGCTGAAGCGCGCCTTGCCCTGGGCGTCGGTGACCAGCTTCGGCTCCCAGGCGGCGGTGTCGACGTCCTCGCGGCGCGGCCGCTCCAGCACCTTCACCCCGCGCTCGCTGCGGTTGCTGCGCCCCGGCGCGCTGGCGTTGCCCGGCAGGGCCACGTCGTAGCTGATGAAGGCCAGGCTGGCGCTGGTGCGCACGTTGTTGCGCCGCGGGTGGTAGAAGAACTGGTCGATGCCCGGGGCGATCTCCGGCTGCAGGGCGTAGATCATCTCGTCCACCACGCCCACCGCCACCTGGCTGGACACCGGCTTGCCGGCGTAGCTGGTGGCCAGGTCCACGGTCACGGTCTCGCCCGGCTCGTAGCGTTCCTTGTCGGTGGCGATGGCGATCTCCACCTGCGGCACCGTCACCTTGATGCCGGCGTTCTGGAAGCTGTAGTCGCCGCCGCGGGTGTAGAGCACCGAGAAGGTCAGGTTCGGCGAGAAGTCCGGCTTCACCGGGATGCGCGCGCGGTACTGGGTGGGGTTGAGCTTCTCCAGCTTCAGCCAGTCGCCGCCCCTGGACAGCAGCGCGGTGGCCTCGACCTTGTCGCGCTCCAGCGACAGCAGCGCGTCGTCCACCGGCTCGGGGAAGGTGATCAGCGCCAGGGCTTCGTCACCGGCCTGGTACTCGGCCTTGTCGAGGACGATTTCCACGGTGCCGGGCACCGCCTTGACGCCCTCTCCGCTCACCGAGTGGCCGGTGCCGCCGAGCAGTTGGCCCTGGGCGTCACGCAACTCGATGCTGTAGGTGCCGGGCTTGGCGAAGGCGATGGCGAACTTGCCGTCGCCGGCCTCGCCGTCACCCGTGGAGCGGTCTTCCAGGCGCACCCAGCGGTAGCTCTTGGGCTTGAGTTCGGTGGGCTGTTCCGGCGCGTAGCTGAACTCGACCTGGTCGCCCACCGCGCTGAAGCGCTGCGGCGCGGCCAGGCGGTAGCGCGCGGCGCCGCGCTCGATGAGGATTTCCTTGCTGGTCTTCACCCGGTAGGCGGCGCCGTCGCTGGCGAACACCGTCAGCAGGTAGCGGCTGGGCTTGTCCGCCGCCGGCAGCTCGATGGCGGCGCGGCCCTGGGCGTCGGTGGCAAGCTCGGTGCTGGTCAGCTCCACCGGGAACTGGCCGAGGTACTGCAGTTCGTTGTCCACCATGGACAACTGCTGGGCGCGCAGGCTCAGCTGCAGCTTGGCGTTGGCCACCGGCTTGCCGTCCGGGTAGAGCAGCACCAGGTTGCCCTTGACCGCCTCGCCAGTGCGGAAGTCCGGCTTGGCCAGGTCGAGGGAGATCTCGAAGTGCGGCTTGATGTACTCGGCCACGCGGAAGGCGCTGCTGTAGGTCTGCCCGCGGTAGTCGAAGCGCAGCTCGTAGCCGCCGGCCACGGCGTTGTCCGGCAGCTGGAAGCGGCCGTTGCTGCCGGCTTTCGGGTCCAGCTGCAGGTCGAGGGTCTGCAGGGTGGTGCCGGCGGCGTCGATCACGCTCAGCTTCACCGGCGCCGCCTGGGGCGCGGCGGAGTCGCGGGCGCTCTTGAACTCGCGGCCGTAGATCTTCAGCGCCACCCAGTCGCCCGGGCGGTACAGCGGGCGGTCGGTGAAGGCGTAGAGCTTGGTGTCGTAGATCTCGCTGTCGTAGTAGAAGTTTTCCGAGACGAAGACGCCGCCCTCCTTGTCTTCGCCTATCACGAAGGAGCGCTCCGGGCTGGCGTGCTGCAGGCGCAGCAGGCCCTCGGCGTCGGTGCGGCCGCTGCTCATCACGCCCAGGCCGTCGGTCCAGAGTACCTGGGTGTCGGGCACCGGGGTGCCTTCGTGCTTGCGCGCCGACCACACCAGCAGTTCGTTGCCGGCGATCTTGCTCACCGCCACCGTGTTGGAGACGAACACCACGGTGGTGGCGCGGTACTTGCCCACCAGCGCCTCGACCAGGTACAGGCCGGGCTTGAGCTTGCCCAGGGGGATGTAGACGTTGCCCGGCGAGACGTTGATGAACTCGCTGGAAGAGCCGGCCAGCTGCACGTCCTTCGGCGGCTCTATGGGCTTGGCGTCCCACAGCGGGTAGCGGAACTGCTCGACCATCGGCAGCCCGGGAATCGGCGCGTACTGCGGCTGCGCGTCGTAGGGCGTGGGCGCGCTCATGGCCTGGCCCATCTTCAGCTCCGGCACCACCTCGGTGACCTGCTTGCGCGACTCGTAGGAGAAGGCGCGCTGCATCACCCGCCGCGACTTGCGGTACCAGTTGTCCCACAGGTAGGCCAGGGTGTTGGCCAGGCCCTCGCCCTTGAACTGCCCCTCGGCCAGCACCCGGTGCAGGTTCTTCTGGCGCTTGAGGAAGTCCAGCGGCTGGTCGATGCGGTAGACGCGCATGTCCACCCCGCCGTAGGCCTCCATGCGGTAGCGGCGGTAGTCGCGGCCCGGCGCCTCCAGGCGCACGCGGGCCTCCTCGTCGGTGGCGAAGCTGCTGTCGGCGAGCAGGAAGAAGGACTCGCCGCTGACCGGCGCGTAGTTGCTCGCCGGCACCTCGTCGTCGGCCCGCAGCGCCTGCGGCGCGCCCAGCAGCAGGCCGCCCAGGGCCAGGCCGGCGCACACCGCGAGCAGCTTCATCGGGCGAGGAACGACAAGCGGTACACGCCGACGAAGTTGGGGTTGGCGGGGTCGGGTATCCATCGGGTGTCCTTCCATGTCATGAGTTGTTGCAGGCTGACCGAGCGCATGCCGTTGTCGGTCGGCGTGCTGCTGCCGGTGTGGTAGGCGATGTTGCGGCCCATCCAGATCATCAGGTGCTGGTCGTCGCCCTGGTCGAAGAAGATCAGGTCGCCCGGCCGCGCCTGGTTGAGGTCGCGGCCGACGAGGGTGCTGTTGTACTGGATAAGCTTGATGGCATTGACGTAGGGGCCGACCTGGCCGCCGCCCTGCCGCCAGTTCTGCGCCAGTGTGCGCTGCGCGTCGGTGAGCGCCAGCTCCGGCGGCAGGTAGCGGTTGGACAAGCCGTTGGCGCGCAGCCACCTGGCGTCGTGGGGCTTGAGCGCCTCGTTGGCGGCGAAGCGCACCAGGCCCGCGCAGTCCTGCTGGTGCCAGCGCGGGCTGGGGCCCTGGCGCAGCTGTTCCTCGGCGATGCGCACGAACCAGGCGCGGAACACCTGGGACTGCTCGGGGTCGAGCGCGGCGCTGCCGGCCTGGGCCGCCTGGGCGGCCCACAGGCCGAGCGCCAGCAGCAGCGCCCGTGGCCTCACAGCGCGCGCCACTGCAGCGGCAGCCATTGCCAGGGTTGTTCGGCGTGGCTGCCGGCAGGCAGCCCGAGGGCATAGCCGCCATGCCCGGCCAGGGCCTTCAGGCGCGGCAGCAGCAGGCTGTCGGCGGCGTTGCGGAACACCGGCTCCATGTCCTGCGGCAGGCTGTCCAGGGTCTCGCGCTGCAGCAGCGTGGACAGCGACTGCGGCGCCAGGTAGGCCAGCACCAGGGCATCCCTGGGCAGCACGTCGGCCAGCGGCGGGAAGCGCTTGTCGAGGGTGCCCAGGGCCTTGTCCAGCAACTGGTCGTCGAGGGAGAACAGCAGGGTGCTGCCCTGCCGTGCCAGGCCGACACGGAAGAAGCCGCGGCCGCTGATGGCGTCCGGGTCGGCGGCGTCATTGGCGGCGTACTGGCCGAAATTGGAGCTGACCTGGCGCAGCCACTTGTGGGTCTCGCCCTGGTTCTGCTCGTCCACCGGGAAGTTGCCGCCCTCGGCGTTGGCCTCGTAGGCGCCCACCAGGCTGGCGAACAGCCTGCCCAGGTCGGCGTCCAGTTCCGGGCCGGGCGGCGCGCTGAGCGTGGCCACCAGCAGCGGCGTGTACAGCCGCGAGTCGGCGTACCAGCACAGCCCGGCGGCGCCGGACAGGTGCTCGGAGAAGGCCGCGGCCATCTTCTGCTCGGCGCCCAGGCGCACCAGCAGGCTGTCGTACAGGCCCGGGGTCAGCGGCAAGGCCACGCAGGCGCTGGCGCCCATGGGAATGGCCTGCCACACGGGGGTGAAGTCCAGGTCCGGCTGGCGCTCCACCGGGTTCAGCGCCAGGTAGCTGTTCCAGCCCTTGGCGTCCTTGTCGAAACGTACCCCGGCGAAGGCCGGGATGAAGCGCTGGTAGCCCATGGCCAGGGCACCGGCGCCGAGGCTGACGCGCTGGCTCAGCTCGCCGCGCGGGCCCAGGCCGAAGGCGCGGGGGAAGGCCTCGTCGTCGCCGCCCAGCAGCGCGCCCAGGTCGGCGCCGACCTGGGCGTCGGCCTCGCCCATTTCATCGTCGGCGGCCTGGGGGAAGAGCATCTTCGGGTTGGACAGCAGCACCAGGTAGTCGCCGCTGGAGGCGAACAGCAGGGTCTTCCGGCCGTTGTAGCGCAGGCGGTAGACGCCGGCGCCGCCCTTCAGCTCGCCGACCTTGCGCAGCTGGCTGTCGTCGGCGGCGAGGTGCGCCAGGGGCTCCAGCAGTTTGGCCAGGCCGCCGCGCTTCATCACCACCAGGAAGTCGCGCAGGCGGCCGTCGGCGCCGCGCCACAGGGCGACCTGGGCCGGCTGGTCGAGCAGTTCCTCGACCAGGTTGTCCTTCAGCGTCAGCTCGTGTTCGTAGACGATGCGCCGCAGGCTGCCGGCCAGGCCCAGGCGGTCGCCGTCGTTCTCGTAGTAGAAGACGAAGTCCTCGGTGAGGGTGTCGCGCAGCAGCGGCACCTCCAGCAGTTCCTTGGGCAGGCGGGCGAGCGAGGCGCTTTCGATCAGCGCGTCGGGGTGCCTGATGTCGCGGCCCTGGGCGTTGGCCGGCGGCGCCTCCAGCCCCGGCAGCGGGCCGCTGGGCGGCGCGGTGACGACGTAGCGCAGCAGCAGGCCGCCGAGGACCAGCAGCACCAGCGCCAGGCCGCCGATGATCAGCGGCCAGCGCTTCACGCCGGGGCTGTCGGCGGCGGGAGTGGGGGACTGGGGGTGGTGTTGTCGCTCATGCGTGCTCGATCCTGTTGCATCCCTGGCAGGGGACGGCTCTCAATAGGTGAAGGTCTTGACCAGGACCAGGTCGCCGATGGTGCGCAGCGGCACCACGAAGGTCTCGCGCTTCTCGTCGACGCTGTTCTCGTTGAACACCAGGTTGACCTGGGCGGTGATGACCTCCTGCTGGTTGGCGCCGGCCTGGAAGTTATAGCCCTGGGCGCCGAAATTGCCCCAGTAGTTCACGTAGACCAGGTAGGTGCCGTGCAGCGGCGCGGCCATGCTGAACATTTCCGGGCCGGGGCCGTCGACGCCGTCCGGGTCCAGGCCGCCGCCGTTGTTCAGCCGCGGCCGGGCCCAGAAGGCGTGCTGGCCGTCGGGGGTGACGATGTGCAGGTCCAGCTCGGCCTTGGGGTCGTCCCAGCCCAGGGCCACACGCACCCGTGGCGGAATGCGCCCGGCGTTGGCCTCGTAGAACTGCACGCGCTTGAGCGACTGGCCGTCGGCGCTGGCCACCTCAACGCTGTTGGAGCCTGCGCCGAAGGCATAGGGCCGGACGAAGTGCCCCTGGGCATCGGTATACAGGGGCAGCGGGTTGCCGTTGACCACCAGGCGCTGGGCGCGGTCGGTGCCGGCGAGCTGCTTCAGGTCGCCCTCGATCAGGCTGCGGCCGCGCTGGCCGCCTCGGTCAATGGGCGGGGTGGGATAGGCCACGCGCGGGCTGTCGAGGTCGTCGAGCAACCCCGAGTAACGCCAGCCGCCGGCCGGGCTGGACAATTCGGCGCCCGGCCCGGCGTACGACGACGCCAGCCACAGCAGGCCGAGCAGCAGCGCGAGGCTGCGGGCGGAATCCTGGAAACGCATGAGCAATCCTTTGTCGCGCGTTGGAGGGGTAAGTGTAACCGCCTGTAAAACAGCTTGAAATGGCCTTCGGGCAGAGTAAGTGATGCCGTCTGCGAATTCAGAATCCGCTTAGACCGTTCCCCAACAGGCGGCGGTTATCCAGGACGTAGGGCGCATAACGCCTACGGCGTTATCCGCCGTTTGACCTCGATCCCGGGCGCGCTTCGAACTCGGTCACGGAGCGCCTCTTTCCGGGCACTCCGAGTTCGACTGCGACACCGGGCATAAGCTCGGTGTAACGGCGGATAACCGCGAACGGTTATACGCCCTACGCCGAGGGTGGGCTAGGCGTAGGGCGCATAACGCCTATGGCGTTATCCGCCGTTTGACCTCGATCCCGGGCGCGCTTCGAACTCGGTCACGGAGCGCCTCTTTCCGGGCACTCCGAGTTCGACTGCGACACCGGGCATAAGCTCGGTGTAACGGCGGATAACCGCGAACGGTTATACGCCCTACGAACTTGCCGGCTGACGCTGCGATTCGGGGGTTGAGCAGCTCAGATCCACCCACCCCACTGCAGGATGAACAGCCCAAGGTTGGTGGTCAGCGCCGCCGCCAGGGTGGTGATGACGATGATCGAGGCCGCCAGTTCGGCGTTGCCCTGGGCGGCGCGGGCCATCACGTAGCTGGCCGCCGCCGTGGGGCTGGCGAAGTAGAGGAACAGCACGCCCAGTTCGGCGCCGCGGAAGCCGCACAGCCAGGCGGCGACGGTGCACAGCGCGGGCAGCCAGACCATTTTCATCAGGCTGGCGCTCAGGGCCAGGCTGCCGCTGCTGCGCAGGGCCGGCAGCGACAGGGTGCCGCCGATGCAGACCAGCGCCAGGGGCAGGGTCATCTGGGCGAAGTAGTCGCCGGAGGTGAGCACCCAGGCGGGCAGCTGGATGCCCCACCAGGCGAACGGGAAGGCCGCCAGCACGCCGAGGATCAGCGGGTTGAGCAGCACCTGGCGGGCGATGCTCAGCGGGTCGGACTTGAGCACCGGGCTGTAGATCGCCAGGACCACCGTGGCCAGCGTGTTGTAGCAGAGGATCACCAGGGCCGCGAGCACCGAGCCCAGGGCCAGGCCGTGCTCGCCGTAGAGGCTGGTGGCCAGGGCCAGGCCGACGATGCCGTTGTTGCCGCGGAAGGCGCCCTGCACGTAGACGCCGCGTTCCTCGCGCGGCACCCGCCAGAGCGCCCAGCCCCAGGCGAGGAGGAAGCCGCCGAGGGTCGCCAGGCAGAAGAACGTCAGCACCGCCGGGCTGGCCGCGCGGTGCAGGTCGGAATGGTAGATGCCGAGGAACAGCATCACCGGCATGGTGGCGTTGAACACCAGGGCCGAGGCGGTCTGGATGAAGCCCTGGTCGATCCAGCCGACGCGCCGGAGCAACACACCGATGAACAGCATGGAGAACACCGGCGCGGTGATGCCGAGTGTCTGGAACAGCAGTGCGAGCATGGAGGGGAAGCGCCGGCGGAAAAACTGCGGCGATCATAGCAAGGGGCACTGCTTCGCGTGCTAACGATTTGCCTCAGGCGGGCTCCGCTTCCTCGGCGCCCGCCCGCGGGCGCTCGGGCGCCGGCAGCTCCAGCGGGCGCTGCTCGTCCAGGCGGGTGAGCTTGCCGTCGACGCTGGCGCCGTTCTCCATGCTCAGCTGGCGGTAGTGGATGTTGCCGATGACGCGGGCGTTGGAATGCAGCTCCAGCAGGTGCTCGACGTACAGGTCGCCGACGATGGTGCCGTCGATGAGCGCGTCGTAGCTGCTCACGCAGCCCTCGATCCGCCCTTCCGCGCCCAGGGCCAGCAGGCTCTGGGTGCCCGGCTTGTGGCGCACGTTGCCCTGGATGCGCCCCTGGACCTTCAGGCCCTCCTCGAACTCCAGGTCGCCCACCAGCGCCAGGTTGCCCGACAGCAGGCTGGAAAACCTGTCCACCGCCACCTGCGGCCCCTTCTTCTTGCTGCTGAACATGTTCGTCCTCCTGCGGATCACTTGGCGGGTTTCTGCTGGCGGTAGAACGCCAGGTCGGTCTTGAGCTTCTTGAGTTCCCCGGACATCTGCTCGATGCGCCGCTCCAGCTGCTCGCGCGTGGCCTGCGCCTCGTCGGCCAGCAGGCGCTGGCGCTGCAGGTCGGCGGCCAGCGCGGCGTTGCCGGCCTGCAGCTCATCGATGCGCTGCTGCACCCCGTCCTGCTGTGCGCTGCGCCAGAAATGCAGCGCGGCGAAGGCCACGGCCAGCGCCAGCGCGGCCCAGAGCAGCGGCCGGTAGCTGCGCGCCACCTGCGCCCGCGGCTGGTGCTCGGCGCGCAGCAGCTCGCGGGTGGTCGAGGGCCTAGTCCTGGGCCAGCGCATCGAGGGCCTTCTCCATGTCGCCCAGGGAGAGGAAGTGCTGCGGGTCGACGAACTCGCCGCGGTAGAGCACTTCGAAATGCAGGTGCGAGCCGGTGGAACGGCCCGTGGAACCCATGGCGGCGATGCGCTGGCCGGGCATCACCACCTCGCCGACGCGCACGTGGAGTTTCGACAGGTGCGCGTAGCGGGTGAGCAGGCCGTTGCCATGGTCGATCTCCACGCGGATGCCGTAGGAGCTGAAAGGCCCGGCCGCGACCACCCGGCCGCCGGCGGCGGCCTGGATCTCGGTGCCGCTGGGCGCGGCGAAGTCGAGCCCGGAGTGGAAGGCCAGGCGGCGGTTGAACGGGTCCACCCGGTTGCCGAAGGCCGAGCCCAGGCGCGCCTTGTCCACCGGGCGATGGGTGGGGATGGCGAGGAAGTCGGCGTTGCGCCGCGACACCGCGTCCAGCAGCAGGTCGAGCTGGCGGCGCAGGCAGCGGGCGGCCGCGGTGCCCTGCTGCACGTCGACCAGCGGCGCGGCCTGGCACGGCCGCGGCGGCAGCAGCAGGCCGCCCTCCCCGTCCTCATGCGGCGCCGCGGCGTCGCCGGGCACCAGGGCGGGGTCGATGCGCGCCAGCTTGCGGGCGATTTCCTCGTGGCCATCGACCACCTTGAGCAGGTAGGCGGCGTCCTTCTCCAGCACCTGCAGGCGCCCGGCCAGCTCGCCCAGGCGCGCCACGGCGAAGCGCTGTTCCGGGGTTTCGCCCGGGGCGGCCTCGGCCACGGCGGCGGCGGGCGCCATCGCGCGGCCGAACCAGAGGCCGGCGGCGAAGGCCAGGGCGCCGAGCAGCAGGGCGAGGCCGGCGGCGGCCAGCAGCCAGCGACGCAGGTTGACCAGGCGCAGCGGCTCGCGGGTCAGCGCCTGCCAGGAAGGCAAGAGAACGTGCATTGGGGTACCCAGGCGACGAAACAGGAGAACCTTTTAGAGGAAAGTCGCCGAGGGTACCGGGTAGCAGGCCCGTTAGGCTGGCCTGATGAGCGAATCTGCCAACTGTTTATGAATTTTCCTACCCCGCCCGTGCAAGCCGTTGGCAAGATGTTTCACCACGGCGCCCCGGGCGGGGCAGGCCTCAGGCCGGCAGCACCGCCTCGACCTCGCGCAGGTGGCGATCCTCCAGGCGCAGCTGGCGGTCGTGGAAGCGCTTGAGGTCGGCGCGGTGGCCGACGCTGACCAGGGTCACGCCGGGCAGTTGCTCCAGCAGGGTCTGGTAGAGCGCGGCCTCGTCGTTGTCGTCCAGCGCCGAGGTGGCTTCGTCGAGGAACAGCCAGGCCGGCGCGTAGAGCAGCGCGCGGGCGATGGCCAGGCGCTGCTGCTCGCCCGGCGAGAGCAGGCGCTGCCAGTGCTGGGCTTCGTCCAGGCGTTCGCCCAGGTGCTCCAGGCGGCATTGCCGCAGCACCTCGCGCAGGCGCTCGGGGCCGTGCCGGCCGGGCGCCTCGGGGTAGCTCAGGGCCTCGGCCAGGCTGCCGATCGGCAGGTAGGGCTTCTGCGGCAGGAACAGCGTGCGCGCCGCCGGCATCAGCACCTGCCCGGCGCCGAAGCGCCAGAGCCCGCTCATGGCCCGCAGCAGGGTGCTCTTGCCGGCGCCCGAGGGACCGCTGACGAGAACGTGTTCGCCAGCCCGCAGGATGAGGCTGGTGGGCTCCAGCAGCACGCTGCCGTCGGCCAGGCGCAGGCTCAGGTGGTCGAGCTGCAGGTTGTCGCCGGCGGCCCGCACCGCGATACCCTCGTGCTCGCCGACCACCTCGTCCATGGCATTGCGGAAGCTCAGCAGACGGTCGCAGGTGGCGCGCCAGGTGGCCAGGCTGGCGTAGGCGTCGATGAACCAGCTCAGGCCGTCCTGGACGTTGCCGAAGGCGGAGTTGATCTGCATGAGCTCGCCGAGCTGGATCTTGCCGGCGAAGTAGCGCGGCGCGGCCACCACGATGGGGAAGATGATGGCGATCTGGGCGTAGCCGGAGCTGAAGAAGGTCAGGCGCTTCTGCACCTTCATCAGTTCCCAGAAGTTGCCCCAGACGTTGCGGAAGCGCGTCATCAGGCGTTCGTTCTCGCTGCCTTCGCCGTTGTACAGGGCGATGCTCTCGGCGTTCTCGCGGATGCGCACCAGGCCGAAGCGCAGGTCGGCCTCGTAGCGCTGCTGCTGGTTGTTCAGGCCGATCAGGCGGCGGGCGATCAGGTGCGTCAGCCAGCTGCCGACCAGGGCATAGAGCAGCGCGGCCCAGAACATATAGCCGGGGATGGAGACGCCGAACAGCTCGATGCTGCCGGACACGCCCCAGAGGATCACCGAGAAGGACACCAGGCTGACCAGGTTGCGGATCAGCCCCAGGCCCAGGCTCAGGGTGGTGTCGGTGAAGCTGTTGAGGTCCTCGGACAGGCGCTGGTCGGGGTTGTCGGTGTAGCCGCGCTGTTCCAGGCGGTAGTAGTTCTTGTCGGAAAGCCAGGCGGCGAAGTGCTTCTCGGTGAGCCAGCGGCGCCAGCGGATGGTCAGCATCTGCGTCAGGTACAGCCGGTACACGGCGACCAGGATGGCCACCGCGGCGATGCCGCAGAAGTACAGGATCAGGCGGACGAAGGCGTCCAGGTCCTTGTTCTGCAGGGCGTTGTAGAAGTCGCGGTACCAGGTGTTGACCCACACCGAGACACCGACGCCGACCAGCGACAGCGCGATCACCACGACCAGCAGCAGCCAGGCCATGCCCTTCTCTTCGCTGCGCCAGTACGGCGCCGTCAGTTTCCACACCTGGGAGAAGAATCGCTCGCGAACGGCATCGTTCGCGGCACGGTACTCGGCGCTTTCAGTCATCGGGTCGGGCTCAGCACGGGCACAAAAAAAAGAGCGCCCAGTTGGCGCTCCCTGTCTAGAACCTGTCTACGATCTGCTGCGCGTCGGCATAACCGCGTTAAAAACAGGCGAGTGATGCTCATTTAGCGGACTAAACTGCGCTCCCTCGCCTGTTTTCGCCTTGTTCTGCGCTAGCTCGCGAGATCGTAGATACAGCTTCTTATGAATTCCTTAACGCCTCACCGGGCGCTTCTGCAGCTTACGCTGCAACGTCCGCCGATGCATCCCCAGGGCGCGGGCGGTGGCGGAAATATTGCCGTCGTGCTCGGCCAATACGCGCTGGATGTGCTCCCACTGCAGGCGGTCCACCGACATGGGGTTTTCCGGCACCAGGCTGTCCAGGTCGGCATGCTGCGAGAGCAGCGCGGTCAGCACGTCGTCGGCGTCGGCCGGCTTGCACAGGTAGTTGGTGGCGCCGCGCTTGATGGCCTCCACCGCGGTGGCGATGCTGGAGTAGCCGGTGAGGATCACCACGCGCATCTCCGCGTCCAGCTCCAGCAGCTTGGGCAGCAGCACCAGGCCGGAGTCGCCGTCCATCTTCAGGTCCAGCACGGCATAGTCGGGCAGGTCCTCCTTGGCCAGCGCCAGGCCTTCCTCGGCGGAGCCGGCGACCGACACGCGCAGGCCGCGGCGGCTCATGGCGCGCGCCATCACGCGGGTGAAGGTGGCGTCGTCGTCCACCAGCAGCAGGTGGGGTTGCTCTTCGCCTTCGAACAGGTTCTCTTCGCTCATGGGTACTTCCTCGCGCGTGGGTTCACACCACACCGTAACTGCGCGGCAGGCGCAGCTCGGTAAGCGTGCCGCCGTCTTCGTGGTTGTACAACTTCACCGTGCCGCCGGCGCGGGTGACGCTGGCCTGGCTGAGGAACAGGCCGAGGCCGAAGCCCTTGCCCTTGGTGGTGAAGAAGGGTTTGCCGAGTTGCTCGGCGATCGCCAGGGGCACGCCGGGGCCGTGGTCGCGGATGCTCAGGCAGATAGTGGAGGCGTCCCAGTCGACGCTGATCTCGAGGTCGTCCGGGCAGGCGTCGGCGGCGTTGTTCAGCAGGTTCAGCAGGGCCTGGGTGAGGTCGGTGGGCGGCGTCAGCCGCGGGGCGCTGCCGGGGCCCAGGTTCAGGTAGCGGTAGGTGGCTTCCGGGCGCATCAGGTGCCAGCGGCGCAGCACCGCCTCCAGCCATTCGTTGGCGCCCTGCTCCTGGATGGCCTGGCGGCGGTCGGCCTCGGCGGCGCGCACCAGTTGCTGCAGGGTGTCCTTGCACAGCTTGACCTGCTCCTGCAGCAGCGCCAGGTCTTCCTGCAGCAGCGGGTCCTTCGGGTGCGCCTGGCGCAGTTCCTTGAGCAGCACGCTCATGGTCGCCAGCGGCGTGCCCAGCTCATGGGCGGCGCCGGCGGCCTGGGTGGCCACGGCCAGCAGCTGCTGGTCGCGCATGCTCTCCTCGCGGCGCTGCGCGACTATCTGCTCCTGGCGGCGCAGCGCCTGGGACATGCGCGCGACGAAGAAGGTGATCAGCCCGGCGGCCAGGGCGAAGCTCAGCCACATGCCGTAGATCAGCAGGTAGTCGCGCTGCACCGGGGCCATGTTCAGCGGGTGGAACCACACCAGCAGCACCGTGTAGGCGGCCAGGGCCAGGCCGGCGAGGACGATGGTGTAGAGCCACGGCAGGGTCGCCGCGGCGATGGTCAGCGGCACCAGGTAATAGGAGACGAAGGGGTTGGACGAGCCGCCGGAGAAGTACAGCAGGGCGCTGTGGATGATCAGGTCGCAGCCCAGCTGCACCGAATACTCCAGCTCGGTCACCGGCCAGGGCCCGCGCAGGCGCAGGGCGGTGGCCAGGCACAGCACCAGGGACACGCCGAGGGTCACTCCCAGGGCCGCCCAGGGCAGCGCGAGCAACTGGGCCTTGTAGGCGATGCCCACCGAACCGGCCTGTGCGGCCAACACGAGAATACGGATGAGCGTCAGGTGCAGCAGGTTCTGCCGGCTGGCGGATAACTGGAAAACCGGTGTGCGCATGGTGAATTCCGGAATTTGCGCGAGTATAGCCAAGCCCCTTCCCCTCTCGGTGCGTCATAGCGACACAGCATACGAGATAAAGGCTATCGCGATTCAACCCCTTTGAACGCCGACCTGCGTCAAAAGGTCTGACGGTCCATGTGCGGGTTCGTCTACCCTGCACCCGGGACTCATTCAGGACCAAGGAGTCGATCATGTCCGCATTTAAGAAAAGCCTCGCCGCCCTGGCCGCGTCCGTCGCCCTGGCCGCCACCAGCTTCGCCGCCCACGCCGACGAGCCGCGCTACAACCTGGTGTCGCTGCACGCCGAGGCCAGCCAGGAAGTGGCCCACGACCAGATGCACGTGACCCTCTTCAACGAGGCCCAGGCCAGCGACCCGGCCAGGCTCGCCGCCGAGACCACCGACGCGCTCAACGCCGCGGTGACCGAGGCGCGCAAGGTCAAGGGGGTGACCGTGAGCCTGGGCAGCCGCAACAGCTACCCGGTGTACGACGACAAGGGGCAGAAGATCACCGCCTGGCGCGAACGCGCCGAGCTGCGCCTGGAAAGCCCGGACTTCGCCGCGCTGTCGCAGCTCACCGCCAGCCTGCTGGGCAAGCTGAAGATGGGCAACATGAGCTTCAGCATCGCCGACGCCACCCGCCAGCAGAACGAAGACAGCCTGATGAAGAACGCCGTGGCCGCGTTCAAGGCCCGCGCCCAGCTGCTGACCGACTCCCTCGGCGGCAAGGGCTACCGCCTGGTCAACCTGAACCTGAACAGCGCCGGCGCGCCGCGGCCGATGCCGGTGATGCGCATGGCGGCGATGAAAGCCGACGCCGGCTACGGCGCGGCGCCGGAGATCGAGGCCGGCACCAGCCAGGTCACGGTGACCGCCGACGGCACCATCGAAGTGCAGATGCCCTGAGCCGCTGGCCCGCCGCCTCGCCCATCCCCCGGCATGGCGGCAGGCTTCTTGCGATATTGCGACATTCCCTTACGACTTCATCACAGCTTCTACACTGTGGCGGGTGTGGCCCTTGCGCCCGGCATGTGCCCTGCATAGTTTCAGGCGACACGCCCCACAAGGGCGTGCCTCGATGACAACCACAACAAACTGAGGTCAGCATGCGCAAGAATGCCGTCATCCGCTCCATGATCGCCGCTGGGTTGATCGCCAGCGCTCCCTTCGCCCACGCCGCCGGCAACCTGGTGTTCTGCTCCGAGGGCAGCCCGGCGGGCTTCGACCCCGGCCAGTACACCACCGGCACCGATTTCGACGCCGCCGCCGAGACCGTGTTCAACCGCCTGACCCAGTTCGAACGCGGCGGCACCCAGGTGATCCCCGGCCTGGCCGAGAAGTGGGACGTATCCGATGACGGCAAGACCTACACCTTCCACCTGCGCCACGGCGTGAAGTTCCACACCACCGACTACTTCAAGCCCAGCCGCGAGTTCAACGCCGACGACGTGCTGTTCACCTTCAACCGCATGCTCGACAAGAACCACCCGTTCCGCAAGGCCTACCCCACCGAGTTCCCCTACTTCACCGACATGGGCATGGACGCCAACATCGCCAAGGTGGAGAAGGTCGACGACTACACCGTGAAGTTCAGCCTCAACGAGGTCGACGCCGCCTTCATCCAGAACCTGGCCATGAGCTTCGCCTCCATCCAGTCCGCCGAGTACGCCGACCAGTTGCTCAAGCGGAACAGGGCCAGCGACATCAACCAGAAGCCGATCGGCACCGGGCCCTTCGTGTTCAGCCGCTACCAGAAGGACGCGATGATCCGCTTCAAGGCCAACAAGGACTACTGGGTGCCCGGCGAGGTGAAGATCGACAACCTGATCTTCGCCATCAACACCGACGCCTCGGTGCGCATGCAGAAGCTCAAGGCCAACGAGTGCCAGATCACCCTGTTCCCGCGCCCGGCGGACCTGGAGTCGCTGAAGAAGGACGCCAACCTGAACATGCCCTCGCAGCCGGGCTTCAACCTCGGCTACATCGCCTACAACGTGCTGCACAAGCCGCTGGACAAGCTGGAAGTGCGCGAGGCGCTGGACATGGCGGTGAACAAGAAGGCCATCATCGACGCCGTCTACCAGGGCGCCGGCCAGCTCGCCGTGAACGGCATGCCGCCGACCCAGTGGTCCTACGACGACAGCATCAAGGACGCCGGCTACAACCCGGAAAAGGCCAAGGAACTGCTGAAGAAGGCCGGCGTGCCCGAAGGCACCGAGATCACCCTGTGGGCCATGCCGGTGCAGCGCCCCTACAACCCCAACGCCAAGCTGATGGCCGAGATGCTCCAGGCCGACTGGGCCAAGGTCGGCATCAAGGCGAAGATCGTCACCTACGAGTGGGGCGAATACATCAAGCGCGCCAAGGCCGGCGAGCACGACGCCATGCTGATCGGCTGGAGCGGCGACAACGGTGACCCGGACAACTGGCTGGGCACCCTGTACAGCTGCGACGCGGTCAACGGCAACAACTTCTCCAAATGGTGCGACCAGCCCTACGACAAGCTGATCAAGGAAGCCAAGCGCACCCCCGACCAGGCCAAGCGCACCGAGCTGTACAAGCAGGCCCAGCACATCCTCAAGGAACAGGTGCCGATCACCCCGATCGCCCACTCCACCGTGTACCAGCCGATGCGCAAGACGGTCGAGGACTTCAAGATCAGCCCCTTCGCGCTCAACTCCTTCTACGGCGTGGGCGTCGGCAAGTAAGGCAGGTGGCCGCCGCGAGGCGGCCGCTACGCCATGCTGCGCTGGCTACAGCCGCACCCTGAGCGACGACCGGGGCGCCCCACGTGGGCGGCCCTGGCGTTGCTGCTCGCCGCCGCGCCGGCGCCGGCGCCGGCCCGGCCCCTGGTGGTGTGCACCGAGGGCAGCCCGGAAGGCTTCGACATCACCCAGTACACCGCCGCCACCACCGCCGACGCCACGGCCGAGACGGTGTACGAACGCCTGGTGCAGTTCGCCCCCGGCAGCACGAAGGTAATCCCTGCGCTGGCACAGAGCTGGGACATCAGCGCCGACGGCCTGGCCTACACCTTCCACCTGCGCCCGGGCGTGAAGTTCCAGCGCACCGACTACTTCACCCCCAGCCGCACCTTCAACGCCGACGACGTGCTCTGGAGCTTCCAGCGCCAGCTCGACCCGGCGCACCCGTGGAACAAGCTGGCCCCGCGCGGCTTCCCCTATGCCCAGTCGATGGGCCTGCCGGGGCTGATCGAGCGCATCGACAAGCTCGACGCGCTGACCGTGCGCTTCACCCTGCGCCACCCCGAGGCGCCCTTCCTCGCCGACCTGGCCATGGGCTTCGCCTCCATCTACTCGGCCGAGTACGCCGACCTGCTGCTGGCGGCCGGCAAGCCCGAGCAACTGAACAACCTGCCCCTGGGCACCGGGCCCTTCGTCTTCCAGCGCTACCAGAAGGACGCCCAGGTGCGCTTCGCCGCCAACCCCGACTACTGGGGCGGCACGCCGAAGATCGAGCGCCTGCTGCTGGCGATCACCCCCGACCCCAGCGTGCGCATCCAGAAGCTGCGCGCCGGCGACTGCCAGGTGGCCGTGTACCCGCGGCCCACGGACATCCCCGAGCTGCGCAGGGACCCACGGCTGAAAGTGGAGGAACTGGACTCGCTGCTGGTCGCCTACGTCGCCATCAACACCCGGCACAAGCCGCTGGACGACGTGCGCGTGCGCCAGGCCATCAACCTCGCCTTCGACCGCGACGCCTACCGCAAGGCGCAGTTCGGCGAGGGCGGCGCCAGCCCGGCGGTGGCGCCCTACCCGCCGACGCTGTGGGGTTCGGACCCGGACCTGAAGGGCTGGCCGCGCGACCTCGAACGGGCCCGCCAGCTGCTGGCCGAGGCCGGCGTGCAACCCGGGCAGAAACTCAGCATCTGGACCCGCCCCGGCGGCGGCCCGACCAACCCCAACCCCGGCATAGGCGCGCAGATGCTGCAGAACGACCTGGGCAGGCTGGGCATCCGCGCCGACATCCGCGTCTACGAATGGGGCGAACTGATCCGCCGCGCCAAGCACGGCGAGCACGACCTGGTGTTCATGGGCTGGGTGGGCGACAACGGCGACCCGGACAACTTCCTCACCCCCAACCTGTCCTGCGCGGCGGCGCAGAGCGGCGAGAACATGGCCGGCTGGTGCAACGCCCAGTTCGACGACCTGCTGCGCCAGGCCCGCGCCACCACCGACCAGGACGCCCGCGCCGCGCTCTACCGCCAGGCCCTGGCGATCTTCCAGCGCGAAGCGCCCTGGATAGCCCTGGCCTACCCCAAGCAGTTCGTGGCGCTGAGCCCACGGGTGAAAGGCTTCACCCTGAGCCCGCTGGGTTCGAACAATTTCACCCATGTCGAGCTGGGGCCGTGAGGCGCGTTCCGTAGGGCGAATCGCGGACGGAGTCCGCTCCTACGGTGGAAGGAATGCCGTGCCACCCGACAACCCGTAGGAGCGGGCCCTGCCCGCGATTTCGCGCGCAGGGCGCGCTCCTACAGGGAAATGGCGTGGGTGGGGTAGCGTAGGAGCGGATCTCATCCGCGAATCGCGCCGAAACCTCCGGCTATCGCGGAAAAGTTCCGCTCCTACGAGGACGAGAAATCCCGTGCCACCCGACAACCTGTAGGAGCGGGCCCTGCCCGCGATTTCGCGCGCAGGGCGCGCTCCTACAGGGTAATGGTGTGGGTGGGGTAGCGTAGGAGCGGATCTCATCCGCGAATCGCGCCGGAACCTCCGGTTATCGCGGAAAAGTTCCGCTCCTACGAAGACGAGAAATCCCGTGCCACCCGACAACCTGTAGGAGCGGGCCCTGCCCGCGATTTCGCGCGCAGGGCGCGCTCCTACAGGGGAATGGTGTGGGTGGGGTAGCGTAGGAGCGGATCTCATCCGCGAATCGCGCCGAAACCTCCGGTTATCGCGGAAAAGTTCCGCTCCTACGAAGACGAGAAATCCCGTGCCACCCGACAACCTGTAGGAGCGGGCCCTGCCCGCGATTTCGCGCGCAGGGCGCGCTCCTACAGGGAAATGGCAACCCCACGCAGCCGGCTACGCCCCCAGGCCGAACGGATCGTCGATGGAATGGCTCGGCCGGGTGAACCAGCGCGGGCCCTCGGCGCTCATGTAGAAGTGGTCTTCCAGGCGGATGCCGAACTCGCCGGGCACGCAGATCATCGGCTCGTTGCTGAAGCACATGCCGGCCTCCAACGGGGTTTCGTCGCCGCGTACCAGGTAGGGGCCTTCGTGGATGTCCAGGCCGATGCCGTGGCCGGTGCGGTGCGGCAGGCCGGGCAGGGCGTAGTCCGGGCCCAGGCCGCCGGCTTCCAGGCAGCGCCTTGCGGCGGCGTCCACCGCCTGGCAGGGGGCGCCCGGCAGGGCGGCGTCGAAGGCGGCCTGCTGGGCGGCCTTCTCCAGGTTCCAGAAGGCGCGCTGGCGGTCGCTGGGGGTACCGAAGACGTAGCTGCGGGTGATGTCCGAGTTGTAGCCGTGCAACTGACAGCCGGTGTCGATCAGCACCATGTCGCCCTCGCGCAGCGGGCGCGGCTCGCGCACGCCGTGGGGGAAGGCGCTGTCCTCGCCGAACAGCACGATGCAGAAGGTCGAGCCGGGCGCGCCGACACGGCGGTGCGCCGCCTCGATGAAGCGCACCACCTCGGTGGCGGTGATGCCTTCGCGGAGGATGCCGGCGGCAGCCTTGTGCACCTCCAGGGTCATGTCCTTGGCGCGCTGCAGCAGCGCCAGCTCGGCGGCCGACTTGCGCTGCCGGCCATGGTCCACGGCAGCGCCGGCATCTACCAGGCGCAGGGCGCCGTCGACTTCGCGCAGGCGCTCGACCATGCCGAACGGCAGGCTCGGGCACAGGCCGAGGCGGGCGTTGGCCGGCACGCCCAGCTCCACCAGCATGTCCAGCAGCAGGCGGTAGGGGCTCTGGTGCTCCTGCCAGGTGTGGATCGCCCCCGGCAGCACCTGGAAGTCGCGCACCGTGCCCTCCTCGAAGGCCGGGGCGAGGTACAGCGGCTCGCCGTCGGCGGGCACCAGCAGGCCGACCAAGCGCTCGCTGGGGTTCCACTTCACCCCGCTGAAATAGCGCAGGTAGCTGCCGGCATCGACGAAGGCCGCGGCCATGCCCTGCTCGCGCAGGCGCGCCTGCAGGCCGGCCACGCGGGCCCGGTATTCGTCCAGCCCGATCGGCTCGACGCCGCCGCTCATGTCATGCAGCCCCGCCAGTGCCTGCTCGGGGGTGCGGCCCCAACGCCCAATGCCATCGCCCAGCTCCCGTGGTGAAAAATGCCGGCTGGATTTAAGCATTACTTAAAATCCGTGCCAAACAAATTTTAAGTCACACTTAAAACCACGAAGAAAGCGCCTACCCCCTGTCAACCTTGCCGACACTCTTCCGCCGCGATTCTTCACCGGTATACTGCCGGCATCCTCCAAGAGCCCAGCCAATGACCGTCGATCGAATCGGAGAGCGCCTGCGTCGTTATCGGCGCGCCGCGAAGAAGACCCTCAACCAGGTGGCCAGCGAATCCGGCCTCACCGCCAGCTTCCTGTCCCAGGCCGAGCGCAACCTCACCGGCGTTTCCATCTCCTCCCTGGCCAGCATCGCCAGGTCCCTGGGGGTGCCGCTCAACGAACTGTTCGACCAGCCGCGGCAAGCGCAGCCGGACACCCACCAGGGCGAGCGCGTGCGCTACGCCATCGAAGGCCAGCCGCTGGGCTACGAGCGCCTGTCCAGCACCTTCCCCGGCAACCAGCTCAACGCGGTGAAGATGAACATGCCGGTCGGCTACCAGTCCGAGCTGATTTCCCACGAAGGCGCGGAATTCGCCTACGTGCTCAGTGGCAACATCGTCTACACCATCGACGGCCGCAACTACCCCCTCGGCCCCGGCGACTCGGTGCACTTCGATGCCGGCAAACCCCACTGCCTGCGCAATGCCGGCGAGGAAACCGCCGAGGTGCTGACCGTCACCACCATGCCGCTGTTCGGCGAGCACCCGGGCACCTGAGTCCTTCCCCCGCCATCAGGATTCGTCTGATTTTTGCAGTGGCACTGAATTTAAGTTGACCTTAATTTCAGCCTGACTTATCTTCGCGTTCGACGTTCGCCGGCCACCCCGGCGGCATCCGGCCATCGCCTCCGGGGGAGCGATGGCGCCCGAGCCGGCGCAGGCCCACAACGCCCAGCGCACGGCTCCCTCAGAAAAAGAACAACGAGGTTAGGCATGCGTATGAAGCGTCGTAACTCCATGCATTCACTGGTTGCCGGCGGCCTGCTGCTGGCCAGCTCGGCGAGCTTCGCCGGCAACACCCTGGTGTACTGCTCCGAAGGCAGCCCGGCCGGCTTCGACCCGGGCCAGTACACCACCGGCACCGACTACGACGCCACGTCGGAAACCCTGTTCAACCGCCTGGTGCAGTTCGAGCGCGGCGGCACCGAGGCCGTGCCGGCCCTGGCCGAAAGCTGGGAGACCAGCGCCGACGGCAAGGCCTGGACCTTCCACCTGCGCCCCGGCGTGAAGTTCCACAGCACCGACTACTTCAAGCCCAGCCGCGCGTTCAACGCCGACGACGTGGTCTTCACCTTCCAGCGCATGCTCGACAGGAACCACCCGTTCCGCAAGGCCTACCCCACCGAGTTCCCCTACTTCACCGACATGGGCCTGGACCGCAACATCGCCAGGGTGGAGAAGCTCGACGAGCACAGCGTCCGGTTCACCCTCAACGAGGTCGACGCCGCCTTCATCCAGAACCTGGCGATGAACTTCGCGGCCATCCAGTCCGCCGAGTACGCCGACCAGCTGCTCAGGCAGAACAGGGCCAGCGACATCAACCAGAAGCCCATCGGCACCGGGCCCTTCGTGCTCAGCCGCTACCAGAAGGACGCGCTGATCCGCTTCAGGGGCAACAAGGACTACTGGAAGCCCGAGGACGTGCGCCTGGACAACCTGATCTTCGCCATCAATACCGACGCCTCGGTGCGCATGCAGAAGCTCAAGGCCGGCGAATGCCAGATCAGCCTCAACCCGCGCCCGGCGGACCTTGAGTCGCTGAAGCGCGACCCGAACCTGAACATGCCCTCGCAGCCGGGCTTCAACCTCGGCTACCTGGCCTACAACGTCACCCACAAGCCGCTGGACCGCGTCGAGGTGCGCCAGGCGCTGGACATGGCGGTGAACAAGCAGGCCATCATCGACGCCATCTACCAGGGCGCCGGCCAGTTGGCGGTGAACGCCATGCCGCCGACGCAGTGGTCCTACGATGAATCGATCAAGGGCCAGGCCTACGATCCGGCCAAGGCCCGCGAACTGCTGAAACAGGCCGGCATCGCCGAGGGCACCGAGATCACCCTCTGGGCCATGCCGGTGCAGCGCCCGTACAACCCCAACGCCAGGCTGATGGCCGAGATGATCCAGGCCGACTGGGCCAAGGTCGGCATCAAGGCCAGGATCGTCAGCTACGAGTGGGGCGAGTACATCAAGCGCGCCCACGCCGGCGAGCACGACGTGGCCCTGTTCGGCTGGACCGGCGACAACGGCGACCCGGACAACTGGCTGGGCACCCTCTACGGCTGCGACGCGGTCAACGGCAACAACGTCTCCAAGTGGTGCGACCCGGCCTACGACAAGCTGGTGAAGCAGGCCAAGGCGACCACCGACCACGCCCAGCGCGTCGCCCTCTACCAGCAGGCCCAGCAACTGCTGGCGCAGCAGCTGCCGATCAGCCCCATCGCCCACTCCACCGTGTACCAGCCCATGCGCAAGTCGGTGCAGGGCTTCCTCATCAGCCCCTTCGGGCGCAACTCGTTCTACGGCGTGAGCAACCAGCCCTAGCCGCAGCCCGCGGCCCCACCGCGGGCAGGCCAGCCCGGCACAGACCGGGCGGCCCTTCGTTTCGCCACTGCCTCACTCCCAGCGCGCCAGCCCCGGCAGGCGCGGCGGGATGCGTTTGCCGTTTCGAACAACAACGAAGAAGAAAGAAGGAGCAACCCCATGCAGTGTCCCTACATCAAACCCACCGTACTGGGCCTGGCGATCGGCGCCGGGCTGCTCGGCCAGGCCTGGGCCGCCGAGGACGATTCGGACAAGGGCCAGGCCGGCGCCAGCGGCTTCGTCGAAGGCCAGAAGCTGACCCTGAGCACGCGCAACTTCTTCTCCCGCGAGCAGATGCACGACAGCTTCGGCTTCCGCATCCCCAAGGAGGGCGGTTCGGAGTTCACCCACAGCCGCCGCGCCTGGGTCCAGGGCACCATCCTCCAGTACAGCTCCGGCTACACCCAGGGCACCGTCGGCTTCGGCCTGGACCTGGCCGGCTTCAACGCCATCAACCTGGAGCGCGGCAAGGGCGTGATCGGCGGCGGCGGCAACCGCACCCTGGCCCACAGCGACGGCGAGGCGGTGGACGAGTGGTCGAAGATGGGCATCGCCAACCTGCGCCTGCGGGTCTCCAACACCGAGCTCAAGGCCGGGCGCTTCCAGGTCGAGACGCCGGTGTTCAACAGCATCGACAACCGCGCCCTGCCGTCGAGCTTCAACGGCGTCGGCCTGCTCAGCGAGGAACTGGCCGGCCTCTCGCTGCAGGGCGGCAGCTTCACCCGCGCCAGCCCGCGCACCGGGGCGGGCGACGAGGACCTCACCACCGAGTACGGCACGCGCCAGGTCAAGGGCGACCGCTACAGTTACCTCGGCGGCACCTACAAGGTCGCCGACAACCTCTCGGTGACGGCCTACGGCGGGCACTTCGAGGACGTCTGGAACCAGTACTACCTCGGCTTCTCCCACGACCTGGGCGATGCCCAGAGCCTGGCCCTGAACACCAGTTTCAACCTCTACAGCACCCGCGACACCGGCAACCGCGAGGCCGGCTACATCGACAACGACACCTGGAGCCTGGCCTTCACCCTCAGCCGCGGCGCCCACTCGCTGATGCTCGGCTGGCAGCAGGTCGACGGCAACGAGTACTTCGACTACGTGCACGAAACCTCGGCCATCTACCTGGCCAACTCGCTGCTGTCGGACTACAACGGGCCCAACGAGAAATCCGTGCAACTGCGCTACGGCACCGACTTCGCGCCCTACGGCGTGCCCGGCCTGAGCACCGCGGTGTGGTACGCCAAGGGCTGGGACATCGACGGCACCCACTACGACGGGGACCGCAACGGCGCCTACGGCAACTACGCTGAAGTCCGTGGCCAGGACGGCGAGAAGCACCACGAACTGGGCCTGATGGGCACCTACGTGATCCAGGACGGCCCGCTCAAGCGCAGCAGGTTCCGCCTGATGTACATGAAGCACCTGGCCAGCCAGAACCAGGTCGACGGCAGCGTCGACGAAGTCCGCCTGGTCAGCACCTTCCCCTTCGATCTGCTGTAGGAGAACCTGCATGCCCGTCCCGCGCTACCTGCCCCTGCTCCTGGCCCTTGGCGCCGGCCCCGCGCTGGCGCAGAACCTGGTGGTCTGCACCGAGGCCAGCCCGGAAGGCTTCGACATCGTCCAGTACACCGGCGCGGTCACCGCCGACGCCGCCGCCGAGACGGTGTTCAGCCGCCTGGTGGCGTTCCGCCCGGGCACCACCGAGGTAGTGCCGGCACTGGCGCAAAGCTGGGAGGTCAGCCCCGACGGGCTGACCTACAGCTTCCACCTGCGCCCGGGGGTGAAGTTCCACAGCACCGAGTACTTCAAGCCCAGCCGCACCCTGAACGCCGACGACGTGCTCTGGAGCTTCCGCCGCGCCCTGGACCCGCAACACCCCTGGCACGCCTCGGCGCCGCGCGGCTACCCCTACTTCGAAGCCATGGGCATGGGCGAGCTGATCAAGTCGGTGGACAAGCTCGACGAGTTGACCGTGCGCTTCACCCTCAACCACCCGGAGGCGCCCTTCCTCGCCGACATGGCCATGGGCTTCGCCTCCATCTACTCGGCCGAATACGGCGACCAGCTGCTCAAGGCCGGCAAGCCGGAGCAGCTCAATACCCAGCCCATCGGCACCGGGCCCTTCGTCTTCAGCCGCTACGCCCGCGACGCCCAGGTGCGCTACAAGGCCAACCCGGACTACTTCGGCGGCAAGCCGGCGATCGACAACCTGGTGTTCGCCATCACCCTGGACCCCAACGTGCGCATGCAGAAGCTGCGCCGCGGCGAGTGCCAGGTGGCGCTCTACCCCAAGCCCGCCGACGTGCCGCAGTTGCAGAAGGAGGCGGGCCTGGAGGTGGACAGCACCGACGCCCTGCTGACCACCTACGTGGCCCTCAACACCCAGCACAAGCCGCTGGACGACGTGCGCGTGCGCCAGGCCATCAACCTGGCCATCGACAAGCCGGCCCTGCTCGCCGCGGTGTTCGGCCCCGGCGCCGCGACCCCGGCCATCAACCCCTATCCGTCCACCCTGCTGGGCTACAACGAGGCACTGCAGGACTGGCCGCACGACCCCGAGCGCGCCCGGGCCCTGCTCGAGGAAGCCGGGGTGGACGGCCTGAAGCTGACGCTGTTCATCCGCAACGGCAGCTCGCCGACCATCCCCAACCCGGCGCTGGCGGCACAGATGATGCAGGCGGACCTGGCCAAGGTCGGCATCGCCTTGCAGATCCGTTCGCTGGAATGGGGCGAGCTGCTCAAGCGCTCCAAGGCCGGCGAGCACGACCTCTCGCTGCTCGGCTGGGCCGGCGACAACGGCGACCCGGACAACTTCCTCAGCCCGAACCTCAGCTGCGCGGCGGCGAAGTCCGGGGAAAACCAGGCGCGCTGGTGCGATGCGGCCTTCGAATCACTGATCCAGCAGGCCCGGCGCACCGACGAGCGGTCGAAACGGCAGGAACTTTATGAAAAGGCGACAAAGATATTCCACGAACAGGCCCCCTGGATTCCCCTGGCGCATCCTAAGCTGTTCAATGTGCGCCGCAGCAACATCGAGGGCTACACCATCAGCCCGCTGAGCAATAACAACTTCGCCGAAACCCGGGTGAAGTGACAAGAAAAAGCGGCGCCCGCCCTACCCCTGCGGGCAGCCGCGCGATGAGGAGTGCTCCACCACCATGCTGAGTTTCATCGCACGCCGCTTCGGCCTGCTCATCCCCACTTTCTTCGGCGTCACGCTGCTGACCTTCGCGCTGATCCGCATGATCCCCGGCGACCCGGTCGAGGTGATGATGGGCGAGCGCCGCGTCGACCCGCAGATGCACGCCGAGGCCATGCACCGCCTGGGCCTGGACAAGCCGCTGTACCAGCAGTACCTGGACTACATCGGCAACCTCGCCCAGGGCAACCTCGGCGAATCCCTGGTCACCCGCGACAGCGTCTGGCACGAGTTCCTCACGCTGTTCCCGGCGACCCTGGAGCTGGCCATCGCGGCCATGCTGTTCGCCGGCACCTTCGGCCTGCTGGCCGGGGTGATCGCGGCGCTCAAGCGCGGCTCGATCTTCGACCACGGGGTGATGACCATCTCCCTGGCCGGCTACTCGATGCCGATCTTCTGGTGGGGCCTGATCCTCATCATGCTGTTCTCCGTGACCCTCGGCTGGACGCCGGTGTCCGGGCGCCTGGACCTGCTCTACGACATTGAGCCTGTGACCGGCTTCATGCTCATCGACACCCTGCTCTCCGACGAGCAGGGCGCCTTCCTCGACGCCCTGCACCACCTGGTGCTGCCGGCCATCGTGCTGGGCACCATCCCGCTGGCGGTGATCGCCCGCATGACCCGCTCGGCCATGCTCGAGGTGCTGCGCGAGGACTACGTGCGCACCGCCCGCGCCAAGGGCCTGTCGCCGGCCCGGGTGGTGTTCGTGCACGCCCTGCGCAACGCCATGATCCCGGTGCTCACCGTGTTCGGCCTGCAGGTCGGCGCGCTGCTGGCCGGCGCCGTGCTGACCGAGACCATCTTCTCCTGGCCGGGCATCGGCAAGTGGCTGATCGACGCCATCAGCCGCCGCGACTACCCGGTGGTGCAGAACGGCATCCTGCTGGTCGCCACCCTGGTGATCCTGGTCAACTTCACCGTGGACATCCTCTACGGCCTGGTCAACCCGCGCATTCGCCACCAACGCTGAGGAGCCCGCGATGAATTCCATGCAAAACGCTCCCGCCGGCGACCCGAGCCTGGTCTACCCCTCGCCCCTGAAAGAGTTCTGGCAAGCCTTCGCGCACAACAAGGGTGCGGTGGGCGGCCTGGCGTTCATGGTGCTGATCGTCTTCTGCGCGCTGTTCGCGCCCTGGGTGGCGCCCCACGACCCCAGCGAGCAGTTCCGCGACTTCCTGCTCACCCCGCCGGTGTGGCTGGAGGGCGGCACCGGGCAGTTCCTGCTGGGCACCGACGAAGTGGGCCGCGACATGCTCTCGCGGCTGATCTTCGGCGCCCGCCTGTCGCTGCTGATCGCCCTGAGCTCGGTGGTCATCTCGCTGCTGCCGGGGCTGGTGCTGGGCCTGGTCGCCGGCTTCTCGCCGACCCGCCTGGGCCCGGTGATCATGCGCCTGATGGACATCATGCTGGCGCTACCCTCGCTGCTGCTGGCGGTGGCCATAGTCGCGGTGCTCGGCCCAGGGCTGTTCAATACCGTGATCGCCATCGCCGTGGTCTCGCTGCCCTCCTACGTGCGCCTGACCCGCGCGGCGGTGCTCGGCGAGGTCAACCGCGACTACGTCACCGCCTCGCGCCTGGCCGGCGCCGGCATCTGGCGGCTGATGTTCGTCACCGTGCTGCCCAACTGCATGGCGCCGCTGATCGTCCAGGCCACTCTGAGCTTCTCCTCGGCCATCCTCGACGCCGCCGCCCTGGGCTTCCTCGGCCTCGGCGTGCAGCCGCCGACCCCGGAGTGGGGCACCATGCTGGCCTCGGCGCGCGACTACATCGAGCGCGCCTGGTGGGTGGTGAGCCTGCCGGGCCTGGCCATCCTGCTCAGCGTGCTGGCGATCAACCTGGTGGGCGACGGCCTGCGCGACGCGCTGGACCCGAAACTCAAGAGCGCGGCGTGAGGATGACCCCGATGAAGACTGCGCTTTTCGTAGGAGCGAGCTTGCTCGCGAACCTGCCTTTCCTCCCTGCCGCCGTTCGCGAGCAAGCTCGCTCCTACAAGAGCAACACGCTGGAGACCGCCGTATGAGCCTCCTGGAAATCCGCAACCTCTCGGTGCGCTTCGGCGGCGCCGACGCCGTACCCGTGGTCGACGGCCTCGACCTGAACGTCGACAAGGGCGAGGTGCTGGCCATCGTCGGCGAGTCCGGCTCCGGCAAGTCGGTGACCATGATGGCGCTGATGGGCCTGATCGACGCCCCCGGGCGCATCACCGCCGACACCCTGCGCTTCGACGGCAGCGACATGCTCAGGCTCAAGGGCCGCGAGCGCCGGCGCATCGTCGGCAAGGACATCGCCATGGTCTTCCAGGACCCGATGACCGCCCTCAACCCCAGCTACACCGTGGGCTTCCAGATCGAGGAAGTGCTCAGGCTGCACCTCGGCCTGCGCGGCAAGGCCGCGCGCCAGCGCGCCCTGGAGCTGCTGGAGAAGGTCGAGATCCCCGGCGCCGCCCAGCGCCTGGACGCCTACCCGCACCAGCTCTCCGGCGGTATGAGCCAGCGCGTGGCCATCGCCATGGCCATCGCCGGCGAGCCCAAGCTGCTGATCGCCGACGAGCCCACCACGGCACTGGACGTGACCATCCAGGCGCAGATCATGGAACTGCTGCTGAACCTGCAGCGCGACGAGGGCATGGCGCTGATCCTGATCACCCACGACCTCGCCGTGGTCGCCGAGACCGCCCAGCGCGTCTGCGTGATGTATGCGGGCCAGGCGGTGGAGATCGGCCAGGTGCCGGCGCTGTTCGACCTGCCCACCCACCCCTACACCGAGGCGCTGCTCAAGGCGATTCCCGAGCACAGCGCAGGCCTGGAGCGCCTGGCCACCCTGCCCGGCATCGTCCCCGGCCGCTACGACCGCCCGCAGGGCTGCCTGCTGTCGCCGCGCTGCCCCTACGTGCACGACGACTGCCGCGCCACTCGCCCGGCCCTGGAACCCCACGTCCGCGGCGCGGTGCGCTGCTACTACCCGCTGAACCTCAAGGAGGTGGTCTGATGGAAGCCGTACTGACCGCCCGCGACCTGACCCGCCACTACGACATCGCCCAGGGCCTGTTCAAGCCCCACGCCCTGGTCCGCGCCCTCAACGGCGTGTCCTTCGAACTGCAGGCCGGCAAGACCCTGGCGGTGGTCGGCGAATCCGGCTGCGGCAAGTCCACCCTGGCCCGCGCCCTGACGCTGATCGAGGAACCCACCTCCGGCTCCCTGCGCATCGCCGGGCACGAGGTGAAGGGCGCCAGCCACGAGCAGCGCAGGCAATTGCGCCGCGACGTGCAGATGGTGTTCCAGAACCCCTACGCCTCGCTCAACCCGCGGCAGAAGATCGGCGACCAGCTCGGCGAACCGCTGCTGATCAACACCAGCCTGTCGCGCGGCGAACGCCGCGAGCGGGTGCAGGCGATGATGCAGCAGGTGGGCCTGCGCCCGGAGCACTACCAGCGCTACCCGCACATGTTCTCCGGCGGCCAGCGCCAGCGCATCGCCCTGGCCCGCGCCATGATGCTGCAGCCCAAGGTGCTGGTGGCCGACGAGCCGACCTCGGCGCTGGACGTGTCGATCCAGGCCCAGGTGCTCAACCTGTTCATGGACCTGCAGGAAGAGTTCGGCACCGCCTACGTGTTCATCTCCCACAACCTGGCGGTGGTGCGCCACGTGGCCGACGACGTGCTGGTGATGTACCTCGGCCGCCCGGCGGAAATGGGCCCGGCGGACAAGCTCTACGAACGCCCGCTGCATCCCTACACCCGCGCCCTGCTCTCGGCCACCCCGGCGATCCACCCGGACCCGGGCAAGCCGAAGATCAAGATCCAGGGCGAGCTGCCCAACCCGCTCAACCCGCCCAGCGGCTGCGCCTTCCACAAGCGCTGCCCCTATGCGACGGAGCGTTGCAAGGTGGAGGTGCCGGCGCTGCGGCCGCTGGATGAGCGGCAAGTGGCTTGTCACCATGCGGAGCAGTTTCTGGGGTAGCCGGGGACGGTGGTGCTCGTGCTGGGTCCCGTTCCCTCTCCCTGAAGGGAGAGGGAGCTTGTCCGTGCCGGCTGGAGGTAAGGTTTCAGCCGGATAGCACAGCGTCCGGCTAACGCCGAATTATCAGCGCACTCCGAACGGCCCCCTCTCCCTCCGGGAGAGGGCTGGGGTGAGGGGAACGGAGCCTCCCTGTAATCCACAACACCCCCACACACCCACCTCCTCTTGTAGGAGCGAGCTTGCTCGCGAACCCGCCCAACCCCACAGCCCCCGGCGAAATCCCTTCGCGAGCAAGCTCACTCCTACACCTCCCTCAACAATGCCAACCGCGCCCCGAACCCGATCAGCAGGGAAGCAAAGGCCCACTGCTGCACCCGCTGCGCCAAGGCATGCCGCTCCAGCCAACGCCCCAACCGCGCCCCGCTCAGCGCGTAGAAACCGTCGAAAGCCAAGCCCACCAACACCAGCACCGCCCCCAGCACGCCAAACTGCAACGCCAACGGCCCCGCATCCGGCCGCACGAACTGCGGCAACAACACCGAACAGAAGAGCAACGCCTTGGGATTGAGCAGATTGGTCAACAACCCATTGCCAAAGGCCCGCCGCCAACTCCGCGCCTGGACCTCGGCCACAAGCTCGATACCCGCCAACGACGGCCGCCCCAGCAACATGCGCAGCCCCAGCCACGCCAGGTAGGCCGCGCCGGCCAGGCGCACCGCATCGAAGGTCCAGGGCACGCTGCGGAACAGCAGGGCCAGCCCGGCACCGGCCAGCGCCACGTGGCAGGCCCGCGCCGTGGCCAGGCCCAGGGCGGTGACCAGGGCCGCGCGGCCGCCGCGGCTGGCGCCGGTGTGCAGCAGCAGGAGCATGTCCGGCCCGGGCAACAGGTAGACCATCGCCAGGGCTAGCAGGAAGACGCCGAAATCCATGGTTCGCACTCCGCAGGAAGGGATTCCGGTCAAGGATTCTATGCCCGACGGCCAGGGCAGGTGCTTGCGTATTCGGCTTGCCAGCTCAGGTAGTTTTGGCATGATCTGCCAATCCAAATCCTGAAAGCTGGCCAGATATGCCAAACCACAAACTGGACGCCTACGACCACCGCATCCTCGCCGCGCTGCAGCGCGACGGCCGCCTGAGCAACGTGCAGCTGGCCGAGGCCATCGGCCTGTCGCCCTCCCCTGCCTGCGCCGCGTGCGCCTGCTGGAGGAGGCCGGGGTGATCCGCCGCTACGGCGCCGACCTGGACCGCGACCAGGTCGGCCTGGGCCTGACGGTGTTCGTCGGGATCAAGGTGGAGCGCCACCACGAGGAACAGGCCGAGGCCTTCCGCCAGGCGGTGATCGACCTGCCCGAGGTGATCTCGGTGCACCTGGTCTCCGGCGAGTCGGACTTCCTGCTGCAAGTGGTGGTGCCGGACCTGCGCGCCTACGAGCGCTTCCTCACCGGCACCCTGCTGAAGCTGCCCGGGGTGAGCGACATCCGCAGCAACTTCGCCATCAGCACCCTCAAGGAATCGGCGCCGCTGCCCCTGCAGCACCTGCCCCGCTAGCCGCGGAAGAAACGGTAGAACCGCCGCAGTTCGTCCTGGGCCGCTTCCAGGGTCGTCTCGGCGAAGCGCACCTCGGCGTGGGCCGGGCACTGCGCCAGACGGCCCAGGTCCAGGGGGTGGACGAAGCCGAGCAGCGGGTAGCCGCCCATGCTCTGGTGGTCGGCCAGCAGGACGATGGGCTGGCCGTCCGGCGGCACCTGGATGGCGCCGCGGACCATGCCCAGCGACCACTGCCGGCGCGGCGCGCACAGCGGCTCGCCCTGCAGGCGCGCGCCCATGCGGTCGGACTGCGGGCTGAGCTGCCAGGCGCGGCGGAAGAAAGCCGCGCGCTGCCCGGGCTCGAAGGCGTCCGCATCGCCACCGTGCAGCACGCGCAGCACGGGCGTCTCGCGGTAGTCCGGCACGTAGGGCCAGGGCACGCTGGCGCCGCGCGCGAAGGCTTCGCCGCTGGCCGCGCAGGGCAGCAGGTCGCCCTCCGCCAGCGCCCGGCCGTCGCCGTGCAGGCCGCCCAGGCCCTCGCGGCGCTGGGTGGCGATGCTGCCCAGCACCGGTTCGACATGGAAGCCGCCCGCCACCGCCAGGTAGGCGCGCTGGCCGCTGGCGGCGAAGCCCAGTTCCAGTTCCTGCCCGGCATGCACAATGAAGCGCGACCAGCCGGGACGCGCTTCGCCATCCACCCGAACCGGTAACTGCGCACCGCACAGCGCCAGCCAGCAGTCCACCTCGGCCCGCAGGCGCAGGCCGCCCAGGGCCACTTCCAGCAGCGGCGTGCCCCAGGCATTGCCCAGCAGATGGTTGGCCCAGGCCGCGGAATCGATATCCACAGCCCCGCCCGGCGATACCCCGAGGTGCTGCCAGCCATGGCGGCCGGCGTCCTGCAACAGGCTCAGCGGCCCGGCCCTGAGCACCCGCAGGCCGCTCATGGGCGTCCTCCGGCGCGGCGGAAGGCGGCTTCGTCGATGGGCAGGAAGCGCACCAGGTCGCCGACTGCCAGCGGGCAGGGTGGCTCGCGTCGTGGATCGAACAGGCGTTGCGCGGTGAGCCCCAGCAGGTGCCAGCCGCCCGGCGAGGCCTGTGGATAGACCGCGGTCTGCCGCTCGGCGATGGCCAGGCTGCCGGCCGGCACGCGGGTGCGCGGCCGGGCCCGGCGCGGCAGGGCCAGGCGCTCGTCCAGCTCGCCCAGGTAGGCGAAGCCCGGGGCGAAACCGATGGCACCCACGCGGTACTCGCGGGCGCAGTGCAGCTCGATCACCTGCCCGGTGCCCAGGCCGCAGGCCCGCGCCACTTCCGCCAGGTCCTCGCCGGCGTACCACACCGGGATTTCGTGCAGGCGGCCGGCGGCGTCGTCCGGCTCGGGGCCGGGCCAGCCCGCCAGCAGGGGCGCCAGGCGGCGCTGCAGGTCGAGGGCGTCGGTGCGACGCAGGTCGTAGTGCAGCAGCAGGGTGGTCCAGCCCGGCACCAGGTCGGTCAGCAGCGCGCCCAGGGCCGCGCGCAGGCGTTCGGCCAGGGCGGCGATGCGCAGCGGCAGGTGCGCGTCCGGGCGTTCGGCCAGGGTCAGCAGCAGGGCTTCGGCGCCGAAGGGCTCGACGCGGATCATGCGGCGTCCAGCAGGCCACGCAGGCGCCGCAGCACCGCCAGGGATTCGGGGTTGTCGCCATGTACGCAGAGGCTGTCGGCGCGCAGCCGCAGGGGGTTGCCGTCGATGTCCGGGAAGGGCTCGCCGCGGGCGATGGCCAGGGCCTGGTCGAGGATGCGCTGCGGCTCGTGGTGCACCGCGCCGGCCAGGCGCCGCGGGGCCAGCTGGCCGTCGGGCAGGTAGGCGCGGTCGGCGAAGGCCTCGAACATCAGCGGCACGTCGGCCGCATCGGCCAGGGCCAGTTCGCGGCGGTTGTCGGCCAGGGCCAGGACCATCAGCGGCAGGCCCTTGCGGTAGGCCGAGCAGGCGTCGAGCACCGCGGCCAGCAGGGCGTCGTCGCGGACCAGGTCGTTGTACAGCGCACCGTGGGGCTTCACGTAGTCGACGCGGGTGCCGGCGGCGCGGCAGAAGGCGTCCAGCGCGCCCACCTGGTACAGCACCAGGGCCTGCACCTCTTCCGGCGAGCAGCTCATGTGGCGGCGGCCGAAGCCGGCCAGGTCGGGGTAGGACGGGTGCGCGCCTATGCTCACGCCCTGTTCCACCGCCAGGCGCACGGTGCGCTGAAGGGTCAGCGGGTCGCCGGCATGGAAGCCGCAGGCCAGGTTGGCCTGGTCGATCAGCGGCATGGCGTGGACGTCGTCGCCCATGCGCCAGGCGCCGTAGCTTTCCCCCATGTCGCAGTTGAGCAGGATGCGGGTTGACTGATCGGTCATGATACTGCCTCGACTTCGCCGGCGAGTTTCGGAAACATCCCTAGGGTAAACCAGAGGGCCATCATTTAGTCTTAGGAATATTCAGTAACGATTCAGGGGAGTAATATCCTCCGCTTCCTCCCGCCGAAAGCCATCGAATCGAAGATGAAAGCCCTGATCCTGGCGGCCTACGCGGCCTGCATCGTCTATGTGCACGTGCGTGGCAAGGTCCGTCACAAGCTGTCCCGGCAGTTGAGCGACCACTCCAGCTTCCTCGCCCCGCTGAACTGCTTCATGTACCTGTTCTCCAAGGTACCCAACACCCCTACCTGACACCCAACGCCTTCCCGGAGATGCAGAAGCTCACCGACAACTGGGAAGTCATCCGCGCCGAGGCCCTGCGCCTGCGCGAGGCCGGCAGCATCAAGCGCTCCGAGCAGTACAACGACGTCGGCTTCAACTCCTTCTTCAAGACCGGCTGGAAGCGCTTCTACCTGAAGTGGTACGACGACGCCCACCCCTCGGCCGACGTGGTCTGCCCGCAGACCACCGCGCTGCTGCGGGAAATCCCCTCGGTGAAGGCGGCGATGTTCGCCGAGCTGCCGCCGGGCTCGCGCCTGGTGCGCCACCGCGACCCTTACGCCGGCTCGCTGCGCTACCACCTGGGGCTGTTCACCCCGAACGACGAGGGCTGCTTCATCGAGGTCGATGGCCAGCGCTATTCGTGGAAGGACGGCGAGGCCGTGGTGTTCGACGAGACCTACATCCACTACGCCGAGAACACCACCGGGCACGACCGGGTGATCCTCTTCTGCGACGTCGAGCGGCCGCTGAAGTACCGCTGGGCGCAGGCCTTCAACCGCTGGTTCAGCCGCAACGTGATGGCCGCCGCGGCCTCGCCCAACGACGCCGGCGACAAGACCGGCGGCATCAACCGCGCCTTCGGCACGCTGTACAAGATCCGCCTGCAGGGCAAGGCACTGAAGAAGCGCAACCGCAAGCTGTACTACCTGCAGAAGTGGACGTTCTTCGGGGCGATCCTGGCGTTCATTCTCTGGATCTGAAGGGCGGCTGCAGGCGGTAGGCTACAGGCGACAGGCAAGAGCGCAGCGGCACCTGGGTACCAATCCGCGAATCGCGCGGGTGGGATGGCGTAGGAGCAACTGTCTTGCAGGCCGTGCCGAGATGCTCGCTCCTACGAAAATCGCTGCCAGCCGGTGATGTAGGATCTCATCCGCGAATCGCGCCGGAACCTCCGGTTATCGCGGACAAAGTCCTACGTCCGTGCTCGACCGTAGGGCGAATAACCGTTCGCGGTTATCCGCCGTTGGCCGGAACGCCGGTGCCCGACGGCCTCGGCGGATAACGCCGTAGGCGTTATGCGCCCTACGGTGCGGGCGGCCACGGTTTTCGGGGGATGATTCCGGGCCCGCCCCTTCGCTCTTGCCTGCCGCCTGTAGCCTGCAGCCTGCCGCCCTAATAAACATCCCGCCGATAGCGCCCCTCCTCCAGCAACGCCTCCACCGCCAGGTCGCCCAGCGCTTCGCGCAGCACCGCGTCCACGCCGCCGGCCATGCCTTCCAGGCTGCCGCATACGTAGATGGCGGCGCCCTCTTCCAGCCACTGCGTCAATTCCACGGTGCGTTCGCGCAGCACGTCCTGCACGTAGACCTTTTCCGCCTGGTCGCGGGAGAAGGCCACGTCCAGGCGCTGCAGTTCGCCGCTGAGCAGGTAGTCCTCCAGCTCTTCGCGGCAGTAGAAGTCGTGCTCGCGGTTGCGTTCGCCGAACAGCAGCCAGTTGCGCCGGCGGCCGGCGCCGATGCTGGCGCGCAGTAGCGAACGCAGGCCGGCCAGGCCAGTGCCGTTGCCTATCAGCAGCAGCGGGCGGTCGTCCTCCGGCAGGTGGAAGCCGGCGTTGCGGCGCAGGCGCAGGGCCAGGCCGGCGCCCGGCTGCAGGTATTCGGTGAGCCAGCCGGAGCCCACGCCCAGGCTGCCGTCGGGGTGGCGTTCCTGGCGCACGATCAGCTCCAGGGCGCCGTCGCTGGGCAGCGAGGCGATGGAGTATTCCCGCGCTGCCAGCGGCACCAAGGCATCCAGCACGGCTTGCGGGTGCAGGCCGACCAGATGGCCGTGGGAAACCGGCAGTTCGCGCCCGGCCAGGGCATCGGCCAGGGCCACGCTGCCGCCCTCGACCTCGACGCGGGCCTGGCCGTCCAGGCCCAGGCGCGCCAGCCAAGCCAGCACGCGCTCGCGGGGATGCTGCGGGAGGATTTCCACCAGGTCGCCGGCGCGCCAGTCGGCGGCGCTGCCGGCCGGCGGTTGCAGGCGCAGCAGCCAGGTGGACTGGCCCTGGCTGCCGGGGTTCAGGTGCTCGCGGGCGGCCAGGCTCCACAGCTCGAACTGCGCAGCGGCGAAGGGCGCCGGCGCGGCCGTGCCGGTCAGTTGCGCCAGGCGCTGTTGCCAGTCGCGCAGGGCCGCGGCGTCGCCGTTGTCCACTTCCACGCCGTCGAACAGCGGCTGCGCGCCCTGCCCTTGCAGCCAGCCCTGCAAGCGCCGGGCGAAGCCGCAGAAGGCCTGGTACTGGCGGTCGCCCAGGGCGAGCATGGCGAAGCGCAGCTGGCCGAGGCCGGCGGCTTCGCCGAGCAGCTTGCGCTCGAAGCCGCGGGCGCTGTCCGGGGCCTCGCCGTCGCCGAAGGTGCTGACCACGAAGAGCGCATTGCGCGTCTGTTCCAGTTGCTGGCGGTCCAGGCGCGCCAGGGGTTCCACGCGCACCGCCAGGCCCGCGGCCTGCAGCTGCCCGGCGCTCTGCCAGGCCAGTTGTTCGGCGAAGCCGCTCTGGCTGGCGTAGCCCACCAGCCAGGCGTCGCCGCCACTGGCGTCACCCAGCCCGGCGCGGGCGGCCTGGGCGGCCTTCTTCTTGCGCCGGCGGTCGAGGTAGAGCAGCCAGCCGGTGACGAAGAACAGCGGCATGGCCAGGCTCGCCAGCATCATCAGGATGCGCCCGGGCATGCCGAAGTAGCTGCCCACGTGCAGGGCATAGACGCTGGTCAGCAGCTGCTTGCCGAAGCTGCTGTCGGCATAGCGGCTGTCGCCCAGCAGGCGGCCGCTCTTCGGCTCGATGCGCATTTCGTTGAAGGCGCGTTCGTGGGCGGCGTCGTCCAGGCGGTAGAACACCATGGCCGGCTGCCCGCCCACCGGCGGCAGGCGCAGGTTGTAGGCCGCAAGGCCGGGGCCGGCGGTGCTGCGCAGGGTGTTCCAGAGGGCGCTGTAGTCCACTTCCAGCGGCGGCCCCTTGGGCGCTTCGCCGCCACGGCCACCGCGGCCGCCCTGGCGCTGCTGGCCGGCCGGGGCGTCGTCGAGCAGCTTGAACAGCGCGCCGCGGTACCAGTCGTAGGACCAGTACAGGCCGGTCAGCGAGGCCAGCAGGTAGAAGGCCAGGCACCAGGTGCCGGCCACCGCGTGCAGGTCCCAGTTGAAGGCGCGGCCCTTCTTGCGCCAGTCCAGGGCCAGCCAGGCGCGCCAGCTGAGCAGCTTGCGCGGCCAGCGCAGGTACAGGCCGGAGAGGCAGAAATAGATGAGGATCAGGGTGCAGGCCGCGGTCACCTGCTTGCCGAACTCGCCCAGGGCCAGGAAGCGGTGCAGCTGCATGACGAACATGAAGAAGCCTTCCCCGGACGGCGCCGGCAGGAAGGCTGCGGTGTAGGGGTCGACGTAGCGCGACTCGCCGCGGCGCTGGCCCGGCGGCGGGGTGTAGAAGATACGGCCGGCCTCGTCGCCGTCCACCGTGACCCAGACGAAGGAGACCTTCTTGCCCGGTTCGGCGGCTTCCACCCGCTGCACCAGCTCGTCCAGCGCCAGGGTGCCGCCGGGCTGCTTCTGCACGGTCAGGCTGGCAGGGTTGAAGGCGCGCAGCAGTTCGTCCTGGAACGACAGGGTCGCCCCGGTCACGCCCATCAGGGCCAACACCAGGCCGGCGCTTATGCCGAAGAACCAATGCAGCTGGAACCAGACTTTCTTCAACACCTTGCTCTCACCTCAGGCGCGGGGCGCCAAACATAGAAAACCCCGCCCGAAGGAGCAACGGGCGGGGTGCACGGAAGGCCGTGCGATCAGAAGTGCAGGTTCACCCCCAGCAGCGCGGTGCGGCCCGGGGCCACGTGGGCCATGTGGGTGCTGTAGACCTGGTCGAAGTAACGCTTGTCGGTCAGGTTCTGCACGTTCAGCTGCAGGTCGACGTTCTTGCTCAGCTTGTAGCTGGCCATGGCGTCGTAGCGCCAGTAGGACGGGATGTAGGTCGAGTTGGCAGTGTTGCCGAACTGCTTGTCCACGTAGGTGGTGCCGCCGCCGATGGTCAGGTCCTGGAGCAGCTCGTAGGTGGTCCACAGGGTGAAGTTGTTCGGAGCCACCTGCGGCATGCGGTTGCCTTCGTCGGACTTGGTGCTCGACTTGCGGATCTCGCTGTCCAGGTAGGTGTAGCCGCCGAAGACCTTCCACTTGGGCATCAGTTGGCCGCTGAAGCCCAGCTCCACGCCCTGCACGCGCTGTTCACCGTCGAGCACCTGGAAGGAGCTGTTGTCCGGGTCGGCGACGCGGGCGTTGGTCTTGTCGGTGCGGAACACCGCGGCGTTCAGCGACAGCGCCTCGTCGAAGAAGTCCCACTTGGTGCCCAGTTCCAGGTTGCGGTTGCGTTCCGGGTCCAGGCTGGTGTTGGCCGCGCTGACTTCCTGGCCGCCTTCGCCTGCGGTCTCGCCGCTGGGGTTGCTGGAGGTGGACCAGGCCAGGTAGATGCTGCCGTTGGGCAGCGGCTTGTAGACCAGGCCGGTCTGGTAGTTCCAGAAGTGGGTGTTGCTCTCGCGCTTGAAGTTGCCCGGCGCCGCGCCACGGCCGCCGGTGCTGTAGCCGCTGGACTCGGTGTCGAAGTCGTCGTAGCGCAGGCCCAGGTTCAGGTCCCACTGCTCGTTGAGCTTGAGGGTGTCGAACACGTAGGCGGCCGAGGTCTTGGTATCGGTGTCGGTATAGGCCTGGCTGTCGACGATGCTGCCGGTCCAGGGGTCCTTGGGCGTCGGGTTGGCCAGGCTGGTGCAGTCGCCGCTGGCCAGCAGGGCGGCGTTGCAGGTGTTGCCCGGCGCCCCCGGGTTCACCACGTAGGGGCGGTTGTGCACGTCCTCGTAGCTGAACTCCAGGCCGGTCACCAGGCTGTGCTTGATGAAGCCGGTGTCGAAGCTGGCCTTCAGGTCGGTCTGGTTGACCCAGCCCTTGGAGGTGGAGTTGCGGTTCTTCGACGAGCGATAGACGTAGCCGTTGGCGACGTTGCCGCGGCTGTCGTCGGGGTTGCTGACCACGTAGTCGAGGGTGGTGCGGACCATGCGGAAGCTGTTGGACAGCGTCAGGTCGTCGTTGAGGTCGTGCTCGATGCGGAAGGTGCCGCTGTCGGTGGTGCTCTGGCGGTAGTCGCGGTGGGTCAGGCCGTAGAAGTTGTCGCGGTCGACCGATGCCGGCTTGCTCGGGTTGTGCTTGCTGCGGTCGACGTTGGTCAGCGGCAGGCCGTAGTCCGGGATGTCGTCGGTATCCAGGTGGTAGTACGAGAGGGTCGCGCGGGTCGGGGTGTTGAAGCCGAAGGTGACGGTCGGCGCCACGCCCCAGCGGCTGACGCTGACGTCGTCGCGGCCGGCGACGTTGGCCTCGTGCTTCATCAGGTTCAGGCGGAAGGCCGCGTTGTCGCCCAGGGTGTGGTTGACGTCCAGGGTGGTGCGGTGGGTCTGGTCGGAACCGTAGGTGAAGCTGGCGTCGTTGAAGTCCTGCAGCTTGGCGGTCTTGCTGACCAGGTTCAGGCTGCCGCCGGTGGAGCCGGCGCCGGTGTAGGCCGAGCCCGGGCCCTTGCTGACCTCGATCTGCTCGATGTTGAACACCTCGCGGGTCTGCGAGGCGACGTCGCGCATGCCGTCCAGGAAGGTGTCGCTCTCGGCGTTGAAGCCACGGATGAACGGACGGTCGCCCGCCGGGTTGCCGCCCTCGCCGGCGCCGAAGGTGATGCCGGGGGTGGTGCGCAGGGCATCCACCAGGGTCAGGGCGCCGGTGTCCTTGATCACCTGCTGCGGGATCACGGTGACGGTCTTGGGCGTCTCGAGCAGCGGCGCGGTGTACTTCTGCGAGGCCGATTGCTGGACGTTGTAGGTTTCCTCGCCCGGCTGGCCGACGACGGTGTCGGCATCCAGCGACAGCACATCCTGCGCGGGCTTCTTCTCGGTGGATTCCGCCGCCTGGGCGAAGTGGCTGCCGGACATGGCGGTGATGGCCACACCGACGGCGGAGACCAGCAGGCGCGGAGCGCTGGTGGCTTCGACAGTTTGACGCGACATCGAAAGTTCCCTCCCCAGGGACTTGCTGAAGGCCGCGAAATCTAGTGCAAAACGAGAATCTGTATCAATTAGTAAATATTATCAGACGCACTTTATTTACAACATTTACATTTGCCCCGTGCGACCGTTCGCCACCTCCGCTATACGCTGCAAATGCAAATGTCTATCATCGGCGTCGGATTTTCATTTGACCGAGCCCCGCCATGCTGCTGCACATTCCCGGCCTGTTCACCCGCGACGAGGTGACACGCATCCGTACCGCCCTGGAACAGGCCGAGTGGGGCGACGGCAAGGTCACCGCCGGCTACCAGTCGGCCAGGGCCAAGCACAACCTGCAGCTGGCCCAGGACCACCCGCTGGCCCGCGAGATCGCCGAGGCCATGCTCCAGCGCCTGTGGCAGAACCCGCTGTTCATGTCCGCCGCCCTGCCGCACAAGGTGTTCCCGCCGCTGTTCAACTGCTACACCGGCGGCGGCAGCTTCGACTTCCACATCGACAACGCCGTGCGCGACGTGCACAACGGCCGCGAGCGGGTGCGTACCGACGTCTCCTCCACGCTGTTCTTCAGCGACCCCGAGGACTACGACGGCGGCGAGCTGGTGATCCAGGACACCTACGGCGAGCAGCGCGTGAAGCTGCCGGCCGGCGACCTGGTGCTGTACCCCGGCACCAGCCTGCACAAGGTCGAGCCGGTGACCCGCGGCGCGCGCCTGGCCTCGTTCTTCTGGACCCAGAGCCTGGTGCGCGAGGACAGCCAGCGCGCCCTGCTGTTCCAGATGGACCAGGCGATCCAGAAGCTCACCCGCGACGTGCCGGAGCACCCGGCCCTGGTCGAGCTGACCGGCACCTACCACAACCTGCTGCGGCGCTGGGTCGAGGTCTGACATGGCGTTCCTCCTGCGCCGGCGCGAAGAGCTCTCGGTGGAGCAGCTGCGCGCCCGCCTGGCCAGCGACCCGCGCCAGGCCGCGGCGGCCATCCTCGAAGCCGCGCGCCAGGACGATGTCGAGGCCCAGGCGCTGCTCGGGCAGATCCTCCTCGACGGCCAGGGCATCGAGCGCGACCCGGCGCTGGCGGTGACCTGGTTCCGCATCGCCGCCGAACGCGGCCACGCCATGGCCCGCAACATGCTCGGGCGCTGCCTGGAGCACGGCTGGGGCGTGCCCGCCGACCCCGCCGAAGCGGCCGAACACTATGCCCGCGCGGCGGCCGTGGATCTCGACTGGGGCCTGTACAACCTGGCCAACCTGCTGGCCACCGGCCGCGGCGTGCCGCGCGATGCGGCCCATGCCCTGGCGCTGTACCGGCGCGCCGCCGACCTCGGCCACGCCAAGTCGATGAACCTGGTCGGCCGCCATCACGAGGAAGGCCTGTGCGTGCCGCGCAACCCCGAGCTGGCCCGCGAGTGGTACCGTCGCTCGGCCGTCGCCGGCGACTTCCGCGGCCAGTTCAGCCACGCCGCGGCGCAGGCCGAGCAAGGCGAGGTGGAAGACGCGCGCTACTGGCTGCTGCGCGCCCTGGAAGGCGGCAACCTGAACTTCCTGCGGGTGGCCCGCGAGCAGCTGGAGCGGGCGCCGCAGCCGGAGCTGCGCAGCCTGGCCCTGGCCTACTACCGACGCGCCGCGGAAATCGGCGAGACGGCCGACGCCGACCTCTTCGCTGCGGCCCTCAAGCGCCTGTGAGCGCTCTCTTGACGTTTTCTTCACACACCCTTGCCCTGCTCTTCACACGCATCCCGCTAGGCTCGCTGCCCAACTGACCGCCCCGGACGGGCGGCTTCTGCAAGACGAGGCAAGCGTGTCGACTGCAACCAACCCCTCCCCCCGCAAGGTGGACTGGGCCGGCCTGGGCTGGCTGCTGCTGTTCTTCTGGTACTTCTCCGGCGTCACCCAGGCGCTGATCCTGTTCAGCGGCACCACCGGCTTCGCCGGCTTCCGCGACGCCTTCTTCCTCAGCAGCCTGTGGCTGGCCCCGGCCCTGCTGCTGCCGCGCTTCACCCGTGGCCTGGCGGCGCTGATCGGCCTGGTGCTGTGGGCGGCCTCGCTGGTCGGCCTGAGCTACTTCGGCATCTACCACCAGGAGTTCTCGCAGAGCGTCATCTTCGTCATGTTCGAATCGAACACGGCCGAGGCCAGCGAGTACTTCAGCCAGTACTTCAGCACCTGGCTGTGCCTGGCCCTGCTGCTCTACACGGCGGTGGCGGTGCTGCTGTGGCGACGCGTGCGCCCGCTGCGCATGCCGGCGCCGGCCCGGGTGGCCCTGGCCATGCTGCTGGTGGCGGCGAACCTGGCGTACCCCTTCTACAAGCAGATGGTCACCCAGGACCGCAGCTTCGCCGAGGCCCTGGAGAAGGTGCAGCAGCGCATGGAGCCGGCGGTGCCCTGGCAATTGGCCGTGGGCTATGCGCAGTACCGCCAGCAGCTGGACAACATGCAGAAGCTGCTCGACCGCAACGCCGCCCTGCCGCCGCTGAAGAACCTGCGGGACGGCAGCGGCGAGGCGCCGCGCACCCTGGTGCTGGTGCTGGGCGAATCCACCACCCGCGAACACATGCACCTGTACGGCTACGACCGGCCGACTACGCCGAACCTCGACGCCCTGGCCGCCGCCGACCGCAACCTCACGGTGTTCAGGGACGTGGTCTCGCCGCGCCCCTACACCATCGAGGTGATGCAGCAGATCCTCACCTTCGGCGACGAGCAGCACCCGGACCGCTTCCTCACCGACCCGTCGCTGATCAACCTGATGAAACAGGCCGGCTACAAGACGTTCTGGATCACCAACCAGCAGACCATGACCAAGCGCAACACCATGCTCACCACCTTCTCGCAGCAGACGGACGAGCAGTTCTACCTGAACAACCAGCGCAACCAGAACGCCCGCCAGTACGACGACGTGGTCTTCACGCCCTTCGAGCAGGTGCTCAGGGACCCGGCGCCGAAGAAGCTCATCGTGGTGCACCTGCTGGGCACGCACATGGACTACCGCTACCGCTATCCCGAGGCCTCGGCCCGCTTCAAGGACCGCCAGGGCGTGCCGGCCGGGCTCTCCGACGACCAGGCGGACACCTACAACGCCTACGACAACGCGGTGCTGCACAACGACTTCGTGGTCGCCAACCTGATCAAGCGCTACGCCGCCAGCGAAGCGAACGGCTTCCTGGTGTACCTCTCCGACCATGGCGAGGAGGTCTTCAGCTCCGGCAAGCACGACCGCCTGGGGCGCAACGAGGGCGACCCGACGCGGCCGATGTATACCATCCCCTTCCTGCTCTGGACCTCGCCGAGCTGGCAGCAGGCCCACCCGCGCGACCTGCAGGCGATGAGCGGAAGGCCCTACAGCAGTTCGCACCTGATCCACACCCTGTCCGACCTGGCCGGCCTGAACTACGACGGCTACGAGCCGGGCAAGAGCCTGGTCAGTCCCGAGTTCGTCGCGGCGCCGCGCTGGATCGGCGACCCCTACGCGAAGAACGGCCTGCACGAGTTCGACAAGCTGCCGCTGGAGAACGCCACGGGCGACCAGCAGATCGCCAGGGCCGGCAAGGCACCGGCCACCGCCCAGGTGCGCCAGGCCAACGAGGGTTGAGGCCGCGCGGGCCCTGCCCGCGAATCGCGCGCAGGGCGCGCTCCTACATGGGCACGGTGTTGGGGCAATCCACGAATCACGCCGATACGTCCGGCTATCGCGGACAGGGTCCTACGCCCGTGCCTTCCTGGAACTGTAGGCTGCGCCGAGGTGCTCTTCGTAGGAGCGAGCTTGCTCGCGAACCAACCCTCCGGCACCGTGCCAGCCCGGTTCGCGAGCAAGCTCGCTCCTACGAAAAGCCGCGCCTACACCTCCGGCGAACACTACGCCCGTAGGATGGGTTGAGCGAAGCGATACCCATCATCACCACCGCATGGGTTTCGCAAGCTCAACCCATCCTACGAAAAGCCCCTCGGCGCAGTCGGGAAGGCATTGGCCGGGACAAAAGAAAAAACCCCGCATCGGCGGGGTTTCTTCGGTCCAGCTACGGCTTAGATGTAGAAGGCCTTCAGCGGCGGGAAGCCGTTGAATTCCACCGCACTGTAGCTGGTGGTGTAGGCACCGGTGGACAGCCAGTACAGGCGGTCGCCGGCGGCCAGGTTCAGCGGCAGGCCGTACTTGTAGTGCTCGTACATGATGTCGGCGCTGTCGCAGGTCGGGCCGGCGATCACCACTTCCTCCATCTCGCCCTTCTTCTCGGTCCAGATGGGGAACTTGATCGACTCGTCCATGGTTTCGATCAGGCCGGAGAACTTGCCCACGTCGGCGTACACCCAGCGCTCCACCGCGGTGCGCGACTTGCGCGCCACCAGCACCACTTCGCTGACCAGGATGCCGGCGTTGGCGATCAGCGAGCGGCCCGGCTCGAGGATGATCTCCGGCAGGTCATCGCCGAAATCTTCCTTGAGGAAGCGGATGATTTCCTCGGCGTAGGTTTCCAGGTCGTTGGTCTTGGCGATGTAGTTGGCCGGGAAGCCGCCGCCCATGTTGATCATCTTCAGCTCGATGCCGTCTTCTTCCTTCAGGCGCTCGAAGATCACCTTGACCTTGGCGATGGCCGCGTCCCACACCGAGATGTCGCGCTGCTGCGAGCCGACGTGGAAGGAGATGCCGTAGGGCACCAGGCCCAGCTGGCGGGCGAGGATCAGCAGGTCCATGGCCATGTCGGTCTGGCAGCCGAACTTGCGCGACAGCGGCCAGTCGGCGGTGGTCGAACCCTCGGTGAGGATGCGCACGTAGACCCTGGAGCCCGGCGCGGCCTTGGCGATGTTGCGCAGGTCGGCCTCGGAGTCGGTGGCGAACAGGCGCACGCCCTTCTCGTAGAAGTAGCGGATGTCCTTGGCTTTCTTGATGGTGTTGCCGTAGCTGATGCGCTCCGGGCCCACGCCGGTCTTCATCACCTTGTCCAGCTCGTAGATCGAGGCGATGTCGAAGTTCGAGCCCTTGTCGCGCAGCAACTCGGTGATCTCGGTGGCCGGGTTGGCCTTGACCGCGTAGTACACCTTGGCGAACGGGAAGCAATGGGTCAGCTGGTCGTAGGCGTTGGCGATGGTCTGCTTGTCGATGACGACGAAGGGGGTTTCCTGCTTGTCGGCGAATGCCTTCATGCGCTGGAAGGTTTCAGGGGCGAAGTAATCCTCGACCTTGATGGACATGGTTGGGACTCCCAATGGCAAAACACATGGATACGTAGGGGTGAAGCTGAACGTCTAATCCGTTTCCCCACTTTGGTTCGCCTACTTCCCAAGGCATGTCGCCGAGTATCGCGACCGCGGTCCGCGACCTGCGATCTCTCGTCGTCAGTACTTGAGCCGGATGGATCGTTTCCAGCATGGACGTTCGGGCGCGAACTTTAGGACCTGAAGTCCGCGAGTTCAACCAGAAATTGCCGCTTTCCCGAATCCCTTTGTCGCCTGGCCGGTTGACTGTTCTAGATACTCGACAAAATGCACGGAATACCGCACAGCACGGGGTTTCCAGGGGTATCGGACGCACTTTCGGATCGATCCGATCATCCCCCTTCTTTTTGACAGACCGGGGACAACGGCGGGGGTTCAGCCGAAGCGTCGCCACGCACCTTGCGTTGGAGAAAGTTCGCGCACCAGCCTCGGAAACCCCCACCATGGGAGGAACCCATACTCCCCGCCCCTGTCGGACAAAACCTCGGCGTTCGCCAACACGCCCGCCGTATCCGGTTATCATCCGGTTCCTTTTCCGCGTGCCCCCGACCCAGGGATAGGTCACTGGGGCCGGCCCACTTGCCTTGCCAAGGAGTACCTGCATCATGCTCGACCTCGCCGCGGCGTTCATCACGCTCACCACCCTGCTCACCTACGTGAACTACCGCTTCGTGCGGCTGCCGCCGACCATCGGCGTGATGGCCACGGCGCTGGTGTTCTCGCTCATCGCCCAGGGCCTGTCGATGGCCGGCTACCCGGTGCTGGAGGTGGAGATGCAGCAGATCATCCGCCGCATCGACTTCTCCGAAGTGCTGATGACCTGGTTCCTGCCCGCGCTGCTGTTCGCCGGCGCCCTGCACGTGAACCTGGGCGACCTGCGCAACTACAAGTGGCCCATCGGCCTGCTGGCCACCTTCGGCGTGCTGATCGCCACCACGGTGATCGGCTACCTGGCCTACTACACCTTCGCCCTGTTCGGCTGGCACGTGGACTTCATCTACTGCCTGCTGTTCGGCGCGCTCATCTCGCCCACCGACCCCATCGCCGTGCTCGGCATCCTGCGCTCGGCCGGCGCGCCCAAGCCGCTGGCCACCACCATCGTCGGCGAGTCGCTGTTCAACGACGGCACCGCGGTGGTGGTGTTCACCATCCTCTTCGGCATCCTCCAGGCCGGCGAGGCGCCCACCGTCTCGGCCACCACCTGGCTGTTCCTGCAGGAGGCCGTGGGCGGCGTGCTGTTCGGCGCGGCCCTGGGCTACGGGGTGTTCCTGATGATGCGCGGCATCGACCAGTACCAGGTGGAGGTGATGCTGACCCTCGCCCTGGTCATCGGCGGCGCCGCCCTGGCCGCGCGCCTGCACGTGTCGGCGCCGATCGCCATGGTGGTGGCCGGGCTGATCATCGGCAACCACGTCCGCCAGTACGCCATGTCCGACGAGACGCGGCGCTACGTCGACAAGTTCTGGGAGCTGATCGACGAGATCCTCAACGCCCTGCTGTTCGCCCTGATCGGCCTGGAGCTGCTCCTGCTGCCGTTCAACTGGCTGCACGTGGTGGCCGCCTTCGTCCTCGGCGGCGCGGTGCTGGTCTCGCGCCTGCTCACCGTGGCCCCGGCCATCCTGGTGCTGCGCCAGACCGAGGCCGGCGGCCGCCAGGTGCCGCGCGGGACCATCCGCATCCTGGTCTGGGGCGGCCTGCGCGGCGGCGTCTCGGTGGCCCTGGCGCTGTCGCTGCCGCTGGGCGAGCAGCGCGACCTGATCCTCAGCCTGACCTACGTGGTGGTGCTGGTGTCCATCCTGCTCCAGGGCCTGTCCATCGGCCCGCTGGTGCGCGCCATCTACCGTGGCGAGGCACGCCCGGCGGCGGACGAGCATTGAAGTCCGGCCTTGCGTCGCCGCGGGTGCTGGCGACGCAAGGCTTTGGGTTATAATCCCGCGCTTTTCCGGGCCGTCCGTGCCCGCCGTCACCGAATCCAGCAGGCACGCACCCATGACCATCCAGGCCGCCGAAGTCGCCAAGCGCCGCACCTTCGCGATCATCTCCCACCCCGACGCAGGCAAGACCACCATCACCGAGAAGCTGCTGCTGATGGGCAAGGCCATCGCCGTCGCCGGTACCGTGAAGTCGCGCAAGTCCGACCGCCACGCGACCTCCGACTGGATGGAAATGGAGAAGCAGCGCGGCATCTCCATCACCACCTCGGTGATGCAGTTCCCCTACCGCGAGCACATGATCAACCTGCTCGACACCCCCGGCCACGAAGACTTCTCCGAAGACACCTACCGCACCCTGACCGCGGTGGACTCGGCGCTGATGGTGCTGGACGGCGGCAAGGGCGTGGAACCGCGGACCATCGCCCTGATGGAAGTCTGCCGCCTGCGCGACACGCCCATCGTCAGCTTCATCAACAAGCTCGACCGCGACATCCGCGACCCCATCGAGCTGCTCGACGAGATCGAGGCGGTGCTGAAGATCAAGGCCGCGCCCATCACCTGGCCGATCGGCTGCTACAAGGACTTCAAGGGCGTCTACCACCTGGCCCAGGACAAGATCATCGTCTACGTCCCCGGCCACGGCCACGAGCGCATCGAAACCCAGGTCATCGACAAGCTGGACTCCGACGAGGCCCGCGCGCACCTGGGCGACCTCTACGAGAACTTCCTCGAGGAACTGGAACTGGTGCAGGGCGCCTGCCACGAGTTCGACAAGGACGCCTTCCTCAAGGGCGAGATGACCCCGGTGTTCTTCGGTACCGCGCTGGGCAACTTCGGCGTCGACCAGGTGCTCGACTGCATCGTCGACTGGGCCCCGCAGCCGCTGCCGCGCGCCACCCACGAGCGCGAGGTACGGCCCACCGAAGAGAAGTTCTCCGGTTTCGTGTTCAAGATCCAGGCGAACATGGACCCCAAGCACCGCGACCGCATCGCCTTCATGCGCATCTGCTCGGGCAAGTACGAGAAGGGCATGAAGATGCGCCACGTGCGCCTGGGCAAGGACGTGAAGATCGCCGACGCCCTGACCTTCTTCTCCAGCGAGCGCGAGCAGCTGGAGGAAGCCTTCGCCGGCGACATCATCGGCCTGCACAACCACGGCACCATCCAGATCGGCGACACCTTCACCGAGGGTGAGAACCTGGGCTTCACCGGCATCCCGCACTTCGCCCCGGAACTGTTCCGCCGCGTGCGTCTGAAGGACCCGCTGAAATCCAAGCAGCTGCGCCAGGGCCTGCAGGAACTGGCCGAGGAAGGCGCCACCCAGGTGTTCTTCCCCGAGCGCAACAACGACATCATCCTCGGCGCCGTGGGCGTGCTGCAGTTCGACGTGGTCGCCAGCCGCCTGAAGGAGGAATACAAGGTCGAGTGCGCCTACGAGAACATCAACGTCTGGTCGGCCCGCTGGATCGAGTGCAAGGACGAGAAGAAGCTCAAGGAGTTCAAGGACAAGGCCTTCGAGAACCTCTCCGTGGACGGCGGCGGCCACCTCACCTACCTGGCCCCCACCCGCGTCAACCTGAGCCTGATGGAAGAGCGCTGGCCGGACATCAAATTCCGCGCCACCCGCGAGCACCACTGAGTTCGGTGCCTTGCGAAAACGCCCGCCCTCGTGCGGGCGTTTTTGTTTGAGGCGGGTTCGCGAGCAAGCTCGCTCCTACGAAAAGCAGGTGCCACGCCCGACCTGTAGGAGCGAGCTTGCTCGCGAACCGCCCCACACACCGCCCTTCCCGGATAAATCCGATACCTCTCCCTGCCATGCTCCCAGCGTCACCCAAGCATGGAGCACCCCATGGGCTTCCACGGAAAGGACCTGCGCAAGGGCCGTCATTCCATACCCGGTCAGATTTACCTGGTCACAACGGTCACTCCCCATCGCGAGCGTCTCTTCGAGGACTGGGCGACCGCCTGCCAGGTCTGTCGGCAAATCCACCATGCCGAGGAGTTAAGGACTCTGGCCTGGGTTCTAATGCCGGATCACCTCCATTGGCTGCTCCAGCTTCAGGAAGAGAGCCTGGAACGCGCGATGCGACGCTTCAAATCACGAACGGCTATCGCCATCAATGCAGCCTCGCGACGAACAGGAAAAGCCTGGCAATCCGGCTACCACGACCGGGCACTGCGGCGCGAAGAAGACCTCAAGGCCGTCACCCGCTACATCATCGCCAATCCACTACGGGCCGGCCTGGTGAAACGCGTCGCCGACTACCCCTTCTGGAATGCCGTCTGGCTGTGATGCCGCAGGTGCTCTTCGTAGGAGCGAGCTTGCTCGCGAACAGATTCCGCAGCAGGGCTGGTTCGCGAGCAAGCTCGCTCCTACGAAAAGCGGTGTCGCGTCACGGATCCAACGCACCGGAACTCCAGGTGGACGACGGCGCCGAGCCGGTGAACTTCGCCGCTATCGCCCCGCGCGGGATCAGCCGGTCGCGATAGCGGGTGACGAACAGGCCGCTCTGCGGCGCCCGCAGCACCACTTCACTCTCCGCGTCCCCCGGCCTTGCGATGATGCGGGCGAAGCGTTCGCCCGCCTGCACCACCTCGCCCAGCTCGCGCTCGAACACCAGTACCCCGGCCACCGGGGCGAACACCGTTTCCATGAAGCCCATGGGCACTGCAACGCCCTTCCAGGCCGGCAACGCCACCGCGTCGTCGATCACCCCACGCCCACAGAGGAAGGCCCACAGCCCATCGGCATCCTGCTGCGCCAGCGCATCGCTGACGTCGCCCTGCCCGCGTAGCTCCACCGTGGTCACCAGGCGCCCGTCGAGGCGGCCCTCGGCCAGCCAGGGTTCGATCACCACTTCCTCGAAGGCGCCGTCGCTGTCGCCTTCCCAGATGATCGCCAGCTCGGCGCGCAGCGCCGCGGCCAGGTCCCGTGCCGCCGGCCACAGGCGCTCGTGGACGTAGAGGTACTGCAGCGCCTCGTCGTCGGTGTGCAGGTCCAGCACTATGTCCGCCGGCGCCGCCAGGGCGGCCAGCTGGCGTTGCCAGTCGGTGAGGTTATCCACAGTGCCCGTGGCTTTCGCCGAGGCCGGGAAGCCGCGGTTGAAGTTGCGCGCCGTCGCTTCGTGATGGCGGCCGAGGATGCGCCCCTGGCGGAACTGGCCGCTGCCGAAGGGGTTGGCCTGGGGCACCAGGGTCACGCTGCCGTTGAGCCGGCCCTGCTCCACCGCCTGGCGCAGCCGCGGCAGCAGCTGGTGCAGTACCAGCATGCCGGCGATCTCGTCGGCGTGCACCCCGGCCTGCAGGTGCACCCGCGGCCCCGGCCGGCCGCCGTCGATGCGCCAGGCCGGCACCGGCAGCGGCGCGCCGGAATCCCCCGTCACCCGCAGCGATACGTCTTCGATCATGCTTGCCTCCTCCCTCGTCGCGGGGCGTGGCAAACTTGCCCGGCGCCCCCTAGTATCGATTCCACCCACCGCGCCCCGGCGCCCCGCACAAGGAACTCCCCGCGTGGACAGCCCCCGCCAGAAAGCCCGCCGCGCCACGCCCGAGGAACGCCGCGACGACCTGGTGCGCGCCTGCCTCAAGTGCCTGGTCGCCGATGGCCACGCCGGCATCTCGGTGCGGCGCATCGCCAGGGAGGCGGGGGTGGCCGTCGGCCTGGTCAACCACCACTTCGGCAGCATCGAGGCGCTGGTGGCCCAGGCCTACGAGACCCTCGCCGCCGAGGTCACCCAGTCGCTGCGCGAGAGCGTCGCCGCTGCCGGCATCGACCCCGCCGCGCGCCTGGACGCCTTCCTGGTCGGCTCCTTCTCGCCCGGCGTGCTCGACCCCGACCTGCTCAGCCCCTGGGTGGTGTTCTGGAGCCTCATCCGCCACTCCACGCCGGTCAACGACGCCCACGAGCGCGGCTACCGCGCCTACCTGCAACTGCTGGAAACCCTCATCACCGACCTGGCGCGCAGCGAGGACTTCGCCATCGCCAACCCGCGCCTGGCCTCCATCGGCCTGTCGGCCATGCTCGACGGCCTGTGGCTGGAGTGGTGCCTGAACCCCACCACCTTCAGCGCCGAGGACGGCCTGCAGCTCAGCCGCCACTGGGTCGAAGGCCTGCGCCGCGGCGCCTACGCCTAGGCCTTCGCCTTGCGCCGCCAGAACAGGAAGCCGGCGCGCGAGCGCGGCGCGGTGGACTCGCGGCGCACCGGGGTGGCCCCCTCCAGCAGGTTGAACAGGCCCTCGATGATGAACGTCAGGCACACGTAGATGGCCGCCACCAGCAGCAGCGGTTGGTACACCTGGAAGGTCTGCGCGCGCACCACGTTGGCCGCGCCGAGCAGGTCGACCACGGCGATGGTCGAGGCCAGCGCGGTGGACTTCAGCAGCAGCACCGTCTCCCCGGCCAGGGTCGGCAGCAGCAGGCGGATGGCCCGCGGCAGCCACACGCGGTAGAGCACCAGGCGGCGGTGCATGCCAAAGGCCGCGGCGGCTTCCAGCTCGCCGCGCGGCACGGCCCTGAGGCCACCGCGCACCACCTCGCCGACGTAGGCCCCCACCGACAGCACCAGCGCCAGCACGATGTACCAGTAGCCGTCGCGCAGGTATGGCCAGAGGAAGCTGCTGCGGATCGGCGGGTAGGTGGCGAACAGGCTGCCCAGGCCGTAGTAGCAGGTGTAGATCTGCACCAGCAGCGGCGTGCCGCGGATGACGCTGGTGAAGGCCAGGCTGGCCTTGGCCACGAACAGGTTGCGCGACATCCGCGCCAGCGCCACCAGCAGCGCCAGGGCGAAGCCGAGCACGGCGCTGACCAGCAGCAGCGACAGGGTGGTGCCCAGGCCGCGCAGCAGCAGGCTGCCGTAGGTGAATATCCAGTGATCGCTCATCGCGCGCCCCTCACACCGCCGGTATCCAGCGGCGGAAGCGCCGCTCGAGCCAGCCGGAGAACAGGTTGGAGAGCACCGTGAGCAGGTAGTACAGCGCCGCCGCGGTGAGGTAGAAGGTCAGGTAGCTGCGCGTCGAGCCGGCCGCCTGCTTGGCGGTGTAGAGCAGCTCGTTGGTGCCCACCACGCTGATCAGCGCGCTGTCCTTGATCAGGTTGACCCACAGGTTGGCCATGCCGGCCAGGGCGTTGGGCGCCATGATCGGCAGGGTGACCCGGCGGAACAGGCCGAAGCCGTGCATGCCGTAGGCCCGCGCCGCCTCGATCTGGCCGTAGGGGATGGCCTGGATGGCGCCGCGGAAGATTTCCGAGGCGTAGGCCCCCTGCACCAGGCCGAGCACGGCGATGGCGACCACGGTGCCATTGAGCTTGACGTCACCGTAGCCGAGCCAGGCGAACAACTGGTTCAGGCCCATGGAGCCGACGTAGTACAGCAGCAGGATCAGCAGCAACTCCGGCACCGCCCGGCACAGGGTGGTGTAGCCGCGGGCGGTGGCGGCCAGCGGGCGCGGGCCGCTGAGCTTGGCGCTGGCGGCGCCCAGGCCGATGAGCATGCCGACCAGGAAGGCGCCGAAGGAAATCTGCAGGGTGACCAGCAGCCCGCGCAGCAGCGCCGGCCCCCAGCCCTGGGCGCCGAAGCCGACGAGGTCGAGATAGGATTGCATGGCGATGTCCTCGAAGCGCGGCGCCGCCCGCCGGGCGGCGCCGGTTCATCACGGCTGCTTGGGCGCGACGCTCAGGCCGAAGTACTTGTCCGACAGCGCCTTGTAGTCGTCGCTGGCCAGCAGCTTGCCGATGGCCACGTCCAGCTTCGCCTTCAGCGCCGTGTCGTCCTTGCGCAGGCCGGCGCCCACGCCGCGGCCGAACAGCGGGTCGTGGGGCACCTCGCCCTTGCTGACGATGCCCGCCGCCTGGGCATCGGGCGACTTGAGGAAGGTGTTCACGGCGATGCCGTCGGCCATCATCAGGTCGATGCGCCCGGCCACCAGGTCGGCGTTCACCGAGTCCTGGGTGTCGTAGTAGCGCACGTCGGCGATCTTCTCGTAGTACTTCTTCAGGTAGTTGGAGCTGACGGTGGAGATCTGCACGCCGATCACCTTGCCCTTCAGCCCCTCGGGGCTGACGACTATGTCGCTGGCGGCCGGCGCGGCCACCGCCACCGGGGTGTCGTAGTAGGGCACGCTGAAGGCGATCTGCTTCTCGCGCTCCTCGGTGATGGACAGGGAGTTGAAGATCACGTCGACCTTCTTCGCCAGCAGCGCCGGGATGATGCCGTCCCAGGCCACTTCGTCGATCTCGCACTGCGCCTGCATCTGCGCGCAGACCTTGTGGATCAGGTCCGGCTCGAAGCCGCTCCAGCTGCCGTCCGGCTGCTTCACCGAGAACGGCGGGTAGGGCTCCGCCGCCAGGGCGAAGCGCAATGTCTCCGCCTGCGCGCTGGCCATGCCCGCCGCCAGCAATGCCGCACCCGCCAACCAACCGCAAAGACCCTGTCTGTTCATGATGCCCCTTCCGCTTTCTTGTGGTTTGTCGTGCTAGAAGCTTGTCAGGTGGCCGCGCCGCGGCCGGTTCAGCGATTCTGGTGCGCGTTGACGAACTGCCGGCAGCGCTCGCTGCGCGGCCGCGCGAAGACCTCCTCGGGGGTGCCCTCCTCCTCGATCAGGCCCTGGTGGAGGAAGGCCACGTGGCTGGAGACGTCACGGGCGAAGGCCATCTCGTGGGTCACCAGGATCATGGTGCGGCCCTCCTCGGCCAGCGAGCGGATCACCCGCAGCACCTCGCCGACCAGCTCCGGGTCCAGCGCCGAGGTCGGCTCGTCGAACAGCATCACCTTCGGCCGCACCGCCAGGGCGCGGGCGATGGCCACGCGCTGCTGCTGGCCGCCGGAGAGGAAGGCCGGGTATTCGTTGCGCTTCTCCGCCAGGCCCACCCGCGCCAGCAGCGCCTCGGCGCGTTCGCGGGCCTCGGCCTTGTTCTCGTGGAGGACGAAGGTCGGCGCCTCCATCAGGTTTTCCAGCACCGTGCGGTGCGGCCACAGGTTGAAGTTCTGGAACACCATGCCCAGCCGCGAGCGGATGCGCGTCAGCTGCTTCTGGTCGGCCACCCGCGGCTCGCCGTGGCGGTCGTGGTCGAGGCGGATGGTCTCGCCGTCGACGCTGACGCTGCCGGCGTTGGGCACCTCCAGCATGTTGATGCAGCGCAGCAGGGTGCTCTTGCCCGAGCCGCTGGCGCCGATCAGCGACACCACGCCGCCCTCGCGGGCCGACAGCGACACGCCCTTGAGCACCTCGAACTGGCCGAAGCGCTTGTGCAGGTCGCGGACTTCGATCACGGGTTTCGAGACGACCGGCTCTTGTAGGAGCGAGCTTGCTCGCGAACCCTCTGCCGTGCGGTTCGCGAGCAAGCTCGCTCCTACAGGGGATACCACGGGCAGGGATTCGACGAAGGCGAGGATGCGCTCGCAGGCCTCGGCCAGGGTCTCGTCGGCCAGGGTGAAGGACAGCCGCACGAAGCCGTCGGCCTGGGGGCCGAAGGCGGCGGCGTCGAGCACCGACACGCCGCGGGCGCGGAACAGCTGCCAGGCGAAGTCCAGGGAGCTCAGGCCGGTACCGCGCACGTCGACCATCACGAACATCCCGGCCTCGGGGCTCAGCACCTTCAACCGCGGGCTGCGCGCCAGGCGCTGCACGACCAGGTCGCGGCGGCGGCGGTAGACCTCGCGCATTCCGGCGGCCACCTGGTCGTGCTGCCGCACCGCTGCCAGCGCGGCCTCCTGCACGAAACCGGGCAGGCCGTAGAGCATGTTCAGCGCCAGGTTCTCGATGTGCGTCACCAGCGTCGGCTCGGCGACTATCCAGCCGGCGCGCCAGCCGGTCATGGCGTGGGACTTGGACAGGCTGCCCAGGCTCAGGGTGCGCGCGGCCATGCCCGGCAGCGCGGCGAAGCTCTGGTGCGGCTGCTCGAAGGTCAGCGCCTCGTACACCTCGTCCACCACCACCCAGAGGTCGTGGCGCTCGGCGACGGCGGCGATGGCGCGCAGCTCGTCGGGGCGCATGACCACGCCGGTGGGGTTGTTCGGGTTGGCGAAGAAGATCGCCCGGGTGCGCGGGGTGATGGCCGCCTCCAGGGCCGCGGCGTCGAGGCGGAAGCCGTTGTCGGCGGGGGTCGGCACCGCCACCAGCTTCGCGCCGGTGGCCTTGAGGGTGGCTTCGTAGGTGACGTAGACCGGGTCGAAGACGATGACTTCGTCGCCGGCCTCCAGCAGGCACAGGGCGGCGGCGAACAGGGCGTTCTGCGCGCCGGCGAGGACGATGACGTTGTCCGCGCCCAGCGGCAGGTCGAAGCGTCGCCGGTACAGGTCGGCGATGGCCTGGCGCAGTTCCGGGCGCCCGGCCACGTCGCTGTAGTGGGTGTCGCCGGCCTGCAGCGCGGCCACCGCGGCGTCGGTGATGAAGGCCGGCGTGGCGAAGTCCGGATCGCCGACGCTGAGGACGATCGCATCCTCCCCGGCGCGTTGCGCCGCCACGGCGGCGTAGTGGATATCCCAGGCGGCTGCGCCCGGCCCGACCATCCTGTCCACAAGCGACGAATAACGCATGCACGGACCTCACCCGAATGACGGAGAACCCGCGGCTGCAACGCTGCCGGGCCGCGGGGCGTGGCATCACCATAACCACGAATGAACGAGTGTTCAACAGTGTTTTCCGGCCAAATCGAGCGATCGTTCAATTTGCCCCGGAATAGAGCGGCCGCTCCCTCCAGGCCCCGTTCCGGCGCCTGGCGCGGCAGGCACCGACGAGCCTGGCGGAGCGCCCGAAGCGGCCCGCGCGGTCCCGTTCACCCTGCCCCGCGAGGGTGCGGGTGGCGCCGCGACATTTTTCGAACATGCCCATAACGGGTTCTTAACGATTGCTCGGCGAGCATGACCCCTGACAATCGCCACCACCCCGTGAAGTGCATGGACAACCCCTTCCTCCCCTTCTCCCGGCCCAGCATCGGCGCCGAGGAAATCCAGGCCGTCAATGAAGTGCTCGGCTCCGGCTGGATCACCACCGGCCCGAAAAACCAGCTGCTGGAGCAGCGCTTCGCCGACTACGTCGGCTGCCGGCACGCCGTGGCCGTGGCCTCGGCCACCGGCGCCATGCACATCGCCCTGCTGGCCCTGGGCATCGGCCCGGGCGACGAGGTGATCACCCCGTCGCAGACCTGGGTGTCCACCGCCAACATGATCTGCCTGCTGGGCGCCACCCCGGTGTTCGTCGACGTCGACCGCGACACCCTGATGACCGACGCCGCGCGCATCGAGGCGGCCATCACCCCGCGCACGAAGGCGATCGTCCCGGTGCACTACGCCGGCGCCGCCTTCGACCTGGACCCGCTCTACGCGCTGGCCGAAAAACACGGCATCGCGGTGATCGAGGACGCCGCCCATGCCGCCGGCACCCGCTACCGCGGCCGCCACGTCGGCGCGCGCGGCACGGCGATCTTCTCCTTCCACGCGATCAAGAACATGACCTGCGCCGAAGGCGGGATGTTCGTCAGCGACGACGAGGCCCTGGCCAACCGCGTGCGTACCCTGAAGTTCCACGGCCTGGGGGTGGACGCCTATGACCGCCTGAGCCACGGCCGCAAGCCCCAGGCGCAGGTGACCGAGCCGGGCTTCAAGTACAACCTCACCGACATCAACGCCGCCATCGCCCTGGTGCAGCTGCAGCGCCTGGACGCCCTCAACGCGCGCCGCGCCGAACTGGCCGAACAGTACCGGGAGCGCCTGGCGCACCTGCCGGTGCAGCCGCTGGCCGTGCCCGGCTACCCGCAGCGGCACGCCTGGCACCTGTTCATCCTGCGCATCGACGAGCAGGCCTGCGGCATCGATCGCGACGCCTTCATGCAGGCCCTGCAGCAGCGCGGCATCGGCAGCGGCATCCACTTCATCGGCACCCACCTGCACAGCTGGTACCGCCAGCGCTTCCCCGGCCTCAGCCTGCCCGCCACCGAATGGAACTCGGCGCGCCTGTGTTCCATCCCGCTGTTCCCCGACATGACCGACGCCGACCTGGCGCGCGTGGTCGGGGCCTGCGAAACCCTTCTGCGGTGAACCCCGTGAAACCCTACGCCATCGACTGCGTCTCCGTGGTCATTCCGGTCTACAACGAAGAAGCCAGCCTGCCCGAGCTGCTGCGCCGCACCGAGGCGGCCTGCCGCCAGCTCGGCCGCGCCTACGAGCTGGTGCTGGTCGACGACGGCAGCCGCGACCGTTCCGCCGAGCTCATCCTGGAAGCCGCCGAGGCCCCCGGCAGCCACGTGCTGGCGGTCATCCTCAACCGCAACTACGGCCAGCACGCGGCGATCATGGCCGGCTTCGAGCAGTGCCGCGGCGACCTGGTGATCACCCTCGACGCCGACCTGCAGAACCCGCCGGAGGAAATCCCGCGCCTGGTCGAGCAGGCCGCGCTGGGCTACGACGTGGTCGGCACGGTGCGCGGCAACCGCCGGGACTCGGCCCTGCGCCGCTGGCCGTCGCGGCTGATCAACCTGGCCGTGCAGCGCTCCACCGGCGTGGCCATGAGCGACTACGGCTGCATGCTGCGCGCCTACCGCCGCGGCATCGTCAAGGCCATGCTGGCCTGCCGCGAGCGCAGCACCTTCATCCCGATCCTGGCCAACGGCTTCGCCCGCCACACCAGCGAGATCGTCGTCGGCCACGCCGAGCGCGAGCACGGCGAGTCGAAGTACGACTTCCTGCGGCTGATCAACCTGATGTTCGACCTGGTCACCTGCATGACCACCAGCCCGCTGCGCCTGCTCAGCCTGGTCGGCGGCGGCATGGCCGTGGCCGGCGTGGCCTTCGGCGTCCTGCTGCTGGTGCTGCGCCTGCTGTTCGGCGCGGCCTGGGCCGGCGACGGACTGTTCGTGCTGTTCGCCATCCTGTTCATCTTCACCGGCGCGCAACTGGTGGGCATGGGCCTGCTCGGCGAGTACCTGGGCCGCATGTACAACGACGTGCGCGCCCGCCCGCGCTTCTTCATCGAGCGCGTGGCGCGCGGTGCCGCCCTGCCCACCGCCGGCACCGCGTCGATCTCCCCTTCCCCTGTCGTCGAGTCCCTCGCCCAATGAGCGCCAAGACCCTCGTATTCGCCTACCACGACATCGGCTGCGCCGGCATCGAAGCCCTGCTGGCCGCCGGCTACCAGATCGACGCGGTCTTCACCCATGCCGACGACCCGCGGGAGAACCGCTTCTTCGGCTCGGTGGCGCAGCTGTGCGCACAGCGCGGCATCCCGGTGCACGCCCCGGAGGACGTCAACCACCCGCTGTGGGTCGCGCGCATCCGCGAGCTGCAACCGCAATACATCTTCTCCTTCTACTACCGCCACCTGCTCGGCGACGAACTGCTGGCCTGCGCCAGCCGTGGCGCCTTCAACCTGCACGGCTCGCTGCTGCCGCGCTACCGTGGCCGCGCCCCGGCCAACTGGGTGCTGGTCAATGGCGAGAGCGAGACCGGCGTGACCCTGCACCGCATGGTCAAGCGCGCCGACGCTGGCGCCATCGTCGCCCAGCAGCGCGTCGCCATCGACGAGGACGACACCGCCCTGAGCCTGCACGGAAAATTGCGCGAGTGCGCCGCCGAGCTGCTCGGCCGGGTGCTGCCGGCGCTGCGCGAAGGCGACTTCGTCGAACGCGAGCAGGACGAGAACCAGGCCAGCTACTTCGGCCGCCGCACACCCGCCGACGGCCTGCTCGACTGGCGCCGCCCGGCCCGCGAGCTGCACAACCTGGTGCGCGCGGTGACCCAGCCCTACCCCGGCGCCTTCGCCCCGGTGGGCGAGCGCAAGCTGATCGTCTGGCAATCGAAGGTGGTGCCCGGCAACCAGGGCCGCCCGGCCGGCGCCGTGCTGGGCGTGGAGCCGCTGCGCATCGCCTGCGGCGAAGACAGCCTGGAGATAGTCGCCGGCCAGCAGGGCGACGCCGGCCTCTACCTCGCCGGCCCGCAACTGGCCCGCGAGATGGGCCTGGTGGCGGGTTCGCGGCTGCATGCATTGGCCAAGCCCAGGCGCAAGACGCGGGTGCTGATCCTCGGCGTCAACGGCTTCATCGGCAACCACCTCTCCGAGCGCCTGCTGCGCGACGGCGGCTACGAGGTCTACGGCCTGGACATCGGCTCCGACGCCATCGAGCGGCTGAAGAGCAACCCGGACTTCCACTTCGTCGAGGGCGACATCGGCATCCACAGCGAGTGGATCGAGTACCACATCAAGAAGTGCGATGTGGTGCTGCCGCTGGTGGCCATCGCCACCCCCATCGAATACACCCGCAACCCGCTGCGGGTGTTCGAGCTGGACTTCGAGGAGAACCTCAAGCTGGTCCGCTACTGCGTGAAGTACGGCAAGCGGGTGATCTTCCCGTCCACCTCCGAGGTGTACGGCATGTGCAGCGACGCCAGCTTCGACGAGGACAGCTCGAACCTGGTGGTGGGGCCGATCAACAAGCAGCGCTGGATCTACTCGGTGTCCAAGCAGCTGCTCGACCGGGTGATCTGGGCCTACGGCCAGAAGGGCCTGCGCTTCACCCTGTTCCGCCCGTTCAACTGGATGGGCCCGCGCCTGGACCGCCTGGACTCGGCGCGCATCGGCAGCTCGCGGGCCATCACCCAGCTGATCCTGCACCTGGTGGAAGGCACGCCGATCCGCCTGGTCGACGGCGGCGCGCAGAAGCGCTGCTTCACCGACGTGGACGACGGCATCGAGGCCCTGGCGCGCATCGTCGACAACGAAGGCGGACGCTGCGACGGGCAGATCGTCAACATCGGCAACCCGGACAACGAGGCGAGCATCCGCGAGCTGGGCGAGGAACTGCTGCGCCAGTTCGAGGCCCACCCGCTGCGTGCGCACTTCCCGCCCTTCGCCGGCTTCCGCGAGGTGGAAAGCCGCAGCTTCTACGGCGACGGCTACCAGGACGTGGCGCACCGCAAGCCGAGCATCGACAACGCCCGCCGCCTGCTGGACTGGGAACCGGGCGTGCCCCTGCGCGAGACCATCGCCAAGACCCTCGACTTCTTCCTGTGCGAGGCCATCGCCGAACAGCGGCAGGCCGGCAAGCCGAGGCTCGCCAGCTGATGCAGGCCGGTCTGCGCATCGACGTCGACACCTACCGCGGCACCCGTGACGGCGTGCCGCGGCTGCTCGACATGCTCGACGAGGCCGGGATCAGGGCGACCTTCTTCTTCAGCGTCGGCCCGGACAACATGGGCCGCCACCTGTGGCGCCTGGCGCGGCCGCGCTTCCTGGGCAAGATGCTGCGCTCGAAGGCCGCCAGCCTGTATGGCTGGGACATCCTCCTGGCCGGCACCGCCTGGCCCGGCCGGCCCATCGGCCGCGACCTCGGCCCGCTGATGCGGCGCACCCAGGCGGCCGGCCACGAGGTTGGCCTGCACGCCTGGGACCACCACGGCTGGCAGGCCAACGCCGGGCGCTGGAGCGCCGAGCAGTTGCACCGGCAGATCGCCCTGGGCGTGGACAGCCTGAGCGACATCCTCGGCCGCCGCGTGGACTGCTCGGCGGTGGCCGGCTGGCGCGCCGACGAGCGCACCGTGCAGGCCAAGGAGGCCTTCGGCTTCCGCTACAACAGCGACTGCCGCGGCAGCGCGCCGTTCCGCCCGCGCCTGGCCGACGGCCGCCCGGGCACCCCGCAGGTGCCGGTGGACCTGCCGACCTTCGACGAGGTGGTGGGCACGGCGGTCCTCGCCGGCGCCTTCAACGACTTCATCATGACCCGGTTCCGCCCGCAGGCGCTGAACGTCTACACCGTGCACGCCGAGGTGGAAGGCATCGTCATGGCCGATGCCTTCCGCCAGTTGCTGGGCCATGCTCGCGAGGGCGGCATCCACTTCCACCCCCTCGGCCAGTTGCTGCCGGCCGACCCGGCGACATTGCCGCTGGGCGAACTGCGCCGCGGCAGCCTGGCGGGCCGCGAAGGCTGGCTGGGCGTGCAGCGATGAGCCGGCGCTACGGGCTGCTGGCCGCGGCCGTCCTGCTGTTGTTCTTCCTGGTGCCGCTGGGCCTGCACGGCCTGTGGATACCCGACGAGGCGCGCTACGCCCAGGCCGCCCAGGAAATGCTGCAGCGCGGCGACTGGGTGGCGCCGCACTTCCTCGGCCTGCGCTACTTCGAGAAGCCCATCGCCGGCTACTGGCTGGTGGCCCTGGGCCAGGCGCTGTTCGGTGAGAACCTGTTCGGCGTGCGCGTCGCCTCGGTGCTGGTCAGCGCCTGCAGCACCCTGCTGGTCTGGCTGCTGGCCCGGCGGCTGTGGCCGCAGCCGGGCCGGGCGTGGACCGCCGCGCTGCTCTACGCCAGCTTCGCGCTGATCGCCGGCCAGGCCGGCTACGCCAACCTCGACCCGCAGTTCACCCTGTGGGTGAACCTGAGCCTGTTCGCCCTGTGGTTCGCCTTCGAGGCCGAAGCCCCCGCGCCCGCCTGGGCGCCTGGGTGCTGCTGGGCGTGGCCTGCGCCATGGGCTTCATGACCAAGGGCTTCCTCGCCGGCCTGCTGCCGGTGCTGGTGGCCCTGCCCTATGCGCTGTGGCGCCGGCGCCTGGGCGAGCTGTTCCTGCTCGGCCCGCTGGCGGTGCTGGTGGCGCTGCTGGCCAGCCTGCCCTGGGCGCTGGCGGTGCACCTGCGCGAAGCGGACTTCTGGCATTTCTTCTTCTGGCACGAGCACATCCAGCGCTTCGCCGGCAGCGACGCCCAGCATGCGCGGCCGTTCTGGTTCTTCGTACCGCTGCTGTTCGCCTGCGCGGCGCCCTGGACGCTGCTCGTCCCCGCCGCCTTCCAGCGCGGCTGGCAGGCACGCCGCGAGCCCCATGCGGTATTCCTGCTGCTGTGGTTCCTGATGCCCTTCCTGTTCTTCAGCCTGGCCAAGGGCAAGCTGCCGACCTACATCATGCCCTGCTTCGCGCCGCTGGCCCTGCTGATGGCCGATGCCCTGGCCAGCGCCCTGGAGCGCGGACGCCTAGGGGCGCTGCGCCTGAACGGTGCGCTGAACCTGCTGCTGGGCCTGCTCGGCCTGGCCGCGCTGGTGTTCCTGCAGGCGAAGAAAGCGCTGTACCACCAGCAACTGCCGAGCCTGCTGCTGGTCGGCCTGGTCTGCGCCCTCTGGGCCCTGTGCGGTGCCCTGCAGTGGCTGCGCCCGCAACAGCTGTGGGCAGCCCCGGCGCTGGCTGCCTGGCTGCTGGTGGCCGCGGCGCCGGCGGCGCTGCCCGAGCGCATGGTCAACAGCAAGATGCCCGACCAGTTCATCGCCCAGCACCTGGAGGAACTGGGCACGGCCACCACCCTGCTGAGCAACGACCTGGGTGCCGCCTCGGCACTGGCCTGGCGCACCGGGCGCAGCGAGGTGTTCCTGCTCAACACCGAGGGCGAGCTGAAATACGGCCTCGGCTACCCCGACGCCAGTGGCCGGCGCATCGGCCTCGAACAGTTCCCCGCCTGGCTCGCCGCGGCGCGCCACCAGGGCCTGGTGGGGGTGATCCTGCGCGTCAACAGTCCCGGCGACGAAGCCGAGCTGGCGCTGATGCCGCGGGACGCCACCAGCTACCGGGAGAACCACCTGGTCTTCCTGCTGATCCCGCAGGCCGCGCCATGACCGCCGCGCTGCTCGCCGCCGTGTGCCTGCTCACCTGCCTCGGCCAGGTCGCCCAGAAGCTCGCCGTGGAGGGCTGGCGCGAACGCAGCCTCAGCCTTACGGGCAAGCTGCTGTCGCCCTGGCTGCTGCTGGCCATGGCCTGCCTGGGCGCGGCCCTGCTGCTCTGGCTGCTGGTGCTGCAGCGCCTGCCGGTGGGCCTGGCCTACCCGATGCTGAGCCTGAACTTCGTGCTGGTCACCCTGGCCGCGCGCCTGCTGTTCGGCGAGCACGTCGATACGCGCCACTGGCTGGGCATCGCCCTGATCGTCGGCGGCGTGGCGCTGCTGGGGCTGCAGGCATGAGCCGGGTCCGCGGCTTCGCCCTGGCCCTGGGCAGCGTGGCCCTGGTCAGCGCTGCCCAGTTGGGCATGCGCTGGGCCATGGCGCGGCTGCCCGAGCCCGAGCAATGGCTGGAAGCGCCGGGCAGCCACCCCCTGCCGCTGCTGGGCGTGCTCGCCGCCGCCGTACTGGCCTACGCGCTGTCGCTGCTGTGCTGGCTGGGCGCCCTGCGCCACCTGCCCCTGGGCCGCGCCTATTCGCTGCTGAGCATCAGCTACGCCCTGGTCTACCTGGGCGCGGCCGCGCTGCCCGGCTTCGGCGAGCCACCCAGCACCCGCGGCGCCCTGGGCGTGGCCCTGGTGATCGCCGGCGTGCTGGCCATCAACGCGCCGCGCGGCAAGAGAACCGTAACGAAGCAGCGGCATGCTGGCTCCAGCGCCGGGCCGGCGCCCTCGAACCACCTGTAACCACTAGGGACACCACCATGAAAATCAGTGTATTCGGGATCGGCTACGTCGGCCTGGTGCAGGCCGCGGTCATGGCCGAAGTGGGCCACGACGTGGTCTGCATGGACATCGACCAGGCCAAGGTCGCCAAGCTGCAGCGCGGCCAGGTGAGCATCTACGAACCCGGCCTGGCCGAGCTGGTGAAGGAGAACCTGGAGGCCGGCCGCCTGCGCTTCACCAGCGAGGTGGAAGTCGCCGCGGCCCACGGCCTGGTGCAGTTCATCGCCGTGGGTACGCCGCCGCGCGCCGACGGCTCGGCCGACCTGGCCGCGGTGTTCGCGGTGGCCGAGGGCATCGCCCTGCACCGCAAGGCGCCGGTGGTGATCGTCGAGAAATCCACGGTGCCGGTGGGCACCGGCGACCTGGTCAAGGCGCACGTCCACAAGGTGTTGAGCCAGCATGGCCGCAGCCTGGACTTCGATATCGTGTCCAACCCGGAATTCCTCAAGGAAGGCTCGGCCCTGGCCGACTGCCGCCGCCCGGACCGCATCGTCATCGGCTGCGAGCGAGCCGAGGTGCTGGACGTGATGCGCGAGATCTACGAGCCCTTCAACCGCAACCACGAGCGCATCCTGTGCATGAACCTGCGCAGCGCGGAGCTGACCAAGTACGCCGCGAACTGCATGCTCGCCACCAAGATCAGCTTCATCAACCAGATAGCCGAACTGGCCGAACACCTGGGCGCCGACATCGAGGCGGTGCGCCAGGGCATGGGCGCCGACCCGCGCATCGGCTACCACTTCATCTACCCCGGCTGCGGCTACGGCGGCTCCTGCTTCCCCAAGGACGTCCAGGCCCTGATCCACAGCGCGGACGACGCCCACTGCTCCAGCGACCTGCTGCGCGCGGTGGAGGCCATCAACCAGCGCCAGAAGCACAAGCTGTTCGAACGCATCGACGCCTACTTCGGCGGCAACCTCAAGGGCCGCACCTTCGCCCTCTGGGGCCTGTCGTTCAAGCCCAACACCGACGACATGCGCGACGCCCCCAGCCGCGCGCTGATGGAAGCGCTGTGGGCGGCCGGGGCCAAGGTCCGCGCCTTCGACCCCGAGGCCATGCCCGAGGCCCAGCGCCTGTACGGCCACGACGAGCGCCTGACGCTGATGGGCACCCCCGAGGCGGCCCTGGGCGGCGCCGATGCACTGGTGGTCTGCACCGAGTGGCAGCAGTTCAAGGCGCCGGACTTCGAACTGCTGGCCAGCCGCCTGAAGGCCCCGGTGATCTTCGACGGGCGCAACCTCTACGATCCGGAACGGATGGCGCGCTATGGCTTCGAGTACTTCGCCATGGGCCGCGGCGACTCGCACCGGCTGCCGGTGCCGGCGCAGGAGCAGCCGTTGCGGCGCAGTGCCTGAGAGCGGCTCTTCGTAGGAGCGAGCTTGCTCGCGAACCGTGTTTCCCGGGGGCTGTGGTGTAGCAGGTTGACTCCGCCCCCTCTCCCCAGCCCTCTCCCTGAAGGGAGAGGGGGCTTGTCCGTGCCGAGATGAGCATGGTTTTAGCCGGAAACTGCAGAGCTGCCGGCTGACTCTGAAATATCCGAGCACTCCGAACGGTCCCCTCTCCCTTCAGGGAGAGGGTTAGGGAGAGGGCGCTCTTGGAACTGGCACCGGTGCATTGCCCAACGGAATCACTCAGCAGCCCGCTCCGGCACCCCCACCATCCCCTGCACCTCATCCCGCTTGAGCACGGCATAAATCACCCCCGTCACCACGCTCCCCGCGACTATCGCCAGCAGGTACATCAGCGCGTGGTTCATCGCATTGGGGATCAGCAGCACGAACAGCCCGCCATGGGGCGCCAGCAGCTTGCAGCCGAAGTACATCGACAGCGCCCCGGTCAGCGCGCCGCCCACCACGCTGGCCGGCAGCACCCGCAGCGGGTCCCTGGCGGCGAAGGGAATGGCGCCTTCGGAGATGAAGCACAGGCCCAGCACCAGCGCCGCCTTGCCGGCCTCGCGCTCGCTCCGGGCGAACTTGCGCCGGGCCAGGAGGGTGGCCAGGCCCATGCCGATCGGCGGGACCATGCCGGCGGCCATGGTCGCCGCCATCGGTGCGTAGCTCTGCGAGGCCAGCAGGCCCACGGAGAAGGCGTAGGCGGCCTTGTTGATCGGCCCGCCGAGGTCCACGCACATCATGCCGCCGAGCAGCAGGCCGAGGAGGATGGCGTTGGCCGTGCCCATGCCGGCGAGGAAGTCGGTCAGCGCGCCCATCAGCCCGGCCACCGGCTTGCCCACCACGTAGATCATCACCAGCCCGGTGAACAGGCTGCACAGCAGCGGGATCAGCAGGATCGGCTTGAGCGCCTCCAGGCTCTGCGGCAGCTTCAGCCACTGGCTGACCGCCCGCGCCGAATAGCCGGCCAGCAGGCCGGCGACTATGCCGCCGAGGAAGCCCGCGCCCAGGCTGCTGGCCAGCAGGCCGCCGATCATCCCCGGCGCCAGGCCCGGGCGGTCGGCGATGGACCAGGCGATGTAGCCGGCGAGCATCGGCACCATCAGCTTGAAGGCGCTCTCGCCGCCGATCTGCATCAGCGCCGCGGCCAGGGTGCCCGGCTGCTTGAACGCCTCGATGCCGAACACGAAGGACAGCGCGATCAGCAGGCCGCCGGCCACCACCATCGGCAGCATGAAGGACACGCCGGTCAGCAGGTGCTTGTACAACCCGCGCGCCTCGCCCTTGGCCGGCTTCGACGCAGCGGCGGCGACGGTGCTTTCCGCAGTGCCTTCCTGCTGGGCCCTCTTCAGGGTCGCTTCGGGCTGCTTCAGCGCCACGCCGGTGCCGCAGCGGAAGATGCGCTTGCCGGCGAAGCGCTCGGCGTTCACCTCGATGTCGGCGGCCAGCAGCACCACGTCGGCGGCGGCTATGTCTTCGGCCGACAGCGGGTTGCGCGCGCCCACCGAGCCCTGGGTTTCCACCCGCAGTTGCCAGCCCAGGCGTTCGGCGGCCTGCTGCAGCGCCTCGGCGGCCATGAAGGTGTGCGCCACGCCGGTGGGGCAGGCGGTCACCGCCACCACCCGCACCGCCTTGGCCTCGGCTTGCGGTTCGGCGGCACCTTGCCAGGGCCGGGCCTCGGCGGCGGCGCGCTGGAGGAAGGCCGCCGGTTCCGCCAGGGCTTCGGCCGGGCGGGCCTGGACCAGGCGCTTGCCGGCGAAGCGGGAAAGCTCCAGCGGCTGGCTGCTGACCACCAGCACCAGGTCGGCGGCGGCGATCTGCTCGGCGCTCAGGCGCGCCTCGGGGCGCTGCGGTTGGTTGCTCTCGACGCACACCGACCAGCCCAGGCGCTCGGCGGCGGCGCGCAGCAGGCGCGCGCTGAGCAGGCTGGTGACCTGGCCATTGGGGCAGGCAGTGATCAGGGCAAGATTCATCGTGGTACCTCTTGTCATGGCGCCGCCCGACGCAGCCGGGCGGGCGAATCAATCCAGCGCGCGCACCGCCACCTGCGCCTGCAGGCGGGCCAGGCGCTCGCGGTCGGCGATGCCGAAGTCGAACTGGGTCACCGCCAGGGCGGCCACCGCGGTGGCCTGGCGCAGCACCTGTTCGGCGGGCCGGCCGGCGAGCAGGCCGTCGACCATCGCCGCCAGCAGCGAATCGCCGGCGCCCACGGTACTGGCCACCTCGACCTTCGGCGGCGTCGCCTGCCACAGCCCCTCCGGGCCGTACCAGCGCACGCCCTCGGCGCCCTCGGAAAGCACCAGGTGCTCGATGCCGCCGGCGCGCAGGGCGCGGGCCTGGGCATCGAGGCCACCCTCGCCCGCCGGGCCGCAGGCCTCGGCCAGCTCCTCGGCGTTCGGCTTGACCAGCCAGGGCCCGGCCGCCAGCCCCTGGCGCAGGGCCTCGCCGCTGCTGTCCAGGGCCACCCGCAGGCCCAGGTGCTTCAGGCGTCGCAGCAGCTCGCCCAGCCACTGCGGCTCCACGCCGCGCGGCAGGCTGCCGGCCACCACCACCAGGTCCTGGCCGGCGGCCAGTTCGTCCAGGCCGTCGAGCAGGCGCTGCCGGGCAGCGGCGTCCACTTCCAGGCCCGGACCGTTGAGGTCGGTGATGCGCCCGCCGCGCTCGGCCAGCTTGATGTTGCTGCGCGTCTCGCCCGGCACGCGGACGAAGGCGTCGCGGAAGCCGCGGCGGCGGAACAGCGCCTCGAAGGCTTCGGCATTGTCGGCGCCGAGGAAGCCGCCCACGCTCAGTTCATGGCCGAGGTCGGCGAGCACCTGGGCCACGTTCAGGCCCTTGCCGGCGGCCTGGGCCAGCACCGCCTCGCTGCGGTTCACCGCGCCCAGTTCCAGGCTGCGCAGGCGCACGGTGAGGTCCAGCGCCGGGTTCAGGGTAAGGCTGAGGATGCGCGCCATCAGCGTGCCTCCCCCAGCGCCCGCGCCACCAGGGCGCGGACCTCCGCCGCCGAGGCCAGGCCGAGGGCGGCGCTGGCCAGTTCGCGGGCCCGGCCCATGTCCAGCTCGCGCACGCCCTGCTTCACCAGCGGGATGCTGCGCGCGGACACGCTCAGCTCGTCCACCGCCAGCCCCAGCAGGACCGGCAGCGCCTGGGCGTCGGCGGCCAGCTCGCCGCACACGCCCACCCACTTGCCGTGGGCATGGGCGGCGCGCACGGTCATGTCGATCAGTTGCAGCACCGCCGGGTGCAGGCCGTCGGCCTGGGCGGACAGCGTCGGGTGGCCGCGGTCGATGGCCAGGGCGTACTGCGTCAGGTCGTTGGTGCCGACGCTGAAGAAGTCCACCTCGCGCGCCAGCACCGGCGCCAGCAGCGCCGCCGAGGGCACCTCGACCATGATGCCCAGCTGCAGGTCGGCGCAGTCGTACTCCTCGCGCAGGGCCAGCGCCAGGTCGCGCGCCTGGCGCCACTCCTCGACCTGGCCGACCATCGGGAACATGATCCGCAGCGGCCGGCCGGCGGCGGCCTGCAGCAGGGCGCGCAGCTGCGTCTCGAAGATCTGCGGGCGCTGCAGCGTCAGGCGGATGCCGCGCACGCCCAGGTAGGGGTTGGCCTCGGCCGCGATCGGCCAGTACGGCAGCGGCTTGTCGCCGCCCACGTCGAGGGTGCGGACCACCAGCGGGCGGCCGCCGAGGGCGTCGAGCACGCGGCGGTACTCGGCTTCCTGGGCCGCCAGGTCCGGCGCGCGCGGGCTGTCGAGGAAGGCGAATTCGCTGCGCAGCAGGCCCACGCCTTCGGCGCCCAGTTCCACCGCCTGGGCGGCGCCGGAGCTGTCGCCGAGGTTGGCGCAGACTTCCACCCCATGGCCGTCGCGGGTGCGCGCCGGCTCGTGGCGGCGCGCCTCGGCCAGGGCCTGGTGGCGCAGGCGCTCCTCGCGCTGGCGCAAGGCCTGTTCGAGCACTTCGTCCGCGGGCGCCACCACGAAGCGGCCGCGTTCGCCGTCGAGCAGCAACGGCGTGCCCGGCGGCAGCGCCAGCAGCCCTTCGCCGGCGCCGACCAGGGCGGGAATGCCCAGGGCGCGGGCGATGATGGCGCTGTGGGAAGTGGCGCCGCCGCGCACGGTGAGGATGCCGGCCACGCGTTCGGGGTCCAGGCGCGCCACGTCGGAGGGGCCGACCTCGTCCATGACCAGGATGTACGGTTGCGCCGGCTCCGCGGGCAGGCTCACCCCGCACAGGCGCGCCAGCACCCGGCGGCCGAGGTCGCGCAGGTCCGCGGCGCGCTCGGCGAGCAGGGCGTCACCCAAGGCCTCCTGCTGGCTGGCGGCCTGTTCGATCACCGCGTGCCAGGCCGCTTCGGCGCTGGCGCCGTCGGCCAGTCGCACGGCCACCTCGGCGCCCAGTTCGGGGTCGTCGAGCAGGGCCTGGTGGGTGACGAAGATGTCGCGCACCGCCTTGCTGCGGCTGCTCTCCACCAGGGCCTCGATCTCCGTGGCGATGGCAGCCTTGGCCTCGGCCATGCGCTGCGCCTCGATCTCAGGGGATTCGCCGCGGGCCGGGTAGCGGAAGGTCGGCTCCACCTGCAGGTGTGCCGGGCCGCTGGCGATGCCCGGCGCGGCGGCAATGGCGGCCAGCCATTCGCCCCGGGCCGGCTCGGGCTGCGGGGCTTCCGGCGCGGCGGGCGCCTCGGGCTCCACGGGCGCTTCCGCCAGCGGCAGGACCTCCTCGCCCAAGCCCTGCTCCACTGCCTCGCGCAGGGCCGGCAGGGCCGCCTCGGCGATCGCCGGTTCGGCGAAGAACTCCAGCACCTGGCCGCGCCGCGCGCCCAGGCTGAGCAGCTTACTCAGGCTGCGGATGGACACGGGCACGGCGTCGCTGTCGGCGATGCGCACGCGGATCTCGCCGTCGAAGTCGCGGGCCATCTGCATCAGCACCTGCGAGGGCCGCGCGTGCAGGCCGTGGGGGTTGGCCAGGGGCACGCGCAGGCTCGGCCAGTCCACCGGCAGTTCGCCGCCCAGGGCCTCCAGCACCGCGCGCACCGAGGCGGCCCGCGCCAGCTCGCTGCCGCGGCCGTCCACCAGCAGGTCGCACAGGCGCTCCAGCGCAGCGCGTGCGGCGTCGCCGCGCTCGGCCAGGCAGAACAGCCCGCGCAGGGGCAGGCCGGCATGCTGCAGCTCGCGCTGCGGGGTGACGAAGGCCAGGCCGGGGCGGTTGACCTTTTCCCCGCCGCCCAGCCACCACAGGCCTTCGCCCAGCGGCAGCGCCTCGCCCTGCTGCAGCGCGGCGAGGAAGCCGCTTTCCACGCAGCCGGCGGCCTTCAGCCGGCGCGCGGCGAGCAGCAGCAGTTCGTCGAAGTCCTCGGCGCCCTGCCCCAGGGCCACCAGTTGCGCGTCCAGCGCCAGGGGCTGCGGCGCGCCACGCAACGCCTTCAGCAACTGCTCGGCGTCCTGCGCCTGGCGCAGCACCGCGCCGGTGTCGCCCTCGCCCAGGGCGCGGGTCAGCAGTTGCAGCAGGTTCAAGTGCTCGTCCGAGCGCGCGGCGATGCCGATGGCCAGGTAGACGATCTGCCCGCCGCCCCAGTCCACGCCCTCGGGGAAGTGCAGCAGGCGCACGCCGGTGCGGCGCACCAAGTCGCGGGTCTGCGGGGTGCCATGGGGGATGGCGATGCCCTGGCCGAGGTAGGTGGAGCCCTGGGCCTCGCGATCCTCGAGCCCGGCGAGGTAGCCCGGTTCGACCAGGCCGTCGGCCTCCAGGGCCTGGCAGAGCAGTTCAAGGGCGGCCGGCTTGTCCGCGGCCCGCTGTTGCATGCGGACCTGCTGCGCGGTCAGTTCGAGCACATCGTTCTCCTCACCGGCCCGCCCGGGAGGAGGACCGGGTTGCCGGAACGGGGCGGTTATCCGCTTGTTGGGGTGAACAGCGAGGCTGTCCCTGGTGACCAGCATAGTGGCCGCAGGCAGGGGGACAGCTTTTGCTGAATCGTTTCACCTATTGAGACTGGCACGTTACCCGATAATGCGTGATCCTTGGAAGCCTCCAGTTGTCAGTCAGCAGTGCCGGGGTATGCGTTGAAACTCAGTGATATCGCCCGTCTGGCCGGGGTCTCGGTGACCACGGCCAGCTACGTCATCAACGGCAAGGCCGTGCAGCGGCGCATCAGCGCGGCCACCGTGGAACGCGTGCGCGCGGTGATCGAGGCCCACGGCTACCACCCCGACCAGCAGGCCGCCAGCCTGCGCCGCGGGCAGACGCGCACCCTCGGCTTCATCCTCCCGGACCTGGAGAACCCCAGCTACGCCCGCATCGCCAAGCTGCTCGAACAGGGCGCCCGCGCCCGTGGCTACCAGTTGCTGATCGCCTGCTCCGACGACGAGCCGGAAAGCGAACGCCAGGCCCTGAACCTGTTCCGCGCGCGGCGCTGCGACGCGCTGGTGGTGGCCAGCTGCCTGCCGGCCGACGACGACAGCCACCAGTTGCTGCTGGACAAGGGCGTGCCGGTGATCGCCATCGACCGCCAGTTGGACCCGCAGCGCTTCTGCTCGGTGGTCAGCGACGACCGCGACGCCGCCCAGCGCCTCACCGCCACCCTGCTGGCACCCGCCCCGCGGCACGTTGCCCTGATCGGGGCGCGGCCGGAGCTGATCATCAGCCAGGAACGCAGCGCCGGTTTCGAGCAGGCCCTGCGGGGCTTTCGCGGCGAGCGCTTCATCGAACAGGGCGCCAGCTTCAGCCGCGAGTGCGGCCGCCAGTTGATGGAGGGCCTGCTGCAGCGCCTGGGCTACCTGCCGGACGCATTGATCACCACCTCCTACGTGTTGCTGGAGGGCGTCTTCGATGTGTTCCAGGCGCTGCCCGGCGGCTGGCCGCGCGACCTGCGCCTGGGCACCTTCGGCGACACCCAGCTGCTCGACTTCGTGCCGCTGAAGGTCAACGCCATCTCCCAGCAGCACGCGCTGATCGCCACCCGCGCCCTGGAACTGGCCCTGGAGGCCGTGGAGCAGGAGCACTACCGGCCCGGCGTGCACCCCATCCCGCGCACCCTCAAGCTGCGCGCCGGGTGACCGCCATGCGCCTGGTCGACACCCACAACCACATCGACTTCCCGGACTTCGACGCCGACCGCCCGGCGCTGCTGCAACGCTGCGCCGAACTGGGCGTGGAACGCCAGGTGCTGCTGGGGGTGTTCCGCGAGAACTGGGAGCGGGTGCTGCAGTTGGCCGAGCGGAACGACGCGCTCTACGCCGCCCTGGGCCTGCACCCGATCTACCTGGCGCAGCACCGCCCCGAACACCTGCGCGACCTGCGCGAGCATCTGCAGCGCCTGGCCGGCCACCCGAAGCTGTGCGCGGTGGGCGAAATCGGCCTGGACTACTACATCGAGGAACTGGACCGGGAGGCGCAGCAGGCACTGTTCGAGGAACAGTTGCGCATCGCCATCGACTTCGAACTGCCGGTGCTGCTCCACGTGCGCCGCGCCCACGCCGCGATGATCGCCACCCTCAAGCGCTTCCGCCCGCCGCGCCGCGGCATCGTCCACGCCTTCGCCGGCAGCCGCGAGGAAGCCCGCGAGTACATCAGGCTGGGTTTCCGCCTGGGCCTGGGCGGCGCGCCCACCTGGCCGCAGGCCAACCGCCTGCGCAAGACGGTGGCGGAGCTGCCGCTGGATTCGATCGTGCTGGAAACCGACGCCCCGGACATGGCCCCGGCGATGTTCCCGGGCCAGCGCAACAGCCCGGCGCACCTGCCGGCGATCTGCGAGGCGCTGGCGGAGTTGCGGGGGGTGAGCGCGGAGGAACTGGCGGAGGCTAGTACGCGGAATGCGGGGGAGGTGTTTGGGTGGACGTAGGGCGTACAACCGTTCGCGGTTGTACGCCGTTACACCGAGGCCCTAGCCAACGCCCAGGTCAACCCCGGAGCCGCCGGGAATCAAGGCCAGACGGCGGATAACGCCGTAGGCGTTATGCGCCCTACACCAGACCCACCCATAACGTAGGGCGCATAACCGTTCGCGGTTATCCGCCGATACACCGGAGCCACAGGCCAAACGGCGTATAACGCGGAGCGTCATACGCCGTACGCTCCCGGCAACATCCTTTTCACCGACAACCCGGCACCCGCGAGATGGGGAAGCGTCCTTGCGCTCGCGCGGGGGCCGGGCTGCTGGCGAAAACCCCTTAGACCCTGAAGGCGCCGATCAGCCGCTTCAGCTCCACCACCTGCCCGGACAGCTCGCGGCTGGCGCGCTCGGTCTCGTTGGCGCCCAGGGCGGTGCGTTCGCCGGCCTGGTTGATCTGCACGATGTTCTGGTCGATGTCGTGGGCCACCGTGGTCTGCTGCTCGGCGGCGGCGGCGATCTGCTGGTTCTGGTCGACGATCATGCCGACCGCGCCGAGGATGTTGTCCAGCGCCTGCTGCACCTGCGCCGACTGGCTCACGGTGCCGTCGGCGGTCTGGTGGCTGCTGCCCATGGCCTTGACCGCCGCGCCCACGCCGTTCTGCAGGCGCGCGATCATCTGCTCGATCTCCTCGGTGGACTGCTGGGTGCGCTTGGCCAGGGTGCGCACCTCGTCGGCCACCACCGCGAAGCCCCTGCCCTGCTCGCCGGCCCGCGCCGCCTCGATGGCGGCGTTGAGCGCCAGCAGGTTGGTCTGCTCGGCGATGCCCTTGATCACGTCCAGCACTCGGCTGATGGAGGCGCTGTCGGCGGCCAGCTGGTTGATCACTTCCACCGACTGGTCGATCTCCGCGGCCAGGCGCTGGATGCTGCCGACCTGGGACTCCACCAGGTCGCGGCCGCTGACCGTCTCCTGGTTCACGCTCTGTGCGCTGCCCACGGCGGCGGCGGCGCTGCGCGCCACTTCCTGGGCCGTGGCGGCCATCTGGTTCATCGCCGTGGCCACCTGCTCGATCTGGTCGCGCTGGCCGGCCACCGCCTGGTTGCTCTGCGCCGACACCACTTCCACGCGGCCGGTCTGCCGTTCCACTTCGGCCACGGTGCGGCCGACCTGCTCGATCAGGTCATGCACCCGGCGCACCGTCTCGTTGAAGGCCTGGCCCAGCTCGCCCAGTTCGTCGCGGCTCTGCGCCTGGTAGTTGACCGTCATGTCGCCGGCGGCGACGCGCTCCATCATCGCGCCCAGGCTCTTGAGCGTGGAGCGGGTGGAGACGTAGAAACCGCCATAGAGGTAGACGATGGCGAGGAACACCACCAGCAGCGCCACCACCAGCAGGACCATCTGCGCCTGCTTGCCGGTCAGGCGCTGCTGCAGCTGGCCGTCGAGGTAACCGAGCACCTTGTCGTCGAGCTGGTAGGTCTTGTCCATGCCCTGGCTGAACTGCTCGTAGAACTGCGCCCAGGGCGTGTCGAGGGCGTCGGCCATCACCACCTTGTCCTCGACCAGCTTGCCCAGGCTCTTGAGCGTCTCGCGGCTGGCCGCGGCGTCGCCGGCCAGCGCCTGCTGCGCCGCGCCGCTGGCGCCGAGCACTTCCTGCAGCTTCAGGGCATATTCGGCGTGGAGCTTCTCCAGGTCCTGCAGCAGGTCGTCGAGCTTGCTGCTGGTGGAGGAATTGAGGAACCCCTGGCCCAGCGCCGCGGTGCCCAGCACGCGGCCGCGGCTGATGGTCTCGGTGACCGCCGGGGTGACGCTGCTGATCAGCTCGGCCATCTGCCGCACTTCGGCGCTGTCGTCCTGGCTCAGGCCGGACTGCGCGGCCAGCAGCTTGTTGAAGATCTGCACGTTGCTCAGCAGGTGCGTGGCCATGCCGGCCTTGCTCTGCATCGAGCCCTCGGCCTCCACGGCCTTGAGGGCGGCGACCAGTTCGTCGCGCTTGGCGGTGAAGGCTGCCACCTGCTCGCTGTCCCGCGCCACCGGTTGCAGGGCCGCAACCGCGGTGCGCAGGCGTTGCTGCAACTGGGCGATGCGGCTGTCCAGGTCGCCGGTGCCACGGCTCTGGCCGATGCCGATGTTGATCTGCAGGAGGTCGTTGTAGGCCTCGACGTCGCGGCGGACCTGCATGCCCGAGGCGATCAGCTGCAGGCTCTGCAGCTCGGCGCGGGTGCTGACGAACTGGCGGTAGGAATCGCGCACCAGGTAGAAGTTGGTCACCAGCATCGGCAGGAAGAAAAGCACGCTGATGAGGCTGAACTTCATGCCGAAGCTCAGGCGGTTCATCAGTGCGATAGCTGGATAGAGCACGGTCTTCACGTAAGACGTCTCCTGTTCCCGTTGTTGTTCTTGTGTGGGATGGCCGGTGCGGGGCGCCGGGCCCGCGCATGGCGCAGGCTCCTGTGTACCCGATATCGGCGGGACGTTCTGTAACTTAAGGTTAAAACGCCATCAGTGGCGACGTGCGGTACTCAGAGGAACAGCGCACACAGGGCGAAAGCCGCGTACCAGAAGACCGCCGCCCGCACCAGCAACTGCCAGAGCGCATCCAGGCTGGCGACCCCGGCCGGGCCGGGCGTGGCATCGCACAGGTCTTCGCCGACGCAGGCGGCCTGGGCCAGCAGGCGGGCCGCCGGGACGTCCCAGGCCAGCAGGTGGTGCAGCAGCACCCGGGCCACGGCGGCGAAGTTGCCGACGAAGGCGAAACTCAGCGCCAGGGCCCGCGCCGGCAGCCAGTCGAAGGCATGGCGCAGCAGTGCGGCCCGCTCGCCGAGCCCCGACGTACGGCCCAGGTGCACCTCGGTCAGCGACAGCAGCCGGTAGGCCAGGGCCGCCGCCGGGCCCAGCAGGGCATACCAGAAGATCACCGCGAAGAAGCCCTGGAAGGCCTGCCACACCAGCATGCCCTGGACCTGGGCGAACAGCTCGGCATCGGAATCGGCCTGCACGCCCAGGTCGCGCTCGGCGACGTGGTAGGCGCCCTGCAGGTCCTCGCGCCGCCAGGCGTCGCGGAACGGCCCCATGGCCTGGTGCACGTCGCCGCGGCCCAGGCTCCAGACCAGCACCAGCAGGTGCACCGGCAGCGCCAGCAGGCCGTAGGCCAGCGGCTGCAGCAACGTCAGGACCAGCGCCAGCACCAGCAGGGGCCCGAGCAGGGCCACCAGCAGCGCCAGCCAGGGCCGCGCCGCCACGGCCGGCAGCCCCTGCACCATACCCAGCCAGGCGAGCCAGGCGCCATCCTTCTGCAGGCGCGCGCGCCAGCCGGAGAACTTCTCTACCAGCAGGGCCAGCAGCAGTACCAGGAAACTCATGTCGACTCCTTGGAAAGAGCGGCGAGGAAACGTTGCCAGTCGAAAGCCGGGCCCGGGTCGGTCTTGCGCCCCGGGGCGATGTCGCTGTGGCCGCGGATGCGTTCGGCGGTGATGGCCGGGTAGGCCCGCAGCAACTGCCGGCCCAGCGCCGCCAGGGCGGCATATTGCGCATCGCTGTAGGGCTCATCGTCGGTGCCTTCCAGCTCGATGCCGATGGAGAAGTCGTTGCAGTTCTCCCGCCCCTCGAAGCGCGACACGCCGGCATGCCAGGCGCGGTCGTTGCAGGAGACGAACTGGAACACGCTGCCATCGCGCTCGATGAGGAAGTGCGCGGACACCGTCATTTGCGCGATGTCGGCGAAATAGGGGTGCTCGTCGGCATCCAGGCGGTTCTGGAAGAAGCACTGCACCTTGCCGGTACCGAACTGCCCCGGCGGCAGGCTGATGTTGTGGATCACCAGCAGGGAGACCACCTCCCCCTCCGGGCGGGCATTGAAATTGGGCGAAGGACAGTGGCTGACGCCCTGGCACCAGCCGCTGCGGGGATCGAACTGCATAGGGGCTCCTTGATTGGGCCCACTCTAAAGCAGCTTGCGGCGGAAGAGAACGATTGGGGTTGTTGTGGGGGATGTCGGGGCCTTGCGGTTCTACCGCCCACCGCGAGGCATGGCACTCCCGTAGGAGCGGACTCCGTCCGCGATAGCCGAAGGTGCCGGCGCGATTCGCGGATGAGATCCGCTCCTAGGGGTTGCATCAACACCGCGTCCATGTAGGAGCGCGCCCTGCGCGCGAATCGCGGGCAGGGCCCGCTCCTACAGTTTGCTGTGAGGCAGGGCGTTTCCGCTGTGTAGGAGCGGACTTTGTCCGCGATAACCGGAGGTATCGGCGCGATTCGCGGATGAGATCCGCTCCTACGGATTGCCCCGACACCGCGTCCATGTAGGAGCGCGCCCTGCGCGCGAATCGCGGGCAGGGCCCGCTCCTACAGTTTGCTGTGAGGCAGGGCGTTTCCGCTGTGTAGGAGCGGACTTTGTCCGCGGTAACCGGAGGTATCGGCACGATTCGCGGATGAGATCCGCTCCTACGGGCTGCCCCGACACCGCATCCATGTAGGAGCGCGCCCTGCGCGCGAATCGCGGGCAGGGCCCGCTCCTACAGTTTGTTGTGAGGCATGGTGCTTCTGCTGCGTAGGAGCCTTGTCCGCGATAAATGAGGGTACCGGGAGCACGGAGCGTGCTCCCTGGGGAGGAAGGCTCAGGCGTTCTTCAACCGCCGCAGATTGCCGATCACCGACTCCAGAGCACGGTCGAACAGCAGGGCGTCGTCCAGCAGGCGCACCGCATTGCGGCGGAATTCCACGGCCAGGCCCATGCGGGTCTTCTCCAGCACCTTCATGCCGGTACGGTTGACGAAGATGTAGCGGCCGGTCGGCTTGATCACCGCGGCCAGCTTGCAGCGCAGCTTGTGCTCGGCATCCTCGTGGATTTCCACCCAACTGCCCACGCGCAGCTCGTCGACCTTGCGCAGCGACTCGTCATCGTCCGCCAGCAACTCTTCCGGCTCCGGCGCACGCTCCTCGTCAGGCGTCGCTAGGACGATCTCTTCCACCACCGCGACCATCTCCGGCTGGCTGCCGGCCTGCGCCAAGGGCGCCTCGACGGGTTCGTCGAGCAGCGGGATGCCGTCCAGCAGGTCGTCGTCGGCCGCCGCTTCCTGCGCCTGCTTGAAGCGCTGGAAGGCCTGAACGTGCAGGCTCTCCAGGCGGCTGAAGAACTCGCCGGTGGAGAATGGATCGAAGGCCGCGCTGGTCAGGCCCTCGCGCAGTGATTTGAGCAGTTGCGGGACCATTTCCAGCAGGCGCGTGCGGGACTCCGGGTCCTCGTGGGGCTCGACGCTCCAGATCAGGTCGTCCATGGTCGCCACGGCGTCGCGCCAGGGTTGCGAATCGCTGCCGTGCTTCAGGCAGGTCAGCAGCAGGACCTTGCTCCAGGCCTCGCGCAGCAGGCGCACCACCACCTCGGGCAGGGTACGGCCGAACAGCCGCTGGTTGAGCACCAGCGCCACCTCGCGCCGGGCCGCGTCTGCACGGGCGCGGCCTTCCTCGGCATCGCGGGTGCGCTGTTCGAGCAGTTCGCTGCGGCGGCGCTCGTCGCCGGTGTAGGCGATGAAGTCTTCCAGCAGCACGCCGAAGATCGCCGTGTCGTCGACGAAGTCGTTCAGCAGGCGCATCACCACCTGTTCGATCTTCTGGTACAGGCTGTCGCGCTGCAGGTCGGTCTGTTCCGCCCAGCCGAGCGCCGCCGAGGCGATCTCGTTAAGCAGGCGCCGGGCGGGATGGTTGCCACGGCTGAAGAAGGTCTTGTCCAGCACCGCGACCTTGAGCATCGGGATCTGCATGCGGCCGATCAGGGCCTTGAGCGAATCCGGCAGGTTGCGGTCGTCGAGGATGAACTCGAAGAGCATGGACACCAGGTTGATGACGTCCTCGTCGACCTGCCCCACCACCCGCGAGCGCCCGCTCTTGTGGCTGACGCGGTTGAGCAGGTGGTCCAGGTGGTGGCGCACGTCCACCTCGTCCATGCCCTGGGCCGGCAGGTGGTCCTGCAGGTGCGAGAGCAGGCGCATCAGGTCGTTGCTGGAAATCGGCACCGCGTCGGCGGGCACCTGGCGGCGCGCGGCCAGGCTGCCGCGGACCTGGGACATCAGCTCCTGCAGGACGCCGAAGGCCTCCTGGCTCTCGGCATCCGGATAGGCAGCGGAGGCGGCGCCCTGTGCGGCTGCACCGGCGTAGCCGCCACTGGCCGGGGCCTCGGCGGCGGGACGGGACGGACGGCGCACGGGGGCGGACTTCAGCTCGGGCAGCACGCCGTGGGCGACGAGGATCTCGTTGGCCTCGGCATACAATTGCTCGAGCTCGGAAAGGACGTACTTCTCGAACAGCTTGAGGACGATCAGCTTGACCTTGATCTCCACGCCCAGGCCCTGGCAGGCCTCGAGGAAGGCCTCGCACAGCGGGCGCGGGCCGAGCGGGTTGGTCTTGTCCTCGACCTTGTTGCTGACCAGGGTGTTCAGGCGCGTGGTCAGGTGGCCCAGGGCCAGGCCGTCGCGGCTGAGCACCTTGCCGACCATGGCGTCCATGGCCACGGTCTCTTCCAGTTCGTCGTTCTGTACCAGCGACAGGTTGTCGAAGGAGACGGCGTCCAGCTGGGGCGCCTTGCCGATCTGGTACTGGTTGAGGTTGGCGAAGCCCTCGAAGAACTTCTGCACGAAGCCGCGCTCGATGCCCTTGCGCTTCAGGCGCAGGTCGCGCATGGCCTCGAAGAAGGCGCTCTGCTCGGCGTTGCTGGTGGCACGGTCGGCCATCTCGAAGAGGGTGTCGTCGGCATTGTCGAACAGCACCTGCAGGGCCTGGCGCAGCTGGACCGAAGCCTTGTCACGGACGTTGACCAGCGCCGCGGGCAGGCGCCCGGGGATAGCAGTCGGCGACTGGCCCTGGGCCGCCTTGTTCAGCGGCACTACGTTCGCGTCGTTCTGCATCGCAAGTCTCCTGCCGACGGGCCTGCCAGGGCTTCGACGGCAATGTTCGGGGGAGCGTTGTCCGTAACGTCAATCAGATGGCGTCAAAAATAAGAATCATCTTATTCATTATAGAGAACCCCCGATTACAACCAAGAGCCTTCAAGGGCATTCTTGATGAAATTCACACAAGAACAGCCACCGTTCGTCCGACTCCCGGCGGCCACCGCGGATGCACACGGCCGCCGCCGCGCCCCGTATAATCCCGCCACCGCGAATCAGGAGCCCGCCATGCCGAACCTCACCCTTGCCGACCTCACCGGGGAAATCCAGGCCAACGTCCGCGCCGCCCTGGCCGAAGACATCGGCAGCGGCGACATCACCGCGCAGCTGATCCCCGCCGAACGCGAGGCCCAGGCCCGCGTCATCACCCGCGAGGACGCCACCGTGGCTGGCTGCGCCTGGGTCGACGAAGTCTTCCGGCAGATCGACCCGCGCGTGCAGGTGCAATGGCAGGTGCGCGACGGCGAGCGGGTCAGCGCCGACCAGACGCTGTTCAGCCTGCAGGGCCCGGCCCGCGCCCTGCTCAGCGGCGAGCGCAGCGCCTTGAACTTCTTCCAGCTGCTCTCCGGCACCGCCACCCGCGCGCGCCACTATGCGGACCTGGTGGAAGGCACCGGCGTCAAGCTGCTGGACACCCGCAAGACCCTGCCCGGCCTGCGCCTGGCGCAGAAGTACGCGATCACCTGCGGCGGCTGCCACAACCACCGCATCGGCCTGTACGACGCCTTCCTGATCAAGGAAAACCACATCGCCGCCTGCGGCGGCATCGCCCAGGCCATCGCCGAGGCCCGGCGCATCGCCCCGGGCAAGCCGGTGGAGATCGAGGTGGAGGACCTGGACGAACTGAACCAGGCCCTGGCCGCCGGCGCCGACATCATCATGCTCGACGAGCTGAGCCTGGAGGACATGCGCACCGCCGTGCGGGTGACCACCGGCCGCGCCAGGCTGGAGGCCTCCGGCGGGATCAACGAGAGCACCCTGCGCGGCATCGCCGAGACCGGCGTGGACTACATCTCCATCGGCACCCTGACCAAGGACGTCAAGGCGCTGGACCTGTCCATGCGGTTGAGCCTGTAACGGCGCCGCGGGTCAGATCAGCTCCACCAGGCCGACGGGCCACCAGGAAGGGGAACGGCATTGCGGGTTTGGCATGAGAACCCGCGCCCCTCCCAGCGAAGCCACAAGCGGGCCCTGCCCGCGATTTCGCGCGCAGGGCGCGCTCCTACAAGGGAATGGCGTGGGTGGGGCAGCGTAGGAGCGGATCTCATCCGCGAATCGCGCCGATATGCCCGGTCATCGCGGACAAGGTCCTACGGGGGAGGAATACCGTGCTTCCCGGCTACCTGTAGGAGCGGGCCCTGCCCGCGATTCGCGCGCAGGGGCGCCCTCCTACAAGGGAATGGTGCGAGTGGGGCGGCGTAGGCGACCCAGGGCTTTGCCTTTCCAGCAGGTTCCGTATACGTTACATAACACATGCCTTGTCACGTATTCAGAACATGGACTATTCCCTCATCTCAACCCGCCTGGGTGAGCAGATTCGACAAAGGCGCCTGAATCGCGGGCTGACCCAGGCCAAGCTTGCCTCCATGGCCGGGCTCACCCGACAAAAGATCATCGCCGCCGAGAAAGGCAGCCTGTCGGTCGCCATGATGGCCTATGCCCGCATCCTCGGCGCCCTGGACTGCGAGTTCGCGCTCGTACCGGCAGCGAGACCTACGCTGGAGGAAATCCAGGGAGTGTTCGACTGATGCCGGTGACGCTGAAGGTTTCAACGCCAGAAGGTCCGAGCGGAAGGCTCTTCAGTAGCGCAGATGACTACCTGTTTCGCTATCAGGAAGGGGCGGATGCGCGCGCCGCGGTCAGCCTGCTCATGCCTGTGCGCCAGGAAGAGTATCGCCATCGCGAGCTGCACCCGATTTTCCAGATGAACCTGCCCGAAGGCTATGTCCTGGAACAACTGCGCAACCGCCTGGCCAAGCGGCCATTGCCAAGGCCATCCGACTGTTCTGTCCTCCCGAGTATGTGCCAGCCTCCCTGGAACAGTTTTTCGGCATCGTGTCCCTGAGCTGCATCGTCGGCAATGGCGACGCACACCTGAAGAATTTCGGCCTGCTCTATTCGGATCCGACACAAGGCGACGCGCGGCTGGCACCGGCCTATGACATCGTCAATACCACTGCCTATATCCCAGAGGACGTGCTTGCCCCGGACCTTGCCGGCAACAAGTCGCTGTTCGCGTCGAGGCAAGGGCTTCTGGACCTTGCCAGGGTATGTGATGTGGCCCGGCCGGAAGTCATATGCGCGCGCAACTGCAAGCGGTGGAAAAGGTGCTGGCGAGCCACCCCGAGCTCTGCGAGCAAGCGCCCCGGGTGGTGGCCGCCATCCGACACAGCGCCGAACCCTTCGCCAGGACCTTCGGCTAGGCCCGGGCAAGCCGGTGGAAATCAAGGTGGAAGACCCGGACGAACCGAACCAGGCCCTGACCGCTGGCCGCGCCAAGCTGGAAGCCTCCGGCGGGATCAACGAGAGCACCCTGCGCGGCATCGCCGAGACCGGCGTGGACTACATCTCCATCGGCACCCTGACCAAGGACGTCAAGGCGCTGGACCTGTCGATGCGGTTGAGCCTGTAACGGCGCCGCGGGTCAGATCAGCTCCACCAGGCCGATGCGCTCGTCTTCCAGGCTCCTTTTCAATTGCTCTGCCGAATTGCAAAGGGCCTGGACGATTGACTGGTTCGAACCGTTACCCATCGCCAGCAGGATCACCTTGGGTGGATATCCCCAAGCTGCCTGCAAATCATGAAAGTCCTCATCCTTGGTGACGATCACGTAGTCGCGCTGCTTCGTGTATTCCCATATCCGCCTATCACTTACCTGCTCGAGCCCGAGCAAGGCAACCTGGGAAGAACCGGGAAAGTCCATTTCCAGGGAGGGCAACATGCGCCGGGAAAGATTCTCGTCCAGCAACAGCTTCATGCCGCCTTGATCCACGCCGAATGCTTCATGCGAGCCGCCGCGAAGGCCAGGCAAGCGAGAATGTCTTCACGCTCGAGCTCCGGGTAGTCAGCGATGATTTCTTCCTGGCTCATTCCGGCGGCCAGCCAGCTCAGGACATCCTCCACGGTTATCCGAAGCCCGCGCACACAGGGTTTCCCGCCACGCTTGCCGGGCTCCAGGGTAATCCTCGACTCATCCGCCATGGCTCTGTCTCAGTTGAAAGGGTAACGTCATCCAACTGTATCATCCGCCTCGGCTCGCATAGCGAGCTTGGCCTGTAGCGGCGCGACGGGCCAGGTCAGCGCCACGAGGCCGATAGCTCATCCAGCAAGCGCCTCTTCGAGGGTATTCGGCGCCTCAACCATGGTGCTGCAGATATTCGCTCAGCGCCTGCCGGGCAAGGTCGTTCAGGCTCATGCGCTGCCGGTTGGCCGCCACGCTCGCGGCCAGATGCAGGTCATGGCCGACCCGCACATTGAACGATCCCTTGCAGGGCACCTCTGGCTCCCGCCCCTGTTCCTGGCAGGTGGCCAGGTAGTCGTCCACCGCCTCGCGGAAGGCGGCCTGCAATTCGCTCACTGTCTCGCCTTCGTAATTGACCAGCGCACGGATGAAGAGCAGCTTGCCGAACAGGCAGTTGTCCTCTAGGCCAGGCGCGCCGCGGCGTCCAGTTCGGAAGCCAGGACGATGCGGTCGCGCCCCTGCCCCTTGGCCTCATAGAGCGCCTGGTCCGCCCGGCGCAGCCACTCGGTGGCGTCGGGCATGGCCGGATCGAAACCGGCGATGCCGATGCTGAGGCTGACGCGCAACTCCGGCACCCGCTCCCAGGCCTCCGCGGCCAGTTCGCGGGACAGCCGCCCCAGGACCTCCCGCGCCGCCTCCGGCTCCAGCCGCGGCAACAGCACGCAGAACTCGTCGCCGCCATAACGCCCGGCCAGGTCCTCGGCCCGCAGATGGCTGCGCATGAACTCACTGAGGCGACGCAGCACCAGATCGCCGATCACGTGTCCGTGGCTATCGTTGGTGGCCTTGAAGTGATCGACGTCGATCAATGCCAGCGAGGCCTGCTGCTGCGCCTGCCGGCAGTGCTCGAACTCCTGCTGCAGGCGCTCCTTCCAGTAACCGCGGTTGAACAGCTGGGTCAGGCTGTCGGTACGGCTCAGGTCCCGCAGCGCCTTCTTGTGCCGCGACAGTTGGATGGCCAGGCGGTAGAGCACCAGGCCGATGGTCATGGGGTGGATGACCAGCATGGGAATGCAGGCGTACAGCTCGGCCTGGGAGGTGTCGGGCGAGAAACCGAAGCCCAGCACCAGGCCGGACAGCACCATGCCCAGCGACTGCAACACGAAGCCCTGGACCACGAACCGTGCCCCGCCCGCCGCGGTGTTGTTCATCGCCAGCATGGAAAGCATCATCACCGAGGGCAGCACGTTGAACTGGATGGTGGCGATCCAGAACCCGCCCATCAGCGAATCGAACAGCACGAAACGCCGCTCCAGCTCCTTCGGCCGCGACGAGCGCGAGGTGACCTGGTAGGCCATCAGGGGCCACAGGTAGCAGAACCACAGCAGCAGCCCCCACAGCCACGCCGAATACCCCTTCCCCCAGAGCACACCGGCGACACAGAAGAACCCCACGGCCAAACCCACCGCGCGCGGCAAGAGCACGCGCTGGGCATAGGAACGGCTGAACCTGGCGGACTCACTCGACTGCTTCACAGACCGCTCCCTTCCTCACCGAAAGCTTCCCTGGGCAGCGGCAGTATAGTCCGGCGCCTGATGGCCGTTCGATAGCATCCATGCGGCGGATACGACGGTTTCGGAGCCGAAAAAGCAAAAGGCCCCGCCGAAGCGGGGCCTTTGCCAGAGATGGTGCCGGTAAGAGGAATCGAACCCCCGACCTTCTCATTACGAATGAGCTGCTCTACCGACTGAGCTACACCGGCGGGCGGGGCGTAAGCTAGCATTCTAATGAATGTAAAGCAATTGCTGGCAGGGCTTTTGCTTCTGCAACCACACAACCGCACAGCGTCCCTATCACGAGAGCGACATCACATATTATCGTATCCGCCAAGCCAACAATTCCCAGCACGAGAAAAACTCGCCAGAATAGCCCTACATACTAGTTGGAAGTATTCATGAGCATGCTTGAGCAACTTCAAACCAAAATATCTAACGGCACAGCAATCGTTGGCATATACGGCCTTGGATATGTCGGACTCCCACTTGCATTGCGCTTTTCAGAAGTCGGCATAAGGGTTATCGGATTTGATATTGATGAAAAAAAGGTTAATGCTCTAAACGCAGGGAAAAGCTATATTGAGCGCCTAGACTCAGGCTCAATAAAAAAAGCTCTAGCAAACGGATTCATGGCAACTTGTGACTTCGCACAAACACAAAAAGCCGATGCACTAATCATCTGCGTCCCAACACCGCTCACCTCTCATCACGAACCGGATCTTAGTTTTGTCATAAACACAGTGGAGTCTATTCTCCCACATTTTCACGAAGGGCAACTTATAAGCCTAGAGAGCACCACTTGGCCAGGTACTACGGAAGAGGAGCTGGCCCCTAGACTTGTACGACGCGGTTTCATCCCAGGAGAAAACTGTGCATTAGTCTTTTCACCTGAACGAGAGGACCCTGGAAATCCAAAATTCGATACCAAGAGTATTCCCAAGATAATTGGCGGCATGACGCCACAATGCCTTTCTTTAGGTAAAGCACTCTATAGCAAAGCCATAGAGGTAATGGTACCGGTCAGTAGTCCACGTGCAGCTGAAATGACCAAACTTCTGGAAAACATCCACCGAGCAGTCAATATCGGACTCGTAAATGAAATGAAAATAGTTGCAGACCGAATGGGCATCAACATCCATGAGGTCATAAAGGCGGCCGCAACAAAACCTTTTGGCTTCGTACGTTACAATCCAGGACCTGGGCTTGGCGGGCACTGTATTCCAATCGACCCTTTCTACTTAACATGGAAAGCCAAAGAGTATGGCATAAATACCCGCTTCATTGAACTTGCCGGAGAGATCAATCACTTTATGCCAAAATGGGTAGTACAGAAGGTAACAGATGCGCTCAACGATAGATGCAAATCTATTAAAGGCAGTCGCATTCTAATCTTGGGAATTGCCTACAAAAAGAACATTGACGACTCTCGAGAATCACCGGCAATCGAAATAATGAAGCTTCTTCGCGACAAAGGCGCCGAAGTAGAGTACTCAGATCCACATATTCCGAACTTCCCTGAGAAACGCGACTACTCATTCGAACTCAACTCCATTGAATTGGGCCCAGGAATTATCGAGAAATTTGACTGTGTCGTATTAACCACAGATCACGACATATTCAACTACTCAGACATCACAAAACGCGCCAGACTAATTGTTGACACACGAGGGGTTTTTCCATACGACAAGGCCGTACAAGCTTGAGGGTCCCATAATGCAAAACCCTCAAAATTTGGATTGGGAAAAACTCTATCTAGACAATGTCAGTACCTATAAAAAAGGTCGCCCCAAAAGAGCAGAATTCATAATAAGTCATCTAAAACAAATAAACTTATTAGATGAAATTGAAAGCTTCTTAGAAGAAGGAGCTTTCAGCGCCAAGGACTTGAGCTACCTAGCAAAGAATCTCTCCAAAAAAATCTTCGTAGCAACAGATCTTAACGAACTATCAATGGTCAATAGAAAAACCGAAAATATACTTAACTGCGCGGCAGATGCTTTTAATCTTCCTTTCCGCGACAGGCACTTCGGCGTCACTTTTCACTCCGGTCTGATAATATACTTCAACAACTCCGACGCCATAAAAATAATTCAAGAGCAGACACGAGTAACAAAATCAATCGCCTATATATTTGCACATAACAAACACAACTACCTAGACACGCTAATAAGCAATGGGAAATGCATCATGGGAAATAGGTTATTCTCTTTTCGCAGATACTCAAAGGGAGAGCTTATTGAGATAGGGACGGCGATTGGCTGCCCATTCGAAATAGTGCCGCATGACAATATGCTCGAGAATTTTTCACAAAGAAACTGCCGCTGGCTTTTGCCAGTCATTCAAAAACTCGGCCTTCACAAAAGCCTTTTCTTTGCGAACGAATTGACTCTAATAATAAAACCATGAGCCACATCATTCTCGGCGGAAGTGCAAATGCACTAGCCATTGCCAGGCTACTAAAAGACCCCAACTCTATCATTCTAGACTTCAATGACTGCTCACCAGCAATGTCTACAAAATATGCGAAGGGACTGAGGCTTCTCTCAAAAAACGAGCAGGAGGTTCTAGAAACATTACTTTCATTAAAAGCCCCCCCCCCAAGACTCTATACCCCACAAGCGATTACTGGGTTGAGTTTATTGCAAAAAACTCTTCCACACTTCAAGAACATGGTTTTTTATTCTTTAAAACTCCCTATAACTGCTCAGAAACAATTTTAGACAAGCTCAAATTCTTCCAAATAATGTCGCCATGCTTTCCGACTCCCCTAACGCGGCTTGCCGATAAAGTCCCTACTAGATCGGAAGAAATAATAAAACCAAGAAAATCCTTTATCGACTCCAGCCTTGTAGATAAAGGTTTTTTATATACAACAAAATATGTTAGAAATGCATCAACCTACGTAAAGCAACAGAGACTCAACTCTAATATATACAATCATCTTTCCATTGCTGGACTTTTCTTAGCGGGAAAACTGCACACAGTAATATACACGCGAAAACTGCTGGAATACCCTCACCCAGGAGGAACAGCAGTAATGGTATCAACGATTGACTCAGAAGAAATAAGAGCGCGCCTTAGAAAATTAGCGGAGAGCGCTCTCCGGCACATTAGCTATGAAGGAATTTTTGAATTAGAGGCTATTCTGGAAGATGAAACACTGTGGCTAATTGAGATTAACGGCAGGTTCTGGCTACAGCATGCAATTGGTGAGCAGCTTGGCATAAACTTCCCAAAGCTTTATCATCAAGCATTAACTGGATGCATTACACCAACAGAGGCTAAGAGCAGAGTCACCGCGCTATGGATTCATGAAGGCTTGCCTCTTGCCTTTCTTAAGGCCCCCTCATACATGAAAAAAATAGTGCTGAAAGAGCTATTGAAAAAAGAAACTGGGCTTTTGCTCATATAGACCTCAAAGACCTCACCCCTTTCATCAAATTTATTCGATGCAAATTAAAAAAATAGTAAAAAAACTAACCCCCATCGTTATATCAATTGTATTTGCGGGCTACTGCTATCTGCATAGAGGTGACCTCTACGCTCTATTAAGCTTTCCTAGGGAAAACCTTTTCATAATCTTGATTCTCTATATAGCGTTTCACCTAATCAATGCCCTAATAATAAAGTCATTAACCGACAAAATCACTCCAACAAAATCTATAGCATTCTTCATTGGCGTCAATCAAATATCTAGCGCCCTCAACTACATAGCTCCATTCCGTCTTGCACAGTTCACCAGCCGCGCAGCCATCTTAAAAAAATATCTCTCCATTTCGATAACTACGAGCGCAGCACAATTCTTAATTTCATCTGTTTTTAATATTCTATGCAGCATATTGATCACAATGGCGATCATAGGCTACGCGCCAAAACTTATACCTAATAGTTTAGCCCTATCGGCCATTAGCCTAGGCCTACTTGGAGCGATCGCACTAATTCTATACGTTATACGAAAAAGCAAACCAAGGCCTTGGTTAACAAGTCTGACCGAGCCCTTTAAAAGCCTAACCATTAGAGACACATTACACTTATCCATACTTAATACACTACAAATAGCCATCGCAAGCGCAATTACTTACCAGCTATTGGATGGTACAGGGATGTCGTTTAAACTTACGGACTGCATTCTTTTATCCACAGCCAGCGTCCTACTCTCCATTGCTTCATTAACACCGGGAAACCTTGGATATAAAGAGCTCTCACTGACGGCGCTTGGTGTTTGGCTAGGGTTAGATCAAGGGACACTTCTAGCTGTACTTATATTAGATAGATCTATTCAGCTAGTCTTAACCTTTGTCTTAGCATCTTTCTTTACGCTTGTTTTCAAGCATATAACCCCACATAAAATCTTATAAGACCAGTTCGCTCATGGTAACTATTTCTGCCTGTTCTCTTAGAGCACAGACAAATTGGGAAAATACCTGTTTTCCCTTCCCTGCAATAAAGCAGGGATGCGAATAATAAACCCCAAACCCATCCTCACCAATGCTTTGCTCAATTGCATTTTCCAACGGGCTACTTGCACCCGAAGCGACATACCACTCTAGAAAATCGACAGTATTCGCTGCACTAAGCGTAACGGGAACGTCGGGCAATCCACATGGAGAACATCTTACTCTCCCTGTACAATCAATGAAGTCAGACAGATAAGCACACCCAGCCCCCGCCAGAATCTCATATGCAGGCTGGCTACTCTTGAATCCAGGGCTAGAGAAACCAAAGGAGTTGTAACCTAAGATATTTTGATAGCGCTCGATAGCCGGGGTCAGAAATCTATGCATTTGATCAGCGTCCATAGAGCTAGCTGCAAAGTGCCATAAACTGTGATTTAACCCACCATGCAACCCAATTTCATGGCCACTGTCGCGTGCCTTGAGCAATGCATCAGCAGAGAGCCTGTGCAACTCAGGGTTTATCAGAATACTCTCCAAAATACCTTTCCATCCAATCTTATCGCGTATTGACAGCTTCATCATCGGCTCTGTCGGATTACCCCGAACTGATCGTTGAGATAATCGCCGTAAAAATGCAGCTGACAAACTTACAGAGCGCCCCATATTGGCAAATATGGTGAATTTAACTCCCAGCCTATTTCCAAGTTCAACAACATCGATCAGCTTGCGCGCACAAACCGTCGTATCAATATCGAGGCGAACTGCATACTTTCTCGTCATTCCACGCAGTACTCTTCACAAACATCAACGATCCGAGCAGATGGTGAACCCAGTAATTCATTAGGCATAGTGGGTTGACGCTCCCGTAACGACTCCATGAATTCCTTAACCTTCACTGGTGCATACTCCGAAAGCACACAGTTCTTCCCCAATCCTTCCTGACGTTCGGTTGCAGCACGTAACAGTAAAAGAGGCTTATCTAGATAAAAGCACTCCTCTTGGTTACTTCCACCATCACTAATAACAAACTTTGCAGCCATCACCAAGCGCATAAACCTCAAATAGTCGTAGCGATGCCGAAACTCCACCCCCGGCAAAGCGGACAGCCTATCAAATAGTCCAAACTGCCGAAGCTTACGTTCGGTAGGCTTATGAAGAATGAACAACAGCGAAAACTGACCAGAAATAAGCTCAATTAACTCTACAATTCTTAGTAGAGAACGCTTGTCCTTAATATTTTCAAAACGATGAATGCTGACGACCCCAAACTCCTCGTCGGGGATCGGTAGATCAAGACTCGAATGTCTGCTCAAAATTATCCTAAGCGAGTCCTGCAAAGTGTTGGCTCCAATATCAACGTTTCGTCCCAGACGGTACCCTGAAACATTTTGAACTGCCCACTGACCAGGGCAAAACCTGATATCGGCAAGGCGGCCAACTGCTATTCGTATCAACTCCTCGGGAAAAGGATGAAAGTAGTTGTAGGAGCGTAGTCCGGCCTCCACATGGCCAACCTTCTGCCCCGCCAGCTTGGCAATCAATGCTCCCAATAGGGTCGAGGCGGTATCACCATGCACAAGTACCAAACCGTTATTTTTAGGAAATAATACTTGGCGAGAACGGAACGCACGAGCAACTACCTTAATCCCCCAAGCCAACATCTGCCGGATCGAAACAATATCATGTCCTTGATACAGTACCACTTCCGGACCAGAGATCTGGAAATTAGCCAAGATATCGTCTGTCGTTTCCTTATGCTGTCCTGTTGAGATAAACTTGTACTCAAGACCTCGGTCACGTAATTCCATCAGCACCGGCGCCATCTTGATCAATTGTGCCTTAGTGCCCAACACAACGTAGATCATGTCATTCCCCGATGCGGCTATAGAGCAAATTTGTGATCTGCTCAGAGACCAGTCCCATCAGGAAAACCATGATAGATGTTGTGAACAACAATGCACTCATATTCGTGAAGCGTGAATATTCTATAAAGGTGTAAAGGTAGTAACCCAGTCCTAGGGAGAATAGACTGGCGCTAATGGGAAGAAAGATCTTCAGCGGCGAGTAGAGCGTGCCGATCTTGAAGATGATCATCAGAAAGCGAATGCCATCACGAAACAGCCTGATGTGGCTATGAGTTCCCGCCAAGCGCGGCTTCACGTCCACGGGCACATATGCCACCGAGTACCCTGCGCGGAAGAAACACATGGTTGTAGTGGTCGGGTATGAGAAGCCGTTCGGCAGCAGACATATGAACTCTTCAACCAAATCCCGGCGCATCGCGCGGAATCCAGACGTGAGGTCCGCCACCGGCTGCCCCACCATCCAACTGGCCAGGCGATTGTAAAAGGCGTTCGCCAAGCCACGATGCATTCCGGCCTGGGCTGTACCGGAGCGGGAGCCGACCACTAGGTCATAACCGTCGTACAGCTTGCTCAATAGCAGTTCGATATCCGCAGGACAGTGCTGGCCATCGGCATCCATGCAGACCACCACAGACCTACCCGCATTACGCAGGCCAGTCTTGATAGCCGCGCCATTGCCCTTGCTATAAGGATGACGAACCACCTTGGCTCCCAGGCTGCTCGCCACCTCAGCAGTTTTGTCGGCGGAACCGTCGTCGACAACGATGATCTCCGCCAACGGATACAACTGCCGCAGTTCCGGCAGCACTAGTAATAGACCCTGCGCTTCGTTCTTGGCCGGCAATATAATCGAGAGATCTCGTCCGCGCTCCTCCACTTATCCCTCCTTAGGCTTTGAAGATTCTTTCTCGATATGCGCCATCGCCGCGGCACAGCGTTCACGCCGTGCGTCCGCCAACCAGGGATTGAGCGGCAAGCCTCGGCACATTTCGCCGCTGACAAAATCACGTGCCTTATCGAACTCTTGCTGGCGCAACCAGTAGCCCACCAGAATCTCTGCCACACCAGGATCGTTCTTAATGGCCCAAACCTTCTGCAGATAGAGCATCGCATCCTGATCATCGCCCCGCTCTACGGCCAAACGCTGTAGGTTAGAATACAAGTGCAGCAGATAGTGATTAGCCCCGCCCTGCTCCTGAGCCTTGGCCATGGCATCGTTCAGCCGCCGTAAATCATTGAAGGTGAGGGCCTTGCATTGCCCCGATTCGATTTGTTTGAAAGCGCCTGTCAACGCCGACGGAGCACTCCCTAGATTGGAGGTTGAAGCCAGGCTCAGTGCGCGCTCGTAATATTTGCGCACATCAGCATTCCGGCCCTCGACACACGACAACTGCATCGCCTGCACAGTCGAGCCAACGCAACTCGGGCATCGCTCGGCCTGCATGTCCATGACACGTCCCGCCTCATAAACTTTCCCCTTGTTCAAGAACATCTGGGCGAGATGCTCGGCAGCCCGGGGAGAGCCCCTGGCGCTATCGAACCACACTAGCGCCGCATCCAACGGCTTACCCCATAGTGCCGTCACTTGGCAGAGGATGGCGAAAAGCCCGAAGCAATAGGCGATGACCACACTGAGAGCAATCTTGCGATAGCGTTGCGCAAGACCGAACGCCCCCCAGCCAATCGCCAGACAAGGACCAAAGAGAGCAATGTAATTGCGATGCTCAAAATAGAGTTCCAGACCAACAACGCTCGACTCAAGCACGTGCGCGGCGAGAAACCACAATACAGCGAACGACAGGACCGGGAGACGTCGGCGCAGCAGCAGGGCAGTAACCAAGCCTCCGCCCAAGACCACAATCGCCAGCCCGTTTCCCCAGCCGAGTGTTCTCAGTATTGGGTATTGATCATGGAATGGACTGATATTGAATGGATCCGGGAGAAATGCGGAACGCAAGTAGTCAAAAAGCACTACAGGCTCCGTCAGAAGGCGCTGCCCTAGTGTAAAGTCTCGACCGGCATAATCGGTACTGAAGAAACTTCTCACGAGCAGATATCCCAGCAGCAATAGCGTTGCGGTACCGCTAAGCAATAAACGTAGCTTCCGCCAAGGGGCAACGGTAGCCACACCTGCGAGCAGAGTTAACTCTAGGACGAATATAAAGACAGGCAACAATGCGCCATTTTCCTTGGCAAACATCGCGAGGGCCGTCATGCCACCAAGCATTGCCAAAGGATATAGAACACTGCCAAATTTACGCTCATCCAATGAGCGAAGTGCATGTATGTATACTAGCACTCCAGAGAATACGAAGAACGCCGAAAGCCCTGCCATACGCTGAACGATAATAAGGGACGCGGCAACCTGAATAGGTAGCACAGACCAAAGAACGGCAATCAAAAGGGCTACAAAATTCGCGATATAATACGAACTGCCTCTTAACAGCAATACAGCACGCGCAATAAGCAACACCAGCCCTGCATTAATGACATGCAGCAGGCTATTTATCAGCAGAAATCCAGCAGGGTTATTTGGCCAATCATTCAGGTTAAGCAGAAAGCTGAGCATGCTCAACGGACGCCCGAGCGGGCCGGAGATATCGCCCAGGGTAAAAATCATAGCCGAGGAGAGGTCGTTAACGGTGGAAAGACCTGATAGTGGGCGCAGGTCGTCGTAATAGAACGTCCCGGACAGCCCAAATGAATAGGCTACAAACAAGCAAACTCCCCATGCGAGAGTCGCTACTAAAAAAAACACATTGCGCTTCAGATTCATTCCCTCGAACTCAAATAAAAAAATGGACCGCCTAGGCGGTCCATTTCTCAGCTCTGTAATTACTGGCAGCCTTTCGGCGCATATTCATCAGTAATTTTGGAACCATCCGTAGCACAGGCCCAAGAGCCAGTGGATGCAGTGCGAGTCCAAGTGATAGTCCCGCCTTCAACTTGAGAAGGAGCATGAACCAGCTCACACTCGATAGAGTTACCAGTAACACTAATGTTGCAGTTAGAGGTAGAAGCAGTCAGGCCAATCTGAGCGACAGTACTGACGGTGTCGCCATCATTCAGTCGGGTTTCGAATGCAGTCTTACCGGCAGAAATCTCGGCCAAGCCCGCAGCCACCTTAGCTTTAGCTTGGTACTTACTGTAAGCAGGAATAGCAATAGCAGCCAGAATACCAATAATCGCAACAACGATCATCAACTCGATCAGGGTGAAACCTTTTTGAACTTTCATGCAACTCTCCTTGAATAGGGTAGCGGTCCGATGACCTGAGGCTTATCAAGCACAGGCCATGCCAATTTCCTACATTGATATTCAAGGCTTCCTACGACTGCAAAGGGCTTTTTCGTGCCGGTAACAGGCAGCAACTGACAAAAAATGGCACTCGTCGTACTGGCATTTGGCACTCGAGAGAGCGTGGGTTATAAGAGCCGATGAATCCCTTGTCGGCCCTGAATCCATGAACGATCAAGTCGTGCTCTCCGGCCTCGCCCGCCAACTAGTGATCGCCGAGCTTCTTGACGAGAAGAGCGCCCAGCAAGCGCAACAACAGGCTCAGCGCAACAAGCTGTCGTTGGTCACCTATCTTGTGCAGAACAAATTGGTGAAAAGCCGCCCATTGACGGAGCTAGCGGCTGACCAGTTCGGTGTTGCCTTCTGCGACCTGGGAGCCATCGACAAGGACAGTCTTCCCAAGGAGCTAGTCAGCGAAAAGCTGGTGCGCCAACACCGAGTCATCCCACTCTGGCGCCGAGGCAATAAGCTCTTTGTGGGTATCTCCGACCCTACCAACCACCAGGCCATTACCGACGTTCAGTTCAGTACCGGCCTGACCACTGAGGCCATCCTGGTTGAGGACGACAAGCTCGGAGATACCATCGAAAAACTCTTCGAGAGCGCTACCGGCGGGCTGGATGACCTAGGCGACGTCGATCTAGAAGGCCTGGATATCGAAAGTGGAAACACCGAGCGCAAAGAAGAGTCCATCGGAGGGGACGCCGACGATGCCCCAGTGGTCCGCTTCGTCAACAAAATGCTGTTGGACGCCATCAAGGGGGGCTCCTCCGACTTGCACTTCGAGCCCTACGAAAAAGTCTACCGCGTGCGCTTCCGTACCGACGGTATGCTACACGAGGTAGCCAAACCCCCCATTCAACTGGCAAGTCGCATCTCCGCACGCCTGAAGGTAATGGCCGGCTTGGATATTTCCGAGCGGCGCAAGCCCCAGGACGGTCGCATCAAGATGCGTGTATCCAAGAGCAAATCCATCGACTTCCGCGTTAACACCCTGCCTACGCTGTGGGGCGAGAAAATCGTGATGCGGATTCTCGACTCGGCCAGCGCGCAGATGGGCATCGATGCGCTGGGTTATGAGGAGGAGCAGAAAGAACTTTACCTGGAAGCCCTCAAGCAGCCCCAGGGCATGATCCTAGTGACAGGCCCCACCGGCTCGGGCAAGACGGTATCCCTCTATACGGGCCTGAACATCCTCAATACCCCAGACATCAATATCTCCACCGCAGAGGACCCGGTGGAGATCAACCTGGAGGGTATCAACCAGGTCAACGTCAACCCTCGCCAGGGCATGGATTTCGCCCAGGCCCTGCGCGCCTTTCTGCGCCAGGACCCGGACGTGATCATGGTCGGTGAGATCCGCGACCTTGAAACCGCCGAGATCGCCATCAAGGCCGCGCAGACCGGCCATATGGTGATGTCCACCCTGCACACCAACAGTGCCGCAGAAACCCTCACGCGCCTGCTGAACATGGGCGTGGCCTCCTTCAACCTGGCTACATCGACCAACCTGATCATCGCCCAACGCCTGGCGCGCAAGCTCTGCACCCACTGCAAGAAGGAGCACGATATCCCACGCGAAACCCTGCTTCATGAGGGCTTCCCCGAGGAGCGGATCGGCAGCTTCAAGCTGTACTCCCCCGTGGGGTGCGAAAATTGCAAGAATGGCTACAAGGGTCGCGTGGGTATTTATGAAGTGGTTAAAATCACGCCTGCGCTGCAGCGGATTATCATGGAGGAAGGCAACTCCATTCAGATCGCGGAGCAAGCCCGCAAAGAAGGCTTCAATGACCTACGCATCTCGGGCCTGCTCAAGGCCATGCAAGGCATTACCAGCCTCGAGGAAGTCAACCGCGTGACCAAGGATTAATCCATGGCGGAAAAAGCAGTGAAGATAAGCGTCTTTACCTGGGAGGGTACGGACCGCAAGGGTGGGAAAGTAAAAGGGGAGCTTTCCGGTACCAATACCGCGCTGGTCAAGGCGCAACTGCGCAAGCAGGGTATCAACCCGACCAAGGTACGCAAAAAAGGCATTTCGCTGCTGAGCAAGGGCAAAAGCATCAAGCCCATGGACATAGCTCTCTTCACTCGGCAGATGGCTACCATGATGGGTTCCGGTGTCCCACTGCTGCAGTCCTTTGATATTATCGCCGAAGGCTTCGACAATCCCAATATGAGAAAACTGGTCGAAGATATCAAGCAGGAAGTGGCGGCCGGTAACAGCCTTGCCAACTCGCTGCGCAAGAAACCGCAATACTTCGACAATCTCTACTGTAACTTAGTCGATGCTGGCGAACAGTCCGGCGCATTAGAAACTCTGTTGGACCGCGTCGCCACCTATAAAGAAAAAACCGAGTCATTGAAAGCCAAGATCAAGAAAGCTATGACTTACCCGATCGCAGTTATTATTGTTGCGATCATCGTTTCATCCATTCTGCTGATCAAGGTAGTCCCACAATTCCAATCTGTATTCCAAGGCTTTGGAGCTGAACTTCCGGCATTCACTCTCTTCGTTATTCATATCTCAGAAGCCCTACAGTCTTGGTGGTTTGTAGTTATAATTGCTATTTTTTGTATCGGTTTGTCATTTCGTGAGGCGTATAGGCGCTCCGAGAAATTCAGGGACTCCGTAGATCGTTTGCTATTAAAAACCCCTGTGATCGGCATGATTCTTTACAAATCCGCCGTTGCGCGTTATGCCCGTACACTGGCCACAACCTTTGCTGCCGGGGTGCCTCTTGTAGAGGCTTTAGACTCGGTTGCTGGCGCCACAGGTAATGTGGTGTTTCGAAATGCCGTCACGAAGATCAAACAGGACGTGTCATCGGGTACTCAATTGAACTTCTCCATGCGAACTACGGGAATATTCCCCAGTATGGCCATACAAATGGCTGCAATTGGTGAAGAGTCGGGTTCCCTAGACTCCATGCTGGATAAAGTAGCGACTTTTTACGAAGAAGAAGTCGACAATGCTGTAGACAACCTCACAACGTTGATGGAACCACTGATCATGGCTGTCCTCGGCGTACTGGTCGGCGGCCTGATCATCGCCATGTACCTCCCCATCTTCCAACTGGGCTCCGTCGTCTAAGCATGCCTGTACTCGACTTCCTGGCCAGCCACGTGCTGGCCTTTGTTTTATGCGCCGCCCTCCTCGGCCTGCTGATTGGCAGCTTCCTCAACGTGGTCATCCACCGCCTGCCGAAGATGATGGAGCTGGAATGGCAGCAGCAGGCGCGGGATGCGCTTTCCCTGCCCCAGCCCGAGCAGAAGGCCACCTACAACCTGGTCCTGCCCAACTCCCAGTGCCCACATTGCGGCCATGAGATCCATGCCTGGGAGAACATCCCCGTGGTCAGCTACCTGGCCCTGCGCGGCAGGTGCTCGGCCTGCAAGGCGCCGATCAGTGCGCGTTATCCGCTGGTCGAGCTGGCCACCGCCCTGCTCTCCGGCTTCGTTGCCTGGCACTTCGGCTTTACCTGGCAGGCCGGGGCCATGCTGTTGCTGACCTGGGGGCTGCTGGCCATGAGCCTGATCGACGTCGACCACCAGTTGCTGCCGGATGCGCTGGTCCTGCCGCTGCTCTGGCTGGGGTTGATCGTCAATTACTTCGGGCTTTTCACCAGCCTGGGCGATGCGCTCTGGGGGGCGGTGTTCGGTTACCTGAGCCTGTGGTCGGTGTACTGGCTGTTCAAGCTGCTGACCGGCAAGGAAGGCATGGGCTATGGCGACTTCAAGTTGCTGGCCATGCTCGGCGCCTGGGGCGGCTGGCAGGTGTTGCCGCTGACCATCCTGTTCTCGTCCCTGGTCGGGGCCGTGCTGGGCGTCATTCTGCTGCGCCTGCGCAACGCCGAGACCGGCACGCCGATCCCCTTCGGGCCCTATCTGGCCATCGCCGGCTGGATTGCGCTGCTCTGGGGTGATCAAATAACCACTACCTATCTGCAGTTCGCCGGCTTCCGGTAATCCTGCCCGAGCGCTGCCCCTTCGGCCCGGCGTTCGCGGGACGACGGGGAGCCAGGCGCGAGGAGTACGATGAAACCCTGGATTCTTGGCCTCACCGGCGGCATCGGCAGCGGCAAGAGCGCCGCCGCCGCCCACTTTGCCAACCTTGGCGTGCACATGGTGGATGCCGACCATGCCGCGCGCTGGGTCGTCGAGCCCGGCCGGCCGGCGCTGGCGAGTATCGTGGAGCGCTTCGGCGAAGCCATGCTGCTGCCCGACGGCAGCCTCAACCGCGCGGCCCTGCGCGAGCGCATCTTCCAGTCCGCGGAGGAGCGCCGCTGGCTGGAGCAGCTGCTGCACCCGCTGATCGGCCAGGAAATCGCCAGCAACCTGGCGCAGGCCGAGTCGCCCTATGCCATCCTGGTCTCGCCGCTGCTGGTGGAGTCCGGGCAGCACCGCATGGCCCAGCGGGTGCTGGTGGTGGATACCCCCGAGCACCTGCAACTGGAGCGCACCGTGCGTCGGGACAACGTCCCCGAGGAACAGGTGCGCGCCATCCTGCAGGCGCAGGCGCAACGCGACGACCGCCTCAAGCATGCCGATGACATACTGCTGAACGACCGCGATCTCGGCCACCTGCAGCGCGAAGTGGAGCGCCTGCACGACTTCTATCTCAGCCTGCGCGGAGGACGCCCATGAGCCAGCCCCTGACCGTTGAATGCCCGACCTGCGGCGCCCCGGTGGAGTGGAGCGCCAAGAGCCTCTACCGCCCCTTCTGCTCCGAGCGCTGCAAGCTCATCGACCTGGGCGCCTGGGCCGCCGAGGAGCATGCGATTCCCGGCAACGACCTGGAGGACGACGTGTTCTCCGCGGAGCTGGATGCACCGCCGCTGCGGGGGCATTGAGGGTTCGCGAGTTGGATGGGCCGGCCTGTTGGCCGGCATCGCGGATGAATCCTACGCGGGCCGAGCCATGCCATTCCCCTGTAGGAGCGCGCCCTGCGCGCGAATCGCGAGCAGAGCCCGCTCCTACAATGGGGCGACATGGGAGACGCGAATTTTGATCCAGTCACCCCCGCGAACGAGGGAGCCCAGAAGACAGTTGCTCCTACGGGTGTAGAAGAAACTCCATCGCCATGGCCGCAGGGTTTCTCCAAGGCTCAACCCATCCTACAAAGAGCGCTCGGCTCAGGTGGCTCACAGTTACGCCTATGCGGTCGCCGCACAACATATTTCTGGTAGGAGCGAGCTTGCTCGCGAATGGCTTCTGCCTCGGGGCTTGATTGCGCTGTTGTGCTCGCTACGGATTTCGGCATATGAACACACAGGCACATAAACACCTATTGCAGGAAATCATCATGGAAACCGTTCGCTGGAACGTCGCCGTCTCGGCCGATACCGACCAGGCGCTACGCATGTTCCTGGCCAGCCAGGGCGGAGGGCGAAAGGGCGACCTGTCGCGTTTCATCGAGGAGGCGGTGCGAGCCCATATCCTGGAACTGAGCGCCGAACAGGCCAAGGCCGCCAACGCCCAGCGGAGCGAAGCCGAACTGGCTGGTGCGGTCGACGAAGCGCTGGCCTGGGCACGCAAGCGCTGATGCGGGTCGTGCTGGATAGCAACATCCTGTTCAATGCCCTCATCTCGCCCCATGGCGCGCCCGACGCCATCTATCGCGCGTGGCGGGCAACATTGCGGGCCGTGGCAAGCTCATCGACCTCGGAGCCCGGGCCGTCGAGGAGTCGAATGCGTCGCCGCTGCAGGGGCATTGCGGATGAATCCGCCCGGCGGGGACAGGCTTAGCCTGCTCGCGAATGAGCTTCACTGCGGAATCTGTTCGCGAGCAAGCTCGCTCCTACGAAGAGCATCTCGGTGCAGGTTGTTTCGACAGTGCCCGCACGCTCCCACCATCAACAGCAAGGACGGCATTCCCCGTCATCCGGTACCGGCGATGGGTATCGCTTCGCTCCACCCATCCTACGAACGGACTCGGTGCAACGTCACGGCCGCATGAACGCGTAATCGCGCTCCTCATCGAGGTTCTCGGCCAGGAAGTGCAGTTCGTGCGCCAGGTCTTCTTCCGTGCGCACCTGGGCGTTGGCCCGTACCAGCGAGCTGAGCAGGGCGCGCAACACCAGTTGCGTGTCCATGCCGGCCGCCTCGGCTTCCACCAGCAGTTCGTGAAGGCGCTGTTCGGCCCAACTGTGAATGCTCATGCCGTTCTCCATCGCTGTGGGGCAGCAGAGTGTCCCGGCGTGGCGCTTGCGGCGAACTGACCTGGATCAATCCGAGGAAAGGGATGACAGCCGCGAATCGGCTGTCATCAACGCCGGTCATCCTCGTCGTCCGTGCCCTCGTCCTTCTTCTCTTCCTTCCAGGGCGCCTGCAGGTAGCGGGTGCGGTTGAAGGTTTCCAGCCAGTCCGGGTAGAAGACCACCAGGCCGGTGACCACGGTGCCGTTGATGAAGGCCTCGGGGAACATGATCAGCCACAGGTAGCCGATGAAGTCGTCCAGCCAGGGCGGCATCGGGAAGATGCCGTCCACCCACAGCAGGCCCAGGCCCAGCAGCATGCTGCACAGGGCTGCCAGCGCCGCGGGGAAGAAGCCCGAGCAGAAGATGTAGACGAACAGGTTGCGCGGCTGGCGGCGCTCGACGAACAGCGCCGCCATTTCGGTGATGAACACCGGCACCAGCACCAGCAGCACGCCGTTGACGCCGATCGCCGCCCAGTCCTGGCGCCCCAGCAGGCACAGGCCGAGCTGCGCCACCAGGCCGACGAGCAGCGCCAGCGGCCAGTCCAGCAGCAGGGTCACCGCGGTCATGCCGATGAAGTGGAAGGACAGCCCCGAGGCGAAGTCCCTGCGCACCAGCCACAGCAGGAACAACGCCAGCATGGTGCCGAACACCAGGTGCTGGCGGCGGAAGTCGCTGACCAGTTCCACCCAGGGCGTGCGCCACGCGGCAAGCGCCAGCGCGGGCAGGTAGAGCGCCCAGCCCAGGGCCAGGCTCTCTTCCGAGAGCAGTTGCGCGGCTATCACGGGCGGACCTGCTCCAGGGCCTCACGCAGCGCGGGCGCGGAATCGTAGGCCTGGGTGGCGGTCACCCTGCCCTGCTGCAGGCTTATCCACAGCACGCTGTCCGCCGGCACCTGGAAGTGGCTGGCCACCCGCGGCTCGCGGTCGAGCAGCACGCGGTAGTTGTAGTCGCGCATGGCCGGCACGGCGAACATCTTCGAGACCAGCGAGGGCATGCGGCTGATGTCGGCGACGAAGATCGCGTGCCGCCGTTCCAGGTAGCCCTGCGGGCGGCCTTCGAGCGCCGCCTTGAGCAGCTTGCCGCCGGCCATGTCGCGGGCGACCAGCAGGACCTTCAGGTCGTCGTTCTGAGTGTAGGGCTTTTCGTACTGGTCGAGCAGCGTCCACCCCGCCGGGGGCACCTCCTCGCCAGCGGCCTGGGCCAGCAGCGGGACCAGGAACAACAACAGTGCGGCACACAGGCTTCTCATGCTCAGGCTCCAGCGGAATAGACCAGGATGTCGTCGCGCCGCCCCCAGCCGGCCTGCCCTTCCCAGAAGGCCAGGGCTTCGGGCGCGTCGCGCAATACGAAGACATGGGACTTGCCGATGCCCAGCCGCGCCAGGCGTGCCAGCGCCTCGTCGAGCATGCGCCGGGCCAGCCCGCGGCCCCGGTAGGGCGCATCCACCACCAGGTGCTGCAGGTAGCCGCGGCGGCCGTCGTGGCCGACCAGCAGGCTGCCGACCAGTTGCCCCTCGGCCTCCAGTACCAGGCTGAGACCGGGGTTGCGCGCCAGGTAGGCGGCGAAGGGTTCGAAGTCGTCGTCGCGGCGCAGCTGGATGCCCGGCGTGCGCGCCCAGAGGGCGATGAGCCGCGGGTGATCGGCGGTCGAGGCGCTGCGCAGGAACATGCTGAAGGGCTCCGGGGAAGGACCGCCACAGTGTACACAGGGCGTCGCCAACTCCGGCACTTTTGCCCGGCCATGGGGTGAGGCGCCATGTCGCAGCGGGACCGAAGCGCCAGCAGCGGCTAAGCTGTTGATATGAATGAAACCGATTACCTGCACCTGCTCCGGCGTCAGGCGGAACTGGCCAATGAGTTCCTCTCCAACGCGCGCAAGTGGGACCGGGAGTGCTGGGCCTGCGAGCGCCTGCTGCAGACGCTCAAGGTACCCTTTCGCCAGGAGGAGTTCATCGCGCCGGAACAACAGCCGCCGGACGTGCTGTTCCGCGACGCCTGCTTCGAGGTGTTCTTCGTCCTCGACGAGGGTCGCCGGCTCAACGAGGAATGGCGCGAGGAGCTGCAACGCCGGCGCCTGGCCCAGAGCCTGCGCCAGCTGATCCGCCGCGAGCAGAAGCCGCGGCGGATCAACTGCAGCGAGCTGCAGCGGCGTCTGGCGCCAACCCTGCGCAAGAAGGCGCACAACTACAGCGAGCGCGGCATCGACCCGGGCGAGCTGGACCTGCTCGCCTTCGTCAGCCTCAAGCGCGAGACGCCGGACTTCAACACCCCTTTTCCGCCGCCCACGGAGTTCCTGCGCCAGGGCTGGCGTTCGCTGTCGCTGGTGGGGCCGAACTTCGCCCGGGTGATCTTCGCCCACGAGGACGCCCCGGATTTCCTGCGCAGCCAGCTCGGCCGCGTGGTGCTGCTCGACAATGGTGTCGGGCTCTGACCGACGGGTCGGATTGAGCGCAAGCCAACACCCGACTAGAATGCTCGGCATTAGAAACGGAGGCCGCCCATGCCCAGTCGCTTGAGCCCCGAAGACCAGCAGAAGGTCGAGCAGTACCTCAGCTCGCCCGTTCACCAAGTCGAGCGTGCACCTTTCAAGCCCTGGCTGATGATGGCCGGGCTCACCCTCGTGGTCATCGTCCTGGGACTGCTCAGCCGCCTCCTGGCCTACCTCGCGCACTGAGCGCCGCCGGCCCGCACAGGATTCCCTAGCTATGAGTACGTCCCATGTCCCATCGTATCGTGATCGTCGGCGGCGGCGCCGGCGGGCTGGAGCTCGCGACCCGTCTCGGCCGCACCCTGGGTAAAAAGGGTCGCGCCCAGGTCACCCTGGTAGACGCCAACCTCACCCACATCTGGAAACCCCTGCTGCACGAAGTGGCCGCCGGCTCGCTCAACTCCGCGGAGGATGAGCTGAACTACGTCGCCCAGGCGAAATGGAACCACTTCCAGTTCCAGCTCGGCCGGATGAGCGGGCTGGACCGCGCGACCAGGCGCATCCAGCTGGCCGCCACCCTCGACGAGGACGGCAGCGAGCTGCTGCCGGCGCGCACCCTGGGCTACGACACCCTGGTCCTGGCCATCGGCAGCACCACCAACGACTTCGGCACCGCCGGGGCCGCGCAGCACTGCATCTTCCTGGACACCCGCGAACAGGCCGAGCGCTTCCACAAGCAGTTGCTCACCCACTACCTGCGCGCCCATGCCCGCCAGGGCGAGGACGACCAGATCAGCGTGGCCATCGTCGGCGCCGGCGCCACCGGCGTCGAGCTATCGGCCGAGCTGCACCATGCCGCGCAGGAGCTGGCGGCCTACGGGCTGAACGGTATCCAGCCGGAGAACATGCGCATCACCCTGATCGAGGCCGGCCCGCGGGTACTGCCGGCGCTGCCCGAGCGCATCAGCCAGCCAGTGCACCGCACCCTGGAGAAGCTCGGCGTGCGCGTGCTGGTCGGCTCGCCGGTCAGCGAGGTGACCGCCGAGGGGCTGAAGACCGCCAGCGGCGAGTTCATTCCCGCCAGCCTCAAGGTCTGGGCCGCCGGCATCCGCGCCTCCAGCCTGCTCAAGGACCTCGACGGCCTGGAGAGCAACCGCATCAACCAGTTGGTGGTGCGCCCGACCCTGCAGACCACCCGCGACGAGAACATCTTCGCCTTCGGCGACTGCGCCGCCTGCCCGCTCGGCGATGGCAGCGAACGCAGCGTGCCGCCGCGCGCCCAGGCCGCGCACCAGCAGGCCTCGCTGCTGGCCAAGTCGCTGGTGGCGCGCCTGGAGGGCAAGCCGCTGGGGGAATACCGCTACACCGACTACGGCTCGCTGATCTCGCTGTCGCGCTTCAGCGCGGTGGGCAACCTGATGGGTAACCTGATGGGCAGCGTGAAGCTGGAAGGCTGGCTGGCGCGGATGTTCTACATCTCGTTGTACCGCATGCACCAGATGGCGCTGTATGGCTTTACCCGCACGGCGCTGATGATGATCGGCGACCGCATCGGGCGCAGTACCGAGCCGCGGTTGAAGTTGCACTGACGCGCCGGGAAACGGCGGATAACCGCGAACGGTTATGCGCCCTACGCCAGGGGCCCGTACACCTGTAGGAGCGGATTCATCCGCGATCCGCTCCGTGCTCCCTGTAGGAGCGGGCCCTGCCCGCGATTCGCGCGCAGGGCGCGCTCCTACAGGAGGGTTCGGCGGTGGGCCTATTGTTCGCGAGCAAGCTCGCTCCTACGAAAAGCCGTGCGCGATCACAGCGTAACGTTCGCGATGTTTTTCCAGGCATGAAAAAGCCGCCCCTCGGGGCGGCTTTTTCGTACCACTGGCTTGCCTTACAGCGCGGCTACCAGCGCCGGGGCCGGCAGGCCCTGGAAGTCGATCGACATCATCAGGCTCAGCACGCTGATGGCGATGATGGAGAACGCGAACAGCTTGCGTGCCCACAGGCGATCGTCTTCGGCGCGGAAGCCCGAGACGGCGATGAACAGCCACCAGGCGCTGACCGCCAGGGCCACCACCAGGTAACCGTAGCCGGCGAAGCCGGTGACGGTCAGCAGCAGGGTGGCGGCGCCGAAGGCCAGCACGTAGTAGAGGATCTGCCGCTTGGTCGCCTCGATGCCGCGCGCCACCGGCCACACCGGGATGCCCGCCGCCTTGTAGTCGTTCAGGCGGAAGATGGCGATGGCGTAGGAGTGCGGCATCTGCCACAGGCAGAAGATCAGCAGCAGCACCGCGGCGCCCATGTCGAAATGACCAGCGGCGGCGCAGTAGCCCACCACCGGTGGCATGGCCCCGGAGAGGCTGCCCACCAGGGTGCCGTAGATCGACGTGCGCTTGAGCCAGAGGCTGTAGAAGCCGACGTAGACGACGAAGCCGAACGCCGCCATCAGGGTCGCCTGCACGTTGGTCTTCCACCCCAGCAGGCCGAAGCCCGCCAGGCCGAGCACCACGCCGTGGGCCAGGGCGGCCTTCAGCGAGATCTGCCCGGTCACGGTCACGCGGCCGCGGGTACGCTCCATGTGGCGGTCGATGTCACGGTCGATGCAGTTGTTCAGCACGCAACCACTGGCCACCACCAGCGACAGCCCGATCACCGTCGCCAGCAGCAGCATCGGGTCGACACTGCCGCGCGCGGCGAGGAAGAAGCCCCCCGCCACGGCGATCAGGTTGCCGAAGATGATGCCTGGCTTGGTCACCAGGAGATAACGCTTCAGCTTCACGTCGTCAGCCTCAGTTCACCATCGGCATCATCAGGGTGTCGGCGCTGAAGATGATCCACAGCGACAGGCCCACCACCAGCAGGATGACGATCACCGTGAAGATGAACGCCATCACGTTCCAGCGGCCTTCCGAGGACATGTTCATGTGCAGGAAGCACACCAGGTGCACCACCACCTGCACCAGGCCGAGGATGACCATGGCGAGGATGGTCGCGTGGCGGGTGAAGCCGCCGTCCATGACCATGTAGAACGGAATCGCGGTGAGGATGATCGACAGCACGAAACCGATTGCGTAGGAACCCAGGCTGCCGTGGCCGGCGCCGTGGTTGTCGTGTGCAGCGGCGCTCATTACACGGCCCCCATCAGGTAGACGACGGTGAATACGCAGATCCAGACGATGTCCAGGAAGTGCCAGAACAGGCTCAGGCACATCATCCGGGTGTTGTTCTGCGCGGTGAGGCCACGAGTGCCGATCTGCGCCATCAGCACCAGCATCCACAGCAGGCCGGCACTCACGTGCAGGCCGTGCATGCCGACCAGGGTGAAGAAGGACGACAGGAAGGCGCTGCGGCTCGGGCCGAAGCCTTCGACGATCAGGTGATGGAACTCGTTGACTTCCATCGCGATGAACGCGGCGCCGCAGAGGAAGGTCACGCCCAGCCAGGCGATGGCCTTGGCCTTGGCGCCCTTGTGCGCGGCCAGCATGGCCAGGCCGTAGGTGCAGCTGGAGATCAGCAGGATCGCGGTTTCGACGGCCACGTAGGGCAGTTCGAAGATGTCCTTGCCGCTGGGGCCGCCGGCCGTATGGCCGACGAGCACAGCGTAGGTGGCGAAGACACTGGCGAACAGGATGCAGTCGGTCATCAGGTACAGCCAGAAGCCGAAGACCGTCATGCCACCCGCGTCGTGGTGTTCGTGATCGTGGTCATGCCCCGCTTCGTGGGCGACCGAGTGTTTGCTCAATACTGCCGTAGACATGGATCAGACCTGTTTGGCGAGTTGCTGGAAGTGGCGGTTCTCGATGCGCTCGATCTCGTCCGGCTGGACGTAGTAGTCCAGGTCGGTGACGTAGCTGCGCACGATGACGGAGGCGATCATGCCGACGAAGCCGATGCCCGCGAGCCACCAGATGTGCCAGATCGCAGCGAAGCCGAAGATGAAGGCGAACAGCGCGATGGAGAAGCCAGCGGCAGTGTTCTTCGGCATGTGGATCGGCTTGTAGGACGCCGGAGCCTGGTAGGCGCGGCCGTTCTGCTTCATTTCGTGGAAGGCGTCGACGTCACGCACCACCGGCAGTTCCGCGAAGTTGTAGTACGGCGGCGGCGAGGAAGTGGACCATTCCAGAGTGCGGCCGCCCCACGGGTCGCCGGTCACGTCGGCCAGTTGCTTGCGGTTCTTGATCGAGACGAACAGCTGGATCAGCTGGCTGAGGATGCCGAACAGGATCAGCACGGCGCCGAAGAAGGCCACCACCAGGTACGGCTTCCACAGCGGGTTGTCGTAGTGGTTCAGGCGACGGGTCATGCCCATGAAGCCGAGGATGTACAGCGGCATGAAGGCCATGTAGAAGCCGACCAGCCAGCACCAGAACGAACGCTTGCCCCACTTCTCGTCCAGCTTGAAGCCGAAGGCTTTCGGGAACCAGAAGGCGAAGCCGGCCAGGTAGCCGAACACCGCGCCACCGATGATGGTGTTGTGGAAGTGGGCGATCAGGAACAGGCTGTTGTGCAGCAGGAAGTCGGCACCCGGGATGGCCAGCAGAACGCCGGTCATGCCACCGATGGTGAAGGTGACCATGAAGCCCAGGGTCCACAGGATCGGGGTGTCGAAGCGCAGGCGGCCACGGTAGATGGTGAACAGCCAGTTGAACAGCTTCACCCCGGTGGGGATGGAGATCAGCATGGTCGCAACGCCGAAGAAGCCGTTGACGTCGCCGCCCGAACCCATGGTGAAGAAGTGGTGCAGCCACACGGTGAAGCCGAGGAAGGTGATCGCGGCGCTCGCCCACACCATCGAGGTGTAGCCGAACATGCGCTTGCCGGCGAAGGTGGCGGTGACTTCGGAGAAGATACCGAAGGCCGGCAGGATCAGGATGTACACCTCAGGATGGCCCCAGGCCCAGAAGAGGTTGATGTACATCATGGCGTTGCCGCCGAGCTCGTTGGTGAAGAAGTGCATGTCCAGGTAGCGGTCCAGCGACAGCAGGCCCAGGGCAGCGGTCAGGATCGGGAAGGACGCGACGATCAGGATGTTGGCGAAGGTGCAGGTCCAGGTGAAGATCGGCATCTGCATCAGCTTCATGCCCGGGGTGCGCATCTTGAACACGGTGACCAGGAAGTTGATGCCGGTCAGCAGCGTGCCCATCCCGGATATCTGCAAGGCCCAGATGTAGTAGTCCACACCCACGCCCGGGCTGTAGGCCAGCTCGGACAGCGGCGGGTAGGCCACCCAGCCGGTACGGGCGAACTCGCCCAGGCCCAGGGACACGTTGACCAGCATCGCACTGACCACCAGCAGCCAGAAGCTGAGGGAGTTCAGGAACGGGAAGGCCACGTCGCGGGCGCCGATCTGCAGCGGCACGGCCAGGTTCATCAGGCCGGTCATGAAGGGCATGGCCATGAAGATGATCATGATCATGCCGTGCGCGGTGAAGATCTGGTCGTAGTGCTCAGGCGGCAGGAAGCCGTGGTTGGCACCTTCGGCCAGGGCCAGCTGGCCGCGCATCATGATGGCGTCGGCGAAGCCGCGCAGCAGCATGATCAGGGCGACGATGATGTACATCACGCCGATTTTCTTGTGGTCGATGGAGGTCAGCCATTCGGTCCACAGGTAGGTCCACTTGCGGTAATAGGTGACCGCGCCGAAGACGCCGAGGCCCACAAGGGCTACGACCGCCAGCGTGATCATGATGATCGGCTCGTGGTAGGGCACGGCCGACAGAGTCAGTTTCCCGAACATCTGCGCGGTTACTCCTGGATACTCGGATTGGATTGCGTGTCGGCTCCGCCTTCGGCGTGCTCACCCTTGCCTTTGCCCATGGCCAGACCGGCACGCTCGTGCTTGGTCAGGATGTGCTGGAACAGGTCGGGGGTGACCGAGGAGAAGTAGGTGGCCGGAACGTTCTCGCTCGGCTTGGCCAGCTCGGGGAAGCCTTCTTCCTGCAGGCCGGCCGGAGCGGCCTTGACCTTGGCGACCCAGTCCTGGAAGCCCTGCTCGGAAGTGGCGATGGCCTTGAACTTCATGCCGGAGAAGCCGGCGCCGCTGTAGTTCGCGGAGATGCCGTCGAACACGCCTTCTTCGTTGGCGATCAGGTGCAGCTTGGTCAGCATCCCGGTCATCGAGTAGATCTGGCTACCCAGCTGCGGGATGAAGAAGGAGTTCATCACGGTGTCCGAGGTGATCTGGAAGTTCACCGGGGTGTCTTTCGGGAAGGCGATCTCGTTGACGGTCGCGATGCCCTGTTCCGGGTAGATGAACAGCCATTTCCAGTCCAGCGAGACGGCCTGGATGGTGATCGGCTTGACGTCGGAATCCAGCGGGCGGTAGGGGTCCAGCTTGTGGGTGGATTCCCAGGTCAGCCAGCCGAGGATGGCGATGATGATGCAGGGCACCAGCCACACCACCACTTCGATGCGGGTGGAGTGCGCCCAGTCGGGCATGTAGGTGGCCTTGGTGTTGGAAGCGCGGTACTTCCAGGCGAATGCCAGGGTCATGACGATCACCGGCACCACCACGAGCAGCATCAGCAGGGTGCAGGTGATGATCAGCGACTTCTCGTCAGCACCGATCTGCCCCTTGGGGTCGAACAGGACCATGTTGCAACCGCCCAGGGAGAGCAGCGGGAGCAGCAAGGACAATCTCTTCAGGTATCCAGAGTACTGGTCTATTTTCATCTTGCGGCCTTAATGGATGAACATAGCTACACCGCCCATGAGATTTACCCACGCAGGGTTCATGCTCGACGAACTGCCCGCCGCGCCTTCCGAGGCGAGACGTCTTGGTGGATCCATGGGGTAGCGAATCGGCGCTGCAAGAAAACAAGGCAAAAGGAACCCAGCCCGGCTTTCGCGTAGCGAAACCGATCCGTGTGCTGATTCGTTCCGTGTTATTCAGCGTGTTGGCACCTGCCCTGCCGCTTCCTTGGGAAGCCTGCCTGGCCAATACCTGTTCACGAGCGGATTGCCCTACTCGTCGTTGAGCAGAAACCCACCACAGTCAGCCCCTCGTTGTTATTCCAGCACCGCCTGCGGCGAGTGCCTGCCAAGGTTCTGCGACGCTGGAACCGAGGCGCTATGGGGTCAGGAATGGGCGGGCGATATTACAAGACATTTCAGAAACCACTGGCAAGGCCCTGCCCCTTCATTTTTAACAAGACATTTTCTCGCCAGGGTTAAGAATGGCTGCCGCGGCTGCTCGAAAAACGATCAATTCCCGCAGAAAATGCAAGGTTGGAAAATCGCTTTCCGGCGCCTTCCGAACGCCATCGTCAAGATGCCTGGATGCCCCATCTGGCGCGGCATCCAGCCGCATCGTGGGCGCCCCTTGAAAGACGCCCTAGAACAGCTTCGCCAGTCTGGAAATGACGCCGATCAAGCCGATTGAAAATGCGCTCGCAGATGCCCTGCGCAGAGTGCGACACATCGCCGCAGCAAGCGGTTCGAGGGGGAAAAGCGTTTCAGATTCTGACGGAATGGCCGTTTTTGACTGGGCAAAAACCGGCCGGATATGACTGATTTCACGAAGGGTACAAACGGTGAAAAACATTAGCCCGGCGAAATGACAGCCTCATTACGGATGGCTCGGCTTTTCGTAGGAGCGAGCTTGCTCGCGAACCGTGCTCACCGGTGACTGCATTGTTTCGGTCTGGCTCCTTACCCTCTCCCCAGCCCTCTCCCTGAAGGGAGAGGGGGCAGACGGTGCCGAGAGAAGGCCAGGTTTCAGCCGGCAGCTCTCGGTGTTGCCGGCTGACTCCAGAACATCAGTGCCTGCCCAACGGTCCCCTCTCCCTTCAGGGCGGGGCGCGCAGCCGAGGGTTAGGGAGAGGGAGCGGAGTTGACCCCGAGCGCAGACGTCACCCGCCGGTTCGCGAGCAAGCTCGCCCCTACGAAATCGAGCAAGCCCCGCCTACCGCCTCGAATGCCACAGCCATGAAACGAAAAAACCCGCGATCTCGACGAGACCGCGGGCTTTTCGTTGCCGTTCGCCTAAGCGATCGGCTGGAAGATGGTGGGTCGTGTAGGATTCGAACCTACGACCAATTGGTTAAAAGCCAACTGCTCTACCGACTGAGCTAACGACCCTCGATATGGTCGGGGTAGAGAGATTCGAACTCCCGACATCCTGCTCCCAAAGCAGGCGCGCTACCGGACTGCGCTATACCCCGCTTGGAAGTTGGCTCCGCGACCTGGACTCGAACCAGGGACCCAGTGATTAACAGTCACTTGCTCTACCGACTGAGCTATCGCGGAACGACGAGCCTTCCAATCCCTTCTACGTTTCGGCTTTCGCCGTTTCCCGTATCAGAGGCGCGCCATTTTACGGGTCTCGAACGGACTGTCAACCCTCTGATCCAAAAAGTTTTTCTTCTTTTTCTTTGCAGGCCGGCAGGCAGATTGCTATATCTGCATAAAACCCAAGTTGCCTCGCCCGCAGGCGATGAGATCACGGACAGGATCGCCCATGAGTTCGAAGGACACCCCGCCGTCTCCCAACGTCGCCAGCCGGGCCATCCAGCCACGCTTCGGCGAACTGGTACAGGGCTGCCGGCAATTGGCGATGAACCACCTGGCAGAGCTCTTGGGTGCGGTCTTCGCACAGGTCGACGACACCCTCTTCGAATGCGCCGAGAAAGCCGAGAACAACCAGGTGCAGGCGCTGTTCTTCGACAGCATGCGCGAGATCCGCCGCCAGCGCCCCACCCTCGAGCGCCTCTATCACCAGCGTTTCGCCAAGGGCCTGAGCGACTTCATGCAGGGCACCCTGCCCTCCCGGGCGCACCTGGAGGAGCTGGACGTCGAGCAGTTGTCCCTGGTCGGCAACGAGGAATACGAGGAAACCCTGCTCGTCACCAACATGGTGAACCAGGTCAAGGCGCAGTGCGCGCAGTCCCTGTTCGCCCTGGACCAGCGCCTGGCCCTGCTCAACAACGGCAGCAAGCTGGCCGAGGACAGCAACCCCTTCGGGCCCCAGGCCATCGCCCAGTGCTTCCGCGAGATGCTCGCGGAAAGCCGCTTCGCCCTGCGCATCAAGACCGTGCTCTATGTATTGTTCGACCAGCAGGTGATGCGCAACCTGCCGCCTCTCTATGAACAGCTGAACCGGCGCCTGACCGAGGCCGGCATCCTGCCCAACCTGCGCTACCGTCCCCAGCAGGGCTCGCACCCGGCACCACGCCCGGCATCACAGGCCCCCGGGCAGGCCACGCCAACGCCGCCGACAGGTGCCGCCGGCGGCAATGCCACGCAGCCCCAGGGCGCTCCGGGCGCCTCCAGCACAACCGAGGCGCCGCCGCTGGACTTCAGCGAGCTGCCGCCCTACCCGCCCAGCGACCAGCAGGCCCTTTACGGCGGCCTCAATGCCCTGCTCGCCGAACACCGGCGGCGCGGCCTGGACAACTTCGGCAACAGCGACAGCATCGTCCGCCTGACCCCACGCAGCGCCACCCGCACCTACAGCGCCGGGGAACTGCTCGACGCGCTCAACCGCCTGCAGCGCATCTCTGCCCAGGACCTCGCCCGGCGCATCCGCCAGCCCCAGGCGGTGCAGCAGTTCAAGGAAGAGCTGCACCAACAGCTGGAGGCCAGCAGCGACCACCCCGGGCAGAACAAGCTGACCGACCAGGAAGCCGACGTCATCGACCTGGTGGGCATGGTCTTCGACTTCATCCTCGATGACGAGAGCCTGCCGGACAGCTGCAAGACTACCCTCTCGCACCTGCACACCCCCTTCCTCAAGGTGGCCCTGCTGGACAAGGCGCTGTTCACCCAGCACCACCACCCGGCCCGCCGCCTGCTCAACGCCATGGCCCAGGCCGGCTCGCTGTACGGCGGCGACGGCGAGGAGCGCGGGCTGCTGGCGAAGATGCACTGGGTGGTGGAACGGGTGATCCAGGACTTCGCCGGCGAGCTGCGCCTGTTCGACGAGCTGCTCGGCGACTTCAACGAATACATCGCCAACATCCGCCAGAAGGCCGAACTGCGCGAACGCCGCGCCACCGAGGCGGCCCGCGGCCGCGACCGCCTGCTGGGCGCGCGCGAGCAGGCGATCGAGGTCATCCGCCGGGCCACCGCCGAGCGCGAGCTGCCGCAACTGGTGCGCAACTTCCTCGACCTCAGCTGGGCGGACGCCCTGACCTTCATCCTCTTGCGCAACGGCGACGACAGCGACGAATGGCGCCGCGCCTGCGAGATCGCCGAGCAGCTGGCCTGGAGCGTCACGCCGCAGGACAGCGCCGGCCGTGACCGCCTGCAGGCCCTGCGCCCGGCGCTGCTGGAGGACCTGCGCAAGGGCCTGGAAGTGCTCGGCGGCTACCATGAGGACGGCATTCGCCGCCTGCTGCAGGACCTGGTCGCCTGCCAGCACGCGATCCAGGCCCAGCAGCCTGAAATCGCCGCCAAGCTGCACCCCGAACTGCCGGAAAGCCCGCTGGGGGCGATGCTCGACGGCGAAAGCGTGGCCGAGCGGCAGACCGAGGAAAGCCTGTCCATCCGCGCCCGGGCGATCATGGAGGAGCTGCGCCGCATCGAGTTCGGCACCTGGTTCGAGTTCACCGACAGCACGCCGCCACGGCGCCTCAAGCTGTCCTGGTTCAGCCCCACCACGCGCAACTATATGTTCGTCGACCACCTGGGGCAGCGCGTCGCGGTCAAACCCATCGGCCAGTTGGCACTGGAGATGGAACAGGGCAAGGTACGCCTGGCCGGGGCCGGACAGCAGCCCCTGGTCGACCGCGCACTGGGTGCCATCTACCGCATGTTGCAGCGCTTTGCCGGGCGCCCCAACAGCCCATCCGAGGAGTAAGCGATGGACGAACGCCGCCAGCACAACCGGCACCGCACGGACCTGAAGGTCGAGGTCTTCGACCGCCACACCGGACGCAGCCTCGGCCGCCTGGCCGACCTGTCCATCGAAGGCTTCATGCTCTGTGGCGTCGACGTGCCGGCGGCGGACTCGGTGCTGGAATGCCGCCTGGTGCCCCTGCCGCCGCTGCACGAGGTGGGCGAGATAACGCTGGGCGCCGACTGCCTGTGGAGCCGCAAGGGCACCGATGGCCAACTGGACTGGGCGGGTTTCCACATCATCGACCTGGCGGACGACCAGGCGAAGGCGCTGGAAGAGCTGATCGCGCATCTCTGAGGGCGCTTCGCGCTATGCGAACCATCCTCCGATATCCCATCACTTGGTGAGCTCCTCGGAGGAGCGAGCTTGCTCGCGAATGGCAGCCGCCGGTAGCGCAGGTGCTTCAGGTTTACTCCGCCCCTCTCCCCAGCCCTCTCCCTGAAGGGAGAGGGGGCTTGTCCGTGCCGAGAGAAGGTATGGTTTCAACCAGAAATCACGGTGCCAGCCGGCTAACTCCAGAACACCCGACTCTGCCCAACGGTCCCCTCTCCCTTCAGGGAGAGGGTTAGGGAGAGGGCGTTCTTCAGGACATGCACCGAACCTGACCAGCAGAACGCTGTTCGCGAGCAAGCTCGCTCCTACAAAAGCAAAAAGCAAAAAAGAAAAAGCCCCGCAATGCGGGGCTTTTTCACAGCTACCGAGGTCAGGCGAAGACGATCTCGTCGTCCTCCACCTTGGCGTGGATCTTCGCGCCGGGGAGGAACTTGCCGGCGAGGATCAGCTGCGCCAGCGGGTTCTCGATCCAGCGCTGGATCGCGCGCTTGAGCGGGCGGGCACCGTACACCGGGTCGAAGCCGACGGCGATCAGCTTGTCCATCGCCTCCGTGCTCAGCTCCAGGCTCAGCTCGCGCTCGGCCAGGCGCTTGCGCAGGCGGCCCATCTGGATCTCGGCGATGCCGGCGATCTGCTCGCGGGCCAGCGGCTCGAACACCACCACCTCGTCGATCCGGTTGATGAACTCCGGACGGAAGTGCGCGTTCACCGCGTCCATCACCGCCGCGTGCTGCGCCTCGCGGTCGCCGATCAGTTCCTGGATCTGCGCCGAACCGAGGTTGGAGGTCATCACCACCACGGTGTTGCGGAAGTCCACGGTGCGGCCATGGCTGTCGGTCAGGCGGCCGTCTTCGAGCACCTGCAGGAGGATGTTGAAGACGTCCGGGTGGGCTTTCTCCACCTCGTCCAGCAGCACCACCGAGTACGGCTTGCGGCGCACGGCCTCGGTCAGGTAGCCGCCTTCCTCGTAGCCGACGTAGCCCGGCGGGGCGCCGATCAGGCGGGCCACCGAGTGTTTCTCCATGAACTCCGACATGTCGATGCGCACCAGCGCTTCCTCGGTGTCGAAGAGGAACTCGGCAAGGGCCTTGCACAGCTCGGTCTTGCCCACCCCGGTCGGGCCGAGGAACAGGAAGGAACCGCTGGGCCGGTTGGGGTCGGCCAGGCCGGCGCGGGAACGGCGCACGGCGTTGGAGACCGCGACCACCGCCTCGTGCTGGCCGATGACGCGCCTGTGCAGCTCGTCTTCCATGCGCAGCAGCTTCTCGCGCTCGCCTTCGAGCATCTTCGATACCGGGATGCCGGTCCACTTGGACACGACCTCGGCGATTTCCTCGTCGGTCACCTTGTTGCGCAGCAGCTGGTTCTCCGGCTTGCCGTGCTGGTCGACCATCTGCAGGCTGCGCTCAAGGTCGGGGATCACCCCGTACTGCAGCTCGGCCATGCGGTTGAGGTCGCCCTTGCGGCGGGCCAGCTCCAGCTCGGTCCTGGCCTGCTCGATCTTCTGCTGGATCTGCGCCGAGCCTTGCACCTCGGCCTTCTCCGACTTCCAGATCTCTTCCAGGTCGGCGTATTCGCGCTCGAGCTTGGCGATGTCTTCTTCCAGCTTGGCCAGGCGTTTCTTGGTGGCCTCGTCGTCCTCCTTCTTCAGCGCCTCGCGCTCGATCTTCAGCTGGATCAGGCGGCGGTCCAGGCGGTCCAGCTCCTCCGGCTTGGAGTCGATCTCCATGCGGATGCGGCTGGCCGCCTCGTCGATCAGGTCGATGGCCTTGTCCGGCAGCTGGCGGTCGGTGATGTAGCGGTGCGACAGCTTGGCCGCGGCGATGATGGCGCCGTCGGTGATGGTCACCCCGTGGTGCACCTCGTAGCGCTCCTTCAGGCCACGCAGGATGGCGATGGTGTCTTCCTCGCTGGGCTCGTCCACCAGCACCTTCTGGAAGCGCCGCTCCAGCGCCGCGTCCTTCTCGATGTACTGGCGGTACTCGTCCAGGGTGGTGGCGCCGACGCAGTGCAGCTCGCCGCGGGCCAGGGCCGGCTTGAGCATGTTGCCGGCATCCATGGCGCCCTCGGCCTTGCCGGCGCCGACCATGGTGTGCAGTTCGTCGATGAACAGGATGATCCGGCCTTCCTGCTTGGACAGCTCGTTGAGCACCGCCTTCAGGCGCTCCTCGAACTCGCCGCGGAACTTGGCGCCGGCGATCAGCGCGCCCATGTCCAGGGCCAGCAGGCGCTTGTCCTTGAGGCCGTCGGGCACTTCGCCGTTGACGATGCGCTGGGCCAGGCCCTCGACGATGGCGGTCTTGCCCACGCCGGGCTCGCCGATCAGCACCGGGTTGTTCTTGGTGCGCCGCTGCAGGACCTGGATGGTCCGGCGGATCTCGTCGTCACGGCCGATCACCGGGTCGAGCTTGCCGTCCTCGGCGCGCTTGGTCATGTCCACGGTGTACTTGTCCAGGGCCTGGCGCGATTCCTCGGCGTTGGGGTCGTTGACCGCCTCGCCGCCGCGCAGGTTGTTCACCGCGTTCTCCAGGGCCTTCTTCGACACGCCCTGGCCGAGCAGCAGCTTGCCGAGCTTGGCGTTGTCGTCCAGGGCGGCGAGCAGCACCAGCTCGCTGGAGATGAACTGGTCGCCCTTCTGCTGGGCCAGGCGGTCGGCCTGGTTGAGCAGGCGCGCCAGGTCCTGCGACAGGTTCACGTCACCCGTGGGGTTCTGGATCTTCGGCAGCGCGTCCAGCTCCTTGTTCAGGGCCGCGCGCAGGGCCGGGATATCGAAGCCGACCTGCATCAGCAGGGGCTTGATGGAACCGCCCTGCTGTTCGAGCAGGGCAGAGAGCAGGTGCACCGGCTCGATGGCCGGGTGATCGTGGCCAACGGCCAGGGACTGGGCATCGGACAGCGCCAGTTGCAGCTTGCTGGTCAAACGGTCGATTCGCATGGAGTTCGTCCTTCCTTCTAGATAGCGGGTCGGAGCGATACCTGCCCCTGGTGAAGAAACAACCCGCCGGGATGCCAGTTAGATAAGGTCGATTTTGGCTGCTTCAAGCCATTTGGCCATGACGCCGGTCAGTTCGTGCCGGCGTAGGGCCACCACGGCAGCGGCATTCGCAGGGGGAACGGCGTAGGCAGGGATTGTGTAGGAGCGAGCTTGCTCGCGAATGGGCCCCGCTGCGGAGCCTGTTCGCGAGCAAGCTCGCTCCTACGAAGATCGGGACCTACAGAGTCAGGCCAACCACACCAGGCTGGCCTGGCGGCCGGTGCGCGGATTGCGGCGGTAGGAATAGAAGCGCTCGGTGTCACTGAAGGTGCACAGGCCACCGCCGTAGACGGCGCTGACGCCCCGCGCGGCCAGGCGGATGCGCGCCAGCTGGTAGATGTCGGCCATGTAGCGGCCGGCATTGGCGCTGGGCACGAAGGCCGCCGCGGCCTCGGCGTGGTCGGCGAGGAAGGCTTCGCGCACCTCGGGGCCGACCTCGAAGGCCTGCGGGCCGATGGCCGGGCCGAGCCAGACCAGCACGTCCTCCGGCGGCACCGCCAGCTTGTCCAGGGTGGCCTCCAGCACTCCGCCGGCCAGCCCGCGCCAGCCGGCATGGGCCGCCGCCACGCGGGTACCGGCGCGGTCGCAGAACAGCGCCGGCAGGCAATCGGCGGTGAGCACCGCGCAGGCGATGCCCGGCGTGGCGCTCCAGTTGCCGTCGGCGGTCGCCACGCGGGACGGGTCGGCTTCCACCACCTCGACGCCGTGCACCTGGCTCAGCCAGGCCGGCCGGCAGCCCTGCGCCTGCTCCAGGCGGCGGCGGTTCTCGGCCACCGCCGCCGGCTCGTCGCCGACGTGGTCGCCGAGGTTGAAGCTGTCGAACGGCGCCTGGCTCACCCCGCCGGCGCGGGTGCTGACGCAGGCGCGCACGTTGGCCGGGGCCGGCCAGTCGGGGATGAGCCAGGGCGTGGTCATACGAAGGATTCGTTGTCCTGGCGCAACAGGCTGAGCAGCCAGGTGAAGTCGTCGGGCAGCGGCGACTCCCACTTCATGTGCTCGCCGCTGGCCGGGTGGTCCAGTTCCAGGAAGCGCGCGTGCAGGGCCTGGCGCGGGAAGTCGCGCAGCGACTCGACCAGGGTCGGGCTGGCCCCCGGCGGAATGCGGAAACGCCCACCGTAGACCGGGTCGCCCACCAGCGGGAAGCCGATGTGCGACATATGCACGCGGATCTGGTGGGTGCGGCCGGTCTCCAGCTTCACCCGGGTGTGGGTGTGCGAGCGGAAGCGCTCCAGCACCCGGTAATGGCTGATCGCCTGCTTGCCGGTGGGCACCACCGCCATCTTCTGGCGCATCACGCCGTGGCGGCTGATGGGCGCGTCGATCGTGCCGCCGGCAACGATCACCCCCACCACTATGGCCTCGTACACGCGGCTGACGCTGCGCGCCTGCAGCTGGGCGACCAGGTTGGTGTGGGCTTCCAGGGTCTTGGCCACCACCATCAGGCCGGTGGTGTCCTTGTCCAGGCGGTGCACGATGCCGGCGCGCGGCACGTTGGCCAGGTGCGGCACGTGGTGCAGCAGGGCATTGAGCAGGGTGCCGTCCTGGTGCCCGGCGGCCGGGTGGACCACCAGCCCCGCGGGCTTGTCGAGCACCAGGATGTGCTCGTCCTCGAAGACGATGTCCAGCTCGATGTCCTGGGCCTTCCACTCGCCCTGGGCCTCCAGCTGCACCTCCAGCGCCAGGCGCGAGCCGGCGTGGATGATGTCCTTCGGGCGCAGCACGGCGCCGTCGACGGTCAGGCGGCCGTCCTTGATCCAGCCGGCCAGGCGCGAGCGGGAGTGTTCGGGGAAGAGTTGCGCGGCGACCTGGTCGAGGCGTTGGCCGCCCAGGTCGAACGGCACTTCTGCCGCCAGTTGGATGAGATCGGACATGATGGGACACAGTAGGCGCGCCACCTTTTGGTGGGCGGCACGCTGTGGTTAAATACGGGGCCTTTGTCCCAGGGGTTCGCCTGGGGCGCCAATCATAACAGACGGATGCGGCCGCGACAGCCGACCGTCCAGGGACGCAAGCCGCCATGCAAGTGAAACACCTGCTGCTGATCGCCACCCTCGTCTTGGTCTCCGCCTGCTCGTCCAAGGGCGACAAGGTCGACGAGAACCTGAGCGAGAGCCAGCTGTACCAGCAGGCGCAGGAAGACCTCGGCAACAACAGCTACACCAACGCCATCAACAAGCTGAAGGCGCTGGAGTCCCGCTACCCGTTCGGCCGCTACGCCGAGCAGGCGCAGCTGGAGCTGATCTACGCCAACTACAAGAACGCCGAGCCGGAAGCCGCGCGTTCGGCGGCGGAACGCTTCATCCGCCTGCACCCACAGCACCCGAACGTCGACTACGCCTACTACATGAAGGGCCTGGCCTCCTTCGACCAGGACCGCGGCCTGATGGCGCGCTTCCTGCCGCTGGACCTGACCAAGCGCGACCCGGGCGCGGCGCGCGACTCCTTCAACGAGTTCGCCCAGCTCACCAGCCGCTTCCCCAACAGCCGCTACGCCCCGGACGCCAAGGCGCGCATGGTCTACCTGCGCAACCTGCTGGCGGCCTACGAAGTGCACGTCGGCCACTACTACCTCAAGCGCAAGGCCTACGTGGCCGCCGCCAACCGCGGCCGCTACGTGGTGGAGAACTTCCAGGAGACCCCGGCCGTCGGCGATGGCCTGGCGATCATGACCGAGGCCTACCAGCGCCTGGGCCTGAACGACCTGGCCGACAGCAGCCTGCAGACCCTCAAGCTCAACTACCCGGACAACCCCAGCCTGAAGGACGGCCAGTTCGTACCCCGCGAGGACGACGACAGCAGCCGCTCCTGGCTGGCCAAGGCCACCCTCGGCCTGATCGACTCCAACACCGCGCCGCCGCAGATGGAAACCCAGGCGAGCAAGGACGTGATGCGCCAGTACGAGGACGCCCGCCAGCAGATCCCGCGGGAACTGCAGCCGGAGCACCAGGACGAGGAAGTCGAGAAGCCCGACACCAGCGGCAAGAAGAGCCACTCCTGGTGGCACTACCTGACCTTCGGCCTGGTCGACTGATCGACCCGCCATGCAGAGGGAGGCTCCGGCCTCCCTTTTTCATGCCCGCACGGATCCTCCGCACAGTAGCGGGCAGCGCGACTTGTACGCCGTGGTGGCTCGGATAAACTGCGGCTCTTCGAGACAAAAGGGAACGCCATGGTCCGCCTGCTGTTCTGGATCCTCCTCATCGCCCTGATCTGGTGGCTGTGGCGCAAGGCCACCCGCCCGCAACGCCCGCCCCAGGCACCGCCGGACGACCAGGCCGAGCCCATGGTGCGCTGCGCCCAGTGCGGCGTGCACGTGCCGCGCGCCAAGGCGCTGCAGCACGAGCAGCGCTGGTATTGCAGCCAGGCCCACCTGCAGCAGGACAGCCAGCGGCATGGCTAGGGCCATCCCCATCAGCGGCCAGCAGGGGCAGCGCATCCTCCGCCTGTACCACCTGTACCGCCTGAGCATCGGCCTGCTGCTGGTGCTGCTGATCTCCAGCGACCTCGACGACCGGGTGCTCAACGTCGGCCAGTCCGCGCTGTTCCATGCCAGTTGCTGGAGCTACCTGATCGTCAACATCCTGATCGCCGTGCTGATGCCGACGCCGCGCCAGCTGCTGCCGATCTTCCTGCTGGCGCTGTTCGACATCCTCGCGCTGTGCGGCCTGTTCTACGCCGCCGGCGGCGTGCCCAGCGGCATCGGCAACCTGCTGGTGGTGGCGGTGGGCATCGCCAACATCCTGCTGCGCGGGCGCATCGGCCTGCTGATCGCCGCCGTCGCCGCCATCGGCATGATCTACCTGACCTTCTACCTCAGCCTAAGCCAGCCCACGGCGATCAACCACTACGTCCAGGCCGGCAGCCTGGGCGCCCTGAGCTTCGCCGCCGCCCTGCTGCTGCAGGGACTGGCACGGCGCCAGCAACTCACCGAGCACCTGGCCGAGGAACGCGCCACCACCGTGGCCAACCTCGAGGAACTCAACGCCCTCATCCTGCAGCGCATGCGCACCGGCATCCTGGTGCTGGACAGCCGGCACCGGGTACTGCTGGCCAACCAGAGCGCCCTGGGCCTGCTGGCCCAGCCGGACCTGGTGGGCAAGCTCGCCACCGCGCAATGCCCGGAACTGCTCGAAAGCCTGCAGCAGTGGGTACAGAACCCCTCGCTGCGCCCGCCGAGCCTGCAAGCACCCGAAGGCGGCCCCATGCTGCAGCCGAGCTTCATCCCGCTGCGCCGCGGCGAGGAGCAGCACACCCTGGTATTCCTCGAGGACATCTCGCAGATCGCCCAGCAGGCCCAGCAACTCAAGCTGGCGGCCCTGGGCCGTCTGACCGCCGGCATCGCCCACGAGATCCGCAACCCGCTGGGCGCCATCAGCCACGCCGCGCAACTGCTGCAGGAATCGGACGCGCTGGACGCCCCCGACCGGCGCCTGACGCAGATCATCCAGGACCAGTCGCGGCGCATGAACCTGGTGATCGAGAACGTCCTGCAGCTGTCGCGGCGGCGCCAGGCCGAACCGCAGCAGCTGGACCTCAAGCAGTGGCTGCAGCGCTTCACCGACGAGCAGCGCGAAGGCCTGCGCGGCGACCAGCAGATCCACCTGCAACTGGGCGGCGGCGAGATCCAGACGCGCATGGACCCCAGCCAGCTCACCCAGGTGCTGGGTAACCTGGTGCAGAATGGGTTACGGTACAGTGCGAGGCAGAACGGCAGCGGCCAGGTGTGGCTGAACCTGTTCCGCGACAAGGACAGCGACCTGCCGGTGCTGGAGGTGCTCGACGACGGCCCCGGCATCGCCCCGGAGCAGCTGGGCAAGCTGTTCGAGCCCTTCTTCACCACCGAGAGCAAGGGCACCGGGCTGGGCCTGTACATTTCCCGCGAGCTGTGCGAAAGCAACCAGGCCCGCATCGACTTCAAGAACCGCGACGAAGGCGGTGGCGGCTTCCGCATCACCTTCGCCCACCCGCGCAAGCAGAGCTGACAGAAAAGAGCATGAGCCGGCAAAAAGCCCTGATCGTCGACGACGAACCGGATATCCGCGAGCTGCTGGAAATCACCCTCGGCCGCATGAAGCTGGACACCCGCAGCGCCCGCAACGTCAAGGAAGCCAAGGAATACCTGGCCCGCGAACCCTTCGACCTGTGCCTGACCGACATGCGCCTGCCCGACGGCACCGGCATGGACCTGGTGCAGCACATCCAGCAGCGCCATCCCCAGGTGCCGGTGGCCATGATCACCGCCTTCGGCAGCCTGGACACCGCGGTCAACGCGCTCAAGGCCGGCGCCTTCGACTTCCTCACCAAGCCGGTGGACCTCGGCCGCCTGCGCGAACTGGTGGCCACGGCCCTGCGCCTGCGCTCGCCGGGCGCGGAGGATGCGCCGGTGGACAACCGCCTGCTCGGCGATTCGCCGCCGATGCGGCAGATGCGCAACCAGATCGCCAAGCTGGCGCGCAGCCAGGCGCCGGTCTACATCAGCGGCGAATCCGGCAGCGGCAAGGAACTGGTGGCCCGGCTGATCCACGAACAGGGCCCGCGCAGCGAAGTGGCCTTCGTTCCGGTGAACTGCGGCGCCATCCCCTCCGAGCTGATGGAAAGCGAATTCTTCGGGCACAAGAAAGGCAGCTTCACCGGCGCGGTCGAGGACAAGCAGGGCCTGTTCCAGGCCGCCAACGGCGGCACCCTGTTCCTCGACGAGGTGGCCGACCTGCCATTGCCGATGCAGGTGAAACTGCTGCGCGCCATCCAGGAGAAGGCCGTGCGCGCGGTGGGCGGCCAGCAGGAAGTGGCGGTGGACGTGCGCATCCTCTGCGCCACCCACAAGGACCTGGCCGCGGAAGTCGCCGCCGGCCGCTTCCGCCAGGACCTCTACTACCGCCTGAACGTCATCGAGCTGCGCGTGCCGCCGCTGCGCGAGCGCCGCGAAGACATCCCGCTGCTCACCGAGCGCGTGCTCAAGCGCTTGGCCAGCGACAGCGGCCTGGCGGCGGCCCAGGTCAGCGCCGAGGCCCTGGAGAAGCTGAAGAGCTACCGCTTCCCGGGCAACGTGCGCGAACTGGAGAACATGCTCGAGCGCGCCTACACCCTGTGCGAGGACGACGTCATCCAGCCCCAGGACCTGCGCTTCGCCGAGGCCACCGGCAACAGCGACGCCGGCGAAGCCAGCCTGGCGCAGATCGACAACCTCGAGGACTACCTCGAAGAGATCGAACGCAAGCTGATCATGCAGGCCCTGGAAGAAACCCGCTGGAACCGCACCGCCGCCGCCCAGCGCCTGGGCCTGACCTTCCGCTCCATGCGCTACCGGCTGAAGAAGCTCGGTATCGATTGATCAAGTGCCCGGGCAGAACCCACCCATGACGTAGGGCGGATAACGTTCCACGTTATCCGCCGTTTAACCTCGCTCCCCGGCCGGCTCGGGATTCGACCTTGGCGTGGGCGCTGACCCCAGGCGGCTCCAAGCTTGACCTTGGCGCTGGCTATCACATGGGATAAACGGCGGATAACCGCGAACGGTTATTCGCCCTACGCAAAACCCGCCCATGATGCAAGGCGTACCCCACGTATCAGGCCAACGGCGTCGCCACCAGGCGCCCTTCCGGCGCATAGGGCTGCGCCTCGATGATCGGCTCGCGCTTCAGCATCAGGTCCGCCAGCAGTCGGCAGGAGGCCGGCGCCAGCACCAGGCCGTTGCGGTAATGCCCGGTGTTCAGCCACAGGCCCTCGTGCCCCGGCACCTGGCCAATGAAGGGAATGCCCTCGGGCGAGCCCGGTCGCAACCCCGCCCAGTGTCCCACCGGCGCCTGCCCGGCAAGGGCCGGCAGCAGTTCCTCGGCGGAAGCGCGCAGGCTGGCCAGGGCCTCGTCCGTGGGCGTCTTGTCGAACCCGGCGTGCTCCAGGGTGCTGCCCACCAGGATATGGCCGTCGCGCCGGGGAATGGCGTAGCGCCCCTTGGCCAGCACCATGCTGGAAAGGAAGTCCGCCGCGCACTTGTAGAGGATCATCTGCCCCTTCACCGGCGCCACCGGCAGCTCCAGGCCCAGGCTGGCCAGCAGCTCGCCGCTCCAGGCGCCGGCCGCCAGCACGGTCGTCTCGGCCCGCAGTTCGCCGGCGGCGCAACGCACACCGCGAATGGCACCCTGCTCATGGATGAAGCCGCTGACCTCGCAAGCTTCCCGCACCTCGACGTTCGGCATGCGCCGCAACGCCTCGCGCAGCGAACGCGCCAGCCGCGGGTTGCGCACGTTGGCCACGCCCGGCATGTGGACCGCTTTCCGGAAACCGGCCCCCAGCGCGGGAACGGCATCGTGGACCGCCGAGATATCCACCTCCCGCAGCGGGCGAGCGTTGGCGCGGGCCCAGGCCAGGGCCTCGGCCTGGTCGTCCAGGTCCAGCCAGTAGAGGCCGGTGACGTGCACCTCGGGATCGACGCCGGTGTCTTCCAGGAGTTGTTGGCCCAGCGCCGGGTAGAAGTCCTGCGACCAGTGCGCCAGGTTCGCCACCGCCCGGCTGTAGCGCCAGGGGTAGAGCGGGGAAACGATGCCGCCGCCGGCCCAGGATGCCTCGCGCCCGGTCTCGCCACGCTCGACGAGGGTCACCCGCAACCCTTCGCGCCCCAGGGTCCAGGCGCTCAACAGCCCGACAACGCCACCACCGACAAGCAGAACATCCGACATACCGCTGCACCTCGAACCGACAGGAAACCGGACGGTCATCCGGCGCGCCACTATACCAACCCCGCCAAAGCGAAGCGCCCTACACCTTCGCCGGAAGCGACGCGCAACACCCTGGGCCCAGGCAGAGCGCCCAAGGCCCGATACTGCGACGGTGGGATAGCGCCAGGGATGGCACCATGCAAAAGAATCGCGGATTCAGCCTGCTGGAAGCACTGCTCTCGATCCTCCTGCTCTGGCTGGTCGCCAGCCTGGCCGTACCGGCCTTCGACAACCTGCTCCAGTCCCAGCGCAGCCTGGTCGCCCTGCACAGCCTGCGCGGCGCCCTGAGCCATGCCCGGCACACCGCGGTCTTCACCGACCGCCCGGTCAGCGTCGCGGCCCGTGAAGGCGACTGGGCCAAAGGCTGGGCGCTGTTCCACGACGACGACAACGACGGCCGGCCGCAACCCGGCGAGCCCCCGCTGCGCCTGCACCCAGCTTTGGAAGATGTGGAAATACGCCCGGACAGCACCTCCCGCCACTACATCCACTACCGCCCCCAGGGCCATGCCATCCGCCCCAACGGTGCCTTCCACGCCGGCCACCTGAAGGTCTGCTCCCGGCACGCCACCAGCCACCGGATCGTGATCAACCGCAGCGGCCGCATCCGCACCGAAAGCGCCCCCAGCTCCAGCCTCTGCCCACGCTGACCAGTACACAACCGCTCTGCGACCGAGGTCACAGATGACCGCCGGGCATGACCGGATATCGCGCGATTTGTATCGGCCATCCAACAAAAAGGGACATTTCCCACACAAATAGGCAGCATTTCCCTCAAGGTAAACAGGAGGAATGCGCCATGTCGCGCCCCAAGGAAATGGCGGGGTTCACGCTGATCGAGTTGATGATCGTGGTAGCGCTGCTGGTGATATTCGCCACCATCGCGCTGCCCAGCTTCAGCTACCTGATCAAGACCAACCGGACTCAGAGCGCCGCCAGCGAACTCGCCTCCCTGCTGCAATACGCCCGCGCCGAAGCGGTGACGCGCAATGTCGACATCACCGCGGCAGCCAGTGACGGGGCCTGGGCGGTCAGCCAGGGCAATACCACCCTTCGCAGGCTGGATAACCAACAGAGTTCGCTCAGCATCGAGCCGGCGACCGTATCGGTGACCTTCCACCCGAACGGTACCGCTTCCAGTAATACCGATATCTATATCTGCCAGGATGGCGATGCTGCTACTGGATACCAGTTGACCGTCAAGTTGACCGGCCAGGTAAGACTGTGGCCTCGGGGACAGGCGGAAGGCAATGAAGCGCTTGGGAGTTGCGGATCATGAATGACACTCGCAAGAAATCCCTCGGCTTCAGCCTGATCGAGGTGCTGGTCGCCCTGCTGCTGATCTGCATTGGCGTGCTGGGCATGGTCGCCATGCAGGGGCGCACGGTGCAGTACACCCAGGACTCGGTGCAGCGCAGCAGCGCCGCCATGCTCGCCAACGAGATGCTGGAGACCATGCGCAGCAATCGCGACCAGGTCTATACCGCCAGCGGCAACCTCAACCCGAACTCGGCGTATTTCACCGGCAGCGACGGCTACCCGGAGGCGCCCGAGGAGGGAACCTGCCAGCCACTGCCCGCCAACGCCGATCCCGCCAAGCAGCTCAACTGCTGGCTGACCCGTGTGCAGGAGACCCTGCCCGGTGCCGCCGGCCTTGCGGCCGAGGTGCACGTCTGCCGGGCGGGGAACACCGCCGGCACTTGTGGAAACGCAGGCCGCGCCATCGAAATCCAGGTGGCCTGGCGGGTGAAGAACGGCGAATGCCTGGATGCGTCGGACAGTGGCGACGACAAGACCATCTGCCGCTATCGGGTAAGAGCAGAAATCTGAGGCGGACCAGCATGCAGAAGCGCCAGCAAGGCCTGTCCCTGATCGAGTTGATGGTCGCCCTGACCGTCAGCAGTTTCCTGATCATCGGGATAGTGCAGATATTCATCGACAACAAGAACACCTTCGTCTTCCAGCAGGCCCAGACGGAGAACCAGGAAAACAGCCGCTACACCTTCCTGCTGCTCGACCAGGAACTGAGCAAGACCGGCTACCGGCGCCAGCCCGACCGTCCGTTCGATACCAGTTTCCCGGCGGCAGGTTCAAGCGATGGAGCCCCGGATGGATGCACATTCGCCAAGGGCCAGACTGTCACACTGGCCAGCAACAGCGGCATCTGCATCCGTTACCAACCCCGCGATCCCGACGAACGCAATTGCCTGGGGACGAAGCCCGCCGACGGAACCGTTCCCGACGAGCCCTACACCACCAGCACGCTGACTGTGATGGAAAGGTTCTTCATTGAAGACAATGATCTCAAGTGTGCAGCGGGTGAAGATGATCCAGAGGCCATCCTGAGCGGTGTCGCCGACATACAGTTCGAATACGGCGTCGGCCCCCAGACCGATGAACGCCAGGTCGATACCTATACGACCGATCCGGGCACCCAGCCGATCCGGGCGGTGCGCTATGCAGCCCTGATGATGAGTTCGGTCAATGCCCGCCAGGGCATGGACAGCGCCACCCTGACGCAATGGAAGGCCCGCTATCCCGACTCCAGCATCGGCACCGACAACGGGCAGCTCTACCAGATCGCCCAAGGCTCGATCACCCTCAGGAACCTCATGCCATGAATGCATCCCGCCAGTCGCAGCAGGGCGCGATCCTGTTCGTCTCGCTGATCATCCTGCTGGTCATCTCCGTGCTGGCCATTTCCAGCGTCCGCCAGTCGGCCCTGGAGGCCCGCATCACCGGCAGCGTGGCCGAGGAGAAGCGCCTGTTCAACAGCTCCGAGTCGGCGCTACGCAACACCGAGGAAAGCCTCAGCGAGTCGCTGCTGCCGCCCGACCGCTGCCCGGCGGACACCACCGCCGATGACCTGCCCTGTATCTGGAACAAGACGCTGGATGGCTATGCCCAGGACTTCGAGGGCGCCCTGGGCTACACCGGCAATGGCGTTACCCCCTCCACGCAGACCACCAGTGTCAGTCGCTACATGATCGCAGCCCCCAGCGGCAGCGTCGGCGGCCAGTCGATCAACCCCGAGTACGGCTCGATGATGCTGGGCAACGGCACCTTCTTCTATGAAGTGAACAGCCGCGCCACCAGCAACAACCGCGAGGCCCCACTGCGTTCCGTGGTGGCCCGGGTATACAACAACTGACCCCCAGGCACTGACATGAAGACTTTCCGCCAAACCGCGATCAACGCCAGCGCCAGCCTGCTCTGCGCACTCCTGCTCCCGTGCGCCGGCGCCTGGGCAGACATCGACATCTCGCGCACCCCGGTCTTCGTCAACGACTCGGTGCCCCCCTGAACATGCTGGTCATGGGGCGTGACCACAAGCTGTATTACGAGGCCTACAACGACGCCTCCGACCTCAATGGCGACGGCATCCTCGACGTGGGCTACAAGGGGCACCTGGACAAGGAACACGGTGGCATCGACTACTACGGCTACTTCAACTCGTTCGCCTGCTACGACTACAGCGACGGCCGCTTCAGCCCAGTCAGCGCCACCACCGACAAGAAATGCCCGGGGCACTGGAGCGGCGACTTCCTCAACTACCTGGCCACCTCGCGCATGGACGCCCTGCGCAAGGTGCTCTACGGCGGCTACCGGGTGGAGGACACCACGACCTCCACCGTGCTGCAAGGCTCCTACGTTCCCCAGGACGACCACGCCTGGGGCAAGGAATACCTGAGCGAGGCCTACGACGGTTACCGCATTTCCGACTATACCCCGCTGAGCCAGCCGGCGGCCGGCGGCTACCGCCACCTGTTCGCCGTGGTATCGCTGACCCAGGATACCGGCGTGCCGCAGTTGCGCACCCTGACCAACACCAGCTTCCGTATCTGGAACTGGGTGTCGAAGGAGCGGCCGGTAGCCGGCAGCACCTGCGTGAACAGTTCGGGCTCGGAGGTCAACTGCACCAGTGGTGGCCCCAGTGGCGGCAACTGGGCCATCGTGCCCGCCGACCAGATGTCGGGCCTCACGCTCACAACCTGGAAGGATTCGCGCGCAACCTCCACCAACAAGTCGCAGATGGACGATCTGTTCAACAACTACAGCAGCGACTCTGCAAAATGCGGTAGCGGAACGGCACCTTTCACCAACATCAACAGCCCGCAGAACTTTACCAACCCCTACTCCGCCAACGGCTGTGGCCAGGATAGCTATCACACGCTGATCACCGGCACCCTGACCCCGGCGCTGACGGGGGTCTATCAGTTCTCGGTGGACGGTGACGACGCAGTCGAATTCCAGGTCAATGGCGTTACCGCGTCCTACTATGGGGACCACGGCAAGGCCGGCAGCGGCGGCAACGGCACCACCGCCTCGGTGACGCTCACCGCGGGTACCGCCTACACCTTCAAGTTCCGCCACGAAGAAAACGGCGGCGACGCCAACTTCTACCTGTACTGGAAGACCCCGGCCACCGGCACCAGCGAGATGACCGACAGGAACGTCAAGGTCTCGGTCTGCCCCAGCGGCGCCGACAACGCCGGCCTGCGCGAAAGCAACTGCATCGCCTACGGCAACGGCTTCAAGCCGACCGGCATCCTTCACGACTACGGCGCCACCAACAAGATGTACTTCGGCCTGCTGACCGGCTCGTTCCAGAAGAACATCAGCGGCGGCGTGCTGCGCAGCCAGTTGCAGAGCTTCGCCAAGGAATACAGCGCGACCACCGGGCAATACTGCTTCGCCGGCACCAACGTGTGCGGCTCCGACGGCGTGAGCAACGGCATCGTGGCGACCATCAACAAGCTGCGCATCATCGACTTCAACTACGGCGACCATACCTATGGCTGTGGCTGGATCACCACGCGCCCGATCACCCAGGACGACACCTGCTACATGTGGGGCAACCCGATCGGCGAGATGATGTACGAGACGATGCGCTACTTCTCCGGCGAAACGGCTCCCACCGGCACCTATGACTATGGTTCCGGCAACAGCAAGGACAAGGACGTGCTGGGTCTTCCGCGGATCGGCACCTGGACCCCGCCCTACAAGTCGACTGCCAACCCCAACGGCTACCCCGTGTGCTCGGTCCCGGCCATGACGGTCATCAGCGACATCAACCCGTCCTATGACTTCAAGCTGCCGGGCAGCAACTGGTCCACCGCCGTTTCGGCGCCCTCCACAGGGTCCCTTGCGGGCCTGAACGTCTCCACCGAAGCGGACAAGATCTGGGCTGCCGAAGGCGGCGGCAGCAAGTCCATCTTCATCGGCGAGTCCAACGGCGTCGCCGACAGCGCCCCCACGGCCAAGACCGTCAGCAACCTGTCCACGGTCCGCGGCCTGGCGCCGGAAGAGCCAAGCAAGCAGGGTACCTACTACTCCGCTGCCGTGGCGCGCTATGGCGCCAACAACAAGATCGGCGGCGACAAGGCCCTGCTGACCTACTCGGTGGCGCTGGCCTCGCCCCTGCCGACCATCAAGTTCCCCGTCACCAGCAATGGCGTCACCAGCGTGGTGACCGTAGTGCCCTTCGCCAAGTCCGTCGGCGGCAGCAGCATCAATGCGGACGGCAGCTTCCAGCCCACCGACCAGATCGTCGACTACTACGTGGAGAAGTTCGCCAACACTTCGCCAGCCTGCAATGGCGGCACGCCCAGCCTGGTCAGCGACTGCGACGCCACCCTCAACGGTGGCCGCCCCTACGCCAAGTTCCGCATCAACTACGAAGACGTGGAGCAAGGCGCCGACCATGACATGGACGCCATCGCCCTGTACGAGTTGCTGGTCAACGACCAGGGCAAGCTGGTCATCAACATGACCTCCGAATACGCCGCCGGCGGCATCGACCAGCACATGGGCTACGTGATCTCCGGCACCACCAAGGACGGTATCTACCTGGAGGTCAAGGACCAGGGCGGCAACAACGTCGCCTACAAGCTGGATACCCCCGATGGTCGCGATCCCAACTACTGCAACGCGACCACCAAACCCAACGACTGCACCCTGAGCCGGCTCAGCTCCTCGCGCACCTTCACCCTGTCGGGCACCCCGGCGGCCACGTTCCTGGAGAACCCATTGTGGTACGCCGCCAAGTACGGCACCAACGCGACCAACAATGACACCGACGGCAACGGCGTACCGGACAACTACTTCCTGGTCACCAACGCCCTGACGCTGAAGGACCAGTTGAACAAGGCGTTCAACGACATCTACCAGCGCAACAGCTCCGTATCCACCCCGTCGGTGGAGCGCCTGCAACCCGGTGCCTCGATCAGCGACGCACGCTCGGTCTATCGCTCCAACTTCCTGGTGGACGACTGGTCGGGCGACCTGATCAAGGAGACCATCAACCCGGCCACCTTCGCCCGTACCGTGGTCTGGCACGCCAAGGACCAGTTCCCGAGCACCCGCAACATCAAGTTCAAGGGCAGCAACGGCGCCCTGACCACCCTCACCTACAGCAACCTGTCGGGCGTGACCTACAACGGCGTCGACCTGCAGACCACCCTGACCTCCGCGCAGCTCGGCTACGTGCTGGGCGACCGCAGCGGCGAGGGCAGCAGTTTCCGCCGGCGCAACACCCTGCTGGGCGACATCATCAACTCCAACCCGGTGGTGGTGTCCGGCGCCCAGTACCTGGCCTACCTGGCAGGCGCCATCGATGGCGGCTACCAGAAGTATGCCGACTTCATCGAAGCCAAGAAGGAACGCCGCAGCCAGGTCTACGTCGGCGCCAACGACGGCATGCTGCACGCCTTCGACGGCGCCACCGGCGCGGAGAAGTTCGCCTTCGTGCCCCGCGCCGTCATCCCGAACCTGCAGTACCTGAGCAGCAAGGACTACACCGCCGCCCAGCACCGCTGGTTCGTCGACGGCAGCCTGACCGTGCGCGACGTCTACTACGACGACGCCTGGCATACCGTGCTGGTGGGCACCCTCGGCGCCGGCGGCAAGTCCGCCTTCGCCCTGGACGTGACCGACCCTGACAACATCGCCCTGCTCTGGGAGTTCGACGACGACAACACCAGCAGCAAGGACGGCACCAACACGACGCTGAGCAACCTCGGCTTCACCATCCCCACCCCGGTGGTCGCCCGCCTGCACAGCGGGCAATGGGGCGTGCTGCTGCCCAACGGCTACAACAGCGCCAACAACAGCAGCGGCAAGGCGGTGATGTACGTGCTGGACATCAAGACCGGCACCGTCCTCAAGACACTGGAGGCACAGGGGGCCAGCGGCACCAACGGCCTGTCCAGCATCCGCGGCGCCGACAACAACAGCGATGGCATCATCGACTACGCCTATGCCGGCGACCTGCAGGGCAACCTGTGGCGCTTCGACCTGATAGACAACAGCGCTACCAATACCGCACCGTTCTCCAGCACCACCATTGCCGCCTCGAAATTCAAGACGTCCTTCAACGGCACCCCGCTGTACGTGGCCAAGGATGCCGACGGTACCGGCGGCGTGCGCCAGCCGATCACCGCACCGCCGTCGCTGGTCCGCCATCCCTCCACCAACGGCTACCTGGTGATCTTCGGTACCGGCCGCTACCTGGGCACCGTGGACAAGACCAGCCCGTTCCAGTTGCAGACGCTCTACGGCATCTGGGACAAGCAGACCAAGGGCGAAGTAGCTACCAGCACGCCTAGCCTGTCGCGGGCCAGCCTGCAAGGGCAGACCATTTCGTCCCAGGTGAACAGTGCGACCTTCGCCGGTAACACGACCAGCACCTTCGACATCCGCCTGCTCAGCCAGAACACCGTGGACTGGACGACGAAAAGTGGCTGGTACCTGAACCTCCAGGTCACCGGCGGCAGCCTGGTGGGCGAGCGGATCGTCGACGAGATGGCCGCCCGCGGGCAGGCGCTGCTGATCAACACCCGCACGCCCAGCCTGGACGTCTGCCAGGCCGGCGTGGAAGGCTGGTCATACGGTCTCGACCCCTATACCGGCGGTCGCGCCGACTTCAATATCTTCGACTTCAGCCAGAACTTCGTGGTGGACCAGGGCGACGCCTATGTTTCCGGCGACACCAGCAACGTGGTCTCCGGCTACAAGACCCCTGCCGGTGGCGCGGCCCTTTCCGGCAATACGCGCTTCACCGCCGATGGCGCCCCGATGAACATCAGCTTCGGCCCCGAGTCCACTGGTCGCCAGACCTGGCGCGTGGCACCGCAATGAGGAATCAGTACGTGAAGAAGACAGCGGGTTTCACCCTGATCGAGATGATGATCGTGGTGGCCATCATCGGCATCCTGGCGGCCATCGCCTACCCCAGCTACCAGGAATACGTCCTGCGCGGCAACCGCAGCGAGGGCCAGGCGTTGCTGAATGACGCGGCCGCGCGCCAGGAGCGCTACTTCGCCCAGAACAATGCCTATGTCACCGCCCAGGCCAATATCGCCAGGCTGGGCATGCGCAATACCAGCGGCACGACCGTGACCTCGGATTCCGGCAAGTACGCCCTCACCATCAGCAGCCCCAACAACAGCGGTGGCTACCTGCTCACGGCAACTCCGCAAGGCGCACAGGCCAAGGACACCAAATGCGGCAACCTGACGCTCAATGCCATGGGCACCCGCGGCGTCAGCGGCAGCACCAGTGTGAACGACTGCTGGAAGTGAAGCGCTGCGGCACGTAGGCGGATAACGCCGACGGCGTTATCCGCCGAATCGCGGACAGAGTCCGCTCCTACAGGAAGGGATGGAACACAGCGTAGGAGCGGATTTATCCGCGATTCCGCCGGCAAAGGCCGGCGTTCGGTCGAATATGGCGATGGGTATTACTTTCGCTCCACCCATCCTGCGCCATGGTTCCTAGGGTGTGGCGGAAGATGCCTCCTGGCAGGAACGGGTTCAGACCGCCTTGACCCGCAGTTCCCTGGGCATCGAGAAGGTAATGTTCTCCTCCCGCCCATCCAGCTCCACCTCGGGTTCCGCGCCCCATTTGCGCAGTTGCTCGATCACCCCGCGCACCAGCACTTCCGGGGCGGAGGCGCCGGCGGTGATGCCGATGCGTTGCTTGCCTTCGAACCATTCGCGCTTGAGGTCCTCGGCGCCGTCGATCAGGTAGCCGGGGGTGCCCATGCGTTCGGCGAGCTCGCGCAGGCGGTTGGAGTTGGAGCTGTTCGGGCTGCCCACCACCAGCACCAGGTCGCACTGGTCGGCGAGTTCCTTGACCGCGTCCTGGCGGTTCTGGGTGGCGTAGCAGATGTCGTTCTTGCGCGGGCCCTTGATGTGCGGGAACTTGGCGCGCAGGGCGTCGATCACCTTGGAGGTGTCGTCCATCGACAGGGTGGTCTGGGTGACGAAGTGCAGGGCCTCGGGGTTGCGCACTTGCAGCGCGGCCACGTCTTCCTCGTCTTCCACCAGGTAGATGTCGCCGCCGTTGTCGCGGTTGTACTGGCCCATGGTGCCTTCCACCTCGGGGTGGCCTTCGTGGCCGATGAGGATGCACTCCTGGCCGTCGCGGCTGTAGCGCACCACTTCCATGTGCACCTTGGTGACCAGCGGGCAGGTCGCGTCGAAGACCTTCAGGCCACGGTTCTCGGCCTCCTTGCGCACGGCCTGGGAAACGCCGTGGGCGCTGAAGATGACGATGGTGTCGTCCGGCACCTGGTCGAGTTCCTCGACGAACACCGCGCCGCGGTTGCGCAGGTTCTCCACCACGAACTTGTTGTGCACCACTTCGTGGCGCACGTAGATCGGCGGGCCGAACACGTCCAGGGCGCGGTTGACGATTTCGATCGCCCGGTCGACGCCGGCACAGAAGCCGCGGGGGTTGGCGAGTTTGATTTGCATGGTCGGTCTGTCTCGGCGCGCAGAGGGGATGGCGCGATGGCTATCGCTTCGCGATACCCATCCTACGCCTGCGAAGGGCCCTCAGAGCGCCCTTACGTCGATGATTTCCACCTCGAAGGTCAGGCTCTTGCCGGCCAGCGGGTGGTTGAAATCGATGGTCACCTGCTGCTCGTCGAAGCTTTTGACCACGCCGGGCAGCTCGGTCTTGGCGGCGTCGTTGAAGATCACCAGCAGGCCCTCGGCCAGCTCCATGTCCTGGAACTGCTCGCGCGGCATGACCTGCACGTTGGCCGGGTTCGGCTGGCCGAAGCCCTGCTCCGGCTCGATGGCCAGGGTGCGCTTGTCGCCGGCCTTGAGACCGAACAGCGCCTGCTCGAAGCCGGGCAGCAGGTTGCCGTCGCCGACCTTGAAGGTGGCCGGCTGCTTGTCGAAGGTGCTGTCGACGACGTTGCCGTCTTCCAGCTTGAGGGCGAAGTGCAGGGTGACCTGGGTATCCGCTCCGATGCGCTGGATATCACTGGAACTGTCAGCCATGGGCGGTCTCTCCGGATTTCTTCGTCTTGAACATGTCCAGCGCCAGCATGATGGCGCCTACGGTGATGGCGCTGTCGGCCAGGTTGAACGCCGGGAAGTACCAGCGGTTCTGCCAGTGCACCAGGATGAAATCGATCACGTGGCCGAGCACGATGCGGTCGTACAGGTTGCCCAGCGCGCCGCCCAGCATCAGGGCCAGGGCGATGGCCAGCCAGGTGTCGCTGGGCTTCAGGCGCTTGAGCCAGACCAGCAGCACGGCGCTGACCACCACGGCGATCAGGGCGAACAGCCAGCGCTGCCAGCCGGAACTGTCGGCCAGGAAGCTGAAGGCCGCGCCGGTGTTGTAGGCCAGGGTCCAGCTGAACAGGTCGGGGATGACCACGATCTGCTGGTACAGGCTCAGCGTGCCTTCGAAATAGGCCTTGCTGGCCTGGTCGAGGACCAGGACCAGCACGGTTATCCACAGCCAGCCGAGGCGGCCGAAGTTAGGACGCGCCATTGACTATTTCTCCTTTGCGTTGCCGCCGGAAATCGCGCCAGGCAAGGCGCTGGCTGCCGATAATGGCGTTCCCTTATCAAGGCCGGCAACGCAGCATGGCGCGATTTCCGGCGCAACCCGAAGGGCCGGGCCTGTATTTGCGCAGGCCTGCGTTACTCGTCGTTCATTTGGACGACCAAACCTCTCTCCTCGCGCCTTGCCCTGCGCAAATACAGGCTCCGGCGCAAAGAGAGAAATAGCCAATGGCGCGTCCTTAGGCATAGTGGCGAACCTCGCCGGCGCCTTCGATGTTCTCCACGCAACGGCCGCAAATTTCCGGGTGCGCGGCGTGGCTGCCGACATCTTCGCGGTGGTGCCAGCAGCGGGCGCACTTGGCGTGGGCCGACTTGACCACCTTCAGCTTGAGGCCGGGCAGCTCGCTCTGCACGGCATCGGCCGGGGCATCGGCCAGTGGCGCGAGGGTGGCGGTGGAAGTGATGAGCACGAAGCGCAGTTCGTTGCCCAGCCTGGCCAGGTCGGCAGCCAGGGCGTCCTCGGCGAACAGGGTGACCTCGGCCTGCAGGTTGCCGCCCACGGCCTTGGCCGCGCGCTGGTTCTCCAGTTCCTTGTTCACCGCGGCCTTCACGGCCATGACCTGGTCCCAGTAGGCGCGGCCCAGCTCGGCGTCGGCCGGCAGCTCGGACAGGCCCTCGTACCAGGTGGTCAGCATCACCGACTCGGCGCGCTCGCCGGGCAGGAACTTCCACACTTCCTCGGCGGTGAAGGCCAGGATGGGCGCGACCCAGCGCACCAGTGCCTCGGCGATGTGGAACAGCGCGGTCTGGCAGGAGCGGCGGGCGACACTGTCGGCCTGGGTGGTGTACTGGCGGTCCTTGATGATGTCCAGGTAGAAGCCGCCCAGCTCCTGCACGCAGAAGTTGTGCACCTTGGAGTAGACGTTCCAGAAGCGGTAGTCGCGGTAGGCCTCTTCCAGTTCGCGCTGCAGCAGCAGGGCGCGGTCCACGGCCCAGCGGTCCAGGGCCAGCAGCTGGTCGTTGGGCAGCAGGTCCCTGGCCGGGTCGAAGCCGGTCAGGTTGGAGAGCAGGAAGCGCGTGGTGTTGCGGATACGCCGGTAGGCGTCGGCGCTGCGCTGCAGGATGGTCTGGGAGACCGCGATCTCGCCGGAGTAGTCGGTGGAGGCCACCCACAGGCGCAGGATGTCGGCGCCCAGGGTGTCGATCACGGTCTGCGGCACCACGGTGTTGCCCAGGGACTTGGACATCTTGCGGCCGGACTCGTCCACGGTGAAGCCGTGGGTCAGCAGTTGGCGGTACGGCGCATGGCCGTCGATGGCGCAGCCGGTCAGCAAGGATGAGTGGAACCAGCCGCGGTGCTGGTCGGAGCCTTCCAGGTAGAGGTCGGCGGCCGGGCCGCTGGCGTGGCCGAGCTCGGCGTGGGAGCCGCGCAGCACGTGCCAGTGGGTGGTGCCGGAGTCGAACCAGACGTCCAGGGTGTCGTTGATCTTGTCGTACTGCGCGGCTTCATCGCCCAGCAGTTCGGCGGCGTCGAGCTTGAACCAGGCCTCGATGCCTTCCTTCTCCACGCGCTGGGCGACTGCTTCCATCAGCTCGACGGTGCGCGGGTGCAGCTCGCCGGTGGCCTTGTGCAGGAAGAACGGGATGGGCACGCCCCAGTTGCGCTGGCGCGAGATGCACCAGTCCGGACGGCCGGCGATCATGCCGTGCAGGCGCGCCTGGCCCCAGCTGGGCACGAACTCGGTCTGGGTGATGGCTTCCAGGGCGCGCTCGCGCAGGGTGGCGCCGCTTTCCGGCTGCTTGTCCATGCCGACGAACCACTGCGCGGTGGCGCGGTAGATCAGCGGCGTCTTGTGGCGCCAGCAGTGCATGTAGCTGTGGTTGATGCTGGCGTGCTTGAGCAGCGCGCCCACTTCGTCGAGCTTGGCGACGATGTTCGGGTTGGCCTTCCAGATGAACTGGCCGCCGAAGAACGGCAGCTCCTGGACGTACACGCCATTGCTCTGCACGGGGCTGAGGATGTCGTCGTTGCTCATGCCGTACTGCTTGCAGGTACGGAAGTCGTCCTCGCCGTAGGCCGGCGCCGAGTGGACGATGCCGGTGCCGGCGTCCAGGGCCACGTACTCGGCCAGGTAGACCGGCGAGAAGCGCTCGTAGAACGGGTGGCGGAAGCGGATCAGGTCCAGCGCCTCGCCCTTGGCGGTGGCGATGACCCGGCCTTCCAGGCCGTAGCGCTGCAGGCAGGACTCGACCAGTTCCTCGGCCAGCACCAGCAGGCGCTCGCCGGTATCGACCAGGGCGTAGGTGAATTCGGGGTGGACGTTCAGCGCCTGGTTGGCCGGGATGGTCCAGGGGTGGTGGTCCAGATGACGATGGCGGCGGGCTTGGCCAGGCTCGGCAGGCCGAAGGCGGCGGCCAGCTTGTCGGCGTCTTCCACCGGGAAGGCGACGTCGATGGCGTCGGACTTCTTGTCGGCGTACTCCACTTCCGCCTCGGCCAGGGCCGAGCCGCAGTCGAAGCACCAGTTCACCGGCTTCAGGCCCTTGAACACGAAGCCCTGCTTGACCATCTCGGCCAGGGCGCGGATCTCGCCGGCCTCGTTGGCGAAGTTCATGGTCTTGTAGGGATTGTCCCACTCGCCCAGCACGCCCAGGCGGATGAAGTCGGCCTTCTGTCCTTCGATCTGTTCGGCGGCGTAGGCGCGGCACAGTTCGCGGGTCTTGTCCGCCGGCAGGTTCTTGCCGTGGGTGGTCTCGACCTTGTGCTCGATGGGCAGGCCATGGCAGTCCCAGCCCGGCACGTAGGGGGCGTCGTAGCCGGCCAGGGTGCGCGAGCGGACGATCAGGTCCTTGAGGATCTTGTTGACCGCGTGACCGATGTGGATGCTGCCGTTGGCGTAGGGCGGGCCATCGTGCAGGATGAATTTCGGGCGACCTTCGCCGATCTTCCGCAGCTTCTGGTACAGGCCGATGTCGTTCCAGAACTTCAGCGTCTCCGGCTCGCGCTGGGGCAGGCCGGCTTTCATCGGGAACTGGGTATCGGGAAGGTTCAGCGTGGCTTTGTAGTCGGTCATCTCAGGGCCTGTTCGGAATTTCTTCAATCAAGCGGTTGGCCCAGCCAGTAGGCCCGGGCGGCGGCTATGTCGGCGAGGATCGCCGCCTTCAGTGCCTCCAGGGAGGCAAAACGCTGCTCATCACGCAGCTTCTGGTGGAAGGTCACATCCAGGTGCAGGCCGTAGAGGTCGCCCGCGAAGTCCAGCAGATGCACTTCCAGGTGGGGCCGGCCGTCGCCGTTGACCGACGGCCGCGTGCCGATGTTGGCCACCCCGTTGACACGCTGGCCAGCCACGACGGTGCTGACCAGATAGACGCCGTTCAGCGGCGCCTTGCGGCGCTTGAGCTGGATGTTGGCGGTGGGCGAACCCAGGGTGCGGCCGAGCTTCTGCCCGTGCAGCACCCGCCCGCTCAGGCGGAACGGCCGGCCCAGCAGGCGCTCGGCCTGGTGCAGGTCGCCGTCGGCGAGCACCTTGCGGATGCGCGAGCTGCTCACCCGCATGCCGTCGACCTCCACCGTGGTGGCGGCCTCGACGGTGAAGCCCTGCTCGGCGCTGGCCCGGACCAGGAAGGCGAAGTCGCCGGAACGGTCGCAGCCGAAGCGGAAGTCGTCGCCCACTTCCAGGTGGCGCACCGCCAGGCCGTCCACCAGCACCTGGCGGACGAACTCGGCGGCCGACAGCTCGCGCAGGCGGCGGTTGAAGGTCAGGCAGAGGACGAAGTCGACGCCCTGCTCGCGCAGCAGCTCGAGCTTCTCGCGCAGGCGCGTCAGGCGCACCGGCGCGGCATCCGGGGCGAAGTACTCGCGCGGCTGCGGCTCGAAGATGACCACGCAGCTGGGCACGCCCAGCTCCTGCGAGCGCTCGCGCAGACGCGCCAGGATCGCCTGGTGGCCAAGGTGGACGCCGTCGAAATTGCCGATGGTGGCAACGCAGCCCCCGGACAGGGGCCGCAGGTTGTGGAGGCCTCGAAGCAGCTGCATAGCGCGCGTATTGCTCAGAAAGTGGTCGATTATACCTGCACCCGCCGCCGCGCGACAGGCACAAAGCCGCCGTGCGTCACGGATGCACCCAAGTGCCCGCGCCGGGCTAGCTCACCGCCCGCCGCGAGAAGTCCCGCAGGCGGAAGCCCAGCAGCGCCAGCATACCGAAATAGGCCACCACGCCGGCCACCACCAGCACGCCCAGGCGCGCCAGGCGCAGCGGCATGCCGCCCAGGTCCCAGGCCGGCATGAAGTGCATCGCGCCCAGCAGCACGGCGGACATCACCAGCACCGCCAGCACCAGCTTGCCGAGGAACTTCGCCCAGCCCGGCTGCGGCTCGAACAGGTCGTGCTTGCGCAGTTGCCAGTACAGCAGGCCGGCATTGAGGCAGGCCGCCAGGCTGATGGCCAGGGCCAGGCCCGCGTGCTTGAGCGGGCCGATGAAGACCAGGTTCATCGCCTGGGTGGAAACCAGGGTGAACAGCGCGATCTTCACCGGCGTGCGGATGTTCTGCCGGGCATAGAAGCCCGGCGCCAGCACCTTGACCAGGATGATGCCGAGCAGGCCCACGGCATAGGCGATGAGCGCGCGCTGGGTCATCAGCGCGTCGTTGGCGCTGAACTTGCCGTACTGGAACAGCGACACGGTCAGCGGCTCGGCGATCAGCGCCAGGGCCAGGGCGCAGGGCAGCACCAGCAGGAAGCACAGGCGCAGGCCCCAGTCGAGCAGGCGCGAGTATTCGTGGCGGTCGTCATTGGCGTAGGTCTTGGCCAGGGACGGCAGCAGGATGGTGCCCAGGGCCACCCCCAGCACGCCGGAGGGCAGCTCCATCAGGCGGTCGGCGTAGTACATCCAGGACACCGAGCCCGCAGCCAGGAAGGAGGCGAAGATAGTGTTGATGATCAGCGAGATCTGGCTCACCGAGACCCCGAGGATCGCCGGGCCCATCTGCTTGAGCACGCGCCACACGCCCGTGTCGCGCAGGTTCAGGCGCGGCAGCACCAGCATGCCGATCTTCTTCAGGTGCGGCAGCTGGTACAGCAGCTGCGCCAGGCCACCGGCCAGCACCGCCCAGCCCAGGGCCATCACCGGCGGATCGAAGTACGGCGTGAGGAACAGCGAGAACAGGATCATGCTAACGTTCAGCAGGGTCGGCACGAAGGCCGGCACCGAGAAGCGGTTCCAGGTGTTGAGGACGGCCCCGGCCAGGGAGGCCAGGGAGATCAGCAGGATGTAGGGGAAGGTCACCCGCAGCAGCGCGGTGGTCAGCTCGAACTTCTCCGGGGTGTCGGCGAAGCCCGGCGCGGTGATCCAGATCACCCAGGGCGCGGCGAGGATGCCGAGCAGCGTGACCACGGCCAGCACCAGGGTCAGCAGGCCGGAGACGTAGGCGATGAAGGTGCGGGTGGCCTCCTCGCCCTGCTGCGTCTTGTATTCCGCCAGGATCGGCACGAAGGCCTGGGAGAAGGCGCCCTCGGCGAAGATGCGGCGCAGCAGGTTGGGCAGCTTGAAGGCGACGAAGAAGGCGTCGGTGGCCATGCCGGCGCCGAACATGCGCGCCACTATGGTGTCCCGGACGAAGCCGAGCACCCGCGAGATCATGGTCATGGAGCTGACCGCGGCCAGCGATTTGAGTAGATTCATTGCATCCGGGACTTGTCAGCGCAGGACGGGCCCTGCCCGCGGGGCGGCCGGATCGCCCGGCGGCCAGTAAAGGGCGTCGAGTGTATGGCCGCTGGTCGAATAAATCACCCACCCAGTCCGCGAATCCCCGGCCACGCCGCTCGTCGGCCGCCGCTCATACCCTTGACAAGGCTCGGACTCGACGGCATCATTCGCGGCCTTAATTTATTCGCTACATCCCAAGTTTTTCTCGAGGAGCTCGACGGTGGCCAACACACCTTCCGCCAAAAAACGCGCCAAACAGGCTGAGAAGCGTCGCAGCCACAACGCCAGCCTGCGTTCCATGGTTCGTACCTACATCAAGAACGTAGTCAAGGCAGTCGACGCCAAGGACCTGCCCAAGGCCCAGGCCGCTCTGGTTGCTGCCGTACCGGTCATCGACCGCATGGCCGACAAAGGCATCATCCACAAGAACAAGGCCGCTCGTCACAAGAGCCGCCTGAACGCCCACGTGAAGGCCCTGGCCACCGCGTAAGCGTTCCGTTCTTGAAAAACCGGCCCCAGTGGCCGGTTTTTTATTGCCCGCGAAAAACCCAAACCCGGCCCCGGACCTGTAGGAGCGAGCTTGCTCGCGAACGCCCCGCTGCGGCGATGCCTCGCGCGAACGCCGGCCTTGCCGGCGGGATCGCGGATGAGATCCGCTCCTACGCTGCCCCACCCGCGCACTCCCCTGTAGGAGCGCGCCCTGCGCGCGAATCGCGGGCAGGGCCCGCCCCTACGAAAAGAAAAAGCGAAAGATGCCTCGCGTGAATACCGGCCTTGCCGGCGGGATCGCGGATGAGATCCGCTCCTACGCCGCCCCACCCACACACTCCCTTGTAGGAGCGCGCCCTGCGCGCGAATCGCGGGCAGGGCCCGCTCCTACGAAAAACGGAAGGCTTTTATTTCGTCGACCAGGGCATGATCGGGATCGCGGTCACCGCGTTCTGCGGGCTGCCTTCGATGATGCGGTCGCTGTAGACGAGGTAGACCAGCGCGTTGCGCTTCTTGTCGAAGAAACGCACCACCTGCATGGACTTGAACACCAGCGAGGTGCGCTGCTTGAACACCTCTTCGCCATCCTTGAGCTCGCCGGCGAAGCGGATCGGCCCGACCTGGCGGCAGGCGATGGACGCCTCGGCGCGGTCCTCGGCCAGGCCCAGGCCGCCCTTGACGCCGCCGGTCTTGGCCCGCGACAGGTAGCAGGTCACCCCTTCCACTTTAGGGTCGTCGAAGGCCTCGACCACGATCTTGTCGTTGGGCCCCACCCACTTGAACACCGTGGAGACCTCGCCGATCTCCTCCGCCCCCGCCAGCACCGGCAACATCAGCAGGCCGGCGCACACGCCCTTCCATAGCTTCATGGGTACTCCTTCAGACCAGCACGAGGTTGTCGCGGTGCACCAGCTCCGGCCCGTCGACGTAGCCCAGCAGGCCCTCGATGGCGTCGGTCGGCTGGCCGATGATCTTCTGCGCCTCCAGGGCGCTGTAGTTGGCCAGGCCGCGAGCGATCTCGCGGCCCTGCGGGTCCACGCAGACCACCATCTCGCCGCGGCGGAAGCTGCCCTGGACCTGCTTCACGCCCACCGGCAACAGGCTCTTGTGGTCTTCCGCGATGGCCTTCACCGCCCCCGCGTCCAGCACCAGGGTGCCGCGCATCTGCAGGTGGCCTGCCAGCCATTGCTTGCGGGCGGCCTTGCGGCTCTGCTCGGGAGTCAGCAGGGTACCCAGGCGCTCGCCGGAACGCAGGCGGTCGAGCACGCGCTCGATGCGCCCACCGACGATCACCGTGTGCGCACCGGAGCGTGCCGCCAGGCGCGCCGCGCGCAGCTTGGTCTGCATGCCGCCGCGGCCGAGGGCGCCGGCGCTGCCGCCGGCCACCAGGTCGAGCTGGGCATCGTCGGCGCGGGCTTCGTAGATCAGCTGGGCTTCGGGGTTGCTGCGCGGATCGGCGTCGAACATACCGTCGCGGTCGGTGAGGATCACCAGCAGGTCGGCCTCCACCAGGTTGGCCACCAGGGCCGCCAGGGTGTCGTTGTCGCCGAAGCGGATCTCGTCGGTGACCACCGTGTCGTTCTCGTTGATCACCGGGATCACGCCGAGATCGACCAGGGTGCGCAGGGTGTTGCGGGCGTTCAGGTAGCGCTTGCGGTCGGACAGGTCGTCATGGGTCAGCAGCACCTGGGCGGTCTGCAGGCCATGCTGGCCGAAGCTGGACTCCCAGGCCTGCACCAGGCCCATCTGGCCGACGGCCGCCGCGGCCTGCAGCTCGTGCATGTCGTTCGGGCGGGAGACCCAGCCCAGGCGGCTCATGCCCGCCGCCACGGCGCCGGAGGACACCAGCACCAGCTCGACGCCCGCGCAGTGCAGCGCGACCATCTGCTCGACCCACACCGCCATGGCGTCGCGATCCAGCCCGCGGCCATCGGCCGTGAGCAGGGCGCTGCCGATCTTCACCACCCAGCGCCGCGCGCCGGTCACTTTCTCACGCATACATCAACCTTACGAAGTCAGGTTTCACCAGGTTGCTTGGGGACCGGCGCACGCGGCGCCGGTCAGGGCACGTAGAAGATTTCCGGCCCGTCGCCGTCGTCCTCGTCGTCGAAATCATCGTCGTCATCGAGGTCGTCGGCATTCTTCAGGCCGGCACGGCGCAGCGCGCGCGCGTCATCCAGGGCCTGCAGACGGGAGCGCGCCTCGTCCTCGATGCGCTGGTCGAGCTCGGCCAGGGCTTCGCCGTAGGCCGGGTCTTCCTCGATGCGCAGGGTGCGCTCGTCGAGGTACTTCATGATGTCCTGGCTGAGCGCCTCGGTGCCTTCGCGCTCCAGGGCGGAGATCACGTAGACCGGACCTTCCCAGCCCAGCCGCGCGACCACGTCCTGCTTGCGCCGCTCCTGCTCTTCCGGCTCGAGGATCTGGTCCATCTTGTTCAGCACCAGCCAGCGGTCACGCTCGGTGAGCGCCGGGCTGAACTTGGTCAGCTCGTTGACGATGGTCTCGGCGGCATCGGCCGGGTCGCTCTCGTCCAGCGGCGCCATGTCGACGATGTGCAGCAGCAGGCGGGTACGCGCCAGGTGCTTGAGGAAGCGGATGCCCAGGCCAGCACCTTCGGCGGCGCCCTCGATCAGGCCGGGGATGTCGGCGACCACGAAGCTCTTGAAGCGGCCGACGCTGACCACGCCCAGGTTCGGCACCAGGGTGGTGAACGGGTAGTCGGCGACCTTCGGCTTGGCCGCGGACACGGCGCGGATGAAGGTGCTCTTGCCAGCGTTCGGCAGGCCTAGCAGGCCGACGTCGGCCAGGACCTTCAGCTCCAGCTTGAGGTCGCGGGCCTCGCCGGGCTTGCCCGGGGTGGTCTGCCGCGGCGCACGGTTGGTGCTGGACTTGAAGCGGGTGTTGCCCAGGCCGTGCCAGCCGCCCTGGGCGACCATCAGGCGCTGGCCGGGCTCGGTCAGGTCGCCGATGACCTCATGGGTAGCGGCATCGATCACGGTGGTGCCCACCGGCACCGGCAGGACCAGGTCGTCGCCCTTGGCGCCGGTGCAGTCCTTGCTGCCACCGTTCTGCCCGCGCTGGGCATCGAAGCGGCGGGTGTAGCGGTAGTCCACCAGGGTGTTCAGGCTCTCGTCGGCCTCGAGGAACACCGAGCCGCCGTCGCCACCGTCACCGCCGTTGGGACCGCCCTTCTCGATGAACTTCTCGCGGCGAAAGCTCATGAGGCCATTACCGCCGTCACCGGCTTTCACGTGGATGGATACTTCGTCGACGAATTTCATGGGAACGCCTCCCGCCAGCGCGGCGGGTTGAATAAGAAAAGGAGCATAGGATACAGCCAAGTCCGCGCAAACGCGCAGGCCGCCCCATGCAGGAAACGCCAGAAACAAAAAAGCCCCGTCGCGAGACAGGGCTTTTTCAGTGAAGGCTCGCTTAGGCAGCGACGACGCTTACATAGCGACGGCCAAAGGCGCCTTTCACTTCGAACTTGATCACGCCGTCGATTTTCGCGAACAGGGTGTGATCCTTGCCCATGCCAACGCCGTAGCCGGCGTGGAACTGGGTGCCGCGCTGACGCACGATGATGTTGCCTGCTTTGACGACCTGGCTGCCGAACAGCTTCACGCCAAGGCGTTTACTTTCGGAATCGCGACCGTTGCGGGTACTACCGCCAGCTTTCTTGTGTGCCATGAGTCATATCCTCCAAAAAAGGAATTAGGCCTGGATGCCGGTGATCTTGATTTCAGTGAACCACTGGCGGTGGCCCTGACGCTTCATGTGGTGCTTGCGGCGGCGGAACTTGATGATGCGCACTTTGTCGTGACGACCGTGGGAAACCACTTCTGCGGTCACTTTCGCGCCTTCTACCACCGGCAGGCCGACCTTGACGTCATCGCCGTTGGCGACCAGCAGGATGCGATCCAGGTTGATCGCTTCGCCGGTGGCGACGTCGAGTTTCTCGACCTTGAGGAATTCGCCTTCGGTGACTTTGTATTGCTTGCCACCGGTAACAATAACTGCGTACATCTGGATGTCTCCGTTAGACCTGCTCACCCGACGCTTTATAGGAAGAGGTATCGGTCGGCATGGCTGCATGGGGCCGGAAGGACGCCCGTGCAATTGCGTAAGGCAGGGTATGCCAGGGAAGTTCGGGGCCGCGATTGTACGCAAAGCCCCCGGCCGACACAAGCCTTGCGGCGCTTTCCTTGACAGCCCCCACCCCGGCACCTAGCATGCCGCGCATTCTTCGAGGAGCGCCTTCGTAATATGCAACCCCAGGCTTTCTATCGGGTGGTGGCGGACGATTTCACCGCCGTCGACGGCATCATCCGCCGCCAGCTCAGCTCCCGCGTTCCCCTGGTCGAGAAGATCGGCGACTATATCATCTCCGCCGGCGGCAAGCGTCTCCGCCCGCTGCTGGTACTGCTCAGCGGCAAGGCCCTGGGCCGTTCCGGGGACGACATGCGCCTGCTGGCGGCGATCATCGAGTTCCTGCACACCTCCACCCTGCTGCACGACGACGTGGTCGACGCCTCCGGCCTGCGCCGCGGCCGCGCCACCGCCAACGCCCAGTGGGGCAACGCGCCCAGCGTGCTGGTCGGCGACTTCCTCTATGCGCGCTCCTTCGAAATGATGGTCGAGCTCGGTTCCATGCCGGTGATGCAGATCATTTCCCAGGCCACCCGGGTGATCGCCGAGGGCGAGGTGCTGCAGCTGACCAAGGTGCGCGACGCCAGCACCACCGAGGAAACCTACATGGAGGTCATCCGCGGCAAGACCGCGATGCTCTTCGAGGCCTCGACCCACAGCGCCGCCGCCCTCGCCGGCGCCAGCCACGAACAGGCCGAGGCCCTGCGCCAGTTCGGCGACGCCCTGGGCATCGCCTTCCAGCTGGTGGACGACCTGCTGGACTACCGCGGCGACGCCAGCACCCTGGGCAAGAACGTCGGCGACGACCTCGCCGAGGGCAAGCCCACCCTGCCGCTGATCGCCACCATGCGCGACGGCACCCCGGAGCAGGCGCTGCTGGTGCGCAAGGCCATCCAGCAGGGCGGCAGCCAGGACCTGGAAGGCATCCGCGCCGCCGTGGAAGCCGCCGGCGCCCTGGACTACACCGCCAGGTTGGCCCGCGAGTACGCCGCGCGCGCCATCGACTGCCTGCAGGTACTGCCGGACAGCGAATACCGCGCCGCGCTGATCGAACTCAGCGAGTTCGCGGTCGCCCGCACGCACTGATCGTCGCTGCCACCGAACGCCCGCCCGGCCCTGCCGCGCGGGCGTTCTGCATTCAGGGCGGTTGATCCAGGCCATGGCATGGGGCGTTTGGCGAAAAAAATTCTGCATAGGGGCTTGCTATCGAGATAATAAGAATTATTCTCATTAACTCGGCAACCAAGGAGATGCAGAGATGACCTACATGATCGATGCCTGGCTGGACCGCCCCCATCCCTATCTGCGCATCCTCAATCGCGATACCGGGGAAGTCTGCGCCCTGCTGCAGGAAGACGCCCTGGACGAGTTGCGCGAGCAGGGCGGCCTGGACCTGCACGAGCTGAGCACCAGCGAACCGCAGGTGCTCAAGGAGCTGGTGCGCAACCTGTTCCTGTTCTGCTACGCCCGTGCGCTGCGTTGAATGCCACCGCTGCTCGCGGGAGCGATGGGGCTTTCGTAGGAGCGGACCTTGTCCGCGATAGCCGGACGTATCGGCGCGGATCGCGGATGAGATCCGCTCCTACGCTACCCCACCCACGCCATTCCCCTGTAGGAGCGCGCCCTGCGCGCGAATCGCGGGCAGGGCCCGCTCCTACAGTGCCGGGGAAGCACGGGCGTAGGAGCGGACCTTGTCCGCGATGGCGGGATGAGAGCCGGCCCTGCCGGCGGAATCGCGGATAAATCCGCTCCGACATCTCATCCGGCAAACATAACGACCCGTAGGATGGGTCAGGTGCGGGCCGTTCGCGAGCAAGCCCGCGCCTACGAAGAGCGGGAGCCGGACGTACAGGGTTTTGCGATGGCGCAGGAGGCGCCATCCGTGCGGTCGCCGCCCGGGAGGCGGCTGCACACCGGGGGCCGCGTGGAGCCCCCCGCATGCCGTGGTGGCCAGGGACGGCCGCCGCGGGTTGCACTCGTCAGAGGATGTCGAGCAGCTCGACGTCGAACACCAGGGTGCTGTGCGGCGGGATGCTGCCCACCGCCTGGCCGCCGTAGGCCAGCTCGGCCGGTACGTGCAGGCGCCACTTGCTGCCGGTGTTCATCAGTTGCAGGGCCTCGACCCAGCCGGCGATCACGCCGCCCACCGGGAACTCGGCCGGCTGGCCGCGCTGGTAGGAGCTGTCGAACACGCTGCCGTCGACCAGGGTGCCGTGGTAGTGGGTGCGCACGGTGTCGTCGCGGGACGGCTTGGCGCCCTCGCCGGCGACCAGCACTTCGTATTGCAGGCCGGACGGCAGCACGGTGACGCCCTCGCGCTTGGCGTTCTCCACCAGGTAGGCCTTGCCTTCGGCGGCGGCCGCCTCGGCCTTGGCCTGGGCTTCGGCCTGCATGCGCTGGCGGATCACCTGGAAGCTGGCGGACAGCTGCTCGGCGGGCACCCGGCTGTCGGCACCGGCGAAGGCGTCGGAGAGGCCGGCCAGCACCGCGTCCAGGCTCATGCCCGGAACCGGGTTCTCACGCAGCTGGTCGCCCAGCTGGCGGCCGACGCCGTAGCTGACACGGGCTTCGTCGGTGGAAAGGTTGAGTTCGCTCATGGCGGGGCTCCGCTGGGTGAAAAAAGGGCGGCCAGCCTAGCACAGTCGACCGCCCCGCCCCACCTCGGCCTCAATGCAGCGGCATGGCCACGCCTTCGTCGTTCTGCGCGCTGCCGCCCGGGGAGCCGCACATCTCGTCCTGCACCGCGGCGTGGACCAGTTGGAAGGGAATCGGCGGCAACGCCGTCAGCAGTTGGCGGGCATGCTCCAGCGAACGCACGCCCAGTACATGCCCCTTGGCGTCCTGGATCGGGATGAAGCGCTGGCCCATGCGCGCCTCCAGCACGTAGATGCCGCCCTCCAGGGATACCAGGTTGAGCTCGTCGATATCCCCGGCGAGTGAACGGTTGGTCAGCTCTTGCAGGTTCATTGCGCACCTCCAGGGTAGGGTCCAACGCAGCCAGTCTGGTACAGCGCGCCGGCTGCGCCCAGCGCAAACGACACCGCCCGTCGCTTGCGGCTGACGGGCGGTACGCGGGAGGCGGCAAAAACGATCAGTGGTCGTGGCGCGTGGCCTTGTCCAGGTAGCCCATGGCGAACGCGGAGAGGACGAAGGTGAGGTGGATGATCACGTACCACATCAGCTTGTTGTCATCGACGTTCTTCGCATCCATGAAGATGCGCAGCAGGTGGATCGAGGAGATCGCCACGATGGAGGCCGCCACCTTGTTCTTCAGCGAGCTGGCGTCCATCTTGCCCAGCCAGCTGAGCTTCTCCTTGCCTTCGGAAATGTCCAGCTGCGAGACGAAGTTCTCGTAGCCGGAGAACATCACCATCACCAGCAGGCCGCCGACCAGGGCCATGTCGATCAGCGACAGCAGCACCAGGATCAGGTCGGCCTCGGCGATCGAGAAGATGTCCGGGAGGATGTGGAAGATCTCCTGGAAGAACTTGATGGTCAGTGCCAGCAGCGCCAGCGACAGGCCGATATAGACCGGCGCCAGCAGCCAGCGGGCGGCGTACATGCTGTTTTCGATGAAACGTTCCATGGCCTTCGCAAAGGGAGTTCAGAAATGGCGCAGGATTATAGCTGAAGGCCCGCGGCGAGTTATCCAGTTATTCTGTGGATAAATATGTGCAGGACGCCGGGAAGAAACGCGCCAGCCCCCGCCCGCCGGGGGTTGGCGGCGGTCGCTCAGAGACTGCGCAATGCGCCTTCAGGACTCGGGGTGGGACTGGTAGTCCCCGAAGTTGCGCACGCGCTCGCCATTGATTCGTCGCAGCTCGGCCTGCAGGTGCAACTGCCAGATGGGCAGGTCGTCGGCGGGCACGTAGCCCTGCTGGGCCAGGCAGTCGGCGATGGCTTCGAGCACGCCCTCGGCCACGAAAGGCCCGTAGAACGGGCCCTGGGCCTTGATGGCGGTGGGCTGCGCCCCCGCCATGCCCGCAGCGCAGAGCAGTGTCCAGAGTCCATTCTCTCCGGCCAGCGGCCTGATCACGCACTCGATGCGCGTGGTCAACCCCAGACAGGGGCGGATAAGGCAGAGGTTACGCGGCATGGCGGCACCCTCGCGGTTGTCCTGTTTTCGAGCCTACACCCGGGGTTGACCTCGGGAAAGCCCGTTTTATCCACGATAGTTGTGGATATCGTTGTGGACACCACGGGGGCAACGGCGCCCGACGAGCGCCATTGCTGGGGACCCCGCCGCTGGTCAAGGACTGGCCAGCGGCAGCGGGCTCAGTCGCTGTCCTTCTTCTTGCGCGCCCGCTCCTTCTCCACCTGCGGCGCCTTGGCGGCCTTGGCCGCGGCCGGCGCGGCCTCCTTGGCGAGCTTCTCCTTGTCCTCCTCGTCCATGCCCATGGCATCGATCTCCTTGAGGCGCTCGACCACCCGCGCGTTGACGCTGCCGGCCGGGAACTGGCCCTTGGCGTCCGGCGCGCCGGCCGGCTCGCCGACCAGCAGGCCCAGCGCCTCGTCGACGTGGCGCACCGCGTAGACGTTGAACAGGCCGTTGCGCACCGCCTGCAGCACGCGCTCGTCGAGCATCAGGGTGCTGACGTTGGAGCGCGGGATGATCACCCCCTGCTCGCCGGTCAGGCCACGGGCCTCGCAGAGGCGGAAGAAGCCCTCGATCTTCTCGTTGACGCCGCCGACCGCCTGCACTTCGCCGAACTGGTTGATCGAGCCGGTGATGGCAAAGCACTGCCGCAGCGGCGTGCGCGACAGCGCCGAGATCAGCGTGCAGACCTCGCCGAGCGAGGCGCTGTCGCCGTCGACGTAGCCGTAGGACTGCTCGAGCGCGATGCTCGCGGAGATTTCCAGCGGGTATTCCTGGGCATAGCGGCTGCCCAGGTAGCCGGTGAGGATCATCACGCCCTTGGAGTGGATCGGCTGGCCCAGGCTGACCTCGCGCTCGATGTCGACGATGCCGCTGCCGCCCGGGTAGACGGTGGCGGAGATGCGCGCCGGCACGCCGAACACCGAGTCGCCCACCTCCAGAACGGTGAGGCCGTTGCACTTGCCCACGGCGGCGCCTTCGGTGTCGATCAGCACGATGCCGGCCAGCATGTCGTCGAGGATCCGCGCCGAAACTCGGCCGGTGCGGGTTTCCTTGGCCTTGAGGGCACGCTCGATGTGCCCCAGGTCGGTAACCGGTTCGCTGGCCAGCTGGCGGATGAAGTCCGCCTCGCTGACCAGCTGGAACAGGTCGCCGATGCGCGCCGACAGGCGCCCCTGGTGCTCGGCCAGGCGCGCGCTGTAGGTGGCCAGGCGCGCCACCGCGGTGGCGGTCAGCGGCGCCATGCCCTCTTCCGAGGTGCGCGTCTTGAGCAGCTGGGCGAACTGTTCGAGGCTGTCCTCGGCCAGCGGGATGTCCTCGTCGAAGTCGACCAGCACGCGGAACATCTCCTGGAAGTCCGGGTCCAGGTCCTGCAGGGTGTAGTAGATCTGCCGCGAGCCGATGATGATGACCTTCAGCTGCAGCGGGATCACCTGCGGCGTCAGGCTCATGGCGGCCAGGCGGCCGAGCTCGGCCAGCGGCGACTCCATTTTCAGCTGGCGCGTTTGCAGGGCGCGCTTGAGCGCGTCCCAGACGAAGGGCTCGCCCAGCAGCTTCTCCGCCTCCAGCACCAGGAAGCCGCCATTGGCGCGGTGCAGCGCGCCCGGGCGCAGCTGCCGGTAGCTGGTGTAGAGGGCGCCCTGGTCGGAGGCGTACTCGATGCGGCCGAACAGGTTGTCGTAGGTCGGGTGCGACTCGAGCACCACCGGCGCGCCGCTGGTGGCGTGGTGGCCGATCACCTGGTTGGGCGCGTACAGCTCCTGCAGCATCAGCTTGCGCTGGGCGTCGCTGCGCTCGGTGTCCACCAGTTGGTCGACCACGGTCTTCAGCAGGTTCAGTTGCATGGCCTGCAGGTAGGTGCAGACCCCGCTGTTGTTGTTGTACTTCTCCACCAGCGGCGCCAGCAGCGGCTGCAGCGCGAGGGTGATGGTCTCCTCGTTGAGCTGGCGCAGCTGGTTGCTGGACTCGCGCTTCCACTGCGGCAGGCTGGCCAGCTCTTCGTTGAGCTGTTCCTCGAGCTCGGCGATGTCGGCGTGGAAACGCTCGCGCTCGGCCTCCGGCAGCTGGGCGAACTCGGCCTCGTCGAGGGCCTTGCCGTCCTTCATCGGGGTGAAGGCAATGTTCGCGCTGTCGCGGTACAGCGCCACGTCCTTCTCCAGGGCGAGGCGCTCGACGGTGTCCAGGGCCTTGTCGTAGCGCTGGTTGAAGGCGCGGTCGATGGCGCTCTTCTTCTGCTGGTAGGCGGGGTTCTCGAACACCGAGGGGAAGGTCGACAGCAGGTTGTCGATCAGTTGGTCGATGTCCGCGCCGAAGTCGGCGGCGCTGCCCGGCGGCAGCTCGATGGCGCGCGGCTCGCGGCCCTCCTCGAAGTGGTTGACGTAGACCCAGTCGGCCGGCGTCGGCAGGCGCTTGGCCTCGGCCTTCAGGTAGCGCTGCACGAAGGAGAAGCGCCCGGTCCCCGGCTCGCCCATGACGAACACGTTGTAACCCGGCCGCGGCATGGCCACGCCGAACTGCAGGGCCTCCACCGCACGCTCCTGGCCGAGGACGCCGAGGAAGGGGTCCAGGTCGTCGGTGGTGGCGAAGGCAAACTGCTCGGGCGAGAAGGGGCGGGTCAGTTCATCGGGCGCCAGGCGCAGGCCGGCGGCAACGGATTGGGGCATCGGAAGTCCTTGCATCGGGCGGCGCAAGGCCGCGGAGAGTTGTCCGCATTCTCGCGCCGGCCGCGCGCCACTGGCAAGGCGCGCGCAAGGGCGGGTCGATCAGTGCTGCAGGTCGGCGCAGCGCAGGCAGTATTCCGTGGCCGGCAGGGCGCGCAGGCGGCGGGGCTCGATGGCTTCGCCGCAGCGTACGCATTGTCCGTAGGTTCCGTCTGCCAGGCGCAGGCGGGCCAGGCCCACCAGGCGCATGCCCGCGTCGGCTTCGGCCAGCAGGGCCCGCAGCACGTCATCGTTCTCCCGCTGCTGGGCCTGCTCGGCGAAGTCCGGCGAGTGGGAGCGCGCCAGGTCGCGGCGGATCGCGGCGGCACGCTGGGAATATTCGCTGGCCAGCGCATCCAGGGCAGAACGGGGGTCGAAATCATCTACGGCCATGACGCCTCTCCGACGGGCAAGGAACTGTTTCAAGTGTGGCCGGTTCCAAGGGAATCGCCGCTGATACCGATCAATAGCCTGTTGTGCGGAGCATGACGCAGTTCGCCCCGCCGTGGGTTGGGAGACATCGCGCCTTGACACCCCCAGGATATTCCTACAAAGCTCTGCCTGGCGCTGTTTGCTGTCAGCGGCTACGTACAGCCATGCATACGAACAAAGAGAGATACGCAGATGAAAAGGATTCTACTCGGTACCCTCCTCGCCACCGTTTCCATCGGCGCCTTCGCCGACGCCCCCGGCAGCGACGGCTGCGGCTGGGGCCAGATGCTCTTCAAGGGCCAGCGCGGCACCGCCACCCACGTGCTGGCGGCCACCACCAACGGCTCCTCGGGCAACAACACCTTCGGCATGACCACCGGCACCAACGGCTGCCACACCAATGGCGCGCTGACCTACGGCGGCAAGCCGATGATCGTGCTGAGCAGCATGATGGACGAACTGTCCGAAGACATGGCCAAGGGTGACGGCGAAGCCCTGACCACCTACGCCGTGGTCCTGGGCGTGAAGCCCGAAGACCGCGCGCACTTCGCCGAAGTGACCCACGAGCACTTCGCGCAGATCTTCAACAAGTCCGACGTCACCGCCGAGGACGTCTATGCCAACACCCAGGCCGTGCTGAAACAGGACACCCGCCTGGCCAAGTACGCGGAACAGGCCTGAGCCTGACGGCCCGCCCCACCGGGGCGGGCTCCCCTACCCCGACCCGCTAAGGTCCCCATGCCCAAACGCCTGTTGCCATGGCTGGCGCTGTGCGCCTGCGCATCCCTGCACGCGAGCCCCCAATTCCCCGAATCCCGCCTCCAGGCCCTGGCCGCGCAGCCCTACTGGCTGGCCCTGGGGCACTACACGCCGAGCAAGCTGGGCGGCTGGCGCAGCTTCGTCGACGACGACAGGTTCTTCCTCGCCGACGACGGCGAGCGCTCGCCCGAGCACGAGCTCAAGGCCACCCTGGACGCCCTCTACGCCGCCCCCGGCCTGGGCGACAAGCATGCCCAATGCGTCTACCCGGCGCGCACCCGCTGGCTGAAGCAGCAACTGCAGCTGACCGACCTGCCGCGGCCCATGTGCCAGGAGTACGACACCTGGTACGGCGACATCAACCCGCACAGCGCGGTGCTGGTGTTCCCCGCCGCCTACCTGAACAGCCCCTCGTCGATGTTCGGCCACACCCTGCTGCGCATCGACCAGGCCGACGTCGACAGCAACAACACCGCCCTGCTCAGCTACGCGCTGAACTTCGGCGCCTTCATCGAGGGCATGGACAACAGCATCCTCTACGCCTGGAAGGGCCTGATGGGCGGCTACCCCGGCCTGTTCGCCCTGGTGCCCTACCGCGAGAAGCTCTCCGAATACAGCCGCCTGGAGAACCGCGACCTCTGGGAGTACCGCCTGAACCTCACGCCCGAGGAGACCGGGCGCATGGTCGAGCACGTCTGGGAGCTCAAGCAGGTCCGCTTCAAGTACTTCTTCTTCGACGAGAACTGCTCCTTCCGCCTGCTCGAACTGCTGGAGATCGCCCGCCCCGGGGTGAAACTGACCGACGAATTCCCGCTCTACGCCATCCCCACCGACACGGTGCGCGCGGTGAAGCAGGCCGGGATGATCGACAAGATCGACTACCGCCCCTCGCGGGAGAAGGAACTGCTGGCCCGCGCCGAGCCGCTGGACGCCGGCGAGAAACAGCTGGCCCGGCGCCTGGCCGACGACGACCGCCTGCTCGACAGCCCCGAATTCAAGGCCCTGCCCGCGCCGCGCCAGGCGCTGGTGCAGGACACCGCCTTCCGCCTGCTGCGCTACCGCGCCACCGGCAAGGAGCGCGATGAGGCCGATGCCGCGCGCAGCTACCAGTTGCTGCGCGCGATCAACCAGAACCCGCCGCCGCCGGCCCGGGTGGAGCGCCCCGGGCAGCCGGAGGAAGGCCACCAGTCGCTGACCTGGCAGCTCGGCGCCGGCAGCCGCGACGGCCAGGCCTTCGCCGACTACGGCTTGCGCATGGCCTACCACGACCTGCTGGACAACAGCTACGGCTTCCCCCAGGGCGCGCAGCTGGAGCTGGGCGACCTGCGCCTGCGCCAGTACGAAGGCAACCGCTGGCAGCTGCAGCGCCTGGACCTGGTCAGCATCCGCTCCATGACCCCGCGCAACGCCCTGCTGCAACCGCTGTCCTGGCAGGTCACCGGCGGCTGGGAGCGGGTGCCGGGCAAGCACAGCGACGACGGCCACGACACCCTGGCCGGCCACGTCAACGGCGGCGCCGGCGGCAGCTGGAAGCTCGCCGACGACCTGCAGGCCTACGCCCTGGGCACCGCGCGCATCGAGAACAACCCCGACTTCGCCGCCACCGTGGCGCCGGCGCTGGGCTTCGACACCGGCGTGCTCTGGCGCAACCCGCTGGGCAACCTGGCCCTGGAGGCCAAGGGCGACTACTTCCACAACGGCGAAGTGCGCCGCAGCCTGAGCCTCGGCCAGCAGGTGGAACTGGGCCGCAACCTCGGCCTGCGCCTGTCCGCCGAACGCCAGTTCAGCCACCAGGCCGGGCCGGTCGGCGAGGTCATGCTGGAGCTGCGCTGGTACCATTACTGAACCACAGGATTCAGCGCCCGCCGCGATGGCGGGCGGGTAGCGCGCCATGAAAACCACAGCCCCCACCCTGCTCGAAGTCGCCGGCGGCAAGCCGATCAAGCTCTGGACCCAGGGCGTCCCGGTCGAGGACGAGGCGCGCCAGCAACTGATGAACACCGCACGCCTGCCGTTCATCTTCAGGCACCTGGCGGTGATGCCCGACGTGCACCTGGGCAAGGGCTCGACCATCGGCAGCGTGATCCCCACCGTCGGCGCCATCATCCCGGCCGCGGTCGGCGTGGACATCGGCTGCGGCATGATCGCCGCGCGCACCTCGCTGGTCGCCGCCGACCTGCCGGACAACCTGCACGGCCTGCGCAGCGCCATCGAGAAGGCGGTGCCCCACGGCAAGACCTTCGGCCGCCGCGACCAGGGCGCCTGGGACGCCGTGCCGGCACCCGCCGACCAGGCCTGGAAGGGCCTGGCCCGGCGCTTCCGCGCCATCACCGACAAGTACCCGCGCCTGGAGAAGACCAACAACCGCAGCCACCTGGGCACCCTGGGCACCGGCAACCACTTCATCGAGGTCTGCCTGGACGAGGCCGACCGCGTCTGGTTCATGCTGCACAGCGGCTCGCGCGGGGTGGGCAACGCCATTGGCTGCCTGTTCATCGAACTGGCCCAGGCCGACATGCGCCAGCACCTGGCCAACCTGCCGGACAGGGACCTGGCCTACTTCGAGGAAGGCAGCCGGCACTTCGACGACTACGTCGAGGCGGTGGGCTGGGCCCAGGACTTCGCCCGGCAGAACCGCGAACTGATGATGCAGGCGGTGGTGGCCGCGGCGCGCAAGGTGATCAGCAAGCCCTTCGAGGCCAGCCTGGAGGCGGTGAACTGCCACCACAACTACGTGCAGCGCGAGCAGCATTTCGGCCGCGAGGTGCTGGTCACCCGCAAGGGCGCGGTCTCGGCGCAGCGGGGCCAGCTCGGCATCATCCCCGGCTCCATGGGGGCGAAGAGCTTCATCGTCCGCGGGCTGGGCAACCAGGAGGCGTTCTGTTCCTGCAGCCACGGCGCCGGCCGCAGCATGAGCCGCACCCAGGCGAAGAAGCGCTTCGGCGTCGAGGACCAGGTGCGCGCCACCGCCCACGTCGAGTGCCGCAAGGACAAGGACGTGATCGACGAGATCCCCATGGCCTACAAGGACATAGACGCGGTGATGGCCGCCCAGCGCGACCTGGTGGAAGTGGTGCACACCCTGCGCCAGGTGGTCTGCGTGAAGGGCTGAACGACGCCTTCGCCTGAACCGGCCCCTGCGCCCCTCGCCTTCCCCCGAGCACCTGCGGCAAATCCCCGCAGCCCCCCGAGAGAGCCGGCTTGATCCCGATCAATTCGCGCCCTCCCGGCCTGGCCTCTCCTTGAATCAGAAAAACCAATAGCCTGAAACGAGGAGATCACTCCATGCAGCCCCTGAAACTGGCCCTGGGCGGCCTGTTGTTGGCCGCCAGCAGTACCGCCGCACACGCCGACGCCCTGCGCGACCAGGCCAACGCCATCTTCAAACCCATCCCCGAACAGGCGGCCGGGCTGGATGCGGCCCAGGTGGAGCTGGGTCGCCAGTTGTTCTTCGAGCCACGCCTGTCGGCCAGCCACGTGATCAGCTGCAACACCTGCCACAACATCGGCACCGGCGGCGCCGACAACGTGCCCGCCTCCAGCGGCCACGCCTGGCAGAAAGGGGCGCGCAACTCGCCGACGGTGTTCAACGCGGTGTTCAACGTGGCGCAGTTCTGGGACGGCCGCGCCAAGGACCTGGAAGAACAGGCCAAGGGGCCGGTGCAGAACCCGGTGGAGATGCACAACACGCCGAAGAACGTCGAGGCCGCGCTCAAGAGCATGCCCGAGTACGTGGCGGCCTTCGGGAAAGCCTTCCCCGGCGACAAGCAGGCGGTGAGCTTCGACAACATGGCCCGCGCGCTGCAGGCCTTCGAATCGACGCTGATCACCCCCGACTCGCGCTTCGACCAGTACCTCAAGGGTGACGACAAGGCCCTGGACGCCAAGGAGAAGAAAGGGCTGCAGGCCTTCATGAGCGCCGGCTGCATCAGTTGCCACAACGGCGTGAACCTCGGCGGCCAGGCCTACTTCCCGTTCGGCCTGGTGAAGAAACCCGATGCCAGCATCCTGCCCAGCGGCGACAAGGGCCGCTTCGCGGTGACCAAGACGCAGAACGACGAATACGTGTTCCGTGCCGCGCCGTTGCGCAACGTGGCCCTCACCGCGCCCTACTTCCACAGCGGGCAGGTGTGGGACCTGGAGGAAGCGGTGACGATCATGGGCACCGCGCAGCTGGGCAAGCAGCTGGATGCCGGCGAAGTGGGCGACATAGTCGCCTTCCTCAAGACCGTCACCGGCAAGCAGCCGCAGGTGCAGTACCCGCTGCTGCCGCCGAGCACGGCCACCACGCCGCGCCCGGTGGATTGACCACGGGACCCCACCTGTAGGAGCAGGCCCTGCCTGCGATTTCGCGCGCAGGGCGCGCTCCTACAGGGGAACGGCGCAGGACCTCATCCGCGAACTGCACCAGGATCTCCGGCGATCGCGGGCAGAGTCCTACGGGTAGGAATACCGTACATCCCGGGAACTGTAGGAGCGAGCTTGCTCGCGAACCTGATGCCCCGCAGCGGAGTTCGTTCGCGAGCAAGCTCGCTCCTACGAAAAGCACTTCGGCGCGCTCGCGTAGGATGGGTGGAGCGAAGCGATACCCATCGCCATGCTCGCCCTACACCTCGCCTGGAGCCAAGGCCGAACGGAGGATAACGTCGAACGTTATCCGCCCCACCGGGCTTCGGCGTTTCGGCCGGTCAGACCACCCCTTGCGCCAGCATGGCGTCGGCGACCTTGACGAAGCCGGCGATGTTGGCGCCCTTCACGTAGTTGATCCGGCCGTTCTCCTCGCCGTGGGCGACGCAGGCGTGGTGGATGTTCTGCATGATGCCGTGCAGGCGCTGGTCCACCTCGCCGGCGCTCCAGTGCAGGCGCATGGCGTTCTGGCTCATCTCCAGGCCGCTGGTGGCGACGCCGCCGGCGTTGGAGGCCTTGCCCGGCGCGTAGAGGATGCCGGCTTCGAGGAAGATATCCACGGCCTCCAGGGTCGACGGCATGTTGGCGCCTTCGGCCACGCAGATGCAGCCGTTGGCCAGCAGAATGCGGGCGTCCTCGGCGTCCAGTTCGTTCTGCGTCGCGCAGGGCAGCGCGATGTCGCAGGGCAGCGACCAGGGGCGCTGGCCGGCCAGGAAGCGCAGGCCGGGGCCGGTCATTTCGCTGAGACGGCCGCGGCGGACGTTCTTCAGCTCCATCACTTCTTCCCACTGTTCCAGGCTCAGGCCGCCTTCGGCGAACAGGGTGCCTTCGGAGTCGGACAGCGAGATCACCTTGCCGCCCAGTTCCATCACCTTCTGCGCCGCGTACTGGGCCACGTTGCCGGAGCCGGAGATGGCCACGCGCTGGCCGTCGAAGCCGCTTTCGCGGGCCTTGAGCATCTCCTGGGCGAAGTACACGCAGCCGTAGCCGGTGGCTTCCGGGCGGATCAGGCTGCCGCCGTAGGCCAGGCCCTTGCCGGTGAGCACCGAGCTGAATTCGTTGGCCAGGCGCTTGTACTGGCCGAACAGGTAGCCGATCTCGCGGGCGCCGACGCCGATGTCACCGGCCGGCACGTCCAGGTCGGCGCCGACGTGGCGGTACAGCTCGCTCATGAACGACTGGCAGAAGCGCATCACCTCGGCGTCGCTCTTGCCCTTGGGGTCGAAGTCCGAGCCGCCCTTGCCGCCGCCCATGGGCAGCGAGGTCAGGGAGTTCTTGAACACCTGCTCGAAGGCCAGGAACTTGAGCACGCCCAGGTTCACCGAGGGGTGGAAGCGCAGGCCGCCCTTGTAGGGGCCGATGGCGCTGCTCATCTGTACGCGGAAGCCGCGGTTGACCCGTACCCGGCCCTGGTCGTCGACCCAGGGCACGCGGAACAGGATGGCGCGTTCGGGCTCGACGATGCGCTCGACGATGCCGGCCTGCAGGTAATGCGGGTGGGCTTCGAGGAACGGCCAGAGGGAACGCAGCACTTCCTCCACCGCCTGGTGGAATTCGGGCTGATCGGGGTCGCGCCGCTTGAGGCGCTCGAGGAACGAGTCAACGGATTGCATCATGTCTACACCGGTCTTTCTGATTATGGGCGGGGCCCTTTTGCGGCGAGACTCTAACAACCGATACCGCACCGAGACAGTGCGACATGACGCCTTTATGAATCTTTTTGGTGCAAATCTGTAAGAAAGCCCTTTCAGAGACTGGGCTGCAGCAAATATTGCAAGATATTTCAGAACACCCTGCACGCCATGAAAAACGGGGCCCGAAGGCCCCGTTTCCACTGGCAGGCGGCTTACGCCAGCTTCTTGTAGCGCACGCGGTGCGGCTGCGCGGCAGCCTCGCCCAGGCGCTTCTTGCGGTCGGCTTCGAACTCGGTGTAGTTGCCTTCGAAGAACACCACCTTGCCGTCGTCCTCGTAGGACAGGATGTGGGTGGCGATACGGTCCAGGAACCAGCGATCGTGGGAAATCACGATGGCGGCGCCGGGGAAGTCCAGCAGCGCCTCTTCCAGGGCGCGCAGGGTTTCCACGTCGAGGTCGTTGGACGGTTCGTCGAGCAGCAGCACGTTGCCGCCCTGCTTCAGGGTCAGGGCCAGGTGCAGGCGGCCGCGCTCACCACCGGAGAGGTCCTTGACGAACTTCTGCTGGTCGGCGCCCTTGAAGTTGAAGCGGCCGACGTAGCTGCGCGAGGGGACCTCGTAGTTGCCGATCCTGATCTGCTCGAAGCCGTCGGAAACCTGCTCCCACACGGTCTTGGTGCCTTCCAGGCTGTCGCGGCTCTGGTCGACGCTGGCGATCTGCACGGTGTCGCCGATCTCGATGGTGCCCGAGTCCGGTTGCTCCTTGCCGGTCAGCATGCGGAACAGGGTCGACTTGCCCGCGCCGTTGCCGCCGATCACGCCGACGATGGCGCCCTTGGGAATGCTCAGCGACAGGTCGTCGATCAGCACGCGGTCGCCATAGCCCTTGCTGACGTTGTGCAGCTCGATGACCTTGTCGCCCAGGCGCGGACCGGCCGGGATGTAGATCTCGTTGGTCTCGCTGCGCTTCTGGAATTCCTGCGACTGCATTTCCTCGAAGCGCTGCAGGCGCGCCTTGGACTTGGCCTGGCGGCCCTTGGCGCCCTGGCGCACCCACTCCAGCTCGGCCTTCATGGCCTTGGCGTGGGAGGCTTCCTGCTTGGCTTCCTGGGCCAGGCGGCTGGCCTTGGATTCCAGCCAGCCGGAGTAGTTGCCTTCGAACGGGATGCCGTGGCCACGGTCCAGTTCGAGGATCCAGCCGGCTACGTTGTCGAGGAAGTAGCGGTCGTGGGTGATCGCCACCACGGTGCCGGGGAAGTCGTGGAGGAAGTGCTCCAGCCAGGCGACGGAGTCGGCGTCCAGGTGGTTGGTCGGTTCGTCCAGCAGCAGCATGTCCGGGGCCGACAGCAGCAGGCGGCACAGCGCCACGCGGCGCTTCTCGCCACCGGAGAGGTGCTCGATCTTCGCCTCCCACGGCGGCAGGCGCAGGGCGTCGGCGGCGACTTCCAGCTGGCGCTCCAGGTTGTGGCCGTCGGAGGAGTGGATGATGGCCTCCAGCTTGGCCTGCTCGGCGGCCAGGGCGTCGAAGTCGGCATCCGGCTCGGCGTAGGCGGCGTAGACCTCGTCCAGGCGGGCCTGGGCCTGCTTGACCTCGTCCACCGCTTCCTCGACCACCTCGCGCACGGTCTTCTGCGGGTCGAGCTGCGGCTCCTGCGGCAGGTAGCCGACCTTGATGCCCGGCATCGGGCGGGCTTCGCCCTCGATCTCGGTGTCGACACCGGCCATGATGCGCAGCAGGGTGGATTTACCCGCGCCGTTCAGGCCCAGCACGCCGATCTTGGCGCCGGGGAAGAACGACAGGGAGATGTCCTTGAGGATTTCACGCTTGGGCGGCACGACCTTGCCGACCCGGTGCATGGTATAGACGTATTGAGCCATGGATACCTAGCTTCTGGGATGAAAGTGAATGGCCGTCATGGCTGTCGCGTCCGGCGGGCCGGTGCACCCCGGTACTCGGGGCGCGACCATTGGCCGCGGGCGACGGGCGAGGCGGGCGACGGCAGGGCCGGACTCGCGGAAACAGGACGCAGCGATCAACGCGCGCGTGCGGCAAAGCTACCGGAATGGACCGTGAAGGGCAAACGACGCTCGTCGGCGATACTGGCACTTGGCCCTGCTTCCGGGCATGCTACTGCGCGCCGAACCCCGTCGCCCCGTTCCAGGTAGCCGCTCCTTGTCCAGACCTCCCCGCCCTCCGGCCAGCCTGGCCCGGCCTGAACGGCTGGCCATCAGGAGCGCCCTGCTGCTGGTGCCGCTGATGCTCGGCCTGCTGCTCTGGCAGCTGGGCCAGGAGTACTTCGGCCAGGCGCGGCTCGAGCGCGAGCGCATCGTGCACCAGAGCCAGGAGCTGGCCCACCAACTGTCCCTGGCCCTGGAGCTCAAGGCCGTGGCCGCGCGCACCCTGGCCCGGCAACGCCTGGGCCGTGGCGAGGAGCCGGCGCTGCTGCTCGACGACCTGCGCCAGGTCTACCCCGCCCTGAGCAGCCTGGCCTGGTACGCCGCCAGCGCTGGCAAACAGCTGGACACCGCGCCCGACAGCGGCGACGACGCCTTCGTCGCCGAGCTGCGGCAACGCACGGCCGGCCGCCCCTTCCACTATGCCTACAGCGATGCCGCTGGTGGCCGTATCTACCTGCTGCTGCGCCCCTGGGACGACGCTGCAGGCCCCTTCGCCGTGCTCCGCCTGGACGCCGGCGAAGCACGCCGGCAATGGGCCGCACGACTCTCGCCCGCCAGCCGCGGCTGGGTGCTGGAAGACCAGGCCGGCCATCAGGTCCTGGCCACCCCCGACAGCCCGGCGGGCACGCCGGCGGCGGCCGCCCGGGAAGCAGCCAGCGAGTCGCCGGCGCTGAAGGTCGCCAACAGCGACTGGCAGGTCCGTCCGCGGGTCGACGCGCTCACCATGGCACCCCGGGTACCGACACGCCTGCTCGGCGAACTGGGCCTGCTGCTGTTGCTGGCCGGCATCAGCTGCGCCGCCCTGCTGCGCCTGCAACGCGAACAGCGGAGCCTGCGTGCGCAGACCGCCGACTCGCAGTCGCGCCTGCGCCAGGCCGCCCAGGCCCTGGCGGCGGTGGACGAGCGGGTGCTGGTGACGAGCGCCGACGGCCGCCTGGTCTACCTCAACCCACCGGCGGAGCAACTGCTCGGCGTGCGTGCCGAAGACGCGACCCTGCACCATCTCGCCCGCCTGCTGCCGGAACTGGCGCAGCCGCCCAGCGAAGGCACGCTGCCGGGCAGGCAGTACGTCACCCTGGAACGCAACGGCCGCCGCCGGCGCTACGCCGTCAGCCGCCACCCGCTGGAGGAATCCGCGCCCGGCGAGGCGTCCGACTGGGTGCTGCGCGGCCAGCAGGCGCCGGGCGGGCACGTCTGGGTGCTGCGCGACGTCACCGAGGAGCAGCGCTCGCTGCAGGTGCTGGAAGAGACGCGGCGGCGCTACCAGGACATCTTCGACGGCGTCGGCGTGGCCCTCTGCGTGCTCGACCTCTCGGACCTGCAGCGCTTCTTCGCCGACAACGGCCTGCGCGAGGCCGGCCGCCTGCAGGCCTGGCTGGAGCGCCGCGAGGAACACTGGCCGCAGCTGCTGCGGCTGATCCGCATCAGCGAGGTCAACGAGGTGGCGCGGCGCCTGCTCGGCGTGGAGAGCGGCGAGCAGGCCTGGCGGCAGCTGATCGGCGACAGCCCGCGGCGCCCCGGCAGCGCACGCGCGCGCATCATCGAGGCGATCCTCTGCGGCACCGGCCTCATCGAGCAGGAAGTCGCCATCCGCACCGGCCAGGGCGAGCTGCGCCACTTCTGGCTGCAGCTGCGCATCCCCGAGCACCTGCCGGACTATCGCGCGGTCACCCTGAGCCTGTCCGACATCAGCAGCCGCAAGCAGGTCGAGCTGTCGCTGATCGAACGCGAGAAGTTCTGGTCCGACGCCGTGCGCGCGGTGCCCGATACCCTGTACATCCACGACATCACCGCGCGCCGGGTGATCTTCAGCAACCATCACCTGGGCAGCCAGCTGGGCTACGGCAAGGAAGAGCTGGAGCAGATGGGCGAGCGCTTCTGGGAATGCCTGCTGCACCCGGACGACGTCGAGTACTACTGGCGCATACGCAACCTGCAACAGGTGATCGGCGACAACCTGCTGCTGGACAGCCAGTTGCGCTGGCGCCACCGCGACGGCAGCTGGCACTGGTTCGACATCCGCGAGCAGGCCTTCAGCCGCGCCCCCGACGGCCGTGTGGCGCGCCTGATCGGCGTGGCCAAGGACATCACCGACACGGTGGAGGCGAACAACTCGCTGCGCGAGAGCAGCCGCCGCTACCAGATGCTGGCGGAAAGCATCAGCGACGTGATCCTCACCACCGACGCCCAGCTGAACATCGACTACATCAGCCCGTCCATCGAGCAGACCTTCGGCTACAGCCCGGACTGGCTGCTGCACAACGACCTGCAGCAGATCGCCGCCAACCCGGCGCAGCTGGGGCGCCTGCACGCCCTGCTGGAGCGCGTGCGCGACGCCATAGGCGCGCCGCGCCGGCTGGCCGCCCTGCGCGAGTCCAGCGCGGTGCACCTGTTCACCTTCGACTGCCTGCGCGCCGACGGCCGCAAGGTCCCGGTGGAGCTGCGCATCGCCCTGATGTGGGACGACTCCGGGCGCTTCGTCGGCCTGCTCGGCGTGGCCCGCGACATCAGCCAGCAGCGCCGCGCCGAGCGCGAGATGCGCATGGCCGCGACCGTGTTCGAGCATTCCACGGCGGCCATCATGGTCACCGACCCGGCCGGCTACATCGTCCAGGTCAACGACTCCTTCTCGCGCCTGACCGGCTACGCCGCCGCCGAGGTGCTCGACCAGCAGCCGCGCCTGCTCACCGCCGACCAGCAGGAAGCCAACCAGCTCAAGCACGTGCTCGACAGCCTGCAGCGCAGCGGCAGCTGGGAAGGCGAGATCCTGCAGAAACGCAAGAGCGGCGAGCTGTACCCGTCCTGGGTGGGCATCACCGCGGTGCAGGACGAGGAAGGCGACCTGGTCAGCTTCGTCTGCTTCTTCAGCGACATCAGCGAGCGCAAGGCCAGCGAGCGGCGCATCCACCGCCTGGCCTACTACGACGCCCTCACCCACCTGCCCAACCGCACCCTGTTCCAGGACCGCCTGCACACCGCGCTGATGCAGGCCGAGCGGCACCGCCAGTGGGTGGTGCTGATGTTCCTCGACCTCGACCGCTTCAAGCCGATCAACGACTCCCTCGGCCATGCCGCGGGCGACCGCATGCTCAAGGAAGTGGCCGAGCGCCTGAACCGCTGCGTCGGCGACAACGATACTGTGGCGCGCATGGGCGGCGACGAGTTCACCCTGCTGCTGCCCGCGCTGGAAGACCGCGAGCGCGCGCTCAAGCGCGCCATCCAGGTGGCCGAGCGCATCCTCGCCAGCCTGGCCCGGCCCTTCACCCTGGAAGGCCGCGAGTTCTTCGTCACCGCCAGCATCGGCGTGGCCCTGTCGCCGCAGGACGGCGCCGAGCTGAGCCAGTTGATGAAGAACGCCGACACCGCCATGTACCACGCCAAGGAAGTGGGCAAGAACAACTTCCAGTTCTACCAGGCCGAGATGAACGCCCGCGCCCTGGAGCGCCTGGAGCTGGAAAGCGACCTGCGCCGGGCCATCGAGCAGGGCGAGTTCGTCCTGCACTACCAGCCGCAGTTCACCGGCGACGGCCGCCGCCTCACCGGCGCCGAGGCGCTGCTGCGCTGGCAGCACCCGCGCCGCGGCCTGGTGCCGCCCACCGAGTTCATCCCGGTGCTGGAGGAACTGGGGCTGATCGCCCAGGTCGGCGACTGGCTGCTGGCCGAGGCCTGCCGGCAGATCCGCATCTGGCACCGCGACAAGGTGCGGGTGCCCAAGGTGGCGGTGAACCTGTCCGCGCGGCAGTTCGCCGACGGCCAGTTGGGCACGCGCATCGCCGGCATCCTCATGGAAACCGGCATCCCGCCGGCCTGCCTGGAGCTGGAGCTGACCGAAAGCATCCTGATGAGCGACGTGTCCGAGGCCATGCACATCCTCTCCGGGCTCAAGCGCCTGGGCCTGGCCATCGCGGTGGACGACTTCGGCACCGGCTACTCGTCGCTGAACTACCTCAAGCAGTTCCCCATCGACGTGCTGAAGATCGACCGCAGCTTCGTCGACGGCCTGCCCCACGGCGAGCAGGACGCGCAGATCGCCCGCGCCATCATCGCCATGGCCCACAGCCTGAACCTGATGGTGATCGCCGAGGGCGTGGAAACCCAGGCGCAACTGGACTTCCTGCGTGAGCACGGCTGCGACGAGGTGCAGGGCTTCCTGTTCGGCCGGCCGATGACGGCGGAGCAGTTTGCGGCGCTGTTCTCCAGCAATGCGTTGTTCCTGCTCGGCTAGCGTCAGGATTCCCCTGTAGGAGCCTATCGTACGGGCAGGCACGGCTTCTCGTAGGAGCGAGCTTGCTCGCGAATGAGCCCCCCGCTGCGGAATCTGTTCGCGAGCAAGCTCGCTCCTACGAAGAGCACTTCGGCGTAGTTGGCAAGACAGTTGCTCCTACGCCATGCCCCCGGCGGCGCCTGTAGGAGCGCGCCCTGCGCGCGAATCGCGGGCAGGGCCCGCTCCAACAGCGCTCCCCCCGCGTGAACCCCGCTTATCCGCCACATGACCGCCTTTCATATGCCAGCGCGCGCGCCCTGGGTTAGAATGCGCCCCTTTCCCAGCACCGATCCTTATGAGGACCGCCATGTTCAGCCGTGATTTGACCCTCGCCCGCTACGATGCCGAACTCTTCGCCGCGATGGAGCAGGAAGCCCTGCGCCAGGAAGAGCACATCGAGCTCATCGCCTCCGAGAACTACACCAGCCCGGCGGTGATGGAAGCCCAGGGTAGCGTGCTGACCAACAAGTACGCCGAAGGCTACCCGGGCAAGCGCTACTACGGTGGTTGCGAGTACGTCGACGTGGTCGAGCAACTTGCCATCGACCGTGCCAAGCAGCTGTTCGGCGCCGACTACGCCAACGTCCAGCCGCACTCCGGTTCCCAGGCCAACGCCGCCGTGTACATGGCCCTGCTGAACGCCGGCGACACCGTGCTGGGCATGAGCCTGGCCCACGGCGGCCACCTGACCCACGGCGCCAGCGTCAGCTTCTCCGGCAAGATCTACAACGCCGTGCAGTACGGCATCGACGGCAACGGCCTGATCGACTACGACGAAGTCGAGCGCCTGGCCGTGGAACACAAGCCGAAGATGATCATCGCCGGCTTCTCCGCCTACTCGCAGATCCTCGACTTCCCGCGCTTCCGCGCCATCGCCGACAAGGTGGGCGCCTACCTGTTCGTCGACATGGCCCACGTGGCCGGCCTGGTCGCCGCCGGCATCTACCCGAACCCGGTGCCCTTCGCCGACGTCGTCACCACCACCACCCACAAGACCCTGCGCGGCCCGCGCGGCGGCCTGATCCTGGCGCGCAAGAACGAAGAGCTGGAGAAGAAGCTGAACTCCGCCGTCTTCCCGGGCGGCCAGGGCGGCCCGCTGGAGCACGTCATCGCCGCCAAGGCCGTGTGCTTCAAGGAAGCCCTGCAGCCCGAGTTCAAGGCCTACCAGGAACAAGTGGTGAAGAACGCTCAGACCATGGCCCAGGTGTTCATCGAGAACGGCTACGACGTGGTTTCCGGCGGCACCCAGAACCACCTGTTCCTGCTCAGCCTGATCAAGCAGGACATCACCGGCAAGGACGCGGACGCCGCCCTGGGCCGCGCCTTCATCACCGTGAACAAGAACAGCGTGCCGAACGACCCGCGCTCGCCCTTCGTCACCTCGGGCCTGCGCATCGGCACCCCGGCCGTGACCACCCGCGGCTTCAAGGAAGACGAATGCCGCCAGCTGGCCGGCTGGATCTGCGAGATCCTCGCCAACCTGGGCGACGAGGCCGTGGAAGGCCGCGTGCGCGAGCAGGTCAAGGCCCTGTGCGGCAAGTTCCCGGTGTACGGCAAGTAAGCCTTACCCGCGAACGACGAAAAGCCCGGCATTCGCCGGGTTTTTTGTTTTCGCTTTTTTGCTTTTTTGTAGGAGCGAGGGGGACGCCTAGTTCTTGCTCGCGAACGGTGCCTCCCGGTTGTTGAGGTGCGATAGATCGACTCTGCTCCCTCTCCCCAGCCCTCTCCCTGTGGTGGTTCAATTTCCTCGGACACCTCGATAGGTGGAAAATCCACTGAATAGAGGAGTCATTCATGAGCCGTAAACGCAGAACATTCGATGCCAGTTTCAAGCTGCAAGTCGTCCAGATGATCAAGGACCAGGGCCTGAGCATTACGCAGGTCTGCCGAGATATGGACCTGGGAGAGACGGCAGTTCGCCGCTGGATTCAGCAATACGAAGCCGAACTGTCGGGACAGGCGGGAGTGGGTAAGCCGCTGACACCCGAGCAGCAGCGGATTCGTCAGTTGGAGGCCGAGAATCGCCAATTGAAGCAGGACAACGACCTGCTAAAAAAGGCTTCGGCCTTCTTTGCCCGCGAACTGAAGTGATTTACCGATTAATCGCTCAGCAGCAGAAGAAGGTCGGGATTACGCGGCTGTGCCGGCTGCTGGGTGTCAGTCGGTCAGGCTACTACACCGCGCAGCGCCGCCCCTTGCGCCCATCCCTGCACTGCCCGGTAGCCGCCTCCCTGAAAGCCCTGTTCATGAGCTGCGGGCGTACCTATGGGAGTCGTCGCCTCCACGCCGCCCTCAACTCCGAAGGCGTGCGCGTAGGACGCTACCGAGTCCGCCGGCTGATGCGCGAGCACCGGCTTCGGCCTGTCTGGAAGCGCAAGTTCGTGCACACGACCAACAGCAAGCATGACCTGCCGATAGCCTCCAATCTGCTGGCCCGCCAGTTCGATCCTCCGGCCGTAAACCAGGCCTGGGTGGCGGATATCACCTACATCCGTACCCGTCGAGGTTGGCTGTACCTGGCCGCGGTGATGGACCTGTATTCGCGCAAGATCGTCGGCTGGGCGATGGCACCGAACATGCCGGCGGAACTGGTCTGTTCGGCGCTACAGATGGCGATTGCTCAGCGGCAGCCAGCACCAGGCCTGGTCGTGCACTCGGATCGTGGTAGCCAGTACGCCAGCGAGGTTTATCGTGCGCTGCTCAGGCGGCATGGCCTAGTTTTGAGCATGAGCCGCAAGGGGAACTGCTGGGACAACGCCGTCATGGAACGTTTCTTCCTGAACCTGAAAATGGAGCGGGTCTGGCAACGTGACTACGCCAATCATGCCGAGGCTATGACCGACATCGCCGACTACATCGTCGGCTTCTACAACAACGTACGTCTGCACTCCAGCTTGGGCTATCTGCCACCCACCAGCTACGAGCGCAGGCCACCCAGACAACCTATCGAAGTGTCCGAAATTATTTGACCACCACACCCTGAAGGGAGAGGGGGCCGTCCGTGCCGAGAGAAGGCATGGTTTCAGCCGGCAATCTCTGTGCTAGCCGGCTGACTCCAGAACATCAGCGTCTGCCCAACAGTCCCCTCTCCCTTCAGGGAGAGGGTGCTCTTCAGGATGAACACCAGACCCCGCCGACAAACACCCTTCGCGAGCAAGAACTAGGCGTCCCCCTCGATCCTACGAAAAGCAGTGCCCTCCCCTCAAGGCCGCACCGGCGCATCCCGCAGCGCATTGAGCTGCCGCGCCAGCGCCTCCGCTTCCACCTGGCTGTCGAACCCCTCCAGCATCACCCGGCCGTCGCGCACCGGCTCGGACACCGGCGGCAGCATGCGCAACTGGCCGTCGATCACCACCGCCAGGGCCTTGCCCCGCTGCTTTTCGGTCAGCCGCGCCAGGCGCTGGCTGGCGTCGGGGGCGAAGGTCACCAGCACGCCGGGGCGGCCGCCGTTGCCCAGCACCACTTCGGCGCGCTGCACGTCGCGCTGGGTGAGTTCGGCGCGGGCGATGACCAGCACCGCCTGGCCTTGCGGGTCGGCCAGGGTGCGCGTGCTGGCCGTGGCCTTGTCGGCGGTGGCGTGGATGTCGAAGCTGTGCTGCGGCAGGACCGGCGGCGTGCCGGCGCAGGCGCCCAGCAGGGCGAGGAGGCAAAGCGGGATCAGGCGTTTCATGGGTCGACGACGGGTCAGGCAACAGTGGAATCGGGCCGGATGCCGGTTGGACAACGGCGCGCGCCGGTCATTGCGTACCGGCCGGCACATGATAACGCCGATGGCGGCCCGGCAGGCGTGGCAGAGGTCAACGAAGGGGCTGGCACGGGCCTTGCGTTGGCAGTCGCGGCCGAGGCCGGCTAGGCTCGTCGGGGAAGCGGGCGACGGGCTCGATACCCGCGTTTCCGGCGAGCTGCTATGATGCCCGCCTTTTTTGCCCAGGCCGCGCGAGACGGCCATTGTTGACCGACCGGTCGAGCCGCAGGACGCCCAAACACGGGGAGCACGACATGCTGGAAAAGCTGTTCCAACTCAAGGCGCACAACACCAACGTACGCACCGAGATACTGGCGGGGGTCACCACCTTCCTGACCATGGCCTACATCCTCTTCGTCAACCCGAGCATCCTCGGCGAGACCGGCATGGACAAGGGCGCGGTGTTCGTCGCCACCTGCCTGGCCGCGGCCATCGGCTCGGCGATCATGGGGCTGATCGCCAACTACCCCATCGCCCTCGCCCCGGGCATGGGCCTGAACGCCTTCTTCACCTACACCGTGGTGCTGCACATGGGCCACACCTGGCAGGTGGCGCTGGGTGCGGTGTTCCTCTCGGCCTGCATGTTCTTCATCATCTCGATCTTCCGCATCCGCGAATGGATCATCAACAGCATCCCGCTGGCCCTGCGCTCGGCCATCGCCGCCGGCATCGGCCTGTTCCTGGCGCTGATCGCGCTCAAGGAATCCGGCATCGTCGTCGCCAACCCGGCCACCCTGGTGGGCATGGGCGACCTGGCCAGGCCCGAGCCGCTGCTGGCGATCCTCGGCTTCATCCTCATCGTCGCCCTGGAAGCGCGCCGGGTGACCGGCGCGGTGATGATCGGCATCCTCGCCGTGACCTTCATCGCCATCGCCCTGGGCGTGTCGCAGTTCGGCGGCGTGGTGTCGATGCCGCCGTCGCTGGCGCCGACCTTCCTCCAGCTGGACATCAAGGGCGCCCTGGACATCGGCCTGACCAGCGTGATCTTCGCCTTCCTCTTCGTCGACCTGTTCGACAACTCCGGCACCCTGATCGGCGTGGCCAAGCGCGCCGGCCTGATGGGCAAGGACGGGCACATGCCGAAGATGGGCCGGGCGCTGATCGCCGACAGCACCGCGGCCATGTTCGGCTCGCTGCTGGGCACCTCCACCACCACCAGCTACATCGAGTCCGCCGCGGGCGTCTCCGCCGGTGGCCGCACCGGCCTGACCGCCATCGTGGTCGCCGTGCTGTTCCTGCTGGCGCTGTTCTTCGCCCCGCTGGCGGGCAACGTGCCGGCCTTCGCCACGGCGCCCGCGCTGTTCTTCGTCGCCGTGCTGATGGCCTCGGGCCTGGCCGAGATCGACTGGGACGACCTGACCGTGGCCGCGCCCGTGGTGGTCACCGCCCTGGCCATGCCGCTGACCTTCTCCATCGCCAACGGCATCGCCTTCGGCTTCATCACCTGGACCGCCTGCAAGCTGCTGGCCGGCCGCTTCCGCGAGCTGAACTGGGCGCTGGTGATCCTGTCGGTGCTGTTCGTCATCAAGCTGGGCTGGTACAACGCCTGAGTCATCTTTACCCATGCTGCATGGGTATCGCTTCGCTCCACGCCATCCTACAAGTGGCATGCCGTAGGATGGCGTGGAGCGCAGCGATACCCATCGAATGCCGCCGCCCCACACGAGTTTCCCGCCCCATGAGCAGCCCTCGCTTCGACCCCGCCGCCTACGACACCCAACTGGCCGACAAGGCCGCGCGCCTGCGCGAGCTGCTGGCGCCCTTCGCCGCGCCCGAGCCGCAGGTGTTCGACTCGCCCCGCGAGCACTACCGCCTGCGCGCCGAGTTCCGCCTGTGGCGCGAGGGCGAGCAGCGCCACTACGCGATGTTCGAGCAGGGCAACAAGCACACGCCGATCCTGATCGACGACTTCCCCATCGCCAGCCTGCGCATCAACGAGCTGATGCCGCGCCTGAAGGCCGCCTGGGCCGAGCACGCCCTGGGCCACAAGCTGTTCCAGGTGGAATTCCTCACCACCCTGGCGGGCGATGCGCTGATCACCCTCTGCTACCACCGCCCGGTGGACGAAGCCTGGCAGGCCGCGGCGGCGATGCTGGCCGCCGAGCTGGGCGTGAGCATCGTCGGGCGTTCGCGCGGCAAACGCCTGGTGGTCGGCCGCGACTACGTCGAGGAAGCCCTGCTGGTGGCCGGGCGGACCTTCCGCTACCGCCAGCCGGAAGGCGCCTTCACCCAGCCCAACGGCGTGGTCTGCCAGAAGATGCTCAACTGGGCCTTCGAAGCCCTCGGCCAGCGCGACGACGACCTGCTGGAGCTGTACTGCGGCAACGGCAACTTCACCCTGCCGCTGGCCACCCGGGTGCGCAAGGTGCTCGCCACCGAGATCAGCAAGACCTCGGTGAACGCCGCCCTGGCAAACCTGGCCGACAACGCTGTGGATAACGTCACCCTGGTGCGCCTCTCCGCCGAGGAGCTGACCCAGGCGCTGAACGAGGTGCGCCCATTCCGCCGCCTGGCCGACGTGGACCTGAAGGGCTACGACTTCGGCAGCGTCTTCGTCGACCCGCCGCGCGCCGGCATGGACGCGGACACCTGCGAGCTGACCCGCCGCTTCGAGCGCATCCTCTATATCTCCTGCAACCCGGAGACGCTGGCGCAGAACATCGCCCAACTGCACGACACCCACCAGGTGACGCGCTGCGCGCTGTTCGACCAGTTCCCCTACACCCATCACATGGAAGCCGGCGTGCTGCTCGAGCGCCGCCGCGGCTAACCCAACCTGGGTTGGGCGGCGCGCACCGCGCCGCCGGCTAGGCTGCTGTGGATAACCACAAGAGAGCCTCGCCATGCACCGCTTCCTGCTTCCCCTGCTCGCCCTGCTGCTGGCCGCCTGCGCCGGCAGCGACCCGGCCAAGGTGACGGTCTCCCCGGCCGCCGACGGCCACCAGGGCAGCTTCTCCATCCAGGCGGTACGCGCCCCCGGCCACCGCCTGGACCTCGAGGACCGCTTCGACGCCGCCCTGCGTCGCGCCCTGGAAGCCAAGGGCTACCGCTTCCAGGCGCGCAATGGCGAGTTGCGGGTGCTCTATGCGCTGGGGCTGGAGCGCCAGACCGGGGTGATCCAGCGCCCGGTAGCGACCCAGGAGGGCGTGGTGAGCCAGACGCAGATCGCCGATTCCGACCTGGCGCGGCTGGTCATGCGCATCCTCGACGGAGGCAGCCGCGAGGTGCTCTACGAAGCGCAGTTGAGCAGCCAGCTACAGGACCCGAACCTGAGCCAGGAGGCTTTCGACAAGGCGCTGGCGAAGCTGCTGGAGGATTTCCCGGCGCACCGCCCCTGAGGCGGCTCAGCTGTAGCTGGAAGGCGTCTTGCGCACGAACTTGATGCTGTAGCTGAAGTCCGGCTTGCGGGTAACGCTGATGGCGCGGCGGGTGACGGTGTCCAGGGTGACGTTCCAGAACCCGGTGCTGGGCACCCGGATGCGCGCCGGGAAGCGCTCGAAGGCACCGCCGTGGTAGGCGTGGCGCGCGCCGTTCTTGAAGCTGCGGAAGTTGGCGTCGGTCATCAGGCGGATGTTGCAGGTGCGCGAGCATTCGATGACCACGAGGTCGCCCTCGTTGAGGTGTTCGCGCTTGTGGATGAATTTCATGTTGCGGGCCTGCATGTGACGGTCGAACGGGGCGCAACGATAGCATGGAAGCCGGCGCCGCCCCAGCGGCGCCGGCTGGACGCGAGTCAGTTCGCGGCGCGCAGGCGGATACCGTCGGCCTCCACGCGCTGGCCCACCTGGAACTCGGCGTTGGGCGAACGCACGGTGCGCTGGCTGCCGTCCGCTGCCTGCACCACGTAGGCCTTCTGGCTGGCGCCGCTGGCCTGCTGCACGCCGCTGCCGGCCAGCCAGCCGATGCCGGCCCCCGCCAGCGCGCCGAAGGGCCCGCCCAGGGCGCCGCCGACCAGCAGCCCGCTGCCCGCGCCAAAACCGCCGCCGACCGTGTTGTCCGGCCGTTCAGCCACCACCTGGTCCGCCTGCGCCACCGCGCAGGACAACAGCACCAGACTCATTGCACACAGGCTCGCTACTTTCATGATCGCTCCATTGGCGTTTGAAGGTAGCCAAGCCATTACAGCAAGCGTGCCAGCCCCTGGGGGCCCATGGATCAAGGGCTGGCGCGAGACGGAAGTCAAAATGACCAGCAGCAGCGGAGTCATCCTGACTCGCCGCGGAGTCTTTCGGACCTGACTCAGAGCCCTTCGAAGTCGGCGTCGCGCACCTTCTCCACCGGCGCCTCCGGCAGCGGTTCGGCCGGCTCCGGCTCGCGCCGGCCGCGCTCCAGCCAGTACAGGGCGAAGATCGCCAGCAGCGATACGCTGCCGCGGTAGACCAGGCCGTAGAGGGTGGCGTCGGTGTCGATGCCCAGGCCCGAGGACCAGGCGATGAGCAGGCGCGACAGGGTCAGGGTGAGCTGCACCAGCACCACCAGGATCAGCCCGGCGCGCAGCAGCTCGCGGCGGCGCAGGGCGAACAGCAGGAACAGCGCCAGGGCGAACTGGTGGCCGCCGTAGAACACCTGGGCGTCGCTGACCGACTCCGGTTCCATCAGCAACATGCCGCTGAGGTTGGCCATCTCGTAGGGGCGCACCCAGTACAGCAGGCCCAGGCCGGCCCATACCAGGGCCTGTAGCAGCAAGACGAAGCGGGCGAAGAGCATCCTGTTCCTCCTGGGGCCCGTCAGCCCTCGGCAAATGAAGATGGATAAAGGACACAGACCTTGCTCGGCACGCCGAGTTCGCCGGCGGCGTCATAAGCTGATACAGAGCAGGGACGGGCGCCGCCGTCCCTGAGAGTATGCTCCACGGATTTCGTTCTGACAGGAGCTTCCCATGCGCCGCATCCTCCTTCTCGCCGCCCTCCTCGCCGGCACCGCCCAGGCCGCCCAGCCGTTGACCATCGACGTGCACCGCGACGCCAACTGCGGCTGCTGCAAGGACTGGATCAAGCACCTGCAGGCCAACGGCTTCACGGTCAACGACCACGTCGAGGCGGACATGTCGGCGTTCAAGACGCGCCTGGGCGTGCCCTACGCCATGGGCTCGTGCCATACCGGGGTGATCGACGGCAAGTTCGTCGAGGGCCACGTGCCGGCCCGTGATGTGCTCGCACTGCGCGAACGCGCCGACCTGGTGGGCGCCGCGGTGCCGGGCATGCCCATGGGCTCGCCTGGGATGGAGATGGGTGACCGCCAGGATGCCTACCAGGTACTGGGGCTGGGCAAGGATGGCAAGGCGGTGGTGCTGGCGGATTATCCGGGGCGTTGAGGTTTTTCTTGAGGGCTTGGAGCCATTCTGCTGTTCTGGGACGTGGGATCGGCTCCGCCCCTCTCCCTAACCCTCTCCCTGAAGGGAGAGGGGACCGTTGGGCAGGCACTGATGTTCTGGAGTCAGCCGGCTAGCATAGAAATTGCCGGCTAAAATCAAGCCTTATCTCGGCACGGACAAGCCCCCTCTCCCTTCAGGGAGAGGGCTGGGGAGAGGGAAAGAAGCCCCCGCGAAGCACCAATGCATCCGGAGAGCTCCCTTTCCCATACGCCTTTCGCTTACTCCCCCACCTTCGCCGCCTTCGGCAACAACCCATCGGCCCGGAACATCGCCTTGATCCCCCGCACCGCCTGGCGCAGGCGGTCGCGGTTCTCGATCAACGCAAAGCGCACATGGTCATCGCCATAGTCACCAAAGCCGATGCCCGGCGAGACGGAGACCTTGGCGTCCTTCAGCAGCTTCTTGGCGAACTCCAGCGAGCCCAGGTGCGCGTAGGGTTCGGGGATCTTCGCCCAGACGTACATCGAGGCCTTGGGGTTCTCGACCATCCAGCCGGCCTCGTGCAGGCCCTTCACCAATACGTCGCGGCGCGCCTGGTACTGGCTGGCGATGTCGCGCACGCACTGCTGGTCGCCTTCCAGGGCGGCGATGGCGGCCACCTGCAGCGGGGTGAAGGTGCCGTAGTCGTGGTAGCTCTTGATCCGCGCCAGCGCCGAGACCAGCTCCGGGTTGCCGACCATGAAGCCGATGCGCCAGCCGGCCATGTTGTAGCTCTTGGACAGGGTGAAGAACTCCACCGCGATGTCCTTGGCGCCCGGCACCTGCATGATCGACGGCGCTTTCCAGCCGTCGTAGACGATGTCGGCGTAGGCCAGGTCGTGCACCACCAGCACGTCGTACTGCTTGGCCAGGGCCACCACGCGCTCGAAGAAGTCCAGCTCCACGCACTGCGCGGTGGGGTTGGAGGGGAAGCCGAGGATCATCATCTTCGGCTTGGGGATCGACTCGCGGATCGCCCGTTCCAGCTCGTTGAAGAAGTCGATGCCCGGCACCAGCGGCACCGAGCGCACCTGGGCGCCGGCGATCACCGCGCCGTAGATGTGGATGGGGTAGCTGGGGTTGGGCACCAGGATGTTGTCGCCGTGGTCCAGGGTGGCCAGCATCAGGTGCGCCAGGCCCTCCTTGGAACCGATGGTGACGATGGCCTCGGTTTCCGGGTCGATGTCCACCGCGTAGCGCTCCTGGTACCAGCGCGAGATCGCCCGGCGCAGGCGCGGAATGCCGCGGGAGGTGGAGTAGCCGTGGGTGTCTTCGCGCTGGGCAACCTGCACCAGCTTCTCGACGATGTGCGGCGGGGTGGGGCCGTCGGGGTTGCCCATGGACAGGTCGATGATGTCCTCGCCGCGGCGGCGGGCGGCCATCTTCAGTTCGGCGGTGATGTTGAAGACGTAGGGCGGGAGACGATCGATACGCGCGAAGCGGCGTGCTGAACGGGGTTCAGTCATGATTTCCTCGGTGAACGTAAGCGCCCGGAACCGTCCGAGCGACGCCGGCCACTGCGGTGGCCTGAAAAGCTGGGCTTTTCTTGTCGGCGAACATATCCGCCGTTAGGCTCGCTGTCGAGTCCTACTTTCAGCCAGGGAGCCCCATGTCCCCTCAGCATTACTGGCAGCTCGACGTCTTCGCCGAACACCCCCTCGGCGGCAACGGCCTGGCGGTGTTCGCCGACGCCCGCGGCCTGGCCGACGCTACCCTGCAGGCCCTGACCCAGGAGCTGCGCCAGTTCGAGACGCTCTTCCTCTACCCCACCGCGCAGCTGGACACCTACGGCGCGCGCATCTTCACCCAGGAGGAAGAACTGCCCTTCGCCGGCCACCCGCTGCTGGGCGCCGCCGCGCTGCTGCACCACATCCACCAGCGTGGCGAGCAGGAACACTGGACGCTGCAATTGGCCGCCAAGGAGGTGAACCTGACCACCCGCCGCCACGGCCAGGGCTTCATCGCGCAGATGAACCAGGGCCAGGCGCAGTTCGGCGCCGTGCTCGACGACGAAGCCCGGCGCTGGTTCGCCGAGGCCTTCTCGCTGCAGGCCAGCGACCTCGCCGGCTACCCCGCCAGCGTGGTCAGCACCGGCCTGCCCTACCTGCTGCTGCCGGTGCGCGGCGAGGCGCTGGGGCGCATCCGCCAGCGCGCCGAGCTATCCACGCCGATGGGCGAGCGCCTGTCCGCCCTGGGCGCGGCCTTCGTCTTCCTGCTGGACGTGGATGGCCGCGAAGGCCGCACCTGGGACAGTGCCGGGCTGGTGGAAGACATCGCCACCGGCAGCGCCGCCGGCCCGGTCGCCGCCTACCTGGTGGAACTGGGCAAGGCCCGCCGCGGCGAGACCTTCGAGCTGCACCAGGGCCGCTTCCTCGGCCGCCCGAGCCTGCTGGAAGTACGCGTCGGCGACGACGACCAGGTGCAGGTGGGCGGCAAGGTGCAGCTGCTGGCCCGCGCCGAGCTGCTCTGCCGCCTCGACTGACGGCCGGACTGGCGCACCACGCGGGCGCCGACGACACTCAACCCACGCACATTCAGGAGAAGACGCCATGCTCTGGCGCAAAGGACGACGCAGCGACAACGTGGTGGATGCCCGCGACGACAGCGGCGGCGGCATGGGCGGTGGCGGCATGCGCATCGGCGGCCGCGGCCTGAGCCTGGGTGGGGTGGCCATCGTGGTGGTGGTCGGCCTGCTGATGGGCCAGGACCCGATGCAGATCCTCGGCAGCCTGCTCGGCCAGATGGACACCGGCCAGGCCCCGGCGCGCCCGCAGGTGCAGGGCCGCCCGGCGACCGGCGCCGACCCGCAGGTGGATTTCGTCCGCGCCGTGCTCGGCGACACCGAGGACACCTGGGGGCAGATCTTCGCCCACAGCAATGCCCAGTACGAACAACCCAAGCTGATCCTGTTCAACGGCGGGGTGAACTCGGCCTGCGGCTTCGCCTCCTCGGCGGTGGGGCCCTTCTACTGCCCCGGCGACCACCGGGTGTACCTGGACCTGGGCTTCTTCCGCGAGATGGAGCAGCGCTTCTCCGCCGCCGGCGACTTCGCCCGCGCCTACGTGATCGCCCACGAGGTCGGCCACCACGTGCAGAACCTGCTGGGCATCTCGGCCAAGGTCGAGGCCGCCCGCCGCCGCGGCGCGCCCATGGAGGGCGCCAACGGCCTCTCGGTACGCCTGGAACTGCAGGCCGACTGCTTCGCCGGGGTCTGGGCCAACAACGCCCAGCAGCGCCTGCAGTGGCTGGAGCCGGGCGACATCGAGAGCGCGCTGAACGCCGCCAACGCCATCGGCGACGACCGCCTGCAGAAGCAGTCCCGCGGCACCGTGGTGCCGGACTCCTTCACCCACGGCACCTCGGCGCAGCGCATGCGCTGGTTCAAGCTCGGCTTCGACTCGGGCTCGCCGGGCAAGTGCGATACCTTCAAGGCACAGGCGTTGTAAGCAGTACGAAGGGATTCCGCCGCGGGGATATGTTCGCGAGCAAGCTCGCTCCTACGAAAAGCCGTGCTCACCTGCAATGTAGGAGCGCGCCCTGCGCGCGAATCGCGGGCAGGGCCCGCTCCTACAGGTAGCCGGGAAGCACGGTCCTCCCCCGTAGGAGCGGACCTTGTCCGCGATAGCCGGAAGTATCGGCGCGATTCGCGGATGAGATCCGCTCCGCCGCCCCGCCCGCGCCATTCCCTTGTAGGAGCGCGCCCTGCGCGCGATATCGCGGGCAGGGCCCGCTCCTACAGGTAGCCGGGAAGCACGGTCCTCCCCGTAGGAGCGGACCTTGTCCGCGATAGCCGGAAGTATCGGCGCGATTCGCGGATGAGATCCGCTCCGCCGCCCCGCCCGCGCCCTTCCCCTGTAGGAGCGCGCCCTGCGCGCGAATCGCGGGCAGGGCCCGCTCGCCAGGCGCTTTACAGGTAACGCCTGAGCGTCTGCAGGAACTCCGCCGGCTCCACCGGCTTGAGCAGGAAGTCCAGCACGTTCAGGCGCATCGCCTCGACCACGTCGCGGGCGCGGGTGGTGCCGGAGAGCACGATGATCGGCAGGAAGGTGCCCTGGGCGCTGAGCTGGCGGATCAGCTCCAGGCCCGCGCCCTCGCCGTCCATGCACAGGTCGGTGACCAGCAGGTCGATGGCCGATTCGTCGCGGCCGATGCGGCGCAGGGCCTGGGCGCTGTTGCGGGCGGTCAGGCACTGCAGGTCGGCGCTTTCGATCAGCTCGCGCATCTCGGCGAGCACCTGCGGGTCGTCGTCCACCAGCAGCACCGTCGGGGGGCGCTCGGGGCGGACGGTGATCTCCAGCAGCGCTTCGATCTCTTCGTCGTCGAGCAGGTTGCGGTACGCGTGAGGCAAGGGCTCACCCATGGCGGCATTTTGCGATGATTATAGCGGCATTCCGCCACACCACCGTAGCGACCCCCGGCCCAAGAAAAAGCCGGCCCGAAGGCCGGCTCTGTCAGCAAGGGCAACCGACCTTAGCGCACGCCTTCCTGGCGCAGCGCCGCGGGGGTGAAGTCGCTTTCCGAAGCGCTGTAGTTGAAGTCGTAGGCGGATTTCTCCTCGTTCTTCAGGCCCAGCACCAGGTAACGGCTGGAGAGCAGGTCGTACAGGGTTTCCGCGGTGTACCAGGGCACCTGGTTGTTGTAGTAGTACTGCGAGAAGGCCTCGGCCACGCGCCACAGGGTTCCGCGGCCGTCGTAGTGGTCGATCTCGGCGGCCTGCCAGGTGTCCTCGTCGATGTAGAAGTCGCGCTTGGCATAGATGTGGCGCTCGCCCGGCTTCAGGGTGGCGACCACGTGCCAGACGCGGTGCAGCTCGTAGCGGGTCAGGTCCTGGTTGAGGTGGCCGGGCTTGATGATGTCCGCGTACTTCAGCTTGGGATCGTCGAGCTTGTAGTTGTTGTACGGGATGTACAGCTCCTGCTTGCCCACCAGTTTCCAGTCGTAGCGGTCCGGCGCGCCGTTGTACATGTCCAGGTTGTCCGAGGTGCGCAGGCCGTCGGCGGCGGTGCCGGGGCCGTCGTAGGACACCTGCGGGGCGCGGCGCACGCGGCGCTGGCCGGCGTTGTAGAGCCATGCCAGGCGCGGCTCCTTGACCTGGTCGAGGGTCTCGTGCACCAGCAGTACGTTGCCGGCCAGGCGGGCCGGGGCGGTGACCTGCTGCTTGAAGTAGAACAGCACGTTGCTCGGCTTGCTCGGGTCGTAGTCCTTCAGGTCGGTGCGGAACACGAACTCGTCCTGGAAGTACACCAGCGAGTAGCTGCCGTTGACCTGCGGGGTGGCCTGGGTCACCAGGCGGCGCACGTGACCGCCGCGGTAGCGGGTGATGTGGTTCCAGATGACTTCCAGGCCGTTCTGCGGGATCGGGAAGGGGTTGGCGGTCTGGAAGTTCTGCAGGCCGTTGCCGCCCTGCACCAGGTTGGTGGCGGTGGCGTTCTTCCTGGTCGCTTCCAGCACCGAGTCAGGCAGGGTGGCGGTGCGGTGCGACGGGTACACCGGCATCTTGTAGGTGTCGGGGTAGCGCTTGAACATGGCCAGCTGGCCGGGGGTCAGCTTGTCCTTGTACTGCTCGACATTCTGCGCGGTGATGGTGAACAGCGGCTTCTCGCTGGCGAAGGGGTCGGCGAGGAAGCCCTTGGCGTCGACGGCACCGGCATTCTTCGGCAGGCCGCCGGTCCAGGCGGGGATGCTGCCGTCGGCGTTGCCGGCCTTCTCGGCGCCGACCGGAGTCAGGGTGGAGCCCAGCTTGGCAGCGTCGGCGGCGGATACCGCGGCCATCACCTGGGTGGCCAGCAGGCTCAGGCCCAGGGCCAGCGCGCCGGTTTGCAGCAGTCTCTTTGTTGTTCTCATTATCGCGTCGTCCTCGATGAGTCGTTACTGCTCGCGCAACGGCCGCGCCGCCGCGCTCGCGATCTCTGTCTGCTGGCGCCCCGCCCGGCAGCGGGCGGAGCGCGGGTAGCGCTTAGAAGTTCACGCCGAAGCTGAGCGCGACGAAGTCGCGGTCGACCAGGGTGGAGTACTTGCCGTCGAAGTAGTTGGTGTAGGAAAGGCTCGCGGTGTAGGTGTTCAGGTAGTCGGCGTCCACGCCCAGGCTGATCGCCTTGCGGCCTTCCTCGAAGTTGCCGCCCGGGCCGGGGGAGTAGCCGTCGACATCGTGGGACCAGGCCACGTTGGGCTTGAGGTTCACACCGGCGAACACGTCGTTGTAGTCCCAGATCGCCCGCATGCGGTAGCCCCAGGAGTCGGCGGTGGTGAAGCCGTCGTTCTCGCAGTTGCGCGACAGGTTGTTCTGCGGCCCGTTGGCCCCAAGCGTCGAGGCGTTGAGCACCTGGCAGGTACCCCCGGCAGCGGGCCGGGGCCGAACACCGGGTCGCGGCCGTAGCGCGCCTTGGAGGTGCTCTCCAGGCCGCCGACGTGGGTCCAGCCCACCTCGCCCACCAGGGTCAGGCGCTCGGCGCCCATGACCTGGTCGAAGAAGTGGGTGAAGGTGGTCTGCAGCTGGGTGATTTCCTTGCGGGTGTAGCCGTGCAGGTCGGTGTCCGGGGCGCCCTCGAGCACCGAGGCGTTGCCGAACACCGGGCCGCCCAGCGGTACCACGCCGGCGAACAGGATGTCGGTGGTGTTCAGCTGCACCGGGGCGTTGGGCCGGTAGCTGATCTCGCCCTGCCAGGCGGTGCCGGTGGGCAGCGTGGTGGAGAAGCTCAGGCCGTACAGGTGGATGTCTTCCGGGTACTCGACGAAGTACGAGGAGTTGCCGGCCACCAGCAGCGGGGCGAAGGCCTGCAGCGGAGTGCCGCTGAGGGATCGCGCCAGGTTGTAGGTGCTTTGCGAGGCGCCACGGCCGCTGAAGATCGGCAGGCGGCTGTGGTAGTTCATGTAGTAGCCGCCGAACTCGGTGTTCAGGGCATCGGCGTAGTACTTCAGCGACAGGCCGTACTGGCCGCTGTCGCGGGCGTCACGGTCCGGCCCGCGGCGCACCAGGGCGCCCTCGTTGTTGACGTCCACGCCGAACTGCTTGGCCAGCGCCACGTTCCCCGCCCCCAGCGCCTGGGCGTTGGTCAGCACGCGCAGGTTGTCGGTGCAGCCGTCGGCGATCACGTCGGGCTGGGAGAAGAAGGTGCCGCAGTTGTCGACCACCGTCTGGTCCCACTCCAGTTGGTAGAAACCTTCGGCGGAGAGGTTGTCGGTGAGGTTCTGCGACAGGTAGAACATGTTCACCGGCACCAGGGCTTCCTTGATCTCGGAGCCCGGGCGGCGCAACGCGGTGACGTCGAACGGGTTGATCGAGTTGATGCCGCCCTGGATGAAGGTGCTCTCGCCCCAGTTCACCACCTGCTTGCCCAGGCGCACGTTGCCCGGCAGGTCGGCGATGCTGTACTTGTGGTAGATGAAGGCATCGAGCAGTTCGGCGCCGGAGGCCTGGGCGGCTTCCTTGCGGCCGCTGTCGCTGAGCGGCTTGAACTCGGTGCTCTCGTCCTTCTGCTCGAAGTCGTACCAGTACTTGCCGCGCAGGAACACGCCGGTGTCGCCGTACTTCAGCTCCAGGTCGTGGATGCCCTTGAAGATCTTCGAGAAGGTCTTGCCGGCCTTGTAGTTCAGGTGGCCGTCGTCGGAGGTCTGCGACAGCCCCTTGCCGCCGTTGTTCACGCCGATCAGGTTCTTGTCCGGATTCTGCGTCGACCAGCTGGCGCCGACCGACAGGCTGGAATCGAAGGAACCCTCGATCTCGCCGATGTTGAAGGTGACCGCCGAAGCGGGAGTGGCAAGCGTGGAAGCCAGGCTGACGGCCAGCGGCAAACGCGCCAGGCGCCAGATCTTCTTCATTTGTGTCATCGACGCTACTCCATGTGTGATTTTTGTTATGAGTGGCAGCGACTATAGCCAGCCCCCCGACGGGCTTGATCCCTCGAAAGTGTGATTTAGCGCGTCGCTGCGGCAACGAGCCGCAAGCTAGACGGCTCGCAGAAAGGATTAGCAGAGGCTGCGCCCCGTGCCAAGCGCTTGCTTGGGGGACGCAGCCGGAGGGAAGGGATTACAGGGCGGAGAGGAATTCGCTGCCGGACTCCTGCCAACGAGCGATATCCACACGGATGCGCTTCTTGTCCAGCTTGCCCACGCTGGTCTTGGGAACTTCAGTAACAACGGCGATCTGCGAGGGAATCGCCCACTTGTTGATGTGGCCCTGCTCGACGAAAGGCTTGAGGTGTTCCTTCAACCCTTTCGCATCCAGTTGCTGGCCCTCGAAGAGCACCAGCAGGGCGAACGGGCGCTCGCCCCATTGCGGGTCCGGCACCCCCACCACGGCCACCTCGCGCACCGCCGGGTGACGGCTGATGAGGTCTTCCAGCTCCAGCGAGGACAGCCATTCGCCGCCGGTCTTGATCACGTCCTTGATACGGTCGCGGATATCGATGAAGCCCATGCCGTCGAGGGTGGCCACGTCGCCGGTGTGCATCCAGCCGCCGGCCCAGAGCTCCTCGCCCTTCTGCGGCTCGCGGAAGTAGCCCTGGGTCAGCCAGGGCGAACGCAGCACCAGTTCGCCCTGGGACTCGCCGTCGGCCGGCAGCAGCTGGCCGTGTTCGTCCATGATCGCCGCGTCCACCAGCGGCACCGGCACGCCGGCCTTGATCCGGTAGGTGGTGCGCTCGTCCTCGCTGCCGGCCTTGAGCTCCTCGTTGAGGTAGGCGCAGGAGATCAGCGGGCAGGTCTCGGACATGCCGTAGGCGGCGGTCAGCTGGATACCGCGGGCCTGGGCCGCCTCGTACAGCGAGCGGGTCAGCGCGCTGCCGCCGATGATGATCTTCCAGCCGTTGAAGTCCAGGCCCTGGGCGGCCTTGGCGTTCATCACCATCTGCAGGATGGTCGGCACGCAGTGGGAGAAGGTGACCTTCTCGCGCTTCCACAGCTCCACCAGCAGTTCCGGGTCGTAACGCCCCGGGTACACCTGCTTGATGCCGAGCATGGTGGCCACGTAGGGGGTGCCCCAGGCATGCACGTGGAACATCGGGGTGATTGGCATGTACACGTCGCTGTTGCCCATCAGGCGGATGCTGTCCAGGCTGGCGATGGTCGAGGCCATGGCCAGGGTGTGCAGCACCAGCTGGCGGTGGGTGAAGTACACGCCCTTGGGGTTGCCGGTGGTACCGGTGGTGTAGAAGGTGGTGGCCACCGAGTTCTCGTCGAAGTCGGGGAAGGCGTAGCGCGGGCTGGCCGCGGCCATCAGCGTCTCGTATTCGCCGATGCAGTCGGGCAGCGCGCAGGTCTTGTCGGCGCCGTCGGTCAGCAACAGGGTCTTCTGCACCGTGGTCAGCTGCCCGGCGATGCCCTGGTAGAGCGGCACGAACTCGCTGTTGACCAGCACGAAGCGGTCCTCGGCGTGGTTCATGGTGTAGAGGATCTGCTCCGGCGAGAGGCGGATGTTGATGGTGTGCAGCACCGCGCCGATCATCGGGATGGCGAACATCGCCTCCAGGTAGCGGTGGCTGTCCCAGTCCATCACCGCCACGGTGTCGCCGGCCTGCACGCCGGCCTCGGTGAGGACGTTGGCCAGGCGCGCGACGCGCTCGTTGAAGGTGGCGTAGTTGTAGCGCACCAGGTCGCGGTAGACGATCTCGCGGCTTTTTTCGTAGCGCGCGCCGGACAACAGCAGGCTCTTGACCAGCAACGGGTACTGGTAGGCATTGCTCGCAGCGGGGAGGAGACGGGTCTTGAGCATGTTCGGCTTACCTGTGGGACCTTCATGGGAGTCGATGCCGGTGACTGTAGAGGCGCGATCATGACCAATCATCCATCCAAAGAGTGATTTGCGGGTGACTCTTTGGCCTGATCCGGTCACGCGCTAGAATCGCCGCCACCCGGTCGTTCACGGCCGCCCCCAAGAACAAGAGCCACGAGGTAGTTTTCCATGTCCGAAATCGTCATCGTCAGCGGCGCCCGCACCCCCATGGGCGGCTTCCAGGGCAGCCTGGCCGCGGTCCCCGCGGTGGAACTGGGTGCCATCGCCATCCGCGAGGCAGTCGCCCGCGCCGGTATCGACGCCGCCGATGTCGAGGAAGTGATCATGGGCTGCGTGCTGCCGGCCGGCCTGAAGCAGGGCCCGGCCCGACAGGCGGCACTCAACGCCGGCCTGCCCGCCGCCACCGGCTGCACCACCATCAACAAGCTGTGCGGCTCGGGCATGAAGGCGGTGATGCTGGCCCACGACCTGCTCAAGGCCGGAACCAACACGATCATGGTCGCCGGCGGCATGGAGAGCATGTCCAACGCCCCCTACGTGCTGGAGAAGGCCCGCACCGGCCTGCGCATGGGCCACGCCGAGATCAAGGACCACATGTTCCTCGACGGCCTGGAAGACGCCCGCAGCGGCCGCCTGATGGGCTCCTTCGCCCAGGACACGGCGGACAGCAACGGCATCACCCGCGAGGCGATGGACGCCTACGCCATCGAGTCGCTCAAGCGCGCCCAGGCGGCGATCAAGGACGGCTCGCTGGCCAGCGAGATCGCCCCGGTGACCGTGACCACCCGCAAGGGCGAAGTGCTGGTGAAGGACGACGAGCAGCCGCTGACCGCCAACCTGGACAAGATTCCCAGCCTGAAGCCGGCGTTCAAGAAGGACGGCACCATCACCGCGGCCAACGCCAGCTCCATCTCCGACGGCGCCAGCGCCCTGGTCCTGATGACCGCCGAGGAGGCCGCCCGCCGCGGCCTGAAGCCGCTGGCGAAAATCGTCGGCCACGCCACCCAGAGCCAGGACCCGAGCGAATTCACCCTGGCCCCCATCGGCGCCATGACCAACCTGTTCAGGAAGACCGGCTGGAGCAAGGACGACGTCGACCTGTTCGAGATCAACGAAGCCTTCGCCATGGTCACCATGCTGGCCATGCGCGAACACGGCCTGGACCACGCCAAGGTCAACGTCTACGGCGGCGCCTGCGCCCAGGGCCACCCGGTGGGCTCCACCGGCTCGCGGATCATCGTCACCCTGATCAACGCCCTGCAGAAGAAGGGCGGCAAGCGCGGCGTGGCCTCGCTGTGCATCGGCGGCGGCGAGGCCACCGCGGTGGCCATCGAGCTGCTGTAACGCTGTTACCGGTAACAGAAAAAGGGCGCGACCATGGTCGCGCCCTTTTCGTTTCGGCTCCGTGCAAGCCGCTGTGTATGCCATTCCCTGCGCGCGATTTTCGGCTGCTGGCCGGAACATCGGTGGCAGGTCTGAGAGCCCCTCTCCCCGTGCCGAGAAAGGATTTGGTGTTAGACGGGTAATCGGTACAAGCCGGCTAACGCCGAAGCAACCGAACACACCGAACGGTCCCCTCTCCCTTCAGGGAGAGGGTTAGGGAGAGGGCGCTCTAAAACCCAACACCCAAAGCCCCAGCCAAGCACCATTCGCGAGCAAGCTCGCTCCTACGAAAAGCGCAAGCCCCCAACCCTCAGCGCAATTCGGTGAAAGCCAGCTTGACACCCAGCCCCACCAGCACCACCCCCATCATCCGGTCGAACCAGTGCCCCATGCGGGCGAAGCCGGCGCGCACGCGCTGCTGGCTGAACAGCAGGGCCACGAAGCTGAACCAGGCCGCGGTGGCGCAAGCCAGGTAGACGCCGTAGCCGGCCTGCACCAGCACCGGGGTGTGCGGGTTGATGACCACGGTGAACAGCGACAGGAAGAACAGCGTCGCCTTGGGGTTCAGGCCGTTGGTGACGAAGCCGCTGACGAAGGCCCCGCGCGGGGTGCGTTCGCTCGGCGCAGCGACCTCCACTCTGCCGTCGCCGCCGGCAGGCTTCGCCCGCAGCGCCTTGATGCCGATGTAGAACAGGTAGGCCGCGGCCAGCCACTTGAGGGTGTTGAACAGCATGATCGACTGCGAAACGATCAGGCCGATGCCCAGCAGCGAGTAGGTCACGTGGATGGAGATGGCGCAGCCCACCCCCAGCGCCGTCCAGGTGCCGGCGCGGCGGCCGTGGGTCACGCTCTCGCGCACCACCACGGCGAAGTCCGGGCCGGGGCTGGCCACCGCGAGCAGGTGGATCAATGCCACGGTGAGGAATTCCGTCCAGTACATGCAACCTCCGCAGGGGTGTGATTAACGCCGTCAGGCTGGCAACCTTACGCCAGCCCCGCTTCCCGCAAAAGGTACAGCCAGTGATGAACAGCTCCCGCGCCGTGTTCCTCGACACCGCCTCCCTCGACCTCGGCGACCTCGACCTGCAGCCGCTGCACCAGGCCTTCGGCGAACTGGTCCTGCACGCCGCCAGCGCCCCGGGCGAGATCGCCGGGCGCCTGCGCGAGGCCAACGTGGCCATCAGCAACAAGGCGCCCATCAGCGCCGAAACCCTGGCCCAGTGCCCGGACCTCAAGCTGATCCTGGTCACCGCCACCGGCACCAACAACATCGACCTGGCCGCCGCCCGCGAACGCGGCATCGCCGTGTGCAACTGCCAGGGCTACGGCACCGCCTCGGTGGCCCAGCACGCCATCGGCCTGCTGCTCGCCCTGGCCACCCGGCTGCCCGACTACCAGGCGGCGGTGCGCGCCGGGCGCTGGCAGCAGGCCACCCAGTTCTGCCTGCTGGACTACCCCATCGTCGAGCTGGAGGGCAAGGCCCTCGGCCTGCTCGGCCACGGCGAACTGGGCGGCGCGGTGGGCCGCCTGGCCGAGGCCTTCGGCATGCGCGTGCTGCTCGGCCAGTTGCCCGGCCGGCCGCCGCGCGCCGACCGCCTGGCGCTGGACGAGCTGCTGCCGCAGGTCGACGCCATCAGCCTGCACTGCCCGCTGACCGACCAGACCCGCGGGATGATCGGCCAGCGCGAGCTGGACCTGATGAAGCCCGGCGCCTTCATCGTCAACACCGCCCGCGGCGGCCTGATCGACGAGCAGGCCCTGGCCGACACCCTGCGCCGCGGCCACCTGGGCGGCGCCGCCACCGACGTGCTCAGCGTCGAGCCGCCCAAGGACGGCAACCCGCTGCTGGCCGGCGACATCCCGCGGCTGATCGTCACCCCGCACAACGCCTGGGGCAGCCGCGAGGCGCGGCAGCGCATCGTCGGCCAGGTGACGGACAACGCCGCGGCCTTCTTCCGCGGCGACAGGCTGCGGCGGGTCGACTGAAGCGCGAAGTGCTAAACTCGCGCCCTTTTTCAGGAGGCCGCATGTCCTACGCCCCTACCAGCGAGGTGCTGCTGCGCCAGATCGAACGTTTCGCCGGCCGCGTGCTGCTGGCCGGCCTGCCCGCCGACGGCCTGCTCGGCGAGCTGCCCCAGGCCCTGGGCTGGAGCTGGCACGCCGGCGAGCAGCGGCTGCTGGACGGCCGCCACCCGGGGCGCTGCCATTTCGGCGTGACGCCGCCAAGCGGCGAGTTCGACGCCGCCGTGCTGTTCCTGCCCAAGTCCCGCGAGCTGACCGACTACCTGCTGGCCGCCCTGGCCAGCCGCGTGCCCGGCGGCCAGCTGTACCTGGTGGGCGAGAAACGCGCCGGCGTCGAACGCGCCGCCAAACAGCTCGGCGCCCTGGCCAAGGCCGCCAAGCTCGACAGCGCGCGGCACTGCCAGCTCTGGCACGCCAGCGTCGATGGCGCCCTGCCCTGTCCCGACCTGCACGCCCTGGCCCAGCGCTACAGCCTGGAACTGGCCGACGGCGAACTGCAGGTGGTCACCCTGCCCGGTGTGTTCAGCCACGGCCGCCTGGACCGCGGCAGCGCCCTGCTGCTGGAGCACCTGGACGGCCTGCCCGAAGGCCACGTGCTGGACTTCGGCTGCGGCGCCGGCGTGCTCGGCGCGGTGCTCAAGCGCCGCTACCCGGCCAGCCGCCTGAGCCTGCTCGACGTCGACGCCTTCGCCCTGGAAAGCAGCCGCCTGACCCTTGCCGCCAACGGCCTGGAAGGCGAGGTGATCGGCGGCGATGGCATCGACGCGGCGCCCCCGGGCCTGGCCGCCATCGTCAGCAACCCGCCCTTCCACCAGGGCGTGCACACCGACTACCAGGCCAGCGAACACCTGCTGCGCGAAGCCGCGCAACACCTGCGTCCGGGCGGCGAACTGCGCCTGGTGGCCAACAGCTTCCTCAAGTACCCGCCGCTGATCGAACAGCACCTGGGCCCCTGCCGCAGCCTCGCCGAGGGCGACGGTTTCCGCATCTACAGCGCCCGCCGCCCCTGAGCCCGGGCGCCTCGTCGCGGGCCCACTACACTCCACCAGACCGAAAAGGGCGCGCCCAGCCGGCGCGCCTCACGAGCCGAGGATCGCCGTGAAAAGCACCGTGAAAGAAGCCGAGCTGACCTTCGTGAAGTCGCCGGAAAAGACCCCCGCGCACCTGAAGCGCTCGCTCAAGCCCAGGCACCTGAACATGATCGCCATCGGCGGCTCGATCGGCACCGGGCTGTTCGTCGCCTCCGGCAGCACCGTCGCCACCGCCGGCCCCGGCGGCGCGCTGCTGGCCTACGCGCTGATCGGCCTGATGGTGTTCTTCCTGATGACCAGCCTGGGCGAGATGGCCGCCTACATCCCCGACTCCGGCTCCTTCTCCACCTACGGCAGCCGCTTCATCGACGACGGCTTCGGCTTCGCCATGGGCTGGAACTACTGGTACAACTGGGCGGTGACCATCGCCGCGGAACTGGTGGCCGCGCAGTTGGTGATGCACTTCTGGTTCCCCGACGTGCCCGGCCTGTACTGGAGCGCGATCTTCCTGGCCATCATGTTCGGCCTCAACTTCTTCTCGGTGAAGGGCTTCGGCGAGAGCGAGTTCTGGTTCGCGCTGATCAAGGTGGTGGCCGTGGTGATCTTCATCGGCATCGGCCTGGCGAGCATCTTCGGCATCATGCACGGCATCGACTCCCCCGGCTTCAGCAACTTCACCACCGGCGATGCGCCCTTCGTCGGCGGCCTGCAGGCCATGGTCGGGGTGGCGATGATCGCCGGCTTCTCGTTCCAGGGCACCGAGCTGATCGGCGTCGCCGCCGGCGAGTCGGAGCACCCGCACAAGTCGATCCCCATCGCCATCCGCCAGGTGTTCTGGCGGATCCTGATGTTCTACATCCTGTCGATCTTCGTCATCGGCATGCTGATCCCCTACACCGATCCGAACCTGCTCAAGACCGACAGCAGCGACATCAGCACCTCGCCCTTCACCCTGCTCTTCGAGCGCGCCGGCCTGGCCGCGGCCGCCGGGGTGATGAACGCGGTGATCCTTTCGGCGATCCTCTCCGCCGGCAACTCGGGGATGTACGCCTCCACCCGCATGCTCTACACCATGGCCCTGCATGGCCAGGCGCCGCGCCTGTTCCGGCAGATCTCGCAGAGCGGCGTGCCGCGCTATGCGCTCTACGCCACCACGCTGATCGGCGGCCTGTGCTTCCTCAGCAGCTTCATCGGCGACAAGACCGTCTACACCTGGCTGCTCAACACCTCGGGCATGTGCGGCTTCATCGTCTGGCTGGGCATCGCCATTTCCCACTACCGCTTCCGCAAGGGCTACCTGCTGCAGGGCGGCAAGCTCGACGACCTGCCCTACCGCGCCAAGTGGTTCCCCTTCGGCCCGCTGTTCGCCTTCGCCCTGTGCCTGGCGATCACCCTCGGGCAGAACTACCAGGCGTTCGTCGGCGAGCACATCGACTGGACCGGGCTGGTCGCCACCTACGTCAGCCTGCCGCTGTTCCTCGCCATCTGGTGGGGCTACCGCCTGAAGAACGGCAGCCGCTTCGTCCGCTACGAGGAGATGGACGTCACCTCCGGCCGCGACGTCGACTGAAAGTCAGGCTTGCCCAAGCCGGACGACTTGGGCAGAATGCGCCCCGTCCTAGGGGAGTAGTCTCCCGCGAGCGGTTCCCGCCCTCGCCCGGCACGCGTCAACACACTTGGTCCGCAGACCATGGCGCGTGCGGCCCCAAGGCCCGCAGCAGTCGGGCCCGGGTTTGACAAGACCTATGACACGAGCGATCCGACCCGGGGTGGGCGGATGGCGCGTGTCATCGGTGATTAGTCGACCCGCCCCCTTAGGAAAGCCTGATGGAATCCCTGTTCGTCCCTATCCTGGTGGTTGCCCTCGCCGAAATCGGCGACAAGACGCAACTGCTCGCCCTCGTCCTCGCCGCGCGCTTCCGCAAGCCCTGGCCGATCATCGCCGGCATCGTCGTCGCTACCCTGGTCAACCACTTCGCTGCCGGCGCCGTGGGCAAATGGGTCTCCACCTTCTTCTCCGAAGCCGCCCTGAGCTGGCTGCTGGCCGCCTCCTTCCTGGCCGTGGCGGCCTGGACCCTGGTGCCGGACAAGCTGGATGACGACGAAGAGGGCGGCCTGAAGAGGTTCGGCCCCTTCCTCACCACGCTGATCGCCTTCTTCCTCGCCGAGATGGGCGACAAGACCCAGGTCGCCACCGTGATGCTGGCCGCGCAGTACCCGCACTTCTGGCTGGTGGTGCTGGGCACCACCATCGGCATGCTGCTGGCCAACGTGCCGGTGGTGCTGGCCGGCAACTTCGCCGCCGAGCGCCTGCCGCTGGCGCTGATCCGCCGCCTGGCCGCCTGCGCCTTCGCCGTGCTGGGCCTGGTCGCGGCCTGGCACGCCGCCCAGCTGTCAGGGCTGTTCTGACGGCCGCTTCGGCGTGGCGGCCAATGCCGCCGCCATGCCACAGGCCTACAGTGACAACTGTCGTCCCTAGCTGAAGGAAACAGCCATGACTGACAAGGACCTGAAACGCCTCGCCCGCCAGCACATCGACCTGAGCTGGAACAAGGGCCGCCTGGCCCTGGCCACCCAGCTGCACAGCCCGGACTTCCTCTACAAGAGCAGCTTCTCCGCCCAGCCCCTGGACAGCGCCGGCTACCGGCAGCTGATCGAGGGCATCCGCACGTCCATGGACGACCTGGAAGTGGTGGTCGAGGAATGCATCGGCGAGGGCCACAAGGTGTTCACCTGGAGCACCCTGGTCGGCACCATCAGCCGCCCCGCCTTCGGCTACCCGGCCAGCGACAAGGTGCTCAGCATCCCCGGCATGGCCCTGTGGGTATTCAACAGCCACGGCAAGCTGCAGGAGCTGTGCACGCTGATCGATATGGAAAGCTTCCGCAGCCAGATGGGCCTGCAGAACCGCCCGCTGGCGGAGCAGGCGCTGCCCTGAGGGGAAATGCCCTGCACGCGAATCGCGGATAAATCCGCTCAGCCGTAGGGCGCATAACGCCTACGGCGTTATCCGCCGTTTGGCCGCGATCCCCGGCGGCTCCAGGATTGACCTTGGCATTGGCTGTAGCGCCGGTGTATCGGCGGATAACCGCGAACGGTTATTCGCCCTACGTCGCGGGTGAGCCCGGCGTAGGGCGCATAACGCCTACGGCGTTATCCGCCGTCTGGCCGCGATCCCCGGCGGCTCCGGGGTTGCCCCTGGCATTGGCTGTAGCGCCGGTGTATCGGCGGATAACCGCGAACGGTTATTCGCCCTACGCCCCAGCCTGCGCGCGATTCGCGAACGAAGTCCGCGTCCTACAGGTACCCGTTGGCGTGGAACCAGTCGATGGCGCGGTGCAGGGTATCTTCCAGCGGCACGTGGCTTTCGAAGCCGATTTCCTCGCGGGCCTTGCGGCCGTCGAGGAACTGCCCGCCGGCCATCACCTCGATGGCGGTGTCGTCCAGCAGCGGCAGCTTGCCGGTCAGGCGGTAGCGCCAGCGGCCCAGGGTGGCCAGCGCGCGGGCGCGGTGCAGCGGCATCGGCTGCGGCGCCGGGCGGCCCAGCAGGCGGGCGATGGTGGCGGTGAGCTCGGCCATCTCCACGTTGTGCCCGGTGAGCAGGTAGCGTTCGCCAATGCGCCCGCGCTCCAGGGTCATCAGCAGGCCGCGCCCCGCTTCGCCGGCGTCGATCACGTTGCGCCGGCCCGGCACGTAGTGGGACATCTCGCCGCGACCGATGGCGGTGATCAGGCGCCCTGTGGTCGGCCCCATGTCCAGCTCGCCCAGCACCATGCCGGGAATCCCGATCACCACCGGCAGGCCGCCGCGGGCCTGTTCGCGGGCCTGTTCGTCCAGCGCCCATTTGCACATCACGTAGGCGCTCTTGCCGGTGGGCAGGCTCTCGTAGAACAGCCCCTCGTGGCCGGGCAGCCCCTGGGGGTGCATGGGCATGGCGAAGGCCGAGCCAACGTAGAGGATGCGCGACACCTTGTTGTGCTGGCAGGCCGCGTAGAAGTGGTTGGTCTGGTCCAGGGCGCTGGCCACCTCCTCCTGCCAGCGGCGCGGCCGCTGCGGGTAGTAGCCGGCGCTGAAGATCACCGCGTCCAGCCCGCTCAGGGCGCGTTCCAGCCCCTTGTAGTCGAACAGTTCGGCGACCCGGCATTCCGGCTCCAGGTAGGCCAGGCGCTGGATCTGCGAGGACGGACGGTGGATCAGCACCAGTTGGTGGCCGGCGGCCTTGATGGCGCGCGCGGCATGATGGCCGAGGAGCCCGGTGGCTCCGAGTACTGCGATTTTCACTGGCGCTCCCTGGTGATGGTCGAACCGGCCCGCGACCGGGCCGCCTGCAACGGATCGGGCTGGCCGATCCTCCCGCGCTTCACTTGCCGGCCTTGGCCTGCTCGTACAGCGGCATCACCTTGGGAATCGCGGCCTGCAGGTTGGCCATGCGGGTGGCGTCCGCCGGGTGGGTGCTGAGCAGCTCCGGCGGCTTCTCGCCGCCGGCCTGGCCCATCTTCTCCCACAGGGTCAGCGCGGCATTGGGGTTATAGCCGCCACGGGCCGCCAGCTCCAGGCCGATGAGGTCGGCCTCGTTCTCGTTCTGCCGGCTGTTGGGCAGGGTCATCAGGTACTCGACGCCGGTATTGGCCAGTTGCAGGCTGTCCTGGCCCAGGCCCGCCAGGCCCCCCAGCTGGGTAGCCATCTGCACGCCATAGGCCTTGGACATCGCCTCGCGGCCATGCTCGCGCAGGGCGTGGGCGATCTCGTGGCCCATCACCGCGGCGATCTCGTCGTCGGTGAGCTTCAACTGGTCGATCAGGCCGCTGTAGAAGATGATCTTGCCGCCGGGGCCGCAGTTGGCGTTGAGCTCGTCGCTCTTGATCACGTTGACCTGCCAGTCCCAGCCCGGGGCGTCCTGGCGGAACGCGCCGGTCTGCGGGATCAGCCGCGCGGCGATGGCCTTGACGCGCTTGGCGTCGCTGCTGCCGTTGTCCAGCTTGCCCGCGGAAGTCGCGTCGGTGAGGGTCTTCTGGTACGACTGCGAGTACATCTGGTCGACCTGCTGGCTCGACAGCATGCTGAACATGTACTGCTTGCGCTCGACGCCGACGGCGCCGCCGCTGGTGGTGTTCACCGGTTGGCAACCGGCCAGCAGCAGGGCCGCGGCCAGGCCGGCGAAACGGAATACGCTGGACATGATGCTCTCCTGAAGCATTGCATTCTCCCTGGGACAGCGCGCAATGGTAGGCCGCCCCCCGATGGCCGGCAACCGCTGTGCGAGGGAGACGACACAAGGGCGTTACAACCCATTACAAGGCATTTCCTAAGGAAACGCTGAAGTCCTGCCGATACAGCGGAACAGGCTGTCCCTGGTACGCGGGTATTTCGTCATGAAGTTCAAGTCGATCCAGTTTTCCGTGGTGGCGCTGGCGGGGGCCAGCGTGCTGGCAGTGGTGGTGGCGCTGGTGCTGTATGCCCTGTTCGCCGGCGGGCGCACCCAGACGCTGGTGCAGGAACGTACCCAGGCGCTGCTGGAAAAGGTCATCAACGAACGCCTGGTGGCCCTGGCGCGCGCCCAGGCCAGCCAGATCCAGCGCGAACTGGAATACCCGCTGACGGTGGTCAAGGGCCTGGCCCAGGCCAACATGCTGATGGACGGCAAGGACGCCGAAGGCAAGCCGCTGCTGGGCATCAGCCGCGGCGAGATGTCCAACCTGCTGCGCCAGACGGTGCAGCAGAACCCCAAGCTGCTGGACGCCTTCGCCGGCTGGGAACCCGGCGCCTTCGCCGGCCCCGACAGCCTCTACGCCGGGCAGACCGGCGCCGGCTACGACGCCAGCGGGCGCTTCATGCCCTGGTGGTACCGCAAGGCCGACGGCAGCCTCACCGTGGAAGCCATGGGCGACACCCTGGAAAGCCAGAAGGTGCTGCCCACCGGCGTGCGCGAGGGCGAGTACTACCTGTGCCCGAAGGAACGCCACAAGCCCTGCGTGATCGACCCGGCGCCCTATGAGATGGGCGGCAGGATGGTGCTGATGTCGTCCTTCAACGCGCCCATCCTGGTCGACGGCCAGTTCCGCGGCGCGGTGGGCGCCGACCTGTCCCTGGACTTCATCCAGGACCTGCTCAAGGCCGCCGACAGCACCCTGTACGACGGCGCCGGCGAACTCGCGCTGATCTCCGCCAACGGCCGCCTGGTGGCCTACACCAAGGACGCCGGCAAGCTCGGCGAACCGGCCGACAAGGTACTCGACGCCTCCCAGGCCGCCAGCCTCGGCAAGCTGCAGGGCGAGCAGCCGCTGTACCAGCAGGACGAAGCCCGCGATACCATCGCCGTGTTCCTGCCCTTCGCCATCGGCGACACCGGCACACGCTGGACGCTGATGCTGGAAATCCCGCGGCAGGCCGTGTTCGGCGAACTCAAGCAACTGCAGGGCGCGCTCAAGGCGCAGAGCGATTCCGACACCCTGGGCATGACCCTGGTCGGCCTGCTCATCGCCGCCGGCGGCCTGCTGGTGATCTGGCTGGTGGGCCACGGCATCGCCCGCCCGCTGCGCCAGCTGGTGGGCATGCTCGACGACATCGCCCAGGGCGAAGGCGACCTCACCCGCCGCCTCGCCAGCGAGCGCGCCGACGAGCTGGGCTCCATCGCCCGCGGCTTCAACACCTTCCTCGGCAAGCTGCAGGGCATGATCGGCCAGGTGGTGACCTCGGTGCAGCACGTCAGCGACTCCTCCGAGCACACCGCGGACATCGCCATCCGCACCAACCAGGGCGTGCAGAAGCAGCTGGCGGAGATCGAGCTGGTGGCCACCGCCGTCCACGAGATGACCGCCACCGCCCAGGACGTGGCGCGCAACGCCACCCACGCGGCGGAAGCGGCCAGCCACGCCGACCAGGCCGCGCACCAGGGCAGGCAGATAGTCGAAAGCAGCTCCGCGGCCATCCAGGCCCTGGCCACCGAGATCGGCCGCGCGGTCGGCGTGGTGCAGTCGCTGGCCCGCGACAGCGAGAACATCAACGCCATCCTGGTGGCCATCCGCGGCATCGCCGAGCAGACCAACCTGCTGGCGCTCAACGCCGCCATCGAGGCGGCGCGGGCTGGCGAGCAGGGCCGCGGCTTCGCCGTGGTGGCCGACGAGGTGCGCAACCTGGCGCAGAAGACCCAGCAGGCCACCCAGGAAATCCAGACGATGATCCAGCAACTGCAGAACGGCACCCGCGAAGTGGTGCAGGTGATGCAGCAGAGCCAGGAGAAGACCGACGACAGCGTGCGCCACGCCCACGAGGCCGCCCAGGCGCTGGAGTCGATCACCCAGGCGGTATCGGTGATCAACGACATGAACACCCAGATCGCCAGCGCCGCCGAGGAACAGAGCGCGGTGGCCGAGGACATCAACCGCAACGTCGCCAACATCGGCCTGGTCGCCAACCAGGTGGCCGGCGGCGCCGACGAAGCCTCCCAGGCCAGCGCCGAGCTGACCAGGCTGGCCGAGCAGCAGCGGCGGCTGGTGAATCAGTTCAAGGTCTAGAGCCCCTCTCCCCAACCCTCTCCCTCAAGCGGGAGAGGGGGCTGTCCCGAGTGGCCTGGAAGCCAGGCATCGTCCTCACACCACGCACGCGCTAACGGCATACGCGTAGGGCGCATAACGCCTACGGCGTTATCCGCCGTTTTCGCCGGGCGCCGGCATTCCGGGCCAACGGCGGATAACCGCGAACGCTTATTCTCCCTACGAACCAGGTGCCGGGCCCAAGAGCCCTCTCCCGCAAGCGGGAGAGGGGCTGTCCCGAGTGGCCTGGAAGCCAGGCATCATCCTCGCACCACGCACGCGCTAACGGCATACGCGTAGGGCGCATAACGCCTACGGCGTTATCCGCCGTTTTTGCCTCACAACGGCTCCGGCAACCGCTCGCACAACCGCGCCAGCGCCAGCGCCCAGGCCTGCTGGTCGTTCAGGCAGGGGATCAGCACCAGCTCCTCGCCGCCGGCGGCGATGAACTGTTCGCGGCCGCGCTGGCCGATTTCCTCCAGGGTCTCGATGCAGTCGGCGACGAAGGCCGGGCACATCACCAGCAGGCGCTTCACGCCCTGCTTCGCCAGGACCTCCAGCTGCGCATCGGTGTAGGGGCCGATCCATTTGGCGCGGCCCAGCCGCGACTGGAACGACACCGACCAGCGGCCCTTCTCCAGGCCCGCGCGCTCGGCGAACAGCTCCGCGGTGCGCAGGCACTGGCTGCGGTAGCACAGCGCCAGGACTTCCGGGCGCACGTGGCGGCTGTCGGCGGCGTCGAGGTCGTGGTTGCGGTCGCCCACCAGCTTGCGGATGTGCCGCTCGGGCAGGCCGTGGAAGCTCAGCAGCAGGTGGTCGTAGGGCTGCTCCAGGTAGGGCTGCACGCTGGTCACCAGTGCCTGCTGGTATTCCGGCTCGGCGTAGAACGGCGGCAGCACCATCAGGCGCATGCCATGCAGGCCGAGCTGGCGGATCAGCCGCCGGGCCTCCTCGATGACGGTGGTGGTGGTGCTGTCGGCGAACTGCGGGTACAGCGGCGCCAGGGTCACCCGGCGCACGCCCTGCTCGTAGAGGTCCAGCAGGGCGTTCTCGATGGACGGCTGGCCGTAGCGCATGGCCAGCGCCACCGGGCCATGCGGCCAGTACTTGCGCATGACCTGCTGCAGGCGGCGGCTGATCACCACCAGCGGCGAGCCCTGGTCCCACCAGATGGAGGCATAGGCATGCGCCGACTCCTCCGGGCGCTTGCGCAGGATCAGCGACACCAGCAGGCGCCGCGCCGGCCAGGGCAGGTCGACGACGTACGGGTCCATGAGGAACTGGTCCAGGTAACGGCGCACATCGGCCACCTCCGTCGAGGCCGGCGAGCCCAGGTTGACCAGCAGCAGGGCGTTGAGGGTCATGCAGCATCCTTAGTGACGGTGGGCGGCGGCCGCCGGGCGATGCGCGAGGACATCGCCGAGGGCGGCCGGCAGATCGTTGTAGCGGAACACGAAGCCGGCTTCCAGCAGGCGCCGTGGCTCCACGCGCTGGCCGCCGAGCAACAGCAGCGACAGCTCGCCGAGCAGGGTGCGCAGGGCGAAGGCCGGCACGCCCAGCAGGGTCGGGCGGTGCAGGGCCTGCCCCAGCGCCCGGGTGAAATCGCGGTTGCGCACCGGCTGCGGCGCGCAGGCATTATACGGACCGCTGGCGTCGCTTCGCTGCAAGAGAAAATCGATCAGGCCGATCATGTCCTCGATGTGCACCCAGGACATCCATTGCCGGCCGTTGCCCAGCTGGCCGCCCAGGCCGAAGCGGAAGGCCGGCAGCAGGCGGGCGAGGAAGCCGCCCTCCGGCGCCAGCACCAGCCCGGTGCGCAGGCGCACCACGCGGATGCCGAGGCCCTCGGCCTGCAGGGCGATCTGCTCCCAGGCCAGGCACAGCTCGCTGGCGAAATCCTCGCCGGCCGCCGCGCTGCCTTCGTCCAGTGGCCGCTCGCCGGCATCGCCGTACCAGCCCACCGCCGAGCCGCTGATCAGCACCGATGGCCGCTGGTTGCGCCCCTCCAGCCACTCCACCAGGCGCTCGCTGAGGCGTACCCGGCTGTCCCACAGCAACGCCTTGCGCCTTGCCGTCCAGGGCCGCTCGGCGATGGGCTCGCCGGCCAGGTTGACCACCGCGTCGACCGGCTCGTCGCCCACCGCCTCGAAGCTGGAAACGCCCCGCACCTCGCTGCCGCAAAGGTCGGCAACGCGCTCCGGGCGGCGGCTCAGCACCGTCAGCCGATGGCCGGCGGCGCTCCAGTGGCGGCACAGGCGGCGGCCGATCAGGCCGGTACCGCCGGTAATGAAGATGTGCATCTGAACCTCCTTGCGCTGAACTCCCACACCTACCATCAGTCTGGACGAGGGAACGGCGCTTGCATTACCGCACCCGTCCGAGTGTGGCGAACGTCTACGCTGTAAATGCCGGAACCGATACGCGACGCCCCCGAAGGAATGGCCACGAAGCGTGGACGGAATTCCGCTCGACCGTTCGAACGGCGACCGAACAACTATACAAATAAAACCGATTGTACAAGGTTGTTCGACTCGCTAACCTGAACACAACAACCTACGAGGCATGTCATGAGCGCCCCCATTGCCATCATTGGCACCGGAATCGCCGGACTCTCAGCCGCCCACGCCCTGCTCGACGCGGGACAGGAAGTCCAGCTCTTCGACAAGGGCCACGGCAGCGGCGGCCGCATGGCGAGCAAGCGCAGCGACGCTGGCGCGCTCGACCTCGGCGCCCAGTACTTCACCGCCCGCGACCGCCGCTTCCTCGACGCCATCCAGCACTGGCGCGACGCCGGCTGGGTCGCCGAGTGGGACCCGGCCCTGTACCAGTACCGCGACGGCATGCTCAGCCCGTCGCCGGACGAGCAGCCGCGCTGGGTCGGCACGCCGCGCATGAGCGCCATCACCCGTGCGCTGCTGCAGGGCCTGCAGGTCACCTTCTCCTGCCGCATCACCGAAGTCTTCCGCGGCGAGCACCACTGGCACCTGCAGGACTCCGAAGGCTGCAACCACGGCCCGTTCAGCCACGTCCTGGTCGCCACCCCGGCGCCCCAGGCCGCGGCGCTGCTGGCCGGCGCGCCCAAGCTGGCGGCGGCGGCGGCGAGCATCGCCATGGAGCCGACCTGGGCCGTGGCCCTGGGCTTCGCCGAACCCCTGCAGACGCCGGTGCAGGGCTGCTTCGTCCAGGAAGGCCCGCTGACCTGGATGGCCAGCAACCGCTGCAAGCCCGGCCGCGACGAGCACATGGACACCTGGGTGCTGCACGCCAGCAGCAGCTGGAGCCGGCAGAACATCGACAAACCCAAGGAAACGGTCATCGAGCACCTGCTGGGCACCTTCGCCGAAATGATCGGCTGCGCGGTGCCGGAGCCGGTGTTCGCCCTGGCCCATCGCTGGCTCTATGCCCGGCCGCTGGAAGCGCACCAGCTGGGCGCGCTGGCCGACGCCGACCTGGGCATCTACGCCTGCGGCGACTGGTGCCTTTCCGGCCGCGTCGAGGGCGCCTGGCTGAGCGGCCTGGAAGCGGCCCGCCGGCTGCTGCAGCACCTGTGAGCCCGACGGCGCCCGCCAGGGCGCCGCACCCTGTACAAGCAATTTGCCGCTGTACAACTCCCGGCCTATGCTGAAAAATAGTTGTACACGTGAAGCCTACTTGTACAGGGCCAGACCATGTCCACTTCCCCTCCCCGGCCCAGGCTCGGCATCAGCGCCTGCCTGCTCGGCGCGAACGTCCGCTACAACGGCGGGCACAAGGCTTCGCGCCTGTGCCTGGAGGACCTTGCCCGGCATTTCGATTTCGTCCCGCTGTGCCCGGAAGTCGCCATCGGCCTGGGCGTGCCGCGCCCGACCCTGCGCCTGGTCGGCGAGGCCGCCCGGCCGCGCGCCGTGGACAGCCGCGATGCGACCCTGGACCACAGTGCGGCATTGCGTCGCCATGGCGCGGAGCAGGCCGGCCAGCTGGACGAACTGGGCGGCTTCATCTTCATGCAGAAGTCCCCCTCCTGCGGCCTGCACCGCGTCAAGCTCTACCCCGACGACGGCCAGCCGCCCCTGGCGATTGCCCGCGGCCTGTTCGCCGAAGCCTTCTGCGCCGCCCGCCCCGAGCTGCCGGTGGAAGAGGAAGGCCGCCTGCACGATCCCCGCCTGCGCGAGAACTTCGTCACCCGCGTCTACGCCCATCTCGACTGGCTCGCCCTGTGCCGCGCCGGGCTGACGCACAAGGCGATCCTCGATTTCCACTCGCGCTACAAGTACCAGCTGCTCGCCCACCACCCGCGCCTGTACGCCGAGCTGGGCCACCAGTTGGCGGATATCGGCCGGCACCCGGCGGAGCATTTCGGCCCGTTGTACTACCGCACCTTCAGCCAGGCGCTGGGCCACTGCGCCAGCCGCGGCAGCCACAGCAACGTGCTGCAGCACCTGGCCGGCTACCTCAAGCGCGCCCTGGCGGCGGACGACCGCGCCGAACTGCAGCATCTGATCGAGCAGTACCGCCACGGCGACGTGCCGCTGGTGGTGCCCCTGTCGCTGCTCAAGCACCACTTCCGCCGCCACCCGCACCCGTACATCGCCCGCCAGGCGTACCTGCAACCCCACCCCGAGGCCCTGGGTCTACGCAATGCCATCTGAACGAAGCGACACCCTCCCCGACGATTATCGCCAGGCGCTGGCCGCCGGCTGGCTGCCCATCAGCGAAGTGGCGCGGCGCACCGGGGTGAACCCGGTGACGCTGCGCGCCTGGGAGCGCCGCTACGGGCTGGTCGTCCCCCAGCGCACCGCCAAGGGTCACCGCCTGTACTCCACCGAGCAGCTGGAGCGCATCCGCCACGTCCTCACCTGGCTGGAACGCGGCGTGGCGGTGGGCAAGGTGCGCGACCTGCTCGACGAACCACCACGGGCGGCGGCCGCAACCCATTCGCCCTGGGACGACCTGCGCCAGCAGGCGCTGGGCGCCATCGCCCGGCTCGACGAACAGCGCCTGGACGAGCTGTTCAACGGCGCCCTGTCGATCTACCCGGCGCAGACGCTGTGCGAGCACCTGATGCTGCCGCTGCAGCGCGACCTCCAGCAGCGCTGGCAGGGCCAGTTCGGCAGCGGCCTGGAGCGCCTGCTCTACCATTCCTGGCTGCGCAGCAAGCTCGGCGGCCGCCTGTACCACTACAACCGCCAGCAGCAGGGGCGGCCACTGCTGCTGGTGAACCAGTCGGAGCACCCGCGGGAGACCGGCCACTGGCTGTGCGCCTGGCTGGCCAGCGCCGCCGGCTGCCCGGTGCAGGTGTTCGACGGCCCGCTGTCCTGCGCCGAGATCGCCCTGGTCGAACAACGCCTGAACCCGCGCGCCCTGCTCCTCTACTCCGACCAGAGCCTAAGCCCGACGCACCTGGCGCGCCTGCTCGACGGCTGCATCTGCCCCACCCTGCTGGTGGGCGCCAGCGTGAACATCCACGCGCGGGAGCTGGCCGACCTGCAGCGCGGCAGCCACCCGGGCCTGCACCTGGCGCAGGACCCGCTGCAGGCGCGCGCCACCCTGCAGGCACTGGGCCTGCTCAACGGCGGGGGCGGCGAATGAGGCGCCAACTGCTCTGGCTGCGCAGCGACCTGCGCGTGCACGACAACACCGCCCTGGCCGCCGCGGCGCAGGCCGGCCCGGTCATCGCCTGCTACCTGCTAAGCCCCGGCCAGTGGCGCGCCCACGACGACTCGCCGAACAAGGTCGACTTCTGGTTGCGCAACCTGCAGGCGCTGCGGCACGACCTGGCGCGGCTGAACATCCCGCTGCTGGTGCGCGAAGCGGATACCTGGGGCCAGGCACCCGAAGTCCTGCTGCAGCTGTGCCAAACGCTGGGCATCGCCGCGGTACGGGTGAACGAGGAATACGGCCTCCACGAAAGCCGCCGCGACGAGACGGTGAAGCGGCGCCTGGCCGAAGCCGGGGTGGGCTTCCACAGCCACCTGGACCAGCTGTTCTTCGCCCCCGGCAGCCTGCTCACCCGCGGCGGCACCTACTTCCAGGTCTTCAGCCAGTTCCGCAAGCTCTGCTACCAGCGCCTGGCCAGCGCCCTGCCCGCCTGCCTGCCGGCGCCGCCACCGCAGGCGCCACTGGACGTGGCCAGCGACCCCGTGCCCGACGAACTGCCCGGCTTCGCGCCCAGCGCCGCCCGGGCGCGCGAGTTCTGGCCCGTCGGGGAAAAGGCCGCCGGCGAGCGCCTGGCCGGTTTCGCCGAGGACGACCTGGCGCATTACCAAGAACGACGCGACCGCCCGGACCTCGACGGCACCAGCCAGCTCTCCGCCTACCTGGCCGCCGGCGTGCTCTCGCCGCGCCAGTGCCTGCACGCGGCGCTGGCGAACAACCGGGGCGAGTTCGAGAGCGGCGGCCCGGGCCCCGTGGCCTGGATCAACGAGCTGCTCTGGCGCGAGTTCTACAAGCACATCCTGGTCGGCTTCCCGCAGGTCAGCCGCGGCCGCGCCTTCCGCGCACAGACCGAGGCACTGCCCTGGCGCCACGCGCCGGCGGACCTGGAAGCCTGGCAGCAGGGGCGTACCGGCTTCCCCATCATCGACGCGGCGATGCGCCAGTTGCTGGCCACCGGCTGGATGCACAACCGCCTGCGCATGCTCACGGCCATGTTCCTCAGCAAGAACCTGCTGATCGACTGGCGCGAAGGCGAACGCTGGTTCATGCGCCACCTGGTCGACGGCGACCTGGCGGCGAACAACGGCGGCTGGCAATGGAGCGCCTCCACGGGCACCGACGCCGCGCCCTACTTCCGCCTGTTCAACCCGCTGGCGCAGTCGCGCCGCTTCGATCCCCACGGGCGCTTCCTGCGCCAGTGGCTGCCGGAGCTGGCGCAACTGGACGGCGAAAGCCTGCACGAGCCATCGCGCCTGGGGCTGTTCGGCGCACCCGGCTACCCGGCGCCGATGCTCGACCTGGCGGCGAGCCGCGAGCGGGTGCTGGAGGCTTTCCGCAATCTGCCGGGGGCTGAATCCGCCCAGGCGAGCACGGCTTCTCGTAGGAGCGAGGGGGGACGCCTAGTTCTTGCTCGCGAATGAGCCCCGCAGCGGAGTCTGTTCGCGAGCAAGCTCGCTCCTACGAAGAGCACTCCGGATGCGGTGCTACCCGATGACCTGTAGGAGCGGGCCCTGCCCGCGATTTCGCGCGCAGGGCGCGCTCCTACATGGGAACGACGTGGGCGAGACGTCGGAGCGGATCTCATCCGCGAATCGTGCCGGGTTATCCGCCGTCGGCCGGAACACTAACGTCCGCCCTACGGATTTCCGGAGAATGGCTCGTAAACCCAGGGCATGAAAAAACCGGCCACCTGGGCCGGTTTTTTCTTACAGCAAAACTCTTACAGCGGATGGCTGTAGAACAGGCTGTAGGACTCGATGCCGTCGTTGGGCATCGACAGCCCGGCATTCGAGTAGTGGATGGCACGGATGCCCACCGACTGGCCGCCGGCGAACTTCAGGCCGAAGCCCAGGCGGTCCTCGAAGGCGAAGGCGCTGCCCAGGTCATGGTCGCCGACCTCGGAGCCGCTGAAGCCGGCGATGCCGATGCCGGCCTCGATGAAGGGCTTCACGCTGTCGCCATTGAACTGGTAGACGAACACCGGCGAGAAGGACAGCGAATAACGGGCACCCGCGCGGTCGCCGGCGCCCCAGTAGGTGACGCCGGTGTCCCAGTAGCCGGTCAGGTGGCCGGTACCGCTTTCCCACCAGGTCTTGTCCCAGTCGAAACTCGCACCCAGGCGCAGGGCCACGTCGCCCTGGCCGGTGGCGCCTGCCGCGGCGGTCAGATTCGCGGCCTGCGCTGCGCCGGCTGCGCCCACCATCATGATTGCGGCCAAGGCGGCCTGCGAGAGTAGCTTCTTCATCGAAAGATCCTTATGGATAAGCTGAATGAAAAATCCCCGCGAATAGCTAACGATTATAAGGCGAATTGCCAGATTAGGCCTCGGAATTGTCAGCAGATTGTTACGCCTATTCAGAATCTGCTTTGCTCAATCGGCAAAAAATCTGACCGATCCATCAAGGCCCCACAACACCGGCAACACCCTCTCGAACATCTCGACCGCCCCGCTGGTGAAGAAGTGCGTTTTTTTTGCCGGCCCCAGTGCCTGCAGGCCACGACTGACCAGCGATGCCTGCAGGTGGCGGGCCACCGCGGCGCCGGTGTCGATCAGCGACACCCCGCTCGGCAGCATCCGGCCCAGCAGCGGGCGCAGGAAGGGGTAATGGGTGCAGCCGAGGATCAGGGTGTCGCAGCCCTCGGCCAGCAGCGGCTCGACGAAGCCCTGGAGCAGTTCGCGGGTCTGCGGCCCGTCCAGGTCGCCGGCCTCGATGCGCTCGACCAGCCCCGGGCAGGGCTGGGTGATCACCCGCACGTCGCTGGCGAAGCGGTCGAGCAAGGCGGCGAAGCGCGCGCTCTTGAGGGTACCGGTGGTGGCCAGCACGCCGACCACGCCACTGCGGGTCGCCGCCGCGGCCGGCTTCACCGCCGGCTCCATGGCCAGGATCGGCAGTTGTGGATAACGCTCCCGCAGGTCGGAGGCGGCCGCCGCGGTGGCGGTGTTGCAGGCCAGCACCAGGGCCTTGCAGTCCTGGGCGATGAGGAATTCGGCGATGCGCCGGCAGCGCTCGCGGATGTATTCCGGGGTTTTCTCGCCATAGGGCACGTGGCCGCAGTCGGCCAGGTACACCAGCGATTCGCCGGGCAGCCGCGCGCGGATCTCGCGCAGCACCGAAAGGCCGCCGACGCCGGAGTCGAAGACGCCTATCGGCCGCTCGTCAGCCATGCGTTACGCCGCAGACCGAGCACTGCGGGTCGCGCTTCACGCGCAGCTCGCGGAAGCGCGTGCCCAAGGCGTCCACCAGCAACAGGCGGCCCACCAGCGGCTCGCCGAAGCCGGCCAGCAGCTTCAGCGCCTCCAGCGCCTGCAGGCTGCCCACCAGGCCCACCAGCGGCCCGACCACGCCGGCCTCGCTGCAGGTCAGCTCGGCTTCGCTGCCATGGCCGTAGAGGCAGTGGTAGCAGGGGCTGTCGTCGCGGCGCGGGTCGAATACCGAGAGCTGGCCTTCCAGGCGGATGGCCGCGCCGCTGACCAGCGGCTTGCCGGCGGCGACGCAGGCGGCGTTGACCGCCTCGCGGGTGGAGAAGTTGTCGCAGCAGTCCAGCACTAGGTCGACCTGGGCCAGCACCGCGGCCAGGGAATCCCCGTCCAGCGCCTGGCGGTGCGGCACCAGCTTCACCTGCGGGTTGATGGCGGCCAGGCGGGCCATGGCCGAGTCCACCTTGCTGCGCCCGACCTGGGTGCTGTCGTGCACCACCTGGCGCTGCAGGTTGGTCACATCGACGCTGTCGAAGTCGGCCAGGTGCAGCTCGCCGACGCCGGCCGCGGCCAGGTACAGCGCCACCGGCGAGCCCAGGCCGCCGAGGCCGACGATCAGCGCGCGGGCATTCTTCAGGCGCAGCTGGCCGTCGATGTCGATCTGCGGCAGGAGGATCTGCCGGCTGTAGCGCAGCAGTTCTTCGTCGTTCAACATGGCAGGCGCCCCAGGCTGATACGTTCGTGGCCGCCGAGGTCGCGGCGGCTTTCCACCTCGCGGAAACCGTTGCCCAGCAGCAGGTCGCGCACCGCCGGGGCCTGGTCGTAGCCGTGCTCCAGCAGCAGCCAGCCGCCCGGCTCGAGGAAGCGCGGGGCCTGGCCGACGATCAGGCGGATGTCGTCGAGGCCGTCGGCGCCGGCCACCAGCGCGCTCTTCGGCTCGAAGCGCACGTCGCCCTGCTGCAGGTGCGGGTCGCTGCCGGGGATGTACGGCGGGTTGCCGACGATCAGGGCGAAGCGCTCGCCTTCCAGGGCGGAGAACCAGTGGCTCTGGCGGAAGCCGACATTGGCCAGGCGCAGGCGCTCGCGGTTGCGCTCGGCCAGGGCCACGGCCTCGGGAATACGGTCGACGCCGGTGACCCGCCAGCTCAGGCGCTCGCAGGCCAGGGCCAGGGCGATGGCGCCGGTGCCGGTGCCCAGGTCGAGCACCCGCGCCGGGCTGGCCGGCACCAACTGCAGGGCGGTTTCCACCAGCAGCTCGGTGTCCGGGCGCGGGATCAGGGTGTGCGGCGCCACTTCCAGGTCCAGGCTCCAGAAGCCCTGGCGGCCGAGGATGTAGGCCACCGGCTCGCCGGCGCGGCGGCGCGCCAGCCAGCCTTCGAAGCGTTCACGCACCTCGCGGTCGACCACCCGCTCCGGCCAGGTGCGCAGGAAACTGCGCGGCTTGCCCAGGGCGGCGGCCAGCAGCAGCTCGGCGTCCAGGCGCGCGCTGGGCGAGTCGGGCAATTGCGCTTCGGCGAGCAGGGTCATGATGGTGGCCATGGCGCCTCAATCCCCCAGGGCGGCCAACTGGTCGGCCTGGTATTCCTGCAACAGCGGCTCGATCACCTGTTCCACTTCGCCCTCCATGACCTCGCCCAGGGAGTACAGGGTGAGGTTGATGCGGTGGTCGGTGACCCGCCCCTGCGGGAAATTGTAGGTGCGAATGCGCTCGGAGCGGTCGCCCGAGCCCACCAGCAGCTTGCGGGTGCTGGCGATGGCCTGCTGCGCCGCGGCCTGCTGCTGGTCGTTGAGCTTGGCCGCCAGCCAGGCCATGGCCTTGGCGCGGTTCTTGTGCTGCGAACGCTCTTCCTGGCACTCCACCACTATGCCCGAGGGGATGTGGGTGATGCGCACGGCCGAGTCGGTCTTGTTCACGTGCTGGCCGCCGGCGCCGGAGGAGCGGTAGGTGTCCACCCGCAGGTCGGCCGGGTTGATCTCGATGGCCGCCTGCTCGTCGGGTTCCGGCAGCACCGCCACGGTGCAGGCGGAGGTGTGGATGCGGCCCTGGGACTCGGTCGCCGGCACGCGCTGCACGCGGTGCGCGCCGGATTCGAACTTGAGCTTGGCGTAGACGCTGTCGCCCTCGACGCGGGCGATCACTTCCTTGTAGCCGCCGTGCTCGCCCTCGTTCTCCGAGAGCACCTCGACGCGCCAGCCCTGGCGCTCGGCATAGCGCGAGTACATGCGGAACAGGTCGCCGGAGAAGATCGCCGCCTCGTCGCCGCCGGTGCCGGCGCGGATTTCCAGGAACACGTTGCGCCCGTCGTTCGGGTCCTTGGGCAGCAGCATGCGTTGCAGGCGGTCTTCCAGCTCGGTCAGGGACGCCTTGGCGCTGGCGACCTCTTCCTCGGCCATCTCGCGCAGGTCCGGGTCGCTGTCCTTGAGCAGCGCCTGGGCGCCCTCGAGGTCGGCCTGGGTCTTGCGGAAGTCGCGGAACGCCAGGATCACCGGCTCGACTTCGGCGAACTCGCGGGAATAGGCGCGGAACTTGGTCTGGTCGCTGATCACCTCGGCGTCGCCGAGCAGAGCGGTGAGCTCCTCGTAGCGGTCGCTGAGGTTGTCCAGCTTGGTCAGCAGGGAGGCTTTCATCGCTTCTCAAGGCCCTCCTCGAGGGCGAACAGTTCCTGCGCCAGGGCCAGCGCATCGATGCGGCCCTCGGCGGAGAGTTTCTTCATCTGCACGCTGGGGGCGTGCAGCAGCTTGTTGGTCAGGCCGCGGGCCAGCTGGGCGAGGATGTCGCCGGGGTCGCCGCCGTTGGCCAGCAGGCGCTGGGCCTTCTGCAGTTCCTCGTCGCGCAGGCGCTCGGCTTGCTGGCGGTAGGCGCGCAGCACGTCCACCGCGGCCAGCTCGCGCAGGCGCTGCATGAACTCGACGACGCCCTCGCCCACCAGTTCCTCGGCGGCCTGGGCCGCGCCCTGGCGGCTCTTGAGGTTCTCGGCGACCACTTCGTGGAGGTCGTCGACGCTATAGAGGTAGACGTCGTCCAGCTCGCCGACTTCCGGCTCGATGTCGCGCGGCACGGCGATGTCGACCATGAACATCGGCTTGTGCCGGCGCTGCTTGAGCGCCCGCTCCACCGCGCCCTTGCCGAGGATCGGCAACTGGCTGGCGGTGGAGCTGATGACGATGTCGCTGTGCGCCAGGTGCTCGGGCATGTCCGCCAGCAGGATGGCCTCGGCACCCAGCTCCTGGGCCAGCAGGCTGGCGCGCTCGAGGGTGCGGTTGGCCACCACGATGCGCTTCACGCCCTGCTCGTGCAGGTGACGGGCGACCAGGGTGATGGTCTCGCCGGCGCCGATCAGCAGCGCCTGGCTGCGGTGCAGGTCGCTGAAGATCTGCCGCGCCAGGCTGACCGCGGCGAAGGCCACCGACACCGGGTTCTCCCCAATGGCGGTGTCGGTGCGCACGGTCTTGGCGGTGCTGAAGGTGGCCTGGAACAGGCGGCCGAGCATCGGGCCTATGGTGCCGGCCTCGCGGGCCACGGCGTAGGCGGACTTCATCTGGCCGAGGATCTGCGGCTCGCCCAGCACCATGGAGTCCAGGCCGGCGGCCACGCGCATCATGTGGCGCACCGCGTCCTCGTCCTCGTGCACGTAGGCGCAGCTGCGCAGCTCGTCCAGGCTCAGGCGGTGGTAGTCGGCCAGCCAGGCCAGCACGTCCTCGGCCTCCGGGTGCTCCAGCTCCAGGTAGAGTTCGCTGCGGTTGCAGGTGGAAAGGATCGCCGCCTCGCGGCTGGCGGTCAGCCGGCAGAGCAACTGCAGGGCCTCGACCATCTGCCCGGGCGTGAACGCCACGCGCTCACGGACGGCCACCGAAGCTGTCTTGTGGTTGATGCCAAGGGCAATGAAGGCCATGCGGGATCGCTGAGGTAATTCAGGAAGCCCGCAATTGTCCTACGTCGACCGATGGAGGACAACCACCGCAATACAAGCAGTCGATCTGTGCGTCTATGCTGGGTTTTGGCTGCCCCCACCCCATGGGCTTGCCGAATGGCTTATGTCATGATGGGGCACAACCCGCCGTCCAGGTCCCTCTCTTTCGTCTATGAACAAATCCCTAGCGCTGCTGACCGCCCTGTTGCTGCTCGGTGGCTGCCAATCCATGCTGCACAAGGAACCGGCGCCGAAGCCGGCCAAGGACAGTGCGGCCAGCGCGGAGAAGGGCCGCAAGTACGGTTCCTTCAGCGAGGACACCCTGTATTCCCTGCTGGTGGCGGAGATCGCCGGCCAGCGCAACCGCTTCGACATCGCCCTGGCCAACTACGTCGACCAGGCCAGGCAGACCCAGGACCCGGGCGTGGCCGAGCGCGCCTTCCGCATCGCCGAGTACCTGGGCGCCGACCAGGAAGCCCTGGACACCTCGCTGATCTGGGCCAAGGCCGCCCCCGACGACCTCGACGCGCAGCGCGCCGCCGCCCTGCAGCTGGCGCGCACCGGCCAGTACGACGAATCCATGGTGTACATGGAGAAGGTCCTCAACGGCCAGGGCGACACCCACTTCGACTTCCTCGCCCTGTCCGCCGCGGAAACCGACGCGGACACCCGCGCCGGCCTGCTGCAGAGCTTCGACCGCCTGCTGAAGAAGTACCCCGACAACGGCCAACTGCTGTTCGGCAAGGCCCTGCTGCTGCAGCAGGACGGCCGCCCGCAGGAGGCCCTGAGCCTGCTGGAGAGCAAGCCGGCCAGCCGCCATGACGTGGCCCCCATGCTGCTGCGCGCGCGCCTGCTGCAGAGCATGAAGCGCAGCGACGAGGCCCTGCCGCTGCTCAAGGCCGGCATCAAGGAACACCCGGACGACAAGCGCGTACGCCTGGCCTACGCCCGCCTGCTGGTGGAGCAGAACCGCCTGGACGACGCCAAGGCCGAGTTCTCCGCCCTGGTGCAGCAGTTCCCCGACGACGACGACCTGCGCTTCTCCCTGGCCCTGGTGTGCCTGGAAGCCCAGGCCTGGAACGAGGCCAAGGTCTACCTGCAGGAACTGGTCGAGCGCGACAGCCACACCGACGCCGCGCACTTCAACCTCGGCCGCCTCGCCGAGGAACAGAAGGACCCGGAAACCGCGCTCAAGGAATACGCCCAGGTCGGCCCGGGCAACGACTTCCTCCCGGCGCAGCTGCGCCAGAGCGAGATACTCATGGACTCCGGGCGCAGCGCGGAAGCCTCGCGACGCCTGGCCGAGGCCCGCGAGCGCCAGCCCGACTACGCCATCCAGCTGTACCTGATCGAGGCCGAGGGCCTGTCCAACCGCAACCAGGCCGACCGCGCCTGGCAGATCATCGAGCAGGGCACCAAGCAGTTCCCCGACGACCTCAACCTGCTCTACACCCGCTCCATGCTGGCGGAGAAGCGCGACGACCTGGTGCAGATGGAGAAGGACCTGCGCCTGATCATCCAGCGCGAGCCGGACAACGCCATGGCGCTCAACGCCCTGGGCTACACCCTGGCCGACCGCACCACGCGCTACGACGAGGCCCGCGAGCTGATCCAGAAGGCCCACCAGTTGAACCCGGACGACCCGGCCATCCTCGACAGCCTGGGCTGGGTCAACTACCGCCTGGGCAACCTGGACCAGGCCGAGACCTACCTGCGCCAGGCCCTGGAGAAATTCCCCGACCACGAAGTGGCCGCGCACCTGGGCGAAGTGCTCTGGGCCCGCGGCAAGCAGCGCGAGGCCCGCGAAGTCTGGAGCGCCGCCCTGCAGAACCAGCCCGACAGCCCGGTGCTGCGCGACACCCTGCTGCGCCTGACCGGGTCCAAGACCCCCTGAGATTTCCCATGCGTCTGATTCACGTCCTTGGCGCCGCCGCCCTGCTCCTGCTCAGCGGCTGCGCCGGCTTCACCACCCAGGAAGCCCTGCAAGGCCAGGGCAACGCCGACAGCTGGAAGACCCACAAGGAACGCGTCGCCGCCCTCGACGGCTGGCAGATCGACGGCAAGGTCGGCATCCGTGCCCCGAAGGACTCCGGCAGCGGCACCCTGTTCTGGCTGCAACGCCAGGGCTACTACGACATCCGCCTGTCCGGCCCGCTGGGCCGCGGCGCCGCGCGCCTGACCGGGCGCGAGGGCGCGGTGACCCTGGAAGTCGCCGGGCAGGGCCGCTACCAGGCCGAGTCCCCCGAGGCCCTGCTGGAGCAGCAGATGGGCTGGCGCCTGCCGGTGTCCCACCTGCTCTGGTGGGTGCGCGGCCTGCCGGCGCCAGACAGCAAGAGCCGCCTGACCCTCGACAGCGACAGCCGCCTGGCGCGCCTGGAGCAGGACGGCTGGGACGTGGAATACAGCAGCTACGCCCAGCAGGACGGCTACTGGCTGCCCGAGCGCCTGAAGCTGCACGGCAAGGACCTGGACGTCACCCTGGTGATCAAGAGCTGGCAACCGCGCCTGCTCGGCCAGGCGCACTGACATGCAAGCGCGCCTGACCCTGCCGGCCCCGGCCAAGCTCAACCTGTTCCTGCACGTCCTCGGCCGCCGCGCCGACGGCTACCACGAGTTGCAGACGCTGTTCCAGTTCCTCGACCACGCCGACGAACTGCACTTCGCCCCGCGCGAGGACGGGCAGATCCGCCTGCACACCGAAATCCCCGGCGTGCCCCACGACAGCAACCTGATCGTCCGCGCCGCGCGCCAGTTGCAGGAGCAGTCCGGCACCGGGCTGGGCGCCGACATCTGGCTGGACAAGCGCCTGCCCATGGGCGGCGGCATCGGCGGCGGCAGCTCCGACGCGGCCACCACCCTGGTCGGCCTCAACCACCTCTGGCAACTGGGCTGGGACGAGGACCGCCTGGCGGCCCTGGGCCTGGGCCTGGGCGCCGACGTGCCGGTGTTCGTGCGCGGCCGCGCGGCCTTCGCCGAAGGGGTGGGCGAGCGGCTCACGCCGGTCGAGCTGGAGGAGCCCTGGTTCCTCGTCGTCGTGCCGCAAGTCTTTGTCAGCACAGCAGAAGTTTTCTCCGATCCCGAGTTGACACGGGATACTCCGCCCATTAAAGTTCGCAGCCTTCTCGGGGTGGACGGTCGAAACGACTGTCAGACGGTCGTCGAGAAACGTTACCCAGCTGTACGTAACGCGCTGATGTTGTTGAACAAATTCACATCGGCCAGATTGACCGGAACCGGAGCTTGTGTGTTTGGGAGCTTCCCAAACCAGGGCGATGCTGATAAAGTTCGCCGCCAACTTCCGGCCACTCTGCCAAGCTTCGTCGCACGGGGTCGCAACACCTCCCTGTTGCATCGCAAGCTTCAAGAGCTGACCTGAGAAGGAATGCAGAGCATTCGGTTGTACGATACAGGGGCGTCGCCAAGCGGTAAGGCAGCAGGTTTTGATCCTGCCATGCGTTGGTTCGAATCCAGCCGCCCCTGCCATTAACCCCACGGGGGTTGCGTACGACGGTAACGGAAGCGCTGCACAGCAAAATTCATAGGGGCGTCGCCAAGCGGTAAGGCAGCAGGTTTTGATCCTGCCATGCGTTGGTTCGAATCCAGCCGCCCCTGCCATATACAAAAAAGCTGTTCAAAAGCCACGGCCTTTGAACAGCTTTTTGGTTCATCAGGCCCACCCTCAGCCGGCAGGTACTGCGCGTGTCCAAGATGATGGTCTTCACGGGGAACGCCAACCCCGACCTGGCACGCCGAGTCGTGCGTCAACTGCACATTCCCCTCGGTGATGTTTCCGTCGGCAAGTTCTCCGATGGCGAAATCAGTGTCGAGATCAACGAAAACGTCCGCGGCAAGGACGTCTTCCTGATCCAGCCGACCTGCGCTCCGACCAACGACAACCTGATGGAACTGGTGGTGATGGCCGATGCCTTCCGCCGCTCCTCGGCCACTCGTATCACCGCGGTCATCCCCTACTTCGGCTATGCCCGCCAGGATCGCCGTCCGCGTTCCGCCCGCGTGGCCATCAGCGCCAAGGTCGTGGCCGACATGCTGACCGTCGTGGGCGTCAACCGCGTCCTCACCGTCGACCTGCACGCCGACCAGATCCAGGGCTTCTTCGATATCCCCGTCGACAACATCTACGGCTCGCCCGTACTGGTCGACGACATCGAGGACCAGCGCTTCGAGAACCTGATGATCGTCTCCCCGGACATCGGTGGCGTGGTGCGCGCCCGCGCCGTCGCCAAGTCCCTGGGCGTGGACCTTGCCATCATCGACAAGCGTCGTCCGAAGGCCAACCAGTCCGAAGTCATGCACATCATCGGTGATGTCGAAGGCCGTACCTGCGTACTGGTCGACGACATGGTCGATACCGCCGGCACCCTCGGCCACGCCGCCAAGGCTCTGAAAGAGCACGGCGCCGCCAAGGTCATCGCCTACTGCACCCACCCGGTGCTGTCGGGCCGTGCCATCGAGAACATCGAGGGTTCCGTACTGGACGAGCTGGTGGTGACCAACACCATCCCGCTGTCCGCCGCTGCCCAGGCCTGTGGCCGCATCCGTCAACTGGACATCGCGCCGGTCGTCGCCGAAGCCATGCGCCGGATCAGCAACGAAGAATCGATCAGCGCCATGTTCCGCTGAGGAACAGGGCCTGACGAAAGCGCCCCGCCGCGGCGGGGCATTTGAAGAGTCGCCCGAACGCTGGTCGCAAGCGCTCGGGCGATCTTGTCATTTTGGAGATAGTGTAATGGTTGACTTTGTTCTGAATGCCCAAGCGCGTTCCGACCTGGGGAAAGGTGCGAGCCGCCGCCTGCGTCGTAATGCCGGTCTGGTTCCCGCGGTCATCTACGGTGGCGAGAAAGCCCCGGTTTCCGTGACCCTGGAACTGCGTGAAATCGCCAAGCTGCTGGAAAACGAGGCTGCCTTCAGCCACGTCATCGCCCTGGACGTCGATGGCGCCAAGGAAACCGTGCTGATCAAGGCCCTGCAGCGCCACCCGGCCAAAGGCTTCGTCATGCACGCCGACTTCCTGCGCGTCGTCGCCGACCACAAGCTGACCGCTCACGTTCCGCTGCACTTCCTCAACGAGGAAACCGCAGTCGGCGTCAAGCAAGGCGGCGGTGAAGTTTCCCACGTCGTCTCCGAAGTCGAAGTTTCCTGCCTGCCGAAAGACCTGCCGGAATTCATCGAAGTCGACCTGGCGAAAGTCGAAGTCGGTCAGATCGTTCACCTGTCCGACCTCAAGCCGCCGAAAGGCGTGGAACTGGTTCAGCTGGCCCATGGCAACGACCTGGCCGTGGCCAACATCCACGCTTCCCGCGTAGTCAAGGAAGAAGGTGAAGGCGCTGCCGAGTAATCACTCGCCAGCCTCTTAGCCTCCAAGGAAAGGGCCCCCGTCGTGACCGCCGTGCAACTGATCGTTGGCCTGGGCAACCCAGGCCCGGAATACGACCAGACCCGGCATAACGCGGGGGCCCTTTTCGTCGAGCGCCTGGCCGACCGCGAACGCGTCAGCCTGAACCTCGACAAGAAGTACTTCGGCCTGGTCGGCAAGTTCAGCCACCAGGGCCGCGACGTTCGTCTGCTCATCCCCACCACCTACATGAACCGCAGCGGCCAGGCCGTGGCGGCGCTCGCCGGGTTCTTCCGCATTCCGGTCGAAGCCATCCTGGTGGCCCACGACGAACTCGACATGCCTCCCGGCGTCGCCAAGCTCAAGAAAGGCGGCGGCCACGGCGGGCACAACGGGTTGCGCGACATCATCGCCCAACTCGGCAACCAGAACGGCTTCCACCGCCTGCGGCTTGGCATCGGCCATCCGGGGCACAGCAGCCTGGTCTCCGGCTTCGTTCTCAGCCGCGCCCCGCGCAGCGAGCAGGAGCTGCTCGACACCAGCATAGATTCCGCCCTCGGCGTGCTGCCGGAGATGCTCGCAGGGGACTGGACCCGCGCGATGCAGAAGCTGCACAGCCCGAAGGCCTGACCCGTCTCCGCCAGAGGTACACAGCATGGGCTTCAACTGCGGCATCGTCGGCTTGCCCAACGTCGGCAAATCCACCCTGTTCAACGCCCTTACCAAATCCGGTATCGCGGCGGAGAACTTCCCCTTCTGCACCATCGAGCCGAACAGCGGCATCGTGCCGATGCCCGACGCGCGCCTCGACGCCCTGGCGGAGATCGTCAAGCCCGAGCGGGTGCTCCCCACCACCATGGAGTTCGTCGACATCGCCGGCCTGGTGGAAGGCGCCTCCAAGGGTGAAGGCCTGGGCAACAAGTTCCTCGCCAACATCCGCGAGACCGACGCCATCGCCCACGTGGTGCGCTGCTTCGAGGACGACAACGTCATCCACGTGGCCAACAGCGTCGACCCCAAGCGCGACATCGAGATCATCGAGCTGGAACTGATCTTCGCCGACCTGGAAAGCTGCGAGAAGCAGCTGCAGAAGGTCGCGCGCAACGCCAAGGGCGGCGACAAGGACGCGATCGCGCAGAAATCCCTGCTGGAGAAGCTGATCCCGCACTTCAGCGAAGGCAAGCCGGCGCGCTCGTTGATGAAGAACCTCGGTGACGAAGAGAAGCGCCTGGTGCGCGGCTTCCACCTGCTGACCAGCAAGCCGGTGATGTACATCGCCAACGTCGCCGAGGACGGCTTCGAGAACAACCCGCACCTGGACGTGGTGAAAGCCATAGCCGAGGAAGAAGGCGCCATGGTGGTGCCGGTGTGCAACAAGATCGAGGCCGAGATCGCCGAACTGGACGACGGCGAGGAGAAGGACATGTTCCTCGAATCCCTCGGCCTCGAAGAGCCCGGCCTGAATCGCGTGATCCGCGCCGGTTACGAACTGCTGCACCTGCAGACCTACTTCACCGCCGGGGTGAAGGAAGTCCGCGCCTGGACCGTCCGCGTAGGCGCCACCGCCCCGCAGGCCGCGGCGGTGATCCACACCGACTTCGAAAAAGGCTTCATCCGCGCCGAAGTGGTCGCCTACGACGACTTCATCCAGTTCAAGGGCGAACAGGGCGCGAAAGAAGCCGGCAAATGGCGCCTGGAAGGCAAGGACTACATCGTCAAGGACGGCGACGTGATGCACTTCCGCTTCAACGTCTAAGCCCTTCGCAGGCGCCCAAGGCGCCAGCCCAGGACGAGAAAAGGCCCCGAGCACCCCGCGGGGCCTTTTCGTTCCCGGCCTACCACCCGTCCCGCTAAACGCTTGAAAGAACAGAAAAATATCTAGCCAAAGGGGTTGACAGCCCCCCGAAAGATCCGGAAAATGCGCGCCACTCGGCTACATAGCTCAGTCGGTTAGAGCGCAGCATTCATAATGCTGATGTCCCAGGTTCAAGTCCCGGTGTAGCCACCATTATTTTCAAGGGGTTAGCGAAAGCTAGCCCCTTTTCTTTTGGGGCGGCAGACTACAACCTATCTCCCCTCTTCCGCCCGCATCGCCATTCGCGAGGCCCTTGCATTCCCTCGGTAGCTAGCTCTAGCCACGACCGGCCAGTGGCTCAACTTCGTGCACGATTTGCTCACCATTTGCCGCATAGGCAGTGGCCAGCGCGCACGCGCTCTGCAGGTTCATCCAGAAATCAGCCGACGTGCCGAAGTAGCGAGCCAAGCGGATAGCCATATCCGCGGAGACATCTCGACGCTCGCGAATGATGTCGTTGACGGTCGGAACCGACACCTTGAGGGCTCGTGCCAAGGTCGTCGGAGTTATCCCCAGCTCCAGCAGGAACTCTTCATGGAGGACTTCCCCTGGATGGACGGGGCGCATTCCGTTGGTTTTCATGATCTCCCCCTCGTGGTAGCCCACTAATGGCCTGACTGAGTTAGCGATGGGAAGCGCAAGGCAGGCTACTTCTTCCAAGGATCGACATGGGCTGCGCATCGATCCAGATGCATAACGGCCGATTCCAGCTCAGCCCGTCCCAATACTGAAAGAACACGGGTATCGAGCAGGATCATTCGTCGAAGTCCGCCGCACGGGCCTTGCACTTGCTAACAGGAGGCTCGATGTCCAACTCGCTTATGGATGCAAAGCGTGCGTGAATCCGACTACCCAAGCCTCCCCGCTTTTCACTCCCGGAGAGCGCCTGAGCCAGGATCACCAGAATCTCCTCCTCCATCGAACGACCATGGCTAGCAGCAACCACACGAAGTTTGGCCTCGAGGTCTGCTTCCAGGTTTCTGATGGTGACGTTGACCATAGGAACCTCCAATGCGATCGGGATCAAAGCTCATCCAACGAAACATCCCTGGAAGGCTCTTCGCGACGCTGCCCCACGATCAGGCACAACTCGACATCGTCGTCAGCCGTTTCAGTAACGTCGGATATCTCGATCGACTGCATTAACGTAGATAGAGGCATGAAGGGCTCCAAGTGCTCAGGTGACATGCTCATGATGTTCGAGGAGCGTCCCGGAATGCTCTGCAAGATTAGGGTGCCCCTTCCTTGCATCCTGTAATGCCTGGCGAAGGTGTGCCGTAGGACGTGAACCGTCGACCTGGAGCCTCCACCTCCCCGTCCGCCGATGACCAGGCGGTTGATGTCATCTACTCCCCTTATCCCCTTACGCGTCCTTTTACGACGATTCGGCTTGCCTGCCTCCATCTGAGCCAGCGAGCGTGCCAGGTGAGCGGCGTTAGCCGGGGACCTCAGCAAGTGGAAGGTTTCCACCAGGCTGTTGAAGTCATCGAGCCTGTCCATAAGCCGCATCTGTCTTTGCTCCCTATGCGGATATCGTCTTCCCCTCACAGGTACCTCACCCACTTCGCCCTGGCACTGGCCTTCACGTCGCAGTTGGACAAGCACGAGCCCATGCCCGGAATATCCTCCGGCCTGTAGTCCGGCGGGAGGTTCGCCAGGTCGAGTTCGAGGTCGTTCAGGAAGTCGCTGCTGCCCTCTCCCCAGCCGGCGGCGGTGATGTAGCCGCGGATCTTGCTGTCGCCCGTGGCGGACAGGCGGTTGCCGGCGATGACGCTGCCGTTGATTTCGCTCTGGCTGCCGAGGGTGATGTCGCCGCCCTGGAGCTGGCCGTCGACCACGCCGCCGGCCAGCAGTCCTATGTTGCCGATGGAGTTGCTCTTCAGCTTGTCCTTCGCCATGTCGCACAGGTTGCTGGGGTAGAGCCCCGTGAAGTCGATGTGGGGGTACTGGATGCTGCAGATGAACTTGAAGTCGCTGTAGTTGACCGCCGAAACGACCACCTGGCCGCCGGTACTGATCGAGCGGGTCGACAGGAAGCTGTTGTGGTAGTTGCCGTTGGAGATGTGCAGGTCCCCTTCGAACCACAGGACGCCGGGCGCCAGGCTCTTGCCCGCCAGGGTCCACTTCCTGTTCCGACTGTCGTAGGACAGGCAGCCCTGCTCGCTCGCGTGGCCCTGGCAGATCGTCCGGGCCTGCCGGCGATCGGCCGGGGCCGGGTCGAGGCAGTTGGCGCTGGTGTCGACCTGTAGGCAGAGGAAGTCCCTCCAGCCCCTGCCGTCGTGGGAGTAGTTGCCCAGGAAGTACTCGCCATCGGCGAGGCCGTTGACGTTGCGCACGGTCACCCGGCGTTGCCCCGCCGCGAATTCGAAGACGTAGTTGGCCCCCGCCTTGAGGGTGTAGGCGTCCACCGTCGGTTTCTGCGGCATGACGTAGGGTTCGAGCTTGGCCATCAGTTCGAAGCTGACTTCCGCCGGCGCCTGGACCTTGTCGATGGCCGGGCAGTTGCTGACGGCCAGCGCCCTGATGCTGTCGAACGTGGTCCAGCCTGCCGCCGGGCAAGTGATGGTCGCCCGGCTGTTGATGGTCCGCACGTTGAGCCAGGCGTTGATGGCGATGTTCCCCACCGCATTGGCCGTTTCGGCCATGCCGTTGCGCAGGGTGAGCGTCCTGCCGGCGATCAGGCTGCCGTAGCCGGAGCCGCCGGCGCGGATCTCGCCCAGGGCGTTGCCGGTCTCCACGCGGCCGTTGTCGATGAGCAGGTTGCCGTTGGTGTTCAGTTCTCCGCTCTGCGCCCCGCTCTGCATGGCGATGCCGCCCAGCGCCGAGCCCTTGAGCACGGAGGCCGAGCCTTTCAGCGTCAGGGTGCCGTTGGCGTAGGCCTCGCCGACGCTGGCGTTGCCTTCGAGGGTGATGTCCTTGGTCGCGCGCAGCGCCTCCACGCCGTTGACCGAGCCCTTGAGGGTCGCCGAGCCATCGACGTTGAGCTTGGCGTTTTCCTCGCCCTGGATGTCGATGTCGCCGGAGGCGTTGAGGTCGCCGTGGATGTCGATGACGCCGCCGTTCTCCGGGCCGGGGGCGCTGCCGGGCGTCACCTGGTAGACGACCCGCAGCAACGTCGCCGCCTGCGCCACCGCATGCCGGTTGCGCAGGTCGGCGGTGATGCTGTACGCCCTGTCCTCCTCCGCCTCCCCGGGCGGCTCGACGTCGATGATCTTCAGCGTCAGCGCATTGCTTCCCAGGCTGGCCTCCCGCTCGTCGCCCACGGCCAGTCGGGCCAGCCGGGATTCGTCCTCGGGCAATTGCGAATCCTCCTCCGCCAGCTTCAGGAAGTACCGGCGGAAGACCTCCACGCCGCTCCAGGCGCCGGCCTGGGACTGGCTGGCGGCCTGTGCCGCCACTTGCCGGTCCTGGTTGCCGCGCACGCTGAAGATCAGCGACAGGGCGATGACGCCCAGCGCCAGGGCGCTGACCAGGACGGTGAGGATGGTTGCCGCGCCGCGTTGGCGAGAGGGTGCATTCATGATGGACGATCCCCGTCAGGCGTCGGATACAGGAAGGTTGAGGAGGCAGATGCGATAGCTGACCGGAGGCACGTCGGCCCCGGCCTGCTGCGTCGAGCTGGGCGCGGAGAGGGTGACCGTGGGGTGCCTCCGGGCCTCGCCTATCGCGCCGAACGGCGAGCACACCTCCTCCGCCAGTTCGATGCGCAACTGGCTTTCGTTGCGGTTGCGGAACAGCAGCAGGTCCTCGGCCGGCGCCCAGGCGAGGCTCGCCAGGCCGGTACCCAGCGAGCAGTCGGGCGCCCGCAGGCGCGAGAGGATGCGCAGGGGCTGGCCGCTTTCCGCATCGCGCCCCGCCCGCTCGACGAGGCCGCCGCAGGTGGGCCGCGCGCCGTCCCGGAAGCGCCAGAGCAAGGCCTCCCGGGGCTCCGCCTGGCCGTCCAGGGCGAGCCGCGCCACGGCCAGGGCCTCGCCCGGGGCCGCCGCCATGCCGTAGCCCGCCCCCTGGATGTCCATCTGCAGCGAGGCCAGGGCCGTGGCCAGCTCGCCGTCCTGGTTGGCCTCGCGCCTGGCCTGGGTGCCGATGGACGAGAAAGTCCTCAGGCTGGTCATCAGCACCAGCATCACCAGCACCGAGATCAGCAGGCCCACCATCAGGCCGACCAGGCTCATGCCCCCTTGCCGGCCGCTCATGCCCCGCCTCCCACGCTGATTTCGCCGCCGTCCAGGGACACCTTGAGCAGCAGCGGCGGGCTGATCTTCCCGAGGGTGGTGCCGGCCACCTGCACGGTGGTCGCGGCACACCCGCTCACCGTCAGCGGGATCGGCCGGGCGGAGCCGGGCAGTTGGATGACGGCCCCTTCGCGAGCGCACAGGTCGACGCCTTCCTGGCCATTGCGCTGCAGCAGGTCGCGCATCTGCGCCACCGCCAGGGCCTGCAGGTTGCCGTTGCGCTGGTTGGCCAGGGTCATGGCCATGCCCAGCGCCAGCCCCAGGCAGAGGATCGACATCAGCACCACGCCGATCAGGGCATCCAGCAGCACGTAGCCCTGCTGGCCGCGGGCCTCAGTGGAGGGAGATGGAAAGACTGGAGCGTCCATAGACAAGTTCGAGCTCGTTGCCGGCGCAGGTGGCCTCCGTGCTGGAGCTCCCGCGGTTGTTGAAGGACATGCAGACCACGGGGGCGCTCCCGGCCTTGGGGCGCGTGGTCAGCTTCTCGGGCAGGCTGGCCTGCCAGAGCACTGGCGAGGTACAGCTGGCGGGGGTGTCGGCGTCCCTGGCCGAGCGCACGGTCAGTTGGCCCTTGCCCAGGCAGACGAAGCTGGCCGCCCGGTCCCTGCCGATGCCGTGCGGGTTGCGCAGGGCGGCGGCCTTGGCCCGGCCATAGGCCTCGCGCCAGATGCCTTCGGCGGTGTTCAGCCTGGCGTGCTCGACCCAGGCCGTGGTGAAGGGGGACGCGAGCATCGCCAGCAGCCCGATCAGCGCCACCACCACCATCATCTCGATCAGCGTGAAGCCGGCGTGCTTCGGGTTCATTTCCAGTCCCTGCCGCCGCCATGGGGGCAATCGCCCCGGCGCACGCCCTTTTCGTCGATGCTCATGTTGCAGTCCCTCGCCGAGCCGCTGAGCCCGGCGCCCCTGGCCTTGGCCCGGTAGCCACCAGGCAGCGAGCTCACCGAATAGCTGAAGGCCCGCTCGGACGGGCGCCAGCTGTCGAACTGCCGCATGACCGCGGAGGTGCCCTTGAACTCGCCCTCGGGAAAGGCCATCGCGCGCTGGTAGCCGGCCTCGATGACCATGCTCAGGGCGACGAGGTCCACCTGCGCGGAGCGGATCCGCGACTTGTTGATGTAGTGGTCGTACGCCGGGAATGCGATGGCGGAGAGGATGCCGACGACCGCAACGGCGACGAGCAGCTCGATCAGCGAAAAACCGCGCTGTCGACAATCGAGTGGACGATGACGCATGTCTGGACTTGCTCTGGAGGAGTGGGAAACGGTTCCGCGCGGCATTGCGCGTCTTTTTCCACTTAAAGTCACGGAGCGGGGAAAAGCCACCGGGAGAAAGCAAAACAACGGAAGGACTCACATTTAAGCGGCCGAACGGAATAAGTCCGCACTCGCTCTGCAAACCCCGTCAATCAAAAAGTCCAGCTTGCTTCTCAAAACGTTATATTTCTTAGGAATCTTCCGTAATACGGGCGCCCCGAATCGACGCGGCGTATATCCATGGGATCTCGAAAAAGCATCAGCCGGATGAAAAGTACAATCTAAAAACCGTAAATTACCGGGCGACTTGGATATCGCACCGAACTCACCAGGCAGAAATCACGCTTACCAACTTCCCCATATATTTCCTACAAACTTTCGAGAATAAGACTTCCTGAAAAGTAACGATTGTTTCACCCAGGGAAAAACTCCTTCGCACGCTCGTTAGCTAGCTAACGGCAACCCCGGACGCTACCTTTGTCCCGGCAGGTTCTTCCATTTCCTGCACTCCCGCATGGCCATTGCCCGCCCCCGCTCCGAGCGGGCAATGGTCTCTTTTTCCCGCTCGTTCAGGACGTCGCCATGCGTTACCTCGTCCGCACACTGGTTGTGGTTTGTCTTTCCCTGTTCCTGGGGCTGGCGGCCCGGGAATGGACCTTGTTCGTCCAGGCGCTGCCCATGGGCGGTGGCCTGCGCGCGATGCTCGCGGTGCTGCCGCTGCTGGCCGTGGGCAGCGGCAGCGCGACCTGGCTGGCCGCCCATCCCGAGCAGGGGTAGCCCTAGAGCCGCTGCAGCACGCCCTCGCCCACCACGCGGGTGGTTTCCAGGCCATGGTCGAGATGGCCTTCGTCGCGCAGGAAGCCTTCTACCGCGCGCTCGATGCGCGCGGCGCCGGCTTCGTCGTGCCAGTGGAAACGCAACAGCATGGAGGCACTCAGGATGGCCGCCAGCGGGTTGGCGCGGCCGCTGCCGGCGATGTCGGGGGCGCTGCCGTGGACCGGCTCGGCCAGGGCCAGCCGCTCGCCCAGGTTCAGCGAGGGCGCCAGGGCCAGGCCGCCGCCCCAGTGGCTGGCGAGGTCGGAGAGGATGTCGCCGAACAGGTTGCTGGTGACGATCAGGTCGAAGGCTTCCGGGCGCTCCACCAGTTGCAGGGCGGCCACGTCCACCAGGCGCTCGTCGAGCACGTCGCCCCAGCCTTCGGTCACCAGCAGGTCGCGGCAGGTGTCGCGGAACAGGCCGCAGGTCAGCGGCAATACGTTGGCCTTGTGCACCAGGGTGATGCGCCGCGCCTGGCGCTGCCGGGCGATGCGCGAGGCGGCCTGGGCCAGGCGGGCGCAGGCGGCGCGGCTGATCACCCGCTCGGCGATGGCCACGCCGTCGGCCTCCCAGTGCTCGCGGCCGCTGTACAGGCCTTCGCTGTTCTCGCGCAGGACCAGCAGGTCGACGCCGGCGCGGGGCGACACCACCGGCCAGGTGCGCACCGGGCGCAGGTTGAGGTACAGGCCCAGTTCCTGGCGCAGGCGCAGGATGGCGCTGCGGTAGCCTTCCACCTTGTGGCTGGGCGAGGACACCGCGCCGAACAGCCCGGCCCCGCATGCCCGCAGGGCCTCCAGGGTGGCTTCCGGCACCGAGGTGCCATGGCGCTGGAAGCAGTCCCAGCCCGCCTCGGCCTCGCGCAGGCGCAGCCCGGGCAGCAGCTTCTGCAGCACGGCCACGGCCGCCGGCAGCACCTCGCGGCCGATGCCGTCGCCGGGGATCACGCAGAGTTCACGCATGCTCGTCTCGTCGTGGACAACCTACCCACTATCTTCGGGCCAGCCGGCCCGCCCGGCGAGGCAGGCCGGACGACCGGCAGGGACGGCTCAGAGCTGGCCGATGGGGCGCAGGCGGTACTGCGGCGGCAGTTGGTCCAGGCCACTGACGGTGACGTTGAGGTTCTTCCAGCGGCCGTCCTTGATGCCGTAGATGCAGCCGTGCACCGACAGCGGCTGGCCGCGGTGCCAGGCGTTCTGCACGATGTTGGTGTGGCTGACGTTGGCCACCTGCTGGATGACGTTCAGCTCGCACAGGCGGTCGACGCGCTCTTCCTCGGTGGCGAACTGCGCCAGGTGCTCGCGGTACTCGTAGGCGAGGTCGCGGATGGTCCGCAACCAGCCGTCGATCAGGCCGAACTGCTGGTCCTGCAGCGAGGCGCGCACGCCGCCGCAGCCGTAGTGGCCGGTGACCAGGATGTGCTTCACCTTGAGCACGTCCACCGCGTACTGGATCACCGACAGGCAGTTGAGGTCGGTGTGCAGCACCACGTTGGCGACGTTGCGGTGGACGAACAGGTCGCCGGGCAGCATGCCGACGATCTCGTTGGCCGGCACCCGGGCATCGGAGCAACCGATCCACAGGTACTCGGGGGCCTGCTGGCGCGCCAGTTTGGCGAAGAAATCCGGGTCTTCTCGGTTGATCGCCTCGGCCCAGCGGGCATTGTTCTCGAACAGCTGTTCCAGGTCGCTCATGGTGGCTCCTCCTCTTCGGCTGGCGCACCTTACGTAACGCCGGCGGCCTTTGACAAGCGCTACCGCTCAGGGCGTGGCGTGCTGCCGCCACCAGCGCGGCAGGCGCGGCTCCAGTTGCCCGGCCAGCTGCTGCCAGGCAGCGTGCCAGGCCTCCGCCTCGGCGGCCAGGCGCGCCCAGTCGGGGTTGCGGCGGTCCAGCGCAGCGAGCTGCTCGGCCTCGAGCCAGGCGTGCCCGGCGCGCAGGGCCGCGGCGAACTCGGGGTCCACCAGGGCGCGCCGATGCACCGCCTCGAAGCGGCACCACAGCGCCTGCTCCAGCGGATCGTCGACCTTGCTGAGCAGGCTGGCGCCGGCGGCCGCCTCGAAGCCCAGTGGCTGGAACAGCGACAGGCACGGCGCCGAGGTGCCGGTGGCGGCCAGGCGCGGACCGTCCGGGCCCAGGCGGGCGATGAGGCTGGCGGTGGTCTGCGAGGGGCGCCAGAAGCTGCCGGCGTGCATGCACACCTGGCGGTTGTCGTGGCGGGTGAAGTTGTGGTCGCGCCGGCCATGGTTGCGCAGGGCCACCACCAGGGCCTCCCAGCCGGGCTCGCGCGGGCAGCTGGCGAGGAACTCCTGGTTCAGCCGCCGGCGCTGGTGCGCCCCGGCCACCCAAGGCAGCAGGCGGCCATCGAAGGCGCGGGCGAAGTGGAAGTCGCCGCGGCCGTTCCAGCAACCCAGGCGGCGCGCGTGGGCCGGCAGGTCGTGGCTGCACAGGTCGTACTCGTGGCCGATGCTCAGGGCGTTGGAGATGGCCCAGCGCTGCACCCGCCGGGCGGCCCACAGGCGGCCGGCGGTCTCCAGCACCCAGGCCTCGCCGGCGTCGGCGATGACGAAGCTGTTGTCGTAGCGCAGGCGCTTGTTGCGAAAGCCCGCCGGCCCGCCCTGGCCGTGGCGCTCCAGCAGGCCGGTGATCACCTCCAGGGCCTCGCGCGCGCTGGCGCCGCGCTCCAGGCCCAGGCGTACCAGGTCCATGCCCAGCAGCGCCTCGCCGCCCTGGTCCACCAGGCGGGTGAAGACCGCTTCGTTGCCGATGGCCACGCCATGTTCGTTGACGCCCATTTCCGCGCCCCACAGCCAGCTGGGCTGGCTGAGGATGACGGCATGGCGGTCGGGTACCTGGGGGATCTCCAGGTAGGTGGTGCGCAGCTGCCTGGCCGTATCGCCGTGCACCGCCGGCAGGCGCAGCAGGCGCTGCGGCTCGGAGGGCTCGCGGTCGCTGTTCTTGGCGAACCAGGTGCAGCCGTCGGCGCGCAGGACGAGGGTGTCACACATGGACGCCCTCCTGCCGCGCGCCGGCGGCATGTGAGGCGGGAAGCGGATGACGACGGGCAGGCGCCGCCGCTGCAGCGGTTGGCTTCATGTCGCGACCTTGTTCTTGTTATTGATCGCCCAGCCTACGCCTGTGCGCGGCGGCCGGATATGGCCGGGATGCCGGTCAGTCGAGCAGCGTGCAGGCCATCACCAGGGCGTCCTCGCGCCCGCCCACCGCCGGGTAGTAGCCGCGCCGGCGGCCGATCTCGTTGAAGCCGAAGCGCTCGTACAGGCGGTAGGCGCTCTGGTTGGTCTCGCGCACCTCCAGGAAGCACTCCCGCGCGCCCAGCTCGCCGGCCCGCGCCATCAGGTGCTCGAGCAGGCGCAGGCCGAGGCCGCGGCCCTGGCTCTCCGGCTTCACGGTGATGTTCAGCAGGTGCGCCTCGTCGAGGATGATCTGGATGACGCCGTGGCCGACCTGCTGGGTGCCTTCGAACATCAGCCAGCAGTCGTAGCTCTTCAGGCCGTCGGTGAAGATGCCGCGGGTCCAGGGGTGGCTGAAGGCGGCGTACTCGATCTTGAGCACGGCATCGAGGTCCGCCTCGGTCATCGGGCGGAAGGAAATCGCGTCGGTCATTCTGCGTTCTGGTCCATCCAGCGCTGGCGCACCCGGCGCATGGCGCGCCACAGCTCGCCCTTGAGGGCGGGTTCGTCGCTCAGCCGCTCCAGGCCCGGGATGGCCCAGGCCACGCCGAGCTCCTCGATCTGCAGCTCGCGCAGCAACGCCTCGTCGTCCGCCTCGCCGGCGAAGCGCACGGCGGGCCGGCCGACCAGCCACAGGCAGCGGCACGGGCCGCTGTCTTCCAGGCGCGCGGCGACGAAGCCCTGGACGAATTCGCGGGCCGCCTGCGGCCCCTGGTCCATGTTGCCGCCGGAGAGCAGCGGCCAGCGCACCGGCTCGCCGAGCAGTTGCGGGCTGTCCGGCAGGCCGGCGGCGCGCAGCAGGTCCTTGAGCAGCAGGTAGGCCGGGTCGCGGCTGGCCAGGGGCTCGCCGGTGGGCAGTTCGACCAGCAGCGCACAGGCGCCGGCGCGCAGCAACTGCAGGCTGAAGCGCGGCGGCGGCTCGACCGGCGCGCGTGGCGCAGGCGCCTCGGCTTCGGCAGGCGCCTCGGCGGCCACCGGCGTGCGGGCCTGGGCGGCGGGGCGCGGCACCACCACCGGGATCGACGGCCGGGCCTCGGGGGTGGGCGCCGGCTTCTCCGGCGCGGCGGCCGGCGTGCTGGCGACTTCGGGCGCAACGCTCGGCGCCGGGGCCTGGACGGGCTCCGGCGCTTCCAGCAGCTGCGGGCGCGAAGGCGCGGCGAAGGGCAGCACCACGCGCGGCAGCCAGGAGGCGACCTGCATGGCGCCAAGATAGGCGCGGCGGCGGGCTTCTTCGATCAAGAGTCCTGTACCTGTGGGCATCCTGCGGGCGCAGGGCTAAACGCAACGGAGCGGAATTGTCGCGTGAAACGCGCCCGACGGAAAGGCCGGCCGGCGGATGGGCCGCTCAGCAGCCCTTGTTCATGCCGACGCAGGTGTCCTGGCGGGGGATGCCATTGAAGGCCTGGTTGAAGTCGATGTTGATCGGCGAGACCAGGTTGCCGTTGGCGTCGCGGTACTTGGGCATGTTCATGAAGGCGCCCTTGAGTGCGGTGATCATCTGCCCGGTGTCCATGTCGCGCCACTGCACGTCCTGGCTCTGCAGGGAGATGAAGAAGCCCTTGGCGGCGCCGGCCAGGCCGGCCTGGCTCAGGTCGCCCACCGGCAGCGACTGGAACTGGCTGAGCTTGAAGCAGGTGGTGATGCCGAGGATGGCGCAGCTGTTGGAAGTGAACAGGCCGGTGACGATGTCCGTCCACAGCGGCACGCAGCCGTTGGTGCAGTCCAGTTGCGAGCCGTTGGTCATGCCGGCGTAGGTGCCGCGCACCGGGTCGCTGGCGCCGCCGGAGGTGACCAGGCCGGCATCCGCCTCCACCGTGCTGCTGCGGTAGATGCCCGCCAGGCCGAGCAACAGCTGTTGCCCTACCGTGGCCTTGTTGTAGATGGCGTCGGCAGTGCCCTTGATATGCACCGGAATGTTCCCGGTCAGCGACTGGATGTCGCCGGAAAGCACGCCCTTGGCCTGGTTGAAGCCGATGCGCACGCCGACCATCTTGTTGCCGTCGTAGGCGAACTCGACGTACGGATCGACGATGGTGAAGGGGTTGATCTGCCCGGTCTGGTTGTTCACCGTGCCCAGGGCGAAGTTGTTGATGGAAATGTCCGCGCTGTTGGCGGCTTCGCCGGCGCGGTCGTAGAGGCCGAGCTGCAGCTTGTTCATGTTCAGTTGCGTCTCCACCGTGGCGCCGATGTTCAGCCGGGTGTAGTTGATCCCCGCGGCGGCGTCGGTGGCCAGGTTGATGAAGGCCTGGCCGGTGACGTCGGACAGCTGGCTGTCGCTCAGCGCCCGCAACTCGGCGTTCGCGCCGCCGGCCAGGCACAGCAGCAGGCCGGTCAGCAGCAGGCGCCGCATGGAAAAGAGCCTCATTGGTTTTCCCCCTGGAGCTTGGTCCCGGCCATGCGAGCTCCCCTCATCGTGCCGGGACCTGGAACAGGTTGAGGTTGCCCTGCACGTGCAGCACGCCGTCGACGCGGGCGCTGAGCAGGTCGGTCTGCACCAGGCCCGCATCGGTGCTGCGGGCCTTGTTGGCGCCGGCCAGGGTCATGCTGACGCCGTTGAAGTTGACGTCCTTCAGGCCCACCCGCAGGACCTGGCGGTTGAAGGCGGCACCGTCGCCACCGAAGCCACTGTTGATGGAGAGGATGTCGACCGTGACCTCGTCGAAGCTGAAGGTCCCGCTGATGTTGTCCAGCACCAGGAAGTTGTTGCCGCTGCCCGCCGGCTGGATCGCCACGCGCGCGCCGCAGCCACCCGGGCAGCGGGTGATGCTGGGGGTCTTCTGGACGTTGACCGTGACGCCCAGGCTCAGGCCGTCCTGGCCGACCACCAGGCCGAGGTCGTCGTCCGGCAGAGTGCGCAGCTCGGCCTGCGCGGCCGTGCCGGCCAGCAGCGCCAGCAGCGCGACGGCGCCGGCCCGTGACAGGCGCCTGGTCGGCAGCAGCGGTGGAAGGTTCATCGTGCCGTGCTCCGCTCAGAGGTTGTGGGACGTGACTTTGAGGTAGTTGAAGCTCAGCCCGGACAGCTCGCTGCGCCCCAGGTTGACCCCGCCGGTCGGCACCGCGCCGTAGGAGGCCCGGGTGCCACCGATGTTCAGGTTGTCGATCACCAGGCTGGTGCGCGGCGCGTTGGCGTAGAAGTCCGCCGCGGCTGCCGCGGTCAGCGTGGGCAGCTCCAGGGTGAAGTTGCCGTCGGCGGTCACCGACAGCAGCAGCGGCTGGGACTTGCCGTAGCCCAGGGCGACGCTGGCGTAGGCGTTGGTCAGGTAGACGCTGCGCGCGGCCTTCTCCGCCGCGCTGGCACAGCTGGCGTTGCCCGCGGCGCAGGAAAGGATGTCCAGGGTCTTGGCATAGAGGTTCAGGCGCAGTTCGCCGACCAGTTGGCTGCGCGCGCTGGAGCCCCACAGGCGCAGGTAGCTGCCGTCCATCGCCAGGTCCTGGAAGTCCAGGGCCAGCACGTCGGTGCGGGTGCCGCCGCTGACCGGCACGGTGAAGTCGAAGCGCGCCCCCAGGTCGACCTTCTCGCTGGCGCGGCTCGAACAGCCGTTGCCGGCGCCGGCGAAGCCGCTGATGCAGGGCTGCCCGGCGTTGTTGGCGATCAGCGGCGGGAAGGCCAGCTCGAGCACGTCGGCGTCGCTGGGCAGGGTGTTGACCACGCGGCCGTCGTTGAGCTGGGTGGTGAGTACCGAACCCTTGGCCAGGTTGAGCTTGAAGGGATAGGTCAGGCGGCCGATGGTGACCGGCTGCAGGTTGCTGCCGTGGTTGCTGCCGGTGGCCCCCAGGTAGAGGTTGCGCACCGCGATGGACACGTCCTTGCCGTTGGGGTCCTTCAGCCCGGTGACGGTGGTAGTGGCCTTGCTGCCGTCGATCATGGCGTTGTCCACCACGAAGCCGATGCCGGCACCCTGCACGTCGGATAGCTGATCGTCGTCCAGGGCGACCATGTCGGCATGCGCCGCCAGGGCCATCCAGGCAAGGCAGGCGCCCGTCGCCAGCGCAAGGCGGGTGGGGCGCGGAAGGCTGATACGGCTGCTGGCCATGGCCACCTCTTGTTCTTTTCTCGTTCGCCGATCCAGGGACAAAAGCCCTGTCTGCCACTATAGGGAGCCGTCGGCCCTTGCGGCCCGACCCATAGTCGAGAATCGCCTGCTGGCAGCTGGCCGCCGTGTTACCCAAGGTCACACCGGCGTAACAACCCCGTCAGCCGTGGCGGAACAGCCCGATCAGGTGCTCGGCGATGGCGCCCTTGATGGCCTCAAGGTTCAGCCGCGACTGCGCCTGCAGCTTGGCGCTGTTGAGCCGGTGCAGGTGCAGCGAGGGCATGCGCGCCTCGTACTCGCGCAGGTCGCCCTTGACCAGCACCGGCAGGAAGGGCTCGTCGCGCATGCGGTAGCGGCGGATCAGCAGCTTCAGGCCGTCCTGGAACGGCAGCTCGGCGGAGCCCACCAGGCGGTGTTCGCCGGGGATCTTCAGGTACAGGCCGCGGTGGCCCATGGTTTCACCGGGCAGGATGTGGATGCCGGTGGGCTCCACGGCGCCGGCGGGGATGTCGTGGAAGGTGTCGAACCAGGCCTGCTCGTTGGGCAGGATGGTGATGCCGCCCTCCTGGCTCTCCGGGATCACGAAGCTGTAGTTGCTGTAGAGCTTTTCCACGTAGGAGGAGTAGATGCACAGGCGGTTCTCGAAGCGCCTGAGGAAATCGATGGCCTCGCTGCGGTCGGTGATGGCGTCCAGGTCCCAGTCCAGGTCATCCTGGCGCTCCAGTTCGGCCCAGCGGGCCTTGGCGAGTGCGGCGTCGTAAGTCATGGCGGCAATTGGCTATTGGCTGAGAGCCAACTGGCAGAAAACATGCCAGCAATTTCAGGGGGTTAACGCCAGTTTTCAGGGCCATGGCGGCACCCCGCACGGCGTAAACTGCCGCGTTTCGTCACCCCTTCCGCCGCGGGCGGACCTTTGCAGTACAATCGCCCCCTTTACCCGTCACCTGCGGTTACCCGATGATCGACCCCCGACGCGTACTGCGCGCCCTCGCCGAACACTGGGCCCTGCTGGAGCCGCTCTGCGAGCGCTTCGACAGCGGCACCCTGAGCCTGGCCGAGCTGCGCCTGCAACTCACGGCGCAGCTGCCCGAAGGCAGCCCGGCGGACGTCACCGCCCTGCTCGACCAGTGGATCCGCCTGGACATCCTGGTGCCGGTGGCCAAGAGCCCCAACCGCTTCGAGCTGAACGCCCAGATCCACGACTTCCTCGCCTACCTGCGCCACGAGCACCGCCTGGGCCTGTGCCTGGAGATCGAGGCCTACCTGCGCCACCTGGAACGCCTGGCCGGCTACATCCGCGACGCCTTCGAGGTGCGCGACGGCAACGACCTGGCGCGCCAGCTGCGGCTGCTCGACATGCGCGTGCGCGACGTGCTGAAGAAGCTGGCCAACGACGAACAGGCGCTGATCGCCGTGGCCGAGCGGGCCAAGACCAGCGACCGGCAGATTCCCCTGCGCCAGCGCTACGCCGAGGTCCTGGCGACCTGGGACGAATACGTCGAGCCGATGATCCAGCTGGTTTCCGCCGACGGCGCCTTCGAGCAGGGCGTGCGCCGCGTCGAGCAGGTGCTGCTGCGCCTGCTGGGCGAACAGCAGCGCCTCGGCCAGCTGGTGGACGACGACCAGTTGCTGCGCACCCACGCGCGCATCCTGGAGATGCAGACCACCGCCCAGCTCACCCTGCGCCGCGCCCGCGAACTGCTGCTGCCGCTGCGCGAGGAAGCCCGTAGGCACAACGCCATCACCCGTGGCGCCGCCCTGGCCCTGTCGGTGATCCGCCGCAAGGGCATCGAAGCCGTGCCGCAGGCCTCCATGCCGCTGTTCACCCGGCCGCAGAGCACCTTCCTCGGCAGCGCCTCGCAGGTGGAAAGCTACGTCTTCGCCCTGGCCCGCTTCGAGCCCAAGCCGGCGCACTTCCCCAAGGCCAGCGGCAAACGCGGCGGCGACGGCCCGCGCGCCGCGCCGCGCACCGCGCGGGAGATGCTCGAGCGCTGCCAGGCCGCCCTGCCGCTGCCGGACCTGATGGTCTGGCTGCTGGAGCAGGAGCCCGAAGGCGCCACCGACGAGCTGCTCTACTGGTTCTCGCGCCTGTCGCGCGACGGCCGCTTCCAGCGCGAGCGCCTGGAGCGCCGCGACTACGATACCGCCCAGCACAGCGTCAGCCTGTGCTCCTTCGCCCTGCTGGCCGCCCAGAGCGGCAAGGGCGACAAAGCGAGCGAAACCCATGCAGATTAATCTTTCCGAACTGACCCAGCTCGGGCCCATCTTCCGCGAGCTGTTCAAGGGCTTCCACATCAGCCGCCGCGACCCCGAGCTGTACAGCCAGCTGTCCAACCAGCAGGACCAGTACCGCGCGCTGTTCCGCTCGCTGGGCTTCGAGCTGGTCTGCGACACCCGCGGCTTCTACTACTTCGTGCCGGAGCAGGTCGGCGCCCAGGTCAACAAGACCGCCCAGCGCCTGGCGCTGTTCACCTTCATCCTGGTGGAGCACCTGGCCGACCAGGGCCGCGACCCGCTGGCCGTGCTCGACGGCGGCAGCATCGGCCGCGACGAGCTGCCGCCGCTGCTGGAGAAATACCGCGACCTGTTCCTGCAGGCCGAAGTGACCACCCAGGAAGAACTGGAAGAGAAGGTCATGCGGCGCATGACCCAGCTCGGCTTCGCCGCCGAGGACAACGGCGTGTACCGCTTCCTGCCACCGATGCACCGCTTCCTCGACGTCTGCCTGTCGGTGCAGCAGGACCGCGACCTGGCCGCCAGCCTGCACGCCAAGGACCTGGCCTACGTCGCCCCGGCCCTGGCCGAGGAAGACGAAGAGCCCATCGTCAGCCTGGAAGAGCCCTGCGAGCCGGCGCCGCTGCTGGCCGAAACCGCCGCGGTTGAAGCCGGGGAAAGCGAGGAAGACGCCCTCGCCCGCGCCATCGCCGAAGAACAAGCCGACATGGAGGCCCAGGCATGACCCAGGAACGCTACGGCATTCGCCGCTTCGCCCTGCTCAACACCGCCGGCTACAGCCTCGGCATCTTCCCCCTGGAACAGCCGCTGTCGGTGTACGGCGCCAACAACCTCGGCAAGTCGGCGTCGATCAACGCGCTGCAATTCCCGATCCTGGCGCGCATGTCGGACATGAGCTTCGGCAAGTACAGCCTGGAAGCCTCGCGCAAGTTCTACTTCGCCACCGACACCAGCTACATCCTCATCGAGCTGGAACTGCCCCACGGCCGCCACGTCATCGGCTGCGGCGGGCGCGGCCCGGGCGGCGGCTTCGGCCACCAGTTCTTCGCCTACCAGGGCGAGCTGGACCTGGAGCACTACCAGAAGAACGGCACCTGCCTGCGCCTGCGCGAGCTGTACGCCAGCCTCGAACGCGCCGGGCTGAAGGCCTACGAACTCAAGCCCGACGAACTGCGCCGGCTGCTGGTCGGCGGGCACACCTCGGTGCCGCTGGACCTGACGCTGATCCCGCTGCGCTCCACCAGCGAACAGAGCCTGAAGACCTTCCGCTCGCTGTTCATCAACCTGCTGCACATGCGCGAGATCACCGCGGCCAAGCTCAAGCAGCTGTTCCTCGACGCCTTCGAGCACAGCCTGCGCTCGGGCAGCGTCGACTACATCGCCGCCTGCGAGGAAGCCTTCCGCGACGTGCGCCGCATGGAAGGCGACTACCAGGCCCTGGTGGCCGCCGGCCCGCTGGTCGAGGCACTGGCCAACGGCGTGCAGCAGCGCGAATTCCTGCGCGGCAAGATGCACCGCCTCTCGCCGCTGCTCGACAACCTGCTGGGCACCTGGGAAGACTACGCCGGGGCACGCAAGGAAGAGCTGGTGATCCAGGCCGAGCACTACCGCAACGAGCAGGACGGCCTGCAGAACGAACAGCGCGGCGGCACCGCCGAACTGATGCGCCTGGAGCGCGAGATCAGCGAGATCCAGCGCTGGATGGGCGAGCTGGCGGTACTGAAGAACCGCTTCGCGCTGGTCGAGGACGCCAAGATTCTCGAGCAGCAGTTGCTCGCCGCCAAGGACGCCCACGACGAACTGGCCGGCGCCCTGGCGCACTCGCGGCAGTTCACCAGCGAGGACCTCGACGAGCGCGTGCGCGACCTGGAGAAGCGCGTGAAAAGCGTGCGCCAGCAGCTCGAACACGCCGACAACAACAGCTACGCCCGCCTGCGCGAAGAGTTCTCGCAGCAGGACGTGGAACGCCTGATGCGCCTGTTCAACGGCGCGCTGTTCAGCCTGCCGCTGGGCGACAAGGGCGTGAGCCTGGACGAGGACGGCCAGTGGGTCGGCAGCGTCGAGAAAATACTCGACGCCTTCAAGGGCGAGCGCTTCGAAGTGCCGGGCCTGTCCATCGACCTCTCACACATCGAGCCGCCGGCGCTGCAGGCCCTGGCCGACCGCGCCGCCCTGCGCGACCAGAAGGAACGCCTGGAGAAAGAGCTCAAGCAGCTCAAGACCCAGCAGGCCGTGGCCGCCGACCGCCACGCCAGCAAGGCCCAGGCCGACAAGCTGTACCAGGAGGTGCTGGACGCGCAGAAGGCCCTGGAAGACTACCGCCGCAGCCAGACCCTGAGCGCCGAGGAGCCGGCCAAGCTGGAAACCCTGGCGCAGCTGGAAGCCACCCAGGACGAGCTGAAACGCTCGGCCGACGCCTTCACCGAACGCGTCCAGCAGCTGTCCGCCAAGCTGCAGCTGGTGGGCCGCCAACTGGCCGACCTGGAAGCCAAGCAGCGCACCCTCGACGACGCCCTGCGCCGCCGCCAGCTGCTGCCCGCCGACCTGCCGTTCGGCACGCCGTTCATGGAGCCGGTGGACGACTCCCTGGACAACCTGCTGCCGCTGCTCAACGACTACCAGGACACCTGGCAGCAACTGCAGCGCATCGACGGCCAGATCGAAGCGCTGTACGCCCAGGTGCGCCTGAAGGGCGTAGCCAAGTTCGACAGCGAGGACGACCCCGAGCGCCGCCTGCAGCTGCTGATCAACGCCTACGCGCACCGCACCGACGAAGCCCTGACCCTGGCCAAGGCGCGGCGTGCGGCGGTGACCGACATCGCCCGCACCCTGCGCAACATCCGCAGCGACTACGACAACCTGGAACACCAGCTGGCGCTGTTCAACCGCGAGATCAACAAGCGCCAGGTCTCCAACCTGCAGAGCTTCCGCATCGTGCTGGCGCCGAACAAGGACGCCCTCAAGCACATCGACCAGATCATCCACAGCGCCGGCCAATACGAGGAAGGCGAGAACCTCTCGGTGTTCGACCTGACCCAGAGCGCCGAGCAGGATGCGAAGAACGAGGAAGCCAAGGACTACCTGTCGCGCCTGGTGGCGGCGAACAACAACCAGTTGGGCCTGAAGGACCTGTTCGAGCTGGCGTTCGAGATCACCAAGGTCGGCGGCCAGCCGATCGTCCACACCGACATCGACGGCGCCGCCTCCAACGGCACCACCATGACCATCAAGGCGCTGACCAACATGTACCTGTTGCTGCACCTGATGGACCGCGAGCAGGCCGGGCGCATCCGCCTGCCCTACTACCTCGACGAGGCCGCCGACATCGACGAGCGCAACCAGGCCGCGCTGCTGGAGACCAGCCTGCAGCTGGGCTTCGTGCCCATCCTGGCGAGCGTCAAGCCGCAGGTGTCGGCGCAGGTGGCCATCGACCTGGAAGGCGGCAGCGGGCCCAGCGGCATCTACATCGACGAGGCGGACTGGAAGTTCATCCGCCGCCGCGAACTCGCCGTCGACCGCCCCGCCACCGAGGCCGAGGAGGCCGCGGAACCGGCCTGACCGCCCGCCGCCGCCGGCACGCAACCGGCGGCGGTGTTCATGAGCAAGCTATGGAGTTTGGCCGGAAAGGCCAGGTTACATATAATGGCTTGCATTCTCATTGGCGACACCACGGGAGTTTCCATGTCTGTTCGTCTGCTCGCCGGCGTCAAGGGCGCTGTCCTGGCCTGCCTGCTCGGCGGCCTGTCTCTGCATGCCGCGGCCGATCCGGTCACCCTCACCCTGTACAACGGCCAGCACGCCGCCACCGGCATCGCCATCGCCAAGGCCTTCACCGACAAGACCGGCATCCCGGTGAAGATCCGCAAGGGCGGCGATGGCCAGTTGGCCAGCCAGATCACCGAGGAAGGCGCGCGCTCGCCGGCCGACGTCATCTACACCGAGGAATCGCCGCCGCTGATGCGCCTGTCCGGCGCCGGCCTGCTGGCCCCGCTGGACGCCGGCACCCTGGCCCTGGTCGAGGCGCAGAACGCCGGCGGCAAGGGCGACTGGGTGGGCATCACCGCGCGCGCCCGGGTGCTGGCCTACAACCCGAAGAAGATCGACGAGAAGGACCTGCCCAGGAGCCTGATGGACCTGTCCGACCCGCAGTGGTCCGGGCGCTTCGGCTTCGTCCCCACCAGCGGCGCCTTCCTCGAGCAGGTCTCGGCCGTGATCAAGCTCAAGGGCCGCGACGCCGCCGAGGACTGGCTGACCGGGCTGAAGGCCTTCGGCGCCATCTACACCAACAACGTCACCGCCATGAAAGCCGTGGAGAACGGCGAGGTCGACATGGCGCTGATCAACAACTACTACTGGTACACCCTGAAGAAGGAGAAGGGCGAACTGAACTCGCGCCTGTACTTCTTCGGCAACCAGGACCCGGGCGCGCTGGTCACCGTCTCCGGCGCCGCCGTGCTCAAGTCCAGCCAGCACCCGAAGGAGGCCCAGCAGTTCGTCGCCTTCATGCTCAGCGAAGAGGGCCAGAAGGCCATCCTCAGCCAGTCCGCCGAGTACCCGCTGCGCAAGGGCATGCAGGCCGACCCGCAGCTCAAGCCGTTCGCCGAGCTGAACCCGCCGCAGCTCAGCCCCGCCGACATGGGTGAGGCCAAGGACGCGCTCGACCTTGAACGCGACGTCGGCCTGAACTGATGTCCATCGCCGCGCCCGTGGTCCAGGCCCGCGGCGGCCACGGGCGCAAGGCGCCGCTGTGGCTGCTGCCGCCGGTCGTCCTGCTCGCCCTGCTGGCGGCGCTGCCGCTGTTCTACGTCGCGGCCAAGGCCTGGGACTCGGGCTGGCACATGGCCTGGGAACTGCTCTGGCGGCCCTACGTGTTCCGCCTGTTCGGCAACACCCTCAAGCTGCTGGTGCTGGTCACCCTGGCCAGCGCCCTGCTCGGCCTGGCCTGCGCCTGGCTGGTGGAGCGCAGCGACCTGCCCGGGCGGCGCTACTGGAACGTGCTGCTGTGCCTGCCGTTCGCCATCCCCTCCTTCGTCAGCAGCTTCACCTGGGTGTCGCTGAGCCCGGCCTACGAGGGCCTGGGCGGCGCGGTGCTGGTCATGGCCATGTCCAAGTACCCGCTGGTGTACCTGCCGCTGGCGGCCACCCTGCGCAACCTCGACCCGTCGCTGGAGGAAAGCGCGCGCATGCTCGGCGTGTCGCGCCGCCAGGTGTTCTGGCGGGTGACCCTGCCGCTGCTGCGCCCGACGCTGGCGGCCACCAGCCTGCTGGTGGCGCTGCACATGCTGGTGGAGTTCGGCGCGCTGTCGATCCTGCGCTTCCAGACCTTCACCACGGCGATCTACCAGGAATTCGAACTGGAATTCAGCAACGCCACCGCGGCCATGCTCTCCTCGGTGCTGCTGGCGCTGTGCTTCCTGCTGCTGTGGCTGGAACTGCGCATGCGCGGCCGCGGCCGCCTGGTGCGCACCGGCCAGGGCAGCGCGCGGCAGGCCGGGCGGGTGCGCCTGGGCGCCTGGAAATGGCCGCTGCAGCTGCTGCTGGTAGCACTGGTGGTGGTCGGCACCGGCATCCCCATGGCCATGCTCGGCTACTGGCTGCTCACCGGCGCCTCGGCGGCCTTCCCGCTGCTGGAGATCGGCCAGGCGCTGCTGTCGTCGCTGTCGCTGTCCTTCGGCGGCGCCCTGCTCGGCTGCCTGCTGGCGCTGCCGGTGAGCTTCCTGGTGGTGCGCTACCCCGGGCCGCTGGCGCGCTGGGCGCAACGCCTGCCCTACCTGCTGCAGGCCCTGCCGGGGCTGGTGATCGCCCTGTCGCTGGTGTACTTCGCCCTGCACTACGTCCCGGACCTGTACCAGACCAGCGCCCTGCTGCTGATCGCCTACGCCCTGCTGTTCCTGCCCCTGGCCCAGGCGCCGATCCGCGTGGCCCTGGAAAAGGCCTCGCCGCAACTGGAGGAAGCCGCCCGCACCCTCGGCCAGACGCCGCTGCGCGCCTTCCTGCGCATCACCCTGCCGATCATCTCCCCGGCCATGGGCGCGGGCTTCGTGCTGGTGTTCCTCGACAGCATGAAGGAACTGACCGCCACCCTGGTGCTAGGCCCCACCGGGCTGACGACCCTGGCCACTGCGGTGTGGGTGCATACCTCGACGCTGGAATACGCGGCGGCGGCGCCCTATGCGGCGCTGCTGATCCTGATCTCGGGGGTGCCGGTGTACCTGCTGACCACCCGGGCGGCGCGCAGTAGCCGCTGAGGCGCCAGGCTTTTCGTAGGAGCGAGGGGGCGCCTGGCTCTAGCTCGCGAAAGGTATCATCCCGAAGAGCACCCTCTCCCCAACCCTCTCCCTGAAGGGAGAGGGGGCTTGTCCGTGCCGAGAGAAGATCCGGTTCCAGCCGGCAGTTTTGGGTGTTGCCGGCTGACTCCAGAACACCAGCGTCTGCCCAACGGTCCCCTCTCCCTTCAGGGAGAGGGTTAGGGAGAGGGAAAGGAGCCAGACCCAAGCACCGAAGCCACCGGTGAACACGATTCGCGAGCAAGCTCGCTCCTACAAAAAGCCCAAGGCCCCAAAAGGAAACGCCCCGCCCGGTCTCCCGGCGGGGCGCTTGGCCTCGGATAAGCGGCGTATAACCGCGAACGGTTATACGCCCTACTCGCCCACCGCCTTCCCCAGCGGAATCTTCGGTGCCCACTGCAGCCACTCGTCCTGGTACTCGTCGAACAGCGCGAAGGTCTGCCCCGGCCGCGCCGCGGCGCCCATCTGGGCGTTGTCCGGGGTGGCGAAGGCCACGCCGCCAGCGAGGATGGTCTCGAAGGACTCGGTACGCACCTTCACGCCCTTGAACAGGCCGGCGTCCACCCCGACCCCGCTGGTGTTCCAGAAGCGGCTACCGGTGCGCACCAGGGGCGCGTAGCGCGGCTCGATGAGGATGTGGACGAGCACCCGGTCGCCCTGCTCGCCCAGCTCGAAGGAGGTGACCTTGCCCACCTGCACCTCGCGGTAGGTCACCGGCACGCCCGGCTTCAGCGAGCCGCGGCGGGCGGCGCTGAGGGTCAGGCGCAGGCCGTCGGCGTCGAGCAGGCGGTTGGGCTGCTGCGCCAGCAGGCTGAAGCTGTTCTGCGCCGGGCCCGGCTTGGCTGCCGGCAGCACCTCGATGTAGGGGCCGCTGACCAGGGTGCCGAGGTTCTCCGCGCCGCCCAGGCCGAGTTGCGCCGAGACCACCCAGAAGCGGCTGCCCTGGCGGGCGATGCTGTCCCGGGCCTTGACCAGGCGGGCCTTGAGCACCACGCCGCCGAGGTCGCGGCTGAGGTCCACCTGCTCCACGCGGCCCACGTCCAGGCCGCGGTAGCGGATCACGGTGCCCTCGCGCAGGCCGTCGGCCGAGTCGGCGCGCAGCTCGATCACCTGGCCCTTGGCGTGGGCGCTTTCCTCGCTGTCGTAGAGGGCGAAGCGGCGCACCTTGGTGATGGGCGCGGCCTTGGGGTCCGGGGTGTCGAAGGCGATGCCGCCGCTGATCAGCGTCTGCAGCGACTCGCTCTTGAACTTGATGCCGTTGAGGTCGCCGCTCAGGGTCACGCCGCTGACGTTCCAGAAGCGCGTGGAGGTGTTCACCAGGGCCGCGTATTCAGGCTCGATGTGCACGCCCACCACCAGCCGCTGGCGGTCGCGGGACAACTGGTAGCTCTGCACGGTGCCGACCTTCATCTGCCGGTAGAGGATGGGCGTGCCCACCTCCAGCGAACCCAGGCGGTCGCTGGTCAGCACCAGGTGCAGGCCCGGTGCGTCGAGGTTCAGCGGCGGTGCCTTCGGGCGCACGGCGAACTCGCGGGTCGGCTCGCCCTCCTTGGAGAAGCGCACGGCGATGTAGTTGCCCTTCACCAGCGCCTCCAGCCCGGTGATGCCGGCCAGCGAGATGCTCGGCTTGACCAGCCAGAACTCGGTCTTGGCGTTGAGGAACTCCTCGGTGCGCGGGTCCATCGACAGGGTGGCGGTGGCGCCGTTGAAGTCCTTGTTCATGTCGATGGCCTTGACCGTGCCGACCTCCACGCCGTTGTACATCACCGGGGTGCTGCCGGCGGAAAGGCCGCTGACGTCGTCGACCTTCAGGCGCACTGCCAGGCCGGCCTGGGCGGCGTCGTAGTCCTCGTAGAGGCGGAACGGCTTGGTCGGGTCGGTGGGCGGGCTGTCCGGGTAGCTGTCCGGGGTGGCGAAGGCGATGCCGCCGGCGGCGATGCTGGCCAGCGACTCGGTGCGCAGCTTCAGCCCGCTGAGGCTGCCGGACAGGGTGATGCCGCTGGCGTTCCAGAAGCGCGTGTGCTTGCGCACCAGGTTGGCGTAGGCCGGCTCGATGTGGACCTTCACCTCGATGGTCTTCTGGTCCTCGGCCAACTGGTAGCTCTTCACCTGGCCGACCTGGATCTGCCGGTAGTAGATGGGGCTGCCCTGCTCCAGCGAGCCCAGGCGCTCGGCCTTGAGCACCAGGTGCAGGCCGGGCAGGCTGTCGGACAGTGGCGGCGGCTCCTTGAGCGCGACGAAATCGTGGTTGAGCTCGCCCTTCACCGGGTCGATGGCGATGTAGTTGCCCGACACCAGTGTCTCCAGCCCGGTCACCCCGGCCAGCGAGACCCGCGGCTTGACCAGCCAGAAGCGCGTGCGCTCGCTCAGGTACTCGATGGCCTCCTTGCGCATCTCCACCGTGGCGGTCACGCCCAGCGTCGGCTTGTTCACGTGCAGGTCGATCACCTTGCCCACGGCGATGCCCTTGAAGATCACCTCGGTCTTGTTCGCCTGGATGCCGTCGCCGCTCTCGAACTGGATGTTGATCATCACCCCGGCCTGGTCGTAGGCCCGCCAGGCCAGCCAGGCGCCGATCGCCAGGGCGATCAGCGGCAGGATCCAGATCGCCGACCAGTTGGTGGTCTTGCGCAGCTTGGGGGTGGGGAGTTCACTCATCGTCGTTTTCCGCGTCCGTGTTATCCCAGATCAGCCTGGGATCGAAAGTCACTGCGGCCAGCATGGTCAGCACCACCACGCAGGCGAAGGCGGCCGCGCCGAGGTTCGCCTCGATGCTGGCCAGGTTGCCGAAATTCACCAGGGTCACGAGGATGGCGATGACGAAGATATCGAGCATCGACCAGCGACCTATCCATTCGATGAAACGGTACATCACGATGCGCTGCCGCGCCGACATCGGCTGGTGGCGCTGCACCGAGTAAAGCAGCAGGGCGATGCCGACCAGCTTGAAGGTCGGCACCAGGATGCTGGCGACGAACACCACCGCGGCCACCGGGATCATGTCCGCGTGGATCAGCTCCACCACCCCTTCCATGATGGTCGCCGGGGTGCCGCTGCCGAGGAAGTTGACGGTCATGATCGGCAGCAGGTTCGCCGGGATGTAGAGGATGGCCGCGGTGATCAGCAGCGCCCAGGTGCGGGTGAGGCTGTTCGGCCGCCGCGCGTGCAGCGCCGAGCCACAGCGCGAACAGTGCTGCGGCTCCTCGTCGGTGGCGCGGTTGAGCTGGTGGCATTCGCCGCAGGTCAGGATACCGGCGTCAATGGCCCTCATCGTCGAACTCCCCGGCCAGTTCTTCCCACACCTGGTGGCGCGACATGGTCACCTCCAGCCATATCTGGCTGAACAGCAGGCCGATGAAGCAGGCCAGGCCCACGCCGATGTGCAGCTCGGCCATGTCGATCAGCTTGACGATGGCCACCAGGATGCCCATCAGGTAGACCTCCAGCATGCCCCACTCGCGCAGGTGCTGGTACCAGCGCAGCAGCTGCATGGCCTGCCCGCGCGCCACGTCGAAACGCAGGCTGCAGAGGACGAACAGCTGGCACAGCAGCTTGGCCAGGGGGATCACCATGCTGCACAGGAACACCACGATGCCGACGCCTTGCATGTTCGAGTTGTAGAGCCCCTGCACCCCGCTCCAGACGGTGTCGACGCCGGTCTGGCCGAGGATGTTGATCTTCATGATCGGCAGGAAGTTGGCCGGCACGTACAGGATCAGCGCGGTGAGCACCAGCGCCAGGGCGCGGCGCACCATGTGCGGCCGGTGGATCTCCAGCTCGTAGCCGCAGCGCGGGCAGACCGAGCGGTTGCCCGTGGGGACCGGCTCGCGGCGCATCAGCAGGTCGCATTCATGGCAGGCGATCAGCTGCTCCAGCGGCAGGTCTTGCAGCGCTCGGCTATCGGTTTCGGACATGGGGGGACTCGCGGCGATTTGTGCCTATTGTAGACGAGGCGGCCGCTCTGGCGCTGCGCCCGGGCGCCCTCGAAAGCCTGCGAAACGCCCCCGCGGTGCTGGCCATGGGTGCGCCTTCAGGCCTTGCTCTTCCCGGCAGGCCCGGCCGCTGCCCGGCGCTTCGCCATGGAGGGGCTGGTACCGCGAGGAAGGGGCCGGCCCTCGGCCTTGCCGGACCGCGCCGGGAACGCCGCATCGGCCACAATCGAAGCCAGCGCCATCCTCATGCCGAACTTGTTGAGGATGCCGTTGAGCGTTCCGAGGGTGGGATTCCCCTTGTCGTTCTCCAGCTGGTAGAGCGCCTTCGTCGACATCCTGCACATGGCGGCGAAGGTGTCCTGGTCCAACCCGGTGACCTCGACACGCAGCCGACGGATGGAAACACCGAGCGACTCCCAGCCCTGCACGTTCGCCCGGAGGATGTCGTCGATCAGCCGTTGGCGCTCCTCGACGGTGATGTCTCTCATAGCAGCCCCCATTCGCCCAGGCGTCTGTCCAGATGGTTGAGCGGGATGTTCGCCGAGCGCTTCACCTCGTCGGGCAGGTCCGCGAGCAATTCGGGAAGGGCCCTGAATGCCTGTGCGGCCTTCTTCAGGCGAGCCATCAGGGTGTTCGGCTCGGCAATGCCCTTCAGGGCGGCGCAGACCTCGGCCCAATCCGGATTCCCCCTGCGTTCGCTCTCCCACTTCGTCGCGCGCGTTATGCCCTCGGCATCGAGCACCATCGGCGCCAGGTCATAGACAGGCGCCAGCTGGAACCGACCGGCGCTGCGGAAGATCGCAGTGTTCCGACCATGGTTGTCCGAATTGCCGAGAATCTTGTTCAGCAGGTCGCGCCGGACATATTCGAATACCAGGTCCTCCACTTCCGCGCCCTGGCCATTGGCAGTCCAGAGGGCAGCCAGGCGCTGGAGAACGTCCTCGTGGGCCATCCTCTGCCCCTGTTCGGTCACCTGACAGACCGAGTAGATCGATTCCATGGGAATGCGCTCGACCCGCCCATCGACTATGCGGCGGTCGAAGCGGGGCATCCACAGACTCGGCCGCGTCCCCTCGCAAAGCGCCAGCCCATCGATGGGAACGGTGTCTAGCCCCAGTTCGGCGATGGCCCGGTAGTAGTGGTATTCGGCCCGAAGAATGGCCTTGTCGGTCTCGCTCACCCGGTTGCGGGCGAACTTGATCAGCCAGTGCCGGCGCACCTGGTCGTCCGCGAGCATGGCGTCGGCATGAAGCTGCCCCTGGTCGTCCTCGGCCATGAGCAGCTTCGGCGCCTCGCCTTGCGCCCCCGTGGCGCCGCCCAGCGCGGCCCCCGTCTCGTAGGCGTATTCGAGGAACTCGTTCGTCCTGTCCTCCACCTCCTGTCGCGCGAAGGCCTCTTTGCGCGTGGTATCGAGATAGTCGAACGACTCCTTCACCCGCAGATGCCCGATGGGCGACGGCGTGCAGCGCTTGAAGATGAAGAGCCCCACGTCCATCCCCTCGGGCTTGTCGCCGCCGAACCGCTTGAGCAGGGAACGGTATGCCGCGCCCGCGGGAATGATGTCGTAGACGAAGGCCGGGTACCCGGTACCTCGCACCGAATTCCAGCCCAGCGGCAAGTTCACGCTCACCGCCGGCTCCATCACCGAGTCCATCCGCTCGATGAACGTCACGAGGTAGTCCGTGGCATAGCCGGCCGAGGTCGCTCCGAGCGAAACCTTCTCGGGGTTCTCGACCGTCAGCACCAGGGCATCGTGCCACTGGCCATCGACGTAGGTCTGGAGCGTGAGTTGCTCGGACATGTGGGCGCCTGAATCGGAACTCTGATACCGACCAATTTAGCTATACCCGCATTTTCCGGCAATACAATTCCGATTCAAGTAGTGAACAGACAATAAACCAGCATTTTAATTCCGACTCATGCTCATCTGCGCGGCTTGGCCCGCGCGGTCGGCTCGGCGATCAGCGGGTCGTCCGGCCAGTAGTGCTTGGGGTAGCGGCCCTTGAGGTCCTTCTTCACTTCGGCGTAGGTGCTGCGCCAGAAGTTGGCCAGGTCCTGGGTCACCTGCACCGGGCGCTGCGCCGGCGACAGCAGGTGCAGTTTCACCGCCAGGCGGCCGCCGGCGATGCGCGGGGTGTCGGCCAGGCCGAACAGCTCCTGCAGGCGCACCGCGAGCACTGGCGGGAATTCGCTATAGTCCAGGCGGATGTTCGAGCCGGACGGCACCTGCAGGGTGCGCGGCGCCAGTTCGTCCAGGCGCTGCGGCAGCGGCCAGGGCAGCAGGCCGTGGAGGATGCCGGGCAGCTCCAGGTTGGCAAAGTGGGCCAGGCGCGAGACCTTGCCCAGGTAGGGCAGCAGCCAGGCCTCCAGGCTCGCCAGCAGGGCCTGGTCGCCGACGTCGGGCCACTCGCTCTCGCCCTTGCTTTCCAGGTCGAGCCGGCGCAGCAAAGCGATCCGCGCCTGCCACTGGCGCAGCTCCGGGGTCCAGGGCAGCAGCTCCAGGCCCTTGCGCCGCACCAGGCCGAGCAGCGCGCGGCTGCGGGCCTCGGCGTCGAGGTTGGGCAGCGCCTCGCTGGACAGCACCAGCTCGCCGACCTTGCGCTGGCGCTCGGCGCGCAGCACGCCTTCGCGCTCGTCCCAGTCCAGTTCGTCGTGCGCCCTCACCTGCTCGGCCAGCACCGAGTCGAACAGCGCCGCGTCCAGGGCGGCGGCCAGGTAGATGCGCTCTTCGCGCTGGCCCTGGCGGCTGCCGAGGTCGGCGACCACCAGCCAGGGCTCCTTCATCAACGCGTCCGGTTCGCCGAACTGCGCGGCGCGGCCGTTGGCCAGGCGGTATTCGCCGCCGCCCCCGCGGCGCTGGCGGGCCACACGGTCGGGATAGGCGAAGGCCAGCAGCGCGCCGAGCCAGCGCGGGTGATCGGGGTCGGCCACCGCCTCGGCCGGCTGGCCGCGCAGGTAGCCGCGGAATTGCCGGGCCAGCTGCCGCGCGCGCTGCACCGCGCCGCGGCTGGCGCGGTTGCCGGCCGACTCCCCGGCCAGCAGGGCGGTGCGCTCGTGCAGGTCGGCGCCGGCGCCGCGCAGGATGTCGCGCTCGCCCAGCAGCGCGGCGACGTCGCAGGCCAGGCGGCCCAGGCCCAGTGCCTGGCCGCGCAGCAGCAGGTGGGCGATGCGCGGGTGCGCCGGCAGTTCGGCCATGGCCTGGCCATGGGCGTTGAGCGCGCCCTTGTCGTTCAGCGCGCCGAGGCGATCGAGCAGGTCGCAGGCCTGTGCATAGGCGGCAGCCGGCGGCACGTCGAGCCAGGCCAGCTCCCCGGGCTCCACGCCCCAGCGGCCCAGTTGCAGGGCCAGGCCGGCGAGGTCGGCCTGGAGGATTTCCGCCGTGCCGTAGGCCGGCAGTTGCTCGTGCTGCGCCTCGGACCACAGCCGGTAGCACACGCCCGGCTCCAGGCGCCCGGCGCGGCCGGCGCGCTGGGTGGCCGAGGCACGGGAGATGCGCTGGGTCTCCAGGCGCGTCATGCCGCTGCCCGGGTCGAAGCGCGGCACCCGCGCCAGCCCGGCGTCCACCACCACGCGCACGCCGTCGATGGTCAGGCTGGTCTCGGCGATATTGGTGGCCAGCACCACCTTGCGCTTGCCTGGCGGCGCCGGCTCGATGGCGGCGCGCTGGGCGGAGAGTTCCAGTTCGCCGTGCAGCGGGCACAGCAGCACCTCGTCGCGGCCGGCCAGGGCCTCGCCCAGTTGCTCGGCAACGCGGCGGATCTCGGCCTGGCCCGGGAGGAACACCAGCAGGCTGCCGGGCTCGTCGGCCAGGGCCTGGAGCACCGTCTGCAGCACCCGCGGCTCGACGAACTCGCCGGGCTGGAAAGGCCGGCCCCAGCGCAGGTCCACCGGGAACATCCGCCCCTCGCTGCGCACCACGGGCGCGTCGTCGAGCAGCGCGGCAAGCCGCTCGCCCTCCAGGGTGGCGGACATCACCAGCACCTTCAGCGGGGTGTCGCGCAGCAGCTCGCGGCCATTGAGGGTCAGCGCCAGGGCCAGGTCGGCGTCCAGGCTGCGCTCGTGGAACTCGTCGAAGATCACCAGCCCCACGCCTTCCAGCGCCGGGTCATCCTGCAGGCGGCGGGTGAGGATGCCCTCGGTGACCACCTCGATGCGCGTCTTCGGCCCCACCTTGCTGTCCAGGCGGATGCGGTAGCCGACCGTCTCGCCGACCCGCTCCCCCAGTTCGGCGGCCAGGCGCTCGGCCGCGGCGCGGGCGGCCAGGCGGCGCGGTTCGAGCATGAGGATGCCCTGTCCGGCCAGCCAGGGCTCGTCGAGCAACGCCAGCGGCACCCGGGTGGTCTTGCCGGCGCCGGGCGGCGCCTCCAGCACGGTCTCGTGGCGCGCGCTCAAGGCCTGGCGCAGGGCCGGCAGGACAGCATCGATGGGGAGGGCATTCATGGCTATATTTCATCCACCCTTAAGCAGACGGAAATGACGAACCGGCGATTATAACGGCGAACCGCAGCCACTCCGCCGCAGTCCCAGTTACAGGTAGCACGGCCTGCCGATGGAGGCGCCCCGCGCCTCGTTGATATAGTTGCCGGAAGTACCCTCCAGGAGGTTCTACATGCGTCTTGCCACCCGAGTTTCCTGCGCGGTTCTCAGCGCAGCCCTGCTGAGCCAGTTGGCCGCCTGCGGCACCCTGTTCTACCCCGACCGCCGCGGCCAGATCGACGGCCGCATCGACCCGGCCATCGCCGTGTTCGACGCCATCGGACTGTTGTTCTACATCATCCCGGGGCTGATCGCCTTCGGCGTAGACTTCGCCACCGGAGCCATCTACCTGCCGGACGAGAAGTACTCCGTCGCCCCCGAGAAACTGCACGAGGCGGTCGGCGCCGACGGCCAGGTGGACCGGACTAAACTCAAGGCAATCATCGAACGCGAGACCGGCCGTGCCCTGCCGCTGGACGACCCACGCCTGATCCAGCGCGTCGGCAACCCGCAGCAACTGGCCAGCCTGGGGCTCAAGCTGGAGGGCTGACATGCACGCGACACTGGGGCGCCACCTGGAAAAACTCCTCGACTACCATCTCTGGGCCCACGAGCGCATCCTCGAGGCCGTCGCGCCCCTGGACGAAGCCGTCTACCGCGAGCCGCGCGGGCTGTTCTTCGGCAGCCTGCACGGCACCCTCAACCACCTCGCGGTGGTCGACCGCATCTGGCTCGACCGCGTCGCCGGCCGGCCCTGGCAGTTCACCCGCCTGGACACCGAGGCGGCGCCCGACCGCGCCGCCCTGGCCGACTTCCTCCGCGCAGGCGTGGGCGGCTGGCAGCAGTGGCTGGCGCAGCAGGACGAACGCGACCTCGGCAAGCAGCTGGAATACCGCAACATGGCCGGCCAGGAGCACCGCCAGAGCCTGGCCGACATCGTCCAGCACCTGGTCAACCACGGCACCCACCACCGCGGGCAGATGAGCGCCGCGCTCACCGCCCTCGGCCAGCCGGCGCCGCTGCTCGACTACATCTACTTCCTGCCACAACGCCAGGACACCCGCTGAACTTGGACAAGGAGCGTGCCCGCCTGCTGCACCTGGCCACCAGCGCTTCCCTGGCGGTGGCCGTCATCCTGGTGGTGACCAAGGCCCTGGCCTGGTGGTACAGCGGCTCGGTGAGCCTGCTCGCCGGCCTCACCGACTCGCTGCTGGACGGCGCCGCCTCGCTGCTCAACCTGCTGGCGGTGCGCTATGCATTGCGCCCGGCGGACGAGGACCACCGCTACGGCCACGGCAAGGCGGAGTCGCTGTCGGGCATGGGCCAGGCGCTGTTCATCTCGGTCAGCGCGGTGCTCATCGGCACCCAGGCGCTGGATCGCCTGCAGCACCCCGAACCGCTGGGCGCCACCGGCTGGGGCATCCTGGTCATGCTGCTGTCCCTGGCGCTGACCGTCGCCCTGCTGATGCTGCAGCGCCAGGTGATCAAGCGCACCGGCTCACTGGCGGTGCAGGCCGACTCGCTGCACTACCGCTCCGACCTGCTGCTCAACGGCAGCATCCTGGTCGCCCTGCTCCTGGCGCACTACGGCTTCCCGCAGATGGACGCGGTGTTCGGCCTGGGCATCGCCGCCTACATCCTCTGGAGCGCGGTGCGCATCGCCCGCGAATCGGTGGCGGTGCTGATGGACGAAGAGCTGCCGCCGGACGTCAGCGAGCGCATGCTCGAGCTGGTGCGCCAGGTGCCCGGGGTGGCCGGCGCCCACGACCTGCGCACGCGCATTTCCGGCGACCGCTGGTTCGTCCAGTTGCACCTAGAGCTGCCCGGCGACATGCGCCTGTCCCAGGCCCATGCGCTGTGCGACCAGGCCGTGCTGGCGATCCGCGCCGAGTTCCCCCGCGCCGAGGTGCTGGTGCACGCCGACCCGCTGGAAGTGGTGGGCCGCGAGACCATCAGTTGACGCTGTAGCCACGCCCCTGCATGCAACTGCCCAGCGCCCCGCGGTAGGTATCCACCGCCTGCTGCGAAGGCGCGTAGCTGGCCATGGCCGGGTCGAAGCCGCTCTGCCCGACCGCCCAGGTGTGGCACTCGTAGTGGTCCTGGGCCTGCTGCTGCGGGCTCTGCCCGTACATCGGGTAGGCGATCACGTCGTATGGGTTGGTCATCGGCGCGGCCTGCGCCTGCTGCGGCGGGGGCACCACCTCGTAGCTCTGCGAGCCGGTGTCGAACAGGTAGTAGGTACCGGCGGCGAGGAAGTACAGCATGCTGCCGATCCACACCTGCTCGGCGAAGGACGGCAGGTAGCCGACCCGCACGCCGTAGGGCGGCGTCACCACCACGTAGCGCGAGCCATGGGGGCGGTACCAGTAGCCGTCGTTGAAGAAGTAGTCGTTGCCGCGCCAGGGCACCCGGCGATAGCCGGGAGGCATGTGCTCGACCTCGTAGCCGGGCCGCCAGTACGAAGGCTTCGGGCCCCAGTTGCCGCCCGGCGGGCGACCGTGCCAGTCGTTGCCCGGTGCCGGCGGCCGGCCCTGGTTCTGCCAGGCGTTGCCACCGGCAGGCGGACGGCCGGAGCCGGGGCGCTGGCCGCCACCCTGGTTGGCGCCGGGCCACTGCGTGGTCCAGCCACCCGGCCCGCGATCGGAGCCGTGATCGTCACGGCCTGCCGTGGGGCGACCTTGCCACTGGCCACCCTGGCTGCCCTGCGGACGACCCTGCCACTGGCCACCCTGGTTGCCCTGCGGACGACCCTGCCACTGGCCGCCCTGGTTGCTCTGCGGACGGCCCTGCTGCGGGCCACCCTGGCTGCCCTGCGGACGGCCCTGCCACTGGCCACCCTGGTTGCCCTGCGGACGACCCTGCCACTGGCCACCCTGGCTGCCCTGCGGACGGCCCTGCCACTGGCCACCCTGGTTGCCCTGCGGACGACCCTGCCACTGGCCACCCTGGTTGCCCTGCGGCTGGCCACCCTGGCTGCCCTGCGGACGGCCCTGCCACTGGCCACCCTGGTTGCCCTGCGGACGTCCTTGCCATTGGCCTCCGCCATTGCCGCCATGCCCGCCATGGTCGCCCTGACCCGGGCCCTGACCTTCGGCGAAGGCCTGGCCGGCGATGGCCAGCGACAACAGCCCAACGGATGCCAGACGCCAGATGCCCGACTTCATGAATGCCTCGCAGCGGCCTGCCGGCCGGTCTCGTGGTTTCGCATGCCTGGTAGACAACGCTATCGGCGGCGCATCGCGGGTGTCAGGGTAAAGTCAAGGTAAAGGTCGGCAGGCAAATCGCGGGCAAGAAAAAAGGGAGGTCACTGACCTCCCCTCGGGAAACCCGTCCTGGCTCGTCGCTTCTGGCGCCGGCTCACCTCGCTCCACCTTCTGGGCGGTGCGTAGCCCGGTGGCCTGGTCGACCCGATCGGGTCGGCAGGCCGCGATGCGCCTGATTGGGCGGATCGCCGTGGACGTGTGGGTCCGGGCCGTGATTTCTGGAGCCATGTTACGGGGAGCGAAGCGGCAGGGGATTGCGAAGATTGCGCACAAAACTATCCGTTTCGCAATAAATCCCCAAAAATGTATAAGAATGTGCAAGCCGATAAATTTCCGAGGCCACAATGAACAAACTGGACCGCTACGACCTGCGAATCCTCGCCGAATTGCAGCGCGACGCGCGCATCTCCAACCAGGAGCTGGCCGAGCGCATCGGCCTGTCGCCCTCGCCCTGCTCGCGGCGCGTCAAGCAACTGGAAGACGACGGCTACATCCTGCGCCAGGTCGCCCTGCTGGACAGCAAGAAGCTCGGCCTGAGCCTCACCGCCTTCGTCCTGATCGGCATGGACAGGCACACCCCGGAGCGCTTCGAGCACTTCCAGTCGATCATCGCCCAGTGCCCGGAAGTGCTGGAATGCAGCCTGGTCACCGGGATGGACGCGGACTATCAGTTGAAGGTGATGGTGCCGGACATGGAGCACTACCAGCACTTCCTGCTCGGCACCCTGACGCGCATCGAGGGCGTGACCAGCGTGCGTTCCAGCTTCGTGCTGCGCAACATCATGGCCAGCACCGAACTGCCGCTGGAACACCTGCGCAGCTGAAGCCGTAGGGCGAATAACGCCTACGGCGTTATCCGCCGTTTGACCTTGATCCCCGGCGGCTCCGGGGTTGGCCTTGGCGTTGGCCGTGGCCCCGGCGCATCGGCGGAGCGGTTCCCCTGTAGGAGCGCGCCCTGCGCGCGAATCGCGGGCAGGGCCCGCTCCTACGAAAAGCAACCCGGCGCGACCTGCGACAAATGCGCGCACCCCGCGTCCTGCCGGTACCGCTCGGCGCTCGACTATTTCCCGCCAGGCCCGCTGCGGCGGGACTTCCTCGGCCATCGCCGCCCTCGCGCAGGAGTTTCTGCTCACTTTCTGAGCAGCGCTGATCAATAAGCGACCAAGCCCTTATAATGCCGCCCGTCCTCGCGACCGCCGGACCTTCCGGCCCCACTCAAGCGCCCGCGCCGGGCAGGAGCAGCAATGAACGAGAGTTTCGAAGACTGGATGATGTACGGGCTGGTCACCGCCCTGATCCTGTTCATGGCCTTCATCGTCTGGGACCTGGCCAAGAAGTCCAAGGCCGGACGCATGGGCACCATGGTGCTGTTCTTCGCCCTCGGCCTCGGCGTGTTCGGCTTCCTGGTCAAGTCCTTCGTGGTCGCCGGCCTGGAAGGCGGTTTCTGATCCAGCCCTAGGGCTGCACCTCGCGCCACTCCCCCGGCTGCAGCCCGTCCAGGCCCCAGGGGCCGATGCGCACCCGCACCAGGCGCAGGGTCGGCAGGCCGACCGCCGCCGTCATGCGCCGCACCTGGCGGTTGCGCCCCTCGCGGATCACCAGTTCCAGCCAGGCGGTGGGCACCGACTTGCGGAAACGCACTGGCGGCACCCGCTCCCACAATCGCGGCTCGTCGATGCGCCGCGCCTCGGCCGGCAGCGTCGGGCCGTCGTTGAGCTGCACGCCTTCGCGCAGGCGCTGCAACTGTTCCTCGTCCGGCTCACCCTCCACCTGCACCCAGTAGGTCTTCGGCAGCTTGTGCCTGGGGTCGGCGATGCGCGCCTGCAGGCGGCCATCGTTGGTCAGCAGCAGCAGGCCCTCGCTGTCGCGGTCCAGGCGCCCGGCGGGATAGACGCCGGGCACCGGCACGTAGTCCTTGAGCGTCGCCCGGCCCTCGCCATCGCTGAACTGCGTCAGCACGTCGAACGGTTTGTTCAGCAGGATCAGCCGCGGCTGCGCCGGCGGAGCCTTGGCTACACGGCGTGGCGCGGGACGACGGGGGGCGGGACGAGGCGGACGGGGCATGGGCAGGAAACGGCAACAGGTCGGCGGAGCACAAGCATGGGCCGGCATGCTAGGTTGTGCCAACACCCCCTGCAAGAGCACGCAGAGCATCCACCATGCCCAAGGCCCGTCGCTCCCCCTGGCTGATCACCCTGCTCAACCTCGCCGGCCGCCTTGGCGGCGGCTACCGCGGCCCACAGAACGCGAACTTCGACGGCCTGCGCTTCCGCAACCTGGACGCCAAGCCGCACCATGGTTTCCGCGAGTTCCTCAAGTGGCAGCGGGAGCGCGACAGGCAGTTGGCCTGGATCGAACAACCCGGCCCCGAGCGCCGCCCGGACACCCCGGCGCGGGTCAGCGGCGAGGAGTTGCGCGTCACCTACGTCAACCACGCCACCCTGCTGATCCAGCACCGCGGCCTGAACATCCTCACCGACCCACTGTGGTGCGAACGCACCAGCCCCTTCAGCTTCGTCGGCCCCAAGCGCCACCATCCGCCGGGCCTGGCCCTGGACGAACTGCCGCCGATCAACCTGATCCTGGTCAGCCACAACCACTACGACCACCTGGACGTCGGCAGCCTGGGCGAACTGGCCCGGCGCTTCCCGGAAGCGAAGGTGGTGACCGGCCTGGGCAACGCCGAACTGATCCGCGCCTGCGGCTTCGTCGACGTGCACGAACTGGACTGGTGGCAGAGCCTGCCGCTGCACGAGGGCATGCTGCTCACCGGCGTGCCGGCGCAGCACTGGTCGGCGCGCTCGCGCTACGACACCAACCGCACCCTGTGGCTGGGCTTCGTGCTGGAATCGGCCGACGGCCCCGTGCTGTTCCCCGGCGACACCGGCCTGGGCCCGGAGTTCGGGCTGATCCGCGAACGCTTCGGGCCGATGCGCTTCGCCGCGCTGCCCATCGGCGCCTACGAGCCACGCTGGTTCATGCGCCACCACCACATGAACCCGGACGACGCCGTGCAGGCCCACCGCACCCTGGAGTCGCAGTGCAGCATGGCCATCCACTTCGGCACCTTCCGCCTCAGCGACGAAGGCCAGTTCGCCCCCGTCCACGACCTGGCCCGGGCGCTGGATGAACAGGGCGTGGACAGCCAGGCGTTTCGGGCGCCAAAGCCGGGGAGCAGTGGCTGGTGGGACGGATGGGTGGGTAGGGCTCATCTCCTTCACGTACGGGAAGCTCTCGACCGGAGTCTCCCGGAACCGTCGGTGCCAATTCGAACTCCGCCCCTCTCCCCAACCCTCTCCCTGAAGGGAGAGGGGGCTAGTCCGTGCCGACGTGGAAGACGCGCCTCATGGAAATATCAGGCGCTATGCGAGGCATCAGGGAGTGCTGAAGTGCCAGCGCACGCCGAACGGCTCCCTCTCCCTGAAGGGAGAGGGGGCTAGTCCGTGCCGACGTGGAAGACGTGCCTCATGGAAATATCGGGCGCTATGCGAGGCATCAGGGAGTGCTGAAGTGCCAGCGCACGCCGAACGGCCCCCTCTCCCTTCAGGGAGAGGGCTGGGGAGAGGGAGCGGAGTCCCCCAAAGCACCGTAGCCAGAAGTAAATCCCAATTCGCGAGCAAGCTCGCGCCTACACAAGTCACGCCGCCATTTCACCCAACAGCTCATCGAGCAACGCCGAAGCCCCGAAGCGCAGGTGCTCGGATGTAATCCAGTCATCCCCAAGCATCTCCTGCGCGATAGCCAGGTAGACCTCAGCATCGTCCAGGCTACGAATGCCACCAGCAGCCTTGAAGCCCACCTTGCCGCCCGCCTCCACGATGCACTCCAGCATCACCCGCGCGGCCTCCGGCGTGGCGCTCACGGCCACCTTCCCAGTACTGGTCTTGAGGAAGTCGGCGCCGCCGGCGATGGCCTCGCGGCAGGCCGTGCGGATCAGTTCGGGGTCGCCCAGTTCGCCGCTTTCGACTATCACCTTGAGCCGGTGATAGGGCCCGCACAGTGCCTTGCAGGCGCGGATCAGGTCCACCGCGCCGTCGGCCCTGCCAGCCTTCAGCGCCCGCCACGGGTAGACCAGGTCGATCTCGTCGGCGCCCTCGGCGAGGGTACGCCGCACTTCCTCCACCACCTCGGCCTGGGGTGCGTCGCCGGAGGGGAAGTTGCATACGCTGGCGACCTTGACCGAGCGCGCGCCGAAGCCGTTGAGGGTGCGCCGCGCCACGTGCACGAAGCGTGGGTAGACACACACCGCCGCCACCTCGCCATAGGGCGTCAGCGCCCGGCGGCAGAGCTGGACGATGCGCGGCATGTCGTCATCGGCGTTCAGCGAGGTCAGGTCGAGCAGCGACAGCACCCGCGCGGCGCGCTCGGCGCGGGTCGGTTGCAGGGGTTCAGCCATGGCGTCCTCCGGTGGCGGCCTTTGCGCCATCCTGCCACGGGCCTTCCCCACGCGGGCGGGAAAGGGCCGCGGCCATGCGCGGGGTCAACGGAACGGCGGTTCGTCGAAGCTGCGCAGCTTGCGCGAGTGCAGCGAGTTGAGCTGGGTACGCAGCAGGTCGACGGCGGCGATGCCGATCGCCAGGTGCTGGCTCACCGCGCGCTGGTAGAAGGCGCTGGCGGCGCCGGGCAGCTTGATCTCGCTGTGCAGCGGCTTGTCCGAGACGCACAGCAGCGTGCCGTAGGGCACTCGCAGGCGGTAGCCCTGGGCGGCGATGGTGCCGCTCTCCATGTCCACCGCCACCGCCCGCGCCAGGTTGATCAGCGGGCGCTCCTGGGCCCAGTGCAGCTCCCAGTTGCGGTCGTCGTAGGTCAGCACGGTGCCGGTGCGCAGGCGCCGCTTCAGCGCCTCGCCGCGTTCGCCGGTGACCAGCGCCGCGGCCTCCTGCAGCGCCACCTGCACCTCGGCCAGCGCCGGGATCGGGATGTGCGGCGGCAGCACCCGGTCGAGGATGCCGTCGCGGCGCATGTAGGCATGGGCCAGCACGTAGTCGCCGATGGTCTGCGACTGCCGCAGGCCGCCGCAGTGGCCGATCATCAGCCAGCAGTGCGGGCGCAGCACGGCCAGGTGGTCGGTGATGTTCTTGGCGTTGGACGGGCCGACGCCGATGTTGATCAGGGTGACGCCGTCGCCGTCGCTGGCGATCAGGTGGTAGGCCGGCATCTGGAAGCGGTGCCACTCGACGCCGGCGATGATGGCGTTGGCCTCGCCCCGGTCCATGTCGCGCTCGATCACCACATTGCCCGGCAGCACCATGCGCACGAAGCGCGGGTCCTCGTGCAGGCGCTCCAGGCCCATGTGGATGAACTGGTCGACGTAGCGGTGGTAGTTGGTCAGCAGGATCCACGGCTGCACGCAGCGCCAGTCGCTGCCGGTGTAGTGCACCAGGCGGCGCAGCGAGAAGTCGGTGCGCGCGGCGTCGAACAGCGCCAGCGGCATGGGGTCGGCGCCCTCCCACTGGTACAGGCCGTCGGCGATGCCGTCGGAAGTGGCCGACAGGTCAGTGCTGGGGAACACCCGCGCCAGCTCGGCGGCGGTCACGCCCGAGCCGGCCAGCTCGTCGCCCTGCTCCACCACGTAGGGATAGGGGATGTTCTGCTCGCTGGGGCCAACCTCGACGCGCACGGTGAAGTCTTCCATCAGCGGCCGCAGTTGCTCCAGCAGGTACTTACGGAAGGCCTCGGGGTGGGTGATGGTGACGGCGTAGTTGCCCGGCGTCTGCACCTTGGCATAGGCGCGGGTGGTCGAGGGCACCTCGCCCTGGCACAGGTAGGACAGGCGCAGCAGCGGGTAGCGGAACAGCGCACGCTCTTCGGCTGCCGGCTGCTCGCGGGTCTTCAGGTAGCGCCGCAGGGCCTGGCTGAGCGCCCCGGTGGCGCGCTGGTGCAGGGCGGCAAGGCGGTCGACCGCCTCTTCTGCGGTATGGGCGACGACGAAAGCGTCGCCGAGCTCGGCATTCATGGTGGGCTTCCTGTCTGAGCGATCAGCTCCATCTTGCCTGCTTATTCGCAGGAAGGGGATGACTGAATCATGTCCTTGGCGATGTCGGCCGACAGACAGATGCCTACGGGATAACCGGGAGCCTCACGGCTCCCGGCCAACGGCATCAGGCCAGATGCGGCGTGGCCCGCGCCACCAGCGCTTCGACGTCCGTGCCGCGCGGCAGGGTACCGTAGACGCGGCCGCCGTTGCCCAGGCGGCTGCCGATGAAGGCGTCGGAGACGGTGGCGTTGCCGGCTTCCAGCAGCAGCTTGGCCTGCAGGGCCACGGCCACGTCCTCGGTGAGCTGGCGGGCGCGGAACTGGATGTCGGCGGTGTCGGCGAAGGAGGCCTTGAGGTTACCGATGAAGGCGGCCAGGCGGGCGTCGCCGTGGCCGTCGCCGAGTTCGGCGAACAGCGCGTCGAGCACGCCCGGCTCCTTGGACAGGGCACGCAGCACGTCCAGGCACTGGACGTTACCCGAGCCTTCCCAGGTGGAGTTCACCGGGGCCTCGCGGTACAGCCGCGGGAGGATGGTGTCCTCGACGTAGCCGGCACCGCCCAGGCATTCGGCGGCCTCGTTGATCATCGCCGGGGCGCGCTTGCAGATCCAGTACTTGCCCACCGCGGTGACCAGGCGGGCGAACTTGTCCTCGGCGTCGTCGTGCAAGTGGTCCAGGGCGCGTCCCATGCGCATGGTCAGCGCCAGCGCGGCCTCGCTTTCCAGGGCCAGGTCGGCCAGCACGTTCTGCATCAGCGGCTGCTCGGCCAGCACGCGGCCGCCGACCTGGCGGTAGGCGCAGTGGTGCGCGGCCTGGGTCAGCGCCTGGCGCATCAGCGCGCTGGAGCCGACCATGCAGTCGAAGCGGGTCATGGCCACCATCTCGATGATGGTCGGCACGCCGCGGCCCTCCTCGCCCACCATCCAGGCCAAGGCGCCGCGGTACTCCACCTCGCTGGAGGCGTTGGACCAGTTGCCCAGCTTGTTCTTCAGGCGCTGCACGTAGAACTCGTTGCGCGTGCCGTCCGGGCGGTGGCGCGGCAGCAGGAAGCAGGTCAGGCCCTTGTCGGTATAGGCCAGGGTGAGGAAGGCGTCGCACATGGGCGCCGAGCAGAACCACTTGTGCCCGACCAGCTCGTAGGCCTGGCCCGGGCCGGGGATGCCTACCGGGTAGGCGCGGGTGGTGTTGGCGCGCACGTCGGTGCCGCCCTGCTTCTCGGTCATGGCCATGCCGATGGTGGCGCCGGCCTTCTGCTCGATCGGCAGGTTGCGCGGGTCGTACTCGGTGGCGAGGATCTTCGGCAGCCATTTCTCGGCGATGTCCGGCTGCAGGCGGATCGCCGGCACGCTGGCGAAGGTCATGGTCAGCGGGCAGCCGGTGCCGGCCTCGGCCTGGCTGTGCAGGTAGCTCAGGCCGGCGCGGGCGACGTGGGCGCCGGCGCGCGGGTCGGTCCAGGGCATGGACGGGATGCCGGCCTCGATGGCGCTGCGCATCAGCTCGTGGTAGGCCGGGTGGAATTCCACCAGGTCGATGCGGTGGCCGTAGCGGTCGTGGCTCTTGAACACCGGCTTGTTCTCGTTGGCCAGGAAGCCGGCGGCCATCAGCGGCCCACCGGCCAGCGCACCGTAGGCGTCCAGGCGCGCTTCGGCCCAGCCGCCGTCGTAGCGGCGCAGCCACTCCTGCAGCGGCAGGTCGACGCGGTAGAGGTTGGCGCCATCCAGCGGCGGTACCTGGTTGCTGACTTCGTGGGTCTCGGCGTACTGGTGCAGGTTCATCGCTGTTCCTCCGGCTGGGGCGCGCCGACGGCGCGCAGGCAGAAATCGACGAGGGCCTGGCTGACTTGCTCCAGGCCCGGGCTGGGTTGCCCGGCATCGCGGGCGGCACGGGCCGGCGGCGACAGCGGGCCGACCAGGGATTCGGCGATCGCCCCCACCAGGCAGGCGGCGATCAATGATGTGGGGCCGCAGTGGAAGTGGCCGCTGCGCACGCCCTCTTCCAGCAGTTCGCCGAACAGTTCGGCGTAGGCCTCGCGGTAGAGCAGGCGCTGCTCGTCCACCTCGGGGTCCACCGGCTCGGCGATCAGGGCGAAGGCCAGCCGCCGGCTGTCCCAGGCGCGCCGGGCGAACTGGCGCAGGCCGCGGGCCAGGCGCCCGGCGGGCCCGCCGGTGCCGCGCAGGACGACGGCCAGGGCATCCACCTCGCGCTGGCTGGCGCGGGCGAAGACCTCGGCGGCCAGTTCACCCTTGCCGCGGAAGTGCCGGTACAGGCTGCCGGTGGCGATGCCGGCCTCTTCGGCCAGGCCCTGCATGGTCAGCGCCGCGAAGCCGCCCTCGGCGACCCGCGCCAGGGCCAGCTGGAGGATGCGCTCGCGCAGCGCCACATCTTTCTGCAGGCGGGCTTCGGTGAGACGGTAGACCATGCTCTGAATCCGGATTCACTGTTTCAAGCAGTGAATCACGGTTCAGGGCTTGGCCATAGGGGGAATTGCGCCAGCGGTGCGGGCGTTCCGGCCAGCGGCCGCTGCGCGTGGCGGATCAGGCGTGGCTGGGCAGCGCCGGCTGGCACAGCAGCCAGTCGTGCAGCAGGGTCTGCAGTTCCTCGAACTTCACCGGCTTGGCCAGGTAGTCGCTCATCCCCGCCGCCAGGCAGCGCTCGCGGTCGCCGCTGTGGCTGTGGGCGGTGATGGCCAGCACCGGCAGCTCGCCGCCCTGGGGCAGCGCGCGGATCGCCCGGCAGGTGGCGAAGCCGTCCATGATTGGCATCTGGCAGTCCAGCAGCACGGCGTCGACGCCCTCGCGGCGCAGCAGGTCGATGGCCTCCGAGCCGTTGTCGGCGGTGCGCACCCGGTAGCCCAGCTTGAGCAGCATGCCGCGGATCACCAACTGGTTGATGGCGTTGTCCTCCACCACCAGCACCGTGCACTGGTCCGGGCGGCGCAGGGCCTGGCCGCCGGCGCGGCGCGGCGGCACGCTGAAGCCCTGCGCCGGCTGGCCGAGGTTCAGCTCGAGGACGAAGCGGCTGCCGCGCCCGGGGGTGGAATGGTGCTGCAGCTGGCCACCGAGCAGCCCGGTGAGCTGGCGGCACAGCGCCAGGCCGATGCCCAGGCCGCCGTACTCGCGGGTCAGCGAGCCGTCGAGCTGGTGGAAGCGCTGGTACAGCGCGTCGTTGGCCGGCGTCTCGAAGCCGATGCCGGAGTCCTGCACCGCCACCCGCAGGGCGACGCCGTCGCTCTGTCGCTGGCCGTCCACGCGCAGGCCCACGCCGCCCTGGTGAGTGAACTTGATGGCGTTGTCCAGCAGGTAGCCCAGGGTCTGGGCCAGCTTGCCGGCGTCGCCTTCCAGGGTGTCGGGCAGGCTTTCGTCCAGCTGCAGGTCGAAGCGCAGGCCCTTGGCCTCGGCGCGCGGCGCGTACTGGGCGCGCAGGCTGTCGAACAGGCCGCGCAGGCTGAAGGGCTCGCGGCGCGGGTAGAGCTTGCCGGCCTGCAGTTCGATCAGCGCGAGGATGTCGTTGACCATGCGCATCATGTCGCGCGCCGAGCCGGTGGCGGTCTTCTGGTACTGCGCCAGTTCCACGTCCATGGGCACCGTCTGCATCAGCTCCAGCGAGCCGATCACCCCGCTCATGGGCGTGCGCAGCTCGTGGGTGACGGTGGCCAGGAACTCGTCCTTCAGGCGGTTGCTGTTGGCCAGCTCCAGGTTGAGCTGCTCCAGCTTGCGGCTGGACTCCTGGAGGATGCGCGTGCGCTCTTCCTTCATGGCGTTGATGCGGTCGGCCAGCGCCAGCGACAGCAGGCCCACTTCCAGGGCCGAGCCGATCTGGCTGGCGTACATGGTGAAGAACACGTTGGGCAGGAAGCCCAGCACCATCAGGGTGTTGATGGTCCCGCCGAGGAGGAAGGCGGTCCAGGCGAAGATGAAGTAGCGCGCCACGCGCATGCCGCGCAGCCAGGCGAGGATGCCGGCGCTGAAGATGACCACCACGAACGCCAGCGCCAGGTAGGTGGCCAGGCGCAGCGACAGCGCGTAGCTGGCCGAGAACGCCAGCAGCATCACCAGCGCGCCCACGGCCATCAGCGCCAGCAGGGTGCGGTCGACCCACGGGCTGTGCTCGCGGGTGTGCAGGAAGCTGCGGGCGAACTGGCAGCCGAACAGGCTGGCGGAGCCGATCAGGAAGGGCGTGGCGGCGTTGGCCCACCAGGGGCTGTTGGGCCAGAAGTACTCGATGCCGGCGCCGTTGACCGAGACCTGGTAGAGGCCGAAGGAGGCGATGTAGAGGATGTAGTAGAGGTAGCTGGTGTCGCGCACGCTGACGAAGATGAACAGGTTGTACACCAGCATCACCAGCAGCACGCCGTAGATGATGCCCAGCACGTAGACGTTGCCCGGCAGGTTCTCCATGTAGGCCTTGGGCGACCAGAGCGTCAGCGGCGCCTGGATCGAGCCCTGGCTCTCCAGGCGCAGGTAGACGCGCAGCGGCTTGCCCGGCGCGAGCTTGAGGTCGAACAGGTAGTTGGTCAGGCTGATCGGCCGGCTGGCGAACGGCAGGGTGTCGCCGGTGCGCTGGGCCAGCTGGTACCTGCCGTCGGCGCCGGGCAGGTAGAGGTCCAGGCGGTCCAGCGGCGGGTAGGCCAGCTCCAGCAGCCAGTGCGCCGGGTCCTGGGACTCCTGCGGGCGGTAGTCCAGGTCCAGGCGGATCCAGAACACCGAGCGCGAGTAGCCGGCGTTGAGCACGTCGCGGTCGTGGCGGCGGAAGCTGTCGGCCAGGGCGGCGGAGGTGATGTCGGCGATGTCGGCGGTGCCGCGCACGTCCTCGAAGACGTCGATCGCGTGGCCCAGCGGCAGGCGGCTGGTGTGCTCGTCGAAGCTCACCGCACCGGCCAGCGGCGAAAGAAGGAGAAGGAAGAGGATCAGCCAGCGCTGCATGCTACCCCGCAGTGCCCCTCCGGACGGCGCCCGGGAGCCCCATCTCCCGCGGTTGGCGCGCCCTGTGGGCGTGATTTTCGAATCGGCCAACTTTAGCACGCCGGCGGGGGGAGCAAGGAGCGCCCGGCCGGGGATCGGGGCAAACGACGCCTGCCGGGTTTAGTGGTAAGCTCCCGCGCCATGAAAACGCCAACCTCCCGTCCCGTAGTGCTCTGCCTGTCCGGCCACGACCCCAGTGGCGGCGCCGGCCTGCAGGCCGACATCGAAGCCCTGATCGCCCAAGGCTGCCATGCGGCACCCGCCGTCACCGCGCTGACCGTCCAGGACACCGTCAACGTTTCCGACTTCCGCGTGCTCGACCGCGAGTGGGTGCTGGCCCAGGCCAACGCCGTGATCGCCGACCTGCCGGTGGCCGCGGTCAAGCTGGGCATGCTCGGCTCGGTGGAGATGGTCGACACCGTGGTCGAGATAATGCAGTCGCTGCCCGGCGTGCCGCTGGTCTGCGACCCGGTGCTGCGCGCCGGCGGCGGCGGCGCCCTGGGCAAGGACGAGGTGGGCTACGCGATCCGCGAACGGCTGTTCCCGGTGGCCGCCATCGCCACGCCGAACCTGCCGGAGGCGCGCATCCTCGCCGAACTGCCCGAGGGCAGCGCCGACGAATGCGCCGAGAAGCTGCTGCCGTACATCCGCAACCTGCTGATCACCGGCGGCCACGGCAACGAGTCCGAGGTGCACAACCGCCTGTACGGCCGCGACGGCAGCCAGCACACCTTCACCTGCCAGCGCCTGCCGGGCAGCTACCACGGCTCCGGCTGCACCCTGGCCAGCGCCCTGTCCGGCCGCCTGGCCCTGGGCGAGGAACTGGCCAGCGCCGTGCGCAGCGCCCTCGACTACACCTGGCGCACCCTGCGCGACGCCGAGGCCCCCGGCCACGGCCAGTACGTCCCGCGCCGGCTGCCGCTGGACTTCTGCTCCTGATTCACCTGCCGAGGCCCCCATGAAACTCCGCGGACTCTACGCCATCACCGATAGCAAGCTGCTCGCCGACGGCCGCCTGCTGCCCTACGTCGAGGCCGCGCTGCGCGGTGGCGCGCGCCTGCTGCAGTACCGCGACAAGTCCAGCGACGAGTCGCGCCGCCTGCGCGAGGCCGAGGCCCTGCGCGAGCTGTGCGAGCGCCACGGCGCCACCCTGATCGTCAACGACGACGCCGAGCTGGCCGCGCGCCTGGGCGTGAGCGTGCACCTGGGCCAGACCGACGGCTCCCTGGCCGCCGCCCGCGCCCTGCTGGGCCGCCAGGCGATCATCGGCGCCACCTGCCACGGCAGCCTGCAGCTGGCCGACCAGGCAGTCGCCGAGGGCGCCGACTACGTGGCCTTCGGCCGCTTCTTCCAGTCGCTGACCAAGCCCGGCGCCTCCGAAGCCAGCCCCGAGCTGCTGGAGCAGGCCCGCGCGCGCTTCGCCAACGTGCCGCTGGTGGCCATCGGCGGCGTGACCCTGGAAAACGCCCCCGACCTGATCGGCCGCGGCGCCGACCTGCTGGCGGTGATCAACGCGCTCTTCGCCGCCGACACCCCGGCCGAGGTGGAGCGCCGCGCCCGCGCCTTCGCCGCGCTGTTCTAACCTTTTCCCGCGGCGCCGCTGCGCGCCGCCCCGCTTTCACGGATCCCAACGAGAGGTCGCCATGTCCCGTTCCGAACTCCTCTTCGCCAACGCCCAGAAGCACATCCCCGGCGGCGTCAACTCGCCGGTGCGCGCCTTCAAGAGCGTCGGCGGCACGCCGCTGTTCTTCAAGCACGCGGAAGGCGCCTACGTGGTGGACGAAGACGACAAGCGCTACGTCGACTACGTCGGCTCCTGGGGCCCGATGATCCTCGGCCACGCCCACCCGGAAGTGCTCGACGCGGTGCGCCGCCAGCTGGAGCACGGCCTGTCCTACGGCGCGCCGACCGCGCTGGAAGTGGAAATGGCCGACCTGGTCTGCGCGCTGGTGCCGTCCATGGACATGGTGCGCATGGTCAGCTCCGGCACCGAGGCGACCATGAGCGCCATCCGCCTGGCCCGCGGCTACACCGGCCGCGACGACATCATCAAGTTCGAGGGCTGCTACCACGGCCATTCCGACAGCCTGCTGGTGAAGGCCGGCTCCGGCGCCCTGACCTTCGGCGTGCCGAACTCCCCGGGCGTGCCGGCGGACTTCGCCAAGCACACCCTGACCCTGCCGTTCAACGACCTGGAGGCGGTGGAGAAGGCCCTGGACGAATACGGCCAGAAGGTCGCCTGCATCATCGTCGAGCCGGTGGCCGGCAACATGAACTGCGTGCCGCCCGCCCCGGGCTTCCTCCAGGGCCTGCGCAAGGCCTGCGACAAGCACGGCGTGGTGCTGATCTTCGACGAGGTGATGACCGGCTTCCGCGTCGCCCTCGGCAGCGCCCAGGCCCTGTACGGCGTGACCCCGGACCTGTCGACCTTCGGCAAGATCATCGGCGGCGGCATGCCGGTGGGCGCCTTCGGCGGCAAGCGCGAGATCATGCAGCAGATTTCCCCGCTGGGCCCGGTCTACCAGGCCGGCACCCTGTCGGGCAACCCGCTGGCCATGGCCGCCGGCCTGACCACCCTGAAGCTGATCAGCCGCCCGGGCTTCCACGACGAGCTGACCGACTACACCAGCCGCATGCTCCAGGGCCTGCAGGAACGCGCCGATGCCGCCGGCATCCCGTTCGTCACCACCCAGGCCGGCGCCATGTTCGGCCTGTACTTCAGCGGCGCGGACGACATCGCCACCTTCGCCGACGTGATGGCCAGCGACGCCGAGCGCTTCAAGCGCTTCTTCCACCTGATGCTGGAAGGCGGCGTGTACCTCGCGCCCAGCGCCTACGAGGCCGGCTTCACCTCCATCGCCCACGGCGACACCGAGCTGAAGCTGACCCTGGACGCCGCCGAGCGCGCCTTCGCCGCCCTCAAGTGAGCCCCTCCGGCCGCGGCGTTCGCCGCGGCCAATTTTCCGTCGTTACGCTTTGCAAGCACGTCCTACGCCAGTTTCTTGGCCATTCGGACGGAAACCGCGAAAAACACCGTAAAGACTTTGTAAGGAAGCGTCGGCTTATTTCATAATGTGCAGGCCGGCACGTTTTCGCCGGCCGGGCATCGCGCCCGCCCCGTTGCCGGAGGCCGTTTCTCCCCATGTACCGTTCTGGTCGCGCCCTGCTGCTGGGCAGCCTGTTGCTCATCTCGCCCCTGTTCGCGCAGGCGGGAGGCAACTCGCTGCTGGTTCCGGCGACCGGCCGCTGCACCCTGAACACGGTTCCCGAGCAACTGCAGCAGGCCCTGGCCAGCTGCCAGCAGATCGCCAACGGCGGCGACGCCGAGGCGCAGTTCGAACTGGGCGAGTACTACTACACCGGCGAACGCGCCCCGCGCGACTTCCCGGCCGCGCTGCGCTGGTACGAAAAAGCCTCGCTGCAGGGCCACGCCCAGGCCCAGTGGCGCCTGGGGACCATGTTCTTCCGCGGCGAAGGGGTCAAGGCCAACAACATCCAGGCCTACATAGTGCTGAAGATGGCCGCGGTGAACGGCGCCGAAGACGCCATGGACAGCGCCGACCTGGTCGCCGAGCAGATGAGCAAGGACGAACTGGACATCGCCAGCAAGGTGCTGGGGCAGATCTTCCGCAACTACCTGATCGAACTGCAGACCGCAGGCAATACGCCGTTTTCGCCGCTGCCCTGAGAGCGGCTACAGGCTACAGGCTACAGGCTACAGGCCGAAGAGCGTAGGGGCTTTCGTAGGAGCGAGCTTGCTCGCGAAGCTTTCAAGAGCGCCCTCTCCCTGAAGGGAGAGGGGACTGTCCTGAGCGGCCTGGAAGGCCGGAGTCATCCTGATACTTCACAGCAGTTACCGGCTGAAACCTGAACCCTCGGCAGGCACGGACTGCTCCCTCTCCCTTCAGGGAGAGGGCTGGGGAGAGGGTGCGGAGTCAATCCAGAGCCCCCATGCCACAGGGAAACTCCATTCGCGAGCAAGCTCGCTCCTACAAGGGCAACCACCGCGCGGGCTCTTCGCTTTTACCTGCCGCCTGAAGCCTGCAGCCTTCAGCTGCTCTTGTCCGGCATCGGCATCGGGAACGGCATGACGTTGCCGCCGCCCTTGGCCTCGCTGATCTTCGGCGTGCCCAGGCGCTCCACCTCGTCGATGCGGATGATCGCGTGCAGCGGCACGAAGCTGCGGATCACGCCCTCGAACTGGGCCTTGAGCTTCTCTTCGCTGGGGTCCACGACCACCTGGGTGCGCTCGCCGAAGACGAACTCCTCGATCTCCAGAAAGCCCCACAGTTCGCTCTGGTAGATCTGCTTGGCGTACATCTCGAACACCTGGCCCTGGTTGAGGAAGACCACTTTGTAGATCGGGTTCTCGCGCTTGTTCATGAACGGCGGATGACAGCTCTGCGAAAAGGGGGCGCGAAGCATAGCACAGCCGCCTGGCGTGCAACCCTAGGAACGGGCCCTGCGCGCCACTATAATGCCCGGTCATTTTGGATTCCCCCGACGAAGCGCGCATGGCCAAGAAGCTTTTCATTCAGACCCACGGTTGCCAGATGAACGAGTACGACAGCTCGCGCATGGCCGACCTGCTGGGCGAGGAGCATGCCCTGGAGTTGACCGAGAAGGCCGAAGATGCCGACGTGATCCTCCTCAATACCTGCTCGATCCGCGAAAAGGCCCAGGAGAAGGTGTTCTCCGAACTGGGCGCCTGGCGAGCCCTGAAACAGCAGAAGCCGGAGCTGGTGATCGGCGTCGGCGGCTGCGTGGCCAGCCAGGAAGGCGCCGCCATCCGCGAGCGCGCGCCGTTCGTCGACGTGGTCTTCGGCCCGCAGACCCTGCACCGCCTGCCGGAAATGATCGACGCCGCGCGCACCACCCGCAAACCACAGGTGGACGTGTCCTTCCCGGAGATCGAGAAGTTCGACCGCCTGCCCGAACCACGCGTCGACGGCCCCACTGCCTTCGTCTCGGTGATGGAAGGCTGCAGCAAGTACTGCAGCTTCTGCGTGGTGCCCTACACCCGTGGCGAGGAAGTCAGCCGGCCGTTCGACGACGTGCTCGCCGAGGTCATCCACCTGGCCGAGAACGGCGTCAAGGAAGTCACCCTGCTGGGGCAGAACGTCAACGGCTTCCGCGGCGCCACCCATGACGGGCGCATCGCCGACTTCGCCGAGCTGCTGCGGGTGGTGGCCGAGGTCGACGGCATCGAGCGCATCCGCTACACCACCTCGCACCCGCTGGAGTTCAGCGATGCGCTGATCGCCGCCCACGCCGAGCTGCCGCAACTGGTGCCGTTCGTCCACCTGCCGGTGCAGTCCGGCTCGGACCGCGTGCTGGCCGCCATGAAGCGCAACCACACCGCGCTGGAATACAAGTCGCGCATCCGCAAGCTCAAGGCCGCGGTGCCGGACATCTGCATCAGCTCGGACTTCATCGTCGGCTTCCCCGGCGAGACCGACAAGGACTTCGAGCAGACCATGAAGCTGGTGGAAGAAGTCGGTTTCGACTACTCCTTCGTCTTCATCTACAGCCAGCGCCCGGGTACCCCGGCGTCGGACCTTACGGACGACACCCCGGACGAGGTGAAGAAGCAGCGCCTGATGATTCTCAACACGCGCCTGCAGCAGCAGGGCTTCGAGATCAGCCGACGCATGGTCGGCAGCGTCCAGCGCATCCTCGTCACCGACTACTCCAAGCGCGACCCCGGCCAGTTGCAGGGCCGCACGGCGAACAACCGCGTGGTCAACTTCGCCTGCGACAACCCGCGCCTGATCGGCCAGTTCGCCGAGGTGGAAATCTACGAAGCGCTGCCCAACTCGCTGCGTGGCCGCCTGATCGAGCCCACCCGTCACTGAAGCCATCCCGGCGCCCGACTTTCCCACACGGGCCGCCGGGGTTATTCTTCGGACATCCCTATTTCCCAATGGTCATACCGACAGCACCTTGAACGCCCCCCTGGATCTTCACCGCTTCACCCTGGAACCCTTCGACGCACGCAGCTTCGCCAACCTCTGCGGGCAGTTCGACGAGCACCTGCACCAGATCGAGAAACGCCTGGACATCGAGATCCGCAACCGCGGCAACCAGTTCGAACTGGTTGGCGAGGCCGCGCGCACCCAGGCCGCCGAGCACCTGCTGCAGCGCCTGTACCGCGAGGCGCAGAGCGGCACCGAGCTGACCCCGGACATGGTCCACCTGTTCCTCCAGGAATCCGGCCTGGAAGACCTGGCCAGCGCCAGCGACGTGCCCAGCATCACGCTGAAGACGCGCAAGGCGCACATCCGCCCGCGCGGCGCCAACCAGCAGCGCTACGTCAAGGCCATCCTCGATCACGACATCAACTTCGGCATCGGCCCGGCCGGCACCGGCAAGACCTACCTGGCCGTGGCCTGCGCCGTGGACGCCCTGGAGCGCGAGCAGATCCGCCGCATCCTGCTGGTGCGCCCGGCGGTGGAGGCCGGCGAGAAGCTCGGCTTCCTGCCCGGCGACCTGTCGCAGAAGATCGACCCCTACCTGCGCCCGCTGTACGACGCCCTGTACGAGATGCTCGGCTTCGAGACCGTGGCCAAGCTCATCGAGCGCCAGGTGATCGAGGTCGCGCCGCTGGCCTACATGCGCGGCCGCACGCTGAACAACAGCTTCATCATCCTCGACGAAAGCCAGAACACCACGATGGAACAGATGAAGATGTTCCTCACCCGCATCGGCTTCGGCTCCACCGCGGTGATCACCGGCGACGTCACCCAGGTCGACCTGCCGCGCGGCACCCGCTCGGGCCTCAAGCACGTGATGGAAGTGCTGCGCGACGTCCCCGGCATCAGCTTCACCCACTTCAAGCCCAAGGACGTGGTGCGCCACCCGCTGGTGCAGCGCATCGTCGAAGCCTACGAGCGCTTCGAGGCCCACCAGCCGGTGCGCCTGGATGGCGAGCGCGCGCCGCGGGAAACCGGAGATGCTTGAACTCGACCTGCAGGTCGCAAGCCAAGCCCCCGGCCTGCCCAGCGAGGCCCAGCTGCGCCAGTGGTGCGAGCTGGCCCTGCGCCAGCGCCAGGCCGACTCGGAACTGACCATCCGCCTGGTCGACGAGGACGAGGGCCGCGAGCTGAACCGCACCTGGCGGCACAAGGACTACGCCACCAACGTGCTGTCCTTCCCCGCCGACGTTCCCGACGAACTGCTGGATATCCCGCTGCTGGGCGACCTGGTGATCTGCGTCCCGGTGGTCGAGCGCGAAGCCGCCGAACAGGGCAAGGAGCCGCCGGCGCACTGGGCCCACCTGGTGATCCACGGCTGCCTGCACCTGCTGGGCTACGACCATATCGACGACACCGAGGCCGAGGAAATGGAAGCCCTGGAACGGCAATTGCTGGCCGAACTGGGCTACCCGGACCCGTACGCGGCGGATGAAGAATAAAAGCCAACGAGCAAAGGAAAGATGAGCGAAGACCGATCGAGCAACGGGCATAAGTCCTGGCTGGACAAGATCACCCAGGCTTTTGCCCATGAGCCGAGAAACCGCCAGGAGCTCCTCGAGCTGCTGCGCGACGCCCACGAGAACAAGCTGCTGGACAGCGAGGCGCTGTCCATCGTCGAGGGCGCCATCCAGGTCGCCGACCTGCAGGTGCGCGACATCATGGTGCCGCGCTCGCAGATGATCAGCATCAAGGCCAGCCAGAGCCCGCGCGAGTTCCTCCCGGCGATCATCGACGCGGCGCACTCGCGCTACCCGGTGGTGGGCGAGAGCCTCGACGACGTGATGGGCGTGCTGCTGGCCAAGGACCTGCTGCCGCTGATCCTCCACGACGGCAGCCATGCCTTCAACATCAAGGACCTGCTGCGCCCGGCCACCTTCGTGCCCGAATCCAAGCGCCTGAACGTGCTGCTGCGCGAGTTCCGCGCCAACCACAACCACATGGCCATCGTCATCGACGAGTACGGCGGCGTGGCGGGCCTGGTGACCATCGAGGACGTGCTGGAGCAGATCGTCGGCGACATCGAGGACGAGCACGACGTCGAGGAAGACAGCTACATCAAGCCGCTGCCCAGCGGCGATTTCATCGTCAAGGCGCTGACCCCGGTGGAAGCCTTCAACGACTTCTTCGGCGCGGAATTCTCCGACGAGGAATTCGACACCGTCGGCGGCCTGGTGATGAGCGCCTTCGGCCACCTGCCCAAGCGCAACGAGACCACCGAACTGGGTGGCTTCCGCTTCCGCGTGCTCAACGCCGACAGCCGCCGCCTGCACCTGCTGCGCCTGACGCCGCTGCGCGACTGAAACCGGGGGCCAACGGCGGATAACCGCGAACGGTTATCCGCCCTACGGGGAATGGCGTGGGTGGGACAGCGTAGGAGCGGATCTTATCCGCGAATCGCGCCGGGACATCCGGCTATCGCGAACAAGGTCCGCTCCTACGGCTCCAGGAAGCACGGCTTTTCGTAGGATGGCGTTGAGCGAAGCGATACCCATCACCACGGCAGCATGGGTATCGCAAACTCAACCCATCCTACGAAGAGCACCTCGGCGCAAGACAGTTGTTCCTACAGCCCATTCCGACATCCTGCAACACAGCGTCGCAGACGCCTCATGGCTTTTCGCCGCAGCCCCATAGCCTACCGTTCGTCTCTCCATTACTCTTGCGCATCGCCAAACCGCTTCCAAGGAATACCGATGCGCTGGATCACCCGTCCCGGCTGGCCGGGCCATCTGCTGGCCCTGGCCGCCGGCGCCATCACCCCGCTGGCCCTGGCGCCCTACGGCATCTGGCCGCTGGCGCTGCTCTCCGTCGCCCTGTTCTACCTCGGGCTGCGCGGCGTCACCCCGGGCTCGGCGCTGTGGCGCGGCTGGTGGTACGGCTTCGGCGCCTTCCTCGCCGGCACCGGCTGGATCTACTACAGCATCCATGACTTCGGCGGCGCCTCGCCGGCCCTGGCCGGTTTCCTGGTGGTCGGTTTCAGCGCCGGGGTGGCGTTCTTCTTCGGCCTGCCGGCCTGGCTCTGGGCGCGCATGCTGCGGCGCAACAACGCACCGGTCAGCGACGCCCTGGCCTTCGCCGCGCTGTGGCTGGGCCTGGAAGTGTTCCGCAGTTGGTTCCTCACCGGCTTCCCCTGGCTCTACACCGGCTACAGCCAGCTGCAGGGCCCCCTGGCCGGCCTGGCCCCGATCGGCGGCGTGTGGCTGATTTCCTTCAGCATCGCCCTGTGCGCCGCACTGCTGATCAACCTGCCGCAGCTGACCTTCCGCCCGACGCAACTGGTCGTCGGCCTGGTGCTGCTGCTGGCCCCGTGGATCGCCGGCCTCGTCCTCAAGGGCCACGCCTGGACCAGCCCCGCCGGCGCGCCGCTGACCGTCGCCGCCATCCAGGGCAACATCGCCCAGGACATGAAGTGGGACCCCAAGCACGTCACCGCGCAGCTGGAGCTGTACCGCGACCTCAGCGCCGAGCAGCACGACGTCGACCTGATCGTCCTGCCGGAAACCGCCGTGCCGCTGCTCAAGGACCAGGCCGGCGGCTACCTGGGCATGCTCGACGAGATGGCGAAGCAGAAGCGCGCCGCGCTCATCACCGGCGTGCCCATGCGCCAGCGCGACGCCGACGGCGTGCACTACTACAACGGCATCACCGTGGTCGGCGACGGCAGCGGCGACTACCTCAAGCAGAAGCTGGTGCCCTTCGGCGAGTACGTGCCGCTGCAGGACCTGCTGCGCGGCCTGATCAGCTTCTTCGACCTGCCCATGTCCGACTTCGCCCGCGGCCCGGCCGACCAGGCGCTGCTCAAGGCCAAGGGCTACGCCATCGCGCCGTACATCTGCTACGAAGTGGTCTACCCGGAATTCGCCGCGGGCCTCGCGGCCCAGAGCCAGCTGCTGCTGACCATCAGCAACGACGCCTGGTTCGGCACCTCCATCGGCCCGCTGCAGCACCTGCAGATGGCGCAGATGCGCGCCCTCGAAGCCGGGCGCTGGATGATCCGCGGCACCAACAACGGCGTCACCGCGCTGATCGACCCGCAGGGCCGCATCACCCACGAGATCCCGCAGTTCCAGCAGGGCGTGCTGCGCGGCGAGGCCACTCCGATGCAGGGCCTGACGCCCTACCTGAAATGGCGCCTGTGGCCGCTGGGCACCCTGGCGGTGATCCTGGCGATCTGGACCCTGCTACGCCGCCAGGCCGCCCCCGAGCAGCGCAGGATGTTCGGCTGAGCGTAGGGCGTACAACCGTTCGCGGTTGTACGCCGAGGTTGAGTTCAACGGCGGCTCCGTGCTCGGCGCCGAGCGGAATGTGGCCAAGGTCAGGCGGCGGATAACCGCGAACGGTTATCCGCCCTACGTTCCGGTCTTACAGGCCGCACCGGGGTGCTCTTCGTAGGAGCGAGCTTGCTCGCGAACCGCATGGCACCGCGTTTGTTCGCGAGCAAGCTCGCTCCTACGAGAAGCCACGCTCGCCTGGAACGTAGGAGCGGATTCATCCGCGATAACCGGCCACGCGCCATTCCTGTGCAGGAACGCTCCCTTCAGCGGTAGAACAGGCGGTAGCCCAGCAGTCCCAGCGCCTCGTTGAGCAACTGGTTGCTCTGCCAGAACGCCTTGGCCTCCGGTAGCCAGCCGCCGAACGGCCGGGCGTTGTCCACGCCGATGAAGCCCATCGGCGCCGGCACCACCTCCAGGCCGTTGGCCTCGAAACTCCAGAGCGCGCGGGGCATGTGCTGCGCCTGGGTGACCAGCACCACCCGGCGCACGCCCGCCTGGCGGAGGATTTCCGCGCTCAGGGTGGCGTTCTCCCAGGTGGTGCGGCTGCGCCCTTCCTGCCAGCGCACGCTCACCCCGTAGTCGTCCGCCAGGCTGGTGGCCATGAGCTGCGCCTCGCTGGGCGGCGTGCCGTAGTGCAGGCCGCCGGAGGTCAGCAGCGGCAGGCCGCTGGCCTTGGCCAGGCGCGCGGCGTAGCGCAGCCGCTCGCGGGCCATCAGACCGGGCTGGTCGTCGCCCCAGGCCGGGTCGCCGCGCTCGCGGCCCGCGCCGAGGATGACGATGGCCTCGGCGCGCTGCGCCAGGCCCGCCCATTCGCCGCGGGCCAGGGCCGGCTGGCGCTCCAGCAGGCGCGCGCCCCACTCCACCGTCAGCGGCAGGCTGAGCAGCCAGAAGCCGGCGAACCCGGCGACGAAGCAGGCCGTCGCCAGCCTTGGCCGACGGCGGCGCAGGAAAAAGCCCAGCAACAGGAGGATCAGCAGGATGCCCGGCGGCATCAGGATTTGCTTGACGAGGTAGCGCAGCGGCATCGGCGACTCCTTTCAGGAAGCGCCACAGCCTAGCGGATGAACGCGCGGATTCAACGCCCGCGGGAGCCGCGGAACAACTGCGAGCCGCAGGAGGTGCAGGGCATCACCCCATGCTGGCGGTTGTAGACCACCGGGGTGCCGCACAGCGCGCAGAGCAACTGCAGGTGGCGGTGCGACGGGCGCGTCTTGCCGGCGCTGCCGCCCAGGCGCGCCCGCGTGGAACGGGCGGGAGCGTGTTCGATCAGCGCCAGTTCCTCGGCGGCGGCGTGCCAGCCGCGCAGCCAGTTCACGTCCTGGTCGAGATAGGCGCGGATCAGCTGCATCTCGGCGCTGCTCAGGCCGCGCAGCTCCAACTCCTCGGGATGCTCATCGCGCAGGCGTTCCGCGGTCTCGGCCTCGTCCAGGGCCAGTTCAAGTCGATGCAGCAACCGCTCATAAAGACCGGGACCCGACAAACTCGCACGATGCAGCTCAGCCATCAGTCACCTCAAGCAGGCGGAAACCTCCCGCCCTCAGGCCAAGCTTAGCGTCCCGGCCCCCGGGCCACCGAGCGCGCGACAAACGGCGCGGGCTACCGGCTCGGGGAGGGCTCATGTATGCTACGAGGCTTTATGCAGCCCCTTGCCGGCCGGCCGCCGCGGTGCCCCGGTAAGACGGGAGCGCCCGCTCCGCTCCCACGGCCGCGCCGTCTATTCCGTACAGGTCCAAGTCGCGCCATGCACGAGCAATACCAGCCTCTCGAGATCGAATCCCAGGCCCAGAAGTACTGGAACGAACACAACTCCTTCCGTGTCGAGGAAGTCCCCGGCAAGGAGAAGTTCTACTGCCTGTCGATGTTCCCGTATCCGAGCGGCAAGCTGCACATGGGGCACGTGCGCAACTACACCATCGGCGACGTGATCAGCCGCTACCAGCGCATGCAGGGCCGCAACGTCCTGCAGCCGATGGGCTGGGACGCCTTCGGCATGCCGGCGGAGAACGCCGCGATGAAGAACAACGTCGCCCCCGCCGCCTGGACCTACGACAACATCGCCTACATGAAGGCCCAGCTGAACAGCCTGGGCCTGGCCATCGACTGGTCGCGCGAGGTCACCACCTGCAAGCCGGACTACTACCGCTGGGAGCAGTGGCTGTTCACCCGCCTGTTCGAGAAGGGCGTGATCTACCGCAAGAACGGCACCGTGAACTGGGACCCGGTGGACCAGACCGTGCTGGCCAACGAGCAGGTCATCGACGGCCGTGGCTGGCGCTCGGGCGCGCTGATCGAGAAGCGCGAGATCCCGATGTACTACTTCAAGATCACCGCCTACGCCGAAGAGCTGCTGGAAAGCCTCGACCACCTGCCGGGCTGGCCGGAACAGGTCAAGACCATGCAGCGCAACTGGATCGGCAAGTCCCGCGGCATGGAGATCGCCTTCCCCTATGACCAGGCCTCCATCGGCGAGGCCGGCCAGCTGAAGGTCTTCACCACCCGTCCGGACACCCTGATGGGCGCCACCTACGTGGCCGTGGCCGCCGAACACCCGCTGGCCACCCTGGCCGCCCAGCGCGAGCCGGCCCTGCAGGCGTTCATCGACGAGTGCAAGCGCGGCGGCGTCGCCGAGGCGGACATCGCCACCCAGGAGAAGAAGGGCGTCGCCACTTCCCTGTTCGTCGAGCACCCGCTGACCGGCGAGAAGCTGCCGGTGTGGATCGCCAACTACGTGCTGATGACCTACGGCGAAGGCGCGGTGATGGCCGTGCCGGCCCACGACGAGCGCGACTTCGAGTTCGCCAACAAGTACCGGCTGCCGATCCGGCAGGTGATCACCCTGGCCGCCGGCGACGACGGCTACGACGCCAGCACCTGGCAGGAGTGGTACGGCGCCAAGGACGACAGCGTGCGCACCGTCAACTCCGGCAAGTACGACGGCCTCGGCTACCAGGCCGCGTTCGACGCCATCGGCGCCGACCTCGCCGCCAAGGGCCTGGGCCAGGCGCGCACCCAGTTCCGCCTGCGCGACTGGGGCATCAGCCGCCAGCGCTACTGGGGCTGCCCGATCCCGATCATCCACTGCGACGCCTGCGGCGACGTGCCGGTGCCGGCCGAGCAGTTGCCGGTGGTGCTGCCGGAGAACGTGGTGCCGGATGGCGCCGGCTCGCCGCTGGCCAGGATGCCCGAGTTCTACGAGTGCAGCTGCCCGAAATGCGGCCAGCCAGCCAAGCGCGAAACCGACACCATGGACACCTTCGTCGAGTCGTCCTGGTACTTCGCCCGCTACGCCTGCCCGCAGTTCGAGGACGGCATGCTGGACAAGAAGGCCGCCAACTACTGGCTGCCGGTGGACCAGTACATCGGCGGCATCGAGCACGCCATCCTGCACCTGCTGTACGCGCGCTTCTTCCACAAGCTGATGCGCGACGAAGGCCTGATCGACTCCGACGAGCCGTTCAAGGACCTGCTGACCCAGGGCATGGTGGTCGCCGAGACCTATTACCGCACCACCGCCAACGGCGGCAAGGACTGGTTCAACCCGGCCGACGTGGAAGTCGAGCGTGACGCCAAGGCCAAGGTCGTGGGCGCGCGCCTGAAGACCGACGGCCTGCCGGTGGAGATCGGCGGCACCGAGAAGATGTCCAAGTCGAAGAACAACGGCGTGGACCCGCAGGCCATGATCGACGCCTACGGCGCCGACACCTGCCGCCTGTTCATGATGTTCGCCTCGCCGCCGGACATGAGCCTGGAGTGGTCCGACTCCGGCGTCGAGGGCGCGAGCCGCTTCCTGCGCCGCGTCTGGCGCCTGGCCCAGGCCCACGTCAACGCCGGCTTCGCCGCCGCGGTGGCACAGGACACCCTGAACGACGCGCAGAAGGAAATCCGCCGCGCCATCCACCTGGCCATCAAGCAGGCCAGCCAGGATATCGGCCAGAACCACAAGTTCAACACCGCCATCGCCGCGGTGATGACGCTGATGAACGTGCTGGAGAAGGTCCCGCAGGAAGACGCCGGCAACCGCGCCCTGCTGCAGGAAGGCCTGGAGACCGTCGCCCTGCTGCTGGCGCCGATCACCCCGCACATCTGCCACGTGCTCTGGCACGAACTGGGCCACAATGGCGCGGTGATCGACGCGCCCTGGCCGCAGGTCGACGAGAGCGCCCTGGTGCAGGACACCCTGCAACTGGTGGTGCAGGTCAACGGCAAGCTGCGCGGGCACATCGAAGTGCCGGCGCAGGCCAGCCGCGAGGACGTCGAGGCCACCGCCCGCGCCAACGAGAACGTGCTGCGCTTCACCGACGGCCTGACCATCCGCAAGGTGATCGTGGTCCCCGGCAAGCTGGTCAACATCGTCGCCAACTGATGGCATTCGCCCGCGGCGCCTTGCCGTGGGCAACCCGGATCAACAGGAGTGAGGGAAGCTTGATGAAACGTATCCTGACCGGCATCGCGCTGATCGGCCTGACCACGCTGCTGGCCGCCTGCGGTTTCCACCTGCGCGGCCTGGGCGATACGAACTTCGCGCTGAAGGAAGTCGACCTGAGCGCGCGCAACGCCTATGGCGACACCGTCAAGGACCTGCAGCGCCTGCTGGAGAACAGCGGCGTGAAAGTGACCAGGAGCGCGCCCTACCACCTGTTCCTCGCCCGCGAGGCCGAGACCCAGCGCACCGCCAGCTACAGCAGCTCGGCGCGCAGCGCCGAGTACGAGCTGACCACCACGGTCGACTACGAGGTGCGCGGCGCCGACAACCTGCTGCTGATGACCGACAAGGTCGAAGTGCAGAAGGTCTACCTGCACGACGAGAACAACCTGATCGGCTCCGACCAGGAAGCCGCCCAGCTGCGCAAGGAAATGCGCCGCGACCTGGTGCAGCAGCTCTCCCTGCGCCTGCAGATGCTCACCCCGGCTCGCCTGGAATACCTGCAGCAGCAGGCCGAAGCCAAGGCCAAGGCCGAAGCCGACGCGCTCAAGGCCGCGGACGAGGCGGCCAGGCAGCAGCCGCAGCAGTCGCCGATCGAACTGCCGAAGGCGCAGTAAGAGGACCAGGGGGCCGGCCATGCCGGCCCCCGTACTTTCATGAAGCTCAATCCCGCCCAACTCGCCAAGCACCTGCAGGGCAACCTGGCTCCCGTCTACGTGGTCAGCGGCGATGAGCCGCTGCTCTGCCAGGAAGCCTGCGACGCCATCCGCGCCGCCTGCCGCCAGCGCGACTTCAGCGAGCGCCAGGTGTTCAACGCCGAGGCCAACTTCGACTGGGGCCTGCTGCTGGAGGCCGGCGCCAGCCTCTCGCTGTTCGCCGAGAGGCGCCTGCTGGAACTGCGCCTGCCCTCGGGCAAGCCCGGCGACAAGGGCGCCGCGGCGCTGCAGGAATACCTGCAGCGGCCGCCGGAAGACACGGTGCTGCTGGTCACCCTGCCCAAGCTCGACGGCGCCACCCAGAAGACCAAGTGGGCCAAGGCGCTGATCGACGGCGAGGCCGCGCAGTTCATCCAGATCTGGCCGGTGGACGTGCACCAACTGCCGCAGTGGATCCGCCAGCGCCTGTCCCAGGCCGGGCTGGCCGCCAGCCAGGACGCGGTGGACCTGATCGCCGCGCGGGTGGAAGGCAACCTGCTGGCCGCCGCGCAGGAGATCGAGAAGCTCAAGCTGCTGGCCGACGGCAACCAGCTCGACGCCGCCACCGTGCAGGCGGCGGTGGCCGACAGCGCGCGCTTCGACGTCTTCGGCCTGATCGACGCCGCCCTGGCCGGCGAAGCCGCGCACAGCCTGCGCATGCTCGAAGGCCTGCGCGGCGAGGGCGTGGAGCCGCCGGTGATCCTCTGGGCCCTGGCCCGGGAAATCCGCCAGCTGGCCGGCATCGCCCAGCAGTTCGGCCAGGGCGTGCCCCTGGACAAGGCCTTCGCCCAGTGCCGCCCGCCGGTATGGGACAAGCGCCGCCCGCTGCTCACCCGCGCCCTGCAACGGCACAGCGGTTCGCGCTGGAACCAGCTGCTGCAGGACGCCCAGCTGATCGACGCGCAGATCAAGGGCCAGGCCCAGGGTGACGCCTGGAACGGCCTGGCACGCCTGGCGCTGCTGCTGGCCGGCCAGCGCCTGCCGTTGCCGCCGGGCTGATCTCCCCTGCCGTCTCCCCCGTAGGAGCGGACCTTGTCCGCGATAGCCGGACGTATCGGCGCGTTTCGCGGATAAGATCCGCTCCTACACCATGCCAGCCTCGGCAGTCCCCTGTAGGAGCGCGCCCTGCGCGCGAATCGCGGGCAGGGCCCGCTCCTACAGGTTGATGCCGAACCTCCCCGCCACGCCGGACGGCCCCCCTCTCCCGCTTGCGGGAGAGGGCTGGGGAGAGGGTGCAGAGTCGATCCAAAGCACAGCCGCCGCCGGCAGGCACCGTTCGCGAGCAAGCTCGCTCCTACACAGCGCTCCCCTGTAGGAGCGCGCCCTGCGCGCGATTCGCGGGCAGGGCCCGCTCCTACAGGTTGATGCCGAACCTCCCGCGCATGCCGGACTGCCCCCTCTCCCTTCAGGGAGAGGGCTGGGGAGAGGGAAAGGCGTCAACCCAAAACGCAACCGCCACCGGCAAACACCGTTCGCGAGCAAGCTCGCTCCTACATGGCGCTCCTGCAGGTTGATGCCGGAAAGCCCCGTTCGGCACCTGTGCGCTGCACGACAAGAACCACTGCGCTGCCGCGCAATACGCCCGGCCGGCAGCTCCCTATCGTCGCCCCATCGACCCGCCGATAAGGAGAACAAAGCGATGCCGGCCGATCCGATCACCCTGGCCGTGGTGCGTGGCGCGCTGGAGATGACCCAGCGCGAGATGACCCTGACGCTGGAAAAAACCAGCCGTTCCAGCGTCTTCAACCTCGCCCACGACTACTCCAACGCACTCTTCGACCACCATTCGGAAATGATCCTGCAGGGCCAGGACATCCCCATCCACCTGGGCTCGCTGATCCCGGCGATGAAGGCCGTGTCCGGCTACTTCGGCGACGACATCGCCGAAGGCGACGTGATCTACCACAACGACCCCACCTACGCCGGCAGCCACATCATCGACTGCTGCATGTACAAGCCGGTGTTCTACCAGGGCGAGCTGGTGTTCTGGACCGTGTGCAAGGGCCACCTCACCGACATCGGCGGCCCGGTGCCGGCCGGCTACAACCCCGACGCCAAGGAAATCTATGCCGAGGGCCTGCGCATCCCGCCGGTGAAGCTGTGGGAAAAAGGCCGCCGCCGCGAGGACGTGATCAACCTGCTGCTCACCAACATGCGCGCCCGGCGCAACCAGGAGGGCGACCTCAATGCCCAGTACGGCGCCTGCCGCGTCGGCGAGCGCAACCTCATCGCCCTGCTCGACAAGTACGGCGTGACCACGGTGCGCGAGTGCATCGCCGAACTGAAGGACATGGCCGACCGGCAGATGCGCGAGCTGATCCGCTCGGTGCCCGACGGCAGCTACACCGGCCACGCGGTGCTGGAGGATTCCGGCCACGGCCTGGGCGAGCTGGCCATCAGCGCCACCGTCACCATCAGGGACGACAGCTGCCACATCACCGTGCAGAGCCCACCGCAGGTGCCCTACTTCATCAACTCCTACGCCGGCAACTCGATGTCCGGCATCTACCTGGGGCTGATGATGTTCGCCCAGGTGCCGCCGCCCTATAACGCCGGGCTGTACCGCTGCGTGACCGTGGACCTGGGGCCCAAGGGCACCCTGTGCAACGCCGAGGAGCCGGCGCCCCACGTCAACTGCACCACCACGCCCATGGAGACCCTCACCGACGCCGTGCGCCAGGCCTTCGAGCAGGCCGCGCCGGAACGCGTCACCGCCTCCTGGGGCACACCAGCGGGGTGAACATCGCCGGCGTCGACCCGCGCACCGGCGAGGAATACGTGACCATGGTGCTGGCCTCGATCATCTCCGGCGCCGGCGCCACCTCGGAGCTGGACGGCTGGCACGCCTGCGGCCCGCTGTGCTGCTTCGGCGCGCTCTACTCCGGGGACATCGAGCTGCTGGAGTACAGCTACCCGATCCTCATCCACCGCTACGCGCTGATGGCCGACAGCGCCGGCGCCGGCCAGCTGCGCGGCGGCTCGGGCACCTGCCTGGAAGTGGAGCCGCTGGACCACGAGATGACCGTGATTTCCTTCGGCGAAGGCCGCCAGCGCACCACCATGGGCGCCGCCGGCGCGGCCAACGGCCTGGACGAGCCCAAGCTGGGCGGCGTGGAGATCGTCCGCGCTGGCGAGCACGAGAAGCACACGCGCAACGTCATGACCGTGCTCAAGCCCGGCGAACGCTTGGTCAACCGCACCCCCGGGGGCGGCGGCTACGGCCCGGCCTTCCGCCGCCTGCCCGAGGCCGTGGCGCGCGACGTGCGCGACGGTCTGGTCTCGCCGCGCGGTGCCGAACTCGACTACGGCGTGGTGCTTACCAGCGCCGGCGAGGTCGACCAGAAAGCCACCGCCCAACGCCGCCAAACCGCCTGAGGAACCCGACATGCACAGCCAATACCGCCTCGGCGTCGACGCCGGCGGCACTTTCACCGATTTCATCCTGGCCGAACGCGAAGGCCGCGTGCACCTGTTCAAGGCACTTTCCACCCCGCAGGACGGCACCCTGGCCATCGCCGACGGCCTGCGCCAGATCAGCCAGGCGCTGGGCCGCCCGGTGGAAGAGGTAGTCGCCAACTGCGACCTCTGCATCAACGGCACCACGGTGGCGCTGAACGCGCTGATCGAGCTCAAGGGCGTCAAGGTCGGCCTGCTGGCCACCGCCGGCCACGAGGACAGCATCGAGATCCGCCTGGGCCACAAGGAAGAAGGCTACCGCTACGACCCCGACTACCCGCCGGCGCCGCAGCTGGCCCAGCGCTTCCTGCGCCGTCCGGTGCGCGGGCGCATCCTCGCCGACGGCCGCGAGCACACGCCACTGAACGAGAGCGACGTGCGCGACGCCGCCAGGCTGTTCGCCGAACAGGGCGTGGAGGCGGTCGCCGTGTCCTTCCTCTGGTCGGTGCGCAACCCGGCCCACGAGCAGCGCGCCGTGGCCATCCTGCGCGAGATGCTGCCGGGGGTGTTCGTCTGCAGCGGCACCGAGGTGTTCCCGCAGATCCGCGAATACACCCGCACCTCCACCACCCTGGTCAACGCCTACCTGAGCCCGGTGATGGCGCGCTACGTGGCGAGGATCGACGACTACTTCCGCCAGCTCGGCGCCCAGCGCCCGGTGCGCTACTTCCAGTCCAACGGCGGCCTGGCCACCGGCGAGCACATGCGCGGCCGCGCGGTGAACGCGATCAACTCCGGCCCGGCCTCGGCGCCCCAGGCCGGGCTGTTCGTGGCCCAGCCGTTCGGCATCCGCAACGTCATCACCGTGGACATGGGCGGCACCTCCTTCGACATCACCCTGACCCGCGAAGGCAAGACCAACCTCAGCCGCGACGCCGACTTCCTGCGCCAGCGCATCGGCGTGCCGATGATCCAGGTCGAGACCCTCGGCGCCGGCGGCGGCTCCATCGCCCACATCAACCCCTACGGCATGCTCGAGGTGGGCCCGCAGAGCGCCGGCTCCAGCCCCGGCCCGGTGGCCTACGGCCAGGGCGGCGAGCTGCCGACGGTGACCGACGCCAACCTGGCGCTGGGCTACCTCAACCCCGAGGCGCGCCTGGGCGGGCGCATCAGCCTGGACCGCGAGGCGGCGCTGGCGGCGATCCGCGCGAAGATCGCCAAGCCCCTGGGCATGGACGTGGACAAGGCGGCCTGGGGCATCCACGCCATCGTCAACGCCAACATGGTCAACGGCATCCGCCGCGTGTCCATCGAGCGCGGCTACGACCCGCGGGACTTCGCCCTGATCGGCGCCGGCGGCGCGGCGGGCGTGCACATGACCGCGCTGGCCGAGGACATGGGCATCGACACCGTGCTAATTCCCAAGGTCGCCTCGGGCCTGTGCGCGCTGGGGCAGATACTCTCCGACGTGAAGCACAACTACCTGGCCACCTACCCCATCCTGGCCCGCGAGGACGCCGACCTGGCCGGCCTGGAGGCGGCCTTCGTCGAGCTGGAACAGCAGGGCCGCGCCACCCTGCGCGGCGACGGCTTCGCCGACGCGGACATCGCCGTGGTGCGCAGCCTGGAGATGCGCTACGTCGGGCAGATCCACGAATGCACCGTGGAGATCGGCGACATGCCGGTCGACGCGCGGACGCTGCCGGCCATAGTCGAGGCCTTCCACCGCCGCCACGAGGCGCTCTACACCTACGCCGAGGCGGACAACCCGGTGGAGATCGTCAACCTGGAAAGCCAGGTGATCGGCCGCGTCTCGCGCCCGCCCTTCCCCAGCCTGCCGGCCAGCGACGGCCACGCCCAACGGGCCCTGGCCGGCAGCCGGCCGATGCTCTTCGGCGAGGACGGCATCTGGACCGACACCCCGGTGTACCAGGGCGAGCTGCTGCTGGCCGGCGACCGCCTGCACGGCCCGGCGGTGGTCGAGGAAGCCACCACCAACATCCTCATCCGCCCCGGCTGGGTGGTGGAACTGCACGAATCCGGCTGCTACCGCCTGAGCCGCCAGCGCTGAGCCCGGAACGCCGGACCTCCCGCGGAGGTCCGGCGCCGGGGCGCCCGGCCATCAAGGCACAAGAGCTGCATGGACATTACAACCCGAACACGCTGCAAGCGCTTCTGCCATGACCAAGCAAACCAGCTTCGACACCACCGCCATTGCCGGCGCGCAACGCCAGGAATACTGGAAGCGTTGCGTCAGCGACACCTATTTCCCGCTGGAACTGGACTACATGGCAGGCGACAGCTTCCAGGGCCGGCTGGAGCTTTTCAGCCTGGGCGACCTGAGCCTGTCCTACCTCGATTCCTCCCCTCTGCGCTACCGCCGCCAGAGCCACCATCTCGGCCAGTGCGAGGACGAGTCGTTTCTGCTCTCCCTGCCCCTGCGCAGCTGTTTCGAATTTACCCAGCGCGGCCGCCGTACCGTCTGCCAGCCCGGCAGCTTCGTGCTGGAACGCAGCGGCGAACCCTACGAATTCCTCTACGCCCAGAGCAACGCCCTGTGGGTGCTGAAACTGCCCGAACGCACCCTGCGCCGCCACGTGGCCACGCCCGACCAGCGTTGCGCGCTGAATTTCGACGCCACCCGCGGCGCCGGTGCGCTGTTCGCCGACTACCTGGCCCTCAGCGCGCGCCGCCTGGGCGAACTCGAACCCGGCGACGGCCAGCGCCTGAGCCGCCAATTGCTCGAACTGCTGGGCATGGCCCTGGAACGCCAGCACCCCGGCGAAAGCCAGTCCAGCGCCGTCGCCACGGCCCACCTGCGCCGCGTCGAGCAGCACATCCACCGCCACCTCGACGACAGCAGCCTGAACCCCGCCGGCATCGCCCAGGCCTGCGGCATTTCGGTGCGCTACCTGCACCGGCTGTTCCAGGGCAGCGGCCGCAGCGTGCAGGAGTGGGTCCGCGAACTGCGCCTGCAGGCGTGCCACGATGCCCTGCTGGTCACGCCGCCACCGCCGTCCATCGGCGAGCTGGCCTACCGCTGGGGCTTCGCCGACCAGGCCCACTTCAACCGCGCCTTCAAGGCCCGCTACGGCATCGCGCCCGGCGAGCTGCGCCGGGCACCGCGGATCAACTGACCTGCGGCCTGGACATCCCCGGTGAAAGCGCCGATGATGCCGATGCCCGCAATGGGCGGGCGTTCGTCCCGAGGAGAAGACCATGGCGAAGAAAGCCAAACGGCCGAACAAGGCCAAGTCCCTGATAGCCCAACCGCTGTTCCGCAGCCGCCAGGAACACCCCCTGAAAGGTAAAGGCAGCTACCGCCGCGAAGCCTCCCGCAACTGGGAGGCTTCGTTCTTTCTGGCCGCCTGAAATCCCCTCGAAAGCCCCCCGCATCACCCTCATCGCCATTCCCCCTCCCTCTGCCTGAAGCCCCTGCCCGCCCGCTTGCGCTGGCCGACAAAACTTCCTGCGCTGTCGACAAATACCCGGCCAGGCCATTCCCCTAATGTCGTGCGACCGCTCATTTCAACAACAACAAGGGGACGGTCATGGCAGGAGCAATCTCGAATTCGGCTTCATCCACGGAACTCGCCGCGGGAGTGATTCCCGAGGCCCATCGGCTCAGCCGCGGTTCGCTGACGATGGCCTGGTGGGGCATCTGCAGCGCGATGTTCTACCTGGTGGTCGCCGCGGCGCTGGCAATGGGCTACGGCACCCTCAACGCACTCATCGGCCTGCTGCTGTCGGTACTCAGCTACGGGGCGATCAACGCAATCATCAGCCGCTACGCCATCGCCAGCGGGCTGTCGGTGGCGCTCTTCTCCCAGGTGCTGTTCGGCAAGGCCGGCGCGGCCCTGGCCACGCTGATCTTCTGCGCCACGGCGGTCTACTACAGCGTGTTCGAGGGCTCGGTGATGGCCGTGGCGCTGCAGCACAGCTTCCCCGCGCTGGGCACCCACGCCTCGGCGCTGGTGGTCGTGATCTACAGCGTGCTGATGATCTTCGGCAACGCCATGCGCCGGCTGGACAAGCTCAACGGCCTGCTGCTGCCGCTCTACCTCATCGGCCTGTTCGCCCTGGTCGGCATGAGCATCGCCGAATACGGCTATTCCACGGCCTGGCTGGAGCTGGCCCCGCCGGGCGGCCCGGTGGCGCACGGCTGGTGGAACTGCTTCACCTACTTCATGGGCGTCTGGGTGCTGATGATGTACACCTGGGACTACGCCCGCTACGGCCGGCCCGAGGATAGCGACTACCACGCGCGGGTGAACTTCGGCATGCCCTTCTACGTGGTCACCTTCCTGCTCAACGGCACGGTCGGCATCTTCCTCGCCGCCACCATCCCCAGCGACGGCGGCCTGAGCGAGGTCTCGGTGGTGCTGGCGATCATCAAGCTGATGGGGCTGGGCGGCCTGCTGTTCGTCTGGATCACCCAGACGCGCATCAACACCGGCAACTTCTTCCTCGCCGCGACCAACATGCAGGCCTTCTTCGCCCGCCTGGGCCTGGGCCGGGTGCCCTACGCGGCCTGGGCGCTGCTGACCGGGACACTGGTCTACCTGCTGATGCTGCTGGACGTCTTCGGCTACATCCTCCAGGCGCTGTCGTACCAGAGCATCTTCATCGTCTCCTGGGTGGCGATCGCCCTCGCGCAGATCCGCAGGACGCGCGGCCAGCCGGGCGGCTATCCCGCGCAACTGCCCGCCTTCAATGCCCGCGGCCTGCTGACCTGGTTCATCTCCGCCGCAGTGGGCATCGTCCTGCTCGGCCATGCCGAGCTGTCCAGCTTCTCCGCGCCGGCCTCCTTCTGCCTGGCCTTCCTCGGCTACCTGTGGGCGCCCTCCCTCGCCCGCCGTCCGCTGGCCGGAAGCGACATCGGCTGACCGGGCCCAGGCCACGGGCGGCCCGGCGCCGCCCGCTCCCGACAACAAGAACCGACAAACATTGGAGCAGTCCACGATGCAACTGCATCTCCGGCTTATCGCCTGCATTTTGCCGCTGACCCTGCTGGCCCACCCGGCCAACGCGGCATCCATCACCGACGACCTCGACCTCGGCGGCGCCCTGCGCGGCCGCCTGGACTACGATCCGGACCGGGATATTTCCAAGTTCAGCTTCGACACCTTCTTCCTCACCGCCGACTACCATTCCGACACCTGGATAGCCGCGGCCAAGTACCGCTTCTACGGCGATGCCTACCCCTACGAATACACCGACCGGGTCGGCGACATCGCCTTCGCCGAGTACGCCTGGGTCGGCTACAGGTTCTCCGCGCAGCGCCAGGTGCAGGTCGGCCAGACGCCCATCCCGTTCGGCCTGCTGCCGTATTTCGGCAGCACCTTCTTCGAGACCCTGGGCAATGTGATAGGCCTGGAAGACACCCAGGACATCGGCGTGAAATACCTGCAGAACACCGATGGCTGGGACCTGCAGGCCGCCTACTACCCCATCCCGGCGGAACAGGGGCGCGGCACCAGCCGCGGCGGGCGCACCTACGGCACCAGCGTGGCCACGGCCGACGACTACGTGGCCGACGGCAGCGACAACCATGAACGCAACATCCTGGTCGGCCGGCTGGCCCGCAAGTTCGAAGCCGGCGGCTGGAATTCGGAGATCGGCGCTTCCGTGCTGGGCTCGACCCTCGACAACCGGGACACCGACGAGAACGGCAGCCGCTACGCCTTCGCCCTGCACTACAGCGGCAAGCGCGGCCCCTGGGGCATCCAGGCGCAGGCGACGCGCCAGCAGATGAACGCGAAGAACCCGGGGACCGACGAACTGGTCAGCTTCGGCAGCTTCGACGGCACCTTCAACGTCGCGGCCAAGGGCAACCTCTACGTCGCCGACCTCAGCTACGACATCCCCGGCCGCTACGGCTGGCTCTCCGGCATCAAGCTCTACGGCAACTACAGCCTGTTCGACAAGGACGAAAGCGCCTTCAGCGACTCCCAGCGCCTCATCCTGGGCAGCTCGTTCAGCCTCGGCCCGCTGTGGATAGCCCTGGAATGGCTGCACGGCAGGAACGACCCGTACATCGGCGGCAGCGACTACACCCAGAGCCTGGGCGCCGGCGGCACCGGCCATTGGGAAAACCAGCTGTACAGCAACATCGGCTACTACTTCTGAGGCCCGGCCTGCCCGCCGGGGCAGGCGATGCGGCGGCCATCCGCCGGGGAAGCACGGAGGCTTCCCCGACGAACGGTGTCGGGCGGGCGAGCATCGGCCGCTGCCCGCCCTCCGGCAAGATCGATGGAACTCCTGCCCCCCGTGCGGCCTCCATGGAATAGACACGACACCCGGAGATGCACGATGAACACCAGGACACTCGCCGCCGGCCTGGTGCTGGCCCTGCTGCCCGTGGCCCATTCGGCCTGGGCCTTCTGTTCCGACCAGGAAGCCGAGGCCAAGGGGCGCCAGGTGGCGGAAAAGGTCGCCTCCATCACCCAGCGCGACCCGCAAACCGCCAAGCGCCTCAACGAACAGCTCGCCGCCATGAAAAAGAGCCGCTCCAGCAAGGAACGTCCGGACGACTGCGCAGCCTACGAGCAGATGCTCAAGGAACTGGAACAGAGCGCCGCCAAGGCCAAGTCCTCCCCCTGAACCTGCAACAGCCTGTCATCGTGGCACCCGGCCCGGCGGCAGACGCCCCGCCGTCCGCATGCTAAGGTGGCCGCTGCCTGAAGAACCCGCCGAGGAGCGCAATGCGCACACCCGCTTCACCCTTCCGCCTGTTCCCCTCTGCCTGACCCTCCTCAGTGCCTGCGTGCTCTCCGCCTGCGCCGACGCGCCGGCGGCGAATTCGCCGCCGTCCGCGGCCACCGCGCTGCAGGGCGCCGATGGCCAGCCGCTGCCTTCCATCAGCTTCGAGGCCTGGCGCGACGGCTTCCGCCAGCAGGCCCTGGCCGCCGGCATCAGCCCGCAGACCTTCGACCAGGCCTTCGCCGGCCTCGAGCCCGACCCGGCGGTGCTCACCGCCGACCGCAGCCAGCCGGAGTTCACCCGGCCGGTGTGGGAGTACCTGGCCGGCGCCGTGTCGCCGGCGCGCATCCGCAACGGCCAGGGCAAGCTGACGCAGAACGCCGCGGTGCTGCAGCGCATCGACAGCCGCTACGCGGTGGATGCCGAGGCCGTGGTGGCGATCTGGGGCATGGAAAGCAACTTCGGCAGCAACATGGGCGAGCGCAACGTGATCCGCTCCCTGGCCACCCTGGCCTACGAGGGGCGCCGCCCGGAGTATGCCCACGGCCAACTGCTGAGCGCCCTGCGGATCATCCAGCACGGCGACGTGCCGGCCACCGACATGGTCGGCTCCTGGGCCGGCGCCATGGGCCAGACGCAGTTCGTCCCCACCACCTACGACCAGTACGCGGTGGACTTCGACGGCGACGGCCGCCGCGACATCTGGCGCTCGGCCGACGATGCCCTGGCCTCCACCGCCAACTACCTCCAGGCCTCGGGCTGGAAGCCCGGCCAGAGCTGGGGCTTCGAGGTGCGCCTGGCCCAGGGCTTCGACTACGCCCAGGCCGACATGGGCATCCGCAAGCCGATCAGCGAATGGCTGCGCATGGGCGTGCAGCCGGTGGGCGGGCGCCTGCCGGGCAACCCCCAGGCCACGGCCTCGCTGCTGCTGCCGGCCGGCTACCGCGGGCCGGCCTTCCTGGTGCTGGACAACTTCCGCGCCATCCTCAGGTACAACAACTCCACCGCCTACGCCCTGGCCGTCGGGCTGCTGTCGGACAGCTTCAAGGGCCTGGGCCGCATCGAGGCCGGCTGGCCGGTGGAAGACCGCCCGCTCAGCCGCAGCGAGCGCATCGCCCTGCAGGAAGGCCTGGCCGCCCGCGGCTACCAGCCGGGCAATCCGGACGGCATCATCGGCGCCAATACCCGTGCGGCCATCCGCGCCTTCCAGCAGAGCCAGGGCCTGCCGGCCGACGGCTACCCCACGCCAGCGCTGCTGGCTCACCTGCAGCAGGGCGACTGAAGCCCACCGTGCGAGCCGGCGGCGCCGGCTCGCACCGGCATCCCCCTCCTCACTCGTAGAACAAGGTGAACAACGCCGAAGCCCTCACCGTACCGCCGCACCAAGACTTCCGACCAGGTACGATCGTCGGTCAACCCGAGCTTCAGCGGATCCTGGGGCGAAAGTGACGGCGTTCGCCTATCGTCCCGGCTCCCACCTGCCCCCATGATGAAGCGCAGGATGGCTCCGAATAAACAGCCCCCTGACAGCCCAGGCGAATTGCCCCTGAGTCCTGCAAGAGGAAAGAGTGGGAAGCGGTGCCCGGCAGCGTCAGCCATGGATTACGGACTACTAGCGTCTGCCGGAACGCCTACCCCACCGAAACGGCATCCACCTGCCTGACGAGCATCGCGGCCTCGATCGTGCAGCGCATCACTCGTAGCTCAGGGTGAGCATGGCCGAGGTGGAGACCAGCCCCGGCGTGGCCCCTGGCGACATGGCTACATACCTGGCCAGGAACGGCATGCGCAGCAGGCCCGCTTCGGTGGCGTCCAGGTAGGCATGCTTGACGGCAAGCTGCACCGTCTCGGGCGTGGCGGTGTTGGCCCTCAGGACCTGGATGCCGACGTTCGCCATGCCGGCACCCGTGCGGTTGCGCATGATGAAGGGGGTTTCCATGCCGTGCAGCGGGTCGATCCGGTAGCTCAGGCGGATGCCCGCGTCGCAGTCCAGGACGATGTCGAAGGGCCGCTCGACGGCGCCCGTTTCCTCCGGCCGCTGGAAGACGCCGACGTGGACCGTGGGCATGCGCACCACCAGATCGCGCGTCTGCATACGGCAGGCCGGGACTGCGGTGCTGACGGTGCCGTGGACGGTCAGTTCGGCGATATCCAGGTCGGCATAGCGCACCGTGGCCATGCCGTTGAAGCCATGGGCCCCGGCCTGTATCTCACCGGTCTTCACCAGCCGCACCCACCAGATGTTCCGCGGCACATAGGTACCGCCGCGGAAACCCCAGTTCAACCTTTGCACCAGCGAGGTGCTGCGGTTGGCCGCAGGCGGGCTCGGGCAGTCGGATGCATAGTTGCACCACCAGACCTGGATGCCCACGCCCGGGATGCCGCTCTCCATCAGGTCGCCATTGGGGTAGCCGGGGATACCCTGCACCGGCGCGCCAAACCCGCCGGCGAGCCGCCCCTGCACGGTGCCCCGCTCCCAGGGCCAACCCCCGCAGTCGATGGTCACCCCAGTCGCCGTTTGCCAGGTGAAGTCATGCAGAACGCTGCCGATCGGCTTGTCCCGCGGCGAGGAAACGACCTTGTCGATGGAGATGGGGAACCTGGACTTCTGGTAGCCATCCACGAAGGAGCAGCTGAACCCCCAGGCCGACGGCGCGAGGAACAGCAACAGCAGTGGCAATAGCATCACTCTCGGCATACGGAGCCTCCAGGGCAACTTGCGGCCCCGTGCATCAGGTGGAAGAACGGCATAGCGATTCGACCAGGAAGAACGGCTGGCCCTCGGGCTTGCCTTCGGGCAACTGGTAGCTGGCGCGGCACTGGCGGTCGGCGCTGGCGCCCCAGCGCACCAGCAGTTCGCCCTGCGCCTGGTCGGCCCGCAGGAACACCCGGCTGCCCTGGCCCACCAGGGTCAGGCTGGTGCCGGCGACATCGAGTACCTCGGCGCCCACCGGCAGCTTGCCGCCGGCCGCGTCGCGCAGCGTCAGCAGCAACGGCTGGCCATTGCGCGTCGGATACCTGAGCAGGGCCACCGCGCCGAAGGTCGGCACCACCGTCTGCTCGGTGGCTTCCAGCTCGACGTCCTCGGCCAGGCCCCGTGGGTCCAGCGCCACCTGGTTGCGCCGATAGGGCATCAGGCCGCTGGCGAAGGCATAGCCGTTGCCGGCCACCCGCGCGCCATAGCTGTTCAGCAGGCGGGCGCCGGCGGCGCCGCTGGCCTCGACCAGCACCTTGGTCTCGCCCTGGTCGGGGCTGAAGTTCACCCCGCCGCCATGCACCATCAGGCTGCCGCTGGCGCCCACGCCCAACTGCCGGTAGCCATCGCCATCGCTGGCACTGGCCGAGAGGGTGGCGGCCACGGAGCGATACTGGGCGTTGGCGCCGCTGCTGGCGCTGCTGCCACCCTCGCTGCGACTGCGCGACGCGTAGAGGCCGTAGTTGAAGCTGCCCGCCTCGCCCAGGGCGCCGGACAGGCCCAGCTGGGCGTCGCTGGTGCCGTTGTCGGTGCGGCTGTACGAACTGCTCAGGAACGGCGCGCCGGGCGTGTAGCCCAGGGGCAGCGAGAGGCTGAGCAGGTACTGGTTCTGGCTCTCGCCGGTCAGCGAGCGGGTGCGGCTCGCCGACAGGTTCAGGCTGCCCCAGCGCCAGCCGTTGGTGTACCCGGCCTGGTAGCTGACGTCGCTGCCGGCGCCGGCGTTCCAGTAGTTCTGCGCCGAGCCGCTGAGGTAGAAGTTGCCCCAGCCCTCGCCCAGCGGCTGGCTGATATTGGCCTGGAAGCGGTTGCGCTGGCGGAAGCGCCCCAGGCCGCCGGAACCTTCGCTGAGCTCGGCGAACTCGCCCAGGCCCAGGTAGCCCTCGCTGGAGAAGCGGTAGGCGGCGACCATGAAGTTGGTGCCGGTGGTTTCCACCAGCTTGCTGTAGCTCAGCCGGTAGCTCTCGCCGCTGGCGCTGCCGCCCAGGCCGTGCGACGGGTCCAGGCCGGAGGCGCGGGAACGGGTGACGTCGAAGGCGAAGGCGCCCAGCGAGGTGCTCAGCGCCAGGCCGCCCTGCAACGCCAGGTAGTTGTCGGCGACCAGGCTGCCGGTGTAGCCGGTCCACAGGTTCGACAGGCCGCGCTGGTAGGTGCCCTGGACGAAGTTCGGCGTGCTGTCCAGGCGCTCGTCGCGGTACTTGCCGGCACTGACGCTGTAGCGCGACACCCCGGGGCGCAGCAGCTGCGCCACGCTGGCGAAGGGTACGGTGAAACGGCGCTCGCGGCCGTCGGCCTCGCTGACGGTGACCTCCAGGTCGCCGGCATAGCCGGTGCCGTAGAGGTCGTCGATGACGAAGGGGCCGGGCGCCACCGTGGTTTCGTAGAGGATGTTGCCGCCCTGGCGCACCGTGACCCGCGCATTGCTCTCGGCCACGCCGCGGATGGCCGGGGCGAAGCCGCGTTGCGAGTCGGGCAGCATGCGCTCGTCGGAAGCCAGCTGCACGCCGGTGAAGGGCACGCTGTCGAACAGGTCCGCCGGGGTGTAGTACTCGCCCAGGGTCAACTGCGACTTCAGGCCGGCCATGTCGCGCTGGACGTAGCTGCTGACCGAGTTGTAGTCCGAACGCCCGTCGACGCGGCTGTAGCTGCCGTTGTGGCGCAGGCGCCAGTCGCCCAGGTTCAGCCCGCTGTTGAGGCCGGCGTAGTACTGCTCGGAGCTGCGGCCGTTGACCTCGTTGCGGTAGGCGTTGGCGTTGTAGTCGACGAAGGCCGCGGTTACGCCGCTGTCCCAGTCGGCCGGATCGACCTGGTCGGCGCGCACCCGGCGCAGGTAGGCCTGGGGAATGCTCAGCGCCAGGCGCATGTCGGCCAGGTCGGGAGTGGCGCGGCTGTCCGGCAGCAGGCGCTGGATATCGACGCAGCCCGGCTCGGCGGCCTCCAGCGCGGCGCGGCTCGCCGCTGGCAGGCGTTCCTCGGCCAGGCCGAGTTCGCGCAGTTGTTCGCGGCTGAAGCACACCCCGGCGTCCGCGTCGACCTCCAGGCGCTGGCGGCCCATCCAGTTGCCGTTGAGGTACAGGTCCAGGGTGTAGCGGCCGGGCTGCACCGGGTTGCCCTGCTCGAAGCGCGACAGGTCGATGTCCTGCCCCGGGGCGTTGCGCAGGAAGTCGGTATCGAAGCGCAGCGGCTGCTCGTTCGCCCAGCCGGCCAGGCTCGGCAGGCCGGCCAGCAGGGCGGCGAGCGTGCCGAGGGCGACGGCGCTGCCGCGGCGGCCGCTCCAGTAGCGGATCAGCTCGGCGCGGGGTCGTTGCCCGTTCACGGCACCTTCACCCGCTCTTCGGTGGCCACGCCGTAGTCGCTCATCCAGCGGTACTCCAGCATGAGCCCGTCGGAGCGCACGCCAGTGGGCAGGGCGAAATCGCCCCTGGCGAAGGGCTCGATCATGCCGGGGCCGAGGTCGTGGCTACGCCCGCCCTGCCGCAGCCCCAGGCTGGCGAAGGAGACGTGGTAGGGCGAGGGGTTGTCGCCACGCAGCACCCGCTTGCCGCCCTGCTCCAGCACCTGCCAGCGCACCGCGCGGGCCGCCGCCGCGGCGTTGCCGGCCAGCGCCGGCGGGCGGTAGAACAGCTTCAGCCGCGAGCGCACGGCGATCTGCATGTAGCTGCGCTCGCTGGCCTCGGGCATCGGCGGGATTTCCAGGGCGTTGAACCAGAACAGCGACTCGCGGTCAGCGGGCAGGTTCTCGCCGCTGAAGGCGACCCGCACCGACTGGCCCTTGCCCGGGTCCAGGCGGAAGATCGGCGGGGTGACGACGAAGGGCGCGTCGGCATCCTGGGGCTGGGCCTGGATGTCGCCACGGTCGATCCACACCTGCATCAGCGCGGGCACCTGGCCGTCGTTGCTCAGGCGGACGGTGATCTCGCGCTCGCTGGCCGGATAGACCAGGCGAGTGCCCTGGACACTGACGGCGGCCCAGGTGGCGGAACTCAGGCTGGCGGCAAAGGCCAGCCCTGCCGTCATTGCGACAGCACGCTTGGGGATACTCATGAAGACCTCGATGGTACCCCGGGGAGGTGCCCCCCGGGGTGGCGGGCTTACTGGTAGCTCATGGTGTATTGCAGGTTGGTCTTGAGCACACCGGCGGCGGTGGTGGCGTTCTTCGACATGTACTTGGCGACGAACCCCAGGGTGGCGTTGCCCGAGCCATCGGTCTGGGTCTGGTAGCCGCCGGAGCTGGCCGGGTCGCTCAGGTCGAGCTTGGTGCTGCCGTCGCTCTGGTACAGGGCGACCTGCGCATCGGTGCCGCCGGCGCTGGTGGCGATGGTGTTGTTCAGGTTGCCGGTGGCCGGATCGACGTTGCCGCCGCTGACGAACACCGCCGCGACCATGGCGTCGGCGTCGCAACCGCTGGCCTTGAGGGAGAAGGCCTGCGCGCCGAGCGCCTGGCCGGCGTTCTGGAATTCCGAGGCCCTCACCGGCGGCAGGTTGACGGTCTGGCTGGCGCTGCCGGGGTCCAGGGTGCAGGTCTTGCTATTGATCACCCCTCGAAGGTGAGGGTGCCGTCGACAGCCAGCGCCGTACCGGACAGGCCGGCGAGTGAAAGGCTGGCCAGGGCGGCTATCAGCTTCTTGCTCATTTGTTCGAACTCCAGGTCAATGCGGTGTCTGCCCTTGCCGGGCTTCACACGTTGGTTATCCGGGGCCTCTGGGGCCCCGAACAAATGGTCGGGCAAATGAGAAAATGGATTAAGGTAAGAAACCCCCTATAAATCGTAGGAAATGGCAATTAAGAACGGCGAACCCGGCCTCCCCGGCGGTCAGCCGGGGTTCCCGGAGCCCATAGGGTTTTCTGGCAAAGTGCCATCACGCACCGCTGCGCTCCCCCGGAGGCGGCGCGGTAGAGGGGGTGGCGGCGGGAGACGGATGGGCACGGAGCTAAGACATGCGCCCATGAAAAAGGCCGGCCCGTTGCCGGGCCGGCCTTTTCATCGCGACGGGAGCGGTCAGCCGATCTTGCCGCCGTGGGCCTGCTGGTCGGCGTGGTACGAGGAACGCACCAGCGGGCCGGAGGCGACATTCTTGAAGCCCATCTTCGCGCCTTCCTCGGCGAACCAGGCGAAGGTGTCCGGGTGGACGAAGCGCTGCACCGGCAGGTGGTTGCGCGAGGGCTGCAGGTACTGGCCGAGGGTCAGCATGTCGATGTCGTGCTCGCGCATGCGCTGCATGACCTCGATGACCTCGTCGTCGGTCTCGCCCAGGCCGAGCATCAGGCCGGACTTGGTCGGCACCTGGGGCACCAGCTGCTTGAACTTCTGCAGCAGGTCCAGCGACCACTCGAAGTCCGAACCCGGACGCGAGGACTTGTACAGCCGCGGCACGGTTTCCAGGTTGTGGTTGAACACGTCCGGCGGCTCGGCGGCGGTGATTTCCAGGGCGATGTCCATGCGTCCGCGGTAGTCCGGGACCAGGGTTTCCAGCTGGATGCCGGGGGACAGCTTGCGGATTTCCCGCAGGCAGTCGGCGAAGTGCTGGGCGCCGCCGTCGCGCAGGTCGTCGCGGTCCACCGAGGTGATCACCACGTACTTCAGGCGCAGGTCGGCGATGGCGATGGCCAGGTTGGCCGGCTCGTCCACGTCCAGCGGCTTCGGCCGGCCGTGGCCGACGTCGCAGAACGGGCAGCGGCGGGTGCAGATGTCGCCCATGATCATGAAGGTCGCGGTGCCGCCGGAGAAGCACTCGCCCAGGTTCGGGCAGGAGGCTTCCTCGCAGACGCTGTGCAGCTTGTGCTTGCGCAGCAGCTGCTTGATGCGGTCGACTTCCGGGGAGACCGGGATGCGCACGCGGATCCAGTCGGGCTTCTTCGGCAGTTCCTCGGTGGGAATGATCTTCACCGGGATGCGTGCCACCTTCTCAGCGCCACGCAGTTTGACGCCGACCTCCACCTTGCCCGGCTTGCCTTGGCCCGGGGTCTCCACAACAGTGCTCATCTCAGTTCGATCCCGCCCGTTAGGGTCTTCTGTTCAGCGTAGCCAAGACGCTCGGTGAGTTCGCCGCGCAGGCGTTCGCGCACCTCGGCCAGGGTGATGGGGCCGGCCAGCTCGCGCAGCTGGGTCATGGCCATGCCTGCGTAGCCGCAGGGATTGATACGACGGAAAGGCTCCAGGTCCATGTCGACGTTCAGCGCCAGGCCATGGAAGGACCGGCCATTGCGGATGCGCAGGCCGAGGGAGGCGATCTTCGCGCCGTCCACGTAGACGCCCGGGGCGTCGGGTTTGGACACAGCGTTGACGCCGAAGCCCTCGAGCAGGCCGATCAGGCTCTGTTCGATGCGGGTGACCAGTTCGCGCACGCCCAGGTGCGAGCGGCGCACGTCGAGCAGCAGGTAGGCCACCAGTTGGCCGGGGCCGTGGTAGGTCACCTGGCCGCCGCGGTCCACCTGGACCACCGGGATGTCGCCGGGCAGCAGCAGGTGCTCGGCCTTGCCGGCCTGGCCCTGGGTGAACACCCGCTCGTGCTCCAGCAGCCAGACTTCGTCGGGCGTGCTCTCGTCGCGCTCGGCGGTGAAGCGCTGCATGGCGTGCCAGGTCGGCTCGTAGGGCAGCACGCCGAGTTCGCGGAAGCCCAGGGAAGGACCGGCCCCGGGCATCACAGCACCATGTGCACGCGGCCGCTGGCGCGCAGGTCGCTGTGAATGTTCTGCAGCTGGTCGACGCCGGTGGCGGTGATCAGCACCTGCACCGAGAGGAAGCGACCGTTGCGGCTGTCGCGGGTCACCAGGGTGGTGACGTCGAGGTCCGGCGCGTGGCGCTGGATGATCTCCACGACCAGGTCGGCGAAGCCATCGCCGGCGTCGCCGATCACCTTGATCGGGTAGCGCTCGCAGGGGAACTCGATCTTGGGCGCGGGGGAGTGCTGGTATCAGTGGTTTCAGTCATGGCTGTCGCGGGCGGGTAGCCCGCCTCCGTACGAAGCTCCCGGGTCGGGAGGTTCCGGATGGATCGGACCTGACGGCTGCCGACGCCACGGGGAGGTCGATCAGGCGCAGGCGCGCATTTTACCTGAGTCGGGCGCGCGCATGCGCAGAAATTCCCGGGCTTGTATACAAAAGTACGAGCCCGGGAACCGTCGGTCAGTTGAACAGGCCGTAGAAGAACAGGCGGATGCTATCCCACAGGCGGCGGAAGATACCACCCTCCTCCACGGCGTTCAGGGCCACCAGGTCGGAGGTGCGCACGACCTTGTCGCCCAGCTTCACTTCCACCTTGCCGATCACCTGGCCCTGCTGGATCGGGGCCATCAGCTGCGGCTGCAGCACCATGTTGGCCTGCAGCTGCTTGAGCTGGCCGCGCGGCACGGTCATGGTCAGGTCTTCGGACAGGCCGGCCTTCACTTCATGCTCGGCGCCCTTCCAGACCATGGCCTTGGTCAGCTCGGCGCCCTTCTTGTAGAAGGTCTGCGATTCGAAGAAGCGGAAGCCGTAGGTCAGCAGCTTCTGCGTCTCGGCGGCGCGGGCCTGCTCGCTGTTGGTGCCGAACACCACGGCGATCATGCGCTGGCCGTCACGCACGGCCGAGGCCACCAGGCAGTAGCCGGCTTCCTCAGTGTGGCCGGTCTTCAGGCCGTCGACGGTCTTGTCGCGCCACAGCAGCAGGTTGCGGTTGGGCTGCTTGATGTTGTTCCAGAGGAATTCCTTCTGGGCGTAGATGGCGTAGTGGGTCGGCTCGCCGTAGATGATGGCGCGGGCCAGGGTCGCCATGTCGCGGGCCGAGGAGTAGTGCTCCGGGTTCGGCAGGCCGGTGGCGTCCATGAAGTGGGAGTTGGTCATGCCCAGCTTCTGCGCGGTGTTGTTCATCATGTCGGCGAAGGCGTCCTCGCTGCCGGCGATGTGCTCGGCGAGGGCGACGGAGGCGTCGTTGCCCGACTGGATGATGATGCCGTGCAGCAGGTCGCTGACCGACACCTGCGAGCCCAGCTTGATGAACATGCGCGAACCGCCGGTGCGCCAGGCGTGCTCGCTGACGGTGACCTGGTCGCTCTCGGCGATGCGCCCGCCCTCGATCTCCTTGGTGGCGATGTAGGCGGTCATCAGCTTGGTCAGGCTGGCCGGGGGCAGGCGCTCGTCGGCGTTGTTCTCCACCAGGACCTGGCCGCTGGCGCCGTCCATCAGCACCCAGGCCTTGGCCGCCAGCTGCGGCGCGGCGGGGACAACGGATTCAGCCGCCCAGCCGGCCACGGGGGCGCTGAGCAACACGAGCATGGACAGGCGTTTGGCGATGGTGTTGATGTTCATCCGTCTCTCTGGGGTTCACTAATGGTCAAACAATCCCTTGGGGGAATTCCCGGGCGGCCTCTGGCGTGCCGCTTCGTCGGTGCGCCGCGTTCAGTCCGGGCGCACCAGCTTGGGTTGGCCGAGGTTGGCCAGGCGGATGCTGTCCTGCATCCGCGCCGCTTCATCCTGCGTTCCGATCGGCCCCAGGCGCACCCGGTGCAAGGTCTGCTTGTTGACCACGACCGAGCTGATAAACACCTGGGCCGAGGTCATGCCGCTGATCTTGTCCCTGAGGAGTTCCGCAGCGTCCGGGTTGGCGAAGGCACCCACCTGGAGATACAGGCCAGCGGCTGGTAATGAAGCGTTTTTTTTTGAGTCGATCTGCACCGGCGCCACGGGCGCGGCGTGCTGCGCCGGCGGCGGGGTGTAGACCTCGATCGGCTGGGCCATGGCCACCGCCTGCGGCTGCGCGCTGGCAGCCGGCGCGCTTTGCACCGGCGCCATCTTCGGCTGCGCCAGGACCATGGGCACCGGGCGGCCCTGGGCGGCCCACCAGCGCTGCGGGTCGATGCCCTCGACCTTGACCCGCGCGGTGCCGGTCTCGGCGTAGCCGAGCTTCTTGGCGGCGGCGAAGGACAGGTCGATGACGCGGTCGGAATAGAACGGGCCGCGGTCGTTGACGCGGACGATGACGCTCTTGCCGTTGTCCAGGTTGGTCACCCGCACGTAGCTGGGCAGCGGCAGCGTCTTGTGCGCCGCGGTCATGCCGTAGAGGTCGTACATCTCGCCGTTGGCGGTGGCCTGGCCATGGAACTTGGTGCCGTACCAGGACGCCGTGCCGGTCACGCTGTAGGCGCGTGCGTCGTTCAGCGGGTAGTAGGTCTTGCCCAGCACGGTGTAGGGGTTGTTCTTGAACGGGCCGTTGTGCGGCATCGGCACGGCATCGGGGATGCGCGACACGTCGACGTCCCACCAGGGGGCGCCGTCACGGTGCGGCCGGCTGTAGTCCATCGGCCCGGAAAGGCCGCCGCTGCTGGCCGGTTGCGGAGCCCGGGAACTGGTGCAGCTGGCGAGCAGCACGGCACTCAGGCCAAAGCACGCCGCCGCCGACCAGAAGCCCGGTCGCTTCAGTCGCTGGTTCACTGGACACCTCGCGCCCGGACGATCTCGCCGGCCAGCTGATGGACCGCCATGGCGTACATGGCGCTGCGGTTGTAGCGGGTGATCACGTAGAAGTTGGGCAGCCCGACCCAGTACTCGGGGCCGTCCGCGCCTTCGAAGCGGATGGCGGTGACCTTGAGGTCGTCGCGCAGCACGTCATGGGTGCGCCAGCCCGCCGCGCGCAGCTGGCCGAGGTTCATCTGCGGCTCCAGGCCCTGGGTGATGGCGTCCTGGGCGCTGTCCATGCTCAGCTCGGCCTGCGATACCACGGGCTCGCCGGCCTGCCAGCCGTGCTGCTTGAAGTAGCTGGCGACGCTGCCGATGGCGTCGGTCGGGTCGGTCCAGATGTTGATGTGGCCGTCGCCGTCGAAGTCCACGGCGTAGGCGCGGAAGCTGCTGGGCATGAACTGCGGCAGGCCCATGGCGCCGGCGTAGGAGCCGTTCAGGCCGAGCGGGTCGACCTGCTGCTCGCGGGCCAGCAGGAGGAACTGCTTGAGCTCCTTGCGGAAGAAGTCGGCGCGCGGCGGGTAGTCGAAGGCCAGGGTGGACAGCGCGTCCATCACCCGGTAGTTGCCGGTGTTGCGGCCGAAGAAGGTCTCGACGCCGATGATCGCCACTATGTACTGGGCCGGCACGCCGTAGTCCCTCTCCGCGCGGGCCAGGGCCTCGGCGTTCTGGTTCCAGAACTCCACGCCGCGCTTGATGCGCGCGTCGGTGAGGAAGATCGGCCGGTAGTCCTTCCACGGCTTGACGCGCTCGGCGGGCCGGGAGATGGCGTCGAGGATCGACTGCTTGCGCTCGACGTCCTGGAACAGCGAGAGCAACTGCTCGTCGGCGAAGCCGTAGTCGCGGGTCATTTCCCCGACGAACTGGGCGACCTGGGGCGAGCCGTCGTAGTCGCCCGCCTGGGCGGCGCCGCCGAAGCCGATGGCCCCGGCCAACCCCACCCAATGGACACCCCTGACGGCCCACTCGCGCAGTATCTGCATTCCTTTCTTCACTCTGGTCTCAACGTTTCTTCTTCAAACCTGGGCGATCCATTTCCGGTGCGTATGAATCGACATCAAAACCCCGAACCCTGACATCAGCGTCACCAGCGAAGTTCCGCCGTAGCTGATGAAGGGAAGCGGTACCCCCACGACCGGCAGCAACCCGCTGACCATACCAATGTTGACGAACACGTACACGAAGAAGGTCATGGTGATGCTGCCGGCCAGCAGCTTGCCATACAGCGTCTGCGCCTGCGCCGTGATCACCAGCCCGCGGTAGATCACCATCAGGTACAGGGCCAGCAGCAGGCAGACCCCCACCAGGCCGAACTCTTCGCCGAGCACGGCAATGATAAAGTCCGTATGGCTTTCCGGCAAAAAATCCAGGTGCGACTGGGTGCCCAGCAGCCAGCCCTTGCCGAAAACACCGCCGGAGCCGATGGCCGCTTTTGACTGGATGATGTTCCAGCCGGTGCCCAGCGGGTCGCTTTCCGGGTCGAGGAAGGTCAGCACGCGCTGCTTCTGGTAATCGTGCATGACGAAGAACCACATGGCCACCGCCACCGGCACCGCCGCGGTCACCGCACCGAGGATCCAGCGCCACTGCAGGCCACCGACGAACAGCACGAAGGCGCCGGAGGCCAGCACCAGCATGGCGGTGCCCAGGTCCGGCTGCTTGAGGATCAGCACGAAGGGCACGCCGATCAGCGCCAGGCTGATCACCAGGTGCTTGAGGTTGGGCGGCAGGTTGCGCTTGGACATGTACCAGGCCAGCGTCATGGGCATGAACAGCTTCATGAACTCGGCGGGCTGGAAGCGGATCACCCCGGGGATGTTGATCCAGCGCGTGGCGCCCATGGCGTTGTGGCCCATGACGTCCACCACCACCAGCAGCAGCACCCCGATCAGGTAGCCCAGCGGCACCCAGCGGGCCAGGAAGCGCGGCTCGATCTGGGCGATGACGAACATCATCACCAGGCCCAGGCCGAAGGACGAGGCCTGCTTGAGCAGCAGGTCCCAGCTCTTGCCGCTGGCCGAATAGAGGACGAACAGGCCGGCCGCGCCCAGCACCAGCAGGAGCAGCAGCAGCAGCCCGTCGATGTGCAGCCGCTGCAGCAGGCTGGCGCGCCGCTTCATCACGTCCTCGTTGGACAGCGTGCGGTCGAAGTTCGGGTTCATGTTCATGCTCATGGCTTCGGCGCCTCCGCCACCTGTGGCGCGAATTCGGGCTTGAGCTTGCCGTTCTCGTCCAGCAGCCAGGCGTCCATCACCTGCTTGAGCACCGGCGCCGCGACGCCGGAGCCGGACTCGCCGTTCTCCACCATCACCGACACCGCGATCTGCGGGTTGTCCGCCGGGGCGAAGCCGATGAACAGCGCGTGGTCACGGTTGCGCTCGTTGAGCTTGGAACGGTCGTAGCGCTCGTTCTGCTTGATCGCCACCACCTGCGCGGTACCGGACTTGCCGGCGATGCGATAGATCGAGGCGGCGCCGACCTTGTGCGCGGTACCGCGGGCATTGTGCACCACCTGCTGCATGTCGGAGTCGATCAGTTCCCAGTTGCCCGGCTCGCGCAGGTCGATGTCGGGCATCGGCTCGGGGTCGACCGGCGGCTGGCCGTCGACGGTCCTGGCCAGGTGCGGGCGGATCCACTTGCCGTGGTTGGCGATCAGCGCGGTCATCTGCGCCAGCTGCAGCGGCGTGGACTGCATGTAGCCCTGGCCGATGCCGAGGATCAGCGTCTCGCCGGGGAACCAGACCTGGCGGCGGGTGGCGCGCTTCCACTCGCGCGAGGGCATCAGCCCGGGGGATTCGCCGTACATGTCCAGGGACACGCGCTGGCCGAAGCCGAAGCGGCTCATGTAGTCGTGCAGCCTGTCGATGCCCAGCTTGTGGGCGAGGTCGTAGAAGTAGGTGTCGTTGGAGCGCATGATCGCCGTCTCCAGGTTCACCCAGCCCTCGCCGGAACGGTTCCAGTTGCGGTACTTGTGGTCGTAGTTGGGCAACTGGTAGTAGCCGGGGTCGAAGACCCGCGAGCCAGGCGTGACCACCCCGGAGTCGAGGCCGGCCAGGGCCACCGCCGGCTTCACCGTCGAGCCCGGCGGGTACAGGCCGCGCAGCACGCGGTTGTACAGCGGGCGGTCGATGGAGTCGCGCAGCGCCGAGTAGTCCTTGAAGCTGATGCCGGTGACGAACAGGTTGGGGTCGTAGCTCGGCTGGCTGACCATCGCCAGCACCTCGCCGGTGGCCGGCTGGATCGCCACGATGGCGCCGCGGCGCCCGCCCAGGGCCTCCTCGGCCTTGGCCTGCAGCTTGCTGTCGATGCTCAGGACGATGTCCTTGCCCGGCACCGGGTCGGTGCGCTTGAGCACGCGCAGCACGCGGCCGCGGGCGTTGGTCTCGACCTCCTCGTAGCCCACGGTGCCGTGCAGCTCGGCCTCGTAGAACTTCTCCACGCCGGTCTTGCCGATGTGGTGGGTGCCGGAATAGTTGACCGGGTCGAGCACCTTCAGCTCGGCCTCGTTGATCCGCCCGACGTAGCCCACCGAGTGGGCGAAGTGCTCGCCCAGCGGGTAGTGGCGGACGAACTGCGCGGTGACGTCGATGCCCGGCAGGCGGTACTGGTTCACGGCGATGCGGGCGATCTGCTCCTCGGACAGCTCGAACATGATCGGCACCGGCTCGAACGGCCGCCGGCCCTGCTTCATGCGCTTCTCGAAGATCGCCTTGTCCTCCTCGGTCAGGCCGAGGATCTCCACCAGCGCCTGCAGCTCCTGCTGCAGGTTCTCGGTGCGCTCGCGGGTGACCGTGAGGCTGAAGCTGGGACGGTTGTCGGCGATCAGCACGCCATTGCGGTCGTAGATCAGGCCGCGGTTCGGCGGGATCGGCTGGACGTGGACGCGGTTGTTCTCCGACAGCGTCGAGTGGTACTCGTACTGGGTGACCTGCAGGTGGTACATGCGCGCCACCAGCACCAGGGCCAGGAGGAAGATCGCCACCGCGCCGACGACGACCCGGCGGCGCACCAGGCGGGCGTCCTTCTCGTGGTCCTTGAGTTGTATCGGCTGCGGCATCGAGTACGGCTACGACTACTTGTGGTAGGGGTGCCCGGACAGCACCGTCCAGGCGCGGTAGATCTGCTCGCCCACCAGGATGCGCACCAGCGGGTGCGGCAAGGTCAGCGGCGACAGCGACCAGCGCTGTTCGCTGCGCGCACAGACCTCCGGCGCCAGCCCTTCCGGGCCGCCGACCATGAGGTTGACGGTGCGCGCGTCGAGACGCCAGCGGTCCAGTTCGGCGGCCAGCTGCGGGGTGCTCCAGGGCTTGCCTTCGACTTCCAGGGTCACCACCCGTTCACCGGGCTGCACCTTGGCCAGCATGGCTTCGCCCTCCTGGCGGATCAGCCGGGCCACGTCGGCATTCTTGCCGCGCGTGTTCAGCGGGATCTCCACCAGCTCCAGGGACAGCTCGGACGGCAGGCGCTTGACGTACTCCTGCCAGCCCTCCTCGACCCAGCGCGGCATGCGCGAGCCGACCGCGATCAGACGCAGGCGCAAGGGCGCTTACTCGCCGCTGTGGTGGGCGCGGCTCTGTTCGGCGCCGAGCCAGAGGCGCTCCAGGTCGTAGAACTGGCGGGTGGCCGGCTGCATGACGTGGACCACCACGTTGCCCAGGTCGATCAGCACCCACTCGCCGCCTTCCTGGCCTTCGCTGCCGATGGGCTTGACGCCCTGTTCCTTGACCTTCTCCAGGACGTTGTCGGCCAGCGACTTGACCTGGCGGCTGGAGGAGCCGGAGGCGATGACCATGACGTCGGTGATGCTGGTCTTGTCGCGCACGTCGAGGACGGTGATGTCCTGCGCTTTCATGTCTTCCAGAGCGGCGACGGCCAGCTCGACCAGTTGTTCGGTTTGCATTGAATGACTCTCTAGTTTGCCAGGGACGCGCGGTACAGCCCGTGCGCCTCGATGTAGTTCAATACCGCGTCCGGCACCAGGAAGCGCGGCGAGCGCCCCTGCGCCAGCAGGGCGCGGATCTGGGTGGCCGACACCGCCAGGGGCGTCTGCCAGATGAAAGTGACCTGCCCAGCCGCGCCGGACAGGGCGTTGGGGTCGGCCACGCTGCGCGCCGCCAGCAGGTCGCGCAGGGCTTCCGGCGCCTCCACGTCGGCATCCGGGCGCTGCAGCACCAGCATGTGGCAGTGCTGCAGCAGTTCGTCCCAGCGGTGCCAGCCGGGCAGGCCGCAGAAGGCATCCCAGCCGACCATCAGGAACAGCTGCACCTCGTTCCCCAGCTCCGCGCGCAGCGATTCCAGGGTGTCGATGGTGTAGGACGGCTTGTCCCGGGCCAGCTCGCGGGCGTCCACCGTCAGGGGCGCGACGCCGGCCACCGCCAGCTCGACCATGGCCAGGCGCTGCTGCGCCGAGACCTGCGGCGCCCCGCGGTGCGGCGGGCGCGCCGCCGGCAGCAGGCGCAGCTCGTCCAGCCCCAGCAGCTCGGCGGTCTCCAGCGCACTGCGCAGGTGACCGATGTGCACCGGATCGAAGGTGCCGCCGAAGAGGCCGATCCGCCGCGGGCGTTGCTTGCCCATCAGGTACGCACGTGCCCGTCGCCGAAGACCACGTACTTCTCGCTGGTCAGGCCTTCCAGGCCGACCGGGCCGCGGGCGTGCAGCTTGTCGGTGGAGATGCCGATCTCCGCCCCCAGGCCGTACTCGAAGCCGTCGGCGAAGCGCGTCGAGGCGTTGACCATGACCGAAGCCGAGTCCACCTCGGCGAGGAAGCGCCGGGCGTTGCTGAAGTTCTCGCTGACGATGGCGTCGGTGTGCTGCGAGCCGTAGGTGTTGATGTGCTCGATGGCGCTGTCCAGGTCGTCGACGATGCGGATCGACAGGATGGGCGCGTTGTACTCGGTGCGCCAGTCTTCCTCGGTGGCTTCCAGCACGTCGGCGCCCAGCAGCGCGCGGGTGGCGGCGTCGCCGCGCAGCTCCACGCCCTTGTCGCGGTAGATGGCGGCCAGCGGCGGCAGCACGCGCTCGGCGATGGCCTTGTGCACCAGCAGGGTTTCCATGGTGTTGCACGGCGCATAGCGCTGGGTCTTGGCGTTGTCGGCGATGCGGATGGCCTTGTCGAGGTCGGCCGACTCGTCGATGAACACGTGGCAGACGCCGTCCAGGTGCTTGATCACCGGCACCTTGGCCTCGCGGCTGATGCGCTCGATCAGGCCCTTGCCGCCGCGCGGGACTATCACGTCGACGTACTCCGGCATGCTGATCAGCGCGCCCACGGCGGCGCGGTCGGTGGTCTCGACCACCTGCACGGCGCTCGCCGGCAGGCCGGCCGCGGCCAGCCCCTGCTGGATGCAGCGGGCGATGGCCTGGTTGGAATGGATGGCCTCGGAGCCGCCGCGCAGGATGGTGGCGTTGCCCGACTTCAGGCACAGGCTGGCGGCGTCGATGGTCACGTTCGGCCGCGACTCGTAGATGATGCCGATCACGCCCAGGGGCACGCGCATCTTGCCGATCTGGATGCCCGAGGGGACGAAGCGCATGTCGCGGATCTCGCCGATCGGGTCCGGCAGCTTGGCCACCTGGCGCAGGCCCTCGATCATGTCGTCGATGCGCGCCGGGCTCAGCGCCAGGCGGTCGAGCATGGCTGGCTCCAGGCCATTGGCCCGGCCGGCGGCCAGGTCCTGCTCGTTGGCGTGGGCGAGCTGCTCGCGGGCAGCGTCCAGGGCATCGGCGGCGGCCAGCAGGGCGGCGTTCTTCTGCGCGGTGGAAGCCCGCGCGAGGACGCGCGAGGCTTCGCGGGCGGCGCGGCCCAGGCGGCTCATATAGTCGAGGACGGACTCGGTCATGGTTCGTACGCGTCTGCGTGAGGGAAATGCGCGATTATAGCGGCCCCGCCTGCGCCCGCCCAGCCACAGCAGCCAGCCGGTAGACAGGGCGTCCCGCCACGGCGCCGGTAACGCCACCCGGGCGCCGCGGGCCGCGCCCCGGCCGCGGAACGGTGACACCCGCAACAGCACGTTGCGATTTCGCCCGCCCGAAGGTTGGGTAAACAAAAGGCCGGCCTCTGTCTACCTTGGAGCCACCCGGCCGCACCACGCCAGCCTTTCGCCATCCGGCACGCCAGGGAAGAACGACAACAGGCGGAACACCGCCGGAGGTTCGCCATGCGCTACCGCACCGACTACAGCGCCCAGACGCTCAGCGCCGCCCCGGCGGTGCTCGAACTGGACGGCTGGCAACTCCACTACCAGGCCTTCGCCCACCGCGCGGACGACCCGCGTCCGCCGGTGCTGCTGCTCGGCGGCGCCTTCCAGAGCTTCCGCTCCTTCGCCAGCGAGGTCAGCGAGCTGCTCGCCGGGCACCCGGTGATCCTCCTCGACCTGCCCAGCCAGGGCGGCAACCTGCAACTGGCGCCGGAGCTGAGCCTGGAGGACCTGGCCGACCTGATCGCCGCCTTCGCCGAGGCCCTGCGCCTGCCACCGCTGATGCCCATCGGCCTGTCCTACGGCTCGGCCCTGGCCGCCCTCTTCGCCGCCCGCCACCCCGGGCGCTGCGCGCGCCTGCTGCTGGCCGGCATCACCGCCTTCGGCCGCCCCGGCGCCCGCGCCCTGCTGGAGGAAGCCCTGGCGCGCCTGGACCTGGGCCAGCACGAGCCCTTCGCCAACGGCGTGCTGACCGGCCTGGTCAACCCGCTGCGCCTGGCCGATACCGGCGTCTCCCCGGTGTTCCGCAAGGCCCTGCTGCGCCAGCTGCAACGCCTGACGCCGGCGGAGGTCGAGCGCTACCGGCAGAACAGCCGGCGCCTGCTGGCCTTCGGCGGTTTCCAGCGCCACCCGCAGTGCCCGACCCTGGTGCTGGCCGGCGAATACGACCACTTCACCCAACCCTGGGAGCACGCCGAATTCGCCCTGGCCTGCACGGACGCCGAGTTCGCCCTGATCCACGACGCCGACCACCTGGCCCAGTTCGAACGCCGCGGCGCCTGCGCCCGGCTGCACGCCCCGTTCCTCGAAGGCCAGGCGCTGCCACGCAACGCCGCCGGCAGCACGCGCTTCCAGCGCGCGCAACTGCCGCACCTGGAACGCCGCTTCGAACCGCGCCTGGCGCCACCGCAACCGCGCGCCCTGCTCAGCCACGCCAACGGCGGCCAATGGCGCGCCGAACTGGCGGAAGTCGGCTACTTCGGCGGCCTGGTCCACGCCGACCTGCCGGCCGAACCGCCGCAACGCGGCTGGCGCCTGGCCATCCCGGGCGTGGAGGAACTGGACATCCTGCCGCTGCGCCGCACCACGGAGGGCATGGCCTTCATCTTCCCCCACGGCGATCCCCGGGCCAGCGCCAGCCTGGCGGGAATGGTGGTGCCGTTGCAGCAAGGCGCCTGCGCAGCCTGACACGACGGAACGGCGGATAACCGCGAACGGTTATCCGCCCTACGCCTGGCCCGAAAAACGTCGGCCCCCTGTAGGAGCGAGCTTGCTCGCGAACCGCTTGGCACCAGGCCCGGCAGGTTCGCGAGCAAGCTCGCTCCTACGAAAAGCGGGGGCGGATCAGGTGCGGGCTTCGATGACGCGCACCAGGCTCGGCATCCGCCCGCGCGGCAGGCACAGCTCGGCGCCGTGCACCTGCGGGTCGAGCACCTCCACGCCGCTGAAGCCGCAGCCGCGGAAGGCCGCGGCTATTTCCGCCTCGCTGCGGTAGTGCAGCGGGTAGCCGCCGCGGGTCAGCCGGCCGATCAGGCCGACGCCCCAGCGGATCTGCCGGTAGCGCGGGTGCTCGCGCAGGTCGGGGTAGAGTTCGGTGAGGTAGGTGGCCGCCGGGAAATCGGCCAGGGCCGCCGCCAGGCGCGTCCAGAAGCTCTCGATCAGCGGGCGCTGGAAGTAGTTCACCAGGCCTTCGGTGATCACCACCAGCGGGCGCTGGCGGTCGAGCTGGGCGAAGAGCGCGGCCAGGGTGTGCGGGCCGTCCTCGGCGAGGATGTCCACGGGGTGCACCCGGTGCCGTTCATCCAGCCAGCCCTGCTGATGCAGCAGCGCCGACTTGCGCGCGGCCATGGGCGGCAGGTCCGCCTCCAGGTAGTCCAGCTGTGGGTAACGCTGGCGGAAGCGCCTTCCCCGCGGCGACAGGCCGCAGGCGATCTCCACCACCTGGGTGACGCCGCGCTGCTCGATGGCCTGGCGCAGGCGCGCGTCTATCAGCAGGTGGCGCTGCAGCAGGAAGTCCTCGATGTTCAGCCCGAAGCCCAGGCGCGCGCCCCAGTTGATCGGCGCCACGCAGCCGTGCACCCAGCGCCCGAAGGTGGTGGCGAAGGCCGGCTCGGCGAGCTTGTGACGGAACCAGACATAACCGGTGTAGTGCGCACTGGGGGTGATGTGCGCGCTGTCGCTGCGGACGCGTTCAGTCATGATTCAGTCTCTTGTTGTTATCATCCGCCAGCCTAAGAGCGCCCTGGTACCCACGACAATCCCATGCCTGCCGATCCCATCCTTGGTTTGCCCTGGCCCGATGCACGGCCGCTGCCCCACGCCTTCTTCGACCGCGACGCCCTGCTGGTGGCACGCCAGCTGCTGGGCAAGGTGATCCGCCACCGCGTCGGCGACCTCTGGCTGTCCGCCCGGATCATCGAGACCGAAGCCTATTACCTGGCCGAGAAAGGCAGCCACGCGTCCCTCGGTTACACCGAGAAACGAAAGGCCCTGTTCCTCGACGGCGGGCACATCTACATGTACTACGCGCGCGGCGGCGACTCGCTGAACTTCAGCGCCGGCGGCGCCGGCAACGCGGTGCTGATCAAGTCCGGCCACCCGTGGCTGGACCGCGTCAGCGGCGACGCGGCCCTGGCCCGCATGCGCCAGCTCAACCCCGCCGCCGATGGCAGCGAGCGCCCGCTGGGCAAGCTCTGCGCCGGCCAGACCCTGCTGTGCAAGGCCATGGGCCTCAAGGTGCCGGACTGGGACGCCCGCCAGTTCGACCTGCAGCGGCTGTTCGTCGACGACCTCGGCGACACCCCGGCCCAGGTCATCCAGACCACCCGCCTGGGCATCCCCCACGGCCGCGACGAGCACCTGATGTACCGCTTCGTCGACGCCGCCTTCGCGCCCTTCTGCACGCGAAACCCGCTGCGCCGCGGCCAGGTCGAAGGACGCGACTACTACCTGCTGGACAGCTCGGAAGCCCACCGCACATGAGCCTGGAACTCTTCAACCAATGGATCGCCAGCCACCCGCAATGGCTGGGCCTGATCGTCTTCCTCGTGGCCTTCCTCGAATGCGCGGCGGTGGTCGGCCTGGTGCTGCCCGGCGTGGTGATGCTCTTCGCCATCGCCGTGCTGGCCGGCGGCGGCGCCCTGGGCCTGGGGCAGACGCTGCTGCTGGCCTTCGCCGGCGGGCTGCTGGGCGACCTCTGCTCGTACGGCCTCGGCCGCCGCTTCCACCAGGACATCCGCCGCCTGCCGCTGCTGCGCCACCACCCGGAATGGCTGGCCGGCGCCGAGGGCTTCGTCGCCCGCTACGGCGTCGCCAGCCTGCTGGTGGGCCGCTTCATCGGCGCCCTGCGGCCCTTCCTGCCGCTGGTGGCGGGCATGCTCGACATGCCTTTCGGGCGCTTCCTGGCGGTGTCCATCCTGGCCGCCGCCGGCTGGTCGGTGGCCTACCTGCTGCCCGGCTGGACCACTGGCGCGGCCCTGCGCCTGCCGCTGCCCGAAGGCTTCTGGCCGGAAATGGCGGTGATCGCCGGCGGCCTGGCGGTGCTCGGCGGGGCGCTGATCCACGCCTGCCTCAGGCGGCGCCACGGCACCGCGCTGATCGCCGCGGGCCTGAGCGCCGCCCTGCTGCTGGGCATCCTGGTCGGCTGGCCGCACCTGGACGCCCTCGACCACGGCCTGATGACGCTGATCCAGCAGGAGCGCAGCCCGCTGCTGAACCACGTCATGGTGGCGGTGACGCGCCTGGGCGACTTCCGCACCCAGGTGATCGTCGGCGTGGTCGTCAGCGGCCTGCTGCTGGGCCTGGGCAAGTGGCGCCATGCCCTGTTCGCCGGCGGCAGCCTGCTGGCCACGGCGCTGCTCAACACCACCCTCAAGCATTTCTTCGGCCGCGCCCGCCCGGAGGTGATCGCCGACCCGCTGAGCGCCTTCAGCATGCCCAGCGGGCACAGCTCGGCCTCCTTCGCCTGCTTCCTGGTGCTGGGCGTGCTGGCCAGCCGCGAGGGCTCGCCGCGGGTGCGCCTGACCTGGCTGCTGCTGGCCATGCTGCCGGCCGCCTGGATCGCCGGTTCGCGCCTGTACCTGGGCGCGCACTGGCCCAGCGACGTGATCGCCGGCGCCCTGCTGGCCGCCGCCGTGTGCGCCGCCGCGCTCTGGGCCAGCCAGCTGCGCCAGCCGCTGCCGGCCCTGCCCAGGCGCGTCTGGTGGTGCCTGGTGCCGGCCCTGCTGCTGGTGTTCTCGGTGTCGGTCGGCTGGGACCTGAGCCACGCGGTGGCGCGCTACCGTCCGCTCTGAGCCTCAACGCCAGGGCGCGCCGCGCATGTGCTCGGCGCAGCGCTGCTGGATGAACTCGCGCAGCAGGGTCACCGGCGGGCTCAGCTGCGCGCGGTGGGTGCAGAACAGGTTCAGCGGCGCCGCCTCGCCCGGGTAGTCGCCCAGGGCCACTTCCAGGCGCCCGGCGCGCACGTCGGCGGCCACGTCCAGCCAGGACTTGTAGACCAGCCCGCAGCCGGCCACGGCCCAGCGCCGCACCACGTCGGCATCGTCGCAGACACGGTCGCCGCCCACCTCCACCGTCTCCTCGCCGAAGCTCCAGCGCTCGTGCACCCGGCCGCCGAGCATGTACAGCAGGCAGTTGTGCCGCGCCAGGTCCTGCGGCTGGCGCGGCCGGCCGCGGCGCCCGAAGTAGGCCGGCGCGCCGCACAGCACGCGGCGGTTGTCCGCCGCCAGCGGCAGCGCCACCAGGCTGGAGTCCGGCGGCAGGCCGAGGCGGATGGCCACGTCCACCGGCTGGCGGTAGAGGTCGGCCTGGCGGTCGCTGATCAGCAGGCGCAGGCTCAGCCGCGGGTGCAGCGCCTGGAACTCGTCGAGCCAGGGCAGCAGCACGTTGCGCCCCAGGTCCGAGGGCGCCGAGACCTGCAGCGGCCCGGCGATCTCGCTGCGCCCGCCGGCCAGCAGTTGGCGGCCCTCCTCCAGGCTCTGCAACGAGGCCCGCGCATGGGCCAGGAACAGCTCGCCCTCGGCGGTCAGCCGCAGGCTGCGGGTGGAACGGGCGAACAGGCGCGCCTGCAGGGCCGCCTCCAGGCGCTTGAGGGCGGCGCTGGCCACCGCCGGCGAGGCTTCCAGCTCGCGGGCCGCGGCGGACAGGCTGCCCCGCTCGGCGGTACGGACGAACAGGCGGAGGTCGTCGAAGCGCAGCATTTTCAAAATTCCTTTGAAAGAGACTTTCTTCCTACGCGGTTTTTCTTCGCAACGAAAGAGCGGAGGATGCGCCCATCCCCCACTGCCGCAAGGAAACCTCCCGATGAGCAGCCCCCTCACCCTGATCGCCATCATCCGCGCCAAGCCCGGCCGCGGCGACGCCCTGCAGGCCCGCCTGGCCGACCTGCGCATCCCCTCGCGGGCCGAACCCGGCTGCATCCAGTACGACCTGCACCGCGACCGCAAGGACGCCGACCTGATCTACATGATCGAGCAGTGGCGCGACGAGGCCGCCCTCGCCGAGCACGAGGCCAGCGAGCACTTCCAGGCCTTCGTCGCGGCGTCCCGGGCCGACCTGGCCGAACTCGACATCCGCCTGATGAACCGCATCGACTGAGGAGCCGCCCGCATGAAAGCCATCGGTTACACCCACAGCCGCCCGATCGCCGCCGACGACGCCCTGCTCGACATCCAGCTGCCGGAGCCCACGCCCGGCCCGCGCGACCTGCTGGTGGAAGTCCGCGCCATTTCCGTCAACCCGGTGGACACCAAGGTGCGCCAGCGCGCGGAGCCGCAGGCCGGCGAGTACAAGGTGCTGGGCTGGGACGCCGCCGGCGTGGTCCGCGCGGTGGGCAGCGAGGTCAGCCTGTTCCGCCCCGGCGACGAGGTGTTCTACGCCGGCGACCTGACCCGCCCGGGCAGCAACGCCGAGCTGCAGCTGGTGGACGAACGCATCGTCGGCGCCAAGCCGGCCAACCTCGACTTTGCCCAGGCCGCGGCCCTGCCGCTGACCAGCATCACCGCCTGGGAACTGCTGTTCGAGCGCCTGCAGATCGCCGAGGGCCCGGGCAGCGCCGGGCAGAGCCTGCTGATCGTCGGCGCCGCCGGCGGCGTGGGCTCCATCCTCACCCAGCTGGCCCGGCGGCTGACCGGGGCCACCGTGATCGGCACGGCCTCGCGGGCGGACACCCAGCAATGGGTACGCGACCTCGGCGCGCACCACGTGATCGACCACAGCAAGCCGCTGAGCGAGGAACTGCAGCGCATCGGCATCGGCCAGGTCACCCACGTGGCCAGCCTGACGCACACGGACGCGCACTTGGAACAGATAGTCGCCAGCCTGCGCCCGCAGGGCCGCCTGGGCCTGATCGACGACCCGGCGAGCCTGAACGTGGGCCTGCTCAAGCAGAAGAGCCTGTCGCTGCACTGGGAATTCATGTACACCCGCTCGATGTTCCAGACCGACGACATGATCGAGCAGCACCGCCTGCTGCAGCGAGTGTCCAGCCTGGTCGACCAGGGCGTGCTGCGCACCACCCTGGGCGAGCACTTCGGCCGCATCGACGCCGCCAACCTGCGCCGCGCCCACGCGCTGCTGGAAAGCGGCAAGGCCAAGGGCAAGATCGTGCTGGAGGGGTTCTGAACGGCGGGATCGCGCCTGGCCGACGGAAACGGCGGATAACGCCTGAGGCGTTATGCGCCCTACGGGCGAACGACGAGGTTGGGGCTGGCGTAGGGCGGATAACCGTTCGCGGTTATCCGCCGCCTGACCTTGGCCTCAGGCGCGCTCCGCATTCAACCTGAACACCCGCCTGCGGCGTTATGCGCCCTACGGGCGGTCAGCCGTCTTCGCGCCGGCGAGCAGGCGGCAGAGCTTTTCGGTGGCGGCCAGCATGGCGTAGCTCGGCCGCTCCAGGTTGCGGTCCGGCAGCACCCACAGCTGGCCCAGGCGGGCCGCGCTGAGCTGCTTCATGGCCTGCCATTCCCCGGCCTGCTCGGCGGTGGGCGCCAGTATCACTTCCGGATCGCGTGCCAGCACGGCCTCCAGGCCCACCTGGGGCGCCGGCAGCCGCAGGTCGTCGAACAGGTTGCGGGCGCCGCAGACCTGCAGGGCGTCGCTGACCACCTGCTGCCCGCCGAGGGTATAGAGCGGGCGGTTCCAGACCTGGTAGAACAGCCGCAGCGGGCGCTCGCGGGCGTATTCCCGGCGCAGCTCGGCGATCCGCCCGCGGAAGTCCGCGGCCAGCGCAGCCCCCTTCTCCCCGGCCCCCAGCAGCGCGCCCAGTTCCTCCAGTTGTTTCGGGATGTCTTCCAGCCGGTGCGGCTCGGCGACGTAGAGCGTCAGCCCGAGACTCCTCAACCGCGCCATCTGCGCCTCGGGAATGCTCCCGGGCCAGACCAGCACCAGGTCCGGCCGCAGGCTGAGCAGGCGTTCCAGGTTCAGTTGCCCGTAGCGCCCCAGCGACGGCAACGCCGCCAGTTGCGCCGGGCGCGCGTCGCCGTCGAGCACGCCCACCAGGCGCGCGCCGGCGCCCAGTTCCAGGACGCTGTCGGTCATCGAGGGGGCGAGGCTCACCACCCGCTGCGCCGCCAGCGAGGGCAGACCAAGCGCTAGCAGCAGGGCGGCGAGCAGGATGCGCATCAGAGCAACTGGCGCGGCAGGCGGTACAGCCAGAGGATCAGCAGGCTGGTCAGCCCAAGGAGGATCAGCGCCACGCCGGAGAGGTCGGTGAAGCAGGCCAGCGCGCCGATCCAGGCCGGCAGGCCGGCGCCGAGGGCGCCGTTGCGCCGGGTGCGCGCCAGCCGCGCCCAGGCGGCGGGCTCCCCGACCGTGTCCCGGGCCTTGCCGGCGTCGATCAGGGCGAACTTGTAGCGGCGGAACAGCGGCAGGGTGAAGTACATCGAGACCAGCGCGGCGATGTACAGCGGGGTGGCCAGCACGGCCAGGGCATCCACCTCGAAGCCCCACAGCAGCAGCGCCAGCAGCGGCCCAAGGGCCAGCGCCAGGTGCAGCCACCAGAGCCTGCCCAGGCGGCCGAACTCGGCGGCGCGGTTCACTGCGCCTCGATCTCCGCCTCGCCCTGGTGCAGTTCGCCGAGCATGTGCCCGAGCTTGCCGGCCTTGGTCGCCAGGTAGCGCTTGTTGTGCGGGTTCAGGCCCCTCTGCAGGGGCACCCGCTCGGCCACGGTGAGGCCGTAGCCTTCCAGCGCCTTCACCTTGCGCGGGTTGTTGGTCATCAGCTTCAGCGAGCAGACGCCCAGGTGCTGCAGCATTGGCAGGCACATGGCGTAGTCGCGCTGGTCGGCGCCGAAGCCCAGCTTGAGGTTGGCCTCGACGGTGTCCGCGCCTTCATCCTGCAGGGCATAGGCGCGGATCTTGTTCAGCAGGCCGATGCCACGGCCTTCCTGGCGCAGGTAGAGCAGCACGCCGCGGCCCTCGCGGGCGATGGCCGAGAGCGCGCCTTCGAGCTGGAAGCCGCAGTCGCAGCGCAGGCTGAACAGGGCGTCGCCGGTCAGGCATTCGGAATGCAGGCGACCGAGCACCGGCTGGCCGTCGTCGAGGGTGCCCATGGTCAGGGCGACATGTTCCTTGCCGGTTTCCTCGTCGAGGAAGCCATGCATGGTGAATTCGCCGAAGGGGGTGGGCAGCTTGGAGGCGGCGACGAACACGACGGACACCGGAAACTCCTGAAAGTCAGACAGTAGTAAGGAGCCGGCATTGTAACAGCAGTGCCGGGGCGACCGTCATTGCGAAATCCGCAACTTGGCTATCGAAGCCATCGATAGGTCGATGGCGCGATGACCGGCTCAATGCTTGGACTGGATGTACATCATCCCCTGCTCTTCCCGCCAACCCACGCGGTTGAGGAAGCTCATGCCCAGCAGGATCTCGGTGGGGAACTCGCCTTCCAGCACGCTGGCGTCGACGCCCAGCACCTCGATGCCGCCGAGCTTCACGCTGTTCAGGCTGATGCGCCAGCCCTTGACGGTGCCGCTGGCGGTGGAAGCGACCATGGGCTTGCCGACCACCCGGTAGTCGATGCCCAGGCGGCGTGCCTGGCCTTCGTTCATCGCCACCGTGGTGGCGCCGGTGTCGACCAGGAACTGGGCGTTCTGGCCGTTGATCGAGCCGGACACCCAGTAGTGCCCGCCAGTGCCGCGGGCGATGCTCATTTCCTGCACCGGCGCCGGGGCCGAGTAGCCGCTGGCGTTGTATTCGCGGCTCAACTCGTAGGTCTTCTCGACGCCGCCCACGCGCAGCACCGCCTTGCGGCTGTCGGCGCTGACCACCTGCACGCCCTGGGGCCCGGTCTCGCCGACGCGGAGGAACTTGCGCTGGCCGTCGATGTTGACCACCGCGGCGTTGGGGAACAGCCCCACCACCCACACCTGCGGGGCGGCGAGGGCCGCGCTGGCGGCAAGGGCGAGGCTCAGGGCGGACAGCAGGCGCAGCATGATGGGGCTCCTTGTCGGCTGGCGCGAAGGTGGCGCCACGTTACACCGGCGCCGCTGCGCCGTCAGTGATTCAGTCGGCTGTTGTCAGACCAGCCAGGTGGCCCAGGCCCAGACCAGCCCCTGCATGGCCAGCCAGGCGAAGACCCCGGCGAGGACGTCGTCGAGCATGATGCCCACGCCGCCGTGCACGTGGCGGTCGACCCAGCGGATCGGCCAGGGCTTGAGGATGTCGAAGAAGCGGAACACCAGGAAGCCCACCAGCAGCCACCACCAGCCCTCGGGCACCAGCCAGAGGGTGATCCACATGCCGACCATCTCGTCCCAGACGATGCCTTCGTGGTCGTGCACGCGCAGGTCGTCGGCGACCTTGCCGCACAGCCAGAAGCCGAACAGCATGGTCAGTCCCAGCATCAGCCAGTAGCCCCAGTCCGGCAGCAGCTGCCACAGCGGGACGAACGGGATGGCCACCAGCGAGCCCCAGGTGCCGGGGGCCTTGGGCAGGGTCCCGGAGCCGAAGCCGAAGGCCAGGAAATGCCAGGGGTTGCGCCAGACCGACGGCGGTACGGGCTGGGCGGGGGCTTGGTCGGGATGTTCGGGCACTGCGGTCACTCCGTGAAATGCAGGTAGCCGCCCTGGCGCGGCGTGATGTCGTGGCCGCCGGCGTCCAGCGCGCGCACCCCGCTGCCGGCCTCGACGCGGCCGACGGCCGCCAGCTGCGGCCAGTGCGCCTGCAGGGCTGGCAACTCGACGGGCGGCAGGGTGAAGGCGATGACGTAGTCGTCGCCGGCGCCGAGCTTGGCCTGCAACGCGCGCTCGGCGCCCAGCAGGCGTTCCAGCGGCGCGCTGGCCGGCAGGCGTTCGGCCTCGATGACCAGGGCCACGCCGGAGGCGCGGGCGATGTGGCCGCAGTCGGCGAGCAGGCCGTCGGACACGTCCAGCGCCGCCGTGGCGCGGCCGCGCAGGGCCTGGCCGAGCGCCAGCTGCGGCTGCGGCGCCCAGTAGCGCGCCAGCAGCGGCTCGGCCACTTCGGGCTCGGCGGCCAGGCGGCCGAGCACCAGCTCCAGGGCGCCGCCGGCCTCGCCGACCGCGCCGCCGACGCAGAGCAGGTCGCCCGGGCGGGCGCCGCTGCGGGTCAGCGCCTGGCCGGCGGGGACCTGGCCGAACACGGTGAGGGTCATGCTCAGCGGGCCGCGGGTGGTGTCGCCGCCCACCAGCGCCAGGCCGCAGGCCGCGGCCATGCGGTTGAGGCCCTGTGCGAAGGCTTCCAGCCAGGCCGGGTCGGCCTCGGGCAGGGTCAGGGCGAGGGTGAAGGCCAGGGGCGTGGCGCCCATGGCCGCCAGGTCGCTGGCGGAAACCGCCAGGGCACGCTGGCCGAGCAGGAAGGGATCGCACAGCGCGGGGAAATGCACGCCGGCCACCAGGGTGTCGGTGGACACCGCCAGCTGCTGGCCGGCGGCCGGCGCCAGCAGGGCGCAGTCGTCGCCGATGCCCAGGGCCACGCCATCGGCCGCGGCCGCACAGGCGGCCGCGGCGAAGTAGCGGCGGATCAGTTCGAACTCACCCATGCCTTGCGGCGGGCTCAGCGCTTGGCGCCGCGCAGCTCGGCGGCGCGCAGGCGCGGAGCCAGCTTGTCCAGCACACCGTTGACGAACTTGTGGCCGTCGGTGGCGCCGAAGGTCTTGGCCAGCTCGATGCCTTCGTTGATCACCACCTTGTAGGGCACGTCCAGGCGGTTGCGCAGCTCGTAGGTGGCCAGGCGCAGGATGGCCAGCTCGACCGGGTCGATCTCTTCCAGCGGGCGATCCAGGCAGGGGGTGAATGCCTGGTCCAGCTCGGTCTTCAGGCGCGGCACGCCGTGGAGGATCTCGTGGAAGTAGGCGCCGTCGACGTCGCCGAAGTCGTTGTCGGTGCGGAAGGTCGCCTCGATCTCGTTCAGCGGCTGGCCGGCCATCTGCCAGGAATACAGGGCCTGCACCGCGAGGCTGCGGGCCTTGCGACGCATGGCGATCTTGTTGGGCTTGGCCGGCTTGGACGGGGCGCCGTTGTCGTTGCTGCTCACTTGGCCTCCAGCTGCGACAGCAGGCTCACCATTTCCAGGGCGGACAGCGCGGCCTCGGCGCCCTTGTTGCCGGCCTTGGTGCCGGAGCGCTCGATGGCCTGCTCGATGGAGTCGACGGTCAGCACGCCGAAGGCCACCGGCACGCCGAACTGCAGGGAAACCTGCGCCAGGCCCTTGGTGCACTCGCCGGCAACGTATTCGAAGTGCGGGGTGCCGCCACGGATCACCGCGCCGAGGGCGATGATGGCGTCGAACTCGCCGCGCTGGGCGACCTTCTGGGTCACCAGGGGGATCTCGAAGGCGCCCGGGGCGCGGATGATGGTGATGTCGCCTTCGGCGACGCCGTGGCGCACCAGCGCATCGATGGCGCCTTGCACCAGGCTTTCCACCACGAAGCTGTTGAAGCGGCCAACCACCAGGGCGAAGCGGCCTTTGGGGGCGATGAAGGTACCTTCGATGGTCTTCAGGGTCATGGACAGGTCTCGTCTGTTAAAGAGCTAAAGCGTCGGCGACGCTCCGCGAAATCAGGGTAGAAGAACACTGCCGCCGTGCCAGGGCACGGCGGCGCGGGTTCATTCGGCGGGCAGGTATTCTACAACTTCCAGGTCGAAACCGGATATCGCGTTGAAGCGCATCGGCGCCGACATCAGGCGCATCTTGCGCACGCCCAGGTCGCGGAGGATCTGCGAACCGGCGCCGACGGTGCTGTAGGTGGTGGTGGGCTTGGGCGCCGGCGCGCTGGCGGCGATCTCGCGCACGTGGGCCAGCAGGTCCTCGCCGCCGACCTGGTGGCCCAGCAGCAGCACCACGCCGCTGCCGGCCTCGGCCACCTTGGCCATGGCCGCGCGCAGGCTCCAGCGCCCGGCCTGGTTGACCATCAGCAGGTCGCGCAGCGGGTCCATGTTGTGCACCCGCACCAGGGTCGGCTCCTCCGCGCAGATGCTGCCGAGGGTCAGCGCCAGGTGCACTTCGCCTTCCACGGAGTCGCGGTAGGTGATCAGGTGGAACTGGCCCAGCTCGGTGTCCAGCGGCTGCTCGGCGAGGCGCTCGACGGTGCGTTCGTGGATCAGCCGGTAGTGGATCAGGTCGGCGATGGTGCCGATCTTGATCCCGTGCTGCTCGGCGAAGGCTTCCAGTTCCGGGCGACGGGCCATGGTGCCGTCGTCGTTCATGATCTCGCAGATCACCCCGGAGGCCTCGAAGCCGCCCATGCGCGCCAGGTCGCAGGCCGCCTCGGTGTGGCCGGCGCGGGCCAGCACGCCGCCGGGCTGCGACATCAGCGGGAAGATGTGGCCGGGGCTGACGATGTCGGCGGCCACGGCGTCCTTGGCCGCGGCGGCCTGCACGGTGCGCGCCCGGTCGGCGGCGGAGATGCCGGTGGTGACGCCTTCGGCGGCCTCGATGGAGACGGTGAACTTGGTGCCGAAGCCCGAACCGTTGCGCTGCACCATCAGCGGCAGGCCGAGGCGCTCGCAGCGCTCGCGGGTCATGGGCATGCAGACCAGGCCGCGGGCGTACTTGACCATGAAGTTGATGTCTTCGGTGCGCACGCACTCGGCGGCCATGATCAGGTCGCCTTCGTTCTCGCGGTCCTCGTCATCCATGAGGATGACCATCTTGCCTTGGCGGATGTCTTCTACCAGTTCTTCGATGCTGTTGAGTGCCATCTGGGCAGCTCCTGTCAATGCTTCATGAAGCCGTTTTCGGCCAGGAATGCTTCGGTGATGCCGGCGGCGGCGGGCTCGGCGGCCTTGTCGCCGAGCAGCAGGCGCTCCAGGTAGCGCGCCAGCAGGTCGACCTCGAGGTTGACCTGCGCCCCGGGCGGTAGTCGGCCATGATGGTCTCGACCAGGGTGTGCGGGACGATGGTCAGCTCGAACTCGGCGCCGTTCACCGCGTTCACCGTGAGGCTGGTGCCGTCGACGGTGATCGACCCCTTGAGGGCGATGTACTTGGCCAGCTCGCGCGGCGCGCGCACGGTGAACTGGATGGCGCGGGCGTTATCCTCACGCTTGACGATCTCGCCGACGCCGTCGACGTGGCCGCTGACCAGGTGGCCGCCCAGGCGGGTGGTGGGGGTCAGGGCCTTCTCCAGGTTGACGCGGCTGCCGACCTTGAGCTGGGCGAAGGCGGTGCGCGCCAGGGTCTCGCGGCTGACGTCGGCCCAGAAGCCGTCGCCGGGCAGCTCCACGGCGGTCAGGCAGATGCCGTTGACGGCGATGCTGTCGCCGAGCTTGACGTCGGAAAGGTCGAGCTTGCCGGTCTGGACGTAGAGGCGCACGTCACCGCCCTTGGGGTGATCGAGCGGATGCTGCCGATGGCTTCGATTATGCCGGTGAACATGGGGCCTCCCGGACGGCGCAATGCGGTTGCGCGCAGGCGTGCCGGCCGGCGCGAGCCAGCGCAGTGGAAACGAAGGGGTGGTGCATGGTGCTGAAACTCCTGTTTTGGGAAAAACAGGGCATACCGATCGAAGGGACACGACGCGCAGGCGTGCAGACGCACCTTGCGCAGGTTCATCCCGTTCTCTCTTCATCCGGACTGTTACCGTCGGCCCCGGAATCGCACCGGGTCTGCTGACCTTGTCACTGCGGCGGTGGCCGGTCGTGGCAAGCGCTCGCGGGCTAGACGCATTGCGCGCCATCACCGCCGGTGGGGACTTGCACCCCGCCCTGAGAACGTCAATCGCGGCCGATACAGCAGCGGCCGCGTGTGGCGTTTTACCACAGGCCGGCGCAAGTCGGAAGGTTCAGTTTGCCACCCCACCGCATTCGCAGGGGGTGGCGCAGGCAATTCCGTCAGACCGGCCGTGCCGTGACCAGCCAGTCGTCGCCCACGGCGCGGATGTCGTCGATCTTCAGCGCGCGGGCCTCGGCCATCTTCTCCAGCGGCAGCTCCAGCAGCGGGCGGGCACTGGAACCCAGCAGCTTGGGTGCGATGAAGATCAGGTATTCATCCACCAGCCCAAGGCGGGCGAAAGCCCCGGCCAGGCGCGGGCCGGCTTCCACCAGCACCTCGTTGGCGCCGCGCGCGCCCAGCTCGGCGAGCAGCTTCGCCAGGTCGACGTGGCCGTCGGCACCGGGCAGCACCAGCAGTTCGCGGCCCTCGCCGGCGAAGCCGTCGCGTTCGGCGCAACTGGCCACCAGCGCCGGGCCGGCCTGGTAGAAGGCGGCGCCAAGCGGCACCCGCAGGCGGCCGTCCACCAGCACGCGCAGCGGCTGGCGCGCGGCGGCCAGGGCGGTCTGCTCGGCGTCCAGGCCCAGTTCGTCGGGGCGCACGGTCAGGCGGGCAGCATCCAGCAGCACGGTATCCGCGCCGGAAAGCACCACGCTGGAGCGCGCGCGCAGGCGCTGCACGACGCGGCGCGCGGCGGCGCCGGTGATCCACTGGCTTTCGCCGCTGGCCATGGCGGTGCGGCCATCCAGGCTCATCGCCAGCTTGACGCGGACGAAGGGCAGGCCGGTCTCCATGCGCTTGATGAAACCGGTGTTGACCTCGCGGACCTCGGCCTCCAGCACGCCGCAGGCCACCTCGATGCCGGCCTCGGCCAGGCGCCGCAGCCCCTGCCCGGCGACCTGCGGGTTGGGGTCCTGCATGGCCGCCACCACGCGGGCGACGCCAGCTTTCACCAGGGCATCGGCGCAGGGCGGGGTGCGGCCGAAGTGGCTGCAGGGTTCCAGGGTGACGTAGGCGGTGGCGCCGCGGGCGGCGTCGCCAGCCTGGCGCAGCGCGTGGACCTCGGCGTGGGGTTCGCCGGCGCGTACGTGCCAGCCCTCGCCGATCACCTGGCCGTCCTTGACGATCACGCAGCCGACGCGGGGGTTGGGGTGGGTGGAGTACAGCCCCTTGCGCGCCAGCTCCAGGGCGCGGGCCATGTGGGCCTGGTCGACGGTGCTCATTCCTTGGACGGCTCCCGGGCCAGGCGCTCGATCTCCTCGCGGAACTCGTTGAGGTCCTGGAAGCGCCGGTACACCGAGGCGAAGCGGATGTAGGCCACCTCGTCGAGCTTCTGCAGCTCGCCCATCACCAGCTCGCCCAGCACCCGCGACTTCACCTCGCGCTCGCCGGTGGCGCGCAGCTTGTGCTTGATGTGGGCGATGGCCTCCTCCAGGCGCTCGACGCTGACCGGGCGCTTCTCCAGCGCGCGCTGCATGCCGGCGCGCAGCTTGTCCTCGTCGAACGGCTGGCGGCTGCCGTCCTGCTTGATCAGCCGCGGCATGACCAGCTCGGCGGTCTCGAAGGTGGTGAAGCGCTCGCCGCAGGCCAGGCACTCGCGGCGGCGGCGGACCTGGTCGCCCTCGGCGACCAGGCGCGAATCGATGACTTTGGTGTCGTGGGCACCGCAGAAGGGACAATGCATGGCAGGGAATGGCCCGACGAAATGGATGTCAATGGTAGCCCATCCGCCCCTCCCCGAGACAAGCCGCACGCTTTAGGCTATACAGGCGCCGCCCTGGAACCTGTCGCGAGGGATTTCGCCCATGCCGCTCCGCCTTCTCTGCCTGTTCGCCCTGGCCCTGCTGGCCGCCTGTTCGAGCAAGCAACCCGCTCCGCAGCCGCCCTCCGCCAGCGCCCCGGCCAAGGCCGCCGTGGCGCCCCTGCCGGCCAACCAGCGCGAGCTGTCCGGGGTGCTCACCAGCAGCCGCGGCGCCCTGCCCGACGGCGCCGAGGTGGAACTGGCGCTGCTGCTGATGGACGAGCGCGACCGCCCGCAGCGCGCCCTGGCCAGCCTGGAGCTGGTGGGCAACGGCGGTGCCCTGCCCTTCAGCCTGCGCTACGACCCCGGCGATTTCCCCAGCGGCGGCCGCGTCGAACTGCACGTGCGGGTGGCACAGAACGGCCAGCTGGCCTGGCGCCTGCGCCCGCTGACCATCGCCCCGGGCAATCCCAGGCCCTGGGCGAGCTGCGCCTGGAGCCGGCGCCGTGAAGGCCCCGCACGACCTGCAGCAGGCCCTGGGCGAACTGCTCGGCGACGCCCGCCTGGGCGCCGAGCGCCTGCCCGGCACCGACATCGCCCTGTGGCTGATCGATGCGCAGAACATGGACCGCCAGTTCAGCCCCGACGAGACCCGCCGCATCCTCGAGGAGCCGCCCTACTGGTGCTTCTGCTGGGCCAGCGGCCTGGCCCTGGCGCGCTGGCTGGCCGAGCGCCCTCAGTGGGTGGCCGGCAAGCGCGTGCTGGACTTCGGCGCCGGCTCCGGCATCGCCGCCATCGCCGCGGCCAAGGCCGGCGCCGCCGAAGTGGTGGCCTGCGACCTGGACCCGCTGGCCCTGGCCGCCAGCCGCGCCAACGCCGAGCTGAACGGGGTGCGGCTGAGCTACTCGGAAGACTTCTTCCAGGAACAGGACCGCTACGACCTGATCCTGGTGGCCGACGTGCTCTACGACCGCGCCAACCTGCCGCTGCTCGACGCCTTCCTCGGCAAGGGCCGCGAGGCGCTGGTGGCCGACTCGCGGGTGCGCGACTTCCAGCACCCGCTATACCGGCGCCTGGACATCCTCGACGCCTGCACCTGGCCGGACCTGGCCGAGCCCCACGAATTCCGCAAGGTCAGCCTCTATCACGCCAATCGCCCCCTGTAGGAGCGACTGCCTCGCTGGTCGCACCGGGGTGCTCTTCGTAGGAGCGAGCTTGCTCGCGAATGAGCCCCGCAGCGGAATCTGTTCGCGAGCAAGCTCGCTCCTACGAGAAGCCGTGCTCACCTGGGACATAGGGCGCGGTGCGGCATTGCCTTGTTTCCGTCGGCCGCGCCCCCACTTATAGTGACCAGCATCCTTTCGCCCCTTTCGCCCGACGAGAGCCCCCATGAGCGACACGCCCTACATTTTCGACGTCACCAGCGCCGACTTCGACCAGCTGGTGATCCAGAACTCCTTCCACAAGCCGGTGCTGGTCGACTTCTGGGCCGACTGGTGCGCACCCTGCAAGGCGCTGATGCCGATGCTGGCGCAGGTCACCGAGTCCTACCAGGGCGAGTTGCTGCTGGCCAAGGTCAACTGCGACGTCGAGCAGGACATCGTCATGCGCTTCGGCATCCGCAGCCTGCCCACCGTGGTGCTGTTCCGCGACGGCCAGCCGGTCGACGGCTTCGCCGGCGCGCAACCCGAATCGGCGGTGCGGCAGATGCTGGAGCAGCACGTGCAGCCGCCGGCGGCCCCCGCCGGCAACCCGCTGGACGCCGCCGAGGCGGCCTTCGCCGAAGGCCGCTTCGCCGAGGCCGAGGCCCAGCTCAAGGCCCTGCTGGGCGAAGACAACAGCAACGCGGCGGCGCTGATCCTCTACGCCCGCTGCCTGGCCGAGCGCGGCGAGCTGGGCGAAGCCGAGACGGTGCTGGACGCGGTGAAGAGCGACGAGCACAAGGCCGCCCTGGCCGCCGCCCGCGCCCAGCTGACCTTCCTCCGCCAGGCCGCCGACCTGCCCGACGCCGCCACCCTGAAGAGCCGCCTGGCGGCCGACGCCGGCGACGACGAGGCGGCCTACCAGTTGGCCGTGCAGCAACTGGCCCGGCAGCAGTACGAGGCGGCGATGGATGGCCTGCTGCGCCTGTTCCAGCGCAACCGCGGCTATGGCGAGGACCTGCCGCGCAAGACACTGGTGCAGGTGTTCGAGTTGCTGGGCAACGAGCATCCGCTGGTGATTGCCTATCGGCGGAAGCTGGCCAATCTGCTGTATTGAGTGGCGGGGTTCGTGCGAACGGTGCCAACCGGCTGCTCCGATGCTGGGCTTGGCGCCTTTCCCTCTCCCCAGCCCTCTCCCTGAAGGGAGAGGGGGCTTGTCCGTGCCGGTTGGAAGTAAGGTTTCAGTCGCCTATCACAGTGCCCGGCTAACGCCGAATTATCAGAAGACTCCGAACGGTTCCCTCTCCCTTCAGGGAGAGGGTTAGGGAGAGGGCGCTCTCATGCCTGGCATCGGCATGGCCGGGAAACTCCGTTCGCGAGCAAGCTCGCTCCTACGAAAAGCAAAACCCCCTATTCCCCAACCCAGGTGAACACCTGGGTCCCCTCTCGCACCTCGATCTTCACGTTCGGGCTGTGCCGCAAGCGCACCAGCAGCCCCTTGGCCGCGCCGGCGCTGCCGGCCAGGGCGGCCAGTTCGTCCAGCAGTTGCGGGCCTTCGCGGCTGCCGGCCTGGCGCAGCAGGTCGCGGGCCGCCTGCCACAGGCGGTCGGCCCCGCTGGGCGCCACCGGCGGGTTATCCACAGGCGCTGCCGGCGCGGCGACCGGTGCGGCGGGCGCGTGGCGCAGCGCCACGCCCAGGCGCTGCCATTCCGCCTCGTCCAGTTCCAGGGTCAGGTCCACCGGCCAGTCGCCGATGCTTCCACGGATTCGCATGGTGGTTTCCTCCTGCATGGGCGGCATGCTCCCACGCCGGCGCGGCCGCGCCAATCTCCCCGGGGCCTCTAGCCAGCCGCAATATTTCGTTATAACGTAACGCACCCTCGATTTCCCCACCGGAGAACGTCCATGCGCCCGCTGTTGCTCGCCCTCGCCCTGATCCCCTTCGCCGCCGCCCAGGCCCACGACGAACACGAGCACGGCAGCCTCGGCAAGCACGAGCACGGCGTGGCCCAGCTCAACGTCGCGCTGGACGGCGGCACCCTGGAGCTGGAAGTGGACAGCCCGGCGATGAACTTCGTCGGCTTCGAGCACCCGGCCAGCAGCGCCGCCGACCAGGCCACCGTGGCCGCCGCCCGCGCCCAGCTGGGCAAGCCGCTGGAACTGGTCCAGGCACCGGCCGCGGCCAAGTGCGGCGTCACCGAGGTGGAGCTGGAAAGCCCACTGTTCGGCAATGCCAAGGCCGAGGATCACGACGACGATGGCGACGAGCACGAAGGCCACCAGCACAGCGACATCAACGCCCACTACAAGCTGGCCTGCGCCGCGCCCGAGGCCCTGACCAGCCTCGACTTCGCCCCGCTGTTCAAGCGCTTCCCCGGCACCCAGAAGCTGGTGGTGCAGCTGATCGGCCCGAACGGCCAGCAGGGCGCCGAACTGACCCCGGCCAGCAGCCTGCTGAAGTTCTGACGCGCCCCATGGACACCCTGCTCGAACTCCGCGACCTCGGCTTCGCCTGGCCTGGCCAGGCGGAGCTGCTGGACATTCCGCAGTTCACCCTCGGCCGCGGCGAGACGCTGTTCCTCAAGGGCCCCTCCGGCAGCGGCAAGACCACCCTGCTCGGCCTGCTGGGCGGTGTGCAGAGGCCGCAGCGCGGCAGCATCCGCCTGCTCGGCGAGGACCTGGCGCAGCTCTCCGCCGCGCGCCGCGACCACTTCCGCGTCGACCACACCGGCTACATCTTCCAGCAGTTCAACCTGCTGCCGTTCCTCTCGGTGCGGGAGAACGTCGAGCTGCCCTGCCACTTCTCGCGCAGCCGCGCGGCACGCGCCAGCGAGCGCCACGGCAGCGTCGACGAGGCCGCCCGCGCCCTGCTCGCGCACCTGGGCCTGGGCGACGCGGCGCTGCTGCAGCGGCGCGCCGACAACCTCTCCATCGGCCAGCAGCAGCGCGTCGCCGCGGCCCGCGCGCTGATCGGCCAGCCGGAGCTGGTGATCGCCGACGAGCCGACCTCGGCGCTGGACGCCGACGCCCGCGAAGCCTTCCTCCAGCTGCTGTTCGCCGAATGCCGCGCGGCCGGCGCCAGCCTGCTGTTCGTCAGCCACGACCAGGGCCTGGCGCCGCTGTTCGACCGCAGCCTGTCGCTGGCCGACCTCAACCGCGCCGCCACCGCCCCCGGGATCTGAGCATGTACCTGTTGCGCCTGGCCCTGGCCAGCCTTTCCAACCGCCGTTTCACCGCGCTGCTCACGGTCTTCGCCATCGCCCTCTCGGCCTGCCTGCTGCTGGCCGTGGAACGGGTGCGCAGCGAGGCCCGCGCCAGCTTCGCCAGCACCATCTCCGGCACCGACCTGATCGTCGGCGCGCGCTCGGGCTCGATCAACCTGCTGCTGTACTCGGTGTTCCGCATCGGCAACGCCACCAACAACATCCGCTGGGAGAGCTTCCAGACGGTCAAGGCCAGCCCGCTGGTGAAGTGGGCCATCCCCATCTCCCTGGGCGATTCGCACCGCGGCTACCGGGTGATGGGCACCGACACCGGCTACTTCGAGCACTACCGCTACGGCCGCGACCAGCAGCTGCAGCTGGCCGAGGGCCGGCCCTTCGGCCAGGACCTGTTCGACGTGGTGCTCGGCGCCGAGGTGGCCGAAGCGCTGCACTACAAGCTCGGTGACCCTATCGTGCTCAGCCACGGGGTCAGCACCATCAGCCTGGTGCAGCACGACGACAAGCCGTTCACCGTGGTCGGCATCCTCAGGCGCACCGGCACCCCGGTGGACCGCACCCTGCACATCTCCCTGGCCGGCATGGAGGCGCTGCACGTCGACTGGAAGAACGGCGTGCCGGCCCGCGGCGCCGGCCGCATCAGCGCCGACCAGGCGCGCCACATGGACCTGCAGCCGACCGCCATCACCGCCTTCCTGCTCGGCCTGAAGAGCAAGGTGGCGACCTTCACCCTGCAGCGGCAGATCAACGAATACGACGGCGAACCGCTGCTGGCGATCCTCCCCGGGGTGGCCCTGCAGGAACTCTGGGGGCTGATGGGCACGGCGGAGAAGGCGCTGTTCGTGGTCTCGCTGTTCGTCGTGCTGACCGGGCTGATCGGCATGCTCACCGCCATCCTCACCAGCCTCAACGAGCGCCGCCGCGAGATGGCCATCCTGCGCTCGGTGGGCGCGCGGCCCTGGCACGTGTTCAGCCTGCTGCTGGCCGAGGCCTTCGCCCTGGCCCTGGCCGGCGTCGCCCTGGGCCTGGGCCTGCTGTACGCCGGCATCGCCGCGGCCCAGGGCTACGTGCAGGCCAACTACGGCATCTTCCTGCCGCTGGCGGCGCCGAGCGCCTATGAGTGGTCGCTGCTGGGCGGCATACTGCTGGCCGCCGTGCTGATCGGCTGCGTGCCGGCCTGGCGCGCCTACCGCCAGTCGCTGGCCGACGGCCTGTCGATCCGAATCTGAGTAGCCCCATGAAAACCACCGCCTCCGCCTTCCTCGCCCTGCTCCTGCTCGCCGCCGGCGCGGCCTGGGCCGGCACGCCGCAGACCCTGACCTGGCCGCAGCTGATCCCCGAGGGCGCGCCGCCGCCCCCGCCGCCGGTGCCGCTGCACGACATTTCCCAGCTGAGCGACGCGCTCAACGCCGAAAGCGGCCCGGCGGCCAGGCAGCAATCACCGGCGGCCCCGGTGGTCCAGGCGCTGGATGGCAAGGAGGTGAAGCTGCCCGGCTACATAGTGCCGCTGGACGTGGGCCAGGACGGCGAGGTCAACGAGTTCCTCCTGGTGCCCTACTACGGCGCCTGCATCCACGTGCCGCCGCCGCCTTCCAACCAGATCGTCTACGTGCACCAGGCCCGCGGCGTGAAGATGGACGAGCTGTACCAGCCCTACTGGGTGACCGGGCGCCTGCAGGTGAAGCACATCGACAGCGACCTGGCCCAGGCCGGCTACCAGCTCAAGGCCGACGAAGTGACACCGTACGAATACGAAGGTGAGTAGCCTGCGACCATCCGCCGCAGGCATTACCCCTACGGCTCAGGGGGGCTTTATTGAGCTGAATCAAGAAGGACCGCTTAGCGCCGTCTACCATGATGTTCACCAACGCTTATTCCAAAATCATGGAGCATCACCATCATGCGCAAGTCCTGGCTCACCGCCTCCCTGCTCGCCGCCGCCGTCGCCACGCCGTTCGCCGTACAGGCTGCGGAAATCCAGGGCCACAAGGCCGGTGACTTCATCGTCCGCGGCGGCTTCGCCACCGTTGCCCCGAACGACAGCAGCAGCGATATCAAGCTCGACGGCGGCAAGGTCGGTGGCACCAAGGCCACTGTCGACAGCGACACCCAGCTGGGCCTGACCTTCAGCTACCTGCTCACCGACAAGATCGGCGTCGAGCTGGTCGCCGCCACCCCGTTCAACCACCAGGTCGACGTCAAGGGGCTGAACCGCGCCACCGGCCTCACCGGCCTGGACGGCAAGCTGGCCGACATCAAGCAGCTGCCGCCGACCGTGCTGCTGCAGTACTACCCCATGGGCGGCACCAACTCCGCCTTCCAGCCCTACGGCGGCCTGGGCGTGAACTACACCACCTTCTTCGACGAAGACCTCGCCAGCAACCGCAAGGACCAGGGCTTCAGCAACCTGAAGCTGCAGGACTCCTGGGGCCTGGCCGCGGAACTGGGCATGGACTACATGCTCAATGAACACGCCCTGGTCAACGTCGCCGTGTGGTACATGGACATCGACACCAAGGCCAGCGTCGACGGTCCCAGCGGCCTGGGCGTGCAGAAGACCAAGGTCAACGTCGACGTCGACCCCTGGGTCTACATGATCGGCTTCGGCTACAGGTTCTAAGTCGGAAGATCGCAAGAAAAAGCCCTCGGCAATTGCCGGGGGCTTTTTCATTTCCGCCTTTCACCAGGAACTGATCGAAATATCAAGACCGGCATTATGGGAACTTCCTTACCCGGAAACTTCCCGATCTATTTTCTTTAGATAAATACCCCACCTTATCCGATGCCTACCCAACTCATAAGAATTGGCCTACGGCGCATCAGAAGATTCCTAATATTCGAAAACTCAGGAAGCAAGGAGAATTCACCTACCGAAAAACCTGCAACACAAGGAAAACGCCATGAAAAAACTCACTCTTCCCGCAACCGTCTTGCTGGCCCTGGTAGCCGGCGGCGCCCAGGCGGCAACCGGCGGCCAGATCAGCTTCACCGGCCACGTCCTGGAAGACACCTGCGACGTCAGCGTGAACGGCGGCGGCGCCGATGCCTCCATCAACCTGCCGTCGATCTCCACCAGCGAATTCGACACCGTCGGCTCCACCGCCGGCGAGCAGCGCTTCACCATCACCCTCAACGGCTGCTCCGTCGGCCAGACCTACAAGGTCGATTTCGGCTCGGCCAACATCAACCCGGGCACCGGCAACCTCACCTTCAACGGCGAAGCCCTGAGCATGTCCGGCATCGAGCTGCAGATCGCCAACGAGGAGCTGGAAGCCATCGACCTGCGTACCAATGACAACAACACCAGCAAGCTCCTCGAAGAGGCCGGCCCGCTGGAGTTCGCCTACTACGCCCGTTATGTCCAGACCTCGGAGATGGTATCGGCCGGTACCGCCGACACCGCTCTGCTGTATTCCATCCGTTACGACTGACGGCCGCCCGGGGTGCATCCCCCCCCCATCGGGGGATGCACCCGGCCTATCCATCACGCGTATGAACATATCGACGAAAGTCCATGCGCGAGTTGAATAAAGAACCGCACTTACAAGTTCCAACGGCAACTTTTCCAGCTGGAACTTGCCAGTACCCCGGCCCCGCCTAGACTCCACCGAAAGTCCTTCTTTATATGGAGAAGGAGGTTGACCCCGATGCGTCCCGCTACCCACTTAGTTCTGCTGATCGGTATTTGCCTGCTGGCCCTGCAGGCCCACGCCAGCATCGTCATCACCGGCACCCGCGTGGTCTATCCGGCCACCGAGCGGGACATCACCGTCAATATCCGCAACACCGGCAAGACGCCCTCGCTGATCAAGGCCTGGGTGGACCACGGCAAGGGCACTCCGGGCGCCGGCAGCCCGGGGCGCTCGCCCTTCATCGTCACGCCGCCGGTATCGCGGGTGGACCCGGACAAGGGCCTGCTGCTGCGCATCGCCAATATCGACCGGACGCTGCCCCAGGACCGCGAGTCGGTGTTCTGGCTGAACGTCCTGGAAGTGCCCTCCAGCAGCCCGGACAAGGCCGGCGCGGCCGCCAGCGGCAACAGCGCGGGCAAGCTGCAGGTGGCCTTCCGTTCGCAGCTCAAGCTGTTCTACCGCCCCGCGGCGCTCAAGGGTGCGGCCGCCGACGCGGCACAGCAGCTGAAGTGGCGCATCGCCGCCGAAGGCGGCAAGCGCGTCCTGCGCGCGGTCAACGACCTGCCCTACTCGGTGTCCCTGGCCCGCCTGCACCTGCGCTCGGGGGCCAGGCAATACGCCAACGACGACCTGGAGATGGTCCCGGCCAAGGGCAGCTACGGCATTCCCCTGCCCGCGGACGCGGCGGCCTGGGCCAGGGCCGGCGCCAAGCTCCGCTACACCTGGATCAACGATTTCGGCGGCCTGATCGAGACCGAAGCCACCGTCGAGTAACCCTCCTGCGCGAGGTCCATCGTGTTCCCTTCGATACTGTCCCGCACCCTGCGCCTCGGCTGCCTGGGAGGGCTCTGCTGCGCCCTGCTGCCGGCCCCGGCGCTGGCCGCCGAAGGCCCCGGCGAGGTGCATTTCGACCGCGGCCTGCTGGAGACGCTGGGCATGAGCACCGACGTTTCCGGGTTCGAGAAGAACCCCTCGGCGCTGCCGCCGGGCACCTACTCGCTGGACCTGACGCTGAACAAGGTGTACTTCGGCCAGCAGGAAGTGCGCATCGTGCACACCGCCGAGCAGCGCCAGGTCTACTGCTTCGGGCCGGAGCAGCTGGAACAGTGGGGCGTGCTGCTGCCCGGGCCCGCTCCCGGCGCCGAGCCCGCCGGCGGCGACTGCATCGACCTGCTCGAACGCGTCCCGCAGAGCCGCGTGGACCTGGACGGCGCCAGCGGGGCCATCCACCTCACCCTGCCCCAGGCCTACGTGAAGCAGCGCCCGCGCAACTACGCGCCGCCGTCGAGCTGGGATTCGGGAATCAACGCCGGCTTCCTCAGCTACACCGGCAACCTCGACCGCTCCAGCAACAGCCAGGACACCCGCAACGACCTGTTCCTCGGCCTCAACGGCGGCCTCAACCTGCTGGACTGGCGCCTGCGCCACAACGCCAGCTTCAGCCATGGCGACACCACCCGCCAGGGCAGCCATTACCGCACGCTGAACAACTACGCCCAGCGCGACCTCACCGGGCTTTCCTCGCAGCTGACCCTCGGCCAGCACTTCACCGCCGGCGAGATGTTCGACAGCATCCCCTTCACCGGCGTGCAGCTGGAGAGCGACGAACGCATGCTGCCGGAGAGCGAGCGCGGCTTCGCCCCGGTGGTGCGCGGCATCGCCGACAGCAACGCCACCGTGAAGATCCACCAGGGCCAGCAACTGATCCACCAGGTCAGCGTCCCGCCCGGCCCCTTCGTCATCGACGACCTGTACAACACCGGCTACACCGAGGACCTGCAGGTCACGGTGATCGAGGCCGACGGCCGCGAGAAGACCTTCAGCGTGCCCTACTCCTACGCCGCCGAACTGCTCAGGCCCGGCGCCTCGCGCTACCAGGTCGCCTCGGGCAGCTACCGCGGCGAGGACGTCGGCAACCCGCTGAAATTCGTCCAGGGCGGCTACCGCCGGGGCCTGAGCAACAACCTCAGCGCCTATTCCGGCGCGGTGCTCGCCGACAGCTACATGGCCTCGCTGATCGGCGCCGCGCTGAACACCTCGCTGGGCGCCTTCTCGGTGGACGCCACCGTCTCGCGCTTCGACGCGCTGCCCGGCGAAGCCGCCGGCCAGGGCATGCCCGACAATGGCGAAAGCTACCGCCTGGCCTACAACAAGAGCTTCGGCGGCACCCACCTGCAACTGTCCTACCGCCGCTCGGACAAGGGCTACCTGGGGCTGGCCGCCGCGGCCGACGCCCTGGACACCGACAACGCCAACCTGTTCCGCGAGCGCGACCGCGTCCAGCTCAACCTCAGCCAGGCGCTGGGCGGCGGCAGCCTGTACCTGTCCGGCGTGGGGCAGACCTACTGGACCGGGGAGAACCGCAGCCTGACCTTCAGCGGCGGCTTCAGCCGGACCTTCGGCTGGGGCAGCCTGGGCCTGTCGGCGACGCGCTTCCAGAGCGTCGACGGCTACGACAACCAGTACCTGCTGAGCGTCAGCGTCCCGCTGGGCCGCGAGGCCGGCGCGCCGCGCCTGAGCAGCACCCTGTCGCTGCAGGACGCGCGCAACCGCTCGCTGCAGACCAGCCTCAGCGGCATCGCCGGCGAACAGGGCCAGTGGAACTACAACCTGTACGGCAACGACAGCCAGGCCGAGGGCGGCAACAGCCAGTCCTATGGCGGCAACCTCAACCTGCGCACCGCCGCCAGCTCGCTGGGCGCCAGCCTGGCGCGGGGCGACGGCTTCAGCCGCGAGTCCCTGTCCGCGCGCGGCAGCCTGGTCGCCTATTCCGGCGGCGTGGCGCTGTCGCCGAACCAGGGCGAGACCATGGCCATAGTCGAGGCCGAAGGCGCGGCGGGCGCCCTGCTGCCGCGCGGCCGCGTTCACCTGGACGGCGACGGCAAGGCGCTGCTCACCGGGCTGACGCCCTACCGCCACAACGAGATAGTGCTGGACGCCAAGAGCGCCATCGACGACGTCGAGATCCGCGAGAACATCCAGAAGACCGCGCCGCGCTACGGCGCCATCGTGCGGGTGCCCTACCGTACCCGCAGCGGCATCTCGGTGCTGCTCGAGCTGCGCCGCGCCGGCGGCCTGGAAGTGCCCTTCGGCGCCGAGGTCGGCGGCGACGGCGAGGTGCTGGCCTACGTCGGCCAGGACAACCTGGTCTACCTGTACCTGGAAAAGGGCCGCGACAGCTACCGGGTATCCTGGGGCGAGGCGGACGAGCAGCAATGCAGCTTCACTTACGCCATGCCGGCGAAGAAGGACAAGCAAGACACCTACCGGGCCATCCCGGTCGACTGCCAGGCCGCCGCCGGCGGCCCGCCAAGCGAGGAAAGATCATGATCCACCCGCGCCGCCGCCCCCTGTTCCACTGCCTGGCCCTGGCCGCCTGCCTGCTGCAGGCGCTGCCGGCCGCCGCCGACGAGTGCCCGGTCGAGCCGAACCAGTGCTACTTCACCAACCAGCAGTTCACCTACGACGGCGAGACCTACATCAGCGCCGGCCTGCCGGTGGGCAGCGTGCTGGGCACCCTGAACCTGTCCCTGGACTACGCCTGCCGCCTGCAGGAGTACCTGGCCGGGGACGCCGGGCGCTACATCGTGCTGGGCGTGGCCAGCGAGGCCAGCCACATGCAGGGCAACGACTTCGCCACCAACCTCAACGGCCTGGTCTACCGGGTGATTCCCTCGGGCAAGGACGGCGTCGGCGTCAAACAGGTGGGCGGGGTGGCCGAGCGCATCCAACTGGGCATCGTCGGCGACCGCAGCCTGGGCCCCAGCGAATGCGTCAGCGGCTCGCTGTCCAACAGCTTCATCGAGGTGCTGAAGAACGGCCCGATCGACACCCCGGGGGTGTACTCGATCAACTTCCGCGAGCCGGCGCTGTTCGTCGGCTCGCGCTGGAACAACACGCCGCCGGCCTACCCCATCGACCCCTTCCCGGGCGTCGCCCTGACCTTCCTGCCCACCACCTGCGAGATGACCGATGTGCCGACGCGGGTCGATTTCGGCAGTTTCAGCAAGAACCAGTTGCCCCTGCAGCGGCGTTTCGACTTTCATTGGCAGTGCGACGGCGGCGCGGTCATCCACACCACGCTGTCACCGGCCAACGGCCAGCTCCTCGACGGCAACACCGCGCTGCTCCACGAATCCGCCGGTTTGCTGCTGAAGATCAAGGACCTGCAGAACGAGCGGTACGTAGTCTTCAACCAGCCCGTCGAGCACGTGGTGCGCTCGCCGCGTTCGCTGGGCTTCGACACCACCTTCGAGGCCGAGCTGCTGGCGGGCGCCGAGGTCCGGCCGGGGCCCTTCGAGTTCGTCGTGCTCTACACCACCGAATACAAGTGAGCCGCCCATGTACCTCTGGCTGAAGCACCTGCACATCACCCTGGCGATCCTCAGCAGCCTGCTGTTCCTCTGGCGCCTGGGGCTGAACTGGCGGGGCCGGCGCCTGGCCGGCTGGCAGCGCTGGGCGCCGCACCTGGTGGACAGCCTGCTGCTGCTCAGCGCCCTGGGCCTGGTGCACCTGGCCATGCCCTGGCCGCTGCCGCTGTGGCTGCAGGCCAAGCTGGGGCTGCTGCTGGGCTACATCGTGCTCGCCGCCTTCGCCATGCGCAGCGCCGCGCGCGGGCCCAAGGCGCTGCTCAGCGCCCTGGCCCTGGCATGCCTGGGCGGCATCTTCTACCTGGCGCTGAACAAGCCCTGGTGGTGATCAGCGCCCGAGCAGGCGCGCCAGGCCCTCGCCGATCGGCGTCGGCCGCTCCAGGCGGTAGTGCGTCAGCAGGCGGCCGTTGTCGGCACGGGAATGGCGGATGTCGCCGGGGCGCGCCTCGGCGTGGCTCACCGGCGGCAGGCTGCCGACCAGCGCACCGATCTCGCCGAGCAGCTGGTTCAGGCTGGTCACCTGGTTCAGCCCGACGTTGACCGCCCCTTCCGGCACCTGCCGCGCCTCCAGCGCCTGCACCAGCAGTTGCACCAGGTCGGCGACGTAGATGAAGTCGCGGGTCTGCTCGCCGTCGCCGAACACAGTGATCGGCTGCCCGTTCAGGGCCCGCTGGGTGAAGATGCTGATTACCCCGGAATAGGGCGAGGACGGGTCCTGGCGCGGGCCGTAGACGTTGAAGAAGCGGAATACCGCCGGCTCCAGGCCATGCTGGCGGCGGTAGAAGTCGAGGTAGTACTCGCCGGCCAGCTTGTCCGCGGCATAGGGCGTCAGCGGCGCCTTCGGCAGGTCCTCGACTATCGCCGTGCCCTGGCCGTTCTGGCCGTAGACGGCGGCGCTGGAGGCGTACAGCACGCGCCGGATGCCGGCTTCGCGCAGCGCCTCGCAGAGGTTCAGGGTGCCGATGAAGTTGCTCTGGTGGGTGGCCACCGGGTCGTCCACCGAGGCCTGCACCGAGGCCACCGCGGCCAGGTGCACCACCGCCTGGCAGCCGTCCAGGGCACGGCGGACCAGCGCCGCGTCGGCGACGTCGCCGACCAGCAGCTCCACGGCCGCGTCGAGGTTCTCGCGCTTGCCGGTGGACAGGTTGTCCAGCACGCGCACGTGGTAGCCGCGCGCCAGCAGCGCGTCGGCCAGGTGCGAGCCGATGAAGCCGGCGCCGCCGGTGATGAGGACGGGCTGGGCGCAGGTGGGGGAGATGTCAGCCATGACGGTAGTAACGGTCCAGTAGGGTCGGCAGCGCGGCGCGCCAGGCGCGCGGCTTGATGCCGAAGGTGTGGAGGATCTTCTTGCAGGCGAGCACCGCGTGCTGCGGTTCCTCGCTGGCATCCGGGCGCGCCGCGTGGGCCTGGGCGACGGGGTCGCGCAGGGCCTGGCCGGTGAGGGTCCGGGCCTCGGCGACGATCACCTGGCCCAGGGCCAGGGTGGTGGTGGCCTCGAGGCCGCCGTAATGGTAGGTGCCCCACAGCGGCGCCTGGCAGTCCAGCTGCTTGAGCACCGAGAGGATCACCCGCGCGGCATCGTCCACCGGGGTGGGGTTGCCGCGGCGGTCGTCCGCCAGGTACAGCTCCTCCTCGCCCAGGGCGCGGCTGAGGAAGCGGTCCAGGCTGCCGCCCGGGCTGTCGTCCAGCAGCCAGCCGAAACGCAGCAGCACGTGGCGCGGGCAGGTGGCGCGGACCCACTGCTCCATGCGCCACAGCGCCTGGCCGCGGCGGCCCAGGGGCAGCGGCTCGTCCTTCTCGCTGTAGGCGGTGGCGCGGGCGCCGTCGAACACCCGGTAGCTGGAAGGCTGCAGCAGGAGGATCTCGTAGTGCTGGCAGAGTTCGGCCAGGCGCTCCACGGCGCGTTCCTGGGCGGCCAGGCGGGCGTCGTCGACCTGCTCGGCCTGGAACCAGTCGTGGTAGTAGGCGAGGTTGATCACCGCGTCGGGGCGGGTCTCGTCCAGCAGCAGGGTCAGGCTGGAGGCATCCCAGCCCTGCTCGGGCGGGCGCGGGGCGAGGAAGCCGATGTCTTCCTCGGCTCCCAGGCGGATCAGCGCCTGTCCCAGGGCATTACCGCCACCCAACAGCATCAGGCGCATACGCATCTTCAGGGGGTCACTCGAATCGTGGGCCACGGCCGGCGGCGTTTCGCCGACGCTTTGCCGGCATTTTTCCTGCGCACCGGAACAGCGTCAAGCACGGCGCCACGCGCGGCGCGGCCTTACCCCCGAAAGCGGGCCGCTTTTCAGCGCCGGCGGAACAGCGGCCGCGGCTCGATCGCCGAGCGCCCGTAGAGCACGCTCAGGCCGGCCAGGCCCTTGAGCGCGTCCTCAACCGACTTGTCCTGGCGCACCGCGAAGGCGTCGAAACCGCACTGGCGCAGGTGCGCCAGCTGATCGCGCAGCACATCGCCCACCGCTCGCAGCTCGCCGCGCCAGCCCAGGCGCCGGCGCAGCAGGTAGGCCAGGCTGTAGCCGCGGCCGTCGCGGAAACTGGGGAAGTCGATGGCGATGAGCGGCAGCTTGTCCAGCTGGCCGAGCAACCTCTGCAGATCATCATCCGGCCCCAGCCACACTCCGCTTTTCTGTAGGAGCGAGCTTGCTCGCGAACCACCCGGCTCCGATTTCTCCGGACAGCTTTGTTCGCGAGCAAGCTCGCTCCTACAGGTGAGCCAGGCATTCAGCGGAAGGATAAGGTCGCCTTCGGGCAGCACCGCCGGCACCTCACGCAGCAGCGTCCAGGCGTCGTCGCAGTCGTGCCAGGCGCCCTCGCCGCCCAGGCGGATCAGGTTGTTCATGCCGGCACCTGCGCCTGCGCGTAGACCCGCGCCTTGAACGGCTCCAGGCCGATGCGCTCGACGGTCTCGACGAAACTCTCGCCGGCCCCGCGCCGTTCCACGTAGGTGTGGACGATGCGCTCGATCACCGCCGGCACCTCGGCGGCGCTGAACGACGGGCCTATCACCCGGCCCAGCGCGGCGCGCTTGCCCTGGGCGCCGCCGAGAGTGACCTGGTACCACTCGCTGCCGTTCTTGTCGACGCCGAGGATGCCGATGTTGCCGATGTGGTGGTGGCCGCAGGCGTTCATGCAGCCGGAGATGTTCAGGCTCAGCTCGCCCAGGTCGTGCAGGTAGTCCAGGTCCTCGAAACGCTGCTGGATGCCCTGGGCGATGGGGATCGACTTGGCGTTGGCCAGCGCGCAGTAGTCGCCGCCGGGGCAGGCGATGACGTCGCTCAGCAGGCCCTGGTTGGGCGTGCCCAGCCCCGCCTCGCAGGCTTCGCGCCAGAGCGCGTGCAGGTCGGCCTTGCGCACGTCCGGCAGCACCAGGTTCTGCTCGTGGGCCACGCGCACCTCGCCGAAGCCGAAGCGCTCGGCCCAGTCGGCGACCCGTTCCATCTGCCCGGCGCTCACGTCACCGGGCGGCGCGGCGGCGCCGGGCTTGGTCGACAGCACCACCGAGGCGTAGCCCGGCACCTTGTGCGGGCGCACGTTGCGCGAGGCCCAGCGGGCGAAGGCGGCATCGGCGGCCAGGGAGCTGCCGTAGGCCAGTTCGTCGGCGGCGGCCTGCGCGTAATGCGGCGGCTCGAAGGCGGCGGCGACGCGCTGGTATTCCTCCAGGGTCAACTGCGCCTCGCCATCGCGGATGTGCAGCCACTCCTCCTCCACCTCGTGGGCGAAGGCCTCGATGCCCAGCGCCTTGACCAGGATCTTGATGCGCGCCTTGTACTTGTTGTCGCGGCGGCCGTGGCGGTTGTACACCCGCAGGATGGCCTCGACGTAGGACAGCAGGTGCTGCCAGGGCAGGTCCTCGCGGATCGGCTGGGAGAGGATCGGCGTGCGCCCCAGGCCGCCGCCGACCATCACCCGCAGGCGCAGCTCGCCGGCTTCGTCGCGGTAAAGGTAGAGGCCGATGTCGTGCATCATCACCGCCGCGCGGTCTTCCTCGGCGGCGCACAGGGCGATCTTGAACTTGCGCGGCAGGAACAGGAACTCCGGGTTCACCGTCGACCACTGGCGGAGGATCTCGGCCAGCGGCCGCGGGTCCAGCAGCTCGTCGGCGGCGACGCCGGCGAAGGCCTCGGTGGTGATGTTGCGCACGCAGTTGCCGGAGGTCTGGATGGCATGCATCTCCACCTCGGCCAGCTGTTCGAGGATGTCCGGCACCTGCTCCAGCTCGATCCAGTTGAACTGGATGTTCTGCCGCGTGGTGAAGTGCCCGTAGCCGCGATCGAAGTCCCGGGCGATCTGCGCCAGCACGCGCAGTTGGCGGCTCGCCAGGGTGCCGTAGGGTATCGCCACGCGCAGCATGTAGGCGTGCTTCTGCAGGTACAGGCCGTTCTGCAGGCGCAGCGGCAGGAACTCCTCCTCGCTCAGCTCGCCGCACAGCCGCCGCGCCACCTGGTCGCGGAACTGCGCCACGCGCTCGCGCACCAGGGCATGGTCGTAATCGTCGTATCGGTACATCGCCGGGGGCACCTCACAAGGCTGCTGCGGCGGCCTGCGTCGGGCCACCGCTGGTGATGGCGCCACTATGGCCGGCGGTCGTGTCGCGAAACAGCGGCAGATCCGCCACAAAAAACCGGATCAGACGCCTTGCCCGCGTGGCCTGGACCGCCCTGCGACCGCGTGCCGCGCGCCACCGCCACAGCGCAGGCCACGCCTGGCGCGGCGCATCTGATCCGGTTTTTCGCGGGCAACCTGAATCTGTTTCGTGCCCAGGGCGCTTCCTATAGTCGCGGCGCATCCCAAGCCTGATGGGCCACGACAATGAGCCAGAGAATCCCCGCGAAGATCGTCGAGATCGCCGCCCCGCACGCCTTCACCCCGCCGCCCAGGCCGCTCTCGGCGGTCACCCCGACGGTCTACACCAAGCGTTTCAGCGGGCGCTTCCGCGACCTGCGGCGGCTCGGCGGCGCGCTGCTGTTCGCGCTGTTCTTCGGCACCCTGTGGCTGCAGTGGAACGGCCGCCAGGCGGTGCTCTGGGACCTGCCCGAGCGCAAGTTCTACATCTTCGGCGCGACCTTCTGGCCGCAGGACCTGATCCTGCTCTCGGCACTATTGATCATCGCCGCCTTCGGCCTGTTCTTCATCACCGTGCTGGCCGGCCGGGTATGGTGCGGCTACACCTGCCCGCAGAGCGTGTGGACCTGGATCTTCATGTGGGCCGAGCAGGTCACCGAGGGCGACCGCAACCAGCGCATGAAGCTGGACAAGGCCCCGCCCAGCACCGCCAAGTACCTGCGCAAGGGCGCCAAGCACGGGCTCTGGCTGCTGGTCAGCCTGGCCACGGCGCTGACCTTCGTCGGCTACTTCACCCCGGTGCGCCCGCTGGTGGCGGACCTCTTCACCCTGAACCTGGACCTGGAAAGCGCCTTCTGGGTGGCCTTCTTCGCCGCCGCCACCTACGCCAACGCCGGCTGGCTGCGCGAGCAGGTGTGCATCCACATGTGCCCCTACTCGCGCTTCCAGAGCGTGATGTTCGACAAGGACACGCTGATCATTTCCTACGACGCCGCCCGCGGCGAAACCCGCGGGGCGCGGCGCAAGGACGCCGAGCCCAGGGCCCTCGGCCTGGGCGACTGCATCGACTGCCAGCAATGCGTGCAGGTCTGCCCCACCGGCATCGACATCCGCGACGGCCTGCAGATCGCCTGCATCGGCTGCGCCGCCTGCGTCGATGCCTGCGACTCGGTGATGGACCGCATGGGCTACGCCCGCGGCCTGGTGCGCTACACCTCCGAACGCGCCCTGGAAGGCGGCCGCACCCACCTGCTGCGGCCGCGCCTGGTCGGCTATGCGGCGGTGCTGTTGGCCATGTTCGGCGCCTTCGCATGGGCCCTGCAGGCGCGCCCGTTGATCGCCCTGGACGTGGCTCGCGACCGCGGCCTGTTCCGCGAGAACGCGGCCGGCGAGATCGAGAACGTCTACAACCTCAAGCTGATCAACAAGACCCAACAGGCGCAGCGCTACCGCCTGAACCTGGCCGAGGCCAGCGGCTACCGTCTGCAGGGCGCCCTCGACCAGCGCCTGGAGCCGGGCGAGATCCGCGACTTCGCCGTCTCGGTGGCGCGCCTGGAACTGAGCGGCAGCGGCGGGCCTGTGCCCCTGCACTTCCGCGTGACGGCGCAGCAGGGCGGCGAACAGGTCGAGGCGGCCAGCACCTTCGTCGCGCCGAGGCGCTGAGCGATGGCCCCGCGGCATGGCGGCGGCGCCGCGCAACGCCTAGAGTGGGAGCTCCCCAACGGCCCCCGGGACAAGATGAAGCGCTACGAGAAATTCGCCGACGAGATCGCCGAACTGATCCGCAGCGGGGTGCTCGCCCCCGGGCAGAAGGTGCCCTCGGTGCGGCACGCCAGCCGCACCTACGGGGTCAGCGCCTCCACCGTGTTCCAGGCCTACTACCTGCTGGAGGATCGCGGCCTGATCGTGGCCCGCGCGCGTTCCGGCTACTTCGTCCGCGAGCACGTGCGCCGCGCCCTGGCCGAACCGGAGATCGCCCGTCACGAGGCGCAGACCACCGAGGTGGACGTCAGCGAGCTGGTGTTCTCGGTGCTCGGCTCGATCAAGGACCCGGACACCGTGCCCTTCGGCTCGGCCTTCCCGGCCCCCGAGCTGTTCCCCCTGCCGCGCCTGGCGCGCTCCATGGCCCACGCCGTGCGCGACATGGAGCCGCGCGCCGCGGTGGCCGACATGACCCCGGGCAGCCATGCCCTGCGCCGGCAGATCGCCCTGCGCTACATGGTCAACGGCACGCCGCTGCCGGTGGAAGAACTGGTCGTGACCAACGGCGCGCTGGAGGCGCTGAACCTGTGCCTGCAGGTGGTCACCCGGCCCGGCGACCTGGTGGCCATCGAGGCGCCGGCCTTCTACGCCACCCTGCAGGTGCTGGAGCGGCTCAAGCTCAAGGCCGTGGAAATCCCCGTGCACCCGCGCGAGGGCATCGACCTGCAGGTGCTGGCCGACAGCCTGGAGCGCCTGCCGATCAAGGCCTGCTGGTTCATGAGCAACTTCCAGAACCCGCTGGGCGCGAGCATGGGCGAGGACCGCAAGCGCGCCCTCGCCGGCCTGCTGGCCCGGCACCAGGTGCCGCTGATCGAGGACGACGTCTACGCCGAGCTGTACTTCGCCCAGCAGGCGCCCAAGCCGGTGAAGGCCTACGACGCCGAGGGCCTGGTGATGCACTGCGGCAGCTTCTCCAAGAGCCTGGCGCCGGGCTACCGCATCGGCTGGGTGGCCGGCGGGCGCTTCCACGCGCAGGTCGAGCGGCTCAAGCTGATGACCAGCCTGTCGGCCTCGGTGCCGGCCCAGGCGGCCATCGCCGACTACCTGCAGCACGGCGGCTACGACCGCCACCTGCGCAAGCTGCGCCACGCCCTGGAAAGCCAGCAGCACGCCATGCTCGCCGCGGTAGCCCGGCACTTCCCCGAAGCGACGCGGGTGACCCGCCCCAGCGGCGGCTACTTCCTCTGGCTGGAGCTGCCCGAGCGGGTCGACGCCCTGAAGCTGTTCCAGCTGGCCCACGCCCAGGGCATCAGCATCGCCCCGGGGCCGATCTTCTCCGCCACCCGCAGCTTCCGCCACTGCCTGCGGCTGAACTACGGCCACCCCTGGACGCCGCGCAGCGAAAAAGCCATGGAAACCCTCGGGCGGATCATCCAGTCGCTGTAGCGCTGCTCCGTACATTCGGACACGATCTGTATCTGTGCGACAGATTGCCGCAGGCATACGCTGTCAGACCAGACCCCGGACGAAGGACAGCGACCATGGATGCGGAAACCCTGACGATCCTGCTGACAGTGGGCACCGCCCTGGGCCTTCACCTGGGCGTGCGCTGGTACATCCGCCACGGCCTGCCCGGGCGCGGGTCGGATGACTGGATGGCTTGATGGTGGGTGGCGGGTTCGAGAGCCCCTCTCCCTAACCCTCTCCCTGAAGGGAGAGGGGACCGTTGGGCAGACGCTGATGTTCTGGAGTCAGCCGGCTAACACAGAGATTGCCGGCTAAAACCGGGCCTCCTCTCGGCACGGACAAGCTCCCTCTCCCTTCAGGGAGAGAGCTGGGGAGAGGGGACGGAATCGAACCAAAACACCGAAGTCACAGCTGAGCACCATTCGCGAGCAAGCTCGCTCCTACAAACAACCCCCAGCCATCTGCCGTCAGCCCGGCCGGTAAAGATGCCCATGCCCCGCGCTATACAACGACGACTCCCCAAACCCCTCCGCCGCCAGCACCCGCCCGACCAGGATCAGCGCCGTCCGCTTGAACCCCTTGGCCCGAGCCTTCGGCAGGATGTCGCCGAGGGTGCCGCTGACCTGGTCCTGATCCGGCCAACTGGCGCGGTGGATCACCGCGATCGGGCAGTCCGCGCCGTAGTGCGGCAACAGCTCCGCGACTATCTTCTCCAGCTGCCCCACGCCCAGGTGGATGGCCATGCTCGCCCGGTGCCGCGCCAGGTCGCCCAGGGATTCCCCCTCGGGCATCTTCGTGCGGCTGGCGTAGCGGGTGAGGATCAGCGTCTGCGACACGTCCGGCAGCGTTAGCTCGCAGCCCAGCAGCGCGGCGCAGGCGGCGGTGGCGGTGACCCCGGGGACGATCTCGTAGGGGATGCCGAGCCGGCGCAGGTGCTGGATCTGCTCACCGATGGCGCCGTACAGCGAAGGGTCGCCGGAATGCACGCGGGCCACGTCCTGGCCTTTCGCGTGGGCCTCCGCCAGCAGCGCGACTATCTGCTCCAGATGCAGCTCGGCGGTGTTCACCACCACCTCGGCGCTGTGCCCTTCGAGCACCGCCTCGGGCACCAGCGAGCCGGCGTAGAGAATCACCGGGCAGCTGCGCAGCAGGCGCTGGCCCTTGACCGTGATGAGCTCGGGATCGCCGGGGCCGGCGCCGATGAAATAGACCGTCATGGGCGTTTCGCTTCGGATCGGGAAAGGCGCAAGTCTACCCCAGCCCGTAGGGAGCCATGGCCAGCGCGCAAGTAGCGTTGGCGCTGCGCCGCTTGGGCACGACCAGCCGCGCCGGGCCTTCAGCCAGCGCTTCGGCCAGTGCCAGGGCGGCAGCCTCAGCCACGCCAGCGCTGCCGGTGACCTGGCGAGCCCGCTCGGAAGTGGAAGTCAGGCGCTGCTCGTAAGGCGCCAGGCGCTGCGCATCCAGCAGTTCCAGGGGCAGACGAAGTTGCCGCGACAGGTCGCGCAGGCCACCTTCCAGGGCCTTGGCCTCGCTGCTGGCCAGGGCATTCAGAGCCGCCTCATCGAGGCCGGCCTCGCGCAGGCAGGCGCGCAGCAGGGCGAGCAGTTCGTCGGCGCCGCAGCCACGGCGGCACCCCAGTCCGGCAACCAGTATCACGCGGGCGATCCTTCCTCGGGCAATCGCCGGGCAGCACAGCACGGCCCAGGCAGAGCGTCAACCGGCCCGGTGGCGATTGACCACCCGCCGGGCACTGCGTAGCCTTTGCCGCTTCGAGGTTCTCCGGCCCGGCGCCGGAGCTAAGAGGGAACGTGGTCAAGGCCACGGCTGCCCCCGCAACTGTGAATGATCCAAACCCCTTCGAATGCCACTGCCCACGGGCGGGAAGGCGAAGGCCAGGCGCAAGCCGGATCGTGAGCCAGGAGACCTGCCTCGAACCAGCATTACCACAACCGGGCGGGGTGATCCGGTGGCGGCTTCCGACGCGCGGAACCTCCGTGCGCGCGCCCCTGCCTCCCGCCATCGCAGCGCAGAGGCGACCATGCAAACCCTGGCCAAGCTCCCCGTCACCATCGTCACCGGCTTCCTCGGCGCCGGCAAGACCACCCTGCTCCGGCACATGCTCGACAACGCCGAAGGCCGCCGCATCGCGGTGATCGTCAACGAGTTCGGCGAACTGGGCATCGACGGCGAAATCCTCAAGCAATGCTCCATCGGCTGCAGCGAAGAAGAAGCCGTGGGCCGCGTCTTCGAACTGGCCAACGGCTGCCTGTGCTGCACCGTGCAGGAAGAGTTCTTCCCGGTGATGCGCGAGCTGGTGGCGCGCCGCGGCGAGCTCGACCAGATCCTCATCGAGACCTCCGGCCTGGCCCTGCCCAAGCCCCTGGTGCAGGCCTTCCAGTGGCCGGAAATCCGCAACGCCTGCACGGTGGATGCGGTGATCACCGTGGTCGACAGCCCGGCGGTGGCCGCCGGAACCTTCGCCGCCCACCCCGAGCAGGTCGACGAGCAACGCAGGCAGGACCCGAACCTGGACCACGAATCGCCGCTGCACGAACTGTTCGAAGACCAGTTGGCCAGCGCCGACCTGGTGGTGCTGAACAAGGCCGACCTGCTCGACGCCGACACCCTCGCGCAAGTGCGCACCCACGTCGCCGAGGAACTGCCGCCGGCGGTGAAGATCATCGAGGCCAGCGCCGGCAAGCTGCCGCTGTCGGTGCTGCTGGGGCTGAACGCCGAGGCCGAGCTGCACATCGACAGCCGCCCGACCCACCACGACCATGAAGGGCACGAGGACCACGACCACGACGAGTTCGACTCCTTCCACGTCGACCTGCCGGAAGTGGAAGAGCGCGCCCTGCTCGACGCCCTCGAGCAACTGGTGGAGCGCCACGCGGTGCTGCGCATCAAGGGCTTCGCGGCCATCCCCGGCAAGCCCATGCGCCTGCTGGTGCAGGGCGTCGGCAAGCGCTTCGACAAACACTTCGACCGCAAGTGGCTGAGCGACGAAACCCGCGCCACCCGCCTGGTGGTGATCGGCCAGGAACTCGACCAGGCCAGCATCGCCAACGAACTGCGCACCGCACTGACCTGATGCCCTTCGTAGGAGCGAGCTTGCTCGCGAATGGCCCCGCAGCGGGGTTTGTTCGCGAGCAAGCTCGCTCCTACGCACAGCCCTCGACCAAGGCCGTACCATGCACCTGCTGCGCACCCAACCCGGCGGCTTCGTCCCCGACGACGGCATCGCCCACCTGGCCCAGACGCCCGCCGAGCTGGTCATCCTCTGCAGCGGCGATTCGCACCTGGCGCTGCTCGCCGAGGCCGCCCGCGAACTGCCGGCGGACTACCCGAGCCTGCGCCTGGCCAACCCCATGCAGCTGCAGAACCACGCCTCGGTGGACCTCTACGTCGACGAGGTGCTGCGGCACGCGAAAGTCATCCTGATCTCGGTGCACGGCGGCGTCGGCTACTGGCGCTACGGCATCGAGCAACTGGTGGCCCTGGCCGAGCGCGGCGCCACCCTGGTCCTGGTCCCCGGCGACGACAAGCCCGACCCGGAACTCACCGCCCTGTGCACCGTCGCCCCCGCCGAAGCCGAGCGCCTCTGGCAGTACCTGCGCCAGGGCGGCCTGGACAACGCCCGGCAGTTCTTCGCCAACCTGGCCAGCCGCTACCTGGGCCGCGCCTACCCCTGGGAGGAACCGCGCGCCCTGCCCCGGGTGGCGCTGCACCATCCCCGTCATGCCGCCGCCACGCTCGACCACTGGCAAGCCGAATGGAACGCCGACTGGCCGGTGGCGGCGCTGCTGTTCTACCGCACCCACCTGCAGGCGGCGAACACCGGTTTCATCGATGTCTTCTGCGAGCGCCTGCGGGCCCAGGGCCTCAACCCCCTGCCGATCGCCGTGGCCAGCCTCAAGGAAACGGCCTGCCTGGAGCAGGTCGAGGCGCTGCTGGACGCCGCCTGCGCCGAGCTGATCATCAACACCACCGGCTTCGCCCAGTCCAACCCGGAGGCGCCCCAGGCCCGTCCGTTCCGCCGCGACGTGCCGGTGCTGCAGGCCATCTGCTCGCTGGACAATATCGAGCAGTGGCGCGCCAACGCCCAGGGCCTGGGCCCGCGCGACCTGGCCATGCACGTGGCGCTGCCGGAACTGGACGGCCGCCTGATCACCCGGCCGATCAGCTTCAAGGGCCTGGCCTGGCGCAGCGAGCGCAGCCAGAGCGACGTGGTCTGCTACCTGGCTCACCGCCCGGGCATGGACTTCGTCGCCGAGCTGGCGCGGCGCTGGGTGCTGCTGGCGCGCAAGGCCAACGCCGACAAGCGCGTGGCGCTGATCCTGGCCAACTACCCGACCCGCGACGGGCGCATCGGCAACGGCGTCGGCCTGGATACGCCGGCGGCGGCGCTGAACATCCTGCGCGCCCTGGAGGCCTCGGGCTACCCGGTAGCCGGCCTGCCGGAGACTGGCGATGCGCTTATCCACAGCCTGCTCGGCGGCGTGAGCAACGACCTCGACAGCCTCGACCTGCGCCCCTGCGCGCAGAGCCTGGCGCTGGCCGACTACCAGGCCTGCTTCGCGCGCCTGCCCGACGCCAACCAGCGCGCCGTGCGCGAGCGCTGGGGCGAGCCCGAGCAGGACCCGATGTACCGTGGCGGGCGGATGATGGTCGCCGGCCTGCGCCTGGGCCTGGCCTTCGTCGGCATCCAGCCGGCGCGCGGCTACCAGCTCGACCCGGCGGCCATCTACCACGACCCGGCGCTGGTCCCGCCGCACGGCTACCTGGCCTTCTACTTCTGGCTGCGCGAGGCGTTCGGCGCCGACGCGGTGATCCACGTCGGCAAGCACGGCAACCTCGAATGGCTGCCGGGCAAGGGCGTGGGCCTGTCCGAGGAATGCTGGCCGGACGCGATCCTCGGCCCACTGCCGAACCTCTACCCGTTCATCGTCAACGACCCCGGCGAGGGCGCCCAGGCCAAGCGCCGCAGCCAGGCGCTGATCATCGACCACCTGATGCCGCCGCTGACCCGCGCCGAGAACTACGGCCCGCTGCGCGACCTGGAGCGCCTGGCCGACGAGTACTACGACGCCTCGCTGCTGGACCCGCGCCGCGCCGTGCAACTGCGCGGGGAAATCCTCGACGCGGTGCGCGCCGCCGCCCTCGACCGCGAGCTGGGCCTGCAACTCAACGACGACGAGGACAGCTGGCTGCCGCAGCTGGACGCCTACCTCTGCGACCTCAAGGAATCGCAGATCCGCGATGGCCTGCACGTGTTCGGCGAATCGCCGGTGGGCCAGCTGCGCCGCGACACCCTGCTGTCGCTGGTGCGCATCCCCCGCGGCGACGGCAAGGGCGGCAACGCCAGCCTGCTGCGCGCCCTGGCCGAGGACCTGCGCCTGGGCCGCGACCCGCTGGACAGCAACTTCGCCGAGCCCTGGGACGGCCCGCGCCCCGAGCGGCTGCAGGCCGTCAGCGACGAACCCTGGCGCAGCAACGGCGACACCCGCGAACGCCTGGAACTGCTCGCCCTGCGCCTGATCGAGGACGGCCTCGACGGCCCCGGCCCGGCCAGCGCGCTGGTCCTGCAGCAACTGCGCGAAAACGTGGCGCCGCTGCTCGACGCCTGCGGCGCCAACGAGACCGGCCAGTTGCTGGCCGGGCTCAACGGCCGCTTCGTCCCCGCCGGCCCCAGCGGCGCGCCCAGCCGCGGGCGGCTGGACGTGCTGCCCACCGGGCGCAACTTCTTCACCGTCGACGTGCGCAACCTGCCCACGCCCACCGCCTACCGCCTGGGCTTCCAGTCCGCCAGCCGGCTGCTGGAGCGGCACCTGCAGGACCATGGCGACCACCTGCGCCAGCTCGGCCTCTCGGTGTGGGGCACGGCGACCATGCGCAGCGGCGGCGACGACATCGCCCAGGCCCTGGCGCTGCTCGGCGTGCGCCCGGTGTGGCAGGCCGGCAGCCAGCGCGTGGAAGACTTCGAGATCCTGCCGCTGAGCCTGCTCGACCGCCCGCGGGTGGACGTGACCCTGCGCGTGTCCGGGTTCTTCCGCGACGCCTTCGCCAACCTCATCCGCCTGTTCGACGCGGCGGTACAGGCGGTGGCGGCGCTGGACGAGCCGGACGACATGAACCCCCTGGCTGCCCGCGTGCGCGCCGAAAGCGCCCAGTTGCAGGCCGGCGGCGTGGCCGAGGAAGAAGCCCGGCGCCAGGCCGGCTGGCGCATCTTCGGCGCCCAGCCCGGCGCCTATGGCGCCGGCGTGCAGGGGGTGATCGAGGAACGCAGCTGGGAGAACCGCGCCGACCTCGCCGCGGCCTACCTGAACTGGGGCGGCTACGCCTACGGCGCCGGCAACGACGGCACCCCGGCCCGCGAGCGCTTCGCCCGGCGCCTGGACGGCCTGCAGGCGGTGCTGCACAACCAGGACAACCGCGAGCACGACATCCTCGATTCCAACGACTACTACCAGTTCCAGGGCGGCATGCTGGCCGCCGCCGAGGTCATCCAGGAGCGCCGCGTGGCCAGCTACCACGGCGACCACAGCCAGCCGGACAACCCGCGCATCCGCACGCTGAAGGAAGAACTCGGCCGCGTGCTGCGCGCCCGCGCGGTGAACCCGAAATGGATCGCCGGGATGAAGCGCCACGGCTACAAGGGCGCCTTCGAGATGGCGGCGACCGTGGACTACCTGTTCGCCTTCGACGCCACCAGCGAACTGGTGGAGGACCACCAGTACCAGCTACTGGCCGACGCCTACCTGCTGGACGACGACACCCGCGAGTTCATCCAGCGGCACAACCCCGAAGCCCTGCGGGACATGGCCGAGCGCCTGCTGGAGGCGCAGCAGCGGGGGCTTTGGCAGGAGCCTGGGGAGTATCGTGAGGCGCTGGAGAACATCCTGGTGGATAGCGAGGAGCAGTGACGCTGAGGCTCTTCGTAGGAGCGAGCTTGCTCGCGAACGGAGTTTCCAAGTGGCTTAGGTGTCTAGGTTTGGCTCCGTCCCCTCTCCCCAACCCTCTCCCTGAAGGGAGAGGGGGCTAGTCCGTGCCGAGAATGGATTTGGCGTCAGCCGGCAACTTCGTACTAGCCGGCTAGCTCCGAAATACCCGAGCACTCCGAATAGCCCCCTCTCCCTTCAGGGAGAGGGGGCTTGTCCGTGCCGAGAATGGATTTGGCGTCAGCCGGCAACTTCGTACTAGCCGGCTAGCTCCGAAATACCCACGCACTCCGAACGGTCCCCTCTCCCTTCAGGGAGAGGGTTAGGGAGAGGGCGCTCTCATCCCTGGCACCGGCATGGCCGGAAAACTCCCTTCGCGAGCAAGCTCGCGCCTACAGGCACCCAGTAACGTAGGGCGTATAACCGTTCGCGGTTATACGCCGCTACACCCACCTCATGCCCGGCTTCCCGGTCGAACCCGAAGCGCCCCAAGACAGCGGCTCCGTGACGGCCCCCGGAGCACACGGAAACGTCGGATAAACGGCGTATAACGCGGAGCGTTATACGCCCTACGCCGAGCCCGCCACCGTTACGATTACCCCCGCCGCAACCGCCGCGCCGCATCCAGCAACAACGCCTCGGTCCCACTCCACCCCAGGCAGCCATCGGTGATGGAAACCCCGTAGCGCAGCTCGCCCTTCAGCGGCTGGCAGCCGTCGAACAGGTGGCTCTCCAGCATCACCCCGCGCAGCGACGCATCGCCACCCAGGCGCTGGTCGAGCACGCTGGCCAGCACCGCCGGCTGGCGCAGCGGGTCCTTGCTGCTGTTGGCGTGGCTGCAGTCGACCATGATCCGCGCCGGGATGCCCTGCTTCTCCAGCCCCTCGCGGGCCGCGCGCACGCTGGCCACGTCGTAGTTGGGGCCGCCGTGGCCGCCACGCAGCACCAGGTGGGTGTCCGGGTTGCCGAGGGTCTGCACCAGCGCCGGGCGGCCCAGGCCGTCGATGCCGAAATGCTGGTGCGGGTGTGCCGCCGAGCGCATGGCGTCGCAGGCGATGCCCAGGCTGCCGTCGGTGCCGTTCTTGAAGCCCACCGGCAGATCCAGGCCGCTGACCATCTCGCGGTGCACCTGCGACTCGCTGGTACGCGCGCCGATGGCCGCCCAGCCCAGCAGGTCGTCGAGGTAGCCGGCCACCAGCGGCTGAAGCAGTTCGGTGGCCACCGGCAGGCCGCGTTCGAGCATGCCCAGCATCAGCCGCCGCGACAGCGCCAGGCCCTCGGCCATGTCGCCGCTGCCGTCCAGGTGCGGGTCGTACACCAGGCCCTTCCAGCCGATGGTGGTGCGCGGCTTCTCGACGTAGGCGCGCATCACCAGCAGCAGTTGGTCGCTCACTTCGGGGGCCAGGGCGGCGAGGCGCTCGGCGTAGTCGAGGGCGGAATCGGCGTCGTGCAGGGAACAGGGGCCGACCACCACCAGCAGGCGCGGGTCGCGGCCGTCGAGGATGGCGCGGATGGCCTGGCGGTCGTGCTGTACGCGTTCGGCCAGGGCGGCGGAAAGCGGCAGGCGCTGGCGCAGTTCGGCGGGGCTCGGCAGCGGCTGTTCGCGGCGGCGGAGGCTGGGGCGCGGCAGTTCGAGGACTTCGGCGGACTGCGGCAGGTCGTTGCGGATCAGGGCGGAAACGGAGGAATTCATGGACTGGCATCCTTGGCCGGCGCGGTCGTGGCCGCGCGCGGCGCTATCTGAGTGTTCGACTGAGGTGTTCGGGTGTGGCAGCGGTACGGCTGCTAAATCGCCAGTCGGAGGTGCGGTAATAGCGGTAGGTGGTGTAGGCGGTCATGTTTCGATCCTCTGGTTGAAGTGCTTTGGCCTTGTGGGCCGGAAAAACAAAAACCCCGGTCGGGTTGCCGACCGGGGTTTCGTGAAGCTGTCTGGTTGGCGACCCTGCTTGCTAGGGCGCCTGTGGGGTATCAGGCGCGCCTGTGGCTAAACCAATACCCATAGAAGAAATAACCGGCGGCAGCGGCCAGCACCTGCGCGCGAACGACCGCGGAGCCAAGGGCACCGGGGTGGGCGAGGGACTGGATGGACAGGCTGGACGGCATGGTTATCTCCACAAGATGCCGGCCAAGCTACCGCATCGGCGCCGGGCTTTCAATCATCCTTTCCTATCGCCTTCATCGATGGCGCCTCGCCCGCCCGCGCCGGCTTCGCTACCATTCGCCTTCACGCACGCCGCAGGTAACGCCCCATGCAACCGCACTTCCCCCTGGCCGCCGTGGTCGCCGCCGACGACCTGAAACTGGCGCTGTGCCTGGCCGCCATCGACCCAGCCATCGGTGGGGTGCTGATCGAGGGCCCGCGCGGCATGGCCAAGTCGACCCTGGCCCGCGGCGTGGCCGACCTGCTCGACGGCGGGCGCTTCGTCACCCTGCCCCTGGGCGCCAGCGAGGAACGCATCGTCGGCACCCTCGACCTAGACGCCGCCCTGGGCGAGGGCCGCGTGCGCTTCTCCCCGGGCATCCTGGCCAATGCCGACGGCGGCGTGCTCTACGTCGACGAGGTCAACCTGCTGCCCGACCACCTGGTGGACCTGCTGCTGGACGTGGCCGCCAGCGGCGTCAACCACGTCGAGCGCGACGGCCTGTCCCACAGCCACCCGGCGCGCTTCGTGCTGATCGGCACCATGAACCCCGAGGAAGGCGAGCTGCGCCCGCAGCTGCTTGACCGCTTCGGCCTGAAGGTCGAGCTGGGCGGCACGCCGGCGCCGGCCGAGCGCGCCGAGATCGTCCGCCGCCGCCTGGCCTTCGACGCCGACCCACAGGCCTTCCTCGGCCACTGGCAGGCCGAGCAGGACGCCCTGCGCCAGCGCTGCGCCCAGGCCCGCCGGCGCCTGCCCGGCATTCCCCTGGACGACGCCGCGCTGCAGGCCATCGCCGAGCGCTGCTACGCCGCCGGGGTGGACGGCCTGCGCGCCGACATCGTCTGGCTGCGCGGCGCCCGCGCCCATGCCGCCTGGCGCGGCGCCGAGCGCATCGAGAAGGAGGATATCGACGCCCTGGAGCCCTTCGCCCTCGCCCACCGCCGCCGCCATGCGCCGCCACCACCGGCGCAGCCGCAGGCGCCTCAGGCCCCTGCCGCCAACCAACCCGAACAAGGCACACAGAACGAAGGCCAGTGGGGCGAACTGCCGCCCCGCGCCGTGCCCGCCGGCGCCGCCCGCGAACTGCCGCGCTGGCCAAAAAAGCCCTGAGCATCCGCCCGCGCCCGGCCCCAGGCGCGGATGCCAGCCCCACACCCGGCCAGTCCGCCGGCGGCCGCAGCGGCGCCCGCCGGCAGGGTACGCACTCGCGCATCGACTGGCCGGCCACCTTGCTGCGCGGGCGCCCGCAACGGCGTGACCAGTTGGTGCTGCGCGCCCGCAGCGCCAAACCCCGTGAACTCTGGCTGGTAATCGTCGACGCCTCGGCCAGCACCCGCCGGCATGGCGCCCTGAGCCAGGCCAAGGGCCTGCTGGCGGAAGTCTTCGAGCAGGCCTACCGGCAACGCGCGCGCCTGGCCGTGCTGCATGCCGCGGGGCAGCAGCCACGCTGGCTGTGGCAGGGGCAGAAGGCTTCGGCGCAACTGCGCGACTGGCTGCGCGACCTGGGCGCCGGCGGCGGCACGCCGCTGCCCGAAGCCCTGGCCCAGGCCGCCGACTGGCTGCAGCAGCGCCAGCGCCACAAGCCCGGCGAGCGCCAGCGCCTGCTGATCGTCACCGACGGCCGCCTGCGCGACTGCCCGCCCCTGGCGCCCCTGCCCTGCGCCAGCCTGCTGGTGGACATCGAGAGCGGCCCCGTGCGCCTCGGCCGTGCGCAACACCTGGCCGCGGAACTGGAAGCGGATTACCGGCACATCAGCGAACTTCCCTGGAAGACCCAGCTACCCTCGTAAACCTACATATTCCAGCGCCCAGGAAGACCATCATGACGACAGTAGCGATTCTCTACCGGGAAACTGATACCGGGGAAATATCCGAACTGTTATGCAAGCATCAGCTGTTGATGCTGCCCGCAGTGATGCGCAGCGAAGGCCGACGACTGGCCGCAACACTGGACAGTGCGCGCGACGAGAATGGCAATGGTGTACTGCTGCTGGAGATTCCAGTGCAGACGCGTGAGTATGGCGAAGACTTCATCGCCGTCTTCTTCCATACCAACCGCTACGACTACCGCAGCCAGGGACAGCTGCAAGCCACCATGCAAAGGGCCCAGAATGCATGGGAAGACGCGGGTGGGCCGAACGAGTTCTTCGTCGAAACCTAGGGCAGCCCGTTGCAGCCATGCTCGCGATAGCCAGGTCGCCGGCTCAGCAGCTCGTAGTAGGCAGCTACCGCGGGCAGCTCGGGGCGCGGCAGCGGCGTCATGAACCAGCGCTGCACGGACAACCCGAGGACGATGTCGGCCAGGCTGAAGGCTGTGCCAGCGACGTAGGCGCCGGTCTTCTCCAATTGGGCGTCGAGGATTTGCATGTGCCGCACCCACTCGCGCTCACCGGCGGCCAGGGCCGCGGCATCGGCATGCGCCGGGCTGTTGCGCACCCGCGCCATGAACACGTAGCGCCAGGCATTGTTCAGCTCGGTGGCCTGCCAGCCCATCCACTGCTCCACCCGCGCCCGCTCGCGGGGCGCGGAAGGCAGCAGGTCGTCGCGCGGGTACTGGCTGGCCAGGTAGCTGCAGATGGCGTTGCTCTCCCATAGCACGAAGTCGCCGTCCACCAGCACCGGCACCAGCGCATTGGGATTGAGGGCGAGGAATTCGGGCGCGTCCGTGGCGCGAAAGCCGCTGCCCCAGTCTTCCCTATGGTAGGGAAGCTGCAGCTCGGCGCAGGTCCACAGCACCTTGCGCACGTTGATCGATGAGGCCTTGCCGAGGATTCGCAACATTCCGCCACTCCCTGTTCGCGTCGTGCGCATGACCGTTCGCGGTTATACGCCGGCGCCCCCCGCCGCGTCGATCGCGCCGGCTGACGCCGGACAACCCGCCCACGCCGAACGGCCCCCTCTCCCGCTTGCGGGAGAGGGTTGGGGAGAGGGGCTCTCATGCGCCAACCGGCGCTATCGATCCACCTCGTACAGCTCCAGCTTCGGCAATGTGTCGGCGAGCGGTTCGCGAGCAAGCTCGCTCCTACAGGCGATGCACCTGTGCTTTTCGTAGGAGCGAGCTTGCTCGCGAACCCGGCCCTACAGAAGCGGCTCCAGCGCTGCCCATAGCACCTCGACGCTATCGAACTGCCGATCCACCTCGGGCAATTCCGGCCGCGCCAGGATCAACACCGGCACACCCCGCTCGCGCGCCACCTGCAGCTTCGGCTCGGTGGCCTGGCTGCCGCTGTTCTTGCTCACCAGTACGTCGGTGTCCAGGCGCGCGAACAGCTCGCGCTCGCCCTCCAGGCTGAAGGGCCCACGGGCGCCCAGTACCTCGGCGCGCTCGGTGCCTGGCAGGCTCTGCAGGCAGCGCAGGGTCCAGAACTGATGTTCGGGAATTTCGCCGAGGTGTTCCAGCGGCTCGCGGCCCAGGGTGAACAGCGGCCGGCGGAACGGCGCCAGCGCCACGATCAGTTGCGCCCAGCCTTCCACCTCGCGCCAGTCGTCACCAGGCCCGGGCTGCCAGCCGGGACGGCGCAGGGCCCAGCAGGGCACGCCGGCCAGCTGCGCCGCGCGGACGGCGTTGCGGCTGATCTGCGCGGCATAGGGATGGGTGGCGTCGAGCAACAGGTCATAGTCCTGCGCGGTGATGAACGCCGCCAGGCCCTCGGCGCCGCCGTAGCCGCCCACGCGCACCTGGCAGGCGAGGTCGTCGGGCACCTTGCCCAGGCCGGCCAAGCTGTACAGGTGGCGAGGGCCGAGGCGGCGGGCGATGGCCAGGGCCTCGCCGATGCCGCCCAGCAGCAGGATGCGCTTGCCGCTCACGGCTTGCGCACCGCCAGCAGGGTGATCGGCAGGGCGGCGCGCCAGGTGTCGAAGCCGCCCAGGGGCTGCGCCTGGGCCACCTGCAGGCGCACCAGCTCGCCGCCGTGGCGCTCGCGCCAGGCGACCAGGGCCGCCTCGCTCTGCAGGGTCACGGCATTGGCCAGCAGGCGCCCGCCGGGCTTGAGATTGTCCCAGCACAGCGCCAGCACGCCGGGCACGGTGACGCCGCCGCCGATGAAGATGGCGTCCGGCGCCTCCAGGCCTTCCAGGGCCTGCGGCGCGTGCCCGGCCACCAGTTGCAGGCCGGGCACGCCGAGGGCGTCGCGGTTGTGGGCGATGTGCCCGAGGCGACCCTCGTCGGCCTCGATGGCGATGGCCCGGCACGCGGGGTGAGCGCGCATCCACTCGATGCCGATGGAGCCGCAGCCGGCACCGACGTCCCAGAGCAGTTCGCCCGGCTCCGGGGCCAGGCGCGCGAGGGTCACGGCGCGCACGTCGCGCTTGGTCAACTGGCCGTCGTGGCGGTAGGCGTCGTCGGCCAGGCCGGGGGTCAGCGGCAGGCGCCGGGCATCGGCGCCTGCCACGCAATCGATGGCCAGCACGTTGAGCGCGGCGGCCTCCTCCAGCGACCAGTCGGCGGCCAGGCCGTCGATGCGCCGCTCGCGCTCGCCGCCCAGGTGCTCCAGCACGCTCAGCCGGCTCGGCGCGAAACCGCGTTCGCGCAACAGCGCGGCGACCGCCGCCGGGCTGCGCCCATCGGCGCTCAGCACCAGCAGCCGGCGCCCCGGGTGCAGGCGCAGGTTCAGCGCCGCCAGCGGCCGGCCCACCAGCGACAGCAACTCGACGTCCTGCAGTGCCCAGCCCAGCCGCGCCGCGGCCAGGCTCACCGAGGACGGCGCCGGCAGCACGCGCATTTCCGCCGCCGCCAGTTGCCGCGCCAGGCTCGCGCCCACGCCGAAGAACAGCGGGTCGCCGCTGGCCAGCACGCAGGTCGGGGTGCCGCGCCGCGCCAGCAGCGGCGCCATGTCGAAGGGGCTCGGCCAGCGCGTGCGCTGTGCGCCGATGCACGGCGGCAGCAGGTCCAGCTGGCGCTCGCCGCCGAACACCTCGCTGGCCGCCAGCAGGGCGCGGCGGGCGGTCTTGCCGAGGCCGGGGTAGCCGTCCTCGCCGATGCCGACGATGGTCAGCCAGGGCGTCATGGGAAGTCCTCGCAGGTTGCGACACCGCGCCGCCGGCGTTCCGACGGGCAGGGTTTTCAAGGGGTCGGGCAAAGCGGGCATAATACAGCCTTCGTCGGTGCCCATCAGGGCCGAAGAGGGAACGCGCAGGAGCCATCCAAGCGCGGCTGCCCCCGCAACTGTAAGCAGCGAGTCCACGCGTCATTGGCCACTGGGAGACCGGGAAGGCCGCGTCGGGCGACGACCTGCCAGCCAGGAGACCTGCCGACGGGACCAGTCGCGCGTGCAAGCATCGAGCGGGGTGTATCGATGTTGTAGGTCTTCCCATATGTGGGGCGATCCGCAAGGTCACCGCGACCCAGCCATGGTGACCCTGTGCCGAGCCAGCCGCCCGTCCCCCCTGTCGAAATCCGCCCGTCGCCCTGCCCGGGGCTGTTGCGCGTGGTCGCCTCCGGCGATGGCGGCATCTGCCGCATCAAGCTGCCCGGCGGGCGCCTCGACGCCACCGGTGCCAGGGCCATCGCCCGTGCCGCCGAGCGCCATGCCGACGGCGTGCTGGAGGCGACCAACCGCGCCAACCTGCAGATCCGCGGCGTGCACGAAGGCGCCGGCGCGGCGCTGTCCGCCGAGCTGCTGCAGGCCGGGCTGGGCCCGCGGGTCGCCGCCGCCGATGATGTGCGCAACCTGCTGCTGAGCCCCGCCGCCGGCCTCGACCCGGCCCAGGCCCTGGACGTCTCGCCGCTGGCCGCCACGCTGCTCGACCTGCTGCAGGACAACCCGCGCTTCCACGGCCTGTCGCCCAAGTTCGCCCTGCAGCTGGATGGCGGCGAGGGCCTGGCGATGCTGGAGCACCCCCACGACATCTGGCTGTCGGCCATGGACGCCGGGCGCTTCGCCTTCGGCCTGGCCGGCTGCCCGCCGCTGCGCGCGCAGGACAGACCCGCGCTCGCCGCCATCGCCAGCGAACAGGTGCCGGCCCTGGTCGAGGCGCTGCTGAACCTGTTCCTCGACCTGGCCGGCGAAGGCGTCTCGCGCATGCGCCAGTTGCTGACAAGCCTTCCCGCCGAGGACCTGCTGGCGCGCCTCGACCTGCCGCTGCAACAGGACGTGGCCGACTGGCGTCGCCCCGCCGTCGCGCCCTTCGCCCATCTGGGTATCCGCCCGCAGCGCCAGAGCGGCCTGTGCAGCGTCGGCGCCGGCTTCGTCCTCGGCCGCCTGCACGCCGGGCTGCTGCGCGAACTGGCCGGCCTCGCCGAGTGCGAAGGCGACGGCGGCCTGCGCCTGACACCCTGGCAGGGCCTGCTGCTGCCCAACGTACCGGCTGCGCGGGCCAGCGCCGTGCTCGCCGCACTCGACAGCCTGGGCCTGATCACCTCGGCCGAACAGCCGCTGTCCCGGCTGGTCGCCTGCAGCGGCTCCAGCGGCTGCGCCCGCGGCCTGGCCGACACCAAGGCCGACGCCCTGCGCCTGGCCGAACGCCTGGGCGCGCCGCTGCCGCCCAGCGTGCACCTGTGCGGCTGCCCGCGTTCCTGCGCCGCCGCCCACGTGGCGCCCCTGACCCTGCTGGCCGTCGCCGACGGCCGCTACGACCTCTACCGCCGCGCCCCCGGCCACGCCGGCTTCGGCCAGCCGCTGGCGCGCGACCTGTCCCTCGACGCCGCGGCCGACCGGCTGCGCGACCCCGGAGTCTTCCCCGATGCTTGACTACATCCGCGACGGCCAGGCGATCTACCGCCAGTCCTTCGCCACCATCCGCGCCGAGGCCGACCTCTCGGCCATCCCCGCCGACCTGGAGAAGCTCGCCGTGCGGGTGATCCACGCCTGCGGCATGGTCGACGTGGTGCAGGACCTGCGCTTCTCCGCCGGCGCCGGCAGCGCCGGCCGCGCGGCCCTGGCGGCCGGCGCGCCGATCCTCTGCGACGCGCGCATGGTCGCCGAGGGCATCACCCGCGCGCGCCTGCCGGCGCACAACGAAGTCATCTGCACCCTCAACGAGGCGGACGTCCCGGCCCTGGCCCGCGAGCTGGGCAACACCCGCTCGGCGGTGGCCCTGGAGCACTGGCGCCAGCACCTGGAAGGCAGCGTGGTGGTGATCGGCAACGCCCCCACCGCGCTGTTCTACCTGCTGGAAATGCTCGACGCCGGCGCGCCGAAACCGGCGCTGATCCTCGGCTTCCCGGTGGGCTTCGTCGGCGCCGCCGAATCCAAGGAGCTGCTGGCCGCCGACAGCCGCGGCGTGCCCTACGTGATCGTCCGCGGCCGCCGCGGCGGCAGCGCCATGGCCGCCGCCGCGGTGAACGCCCTGGCCACGGAGGTGGAATGATGGGCGGCCGCCTGCTCGGCCTGGGCGTCGGCCCCGGCGACCCCGAGCTGATCACCCTCAAGGCCCTGCGCCTGCTGCAGTCGGCCCCCGTGGTCGCCTATTTCGTGGCCAAGGCCAAGCACCACGCGGGCCAGGGCGGCAACGCCTTCGGCATCATCGAGCAGCACCTGGGGCAGGCCCAGGTGCGCCTGCCGCTGGTGTACCCGGTGACCACCGAGAGGCTGGAGCCGCCGCTGACCTACGAGACCGTCATCAGCGACTTCTACGACACCGCCGCCGAGCAGGTGGCCCGGCACCTGGACGCCGGCCGCGACGTCGCGGTGATCTGCGAGGGCGACCCCTTCTTCTACGGCTCCTACATGTACCTGCACGACCGCCTGGCCGAACGCTACCCGAGCGAAGTGGTGCCCGGCGTGTGCTCCATGCTGGGCAGCGCGGCGGTGCTCGGCGTGCCGCTGGTGTACCGCAACCAGAGCCTCTCGGTGCTCTCCGGCGTGCTGCCGGAAGACGAGCTGAAGCAGCGCCTGGCCAGCGCCGACGCGGCGGTGGTGATGAAGCTCGGGCGCAACTTCGACAAGGTCCGCCGCGTGCTCCGCGCGCTGGGCCGCGACGACGGCGCGCACTACGTGGAGCGGGCGACCATGCGCGAGCAGCGCATCGTGCCGCTGGACGAGGTGGACCCGATGGCTTCGCCCTACTTCTCCATGGTGGTGATCCCCGGGCAGAGGTGGCGCGGTTGATGAACGCCTCCCCCGCCATCGTCATCCTCGGCGCCAGCGCCCTGGCCACCGCCCGGCGCGTGCAGGCGCTTTATCCACGGGCGCGCATCCACGGCCTGCAGGGCCGCGTCGAGGGTGCCGACGAGCCCTACCAGGATTTCGGCGACACCCTGCGCGCGCTCTACCGCGCCGGCACGCCGATCATTGCCCTGTGCGCCGCGGGCATCGTCATCCGCAGCCTGGCCCCGGCGCTGCAGGAAAAAGGCGCCGAGCCGCCGGTGCTGGCCGTGGCCGAGGACGGCAGCGCGGTGGTGCCGCTGCTCGGCGGCCTGGCCGGGGTCAACCGCCTGGCCCGCGAGATCGCCGCCGCCCTGGACGTGGCGCCGGCCATCACCACCAGCGGCGAGCTGCGCTTCGGCGCCTGCCTGCTGGAGCCGCCGCAAGGCTACGCCCTGGCCGACATCGAGCAGGGCAAGCGCTTCGTCGCCGACCTGCTCGGCGGCGAAAGCCTGCGCATCGAAGGCGACGCCCCCTGGCTGGCCGCGGCGCGCCTGCCGCTGGCCGAGGATGCCCGGCGCCGCGTGCGGGTGACCTGCGAGGCACGCCCGGCACAGCGCGACGAATTGCTGATCCACCCGCGCCAGGTCCTGGCCGAAGTGCAGGCGCCGGTCGACGACCTCGCCGCACTTGTCCACAAGGCATTGGCGCACGCCCACCTGGCCCGGCCGCCCTTGCTGCCCTGCTCGCCCCGCGCCGGCACATGGCCGACGCGCGCCTGGCGGAAGCCGCCCGGGCCCTCGGGGTGCCGCTGCGCTTCGTCGCCGGTGAGCCACTGCCACCCGTGCATGGCGCGCACGAGGGCATCCACCTGCGCCTCGCCGAATCCCCCGCGCAGGCCGCCGCCATCGGCCGCCCGCGCGGGCGCCTGAGCGTGATCGGCCTCGGCCCCGGCGCCGCCGAGCACATGACCCCGGCAGTGCGCCGCGCCCTGGACGAAGCCCAGGACCTGCTCGGCTACGAGACCTACGTGAAGATGGCCGAGCCGCTGCGCGCCGACCAGGTGCGCCACTGCAGCGACAACCGCGAAGAGATGCAGCGCGCCCGCCATGCCTTCGAGCTGGCGGCCGGCGGCCGGCGCGTGGTGGTGGTGTCGTCCGGCGACCCGGGGTGTTCGCCATGGCCGCGGCGGTCATCGAGGCCCTGCACGAAAGCGGCGAGGCCGAGTGGCACAACGTCGAGCTGGAAGTGCTGCCCGGGGTCTCCGCCGCCCTGGCTGCCGCGGCCAAAGCCGGCGCGCCGCTGGGCCACGACTTCTGCCTGATCTCGCTGTCGGACAACCTCAAGCCCTGGGAGGTGATCGAAAAACGCCTCGACCACGCCGGCGCCGCCGACCTGGCCATGGCCTTCTACAACCCCATCTCCAGGGCCCGCCCCTGGCAGCTGGGCCGTGCCCTGGAGATCGTCCGCCAGCACCGCGCGGCGGAAACCCTGGTGGTGCTCGGCCGCGACATCGGCCGCCCGGCCGAGGCGCTGCGCAGCCTCACCCTCGGCGAACTGCAGCCGGAGATGGTGGACATGCGCACCCTGGTGATCATCGGCTCGTCGCTCACCCGCCGCTTCCCCCGCGCCGGCGGCGGCGACTGGGTGTACACGCCGCGCTGGTATCGCTGAGGCAGGTGTATCGGCGGATAACCGCGGACGGTTATCCGCCCTACGTCCCTGGAAGTTCGGCCCCGCTTGCAAATGGCCAGCGCGTTGATGAAAATGCGACGGATTATCATTCTTCATTTTCCGGCGCCGCCATGGCCTCCTCCACCCTCGACATCGACCGGCTGTACAGCGACCACCACGGCTGGCTGCATGGCTGGCTGCGCAGCCGCCTGGGCAACGCCGCGGATGCCGCCGACCTGGCCCAGGACACCTTCCTGCGCCTGCTGCTCAAGCAGGAGCTGCTGGAGCTGCGCACCCCGCGCGCCTTCCTGCGCACCATCGCCCGCGGCCTGGTGATCGACCACTGGCGCCGCGAGGAGCTGGAGCGCGCCTACCTGGAATCCATCGCCCACCTGCCGGAGGCGGAAGCGCCCTCGGCGGAAACCCGCGAAATGCTCCTGCAACTGCTGGAAAGCATCGCCCGCCTGCTCGACGGCCTGAAGCCCAAGGTGCGCAGCGCCTTCCTCCTGGCCCAGTGCGAAGGCCTGCCCCATGCGCAGGTCGCCGAACGGCTCGGCGTCTCCGTGCGCTCGGTGGAGCGCTACGTGGCCGAGGCGCTGTTCCACTGCTACCAGGCGCGCTACGCCGAATGAACGCCAGCGCCGAACTGCAGCCTGACGCCCGGGTGGTCAAGCAGGCCATCCAGTGGACGCTGCGCCTGGCCGGCGGCGTCGACCCGCAGTTGCAGGAAGCCTGCGCCCGCTGGCGCGCCCAGCGCGCCGAACACGAACTGGCCTGGCAGCGCGTGCAGTCGCTGAACCAGGAGCTGCGCAGCGGCCTGCAGAGCGTGCCGGGCAGCCGCGTGGCCCTGGAGACGCTGGAGAAGGGCAGCCAGCGCCTGCAGCGGCGCCAGGCCCTGAAGCTGCTGTCGCTGGTCGCCCTGGGCGGCTCCGCGCTGTGGCTGAGCCGCGACCTGGGCCCCTGGCAGCGCTGGAGCGCCGACTACGCCAGCGGCGTCGGCGAGCGCAAGCGCTTCGTCCTGGCCGACGGCAGCAAACTGCTGCTGAACACCGACACCGCCGTCGACGTCTTCTTCGCCCCGCAACAGCGCCTGCTGGTCCTGCAGCGCGGCGAAATCCTCGTCAGCACCGCCAAGGACCCCGCCCGGCCGCTGCGTGTGCGCAACCGCGACGGCCTGTTCGAAGCCCTGGGCACCTGCTTCGTGCTGCGCCAGGATGCCCATGACAGCCTGCTCAGCGTGCAACAGGGCGCCGTGGCCATCGCCCCGCGCCGCCTCGGCCAGGCCCGCACGGTGGCCGAGGCCGGGCAGCGCTACCGCGTCGACGCCGACGGCGCCACGCCCCTGGCCGCCACCGGCATGGACAGCAGCGCCTGGGCCGAGGGCCTGATCGTCAGCCGCGACATGCGCCTGGCCGACTTCCTCGCCGAGGTCGCCCGCTACCGCCACGGCCACCTCGGCTGCGACCCGCTGGTGGCCGACCTGCGCCTGTCCGGCGTGTTCCGCCTGGACGACACCGACAAGCTGCTCGACCTGCTGCCGCGCACCCTGCCGGTACGGGTCATGCGCCGCAGCGACTGGTGGGTGACCGTCGAGGCCCGCACCTGAACCGGACTCCCCTGTAGGAGCGAGCTTGCTCGCGAACGGAGTTTCCCGGTCGTGTCGGCGCCTGGCATGAGAGCGCCCTCTCCCTAACCCTCTCCCTGAAGGGAGAGGGGACCGTTCGGTGTGTTCGGGGATTTCGGAGTTAGCCGGCAGCACCGAAGGTTTCCGGCTGAAACCATCACCTCTCTCGGCACGGACTAGCCCCTCTCCCTTCAGGGAGGGGGCTGGGTCAAACCAAAACACCTAAGCCACCTGGAAACTCCATTCGCGAGCAAGCTCGCTCCTACGAAGAGCCGCATGGGCGCCATCGGAAACATTTTTCGCGGATGAGAATTATTTTTGTCGGGTTTTCCATCATCGGCCGGCATGGAGATAAACCCTCCCATTCCTCGCCCTGACGGATACCTCCCCATGCGTGCAGTCCCGGCTCGATCATCCGCCCCGAACTCCCCCGCCAGCCGCCTCGCCATCGCCGTGCGCGGCGCCCTGCTCTGCGCCGCCCTGGGCAGCGTCCTGCCCCTGACCGGCTGGGCCGCCGACGCCGCCAGCATCACCCGCAGCCGCGCCTACGCCATTCCTGCCGGCCCCCTGGGCGAGGTGCTCAACAGCTTCGCCCGCGAAGCCGGCATCACCCTCTCCACCACCCCGCAGCAGACCGCCGGCCTGCAGTCCGAAGGCCTCAACGGCACCTACTCGGTGGACCAGGGCCTGGCCCGCCTGCTCGCCGACACACCGCTGCAGGCCGAGGACCAGGGCGACGGCAGCTACGTGCTGCGCGCCGCCGGGCCCAAGGACGCCCTGGCCCTGCCCGCCACCAGCGTGTTCGCCCTGGGCAACGCGCTGGGCAGCGAGGACGGCTACCTGGCCACCCACAGCCAGATTGCCACCAAGACCTCCAAGGCCCTGCTGGAAACCAGCCAGAGCGTCTCGGTGGTGACCCGCGAGCAGATCGACGACCAGGGCTCGAAGACCGTGCAGCAGGCCATCCGCTACACCCCGGGCATCTTCACCGGCCAGGTCGGCGCCTCCAACCGCTACGACTACATCGTCATGCGCGGCTTCGCCGACAACAGCGTGGACAACATCTACCTGGACGGCCTCAAGGCCATGGGCGACAACGGCACCTTCAGCTCGATGCAGATCGACCCGTACTTCCTCGAACGCATCGACGTGCTCAAGGGCCCGTCCTCGGTGCTCTACGGCCGCAGCCTGCCCGGCGGCCTGGTGGCGCTGACCAGCAAGAAGCCGCTGTACGAGGACTACCACCAGGTCACCGCCAGCGTCGGCAACATGCAGCAGAAGGAACTGGGCTTCGACTTCAGCGGCCCGCTGGACGACGAGAAGCGCATCGCCTACCGCCTGGTCGGCCTGGGCAAGGGCGCCGACACCCAGTTCGACCACGCCAAGGAAGAGCGCTACGCCATCGCCCCGAGCCTGGCCATCGACTTCAGCGACGACACCACCCTGACTCTCCAGGGCTACCTGCAGCACGACCCCAACGGCGGCTACCACAGCGGCGTGCCAGCCGACGGCACGCTGTACCACCACAACGGCCGCAAGATCGACCGCGAGTTCTTCGACGGCGAACCCGACGTCGACGACTTCGACCGCACCCAGCGCATGTTCGGCTACCAGCTGGAACACCGCATCGACGACGTCTGGTCGGCGCGGCAGAACTTCCGCTACCTGCAGTCCGACGTGAGCCTGGCGCAGGTCTACGGCTACGGCTGGACCGCGCCGGACAGCAACGAACTGACGCGCTACTTCTCCGGCGCCCGCGAGCGCCTGGAGGCCTACATCATCGACAACATGGCCCAGGCCGAATTCGCCACCGGCGCGGCCCGCCACACCCTGCTGATGGGCCTGGACTACCAGCGCCGGCACACCTCGGTGGACTGGTCCTCGGGCTCGGTGGCGCCCATCGACGCCTTCGACCCGGTGTACGGCGACAGCGCCATCAGCTACTACCCGGACGACAACCACACCCGCCGCCTGGAACAGACCGGCGTCTACGCCCAGGACCTGATCGACCTGGACAACTGGCGCTTCTCCCTGGGCATGCGCCAGGACTGGGTGACGGTGGAAGACAAGAACCGCAGCACCGGCAGCAAGGCCGACGACGACTGGAAGAAATTCACCGGCCGCGCCGGCGTGCTCTACCTGTTCGACAACGGCGTGGCGCCCTACGTCAGCTACTCCGAGTCGTTCAACCCCAACGCCTACTCCGACCAGGACGGCACCCCGCTGGAGCCCACCGAGGGCAAGCAGTGGGAACTGGGCCTGAAGTACCAGCCGCCGGGCAGCGCCAGCCTGTACACCGCCTCGCTGTTCCACATCACCCAGGAGAACGTGGCGACCAAGGAGCCGCAGGACAACTTCTACACCTCGGTGGGCGAGATCCGCTCCCAGGGCCTGGAGCTGGAAGCGCACATCCAGGCGACGCGGAACCTGAAGCTGCTCGGCAGCTACACCTACACCGACATCACCTACACCAAGTCGCTGGATGGCAACCAGGGCCACACCCCGAACCAGGCGCCCAAGCACATGGCCTCCATCTGGGCCGACTACGCCTTCGACGCCGGCCCGCTGGACGGCCTGAGCATCGGCGGCGGCGCCCGCTACGTCGGCGAGACCTGGGCGGACAAGGAAAACACCCTGCGCGTGCCCGACTACACCCTGGTCGACGCCCGCATCGGCTACGACCTCGGCAAGCTCGGCATGAAGGGCCTGGACGTCAGCCTCAACGCCAACAACCTGCTGGACAAGGACTACGTGGCCTCCTGCTACAACCTCGACTACTGCTACTTCGGCGAGAAGCGCAACGTCACCGCCACGGTCAACTACCAGTTCTGACCCCACGCCGCCCGCCCGCGGGCAGGCATTCCCTCGTAGGAGCGAGCTTGCTCGCGAACGGGCCCCGCTGCGGGAGCGGTTCGCGAGCAAGCTCGCTCCTGCAAAATCCCCTCGCGCTACCAGCCGCCTCTCCCGCCGCGCCCCCTGATGGCGCACTGATAGGTAGCACCCGCAGCCAATCTGCTACCTCGCTGTGCAGAAATTTCCCAATGCTTCGTAAAAACCATTCCACCGGTGAAACAAGCAGGCGTTTCACACCAGGAACGCACAACTATTTGATTAATAAGGAATAAACAAAGCTCTTCGAAAGAAAAATCACGTGGCATTGTTCATGCATAAATCAACGCACCGTATATGAAACAAGGTGAGATGAATTACATGGCTGCCACCCAAGAGCTGTACGCCGTCGTCGAACCGGGAAACCCCGCCTTGCAGGCCCGGGAAGGTGCGCGGCCGGCCGACGTGGAGATCGTCTTCGAGAACGTCGGCAAGTGCTTCCCCAAGAAGGGCGAGCGCGATGCGCCCTTCGCCGTGCGCGGGCTCAATTTCAGCATCCGCAAGGGCGAGGTGGTGTCCATCATCGGCCCGTCCGGCTGCGGCAAGAGCACCCTGCTGAACATGGGCAGCGGGCTCTACACGCCGAGCGAGGGCGCCGTGTTCGTCGGCGGCGAGCGCGTCGTCAAGCCGGTGGCCAAGGTCGCCTTCATGCTGCAGAAGGACCTGCTGATGCCCTGGCGCAGCATCCGCCGCAACGTCGAGCTGGGCCTGGAGATCCAGGGCGTGCCGGCGGCGCGGCGGCGGCCGGTGGCCGAGCGGCTGATCGAGAAATGCCACCTGGCCGGCTTCGGCGACCACTACCCGTTCCAGCTCTCCGGCGGCATGCGCCAGCGCGCGGCCCTGGCCCGCACCCTGGCCATCGACCCGCAGGTGCTGTTCCTAGACGAGCCGTTCTCGGCCCTCGACGCCCAGACCAAGATGATTCTCCAGCAGGACCTGGCGCAGACGCTCTACGAGCAGCGCAAGACCGCGCTGTTCATCACCCACGACCTGATGGAAGCCATCGCCCTCTCCGACCGCATCCTGGTCATGAGCGCCCGCCCCGGCAGCATCATCGAGGAAATCGAGGTCGACCTGCCGCACCGCGACAACCCCCTGGAACGCCGCAAGCTGCCCGGCGCCGGCCCCCTGGTCGGGCGCCTGATGGACCTGCTGAAAGTCGGCGACGACCCCCTCCACTGACCCCCGCACGAGGACCCACTCATGCGCAAGACCCTGCTCTCCCGCCTCGCCGGGCCGCTGCTCGCCCTCTGCGCCTTCGGTGCCAGCGCCGCGCCCACCGAAGTCACCTACCTGCTGCCGGCGCCGCCCAGCTCGCCGGCCTTCGCGCCCTGGATCATCGCCCAGCAGAAGGGCTACTACGCCCGGGAGAACCTCAAGGTGACCTTCCTCGCCGGCAAGGGCGGCGTCGACGTGGCCAAGCAGATCGGCTCGGGCAACGCCCTGGTCGGCGGCGCCATCGGCGACACGCCCATCGTGGTGCGCGCCAACGGCGTGCCGGTGAAGGCCGTGGCGGTGCTCGGCGGCGGCGGCGTGACCCTGCTGGCGGCCCGTGGCGACAGCGGCATCGACTCGGTGAAGGCGCTCAAGGGCAAGACCATGACGGTGATGTCCTACTCCGACACCACCTACTACGCCCTGCTCGCCTCGCTGCGCAAGGCCGGCCTGGGGCGCGACGACGTGGACATCCAGGCCGCCGGCCCGGCCGGCGTCTGGCAGCTGTTCTCCGCCGGCAAGGCCCAGGCCATGGCCGGGGTGCCGGACTGGGTGGTCAACGCCGAGGACGCCGGATTGAAGGCGAAGCTGCTGCCCCAGGACCAGGTGTTCGAGAGCATGGCCCAGGCCATCCTCGCCTCCGACGACGCCATCGCCAACCACCCGGAGGTGGTCCAGGGCGTGGTCAGCGCCACCCTCAGGGGCATGGCCGACATCATGGCCGACCCCAGGGGCGCCGCCGCCACCTTCGCCGCCGCGGTACCGGCCTACAAGGGCAGGGAAGCCTCGCTGGAGCGCATCTTCCAGCTCTACGACGAGCACGTGTACCCGGGCCAGGCGGTCCCCGGGCAGATCGACGAGCAGCGCCTGGCCAGCGTCGCCCGCTTCTACGTCGAGGAGAAGATCGTGCCGCGCGCCACCCCGCTGGCCGAGCTCTACACCAACCGCTTCGTCGAGGCCAACGCCGCCCGCCTGGCGCAACAGTGATCCCCCGGAGTCCGACATGACGCTTTCCCGTTCGAGCGCCGGCAGCCTGGTGCTGCTGGTGCTGTTCCTCGCCCTCTGGCAATGGGGCCCCGGCCTGCTCGGCATGCCCGAGTTCGTCCTGCCCAACCTCACCCGCGTGGCCCAGGAAGCGGTGGCCATGTGGCAGACCGGCAACCTGCTGGAGCACACCCTGATCACCACCCTGGAGATCATCGTCGGCTTCGCCCTGGGCGCCCTGCTGGGCATCGTCATCGGCGTCGCCCTGGGCCTGTCGCCGGCCGCCGAGGCCATGCTCTCGCCCTACATCCTGGCGCTGCAGATCGCCCCAAGGTGGCCTTCGCCCCGCTGTTCGTGATGTGGCTGGGCTACACCGTGTACCCGAAGATCCTCATCGCCATCCTCATCGTGTTCTTCCCGGTGATGATCAACGTGCTCTCGGCGATCCGCACCGTCGACCCGGACATGATCAACCTGGTGCGCGCCCTCAGCGCCACCCGCTGGCAGCTGTTCCGCCTGGTGGAGTTCCCCTCGGCCATGAGCGCCCTGTTCTCCGGCCTGCGCATCGCCTCCACCCTGGCGGTCATCGGCGTCACCGTCGGCGAGCTGGTGGGCGGCAACAAGGGCCTGGGCTTCCTGCTGGTGGACGCCGAGGGCCAGGGCAACACCGCCGGGGTGTTCGTCACCATAGTCGCGCTGACCGTCATCGGCGTGCTCGCCTATGCCGCCGTGGTCTGGGCCGAGAAGCGCGTCCTCCACTACCTGCCCAAGGCCAACCTGGCCACGGCCTGAGGACGCGAACATGAGCACCGATACCCTCCTGCAAGGCCGCCGCATCCTCATCACCGGCGGTGTCGGCGGCCTCGGCCTGGCCTTCGCCGAGGCCGCGGCACGGGCCGGCGCCCGGGTGGCGATCGCCGACGTCCGCGACGCCGAGGTCCAGGCGGCCGCCGCCGGCCTGCGCGAACAGGGCCTTGCGGTCGACGGCCTGGCCCTCGACCTGCGCGAGCCGCAATCCATTTCCACCTGCGTGGCCCGGGCCGTGGAACGCCTCGGCGGCCTCGACGGCCTGGTCAACAACGCCGCGGTGACCCACTCCGGCGGCAAGCCCGCGCAAGCGCTGGACATCGCCACCTGGGACCTGGTCATGCAGGTCAACGTGCGCGGCACCTGGCTGATGACCAACGCCTGCCTGCCGGCGCTGCGCGAAAGCGGCCGTGGCGCCGTCGTCAACCTGGCCTCCGACACCCCGCTGTGGGGCGCCCCCAACCTGCTCGCCTACACCGCCAGCAAGGGCGCGCTCATCGCCATGACCCGCAGCCTGGCGCGGGAGCTGGGCGCCGACGGCATCACCGTCAACGCCATCGCCCCCGGCCTGGTGGAGGTCGAGGCCACCGCCTACGTCCCCGCCGAGCGCCACGCGCTGTACCGCCGGCAGCGCGCCATTTCCCGCGCGCAGCTGCCGGCGGACGTGACCGGCGCCGTGCTCTTCGCCCTGTCCGACCTGTCCCGCTTCGTCACTGGCCAGACCCTGCCGGTCAACGGCGGGTTCGTCATGCTCTGAGGAGAAAAACCGATGACCGATCTCAACGCGCAACAACAGCCCCGCACCTGGGACCGCCCCGCCGACGCCAGCTTCGAGCAGTGGTGCAACTCGCGCATCGCCCGCTATTCCACCCGCCAGTACGACTGGAACGCGCTGAAGTTCCAGGCCGACTACGACCCCAAGTACCGCCGTGCGCAGATGCGCTACATCGGCACCGGCGGCACCGGCGTCAGCGCCGACAACAACACCATCCCGTCCGAGCACTTCACCTTCTCCACCATGGTCATCCCGGCCGGCCATGAAGGCCCGCCGCACCTGCACGTCGACGTGGAGGAAGTGTTCTTCGTCCTGCGCGGCAAGCTCAAGGTGATCCTGGAGAAGGACGGCGAGCGCTTCGAGACCATCCTCGGCGACCGCGACGTGATCTCGGTGCCGCCGGGCGTGTACCGCGAGGAAATCAACATCGGCGACGAGGACGCGCTGATGTGCGTGATGCTCGGGGCGAAGAAGCCGGTCACCCCGACCTACCCGCCGCAGCATCCGCTGGCCAGCATCAAGCGCTGAGGGCCGGACGATGACGGCGATGACCGCGGCGGCCGCCTGGCAGGCCGACCTGGAACGCGACTTCCCGCAGCGCCTGGTGCGCCACGGCGAAACCGTCGCCGCTGTGCGCGAGGCCGGCGCAACCGACGCACCGGCGCTGGTGCTGCTGCACGGCATCGGCTCCGGCGCGGCCTCCTGGCTGCCGCTGGCGCAACGCCTGAAGGACCGCGCGCGGATCATCGCCTGGGACGCCCCCGGCTACGGCGAGTCGACGCCGCTGGCCGAAGCCGCGCCGCGGGCGGAAGCCTACATGGGCCGCCTGCGCGAACTGCTGGATGCGCTGGGCGTGCGGCGTTGCCTGCTGCTCGGCCATTCCCTGGGCGCGATGGCCGCCCTGGCCCTGGCCAATGCCGAGCCGCAGCGCGTGGCCCGCCTGGTGCTGCTCAGCCCCGCGCGCGGCTACGGCGCACGCCCGGACGAAGGCGAGGCGGTACGCAGCCGGCGCCTCGCCGGGCTGGCCAGCGAAGGCATCGCCGGCCTCGCCGAGCGCCGTGCGCCGGCCATGCTCGGCGCCAACCCGGACGCCGCGGCGCTGGCCTGGGTGCGCTGGAACATGGCGCGGCTCAGGCCCCACGGCTACCGCCAGGCGGTGGAGCTGCTGTGCGGCGACGACCTGCTGCGCCTGGGCCGCCCGCCCGTGCCCAGCGAGGTGCTGTGCGGCAGCGAGGACGGCATCACCCCGCCCGCCGCCTGCCGCGAAGTCGCCGAAGCGCTGGCGGCGCCCTTCCAGCTCGTACCCGGGGCCGGCCACGCCAGCCCCATCGAATGCCCCGAAGCCCTGGCCGGGCTGCTTGCCCGGCTTATCGAGCACTGCCAAGGACTGAAACCATGAGTACCGACACCCTCAACGAACCCCAGGAACGCTACATGGTTCCGGGGCTGGAGCGCGGCCTGACGCTGCTGGGCGAGTTCACCCGCCACGACCGCACCCTCACCGCCCCGGAGCTGGCGCGCCGCCTGCAGTTGCCGCGCACCACCATCTTCCGCCTGCTGGCCACCCTCGAGGCCCTGGGCTTCGTCACCCGCAGCGGCAACGAATACCGCCTGGGCATGGCGGTGCTGCGCCTGGGCTTCGAGTACCTGGCCTCGCTGGAACTCACCGAACTGGGCCAGCCGATCCTGCGGCGCCTGTGCGACGCCATCGGCTACTCCTGCAACCTGGTGGTACGCGACGGGCGCAACATCGTCTACGTGGCGAAGATCTCGCCGCCGTCGATCCTCACCAGCGCGGTCAACGTCGGCACCCGCCTGCCGGCCCACGCCACGGTGCTGGGGCGCATCCTCCTGGAGGACCTGGACCTCGCCGCGCTGCGCGAGCTGTACCCGGAGAAACAGCTGGAACGCTTCTCCGAGGGCACCCCGCGCAACGCCGAGGAACTCTTCGACCTGGTGCAGAACGACCGCCTGCGCGGCTACGCCCTCAGCGAAGGCTTCTTCGAGGCGAGCATCTCCACCGTCGCCGCGCCGGTGCGCGACCACACCGGGCGGGTCTGCGCCGCCATGGGCGTGACCATCCCCGCCACGCGCATCGCCGAGCACCTGCTGGAGCCGCTGGTGCGCCAGGTGCGCAACAGCGCCGAGGAACTCTCCGGCCTGCTCGGGCACATGCCCAACCCCAACGTGCTGTCGCTGCAGAGGGTCCACCCATGAGCCTGTGCGACCTCAGCGGCCGCGTCGCCGTGGTCACCGGCGGCAGCTCCGGCATCGGCCTGGCCACCGTCGAACTGCTGCTGGAAGCCGGCGCCGCGGTGGCCTTCTGCGGCCGCGACGGCGAGCGCCTGGCACAGGCCGAGGCCGGGCTGCGCCAGCGCTTCCCCGAGGCGCGCCTGCTGACCGCCACCTGCGACGTGCTCGACGCCGGCCAGGTGCGCGACTTCGCCGCGCGCTGCCAGGCACAACTGGGCGCCGCCAGCATGCTGGTGTGCAACGCCGGGCAGGGCCGCGTCTCCACCTTCGCGCAGACCAGCGACGAAGCCTGGCGCGAGGAGCTGGAGCTGAAGTTCTTCTCGGTGATCCACCCGGTGCGCGCCTTCCTCGAACAACTGGAAGGCCAGCCCGACGCCGCCATCGTCTGCACCAACTCGCTGCTCGCCAGCCAGCCGGAGCCGCACATGGTCTGCACCTCGGCGGCCCGCGCCGGGCTGAAGAACCTGGTGCGCTCGCTGGCCTGCGAGTTCGCGCCCAAGGGCATCCGCGTCAACGGCATCCTCATCGGCCTGGTGGAGTCCGGCCAGTGGCGCCGGCGCTTCGAGGCCCGCGAGCAGCGCGAGCTGGACTGGGCGCAGTGGACCGCGCAACTGGCCCGCCAGAAGCAGATTCCCCTCGGCCGCCTGGGCCTGCCGCGCGAAGCCGCCAACGCCCTGCTGTTCCTCGTTTCACCGCTGTCGGCCTACACCACCGGCAGCCACATCGATGTATCCGGAGGCCTGTCCCGCCATGCGTAACGAAAACCCGGTCACCGTGGGCGCCGTCATCGCCGCCTTCCTCGAGCAGTGCGGGGTCAAGGCCGCCTTCGGGGTGATCTCGATCCACAACATGCCGATCCTCGACGCCTTCGCCAGCCGCGGCAACCTCCGCTTCGTCATGGCCCGCGGCGAGGCCGGCGCCACCAACATGGCCGACGCCTACGCCCGCGCCAACGGCAGCCTGGGCGTGTGCCTGACCTCCACCGGCACCGCCGCCGGCAATGCCGCCGGCGCCCTGGTCGAGGCCCTTACCGCCGGCACCCCGCTGCTGCACCTGACCGGGCAGATCGAGACGCCCTACCTGGACCAGGACCTGGCCTACATCCACGAGGCCCGCGACCAGTTGGCCATGCTCAAGGCGGTGTCCAAGGCGGCCTTCCGCGTGCGCAGCGCCGAGACAGCCCTGAGCACCCTCAAGCTCGCCGTGCAGACCGCCCTGAGCGCGCCGGCCGGGCCGGTCAGCGTGGAGATCCCGATCGACATCCAGTCCGCCCATATCCCCATGCCCGAAGACCTGGCGCCGCTGCCGGTGCCGGTCGCCGTGCCCACCGCCGAGGCCCTGGACCGCGTCGCCGAGCGCCTGGCCGGCGCACGCCGGCCGATGCTCTGGCTCGGCGGCGGCGCCCGCCACGCCGGGCGCGAGGTGAAGCGCCTGATGGACCTGGGCATCGGTGTCATCACCTCGACCCAGGGCCGCGGCGTGGTCAACGAGGACGACCCGCGCTGCCTCGGCGCCTTCTCCCAGAACAAGCAGGTGGAAGCCTTCCTGCAGGGCTGCGACGCGCTGCTGGTGGCCGGTTCGCGGCTGCGCAGCAACGAGACCTTCAAGTACGCCCTGAAGCTGCCCCAGGTGACCTACCGCATCGACGCCAACCCGGCCATCGAGGGCCGCTGCTACAACAGCGAGCTGTTCATCTGCGGCGACTCGGCGCTGGCCCTCGCCGGCCTGGCCGAGCGCCTGGAGGGCGGCTGCAGGTCGAGCCCGGCTTCCGCGACGAGCTGCGCGGGATTCGCGAACGTTCCCGCGCGCAACTGATGGACGAGCTGGGCCCCTACGCCTCGATGGTCGAACAGCTGCAGGGCATGACCGGCCGCGACTTCACCTGGGTGCGCGACGTGACCCTGTCCAACAGCATCTGGGGCAACCGCCTGATCCACCTGTTCCACCCCCAGGCCGGCATCCATGCCCTCGGCGGCGGCATCGGCCAAGGCCTGGCCATGGGCATAGGCGCGGCCATCGCGGCGGCGCAGAACGCCCCGCAGCGCAAGGTCTTCGCCCTCTGCGGCGACGGCGGCTTCATCCTCAACCTGGGCGAGATCGCCACCCTGGTACAGGAGAAGGCCAAGGTGGTGATCCTGCTGATGAACGACCAGCGCTACGGCGTCATCCGCAACATCCAGGACGCCGTGTACGGCGGCCGCCACTGCTACGTCGACCTGCATACCCCGGACTACGCGCGCCTGGCCGAGTCGGTGGGCCTGCGCCACGCGCGCATCAACGACCTCAAGGACTTCGCCGGCGTGCTGGAAAGCGCCCATGCCAGCGACGGCCCCTTCCTGCTGGAAGTGGACATGTGCGCGGTGGGCAACTTCGCCAAGGCCTTCGCCGGCCCGCCGAACATGGAAACCCGCCACCAGAAGGCCACGGCCTGAGGACCCCGCCATGCTGCACATCGCCATGATCGGCTGCGGCGCCATAGGCCTCAGCGTGCTGGAACTGCTCAAGGACGACCGCGACCTGGCGCTCGACCAGGTGGTGGTCCCCGCCGGCCACCTCGACCAGGCGCGCCAGCGCCTGGCCGGCATCGCCGCGCAGGCCCGCGTCGGCGAGGCGCTGGACTACGCCCGGCGCCCCGACCTGCTGGTGGAATGCGCCGGCCACGCGGCCCTGGCCGAGCACGTGATCCCGGCCCTGGAACGCGGCATCCCGTGCCTGCTGGTGTCCATCGGCGCGCTCTCCGAGGACGGCCTGGCCGCGCGCCTGGAAGACGCCGCGCGGCGTGGCGGCACCCGGGTGGAACTGCTCTCCGGGGCCATCGGCGGCATCGACGCGCTGGCCGCGGCCAAGGTCGCCGGGCTGGACTCGGTGATCTACAGCGGACGCAAGCCGAGCCGCGCCTGGAAGGGCACGCCGGCCGACGAGCGCTTCGATCTCGACGGCCTCACCGAACCCACGGTGATCTTCGAAGGCAGCGCCCGCGAGGCCTCCTCGCGCTACCCGAAGAACGCCAACGTCGCCGCCACCCTGTCGCTGGCCGGCCTGGGCCTGGACGCCACCCGCGTGCGCCTGATCGCCGACCCCACCAGCGAGGAGAACGTGCACCACTACCAGGCCCGCGGCGCCTTCGGCGAATTCGAGATGACCCTGCGCGGCAAGCCGCTGGCGGCCAACCCCAAGACCTCGATGCTGACCGTGCTCAGCATCGTCCGCGCGCTGGGCAACCACGCCCACGCCGTTTCCATCTGAGGACAGCGCCATGCTCGATCTCGACGCCATCCAACCCATCTGCATCGCCGGCCAGTGGCGCCTGGGCAGCGGCGACCTCTACGCCAGCCACTACCCGGCCGACGGCTCGGTGGTCGCGCACCTGCACGCCGCCGGCCTGGCCGACGTGGAGGAAGCCATCCAGGGCGCCCAGCGCGCCTTCCTCCACAGCGGCTGGGCGCAGCGCAAGCCCCACGAACGCGCCGCGGTGCTGTACCGCGTGGCGCAGCTGATCCGCGAGCACGCCGAGGAACTGGCGCAACTGCAGCGCCTGGACAACGGCAAGCCGATCCGCGAGACCCGCGCCCTGGTCGCCAGCGCCGCCGCCACCTTCCAGTTCTTCGCCGGTGCCTGCGAGACACTGGAGGAAAGCATCACCCCCTCACGCGGCGACTTCCTGAGCATGAGCGTGTACGAGCCCATGGGCGTGGTCGCCGCCATCACCCCGTGGAACTCGCCGATAGCCTCCGAGGCGCAGAAGCTGGCGCCGGCCCTGGCCGCCGGCAACGCGGTGCTGATCAAGCCGGCGGAGATCACCCCGCTGGCGGCCCTGGCCCTGGCGCGCCTGTGCATCCAGGCCGGGGTACCGGCCGGGCTGCTCAGCGTGCTGCCGGGCAAGGGCTCGCTGATCGGCGACGCCATCACCCGCCACCCGCTGGTCAAGCGCGTGTCCTTCACCGGCGGCACCCGCACCGGCAAGCACATCGCGCGCATCGCCGCGGACAAGATGATGCCGGTGTCCATGGAGCTGGGCGGCAAGTCGCCGACCATCGTCCTGGACGACGCCGACCTCGACCACGCCGTGGCCGGGGTGCTCTACGGCATCTTCAGCAGCTCGGGGGAATCCTGCATCGCCGGCTCGCGGCTGTTCGTCGCCCGGCCGCTGTACGAACCCTTCCTGCAGCGCCTGGTCGAAGGCGCCGAGCGCCTGCGCATCGGCGACCCGGCCGACGAGGCCACGCAGATGGGGCCACTGATCAGCGAGCGCCACCGCGAGAGCGTCGAGCGCTACGTCGACCTCGGCCTGTCCGAGGGCGGGCGCCTGCTCGCCGGCGGTTGCCGCCCGCAGGGCAGCGCCTTCGAGCGTGGCTGGTTCTACACCCCGACCATCATCGACGGCCTGCGCAACAGCGCGCGCCTGTGCCAGGAGGAAGTCTTCGGCCCGGTGCTGACGACCCTGCCGTTCGACGACGAGCGCCAGCTCATCGAAGAGGCCAACGACAGCGTCTACGCCCTCGCCGCCGGCATCTGGACCCGCGACTTCCAGCGCGCCTGGCGCCTGGGCCGCGCCGTGCAGGCCGGCACCGTGTGGATCAACACCTACAAGCAATTCTCCATCGCCACCCCCTTCGGTGGCTGGAACGACAGTGGCCTGGGGCGTGAGAAGGGGCGCCTGGGCATCCTCCAGTACATGGAGCAGAAAGCCCTGTACTGGGGCCTCAACCAGCAGCCCATCGCCTGGGCCGGAGCGACAGCATGAGCGTACTTGGCATCGACGAGATCACCTACGGCGTGGAAGACCTGCCACGCTGCCGGCGCTTCTTCGAGGACTGGGGCCTGGCCCTGGTCGGCGAGCAGCCCGATGAAGTGGTCTTCGAAACCCTCAACGGCTGCCGCGTGGTGCTCGCCGACCTGGACAAGCCCGGCCTGCCGCCAGCCATCGAGCCCGGCTCGACGGTGCGCGAAGTGGTCTGGGGCGTCGAAAGCGCCGACGACCTGGCGCGCTACGCCGGCCGCATCGCCTCGGCGCCGGGCTTCGTCGAGAGCGGCGGGCGCATCGGCTGCACCGACCCCAACGGCCTGGCGATCCGCCTGCAGGTCACCCGCAAGCGCGAGCTGCTGCTGGAGGAATGCGGCGCGCACAACACCTGGAACAGCAAGGCGCGGATCAACAGGCCCAGCCCGGTCTACGAGCGCGCCACCCCGGTGGAGGTCGGCCACGTGGTGTTCTTCGTCAAGGACGTCAACGCCTGCGAGGCCTTCTACCGCGAGGCCTTCGGCTTCCAGACCTCGGACCGCTACCCCGGCCGCGGCGCCTTCCTGCGCACCGCCGAGGAAGGCGGCCACCACGACCTGTTCATGCTCCAGCTGCCGGCGCCGCGCGCCGGGCTGAACCACGTCGCCTTCACCGTGCGCGACATCAACGAGGTGTTCGGCGGCGGCATGCACATCGCCCGCTGCGGCTGGGACACCGAGATCGGCCCGGGCCGCCACCCGGTGTCCTCGGCGTTCTTCTGGTACTTCAAGAACCCCGCCGGGGCGCTGGTGGAGTACTACGCCGACGAGGACCAGCTGACCGGCGCCTGGCAGCCGCGCAGCTTCGAACCCGGCCCCACGGTGTTCGCCGAATGGGCCATCGCCGGCGGCCTCGACGGCGTCACCCGGCGGCAGAAAGGCGCCGAAGGCCCGCAAGGCAAATTCCTGACCGAAAAGAACAAGAGCTGAGGAGAAAGCCCATGTCCAAGCTGAAGATCGGCGTGCTCGGCGCCGGCATCGGCGGCCTGTGCGCCGCCATCGCCCTGCTGCGCGCCGGGCATGACGTCATCGTCTACGAACAGGCCAAGGCGTTCCTGCGCGTCGGCGCCGACATCAACCTCACGCCCAACGCGGTCAAGGCCATCGACGGCCTGGGCGTCGGCGAAGCGGTGCGCGCCAGCGCGGCGCGCCCCACCCACCGCATCAGCCGCACCTGGGACAGCGGCGAGGAAACCTCGCGCCTGGAAATGGCCGACGCCGCCGAGCGCAAATACGGCGCGCCGCAGCTGACCATCCACCGCGCCGACCTGCTGGCCGCCCTGGCCGAGGCCTTCCCCCTGGAGCGCGTGCGCTTCGCCCACCGCGCGCAGTCGGTGCGCCAGGCGGCAGATGGCGTGCACATCGAGTTCGCCGACGGCGGCCAGGACCGCGTCGACGTGCTGATCGGCGCCGACGGCATCCACTCGGTGGTGCGCAGCGCGCTGTTCGGCGAGGAACACCCGCGCTTCACCGGGGTGGTCGCCTACCGCGCCGTGGTGCCGGCGGTGAAGGTCGCCCAGGTGCCTCACATCCAGGCCTTCACCAAGTGGTGGGGGCCCAATCCGCAGAGCCAGATCGTCACCTTCCCGCTCAACCGCGGCCGCGACATCTTCATCTTCGCCACCACAGCCCAGGACAGCTGGCACCTGGAAAGCTGGACCACCCAGGGCAGCGTCGAGGAACTGCGCGAAAGCTACGCCCACTACCACCCGCACGCCCGCGCCCTGCTGGAAGCCTGCGACGAAGTCCTGAAGACCGCGCTGTACGAACGCGACCCGCTGCCCTACTGGACCCGCGACAACCTGGTGCTGCTCGGCGACGCCTGCCACCCGATGATGCCGTTCATGGCCCAGGGCGCCGGCCAGGCCATCGAGGACGCCGTGGTGCTCGGCCGCATGCTCGCCGGTGTCAGCGCCCCGGCCGGCGTCTCGGCGGCGCTCAAGGCCTACCAGGACGCCCGCCTGGAGCGTACCAGCCAGATCCAGATCGGCTCGCGCGGCAACCAGTGGCTCAAGGCCGGCGGCAACGCCGACTGGGTCTACGGCTACGACGCCTGGGCCATCCCCGTCGACCACGCGGCCTGAGGAACGAGCATGAGCGAAACCCTGCTGCTCACCGTGCTGCTGCGCCACGACCAGTCGAAGAACCTGGAGGACATCCAGGCCCACATGAAAAAGATGGCGTGGTGGGAACGCTTCCCCGGCGAAGGCGTGGAGATCGTCTCCTGGACCGTGGCCATGGGCCTGGGCCAGATCGTCACCCTGCGCCTGCCGCCGGCGCTGCTGCCGCGCGTCAACGTCGAACTGGAGCGCTCCGCCTGGGGCGTGTTCCGCACCGAATGCTACCCGACCTACGACTTCGTCCCGGTGCGCGAAAGCATCCGCGAACGGGTCCGCAATGGAGGCCAATGAAATGACCGAACCCTACAACGAGACGCACCAGTCGCGCAGCCGCCCGAGCACGCCCCTCGAAGACCTGCTGGGCGACTCCATCGAGCGCGCCTACGCCGCCGGCAGGCACGACCTGCCGAGCCTGCTGGAGCACCTGAACCTGGCCGGCCCGCCCTGCCCGCTGACCAGCGGCGAGTGGACCGAAGACGCCTACAAGACCCTGATGGCCCGCCTGGGCGAATAACGGGCGAGGAACGAGAAAAATGACCGCACACCTGACCGTCGATCCTGTCGAGAAGATCCTGGCCAATGGCCTGAAGAACCTCTGGTTCCCCGTCCTCCCTTCGCAACTGCTCGGCGACAAGCCGCTGTCCGTCCGCCGCCTGGGCTACAAGATCGCCCTGTGGCGCGACAACGACGGCAGCGTCCACGCCCTCGAGGACCACTGCCCGCACCGCGGTGCGCCGCTGTCCCTCGGCCCGGTGCTGGGCGACCGCCTGCAGTGCCCCTACCACGGCGTCGAGGTGCGCTGCGACGGCACCGTCACCAAGGTCCCCGGCAGCCCCGGCTGCAAGCTCGAGGGCAGCCGCCCGACGCGCATGTTCCACGTCCGCGAGGCGGCCGGCGCGATCTTCCTCTACAACGCCGCCGACCCGCACCTGGAGAACCCGCCGGAACTGGTGCTGCCCGAGCAGCTGACCTCGCCCGAATGGAGCAGCTTCATCTGCTACACCGAATGGCGCGGCGACTACCGCTACGTCATCGACAACGTCATGGACCCGATGCACGGCACCTACCTGCACAAGATGTCCCACTCCATGAGCGAAGGCGCGGCCAGCGCCAAGTTCGTCACCCGCGACACCGAGCAGGGCTTCTTCTTCGAGAAGGAAGGCCAGCGCGGGGTGAACTTCGACTGGACCGAGTTCGTCGACAACGGCTGCCACTGGCTGCGCCTGGAAATCCCCTACCCGAAGACCGGCGGCCCGGGCGGCAACTTCACCATCGTCGGCAGCTACACGCCGAGCAGCCCGCAGCTGTGCGCGGTGTTCCACTGGCGCTGCCGCCCGCTCACCGGCTGGCAGCGCGACACCTGGCGCTTCCTCTACAAGAACCGCCTGGAGGCCCGCCACTGGGCGGTGCTGGAGCAGGACCGGGTACTGCTGGAGAACATGGAGCCGGACGCCAACCAGCGCGAGAACCTCTACCAGCACGACCTGGGCGTGGTGCGCATCCGCCGCTACCTGAAGAACAAGGCCAAGGAACAACTGGAGCTGATCGAGGCCCGCCAGCTATGAGCGCAGTCGTCCGCGTGAAGGCCGAGGCGCTGGCGGAGCCGGCCGGCGCCAGCTGGTCCAACGCCCTGCGCATCGGCAACGAGGTGGTGATGTCCGGCATGACCGGGCACCCCGCCACCCGCCAGGCCGCCGAGCGCGGCGAACCGCTGGGCGCCTACGAGCAGACGCTGCTGGTGCTGGGCAAGTGCAAGGCCCTGGTCGAGGCCGCCGGCGGCCACGTCGGCAATCTCTACCGGCTGAACGTCTACGTCACCGACATCGCCGCAAAGGACGAGGTCGGCCGCGCCCGCCGCGACTTCTTCGCCGGCCAGGCCTGCTATCCCACCTCCACCCTGGTGGAGGTCAGCGGCCTGGTGTTCCCCGAACTGCGCGTCGAGATCGAGGCCAGCGCGCGCCTGGACGTCGATCTGCGCACCGCCGAGGTACTGCCATGAGCAACGCAACCATCCCGGCGCTGGTGCACACCCTGCGCCACGAGGCCGAAGGCATCATGAGCGTGGAACTGCGCCCCTGGGGCGACACCCGCCTCCCGCCCTTCGAGGCCGGCTCGCACATCGACCTGCACCTGCCCAACGGCCTGGTGCGCAGCTACTCGCTGCTCAACTCGCCCAGCGACCAGGGGCGCTACGTGATCGGCATCCTCCGCGACCGCAACAGCCGCGGCGGCTCGCGCTGGGTGCACGACAACCTGCGCGTCGGCACCCAGCTGCAGATCTCGGCGCCGCGCAACAACTTCGCCCTGGACGCCAGCGCCAGCCACAGCGCGCTGGTGGCCGGCGGCATCGGCATCACGCCGATCTACTGCATGTTCCGCCAGTTGCTCGCCCTCGGCCGCTCCGCCGAGCTGATCTACTGCGCCCGCTCGCGCCGCGAGGCCGCGCTGCTGGAGGAACTGCGCAGCCTCGACGCCCGGCTGCAGCTGCACTTCGACGACGAGAAAGGCGTGCCGCCGGACCTGGCCACCTACCTGGCCGGCCGCCCCGCCGACGCGCACTTCTACTGCTGCGGCCCCACGCCCATGCTCGATGCCTTCGAACGCACCTGCGAGGCCCTGGGCTACCCCAACGCGCACATCGAGCGCTTCGCCGCCGTCGAGCAGGCCGCCGCGGACGATGCGCTGGACAGCTACGAGGTGGAGCTGCGCAAGAGCGGCAAGCACCTGCGCATGGAGGCCGGCATGGTGCTGCTGGACGCGCTGCTGGAACAGGGCTGCGACCTCGACTACAGCTGCCGCGAAGGCGTCTGCGGCTCCTGCGAGGTAAAGGTGCTGGAAGGCGAGGTGGACCACCGCGACGGCGTGCTGACCAAGGCCGAGCGCGCGGCCAACCGGTCGATGATGGTCTGCGTCTCGGGCTGCCGCAGCCGGCGCCTGGTGCTCGACCTGTAGCCCTCCCCGCCCTGCACGAAACGGCAGCCCATGGCTGCCGTTTTCGTTTCCGCCGGCGTTTCCCAACGCACCAGATTCGGCCCCAGCGCCCCGCGCCTGTGCATCCGTGTAACACCGACTCCGGGCCGTTTCACGGGTGGTCAAAACGTCAGCGTTTCACAGATAACACATTGATAGATAAAGAAAATATTCAAGCGAACAGCCACTCGTCCATGGCATGGAAACTGCTCCCTTCCTCGAGCTGGAAATTGAAACGTTGATTCATACAAGAAACAAGACAACCGGCCTTCGCGAAGCTGCGTGCGGTCCGCCAGGACCCACTTCCGGGGCCGCCTTTTCCGAGGTGATGCTTCCATGTCGAGACCTACCCTGCTGGCCGCACTCGCGCTGGCGTACACGCCCCTGCTGTTCGCCACCGAGCCCGGCCCGGCGCCGACCATCAGCCAGGGCATGAAGGACAAGCCCTTCCCGCACATTTCCTGGCGCAGCGAGGACGGCGACGCCAGCCTGGACATCGGCGGCGCCCTGCGCGCCAACTACCGCTACGAGGACTGGGACAGCAGCATCAACCGCCCGGCGCGTTGGCTGTTCGACACCTTCCGCCTGGACGTGCAGGGCCGCTACGAGCAGTTCAGCGTCGATGCCGGCTACTGGTTCCAGGACCGCAACAAGCGCGCGGTGGACCGCGCCTACCTCGGCTACCGCTTCGACGAGCGCTCCGACCTGCAGGTGGGCGCCCCGGCCAGGCCCTTCGGCCTGCTGCCCTACCCGCAGTTCGGCTGGAGCTACCACATCCCGTTCTTCCTCGGCTTCGGCGTCAACACCGGCACCGGCCTGAAGTACGGCTACAAGGACAGCAACTGGGACTTCCAGGCCGCCTACTACCCGCGGATGCTGCCTTCGAGCATCCGCTACGCCCCGGAAGTCGGGCGCTACGCGGACCTCAAGGACAACGCCATCCCGGCGCTGCACGGCCGCCAGGACAACGAGAAGCGCGACCAGGTCAACCTGCGCCTGGCGCGCAGCTTCCAGGCCGGCGACTGGAACAACGAGCTGGGCGCCTCGCTGGCCGCCTCGCGGTTGTACAACGCCACCACCGACGACAACGGCAGCTTCTGGGCCGCCGGCGCCCACGGGGTATTCAAGAACGGGCCCTGGACGATCTCGACCCAGGCGATCCGCTACGAGTACGACCCGAAGAACCCCAGCGGCGTCAGCGACGATGCCGTGCTCATGGGCGGCAACGGCCTGACGCCGGCCTTCCTGATCGCGGCCAAGGGCAGCATTGGCGGGCTCAACGTCGGCTACGACGTCGCCACGCCCTGGCTGGGGCCGGTGAAGAAGGTGAAGCTGTACAACGACTACAGCCGGCTGTGGAAGGACAAGAGCGGCTGGGACGACTCGCAGATGTACACCGCCGGCATCCAGTTCTTCGCCCTGCCGGTGATGGCCTGGCTGGACTTCACCTGGGCGCGCAACGCCAACCCCTGGGGCGGCGCGGAGAACGGCACGGGCTGGACCTCGACCACCTCCTCGGGCAGCAACGACTGGTACTTCCGCACCAACCTGAACATCGGCTACTACTTCTGAGCCGGGCGGCGGGGCCGGGCTCGCGCCTGGCCCCGCCGGCCCTCAGAAGCGCTCCGCCGCCTGGGCGTGGCGTCGCACCTCGTCCTGCTCCAGGCGCTCGCGGTAGGCATGGGCTTCCTGCTCGCTGTAGAACACGCCGACCAGCAGGCCCTGCTGGTGCACGTCCCAGCAGCGCCGGCCGAGGGCGCGGAATTCGCGGGATTTGTGGTCTTCGTCGCGCTCGGTGACAACTACGCTCATCGTTCTTCTCCGTTGTTTGACTTGCATCAAGGCGGAGTCAGATTCACTTAATTAGCCAGCTAACGAAATAGCCGAATCAGCAAAGGTTTTTTGCGAAAAGCGTGGGGAACGCGAGTCCCTCTCTGCCCTACGCCAAGCCCTCCCATGCCGTAGGGCGAATAACCGTTCGCGGTTATCCGCCGTTGGCCGTGCCACCGGGATGTCCGGCATGGCCGGTGAATCCAATCGCGGACGGAGTCCGCTCCTACGACCGTGCTTCCTGGAACCGTAGGAGCGGACTCTGTCCGCGATCATGGCGGATAACGCCGTAGGCGTTATGCGCCCTACGCCAAGCCCTCCTATGCCGTAGGGCGAATAACCGTTCGCGGTTATCCGCCGTTGACCGTGCCACCGGGATGTCCGGCGTGGCCGGTGAATCCAATCGCGGACGGAGTCCGCTCCTACGACCGTGCTTCCTGGAACCGTAGGAGCGGACTCTGTCCGCGATCATGGCGGATAACGCCGTAGGCGTTATGCGCCCTACGCCGGAGGTGGGCTCGGCGTAGGGCGCATAACCGTTCGCGGTTATCCGCCGTTGGCCGTGCCACCGGGATGTCCGGCATGGCCGGTGAATCCAATCGCGGACAAGGTCCGCTCCTACGACCGTGCTTCCTGGAACCGTAGGAGCGGACTCTGTCCGCGATCATGGCGGATAACGCCGTAGGCGTTATGCACCCTACACAACGAAAGCACCTTGGGTCCAGGACATAGGAGCGGACGCTTTGCAGACAGGCATGAAAAAGCCCGGCATCCCCAAGGGGAATGCCGGGCTTTTTTCGGAGCTGTCCGACGCTTAGAACGGAATGTCGTCGTCGAAGCTGTCGTAGTCGGCGGCCGGTTGCGGAGCCGGGGCAGCCTGCTGTTGCGGGGCCGGGCGCGGGGCCTGTTGCGGGCGCTGCTGGGGTTCGCGCGGCGCACGCGGGGCGTCGTCGCCGCCGGCGCCCGGACGGCCGCCGAGCAGTTGCATGTTGCCGTTGATGTCCACCACGATCTCGGTGGTGTACTTGTCCTGACCGTCCTGGCCCTGCCACTTGCGGGTACGCAGGCTGCCTTCGACGTAGATCTGCGAACCCTTGCGCACGTACTCGGCGACGATCTCCGCCAGGCGGCCGAAGAACACCACGCGGTGCCATTCGGTACGTTCCTGCTGCTGGCCGGTCTGCTTGTCCTTCCAGCTCTCGCTGGTGGCCAGGGTGACGTTGGTCACCGCGTTGCCGTTGGGCAGGTAGCGGGTTTCCGGATCGCCACCGACGTTACCAACCAGAATGACTTTGTTAACCCCACGGGCCATGACGCTCTCCTAAAGGCTTCAGCACGTCGCCGGCTCGGCGCCTGCCAGGCGCTCGAGGGACGTGCGATCCACTTGTTGGGAATCTACTTTGACATAAGCGGCGGCCTCTTCGGCGACCACCATCACATCGCTCACACCGGGCAATGCCTTGAAACGCTCGGCCAACGAGGCATCGCGCAGCGCCTCGTCAGACAGGGGCAGGCGGATGCTCGTTACATACGGCGGTTCACGCATGGTAACAGCAATCGCCAGCCAGATGGCAGCCAGCGCCGCGCAGCCGATGAACACCCCGTCCAGCCCGCCGTGCTGGAACATCCAGCCGCCGAGGACGCCGCCCACCGCAGCGCCGAGGAACTGGCTGGTGGAGTACACGCCCATTGCCGTGCCCTTGCCGCCGGCCGGCGACACCTTGCTCACCAGCGACGGCAGTGAGGCTTCCAGCAGGTTGAAGGCGGTGAAGTAGACGATGATGCCGAACACCAGTTCCTTCAGGCTGTAGCCGAATTCCCAGAAGAACAGCTCGCACAGCAGCAGGGTGGCCACCGCGCCGGCCAGCACGCGCTTCATCTGGCGCTTCTTCTCGGCGTAGATGATGAACGGCACCATGCCGAAGAAGCCCACCAGCAGCGCGGTCAGGTAGACCCACCAGTGCTCTTCCTTGGGCAGCCCGGCGCGCTCCACCAGGGCCAGCGGCAGGGCCACGAAGCTGGCCATGAGGATGGCGTGCAGCACCAGGATGCCGGCGTCCAGGCGCAGCAGGTCGGCATTCTTCAGGGTCGGGATCAGCGCCTGGGCGGCCACGCTGGACTCGCGGTGCTGCAGGCGGTGGTCCGGGCTGGGGACGAAGAACAGGATGATCAGCAGGCCGACCAGGGCCATACCGGCGGTGAACCAGAACAGCCCGTGCAGGCCGAACAGGTGCGTCAGCACCGGGCCGGCGACCATGGCCACGGCGAAGGACACGCCGATGCTCATGCCGATGGTGGCCATGGCCTTGGTGCGGTGCTGCTCGCGGGTGAGGTCGGAGAGCATGGCCATGACCGCGGCGGAGATCGCCCCGGCGCCCTGGATCACCCGCCCGGCGATGACGCCCCAGATGCCGTCGGCGTTGGCCGCCACGGCCGCGCCGAGGGCGAACACCAGCAGGCCGACGACGATGATCGGCCGGCGGCCGATGCGGTCGGACAGGGTGCCCAGGGGTATCTGCAGGATGGCCTGGGTCAGGCCGTAGGCGCCGATGGCCAGGCCGATCAGCGCCGGGGTCGCGCCGGCCAGGTCCTGACCGTAGGTGGCGAGTACCGGCAGGACCATGAACATGCCGAGCATGCGGAACGCGAAGACCAGGGAAAGGCCGACGGCCGCGCGGGTTTCGGTGCCACTCATGCGCTCAGTGTGGGTGTCGTGCATAAGTCCCTCAGGGGAATGACTGGAGCGGGCTTGTGCTTCTTGCTCCCGCAATGGCGTGCCCATCCGTTCCCGGATGGCCGGCTGCCGCCGACGCCGAAAAATAGCCGGGCATTCTAGCAGCCCTGCCGCCCGGCGGCACAGACGCGCCACTTTGCCGCGTACTGCCGGGGAAACGTATACTCAGCGGTTTTCGCCCGCCATGCGAGGCCGCTGTGGACAAGATCCTCATCCGTGGGGCACGTACCCACAACCTGAAGAACATCGACCTGACCCTGCCCCGCGACAAGCTGATCGTGATCACCGGCCTGTCCGGCTCCGGCAAGTCCTCCCTGGCCTTCGACACCCTCTACGCCGAGGGCCAGCGCCGCTACGTGGAATCCCTGTCGGCCTATGCCCGGCAGTTCCTCTCGATGATGGAAAAACCCGACGTCGACACCATCGAGGGCCTGTCGCCGGCGATCTCCATCGAGCAGAAGTCCACTTCGCACAACCCGCGCTCCACCGTGGGCACCATCACCGAGATCTACGACTACCTGCGCCTGCTCTACGCCCGCGTCGGCATCCCGCGCTGCCCGGACCACGACATCCCGCTGGAGGCGCAGACCGTCAGCCAGATGGTCGACCAGGTGCTGGCGCTGCCCGAGGGCCGCCGGCTGATGCTGCTGGCCCCGGTGATCCGCGAACGCAAGGGCGAGCACCTGGCGGTGTTCGAGGAGATGCGCGCCCAGGGCTTCGTCCGCGCGCGGGTCGACGGCAAGCTCTACGAGCTGGACGAACTGCCCAAGCTGGACAAGAAGCAGAAGCACTCCATCGACGTGGTGGTGGACCGCTTCAAGGTCCGCGGCGACTTGCAGCAGCGCCTGGCGGAGTCCTTCGAGACGGCCATCAACCTGGCCGACGGCATCGCCCTGGTGGCGCCACTCCCCGACGAAGACGACAAAAAGCAGGGCGAAGAAGGCGAGGAGATGATCTTCTCCGCGCGCTTCGCCTGCCCGGTCTGCGGCCACTCCATCAGCGAGCTGGAGCCCAAGCTGTTCTCCTTCAACAACCCGGCCGGCGCCTGCCCCACCTGCGACGGCCTGGGCGTGAAGCAGTTCTTCGACGCGCGCCGGGTGGTCAACGGCGAGCTGACCCTGGCCGAGGGCGCCATCCGCGGCTGGGACAGGCGCAACGTCTACTACTTCCAGATGCTCGGCTCGCTGGCCGCGCACTTCGGCTTCAGCCTGGAGGAGCCCTTCCAGGAGCTCTCCGCCGAGCACCAGAAGTTCATCCTGAACGGTTCGGGCCGCGAGAACGTCGAGTTCCGCTACCTCAACGACCGCGGCGACATCGTCAAGCGCGCCCACCCCTTCGAAGGCATCCTGCCGAACCTGGAGCGCCGCTACCGCGAGACCGAGTCCATGACCGTGCGCGAGGAGCTGGCCAAGTTCCTCAGCACCCAGCCCTGCCCGGACTGCCACGGCACCCGCCTGCGCCGCGAGGCGCGCCACGTGTGGGTGGGCGACAGGACCCTGCCGGCGGTCACCGCGATGCCGGTGGGCGAGGCCAGCGAATACGCCGCCGGGCTGACCCTGACCGGCCGCCGCGGCGAGATCGCGGCGAAGATCCTCAAGGAGATCCGCGAGCGCCTGCAGTTCCTGGTCAACGTCGGCCTCGACTACCTGACCCTCGACCGCAGCGCCGACACCCTGTCCGGCGGCGAGGCCCAGCGCATCCGCCTGGCCAGCCAGATCGGCGCCGGCCTGGTGGGGGTGATGTACATCCTCGACGAGCCCTCCATCGGCCTGCACCAGCGCGACAACGAGCGCCTGCTGGCCACCCTCACCCACCTGCGCAACCTGGGCAACACGGTGATAGTGGTGGAGCACGACGAGGACGCCATCCGCCTCGCCGACTATGTGGTGGACATCGGCCCCGGCGCCGGCGTGCACGGCGGGCAGATCGTCGCCGAGGGCACCCCCGAGCAGGTCATGAGCCACCCGGACTCGGTCACCGGCAAGTACCTCTCCGGCCGCCAGAAGATCGTGGTGCCGGCCACGCGCACGCCGCGCAACAAGAAGCAGTTGCTAAAGCTCAAGGGCGCGCGCGGCAACAACCTGCGCAACGTCAACCTGGAGCTGCCGGTCGGCCTGTTCACCTGCGTCACCGGCGTGTCCGGCTCGGGCAAGTCGACGCTGATCAACAACACCCTGTTCCCGATCACCGCCACCGCGCTGAACGGCGCCACCAGCCTGGAGGTCGCGCCCTACGATTCCTTCGACGGCCTGCAGCACCTGGACAAGGTGGTGGACATCGACCAGAGCCCGATCGGCCGCACCCCGCGCTCGAACCCGGCGACCTACACCGGCCTGTTCACCCCCATCCGCGAGTTGTTCGCCGGGGTGCCGGAAGCCCGCTCGCGCGGCTACGGCCCGGGGCGCTTCTCGTTCAACGTCAAGGGCGGCCGCTGCGAGGCCTGCCAGGGCGATGGCGTGATCAAGGTGGAGATGCACTTCCTGCCGGACATCTACGTACCCTGCGACGTCTGCAAGGGCAAGCGCTACAACCGCGAGACGCTGGAGATCCGCTACAAGGGCAAGAGCATCACCGAGGTGCTGGACATGACCATCGAGGACGCCCGGGCGTTCTTCGACGCCGTTCCGGCCATCGCCCGCAAGCTGCAGACGCTGATCGACGTGGGCCTGTCGTACATCAAGCTGGGGCAGAGCGCGACCACCTTGTCCGGCGGCGAGGCGCAGCGGGTGAAGCTGTCCCGCGAGCTGTCCAAGCGCGATACCGGCAAGACCCTGTACATCCTCGACGAGCCGACCACCGGCCTGCACTTCGCGGACATCCAGCAGTTGCTCGACGTGCTGCACCGCCTGCGCGACCACGGCAACACAGTGGTAGTGATCGAGCACAACCTGGACGTGATCAAGACCGCCGACTGGCTGGTCGACCTCGGCCCCGAAGGCGGCTCCAAGGGTGGCCAGATCATCGCCAGCGGCACGCCGGAGCAGGTGGCGGGGATGGAGGCGTCGCACACCGGGCGCTTCCTCAAGCCGCTGCTGGAGCGCGATCGGGCCTGACAGGAAAAAGCCCCGCCGAACAGACTGTGTGAAAACACGCTGAGAGCAAGGCCAAGCCAACGCCCCGACTGGTTCGGGGCGTTGGCTTTTCTGGGGAACATCAGGCCATCAATTCGATCAAGCGACGAGCACCGAGTACCTGGATCGCACGCTTGAGGTTGTAGGCCTGCACGGCCAGGGCCATTTCCGTGCTGGCGCCCCCTAACTGCCGTAGCAGGAAGCGGCCGTTGCCAAATATCCACTGCTTCAGGTTGCCGAAGGGGTGTTCAACGATGGATCGGCGCTTGGCCATCATGTCCGGTCGGGCCTTCAGGCGTTGCTGCATACGCTCGAAAGCCGACTCATGGGCGTGACGCGGGTGAGATGACGGCGCTTGCTGTTCGTACAGCGCGACTGCAAAGGGCAAGCGCAGCAATCGCCGCTGATCGCGTAAATCCTCTCCATGCCGCGTACCTGCTTGAGGAGGAGCCACTGGCCTGCCGGGCACTGGTAGCGGTCGTGCTCCGCGTCGTAGGTAAAGACGCTGCGATCGAACAGTTCCATGCCCTTGCCGTGGTTGTTGATACCACGGTTCAGCGGCACATACGCGGTGATGCCCGCCTCTTCGCAAGCATGGAACTGCTCGCCATTGGAGTAACCGGCGTCTGCCGTGACCGTCAGCTGTGCCTGCGCCAGCACCGCTTGGCTGGCTTCGGCCATCGGCTGCAGTTGGCGAGTGTCATTGCCGTCCCGGGTCACCTCGTGGTGCAGCACTAGGCAATGCTTGTCATCGACGGCGCTTTGCACGTTGTAGGCGACCCGCGCCCCCTGCTGGGTTCGCATCAACTGGGCATCGGGCTCGCCGATCACGAATTGCTCCAGCCCCTGGGCCTGCATCAGGACCTGGCAGGTCAGGTTGTCAGCATGCCGAGCCTGCAACTGTTCGAGGGCGGTCTTGACGGCCCCCCGGTCGATCCCTTCGCCGGCTTCGGCGCGGTCGGCTTCATCCAGATCGCTCAGATAACGAGCGATCTCGGCCTCCAGTCTGGCTTGCTGACGCTTGAGCCGCGCCAGGCTCAAGTGCTTGCGTCGTGAAGCCACCGCCTGAAACTTGCTGCCATCGATAGCCACCAACTGACCACCGATCAGCCCGACCTGACGGCAGAACTGCACAAAGGCACGGCAGGTTGCCTGGAACGCCACACCGTTGTCTTTACGGAAATCGGCAATGGTCTTGAAGTCCGGTACCAGTTGGCCCAGCAACCACATCACTTCGACATTGCGCTGGCACTCGGCCTCCAGTCGGCGCGAGGAACGGATTCGATGGAAGTAGCCATACAGGTACAGCTTGAGCAAGTCGGCCGGATCATAGGCCGGACGTCCAACCTTGCTAGCTCGCGCCTTGCTGAAGCCCAGTCTGTGCAAATCCAGCCGCGCCACGTAGGCCTCGATCACGCGGACCAGATGTTCTTCGGGGACCAGTTCATCCAGACACACTGGAAACAAGCTGCCCTGATCACGCCCTTCACCGCGGATATAGCCCATAAACGACAATGCCCGTATCGATCGATACGGGCATTGTCTTGGGCTTGCACTCAGACTGCTAGGTTTTCACACAGTCTGCGAAGCGGGGCTTTCTCTTTTCAGCCGACGAACATCAGGCCAGGTCGAAGCGGTCCAGGTTCATCACCTTGGTCCAGGCGGCGACGAAGTCCCTGACGAATTTCTCCTTGGCATCGCTGCTGGCGTAGACCTCGGCCAGCGCACGCAGCACCGAGTGCGAACCGAAGATCAGGTCGGCACGGGTGGCGGTCCACTTCGGTTCGCCGCCCTTGCGGGCGCGGCCTTCGAAGACTTCCGCCGAGCCGTCCACAGGCGCCCAGACGGTGCCCATGTCCAGCAGGTTGACGAAGAAGTCGTTGCTGAGCACGCCGGGCTTGTCGGTGAACACGCCGTGGGCGCTACCATCGTAGTTGGCACCCAGCATGCGCAGGCCGCCGACGAGCACAGTCAGCTCCGGAGCGGTCAGGGTCAGCAGCTGGGCCTTGTCGACCAGCAGTGCCTCGGTGGAGGTACCGGGATTGGCGCTCTTGTAGTTGCGGAAGCCATCTGCGATGGGCTCCAGCACCTCGAAGGATTCGACGTCGGTCTGGTCCTGGCGAGCGTCCACACGGCCCGGTGCGAAGGGCACGTCGACATTCACGCCAGCAGCCCTGGCGGCCTGCTCGACGCCCACGTTGCCGGCCAGCACTATCACGTCGGCCAGCGATGCCTTGCCGGTGCTCCTCTGGATCTCGTCGAGCTTGGCCAGCACCTTGGCGAGTTGCGGCGGGTTGTTGACTTCCCAGTCCTTCTGCGGCGCCAGGCGAATGCGCGCGCCATTGGCACCACCGCGCTTGTCGCCACCGCGGAAGGTGGAGGCCGAGGCCCAGGCGGTGGACACCAGCTCGGCGGTCGACAGGCCGGACTCGGCGATCTTCGCCTTCAGCTCGGCGATGTCCGCGGCGCTGGGGTTGTGCGTGGCCGGCGGCAGCGGGTCTTGCCAGATCAGGTCTTCCTTCGGCACTTCCGGGCCGAGGTAGCGGGCCTTCGGCCCCATGTCGCGGTGGGTCAGCTTGAACCAGGCGCGGGCGAAGGCGTCGGCGAAGGCCTGCGGATCGTTGAGGAAGCGCCGCGAGATCTTTCCGAACTCGGGGTCGAAGCGCAGGGTCAGGTCGGTGGTGAGCATGGTCGGCTTGCGCTTCTTCGACGGGTCGAAGGGATCGGGGATGATCTCCGGCGCGTCCTTGGCGACCCACTGGATGGCCCCGGCGGGCGAGCGGGTCTGCTCCCATTCGTACTTGAACAGGTTCTCGAAGAAGAAGTTGCTCCACTGGGTGGGAGTCTGCGTCCACACCACCTCGATGCCGGAGGTGATGGCGTCGGCACCGCTGCCGGAGCCGTAGCTGCTGGCCCAGCCGATGCCCTGCTGCTCGATGGAGGCGGCTTCGGGTGCCGCGCCCACGTTATCGGCCGGGCCGGCGCCGTGGGTCTTGCCGAGGGTATGGCCACCGGCGATCAGGGCGACGATTTCCTCGTCGTTCATCGCCATGTTGCCGAAGGTCGCACGGATGGCCGGCGCGGCCGAGAGCGGGTCGCCGCTGGCGTTCGGGCCTTCCGGGTTCACGTAGATCAGGCCCATCTCGGTGGCGGCCAGGGGGTTCTTGGCCAGGGCCTCGGGGTCGCGGTGCACCAGCCAGGCTTTCTCGTCCCCCCAGTTGACGTCGGTGTCCGGCTCCCAGACATCGTCACGGCCGGCGCCGAAACCGAAGGTACGGAAACCCATGGTTTCCAGGGCCACGTTGCCGGCGAGCACCATCAGGTCGCCCCAGGAAATCTTCTGCCCATATTTCTGCTTGATCGGCCAGAGCAGGCGCCGCGCCTTGTCCAGGCTGACGTTGTCCGGCCAGGAGTTCAGCGGTGCGAAGCGTTGTTGCGCACGGCCGGCGCCGCCGCGGCCGTCGGCGATGCGGTAGGTCCCGGCGGCGTGCCAGGCCATGCGGATCATCAGGCCGCCGTAGTGGCCCCAGTCGGCCGGCCACCATTCCTGGGAGTCGGTCATCAGGTGTTTCAGGTCGGCCTTCAGGGCCGAGTAGTCGAGTTTCTTGAACTCGTCGCGATAGTTGAACTTCTCACCCAACGGGTTGGATCTTTCCGAATGCTGGTTCAGCACTTCCAGCTTCAGTTGATTCGGCCACCAGTCCTGGTTGGTGGTGCCGCCACCAGCAACATAATGGAACGGGCATTTCGCTTCATTCGACATTGCTTTCTCCTTTGTCCTCATCGGGTCGGTCTGATCGACAGCTTGCCGACGGTGGGTTAAGACTAGTACCGCTCCGCTGGAGGGACCAATTTATGAAAAGCAACGGTGCGATAGTTTTTATCTCTTACCAGAACCGCGCCTGATAGCGTCCCGAACAGCGGCAATACAGCACTGCAATCCTCCCGGCAGCGCGTAGTGGCAACAAAAAAGCCCCTGCGTCCGGCGGGCGCGAGGGGCTTCTTTCAGTGCGGGTGGAACCTCATATCTGCGACTGCAGGTAGTTCTCCAGGCCTATCTTGGCGATCAGCCCGAGTTGCTGCTCCAGCCAGTAGGCATGGTCTTCCTCGGTGTCGGCCAGTTGGGTCTTGAGGATGTCGCGGCTGACGAAATCCTTGTGCTGCTCGCAAAGGGCGATGCCCTTGGCCAGGGCTGCGCGCACCTGGCGCTCCAGCTTGAGGTCGGCCTCGAGCATCTCCGGCACGGTACGGCCCGCGTGGATATCGTCGGGGCGCATGCGCGGCGTGCCCTCCAGCAGCAGGATGCGGCGGATCAGGGCATCGGCGTGCTGGGTTTCCTCTTCCATCTCGTGGTTGAGGCGCTCGTAGAGCTTGGCGAACCCCCAGTCCTCGTACATGCGCGAGTGGATGAAGTACTGGTCACGCGCGGCCAGCTCGCCAGTCAGCAGGGTATTGAGGTAGTCGATTACTTCAGCATGGCCTTGCATCAGTCAGCTCCATGAATCCGATGAGGAATTGAAGAGAATTGGCTCCTCGACGACCATGATCCGCGTCAAGTCGAGGATAGTCCCGACGGCGCGGCAGCGCCTCACCAGGCACGTGGACCATGGGGCCGAAGGGAACGAGATACATTTCCGGCGGGCAATAAAAAACCGGGCCTGGGCCCGGTTTTTCACGAGTGGCTTTCGCCTTACTCGGCAGCTTCAACCGCTTCGCCGCCTACAGCACGATCAACCAGCTCGACGTACGCCATGGGGGCGTTGTCGCCAGCGCGGAAACCGCACTTGAGGATGCGCAGGTAGCCGCCCGGACGGTTGGCGTAGCGCTTGCCCAGCTCGTTGAACAGCTTGCCTACGGCTTCTTTCGAACGAGTACGGTCGAAAGCCAGACGACGGTTGGCGACGCTGTCTTCCTTGGCCAGGGTGATCAGCGGCTCGGCAACGCGGCGCAGTTCCTTGGCTTTGGGCAGGGTGGTTTTGATCAGCTCGTGCTCGAACAGCGACACAGCCATGTTCTGGAACATGGCCTTGCGGTGCGAGCTGGTACGGCTCAGGTGACGACCACTTTTACGATGGCGCATGGTTCAATTCCTTTCCAAACTTTACGTTCGGTAGCTACGACGATCAGGCAGTAGCCTTGTCGTCTTTCTTAAGACTTGCCGGCGGCCAGTTGTCGAGGCGCATACCGAGGGACAGACCGCGAGAGGCCAGGACGTCCTTGATTTCGGTCAGGGACTTCTTGCCCAGGTTCGGAGTTTTCAGCAGCTCTACTTCGGTGCGCTGGATCAGGTCACCGATGTAGTAGATGTTCTCCGCCTTCAGGCAGTTGGCCGAACGAACGGTCAGCTCCAGGTCATCGACCGGACGCAGCAGGATCGGATCGATCTCGTCTTCCTGCTCTTCAACGACGGGCTCGCTGTCGCCCTTGAGGTCCACGAACGCTGCCAGCTGCTGTTGCAGGATGGTAGCGGCGCGACGGATAGCCTCTTCGGGGTCCAGGGTGCCGTTGGTTTCCAGATCGAGGACCAGCTTGTCCAGGTTGGTACGCTGTTCGACACGGGCGTTCTCGACCACGTAGGCAACACGACGTACGGGGCTGAACGAGGCGTCGAGCTGCAGACGGCCGATGCTGCGGCTTTCGTCTTCATCGCTCGAGCGGGCATCAGCCGGCTCGTAGCCACGGCCACGAGCGACTTTCAGCTTCATGTTCAGCGCGCCGTTATCGGCCAGGTGGGCGATAACATGGTCACCGTTGACGATCTCGACATCATGATCCAGCTGAATATCGGCAGCGGTCACCACACCCGAGCCCTTTTTCGCCAGGGTCAGCGTCACTTCGTCACGGCCGTGCAGCTTGATGGCCAGACCTTTCAGGTTGAGCAGGATCTCGATGACATCTTCCTGCACACCTTCGATCGCCGAGTACTCGTGGAGTACGCCGTCGATCTCGGCCTCGACCACTGCGCAGCCAGGCATGGAGGACAACAGGATGCGACGCAGCGCGTTGCCCAGGGTATGGCCGAAGCCACGCTCGAGAGGCTCGAGCGTGATCTTGGCGCGGGTTTGGCTGACCACCTGCACATCGATGTGGCGGGGGGTCAGGAACTCATTTACCGAACTCTGCATGGATGCACCTATTTTCTAGCCCTTACTTGGAGTAGAGCTCGACAATCAGGTTTTCGTTGATGTCGGCGGACAGATCGGCGCGAGCCGGAACACTCTTGAAGGTACCGGACTTCTTGTCGGCGTCCACTTCGACCCATTCAACGCGGCCGCGCTGGGCGCACAGGTCCAGGGCTTGGGCGATACGCAGCTGGTTCTTCGACTTCTCGCGAACAGCAACGACGTCACCGGCCTTGATCTGGTAGGACGGGATGTTGACGGTCTGACCGTTCACGCTGATGGTCTTGTGGGACACCAGCTGACGGGATTCCGAACGGGTGGAACCGAAGCCCATACGGTAGACGACGTTGTCCAGACGGCATTCCAGCAGTTGCAGCAGGTTCTCACCAGTGGAGCCCTTGCGGCGGGAAGCCTCTTGGTAGTAACCACGGAACTGACGCTCCAGAACACCATAGATGCGGCGAACTTTCTGCTTCTCACGCAGCTGCAGACCGTAGTCGGACAGACGGCCACGGCGAGCGCCGTGCTGGCCAGGAACCTGTTCGGCCTTGCACTTGGAGTCCAGAGCGCGAGCGCCGCTCTTCAGGAACAGGTCGGTGCCTTCACGGCGAGACAGTTTGCATTTGGGACCAATGTAACGAGCCATTTCTCACTGTCTCCTATTACACGCGACGCTTTTTCGGCGGGCGGCAGCCGTTGTGCGGGATCGGGGTTACGTCGGTAATGCTGGCGATCTTGTAACCGCAGGCATTCAGCGCACGAACAGCCGATTCGCGACCCGGGCCCGGGCCTTTGACGTTGACGTCAAGGTTCTTCAGACCGTATTCCAGAGCAGCCTGGCCGGCACGCTCGGCCGCTACCTGGGCAGCGAACGGGGTGCTCTTACGCGAGCCGCGGAAACCCGAACCACCGGAAGTGGCCCAGGACAGGGCGTTGCCCTGACGGTCGGTGATGGTAACGATGGTGTTGTTGAAGGACGCGTGGATATGCGCGATCCCGTCAACCACCGTCTTTTTGACTTTCTTACGAGGACGAGCAGCAGGTTTTGCCATGACTATATTCCTAAGCGATTACTTGCGGATCGGCTTACGCGGGCCCTTGCGGGTGCGCGCGTTGGTCTTGGTACGCTGACCGCGAACCGGCAGACCGCGACGATGACGCAGACCGCGGTAGCAACCGAGGTCCATCAGACGCTTGATGTTCATGTTGATTTCGCGGCGCAGGTCACCTTCGGTGGTCAGCTTGGCCACCTCGTTGCGCAGCGAATCGATCTGCTCTTCGCTCAGTTCCTTGATCTTCACTACCGGGCTGATGCCGGTGGCAGCGCAGATGCTCTGTGCGGTGGTGCGACCGACACCATAGATGTAGGTCAGCGAGATAACAGTGTGCTTGTTATCCGGAATGTTTACGCCTGCAATACGGGCCATTCAGAAAAACTCCAATTGACAGCTACCCGGCGCCCAGGAAGCCAAGAAAGGGCGCGGATATTAGCGCTGTAATAACAAATAATCAACCCGGCAGCGCACTAGCTGCCGGGCTATAACGCGTGGTTCACACTCAGCCTTGGCGCTGCTTGTGACGCGGCTCCGCGCTGCAGATCACGCGAACGACGCCTTCGCGACGGATGATCTTGCAGTTGCGGCACAGCTTCTTAACCGATGCACGAACTTTCATCAGTGACTCCTACTAACCTTACGGGCCGGTCAGCGCAGCATGCTGCTGCCGCCATAACCCTTCAGGTTGGCTTTCTTCATGAGGGATTCGTACTGGTGAGAAACGAGGTGCGATTGTACTTGGGCCATAAAGTCCATCACAACCACGACCACGATCAGCAACGAGGTCCCGCCGAGGTAGAACGGAACGTGAGCAGCCACCACCAGGAACTGGGGCAACAGGCACACCGCCGTCATGTACAGGGCACCGAACATGGTCAAACGGGTCAGCACGCCATCGATGTAGCGAGCGGACTGTTCGCCCGGACGAATACCCGGAATAAATGCACCGGACTTCTTGAGGTTTTCCGCCACGTCCTTGGGATTGAACATCAGCGCTGTGTAGAAGAAGCAGAAGAAGATGATCCCTGCACTAAACAGCAGAATGTTCAGCGGCTGCCCCGGCGCGATCGCTTGCGCGACGTCCTGCAGCCAACCCAGGCCCTCCGACTGACCGAACCAGGCGCCCAGGGACGCCGGGAACAGCAGGATGCTGCTGGCGAAGATGGCCGGGATCACGCCCGCCATGTTCACTTTCAGCGGCAGATGGCTGGTTTGCGCGGCAAACACCTTGCGACCTTGCTGGCGCTTGGCGTAATGCACGGCGATGCGGCGCTGACCGCGCTCGATGAACACCACGAACGCGATGATCGCGACGGCCAGCAGGCCTACGGCGATCAGGGCGAAGATGTTGATGTCACCTTGGCGGGCGGACTCGAAGGACTGCCCGATAGCGCGCGGCAGGCCGGCGACGATCCCGGAGAAGATCAGCATGGAGATACCATTGCCGACGCCCCGCTCGGTGATCTGCTCGCCCAGCCACATCATGAACAGCGCACCCGCCACGAAGGTGGTGACTGCCACGAAGTAGAAGCCGAAGTCATTGGAGAAGGCCACGCCCTGGCTGCCCAGACCAACGGCCATGCCGATGGCCTGGACCAGTGCCAGGACGAGCGTTGCGTAGCGGGTGTACTGGCTGATCTTGCGACGCCCAGACTCACCCTCTTTCTTCAACTGCTCCAGCTGCGGGCTGATAGCGGTCATGAGCTGCATGATGATCGATGCCGAGATGTACGGCATGATCCCCAGTGCGAAGATGCTCATGCGCTCCAGCGCGCCGCCGGAAAACATGTTGAAGAGGCTAAGAATGGTCCCCTCGTTCTGCCGGAACAGTGCCGCCAAGCGATCGGGGTTGATGCCCGGAACCGGGATGTGCGCACCTATCCGATAGACGATGATCGCCAGGAACAGGAAACGCAGACGTGCCCAGAGCTCGGACAGACCGCCACCGTTGCTCAGCGCAGAGAGAGCACCTTGCTTAGCCATTTAGTCCTCGATTTTGCCGCCAGCTGCTTCGATAGCCGCACGAGCGCCCTTGGTGGCGCCGATGCCTTTCAGGGTGACCGCGCGGGCAACTTCACCGGACAGCACGACTTTGACGCGCTGTACGTTGCGGTTGATCACGTTGGCATCCTTCAGGGCCTGCACGGTGACGACTTCGCCTTCGACCTTGGCCAGCTCGGAGGTACGAACCTCGGCGCGATCCAGGGCTTTCAGGGACTTGAAGCCGAACTTCGGCAGACGGCGGTGCAGCGGCTGCTGGCCACCCTCGAAGCCCGGGGCGATGGTGCCGCCGGAGCGAGAGGTCTGACCTTTGTGACCACGGCCACCGGTCTTGCCCAGACCGCTACCGATGCCACGGCCCGGACGCAGCTTCTCGCGACGGGCACCCGGCGCGGAACGCAGATCGTTCAGTTGCATGGATTAACCCTCCACACGCAGCAGGTAGTAGGCCTTGTTGATCATGCCGCGGTTCTCAGGAGTGTCCTGAACTTCGACGGTATGATTGATGCGACGCAGGCCCAGGCCTTTGACGCAAGCCTTGTGATTGGCCAGACGGCCGTTCAGGCTTTTGATCAGGGTAACTTTGACAGTTGCCATGGTTAGAGAATCTCCTCGACGCTCTTGCCACGCTTGGCCGCTACCGACTCAGGGGACTGCATGTTCTTCAGGCCCTTGAAGGTGGCGTATACCACGTTGACCGGGTTGGTCGAACCGTAGCACTTGGCCAGAACGTTCTGCACACCGGCCACTTCCAGGACGGCACGCATGGCGCCGCCGGCGATGATGCCGGTACCTTCGGAAGCCGGCTGCATGTACACCTTGGAGGCGCCATGGGCGGACTTGGTCGGGTACTGCAGGGTGGTGCCGTTCAGATCCACCTGGATCATGTTGCGGCGAGCAGCTTCCATGGCCTTCTGGATGGCGGCCGGCACTTCACGTGCCTTGCCACGACCGAAGCCAACACGGCCTTTGCCATCGCCAACCACGGTCAGCGCGGTGAAGGCGAAGATACGGCCACCTTTTACGGTTTTGGCGACGCGGTTAACTTGAACCAGCTTCTCGATGTAGCCTTCGTCGCGCTTTTGATCGTTGTTTGCCATAACTTAGAACTCCAGACCGCCTTCGCGAGCGGCATCAGCCAGGGCCTTGATACGGCCGTGGTACTTGAAGCCAGAACGGTCGAACGCCACCTGAGTGACGCCGGCAGCCTTGGCGCGTTCGGCGACCAGTTGACCAACTTTCTTGGCTGCGTCGACGTTGCCGGTGGCACCTTCGCGCAGTTCCTTGTCCAGGGTCGAGGCGCTGGCCAGGACCTTGCCGCCGTCGGCCGCGATGACCTGGGCGTAAATGTGCTGGGAGGAGCGGTACACGCAAAGGCGTACGGTTTCCAGCTCGCGCATCTTCAGGCGTGCCTTGCGAGCGCGACGCAGACGGGTTTCTTTCTTGACGCTCATTTGCTATGCCCTACTTCTTCTTGGCTTCTTTACGAAGTACGACTTCGTCGGAATACCGCACACCCTTGCCTTTGTAAGGCTCCGGCGGACGGAAGTCGCGAATTTCCGCGGCGACCTGGCCGACCAGCTGCTTGTCGATGCCCTTGATCAGGATATCGGTCTGGCTGGGGGTTTCAGCGATGATGCCGGCGGGCAGTTCGTAATCAACCGGGTGGGAGAAGCCGAGAGCCAGGGACAGCACTTGGCCTTTGGCCTGCGCTTTGTAACCAACGCCGACCAGCTGGAGCTTGCGCTCGAAGCCCTGGCTGACGCCGATCACCATGTTGTTGACCAGGGCGCGGGTGGTACCGGCCATGGCGCGGGTCTGCTGGTCGCCGTTACGGGCGGCGAAACGCAGCTCACCGTTGTCCTGGATGACTTCTACGGACGGATGGACCTTCAGCTCGAGGGAGCCTTTGGAGCCCTTGACCGAGAGTTCCTGGCCAGCCAGCTTGATTTCGACACCGGCGGGCAGCTTGACGGGGTTCTTAGCAACGCGAGACATGCTGATTCCCCTTAGAACACAGTGCAGAGCACTTCGCCACCGACGCCTGCGGCACGGGCGGCACGGTCAGTCATCACACCCTTGTTGGTGGAGACGATCGATACACCCAGACCGCCGCGAACTTTCGGCAGCTGATCTACGGACTTGTACTGGCGGAGGCCAGGACGGCTGATGCGCTTCACTTCTTCGATGACAGGCTTGCCTTCGAAGTACTTCAGCTCGATGGAAAGCTGAGGCTTGGCCTCGGCGCTGACTTGGAAGTCCGCAATGTAGCCTTCGTCCTTGAGGACTTTGGCTACAGCCGCCTTCAGCTTGGAAGACGGCATGCTCACGACGGTCTTTTCAGCCATCTGGGCATTACGGATGCGAGTTAGCATGTCTGCTAACGGGTCCTGCATACTCATGGGCTTAATGCTCCTGATACAAAAGATAAGCCTTAACGAAACTCACCCACAAAAGACCAGGCGAGATAAACCCCTGGCTCGGGGGAGCCGGGTATTCTAGAGATCGCTCAAAAACGAATCAAGCCCCACGAGGGGGCTTGATTCGTTAAGCGATCAACGGAGTCGTTGCCGGCTCCGCTTGCCGACTTACCAGCTGGCTTTCACCAGGCCCGGTACGTCGCCGCGCATGGCGGCTTCACGCAGCTTGTTACGGCTCAGGCCGAACTTGCGGTAGAAGCCGTGCGGACGACCGGTCAGGCGGCAACGGTTACGCAGGCGGCTGGCGCTCGCGTCACGCGGTTGCTTCTGCAGGGCGACCTGCGCATTCCAACGCTCTTCCTGGGAGGAGTTCGGATTAGCGATGATCGCTTTCAGCTCGGCACGCTTCTGGGCGTACTTGGCTACCGTGCGCTGACGCTTCAGCTCACGGTTTTTCATGCTCTCTTTGGCCATGGTCCTACTCCAATCAGTTGCGGAACGGGAAGTTGAAGGCGCGCAGCAGAGCGCGACCTTCATCATCCGTACGGGCGGTGGTGGTCAGAGTGATGTCCATGCCGCGCAGAGCATCGATCTTGTCGTAATCGATTTCCGGGAAGATGATCTGCTCTTTCACGCCCATGCTGTAGTTGCCGCGGCCATCGAAGGACTTGGCATTCAGGCCGCGGAAGTCACGCACGCGCGGCAGCGAGATGGCGAGCAGGCGGTCCAGGAATTCGTACATGCGGTCGCCACGCAGGGTGACCTTCACGCCGATCGGCCAGCCTTCACGGATCTTGAAGCCGGCGATGGACTTACGAGCGTAAGTCACGACCGGCTTTTGGCCTGCGATCTTTTCCAGATCGGCCACGGCGCTCTCGATGACTTTCTTGTCACCGACAGCTTCGCCAAGACCCATGTTCAGGGTGATTTTGGTAACGCGCGGAACTTCCATCACGTTCGCCAGCTGAAGCTCTTGCTTCAGCTTGGGCGCGATTTCCTTCCGGTACAGTTCTTTCAATCGTGCCATGGTATCTACCTACTCCCTCAAGCCTGGACCGGTTTCTGGGTCGACTTGAAGACACGAACCTTCTTACCGTCTTCTACCTTGAAGCCAACGCGGTCAGCCTTGCTGGTTTCCGGGTTGAAGATGGCGACGTTGGAGACGTGCAGAGGCGCCTCCTTCTCGACGATCCCGCCTTGCTGGTTGAGCATGGGGTTGGGCTTGGTGTGGCGCTTGATCAGGTTCACGCCGCCAACGACCAGACGGTCGTCAGCGAGAACTTTCAGCACCTTGCCACGCTTGCCCTTGTCCTTGCCGGCAATGACGATGACTTCGTCGTCACGACGAATTTTTTGCATGACGGCTACTCCTTACAGCACTTCAGGGGCGAGCGAGACGATCTTCATGAACTTCTCGGTACGAAGTTCACGAGTCACGGGCCCGAAGATACGGGTGCCGATCGGCTCCTGCTTGTTGTTCAGCAGGACGGCGGCGTTACCGTCGAAGCGGATGATGGAGCCGTCGGTGCGACGAACGCCGTGCTTGGTGCGAACGACCACGGCAGTCATGACCTGGCCTTTCTTCACCTTGCCGCGCGGAATCGCTTCCTTGACGGTGACTTTGATGATGTCGCCAATGCCGGCGTAGCGACGGTGGGAACCGCCGAGCACCTTGATGCACATTACGCGACGCGCGCCGCTGTTGTCAGCGACATCGAGCATGGATTGAGTCTGAATCATTATCTATCTCCGACCCTTAGACTTCCACCGCGCGCTCGACGATATCAACCAGGGTCCAGGCCTTGGTCTTGGCCAGCGGACGGGTTTCGCGAATGGTGACCAGGTCACCAATGCGGCACTGATTGGTTTCGTCGTGGGCGTGCAGCTTGGTCGAACGCTTCACGTATTTGCCGTAGATCGGGTGCTTGACGCGACGCTCGATCAGAACGGTGACGGTCTTGTCCATCTTGTCGCTGACGACGCGGCCGGTCAGCGTACGGACGGTTTTCTGAGCTTCAGCCATGTTCACTTACCTGCTTGCTGATTGAGCACAGTTTTGACGCGAGCGATGTCGCGCTTCACCTGCGAGAGCAGGTGGGACTGCGCCAACTGGCCAGTTGCCTTCTGCATGCGCAGATTGAACTGGTCGCGCAGCAGGCCGAGCAGTTGCTCGTTCAGCTGCTCCACGGATTTCTCACGAAGTTCATTCGCTTTCATCACATCACCGTCCGCTTAACAAAGGAGGTGGCGAGCGGCAGCTTTGCAGCAGCCAGGGCGAATGCCTCACGCGCCAGCTCTTCGGATACACCCTCGATCTCGTACAGGACCTTGCCCGGTTGAATCTGGGCTACCCAGTACTCGACGCCGCCCTTACCTTTACCCATACGTACTTCCAGGGGCTTCTTGGTAACCGGCTTGTCGGGGAATACGCGGATCCAGATCTTGCCGCCACGTTTTACGTGACGGGTCAGCGCACGACGTGCGGACTCGATCTGACGCGCGGTGAGACGGCCACGGCTGGTCGCCTTGAGAGCGAACTCGCCGAAGCTGACTTTGCTACCGCGATGAGCCAGGCCACGGTTGTGACCGGTCATTTGCTTGCGGAACTTCGTACGCTTAGGTTGCAGCATTTGCGTACTCCTTACTTAGCAGCTTTTTTACGAGGAGCGGGCGCTACCGGCTTGAGCTCTTCCTGGCGGCCACCAATGACCTCGCCCTTGAAGATCCAAACCTTGACACCGATCACACCGTAGGTGGTGTGCGCTTCGTAGGTTGCATAGTCGATATCGGCGCGCAGGGTGTGCAGGGGCACACGACCTTCGCGATACCATTCGGTACGAGCAATTTCAGCGCCGCCCAAACGACCGCTCACCTGGATCTTGATGCCCTTGGCACCAATACGCATGGCGTTCTGTACGGCGCGCTTCATGGCGCGACGGAACATGACGCGGCGTTCCAGCTGCTGAGCTACGCTCTGCGCAACCAGCATGCTATCGAGTTCCGGCTTGCGGATTTCCTCGATGTTGATGTGCACGGGCACACCCATTTGCTTGGTCAGGTCCTGACGCAGCTTCTCGACATCCTCACCTTTCTTGCCGATCACGATACCTGGACGGGCGGTGTGGATGGTGATGCGTGCGGTTTGAGCCGGGCGATGGATATCGATACGGCTTACGGACGCGCTTTTTAGTTTGTCTTGGAGGTACTCACGAACCTTCAGGTCGGCGAACAGATAATCGGCGTAAGTGCGCTTATCTGCGTACCAAACGGAGGTGTGCTCCTTGACGATACCCAGGCGGATGCCATTGGGATGTACTTTCTGACCCATCTGATCGACTCCGTTACTTGTCCGCAACCTTGACAGTGATATGGCAAGACCGCTTGACGATGCGATCAGCACGGCCTTTGGCGCGCGGCATGATGCGCTTGAGCGAACGACCTTCGTTGACGAAGACGGTGGAGACCTTCAGGTCGTCCACATCAGCGCCTTCGTTGTGCTCAGCGTTGGCAACAGCCGACTCCAGCACTTTCTTCATGATCTCGGCGGCTTTCTTACTGCTGAAAGCCAGGAGGTTGAGCGCTTCGCCCACCTTCTTCCCGCGGATCTGGTCGGCGACCAAGCGGGCTTTCTGGGCGGAGATACGAGCGCCCGACAGCTTAGCGGCTACTTCCATCTTCCTTACCCCTTAACGCTTGGCTTTCTTGTCCGCAGCATGCCCACGATAAGTGCGGGTAGCAGCGAACTCGCCGAGTTTGTGACCGACCATGTCTTCGTTGACCAGGACCGGCACGTGTTGACGGCCGTTGTGGACAGCGATGGTCAGACCAACCATATGCGGCAGAATCATCGAACGACGCGACCAGGTCTTGATCGGCTTACGGTCGTTCTTTTCCACCGCCACTTCGACCTTCTTCAGCAGGTGAAGATCGATAAAAGGACCTTTTTTCAGAGAACGCGGCACTGTCGTATCCCTCTATTTACTTGCGGCGACGGACGATCATGTTATCGGTACGCTTGTTCGCGCGAGTCTTCTTACCCTTGGTCTGAAGACCCCACGGCGATACCGGATGACGACCAGCAGAGGTACGACCTTCACCACCACCATGCGGGTGGTCGACCGGGTTCATGGCGACACCACGAACGGTCGGGCGAATGCCGCGCCAGCGCTTGGCACCGGCCTTGCCCAGCGAACGCAGGCTGTGCTCGGAGTTCGAGACTTCACCCAGGGTCGCACGGCAGTCAGCCAGGACTTTGCGCATTTCACCGGAACGCAGACGCACGGTTACGTAAGCGCCTTCACGGGCTACCAGCTGGGCCGAGGCGCCAGCGGAGCGAACCAGCTGGGCGCCTTTGCCCGGCTTCAGCTCGATACCGTGGATGGTGCTACCAACCGGGATGTTGCGCAGCGGCATGTTGTTGCCAGCCCTGATCGGAGCGCCGATACCGGAGATCAGTTGATCGCCAGCCACCACGCCTTTGGGGGCGATGATGTAACGACGCTCGCCGTCCGCGTATTTCAGCAGAGCGATGTGAGCGGTACGGTTCGGATCGTATTCCACGCGCTCGACGATGGCAGGGATGCCATCCTTGTTGCGGCGGAAGTCGACCAGACGGTAGTGCTGCTTGTGACCACCGCCGATGTGGCGGGTGGTGATACGACCGTTGTTGTTACGGCCGCCCGACTTGGACTTCTTCTCGACCAGGCCAGCGAACGGAGCACCCTTGTGCAGGTTCTGGTTCACGACCTTGACGACGAAGCGACGACCAGCGGAAGTCGGTTTGCATTTAACGATTGCCATGATGCACCCCTTTACTCAGCGCCAGCTGCGAAATCGAGATCTTGGCCGGGCTGAAGGGCGATGTACGCCTTCTTCCAGTCGTTACGCTTGCCCAGGCCGCGAACGGTACGCTTGGTCTTGCCCTGAACGTTCAGGGTGGTGACGCGACGTACTTTCACGCCGAACAGGCTTTCGACGGCCTTCTTGATTTCCAGCTTGGTTGCATCAGTGGCAACCTTGAAAACGAATTGGCTCTTGCCGTCCGCAAGCCCGGTGGCTTTCTCGGAAACATGCGGGCCCAGCAGCACTTTGAATACGCGTTCCTGGTTCATGCCAGCAGCTCCTCGAACTTCTTCACGGCGGACACGGTGACGAGCACCTTGTCGTAGGCGATCAGGCTGACCGGGTCGGAACCCTGGACGTCGCGTACATCGACGTGCGCCAGGTTGCGCGCAGCCAGGTACAGGTTTTCATCAACGCCATCGGTGACGATCAGCACGTCTTTCAGGCCCAGGCCGTCCAGCTTGCTGACCAGACCTTTGGTTTTCGGTGCATCGACGGCGAAGTCGGCAACGACAACCAGGCGGTCCAGACGGACCAGCTCGGAGAGGATGGAGCGCAGGGCTGCGCGGTACATCTTCTTGTTGAGCTTCTGGGAGTGATCCTGCGGCTTGGCGGCGAAAGTGGTGCCGCCCCCACGCCAGATGGGGCTGCGGATGGTGCCAGCGCGAGCACGACCGGTGCCCTTCTGACGCCACGGCTTCTTGCCGCCACCGGAAACTTCGGAACGAGTCTTCTGAGCACGGGTGCCCTGACGGCCGCCAGCCATGTAGGCGACGACAGCCTGGTGAACCAGAGTCTCGTTGAATTCGCTGCCAAAGGTACGCTCGGAGACTTCGATAGCCTGAGCGCCGTTCACATTAAGTTGCATCTCAGCTTCCCCTCTTAACCGCGAGCCTTGGCTGCCGGACGCACGAACACGTCACCACCGGTAGCGCCGGGAACGGCACCCTTGACCAGCAGCAGATTACGTTCGGCATCGACACGCACGACCTCAAGGGATTGAACGGTTACGCGCTCAGCACCCATGTGACCGGACATTTTCTTGCCCTTGAACACTCGACCAGGAGTCTGGCACTGGCCGATCGAACCCGGGACGCGGTGGGAAACGGAGTTACCGTGGGTATTGTCCTGACCACGGAAGTTCCAGCGCTTGATGGTACCGGCGTAGCCTTTACCCTTGGACTCGCCGGTAACGTCTACCAGCTGGCCCGCCTGGAACAGATCGACGGAGATGGAATCGCCTGCCTTGAACTCCTCTTCGCCCAGACGGAATTCCCACACGCCGCGACCGGCGGCGACATTCGCCTTGGCAAAGTGACCGGCCTGGGCCTTGGTCACGCGAGAAGCACGACGCTCGCCGGCAGTCACCTGCACAGCGCGATAGCCATCGGTCTCTTCGTTCTTGAACTGGGTGACGCGATTCGGCTCGACCTCAATGACCACGACCGGAATGGAGACACCATCTTCGGTGAAAATGCGGGTCATGCCGCACTTACGACCGACAACACCAATTGTCATCTTAAGAACCTCTTTAGTGTACGGGGCTTTCACCCGCTATGGCCGCCCATTTCAGAGCGTTACACGACCAATGCCGAAGGCATTAGCCGAGGCTGATCTGTACTTCGACGCCAGCAGCAAGGTCGAGCTTCATCAGCGCGTCGACGGTCTTGTCGGTCGGCTGAACGATGTCGAGCACACGCTTGTGGGTACGAATTTCGTACTGGTCACGAGCGTCCTTGTTGACGTGCGGGGAAATCAGCACGGTGTAACGTTCCTTGCGGGTCGGCAGAGGAATCGGACCACGCACCTGAGCGCCAGTACGTTTCGCGGTTTCCACGATTTCCTGGGTAGATTGGTCGATCAGGCGATGGTCAAAAGCCTTCAACCGAATACGGATTTGTTGATTTTGCATTTGACCTCAGACTCCAAGTTGCCATTCCCAACGGGCGGACTCCGCCCGTTAAAAGGAGGCGCAATTGTACGGATGCCCCTGGAGGGTGTCAATATTTAACCAATCCAACGAAAAAGGGGCCCCGAAGGGCCCCTTTTCCTCATGCGCTAGATCAAGGATTACTCGATGATCTTGGCAACCACGCCGGCACCAACGGTACGGCCGCCTTCGCGGATCGCGAAGCGCAGGCCGTCTTCCATGGCGATCGGGGCGATCAGGGTGACGGTCATCTTGACGTTGTCACCCGGCATTACCATCTCGACGCCTTCCGGCAGCTCGCAGTTGCCGGTCACGTCGGTGGTACGGAAGTAGAACTGCGGACGGTAGCCCTTGAAGAACGGGGTGTGACGACCGCCTTCTTCCTTGGACAGCACGTACACTTCGCACTCGAACTTGGTGTGCGGCTTGATGGTGCCCGGCTTGGCCAGAACCTGGCCACGCTCCACGTCTTCACGCTTGGTGCCGCGCAGCAGGACGCCGACGTTCTCGCCAGCACGACCTTCGTCGAGCAGCTTGCGGAACATTTCCACGCCGGTGCAGGTGGTCTTGGTGGTCGGACGGATGCCGACGATTTCCACTTCTTCCTGGACCTTGACGATGCCGCGCTCGACACGACCGGTCACCACGGTGCCACGGCCGGAGATCGAGAACACGTCTTCGATCGGCATCAGGAAGGGCTGGTCGATGGCACGAACCGGCTCGGGGATGTAGGAGTCCAGGGTTTCCACCAGCTTGCGCACGGCGGAAACGCCCATCTCGTTGTCGTCCTGGCCGTTCAGGGCCATCAGCGCGGAACCAATGACGATCGGGGTGTCATCGCCCGGGAAGTCGTAGGTGTTCAGCAGGTCGCGAACTTCCATCTCGACCAGTTCCAGCAGCTCGGCGTCGTCGACCATGTCGGCCTTGTTCAGGAACACGACGATGTAGGGAACGCCTACCTGGCGGGACAGCAGGATGTGCTCGCGGGTCTGCGGCATGGGGCCGTCGGCAGCCGAGCAAACCAGGATCGCGCCGTCCATCTGGGCAGCACCGGTGATCATGTTCTTCACGTAGTCGGCGTGGCCCGGGCAGTCTACGTGAGCGTAGTGGCGTACCGGCGAGTCGTATTCGACGTGCGAAGTGTTGATGGTGATACCACGGGCTTTCTCTTCCGGCGCGTTGTCGATCTGGTCGAAGGCGCGAGCGGAGCCACCCCAGGTCTCGGAGCAGACCTTGGTCAGAGCAGCGGTCAGAGTGGTCTTACCGTGGTCAACGTGACCGATGGTGCCGACGTTGACGTGCGGTTTGTTACGTTCAAATTTTTCCTTAGCCACGACAGTAACCTCTTACTTAAAGGGCTGAATCAAGCTTGTTTTTTAACCAGCGCTTCGACGATGTTCGACGGAGCTTCGGCGTATTTGGAGAATTCCATGGAGTAGCTCGCGCGACCCTGGGACATGGAACGTACGTCGGTCGCATAACCGAACATCTCGCCCAGCGGAACCTCGGCACGGATAACCTTACCGGAAACCGAGTCTTCCATCCCCTGAATCAGACCGCGACGACGGTTCAGGTCGCCCATCACGTCGCCCATGTAGTCCTCAGGAGTCACCACTTCCACCTTCATGATCGGCTCGAGCACCTTGCCGCCGCCCTTCTGGGCCAGCTGCTTGGTCGCCATGGAAGCAGCGATCTTGAACGCCATCTCGTTGGAGTCGACGTCGTGGTAGGAGCCATCGAACACGGTGGCCTTCAGGCCGATGAGCGGATAGCCGGCGACGACGCCGTTCTTCATCTGCTCTTCGATGCCCTTCTGGATCGCCGGGATGTATTCCTTCGGAACCACACCACCCACGACTTCGCTGGTGAACACCAGGCCTTCGGTGATGTTGCCCTTCTCGTCCACATCCGGAGTCGAGAAGCGGATCCAGCAGTGACCGAACTGACCGCGACCACCGGACTGGCGAACGAACTTGCCTTCGATCTCGACGTTGTCCTTGGAGATGGTTTCGCGGTAGGAAACCTGCGGCTTGCCGATGTTGGCCTCGACGCCGAACTCGCGCTTCATGCGGTCGACGAGGATGTCCAGGTGCAGCTCACCCATGCCGGAGATGATGGTCTGGCCGGTTTCTTCGTCGGTCTTGACGCGGAACGACGGGTCTTCCTGGGCCAGCTTGCCGAGGGCGATGCCCATCTTCTCCTGGTCGGCCTTGGTCTTCGGCTCTACAGCTACCGAGATGACCGGCTCCGGGAAGTCCATGCGCTCGAGGATGATCGGCTTCTCGATGTCGCACAGGGTGTCACCGGTGGTGACGTCCTTCATGCCGATCAGAGCCGCGATGTCGCCAGCGCGCACTTCCTTGATCTCGTCACGCTGGTTGGCGTGCATCTGCACCATACGACCAACGCGCTCTTTCTTGCCCTTCACGGAGTTGATGACCGACTGGCCGGACTCCAGGACGCCCGAGTAGACGCGGACGAAGGTCAGGGTACCGACGAACGGGTCGGTAGCGATCTTGAACGCCAGGGCGGAGAACGGAGCGTTGTCGTCAGCCGGACGCTCGTCGTGGATTTCGTTGCCATCAGTGCTGTCCGGGTGGACGCCCTGGATGGCCGGAATCTCGGTCGGAGCAGGCAGGAAGTCGATGACGGCGTCCAGAACCAGGGGCACGCCCTTGTTCTTGAAGGACGAACCGCAGACCGCCGGAACGATTTCGCAGGCGATGGTACGCTGGCGCAGGCCGGCCTTGATCTCTTCGATCGACAGCTCACCTTCTTCCAGGTACTTGTTCATCAGCTCTTCGTTGGCCTCGGCAGCAGCCTCGACCATGTTGTTGCGCCATTCGTTGGCCAGGTCCAGCAGCTCGGCGGGAATCTCTTCCTCGCGGTAGCTGGTGCCCTTGTCGTCTTCGTTCCAGTAGATGGCCTTCATCTTCATCAGGTCGATCTGACCCTGGAAGTCATCTTCTGCACCGATGGCCAGTTGAACCGGAACCGGGGTGTGCCCCAGGCGGTTCTTGATCTGACCGACGACGCGCAGGAAGTTGGCACCGGCGCGGTCCATCTTGTTCACGTAGACGATACGCGGAACGCCGTACTTGTTGGCCTGACGCCATACGGTTTCGGACTGCGGCTCAACGCCGGAGGTGCCGCAGAACACCACGACAGCACCGTCCAGCACGCGCAGGGAACGCTCCACCTCGATGGTGAAGTCCACGTGGCCGGGGGTGTCGATGACGTTTACGCGGTATTTGTCGTACTGGCCGCGCGAACCTTCCCAGAAGGTCGTGATCGCAGCGGAGGTGATGGTGATGCCACGCTCCTGCTCCTGCACCATCCAGTCGGTGGTAGCAGCGCCGTCGTGTACCTCGCCCATCTTGTGGCTGAGACCTGTGTAGAACAGGATCCGCTCGGTAGTGGTGGTCTTGCCCGCGTCGACGTGGGCGCAGATACCAATGTTCCGGTAGCGGTTAATTGCTGTGGTACGAGCCATAAAGCCCTCGCAAAAGAATGGAAGCCGCGATTAGAAGCGGTAGTGGGAGAAGGCCTTGTTGGCTTCAGCCATACGGTGCACGTCTTCACGCTTCTTGACGGCGGCGCCTTTGCCTTCGGCGGCATCCAGCAGTTCGCCGGCGAGGCGCAGGGCCATGGACTTCTCGCCGCGCTTGCGCGCGTAGTCCACCAGCCAGCGCATGGCCAGGGCATTACGACGGGACGGACGTACTTCGACCGGAACCTGGTAGGTAGCACCGCCGACACGGCGGGACTTCACTTCGACCAGCGGAGCGATGGCGTCGAGAGCTTTCTCGAAGAGTTCCAGGGGGTCACCTTTACTGCGCTCTTTGACCTTGTCCAGAGCACCGTAAACGATACGCTCGGCAACGGCTTTCTTGCCGCTTTCCATCACGTGGTTCATGAACTTGGCCAGAATCTGGCTTCCGTATTTCGGATCGGCCAGGATCTCACGTTTGGCCGCTACACGACGTCTTGGCATTGATAAGCCCTCAAACGGTCTTCAGGTTAGCCCGGGACTGCAACACTTTGGTTACGCGCCCGACCTTACTCTTATCGACTCAGCAAATAGGAAAAAACGATTACTTCGGACGCTTGGCGCCGTACTTGGAACGACCCTGCTTACGATCCTTGACACCCGAGGTGTCCAGCGAACCGCGCACGGTGTGGTAACGCACACCCGGAAGGTCCTTTACACGACCGCCACGGATCAGCACTACGCTGTGCTCTTGCAGGTTGTGACCTTCACCACCGATGTACGAAGTGACTTCGTAGCCGTTGGTCAGACGCACACGGCACACTTTACGCAGTGCCGAGTTCGGCTTTTTCGGCGTGGTGGTGTATACGCGGGTGCATACGCCACGACGTTGCGGGCAGTTCTGCAGCGCCGGCACGTCGCTCTTGTCGACCATGCGCTTGCGCGGCTTACGCACCAGCTGGTTGATAGTTGCCATCTATAGCTCCACTGATTGTCTTACGACACTTAAACGAAATGGCAGAGCAAGCGCCCTGCCAATTTTCGGGGTACAAAATACTAAAGAGCTTCCAGCACCCCGTCAAGACAAAGCCCCGGCTGTCAAGACAGCCGGGGCTTCGGTCAAGGCTTAGTTGCCACTCAGGTTGAGCGCTTCGGCCAGTGCTGCTTCGGCTTCGCTGGCGCTCACACGCTGCGGTTTGCCGAGTTCGCGCTGACGCTTGCGCTCGCTGTGGTAGGCCAGGCCGGTACCGGCCGGGATCAGGCGACCGACCACCACGTTTTCCTTCAGGCCGCGCAGGAAGTCGCGCTTGCCGGTGACCGCCGCCTCGGTGAGGACGCGGGTGGTCTCCTGGAAGGAGGCCGCGGAGATGAACGACTCGGTCGACAGAGAGGCCTTGGTGATACCCAGCAGGACGCGCTCGTACTTGGCCGGGAACTTGTCCACGGTGGCCAGCACTTCGTTCTCTTCCAGCACCTGGACCAGTTCGACCTGGTCGCCCTTGATGAAGGAGGAGTCACCCGACTCGGCCACTTCGACCTTGCGCAGCATCTGCCGCAGGATGGTCTCGATGTGCTTGTCGTTGATCTTCACGCCCTGCAGGCGGTACACGTCCTGGATCTCGTTGACGATGTACTTGGCCAGCGAGCTGACGCCGAGCAGACGCAGGATGTCGTGCGGGTTGCTCGGGCCGTCGGAGATCACTTCGCCACGGCTGACCTGTTCACCTTCGAACACGTTCAGGTGACGCCACTTCGGAATCAGCTCCTCGTACGGATCGGTACCGTCGGTGGGCGTGATGACCAGGCGGCGCTTGCCCTTGGTTTCCTTGCCGAAGGAGATGGTGCCGCTGATTTCCGCCAGGATCGAAGGCTCTTTCGGACGACGCGCCTCGAACAGGTCGGCAACGCGCGGCAGACCACCGGTGATGTCGCGGGTCTTCGACGTTTCCTGCGGGATACGCGCGATAACGTCACCGACACGCACCTTGGCACCGTCGTTCAGGTTGACCAGGGCGTTGGCCGGCAGGAAGTACTGGGCCGGTACGTCGGTACCCGGCAGCAGCAGGTCCTTGCCCGCGGCGTCGATCAGTTTCACGGCCGGACGGATGTCCTTGCCCGAAGCCGGGCGATCCTTCGGATCCATCACCTCGATGTTGGTCAGGCCGGTGAGTTCGTCGGTCTGGCGCTTGACGGTGATGTTCTCTTCCATGCCGGCGAAGGCAACGGTACCGTCCATCTCGGTGACGATCGGGTGGGTGTGCGGGTCCCACTTGGCGACGATGGCGCCCGGGTCGACCTTGTCGCCTTCCTTGACCGAAATCACCGCACCGTACGGCAGCTTGTAGCGCTCGCGCTCGCGACCGAAGTCGTCGGCCACGGCCAGCTCGCCGGAACGCGATACCGCCACCAGCGCGCCGTCGGCACGCTCGACGTGCTTCAGGTTGTGCAGGCGGATGGTGCCGCCGTTCTTGACCTGGACGTTGTCCACGGCGGAGGTCCGGCTGGCCGCACCACCGATGTGGAAGGTACGCATGGTCAGCTGGGTACCCGGCTCACCGATGGACTGGGCGGCGATGACGCCGACCGCTTCACCGATGTTGACGCGGTGGCCACGGGCCAGATCGCGGCCGTAGCACATGGCGCAGATGCCATGGCGGGTTTCGCAGGTGATCGGCGAACGCACCACGACTTCGTCGACGCTCATCTGCTCGAGGAAATCGACCCACTTCTCGTCGATCAGGGTGCCGGCCGGCACGATGACGTCATCGCCACCGGGCTTGAACACGTCACGCGCGATCACGCGGCCGAGCACGCGCTCGCCCAGCGGCTCGACGACGTCGCCGCCTTCGATGTGCGGGGACATGACCAGGCCATGCTCGGTGCCGCAGTCGATCTCGGTAACTACCAGGTCCTGGGCCACGTCGACGAGACGACGGGTCAGGTAACCGGAGTTCGCGGTCTTCAGTGCGGTATCCGCCAGACCTTTACGCGCACCGTGGGTGGAGATGAAGTACTGGAGTACGTTCAGGCCTTCACGGAAGTTCGCGGTGATCGGCGTCTCGATGATCGAGCCGTCCGGCTTGGCCATCAGGCCGCGCATGCCGGCCAGCTGACGGATCTGGGCCGCGGAACCCCGCGCACCGGAGTCCGCCATCATGTACATGGAGTTGAAGGACTCCTGGTCGACTTCCTTGCCCTCGCGGTCGATGACCTTCTCTTTCGAGAGGTTGGCCATCATCGCCTTGGACACTTCGTCGTTGGCCTTCGACCAGAGGTCGATCACCTTGTTGTACTTCTCGCCCTGGGTTACCAGGCCGGAGGCGTACTGGCTCTCGATCTCCTTCACTTCCTCGGTGGCGGCGTTGATGATGCGCGCCTTCTCGTCCGGGATGACGAAGTCGTTCACGCCGATCGACACACCGGAGATGGTCGAGTAGGCGAAGCCGGTGTACATCAGCTGGTCGGCGAAGATGACGGTGTCCTTCAGACCCACCACGCGGTAGCAGTGGTTGATCAGCTTGGAGATCGCCTTCTTCTTCATCGGCTGGTTGACCACGTCGTACGGCAGACCTGCCGGCACGACCTGGAACAGCAGGGCACGGCCGACGGTGGAGTCGACGATGCGGGTGTTGGCGACCAGTACGCCGTCCTCACCCTTGACCTTCTCGTTGATGCGCACTTTCACGCGGGCGTGCAGGGACACCTGGCCGCTGCGGTAGGCGCGGTCGACTTCCTGCAGGTCGGCGAAGGCCATGCCCTCGCCCTTCGCGTTCACGGCTTCACGGGTCATGTAGTACAGACCCATCACCACGTCCTGCGACGGCACGATGATCGGCTCGCCGTTGGCGGGCGAGAGGATGTTGTTGGTGGACATCATCAGCGCGCGCGCTTCCAGCTGGGCCTCGAGGGTCAGCGGGACGTGGACGGCCATCTGGTCACCGTCGAAGTCGGCGTTGTAAGCCGCGCAGACCAGCGGGTGCAGCTGGATCGCCTTGCCTTCGATGAGCACCGGCTCGAACGCCTGGATGCCCAGACGGTGCAGGGTCGGTGCGCGGTTCAGCAGCACGGGGTGTTCGCGGATGACTTCGGCGAGAACGTCCCAGACCTCGGGCAGTTCGCGCTCGACCATTTTCTTCGCGGCCTTGATGGTGGTAGCCATGCCACGGGCTTCGAGCTTGCCGAAGATGAACGGCTTGAACAGCTCGAGGGCCATCTTCTTCGGCAGACCGCACTGGTGCAGGCGCAGGGTCGGGCCGACGGTGATTACCGAACGACCGGAGTAGTCCACGCGCTTGCCGAGCAGGTTCTGACGGAAGCGACCTTGCTTGCCCTTGATCATGTCGGCCAGGGACTTCAGCGGGCGCTTGTTCGAGCCGGTGATGGCGCGACCGCGGCGACCGTTGTCCAGCAGGGCGTCGACGGCTTCCTGCAGCATGCGCTTTTCGTTGCGCACGATGATGTCCGGCGCGGCCAGGTCGAGCAGGCGCTTCAGACGGTTGTTACGGTTGATCACCCGGCGGTACAGATCGTTCAGATCCGAAGTCGCGAAGCGGCCGCCATCCAGCGGAACCAGCGGACGCAGGTCCGGCGGCAGCACCGGCAGGACGGTCAGCACCATCCACTCGGGATGGTTGCCGGAGCCCTGGAAGGCTTCCATCAGCTTCAGGCGCTTGGACAGCTTCTTGATCTTGGTTTCCGAGTTGGTCTGCGGAATCTCTTCGCGCAGGCGGCCGATCTCGTGCTCCAGGTCGATCTGGTTGAGCAGCTCGCGAACCGCCTCGGCGCCCATGCGCGCGTCGAAGTCGTCACCGAACTCTTCGAGGGCTTCGAAGTACTGCTCGTCGTTCAGCAGCTGGCCCTTCTCCAGGGTGGTCATGCCCGGGTCGATCACCACGTAGCTCTCGAAATAGAGCACGCGCTCGATGTCACGCAGGGTCATGTCCAGCAGCAGGCCGATACGGGACGGCAGGGACTTCAGGAACCAGATGTGGGCGACCGGCGAGGCCAGCTCGATGTGGCCCATGCGCTCGCGGCGCACCTTGGCCAGCGCGACTTCGACGCCGCACTTCTCGCAGATCACACCGCGGTGTTTCAGGCGCTTGTACTTACCGCACAGGCACTCGTAGTCCTTCACCGGGCCGAAGATCTTGGCGCAGAACAGGCCATCGCGCTCCGGCTTGAAGGTACGGTAGTTGATGGTCTCCGGCTTCTTAACTTCGCCGAACGACCAGGAACGAATCATCTCGGGCGAGGCCAGACCAATACGGATGGCATCGAACTCCTCGATTTGACCCTGGTTTTTCAACAGATTGAGCAAGTCTTTCAAGGCCTTTCCTCCTCACGGACCCGGTGCGGCGGCTAGCCGCCGCACCGTTTATCGTCACGTGTTATTCGGTTTCCAGTTCGATATCGATGCCGAGCGAGCGGATCTCTTTGATCAGCACGTTGAAGGACTCGGGCATGCCGGCCTCCATGCGGTGATCCCCGTCCACGATGTTCTTGTACATCTTGGTACGGCCGTTCACGTCGTCCGACTTCACGGTCAGCATTTCCTGCAGGGTGTAGGCGGCGCCGTAGGCTTCCAGCGCCCAGACCTCCATCTCCCCGAAACGCTGGCCACCGAACTGCGCCTTGCCACCCAGCGGCTGCTGGGTAACCAGGCTGTAGGAGCCGGTGGAACGTGCGTGCATCTTGTCATCGACCAGGTGGTTCAGTTTGAGCATGTACATGTAGCCGACGGTGGTCGGACGCTCGAACTGGTTGCCGGTGCGGCCGTCGAACAGGCGCATCTGGCCGCTCTCCGGCAGGTCGGCCAGCTTCAGCATGGCCTTGATCTCGCGCTCCTTGGCACCGTCGAACACCGGGGTAGCCATGGGCACGCCGCCCTTGAGGTTGTTGGCCAGCGCGACGATCTCGTTATCGGACAGCTCTTCCAGGCTCTCCTGGCGACCACCGATCTCGTTGTAGATCTCGTTCAGGAACTGGCGCAGCTCGGCGATCTTGCGCTGCTCTTCGAGCATGCGGTTGATCTTCTCGCCCAGGCCCTTGGCCGCGAGGCCCAGGTGGGTTTCGAGGATCTGACCGACGTTCATGCGCGAGGGTACGCCCAGCGGGTTCAGGACGATGTCCACCGGGGTGCCGTTGGCGTCGTGCGGCATGTCCTCGACCGGCATGATCACCGAGACCACACCCTTGTTACCGTGACGGCCGGCCATCTTGTCGCCCGGCTGGATGCGGCGCTTGATGGCGAGGTAGACCTTGACGATCTTCAGCACGCCCGGCGCCAGGTCGTCGCCCTGCTGCAGCTTGCGCTTCTTGTCCTCGAACTTGTCGTCGAGCATCTGACGGCGGTCGCTGAGGTAGGCCTGGGCCTTCTCCAGCTGCTCGTTCAGGGCGTCTTCGGCCATGCGCAGCTTGAACCACTGGCCGCGCTCGAGACCGTCGAGGTACTCGTCGGTGATCTCGGTGCCTTTCTTCAGCGCCGGGCCGCCATCGGCGACGGCGCCGACCAGGGCGGAGCGCAGACGCTCGAAGGTGGCGCCTTCGACGATGCGGAACTCTTCGTTGAGGTCCTTGCGGATCTCGTCCAGCTGCATCTTCTCGATGGACAGGGCGCGACTGTCGCGCTCCACGCCGTCACGGGTGAAGACCTGGACGTCGATCACGGTGCCCTTGGTGCCGGTCGGCACGCGCAGGGAGGTGTCCTTCACGTCGGACGCCTTCTCACCGAAGATCGCGCGCAGCAGCTTCTCTTCCGGCGTCAGCTGGGTCTCGCCTTTCGGGGTGACCTTGCCGACCAGGATGTCGCCAGCCTGCACTTCGGCGCCGACGTAGACGATGCCGGCTTCGTCCAGCTTGTTCAGCGCGGCCTCACCCACGTTCGGGATGTCCGCGGTGATTTCCTCTGGGCCGAGCTTGGTGTCACGGGCAACGCAGGTCAGTTCCTGGATGTGGATCGTGGTGAAACGATCTTCCTGGACCACGCGCTCGGACAGGCAGATGGAGTCTTCGAAGTTGAAGCCGTTCCAGGGCATGAACGCGACGCGCATGTTCTGGCCCAGGGCCAGTTCACCCATGTCGGTGGACGGACCGTCGGCGAGGATGTCGCCGCGGGCGATCACGTCACCCTTGCTGACCAGCGGACGCTGGTTGATGCAGGTGTTCTGGTTGGAACGGGTGTACTTGGTCAGGTTGTAGATGTCGACGCCGGCTTCGCCGGTCTCGACTTCGTCGTCCGCCACGCGCACCACGATACGGCTGGCGTCGACCGAGTCGATCACGCCACCGCGGCGAGCCACGACGCAGACACCGGAGTCACGGGCGACGTTGCGCTCCATGCCGGTACCTACCAGCGGCTTGTCGGCGCGCAGGGTCGGAACGGCCTGACGCTGCATGTTCGAACCCATGAGCGCACGGTTGGCGTCGTCGTGCTCGAGGAACGGGATCAGCGAGGCAGCGACGGAAACGACCTGCTTCGGCGAAACGTCCATGAGGGTGACGTCTTCCGGCGCCTTCACGGTGAATTCGTTCAGGTGACGTACGGCGACCAGCTCGTCGATCAGATGGCCCTGCTCGTCCAGGGTCGCGGACGCCTGGGCGATCACGTGGTCGGCCTCTTCGATAGCGGAGAGGAACACGATCTCGTCGCTGACCAGGCCTTCCTTCACCACGCGGTACGGGCTTTCCAGGAAGCCGTACTTGTTGGTGCGGGCGTAGGTCGCCAGGGAGTTGATCAGACCGATGTTCGGACCTTCAGGGGTTTCGATCGGGCACACGCGGCCGTAGTGGGTCGGGTGTACGTCACGAACCTCGAAGCCCGCGCGCTCACGGGTCAGACCGCCCGGGCCGAGTGCGGAGACACGGCGCTTGTGGGTGATCTCGGAGAGCGGGTTGTTCTGGTCCATGAACTGCGACAGCTGGCTGGAGCCGAAGAACTCCTTGATCGCGGCGGCCACCGGCTTGGCGTTGATCAGGTCCTGCGGCATCAGGCCTTCGCTTTCGGCCATGGACAGGCGTTCCTTGACCGCGCGCTCGACACGCACCAGGCCCACGCGGAACTGGTTCTCGGCCATCTCGCCGACGCAACGGACGCGACGGTTGCCCAGGTGGTCGATGTCGTCGACGATGCCCTTGCCGTTACGGATGTCGACCAGGGTACGCAGTACGTCGACGATGTCTTCCTTGCTCAGCACGCCCGGACCTTCGATCTCGCTGCGGCCGATACGGCGGTTGAACTTCATGCGGCCGACGGCGGACAGGTCGTAGCGCTCGGCGCTGAAGAACAGGTTGCCGAACAGGGTCTCGGCGGCTTCCTTGGTCGGCGGCTCGCCCGGGCGCATCATGCGGTAGATCTCGACCAGGGCTTCGAGCTGGTTGCCGGTGGAGTCGATCTTCAGGGTGTCGGAGATGAACGGGCCGCAGTCGATGTCGTTGGTGTACAGGGTTTCCAGGCACACGACCTGGGCCTTGGCGATCTTCGCCAGGACGTCGACGGACAGCTCGGTGTTGCACTCGGCGATGATCTCGCCGGTAGCCGGGTGCACGACAGCCTTGGCCACGGTACGGCCAATGAGGTAGTCGAAGGGCACTTCCAGCTCTTTGATGCCAGCCTTTTCCAGCTGGTTGATGTGGCGTGCGGTGATACGGCGGCCCGCTTCGACGATGACCTTGCCGGCGGCATCCTTGATGTCGAAGCTGGCGATTTCGCCGCGCAGACGCTGCGGCACCAGTTCCAGACGCAGACCTTCGCCTTTGATGTGGTAGACGTTGGTCGCGTAGAAGGCATCGAGGATCTCCTCGGTGCTATAGCCCAGCGCGCGCAGCAGGACGGACGCCGGCAGCTTGCGGCGACGGTCGATACGGACGAACACGCAGTCCTTCGGATCGAACTCGAAGTCCAGCCAGGAACCGCGGTAGGGAATGATGCGCGCGGAGTACAGCAGCTTGCCGGAGCTGTGGGTCTTGCCACGGTCGTGGTCGAAGAACACACCCGGGGAACGGTGCAGCTGGGAAACGATGACGCGCTCGGTACCGTTGATGATGAAGGTACCGTTCTCGGTCATCAGGGGGATTTCCCCCATGTAGACTTCCTGTTCCTTGATGTCCTTGATCGCTTTGCTCGACGACTCTTTGTCGAAGATGATCAGGCGCACTTTCACCCGCAGCGGGACGGCGAAGGTCACACCGCGCAGCACGCACTCCTTGACGTCGAAGGCCGGCTCACCCAGGCGATAACCGACGTATTCCAGGGCAGCATTGCCGGAATAGCTGATAATCGGGAAAACGGACTTGAAGGCCGCATGCAGACCGATGTCGCGGATCTGATCCTTGCTTGCACCTGCCTGCAGGAATTCGCGATAGGAATCCAGCTGGATGGCCAGCAAATACGGCACATCCATGACGTCCGGCAACTTGCTAAAGTCCTTGCGGATACGTTTTTTCTCAGTGTATGAGTAAGCCATCAGCGTTCCCCAGCTTGGTCACCTGCTTGTTTGGCCTCTCCCACGGGAGCAGCCGAAAAATCGTGCAAACCTGGCGTTTGCGCCACCCCTGAGGGTGGGAGTTTTCCGTTATGGGAGGGAGCCTGTCGGCACCCCACCCAGAACGGAAAAAGGCCGGTGGCAAAAGCCACCAGCCATCAGCCTGTCGCTTGACGCTCGGGCTGTAGACGCAAGGGGCGAGCTTACTTGAGCTCGACCTTGGCGCCAGCTTCTTCCAGGGCTTTCTTGGCAGCTTCGGCCTCTTCTTTCGAAGCGCCTTCCTTGACCACGCCCGGGGCGCCGTCAACGACAGCCTTGGCTTCTTTCAGGCCCAGGCCGGTCAGTTCACGAACGACCTTGATCACGTTCACTTTCTTGTCGCCGGCTTCGGCCAGGACGATGGTGAACTCGGTCTGCTCTTCGGCAGCGGCAGCGGCAACAGCCGGGCCAGCGGCAACAGCGGCAGCAGCGGTAACGCCGAACTTCTCTTCCATCGCCTTGATCAGTTCAACGATCTGCATGACGGACATTTCGGATACGGCGTTGATGATGTCTTCGTTGGTCAGAGCCATGACTCTAATTCCTGTATTGGGTGACGGCGCTCGCGCCATCGATTAAACAAAAAAGGTTTGAAAGCTACCGGTTGCCTTAGGCTGCGGCGGCTTCTTTCTGGTCACGAATTGCCGCCAGAGTACGAGCCAGCTTGCTGGTAGCGCCTTGGATCACGCTCATCAGCTGTGCAACGGCTTCGTTGTAGGTCGGCAGGGTTGCCAGAACGTCGATCTGATTGGCTGCGAGGAATTGACCCTCGAACGCGGCCGCCTTGATCTCGAACTTGTCCTGACCCTTGGCGAACTCCTTGAAGATACGAGCGGCAGCGCCCGGATGTTCGTTGGAGAAAGCGATCAGGGTCGGGCCCTTGAACGTGTCGTTGAGCACTTCGAACTGAGTGCCTTCAACGGCGCGCTTGAGCAGGGTGTTGCGTACGACTTTCACGTACACACCAGCTGCGCGGGCCTCTTTACGGAGTCCGGTCATTGCGCCGACGGTCACGCCACGGGCATCAGCCACGACAGCGGACAGACCGGCTTTGGCAGCCTCGTTGACTTCAGCGACGATGGCCTTCTTGTCTTCGAGTTTGATTGCCACGGGTTTACTCCTGGATGTTACCGATACGTCCAGCCGGAGCCGGACGGCGTTTTGGTGTCTGATTCGGTCAACGAATCGGGAGCACCATCTGCGTAGGCTTGTGGTTTAAGGCTTGCGCCGCCTACGGTCTTGGACAGCCCCCGCCAGGCAGGGACCCCAATACCTGCGGGTGATGGGCCAGGCCCACCACCCGACTTTGTCTTATCAGCCTTCCAGGGAAGCCTGATCGATCTGCAGACCCGGGCCCATGGTGGTGCTCAGGGTCACGCGCTGAACGTACACGCCCTTGGAGGAGGCGGGCTTCAGGCGCTTCAGGTCAGCCAGCAGAGCTTCGACGTTCTGCTTCAGCTTGACCGGCTCGAAATCGATCTTGCCAACGGAGGCGTGGATGATGCCGTTCTTGTCGGTACGGAAGCGAACCTGACCAGCCTTGGCGTTCTTCACGGCAGTGGCTACGTCCGGGGTCACGGTACCGACCTTCGGGTTCGGCATCAGGCCGCGCGGGCCGAGAACCTGGCCCAGTTGACCAACGACGCGCATCGCGTCCGGGGAGGCGATGACCACGTCGTAGCTCAGGTCACCAGCCTTCATTTCGGCAGCCAGCTCGTCCATGCCGACCTTGTCGGCGCCTGCAGCCAGAGCGGCTTCGGCAGCCGGGCCCTGGGTGAAGACGGCGACGCGGACGCTCTTGCCGGTGCCGTTCGGCAGAACGGTGGCGCCACGAACGACCTGGTCGGATTTACGCGGATCGACGCCCAGGTTGATGGCGATGTCCACGGACTCCTTGAACTTGATGGTCGACAGCTCGGCCAGCAGTTTGGCGGCGTCTTCGAAACCGTATTGCTTGCCGGCCTCGATTTTCTCGGCGATAGCCTTTTGGCGCTTGGTCAGCTTAGCCATTACACACCCTCCACGTTGAGGCCCATGCTACGCGCGGAACCGGCGATGGTACGCACGGCCGCATCCAGGTCAGCTGCGGTCAGATCGGCCTGCTTGGCCTTGGCGATCTCTTCCAGCTGAGCACGGGTAACGGTGCCCACTTTCTGGCTGTTCGGGCGACTGGAACCGCTGCTGATGCCAGCAGCTTTCTTCAGCAGCACGGAGGCCGGGGTGCTCTTGGTTTCAAAGGTGAAGCTGCGGTCGCTGTAAACGGTGATGATCACCGGAGTCGGCAGACCGGGCTCCATGCCCTGGGTCTTGGCGTTGAACGCCTTGCAGAACTCCATGATGTTCACGCCGTGCTGACCCAGAGCCGGACCAACCGGCGGCGACGGGTTGGCTTGACCAGCCTTGACCTGCAGCTTGATGTAAGCCTGAATTTTCTTAGCCATGTGCTACTCCAGTTACGGGTTCTAGCGCCCCAAGGGCTCCCCGGTTGCTTTCGCGTTTATCCCAATGACGACAAAACCCCGCAGCCTTTGGCTGCGGGGTGGGGGATGCGTTGTGCCGGTCAGACTTTCTCGACCTGGCTGAACTCCAGCTCCACCGGGGTGGAGCGACCGAAAATGAGCACCGCGACCTGGATCCGGCTCTTTTCGTAGTTGACCTCTTCGACCACGCCATTGAAGTCCGCGAAGGGACCGTCGATGACGCGAACGGTTTCGCCCGGCTCGAAGAGCGTCTTCGGCTTGGGCTTGTCGCCACTGTCGGCGACGCGACGCAGGATGGCCTCGGCCTCCTTGTCGGTGATCGGAGCCGGCTTGTCGGCGGTACCGCCGATGAAGCCCATGACGCGAGGAGTGTCCTTGACCAGGTGCCAGGTACCCTCGTTCATCTCCATCTGGACCAGCACATAGCCGGGGAAGAACTTGCGCTCGCTCTTGCGCTTCTGGCCGTTACGCATCTCCACGACTTCTTCCGTGGGAACCAGAATCTCGCCGAACTCGTCTTCCATGCCGGCCAGCTTGACCCGCTCGATCAGCGAGCGCATGACATGCTTCTCGTAACCCGAGTAGGCATGCACAACGTACCAACGCTTAGCCACGGAACACCCTTAACCTACGATCATGGAAACCAACCAACCCAGCAGGGAGTCGAGCCCCCACAGCAGCAGCGCCATAACCAGCACTACCGCGACCACGATCATGGTGGTCTGAGTCGTTTCTTGGCGAGTCGGCCATACGACCTTGCGAATCTCGGCACGCGCTTCTTTCGCCAGGGTGAAGAAGGCACGACCCTTGATGGTCTGCAGCGCCACGAAACCAGCGACAGCCGCCAGAACCAGGATACCGAGCACGCGATAAAGGAGCGGTTGAGCGGAGTAATACTGGTTGGCGACGACGCCGACCACGACAACCACTGCGACCAAGAGCCACTTCAAGATATCGAAACGCGACTCTTTGGCTTCTGCCTTCGCATTCATCTGCTGGGAATCCCGTTGAAGAAATGCCAAATTCCGTCGAGAAATTTGGCAGGCCAGGAGGGAATCGAACCCCCAACCTGCGGTTTTGGAGACCGCCGCTCTGCCAATTGAGCTACTGGCCTAGAACAAAGTCAGGCCGACCATTATGCCGGCCTGAGAGGGAAAGATCAATCGATTATTCGATGATCTTGGCAACCACGCCGGCGCCAACGGTACGGCCGCCTTCGCGAATCGCGAAGCGCAGGCCGTCTTCCATGGCGATCGGGGCGATCAGGGTGACGGTCATCTTGACGTTGTCACCCGGCATTACCATCTCGACGCCTTCCGGCAGTTCGCAGTTGCCGGTCACGTCGGTGGTACGGAAGTAGAACTGCGGACGGTAACCCTTGAAGAACGGGGTGTGACGACCACCTTCTTCCTTGGACAGCACGTACACTTCGCACTCGAACTTGGTGTGCGGCTTGATGGTGCCCGGCTTGGCCAGAACCTGGCCACGCTCTACGTCTTCACGCTTGGTGCCGCGCAGCAGGACGCCGACGTTCTCGCCAGCACGACCTTCGTCGAGCAGCTTGCGGAACATTTCAACGCCGGTGCAGGTGGTCTTGGTGGTCGGACGGATGCCGACGATTTCCACTTCTTCCTGGACCTTGACGATACCGCGCTCGACACGACCGGTCACCACGGTGCCACGGCCGGAGATCGAGAACACGTCTTCGATCGGCATCAGGAAGGGCTGGTCGATGGCACGAACCGGCTCGGGGATGTAGGAGTCCAGGGTTTCTACCAGCTTGCGCACGGCGGAAACGCCCATCTCGTTGTCGTCCTGGCCGTTCAGGGCCATCAGCGCGGAGCCAACGACGATCGGGGTGTCATCGCCCGGGAAGTCGTAGGTGTTCAGCAGGTCGCGAACTTCCATCTCGACCAGTTCCAGCAGCTCGGCGTCGTCGACCATGTCGGCCTTGTTCAGGAACACGACGATGTAGGGAACGCCTACCTGACGGGACAGCAGGATGTGCTCGCGGGTCTGCGGCATGGGGCCGTCGGCAGCCGAGCAAACCAGGATCGCGCCGTCCATCTGGGCAGCACCGGTGATCATGTTCTTCACGTAGTCGGCGTGGCCCGGGCAGTCTACGTGAGCGTAGTGGCGTACCGGCGAGTCGTATTCGACGTGCGAAGTGTTGATGGTGATACCACGAGCTTTCTCTTCCGGCGCGTTATCGATCTGGTCGAAGGCGCGAGCAGAGCCACCCCAGGTCTCGGAGCAGACCTTGGTCAGAGCAGCGGTCAGAGTGGTCTTACCGTGGTCGACGTGGCCGATGGTACCGACGTTGACGTGCGGTTTATTACGTTCAAACTTCTCTTTAGCCATTTTGACCGTCTCCCACTAGGAATTGAGAAAGCCGTATCACCGATAAAACAAAGGCAGATACTTTCATATCTGCCTTTGTTAAGTGGAGCTCATGAGCGGATTTGAACCGCTGACCTCACCCTTACCAAGGGTGTGCTCTACCAGCTGAGCTACATGAGCAAACATAAGCAGCAAGTCTGGAGCGGGTAGCGGGAATCGAACCCGCATCATCAGCTTGGAAGGCTGAGGTTCTACCACTGAACTATACCCGCGGAGCCTGACGCTCACGCTTGAAACTGGTGGAGGGGGAAGGATTCGAACCTTCGAAGTCTGAGACGTCAGATTTACAGTCTGATCCCTTTGGCCGCTCGGGAACCCCTCCGAGTGAGGCGGCATTCTACAGAGTGCCACCGCGTTGTCAACAGTTTTTTCTTTAAAAACTTGAGCTTAGCTCTTCGACAACGGCTTCTAGAAATTCCCCTTTCAGGTCCCCCCTTCGAAGCGGGCGCCATTCTATGCAAACTATTCGGCGGTTGCAACGCTTTTGCACGGCATTGTTTGCCTTTGCAATTCAGGGAAGTCCACGACCAGCTGACGCAGCAGACTGTCGTCCGCCAGGCGCCGACTCTCGGGGGCGACCTGTACCCAGAACTCATGGCGGTTGCGCCCCAACTCCCGCACCAGGGCGTCGTACCCGGCGGCCTTCAGGCGCTCGACGACCCCGTCGGCCGAATCCTTGCGCTGGAATATTCCCAGGGAAATGCCGTCAGCGAGGTCACCCTCGGTGATGATGTAGCTGTCGATCTTGCGCGCCTGCAGTTCGCGCAGCTGCCAGAGCGAGGCCTGGCGCGACGCCAGGGGCGGCAGGTAGACCCAGTAGTCGGTCCCGGCGGCGGCGTCGACCTTCTGCCGGCTCACGTGCATGTCGAGGCTGGTGAGGCGCTGCTCGAGCGCCCTGGCCCGGTTCTCGTCGGAGAAGGGGCCGAAATAGAGGCATGCGCTCTCCTGCGCCGGCGGCGCCGCGGCCGCCTCCGACTGGCGCCGCTGCGCGGACTCCGGCGACTCGCTGAGCAGGCGGATGTTCTTCTGCTCGCTGCGGTACAGGCTCAGGGGCGCGATCTCCTTCGCCCGCAGGGGCGTCTGCTGCTGATGCCAGATGAAGTAGAAGGCGTTCAGCACCAGGAGGAACAGAAAGAACCAACGCATGAGGGGCACTACTCCAGCGGGCAGGCGATGGCCAGCCCGGTAAAGACCAGGTCGGGCAGGATCCGCGCCTGGGGCAGTTCGTCCTTGACCAACTCGGCATCTCCACCGGTGAGGAACACGGCGCAGTCGCCGCCGAGCAGCTCGCGGGCCAGGTGATATTGCTCGCGCACGAAACCACGCAGCATCAGCAGGCAGCCCCGCTCCACCGCCTCGGCGGTCTCACGCCCCGGCGACAGCCCCTGCAGGGCTTCGCGAGCTGCAGCGTCGTCGTAGCGGATACGCCGGGTATGGGTGCGCAACTGGCTGCGCATCAAGGGCATGCCCGGGCAGATATAGCCCCCAGGTGCTGCCCGGCCGCATCCACCAGGTCGGAGGTGACCGCGGTGCCCAGGTCCAGCACTAGGCACGCACCGCCCGCCAGCTTGTAGCCGGCCACCAGGGCCACCCAGCGATCCAGGCCGAGCCGCTGGTATTCGCGATAGCCATTGCGGACGCCGGCCAGGACCTCGGCCGGTTGCGCGATGCTGGCGGCTATGCCGAAAGCGTCATTCAACGCCTGCACGAGCGATGCCGTTTCCTGCTCACTCCGCACGCTGACCAGGCGGCAATGACGCAGCGCGAGCCCCTCGCAGCCACACAGCCGCTCGAGCAGCGCGGCGTCGGAGTCCGCGACGCCGAAGGCTACGGTCGTCAGCCCCGCGACGCGGATCACCCGCCATTTGATCAGGCTATTGCCACAGTCCAGTTCAAGAATCATCAGACAACCTCAGGCTCAACTCGCCCCCGCTGAAGCGGATTTCCACGCCATCGACCTCGAGGCGCAACGCCCCCTGCTCGTCGATCCCCAGCGTACGGCCGACGATACGTTTGGCAGCGGTCGAAAGCACGACATCGCGCCCCTGCCACAGATGGAAGGACTCCCACTCCCGCTGGCTGGCCGCGAAGCCCTGTTCGCGATGACGAGCCAGGTGCCACTCCAGCTCCTTGCTCAGCGCGGCGAGCAGTTCGTTGCGATCCACCGGACGCCCCGCAGCTTCGCGCAAGGACGTCCAGGGCTGGTCGATACCTTCCGCCGCGCGCATGTTCACATTGATGCCGATGCCGATGGCCACGCTGCACAGGTCCGCAGGGTCGCCGGTCAACTCCAGGAGGATGCCGGCCAGCTTCTTGCCGTCGAGCAGAATGTCGTTCGGCCACTTCAGGCCGACACCGGCAATACCGAGCGACTGGATGGCGCGTACCACGGCAAGGCCGACGACCAGGCTCAACCCCTCCAGCTCCTTGGGCCCACCCCTCACGGAGATGCCAAGGGTGCAATAAAGGTTGGCACCGAACGGGCTCACCCAGGCGCGCCCACGCCGCCCCCGCCCCGCCGTCTGCCGCTCGGCCACTATGGCGAAGGGCGTGGCGGCGCCAGCATCCAGGCGGCGCATGACTTCGGCATTGGTCGAGTCGACCGAGAACAGCACGTCCAGCGGCCAGGGTGCCCCCACCCGCTGCGGCTCGATGGCCATCAGCGGCTCCGCCAGGCGATAGCCGCGACCGCGCACGGACTGCACTTCCAGCCCGAACTCGCTCTCCAGGCCCTGCAGGCGCTTCCAGACGGCACTGCGACTGACACCCAGCGCCGCCCCCAGCTCCTCACCGGAATGGAATCGACCATCGCCCAGCAATTTCAGCAATGTCTGCATATCGCGTCCCGCCACAATAAGGCACGCATGATATAGAGGCGCTTTCCGCTTGCCTATGCACTAGCGGCGAGCGAAACGACGGGAGACGCCCGGAATCGGGCAATGGGCCGGATAGAAATCGGAAAGACCGGAAGCAGGAGGAGCCGCTGCTGCTCCTGCAGGGTGAATAACCGTTCGCAGTTATCCGCCGGTGGCGTTGGCGCAGGGGCTCGATGGCGGATAACGCTTGGGGCGTTATGCGCCCTACGATGATTGCCGGCAGCAGCGATATTTCGGTCAGACGTAGGGCGAATAACCGTTCGCGGTTATCCGCCGGTGGACTTGCGGCATCGCCGGCCTGCCGGCCGGATCGCGGACGGAGTCCGCTCCTACGGGCACATGGCGCACAGAGTAACTGTAGGAGCGGGCCCTGCCCGCGATTCGCGCGCAGGGCGCGCTCCTACAGGGGAAGCCGGAGGTGGGCATGGCGTAGGAGCGGACCTTGTCCGCGATTGGTTTTCCCCGCGCCAAAGCAAAACCCCCGACCAGCCAGGCTGATCAGGGGTTTTGGGATAGGTGCTTGACGATGACCTACTCTCACATGGGGAAACCCCACACTACCATCGGCGATGCGTCGTTTCACTACTGAGTTCGGGATGGGATCAGGTGGTTCCAACGCTCTATGGTCGTCAAGCAATTCTTTCGGATGCTCGTGGCTTGCGCTCACGCTCATCCCGATTCGGGTATGTGACAGGTATTTGCGGTTCTCACGAACTTTCGGTTCGTCGACTTCACCGTCCAACACACAAATTGTTTGGGTGTTATATGGTCAAGCCTCACGGGCAATTAGTATCGGTTAGCTCAACGCCTCACAGCGCTTACACACCCGACCTATCAACGTCGTAGTCTTCGACGGCCCTTCAGGGGAATCAAGTTCCCAGTGAGATCTCATCTTGAGGCTAGTTTCCCGCTTAGATGCTTTCAGCGGTTATCTATTCCGAACATAGCTACCCGGCAGTGCCACTGGCGTGACAACCGGAACACCAGAGGTTCGTCCACTCCGGTCCTCTCGTACTAGGAGCAGCCCCTCTCAAATCTCAAACGTCCACGGCAGATAGGGACCGAACTGTCTCACGACGTTCTAAACCCAGCTCGCGTACCACTTTAAATGGCGAACAGCCATACCCTTGGGACCGGCTTCAGCCCCAGGATGTGATGAGCCGACATCGAGGTGCCAAACACCGCCGTCGATATGAACTCTTGGGCGGTATCAGCCTGTTATCCCCGGAGTACCTTTTATCCGTTGAGCGATGGCCCTTCCATACAGAACCACCGGATCACTAAGACCTACTTTCGTACCTGCTCGACGTGTCTGTCTCGCAGTCAAGCGCGCTTTTGCCTTTATACTCTACGACCGATTTCCGACCGGTCTGAGCGCACCTTCGTACTCCTCCGTTACTCTTTAGGAGGAGACCGCCCCAGTCAAACTGCCCACCATACACTGTCCTCGATCCGGATAACGGACCAGAGTTAGAACCTCAAGCATGCCAGGGTGGTATTTCAAGGTTGGCTCCACGCGAACTGGCGTCCACGCTTCAAAGCCTCCCACCTATCCTACACAAGCAGGCTCAAAGTCCAGTGCAAAGCTACAGTAAAGGTTCACGGGGTCTTTCCGTCTAGCCGCGGATACACTGCATCTTCACAGCGATTTCAATTTCACTGAGTCTCGGGTGGAGACAGCGCCGCCATCGTTACGCCATTCGTGCAGGTCGGAACTTACCCGACAAGGAATTTCGCTACCTTAGGACCGTTATAGTTACGGCCGCCGTTTACCGGGGCTTCGATCAAGAGCTTCGCTTTCGCTAACCCCATCAATTAACCTTCCGGCACCGGGCAGGCGTCACACCCTATACGTCCACTTTCGTGTTTGCAGAGTGCTGTGTTTTTAATAAACAGTCGCAGCGGCCTGGTATCTTCGACCGGCGTGGGCTTACGCAGTAAATACTTCACCCTCACCGGCGCACCTTCTCCCGAAGTTACGGTGCCATTTTGCCTAGTTCCTTCACCCGAGTTCTCTCAAGCGCCTTGGTATTCTCTACCCGACCACCTGTGTCGGTTTGGGGTACGGTTCCTAGTTACCTGAAGCTTAGAAGCTTTTCCTGGAAGCATGGCATCAACCACTTCGCTCTCTAAAAGAAAGCTCGTCATCAGCTCTCGGCCTTGAACACCCGGATTTGCCTAAGTGTTCGGCCTACCACCTTAAACTTGGACAACCAACGCCAAGCTGGCCTAGCCTTCTCCGTCCCTCCATCGCAGTAACTAGAAGTACAGGAATATTAACCTGTTTCCCATCGACTACGCTCTTCAGCCTCGCCTTAGGGACCGACTAACCCTGCGTCGATTAACGTTGCGCAGGAACCCTTGGTCTTTCGGCGTGGGAGTTTTTCACTCCCATTGTCGTTACTCATGTCAGCATTCGCACTTCTGATACCTCCAGCAAGCTTCTCAACTCACCTTCACAGGCTTACAGAACGCTCCTCTACCGCGCATCTTGCGATGCACCCGTAGCTTCGGTGTATGGTTTGAGCCCCGTTACATCTTCCGCGCAGGCCGACTCGACTAGTGAGCTATTACGCTTTCTTTAAAGGGTGGCTGCTTCTAAGCCAACCTCCTAGCTGTCTAAGCCTTCCCACATCGTTTACCACTTAACCATAACTTTGGGACCTTAGCTGACGGTCTGGGTTGTTTCCCTTTTCACGACGGACGTTAGCACCCGCCGTGTGTCTCCCACGCTGACACTTCCAGGTATTCGGAGTTTGCATCGGTTTGGTAAGTCGGGATGACCCCCTAGCCGAAACAGTGCTCTACCCCCTGGAGTGATACGTGAGGCGCTACCTAAATAGCTTTCGAGGAGAACCAGCTATCTCCGAGCTTGATTAGCCTTTCACTCCGATCCACAAGTCATCCCCTGCCTTTTCAACGGAAGTGGGTTCGGTCCTCCAGTCAGTGTTACCTAACCTTCAACCTGCTCATGGATAGATCGCCCGGTTTCGGGTCTATACCCAGCGACTAAACGCCCTATTAAGACTCGCTTTCGCTACGCCTCCCCTATTCGGTTAAGCTCGCCACTGAATATAAGTCGCTGACCCATTATACAAAAGGTACGCAGTCACCCAACAACGTGGGCTCCCACTGCTTGTACGCATACGGTTTCAGGTTCTATTTCACTCCCCTCTCCGGGGTTCTTTTCGCCTTTCCCTCACGGTACTGGTTCACTATCGGTCAGTCAGTAGTATTTAGCCTTGGAGGATGGTCCCCCCATGTTCAGACAACGTTTCACGTGCGCCGTCCTACTCGATTTCACTTCCTGGAACCTTTCACATACGGGGCTATCACCCACTATGGCCGCACTTTCCAGAGCGTTCTGTTAGATTCCAAGAAGCTTAAGGGCTAGTCCCCGTTCGCTCGCCACTACTAAGGGAATCTCGGTTGATTTCTGTTCCTCAGGGTACTTAGATGTTTCAGTTCCCCTGGTTCGCCTCACACACCTATGGATTCAGTGTGTGATAACCAGCTTGTGCTGGCTGGGTTCCCCCATTCAGAGATCTCCGGATCACAGTCTGTTTGCCGACTCCCCGAAGCTTATCGCAGGCTACCACGTCTTTCATCGCCTCTGACTGCCAAGGCATCCACCGTATGCGCTTCTTCACTTGACCATATAACCCCAAGCAATCTGGTCATACGTCTCGAACGTGAAGACGACATTCGCCGAAAATTCGCGCTTGAACTCGCAAATTTTACCTTGACTTGAACAATCCCCAGTGAAAGAGATCATTCAGTCTACTTCTATCACATACCCAAATTTTTAAAGAACGGTTCTGGCACAAAGACCAGACATCAATGTTCGCAGCGGAACACTCATGTCTGAGCTTTCGACGATTTCGGAGATGGTGGAGCCAAGGAGGATCGAACTCCTGACCTCCTGCGTGCAAAGCAGGCGCTCTCCCAGCTGAGCTATGGCCCCCTCTTTTCCAACGATTGGTGGGTCTGGGCAGATTCGAACTGCCGACCTCACCCTTATCAGGGGTGCGCTCTAACCGACTGAGCTACAGACCCATATAGGGTTGCCTAACCGTCGCTTACCAGTGAATCAAGCAATTCGTGTGGGAGCTTATGAGAAAGCCGGGATCTTCGATTAAGGAGGTGATCCAGCCGCAGGTTCCCCTACGGCTACCTTGTTACGACTTCACCCCAGTCATGAATCACTCCGTGGTAACCGTCCCCCCGAAGGTTAGACTAGCTACTTCTGGAGCAACCCACTCCCATGGTGTGACGGGCGGTGTGTACAAGGCCCGGGAACGTATTCACCGTGACATTCTGATTCACGATTACTAGCGATTCCGACTTCACGCAGTCGAGTTGCAGACTGCGATCCGGACTACGATCGGTTTTGTGGGATTAGCTCCACCTCGCGGCTTGGCAACCCTCTGTACCGACCATTGTAGCACGTGTGTAGCCCTGGCCGTAAGGGCCATGATGACTTGACGTCATCCCCACCTTCCTCCGGTTTGTCACCGGCAGTCTCCTTAGAGTGCCCGGCATAACCCGCTGGTAACTAAGGACAAGGGTTGCGCTCGTTACGGGACTTAACCCAACATCTCACGACACGAGCTGACGACAGCCATGCAGCACCTGTGTTCCGATTCCCGAAGGCACTCCCGCATCTCTGCAGGATTCCGGACATGTCAAGGCCAGGTAAGGTTCTTCGCGTTGCTTCGAATTAAACCACATGCTCCACCGCTTGTGCGGGCCCCCGTCAATTCATTTGAGTTTTAACCTTGCGGCCGTACTCCCCAGGCGGTCGACTTATCGCGTTAGCTGCGCCACTAAGATCTCAAGGATCCCAACGGCTAGTCGACATCGTTTACGGCGTGGACTACCAGGGTATCTAATCCTGTTTGCTCCCCACGCTTTCGCACCTCAGTGTCAGTATCAGTCCAGGTGGTCGCCTTCGCCACTGGTGTTCCTTCCTATATCTACGCATTTCACCGCTACACAGGAAATTCCACCACCCTCTACCGTACTCTAGTCAGGCAGTTATGGATGCAGTTCCCAGGTTGAGCCCGGGGATTTCACATCCATCTTACCAAACCACCTACGCGCGCTTTACGCCCAGTAATTCCGATTAACGCTTGCACCCTTCGTATTACCGCGGCTGCTGGCACGAAGTTAGCCGGTGCTTATTCTGTTGGTAACGTCAAAACTACAAGGTATTAGCTTGCAGCCCTTCCTCCCAACTTAAAGTGCTTTACAATCCGAAGACCTTCTTCACACACGCGGCATGGCTGGATCAGGCTTTCGCCCATTGTCCAATATTCCCCACTGCTGCCTCCCGTAGGAGTCTGGACCGTGTCTCAGTTCCAGTGTGACTGATCATCCTCTCAGACCAGTTACGGATCGTCGCCTAGGTGAGCCATTACCCCACCTACTAGCTAATCCGACCTAGGCTCATCTGATAGCGTGAGGTCCGAAGATCCCCCACTTTCTCCCGTAGGACGTATGCGGTATTAGCGTCCCTTTCGGAACGTTGTCCCCCACTACCAGGCAGATTCCTAGGCATTACTCACCCGTCCGCCGCTGAATCCGGAAGCAAGCTCCCTTCATCCGCTCGACTTGCATGTGTTAGGCCTGCCGCCAGCGTTCAATCTGAGCCATGATCAAACTCTTCAGTTCAATACTGATCGGGTTTTGAGAAAACCCTAAACTTGGCTCAGCAATCGCAAAAAACTCTCGAATTCACGAGTGTTACTTGTGATGCTGATAATCTTGCGATCACCAGTCTTAGCTCACAAGCACCCACACGAATTGCTTGATTCAACTTGTTAAAGAGCAGTGGTTGATTCTTTCGTCTCAACCGAGGCCGCGCATTCTACGCCAACCTCTTATTCCGTCAAGCGTTATTTTCAGAATTTTTCGTTCCTACTCAACCGCTTGCGCTTTCGATCGGCCGAAGCTTCTCGTCAGCGGGAGGCGCATTCTACAGCGTTCAAAATCGCTGTCAAGCACCTCGGCGATCTTCCTTTTCGGCCCGCTGCCGGAGCAGCTGTTGAACCGAAAGGCGGCAAGTGAATCACCTGCCCGACCACCACTCTCAACTTCGAACCTACTTAAGTGCTTGATTTTCAAGCTCTTTCAGCGCTTCGTCGCTGGGAGTGGTGCGCATTATAGGGACTTCAGAAGGCCCGTCAACACTTTTCTGAAAGTTTTCACTCGGCCAGCAGAGTGACCTTCGCGAACGCCTTCTTGCCAGCCTGCACTATATGAGTAGCGCCTACCTTGAAGACGAAGCTGCGATCCACGGCATGGCCATCGACACGCACGCCGCCGGCGCCCAGCAGGTCGCGCGCCACGGCGGAGTTCTTCACCAGGCCGGCACGGTTCAGCACGGCGCCGATGGGCAGGTCCTCGGTGGCGGCCACCTCCACTTCCGGGATGTCTTCCGGCAGCTCGCCTTCCTTGAGACGATTGCCCGCGGACTTGTGGGCGTTGGCGGCGGCTTCTTCGCCATGGAAGCGGGCGACGATCTCCTCCGCCAGCTTGATCTTGACGTCGCGCGGGTTGGCACCGGCCTCGACGTCCTTGCGCAGGGCATTGATCTCGTCCATCGAACGGAAGCTGAGCAACTCGAAGTAACGCCACATCAGCGTGTCCGGAATGGAAACGAGCTTGCTGTACATGACGCCCGGCGCTTCCTGGATGCCGATGTAGTTGCCCAGGGACTTGGACATCTTCTTCACCCCGTCCAGCCCTTCCAGCAGCGGCATGGTCAGGATGCACTGCGGCTCCTGGTCGTAGGCGCGCTGCAGCTCGCGCCCCATGAGCAGGTTGAACTTCTGGTCGGTACCGCCCAACTCGACGTCGGCGCGCAGCGCTACCGAGTCGTAGCCCTGCACCAGCGGATAGAGGAACTCGTGGATGGCGATGGACTGGTTGCTGGCATAGCGTTTGCTGAAGTCATCGCGCTCGAGCATGCGGGCAACGGTGTACTGGGAGGCGAGACGAATGAAATCGGCCGGAGTCAGCTTGTCCATCCAGGTGGAGTTGAACGCCACCTCGGTCCTGGCCGGGTCGAGGATCTTGAAGACCTGGGACTTGTACGTCTCGGCGTTCTCCAGCACCTGCTCGCGGGTCAGCGGCGGACGGGTGGCGCTCTTGCCGCTGGGGTCGCCGATCATCCCGGTGAAGTCGCCGATGAGGAAGATCACCTGATGACCCAGGTCCTGGAACTGGCGCAGCTTATTGATAAGGACGGTGTGACCGAGGTGCAGGTCCGGCGCGGTCGGGTCGAAGCCCGCCTTGATCCGCAGCGGCTGGCCGCGCTTGAGCTTTTCGACCAGCTCGGCTTCCACCAGGAGTTCATCCGAACCACGCTTGATCAGCGCCAGCTGCTCTTCGACCGACTTCATCACAGTTCCCGTTCCGTTTTTCCGGCAATCAAAAGGGAACCAACCATACAAGATCGGACACTAAAAACAAGTTTTGCCCGGCGTACGGGGAAATGGCGTCAAACCCTGGGCGATAGACTTGCTTCGAGGGGAATTTGGTTATATTTTAGGCAGTTATTTCACATTCCAAAAACACCACTCACGCCATGACGCAATCGAATCAGAAAGCGCCCTACTATCCGAAGAGCCATCTGCTGGCCGCAAGCGGTGTAGCAGCGCTCCTCAGCCTGGCTCTGCTGGTGTTCCCCTCGAGTGAAGTCGAGGCGAAGAAGACCACGCTCAACCTGGAGCTGGACAGCGGTGCCGACCGCATCATTCAGGAAAAAGACGACCTGCGAAGCCCGCAGGTCACCGAGGGCGAAGGCTCCCCCTTCGCCCGGATCGAAGGTCAGAACGAAAACGACAGCGCCGGAAAAGACGCGGAAGAAGAAAAGAAAGAACTCAAGGCTTCCAACGACAGCCAACCCGCCACGCCCGCCGAACCGGCCTGGAAGCGCGTGACCGTGGGCAAGGGCGACACCCTCTCCACCGTCTTCGCCAAGGCGGGCCTGCCGGCCGGCCTGGTGCACGACGTGCTGGCCAGCAGCAAGGACGCCAAGCAGTTCACCCGCCTGGACGTCGGCCATGAAGTCGAGTTCCTGATCAGCCCGCAAGGCGAGCTGCAGAGCCTGCGCATCAAGCAGAGCGACCTGGAGACCATCAGCCTGAACAAGTCCGCCAAGGGCTATGCGTTCAAGCGCGATCTGGTCAAGCCGGACGTGCACACCGCCTACGCCCATGGCCGCATCGACAGCTCGCTGTTCACCGCGGGCAAGGAAGCCGGCCTGTCCCATGACCTGATCATGGCCCTGGCGAACATCTTCGGCTACGACATCGACTTCGCCCTCGACCTGCGCGAAGGCGACCAGTTCGACGTGATCTACGAGAAGAAGGTGGTCAACGGCCGCCAGGTGGACACCGGCAACATCCTCGCCGCGCGCTTCATCAACCGCGGCAAGGAATACACCGCGGTGCGCTTCACCAACAAGACCGGCAACACCAGCTACTACCGCGCCGACGGCACCAGCATGCGCAAGGCGTTCATCCGCACCCCGGTGGACTTCGCCCGCATCAGCTCGCGCTTCTCCATGGGGCGCCTGCACCCGATCCTGAACAAGATCCGCGCACACAAGGGCGTCGACTACGCCGCCCCCATCGGCACGCCGATCAAGGCCACCGGCGACGGCAAGGTGGTCGAGGCCGGGCGCAAGGGCGGCTACGGCAACGCCGTGGTCATCCAGCACGGTTCGACCTACCAGACCGTCTACGGCCACATGAGCCGCTTCGCCAAGGGCATCCGCAGCGGCGTCGCGGTCAAGCAGGGGCAGATCATCGGCTACGTCGGCATGACCGGCCTGGCCACCGGCCCGCACCTGCACTACGAGTTCCATGTGAACGGCCAGTATGTCGACCCGCTGAGCGCCAAGCTGCCGATGGCCGACCCGCTGGCCGGTCCGGACCGCAAGCGTTTCATGGCCCAGACCCAGCCGCTGATGGCACGCATGGACCAGGAGAAGCCCACCTCCCTGGCCATGAACAAGCAGCAAGAGCAGCAGCGCTGAGCCATGGCGCTCTACCTGGGGGTGATGTCCGGCACCAGCCTCGATGGCCTGGACATCGCCCTGGTCGAGCAGGGTGAAAACGCCACCACCCTGCTCGCCTCCCACTACATCCCCATGCCCCCGGACCTGCGCGCCGAACTGCTGGCCCTGTGCGCCAGCGGCCCCGACGAGATAGCCCGCGGCGCCTGCGCCGAGAACGACTGGGTGCGCCTGGCCGCCCAGGGCATCCAGGAACTGCTGCAACGCCAGCGACTGACACCCGCTGCCATCCGCGCCGTCGGCAGCCACGGCCAGACCGTGCGCCACGAACCGCAGCGCGGCTTCACCGTGCAGATCGACAACCCCGCCCTGCTCGCCGAGCTGACCGGCATCGACGTGGTGGCCGACTTCCGCCGCCGCGACGTCGCGGCAGGCGGCCAGGGCGCGCCGCTGGTACCGGCCTTCCACCAGGCGCTGTTCGGCAACGAAAGACAGCGAGCCGTGCTGAACGTCGGCGGCTTCAGCAACGTCTCGCTGCTCGCCCCCGGCGAGCCGGTACGCGGCTTCGACTGCGGCCCGGGCAACGTGCTGCTGGACAGCTGGATCCACGACCAGCGCGGCGACGCCTACGACCGCGACGGCGCCTGGGCGGCCAGCGGCCAGGTGAATGCCGAACTGCTGCAGCGCTTCCTCGCCGACGACTTCTTCGCCACCCGCGGGCCGAAGAGCACCGGTCGCGAACGCTTCAACCTGCCCTGGCTGAAAGCGAAGCTGGCCGAAGGCCCCGCCCTCCCCGCCGAGGACGTGCAGGCCACCCTGCTGGAGCTCAGCGCCCGCAGCATCGCCGAATCCCTGCTGCATGCGCAGCCGGGTTGCGAGGAAGTGCTGGTGTGCGGCGGCGGCGCCTTCAACGGCGCGTTCATGGCGCGGCTGGCGGCGCACCTGCCCAAGGCGAAGGTGGCCAATACCGCGGATTACGGCGTGGCGCCGGAATGGATGGAAGCCATGGCCTTCGCCTGGCTGGCGCACCGCTTCCTCGAGCGCCTGCCCGGCAACCGCCCGGAAGTCACGGGCGCGGCCGGGCCGCGGATACTCGGCGCCCTCTACCCCGCCTGAACAAACGAAAACGCCGCGCAGATGCGCGGCGTTTCGTCGTTACGGCCGACTCAGATCGAGAACGACTGACCGCACCCGCAGGTGGTGGCGGCGTTCGGGTTCTTGATCACGAAGCGCGAACCTTCCAGGCCTTCCTGGTAGTCCACCTCGGCGCCGGCGAGGTACTGGAAGCTCATCGGGTCGACCACCAGGCTGACGCCATCGCGCTCCACCACGGTATCGTCATCCGCGGTGTCCTCGTCGAAGGTGAAGCCGTACTGGAAGCCCGAGCAGCCGCCGCCGGTGACGAAGACGCGCAGTTTCAGACGCGGATTGCCTTCTTCGTCGATCAGCGTCTTCACCTTGTGCGCGGCCCCGTTGGAGAAGATCAGTGGGGTGGGGGTGAAGGTCTCGATGGTCATGTCAGATGTCTCCCGGCCGAGGCCGTACGTTACAACATTGCGGGCTATTATCCGCTTACCCGAGAAAAATGGTCAACTAAGCCAGGTCAATCCTTCGTCGAACATCCCCCGGGGACGGGCTCCCGCAATGGGAGCCCGGGCTCGCCTCAGGGCAGCAGGGCCACGTTGGACAGGCCCAGACGCTCGTCCAGGCCGAAGAGGATGTTCATGTTCTGGATGGCCTGGCCGGAGGCGCCCTTGACCAGGTTGTCGATCACCGACAGCACCACCACCAGGTCGCCGCCCTGCGGGCGGTGCACGGCGATGCGGCAGACGTTGGCGCCGCGCACGCTGCGGGTCTCCGGGTGGCTGCCGGCCGGCATCACGTCGACGAAGGGCTCGTTGGCGTAGCGCTCCTCGAACAGCTTCTGCAGGTCCACGCCACGATCGGCCACCTGGGCGTAGAGGGTGGCGTGGATGCCGCGGATCATCGGCGTCAGGTGCGGGACGAAAGTCAGGCCGACATCACCCCCGGCGGCGCGGCGCAGGCCCTGGCTGATTTCCGGCAGGTGGCGGTGGCCCTTGACCGAGTACGCCATCATGCTCTCGCCGGCCTCGCAGAACAGCGAACCGACCTTGGCGCCACGGCCGGCGCCGCTGACGCCGGACTTGCAGTCGGCGATCAGCCGCGAGGTGTCGGCCAGGCCGGCTTCCAGCAGCGGGATGAAGCCCAGCTGGGCGGCGGTGGGGTAGCAGCCGGGCACGGCAATCAGGCGCGCCGACCTGATCGCCTCGCGGTTGACTTCCGGCAGGCCGTAGACGGCCTCGGGCAGCAGCTGCGGCGCGCCATGGGGCTGGCCGTACCACCTGGCCCATTCCTCGGCATCCTGCAGGCGGAAGTCGGCGGACAGGTCGATGACGCGGGTGCCGGTGGCCAGCAGCTCGCCGGCCAGGGCATGGGCGACACCGTGCGGGGTGGCGAAGAACACCACGTCGCAGGCACCCAGGCGCTGCACGTCCGGCACGCTGAAGGACAGGTAGTCGTAGTGGCCTCGCAGGTTCGGGTACATGTCGGCGACCTTCACGCCCTCCTCGGAGCGCGAGGTGATCACCTCGACGCGCGCCTCGGGATGCTGGGCCAGCAGACGCAGCAGCTCCACACCCGTGTAACCCGTACCACCTACGATACCGACCTTGATCATCTGTCCGTCACTCCGCCAATAAGGGGCTCACTCAGAGCCGCCCATGATAAGAGCGCGGGCCCCGCATGAACAGGCCGAAGCGCCGCGGGCGACGAGTCGCCGGCAGCGGCGTGCGACTTCGCGGGGATGACGCTGGCACGGGGCTGCCACTACTATCAGCGCAACCGTGACCCGAGGAGCTATCGATGCTGTATCTGTGGATAAAGGCCCTGCACATAGTCGCAGTGGTCTGCTGGTTCGCCGGCCTGTTCTACCTGCCGCGCCTGTTCGTCTACCACGCCATGAGCGAGGACGCCGCCAGCCGCGAGCGCTTCCAGGTCATGGAACGCAAGCTGTACCGCGGCATCATGGGCCCGTCGATGGTCCTGACCATCCTGCTCGGCGCCTGGATGCTCTACCTGACCCCGGGCTGGCTGAGCCAGGGCTGGCTGCACGCCAAGCTGACCCTGGTGGTCCTGCTGATCGGCTACCACCACGCCTGCGGCGCCATGCTCAAGCGCTTCGCCCGTGGCGAGAACCGCCGCAGCCACGTGTTCTTCCGCTGGTTCAACGAAGTCCCTGTGCTTTTCCTGCTGGCCATCGTCATTCTGGTAGTGGTCAAACCTTTCTGAATCCTGTCCGGAGCCTCCCATGTCCCTGCCCGCCCTGCTCGACCGCCGTCTGCGCCTGCCCCTGGTGGCGGCGCCCATGTTCCTGGTGTCCAACCCGCAACTGGTGCTGGCCTGCTGCCACAGCGGCATCGTCGGCAGCTTCCCGGCGCTGAACCAGCGCGAGAGCAGCGGCTTCAAGGCCTGGCTGGAAGAGATCGAGGCCAGCCTGGCCGACGCCCCGCAGGCGGCGCCCTACGCCGTGAACCTCATCGTCCACCACAGCAACCCGCGCCTGCAGGCGGACCTGGCGCTGTGCGTGGAGCACCGCGTGCCCATCGTCATCACCAGCCTGGGCGCGGTGCGCGAGGTGGTCGATGCGGTGCACAGCTATGGCGGCCTGGTGTTCCACGACGTGACCACCCGCCGCCATGCGGAGAAGGCGGCCGAAGCCGGGGTCGACGGGCTCATCGCGGTGGCCGCCGGCGCCGGTGGCCATGCCGGCACCTGGAGCCCCTTCGCCCTGGTCGCGGAGATCCGCCAGTTCTTCGACAAGACGCTGCTGCTGGCGGGCTGCATCAACCGCGGGCACGAGATCCTGGCGGCGCAGATACTGGGCGCCGACCTCGCCTACCTGGGCACGCGCTTCATCGCCACCCGCGAGAGCAACGCCTCCACGGCCTACAAGAAGATGCTGCTGGAAGCCCGCGCCGCCGACATCATCCACACCCCGGCGGTCTCCGGCGTGCCGGCCAGCTTCATGCGCCAGAGCCTGGAGGCCGCCGGCTTCGACATGGCGCGCCTGAACGAGAATGGCGAGCTCAACTACGGCGAGAAACTCAAACCGGTCAACGACGAGGCCAAGGCCTGGAAGACCGTCTGGTCCGCCGGCCAGGGCGTGGGCAACATCAGCGACCTGCCGTCGGTGGACGAACTGGTGGCGCGCCTGGACCAGGAGTACCGCGACGCCCTCCAGCGCGGCGGCGCCCTGCCCGGCCTGCTGCGCCCCTGAACGGGGCTCGCAAATCCGCGCATGCTGGCTTGTTGCCCCCAGGGCCTGCGTTTAGGCTGTAGCCAAATGCTGCAGCCCAACCAACCGACAAGGACGCCTCTCGATGGATGAAACGCGCTACAAGATCGTGTTCGACGGCACGTTGATGCCGCAAACGCCGCTGGAAACCGCCAAGGAAAACCTCGCCCGCCTGTTCAAGAGCGACCTGGCGCGCATCGAGGCGCTGTTCAGCGGGCAACTGGTCGTGCTCAAGCGCGACCTTTCCGAGGGCGAGGCCGACAAGTACCTGCAGGCGCTGCACAACGCCGGCGCCCAGGCGCGCAAGGAGTCCGACCTGGTGTCCAGCCTGTCGCTGGTGGAGACCGAGGATCATCCCGGCGCCGCGAGCCTGGCCGCGGCAGCCACGGAACCGGCGGCCGACGCCCAGCGGATGACCTGCCCCAAGTGCGGCCACGAGCAGGCCAAGGCCAGCGAGTGCGGCGCCTGCGGCATCATCATCGACAAGTACCTGGCGCGCCAGGCCGAGCTGGCCGCCACCCAACCCGCGGAGCCGGCCCCCGCCGCGCCGCGCGCCCAGTCGCCCTACGCCACCCCGCAGGCCCCGGTCGGCGAGGCGCTGCCGGAATACGGCGAGCTGCAGTACTTCAGCGTCCAGGGCCGCATCGGCCGGGTGCGCTACCTGGGCTGGAGCATGGCCATGATCCTCGCCCTGATCCCGGCCTTCGCGCTGTTCGCCGCCCTCACCGCGGTGTCCCACACGCTGGGTGGACTGGTGCTGATCGCCGCCTGCGTCGGCATGGCCGTGGTCAGCATCTTCTTCGGCGTGCAGCGCCTGCACGACATCGGCTGGTCCGGCTGGCTGTGGCTGCTCAACTTCGTTCCCGTGGTGGGCAGCGTCATGGCCCTGCTGATGCTGCTGGTGCCGGGCACCACCGGCGCCAACCGCTACGGCCCGCCGCCGCCGCCCAACAGCCGCGGCGTGGTGGCCCTGGCCTGGGCGTCGATCCTGGTGCCCATCGTCGGCATTCTCGCCGCGATCGCCATCCCGGCCTACCAGGGCTATCTCACCCGTGCCCAGGAAGCGGCCTACAGCCAGGATCAGGACTACGACTCGGCGGCGACCGCCGAGCCCCAGGCCGACGACGAGGGCGACGAGGACGCCAGCGCCGTGGATACCGACGAGCCCTCGGAGCAATAGCCCACGGCAATGGGGCGCGCTAGAATCCGCGCCCCATTCCGGAGACCCATCGATGCCACGCTATGCCCTGATCACCGGCGCCTCCAGCGGTATCGGCCTCGCCCTGGCCGAGGCCCTGGCGCGCCGCGGCCAGGCCCTGATCCTGGTGGCGCGCCAGCGCGATGCCCTGGAAAGCATCGCCTATGAGCTGGCCCAGCGCTTCGGCGTGGATGTGCTGTTCCGTATCTGCGACCTGTCCGAGCCGCTGCAGCTGTCCGGGCTGCTGCACGAGCTGGAGCAGTCCGGCCGGCAGATCGAGCTGCTGGTGAACAACGCCGGCTTCGGCAGCGGCGGCGCCTTCGTCGAGCAGGACTGGTCCCGCGAGCAGGAGATGATCGAGCTCAACGTCCTCGCCCTGGCGCGCCTGTGCCACGCCATCGGCGGGCAGATGGCGCGCAGCGGCGGCGGGCAGATACTCAACGTGGCTTCGGTGGTCGGCTTCATGCCCGGCCCGTGGATGAGCAACTACTACGCCAGCAAGGCCTACGTCCTGCACCTGTCCGAGGCGCTGCGCTCCGAGCTCAAGCGCCACGGCGTCAAGGTCTCGGTGCTGTGCCCGGGGCCGACGCGCACGGCCTTCTTCCGCAATGCCAGCGTGGAGGCCACACGCCTGGACGGCAGCAAGCTGATGATGAGCCCCGAGGAAGTGGCGCTGATCACGGTGAAGGCCCTGCAGCGCAACAAGGCCATCATCATCCCCGGCTGGCGCAACCGCCTGATGGCCTGGAGCCCTCGCCTGGCGCCGCGCTGGCTGGTGCGCTGGATCGCCGGGCGGGCCAACCGCTCGGTCCTGCCGTTGCGCTAGGCCGGCCACGGCGGGCTGGGTTCCCCGGGCGCGGCCGGCTAAACTGCGGACCATCGCCCCCTACCGGAGGACATCCCATGGACTGCCTGTTCTGCAAGATCGCCGCGGGGGAAATCCCGGCGCGCAAGCTCTACGAAGATGACCAGGTCATCGCCTTCCACGATATCGGCCCGCAGGCGCCGGTGCATTTCCTGGTGGTGCCCAAGCGCCACATCGCCACCCTCAACGACCTGGAGGAGGCCGACAAGCCGCTGGCCGGGCACATCCTCCTCACCGCCCAGCGCCTGGCCGCCGAGCAGGGCTGCGCGGAAGGCTTCCGGGTGGTGATGAACTGCAACGACCTGGGCGGCCAGACCGTGCACCACATCCACATGCACGTCCTCGGCCAGCGCCAGATGCACTGGCCACCGGGCTGAGCCGCCAGGCGCCGGGCGGCCGCGCAGCCGCCCCGCCGCAAGACCTGTCATCGGCAATCCGTTAAACTGGCCGCTGTTTTCCCTTTCGGAGGTGCGCCATGTCCGCCGACCGTCACTATTCCCCCGCCGACCGCTTCCTGCTGCAGGCCGATGCCGCGTTGCGCACCCTGCTGCCCTTCAGCGGTCACCCGGCGCGCCCGTCGCCGGCCATCGTGCAGCCCGACGCCGAACTCGACGAGGCCGACAGCCGCCACATCGCCGGGCTGATGCGCATCAACCACACCGGCGAGGTCTGCGCCCAGGCGCTGTACCAGGGCCAGGCGCTGACCGCCAAGTTGCCGCAGGTGCGCAAGACCATGGAGGAAGCCGCCGACGAGGAAGTCGACCACCTGGCCTGGTGCGAACAGCGCATCCGCGAACTGGGCAGCCGCCCGAGCCTGCTCAACCCGCTGTTCTACGGCCTGTCCTTCGGCGTCGGCGCGGCGGCGGGGCTGATCAGCGACCGCATCAGCCTGGGCTTCGTCGCGGCCACCGAGGACCAGGTGTGCAAGCACCTCGACGAGCACCTGGAGCAACTGCCGGCCGAAGACCAGAAGAGCCGCGCCATCCTCGAGCAGATGCGCGTGGACGAGGAACACCACGCCAACAGCGCCATCGACGCCGGCGGCGTGCGCTTCCCGGCGCCGGTGAAGTTCGGCATGTCGCTGCTGTCCAAGGTCATGACCAAGACCACCTATCGCATCTAGGCGGCAGGCGGCAGGCAAGAGCGCGAGGGGCGCCCTTCGTAGGAGCGAGCTTGCTCGCGAACGATTCCGCGCCGGAGCCCGGTTCGCTCGCTCCTGCCTGCAGCCTGCCGCCTGAAGCCTGCAGCCGCCTCAGCGCGGCATATTTCGGCCGTAGAAGATCTCCAGCATCTCGTGGCGGACGCGCTCTTCCACCTGCTTGCGCTGCTCCGCCGAGAGGTTGCTGGTAGCGTCGCCGAACAGGTAGTTGTCCAGGTCGAACTGCTTGAGCAGCATCTTGGTGTGGAACAGGTTCTCCTGGTACACGTTCACGTCGGTCATCTGGTAGGCCTCGTACGTGTCGTCGGAGAGGTAGTTCTGGATCGAGTTGATCTCGTGGTCGATGAAGTGCTTCTTGCCCTCCACGTCGCGGGTGAAGCCGCGCACGCGGTAGTCCACGGTGACGATGTCCGAATCGAACTGGTGGATCAGGTAGTTGAGCGCCTTCAGCGGCGAGATCACCCCGCAGGTGGAAACGTCGATGTCCACCCGGAAGGTCGCGATGCCTTCCACCGGATGGATCTCCGGGTAGGTGTGCACGGTGATGTGGCTCTTGTCCAGGTGCGCCAGTATGGTTTCCGGTAGCGGCCCGGGGGACTCCTCGATCTGGCTGTCGGTCGGGGTGACCGGCTGCTCGGAGATCAGGATGGTAACGCTGGCGCCTTGGGGGTCGTAGTCCTGACGGGCAATGTTCAGGATGTTGGCGCCGATGATGTCGACGACATCCGTGAGGATCTGCGTCAGACGCTCGGCATCGTACTCTTCGTCGATGTACTGCACGTAGGCCTGCTGGTCTTCCGGCGTCTCGGCGTAGCAGATGTCGTAGATGTTGAAGCTCAAGGTCTTCGTCAGGTTGTTGAACCCGTGGAGCTTGAGTTTGCTTTTCACCGTGGGGAACTCTCTTCAATGCGGCTCTGCCGCGTGGTTGAGCATGCCCGTCAGATGCATACGGCGCACCTGCGTAGGACGGTTTACACCTCTTCGCGTTGGCGATTGTGGTTGCTTGGTTTGGGGCCTGGCCCCGAAAAAAGGTGGCGCATTATGCAGAGGTCGGGCGACCTCTGCCAGCCTTTACGCCACCGCCATGACGATCACGTGACGAGGGGAATCAGCCGAGCTCGACGATCTCGTAGTCGTGGGTGATCGCCACGCCCGCGCGGCCTAGCATGATCGAGGCCGAGCAGTACTTCTCCGCCGACAGCTCGACGGCGCGCTTGACCTGGGCTTCCTTCAGGCCACGGCCCTTGACCACGAAATGCACATGGATCTTCGTGAACACCTTCGGGTCCTCGTCGGCGCGTTCGGCCTCGAGGAAGGCCTCGCAGCTCTCCACCGGCTGGCGGCCCTTCCTGAGGATGCTTACCACGTCGAAGTTGGTGCAGCCGCCCAGGCCGAGCAGCAGCATTTCCATCGGGCGCACGCCCAGGTTGCGGCCACCGGCATCGGGCGGACCGTCCATCACCACCACATGACCGCTGCCGGATTCACCGAGGAACATGGCCTCGCCGGCCCACTGGATTCTCGCTTTCATGCAAAGGCTTCCGCCGGAAAAAAAAGGGGGCGCCAGCTTACCACAAGGCCTGGAATGCTCAGGCGATGTTGACCAGGTCTCAATTCGAGCCCTGATACCCTAACGTTCTATTATGCTGGCGTCATTTTACTGGCACACTCCTGAGGTTAAATTGACGGCCCGACCAGCTTTCGATTGTCGGCGCCAGGGCGTCTGTTTAAGCTCTTGCCATTAAAAAGACCGCCGGCCATTGTAGCGGCGGCACCGATGCTCGGGGGAGAGCATCGTAAAGTCACGGTAATCCAGCCAAGGACGACACATAACAACTCGACAAAGCGCCTGTCGTGCACAGGGCCATTCTTATAATTTCGGGACTCGGGCATGGTAGCTATTACCCTTACACCCAAACACAAAAACCTCGACAAGTTGCTCGCACACTGTCACCGCCGCCGCTACACCCCCAAGAGCACCATCATCTACGCCGGGGATCGTTGCGAAAGCCTGTTCTTCATCATCAAGGGCTCGGTCACCGTCCTGATCGAGGACGACGACGGCCGCGAAATGATCATCGGCTACCTCAACAGCGGGGACTTCTTCGGCGAGATGGGGCTGTTCGAGAAGGACGGCAGCGCCGCCCAGGAACGCAGCGCCTGGGTTCGCGCCAAGGGCGAGTGCGAGGTGGCGGAAATCAGCTACACCAAGTTCCGCGAACTCTGCCTGCAGGACCCGGAGATTCTCCTCACCCTCGGCAGCCAGATGGCCGAGCGCCTGCGCAAGACCACGCGCAAGGTCGGCGACCTGGCCTTCCTCGACGTCACCGGGCGCGTCGCCCGCACCCTGCTGGACCTGTGCCAGCAGCCGGACGCCATGACACACCCCGACGGCATGCAGATCAAGATCACCCGCCAGGAGATCGGCCGTATCGTCGGCTGCTCGCGGGAGATGGTCGGCCGCGTGCTGAAGAGCCTGGAGGAACAGGGCCTGGTGCACGTGAAGGGCAAGACCATGGTGGTGTTCGGCACCCGCTGAACACCAGATGCGAAAAGGCCGGCGAATCAGGCTGTGTGAAAACCCGAGCGGCTCTTCGAAGAGAGCGTTCCTACGTGAAATCTGAAGAGGCTTGGCTATTCAGCCAATCCAGAATCCGCGTAGAAACGCGAAATCCAGGTTGTTTTTTAACCAGCGGGACCGATCCTGAGGTTTTCACACAGCCTGGAATGCCGGCCTTTTTCATTGCGCGGCGCGCGGGCTCAGTCCGGGTCGGCGCCCAGCACCACGCTGCGGCGCTCGGGGAAGAACAGGCGCTTGAGCTCGACGCCCGGGTCGTCGGCACGCATGAAGGCCTCGCCGACCAGGAAGGCGTAGACCTCGTTGACCTCCATCAGCTCGATGTCGGCGCGGTTGAGGATGCCGCTCTCGGTCACCACCAGGCGATCGCGGGGGATCTCCGGCAGCAGATCGAGGGTGGTGTCCAGGCTGACCTCGAAGGTGTGCAGGTTGCGGTTGTTGATGCCGATCAGCGGGGTGTCCAGGGTCTTCAGCGCGCGCTCCAGCTCATCGCCGTCGTGCACCTCGACCAGTACGTCGAGCTGCTGCTCCCTGGCCACCGCGGCCAGTTCGGCCATGCGCGCGTCGTCCAGCGCGGAGACGATCAGCAGGATGCAGTCGGCGCCGATGGCGCGGGCCTCGACCACCTGGTAGGGGTCGATCATGAAGTCCTTGCGGATCACCGGCAGCGCGCAGGCGGCGCGGGCCTCCTGCAGGTAGGCGTCGCTGCCCATGAAGTAGTCGATGTCGGTCAGCACCGAGAGGCAGGTGGCACCGCCCTCCTGGTAGCTGCGGGCGATGTCCGCGGGCGAGAAGTTCTCGCGCAGCACGCCCTTGCTCGGCGAGGCCTTCTTCACCTCGGCGATCACCGCCGGCTGCTTGCGCTGGGCCTGCGCCAGCAGCGCCGCGGCAAAACCGCGCGGGGCGTCGGCGGCGCGGGCGCGCTGCTCCAGCTCGGCGAAGGAGACGTGCGCACGGCGCTCGGCGACTTCCTCGGCCTTGCGGGCCAGAATCTTCTGCAGAACCGTGGGCACAGTCACTGTGCATTCTCCTCTCGGTAAACGGCGGTAAAGGCGGCCAGTTCGTCCATTTTTTCCCGGGCCAGGCCGGTGTGCAGGGCATCGTGGGCCAGGTGCATGCCCTCGTGCAGCGAACTGGCGAGGTCGGCGGCGTAGAGCGCGGCGCCGGCGTTGAGCACGATCAGCTCCGCGGCCTTCTGCCCGGCCTCGGTCCTGCGCCGGCCGAGGGCGTCGCGGATCAGCTCCAGGGACTGCTGCGGGCTGTCGACGGTGAGGCCGATCAGCGTCTGGCTGCGGATGCCGAAGTCTTCCGGCTTCACTTCGTACTCGCGCACCTCGCCGTCCTTGAGTTCGGCGACGTGGGTGGCGGCGGCCAGGCTGAACTCGTCCAGGCCGTCGCGCGAATGCACCACCAGCACGTGCTCGCTGCCCAGGCGCTTGAGCACCTCGGCCAGCGGCCGGCACAGGGCCTGGTTGAACACGCCGACCACCTGGTGGCGCACGCCCGCCGGGTTGGTCAGCGGGCCGAGCATGTTGAACAGGGTGCGCAGGCCCAGCTCACGCCGCGGGCCCGCGGCGTAGCGCATGGCCTTGTGGTGGACCTGGGCGAACATGAAACCCACGCCGACGCTCTCGATGCAGCGGGCCACCTGCTCGGACTTCAGGTCCAGGTAGATGCCGGCGGCCTCCAGCAGGTCGGCGCTGCCGCTCTTGCCGGACACGGCGCGATTGCCGTGCTTGGCCACCTTGCCCCCGGCGGCGGCGACCACGAAGGCCGAGGCCGAGGAGACGTTGAAGATGTTGGCGCCGTCGCCGCCGGTGCCGACCACGTCGACCACGCGGTCCAGGCTCTGCAGCTTCACGCCGTCGGCCAGCTCGCGCATCACCGAGACCGCGCCGACGATCTCGTCGATGGTCTCGCTCTTCATGCGCATGCCCATGAGGAAGGCGCCGATCTGCGCGTCGGTGCACTGGCCGGTCATGATCTCGCGCATGACCGCCTGCATTTCCTCGGTGGAGAGGTCGAGCTGGTTGACCACGCGGTCGAGGGCTTCCCTGATGTTCATGCGCGCACCCCGCCCTGTTGCTTGAGGAAGTTGGCCAGCATCTCGTGGCCCTGCTCGGAAAGTATGGACTCGGGGTGGAACTGCACTCCCTCGACGTTCAGCGTCTTGTGGCGCAGGCCCATGATCTCGTCCACGGAGCCGTCGTCATGGGCGGTCCAGGCGGTGATCTCCAGGCACTCGGGGAGCGTCTCGCGCTTGACCACCAGGGAGTGGTAGCGCGTCTGCGTCAGCGGGTTGTTCAGGCCGGCGAACACGCCCTGGTCGTTGTGGAACACCGGGCTGGTCTTGCCGTGCATGACCTGGCGCGCGCGCACCACGTCGCCGCCGAAGGCCTGGCCGATGGACTGGTGCCCCAGGCACACGCCCAGCAGCGGCAGCTTGCCGGAGAAATGCCGGATCACCTCCAGGGACACGCCCGCCTCGTTGGGGGTGCAGGGCCCGGGGGAGAGCACGATGCGCTCGGGGTTCAGCGCGGCGATCTGCTCGACGCTCATCTCGTCGTTGCGAATGACGTGGATATCGGCCTTCAACTCGGCGAAGTACTGCACCAGGTTGTAGGTGAAGGAGTCGTAGTTGTCGATCATCAGCAGCATGTCTGCTCGGACCTCAATGATTGCACTGCTTTCGATTCGCGTCGCCGGCGCACCCTGGGCGGCCTGGGCAGGACCTGGCCATTATGCCAGCGGATGGGGGGACGAACGCGGGGAAGGGACCGGCGCGAGGGCCGGGAAAGAAGGAATCAGGCGCGCCAGCGCCAGCGGGCGAATGCCTTGAGGAGGGAGATGAGGATGCTGTTGCGGTGAATCACGGTAGCGATCTCGCCAAATGATTGCCGAACAGTAGCCGATGGCCGCCCGGCAACGCAAGCCGCACGGGCCCGCGCGGCGCCTGAAGCCGGCGGGCGGCTAGCGGCAGGCCTGCAGCGCGGCGCGCAGGCGGGCCTCGTAGCCCAGGTGCTGCTGGCGCTCGGCGAGCAGTGCGCGGACCTTGGCCTGCAGGCCGTCCGCCTTCGCCAGGCCGGTGGTCGCCCAGACCGGTTCGGCGACCATGGGCGCGCGGCAGGGAACCGCGATCGGCACCTCCACCCGCACGCTGCGCGGCTCCGGCGCCGGACGGCTGGAACAGGCCACTAACAGAAGCGCCCCGGCCAACAAGCAGACTCGCATGGCGATGCTTCCTCTTGGGTGCAGGGACAGCGGTGGGTCATTGAGGGGCTGCCGTGGGTACGGCCTGGCTGGCCGTCAGGCAGTCGCCCACCACAGCCCGCATGCGGTGAGATTGATGAGCATGTGAGGGAAGAGCAGCAGTTGGACCGCGCGTAGATGGCTGCGGCTGCGCCAATGGAGATACAGGTAGGAGGCGATCAGGAAGAACGCCACCACGCCGATACCCCAGGTGAGCCTGACACTGGAATGCGCCGCGGCCCAGCCCAGGGCGACCAGGACGGCGACGGCCACCGGGCGCCCGATGAGCAGCCTGAAGAACTCCAGGCTCAGCACCAGCAGCACCGTTTCGATGAGAGGTGCCAACAGGACCACGCTGACCAGGTCGATGGTGGTGGGCGACGAATCGTCGATTTCCGGAACGCTGACGAAGCCGTAGGTCAACATCAGTAGCAAGGAGGAAATCACCATCGCTACCATGGCGACGAGCGAGGACTGCAGGGCAACGGAATTTTCGGAGGTCAGGTAGGCGTGGAGCCGGGCCGCGTACTTCATCTCAACTCAGTGGCTGCGCGATTGCTCAGCAAGGTTCTACACGCAAGGCCTGGGTGGGACAAGACGTTGCGGCGTTCTCCAGCCTGACGATGGCGTCACGCGTTTCTATGGTGACCGAAGTCGCTGCATCGATGTCACTCTCGCAGGCACCGCACTCGATGCAACTGACAGGCTCGTAGACAATCCGGGTACAGGGTTTGCTGGAAAGCGCCTTGTCCACTGCCGCTCCAGCTATTCCACCGGCGATTGCCGCCTTCAGTTCCTGGGCAAGCGCCTTGAGCAGGTTGGCCATGGGTTTTCTCCTTCAAGGTTCAATGTGAATGGGTAGGGAGCGCCAGCTCCCGGTCGATCAATTGCCGTGCTACAGCGCAGTCCTCACCGTCGTTGTGCCCGGCGAGCAAGCGCTGCGCGTTGGCCTCGTAGGCATCAGCCTCAGCCTGGGCCGTGCGCAAGGCCCGGGTCGCCGCCTGTTCGCGCAACTGCGCGCTGAGCGCGAGCTCCCCCAGGCGACGGTTCTGCTCCATGACCCGTTGCTCCAGCGTGCTGCGGCGCTCGGCGCAACGCGCCGCCTCCAGGTTCGCGGCCTCCAGCCGTGGACGGAAATGCTGCGCCGCGAACCAGGCGCCGCCGGCTACACCGATCAGGCCCAGCACCAGCATCGCGACCAGCTTGCCGTAAAGGCTCATCCCAGCACCTCCTGCGCCCGGCGCCACAGCTTCTGGCGCTCGGCCAGACCATTGAGGCCACCGTTGATGCGCCGGGTGAGGTCCTCGAAGCGCCCGGCGTCGGCCAGTTCGTTCAGGCCCTCGGCCGCCCACCACCAGGCTGCCGACTCGCAGGCCCAGCGCGGTTCGCCGAGCAGTTGCGGCTGTGCCTCGAAAGGCTGGCCCAGGGCCGCGCCAACGCGCCGGTAGTTGGCGCGCCCGGTGACCTGCAGCAGGCCCCGGCCGCGATAGCGCCAGCCATCGCCGGAGGCCTCGTCGCCGTTGCCGTTGCGCCCGGCGTAGGCGCAGTCGGCGATGGCCTGGGGCTGATAGGCCAGCCGGCAGGCCAGCGCGGTCGGCTTGCCGGCGGCGTTGCGGAAGCGCCGCGGCCAGGTGTCCGCCAGGCCCTGGGCGCTGTAGGCGAGGTTTTCCACCAGGCGCGTGAGCCCGGCGCTCTCGTGGCCGACCTGGGCGAGGAAGGCGGCGGTGCGCGCCGGCCTGCCCAGCCCGTGGGCACGCATCGCCGGCACCAGCCAGGGCAGGACCGGGCCGGCGCGGGGAAACAGCTGCAGCAGCTGTTGGTCAGTGATCTCCATGCCGTCCTCCCTCAGCTGCGCCCTTTGCCGCTGGCGGCATCGGCCTTGCCCTGGGCGCCGCCGTTGCAGGTGATGGTGGTGCTCCAGCCGCTGGCATCCAGGCGCTGTTCCACCGAGTCAGTGAGGAACTCGCCGTCCAGGCCGTCCTTGAAGCCGCTCAACCGCACGCTGCGCTCGGCGAACAGGTCGCTGCGCCCGGACAACTGCAGGCGCACGAAGGCGCTGCCACGGTTGAAGTCGGCCAGCCGTGCCCTGGCCGCCTGCTCGGCGGCGCCACGGTCCGGGTAGGGGTGGCGGTCGGCGAACTCGGCGCCGACGCCCTCCGGCGCCTTCGGGTTCTCCAGCACCACCTGGCGCATGGCGCCGCTGGCCGGGTCCTGGTAGCGGGTCTTCACCCTGCGGTAGACGGTGCGGTCGTCGAGGCGCAGGTCGAAGGACCCGACGTCGCCCGGCATCAGCTCCAGCGTCGCGATGATGTGCCCGGAAGCGCTCTCCCCCGCCTGGCGTGGCAGCACCAGCAACAGGCCGTCGGCCAGCTTGGCGGTGCAGTCGTGCTGGCGGGCCAGGCGGGTGATGAAGTTGAAGTCCGATTCGTTCAACTGCTCCGCGCGGGCGACGCTCACCTGCACCGGGCAGCGCGCGCTCCACTGGTTGCGCGCGGCCAGGTCGAAGACGATCCGCGCCAGGCTGGCGTTCTCCCAGGCGGCGCAGCGGGTGCTCTTGCCGTCGCCGTGCATGTCGCCGGCCCGGCCGCTCAGGGTCAGCCGGCGGGGCGGCCCGTCGAAGCGCAGCGCATCCACCCGGTAACGGCCCATGGGCGCCAGTTCCTCCCCGGCGTAGCCGAGGAAGAGGTCCAGCCACGCGCCGCGCCCGGGCAGGGCGATGGCGCCGTCGCGGTCGTCGAGGACCAGCTCGAAGGTGTCGGACTCCAGGCCCGGCTTGTCGGTCAGGACCAGGCTGAGCAGACGGTCGCTGAGCAGGTGGGTGATGTCGCTGCCGTTGGCGAGCAGACGGAAGGTCGGGCGCACTTCGGGCCTCCGTAAAAGAAAGACCCCGCCGGAGCGGGGTCGGGGGTCAGTCCCACAGGCGAACCCGGGGATCGCTGGGTGGCGGCAGCTCGGGCAGGCGGATCAGCAGCCCGGCGCGCAGCGGTTGGGGCTCATCAGCCAGGCCGGGGTTGGCTTCGAGGACAGCTTCCACGCTGCCCAGCAGGTGCCCGTAGTGGTACTGGCAGAGGCTGTCCAGGCAGTCGCCGTCCGCGGTTCTACAGATCGTCGCCATAGCGGGTGAACTCCAGGGTGAAGGCCTGGCTGCGCGGCACGCCGTCGCTCAGCAGGCTGGATTGGTTCTCGCCGATGCGGGTGATGCACCAGTTGCCCAGCAATTGGCCGGACCAGTTGCTCAGGCTCAGCGGCTCGCGGCGCGCGGCGATGTCGCGCAGCTTCTGCAACTGGCCGACGCCGGCCCCCAGCAGGGTGGCGATGGTGCCGCTCAGGCTCAGCGTCTCCGAGCCCTGCCCCGGCGACTGCAGGGCCGGGCGCCGGTCCAGGCGCGCCTGGGGGACCCAGCTGTACTGGGTATCGCGCACCAGCTTGTCGAAGGCCGCGGTGGACAGGTTGAAGTAGAAGGGCGTGGCGTTGGGCGCCAGCGGCCGCATCACCAGCAGGTGGGGCTGCGGCTTGACCGCTTCGGCCGCCGGCGTGGTCAGCGGCGCCAGCAGCTCGCTGGGGATGATGTTGGCCAGCTTCGGGCTGACCGCCCCGGCAATGCGGTTGATCGCCTGCCCGGCCCGCGCCGCCTGTTGCCCCAGCGCGTCGAGGCGCTCATCCACCCGCTGCACCGCGCGCTCGGCCTTCGAATAGACGGCCACCACCTTGTCCAGCCGCGCGTTGGCCTGGTCGATGCCGCGCATCACCCGTTGCAGCGGTGCCGACACGCCAGGTGGCAGGCCCAGCAGTTTTTCCAGCTGGCCACTGGCGTCCTGTAGCTCGCCGATGGCCTGGTCCAGCGGCTCGAGCGTGCCCTTCAGGTCGCGGCGGCCGGCCTCGATGGCCTGGCCGATGGACCGCAGCCCGGCCTGTAGTTGCTCCATGTAAGCCATGGTGGCTCCTCATTCGTCATGTCGCCGTTCAGAGCCTCGGCAGGTCGAACAGGCTGTCGTTGCGCTGGCGGCTGTTGAATTCGTCGAGCAACCGGCGCAGTTGCGGCAGTAGTTGCTCGGCCAGCAGGCGCGGCTCGAACAGGCCGCCACCGACGTTCAGGGTGATCTGCGGGGAGAAGTGCCAGTTCTGCACCGGCGGTAGCGTCGGCGCGGCGGGCGGCAGCTTCGGCTCGGGCATACGCTCGGCCTTCGCCGCCGCGCTGTCCTTGCCCAGCCAGGCGCCGAGCCTGCCGCCGCCCCAGCCGCCGAGCTTCTCGCCCAGCAGGCCGCCGAGCGCGCCGCCGATGGCCGTGCCCACCACCGGGACTATCGAGCCCACGGCAGCGCCCAGCGCGGTTCCCACCAGGGCGCCGGCGGCACCGCCGTAGCCTTCGCCCTTCTCCTGGGCAGACCCGTCGCTGGCGTAGGTTTCCACGGCTCCCAGCACGGCCAGCCCGGCACTCAGCGGCGCCGCACCGCGCAACAGCAGGCGACCGCCATGGGCCAATCGCGCGCCGCCCTTGCCGGCCGCGTCGAGCACGGCGGGCGGCGCAGCCCCTGCTCCACTCGCCGTGTTGCCTGCAAGCGACGCGATTTCCGGCAGCTTTCCGGCTCCCGCGCCGAGCAGGCCGCCCCTGGCCAGGTTCACCGCCCCGCGCCCCGCATCGAACAACGCCCGAGCGCCCTTGTAGGCACCGAACAGGCCGACCGCCGAGGCCACCACGCCGGGGTTGTCGTTGACCACTTGGGTAGCGCGGCGGAAAGCCTCGGAGCCCATCTCCAGCGCGGGGTCCACATAGGGCACCAGCGCATCGCCGACGGCCCCCAGCAGGCTCTCGCCGGACGCCCGCGCCGCACCAATGCGAGCCGAGGTCGTGTCGTTGCGCTGGAGGAGAACGTTGTCGACCACTCCGCTGGCCTGCAGGGCCTGTCCTTGCAGGTGCTGCAAGGCCTCCCCGCCACCCGAGGCCGGCAGGTGCCCCTTGAGCCCTTCCCCAACCCTTTCGGCCGCCTCTTCGGGCGAGCCGCTCTTGCGCATCTGCAGCGCCAGCATGGCCCCCAGGCGAACGACGGCCTCGCGGCCCTGCCCCTTTTGCGGGCGCGCCCTGGACAGCAGGTCCGGCAGGTAACGCGCCAGGTCCGCCGTCTCGAACTCGCCCTGCTGGCCGAGGAAGGCCAGGGCGTCCAGGGTTTTCGCCAGTTCGGCGGGTGCCTCGATGCCGGCCTTCAGCTGCAGGTTGCGCAGCAGCGCCGCGGTGTCGTCCAGCCCGGCGCCCTGGCTGCGGGCGAACTTCGCCGCCAGCGGCAGGAGCGCCTGGGCGTCCTGCTGCCGCATGCCTCGGTCCATCAGCGCAGCGAGCAGGCTCGCGCTGTCCTCCCGACTCATCCCGCTTTGTTGCGCGCTTTCCTGCACCCGTTGCGACAGCTGCTGCTCCTGCGCGGTGCCAGCGATACCGCCACGGATCGCCAGGGCACGGATGCGCGCCTGGTAGTCCGCGGCGATGCCGATAGGCACGCCCATGGCGCTGCCGAACCTGCCCAGCTCGCCGAGGCGTCGGCCGGCGCTCTCCAGCTGCTGCCAGCCCTGGGCGCGGAGCTCGCTGCCACGCACGCTGCGGCCCAGGCGGTCATACAGCTTCGCCAGGTTGCCCACCTCCAGGCCTTGCCGCCTGAGCAGCGCCAGGTTGCCTTCCAGTGCCCGCAGGGTGATGCCCGCCTGGGCGTCGCCGATGCGGTGCAGGCGCAGGTATTCCGCCTGCAGCTGGCGGGTTTCGCCGACCAGGCCCTGCAGGTCGAAGGCACGCTCGCCGCCACGCCGGAGCGCTTCCAGCCGCGCTCCGGCGTCCGCCACGACCGCCCCGAAACTGGCGTCGAGTACCCCGCCGAGCATGATGCTGATCTTCTGTTTCTCGCTCATCGCTCATCCCATCCATCAAAGGCGGGAGCGGCCCGTGCCGCTCCCGCGCCCTCAGGCCGCGTCCTCGCCCAGCCACCAGAGCAGCTCGCCCTGGCTCATGCCGTCGAGGTCGGCGGCGCCGAAGCCCAGCTCGCGGGCCAGGCGCCGCGCCAGCTCACGCATCCGCGCCGGGCTCGTCGCCGTCTTCGCGCACCAGGCGAAAGTAGGCGCTCTGCAGCCGCTGGTAGTCGCTGAGCTTGAGGCCCTCCAGGTCCTGGGCGCTGACCTGGGCGAGGGAGGCGAACAGTTGCAGTTCGCGCTCCTCCGCATCGCCGCCGACGCGGGTGGCCAGGCGGATGTCGCGCACCGTGGGCGCGCGCAGGCTCAGGCTGTCGACGCTGACGCCGTTGCATTGCGCCGGACGCGACAGGCGCACGGTGGCGGCGTCGGCGCCCAGGCTGAGCCAGGCCGGTTGTGCTTGGGTCATGGCGCGCACCTCACAGGCCGAGGTGGCCGCGCAGGGCGGCCAGTTGGTCGACGCCGTTGATGCGGCGCACCGAGTTCAGCGGGTCGATCTCGTAGACCTCGCGGCCGTCGACCTCCAGCTTGTAGTAGCTGACCACCACGTTGAACTTGAACTCGGCCAGCTCGCCGACCTTCCAGTCGCCCGGGTCGACTTCCTGGAGCATGCCGCGGACGGTGGCGATCACCGGCACGGCATCGCCCTTCTGGCCCTTGAAGGAGCCGCGGAACACGCCGTTGAAGCCGCCCTGGTCGGCCAGGCCAAAGAAGTTCAGCGCCTCGCGGCGGGCGCCATTGGTGGAGAACTTCGCCTCCATCTTCTCCAGGCCCATGTCCAGGGCGATGGGCGCGTCCATGCCGCCGGCCTGGTAGTCCTGGGTCTTGATGCTCAGCTTGGGCAGGGTCAGCGAGGGCACGTCACCGGCGAAGCTGACGCCGTCGACGAACAGGTTGGTGTTGCTCAGGGTTTGCGGAATCATGGGGTGCGCTCCTTAGGCGTCGAGGACTTCGGTGAGCCACTGGTCGGTCACTTCCACGCGGAAGTTGGGGTTCTCGGCGGGCGGAACGTCGGTGAAGCGGATGTTCCAGTACACCTTGCCCTGGGCCAGCTGGCTGGTGGTGTTGAGTTCCGGGTCGGCGTAGACCTCGAAGTCGATCACCGCGCCCTGGTTCTTCAGGTCGCGCATGAAGGCGCGCAGGCCCTCGGTGACGTCCTTGACGTAGGTCTTGGTGATGCCGCGGTCCACCGCCCACTTGTGCCCGGCGAGGATGGCGTCCATCACCAGGTCGAGGGTCCGCACGCGGGTCACGAAGGCCCACTTGGCGTCGCTGGACAGGGTGCGGTTGCCCCACAGGCGGTAGCCGTCGTCGCGGATGATGGTGGTGACGTTGGCGTTGTTCAGCAGGTTGGCGCGGCAGGTCGCGTCGCCGTCGAGGAACTCCACCGGGCGGCCGGTGCCGGTGATGCCGGTCAGCTCCTTGTTCGACGGCGAGGACCAGAAGCCGTACTCGGCATCAGTGCGGGCGAACAGCCCGGCGGCGTAGGCGGAGGCCGGGGCATCGGCGGTGGCGCTGGCCTCGGTGTCCCAGTACTGCACGCCGGGGTCGACCAGGTAGACGCGCTTGCTGCCGAACTCGCCGGCATAGGCGATGGCCGCCTCGTCGGTGCCGTTGGGGCCGTCGACGATGGCGATGGCCCGCAGCTTGCCGGCCAGGGCGTCCATGGCGGTGGCCACGGCCTGGGTGGCCGAATGCTTCGGCGCCACCAGCAGGCGCGGCTGGGCGTTGAAGCGCGACTTGCCATCGAGCAGCGCCTGCAGGCCGGTGCGCTGACCGGTCTCGGTGACGCTGCCGATGATGGCGGAGGTCTGCTGCGCGGCATCCTCGACCGCGGCCACGCCAACCGCGACCACAACCGCGGCGGACTGGGTGAAGATGGCGGTGCAGGCCCTGTAGATCGCAGAACCCGCGCCGAAGGCGGCAGCCGCCTCGCGCAGGCTGGTCAGCAGCACCGGCACATCGGGCTCGGCGGTGGCCGGCGCGCCGGGGGTGAAGGTATCCACCAGGCCGATGATCGAGGACGACGGCAGCGCGATGGTGCGCGCGCCGACGTCGACGTTGGTCACGGTAACGCCGTGAAAGAAGCTCATAGGGTTTTCTCCAGACATAAAAAAACCGCCGGAAGGCGGTTGGTGGATCTGACGCAAACTAGCTGTCAGATAGGGTTCTGCTAAAACGAACTAAGATTTAAAACAGTTTTCACTGCAAGCACTCCAATAGAAAACCAGCATTATCAAGCCAGTTGAGTGCATAGATTCATGCCATAGCCACATCCTTTACTGCCAGCAGGAGCGAGAATCGAATATACAATCACAAATGTACCATCAGTATTCAGGCTCCATGTGAAGACGCCCAAAAAGAGAGGATCATCGGCTGAAAAGCTTCCGACGCCACCAAGCTGGTACTTAGGCCTTGCGCCAACCGGAAGAGTAAAAGCGACACTATTACCCGCCGCCAAAGTTGCTCTACCTATATTGACATTAAGGTAAAGATTTCCATTGGCAGTCCAGTAGCCGCTTACTCCCCTATTGTAAAAACCATTGACTAATGGAAGCGCTATTTGGGATGAGCTGGAAAACCTTGAAAAAGCTGCCTGAACAAATGCCGTGTTTGCCAACTGAGTAGTATTGGTACCGACTGCAGCAGTAGGGGCAGTTGGTATACCGGTAAATACCGGCGAAGCCAACGGCGCCAACCCGGTAGTGATGTTCTGGAACACCAACGCAGTGGCCCCCAGTACGATCGGTGCATTTGCAGTCAATTGCCAAATGCTGTCCGCCTGCGTACTGCCCTCCTCCACTGCTACCGTCAGGTTCGGCGTCACCTCGCTGCTCTCGTCAGCATCCCCCGCCCGCTTCCAGGCGCCACTGGCCGCCAGGTAGATGCCGTTGTCCGGCGCGTTGGTCTGGTTCTTCACCAGCACCCGGTCGCCAGCAGCCAGCGCCACGCCATCCAGCGTCTGCAAACCGCTCAGGGTGATATTCGCCGTAGTCGAAGCACGCACCGACTGTTTCTGATCCAGCTTGTTCATCGCACTGACGATGGCGCTATCCACATACTCGCGGGTAGCCAGCACCACGCTCGGATCGATCTTCAGCTCCACCGAGGCGGTATTGCTGACGATCAGCACCATGCGCACGGTCTGGGTGCGCCCGCTGCCTTCGGCCAGTTGCGGTTTGTAGGACGGCGCGCAGTTGGCGTAGGCGATCAGTGCGCCAGCCTCGTCGTACAGGCCCATCTCGCGGATCCACCAGCCGCCGACGTCCTCGGGGATGACCTGCTCGGCGATGATCTGCGCGGCGTTGGCCGGGTCGATGCTCAGCTGGTTCAGCGGCGCGCGGCGGACTTCGTTGACCAGCGCGGTGCGGCTGGCGTCCGGGGTCGGGACGTTGCCGCCGCCGTCTCCGACGGCCAGTTGGGTGATTTTCAGGGTGGTGCCCAGCGCAGTGGCATTCGCCAGCTTGCCGGCACCGATGGTGGTCAGGAGTGCGTAGTAGGTCACGGCCATGGGTAGACGCTCAGTTGGTCGATGGTGTGTTCCCGGCCGGGCAGGCCGTAGCCGCCGCGGGTCTCGATGACGTCCGGGAGGTAGGGGTAGACGGTGGTGATGTCGCCGTCGTATTGGCCGGAGCCGATGTAGACCGGCCCCTGGGTTTCCAGGCTGATGTCCAGCCCAATGAGGTGGCGGGTCAGCGGCTTCGCGTCGTCGATCAGGCGCTCCACCTCCTGGTACATGGCTTCGCTGATACCGCTGTCGAGCACGCCGATGCGCAGGCGGAAGGTGCCCGGCTCACCCATGGGCGTGCCCTGCCACCACTCGATCACCTCGATCAGGTAGCCCAGCGGCTCGATCACCCGGCGCAGCGCGGCGATGGTGCCCTTGTGCTGGTGGATGCGGAACGCCGCGGCTATCGCCTTGCGCTTCACCGGCTCGGCCCAGTACGGGTCCCAGCGGTCCACCGACCAGGCCCAGGCCAGGTAGGGCAGCAGCGCCAGCGGGCAGCTCTGCGGGTCCATCAGCTCGCGCAGCGGGATCGGCAGGTCGCTCACCTGCACGTCCGCCAGCGCCCGCTCCAGCGGCGTGGCGTTGCTGGGCAGCAGCCGGCTACTCATCGGAACCTCCCACGCTGATGGCGTAGCCGGTGCAATAGGCGGCCTGGGTGGCATCCAGCACCACGTCGGCGGCCGGCTGCGCCAGCTCCACCCGCTGCACGCCTTCCACGTGCAGCGCGGCGAACAGCGCCGAGCGGCGGATGTCGCGGCCGAGCCGGCGCTGGGTGGCGATGTAACCCTGCAGCGAGGCCTCCGCCGCCTGGCGGATCAGCTCGGCCTCTGGCCCCGGGTAGATGTAGAGCACCGCCTGCACTTGGTAGGCCACTATGCTGGCCGACTGCACGGTAACGCGGTCGCCCACCGGCCGTACGTCCTCGTCGGACAGCGCCTGGCGCACCGCCTCGAGGATGTCCTCGGAAGCACTGCCGTCGCCCTCGCGGGACAGCACGCTGATCAGCGCCTCGCAAGGTGCGGGGCTGATGGCCGAAACATCCGCTATGCGCCCGTCGGCGCCCAGCGCGAAGGCCACGTAGGCATTCCGCGGCCCGGCCACCGACAGTTGGTCGAAGGCCAGCTGGGTGCGGTTGCGCAGCGAGTCGTCGCTCTCCAGCACCGCCTCTACTGGCGGCACCGCCGACGGATCGGAGGGCTGGATCACCAGGCGCGCCACGTTATAGCCGGCGGCCAGTTGCTCGAGGTCGCTGCCCGTGGCGTAGGCGAGCATCACCGCCCGCGCGGCGTCGTTGATCCGAGCGCGCAGCAACAGCTCACGGTAGGCCGCCAGCTCCAGCAGCTTGACCACCGGATCGGACTCCAGCGCGGCGTCCCAGCCTTCGCCCACGGCCGCGCGGAAGGCCTCCAGCAGTTCCTGGTAGAGGCTCTCGAAGTCCAGGCTTTCCACCACGTCCGGCGGCGGCAGCTGCGACAGGTCGATGATGCTCATGCCTGCACCTCCAGCTGGAAGCCGTCACCCTGGTAGAGCCCGTTCAGCAGCAGGCTGACGCGGCCATCGAGCACCGCGCTGACCTTCACCGACTGCAGGCGGATGCGTGGCTCCCAGCGCCCGAGGGAGCGGGCGACTTCGGCCTGCACCGCGCTCTTCCAGCCCTCGCTGAGCGGCAGGTCGACCATGCGCCGCAGTTGGCTGCCGTACTCCGGGCGCATGCGCCGGCTGCCCAGGGGCGTGCCGAGGATGTCCTCGACGGACTGTTTCAGGTGCGCCAGGCCGCCCAGGGGCTGGCCGTTGCGCCTGTCCATGCCGATCATGGCCGCGCCCTCCCCTGTGGCGGGCGGTTGTGCTTGCCCATGCTGTTCTCCAGAAACGAAGAGGCCCGCACGCGGCGGGCCTGTGGATGAAAATGGCGGTTCAGTGGGTGTGGTGGTTGCTGTTGCCGGTGGTGTCCATGATCGAGCCGCTGCTGGTGACGTTGCCCTGCACCGCCAGGTTGCCCTGGATGGCCACTTCGCCCTGCAGGCTGATCTGCCCGGCCTTGACGCTGACCGCGGCGTCGCTGACCAGTACCTGCGCGCCGCCCACCTTGACCGTGACGCTGCCGCCGGGCAGCTCGATGCTGTAGCGGTGCGCAGCCCAGTCGTAGCTCAGGCTGCCGCCGTCGGCGAAGCGCCAGGTCTCGACGTGGTCGCGGCTGTCCGCCGGGGCGCCGGCGTCGCCGTACAGGCCGGGCACGAAGGTGCCCATGGCCAGCACGCCGGACGGGCTGAGCAGCACGCCCTGCTCGCCGATGCCCGGCGCCCGCCAGTGCCGCGCGGGGCCGGCGCCCTGGGCGTGCCAGCGAACCCAGGCGCTGGTCCATTCACCGTTGCTGACTCGCACCCGGGCGGCGGCCAGGTCCACCGCGACTACCACGCAGGGCACGATCAGCGAGGCGAGCATGCGGTCGTGCTCGGCGCTCACGTAGGTCAGGTTCATGCCAGGTCCTCCGGGGCGAAGTAGTCGGTTTCATGGCCGGGGCCGGTCTGCGGCTCGATGCCCAGCAGCAGCGAGCCCAGCGGCAGGTCCTCCCAGGGCCATTCCGGCGTGCCCAGCAGCACCGGCTGGTCCCACTCCAGCAGCCAGACGCGGTAGGCCTCGCTGGCTTCGGGCCGGGCCTGGACGAAGCCGGCCGGCTCCAGCGGCAGGTCCCAGGTCTGCGCACGCAGCAGGACGGCGATCAGCGAAGCCAGCTGCAGCGCCAGCACTTCCGCCTCGGCATCGTCGTGCTGCACTAGCAGGCGTGCCTGCAGCCGGCACAGCAGCGCCGTCTCGCCGGTGCCGGGGTCGCGGCCCGGCGCCAGCGCGGCGTATTCCAGCAGCAGCGCGGGCAACGCCGGGGTGGCGGTTCCCAGCGGGCCGCGGCTTATCTGCACCGAGCTCGGCAGTGCGGTGCGCAGCCGCTGCTCGATGGCAGCCAGCAGGCTTTCTAGGGTCAGTTCCTGGTCAGGCATGGCGCCTCCCTTTCCTTGTGTTGATGCATTCAGCGGCGTTCGCGCTCGTCGTCCGGCAACCGGCAGACGCCGAGGCGGCGGGCGGCCCAGCGCTCGTAGAGGCCGACGGCGATCTCGGCGCCGGCCGCCGCGGTCAGGCTGCCGACAGCGGCGCTGAGCAGCAGCGAGGCGCCGCAGGCCAGGGCCAGGAACATCACCGCCACGCCGCAGACGATCGAGGCGCCGGAGCGCAGCGCCAGGCGCCGCAGCAGCCCCCAGCCGCCCAGGCCGGCCTTGTCGGCCCGCCACATCTCGCCGCTGACGCCGCCCACGGCGGCCAGCAGGATCGATACCCACAGCGGCATCTCGGGTTCATTGCCCATGGGCTCACCTTGAAGACAAACGCCCGCGCCGGCGGGCGGAACCGGCGGCTATCAGCCAGCCGGGGATTACGGTCGCAGGCCGCGAAAGCGGACGGCGGAAACGAAAAAGCCCGGCGCTAAGGCCGGGCTCGACGAGGTTTTCAGCGGTGCTCCCTGGGGACGCACCTTTGCAAGATTGATGACTTTGTACCCCCCGATTCCCGGCCGGACAAGGCATTTGCGCCCTGGCACCGCAATAGGTGGGCAATGCACCGGCAACGCACCGGCGATGCACTGCGATTCAGCCCAGGGGCTTGCTCAGCAGCACCGTGGTGAAACCGCTGTGCCATTCCTCGTCGGGGTAGAAGTCGATTTCCGCGTAGCCGTGCCTGGCGTAGAAGGCGCGGCTCTGAGTGTTGAAGGTGTCGGTCTCCAGGCGCGCCTGCGCGTGGCCGGCCGCGGCCATCCGCCGTTCGGCGAAGCGCAGCAGGGCGCTGCCGGCGCCGGCGCGTTGGGCACGGGGCGAGACGTGCAGGGCATCGATGAAATCGTCGCGCCAGTTGACCAGGCCGATGACCTCGCCGCCCAGGCAGGCCAGGTGGAAATGCCCGAGGCGCTCCTGGACGTAGGCGCGGGTACTCCCCGCCGCTTCGAAGCGCGCTCGCGCCTCGGCGGTCAGTTGGGGTTTCCAGGTGGTTTCGTAGGTTTCGCCGAGGATCCGCAGGATCGCCTCGGCATCGGCCGGGCTCGCGGGGCGCAGGGTGAGGGAGGGGCTGTGCATGGCCGCGAGCATAGCGCAGCGGCGCATGGAAAGCCCGGCGCAGGGCCGGGCCCGTAGGGGTCAGGCCACGCGGCGCAGCAGGCGGGCCTGGATGCTCTGGTGCGCCACGTGCAGGCGCAGGTAGAAGGTGTTGCGGCTGCAGCGGCAGTGGCGGTACTTCTGCTCGGGCGCGCTGTCGCGGTTCAGGTAGTGCTCGCTGACCACCTGCTTCTGCTGCTCGGGCAGGCCGTTGACGACCAGGTCCAGCTCGGCGACGCGGTCGAGCAGCACCCGGCTGCCACGGGTGCCGCGGATCATCTCGCCCTTGTTGGCGATCATCAGCGCCAGCAGGTTGCCGCCGGCATAGCCGCCACCGGCCACGCCCGGGCTGTGCATTTCCTCGGCCCAGAGCCTGAGCATTTCATCGATCGGCTTGATCACGTCCACCTCCCGCGCCTTCAGCGGCGCCGTTCCAGTTCATCCAGGGCCTGACAGTCCAGGCAGCGGTTGCAGCCGGGCACCGCCAGGCGGCGGGCCTCGGGGATGGGCTCGCCGCAGACCTGGCAGTCGGCGGCGGCGGGCTCCGGCTCGCTGCCGCGCCGTGCCGCCAGCAGGGCGTCTAGGCGTTCCAGGGCCAGGTCGTTGGCGTAGTCGGCGAGGTCAGCCATGGGCGGCCTCCCCGTGGTGTTGCGCTGGTGCGTTCATGCTTTTCTCCGGGCGACGACCCGCCCTGCGCGTGCCGCCCCGCGGCCGCGATGCCAGGTCATTCGCGTGCTGTTTGTCGATATGTGGCGCCCAGGTGGCGCCACTCGTCATGCGGAGGCGGTGCGCTCCTCGCCCGCCTCCGCCGGCAACCTGCCCCGTGACGCACGGGCCGCAGGCAACCCACGGCTTCCCTGCCGTGGAAGACGGAGGCGCCGGCACCCTCGTGTCGGACCGCGTCCGCCGCCGGCTCGGAAACAACCTTCAGAAGGCCGGCGAAGAGAAAACTACAACCAAAGCTATTTATCGTCAACACCAAAGCTATTTACACTTCCCCGGGACGGGCGGTAGAGTGCCGCCATGAACAGCACAGCCCGCCCCTCCACGCTCGCCGAGCGCCTCAAGCAGGCCATGGCCGCGCGCAACCTCAAGCAGGAGAGCCTCGCCGAAGCGGCAGGGGTCTCGCAGAACACCATCCACAAGCTGACCGCCGGCAAGGCGCAGAGCACCCGCAAGCTGATCGAGATCGCCGCGGCCCTGGGCGTCTCGCCGGTCTGGCTGGGGACCGGCGAAGGCTCGCCGCAGGCCGCCACGCCACCGGCCGACGGCAGCCCGCTGCGCCTGGAGCCGCTGCACCCCTGGGACAACAGCACGCCGCTGGACGAAGACGAGGTGGAACTGCCCTTGTACAAGGAAGTGGAAATGTCCGCCGGCGCCGGGCGCACCGCGGTGCGCCAGATCGAGGGGCGCAAGCTGCGCTTCTCCTACGCCACCCTGCGCGCCGCCGGGGTCGACCCGGACGCGGCCATCTGCGCCCAGCTCACCGGCAACAGCATGGAGCCGCTGATCATGGACGGCTCCACCATCGGCATCGATACGGCGACCACGCACATCACCGACGGCGAGATCTACGCCCTGGAGCACGAGGGCATGCTGCGGGTGAAATTCCTCTACCGCCTGCCCGGTGGCGGCATCCGCCTGCGCAGCTTCAACCGCGACGAGTACGGCGACGAGGAATACGACGCCCAGGCCATCCAGGCCAGCCAGCTGAGCATCATCGGCTGGGTGTTCTGGTGGTCGACGGTGCGCCACCGCCGCGCGCCCACGCTGGTTCGCTGAAGCCCGGAAGAACCCCGCCACGGCGGGGTTTCTTCTGCCCGGATGAAAGGCGGCCCGTGGCGATTGCCAGGAAAAACAACAAAAGCTATATTTCCTCCATCGAACGACAACCGCGAGCAGGAGGAAGCCATGCTGCTGTCGACCCCCGACACCCAACCGGCGCCACGCCAGGAGACCGTGGCGCTGGTCTACCAGATCTTCGGCGACGTGCTGGTGCCCCTGGAACAGGTGCGCGAGCGCTGGTTCCGCAACCTCAACCGGGAGAACTTCGGCAAGGCCCTGGCCTGCGGGCGCATCGCCCTGCCGGTGACCACCCTGGACGACAGCCACAAGGCCATGCAGTACGTGGCGGTGGACCACCTGGCGGCCTACGTCGAGCAGCGCGCCAGCCTGGCCGACGCCGCCCTGGCCCGGCGCCGCGCGGGGCAGCAAGTGTAAGCGAATATGCCGTCGCCACGTAGGAGCGCGCCCTGCGCGCGATTCGCGGGCAGGGCCCGCTCCTACAGCTCCAGGGAAGCACGGCACGTTTTTTCGTAGGAGCGAGCTCCTCGGTACACCCGCCTCCCAGGAACTGTGGAGCGGATCTCATCCGCGAATCGCGCCGGTGGTTACGGCTATCGCGGACAAGGTCCGCTCCTACGGGGAAACCTGCGAGCACAAACGAAAACGCCGTCTCCCCTCCCGGGGAAACGGCGTTCTGCGTTACGACGACAGCGCTCAGTCTTCGAGACGCGCGGTGTGCTCGGCCAGGGCCACCGCGCGGAACATGGCGCGGCGCTTGTTGATGGTTTCTTCCCACTCCAGCGCCGGCACCGAGTCGGCGACGATGCCACCGCCGGCCTGCACGTGCAGTTCGCCGTTCTTGATCACCGCGGTGCGGATGGCGATGGCGGTGTCCATGTTGCCGTTCCACGCCAGGTAGCCCACGGCGCCGCCGTAGACGCCGCGCTTGACCGGCTCCAGCTCGTCGATGATTTCCATGGCGCGGATCTTTGGCGCGCCGGACAGGGTGCCGGCCGGGAGGATCGCGCGCAGGGCGTCCATCGCGCTCAGCTCGGGCTTGAGCTGGCCGTTGACGTTGGAAACGATGTGCATGACGTTGGAGTAGCGCTCGATGACCATCTGCTCGGTGACCTTCACCGAACCGGTCTGCGACACGCGGCCGACATCGTTGCGGCCCAGGTCGATGAGCATCAGGTGCTCGGCGATCTCCTTGGCGTCGGACAGCAGGTCCTGCTCCAGGGCGCGGTCGGCTTCCTCGGTGGCGCCCCGCGGGCGGGTGCCGGCGATCGGGCGCACGGTGACCTCGCCGTCCTCCACGCGCACCAGCACCTCCGGCGAGCTGCCCACCACGTGGAAGTCGCCGAAGTTGAAGAAGTACATGTAGGGCGTCGGGTTGAAGCAGCGCAGCGCGCGGTACAGGTCGATGGGCGCGGCCTTGAAGTCGATGGACATGCGCTGCGACGGCACCACCTGCATGCAGTCGCCGGCCAGGATGTATTCCTTGACGGTGTCCACCGCGCGCTCGTAGTCCTCGCGGGTGAAGCTGGCGCGGAACTGCGGCTCGGGCGCGTTGACCGCGGCGAAGTCCAGGCCCTTGCGCGGGGTGATCGGCTGGCGCAGGCGCTCCAGCAATTGCTCCAGGCGCGCCAGGCCCTTGTCGTAGGCGTCCGCCTCGGCCGGGTCGGCGAGGACGATGGCGTGCAGCTTGCCGGCCAGGTTGTCGAAGACGACCACGGCGTCGGAAACCATCAGCAGGATGTCCGGGTTGCCCAGCGGGTCCGGGTTCGGGCACTGCGCCAGGCGCGGCTCGACGTAGCGCACGCAGTCGTAGCCGAAGTAGCCGACCAGCCCGCCATTGAAGCGCGGCAGGCCCGGCAGGGTCGGCACGCGGTAGCGCTCCTTGAACTGCTCGACGAAGGCCAGCGGGTCCTCGCAGTCGAAGCGTTCGCTTTCCACGCCGTCGACGCTGACGCTCACGCTGTGGCCGTACACCCGCAGCACGGTGCGGCACGGCAGGCCGATGATGGAGTAGCGGCCCCACTTCTCGCCGCCCTGCACCGATTCCAGCAGGTAGCTGTTGGCGCCGTCGGCGAGCTTCAGGTAGATCGACAGCGGGGTGTCGAAGTCGGCGAGGGTTTCGCAGGTCAGGGGAATGCGGTTGTAGCCTTCGGCGGCCAGCCGCTGGAATGCGTCGCGGTTCATGAGCGGTCTCGAGCAGTGATTCGGATCGGGCGGTGCAAACGGGCGCCGGGAAGTCCGGCCGGAGGAATGTCAGGCGCGCCAGCGCCAGCGGGCCAGGGCCTTGATGACTTTCATCCAGAGTTTGCGGGGAGCCGTATCCAGCACGTTGGGGTCTCGATGGGCGGGGTTGGAACCGTCGTCCGGCAACACTATCGCTTTGCCCGGGTCGAAGCAAGGCAGCAGTTGGCGCAGGTCATCCAGCACCAGGCTCGGCTGTTCCTCGGCGATCGGCCGGCCGTGGTTGTAGCCGTAGGTCAGGCCGACGCTGCGCACGCCGGCGGCCTTGGCGGCCAGCACGTCGTTGCGCGAATCGCCGACGAACAGCGCTTCGCCCGGCGCGACGCCGGCGGCCTTCATCACGAACAGCAGCGCGGCCGGGTCGGGCTTCTGCTGCGGCAGGGTGTCGCCGCCGACGATCCAGCGGAAGAACTTGCCCAGGCCCATCTCGTCCAGCAGCGGGGCGACGAAGCGCTCGGGCTTGTTGGTGATCAGCGCCAGCTCCACGCCCTGTTTCTTCAGCCACTTCAGGGTGTCCACCACGCCCGGGTAGACCTCGGTGAGCGCGTGGCTGCCGGCGTAGGCGTCCATGAACAGCGCCAGGGCGCGTTCGGTGTCTTCCTCACCGACGCCGTCATGCTCGATGCCGCCGGCCAGGGCGCGGCGCACCAGGACCCGGGCGCCGTTGCCGACCCAGTGGCGCACCTGCTCCAGCCCGGCGGGAGCCCGGCCCATGGCGAGCAGGGCCTTGTCCACCGCGGCGGCGAGGTCCGGCACCGAGTCCACCAGGGTGCCGTCCAGGTCGAACATCACCAGGCGCGGCAGGCGCCCGGCGAACAGCGCTTGGGCGGCGCTCATCACTTGCCGACCTGCGCCAGCTCGGCATGCATGGCGCGGATGACCTCGGCGTAGTCGGGGGCGTTGAAGATGGCCGAACCGGCGACGAAGGTGTCGGCGCCCGCCGCGGCGATCTCGCGGATGTTCTTCACGTTCACCCCGCCGTCGATCTCCAGGCGGATGTCGCGGCCGGAAGCGTCGATCAGCGCGCGCGCCTCGCGCAGCTTGTCGAGGGTGCCGGGGATGAACTTCTGCCCGCCGAAGCCGGGGTTCACGCTCATCAAGAGGACCATGTCGATCTTGTCCATCACGTACTTGAGCGCGTCCAGCGAGGTGGCCGGGTTGAACACCAGGCCGGCCTTGCAGCCGCCGTCCTTGATCAGTTGCAGGGAGCGATCGATGTGCTGGCTGGCTTCGGGGTGGAAGGTGATGTAGGTGGCGCCGGCCTCGATGAAGTCGCCGATGATGCGGTCCACCGGGGATACCATCAGGTGCACGTCGATGGGCGCGGTGACGCCGTACTTGCGCAGCGCCGAGCAGACCATCGGGCCGATGGTCAGGTTCGGCACGTAGTGGTTGTCCATCACATCGAAGTGGACGATGTCGGCGCCGGCGGCGAGCACCTTGTCCACGTCCTCGCCCAGGCGGGCGAAGTCGGCGGAGAGGATCGACGGGGCGATGGCGTAGGGTTGCATGGCGCACCTCTGTGGGCGGAATCACGGATGGCGCGCATTGTAGCCGCTCGGAGCGAGCGAGGGGGATCGAGGCAATGGTTGTAGGAGCGAGCCTGCTAGCGAACATTGGTTCGCGAGCAAGCTCGCTCCTACAAAGAGCAGAGGATCAGGTGGTGGGCGCGGTGCGCAGTTTCTCGCTGCGGCCGCGCAGCCATTCCAGGGTCAGCAGGAGCAGGACCGAGAAACCGATCAGCAGGGTCGCCGCGGCGGCGATGGTCGGGCTGAGGTTCTCGCGAATGCCGCTGAACATCTGGCGCGGCAGGGTGGCCTGCTCGGGGCCGGCGAGGAACAGCGTCACCACCACTTCGTCGAACGAGGTGGCGAAGGCGAAGAGCGCGCCGGAGATCACCCCCGGGGCGATCAGCGGCAAGGTCACCTTGAAGAACGTCAGCACCGGCGGCGCGCCGAGGCTGGCGGCGGCGCGCACCAGGTTCTGGTTGAAGCCCTGCAGGGTCGCCGACACCGTGATGATGACGAAGGGTACGCCCAGCACCGCATGCACGATGATCAGCGAGATGTAGCTGTTGCCCAGGCCCAGCGGGGCGAAGAACAGGTAGGCGGCCACGCCGATGATCACCACCGGGACCACCATCGGCGAGATCACCAGGCTCATCACCAGGGCCTTGCCGCGGAACTCGCCGCGGGTCAGGCCGATCGACGCCAGGGTGCCGAAGACCATCGCCAGCAGGGTGGCCGCCGGGGCCACGATCATGCTGTTGGTCAGCGAGCGCATCCATTCGGCGCTGTGGAAGAAGTCGGCGTACCAGCGCAGCGAGAAGCCCTGCAGCGGGTAGACCAGGAAGGTGCCGGAGTTGAACGACAGCGGCACTATCACCAGCACCGGCAGCACCAGGAACAGCAGCACCAGGCCGCAGAGGATGCGCAGGGTGTAGAACCACACGCGCTCGACCGGGGACATGTAGGGACTCAGCATCTTCTTTTTCTCCTCAGCCCAGGCGCAGGCGGCTCGCGCCCACCAGCCAGCCGTAGATCACGTACAGCACCAGGGTGGCGAACAGCAGCAGGCCGCCCAGGGCCGTGGCCATGCCCCAGTTGATGGTGGTGTTGGTGTAGAAGGCGACGAAGTAGCTGACCATCTGGTCGTTCGGGCTGCCCAGCAGGGCCGGGGTGATGTAGTAGCCGATCGACAGGATGAACACCAGCAGGCACCCGGCGCCGACGCCGGCCACGGTCTGCGGGAAGTAGACCTTCCAGAAGGCGGCGAACGGGTGGCTGCCCAGGGAGATGGCCGCCCGCATGTAGCTGGGCGAGATGCTCTTCATCACGCTGAAGATCGGCAGGATCATGAACGGCAGCATGATGTGCACCATGGCGATGTAAACGCCGGTGCGGTTGAACACCAGTTGCAGCGGCTGGTCGATCAGGCCCAGCTTGAGCAGCGCGCCGTTGATCAGCCCGCCGGACTGCAGCAGCACGATCCAGGCCGCCACGCGCACCAGGATGGAGGTCCAGAACGGCAGCAGCACCAGGATCATCAGCAGGTTGCTCTTGCGCGTCGGCAGGTTGGCCAGCAGGTAGGCCAGCGGGTAGGCCAGCAGCAGGCAGATGATGGTGATCACCGCGCCCATCCAGAAGGTGCGGGCGAAGATGTCCAGGTAGATGGACTGGTCCGGGGTGGCCGGGGCCAGTTCGCCGAGGTCGTCGATGCGGTGGTCGAGGGCCGCGAGCAGGTAATAGGGGGTGATGCTGCTGGCGTTGCGGCGGATCACCTGCCAGTAGGCCGGATCGCCCCAGCGCTCGTCGATGGTCTCCATGGCGTCCTTGTAGGAAGCCGGTTGCTCCTTGAACGGCAGGGCGCGGGCGGTCTTGGCCATCAGGCTGCGGTAGCCGGCCAGTTCCATGTTCAGGCGCTTGGAGAGGTCACCGATGGTCTGATTCTTGCGCGCGGCATAGAGGTCTTCGCTCAGGGCCTGGTAGACCGCGTCCGGCGGCAGCGACTTGCCGTCCCAGGTGGTGATGGCGTTGACCGTCTTGGGCAGCGAGCCGACCACTTCGGGGTTGTACACGCTCTTGTAGAGCAGCGCGGCGATCGGCACCAGGAAGGTCAGCAGGAGGAACAGCAGCAGCGGCAGGACCAGCGCCTGGGACTTCAGGCGGTTCATCCGCTCCGCACGCGCCAGGCGCTGCTTCAGGGTGGGGCCGGCGACCTCGTTCAAGGACACAGCGGTGGCCATAGCGAACTCCGGTAAAACGGGCCGCCCGCGAGGGCGGCCAAGGTGTGGTGTATCGGGTGTGTCACGGCGAGCGCCGCCGCACCGGGCGCTTTCCCCGGCGGGAGCGGCCCGCAGGGCCTGCGGGCCGTGGCGACATCGCCGCGGTTGCCGCCCGTGCGGGCGGCGGGGCCTGCCTTACTTGGCGGCCCAGGCGTTGAAGCGCTGTTCCAGCTGCTCGCCGTAGTCGGCCCAGAAGGTCACGTCCATGCCCACCTGGTTGGCGATGTTTTCCGGGGTGGTCGGCATGTTGGCCTGCACGCCCTTGTCCAGCAGGCTCACGGTGTTCTTGTTCACCGGGCCGTAGGCGATGTTCTCGGCGTAGATCTTCTGCTGCTCGGGCTTGACCGAGAAGGCGATGAACTTCAGGGCCTCTTCCTTCTTCTTGTCGCCTTTCGGGATGGCCCAGGCGTCGAAGTCGTAGATGCCGCCGTTCCACACGACCTTCAGGTTGCTTTCCTTCTGCACCGAGGCGATGCGGCCGTTGTAGGCCGAGCTCATCACCACGTCACCGGAGGCGAGGTACTGCGGCGGCTGGGCGCCGGCTTCCCACCACTGGATGCTCGGCTTGATCTCGTCGAGCTTCTTGAAGGCGCGGTCCTGGCCTTCCTTGGTGGCCAGCACCTTGTACACGTCCTTGGGCGCGACGCCGTCGGCCATCAGGGCGAATTCCAGGGTGTACTTGGCGCCCTTGCGCAGGCCGCGCTTGCCCGGGTACTTCTTCAGGTCCCAGAAGTCGGCCCAGCCGGTGGGGGCGGTCTTGAGCTTGTCGGCGTTGTAGGCCAGCACGGTGGACCACACGAAGAAGCCCACGCCGCAGTTGCTCACGGCGCCCGGAACGTAGTCCTCGGCCTTGCCGAGGATGGCCGGGTCGATTTCCTCGAACATGCCTTCGTCACAGCCGCGGGCCAGTTCCGGCGACTCCACCTCGACCAGGTCCCAGGTCACGCTGTTGGTGTCGACCATGGCCTTCACCTTGGCCATCTCGCCGTTGTACTCGCCGGCGACGATCTTGTTGCCGGTGGCTTTCTCGAAGGGCTGGTAGAAGGCCTTGGCCTGGGCATCCTTGTTGGCGCCGCCGAAGGAGATCACGGTCAGGTCGGTGGCCGCCATGGACTGCGCGGCGCAGGCCAGGCCGAGGGTCAGCGCGGCGAGCTTGAGGCCGGTCTTCGACGGGTGGAACGGGGACTTCGACATTATTCTTCTCTCCACAGTGTGCTGGTTTGTTTTTCTTCGAATCAGGCCGCCGAGAGCGGGTCGAGGGCACGCACGTGCTCCACGGCCCAGCCCAGCGGTACCACATCACCCACGCCCAGCGCGGGGTCGAGCTCGGCGATCGGCTGCTTGACGAAGAAATCGGTGCGGCCGCAAACCTCCAGGCGGATGCGCACGTGGTCGCCAAGATAGATGAACTCGGCCACACGGCCGGAGAAGCGGTTCACGCAGCTCTCGCTGTGCCCGTTCAGGCGCACCCGCTCGGGGCGGATCGACAGGCTGACGGCGTCGCCGGGCTGGCCGACGTTGACCGCCAGCGCCTCGACCTTCTCGCCGCGCGCCAGTGTCACCACGCAGCGCTCACCGTCGTGGCTGTGCAACTGCCCGGCGATACGGTTGTTCTCGCCGATGAAGTTGGCCACGAAGGAGTTGCGCGGGTGTTCGTAGAGTTCGTGGGGCGGTGCGATCTGCTGGATCTCGCCCTGGTGGAAGACCGCCACGCGGTCGGACATGGTCAGCGCCTCGCCCTGGTCGTGGGTCACGTAGACCACGGTCACGCCCAGGCGCTGGTGGATGTGCTTGATCTCCATCTGCATGTGCTCGCGCAGCTGCTTGTCGAGCGCACCCAGGGGTTCGTCCATCAGCACCAGCTGCGGCTCGAAGACCAGCGCCCGGGCCAGGGCCACGCGCTGCTGCTGGCCGCCGGAGAGCTGCGCCGGGTAGCGCCCGCCGAAGGCGTCGAGCTGGACCATGGACAGCGCGCGCTTGACGCGCTCGGCCACGTCGGTCTTGCTCATGCCGCGCACCGACAGCGGGAAGGCCAGGTTCTCGGCCACGGTCATGTGCGGGAACAGGGCATAGTTCTCCGATGTCGCGCTTGTGCGGGGGGACGTTGTTGATGGAGCGGCCGGCCAGCTGGATCTCGCCGGAGGTGGGGGTTTCGAAACCGGCCAGCATCATCAGGCTGGTGGTCTTGCCGGAACCGGACGGGCCCAGCAGGGTGAGGAATTCGCCCTTGCGAATATCCAGGTTGAGGTCTTTGACGATGAGTGTCTCGCCGTCGTAGCTCTTCTGGACGCCACGGAAGCTGACCAGCACATCGTTCGCCTGAGTCTCGGCCATAACCGCACCTTTTGTATTTGTAAGAAATTGCCGTGAAGCAAGACTAGAGAAGCCTGCGGTGCGCGCAAATCGGGCGGGAAGAGAAGTTGTTATAAGGGTAGAAGAGGATCGCCTGTAGGGCGATCCCTACACGAAAAGTGTGGCTATCAGTCGCAGAAAGCCGGTGCCGCATTGGTTGCGACACCGGCATATCCAATAGCGACCGTTTGCCCGCTCCGGAGCGGAGCGAAGCAGATCGCGCAGCGTCTCAGCGCTTGGCCCAGTCCTGGAAGCGCTTCTCCAGGGCGTCGCCATGCTCGGCCCAGAAAGCCACGTTCATGCCCAGCGCGTCGGCCATGTTGGCCGGCGCCGTGGGCAGGTTGGCGGCCACCTGCGGGTCGAGCTGTTCCACCGCCTTGCGGTTGGTCGGGCCGTAGGCGATGTTCTGCGCGTAGACCTTCTGCTGCGCCGGCTGGCTGGCGAAGGCGATGAACTTCTCCGCCAGCTCCTTCTTCCACACCCCGGACGGCAGCGCCCAGAAGTCGAAGTCGTAGATGCCGCCGGCCCAGGCCATGCGCAGGCCCTTCTGCTCGGGCTGGGCCGCGGCGATGCGGCCATTGTAGGCGGAGCTCATGACCACGGTGCCGTCGGACAGGTCGCGCACCGGGTCCTGCCCGGACTTCCACCAGTGGATGTAGGGCTTGATCTCGTCGAGCTTGCGGAAGGCGCGGTCGACGCCGCCCTGGGTGCCGAGCACCTGGTAGACGTCCTTGGGCGCCACGCCGTCGGCCATCAGGGCGAATTCCAGGCTGTACTTGGCGCCCCAGCGCAGGCCGCGCTTGCCCGGGTACTTCTTCAGGTCCCAGAAGTCGGCCCAGCCCTGCGGCTTGCCCTGCAGCTTGTCCTGGTTGTAGGCCAACAGGGTGGTCCAGACGAAGACGCCAACACCGCAGGGCTGCACCGCGCCGGGCACGTAGTCGGCGGGGTCGCCGATCAGGCGCTGGTCGAGCTTCTGGAACAGGCCTTCCTGGCAGCCGCGGGCCAGTTCCGGCGCCTCCACCTCGACCACGTCCCAGGACACATGGCTGATCTCCACCATCTGCCTGAGCTTGTCCAGGTCGCCATTATAGGAGCCGTGCACCACCGCCGTGCCGGTGGCCGCCTTGAAAGGTTCGTAGAAGGCCTTCTCCTGGGCCGCCTTGTTGGCCCCACCGAAGGAAATCACCGTCACGTAGTCCGCCAGCGCCGGCGTGGCGACAGTCCCCAGCAGGCCGGCCAGCAGCCCGCCCCGTACCGCTCGCAACAACATCCCTTTTCTCCTTGTTCTGATGAGATACCCCACTGAGCGGGCAATGATTCCCTTTCGCCAGCCGGCGAGGTAGCCGGGCGTTGCAAAAACCGGAAGGGACTCACATAAGCGCTGGCGGAATCACCCCGCCGCGCACCAGCTCAGACCAGCTTGTGCTCCACCGCATACTTGACCAGGTCGGCCACCGAGTGCGCGCCGAGCTTCTGCATCAGCCGCGCCTTGTGGGTGCTGATGGTCTTGCTGCTGACCGCCAGGTGCTGGGCGATCTCGTTCACGCCCTCGCCCTTGACCAGGCGCTCGAACACCGAGAACTCGCGCTCGGACAGCAGCGCGTGGGGCGGCCGCGAGTCGGTCAGGCCGACCTCGAAGACCATGCGGTCGGCCAGTTCGGGGTCGATGTAGCGGCCGCCGCTGGCGACCTTGCGGATGGCGGTGAGCAGTAGCGCCGGGTCGCTGTCCTTGGTGGCGTAGCCGGCGGCGCCGATCTTCAGCGCGCGGGCGGCCATCTGCACCTCGTCGTGCATGGACAGCATGAGGATCGCCGGCGGCTCGTTCAGCGCGCGAATCCGCGGGATGGCCTCCAGGCCGTTCATGCCGGGCATGGAGATATCCAGCAGGACCACCTCGCAGGGCACCTGGCGCAGGGTTTCGAGCAACTGCTCGCCGTTGGTGGCCTCGCCCACCACCTGCAGGTCCTTGGCCATGCCGATCAGTTGCTTGATGCCCTCGCGGACGATGGTGTGGTCTTCGGCCACCAGTACTCGAATCACGCTGCCCTCCCCGAACAGACAAAACCGCGCCGGCCCTTCACGCCTCCGGCAACTCCCCCGCATCCAGCGGCACGCGCACCCGCAGGCTGCTGCCCTCCCCCGGCTGGCTGTCGATCTCCAGCTCGCCACCGAGCATCAGTACGCGCTCGCGCATGCCGACCAGGCCGAAGGAGCTGCCGCCCCAGGCCGCCGCGGTATCGAAGCCGCGGCCATCGTCGCTGATGCTCAGGCAGAGTTCGTCGCCCTCCACCCGCAGGGCCAGTTCGACAGTATGCGCCTGTGCGTGGCGCATGACATTGGTCAGCGCCTCCTGGAGGATGCGGAACAGCCCGATGGCCTTGGCGTCGCCGAGGCGCGGCGGGTTCTCCGGCACCTCCACCAGGCAGGGGATGCCGGTGCGCGTCTCGAAGCGCCGCGCCTGCCACTCCAGCGCAGAGCCGATGCCGGCGTCGAGGATCGGCGGGCGCAGGGCCGAGGCCACGTCGCGCACCAGCTGGAACAGTTGCGCGATGAGCTTCTTCATGTTGCCCAGGCGTTCGCTCAGGCCCGGGTCCAGCTCGCCGTAGCCCAGCTCGCACATGGAGGTTTCCAGCTTGAGCACGGTCAGCACCTGGCCCAGCTCGTCGTGCACTTCCCGGGCAATGCGCGCCTTCTCTTCCTCGCGCACGCTCTCCAGGTGCGCCGACAGCTCGCGCAGCTGCGCCCGTGATTGCGCCAGCTCCAGTTCGATCTGCTTGTTCTCGCTGATGTCCCAGACCACGCCGTCCCAGGCCAGCCGGCCGTCCTCCAGATGCCGGGCGGTGGCCTTGATGTCCACCCAGCGCGGCTCGCCGGAACGGGTGAGGATACGCCCCTGCCAGTGCCAGTTCTTGCCGCCGGCCACCGCTTCCAGCTGGCTGGCCAGGTAGCCGTCGCGGTCCCCCGGATGCACCAGGCCGAGGATGCCCAGGCCGCTTTCGCGCAGGTAGCCGGGGGAATAGCCCAGCGAGGCCTCGCTGCCGCCGCTGATGAAGCTGAGGTGGGCGAAGTCGGAGCCGCCCGGGGCGCTGGGCTCCAGGCGGAACACCAGGCCGGGGACGTTGGCGGCGATGCCCTGCAGGCGCGCTTCGCTCTCTTCCAGGGCGGCGCGGGCACGGCGGCGCTCGGTGGCATCGTTGAGGAACACCAGCAGGTATTCCGAGCCGCCGAAGCGCAGGAAACTCAGCGACACCTCCGCCGGCAGCCACTGGCCGTCGGCGCGGCGCAGGTGGCTTTCGAAGCTCAGCGGGCCCTCTTCGCTGTTGCGCGCGCGGCGCCAGAGGTCGAGCCAGGCGTCCATGCCCAGGCTGGGTTCGAAGTCCGCCAGGGGGCGCTCTATCACCTCGCCGGGGCATAGCCGAGCATGTCCTCGGCGGCGCGGTTGGCATAGCGCACGTGGCTGTCCCAGTTGACCCAGAGGATGCCCACGGTGCTGCTGTCGATGGCGAACTGGGTCAGGCGCAGGGCTTCCTCGGCCGCCTGGCGCAGCTCCATGTCGCGGCGCGCGGCGAGCAGGCGCTGCTCCAGCACGTTGCGCTGGCGGCGCAGCCAGAGCGCGGTGGCCAGGGCCAGGACCAGCAGCAGGCCGAGGAGGATGCAGAGGTTCTGCCAGAAGCCGGGGGACTGCCCCAGGCGCGGGTACTGCGGCTGCAGCCAGCGCTCGTGCAACTGGTCCAGTTGCTTGGCCGGCAGGGCGCGCAGGCTGGCGTCGAGGATGCCGGCCAGTTCCGGCAGGTCGCGGCGGGTGGCCAGGCGCAGCAGCTGTGGATAACCGATGTCGGCCACCACGCGGAAACCGGAGAACTCGACCTCGCGGCTGAGGCGGGCCAGGTGCGCCTCGTCGACCACCGCGTAGCCGGCGTCCTGGCCGAGCACCCGGCGCAGGGCTTCGCGGTCGCTGTCGGTGAGTTGCAGGGCGAGGCTCGGGTAGGTCCCGCGCAGGTAGTCGGACACCGGCCCCGGGCCGCGCAACGCCACGGGTTCGAGCTCGCCCAGGCGCTCCAGTTCGACGGAGCCGGGGCCGTCGCGGAAGCCGATGAGCAGGCGCGGCACCCGCAGGTAGGGGTCGGAGAACAGCCAGTCGCGCAGGCTGCCGGGGGTCTGGCCGAGCCCCGGCGCCAGGTCGACTTCTCCGGCGCGCGCGGCACGCTCCAGTTCGTCCTGGTCGGCATAGACGCGCCACTGCAGGCTCACCTGCAGCGCGCCGGCGATCCAGTCGAGCAGCTCGACGTGGGCGCCGGAGAGCTGCTGCAGGCGCCGGTCCTGCTGGGCGTAGGGCGCATCCAGGACCACGCCGACGCGCAGCTGCGGGTGCGCCTGCAGCCAGGCGCGCTGGGCGGCATCCAGGGGCACGCCGGCCGGCACCTCCTGCGCCGCGCCCCACAATGGAATGCACAACAGGAACGCCGCCACGGCGCTCCACCACAGTCGTCCCATGCCCGCTCCCCGAGAAAAAAGCGCAGCTACATTACCCCATGGCGAGGGGAACCCGGTAAGGCCGGCGCCTGACAAACCAGGAACAAGGGATTAGTCTGGCCGTTTTGCCAGGCCTGCCCGAGCCATGCAAGGAACCCGCCCCATGCCCCGTCCCGCACAGCCTACCCGCCTCGCCCTCTGCCTGGCCCTGAGCCTGGCGCCCCTGGTTCCGGGCTGGGCCGAAGACGCACCGGCCAGCCCGCCCGGCCCGGCGGTGGCGCCGGCAACGCCCGCTCGCCCGGCCCTGGAGGAGCGCAGCCAGGACGAAGCCAGCGCCCTGCAGCAGCGCCTGCCGCAGAAGCAGCAACAGACCTTGCAGGCCGGCGAGGAAAGCTTCCTCGCCCTGTGGCTGCCGGCCAACGCGCCCCAGGCCGAGGGCGTGGTGATCATCGTCCCCGGCGATGGCGAGAACCCCGACTGGCCGGTGGCCGTGAGTCCACTGCGGCGCAAGCTGCCCGATGCCGGCTGGCAGACCCTCGCCCTCAGCCTGCCCGACCCGCAGGACAGCCAGCCGGTGCCGCGCAAGGAAAGCCCGGACAAGGCCGCCGCCGACAGCGATGCCGGTGCCAGCAGCAAGGACGTCCAGGGCGAAGCCGGCGCCGCCACGCCCACCCCGGAAAGCACCGCCGAGGCCGGCAGCGGTGAGCCGGCCCAGGCCAGCAGCGAGGCGCCACCGGCGCCGGACCCGGCCATCGAGCGGCGCAAGGCCTATGCCGACCGGGTCATGGCACGCATCCAGGCCGGCCTCGACTTCGCCCTGCAGGACAAGCCCAAGAGCATCGTCCTCCTCGGCCACGGCACCGGCGCCTACTGGGCGGCGCGCTACCTGGCCGAGCGCGAGCCCGGCGAGGTGCACAACCTGCTGATCGTCGACGCCGAGGTGCCGCGGGACTTCCGCCCGCCGCTGGAGGACATGGTGCCGCGCCTGCAACTGGCCACCGGCGACTTCTATTACAAGGACAGGCGCACCGACCGCGACGCCGCCAAGGCCCGCCTGCAGGCGAGCCGGCGCGAAACCGGCAAGACCTACGTGCAGGTCGGCATGAACGCCCTGCCGGCCGACCGCGCCACCGAGCAGGACCAGCTCTACCGGCGGATCCGCGGCTGGCTGTCGCTGCACATCAAGCAGGCGTCGGCCGAGTAGGCGGGCCCGCCGCGACGAAACGGCAACGGGCGTCAGCGGAAACCGCGACGCTCGCGCACCACGGCATAGGCCTGCTGGATCTCGCGGGTCTTCTCGGTGGCGGCGGCGATGCGCGCCTCGCCGGCGCCGGCCAGCTTGTCCGGGTGGTGCTGGCTGATCAGGCGGCGGTAGGCGCGCTTGATCTCCTCCACCGGGCTGTCGTCCTCCACCCCCAGCAGGCGCAGAGCCTGGCGATAGCTTTCCGCACGGCTCGGCGACGCGCGCAGGGCCTCGACGCCGGCGGCCAGGGACAGCACAGTGGCGCGCGGCAGGCCGAAGCCCTCGCCCCAGCGCAGGATCAGTGCCTTCTCCGCCGCGCTCGGCGCGCCGGCCGCCCAGGCCATGCGCCAGCAGGCCTGCAGCAGGCCGTCGACGCTCGGCCGCTGGCCACGGTACTGGCTGATGCCCTCCTCCAGGCGCGGCCCGCCCTGCTTGCCGCGCCCGAAGGCGTCGATGGCACGCAGCCGCCCGGGCTCGTCCAGGCCCATGCGCAGCATCTCCGCGCGGGCCTGCTGGATATGCGCGTCCAGCACGCGGCCACGGCTCTTGGCCAGGCGGCCGAGCAGGAGGAACAGCAGCTCCTCCTCCGACACCCGTGCGCCGCCACGCAGCTCGTCGAGGAACTCGCGCCAGCCGCGCCGGCGCAGGCGACGGTCGAGCACCTGCCCGAGCAGGCCGCCGAGCATGGCCCCGGGGATGCTCGCCAGCGCCCAGCCGGCGACTATGCCTATCAGGGTGCCCGGCCAGAACATTCAGCCGGCCGCCAGCAGACGTTCGACTTCGGCCAGGCGCTCGTGGGTGCCGACGTCCACCCAGCGCCCGCGGTGCAGCTCGCCACTGACACGCCCGGCCGCCATGGCCTCGCGCAGCAGCGGCGCCAGCTTGAAGGCGCCGCCCGTGCAGCCGTCGAACAGCGCCGGGTGCAGCACGGCGATGCCGCTGTAGGTGTAGCTGGGCTCGCCCTCGCGGTAGTCGCTGGCGCGCCCGCCCTCCAGGCGGAAGTCACCCCGGGCGTTGTGCCCCGGGTTGTCCACCAGCACCAAGTGCGCCAGGTCGCCCTCGGCCAGCGCGCCCTGCAGGCGCGCGTAGTCGAAGTCGGTCCAGATGTCGCCGTTGACCAGAGCGAAAGGCGCCTCGCCGAGCAGCGGCAGGGCACGGAAGATGCCGCCGCCGGTCTCCAGCGGCTCGCCCTCGGCGGAATAGCGGATGCCGACGCCGAAGCCCGAGCCATCGCCGAGGTAGTCCTCGATCTGCTGCCCCAGCCAGGCATGGTTGATCACCAGGTCGTGGAAACCGGCGCGGCGCAGGGCCAGCAACTGGTGCTCGATCAGCGGCCGGCCGCCGGCCGGCACCAGCGGCTTGGGCGTGTGCAGGGTCAGCGGGCGCAGGCGCTCGCCCTTGCCGGCGGCGAGGAGCATCGCCTTCATGGCACCACCGGTTGCGGCAGCTCGGCGAGCAGCGCACCCAGGTCGGCCAGCTCGGGCCGGCGGGCGACGACGCTGTCGAGGTAGCGGAAGAAACGCGGCACGTCTCCCAGGTAGCGCGGCTTGCCGTCGCGGTGGCAGATGCGCGCGAAGATGCCGATCACCTTCAGGTGACGCTGCACGCCCATCAGGTCGCTGGCGCGGAAGAATTCCTCGAAGGTCGGCGGCAGCGGAATGCCGGCGGCCTGGGCCTTGCGCCAGTAGCGGCTGAGGCCGTCGTGCACGCGCGGCTCGGGCCAGCTGAGGAAGGCGTCCTTGTACAGGCAGGTGACGTCATAGGTCACCGGCCCGTAGACGGCATCCTGAAAATCCAGGATGCCGGGGTTCGGCTCGCTGAGCATCAGGTTGCGCGGCATGTAGTCACGGTGCACCAGCACCCGCGGCTGCTCCAGCGCGCTGGCCACCAGGCGGTCGCAGGTGCGCTGCCAGCGCGCCAGTTGCTCGCCCTCCAGCTCGATGCCCAGGTGACGGCCCAGGTACCACTCGGGGAACAGGCCCAGCTCGCGGCGCAGCAGCGCCTCGTCGTAGGCCGGCAGGCGGCCTTCGGCCGGCACCCGCTGGAAGGCCACCAGGGCGTCCAGGGCGTCCTCGAAGAGTTCCTCGGCATTCTGCGGGTTGAGCACGTCCAGGTAGGTCTGGCGGCCCAGGTCGTCGAGCAGCAGCAGGCCCTGCTCCAGGTCCTGGGCGAGAATCCGCGGCACGTGCACCCCGGCCTCGGCGAGCATGCCGGCCACCTTGACGAAGGGGCGGCAGTCTTCCTGGGGCGGCGGCGCGTCCATGACGATCAGCGTGCGGCCCCCGCCCTGCCAGCGGAAATAGCGGCGGAAGCTGGCGTCGCTGCTGGCCGGGGTGAGCTCGGCGGGCGGCACCGCCCCCCATCCCTCGGCACTGAACACTACGGGTAAACAAGAGTCCAACCAGCGATTCAGAAGCTGGTAACGGGCATCCTCAGACATCTTTTGGGGTTCTCCACGGCCCTAGCCGTTGCGCGGGTCATGCTTTATTATCCAGCATCTTTTTGAGCCCATCGAGTGGCTATGGCCGATCTGGCCGATGGCTCGCAGGAAGCCCGGATTAACAAGATGGCAGTGATTCTCCCCGTGTTCCGTAGAAAGTTCCCCTTACTGGTGACCGGTGGCCTGCTGGCTATGCAGCCGCTCGCTTCCTCGACCGCCACGGCGGCCGAACAGTTCAACTGCACCCCCTCCGGCGGTAGCTGGGACTGCGCCTCGCAGCAGCCGGCCAGTGCCCTGCCGCCGCGCCCGGAGCATACCGAAAGCTCGGTCAGCACCCCTTCCAGCGCCAGCGGCGAAGGTGCTGCCGTCGCCGCCGGTGCGGCTGCCGGCGCCGAAGAGCCCAAGCAGAAGCTGGTCACCGAGAGCGGCGGCAAGGGCCTCAAGTCGCGCAGCGCCGACTACAGCCACCTAGACTGGGTCCCGCGGGAGAAGCTCACCGCCGCCCAGTTGGCGGAGGTCGGCCCGTACTGCAGCGGCGCCTACATCGAACCCACCCGCCCGGGCATGAACGACAAGACCCCGCGTGACGAGGCTCCGACCTACGTCTCGGCGAAGGTCTCGCGCTACGAGCAGGAAAGCCAGGTCGCCACCCTGGCCGGCAACGTGGTCCTGCGCCAGGGCAGCATGCAGGTGGAGGCCGACGAGGCCAACCTGCACCAGGCGGAGAACCGCGGCGAGCTGGCCGGCAACGTGCGCCTGCGCGACAACGGCGCGCTCATCGTCGGCGACCACGCCGACCTGCAGCTGGACAACGGCGAGGCGAAGATCGACAACGCCGAGTACGTCATGCACCAGGCCCAGGTCCGCGGCAGCGCGCTCTACGCCAAGCGCCAGGAAGACGCGATCATCCAGCTCAAGGACGGGACCTACACCCGTTGCGAGCCGGGCAGCAACTCCTGGTACGTCAAGGGCAACAACATCAAGCTGAACCCGGCCACCGGCTTCGGCACCGCGACCAACGCGACCCTGCGGGTGAAGGACATTCCGGTGTTCTACACTCCCTACATCTATTTCCCGATCGACGACCGCCGCCAGTCCGGCTTCCTGCCGCCTACCCTGGGCAGCACCAGCGACACCGGCATGTTCGTGGTCACCCCGTACTACTTCAACCTGGCGCCGAACTACGACGCCACGCTGTTCCCGCGCTACATGGCCAAGCGCGGCCTGATGATGGAAGGCGAGTTCCGCTACCTGACCCACAGCAGCGAGGGCCAGGTCACCGCCGCCTATCTGAACGACAAGGACGACGACCGCGAGGGCCAACCGCACTTCACCGACCAGCGCTGGATGTACGGCTGGAAGAACACCAGCGGCCTGGATTCGCGCTGGCTGGCGCAGGTCGACTACACCAAGATCAGCGACCCGTACTACTTCCAGGACCTGGACACCTCCCTGGGCCTGGGCTCGCCGACCTACGTGAACCAGCAGGGCGCCCTGACCTACCGCGGCGACGACTTCACCGCGCGCCTCAACGCCCAGGCCTACCAGCTGGCCACCGTGACCGACGTCACCCCCTACGACCGCCTGCCGCAGCTGACCCTCGACGGCCGCCTGCCGTTCAACCCGGGTGGCCTGGACTTCACCTACGGCAGCGAACTGGTGCGCTTCGACCGCAACCTGGACGAAGACGTCTACTTCGACGCCGACGGCAACAAGCTCGGTCAACGCCCGGACGTGAACATCTCCGGCCTGGCCCGGGCCACTGGCGACCGTGCGCACTTCGAGCCCGGTATCAGTCTGCCGCTGGCCAGCAGCTGGGGCTTCCTGACGCCGACAGTGAAAGGCCTGTATACCAAGTACGACCTGGACCTGGATAGCCAGGGCAAGACACAGCTGAACAGCTCGACCAACTACGGCGAAGTCAGCTACGACAGCAGCCCCGACCGCTCGCTGCCGCTGGCCAAGCTCGACGGCGGCCTGTACTTCGACCGCGACACCAGCTTCGGCGGCACCAAGTTCCGCCAGACCCTGGAGCCGCGCGCCATGTACCTGTACGTGCCGTACCGCAACCAGGACAACCTGCCGACCTTCGACACCGGCGAGTTCAACTTCAGCTACGACTCGCTGTGGCGCGAGAACCGCTTCACCGGCAAGGACCGCATCGGCGATGCCAACCAGCTGTCCCTGGGCGCCACCTCGCGCTTCATCGAGGACAACGGTTTCGAGCGCGCCTCGGTCAGCGCCGGCCAGATCTACTACTTCTCCGACCGCCGCGTGCAACTGCCAGGCCTGACCGAGAAGTACATCCGCAACTACAACCTGGCCCACCCGAACAGCACGATCGACAACCCCGATGCGGACACCTGGCGCTCGCCGTACGCGCTGCAAGGCGTCTACCGCTTCGACCACGACTGGCGCGTCAGCTCCGACTTCAACTGGAACCCGAACACCCACCACACCGACAACGGCAGCGTGATGTTCCACTACCAGCCCGAAGCCGAGCCGCAGAAGGTGTTCAACGCCGGCTACCGCTACCGCGCGGACAGCAAGTCGTTCGACCCGAACCTCGGCCGCTTCAGCTACAACAGCGACGAGTACAAGATCGAGCAGCACGACTTCTCGGTCATCTGGCCGATCGTTCCGCAGTGGAGCGCCATCGCCCGCTGGCAGTACGACTACAACCAGAGCCGCACCCTCGAGGCCCTCGGCGGCTTCGAATACGACAGCTGCTGCTGGAAGCTGCGACTGGTCAACCGCTACTGGCTGAAGTACGACGACAACGAGTTCGTCACCGCCGAATCGAAAGCCGACCGCGGCATCTTCCTGCAAATCATCCTGAAGGGCCTTGGCGGCGTTGTAGGCAACCAAGTCGAAGGCTTCCTCGACCAAGGCATCCAAGGTTATCGTCAACGTGAAGACAGCTCTATGTAATGCCCTGCGCCCGCTGATGCTGGGCGCCCTGCTGGCCTGCTCCGCAGCCCACGCCGAAGTCACCCCGCTGGACCGCGTCGTGGCCATCGTCGACAACGACGTGGTCATGCAGAGCCAGCTCGACCAGCGCCTGCGCGAAGTCCGCCAGACCATCGAGAAACGCGGCGCGCCGCTGCCGCCCGAGCATGTGCTGACCCAGCAGGTGCTCGAGCGCCTGATCATCGAGGACATCCAGCTGCAGATCGGCGAGCGCTCCGGCATCCGCATCACCGACGAGGAGCTGAACCAGGCCATGGGCACCATCGCCCAGCGCAACAACCTGAGCCTGGACCAGTTCCGCGCCGCCCTCTCCCGCGACGGCCTGTCCTACGACGACGCCCGCGAGCAGGTGCGCCGCGAGATGATCATCAGCCGCGTGCGCCAGCGCCGCGTGGCCGAGCGCATCCAGGTCAGCGACCAGGAAGTGCAGAACTTCCTGGCCTCGGACCTGGGCAAGATCCAGCTCTCCGAAGAGTATCGCCTGGCCAACATCCTCATCCCGGTGCCGGACGGCGCTTCGCCGGAAACCCTCCAGGCCGCCGGCAGGCAGGCCCAGGAGGTCTACCAGCAACTCAAGCAGGGCGCCGACTTCAACCAGCTGGCGATTTCCCGCTCGGCCGGCGACAACGCCCTGGAAGGTGGCGAGATCGGCTGGCGCAAGGCCGCCCAGCTGCCCTCGCCGTTCGACGGCATGGTCGGCAGCCTGGCCGTGGGCGACGTCACCGAGCCGGTGCGCACCCCTGGCGGCTTCATCATCCTCAAGCTGGAAGAGAAGCGCGGCGGCAGCAAGATGGTGCGTGACGAGGTGCATGTCCGCCATATCCTGCTCAAGCCCAGCGAAATCCGCAGCGACGAAGAAACCCAGAAGCTGGCGCAGAAGCTCTACGAGCGCATCCAGGGTGGCGAGGACTTCGGCAAGCTGGCCAAGCAGTTCTCCGAAGACCCGGGCTCGGCGCTGCACGGCGGCGACCTCAACTGGGTCGACCCGGAGTCCCTGGTTCCGGAATTCCGCGACGTGATGAACAGCATCCCGCAGAACCAGCTGTCCAAGCCGTTCCGCTCGCCGTTCGGCTGGCACATCCTGGAAGTCCTCGGTCGCCGCGCCACCGACAGCAGCGACAAGTTCCGCGAGCAGCAGGCCGCCCAGGTCCTGCGCAACCGCAAGTACGACGAGGAACTGCAGGCCTGGTTGCGGCAGATCCGCGACGAAGCCTACGTCGAGATCAAGCTGTAAGCCCCGCAAGCGACACAGGAACCCGGCCCCAAGGCCGGGTTTCTTTTTGCCCGCGCCACGCTTCGGCGTAGAGTGGGCCCATACCGAACAACCCCGGCTGCCCGGTGCGGCCGATGCCCCAGAGACACCGCCATGCAAGCCCCCAAGCCATTCGCCCTGACCCCCGGAGAGCCGGCCGGCATCGGCCCGGACCTGTGCCTGCTGCTGTCCCGCGAGGCCCAGCCGCACCCGCTGGTGGCCATCGCCAGCCGGCAGATGCTGGCCGAGCGCGCCGCCCTGATGGACCTGGACATCCAGTTGCTGGAGACCGGCCCCGGCCAGTGGCCACAGGCGCCCGCCCCGGCCGGCGCGCTCTACGTCTGGGACACCCCGCTGGGGGCGCCGGTGCAGGCCGGCCGGCTCGACCCGGCCAACGCCGGCTATGTGCTGCAAACCCTGACCCGCGCCGGCCAGGGCTGCCTGGACGGCAGCTTCGCCGGGATGATCACCGCGCCGGTGCACAAGGGCGTGATCAATGAAGGCGGTGTGGCCTTCTCCGGGCACACCGAGTTCCTCGCCGAGCTGACCCACACCCCGCAGGTGGTGATGATGCTCGCCACCCGTGGCCTGCGCGTGGCGCTGGTGACCACCCACCTGCCGCTGCGCGAGGTGGCGGACGCCATCACCCCGGAACGCCTGGAGCGTGTCGCCCGCATCCTCCACGCCGACCTGCGCGACAAGTTCGGCCTGGCCGAGCCGCGCATCCTGGTCTGCGGCCTCAACCCCCACGCCGGCGAGGGCGGCCACCTGGGCCACGAGGAAATCGACGTCATCGAGCCCACCCTGGAGCGCCTGCGCGCCGAGGGCATGCAACTGGTCGGCCCGCTGCCGGCCGACACCCTGTTCACCCCCAAGCACCTGGAACACTGCGACGCCGTGCTGGCCATGTACCACGACCAGGGCCTGCCGGTGCTCAAGTACAAGGGCTTCGGCGCGGCGGTGAACGTCACCCTGGGCCTGCCGATCATCCGCACCTCGGTGGACCACGGCACCGCCCTGGACCTGGCCGGCACCGCCCGCATCGACGGCGGCAGCCTGCAGGTGGCGCTGGAGACGGCCTACCAGATGGCCGAGGCGGGCGGAGCCCGTCGTTAAGGCGGCAGGCGGCAGGCGGCAGGCGGCAGGCGGCAGGCAAGGATGCCCGCGGACGGTACAACTGGTAAAATTTCCCCCTTTGACCCGCTTTGGCTCTAGCCTGTCGCTTGCAGCTTGCAGCTTGAAGCCTGGAGCCGCCTTTATGTCCGAGCTTTTCCAACATCGCGCGCGCAAGCGCTTCGGCCAGAACTTCCTGCATGACGCCGGGGTGATCCACCGCATCCTGCGCGCCATCGCGCCCAAGGAAGGCCAGCACCTGCTGGAGATCGGCCCGGGCCAGGGCGCCCTCACCGAGGGCCTGGTGGACAGCGGCGCGCAGCTCGACGTGATCGAGCTCGACCTCGACCTGATCCCCCAGCTGAAATACCGCTTCGGCCTCAAGCCGAACTTCCGCCTGCACCAGGGCGACGCCCTGAAGTTCGACTTCGCCACCCTGCCCCTGGCCGGCGAGAAGCTGCGGGTGGTGGGCAACCTGCCCTACAACATCTCCACGCCGCTGATCTTCCACCTGCTGGAGCACGCCGGGATCATCCAGGACATGCACTTCATGCTGCAGAAGGAAGTGGTCGAGCGCCTGGCCGCCGAGCCCGGCGGCGGCGACTGGGGCCGGCTGTCGATCATGGTCCAGTACTTCTGCAAGGTGGACTACCTGTTCACCGTCGGCCCGGGCGCCTTCAACCCGCCGCCCAAGGTGGAATCGGCCATCGTCCGCCTGGCGCCGTACGCCGAGCTGCCGCACCCGGCCAAGGACCACCGCCTGCTCGAACGCATCGTCCGCGAAGCCTTCAACCAGCGCCGCAAGACCCTGCGCAACACCCTGCGCAGCCTGATGTCCATCGAAGACATCGAAGCCGCCGGCGTCGACCCCAGCCTGCGCCCGGAGCAGCTGGACGTGGCCGACTTCGTGCGCCTGGCCAACCGCCTGGCGGAACTGGCCCCCGAGCAGTGAAACCCTCGACGAGACGCCCGAGCCGAGCATGAGCGATCCCCGATACCAGATTTGCGTCAGCGTCACCACCCGCCACCTGCCCGAGCAATCGCAGCCGGAGCAGCAGCGCTACGTCTTCGCCTACACGGTGACCATCCACAACCAGGGCGAGCAGGCGGCCAAGCTGCTCAGCCGCCACTGGATCATCACCGACGGTGACGGCCACGTGCAGGAAGTGCGCGGTGCCGGCGTGGTGGGCGAGAAGCCGCTGATCGAGCCGGGCGCCAGCCATACCTACACCAGCGGCACCGTGCTGGCCACCAAGGTGGGCAGCATGTCCGGCAGCTACCAGATGGTCGCGGCAGATGGCCATCATTTCGACGCCGATATCCCCGTGTTCCGCCTCGCCGTCCCGGGGGCGCTGCACTGATGGCCACCTACGCCGTGGGCGACCTGCAGGGTTGCCTGGAACCGCTCAAGCAACTGCTGCAGCGCGTGGCCTTCGACCCCGCCCGCGACAAGCTGTGGCTGGTCGGCGACCTGGTCAACCGCGGCCCGCAGTCGCTGGAGACCCTGCGCTTCCTCTACGCCATGCGCGACGCCGTGGTCTGCGTGCTGGGCAACCACGACCTGCACCTGCTGGCGGTGGCCTGCAACGCCGAGCGCCTGAAGAAGGCCGACACCCTGCGCGAGATCCTCGAGGCGCCGGAGCGCGACGACCTGCTCGACTGGCTGCGCAACATGCCCCTGGTGCACCACGACGCCGAGCGCGACATCACCCTGGTGCACGCCGGCATCCCGCCGCAGTGGAGCATCGAGAAGTCCCTGCAGCGCGCCGCCGAGGTGGAGGAGGCCCTGCGCGACGACCAGCGCCTGCCGCTGTTCCTCGAAGGCATGTACGGCAACGAACCGGCCAAGTGGGACAAGAAGCTGCACGGCATCGACCGCCTGCGGGTGATCACCAACTACTTCACCCGCATGCGCTTCTGCACCCCCGACGGCAAGCTCGACCTGAAGAGCAAGGAAGGCCTGGGCACCGCGCCGGAAGGCTACGCCCCCTGGTTCAGCTACCCCGAACGCAAGGCCGCCGGGCGCAAGATCATCTTCGGCCACTGGGCGGCGCTGGAAGGCCAGTGCGACGTGCCCGGCCTCTACGCACTGGACACCGGCTGCGTGTGGGGCGGTAGCATGACCCTGCTGAACGTCGACAGTGGCGAACGCATCACCTGCAATTGCGCCGGCAACGCCGCGTAAGAGAGTAGAGAACATGAGCGAATTCAAGCGCATAGCCCCCGAACAGGCCCAGCAGCTGCGCCAGGCCGGCGCCCAGGTGGTGGACATCCGCGACCCGCAGAGCTACGCCATGGGCCACGTGAGCGGCTCCCGCCACATCGACAACTACTCGGTGGCCGACTTCATCCGCCAGGCCGACCTCGACGCCCCGCTGCTGGTGTTCTGCTACCACGGCAATTCCAGCCAGAGCGCAGCCGCCTACTTCATCCAGCAGGGCTTCACCGACGTATACAGTGTCGACGGCGGCTTCGAGCTGTGGCGCAGCGTCTATCCCGCGGATACCAGCAGCGGCCAGGCGGACTGAGGGGCCTGGCCGAGGTTCCACAAATAAATCTGTAACTTCTCACTCGATTCCCCTTTACAGGCCGGATAACGAACTATCCTTTTCCTCAGGCCATCCAAAAGGGGAGAGCCGGCCCACCGGCTTCCGGGAATCGGCAGTGACCATTCGGGGCGGTTCAGGGCGCAAGCCAGGTACCGTTGGAGTTCTGGGGGAAATTCGCCGGCCACGCTGGCAGCCCGTCCGCACCCACTCACACCGATCCCGTGCCGGCTCCATGCATCGAGCGAGGAGACGTCATGAGTATTTTCAGTCACTTCCAGGAACGCTTCGAAGCGACCCGCCAGGAGGAATACTCCCTCCAGGAGTACCTGGATATCTGCAAGCAGGACAAGACCGCCTATGCCACCGCGGCCGAGCGCATGCTGATGGCCATCGGCGAGCCGGAACTGCTGGATACCTCCACCGACCCACGGCTGTCGCGCATCTTTTCCAACAAGGTGATCCGCCGCTACCCGGCGTTCGCCGACTTCCACGGCATGGAAGAATGCATCGACCAGATCGTCGCCTTCTTCCGTCATGCGGCCCAGGGCCTGGAAGAGAAGAAACAGATCATCTACCTGCTGGGCCCGGTGGGCGGCGGCAAGTCGTCCCTGGCGGAAAAGCTCAAGCAACTGATGGAGAAGGTGCCCTTCTACGCCATCAAGGGCTCGCCGGTGTTCGAATCGCCCCTGGGGCTGTTCAACCCCGATGAGGACGGTGCCATCCTCGAGGAAGACTACGGCATCCCGCGGCGCTACCTGCGCTCGATCATGTCGCCGTGGGCGACCAAGCGGCTCAACGAGTTCGGCGGCGACATCAGCCAGTTCCGCGTGGTCAAGCTGTACCCCTCGATCCTCAACCAGATCGCCATCGCCAAGACCGAACCCGGGGACGAGAACAACCAGGACATCTCCGCCCTGGTGGGCAAGGTGGATATCCGCAAGCTGGAGGAATTCCCGCAGAACGACGCCGACGCCTACAGCTACTCGGGCGCGCTGTGCCGGGCCAACCAAGGCCTGATGGAATTCGTCGAGATGTTCAAGGCGCCGATCAAGGTCCTGCACCCGCTGCTGACCGCTACCCAGGAGGGCAACTACAACAGCACCGAGGGCCTGGGCGGGCTGCCCTACAGCGGCATCATCCTCGCCCACTCCAACGAATCGGAGTGGCACAGCTTCCGCAACAACAAGAACAACGAGGCCTTCATCGACCGTATCTACATCGTCAAGGTCCCGTACTGCCTGCGCGTCACCGACGAGATCAAGATCTACGACAAGCTGCTGATCAACAGCTCGCTGGCCCACGCGCACTGCGCCCCGGACACCCTGAAGATGCTCTCGCAGTTCTCCGTGCTGTCGCGCCTGAAGGAGCCGGACAACTCCAACATCTACTCGAAGATGCGCGTCTACGACGGCGAGAACCTCAAGGACACCGATCCCAAGGCCAAGTCGATCCAGGAATACCGCGACGCCGCCGGGGTCGACGAGGGCATGGCCGGGCTTTCCACCCGCTTCGCCTTCAAGATCCTCTCCAAGGTGTTCAACTTCGACCCCCACGAGGTGGCGGCCAACCCGGTGCACCTGCTCTACGTGCTGGAGCAGCAGATCGAGCAGGAACAGTTCCCGCCGGAAACCCGCGAGCGCTACCTGCGCTTCATCAAGGAATACCTGGCGCCGCGCTACGTGGAGTTCATCGGCAAGGAAATCCAGACCGCGTACCTTGAGTCCTACAGCGAATACGGCCAGAACATCTTCGACCGCTACGTGCTCTACGCCGACTTCTGGATCCAGGACCAGGAATACCGCGACCCGGAAACTGGCGAAATCCTCAACCGCGCCGCCCTCAACGAGGAGCTGGAGAAGATCGAGAAACCCGCCGGCATCAGCAACCCGAAGGATTTCCGCAACGAAATCGTCAACTTCGTGCTGCGCGCCCGCGCCGGCAACAACGGCAAGAACCCCAGCTGGCTGTCCTACGAGAAGCTGCGCGTGGTGATCGAGAAGAAAATGTTCTCCAACACCGAGGACCTGCTGCCGGTCATCAGCTTCAACGCCAAGGCCAGCAAGGAGGACCAGCAGAAACACAACGACTTCGTCCGGCGCATGGTCGAGCGCGGCTACACCGAGAAACAGGTACGCCTGCTGTCGGAATGGTATCTGCGGGTACGCAAGTCGCAATAAAGCAGCCCCAAGCTATAAGCAATAAGCTGCAAGCCAGAGCAAGTATCGCTTGTGGCTTGCAGCTCAAAGCTTGAAGCTGGCCCGGAGGGCCCTATGAGCTATGTCATCGACCGGCGTCTGAACGGCAAGAACAAGAGCACGGTGAACCGCCAGCGCTTCCTGCGGCGCTACCGTGAGCACATCAAGAAGGCGGTCGAGGAGGCCGTCAGCCGGCGTTCCATCACCGATATGGAGCACGGCGAGCAGATCAGCATCCCCGGCCGCGACATCGACGAACCCATCCTGCACCATGGCCGTGGCGGGCGGCAGACCATCGTCCACCCGGGCAACAAGGAATTCACCACCGGCGAGCACATCGCCCGGCCCCAGGGCGGCGGCGGTGGCCGTGGCGGCGGCAAGGCCAGCAACCAGGGCGAGGGGATGGACGACTTCGTCTTCCAGATCACCCAGGAGGAATTCCTCGACTTCATGTTCGAGGACCTGGAGTTGCCCAACCTGGTCAAGCGCCACATCACCGGCAGCGACACTTTCAAGACCGTGCGCGCCGGCATCAGCAACGACGGCAACCCCTCGCGCATCAACATCGTCCGCACCCTGCGCTCGGCCCACGCCCGGCGCATCGCCCTGACCGGCTCCACCCGCGGCAAGCTGCGCGCCGCCGTGGCCGAGCTGGAACGGCTCAAGCGCGAGGAACCGGACAACCTCGGCGACATCCAGGCGCTGGAGCAGGAAATCACCCGGATGCGCGCGCGCATCGACCGCGTGCCCTTCCTGGACACCTTCGACCTCAAGTACAACCTGCTGATCAAGCAGCCCAACCCCACCTCCCAGGCGGTGATGTTCTGCCTGATGGACGTCTCCGGCTCCATGACCCAGGCGACCAAGGACATCGCCAAGCGCTTCTTCATCCTCCTGTACCTGTTCCTCAAGCGGAACTACGAGAAGATCGAGGTGGTGTTCATCCGCCACCACACCAGCGCCCGCGAGGTGGACGAGGAAGAGTTCTTCTACTCCCGGGAAACCGGCGGCACCATCGTCTCCAGCGCGCTGAAGATGATGCAGGAGATCATGGCCGAGCGTTACCCCACCCACGAGTGGAACATCTACGCGGCCCAGGCCTCGGACGGCGACAACTGGAACGACGATTCGCCCGTCTGCCGCGATATCCTGATGAAGCAGATCATGCCGTTCGTGCAGTACTACACCTACGTCGAGATCACCCCGCGCGAGCACCAGGCGCTGTGGTTCGAGTACGAACGGGTGCGCGAAGCCTTCGAAGACAGCTTCGCCCAGCAGCAGATCGTATCCGCCGCGGACATCTACCCGGTGTTCCGCGAACTGTTCCAGAGGAGGCTAGTCGCATGAGCAAGCGCCAGCCCATCGCCACCGGGTCGGAATGGACCTTCGACCTGATCCGCCAGTACGACCGGGAGATCAGCCGTATCGCCGAGCGCTACGCGCTGGACACCTACCCGAACCAGATCGAAGTGATCACCGCCGAGCAGATGATGGATGCCTACGCCTCGGTCGGCATGCCCATCGGCTATAACCACTGGTCCTATGGCAAGCATTTCCTCAGCACGGAAAAGAACTACAAGCGCGGGCAGATGGGCCTGGCCTACGAGATCGTCATCAACTCCGACCCCTGCATCGCCTACCTGATGGAGGAGAACACCCAGTGCATGCAGGCGCTGGTGATCGCCCACGCCTGCTACGGGCACAACAGCTTCTTCAAGGGCAACTACCTGTTCCGCACCTGGACCGACGCCAGTTCCATCATCGACTACCTGGTGTTCGCCAAGCAGTACATCATGCAGTGCGAGGAGCGCTACGGCATCGACGCGGTGGAAGACCTGCTGGACTCCTGCCACGCCCTGATGAACTACGGCGTCGACCGCTACAAGCGGCCCTACCCCATCTCCGCCGAGGAAGAGCGGCAGCGCCAGAAGGAACGCGAGGAACTCATCCAGCGCCAGGTCAACGACCTGTGGCGGACCATCCCGCGCGCCGCCGGCAAGGACAAGGAACAGGAACTGGCGCGCTACCCCAGCGAGCCGCAGGAGAACATCCTCTACTTCATCGAGAAGAACGCCCCGCTGCTGGAGCCCTGGCAGCGCGAAGTGGTGCGCATCGTGCGCAAGGTGGCGCAGTACTTCTACCCGCAGCGCCAGACCCAGGTGATGAACGAGGGCTGGGCGACCTTCTGGCACTACACCCTGATCAACGACCTCTACGACGAGGGCCTGGTCACCGACGGCTTCATGATGGAGTTCCTCCAGTACCACACCAGCGTGGTCTACCAGCCCGGCTTCGACAGCCCCTACTACAGCGGTATCAACCCCTATGCCCTGGGCTTCGCCATGTACCGCGACATCCGCCGCATCTGCGAGGAACCCACCGAGGAAGACCGCCGCTGGTTCCCGGACATCGCCGGCAGCGACTGGCTGGCCACCCTGAAGTTCGCCATGAAGAGCTTCAAGGACGAGAGCTTCGTGCTGCAGTTCCTCTCGCCCAAGGTGATCCGCGAGTTCAAGCTGTTCAGCATCCTCGACGACGACCAGAAGGACGACCTGCTGGTCGACGCCATCCACGACGACGACGGCTACCGCAAGATCCGCGAGACCCTCGCGGCGCAGTACAACCTGGGCAACCGCGAGCCCAACGTGCAGATCTGGAACGTCGACCGCCGCGGCGACCGCTCCCTGACCCTGCGCCACCAGCAGCACGACCGCCAGCCGCTGGGCGAGTCCACCGAGGACGTGATGAAGCACCTGCACCGCCTGTGGGGCTTCGACATCCACCTGGAAACCCTCAACGGCGAGCAGGTCGTGCAGACCCACCACATGCCCCCAAAGGGTGAACGCGAGAACGAGGACGGCTACCCGCGGCTGGACCTGATCATCCCGCCCATTTGATCGGTTGACCGCCCCCGGGGCAGGACCGAGCATAGCGCCAAGCCCAGCCGAGGTCGCCATGCGTCTCTTCGCCATCCTCCTGCTCTGCCTCGCTCTCGCGACCTGCACCACGCAGATCCCCCAGGCCCGGGTGACCCAGGCGGCGGACAGCCGCCTGGCCGGCCTGCAGACCTTCCAGCTGATGCCCCCGGAAAACGCCGTCGACGCCCTGCCCTACGCCAACCGCTACCCGCTGATCAACGCCTGGCTGCGCCAGGGCCTGGAGCAGCGAGGCTACCGCGAGGCCAGCAGCGCGCAACTGCGCGTCTACTACTGGCTGGCCCTGCGCGACGCGCCGCTGGAATTCAAGGTCGACGTGCCGCCGCCCCAGGCCCTGGGGCCCTACCTCGCCATCCACCGCCTGCGCGACGAGACCGGCACCCTGCGCGTGCGCCTGACCGACCTGCAGGACCAGGTGCTCTGGGAAGGCACCGTCAGCACCGGCCTGAGCCCGGCGCATGCCAGCAGCGAACTGCTGCGCCACGCGGTGGAGGCGTTGGTCGAGCAGATTCCCCAAGCCACCCCGTAGGAGCGGACCTTGTCCGCGATAGCCGGAGGTTCCGGCGCGATTCGCGGATGAGATCCGCGCGGCCGCCCCACCCACGCAATTCCCTGTAGGAGCGGGCCCTGCCCGCGATTCGCGCGCAGGGCGCGCTCCTACAGGCTTGCCCCCCACGCCCCGAAGCCCGAAGCTATCCCCCTGACAGGAGAAAGCTTCATGCAGATCTACAAGGTAGGCGGCGCCGTGCGTGACCGTCTGCTCGGCCAGCCGGTCAGCGATACCGACTGGGTCGTGGTCGGCGCCAGCGCCGAAGACATGCTCGAGAAGGGCTACCGCCCGGTGGGCGCCGACTTCCCGGTGTTCCTCCACCCGCAGACCGGCGAGGAATACGCCCTGGCTCGCACCGAGCGCAAGAGCGGCCGCGGCTACGGCGGCTTCACCTTCTACGCCAGCCCCGACGTGACTCTGGAAGAAGACCTGGTACGCCGTGACCTCACCATCAACGCCATGGCCGAGGACGATAACGGCCGGCTGGTCGACCCCTACGGCGGCCAGCGCGACCTCGAGGCCCGCCTGCTGCGCCACGTCTCCCCGGCCTTCGTCGAGGACCCGCTGCGGGTGCTGCGCGTGGCCCGCTTCGCCGCGCGCTTCGCGCCGCTGGGCTTCAGGGTCGCTGACGAAACCCTGGCGCTGATGCGCGAGCTATCCGAATCCGGCGAGCTGGAAGCCCTGACGCCCGAGCGCAGCTGGAAGGAAATCTCCCGGGCCCTGATGGAAGCGCGGCCCGACGTGTTCATCCAGGTGCTGCGCGACTGCGGCGCCCTGGCCGTGCTGATGCCCGAGGTCGACGCCCTGTTCGGCGTGCCGCAACCCGCGCAACACCACCCGGAAATCGATACCGGCGAGCACCTGCTGGCCGTGCTGCGCCAGTGCGCCGAGCACCGCCAGCCACTGACGGTGCGCTGGGCCTGCCTGCTCCACGACCTGGGCAAGGCGCGAACCCGCCAGGAGGACTGGCCGCGGCACATCGCCCACGAACACCTGGGCCTGCCGCTGATCGACGCGGTCAATGCCCGCTTCAAGGTGCCACGCGACTGCCAGGAACTGGCGCGCCTGGTCGGCGAGTACCACACCCACGCCCACCGCGCCCTGGAACTGCGGCCGAACACCCTGCTGGAGCTGTTGCAGGCCTTCGACGTCTACCGCCGGCCACAGCGCTTCGAGGAATTCATCGCCGCCAGCGAAATGGACGCCCGCGGCCGCCACGGCCTGGAAAAGCGCGCTTATCCACAGGCCGACTACCTGCGCGGCGCAGCCAAGGCGGCCCGCGAAGTGGCGGTGCAACCGCTGCTGGAGAAAGGTTTCAAAGGCGCGGAACTGGGCGAAGCGCTCAAGCGCGAGCGTCTGAAGGCGCTCAAGGCCTACAAGACCGCACACGCCCCGCAGGCAGACCTGTAGAACAGATATGCCCAGGGTTCGCGAGCAAGCTCGCTCCTACGAAAAGCAGGCGGCTCCAGCCCGGCGGATAGCCGCGATCCCGTAGGGCGGATAACGCGAAGCGTTATCCGCCCTACGGATCAGGCCGCCGGATGCGCCGCGATCAGCGCCGCCGGCGTCAGCTCGGTACCGCGCCACTGGAAAGGCACCGGCCACAGGCGCTGGTCGATGTCCGCCTCGGCCCAGAGGCTGGCGAAGTCACGGCCGGCCCCCGGGTGCAGCACCTGCGGCGCCAGCAATGCCAGGGGCCAGAGCACGAAGGCGTTCTTCAGCACCTCGGCGCGCGGCAGCACCAGGCCGTCGAACTCGCCGTGCAGGTCGCCGTAGAGCAGCACGTCGATGTCCAGCGGCAGGCCCTTGCGTTCCGGCGCATAGCGGCCGTTGTCGGCCTCGATGTGCTTCAGCCGCAGGCTCAGCTCGGCCAGCGGCAGCTCGGTCTCGCCGCTCACCACCAGGTTGATGAAGGGGCCGCTGCGGATGCCCACCGGCTCGCTTTCGAACACTGGCGAGCAACGCAGGTCGTGGACGAAGCCGGTAAGCGCCTCGAGCCCGGCGTGCAGATGGCGCTCGCGCTCGATGTTGCTCCCCAGGCCGAGGAAGACAGTGGTCAGCGGCATCCGCGTTCGATCTCCACGCCAACGCCGGCGGCAGCGGCGACCGCTCCCGGCTTGGTCACCCGCAGGCGCAGCCACTGGATGCCGAATTCGGCCATCAGCAGCGCGGCCAGGCGCTCGGCGAAGGTTTCCACCAGTTGGAAATGCGCATCGCGGGCGAACTCGCCGATGCGCTCGGAAAGCACTGCGTAGTCCAGCGCCTTGGCGATGTCGTCATCGGCCGCCGCCGGGCGGATGTCCCAGCCCAGGTCCAGGTCCAGGCGCAGGCACTGGCGTATCCCCCGCTCCCAGTCGTAGACGCCGATCACGGTGTCGACTTCCAGGCCCTCGATAAAAACTCTGTCCACTTACTGCTGCTCCAAGGCCAGTGCACGACAAGCGTACGCCACCCCGCTAGAATCGGGGACAGTCTCGTCCCCGGTGGAAACCATGGTCTGGCTCTTGGCGATCCTCGCCTACCTGCTCGGCTCGCTGTCCTTCGCGGTACTCCTCAGTCGCCTGTTCGGCACCGCCGACCCGCGCGCCGGCGGCTCCGGCAACCCCGGCGCCACCAACATGCTGCGCCTGGCCGGGAAAAAGGCCGCCATCCTCACCCTCGTCGGCGACCTGGCCAAGGGCCTGGTGCCGGTGCTCGTCGCCCGCCTGTTCGGCCTGGGCGCGATGCAGGAGGCCTGGGTCGGCGTGGCGGCGGTGATCGGCCACCTCTACCCGCTGTACTTCAACTTCCGTGGCGGCAAGGGCGTGGCCACCGCCGCCGGCATGCTCCTGGCGCTCTACCCGCCGGCCGCGCTGCTCGCTGCAGTGGCCTGGCTGCTCACCTTCAAGCTCTCCCGCACCAGCTCGCTGGCCTCGCTGGTCGCCACCCCGCTCACCCTGCCACTACTGGCCTGGCAACTGCCGGCGGCGCTGCTGCCGATGACCTTCCTCACCGGGCTCATCGTCTGGCGCCACCGCGGCAACCTGCGCGACCTGCTGGCCGGGCGCGAGAGACATTTCTAGGATTGGGAGCTTCAGGCTGCAAGCCTCAAGCTGCAAGCGAAAAATGGCACCACGCCGCTTGTAGCTTGCAGCCTGTCGCTTGCAGCCATCTTTTTTATACCGCCGGCAACGACTCCATCGGCCAGCGCGCGCGCACGTCGATGGCCGGGCCGTCGTGCTGGCCGGCCAGCAGGCGCTGGCAACCGGCGTAGGCGATCATCGCGCCGTTGTCGGTGCAGAACCGTGGACGGGCGTAGAACACCTGGCCACGGAGTTCGCCGAGCATCTTCTGCAGGTGCTCGCGCAGGGCGCGGTTGGCGCTGACCCCACCGGCGATCACCAGGTTATTCAGGCCGGTCTGCTTGAGGGCGCGGCGGCACTTGATGGTCAGCGTCTCGACCACCGCCTGCTGGAAGGCCAGGGCGATGTCGCAGCGCGTCTGCTCGCCGTCGTCGCCCGCCTCGCGGCAGCGCTGCCAGGTGTTCAGGGCGAAGGTCTTGAGGCCGCTGAAACTGAAATCCAGGCCGGGGCGGTCGGTCATCGGCCGCGGGAAGACGAAGCGCCCCGGGGTGCCTTTCTCCGCCAGGCGGGCGATCTCCGGGCCGCCGGGGTAGCCCAGGCCGAGCAGCTTGGCGGTCTTGTCGAAGGCCTCGCCGGCGGCGTCGTCCAGGGATTCGCCCAGCAGCTGGTAGCGGCCGATACCATCCACCCGCACCAGTTGGGTGTGGCCGCCGGAAACCAGCAAGGCGACGAACGGGAATTGCGGCGGCTGCTCTTCCAGCATGGGCGCCAGCAGGTGGCCTTCCATGTGGTGCACGCCGACGGCCGGTATGCCCCAGGCGAACGCCAGGGCCTGGGCGCAGGAGGCGCCGACCAGCAGCGCGCCCACCAGGCCGGGGCCGGCGGTGTAGGCGATGGCGTCGATCCCGCTCGGCGGGCAGCCGGCCTCGTCGAGCACCTGGCGGATCAGCGGCAGCATGCGCTTGACGTGATCGCGCGAGGCCAGCTCGGGCACGACGCCGCCGTAGACGCGATGCAGGTCGATCTGACTGAACAGCGCGTCGGCCAGCAGGCCGCGTTCGCTGTCGTAGAGGGCGACGCCGGTTTCGTCGCAAGAGGTTTCCAACCCCAGCACACGCATGGGTTCGAGCCTTCAGTTCTGGGCAAATGAGAAGCGGCGGATGATAATCGCCCGCTGCGGACGCCGACCAGCGTTTTTCGATCGGAGGCTTTGCATTCCTGAGCCCGAACCGTTAATATCCGCAACCCTTGAAAACCGCCGTCTCCCGTGCCTACTGCCAGGAGCGCGATAAATCCCCGGTAATCATTGAAGGTACGACCTGGATGCCCGCCGTCAAAGTTAAAGAGAACGAACCCTTCGACGTAGCCCTGCGTCGTTTCAAGCGCTCCTGCGAAAAAGCCGGTGTACTGGCTGAAGTCCGTAGCCGCGAGTTCTACGAAAAGCCCACCGCCGAGCGCAAGCGCAAGGCCGCTGCCGCTGTCAAGCGTCACGCCAAGAAAGTGCAGCGCGAACAGCGCCGCCGCGAGCGCCTGTACTGAGTTCGACTCAGCCGCACGCTCTGCACATCGCCCGGCCCACTCGCCGGGCGAGTGCCTGAAAGGCTACACCGCACTCCGATTCGCGCCTGGCGAAGCTCGGAGTTTTTTGCTTTTCACGCCCCATGAAATGCCATACTCCAAGCCAGCCTTGGGTGTATGCCTGGGTCCATCCTGCGTCCCGACGAGTCTATGGCCGGCCTGATTCCGCAATCCTTCATCGATGACCTGCTCAACCGCACCGACATCCTCGATGTGGTGAGTTCGCGCATCCAGTTGAAGAAGACCGGCAAGAACTACAGCGCCTGTTGCCCGTTCCACAAGGAGAAGACACCCTCCTTCACGGTCAGCCCCGACAAGCAGTTCTACTACTGCTTCGGCTGCGGCGCCGGCGGCAATGCGCTGGGCTTCATCATGGACCACGACAACCTGGACTTCATCCAGGCCGTCGAGGACCTGGCCAAGCGCGCCGGCATGGACGTACCCCGCGAGGAAGGCCGGCGCGGCAAGCCGCGGCAGCCGACCGACTCGCCGCTGTACCCGCTGCTGAGCGCCGCCGCCGACTACTACCGCCAGGCGCTGAAGAGCCACCCGGCGCGCAAGGCCGCGGTGGAATACCTCAAGGGCCGCGGCCTGACCGGCGAGATCGCCCGCGACTTCGGCCTGGGCTTCGCCCCGCCGGGCTGGGACAACCTGTTCAAGCACCTGGGCGGCGACAACCTGCAGCTCAAGGCCATGCTCGACGCCGGCCTGCTGGTGGAGAACCCCGACAGCGGCAAGCGCTACGACCGCTTCCGCGACCGGGTGATCTTCCCCATCCGCGACAGTCGCGGGCGGGTGATCGCCTTCGGCGGCCGGGTGCTGGGCGACGACAAGCCCAAGTACCTGAACTCCCCGGAAACCCCGGTGTTCCACAAGGGCCAGGAGCTCTACGGGCTGTTCGAGGCGCGCAAGAACAATCGCGATCTCGACGAGATCATGGTGGTGGAAGGCTACATGGACGTGATCGCCCTGGCGCAACAGGGCATCCGCAACGCCGTGGCCACCCTCGGCACCGCCACCAGCGAGGAACACATCAAGCGCCTGTTCCGCCTGGTGCCGAACATCCTGTTCTGCTTCGATGGCGACCAGGCCGGGCGCAAGGCCGCCTGGCGCGCCCTGGAATCGGCCCTGCCGAACCTGCAGGACGGCCGCAAGATCCGCTTCCTGTTCCTCCCCGAGGGCGAGGACCCGGACAGCCTGGTCCGCGCCGAAGGCCCCGACGCCTTCCGCGCGCGCCTGACCCACCAGGCCCAGCCGCTGGCCGACTACTTCTTCCAGCAGCTGACGCAGGAAGCCGACCCCAGCACCCTGGAAGGCAAGGCGCACCTGGCGACCCTGGCCGGCCCGCTGCTGGAGAAGATACCCGGCAACACCCTGCGCCTGCTGATGCGCCAGCGCCTGGGCCAGATCACCGGCCTGAGCGGCGAGGCGCTGAACCAGTTGAACGCGCCGCGCGCCAGCGGCGGCCAGGGGCACGGCCAGGCCACGCCGAACGCCGCTGCGGACAGCCACGCGCACGAATACAGCGACTACGATGTAGGCCACTTCGCCGATCACGGCGAGCCCAGCTACCAGGACAGCGCCAGCTATTTCGAGGCGCCGTCGGATTTCGCCGGTGGCAAACCGGGCAAGAAGCCCTGGAAAGGCGAGCGCAAATGGGATGGCAAAGGAGGCAAGAGCGGCAAGCGCGGCGACTTCGCCCCGCGCCAGCCGCGCACCGAGATCAGCGTCGAATCCCCCACCCTGACCGCGCTGCGCACCCTGCTGCACCACCCGCAACTGGCGCAGAAGGTCGAGGACGCCAGCCATTTTGCCAACGAAGGGCAGACCTACTCGCAACTGCTGGCGGCGCTCGTCGAAGCGCTGCAGAAGAACCCGAAGCAGCGCTCGATGCAGTTGATCGCGCGCTGGCACGGTACCCCGCAAGGGCGCCTGCTGCAGGCCCTGGCGGAAAAGGAATGGCTGATCGACCAGGGCAATCTTGAAAAGCAGTTCTGCGACACCATTACTACACTTGCACACAGTCAGCTGCACAACAGCCGCGAGGCGCGGCTGCGCAGCGTGATGCAGAAGAGCCCCAGTGAACTGACTGACGAAGAGAAAGCTCTATTGAGGGAACACTTCAGCAACGCCTCTTCACCAGGCCCCCAGAGCTGAACTGGCGCCTGAAGCCTCGAATCTGGTATAATCCTCGGCTTATTTCAGCCCGCCAAGACCTTCAGTGGATAGGGTGTTATGTCCGGAAAAGCGCAACAGCAATCTCGTCTCAAAGAGTTGATCAGCCGTGGTCGTGAGCAGGGCTACCTGACTTACGCGGAGGTCAACGACCACCTGCCGGAGGATATTTCCGATCCGGAACAGGTGGAAGACATCATCCGCATGATCAACGACATGGGGATCAACGTATTCGAGACAGCCCCGGATGCGGATGCCCTGTTGCTGGCCGAAACCGATACCGACGAAGCCGCCGCCGAGGAAGCCGCCGCCGCGCTGGCCGCGGTGGAGAGCGACGTCGGCCGCACCACCGACCCGGTGCGCATGTACATGCGCGAGATGGGTACCGTGGAGCTGCTGACCCGCGAAGGCGAGATCGAGATCGCCAAACGCATCGAGGAAGGCATCCGCGAGGTCATGAGCGCCATCGCCCAGTTCCCTGGCGCGGTGGACGGCATCCTCGCCGAATACCAGCGGGTGGTCAGCGAAGGCGGCCGCCTGTCCGACATCCTCAGCGGCTACATCGACCCGGACGACGGTTCGGTGCCCGCCGAGGAAGTGGAACTCGACCTCAAGGACAGCGCTGGCGCCAAGGCCAAGGATGACGAGGAAGAGGACGAGGAGTCCGAAGACGACAGCGAAGACGAAGGCGACGGCGGTCCGGACCCGGAAGAGGCCGCGCGCCGCTTCGGCCTGGTCGCCGATCAGCTGGACAAGACCAAGAAGGCACTGAAGAAGCACGGTCGTGGCAGCAAGCAGGCCGACGCGGAAATGCTCGCCCTGGCCGAGCTGTTCATGCCGATCAAGCTGGTGCCCAAGCAGTTCGACGTCCTGGTCGCCCGCGTCCGCGATGCCTTGGACCAGGTGCGCCGCCAGGAACGCGCCATCATGCAGCTGTGCGTGCGTGACGCGCGCATGCCGCGCGCCGACTTCCTGCGCCTGTTCCCCGGCCAGGAAACCGACGAATCCTGGATCAACGGCGTGCTCAAGGCCAAGCCGAAATACGCCGAAGCCCTGGAGCGCGTGAAGGACGACGTCATCCGCAACCAGCAGAAGCTCTCCGCGCTGGAAAGCAACGTCGACCTCAAGGTCGCCGAGATCAAGGACGTCAACCGCGCCATGTCCATCGGCGAGGCCAAGGCCCGCCGCGCCAAGAAGGAAATGGTCGAGGCCAACCTGCGTCTGGTGATCTCCATCGCCAAGAAGTACACCAACCGTGGCCTGCAGTTCCTCGACCTGATCCAGGAAGGCAACATCGGCCTGATGAAGGCGGTGGACAAGTTCGAATACCGCCGCGGCTACAAGTTCTCGACCTACGCCACCTGGTGGATCCGCCAGGCGATCACCCGTTCGATCGCCGACCAGGCGCGCACCATCCGTATTCCGGTGCACATGATCGAGACGATCAACAAGCTCAACCGCATTTCCCGGCAGATGCTCCAGGAAATGGGCCGCGAACCGACCCCGGAAGAGCTGGGCGAACGCATGGACATGCCGGAAGACAAGATCCGCAAGGTCCTGAAGATCGCCAAGGAACCGATCTCCATGGAAACCCCGATCGGTGACGACGAAGACTCGCACCTGGGCGACTTCATCGAGGACTCCACCATGCAGTCGCCCATCGAAGTGGCGACCAGCGAGAGCCTCAAGGAAGCCACCCGCGAAGTCCTCGCCGGCCTCACCGCCCGGGAAGCCAAGGTGCTGCGCATGCGCTTCGGCATCGACATGAACACCGACCACACCCTCGAGGAAGTCGGCAAGCAGTTCGATGTGACCCGCGAACGTATCCGCCAGATCGAAGCCAAGGCGCTGCGCAAGCTGCGCCACCCGTCGCGAAGCGAACACCTGCGCTCCTTCCTCGACGAGTGATCGAAGAACCCCCGGCACAGCCCGGGGGTTTTTCTTTCAGGGATACTGGCAGGGGGCTACTGGAGCGACGAGGGCCCGACTACACTTCGGCGTATCCCTCCCCGGATCGAGGCCCTCCATGCCGCGTCTGCAGGTTGTTCTGTTGTGCCTGGCATTCTGGGCTTCCCAGGCGAGCGCGCTCACCCTAACCCCGAGGAGCAGACCTGGCTGCGCCAGCACCCGCAGCTGCGCCTGGGCGTGGATGCCTCCTGGCCACCCTTCGAGTTCCGCGACGACCAGGGCCACTACCAGGGGCTCGCCGCCAGCTACGTGCAACTGATCAGCGAACGCCTGCAGGTCGGCATGCAGCCCAGCGAGCCGAGCAGCTGGAGCGAGGTCCTGCAGCAGGCGCGCGACGGCCAGGTCGACCTGCTGCCGGGCATCATGGCGACGCCGGAACGCAGCGAATACCTGACCTTCACCCGCCCCTACCTGGACTTCCCCATCGTCATCCTCGCCCGCAGGGATGGCCCCAACCCGGAAAACCTGAGGGCGCTGTACGGCCTGAAGGTCGGCGTGGTCGACCACTACGCGCCCCATGAACTGCTGATCGCCAAGCACCCGGACCTCAACCTGCTGCCCCTGCCCAGCGTCGCGGCAGCCCTGCAGGCACTGGCCACCGGGCAGGTCGACGCCTTCGTCGGCGACTTCGCCTCCAGCGTCTGGAGCCTGCGCCAGCTCCGCCTCGAAGGCATCCAGATCAGCGGCGAGACGCCCTACCGCTACCAACTGGCCATGGCCGTGCCGCGCAACGACGCGATGCTCGCCGGCATCCTCGACAAACTCTTCGCCGAACTCACCGGCGACGAGGTCGAAGCCCTGCAGGCGCCCTGGGTCGGCGGCCTGCTGGATAACCGGCCGGCCTGGTCGCGGCACCTGCTGACCATCGGCCTGCCGGTGCTGCTGGCGAGCCTGGCGATAGTCGCCGCCCTGGTGGCGATGAACCGCCGCCTGCGCGGCGAAATGGCGCGACGGGTGAAACTCGAACAGGCCCTGCGCGACAGCGAGCAGCACTTCCGCGGCCTGGTCGAGAGCATGGCCGCCATCGCCTGGGAGATGCGCCTGTCGGAAAACCGCTTCACCTACGTCTCGCCCCACGCCCAGGAGCTGCTGGGCTACCCGCAGCACGAGTGGCTGACGCCGGGCTTCTGGCAACGCACCCTGCACCCGGCCGACGCCGAGCAGGCGATGAGCTACTGCTTCTCCGAGAGCCGCGCCGGGCGCAACCACAGCCTGGACTACCGGATGCTCGCCGCCGACGGCCGCGTGGTGTGGATCCGCGACATCGTCACCCTCATCCGCCACGGCGACGAACTCATCCTGCGCGGCCTGATGATCGACATCACCGAGGCCAAGCGCACCGAGCAGGCGCTGCGCCTGTCCGAACAGAAATTCGCCTCGGTGTTCCATCACTGCCCGGACATCATCGTCCTGGCCCGGCGCATCGACGGGCGCCTGCTGGCGGTGAACAGCACCTTCGAGCAGCAGGTCGGCATCCCCGCCAGCGAGGCCCTGGGCAAGACCGCCACCGAGCTGAACATCTGGAGCGAACCGGGCATGGGCCCGCGCATGCTCGAACGCCTGCAGGGCGAGAACCTCAACAACATCGAGATCAGCCTGCATCGCCGCGACGGCGGCCGCTTCACCGCCCTGCTCTCGGCCCAGCGCGTGGCCCTGGACGACACGCCCGCCCTGGTGGTGGTGGCGCGCAACATCTCCCAGCTCAAGCAGACCCAAGAGCAACTGCGCGCCTCCGAGGAAAAATTCGCCAAGGCCTTCCATGCCTCCCCCGACGGCATGCTCATCACCCGCATCCGCGACGGCCTGCTGCTGGAGGCCAACGAAGGCTTCACCCGCATCACCGGCTATGGCCGCGACAGCGCCAGCGAGCGCTCGACCCTGGAGCTAGGCCTGTGGGCCGACCCGCAGGACCGCGAGCGCCTGCTGCAGATGATCCGCGAACGCTCGACGGTGCAGGACTTCACCGCCTTCATCCGCACCCGCGAAGGCGCCGCCCGGCTCTGCGAACTCTCGGCGCACCATATCGTCATCAGCGGCGAAGACTGCCTGCTGACCATCGCCCGCGACATCACCGAACGCCAACAGATGCAGGAAAAGCTCACCCTGGCCGCCACAGTGTTCGAAAGCACCGCCGAAGGCGTGATGATCACCGACGCCAGCCAGCGCATGATCGCGGTCAACCGCGCCTTCAGCGAAATCACCGGCTACGGCGAGGACGAAGTGCTCGGCCAGTCGCCGCGCCTGCTCGCTTCGGGGCAGCACGACAGCAGCTTCTACGTCGCCATGTGGCACCACCTCAACGCCGAAGGCCACTGGCAGGGCGAGATCTGGAACCGGCGCAAGAGCGGCGAGCTCTACCCGGAATGGCTGACCATCAGCGCGGTGCGGGGCAACAACGGCGAAACCAGCCACTTCGTCGGCGTTTTCGCCGACATCTCCACGCTCAAGTACGCCCAGGCCCGCCTCGACTACCAGGCCCACCACGACCCGCTCACCGGCCTGCCCAACCGCCTGCTGTTCGAGACCCGGCTGACCACCGCGCTGAAGGAAAGCCAGGAAGAACAGCAGCTGGGCGCCGTGCTGTTCCTCGACCTGGACCGCTTCAAGCACATCAACGACAGCCTCGGCCACCCGGTCGGCGACCAGTTGCTGAAATCCATCGCCCGGCGCCTGCGCGAACAGCTGCGCGACATCGACACAGTGGCGCGCCAGGGCGGCGACGAATTCATCATCCTGCTGCCCGGCCTGCACCAGGCCAGCGATGCCGAGCACGTGGCGAAGAAGCTGCTGAACTGCTTCAGCCACGCCTTCGTCGCCGACGACAAGGAATTCTTCGTCAGCGCCAGCATCGGCATCAGCCTGTTCCCGGTGGACGGCAAGGACGTCGCCACCCTGGTGAAGAACGCCGACGCCGCCATGTACCGGGCCAAGGCCCAGGGCCGCAACCGCGTCGAGTTCTACACCCGCGAGCTGACCTTCCAGGCCAACGAACGCGTGGCCCTGGAGCACGAACTGCGCCGCGCCCTGGAAACCCACCAGCTGCAGCTCTACTACCAGCCCAAGCAGGCCCTGGACAGCGGTGCGCTGGTGGGCGCCGAAGCGCTGATCCGCTGGAGCCACCCCAAGTACGGCGCCATCCCGCCGGACCGCTTCATCCCCCTGGCCGAGGAAACCGGGCTGATCCTGCCGTTGGGCACCTGGGTGCTGGAAGAAGCCTGCCGGCAGATGAGCCGCTGGCAACAGAGCCACGCCGCCTTCGGCCCGCTGTCGGTGAACCTGGCCGGCGCCCAGCTGTACCAGCACGACGTGGTCGACCAGGTGCGCGAGCTGCTGCAGCGCTACAACCTGCACGCCCCCCGGCTGCAACTGGAAATCACCGAGAACTTCCTGATGCACCAGACCGACGAGGCCCTGGACACCCTGCATGCCCTCAAGGGCCTGGGCGTGCAACTGGCCATCGACGACTTCGGCACCGGCTACTCCTCGCTCAGCTACCTCAAGCAACTGCCGCTGGACATCCTCAAGATCGACCAGTCCTTCGTCCACGGCCTGCCCGACGACCCCCACGACGCCGCCATCGCCCGCGCCGTGATCGCCCTGGGCCGCAGCATGAACCTCACCATCATCGCCGAAGGCGTGGAACGCGAGGAGCAGGAGCGCTTCCTCGCCGAAGAAGGCTGCGACCAGGTCCAGGGCTACGCCCTCAGCCCACCCCTGCCTGCCGAACAATTCGCAGCCCGTTTCCTCACCCCGCTGCAGCCGATTGGCACTGCGCAAGGGACGCCGGTATAATCCGCCGGCCTTCTGGGGGCCTATAGCTCAGTCGGTTAGAGCAGAGGACTCATAATCCTTTGGTCCACGGTTCGAGTCCGTGTGGGCCCACCACTCTTAAATAGCCTGAAAGCCGCGCACTGCGCGGCTTTCACGTTTTCGAGCCCGGGTTTCCTGGAACGAGATCAGCGTTTCAGGGCGGCGATAACATGCTCGGGATCGTTGTGTATCGCCCTCAACAAGGCCTTGGCCGGACCTTCCGGCTCCCGCCTTCCCTGCTCCCAATTCCGCAGTGTACCCAGGGCGACGTCGATCGCCTTGGCAAACGCCGCCTGCGACAGCCCCGTGGCCTGGCGGATGCTTTTGACCTGCAGCGCATCCACATGGAACTCGCGCGAAGGTTGACGCTCGCCGCGGTCGATCTCGTTCATCTGCTCCATGCTTTGAACGAGCCGGCTGAAGAGATTCTTTTCCATCACTGCCACCCTTTGTTGAGATCGCGGAGCACTTTCTTTTCATCCTCGGACAGGTCGTCCTTCACACCTTTCCTATAGATCAATTTATTCGGCTAACCCTCCCAGAAGGGCTTGCCATGCACTCTTCGCTCCCCCGCGAAAAGCCGCCTGATTGCGCAGCGTCTGGTTCAGTTCGAAGACAACTCACGCAGCGCGGCGGTAGCCAGGAAGCCGGAGCGAGAGGCGTAGCGATGGTCGCGCTTCACCCGCTCGTCGATGCGTTGCAGCAGGTTTTCCGGCAGGGTGGCGTTGAAGCGCACGGCCTTGCCCAGGTAGGGGGTGACGTCAAAGTCGACCACCGCCCAGACACCGCCGGCGTAGTCGGGGTTGCCCATGTGGGTGTCCACCTCCTGGGCTTGCGGGAGCGTCTCGTCGTCGGCTACCAGGCCTTCGAAGTGCAGGGCCAGGGCTTCCTGGACGTTTTCCAGCGCCTGGCTGACGGTACCGCCGGCGGAGAAGCAGCCAGGCACGTCAGGGATGGTCACGCCGTAATCCGAGTCGGCGTCCTTGTGCAGAACCACGGGGAATTTCATGTTGATGTCCCCTCCTGAGCTGACGGCCGACTCATCGCAGGCCGGCCTGGCGCAGAATGCTGTTCACGGTCCCGATCGGCAGGTTGCTCCTGGGGTGGGGAACCGTCACCCACCCCTTCTTGGTGAAATGCCGGAACTGGTGATGACCGCCTTTCACCTCAACCAGGAACCAGCCATCCGCCCGGATCAACTCCATGATTTCTCGACTGCGCATCGCCCCTCCGCCCAGCCTTGGTGTGTATGCTACACATCAAGGCTATGACTATCTACACACACTACACACCCAACTTTCGACCTTGCCGTCAGGTGCTCCGCCGCAATTGAAGAGCGCCAGGGCTTTGGGCGGTGCAATGGGCTTGGCAGCAGCTGAAAACAGGGAAATTTCCTGCGAGGCATTGGCGTTGCTGTCTTACGAGACGGCTGCGTAGCGTTCCACCTGCCACGGATCAGACGTGGCCGGGAGTGGAATCCTGCTAGCAACCATCGCAATACACGCCATAGCGGAGTTCTTCGGCGTTTACCGAATGATCTTCGGCTGTCTATGGCGGGCCGTGCGAGGCGGGCTTTTGCCCGACCGGTTGGTTGCTTCCGGGATTCCACCCTTGCACGGTCCGCCTCCCTTCTCCGGATTGCCTGGGTGGCGGCTTCTTCGATGCAGCAAGGAGCGACAGCATGACCCTTTCTTCTACTTCCGATTCCGTTCTCGTCCCTTCCGTTTTCCTGCGCCATCGCCGGCCCCTGAGGGCGGTACTGATCGAGAACCAGGCGTGGTTCGTCGGGCGGGACCTGGCGCGGCTGACCAACAGCCATGTGTCCACGCGGGTTATCCACAAACTGGATGCCGACCAGCAGCGGTTCGAGTGCCTGCAGGCGGCTGGCGGAGAGGTGACGCGTGAGTGGCTGGTCAGCGAGAGCGGCGTTTATGCGCTGCTGATGGTGCATTTCTATCACCCGGAGAACCGGGGCTTGCGGCAATGGTTGAGCAATGAGGTGGTGCCGGCGCTGCGGGATGCGCGGCAGGGTGATCCGGATTTGCCGCGGCGGCGGGTGAAGCGGGTGCAGGGGCAGCATCTGAGCGTGCTGGATTGGCAGGGGATGTTGTGGGTGCGGTTTGGGGATGCGGTGGAGTTGATGGAGCGGGAGGTGCGGCGGGAGTCGTAGGGTGCCAAGGTTGGCTCAGGTGCGGTCTTTGATTTGGATTCCCTCTCCCCAGCCCTCGGCTACGCGCCCCGCCCTGAAGGGAGAGGGGGCTTGTGCGTGCCGAGAGAGGGAGTGGTTTCAGTTGGAAACCGCCGGAGCTGCCGGCTGACTCCAGAATGACAGCGTCTGCCCAACGGTCCCCTCTCCCTTCAGGGAGAGGGTTAGGGAGAGGGCTGCCGGGCCTCACTCTAGCGCCAACAGCCTTGACCGGGCCCCACCTCACCGCTTCGCAATGATGTAAACCGCATGCACGATACCGGGGATGTACCCCAGCAGCGTCAGCAGGATGTTCAGCCAGAACGCCCCGCCGAAGCCGACCTGGAGGAACACGCCCAGGGGCGGGAGGATGATGGCGATGAGGATGCGGATCAGGTCCATGGCTATTGCTCCTTGTAGCGGCATTCACTGACACCTGCATCGACCACGGCGGCCTGGCTGGCGTTCCATCCTTTTGCGCCATCGGCTGGACCGGGTGCCCCCGGCGGGCCATAGTTGTGTGCAGGCTTCGGCCAGTGCGTGCCGAAAAGGTGCAACCCCGCTCAAGCGCCCCTCGGGCGCCCCCCCACTCACCCGATGGCCGGCAAGGTCCGCTTCTTGCAGCGATCGCCGGGTATCCGCCGCATCCATCGGCATGGTCACCTTTCTACACAGTCCGTCGGCTTCGACCAATGATAGGTTGCACCCGGTTGCACCTTTTTCGTCCGACGTTTAAATTCTCGCCACATTTCCGCCGTGCCCACTTTCAATAACAGGTACAACCATGGCCACCACCACCCTTGGCGTGAAGCTCGACGACGCCACCCGTGAACGCCTCAAGCAAGCCGCCCAGGCCATCGAGCGCACGCCGCACTGGATCATCAAGCAGGCGATCTTCAACTACCTGGAGCAGATCGAGGGTGGTCTCTCCCCCGCCCAGCATTCCGGCCTGGCCGCCGCGGCCGGCGGGGAATCGCTGGAGGCGCTGAACGAGCAAGGCCTGCAGGTGTTCCTGGACTTCGCCGAGAGCATCCTGCCGCAGTCGGTGCTGCGCGCCGCCATCACCTCCGCCTACCGCCGCCCCGAGACCGAGGCGCTGCCGATGCTGCTGGAGCAGGCCCGCCTGCCCCAGGACAAGGCCGAGGCCGCCAACAAGATGGCCCTGGGCATCGCCGAGAAGCTCCGCAACCAGAAGAGCGCCGGTGGCCGCCAGGGCCTGGTGCAGGGCCTGCTGCAGGAGTTCTCGCTGTCGTCCCAGGAAGGCGTGGCGCTGATGTGCCTGGCCGAGGCGCTGCTGCGCATCCCGGACAAGGCCACCCGTGACGCGCTGATCCGCGACAAGATCAGCAACGGCAACTGGAGCCAGCACCTGGGCCAGAGCCCGTCGATGTTCGTCAACGCGGCCTCCTGGGGCCTGCTGATCACCGGCAAGCTGGTGTCCACCCACACCGAGGCGGGCATGACCTCCTCGCTCAACCGCATCATCGGCAAGAGCGGCGAGCCGCTGATCCGCAAGGGCGTGGACATGGCCATGCGCCTGATGGGCGAGCAGTTCGTCACCGGCGAGACCATCGGCGAAGCCCTGGCCAACGCCGCGAACATGGAAAGCCGCGGCTTCCGCTATTCCTACGACATGCTCGGCGAAGCCGCACTCACCGATGAGGACGCCAAGCGCTACCTGGCCTCCTACGAGCAGGCCATCCACGCCATCGGCAAGGCCTCCCACGGCCGCGGCATCTACGAAGGCCCGGGCATCTCCATCAAGCTGTCGGCGCTGCACCCGCGCTACAGCCGCGCGCAGTACGAGCGGGTGATGGAAGAGCTGTACCCGACCCTGCTGGGCCTGACGCAGATGGCCAAGCAGTACGACATCGGCATCAACATCGACGCCGAGGAAGCCGACCGCCTGGAAATCTCCCTCGACCTGCTCGAGCGCTTGTGCTTCGAGCCATCGCTGAGCGGCTGGAACGGCATTGGCTTCGTCATCCAGGCCTACCAGAAGCGCTGCCCGTACGTGATCGACTACGTCATCGACCTGGCCAAGCGCAGCCGCCACCGCCTGATGATCCGCCTGGTGAAGGGCGCCTACTGGGACAGCGAGATCAAGCTGGCCCAGGTCAACGGCCTGGAGGGCTACCCGGTCTACACCCGCAAGCCCTACACCGACGTTTCCTACATCGCCTGCGCGCGCAAGCTGCTGGCGGTGCCGGAAGCCATCTACCCGCAGTTCGCCACCCACAACGCCCACTCGCTGTCGGCCATCTACCAGATCGCCGGGCAGAACTACTACCCCGGCCAGTACGAGTTCCAGTGCCTGCACGGCATGGGCGAGCCGCTGTACGAGCAGGTGGTGGGCAAGGTCGCCGACGGCAAGTTCAACCGCCCGTGCCGCATCTACGCCCCGGTCGGCAGCCACGAGACGCTGCTGGCCTACCTGGTGCGCCGCCTGCTGGAGAACGGCGCCAACACCAGCTTCGTGAACCGCATCGCCGACCACAGCATCTCGCTGCAGGACCTGGTGCTGGACCCGGTGCAGCAAGTCGAGCAGATGGCCGCCCAGGAAGGCACCCTCGGCCTGCCGCACCCGCGCATCCCGCTGCCGCGTGACCTCTACGGCGAAGGCCGGGCCAACTCCGCCGGCCTGGACCTGGCCAACGAACACCGCCTGGGCTCGCTGTCCTCGGCGCTGCTGACCAGCACCAACCAGGCCTACGTCGCCCAGCCGGTGCTCGGCGGCGACGCCCCCGCCCCGGCCGCCGCCGAGGCGCTGCGCAACCCCGCCGACCACCGCGACCTGGTTGGCCAGGTGCACGAAGCCAGCGAGGCCGACGTCAACAACGCCCTGCTCTGCGCCCAGGCCAGCGGCCCGATCTGGCAATCGACCCTGCCGGAAGAACGCGCCGCCGTGCTGGAGCGCGCCGCCGACCAGATGGAAGGCGAGATGCAGCAGTTGATGGGCCTGCTGGTGCGCGAGTCCGGCAAGACCTTCGCCAACGCCATCGCCGAGGTGCGCGAGGCGGTGGACTTCCTGCGCTACTACGCGGCCCAGGCCCGCGCCTTCGCCAACGACAGCCACCGCCCGCTGGGCCCGGTGGTGTGCATCAGCCCGTGGAACTTCCCGCTGGCGATCTTCAGCGGCCAGGTGGCCGCCGCCCTGGCCGCCGGCAACACCGTGCTGGCCAAGCCGGCCGAGCAGACCCCGCTGATCGCCGCCCAGGCCGTGCGCATCCTGCTCGAAGCAGGCGTGCCGGCCGGCGTGCTGCAGCTGCTGCCGGGCCGCGGCGAGACCGTGGGTGCCCGCCTGGTGGGCGACGAGCGCGTGCGCGGCGTGATGTTCACCGGTTCCACCGAGGTGGCCGGCATCCTCCAGCGCAACATCGCCGGCCGCCTGGACGCCCAGGGCCGCGCCATTCCGCTGATCGCCGAGACCGGCGGGATGAACGCGATGATCGTCGACTCCTCGGCCCTGGCCGAGCAGGTGGTGGTGGACGTGATCAACTCCGCCTTCGACAGCGCCGGCCAGCGCTGCTCGGCCCTGCGCGTGCTGTGCGTGCAGGCCGACGTGGCCGACCGCGTGGTGCAGATGCTCAAGGGCGCCATGGCCGAATACACCCTCGGCTCGCCGGAACACCTGAACGTGGACATCGGCCCAGTGATCGACGCCGAGGCCAAGGGCAACATCGACCGCCACATCCAGGCCATGCGCGACAAGGGCCGCAAGGTCTTCCAGGCCGCCCGGGTGAATGGCGACGTGCTCAAGCGCGGCACCTTCGTGGTGCCGACGCTGATCGAGCTGGACAGCTTCGACGAGCTCAAGCGCGAGATCTTCGGCCCGGTGCTGCACCTGGTGCGCTACGAGCGCTCCGACCTGGACCAGTTGCTGGCGCAGATCAACGCCTCCGGCTACGGCCTGACCCTCGGCGTGCACACCCGCATCGACGAGACCATCACCCAGGTGGTGGGCAGCGCCCACGTCGGCAACCTGTACGTGAACCGCAACATCGTCGGCGCGGTGGTCGGCGTGCAGCCCTTCGGCGGCGAAGGCCTGTCCGGCACCGGCCCGAAGGCCGGCGGCCCGCTGTACCTGTACCGCCTGCTGTCGACCCGCCCGCGCGACGCGGTGGCCAACCAACTGGCCGGCGACAACGTGCAGGCCCTGCCCCGCCCCGCCGAGCGCGAGAAAGCCCTGCAGGCGCTGCGCGACTGGGCGGCCAGGCAGGAGCCGGAACTGGCGAAGGTGGCGGACGAGTTCGCCAGCCTGGCGCAGAGCTACGCCTGCCACGTGCTGACCGGCCCGACCGGCGAGCGCAACACCTACACCCTGCTGCCGCGCGAGCGCGTGCTGAACCTCGCCGAGGAGAGCGCCGACCTGCTGGTGCAGCTGGCCGCCACCCTGGCGGTGGGCAGCCTGGCGGTATGGCCGGCAAGCCAGCGCGAGCTGCGTGACAGCCTGCCCAAGGAAGTGCAGAAGCGCATCGAGCTGGTCAACGACTGGACCGCCGCCGAAGCCGCCTTCGACGCCATCCTGCACCACGGCGATTCCGACCAGCTGCGCGAGGTGTGCGAGCAGGCCGCCAAGCGCAAGGGCGCCATCGTCGGCGTGCACGGCCTGGGCAAGGGTGAAACCGATGTACCGCTGGAACGCCTGCTGGTGGAGCACGCCCTGAGCGTGAACACCGCGGCCGCCGGCGGCAACGCCAGCCTGATGACCATCGGCTGATGTGAAAGCGGCGCCCTACCCGGGCGCCGCCTGCGATACCCGCGCCCTTGCGGCGCGAACCGCGCTACCGCCCTCGCCGAGGGGCTACCCGCCCGGTAGCGCGGCTTCCCACTGCGGCCCTGCAGGCCACGCGTCCACCCAAACGGTGGACGCCGCGGCAGCGCTACCCGCGCCGCCGCTTTCCCTTCACAGGAACCAGCGGTACTCCCGCGCACTCACCTCGTCCATGAACTCCAGGTGATCGTGGCGCTTGTTCTCGCAGTAGACGAAGACGAACTCGCTGCCGAGCCCTTCCTTCACCGCCGGATGGTTCTCCATGGCCGCCACCGCGCCGAGCATGTCGCGGGGGAAGTCGATGCCGCTGTCGCGGTCTTCGTTCAGCGGGGCGATGGGCTCCTTGCCCGCTTCCAGACCGTATTCCATGCCGGTGAGGATGGCCGCCAGCACCAGGTAGGGGTTGGCGTCGGCCCCGGCGAGGCGATGCTCGATGCGCAGGTTCCTGCCATCGGACTCGGGGATGCGGATGCACGCATCGCGGTCCTCGAAGCCCCAGCTGGCCTTGCTGGCAGCGTTCACCCGCGAGCCGTAGCGGCGGTAGGCGTTGTGGTTGGCGGCGAAGATCGGCATGCAATGCGGCAGCAGCTCCAGGCAGCCGGCCACGGCGTGGCGCAGCGGGCGCTGTTCGTCGCCGTCGAGCAGGTTGCGGCCGTCACGGTCGTAGAGGCTGACGTGCACGTGCATGCCGCTGCCCGGCGCGTGCAGGTAGGGTTTGCTCATGAAGCTGGCGCGGTGCCCATGCTTGAGTGCCACGCCGCGGGTGGCGCGGGTGAACAGCGCGGCCTGGTCGGCGGCGTGCAGGCCGTCCTCGCAGTGGGCGAAGTTGATCTCGAACTGGCCGGGGCCGATCTCGGCGGTGATCACGTTGGCGTCCACGCCCTGCTCGCGCGAGGCCTCGACTATCTCGTGGAGCACGTCGGAGAAGCGCGACAGACGCTCGATGTGCATGTTCGGCTGGTCGTCCTCGTCCTCGCACAGCGGGTCGCGCGGGTACTGCGGCAGGCCGTCCCTGAGCTTCTTGTCGAACAGGTAGAACTCCAGCTCGAAGGCCACCACCGGGCGGATGCCCTTGCCTTCCAGGCGCTTGAGCACGCGCGCCAGCACTTCCCGCGGCTCGAACTCGATGGGCGCCTCGGTGCCGTCGGAGCTGATGATCATCTGCCCCAGCGGCTGGTTCTCCCAGCGCACCGGCTTGAGGCTGCCGGGGATCAGCCGGCGCGGCGCGTCCGGGTCGCCGTCGTTGAAGCAGTAGTCGCCGATCGGGTGCAGGCCGCCCTGCACGCCCAGCAGCACGCAGTTCTGCGGCAGCTTCAGGGGCGAGCCGGCAGCGACTTTCTCCAGCATGTCCACCGGGTAGCGCTTGCCGTAGAAGTGCCCGGGGATGTCCAGGCAGATCAGGTCGACGTAGCGCACGTCCGGGTTCTGGGCGCGGAAGGCGCGTACTTCGCTGAGCAGGTCGGGGAAGGTTTGGCGGTTCATCTTCTTGGTGCCTGTGTGTCAGGCGCAGCCGGATGCCTTCAGGTGAAGATCCAGAGCACCCTCGTTGGTTTGTCTGTCAGGTTGCCGTAGCGGAATTTCGCGTGCGGCGGCAGCTGGAAGCTGTCGTTGGGGTAAAGGGTGACGGTCTCGTCCTGGTACCAGAGGGTCAGTTCGCCCTCCAGCACGAAGCCGCCCTGCTCGGAGCTGTCGTTGAGGTGGTCCTCGCCGCTGGTGGCGCCGGGGGCGAGGATGCTGTCGAGCATGGAGAAGCCGCCGGACATGTTCGGCGAGGCGAGGATGTCGGTGATGCCGCCGGCGTAGTACAGCGTGCGGCGGTCGGCCGGGCGCGTCACCCAGGCCAGCTCGCGGGCAGGCCCCTCGGCGTAGAAGTAGGTGGTCGGCACGCCGAGGGCTTCGCTGATGGCAGTGAGGTCGGCCACGGTCGGGCGCGACAGGCCACGCTCGACCTGGGAGAGGAAGCCCACCGAGCGGCCGATGCGCTCGGCCAGGGCGCCGAGGGTCAGGTTCTTGTGCTTGCGCAGGTCGCGGATCAGGGTCGCGAGGTGTTCGTTCTGGTGTTCTTGCATAGGCGCTGCCCGGCTCTGTTCAGAAGAAGTCCCGCAAGCGATACCAGGCTTTGCCGACGGCTTCCAGTGGCGCGGCGAAGCGTTGGCCACCGGGGAAGCCGGGATTGCTCAGGCGCTGGTACAGGTCGAGCTCCTCGCCGTACCCCAGCATGGCCTGGCTGACCGCGCGGGCGGCGGCCAGGCTGGGCAGCACGCCATGCCCGGAATAGCCCTGCAGCCAGTAGAGGTCGCCGCGGCGGCCGACGTCCGGGGTGCGCCGCATGCTGCAGTCGATGTGCCCGCCCCAGGCGTATTCCAGCTCCACCCCGCGCAGTTGCGGGAACACCCGCTCGACGTAGGGCCGGGTGGCCGCGCGGATGTCCGCGGGCATGCCGCCCAGGTAGGTGCAGCCGCCGCCGAACAGCAGGCGGTGGTCGGGGGTCAGGCGGAAGTAGTCGAGGACGAACTGGTTGTCGGTGACGCAGCAGTTCTGCGGCAGCAGCGAATGCGCCAGCTCCGCGCCCAGGGGCGCGGTGGCGACCTGGTAGGTGCCCACTGGCAGGATGCGCGCGGAGACTTCCTTGTCCAGGCCGTCGATGTAGGCGTTGCAGGCCAGCACCAGGGCGGCGCAGCGGATGCTGCCGTGCTCGGTCTCGACGACGTAGCCGTTGCCCTGCTCGCTGTAGCGCAGCGCGCGGGTCTGCTCGAAGATGCGCCCGCCGGCCCTCTCCAGCGCGCCGGCCAGGCCGTAGGCCAGCTTCAGCGGGTTGAGGTGCGCGGAATTCGGGTCGTACAGGCCGGCCAGGTAGCGTTCGCTGGCGATCCACTGCGGCAGCTCGGCGCGGGAAACCATCTGCAGGCCCTCGTAGCCCCAGCGGCGCGCGGCCTCGCCCTGCCATTCCTCGAGCATGCCGACGCGGCGCGGCAGCACGGCGGTCCACAGGTGGCCGACGCGGTAGTCGCAGTCGAAGCCGTGGCGCTGCGGCAGGTCGCGCATCTCGCGCGCCGCCCAGAGCATGCCCTGCCACAGGCGCAGGGCGCCTTCATGGCCGAGGTCGGCCTCGATCGGGCCGAGGTCGCTGGACCAGCCCGGCAGCGCCTGGCCGCCGTTGCGCCCGGAAGCCGCCCAGGCGATGCGGCTGGCCTCGATCACGCAGACCTGGCGGCCGCCCTCGGCCAGCTGCAGCGCGGTATGCAGGCCGCTGAAGCCGGCGCCGATCACCAGCACCTCGACCTCCAGCGCATCCGTCAGCTGCGCGCGGGGCTGCAGCAACTCCGGGTTGGCGGCGGCGTAGTAGGTGCCGACGGGCTGGCTGGATTGCAGGAACATGGCGACCTCGTGAAATTGTCATGCTTGTTTTTCATGAAAACTAACACAACGAATTTCACGAAGCCAGCCCGGCGCGAATTCGACCTGACCTGCGGCAATGCAATCCCGGGAAAAACCGCCGGCGCCTTGGCATTGGCCCGCCCCGTGCCCATCTACCTCCCGAGCCCATCCACAGCGGGGCCGAACCGTCCACGCGGATGACAGATGCCCATCTGTTGCTATGTTCTTAGAAGGCCGCCGGACGCGGTTAGCGCTGGTGTACAGGGGATAACCGGATGAATCAGATGCTGAAGCCGCAACCGTACTGCAAGAACTGCCGTCTGGCGCCGCCCACCCTCAGCGACGACAAGATCCTCGAGCTGGAAGCCATCATCAGGCCCGGCCACCTGCTGCACAAGGGCGACCACCTGTTCCGCCAGGGCGACACCTTCCACAACGTCTACCTGGTGCGCTCCGGCTCGCTGAAGACGGTGACCACCAACGAGCAGGGCCTGGAGAAGATCACCGGCTTCTACTATGCCAACGAGATCTTCGGCTTCTCCGGCATGGACGAGGGGCGCTACCCGGTGTCGGCCATCGCCCTGGAAAGCCCCCTGTGCAGCGAGATTCCCTTCGACCAGCTGGAGCAGTTGTCGCAGCAGATCCCCGGGCTGTCGCACCAACTGCTGCTGATGATGAGCCGCAAGATCCGCGAGGACCAGCAGATGAAGCTGCTGCTCTCGCGGCTCAACGCCGACTCGCGGATCGCCGCCTTCCTGCTGAACATCTCGGCGCACTTCCGCGAGCGCGGCTTCTCGGCCCTGCGTTTTCGCCTGAGCATGTCGCGCCACGAAATCGGCGACTACCTGGGGCTGGCGGTGGAAACCGTGTCGCGCAGCTTCACCCGCCTGCAGAAGAACGGCCTGCTGCGGGTCAACGGGCGGGAGACGGAGATCGTCGACTTCACCGAGCTGTGCGCACTGGCGGGGGGCGAGATCGAACTGTAACGCCTTTATCGCGGACGGAGTCCGCTCCTACGGGAGCATGCTGATAGCATACGGCCGCGCCAGGTTTCTTTCGTAGGATGGGTTGAGCCTTCGCTCAACCCATCCTACGGTGTGTGTTCACCTGAGGATGTAGGAGCCCTGCCCGCGATTCGCGCGCAGGGCGCGCTCCTACATGGGGTACGCCATGGCTGATGCAGCGTAGGAGCGGATTCATCCGCGATGCGGCCGACAGGCCGCCTTCGGTCTCGGGGCGCAACGCCCCGGCCGGGAATAAAAGCCGCCCCGATGGACCAAAACGACGTCCGGGGCGGGCGCGAGGCAGGTTGTGGGCAGCCGCCGCGTCAGGCGGGGCCGCTGCCCAGGCATTCGGGGCCCTGCAGGCGGGCCGTCCAGTCTTCCACCACGCCACTGGCCAGGCGTTGCGCGGCGGTCTTGCGCCAGCGCAGCGAGAGCGCGTCGCACGCCATCATCTGGCGCAGGCCGCAGGGCTCCAGCGGTTCGCCGAAGTACCAGCGCAACAGGCTGGCCACGCTCAGCTGCGGGTAGTGCCGCTGCACCAGCTCCAGCGGCGCGGCGGCGCTGACCATGCCGGCGCGGCGCACCCGGTAGAACCAGCCGCAGCGGCCCTGCTGCTGCAGCTCCAGCGGCAGTTCCGGGAGGTTCCAGCGACGCCCCAGGCGGTAGCACGGCGAGCGCGGCTGGCTGACCTCGATCAGCGCCTCGCCCCAGCGGAACAGGTCGCCGATGCACACGTCGGCCTCGTTCACGCCGAAGGTCGAGAGGTTCTCGCCGAAGGCCGGTTGCTGCCAGCGCTGCTGCGGGTGCTGCTTGCGCCAGTGGCGGTAGTGCTCGGCCGGGTAGTGGTGCAGCGCACGGTCGAGGCCGCCGTGGTGGCGCAGGTCGGCCTGTTCGTCGCCGGGCAGGCCTTCGCTGCCCAGCCAGACTTCCTCGCGGGTTTCCAGCTTGTCGATGGCGCTGACCAGGCCGCCCCAGCACTCTTCGACTTTGCCTATGAAAACACCCTGGATGACGATGCCTTCCACCTTTGTCTACCCGTCTGCAGCAGCGGACAGGCACTAGACTAGAGCCTCGGATAGGTACCTATCCATTTCGATTTTCCAGTTTCGTTGATAAGCCGCGCTTATGGATTTCCGCCAGCTCCGCTATTTCGTCGCGCTCTACGAGGAAGGCCACGTCGGCCGTGCCGCCGAGCGCCTGGCCCTGTCGCAACCGGCGCTGTCACAGCAGATCCGCCAGCTGGAGCGGAGCCTCGACGTGGCCCTGTTCCAGCGCATCGGCAAGCGCCTGGTGCCGACGGCGGCGGCGCACACCCTGTACAACCATGCCGTGCCCCTGCTCGAAGGCCTGGAGCGCGCCCACGAGGCCCTGCGCGGCTTCCGCGGGCAGGCCGCGCGCAGCCTGGCCATCGGCGTGCTGCAGACGGTGAACGCCAGCCTGGTGCCCCACCTGGTGGAACGCCTGCACGCCGCGCAGCCGCACCTGCAGGTGCGCATCTACGAGCTGTCCGGGGTGGAGATCGAGCGCCGGCTGCTGGCCGGGCAGCTGGATATCGGCATCGGCTTCCTGCCGCCGCGCCAGCCGGCGCTGCATGGCGTGGAGCTGTACCCGGACGAGCTGCAGCTGGTGATCCCCGCCGACCACCCGTTGCGCGAGTTCAAGAAGGTGTCCCTGGCCCAGGCCGCGGAACTGCCGATGCTGCTGCTGGGCGAGGAATTCCGCGCCCGGCAGATCTGGCAGGAGCAACTGGCCGCCATCGGCCGCCGGCCACGGGTGCAGGCCGAGCTGAACCACATGAGCGGCATCCTCGACAGCCTGCCCCACAGCCGCTTCGCCACGGTGCTGCCGGGCCGCGCGCGACAGCTGCACAGCAACCGCGACCTGCTGTGGAAGCCGTTGAGCGAGCCGCGCATCCCGCTGAGCGTAGGCCTGGTGTACCGCGACGCGCAGCGCCAGCACAGCACGGTGGAGCTGCTGCGCTCGCTGCTGGAAGGCGCGGTGCAGAGTTTTTCGTAGAGCCCCGCGCCGAGATGCTCTTCGTAGGAGCGGAGCTTCTCCGCGATAGCCGGGCGTCCCGGCACGGATCGCGGATGAGATCCGCTCCTACGCCGCCCCACCCACGCCATTCCCCTTGTAGGAGCGCGCCCTGCGCGCGAATCGCTACAGTCGGCTGGGTGGGGAAAAACCGCAGGCAAAGAAAAACCCCGCCTTGCGAGCGGGGTTTTGCAGACCGATATCCTGACGTCCATGCTGGCCACCGTCCATGGTGGAATCCCTATCTTTCCGTTTTGTCGTCGGCGCTTCCTGCGCAGTGTCCTGACTGGAAACAAGATTACTCGCCAGCCCTCGTCGTCGATAGACGCCAAATGACACCACGACGTGTAAGCCTAGGCTTACAAAGCGTTGCCCCGCTGAAACGACAAGGCCCCGCCGAAGCGGGGCCCTGCCTGCCTGCACGGCTTAGAACTGCGCGGCGTCGAGCAGGTACAGCGACTCACTGCCGGCTTTCACCGAGGCGCTCAGCGAGTGGATGCGCGGCAGCAGACGGGCGAAGTAGAAGCGCGCGGTACCCAGCTTGCTGGCGTAGAAGTCGTCCTGCCCTTCCTTGCCCTGCGCGGCGCGAGCCATCAGCGCCCACATGTAGGCGTAGGCGGTGTAGCCGAACACCTGGAGGTATTCCACCGAGGCGGCACCGATCTCGTTGGGGCTGGCCTTGGCGCGGTCCAGCACCCAGGCGGTCAGCTCTTCGAGGTTCTGCACGGCAGCGTTCAGCGGGCCGGTGAACTCGGCCAGCTCGGCGCCGGCCGAGGCGGTGAAGGCTTTGATCTCGTCGGTGAAGTGCTTGGCGAAGGCGCCACCGCTACCGACGATCTTGCGGCCCATCAGGTCCAGCGCCTGGATGCCGTTGGTGCCTTCGTAGATCTGGGTGATGCGACAATCCCGGACAAGCTGCTCCTGGCCCCACTCGCGGATGAAGCCATGGCCGCCGAACACCTGCTGGCCGTGGACGGTGGTTTCCAGGCCCATGTCGGTGAGGAAGGCCTTGGCCACCGGGGTCAGCAGGGCGACCAGGTCCTCGGCGCGCTTGCGCACGGTGGGCTCTTCGCTGTACTTGGCGGTGTCCAGCTGCATGGCGACGTAGCTGGAGAAGGCGCGGCCGCCCTCGTTCAGCGCCTTCATGGTCAGCAGCATGCGGCGCACGTCCGGGTGCACGATGATCGGGTCGGCCGCCTTGTCCTTGGCCACCGGGCCGGTGGGCGCGCGGCTCTGGATGCGCTCGCGGGCGTATTCCACGGCGCTCTGGTAGGAGCGCTCGCCGGTCGCCAGGCCCTGGATGCCTACGCCCAGGCGCTCGTAGTTCATCATGGTGAACATGGCCGCCAGGCCCTTGTTCGGCGCATCGACGATCCAGCCGGTGGCGCCGTCGAAGTTCATCACGCAGGTGGCCGAGGCCTTGATGCCCATCTTGTGCTCGATGGAGCCGCAGCTCACGGCGTTGCGCTCACCGAGCGAGCCGTCCTCGTTGACCAGCACCTTGGGCACCAGGAACAGCGAGATGCCCTTGGAGCCGGCCGGCGCGTCGGGCAACTTGGCCAGCACCAGGTGGATGATGTTCTCGGCCAGGTCGTGCTCGCCGCCGGTGATGAAGATCTTGGTGCCGCTGACCTTGTAGCTGCCGTCGGCCTGGGGCTCGGCCTTGGTGCGGATGATGCCCAGGTCGGTGCCGGCGTGGGGCTCGGTCAGGCACATGGAACCGGCCCAGGTACCGGCGTACATGTTCGGCAGGTACTTGCCCTTGAGTTCTTCGCTGGCGTGGTTGAGCAGCGACAGGCAGGCGCCAGCGGTCAGCATCGGATAGAGGCCGAAGGACAGGTTGGCCGCATTGACCATCTCCTCGACCTGCGCACCGATGACCTTGGGCATGCCCATGCCGCCGAATTCCGGCGCGCCGCCCACGCCCACCCAGCCGCCTTCGGCGTAGGTGCGGTAGGCCTCGGGGAAGCCGGCCGGGGTCTTCACGCCCTCGGCGCTCCAGCTGCAGCCTTCTTCGTCGCCGCTGCGGTTCAGCGGGGCGATCACGCCCGCGGTGACCTTGCCGGCTTCCTCGAGGATGGCGTTGGCGGTGTCGACGTCCACCGTCTCGGCCAGACCCGGCAGCTCGGCCCAGAGCTTGCCCACCTCGAAGACTTCGTGGAGGACGAATTGCATGTCGCGCAGCGGTGCTTTGTAGTCAGCCATGTAGGAATCCTCGAGCGAAACAACGGCTGAACAAGCAGCCAGCGGTATTCAGGATAGGACGTACGCAAGGGTACGCCGGCGGAGTTTACCCCGACAACTCCCCAGAGCCATAGCGTCATATTGTGAACGAATTGTTAATCATCGGTCACACCATATGCGCCCACCGGACAGCCAGCGGCCCCGGCCGCCACGAGGGGCGACCGGGGCCGCGGTTGGCGCATCAGAGGGCGAACTGCTCGGCGGACAGGCGCATCAGGCTTTCGCCGCCGGCCTCCACCGCCGCCTTGTGCGCGGCCGCGCGCGGCAGCAGGCGGGCGAAGTAGAAGTCCGCGGTGGCCAGCTTGGCCTGGTAGAAACCGGCTTCGCTGCTGCCTTGCTCCAGCTTGCTCCGGGCCACCAGGGCCATTTGCAGCCAGAAGTAGCCGAGGGTGACGTAGCCGGAGAACATCAGGTAGTCCACCGCCGCCGCGCCGACTTCGTCGGGGTTCTTCATGGCGGCCATGCCGACCTTCTGCGTCAGTTCACCCCACTGCTTGTTCAGCGCCGCCAGCTGCGCTACCTGGGCCTTCAGCTGCGGGTGCTCGGCATTGGCCTGGCACAGCTGGTGGACCAGCTTGGTGAAGCCCAGCAGCAGCTTGCCCTGGCTGCCGAGCACCTTGCGCCCAAGCAGGTCCAGCGCCTGGATGCCGTTGGTGCCTTCGTAGATCGGGGCGATGCGACAATCCCGGACAAGCTGCTCCATGCCCCACTCGCGGATGAAGCCGTGGCCGCCGAACACCTGCATGCCGTGGTTGGTGACCTCCAGTCCGGTTTCGGTCATGAAGGCCTTGCAGATCGGGGTGAGGAAGGCCAGCAGGTTGGCCGCCTGCTCGCGTTCCTCGGCGCTTTCGGAAAGGTGCTCGATGTCCAGCAGTTGCGCGGTGAAGTAGGCCAGGGCGCGGTTGCCCTCGTTGAAGGCCTTCATGGTCAGCAGCATGCGCCGCACGTCCGGGTGCACGATGATCGGGTCGGCCGGCTTGTCCGGCGCCTTGGGCCCGGTCAGGGCGCGCATCTGCAGGCGCTCGCTGGCGTACTTCACGGCGCCCTGGTAGCTGGTCTCGCCGAGGCACAGGCCCTGCATCCCGGTGCCCAGGCGCGCGTGGTTCATCATGGTGAACATGCAGGCCAGGCCCTTGTTGGCCTCGCCGATCAGGTAGCCGGTGGCGCCGTCGAAGTTCATAACGCAGGTGGCCGAGGCCTTGATGCCCATCTTGTGCTCGATGGAACCGCAGCTCACCGCGTTGCGCGCGCCGGCCTCGCCGCTGGCGTCGAGGCTGAACTTGGGCACGATGAACAGCGAGATGCCCTTGGTGCCGGCCGGGGCGTCGGGCAGCTTGGCCAGCACCAGGTGGATGATGTTCTCGCTCATGTCGTGCTCGCCGGCGGAGATGAAGATCTTGGTGCCGCTGATGGCGTAGCTGCCGTCGGCGTTGGGCACGGCGCGGGTCTTGATGATGCCCAGGTCCGTGCCGCAGTGCGGCTCGGTCAGGCACATGGTGCCGGTCCAGGTGCCGGCGGTCATGCGCGGCAGGTAGGCCTGCTTCTGCTCGGCGCTGCCGTGTGCGTGGATGGCGGCCATGGCGCCCTTGGTCAGGCCCGGGTACATGCCCCAGGAGCAGTTGGCCGCGCCGATCATCTCGCTGACCAGCAGGCCGAGGGACGGCGGCAGGCCCTGGCCGCCGTACTCGGGGTCGGACGACACGCCATTCCAGCCACCCTCGACGTACTGCGCGAAGGCTTCCTTGAAACCCTTGGGCGTGGTCACCACGCCGTTGTCGAAGTGGCAGCCCTCCTCGTCGCCGGAACGGTTCAGCGGCGCCAGCACCTGCTCGCAGAACCTGGCCCCTTCCTCGAGGATCGCGGCGACCATGTCCGGGCTGGCATCGGTCGCGCCCAGGGCCTGGTAGCGGCCGGCGAAGTCGAAGACTTCGTCGATCAGGAAACGCACGTCGCGCAGGGGTGCCTTGTACTCGGGCATGGCAGTTCTCCAGTCGGTTCGGCGCCGGAACGGCGCGGATAGACCCTGAACCTACTGTGCGCCGGAAAGCGGCGGCAATCACTCTGCGCGCGATGAATGCGCGGCCATAACCGGGCCCGGCCTCGGGCCGGCCGCACCACCCCGCGACGGCCCCGGCCATACGCTGCAACGCGGTACTCGCGGCCTGCACGGGCACAAAAAAGCCCGCCATCAGGGCGGGCTTCCTGCACGGGAGAGCCGATCAGGCGAAGACCACTTCCACCCGCCCCTCACGGCGTGAACGGGGCGCGGCCTTGACCACGATCTGGACGTCACGTCCGAGCCGGGCCAGGCAGTCGATCATCTTGGCCTCGCTGATGCCTCTGAACTTCCCACGCAACATGTCGGAAACCTTGGGCTGGGGAAGCCCGAGGATTTCCGCGGCCTGGGTCTGTGTCAGGTGGCGAGCCTTGATGATGCTGCCGATCTTGGATGCCAGCCTGGCCTTGACCTGCATCTCGCCGGCATCGTCCCTGCCGAGGTCGGCATAGACGTTGCCGCTACCTTCTTCGAACTCAATCATTTTCTACGCTCTTCGCATGGGCTTCCGCGTCTTTCAGCCTTTTCTTGATCAGCGCTATGTCGTGCTGCGGAGTCTCTATGCCTCTGGTCGATTTCTTCTGGAAGCAGTGCAGAGCATAGACCGCTGCTGCAAGTTTCACCGTGTAGACCGCTCGATAGGTGTCGCCGTCGTAATCCTCGACGACTTCCAGCACTCCAGCGCCCGAGAAGCCCTTCATCGGCTTGGCCTGGGGATGCTTGCCGCCCTCCTGGGCCTGGTGCAGGGCGAAGCCAAATACATCCTGGACATCCTCGGGCATGTCCAGAAGGTCCTTCTTGCTGCTGCCCATCCAGATCAACGACTTCACTGATGGCTCGGCTTTCCCATGAACGGCCGAACGAATCTATACCCATATTGGTATAGCGATCAAGCCGGGCCACGATCGCGAGTGGAGCAGGCTCGGAAATGAAAACACCCTGCGGGAGCTTGGCTCGCAGGGTGTCGGGTGCCTCCGTGGACAGCCCGCCAAGGGGCGGGCTGGTGCCAGCGGCGCTATCAGTAACCGAGGGAGAAGTCTTCCTCGGCCATGTCCATCAGGTTGCCGGCGCCGGACAGCATGGTGGCGACGTGGGTGCGGGTACGCGGCAGGATGCGCTGGAAGTAGAAGCGCGCGGTTTGCAGCTTGGCCTTGTAGAAGGCCTCCTCGCCGGTGCCGGCGGCCAGTTTCTCGGCGGCCAGGCGTGCCATGTCGGCCCAGAAGTAGGCCAGGCAGGCGTAGCCGGAGAACATCAGGTAGTCCACCGAAGCGGCGCCGACTTCCTCGCGGTCCTTCATGGCGGCCATGCCGACCTTCATGGTCAGTTCGCCCCACTCCTTGTTCAGCGCGGCCAGCGGCGCGACGAATTCCTTGACGGCGTCGTTGCCTTCGTTGGCCTGGCAGAACTTGTGCACGATCTTGGTGAAGCCCTTGAGCGCCTCGCCCTGGGTCATCAGTACCTTGCGGCCCAGCAGGTCCAGCGCCTGAACGCCGGTGGTGCCTTCGTACAGCATGGAGATGCGGCTGTCGCGGACGTTCTGTTCCATGCCGTGCTCGGCGATGAAGCCGTGGCCGCCATAGATCTGCACGCCGTGGTTGGCCGACTCGAAGCCGACTTCGGTCATGAACGCCTTGGCGATCGGGGTGAGGAAGGCCAGCATCGCGTCAGCGGCTTTCTTCTCTTCTTCGTCCTGGCTGCGCTGGACGATGTCCACCTGCTTGGCGGCGAAGTACAGCATGGCGCGGTTGCCTTCGGCGAAAGCCTTGGCGGTCAGCAGCATGCGCCGCACGTCCGGGTGCACGATGATCGGGTCGGCGGCCTTTTCCGGGGCTTTCGGGCCGGTCAGCGAACGCATCTGCAGACGCTCGCGAGCGTAGGCGATGCCACCCTGGAAACCGATCTCGGCGTGGGCCAGGCCTTGCAGCGCGGTACCCAGGCGGGCGGTGTTCATGAAGGTGAACATGCAGTTCAGGCCCTTGTTCGGCGGGCCGATCAGGAAGCCGGTGGCGGCGTCGAAGTTCATCACGCAAGTGGCGTTGCCGTGGATGCCCATCTTGTGCTCGATGGAGCCACAGGACACGGCATTGCGCTCGCCTACGCCGCCTTCGGCGTTGGGCAGGAACTTCGGCACGATGAACAGCGAGATGCCCTTGGTGCCCTGGGGGGCGTCGGGCAGGCGGGCCAGCACGATGTGGACGATGTTGTCGGCCATGTCGTGTTCGCCGGCGGAGATGAAGATCTTGGTGCCGGTGACCTTGTAGGTGCCGTCGGCCTGGGGCTCGGCCTTGGTGCGCAGCATGCCCAGGTCGGTGCCGCAGTGCGGCTCGGTCAGGCACATGGTGCCGGTCCACTCGCCGGACACCAGCTTGGTCAGGTAGGTGGCCTGCTGTTCCGGGGTGCCGTGGGCGTGCAGGGTGTTCATGGCGCCGTGGGACAGGCCCGGGTACATGCCCCAGGACCAGTTGGCCTGGCCGACCATCTCGCTGATGGCCATGCCCAGGGATTCCGGCAGGCCCTGGCCGCCGTGCTCGACGTCATGGGCCAGGCTCGGCCAGCCGCCCTCGACGAATTGCTGGTAGGCCTCCTTGAAGCCGGTGGGGGTCTTCACGCCCTCGGGGCTCCAGGTGCAGCCTTCCTGGTCGCCGACGCGGTTCAGCGGGGCGATCACCTGTTCGCAGAACTTGGCACCCTCTTCGAGGATGGCATTGACCATGTCCGGCGTGGCGTCCTGGGCGCCCGGCAGGTTCTGGTAGTGCGCTTCGTAGCCCAGCAGCTCGTCGCGAACGAAACGGATATCACGCAAGGGGGCCTTGTAATCAGGCATAGCGGTAAACCTCTACGAAGGGTTCTGGTTAATGGGCGACCGATGCTTGCGGTCGCTGTGCGGGAGCGTTCCCGGCCGCCCAGCCGATGCGCCGTGCGCCTCGACTCTCAAACAGGCGTTTGAAACATACGTTTACGCCCTACCCTTGTCAAGCGCGCAAGCCGACCGCCCGGTCACGCGCGAGGGCACGGGCCAGAGCGCTGCGTTCGCGGGTATCGATAAGCACAAGTAAAGCCCAGCCACGGGCCGCCGACAGGTGACGGCCCGAAGATGCTGAAAGGAAATTCTGAAGGGAGGAAAGGCGTCAGACGCTGATGTCGATCAGCGTCCCGAGGGTTTCGTCGGCGGTCTGCAGGACGCGGCTGGACGCCAGGGCGGCGTACTTGCTCATTTCCATGTCCACCACGGGGCGGGCGATGTCGTCCTGGGCCACGGGCTGCGCGGCCACCTGGGCGGCGGCGCGGTCGACCTGCTGCAGGCCGCGCTGCAGCCCCTGCAGACCGGTACTGAATGCGTTACCGGAGATTTCCATGGTCGATCTTCCTCGGTGGAACCTGCCGCCTATTCAAACAGGATCGTCGGTGATATTCAAAGGCCATCAGTCCGGAAGATCGAGGATCCCCAGGTCCAGGTGCCCGGCCACGGCGAACGGCGTGGGCGCGGCCAGGCGCGGCATGCGGCCGATGCAGGGCGCCGGCAGGCGTTCGGCGAGGGTCGCCAGATTCTCTTCCAGGCGCGAGGTCTGTGGGTCGACGATGTTGGCCACCCAGCCGGCCAGCGGCAGGCCGTCGCGCAGGATGGCCTCGGCGCTGAGCACCGCGTGGTTGATGCAGCCCAGGCGCACGCCCACCACCAGGATCACCGGCAGGTCGAGGAGGATGGCCAGGTCCGACAGGCTCTCTTCGCCGGCCAGGGGCACGCGCCAGCCGCCGGCGCCTTCCACCAGGGTGAAGTCGGCGCCGCGTGCCAGCACGTGGCGCACCGGCCCGGCCAGGGTGTCGACGTTCAGCGCCACGCCGACCTCGCGCGCCGCCAGGTGCGGGGCGATGGCCGGCTCGAAGGCGAAGGGGTTCACCTCCTCGTAGGCCAGCGGCAGGCTGCACTCGCCCAGCAGGGCCAGGGCGTCGCCATTGCGCAGGCCCTCGGGGCGGCGCTCGCAGCCGGAGGCCACCGGTTTGGCGGCGGCGGTGGACATGCCAGCCATGCGCGCGGCATGCAGCAGGCCGGCGGCGATGGTGGTCTTGCCGATTTCGGTGTCGGTGCCGGTGATGAAAAACGCGTGTGGCATGGGGTTCCTCTGGAAACGCCCTTGTAGGAGCGAGCTTGCTCGCGAACAGCCCGAGACGGGTTCGCGAGCAAGCTCGCTCCTACGAAGAGATGGGTTTGCGCAGGATGACCTGGACCACCCTGTAGGTCGCCGGCAGCCCCCCGGGCTGGCGGAAGCGTTCGTAGGCCTCGATCAGCGCCCGCACCCTGGCCCGCCCGGTCAGGCCGTCGGGGCGGCCGGGGTTGAGGTTGTGGGCACCCAGGGCCTTGAGTTCGTGGGTCAGGCTGCGCAGGTCGGGGAAGTGCAGCACGCGGTCCTCGGTGGCCAGCTGCAGCACTTCCAGCCCGCTCGCCGCGCACTGCGCCTGGTAGTCGGCGAAGGCGCGGAAGCGGTTGACGTGAACGAAGCCGTCCACCGCCTGCCAGCTGGCGCGCAGCTCGCCCAGGGTGCCGACGCACAGGCTGCTGAAGGCGAACACGCCGCCCTCGCGCAGCACCCGGCGCGCCTCGCCGAGCACCGCCGGCAGGTCGGCGCACCACTGGATGGCCAGGCTGGAGAACAGCAGGTCGCAGCACTCGCCGCGCAGCGGCAGGCGCTCGGCGTCGCCACCGATGAACTGCTGCGCGCCGCCGTGCTCGCGGGCGTGGCGCAGCATGCCTTCGGCGATGTCCACGGCCAGCCCTTCGGCCTCGCCGAAGCGCCGGGCCAGGGCCCGGCTGAAGTGGCCGGTGCCGCAGCCCAGGTCGAGCCAGCGGCGCACCGCCAGGTCGGCCGGCAGCCGCGCCAGCAGGCCTTCGCCGACGCCGCGCTGCAGTTCGGCCACGGCGTCGTAGGTGGCTGCCGCGCGGGAGAAGGAAGCGGCGACCTGGCGCTTGTCCGGCAGCGCGCCGCCCAGGGGATCAGACATCGTCGCCCTCGTGGATGAAAGTCAGGATGGCCGCGGCCACCTCGTCCGGGCGCTCCAGCGGCAGGCCGTGGCTGGCGCCGGCGATGGTGCTCACTTCCACGTCCGGCAACCAGCCCAGCAGGGCGTCGGCGGCGCCGGCCGGGACCAGGGCGTCGTTGCCGGCGAACAGGTGCAGTTGCGGGCCGTCGTAGCGCTCCAGCGCCGCGCGGGTGTCCAGGCGCCCCAGCAGTTGCAGGCCGGCGCTCAGCGCCCCGGCCTCCAGCGCCGGCAGCGCCACCTGCAGTTGCCGCGCCAGGGTGCGGGCGTCGCGGGCGCCCTGGCTGACCAGCAGGGTGAAGCGCTTGCGCGTCAGTTCCGGCTCCAGCAGGAAGGCCTCGAAGAAATCCTCGAAGACGCTGTTGGGCATGGCCTGCGGCCAGTCGTCCAGTTGGCGGAAGCTGGCGTTGGCGGCCAGGGTGATCAGGCCCCGGCAGGCCTGGCCGCGGCGCGCGGCCAGCTCGGCGGCGAGCATGCCGCCCAGCGACCAGCCGGCCAGCCAGCTGCCTTCGGGCAGTTCGTCGTCCAGCTCGTCCAGCCATAGCGCCGGGTCGGCTTCGCGCGGCAGCGGCTCGATGGCCACGTGCAGGTGCGGCGCCTGCTCCAGCAGGGCGTCGCGCAGCGGCTCCAGGGGCGCGCAGCCCAGGCCCCAGCCGGGCAGCAGAATCAGTTGGTCACGCATCCTCGCCCTCCTCGGCGTCGAGTTCCGCCAGCAGGCTGCTGGAGACCTGGCGCCAGCTCTGCTCCAGGGCTTCGAGCAGGCGGTCGACCTGCTCCTCGCTGTGGCTGGCGCTGAAGGTCACGCGCAGCCGCGCACTGCCGGCCGGCACGGTCGGCGGGCGGATGGCGCCGACCAGGATGCCGTGGTCGCGCAGCGCCGCCGACAGCGCCATGGCCTGGCGGCTGCCGCCGATGAGAATCGGCTGGATCGGCGTGAAGCTGTCCATCAGCGTCAGGCCGATGGCCTCGGCGCCGCGGCGGAAGCGTGCGACCAGCTGGCCCAGGTGCTCGCGGCGCCAGTTCTCGCTGCGCAGCAGCTCCAGGCTCTTCAGCGTGGCGCAGGCCAGCGCCGGCGGCTGGCTGGTGGTGTAGATGTACGGGCGGGCGAACTGGATCAGCGTCTCCACCAGCTCCTCGCTGCCGGCGACGAAGGCGCCGGCGGTGCCGAAGGCCTTGCCCAGGGTGCCGACCAGCACCGGCACGTCATCCAGGCCCAGGCCGAAGTGCTCGACGATGCCGCCACCGCCGGCGCCCAGCGGGCCGAAGCCATGGGCGTCGTCGACCATCACCCAGGCGCCGCGGCGCCTGGCCTCGGCACACAGGACCGGCAGGTCGGCGAGGTCGCCGTCCATGCTGAACACGCCGTCGGTGACCACCAGGGTATTGCCCTCGGCCTTGCCCAGGCGCGTGGCCAGGCTGGCTGCGTCGTTGTGCAGGTAGCGCGAGAAGCGCGCGCCGCTGAGCAGCCCGGCGTCCAGCAGCGATGCGTGGTTGAGGCGGTCTTCCAGCACGGTGTCGCCCTTGCCCAGCAGCGCGGTCACCGCTCCCAGGTTGGCCATGTAGCCGGTGGAGAACAGCAGCGCCCGCGGCCGCCCGGTGAATTCGGCCAGGGCCAGCTCCAGCTCGTGGTGCGGCCCGCAGTGGCCGTTGACCAGGTGCGAGGCGCCACCGCCCACCCCCCAGCGCTCGGCGCCGGCACGCAGCGCGGCGATCACCTCGGGGTGGTTGGCCAGGCCCAGGTAGTCATTGGAACAGAAGGCCAGCATCGGCCGGCCGTCGACCCGCACCAGCGGGCCCTGCGGCGACTCCAGCAACGGCCGCTGGCGGTAGAGATCGTCCGCCTGGCGCTGGGCCAGGCGGGCGGCGAGATCGAAGGACATAAAGCAGGCTCCAGGCGGCAGGCTATAGGCTTCAGGCTAAACCACAGCCGGCCATGACGCTCTCGCTGTGGCCTGCCGCCTGTAGCCTGCAGCCGCTCTCAGACTGCCGCGTCGTAGAACAGCTGCGAATCGCGCTGCTCGACCAGAGCCTGCTCGATGGCGGCCTGGTGCACCTCGTCGGCGTGCTCCTCGCGCGCCTCGGGCTTGATGCCCAGGCGGGCGAACAGTTGCATGTCCTTGTCGGCCTGCGGGTTGGTGGTGGTCAGCAGCTTCTCGCCGTAGAAGATCGAGTTGGCGCCGGCCATGAAGGCCAGGGCCTGCATCTGCTCGTTCATCTGCTCGCGGCCGGCGGACAGGCGCACGTGGGACTTGGGCATCATGATCCGGGCCACGGCCAGGGTGCGGATGAAGTCGAAGGGGTCGACGTCCTTCTCTTCCGCCAGCGGGGTGCCCTTCACTTTCACCAGCATGTTGATCGGCACCGACTCCGGGTGCTCGGGCAGGTTGGCCAGCTGGATCAGCAGGCCGGCGCGGTCGGCCACCGACTCGCCCATGCCGAGGATGCCGCCGGAGCAGATCTTCATCCCCGCCTCGCGCACGTAGGCCAGGGTCTGCAGGCGCTCGCCGTAGGTGCGGGTGGTGATGATGTTGCCGTAGAACTCCGGCGAGGTATCGAGGTTGTGGTTGTAGTAGTCCAGCCCGGCCTCGGCCAGGGCCTGGGTCTGCTCCTGGGTCAGCTTGCCGAGGGTCATGCAGGTTTCCAGGCCGAGGCGCTTCACGCCCTTCACCATTTCCAGCACGTAGGGCATGTCCTTGGCCGAGGGGTGCTTCCAGGCCGCGCCCATGCAGAAGCGGGTGGAGCCGATGGCCTTGGCCTCGGCGGCCGCTTCCAGCACCTTCTGCACTTCCATCAGCTTCTGCTTGTCCAGGCCGGTGTTGTAGTGGCCGGACTGCGGGCAGTACTTGCAGTCTTCCGGGCAGGCGCCGGTCTTGATCGACAGCAGGGTCGAGACCTGCACGCGGTTCGGGTCGAAGTGCGCGCGGTGCACCGTCTGCGCCTGGAACAGGAGGTCGTTGAAGGGCTGCTCGAAGAGCGCCTTCACTTCGGCGAGGGTCCAGTCGTGGCGGGTGACGATGGATGCGGATGCACTCATGGGGAATTCCTTCGGACGCGGGCTGACGCCTCGTTGTTCTCGACCACCACGGCTGGCGCGGCGGTTCAGGCTTTGGAGGCATGATATGTAAGCCTTGGTCGCTGTCAACCAAGATGAAGTCACAAGTCGACAAGTGACTACTAATTGATCAACCCCGAACCACGGCGGCGCCCGGCGCGGAAGCCGCCGGTCACGCCACCGTGGCGGCCAGCTAGGCCAGGAAGAAGCGGTACAGGTTTTCCAGCTGCTGCTTGTAGCGACGCCGCGCCGCCAGCGCCTCCTCCAGGGTGATGGCGACGAAACGGGCCTTCTGGTTGGGCTGCAGCTGCGCCATGCGGTCGAGGTCGGCGCTGATCACCGTGCCGATCATCGCGTAGCCGCCGCCGGACACCGCGTCGCGGTGCAGGACGATGGGCTCCAGGCCGCCGGGCACCTGGATCGAGCCGATCGGGTAGCAGGCGTCGACGATGTTCGACGGGTCGGAACCGGCGCCGAACGGCTGCTCGCGAGGCTCGAAGGCCAGCGGCGTGCCGCCCTTGAAGCGGAAGCCGGTACGGTCGGCCTCGGAGCCGACGGTCCAGGTATCGGCGAAGAACTGCTCGGCGGCCTGCGCCGTCAGGCGATGGTGGTAGAGCCCCGGCACCACCCGCAGGCTGACCTCGCCGCCGACCTCGATCTGCAGCGAACGCGGCAGCGCCAGGCCCTCGCGGCCAGCACCGACGGGGGCGCCCAGGGGCAGCTCGTCACCGGCCTGCAGGCGCCGCCCGGCGAAACCGCCGATGCTGCCCAGGCCATAGGTGGAGCGGCTGCCCAGCACCTCGGGCACCTCGATGCCGCCATCGATGGCGATGTAGCCGCGGGCGCCGGCCTTGATGAAGTCGAAGCCCAGCACCTGCCCGGCGCGCACGCGGAAGGCGCTGTCCAGGGGCATCTCGGCGCCGTCCAGGCGCGGCGTCATCGCCGCGCCGCAGACCGCCACCAGGGCGTCGCGGCGGAACTCCAGCTGCGGCCCGAGCAGCGTGCATTCCAGTGCCGCGGCGGTCGCCGGGTTGCCCACCAGCAGGTTGGCCGCGCGCAGGGCGTATTGGTCGAGCGCGCCGGAGGGCGGGATGCCCAGGTGGTAATAGCCTTCGCGGCCGGCATCCTGCACCGAGGTGGCGAGGCCGGGCTTGAGCACCTTAAGCGACATGGAGCACCTCCTGCAGTCGTTGCTTGCAGCCTTGCGGGTCGGCCAGGAAAGCGTCGAGGTCGAACTCGACCGGGCGGATGCGCAGCGCGAAGCTGCCCGCCTCCACCTCGGCGACCGCGCGGTCGTACTCGGCACGATCGATGGGCCGGAACTGGACGATGTCGCCGGCGCGGAAGAACACCATGGAGTCACGCAGGTAGCCCAGGCGTTGCTGCGGGTCGTAGATGGGCGCCGGGGTGACGCCGAACATCTGGTAGCCGCCGGCGCCGCGCACCGAGTAGATGCAGCCGAAGCAGCCGCCGTGGCCGAGGGTCAGCCTCGGCGTATCGGTGCGCGGACGCAGGTACTTGGGCACCTGCAGTTGCCGCTCGCGCTCGACCATCTGGTACATGAACGGCAGGCCGGCGACGAAGCCGACCATGGAGACGAACCAGGGCGTGCCGCTGTGCGCCTCGATGAACGCCTGGGCGTCCTGGTAGCCGTTGATTCGCGCCGCGTATTCCAGGTCGGTGGAGGCCGGGTCCTGGTGGCGGTCGCGGAAGCGCATCAGCGTCTCGTGGGTCCAGGGGTCGTTGTACAGCACCGGGATCTCGATGATCCGCGTGCGGATGCTGCGCTCGGTGGTGGCATGGGCCTCCAGCTCGCGCACCTGCTCCAGCAGCGCCTGCGGGGCCACCTGGTCGGGGTCGAAGCGGACCTGGAAGGAGGCGTTGGCCAGGCACACGTCGAGCACGCCGGGGATGGCCCGGCGCTCGATCGCCCGGGTGATGGCCATGCCGCGGAAGAAGGCCTCCAGCGACATGGATTCGGCGACCTCGGCGAACAGGTGCTCGTCGCCGCCGAAGCTGTAGCGGATCTGCTCGTGCATGTCACACCTCCAGGGCGGCGGCGCGCTCGGCCAGCCAGGTTTCCAGGGTGCCGGTGTCGAACTGCGCAGCGCGCACGCGCGGCTCCGCCAGCAGCCAGCGGTGCAGCGACAGGGTGGTGGCCATGCCGCTCAGCTCGGTCTCGTCCAGGGCCTTTTGCGCACGGGCGAAGGCTTCCTCGCGGTCCTTGCCGTGGACGATGATCTTCGCCAGCAGCGAGTCGTAGTAAGGCGGTACGCGGTACCCGGGATACAGGTGGCTGTCCACCCGCACGCCGTCGCCCTGGGGCCAGCCGAGGCCCTCGACCGTGCCCGGGCAGGGGAAGAAGTTGCGCGCCGGATCCTCGGCGTTGATGCGCATCTCCAGCGCCGCGCCGTTCAGGCGGATGTCTTCCTGGCGCAGCGCCAGCGGCTCGCCGCCGGCGATGCGCAGCATGGCCTGGACCAGGTCGATGCCGGTGACCATCTCGCTGACCGGGTGCTCGACCTGGATGCGGGTGTTCATCTCGATGAAGAAGAACTCGCCGCTGTGCGAATCGAACAGGTATTCCAGGGTGCCGGCGCCGCGGTAGCCGAGGCTCTGCGCCAGGCGCACGGCGCTGGCGCAGAGCGCCTCGCGCTGGGCCTCGCTCAATGCCGCCGAGGGTGCCTCCTCGAAGACCTTCTGCCGGCGCCGCTGCAGCGAGCACTCACGCTCGAACAGGTGCACCGCGCGCTGGCCGTCGCCGAGGATCTGCACCTCGATGTGCCGCGCCTGGCGGATGAAACGCTCCAGGTACACCGCGCCGGAACCGAAGGCCGCCTGGGCCTCGCGCTGGGCGATGGGGAATTCGCGGCGCAGCTCCTCGGCGTCGTGGGCGATGCGGATGCCGCGCCCGCCGCCACCGGCCGAAGCCTTGACCAACAGCGGGTAGCCGACCGTTTCGGCACAGCGCAGCGCGGCCTCGACGTCCTCCAGTTCGCCCGGCGAACCCGGTACCACCGGCACCCCGGCGGCCATGGCCGTGCGCCGCGCCTCGGCCTTGTCGCCCATGCGGCGGATGGTCCGCGCATCGGGGCCGACGAAGACCAGCCCGGCGGCGTTGACCGCCTCGGCGAAGTCGGCGTTCTCGGAAAGGAAGCCGTAGCCGGGGTGGATCGAGTCCGCCCCGCTGTCGCGCGCGGCCTGCAACAGCGCCTCGGCGTTCAGGTAGCTGCGGTCGGCGCGGGCCGGGCCGATGATGCGCACCTCGTCGGCCTGGCGCGCGGCCAGCGAGTCGGCGTCCGCCTCGCTGCACGCCGCGACCGTGGGGATGCCCAGGGCCCGCGCCGCGCGGATGATGCGCACGGCGATCTCGCCGCGGTTGGCCACCAGCAGTTTCTTCAGCATGGCCGGGCCCTCACGCGTCGCCGTCGATGGTCGCCAGGGCCTGGCCCGGCTCGATCGGCTCGCCATCCTCCACCAGGAAGGCGCGCAGGGTGCCGGCGCATTCGGCCTGCACCTCGGAGAACTGCTTCATCACTTCCACCAGGCCGATCACGCTGCCCGGCTCGACGCGCTGGCCGGCTTCGGCGTAGTTGGGCGCATCCGGGCTCGGCTTGCGGTAGAAGGTGCCCGGCAAGGGCGACTGCACGGTATGTTCGGCCATGACTGTTCCTCATTGTTCGAATGTATGGATGGCAGATGCAGTGATGGAAGGCCCCGCCAGGCGGGGCGGCGCTCAGCGCGGCGCCTCGATGCGGATGCCGGCGCCCAGCAGGGCGGCGCGTGTCGCCTCGACCAGCGCCAGGGCGCCGGGGGTGTCGCTGTGGATGCAGATGGAGTCGAAGGCGATGGCGATGTCCTCGCCCTCCACCGTGCGCACCCGGCCCTCCTGGCAGGCGCGCAGCACCTTGGCGGCCACCTCCTGGGGATCAAGTGCGCGCACCCGGCGGATGAAGACGATGGAGCCGCTGCGGTCGTAGTCGCGGTCGGCGTAGAACTCGCGCACCACCGGCTGGCCCAGTTCCTGCGCGGCGCGCCAGGTGGCCGAGCCGTCCATGCAGAACAGCGCCAGCTGCGGGTCGAGGCGCTGCAGGGTGGCGACGAACTCGCGGGCCGCCGCCTCGTCGCGGGCCAGGTGCATGTAGAGCGCGCCATGGGGCTTGATGTGCTGCAGGCTCGCCCCCTGCAGGCGGGCGAACTCACGCAGCGCGCCGAGCTGGTAGAGCATGTCGTTGACCAGTTCGGCGGCCGGCGCGTTGATGTGCCGCCGGCCGAACCCGACCAGGTCGCGAAACCCGGGGTGCGCGCCTATGCCCACGCCATGTTCCAGGGCCAGCTCGACGGTGCGGCGCATGATGCTCGGGTCGCCGGCGTGGAAACCGGTGGCGATGTTGGCGCTGCTGATCAGCGGCATGATCGCCGCGTCCACGCCATCGCCGATGGTCCAGGGGCCGAAGCCCTCGCCCATGTCGGAATTGAGATCGACTGTCTGCATCGCCGCCCGGCCCCTGTATGCGTTGTTGTGAAGGTCGTTGGGGTGACCTTAAGTCGCAGGGGTGTCATTGGGTAGATTTATTATCTTATACAGTAGATTCTGAAAAACAGATACCTACCGGAGCACTGCCCCATGGCTTTCACCCTGCGCCAGGTACGCTACTTCGTGGCCACCGCCGAGGTCGGGCAGATCTCCCAGGCGGCGCTGAACCTGCACATCTCGCAATCGGCCGTGACCAGCGCCATCCAGGAACTGGAGGGCCTGCTGGGCGCCGCGCTGTTCACCCGCACGGCCCAGGGCATGACCCTCACCGACAACGGCCGGCATTTCCTCAACCACGCCTATTCCATCCTGCGCAGCGTCGAGGACGCGCTGAACAGCCCGCTGCCGGACACCCACCTCAGCGGCAGCCTGAACGTGGCGGCCAGCTACACCGTGATGGGCTACTTCCTGCCGCACCACCTGCAGCGCCTGTCGCAGTGGTACCCGGACCTGAGGCTGCACCTGCACGAGCAGGAACGGGTGGACATCGAGCGCGGCCTGATCGAAGGACGCTACGACATGGCCGTGGTGCTCACCGGCAACCTCACCGAGCCGCAGATCACCGCGGAGACGCTGTTCAGCTCCACCCGCCGCCTCTGGCTGCCGATACGCCACCCGCTGGCCGAACGCACGGCCGTGGGCCTGGCCGAGGTGGCCGGCGAGCCGTACATCATGCTGACCGTCGACGAGGCGGGCGAATCCTCCATGCGCTACTGGCAGCACAGCGGCCAGCAGCCGCGGGTGATCCTGCGCACAAGCTCGGTGGAGGCGGTGCGCAGCATGGTCGCCAACGGTTCCGGCGTGGCCATCCTTTCCGACCTCGTCTACCGTCCCTGGTCACTGGAGGGCAAACGCATCGAGACGCTCACGCTGGTCGACGCGGTGCCCTCGATGAGCGTCGGCCTGGCCTGGCACCGCGACCGCGAGTTCACCCCGGCGATGAAGGCGTTCCGCGAATACTTCCGGCAGTCCTTCCTGGCGCCGCAACTGAGCAGCACACGGCGCTGAACCCGGCGGCCCTCGCGCCACTCCAATGGGCGGAACACTGGGAAAACGATACGGACATGGAAACAGAAGGCGTTTTCGACTGGCTCGGCCAGACACTCGGCAAGGCGATCCGCTTCGTCGTCGACCTCCTCTCCGGCCTGCTGGGCAGCATCTGGGCGGCCATGGACCAGTTCCTCCACGGCCTGGCCCGGGCCATCGGAATGGACGTGTCGATCTTCAGCTTCGTCCTACTCTTCCTCGGCCTGTTGCTGCTCTACAGTGGCATCCGCGCCTTCGTCCGGCGCTCGTTCTTCGGCGGCATCCTGCTCACCGTGCTCGGCCTCATCGTGATGAGCTGGCTGATCCACTGAGCGTCCGCCGGGGCATCACCCGGAGGACGCCACCCTGCTCACGTTCGCCCGCCTGCGCGCCCTCCTCGCGCCACCCCTGGACTGCCTGTTCTGCGGCGGCCCTGCCGATACCGGCCTGCCGCTGTGCGCCGGCTGCGATGCCGACCTGCCCTGGCTGGGCGGCCACTGCGGCACCTGCGCCCTGCCGCTGCCGGAACACGGCCTGACCTGCGGCGAATGCCTGCGCCGGCCGCCGCCCTTCGAACAGGTGCTGGCGCCCTGGCGCTACGCCTTCCCGGTGGACGGCGCCATCACCCGCTTCAAGCACCAGGCCGACCGGCCCCTGGGGCGGCTGCTGGGCCAGTTGCTGGGGCGCCACCTGCGGCATGCCTTCGCCGAGGGCCTGCCGCTGCCCGACCTGCTCCTGCCGGTGCCCCTGGCCCCGCGCCGGCAGCGCCGGCGCGGCTTCAACCAGGCCGAGCTGCTGGCCCGCAACCTGGCCGCGGAGCTCGGCCTGCCCTGGCGCCAGCCGCTGCGCCGGGTGCGCGACACTCCGGCGCAGCAGGGCCTGGACAAGGCCGAGCGACGGCGCAACCTGCGCCAGGCCTTCGCCCTGGACGACGCTACGGCCCTGCGCGGCCTGCACCTGGCGCTGGTGGACGACGTGCTGACCACCGGCGCCACCGCCACGGCCCTGGCGCAGCTGCTGCGACGTGCCGGCGCAGAGCGGGTGGACGTCTACTGCCTGGCCCGCACGCCGAAGCCGGGCTGAACCCGCGGCGGGCATCCGACGGATTCCCCTTGCCTTTTGCCGGCGCAGCTACCAGCCTCGCCCTATCGCGAACACAACAACGAAAACGATGACCAGCCTCAGCCTCCTCACCCAGCACGTCACCCGCCGCCCGCAACGCATCGCCCTGCTCGCGCAGATCGCCGCGCTGGGCTCCATCACCCAGGCCGCCAAGGCCGCCGGCATGAGCTACAAGACCGCCTGGGATGCGGTGGACGAGCTGAACAACCTGGCCGAACGCCCGCTGGTGGAACGCAGCGTCGGCGGCAAGGGCGGCGGCGGCGCGCGCCTGACGCCGGCCGGCGAGCGCCTGCTGGCGCTGTACCAGCGCCTGGAGGAGCTGCGCGAGCGCATGCTCGAAACCATCGAGGAAGACGGCGAGGACCTGGAGCTGATCGGCCGCCTGATGCTGCGCACCAGCGCGCGCAACCAGTTGCACGGGCGCGTCTGCAGCATCGAGCCGGCGGGGCTGAACGACCTGGTCGGCATCGACCTGCCCGGCGGCGCGCGCATCCACGCGCGCATCACCCGCGAAAGCACCGAGAAGCTGGAACTGCGCGAAGGCCTGCCGGTGATCGCGCTGATGAAGGCCGGCTGGCTCTACGTCGACCTGCCGCAGATCGAGTGCCCGGCCGGGCTCAACGCCCTGGAGGGGCGGGTCGAGGACATCCGCGAGGCCGGCGACGGCCCCAGCGAGGTGCGCATCCAGCTGCCCGGCGGGCAGATGCTCTGCGCCCTGGTGGACCAGGAACGCATCGACATCCTCCGCCTGGCCCCCGGCAGCCGGGTGCGCACGCAGTTCTCCCCGGCGCAGGTGATCCTCGGCACGCCGGTCTGAGCGAAGCCTGCCTTGAGTCAACGGCCGGCGCCGGCGGTGGGGTTCCAATAGGCCATCCCACTGCCCGGAGCCCCCGCCCATGCGCCGCTTCCTGATCCCCCTGCTGCTGATGTGCAGCGCCCTGTTGCCATCGATCGGCCAGGCCACCCCCGACGTCCTGCGCGTGGCCAGCGGCCACCAGCCGATGGCGGCCCTGGAGGCGCTGGCCGACCAGTACCAGTTGCAGACCGGCAACAAGGTCCTGCTGATCGAGGGCGACAGCGCCGAGCTGGCCCGCGACATCGGCCAGGGCATGCCCTTCGACCTGTTCTTCGCCGATGACGGCGCCCACGGCGTGCAGGCGCTGCATGCCCAGGGCCGCGGCGAAGCGCCGCGACCCTATGCCTGCGCCCCGCAGGCGCAGTATTACCTGGTGCTGGTGGAAGGCCCGCGGCACGTGCTGGCGGAACGCTTCTTCAGCTACCTGAAGGCGCACCCCGAGGCGCTGGCCAAGGCCGGCTTCCACTTCGGCGCCTGCAGCAACTGACGACACCCACGTAGGATGGCGTTGAGCGAAGCGATACCCATCGTTTTCGCAAGCTCGACCCATCCTGCGAAGAGTCCCCCAGGCGTAATGGCGCAGGAGCCAGCAATCCCACGGCGGTGTGCGTAGACTAGGGGCCTGTTCACAGTCCTGGATCGCCGCCATGTCCCATCCCTTCTCCGCCCTCACGCCCGACCTGGTCCTCGACGCGGTGGAAAGCCTGGGCTACCTCAGCGACGCGCGGGTGCTGGCGCTCAACAGCTACGAGAACCGCGTCTACCAGGTGGGCATCGAGGACGAGCAGCCGCTGATCGCCAAGTTCTACCGCCCCGGGCGTTGGAGCGATGCGGCTATCCGCGAGGAGCACGCCTTCTCCGCCGAGCTGGCCGAATGCGAGGTGCCGGTGGTGGCGCCGCTGGTGCGCGACGGCGAAAGCCTGTTCGAGTTCGCCGGCTTCCGCTTCGCCCTGTTCCCCCGCCGTGGCGGCCGCGCCCCGGAGCCGGGCAACCTCGACGAGCTGTACCGCCTGGGCCAGTTGCTCGGCCGCCTGCACGCGGTAGGCGCCACGCGCCCCTTCGAGCACCGCGAGCAGCTGACTGTGGATAACTTCGGCCACCAGTCCCTGGCCACCCTGCTGGAAGGCAACTTCGTACCCAAGAGCCTGCTGCCGGCCTACGAGTCGGTGGCCCGCGACCTGCTCAAGCGCCTGGACGCCCTGTTCGCCGACAACCGCTATACCTCCATCCGCCTGCACGGCGACCTGCACCCGGGCAACCTGCTGTGCCGCGACGAGGCCTACCACATGGTCGACCTGGACGATTGCCGCATGGGCCCGGCGGTTCAGGACCTGTGGATGATGCTCGCCGGCGAGCGCCAGGAGCGCCTGCTGCAACTCTCGGAGCTGATCGACGGCTACCAGGAGTTCCACGACTTCGACCCGCGCCAGCTGCCGCTGATCGAGGGCCTGCGCACCCTGCGCCTGATGCACTACAGCGCCTGGCTGGCACGGCGCTGGGACGACCCGGCGTTCCCGCCGAGCTTCCCCTGGTTCGGCAGCGAGCGCTACTGGGGCGAGCAGGTGCTGGTGCTGCGCGAGCAGATGGCGGCGCTGGACGAGGAGCCGCTGCGGTTGTTCTGAACCATCCTGCCGCGCTCCTACGACCATGCTCGACCGTAGGGCGAATAACCGTTCGCGGTTATCCGCCGCCGGCCGGAACACCGGTGTCCGGGACCATTGGCGGATAACGCCGTAGGCGTTATGCGCCCTACGGGTTGCAAGGGGGCGGCGTTGGCGGGGTTGAGCGAAGCGATACCCATCGGAACCCAATAGACGGTTGCTCCCACGGTTTGGCCGAGGCGTAACATCCGCTTTACGGCCAATTCCCCGCACCACCCGGCAACGGAAACTGAACACACAGACAACATCGGCCGCGCCCCCTAGAATGGCGCGGCCACTCTTCTCTACTGCCGCAAGGACGTCCGATGGCCACCGCCAATCCCCGCCGGGGCTATGCCCTGGGCCTGACCGCCTATGTCATCTGGGGACTCTTCCCGGTCTACTTCAAGCTGCTGGAACGCATTCCCGCCCTGGAAATCATCACCCACCGGGCCATCTGGTCGGCGCTGTTCGGCGCCGCGCTGCTGCTGGTGTGGAAGCACCCCGGCTGGTGGCGCGAACTGCGCGAAAACCCGCGGCGCCTGGCCGTGCTCGGCGCCAGCGGGGTGCTGATCGCCAGCAACTGGCTGGTCTACGTCTGGGCGGTGAACAACGGGCACATGCTCGAGGCCAGCCTGGGCTACTACATCAACCCGCTGATCAACGTGCTGCTCGGCCTGGTGGTGCTGCGCGAGCGCCTGCGCCCGCTGCAATGGGTGGCCGTGGGCCTGGCCGCCCTCGGCGTGGCCCAGCAGGTCTGGCAACTGGGCAGCCTGCCCTGGGTGTCGCTGGCGCTGGCGCTGACCTTCGGCTTCTACGGGCTGATCCGCAAGCAGGCGCCGGTGGACGCCCTGCCCGGCCTGGTGGTGGAAACCTGGATGCTGCTGCCGCTGGCCCTGGTCTGGCTGCTGCTGTTCGCCGACGGCCCCAGCGCCCACCTGGACTTCTGGAGCAGCCCGCAGGCGCTCTGGCTGGCCGCCGCCGGCCCCGTCACCCTGGTGCCGCTGGTGTGCTTCAACGCCGCCGCCCGCCACCTGCCCTACGCGACCCTGGGCTTCCTGCAGTACATCGCGCCGACCCTGGTGCTGCTGCAGGCCGTCCTGCTGTTCGGCGAGCACCTCAACCCGACGCGCCTGGTCGCCTTCGGCTGCATCTGGGCGGCGCTGGTGGTGTACAGCGTGGACATCTGGTACCGCCTGCGGCGCGCCTGATCATTTCCTGAGCGATAGCTTGCAGGCCCCGTCCGGCGGGGCCTGCAGCCAGGCATCCGGAACTTTTCCACAGTTTCATCCAGCGCTGGCGGGGATAACCCCGCAATGCCGCAGCCGGACCGAAGCGCCGTGGCAACGACAGCGATGGCTGCTCAGAACGCGTACAAATGCCTGCAGGGCACGTGGCCAAAGGCCGCCGACGATCTACCCAAGGGTTTTCCACAGGGCTTTCCCGGGTTTCTGTGCAGGACCACGACGGGCCTGGCGCTTTTTTGAGCACTCCTCGCGAAACCAGCATCCACGCAGCCTGTAGCCAGGCATACAGCAGTTGCCCACAGCGCGACCCACGGTTTTTGTGCAAAGACGTGGATAAGCCGCCCACCCCGGCGGCCGCCCCGGGCACGGATCATTTTCTGAGCGAACCGCCAGAGGTCACGCACAGCTTGACGTACAGCCATCCATCCACAGCCAACCAACAGGACAACCCACGGTGATTGTGGGCAACCCGTGGCGACCTGTTCACAGCGAAGCACTGCGCCTGAAACGCCGCCATGCGGGCCTTCCAGCGTTCAACGCACATTTCCTCAACAGACTTATGCACAGGCCGCCGGTATTTTTCCGCGCCTCAGTCCTCCTTGTGGAAATTCAGGTCCACCATGAGGTCGTCGGCCAAGGCCTCCAGGTGCTGCTGCAACTGTTCCAGCGGCAACGTCAGCGGCACCGCCAGCACCGCATCGGCGTGGAACAACGGCTCGCCGCTCATGGGCGCCGGCAGCACCTCGGTGGTCAGCCGCTCCAGGTTGACGCCGTGCTCGGCCAGCAGGCGGGTGATGTCGCGGACGATGCCGGGGCGGTCGTTGCCCACCAGGTCGAGGTGGATCGGCTTCCAGTTGCAGGAGGGCTCGATGCCGCTGTCGGCCAGCAGCACGCGGATGCCGTGGTCGCCCAACTCCTGCAGGCCTTCCACCAGTTCGTCGTAGCCTTCGGCCGGCACCGCCACCCGCAGGATGCCGGCGAACTGCCCGGCCATGCGCGACATGCGGCTTTCCAGCCAGTTGCCGCCGTGGCCGGCGATGCATTGGGCGATGCGTTCCACCAGCCCCGGCTGGTCCTGGGCGATGATGGTGAGCACGAGATGGTTCATGGCAGCCTCCTGCGTCGATGCGTCAGCCCCGGGCCTCGCCCAGGTCCAGCCAGTAGGTGTAGAAACGTTCGTCACGCTGGTAGCCCAGGCGCTCGTAGAGGCCCTGGGCATTGCGGTTGTCCTTCGCCGTTTCCAGTTGCAGGCCGCAGGCACCGCTGGCCTCGGCGTGGACGCGGGCGGCGTTCATCAGCGCCTCGCCATGGCCGTCGCGGCGGGCCGCCGGCAGTACGTAGAGGTCGCTGAGCAGCCAGGCCGGGCGGAGTGCAAGGGAGGCGAAGAAGGGGTACAACTGGACGAAGCCCAGGCCCACGCCGTCGATGCTGCGCGCCAGGTAGATCACCGATTCGCCGCGCTCCAGGCGCTGGGCGAGGAACCCGCGGACGTCCGCCGGGGGCGCCGGCACTTCGTAGAAGTCCAGGTAGCCGGCGAACAGCGGGACCAGCTCGTCGAGGTCGGCAAGGGTGGCGCGGGCGATGGGCATGGTGATCCTCCGAGGGTGAAGCTTGAGTATAGGCCGCGGCGCGGAGCCAGCTGCGACGGGGCGTCGCAGGTTCCTCGCCGAATAAATCGTGTACTGTTTTCAGATTTATCTGGAACAATTCACAAGTTTTTTGCGAACATTGTTGCTGCTACGTGACTGAGATGCGTTCTTTGGTCTAACCGCGACGCAAGCCCACTGATTTTTCCCACGGCATCATGTAGTATTCCGCGGCTCGGACTACAAGGCGTCTTGCCTGGGTTCCGAGCTGGTCCTGAGCAGAGTGAGGCAAGCAATGACTGAACGCGTTCAAGTCGGTGGCCTGCAGGTCGCCAAAGTCCTGTTCGACTTCGTCAACGACGAAGCCATCCCCGGTACCGGCGTAGACGCCGGCAAGTTCTGGGCAGGCGTGGAGGCCGTGGTCAACGACCTGGCCCCGAAGAACAAGGCCCTGCTCGCCAAGCGCGACGAGCTGCAGGCCAAGATCGATGGCTGGCACCAGGCTCGCGCCGGCCAGGCCCATGATGCCGCGGCCTACAAGGCCTTCCTGCAGGAGATCGGCTACCTGCTGCCCGAAGCCGAAGACTTCCAGGCCAGCACCCAGAACGTCGACGAAGAAATCGCCCACATGGCCGGCCCGCAGCTGGTGGTGCCGGTGATGAACGCACGCTTCGCCCTGAACGCCTCCAACGCCCGCTGGGGCTCGCTGTACGACGCGCTCTACGGCACCGACGCCATCAGCGAAGAGAACGGCGCCGAGAAGGGCAAGGGCTACAACAAGGTCCGCGGCGACAAGGTCATCGCCTTCGCCCGCGCCTTCCTCGACGAGGCCGCGCCGCTGGAAGGCGGTAGCCACGTCGACGCCACCGCCTACACCGTGAACAACGGCGCCCTGGTGGTCACCCTGAAGAACGGCAGCCAGACCGGCCTGAAGAACGCCGCCCAGTTCATCGCCTTCCAGGGCGAAGCGGCCAAGCCGCAAGCCGTGCTGCTCAAGCACAACGGCCTGCACTTCGAAATCCAGATCGACCCCACCAGCCCGATCGGCCAGACCGACGCAGCCGGCGTGAAAGACGTGCTGATGGAGTCCGCGCTGACCACCATCATGGACTGCGAAGACTCGGTCGCCGCGGTCGACGCCGACGACAAGGTGATCATCTACCGCAACTGGCTGGGCCTGATGAAGGGCGACCTGGCAGAAGAAGTCAGCAAGGGCGGCAGCACCTTCACCCGCACCATGAACCCGGACCGCGTGTACACCAAGGCCGACGGCTCGACGCTGACCCTGCACGGCCGCTCCCTGCTGTTCGTGCGCAACGTCGGTCACCTGATGACCAACGATGCCATCCTCGACAAGAACGGCAACGAGGTTCCCGAAGGCATCCAGGACGGCCTGTTCACCAGCCTGATCGCCATCCACAACCTCAACGGCAACACCAGCCGCAAGAACACCCGCACCGGCTCGGTGTACATCGTCAAGCCGAAGATGCACGGCCCGGAAGAAGTCGCCTTCACCAGCGAGCTGTTCAGCCGCGTCGAGGACGTCCTCGGCCTGCCGCGCAACACGCTGAAGGTCGGCATCATGGACGAGGAGCGCCGCACCACCATCAACCTCAAGGCCTGCATCAAGGAAGCCCGCGAGCGCGTGGTGTTCATCAACACCGGCTTCCTCGACCGGACCGGTGACGAGATCCACACCTCCATGGAAGCCGGCGCCGTGGTGCGCAAGGGCGCCATGAAGACCGAGAAGTGGATCGGCGCCTACGAGAACAACAACGTCGACGTCGGCCTGGCCACCGGCCTGCAGGGCAAGGCGCAGATCGGCAAGGGCATGTGGGCCATGCCGGACCTGATGGCCGCCATGCTCGAGCAGAAGATCGCCCACCCGCTGGCCGGCGCCAACACCGCCTGGGTGCCCTCGCCCACCGCGGCCACCCTGCACGCGCTGCACTACCACAAGGTCGACGTGTTCGCCCGCCAGGCCGAACTGGCCAAGCGCGCACCGGCCTCGGTCGACGACATCCTGAGCATTCCGCTGGCGCCGAACACCAACTGGAGCGCGGAGGAGATCAAGAACGAGATCGACAACAACGCCCAGGGCATCCTCGGCTACGTGGTGCGCTGGATCGACCAGGGCGTCGGCTGCTCCAAGGTGCCGGACATCAATGACGTCGGCCTGATGGAAGACCGCGCCACCCTGCGCATCTCCAGCCAGCTGCTGGCCAACTGGCTGCGCCACGGCGTGATCACCGAGGAGCAGGTGGTCGAGAGCCTGAAGCGCATGGCTGCGGTGGTCGACCGGCAGAACGCCAACGACCCGCTGTACCGCCCGATGGCGCCGAACTTCGACGACAACGTGGCCTTCCAGGCCGCGCTGGAACTGGTGGTCGAAGGCACCAAGCAGCCCAACGGCTACACCGAGCCGGTGCTGCACCGCCGTCGTCGCGAGTTCAAGGTGAAGAGCAAGGCGAAAAACGGCCTCTGATTCGCGCCAGCGTGAGCTGAAAAACCGCCCTTCGGGGCGGTTTTTTCATTTCTGGCCCGCCTTTTCCCCGAAAACCGACAGGCGCCGATTGCGCAGGCTGGTTGCACTTTGCGATCATTTGCGAATAGTTATCGTTTTGTCGTTCATTCCGAATCGGGGTGGGGGAGCAAAGGTGTCGGCAGTCCAGACTGGCAATGGCGAATTCGTAGGCGCGCTCTACCGCGACCATCGCGACTGGCTGCTCGCCTGGCTCAATCGCAGCGTCGGCTGTCCGCAGCGCGCCGAGGACCTCGGCCAGGACACCTTCGTGCGCATCCTCGGCCGCCGCGAGCTGCCCAGCCTGCGCGAGCCGCGGGCCTTCCTGGTGACCGTGGCCAAGGGCCTGCTGGTGGACCACTGGCGCCGCCAGGCGCTGGAGCAGGCCTACCTCGACGAACTGCTGCAGCTGCCCGAGGCCGAGCAGCCCTCGGTGGAAACCCAGTTCCTCATCCTCGCCGACCTGCGCGAGATCGACCGCCTGCTGGGCAAGCTGTCCAGCCGCGCGCGCAGCGCCTTCCTGCTCAACCGCCTGGATGGCCTGGGCCACGCCGAGATCGCCGAGCGCCTGGGCGTGTCGGTCCCCAGGGTGCGCCAGTACATCGCCCAGGGCCTGCGCCAGTGCTACATCGCCCTGTACGGCGAGCCGACATGAAGGGCCCGGTCTCCGTCCGCATCCTCGACGAGGCCATCGCCTGGCAGCTGCGCCTGGGCTCCGGCGAGGCCCGTGCCGAAGACGAAGCCGCCTTCGCCCACTGGCACGCCGCCCACAGCGAACACGCCCGCGCCTGGCACCAGTTGGGCATGCTCGACCACAACCTGGGCGCGGCCGCCGCCCCCGCGGCGCGCAGCGCCCTGCTGCGGGCGCCGGGCGAGTCGCGGCGCAAGCTGCGGCGGCTGGCCGGCACCGGCCTGTCGCTGCTGCTGGCCGGGATGCTGGCCCTCGGCGTGGGCAACCGCTACCTGCCGCTGCGCTACGCCCTGGCCGACGTGGTCACCGGCACCGGCGAGCTGCGCGAACTGCGCCTGCCCGACGACACCCTGGTGCAACTGGACAGCCGCACCGCCCTGGACATCCGCTTCGACGCCAGCGAGCGGCGCATCGTCCTGCTCGACGGCGAAATCATGGTGCAGACCGCCCACGGCGACAGCCGCCCGTTCATCGTCGAGACCCGCGACGGCCGCCTGCGCGCCCTGGGCACCCGCTTCCTGGTGGAGCGCCGGGCCGACGGTACCCTGCTCAGCGTGCTGCAGTCCGCGGTGGCGGCCAGACCCGAACGGGGCCGCGACGAAACCGTCATCCCCCAGGGGCGCCACGTGCTGGTGCGCGCCGACGGCCTGGGGCCGCTGGAAGCCAACAGCGCCACCGCCGACGCCTGGACCCACGGCATGCTGGTGGCCGACAACCTGCGCCTGGCCGACCTGCTGGAGAAACTCGGCCAGTATCGCAGCGGCTACCTCGGCCTGGACCCGGCGCTGGCCGACATGCGCATCAGCGGCAGCTTCTCCCTGTGCGACACCGACCTGGCCCTGGATTCGCTGCCGCCGAGCCTGCCGGTGCGCATCGAGCGCCACGGCGACTGGTGGGCGAAGGTGGTGCCGCGCGGCTGAGCCTGCCGGCCGCGCGAAATGCTCTTCGTAAAAACGCTCTTCGTAGGAGCGAGCTTGCTCGCGAATGGCATTTACCGGGGACAACGGTGCTTCGGATTTGCTCCGCTCCCTCTCCCCAACCCTCTCCCTGAAGGGAGAGGGTACTGTCCGGCATGAACGGGAAGTTCGGCGCAAACCTGAGACGACCTTGTCCGCGATAGCCGAACGCCCCTTGATCACGCTGTATCGGACTGGAAATAGGCCCCGCGAAATTTTTTTCGCACAGCCCTATCACTTTTCGATTCTCGACCGGCAATCAGGCGAACGAAACATATTCACACCCAGGAGTGAATCCCCGATGCCGTCCCCCACCATGGCCTTCCGCCCGCACCTGCTGGCCGCCGCCATCCTCCTCGCCAGCCCGCTGGCTTCCGTCGCCGCCGACGCCGTACGCGACTACCAGTTGCCCGCCGCCCCGCTGGCCAGCACCCTCAACCGCATCGCCGCGGAAGCCGGGATCAGCCTGAGCCTCGACCCAGCCCTGGCCAGCGGCCGCAGCGCCCATGCCGTGCAAGGCCGCTACGACGGCCTCGGCGCCCTGCGCCAGGCACTGGAAGGCACCGGCCTGGAACTGGTGGAGAACGCCTCCGGCAGCTACAGCGTGCGCCCGCTGCCCAAGGACACTTTGGCCATGGGCGCCACCACCGTGAGCGCCGTGCAGGAAGATCCGGACGGCCCGGCCGTCGGCTACCTCGCCACCCGCACCCGCGCCGGCACCAAGACCGACAGTTCGATCCTGGAAACGCCCAGGTCGGTCTCCGTGGCCACCCGCGAGCAGATGCAGGACCGCAACGTGCAGAACCTCGACGACGCGGTGCGCTACATGCCCGGCGTGATCGCCAGCAGCTACGGCAGCGACACCCGCGCCGAATGGCTGAAGGTGCGCGGCTTCGAGCCCACCCAGTTCCTCGACGGCCTGCCCCTGCCCAAGGGCTCCTACACCATGCCCAAGCTGGAGACCTGGGACCTGGAGCGCGTCGCCCTGCTGCGCGGCCCGGCTTCCTCGCTGTACGGCCAGACCCCGCCCGGCGGCCTGCTGGACATGGTCAGCCGCCGCCCGCAGGAGGAAAGCAGCCATGAAGTGCAGCTGCAGGTCGGCAGCTACGAGCACAAGCAGATTGCCTTCGACAGCACCGGCAAGATCGACGACCAGGGCCAGATGCTCTACCGCGTCAGCGGCGTGGTCCGCGACAGCAACACCCAGGTCGAGCATGTCGACAGCAAGCGCTACAACATCGCGCCGAGCGTCACCTGGAACTTCAGCGACGACACCCGCCTGACCTTCCTCTCGCAGTTCAACCGCGACGATACCGGCATCACCAGCCAGTTCCTGCCGCTGCAGGGCACCAAGCTGTCGACCCCGGCGGGCAAGGTGAAATTCCACGAGAACCTGGGCGACCCGGACTGGGAATTCTACGACAAGACCTACTACGCCCTGGGCTACGCCTTCGAGCACCGCATCAACGACGTCTGGCAGTTCCGCCAGAACCTGCGCTACACCAAGAGCGACCTGTCGTTCCAGGGCATCACCGCCGGCGGCTGGGCCACCGCGGTGAGCGACGACGGCACCCTGGCGCGCGGCGCCAACGTGGTCAACGAAGACATCAGCCAGTTCGCCATCGACAACAACTTCCAGGCCGACTTCGCCACCGGCCCGGTCAAGCACACCCTGCTGCTGGGCCTGGACCACCAGCGCGCCAACACCAACTACCAGTGGCTGTACGGCAGCGCGCCGAGCAGCAACATCAAGCAGCCGATCTACGGCCAGGATTTCAGCAACGTCGCCTACACCGCGTACAACGACTACGACCAGAAGATGCGCGACACCGGCCTCTATGCCCAGGACCAGATGGCCCTGGACAACTGGCGCCTGACCCTCGGCGGCCGCCAGGACTGGGCCCATACCGGTTCGAAGTTCTACAACGCCGGCGGCGCCACCGACACCCGCCGCGACAGCCAGTTCAGCGGCAACGCGGCGCTCAGCTATGTGTTCGAGAATGGCCTGGCGCCCTACGTGTCCTACGCCGAGTCGTTCCAGACCGAGGCCGGCGGCAACAACGGCGCCGCCTTCGAGCCGAGCACCGGCAAGCAGTACGAAGTGGGCGTGAAATACCAGCCGACCGGCAGCAACCTGCTGCTCAGCGCCGCCGTCTACGACCTGACCCGCCAGAACATCGTGCTCTCCGATTCCCTGGGCCGCAGCAGCCCGGTGGGTGAGGCGCAGGTCCGCGGCTTCGAGCTGGAGGCGGTCGGCGACGTCACCGAGAACCTCAAGATCACCGCCGCCTACACCTACTCCAACAGCAAGATGACCAAGGTCGCCAACCCGCTGGACAAGAACCGCCCGCTGCCGCTGACCCCGGAGAACCAGGCCTCGCTGTGGGCCGACTACACCTGGCACCAGGGGCTGCTCGACGGCTTCGGCGTCGGCTTCGGCACCCGCTACGTGGGCGAGACCGACAACATCGCCATCGGCAGCATGGGCTACGTGCGCGACAAGTCGGACGGCCACACCGGCTCCTACACCCTGTACGACGCCGCGGTGCGCTACGACCTCGGTCGCCTGGACAGCAACCTCAAGGGCCTGAGCGTGGCGGTGAACGCCAACAACGTGTTCGACAAGGAGTACATCTCCACCTGCGACGGCTTCTACTGCTACTACGGTGACCGTCGCAACGTGGTCGCCAGCCTCGACTACAAGTTCTGACCTCCGGCCGCCCTCCCCACGGCGCGTCCCCGCGCGCCGTTCGCCTCCCGGCGCGTGGCGCGCTACAGTGCGCCTTCCAACGGCCACGCCCGGGAGCACCCCCATGCCGCAAAGCCCGCGACTCCTGCCCGCCCTGCTCGGCCTCCTGCTGAGCTGCACCGCCCACGCCGCAGACCCGCAGTACTACCCCCTGAGCAAAGGCAGCGCGCCCCAGGCCGTGGCCATGCTCGACGACGGCCGGCTGTGGTACGTCGCCGGGGGCAATGGTTCGCTGGGCCGCTTCGACCCGCAGAGCGGCCAGGACGAGCAGGTCAGCCTGGGCCAGGGCTCGCTGCCGCGCGCCGTGCTGGCCGGCCCGGATGGCGAGGCCTGGATCGCCGACAGCGGCCTCAACGCCCTGGTCCGTGTCGACCCGGACCGCCTCGGCAGCGAGGTGGTGCCGTTGCCCAAGGAGGCCGCCGACGCCGGCCTGGACAGCCTGGCCTACGATGACGACCACGACATCTGGTTCACCGGCGCGAAGGGCTTCTATGGCCGCATCGACCCCGCCACGCGCAAGCTCGAGGTCTGGGCCACGCCCGGCGGCAAGAGCGCCCAGGGCCTGGCGGTGGCGCCCGACGGCCAGGTCTGGTACGCCTCCGCCGACGACGGCAGCATCAACCGCATCGCCCCCCTCGGCCAGGCCGTCACCCGCTTCCCGCTGCCCGAACAGGGCGCGCGACCGCAGCAACTGGGCGCCGACTCCATCGGCCGGCTGTGGGTCAGCGAAGCCGGCAGCGGCCGGCTCGGCCGCTTCGACCCCAGCGACGGCAAGTGGAAGAGCTGGCGCCTGCCCGGCGACCACCCGCAGCCCGGCGCGCTCTACGTCGATGCCATGGACCGCGTGTGGCTCAGCGACCCGGGCGGCGACGCCGTGTTGCGCTTCGACCCGCAGAGCGAGAAATTCACCGCCTACCCCAGCGACCAGGCCGAGGCCCGGGTCAGCCAGCTCAGCGGCCGTCCCGGCGAGGTCTGGGGCGCCGACGCCGGCAGCGACCGCCTGCTGGTCATCCGCGAATAACCAGGAGATGCCATGAGCCCCACCCTCACCCTGTTCCACGCCCCCGCCTCGCCCTTCGTGCGCAAGGTCATGGTGCTGCTGCACGAGACCGGCCAGCTCGACAAGGTGCGCCTGCAGGCCGCCAGCCTCAGCCCGGTGAGCCCGGACGCCGGCGTCAACGCCTGCAACCCGGCGGGCAAGATCCCCTGCCTGCGCCTGGCCGACGGCCAGGCCCTGTACGACAGCCGGGTGATAGCCGAATACCTCGACCAGCAGCACACCGGCGAACCGCTGGTCCCCCGCGAAGGCCCGCAGCGCTGGCAGCGCCTGACCCTCGCCGCGCTGGCCGACGCCGTCATGGACGCCGCCGTGCTGAGCCGCTACGAAACCTTCGTGCGCCCCGAGCAGAAGCGCTGGGACGACTGGCTGCAGGGCCAGCAGCAGAAGATCGAGCGTGCCCTGGAGCACTTCGAGAACGAGGCCTTCGCGATGCTGAACGAGCGCTTCGACATCGTCGCCATCGGCCTGGCCTGCGCCCTGGGCTACTTCGACTTCCGCCGCCCCGACTGGGCCTGGCGCGAACGCTACCCGAAGCTGGCGGCCTGGTACGCCGAGGCCGCCAGGCGCCCCTCCCTGCAGGCCACCCAGCCGGCCTGACGGATCGGCACGGCGGATAACGCTGACGCGTTATTCGCCGCGGGCAGCAGGGCCAGGCTGGGCGCGCCCCCCGCCCTTCGTAGGAGCGAGCTTGCTCGCGAACCCTTCCCCGCGCACCCGCAACACCAGGCCGGCGATCCGCCGGGCCAGGCGCCGGCCGGCCCGGCGCTCCTCGCGCAACCCGCCCCAGGCGCTCACCGGCGCGCTCCCGGCAGTACAGCAGTCAGCAGCTGCATGGCGGCCTCCTTCAGCCTTCGTGGCTCACTTCGTCCAGGGAAAACCGCGGCTCAGCGCGCCGGCCGACGCCGTACCAGTCCAGCCGGCGGGTCAGCGCCATCACCCCGGCGAGCACCGCGAACAACAGCAGCGAGCCCATCAGCAGCGCATAGTCCTCGGCCCGCAGCAGGCCATAGAGCATGGCGTAGAGCAGCCCCAGGCCGGCGCCGAAGGCGCAGCCGCGCACCACGCTGCGCAGCACCGTGCACAGGTAGAAGCCGATCAATGCCACGCAGGCGCCGGCGGAGGCCAGGTAGGCACGCTCGAAGCCGACGTGCTCGGCCAGCGACAGCAACAGCAGGTAGAACAGCGCCAGGGCCAGGCCCACCAGGGCGTACTGCACCGGGTGCAGGGCCAGGCCCTTGAGCACCTCGAAGAGGAAGAAGCCGGCGAAGGTCAGGCCGATGAACAGCAGCGCGTACTTCAGCGCGCGATCGGCCTTGAGGTACTGGTCCACCGGGTCCACCAGGCTGACGCCGAAGCCGCGCGAATCGAAGGTGTCGCAGCCCTTGCCGGCGAAGCAGTTCTGCAGCGCCTCCTCCATGCTGCTGGCGAAGAAGCTGGTGCGCCAGCGCGCGCTGAAGCCGTCGGCGCCGATGCTGCGCTCCACCGGCAGGAACTCGCCGCCGAAGCTGGGGTGCGGCCAGTCGGCCTTGAGGTTGACCTGGCTGTCGCGGCCCACCGGGGTGATGTCCAGCCGCGAGCTGCCCAGCAGGGCCAGTTCGAAGGCGTAGTCGAAGCGCTGTTCGGCGGCGCTGGCGTCCAGCGGCAGGGGCGCGTGCACGCCCTCGCCCAGGCGCTGCGAGCGGCTGCCGGGGGCGAAGTCAAGGGTGCGGCCGTCGAGGCTCAGCTTGAGTGCATTCTGGATGCCGCGCACGTCGCTGATGCCCACCGCCAGGAACGGCTGCTCGAAGCGGTAGCTGCCCAGGTCGTCGCGCACGCCGTAGTGCGCCGGCACCACGAAACTGCCGCTGACGCGGCTTTCCAGGTGGTACAGGCGCGCCTCGTAGATGCCGCGGTGGCGCAGCTCGGTGCTCATCTGGCCGTCGACCAGGAAGGTCTCCGGCAGGAAGTACAGGCGCCCGCGCTTCTCCCGCTGCACCTGCACGCGGGTGCCGCTGCGCTCGTCGCGCTCCCACTCCAGCACCTGGCGCACGTAGGGCACCACCAGCAGCGGCCCGCGCAGGCGCTGGGCGTAGGCGGAACTGCGGGCGATGTCCTGCAGCACGCCGTCACGGTAGGCCTGCCGCTCCACGACCAGGCCATCGATCATCAGCAGGGGGACCAGCAGCAGGAGCATGAGCACGGCGATGGCGCCGAGCTTGAAAAGCAGGGGGCGGTTCATGGGGGCTCTCCGGGGTTGGGGTGGTGGAGAGTCTGATTGGCGTAGGTGGAGGGTTTGTGGAGCGGGAATGGGGAGATTGTGGGGATTGTGTGGGGGCTGGCTTCGGTGTGGTGGGTGGGCGCCTTTCCCTCTCCCTAACCCTCTCCCTGAAGGGAGAGGGGACCGTTCGGAGCGCTTGGATGCTCTGGAGTTCGCCGGATGCCGTGACGCCCGGCTGAAGCCTTGCTTTCAGCCGGCACGGACAAGCCCCCTCTCCCTTCAGGGCGGGGCGCGCAGCCGAGGGCTGGGGAGAGGGGCTCTCAGGCTCTTCCCTTGTCAGCCAGCCGGCAACTCCAACCAAGCCTTCACCCCACCCTCGACATTCCCCACTCCCAGCCTCCCACCATGCAACCCAGCCACCTCGGCAACGAAGTTCAGCCCAAGCCCGGTGCTCTTGCGCCCCGTCCCCGGCCGCGGCAGGGAATAGAACCGCTCCGTCAGCCGCTCCAGCGCATAGTCCGGAATCGCCGGCCCCTCGTTGAACAGCGCCAGGCGCCAGCTTTCCCCCTCGCGCAGGGCGCTGAAGCGGATCAGGCCACCAGCCGGGGTGAAGTCCAGGGCATTGTCCAGCAGGTTGCCCAGCGCCTGGCGCAGCAGGAAGCGCTCCCCCACCACCAGCGCTTCCATTGGCACCGCGTTCTCCGCCCGCAAGCCTTCCAGGCGCGCCAGGTTGGCCTGCAGCAGTTCCGCCACCAGTTCGTGCAGGTTTACCGATTCGCTTTCCTCCAGGCCCTGGCGCTGTTCCACCTGGGCCAGGTTCAGCAGGCGCTCCACCAGTTGCTGCAGGCGCTGGCTCTCGCCGGCGATGTTGCCGACGAAGCGCTCGCGCTGCGCCGCCGGCATCTCGCCTTCGAGCAGTTCGGCGGCGCCGCGGATGGCCGCCAGCGGGCTCTTCAGCTCGTGGGTCAGGGTGTGCACGTAGCGCTCGACGTAGGCCTTGCCCTCCAGTTGCACGCGCATGCGCTCCACCGCCTCGGCCAGTTGCGCCATCTCGCCGCCGCGGTAGCGCGGCAGTTCGGCGCGGCGGCCCTCGCTGACCGCCTGGGCGTAGCGGGTAAGCTTGCGCAGGGCGCCGCTCAGCCACCAGGAAAGCAGCCCGCCGACCAGCAGGCCGAGCACCACCAGGCCGCCGCCGAGCCAGGCCAGGCGCCGCTGCGAGCGTTCGATGTAGGGTTGCAGGGTGCGGTTGGGCTTGGACACCGAGACCACGCCGATGATCTTCTCGCCATCCTTGATCGGCGCCGCCACGTACATCACCGAGGAGTCCGGGTCGTCCGCCGACTCGCGGCTGGAGCGCGCGCCGTACTTGCCCTGCAGGGTCAGGTAGACGTCGTTCCAGCGCGAGTAGTCCTGGCCCACCGCCTCGCCGGCCGAGTCGAGCAGGACGATGCCACGGGCGTCGGTGACGTAGATGCGGTGGTTCACCGCGTTCTTGCGCACGCCCCAGATGTCCGCCTGGGGGCTGCGCGCGCCGTAGGCCTTGAGCAGCTCGGGGAGCTGGCTGTGGACCAGGGTGCCGTGCTTCAGGTCGTCGCGCAGCACCTCGGCCAGCAGGTTGGCGGTGTCCACCAGGGTTTCCTCGGTGGACTGGCGCACCCCGGGGCGGATCTCGTCCATCACCGTGCTCAGCACGAAGTAGGCGGTCAGCCCGACGAACAGGAAGTACGCCAGGAAGATCCGCACGCCCAGCGGCATCAGGCCTTCTCCGCCGCGTAGCTGTAGCCCAGGCCGCGGTGCGTCTGGATCGGCTCGGCATCCGCGGCCACCTGGCGCAGCTTGGCGCGCAGGCTCTTGATGTGGCTGTCGATGTTGCGCTCGTAGCCGGCCTGGGCCGCCACGCCCAGGGCCTGCAGCAGCAACTCGCGGCTGAACACCCGGCCCGGGCGCGCCAGCAGCGCCTGGAGCAGGCGGAATTCATGGAGGGTGAGGTTCAGCGCCTGGCCGCGGTAGTGGATCAGGAAGCGCGCCTCGTCCACCTGGAAGGGCCCGGCCGGCGCCGCTTCGGCGCTGGCGCGGGGCGGGCCGCGGCGGAGGATGGCCTTGACCCGCGCAGCCACCTCGCGCGGGCTGAAGGGCTTGACCACGTAGTCGTCGGCGCCGATCTCCAGGCCCACCACGCGGTCGATCTCGGCGTCGCGGGCGGTGAGGAAGATCACCGGCACCTCGGAGAAGCGGCGCAGTTGGCGGCAGGCCTCGAAGCCGCTGATGTCGGGCAGGCCGACGTCGAGGATGACCAGGTCGAAGGCCTCCTCGCGCAGGCGCTGCAGGGCCTCGCCGGCCAGGCTCAGCCAGGTGGCGGCGAAGCCTTCGGCCTGCAGGGCGTAGAGCAGGGTGTCGGCGATGGCGGCTTCGTCTTCGACGATGAGGATGTGCGGCATGGCTTCCGTGCGCGGGGGTGGCGGTCCTCCATCAAGCCGCAAGGCCCGCGCCCCGTCAATCGGCTTCGCGGCCACCCGCGCAGTTGGGCTTGCCGGCGGCGAAGCGCTCGCTGGCGTCCACCGCGGCGTGGAACTTGCGCAGGCCCTTGGCGCCCATCAGGAAGGGATAGTTGAAGCGGCTGCGGTCGGTGAGGTTGACCTCGATCACCTGCTGGTCGCCGCCCAGGCACACCGGCAGCAGGATCACCGGGCGCTCGCTGAGGCCGCCGGCGCGTTCCTCCTCGTCGTCCTCGCCGGCTTCGTCGGCGCGGTTCTTGATCTTGGAGATGCGCGCCAGCTTGTGCTCGTACTGCGAGTCGCCGCCGTCCTTGGTGGCCAGGCGGAAGCGCACCCACTGCTCGCCGTCGCGCTGGAACAGCTGGATGTCCTTGGCCGACAGCGACGAGGTGTAGGCGCCGGTGTCCATCTTGGCCTGCAGCGTCTGGCTCAGCTCGGGCAAGCCGACCCATTCGTAGCGCCCATAGAGCTTGGGCTCGGCGGCGAGGGCCAGGCCGGGCAGGACGAGCAGCGAAAGCAGGGCGGGAACGGGTTTCACGGGAATCTCCAGGGCAGTTCGGGATGCATGGCGCATAGGACTACCACGCCGGCCCGGGGTTCGCCAGCGGCCACCGTCAGCCGTCGAACAGCGAGCCGCGGCGGCGGTCCAGGCCGCTCCACAGCGTCTCCAGGTTGCGGAAGCCCCACTGCGCCGGTGACTCGCGGCCGACGATGCGCTCGCGGCCCTTGAGCTTCGCCAGGTCGAGCACTTCCTGGGGAATCGCCGCGCGCGTGCGGACCGAATAGAACACCTTGAGCACCGGGGTGAGCAGCGACTCGGGATGCTGCTCCAGCACCACCGCCAGGCGCTCGCTCTCCAGGCGCACCAGCGAGCCCACGGGGTAGATCCCCAGGCATTTGACGAAGGCGCGGAACACCTGCTCGTCCAGGTGCGTGCCGCACCACTGGCCCATGCGCCGGATCGACTCGGCGGGGTCCCAGCCGGCCTTGTAGGGGCGGTCGGAGGTGATGGCGTCGTAGATGTCGCAGACCGCGCCCATGCGCGCGAACAGGCTGATCTGCTCGCCGGCCAGGTGGTGCGGGTAGCCGCTGCCGTCGAGCTTCTCGTGGTGGTGCAGGCACACGTCCAGCACCAGGGCGCCGACCTGGCGGCCCTGGATGAGGATGTCCAGGCCGCGCCGCGGGTGCTCGCGGACCCGGGCGAACTCCTGCTCGTCCAGGCGCCCCGGCTTGTTCAGCAATTCCATGGGCACGTGCATCTTGCCGATGTCGTGCAGCAGCCCGGCCACGCCCGCCTCGCGCACCAGCGCCTCGTCCAGGCCGAGCTGGCGCGCCAGGGCGATCATCAGCGCGCAGACCGCCACCGAGTGCAGGTAGGTGTATTCGTCGGCGTTCTTCAGCCGCGCCAGGCTGATCAGCGCATTGGGGTGGCGCTGCACCGAGGCGGCGATCTGCTCCACCAGCTCCTGGGCGTGGCCGGCGCTCACCGCCTTGCCCATGCGCGCGTCCTGGAACATTTCCATGACCGCGCGCTTGGACTGTACGCACAGCCGGTGCGCCGCGCGCAACTCGTCCTCCATGGCGCGCCAGGGCTTCTCCGGCGGCGCTGCGGGCGAAACGGGTGGCGGCGCCGTAGCAGGCTCCCCAGGGGCCAGTACGGGGCGGGGCGAAAGGCCCTTGCCCGGGTCGATCAGCACCTCGAGCACGCCGCTCTCGCGCAGGCGCCTGAGGTCCTCGGGGTCTTCCAGCAGGAAACGCCGGCGCCAGAACGGGTGGTCCATCCATGAGCCGCACAGTTCGTGGAGGTACATACCGAGGGTCACGTCCCTGACCGGCAGGCGTACATAGAAGGAATCGGGCATGGCAGGCAATCGTCGGGGCAGTTCCCCTGAGCATAGTGCGCCGGCGCACGTTGCGGCAGGGGGTGGCTTGGGCTGGCCACGCCGCCTGCGTATCATGGCCGCGCCAACCGGAACAAGGAATCGCACCGCCATGTGGGCCACGCTGACCGGCATAGTCACCACCCTCCTGCTGCTGCTCAACACCCTGATCCTGATCGGCCCGATGCTGCTGATCGCCCTGCTCAAGCTGCTGCTGCCGGGCAAGGCGCTCAAGGACGCCTGCTCCAACGGCGTGATGTGGATCGCCGAGACCTGGGCGGAGATCGACAAGGCCATCTTCGCCCTGATGACGCCCACCGTCTGGGACATCCGTGGCGGCGACCAGCTGCGCCGCGACACCTCCTACCTGGTGGTGAGCAACCACCAGTCCTGGGTCGACATCCCCGCACTGGTCCAGGCCTTCAACCGCAAGACGCCCTACTTCAAGTTCTTCCTGAAGAAGGAGCTGATCTGGGTGCCCTTCCTCGGCCTGGCCTTCTGGGCCCTGGACTACCCCTTCATGAAGCGCTACTCCAAGGCCTTCCTGGAAAAGAACCCGCACCTGAAGGGCAAGGACCTGGAGATCACCAAGGCCGCCTGCGAGAAGTTCAAGGGCATGCCGGTGACCGTGGTGAACTACCTGGAAGGCACCCGCTTCACCCCGGCCAAGCAGGCCCGGCAGCAGTCGCCGTACCAGAACCTGCTCAAGCCCAAGGCCGGCGGCGTGGCCTTCGTGCTGGCCGCCCTGGGCGAGCAGCTGGACGCCATGCTCGACGTCACCGTGGTCTACCCAAAGGGTCCCAAGCCGGGCTTCTGGGACCTGCTCAGCGGCAAGGTGCCGCGGGTGATAGTCGATATCCGCACCCTCGGGATCGACCCTGCGCTGTGGCAGGGCGACTACGAGAACGATGCGGAATTCCGCCAGTACGTGCAGGCCTGGGTGTCGCGCCTGTGGGAAGAAAAGGACGCACGCATCGACGCGTTGCGCGCCGAGTTCTGAGCTAGACCGCTTTGCCGGCCACGGCGGTGGCCGGGGCTGCAGGCAGCGGGGTGCTTTCCCAGAGCTTGCCGAGGGTGCCCAGCAACTGGCTGTTCAGCCCCTGCTTGACCAGGTAGTCGAGCATCACCGTGGCGAACTGGTCGACCATGCCCTCGCTCATGCCCAGCACGTTGAACACCTGGTCGACGTCCTGCAGGTTCTGGATGCCGCCGAGCAACTGCCCGGCGCCGCCCAGCAGGGCGCCGATGCCGCCGCCGAGGGTGCCCGAGGACAGCTGGTCCAGCCCCGGCAGGCTCTTCTGCAGCTGCGAGCCCTGGCTGTCGTCGAGGCGGTTCATGGCCAGGCCGATCAGCGCGCCGGCGCCACCGATGGCCTGCTCGTCGCTGATGTTCAGGCGCTGGCCGAGGGTTTCCACCAGGCCGTTGGCGGCCGTTGCCGCGGCGCCGGACTCGGCGCCGGGGATTTCCTCGAAGGTCTCGGCGGCGGCCGGGAAGGCCGCCAGCCAGGCGCAGGCGGCGAGGATGGGAAGGGCTCGGGCGATCATCGGGGGCTCCGCGGCAGACAGGTCCCGCCTCGGCATGGGCGGTCAGCGGATTTGACTGGCAGCCGTGCCCTTCGTTCCGGACGCCCCTACGTTGTTTGCAGAACGCGCCGAAGTGCTTTCGTAGGAGCGAGCTTGCTCGCGAATGAGCCCCGCGGCGGAATCTGTTCGCGAGCAAGCTCGCTCCTACGAGAAGCCGTGCCACCGGTATGGTAGGAGCGGGCCCTGCCCGCGATTCGCGCGCAGGGCGCGCTCCTACAGTAAACGTCGCGGCGCTTAGCTGCCCACGCCCCACAGGCTACCCAGGCTGCCCAGCAGGTCGCTGCTCACGCCCTGCTTGCCGAAGTAGTCCAGCAGCACGCCGGCGAACTTGCCGGTCATGCCCTGGTCCATGCCCAGGGTGCTGAAGGCGCTGTTCACGTCGCCCATGCTGTTGACGTTGCCCAGCAGGCCCTTGGCGCCGGCGCCGCCGAGGTTGCCCAGGGTCCCGCCGAGGCCGCCCAGGGCGTTGGCGCCGCTGAGCTTGTCCAGCCCAGGCACGCTCTGGATCAGTTGCGAATAGTCGCCGCCGCTGAGCTTGTTCTTGGCCAGGCCGAGCAGCGCGCCGGTGCCGCCGACGGCCTGTTCGTCGCTGACGCCCAGCTGCCCGGTGAGGGCGCCGAGCAGGCCGCTGGTCTGCGGGGTGGAAGCCACCTGGCCCGGGTTGCCGCCCTCGGCCACGCCGGACACCGCCTTGGCGGCGTCGCCAAGGTTGAAGGCGAAGGCGGAACTGGCGGCGAGCAGCGCCGCGGCGGCGCAGGTGACACGGAATCTGACGGTCATCGACATCTCCTGATGCAGTGGCGTGCGGCGCCGAAGGTGCGCCGCACGCTGGTTGGACTGGCGCCGGGTGCCATTGTTCCGCCACCGCGGCGCAATCTTGCGCCCCTTCCGGCATGCCCGCGGGGCGCCGCGAAAGCCCCTTCAGGTCTAGCACAGGGCCGCCGCCGCGCCAGCGCGGCCGAACAGCGCAAAGGCTCTGGCGCGCCCCTCGCGCAGCACTGCCCTCCCCGCCTATGCTTGCGGGAGCCGAACAAGGACCCATCATGAGCGAGCCCTTCATCCTCACCCCGCGCATCGCCCGCATCCTCCCCTGGCTGGTGGCCGTCGCCTTCTTCATGCAGGCGCTGGACGGCACCATCCTCAACACCGCGCTGCCGAGCATGGCCCGTTCGCTGGACGAGGACCCGCTGCGCATGCAGGGGGTGGTCATCGCCTACCTGCTCACCGTGGCCCTGCTGATTCCCGCCTCCGGCTGGATCGCCGACCGCTTCGGCACGCGCCGGGTGTTCATCTTCGCCATCTTCCTGTTCAGCCTCGGATCGCTGTTCTGCGCGCTCTCGCCAAGCCTCGGGGTGCTGATCATCGCCCGCGTGGTGCAGGGCCTGGGCGGCGCGCTGATGATGCCGGTGGGGCGCCTGGTGATCCTGCGCGTGTACCCGCGCAGCGACCTGGTGCGGGTGCTCAGCTTCGTCACCATCCCCGGCCTGCTCGGCCCGCTGACCGGCCCGACCCTGGGCGGCTGGCTGGTGGAGTACGCCAGCTGGCACTGGATCTTCCTCATCAACATCCCGGTCGGGCTGCTGGGCATCGTCTTCGCCATCCGCCTCATGCCCGACCTGCGCGGCGCCGCGCTCAGCCGCTTCGACGGCCCCGGCTTCCTGCTCTTCGGCGGCGCCATGGTGCTGATCACCATCGCCCTGGAAGGCCTGGGCGAGCTGCACATGCCCCACGTGCGGGTGGTGATGCTGCTGATCGGCGGCCTGGTCCTGCTCGCCGCCTACTGGCTGCGCGCCCTGAACGTCGAGGCGCCGCTGTTCCCGCCCAGCCTGTTCAAGACGCGCACCTTCGCCGTGGGCGTGCTGGGCAACCTGTTCGCCCGCCTGGGCAGCGGCTCGCTGCCATTCCTCACGCCCCTGCTGCTACAGGTCGGCCTGGGCTTCGCGCCGGCCAAGGCGGGCATGACCATGATCCCGCTGGCCGCCATGGCCATGGTCGTCAAGCCGCTGGCCAAGGGCATCCTCGACCTGTTCGGCTACCGCCGCCTGCTGGTCGGCAACACCCTGCTGCTGGGCGCGCTGATCGCAGGCCTGGGGCTGATCGACCAGGACACCCCGTACCCCTGGCTGCTGATCCACCTGGGACTGCTCGGCGGGGTCAACTCGCTGCAGTTCACGGCGATGAACACCCTGACGCTGATCGACCTGCGCGACGACAACGCCAGCGCCGGCAACAGCCTGCTGTCGGTGGTGATGCAACTGTCCATCGGCCTCGGCGTGGCCTGCGCGGCCGCGCTGCTGGGCGGCTTCAAGAGCGATGTCGAGATCAACGCCGGCGACGTGCTCGGCGCCTTCCACGCGACCTACCTGAGCGTGGGGCTGATGTCGATGGCGGCGGCGGCGATCTTCTTCCAGCTGGCCCGCGACGATGGCCGCTCGGCCCAGGCGCCGCGGCGCCTGGAGCCCGACGACGGGCATTGAGTCAGGGCTTGCAGGTGGGCGGCGTGGTCAGCGTCTTCGACACGTCCACCGCGCCCAGGTGCTCCAGGCTGCGCCGCCCCAGCAGCACCGGGTAGTCGCTGCCCTCGCGGTCGGTGAGGGCGAACTGCTCGCGGTAGACCTTGTCGCCCAGGCACAGGTCCATGCTCACCACCGGGCGATGCTCGATGCCGTTGGCGCCGCGGACCTTGAGGGTGCGCTCGATGGGCCGCTCGAAGGGCAGGCGCTGCACCTGGCCGCTCGCCACGTCCTTGACCAGGATGTCGTACTGCACCCAGCGCTGCTCGTTCTTCCTGATCCGCACCAGGTTGCGCGCGTCCATCACCGAGGTCTGCACGCCGGTGTCCAGGCGCACCTTGAGCAGCACGTTCTCCGGCATCAGCCTGGCCTGCTCGACCCAGCCCCAGGTGGCCGGCTGCGCGGCGAACAGCGAGGGGCAGGAGAAGGCCAGCAACAGGCCGGCGAGGCGCAGCTTCATGGATCGGGCTCCGGGGTCGGGGGCAATGGCAGTACAGATCGGTTATGCCAATCAGGCAACAAAAAACCCCGGATGTTTCCATCCGGGGTTTTCGGCGACGCCAGGGAATCTTAGTTGATTACCTGAACGCGCTCGGCCTGCATGCCTTTCTGGCCTTGCACGACTTCGAAGCTGACCTTCTGGCCTTCGGCCAGGGTCTTGAAGCCGTGGCCTTCGATGGCGCGGAAGTGAACGAATACGTCCGGGCCGCTCTCAGGGGTGATGAAGCCGTAGCCTTTGGTCTCGTTGAACCATTTGACGGTGCCGTTCTGACGATTCGACATGGTGTTCTCCTTGGAACGTAGATGTAGAAATAGCCACAAAAGAGTGGCAGGAACTGAGTTGCAAGGAGTTACAAGGAGTCGAGCAGGACGGGGTGGAATAACCGACCGCATCAGGTCACGATCGACGGCGACCCATGCAAACACAGTGGAGGCACTCTACGATAAAAATCTGCGGAAAGCGAATCTGTATAAAAATACACTATCCAACCGCCCGTCCGTTTCAGACGAATGGTGACCGAGGCCAGTGACTTCGCGGGTTTTGGCGGTTTCTCCAGGGTCCCGTGGCACCGCTGCTGCTACACTGCGCGCCCACACGCCTGTCGGGTTTTTCCTTCGTGACCTCCACCGCCTTCTCCAGCCTGCCCCTCTCCGCCGACCTGCTCGCCAACCTCGAGGCCCTCGGCTACGCCGAGATGACACCGATCCAGGCCGCCAGCCTGCCAGTCATCCTCAAGGGCCGCGACCTGATCGCCCAGGCCAAGACCGGCAGCGGCAAGACCGCGGCCTTCGGCATCGGCCTGCTCAGCCCGCTGAACCCGCGCTACTTCGGCTGCCAGGCGCTGGTGCTGTGCCCGACCCGCGAGCTGGCCGACCAGGTGGCCAAGGAAATCCGCCGCCTGGCCCGCGCCGCCGACAACGTCAAGGTGCTCACCCTCTGCGGCGGCGTGCCCTTCGGCCCGCAGATCGGCTCCCTGGAGCACGGCGCCCACGTGGTGGTCGGCACCCCGGGGCGGGTGCAGGAACACCTGCGCCGCGGCTCCCTGGTGCTCGACGGGCTGAACACCCTGGTGCTGGACGAGGCCGACCGCATGCTCGACATGGGCTTCTACGACAGCATCGCCGACATCATCGGCCAGCTCCCGGCGCGCCGGCAGAGCCTGCTGTTCTCGGCCACCTACCCGGCCGGCATCGAGCAACTGGCGGCGAAATTCCTGCGCCAGCCCGAGCGCGTGGAAGTCGAGGCCCTGCACGACGACAGCCAGATCGAACAGCACTTCTACGAAATCGACCCGCGCCAGCGCATGGACGCCGTGGTACGCCTGCTGCAGCACTTCCGCCCGCAATCCGCCGTGGCCTTCTGCCACACCCGCCAGCAGTGCGTGGAGCTGGCGCAGGCGCTGGATGCGCAGAAGATTTCTGCCCTGGCCCTGCACGGCGACCTGGAACAGCGCGAGCGCGACCAGGTGCTGGCAATGTTCGCCAACCGCAGCTGCAGCGTGCTGGTGGCCACCGACGTGGCCGCCCGCGGCCTGGACATCGAGGGCCTGGAGGCGGTGATCAACGTCGAGCTGAGCCGTGACGCCCAGGTCCACGTGCACCGTATCGGCCGCAGCGGCCGCGCCGGCGAGAAGGGCCTGGCGCTGTCCCTGGTGGCCCCGGCCGAGGCCTCCCGCGCCCAGGCCATCGAAGACCTGCAGGGCGCCCCGCTGAACTGGGAGCGCATCGACTTCCTGCGCGCCAACCCCGCGCCCCTGCTGCCGCCGATGACCACCCTGAACATCGCCGGCGGACGCAAGGACAAGCTGCGCCCCGGCGACATCCTCGGCGCCCTCACCGGCGAGGCCGGCCTGCCCGGCAGCGCGGTGGGCAAGATCGCCATCTTCGACTTCCAGGCCTACGTGGCGGTGCAGCGCGACCAGGCCAAGGCGGCGCTCAAGCGCCTGCAGGAAGGCAAGATCAAGGGGCGGTCGTTCAAGGTGCGGATTCTCTGAGGCGCGGGGTTCTTCGGAGGAGCGAGCTTGCTCGCGAATGGGGTTTCCCGGTCACAACGGTGCGTGAGATCACCGCCCTCCCCTCTCCCCAGCCCTCTCCCTGAAGGGAGAGGGGCTAGCCCGTGCCGAGAGACGTGATGGTTTCAGCTGGAAACCTTCGGTGTTGCCGGCTAACTCCAGAACACCCAGCTCTGCCCAACGGTCCCCTCTCCCTTCAGGGAGAGGGTTAGGGAGAGGGCGCTCTTCGGGGCAGACACCATTCGCGAGCAAGAACTAGGCGTCCCCCTCGCTCCTATGAAACGCTTCCCACCCGCGACCGATAGCCGCGCGCCAGGCGATCCGCTAGTCTCAGCGCAGAGACACTCGGAAGTCCCCGACGCGCATGCTTTCCTCCCCGTTGTTCGAGTCCCTGCGGCGCCTGTGGGCGCTGGACAAGTTCGCCTACAGCCTGCGGGTGACCATCGCCCTGGCCGGGGCCATGGCCGCCTGCCTGCTGCTGGGCCGCACCGAGCTGGTGATCCCGCTGTTCCTGGGCATCATCGCCAGCGCCCTGGCCGAGACCGACGACCACTGGCTGGGCCGCCTGCAGGCGCTGCTGGTGACCCTGGTGTGCTTCCTCATCGCCGCGCTGGCGGTGGAGCTGCTGTTTCCCTACCCCTGGCTGTTCGTCGGCGGCCTGGCCCTGTCGGCCTTCGGCATGACGCTGCTGGGCGCGCTGGGCGAGCGCTATGCGGCCATCGCCTCGGCCACGCTGATCCTGTCCATCTACACCATGATCGGCGTCGACCAGCGCGGCGGCGCCCCCGGCGACCTGTGGCAGGAACCGCTGCTGCTGGTGGCCGGCGCGGCCTGGTACGGCGCGCTCTCGGTGCTGTGGAACGCGCTCTTCGCCAACCAGCCGGTGCAGCAGGTGCTGGCCCGCGCCTACTTCGAGCTGGGCGAGTACCTGAAGATCAAGTCGACGCTGTTCGAGCCGCTGCGCCAGCTCGACGTCGAGGGCCGGCGCCTGGCCCTGGCGCGGCAGAACGGCCGCCTGGTGGTGACCCTCAACCAGGCCAAGGAGACCATCCTCAGCCGCCTCAGCCACGGCCGCCCGGGGCCCAAGCTGAGCCGCTACCTGAAGCTCTACTTCATCGCCCAGGACGTCCACGAGCGCGCCAGCTCCTCGCACTACCCCTACAACCGCCTGGCCGAGGCCTTCTTCCACAGCGACGTGCTGTTCCGCTGCCAGCGCCTGCTCAACCAGCAGGGCAAGGCCTGCCAGGCGCTGTCGCGGGCCATCCGCCTGCGCCAGCGGTTCGACTACAACGACAGCGAGCAGGCCCTGGCCGACCTGCAGGCCTCGCTGGAATACCTGCGCCAGCAGGGCAACCCGGCCTGGCGCTCGCTGCTGCGCTCGCTCGGCGCCCTGGCCGCCAACCTCGCCACCCTGGACCAGAAGCTCAGCGGCGCGAGCAACCCCGACGCCCTCGCCGAGGAACAGGACAGCGCCCTGCTGGACCGCTCGCCGCGTTCGCTGCGCGACGCCTTCGAACGCATCCGCCAGCAGCTCACGCCCACCTCGCTGCTGTTCCGCCATGCCCTGCGCCTGGGCCTGACGCTGACCGCCGGCTACGGCGTGCTGCACCTGATCCACCCGACCCAGGGCTACTGGATCCTGCTGACCACGGTGTTCGTCTGCCAGCCCAACTACGGCGCCACGCGCATCCGCCTGGTGCAGCGGATCCTCGGCACCCTGGTCGGCCTGGTGGCCGGCTGGGCGCTGATCGACCTGTTCCCCAACCCGCTGGTGCAGTCGCTGCTGGCGGTGGTCGCCGGGGTGGCCTTCTTCGCCACCCGCAGCACCCGCTACACCCTGGCCACCGCGGCCATCACCCTGCTGGTGCTGCTGTGCTTCAACCAGGTGGGCAACGGCTACGGGCTGATCCTGCCGCGCCTGTTCGATACCCTGCTGGGGGCCTTCATCGCCGGCCTGGCGGTGTTCCTCATCCTCCCCGACTGGCAGGGCCGGCGCCTGCACAGCCTGGTCGGCAACACCCTGGCCTGCAACGCCCGCTACCTGCGCGAGGTCATGCAGCAGTACGCCAGTGGCAAGCGCGACGACCTGGCCTACCGCACCGCCCGGCGCAACGCCCACAACGCCGACGCCACCCTCTCCACCACGCTGTCGAACATGCTTCTGGAGCCGGGCCACTTCCGCAAGGACGCCGAGCTGGGCTTCCGCTTCCTGGTGCTCTCGCACACCCTGCTCAGCTACCTCTCGGCCCTGGGCGCGCACCGCGACCGCCTGCCGGAGTCGCCGGCCAACGCGCTGATCGACGAGGCGGCCGCACAGCTCACCGCCAGCCTCGACGACATCGCCGCCAGCCTCGCCCAGCGCCGCCCGGTGGCCATCCACAGCGACGCCGAGGAAGACCTGGCCAAGCGCCTGGAACAGGTGCCCGAAGAGCTGGAAGACCCTCAGCGCCTGGTCCAGACCCAGCTGGCGCTGATCTGCCGCGAGCTGGCGCCGCTGCGCAGCCTGGCCGCGCACCTGCTGAAGAAGGAAATCGGCGCCGAGCAGGAAGCGGCCGCCTGAGCCCGGCTCAGGGCCCGCGCAGGCTCATGAAGGCGTCGTAGCTACCGTCCTCGCGCATCAGCCGCAGTTCGCGATTGAAGTCCTCGACTATCTGCGCATGGCGCGGGTTGGCGCGGCTGACCAGGATGTGCAGCGGGTTCTCCGCCAGCGGCTGGGGCAGGAACTCCAGCTTGTCGCGCTCGGCCCTGAGGTCGTGCTCGAGGATGTAGCGGGCGGTCCACTCGTCCTCCAGGGTCAGCTCGACACGCCCGGCCACCACCATCATCGCGGCGTTGGGGAAGGACAGCACCGGCACCTTGTTCAGCCGGCGGTCCTCGTTGAACTCGGGGGTGTAGCTGTAGCCGCGGACCACGGCGATGCGGAAGGGATAGAGGTCGGCCAGGCGGTCGAAGACGATGGGCGAGCCCTTGCGCTTGAGAAAACGCAGGCGGTTCACCAGGTAGGGCTCGGAATACTGCCCGAAGGCTTCGCGCTCGGCGCTGTACCAGGAGTCCACCAGCACGTCGTACTCGCCGTTGCGCACCCCGTGCAGGGCGCGCGGCCAGGGCACCTCGGCGTAGTGGATGGCGTAGCCGGCGCGGGTCAGCGCGGTGCTGACGAAATGCACCGCCAGGCCGCGGCCGGGCATCTGCGCGTCGGCGTAGGGCGGCCAGCGGTCGGCGACCAGGTTCAGCGGCTCCTCGGCCTGGGCGCAGAGCGGCAGGAGCAGGGCGATCAGCAGGGCACGCAGCAGCATGGCTCTCCTTGCAAGGCCCGCGCCCCGCTGCTGGCGAGCGGGCGGACTCAGAACAGCATCGCCGCGCGTAGGCTCATCCCTCCACCCGCTTCAGGCAGGACACCGAAGGAATAGGCACTGTCTGGCGACCCCTCAAGGAACAGATTGTAGGTGAAGTTGGCGGCGAGGTTGCCCACCGCCATGCCCACCAAAGTATCGGTCGGGTAGTGCTTGGAGCCTTCCACCCGGGCCAGGGCGGTCAGCCCGTCCACCGTGTAGAGCCCGGCCTTGGCGGTGAAGCGCAGGGTCGGGTCCATGTCGATGTAGTCCAGGTTGCGCCGGGTGAAGCTGTTGTGCACGGCGGTCACGGCCGTGTGCTTGGAGGGGAAGGAGTCGTCGGGAATGCCGTCGGGGCGGTCGCGCCCGGACACCTCCTTCCACTCCTCCACCAGGCCGGTCACGGCGTAGCGGTCGGTGGCCAGCAGCGCCAGGTTGCGCCCGCGCCAGCTCCACTTCTCCTCCCCCTCGCTGCCCCTGGGCGCGGCCACCAGGCCGGTGACCACGCTCAGCGCGGTGCTGGCGTTGAGCATGTGGTCGGCGGCGGAGTTGGCGTCGCCGCCGAACAGCCATTCGTGGTTGGCCGCGGACTTCTGCCACTTGTGGTCCCAGTTGCCGGCGGCGATCACCGCGGCGCCGGCCACCGGCGCCCAGGTGCCGGGGTCGAGCACGGCGCGCTGGGCGGAGTCGCCGACGCGCGACCAGCTCATCTGGGGAGCGCCGGCGCAACCGGCGACGAGGGCGGATGACAGCAGGGTCAGGGCCGCGAGGGTACGGTAGCTCATGGTTTCCCCCCGTAACCCGTCCGCAAGGGGACGGTAACGAATTTTCAGAAAACCTAGAGGGTAGACGCCTCCGCCCTATCCGACATGCCTTCAGTCAATTCTTAGTCTGTCCGTTTGTTTCGAGTAGCCCCTTGAGCAGGTCGATGGGCATCGGGAAGACGATGGTGGAGTTCTTGTCGCCGGCGATGCTGCCCAGCGTCTGCATGTAGCGCAGCTGCATGGCGCCGGGCTGGCGGGCCAGCATCTCGGCGGCCTGCATCAGCTTCTCCGAGGCCTGCAGCTCGCCCTCGGCGTGGATCACCTTGGCCCGCCGCTCGCGCTCGGCCTCGGCCTGGCGGGCGATGGCGCGGACCATGGACTCGTTGAGGTCGACGTGCTTGATCTCGACGTTGGCCACCTTGATGCCCCAGGCATCGGTCTGCGCATCCAGCACCTTCTGGATGTCGACGTTCAGGCGCTCGCGCTCGGCCAGCATCTCGTCCAGCTCGTGCTTGCCGAGCACCGCGCGCAGCGTGGTCTGGGCCAGCTGGCTGGTGGCGGCGAGGAAGTTCTCCACCTGGATGATGGCCTTCTGCGGGTCGAGCACGCGGAAGTACACCACCGCGTTGACCTTCACCGAGACGTTGTCGCGGGAGATCACGTCCTGCGGCGGCACGTCGAGCACCACGGTGCGCAGGTCGACGCGGACCATCTGCTGCACCACCGGGATCACCAGCACCAGGCCGGGGCCCTTGACCTTCCAGAAGCGGCCGAGCTGGAACACCACCCCGCGCTCGTATTCGCGCAGGATGCGCAGGGCGCTGGCCACCAGCATCAGCAGCAGGACCAGTGCCACCAGCAGTCCGAAGGGAATACCCATCAGTCACCTCCCGATTCGTCGTCGGCCGCCACCTCCAGGCGCAGGCCGTCGCGCGCCAGCACCTTCACCCGCTGGCCGGCGCGCAGGGTCCGGGCGCAGCGGACCTGCCACTGTTCGCCCTGCAGTTGTACCCAGCCGGCGTGGGCATCCTCGTCGGCCACCGCATCCACGGTCGCCAGGCTGCCCACCAGGCCAGCCGCGCCGCTGACCACCTGGCGCCGCCGGCTCTTCAGCGCCACGCCCAGCACCCCGGCGATGAACAGCGCGCTCACCGTGGCCACGCCGAGGATCAGCCCCAGGGGAATGCCGAAGCCCGGCGCCTCGGTGTCCAGCAGGATCAGCCCACCGATCACGAACGCGGCGATGCCGCCAATGCCCAGGCTGCCATAGCTGGGTACGAAGGCCTCGGCGGCCATGAAGGCCAGGCCGAGGACGATCAGCGCCACCCCCGCGTAGTTCACCGGCAGCAGCTGCATGGCGTAGAGCCCGAGCAGCAGGCAGATGCCGCCGAGCACGCCGGGCAGCGCAAGGCCCGGGTTGGCGAATTCGAAGATCAGCCCGTACACGCCGATCATCAGCAACAGCAGCGCCACGCTGGGGTCGGTGATCACCGCCAGCAGGCGGGTGCGCCAGTCGGCCTGGTGTTCGACCCAGGCGAGGCCGGCGCTGTGGAGGGTCACCGCCTGCCCCGCCACCTGCACCTTGCGCCCGTCGATGGCGCGCAGCAACTGGTCGAGGTCGCCGGCCTGGAGCTCGACCACCTTCTGCTTCACGGCTTCCTCGGCGGACAGGCTGACCGCCTCGCGCACCGCGCGCTCGGCCCATTCGGCGTTGCGCCCGCGCAACTGCGCCAGGCCGCGGATGTAGGCCGCCGCATCGTTGACCTGCTTGCGCTTGAGGGTGTCTTCCTCGCGCGGGGCCTGCTTGCCATCCTTGCCCTGCGGCGTATCCGGCGCGGAGGGTGCTCCGCCGATCTGCACCGGGGTGGCGGCGCCCAGGTTGGTGCCCGGGGCCATGGCGGCGAGGTGGCAGGCGTAGAGGATATAGGTACCGGCGCTGGCCGCCCGCGCGCCACCGGGGGCGACGTAGCCGACCACGGGAATGGGGCTGGTGAGGATCGCCTTGACGATGTCGCGCATGGCGCTGTCCAGCCCGCCCGGGGTGTCCAGGCGCAGCACCACCAGCGGCGCCCCCTCGTCCGCGGCACGCTGCAGGCCGCGCACCAGGTAGTCGGAAGTCGCCGGGCCGATGGCCCCGTCCACCGTCAGCACCACCGCCGGCGGGGCCGCCAGCGCCCCGGCCGCGAACAGCAGCAGGCAGAAAGCGCAGCGGCGAATCAGCGTGGACATGGCACGCCTCCCCGGCCAGGGCCGAAGCGGCACCGCGGCGAATGAAGTGACGGCGCCTTCCTACAGCATAGCCCCCTGGCCCGCGGTGCCCGTGGCAGGCTGTTGCAGGGTGTTTTGCTGGAGAACGCCTAGCCGGCTTCTCGTAGGAGCGAGCTTGCTCGCGAAGGGGCCCCCCGGTGATTCCGCTGCCTTGGCTTGGCTCCGCTCCCTCTCCCTAACCCTCGGCTGCGCGCCCCGCCCTGAAGGGAGAGGGGACCGTTCGGAGTGCGCTGATGTTTCGGCGTTAGCTGGCTAGCACAGGGACTACCGGCTGAAACCAAGCCTTCTCTCGGCACGGACTAGCCCCCTCTCCCTTCAGGGAGAGGGCTGGGGAGAGGGTACGGAGGTCAGCCCGACTACATGGCTGCCGGCCTGCACCCTTCGCGAGCAAGCTCGCTCCTACAAGAGCCCAGAAACGAAAACGCCGTTTCCCCCTCACGGAAGAAACGGCGCTTTTGCCTTCGGCCTCAGGCCGAAGAGAGCGGCCCGGTCAGCCCTTGAACACGTCTTCCACCGACTGCAGCGGATAGTGTTTCGGGTACGGCAGGGTAGCCACGCCGCTCTCGATGGCAGCCTTGGCCACTGCATCGGAGACCACGGTGATCAGGCGCTTGTCCATGGGTTTCGGGATGATGTACTCACGGCCGAACTCCAGGGAGGACACGCCGTAGGCCTCGCACACGTCCTTGGGCACCGGCTCCTTGGCCAGGTCGCGCAGGGCCAGGGCGGCGGCGATCTTCATCTCTTCGTTGATGCGGGTGGCGCGCACGTCCAGGGCACCGCGGAAGATGAAGGGGAAGCCCAGCACGTTGTTCACCTGGTTCGGGTAGTCCGAACGGCCGGTGGCCATGATCACGTCGTTGCGGGTGGCGTGGGCCAGTTCCGGCTTGATCTCCGGGTCCGGGTTGGAGCAGGCGAACACGATCGGGTTCGGCGCCATGCGCTTGAGGCCTTCGGCGCTCAGCAGGTTGGCGCCGGACAGGCCGACGAACACGTCGGCGCCGTCGAGGGCGTCGTCCAGGGTGCGCTTGTCGGTCTCGGTGGCGAACACCGCCTTGTACTGGTTCAGGTCGGTGCGGCCGGCGTGGATCACGCCCTGGCGGTCGATCATGTAGATGTTCTCGACCTTGGCGCCGATGCTCACCAGCAGCTTCATGCAGGAGATGGCGGCGGCGCCGGCGCCCAGGCAGACGATCTTCGCGCTTTCCAGGTTCTTGCCGGCGATTTCCAGGGCGTTGAGCATGCCGGCGGCGGTGACGATGGCGGTGCCGTGCTGGTCATCGTGGAACACCGGGATGTCGCACTGCTCGATCAGCGCGCGCTCTATCTCGAAGCACTCCGGCGCCTTGATGTCTTCCAGGTTGATGCCGCCGAAGGTGATGGAGATGCGCTTGACGGTGTCGATGAAGGCCTGCGGGCTCTCGGCGTCGACCTCGATGTCGAACACGTCGATGCCGGCGAAGCGCTTGAACAGCACGCCCTTGCCTTCCATGACCGGCTTGGAGGCCAGCGGGCCGAGGTTGCCCAGGCCGAGGATGGCGGTGCCGTCGGAGATCACCGCGACCAGGTTGCCCTTGCCGGTGTACCTGTAGGCCAGTTCGGCGTCACGGGCGATCTCGCGGACCGGCTCGGCCACGCCCGGGCTGTAGGCCAGCGACAGGTCGCGGGCGGTGACGGTCGGCTTGGTCAGCTCGACGCTGAGTTTCCCAGGGCGGGGTTGCGCGTGATATTCGAGGGCAGCGGTCTTGAGATCAGACATTTTTGGCACTTCCGCTTTATTGCTTTGTTGGACAGACGGGCGACCGAGCATACGCGGGAAGAAAGCGCCTGCCAAGATAGCTTCAGGGCTGTGGTGTCAATGCTGCTAACGCACGATTTTCAACCATTCCCCGGGTTTTGGCTGACCAGTTGGATACAAATCGTTGAGCAATCGTATACGAGAAATCGCATCAGATTCCGGCTCGTTTCCGCCCTTTGCCAGCTGTTCCAGGCCTTGCCCGGCCTTCGCCTGGACCAGTTGCAGGCGCCGCGGTTCGGCCAGTTTCCGTTCGTCGGCGCGCAGCGGGCGGAAACTGCGGATCACCGAGAGGAACTCGGCGTCGCGGCTTTCCAGCGAGGCGCGGCCTTTGACCACACCCACGAACAGGTAGGCGCCCTGGTCCTTGTAGATCACCGCCACGCGCCGCGCGGGCGAACCGGGGATCACCGCGGCGGCGCCCTTCAGGCCGGCCTGGTTCAGTTCCTGCTCGTCGGCCAGGCGGCCGCCGGCGCCCTTGCGCAGGTAGTCCAGCGGGCTCAGCTGGCCATCGCGCGGCACCAGCTTCATGCCGATGTAGGCCTGCTGGTCCTCGGGGTAGCCGATCAGCGCGGTGGGCTGGTTGAGCATGCCCCAGCCGGTGGGATAGCTGAGGGTGAAGCCCAGTTCGCCGTGGTAGAAGCTTTGCCCGCGGCGGATGCCGGACTCGGCGGAATCGCCGAAGGGCATGCCGTCGATGGCCTTCAGGTAGCGGTCGCGGCCGACCTCCTGCTGCCCGCCGGCCAGGGCCTGGGCCGGGCCCAGCACCTCCTGCAGGCGCCGGTCGTTGTCCGGGTGGGTGTCGAACAGGCCGTGGTAGCCCACCGGCTGCACCGCCTCGCCCTTGGCCTGGGCGACCTGGCGGGCGTAGTCCTCCTGGTTCTTCAGCACCCGCACCACCTGGATCATCGCCTTGGGGTCGTAGCCGGCGCGGGCCAGGTACTTGGCACCCAGGCCGTCGGCCTGCAGCTCCATGTCGCGGCCGTAGCCGCGCACCACGGCGGTGCCCAGGACGTTGGTCAGGTCGCCGGCGGCGCTGACCCCGGTGCCAATGGCCACGGCCGCGCCGAGCACGTTCCAGGCGCTGGCCTGGCTCTGCTGGCGCACGCTGTGACGGGCGGTGACGTGGCCGATCTCGTGGCCCAGCACCGCGGCCAGCTCGGCTTCGGAATTCAGGTAGGCCATCAGCCCGCGGTGGATGTAGATGTAGCCGCCGGGCAGGGCGAAGGCGTTGATGTCGGGGCTGTCGACCACGGTGAAATGGTACTGCAGGGTGGGCCGGTCGCCGACCCGGGCGACGCGCTCGCCCACCTGCTGCACGTAGGCCTGGAGCTTCTCGTCGGCGTAGCGCGGGTACTGCTTGGCCGCCTCCTGGCTGGCCTGGCGGCCGAGGGCCAGCTCGTCCTGCTCGCTCATGGTGACGAAGTCGGTCTCGCCGGTGGCGGGGTTGACCGCGCAGCCGCCCAGCACGCCGCTCAGCGCGAACAGGCAGGTCAGCAACAGCATCCTTGTCGGGGTCATGGCAGCAGCTCCAGCATGGCCGGGTCGGTGATGGGCAGCATCCAGCGTGCCTGCCCCGGTTTTACTGCGCCCCGTGCGGCGCGGTCAATCACCCAGCCGCGCGCCTCCAGGGTGCGGCCCGGCAGGGCGTCGAGGGTGCGCTTGTCGAAGGCCCTGACCAGTTGCGGCGCGATGCGCAGCACCAGCGGGCCGTCCATCTCCAGCCACAGCCCGCCGCGGTTGCGCTGCACCTGGGCGACGCGCCCGCGGACGATGGCGAAGCCGCTCTGCCGCAGGGCCTGGGCATCCTGCACCGGCGGGTGCTTCCACAGCCCGCGGCCGGCCTTGCGGGCCTGGCGCTCGGCGGCCTGCTGGCAGGCGGTCAGCTCGGTGTTGGGCGCCACCGCCACCAGGTAGCCCAGGCCTTCGGCCAGCAGTTGCGCCTCTATGTTGTTGCCCTGGCGGTCGTAGAGGTGCGCCAGGGTGCGGCCGTAATGGTCCTTGGCCTGGCGTCCGAGCTGCAACCCTAATTCGCCGTCGTTGGCCGCCACCAGGGCCTGCAGGCGCTGCCGCGCGGCCTCGGCGAAGGGCTCGGTGCTGCGCCCGCCGTGGGCCAGCTCCGGGGCGTTGACGCCGATCAGGCGCACGTTGCGGCCGTCTGCCAGCCTCAGCGTATCGCCATCCACCACCCGTGCCACGCGCACCGTGTCGGCACCACCGGGCGCCGGGCAGGAGGCCGCCTGCGCCTGCGCACCCAGGCAAATCGCGAGCACAAAAAAGGCGCCCCGCAGGGGCGCCTTTTTCAGCAGATCGGGAAAGGCCATCGGGCTTTTCCGGAAATCGCTATTACTTCTTGCCACCGAACATGGCGAAGCGCTGGTTGAAGCGGTCGATACGACCACCGGTGTCAACCACTTTCTGCTTGCCGGTGTAGAACGGGTGGCACTCGGAGCACACGTCCAGGTGGATGCCTTTGCACAGGGTCGAACGGGTCTTGATCACGTTGCCGCAGCTGCAGGTGGCTTCGATGTCTTCGTAAGCGGGATGGATTTCCGGTTTCATCTTGAACTTCCTCAGGTAGGGGTGCCGCCACCCAGTCTCTGTCAGAAGCCGAGCCACGATCGACGAGGACCGCAGGCGGGATCTATTTACCGGGCACCGCACGCAAATTAAGGGCGTGGATCATACCAGAGACGCGAATCAACGCAAGCCGGCGCATCGACCGACCGTCGCCGCCACCGGCAAATGCTAACATCCCCGCTCCCGCCGCCTCGGAAACCGCCGCGTGCCCCAACCCAGCATCCTGCGCCTCGCCCTGCCCTCGCCGCTGCGCCGCCTGTTCGACTACCTGCCGCCGCGCGGGGTGGACCCCCGGCACCTGCAGCCCGGCGTGCGCCTGCGCGTGCCCTTCGGCCGCCGCGAGATCGTCGGCGTGCTGGTGGAGCTGGCGGACACCTCGGAAGTGCCCGAGGACAAGCTGCGCCCGGCGCTGGCCGTGCTCGACCGCGAGCCGCCGATGCCGGCGCACCTGCTGGAGCTGTGCCGCTGGACCGCGCAGTACTACCAGCACAGCCTGGGCGACACCCTGTCCTGGGCCCTGCCCAACCTGCTGCGCCAGGGCGAGCCGGCCGAGGCGCGGGTGCAGCGCTTCTGGCTCGCCGCCCCGGGGCGCGCCTCGACGACCCGCGCCTGGCCCGCGCGCCACGCCAGCGCCAGGCCCTGCAGACGCTGCAGCAGCACCCCCACGGCGTGCTCCACGAACTGCTCGGCCAGCTGGACATCAACAAGGACAGCCTCGACCTGCTGGTGGAAAAGGGCCTCGCCACCCAGGAGAGCCGCCGCCACGTGCCGGCGGAGCACCACGGCGGCTGGCTCGCCCAGGCCGAGCTGCCGCTCAACGCCGAGCAGCGCGCCGCCTGCGAGGCCGTGCGCGCTGGCTTCGGCGCCTTCCACAGCTACCTGCTGGCCGGCGTCACCGGCAGCGGCAAGACCGAGGTCTACCTGCAGTTGATCCACCAGGTGCTGGAGGCCGGCAAGCAGGCGCTGGTGCTGATCCCGGAGATCAACCTCGGCCCGCAGACCCTCAGCCGCTTCGAGCGCCGCTTCAACGCGCGCATCGCCCTGCTGCACTCGGCGCTGACCGACCGCGAGCGCCTGGACGCCTGGCTGGCGGCGCGCGACGGCGAGGCGGACATCGTCATCGGCACCCGCTCGGCGCTGTTCACCCCGCTGAAGAACCCGGGGCTGATCATCATCGACGAGGAGCACGACGCCTCCTATAAACAGCAGGAAGGCCTGCGCTACCACGCCCGCGACCTGGCCCTGGTGCGCGCCCGCCTGGAGAAGGTGCCGATCCTGCTCGGCTCGGCCACGCCCTCGCTGGAAAGCCTGCACAACGCCGCCAGCGGCCGCTATGGCCTGCTGCGCCTGACGCAGCGCGCCGGCGGCGCCCAGGCGCCGAAGTTCCAGCGCCTGGACGTGAAGAGCCTGCCGCTGGACGCCGGCCTGTCGATGCCGCTGCAACGGGCCATCGGCGAGACCCTCGGCGCCGGCCAGCAGGTGCTGGTGTACCTGAACCGCCGCGGCTTCGCCCCCACCCTGCTGTGCCACGACTGCGGCTGGATCAGCCAGTGCCCGCGCTGCGACGCGCGCATGACGCTGCACCAGGGCTCCGGCGAGCTGCGCTGCCACCACTGCGACCACCGCGAGCGCCCGCCGCGCCAGTGCCCCAAGTGCAACCAGCTGGACCTGCGCCCGGTGGGCGCCGGCACCGAGCGCGCCGAGGAGCGCCTGCGCATCCTCTTCCCCGACTACCCGGTGCTGCGCATCGACCGCGACAGCACCTCGCGCAAGCACGCCATGCGCGACCTGTTCGCCACCATCAACAAGGGCGAGCCGTGCATCCTGGTGGGTACCCAGATGCTCGCCAAGGGCCACCACTTCCCGCGGGTGACCCTGGTGGCCATCCTCGACGCCGACGGCGGGCTGTTCTCCGCCGACTTCCGCGCCAGCGAGCGCATGGCCCAGCAGATCGTCCAGGTCGCCGGCCGCGCCGGGCGCGCCGAGGAGCCCGGGCGGGTGCTGATCCAGACGCACCTGGCCGACCACCCGCTGCTGGTGCAGCTCACCGAGCAGGGCTACTTCGCCTTCGCCGACCAGGCCCTGGCCGAACGCCGCGCCGCCGGCCTGCCGCCCTTCTGCCACCTGGCCCTGCTGCGCGCCGAGGCGCACAAGCCGGGCCAGGCCGAAGGCTTCCTCGAAGAGGCCTGCGCCGAGGCCGAGCGCCTGCAGGCGCAGCTGGGCAGCGAGGTCGAGCTGCTCGGCCCGGTGCCGGCGCCCATGGAACGCCGCGCCGGCCGCTTCCGCGCCCAGCTGCTGCTAATGAGCAGCGCCCGCGTGCCGCTGCACCGCCTGCTGTCGTGCTGGCTGCCGATCCTCGAAACCATGCCCGGCGGGCGCCAGGTGCGCTGGTCGCTGGACGTCGACCCGATCGATTTATTTTAGAAAGCGGCTGCAGGCTGCAAGCGACAGGCTGCAAGCGAAAAGCGTGTGGGCATGGCGGAAATCAAGGCCCGGAAGGGCTTTTGCTTGTAGCTTGCTGCTTGAAGCTTGCCGCTGCGCCCCCGGGCGCCGATAATGCGCGGTTCTGAGCCAGATATGCGGTCGCCGCCCCGAGTTGCGCGCGAGCACGGAGAAAAGCCATGAAAGACACCATCCGCCAGCTGATCCAGCACGCCCTCGCCAGCCTCGTCGAGGACGGTACCCTGCCGGCCGGGCTGACCCCGGACATCCAGGTCGAGACCACCAAGGACCGCAGCCACGGCGACTACGCCAGCAACATCGCCATGATGCTGGCCAAGCCCGCCGGCATGAAGCCGCGCGACCTGGCCACCAAGCTGGTCGCCGCGCTGCCGGCCAACCCGCAGGTGGCCAAGGTGGAGATCGCCGGCCCCGGCTTCCTCAACTTCTTCCAGGACCAGGCCTGGCTGGCCGCCAGCCTCGACGCCGCCCTGCGCGACGACCACCTGGGCGTGCGCAAGGCCGGCCCGGCGCAGCGCGTGGCCGTCGACCTGTCCTCGCCGAACCTGGCCAAGGAGATGCACGTCGGCCACCTGCGCTCGACCATCATCGGCGACGCCGTGGCCCGCGTACTGGAGTTCCTGGGCGACACCGTGATCCGCCAGAACCACGTCGGCGACTGGGGCACCCAGTTCGGCATGCTGCTGGCCTACCTGGAAGAGCAGCCGGTGGACGCCCAGGCCGAGCTGCATGACCTGGAAGTCTTCTACCGCGCCGCCAAGAAGCGCTTCGACGAGTCAGCCGAGTTCGCCGACCGCGCCCGCGAGCTGGTGGTCAAGCTGCAGGCCGGCGACGCCGAGTGCCTGCGCCTGTGGACGCGCTTCAACGAAATCTCCCTGTCGCACTGCCAGAAGGTCTACGACCAGCTCGGCGTGAAGCTGACCATGGCCGACGTCAAGGGCGAGAGCGCCTACAACGACGACCTCGCCAACGTGGTCGACGAGCTCAAGGCCAAGGGCCTGCTGACCGAGGACGACGGCGCCCTGTGCGTGTTCCTCGACGAGTTCAAGAACGCCGAGGGCAACCCGCTGCCGGTGATCGTGCAGAAGGCCGGCGGCGGCTACCTGTACGCCACCACCGACCTGGCCGCCATGCGCTACCGCCACAAGGTGCTGCACTGCGACCGCGTGCTGTACTTCGTCGACCAGCGCCAGGCCCTGCACTTCCAGCAGGTGTTCGAGGTGGCCCGCCGCGCCGGCTTCGTCCCGGCCAGCATGGACCTGGAGCACATGGGCTTCGGCACCATGAACGGCGCCGACGGCAAGCCCTTCAAGACCCGCGACGGCGGCACCGTGAAGCTGATCGACCTGCTCGACGAAGCCGAAGAGCGCGCCTACACCCTGGTCAAGGCCAAGAACCCCGAGCTGGGCGACGACGAGCTGCGCCACATCGCCCATGCCGTAGGCATCGGCGCGGTGAAGTACGCCGACCTGTCGAAGCACCGCACCAGCGACTACAGCTTCAACTTCGAGCAGATGCTCAGCTTCGAGGGCAATACCGCGCCCTACCTGCTCTACGCGTACACCCGCGTGGCCAGCATCTTCCGCAAGCTGGGCAAGGGCTATGACGAAGTCGGCGGCCAGATCGTCCTGGAAGCCCCGCAGGAACAGGCCCTGGCCGCGCAGCTGGCGCAGTTCGGCGACCTGCTCAACAATGTGGCGCTCAAGGGCGTGCCGCACATCCTCTGCGCCTACCTGTACGAACTGGCCGGGCTGTTCTCCAGCTTCTACGAGCACTGCCCGATCCTCGCCGCACAGACCCCGGAGCAGCAGGAAAGCCGCCTGAAACTGGCCGCACTGACGGGCCGCACCCTCAAGCAGGGCCTGGAGTTGCTGGGCCTGGAAACCCTGGAACGCATGTAACCCTCCATGGCGAAGAAGAAACCCGCTCCCAAGCGCGGCGCCAGCCGCTACCAGGCCCCGGCCAAGAAGACCTCGGTCCCCGGCTGGGTCTGGCTGGTCGCAGGCCTGGCCATCGGCGGCTTCATCATGTTCCTGATGAAGCTGGAACCGGGCCGCAACGAAGTCCGCCGGGAAAAACCCGAGCAGCAGAAGCCTGGTATCGCCCAGGGCGCCAAGCCGGCCACCCCGGCGCAGCAGCCCTCGGCGGTGGCGGTGAAGCCCAAGTACGACTTCTACACCCTGCTGCCGGGCTCGGAAGTGGTGGTGCCGCCGGAAGCCGTGCCGGAGAAGCCGCAGACGCCGACGGTGGTCAGCACCCCGGAGGAGGCGGCGAAGATCGACGCCGCCCGCGCCCAGGCCGCGCTCAACGGCCAGGTCCCGCCGCCGCCCGCGGTGGTCAAGCCGGCCACGCCGCCGGCGCAGCCGCAGCAAGCGGCAGCGGCGCAGCAGCCCGCCACCCAGGCCAAGGCCACGCCCCCGGCGACAGCCACGGCCCCGGCGAGCAAGCCGATCGCCCCGCCGGCGGTGGCCGCCACCCAGTTCTTCCTGCAGGCCGGCTCGTTCCGCAAGCAGGCCGACGCCGACCGCGTGCGCGCCCAGGTGATCCTCCTCGGCCAGAGCGCGCGGGTGGAATCCGGCGCGGTGCGCGACGAGACCTGGTACCGGGTGATGGTCGGCCCCTACAGCGACCGCGCCCAGGTCTCGGCGGCGCAGAAGCAGCTGTCGGCCAACGGTTTCAGCAACCTGCTGTTACAGCAACGCCAGACCCGCTGAAGCCCCGCGCGGGCCCGCCCCCCGGCGGGTTCGCGCGGCACTCTCCGGGCAGCGCCGGAAAGGTACGTCCGTCACCCTGCCTTGAAGGCCGCATCCTTCATCCCCATATGACTCCGCATTCGGGCACCAATGCCCCGCTGTGTGGAGAACTCCCCCTTGACCACTATCGTTTCTGTCCGCCGCAACGGCAAAGTCGTCATGGGCGGCGACGGCCAGGTTTCCCTTGGCAACACCGTCATGAAAGGCAACGCGAAGAAGGTCCGCCGCCTCTACCACGGCCAGGTGCTGGCCGGTTTCGCCGGCGCCACCGCCGACGCCTTCACCCTCTTCGAGCGTTTCGAGCAGCAGCTTGAAAAACACCAGGGCCACCTGGTCCGCGCCGCCGTCGAGCTAGCCAAGGACTGGCGCACCGACCGCTCCCTGAGCCGCCTGGAGGCCATGCTGGCGGTGGCCAACAAGGACGCCTCGCTGATCATCACCGGTAACGGCGACGTGGTCGAACCCGAGCACGGGCTGATCGCCATGGGCTCCGGCGGCGGCTTCGCCCAGGCCGCGGCCATGGCCCTGCTGCAGAAGACCGACGAGAGCATGGGCGCCCGCGAGATCGCCGAGACCGCGCTGAACATCGCCGGCTCCATCTGCGTGTTCACCAACCAGAACCTCACCATCGAGGAGCTCGACAGCGCCGTCTGAGGCCCTGTCGCTCCGGAGTAGCCGAACAAATGTCCATGACTCCCCGCGAGATCGTCCACGAACTCAACCGCCACATCATCGGCCAGGACGACGCCAAGCGCGCCGTGGCCATCGCCCTGCGCAACCGCTGGCGGCGCATGCAGCTGCCGGCCGAGCTGCGCGCCGAGGTCACGCCGAAGAACATCCTGATGATCGGCCCCACCGGCGTCGGCAAGACCGAGATCGCCCGGCGCCTGGCCAAGCTGGCCAACGCCCCGTTCATCAAGGTGGAAGCGACCAAGTTCACCGAGGTGGGCTACGTCGGCCGCGACGTCGAGTCGATCATCCGCGACCTGGCCGATGCCGCGATCAAGATGCTCCGCGAGCAGGAAGTGCAGAAGGTCAAGTACCGCGCCGAGGACGCCGCCGAGGAACGCATCCTCGACGCCCTGCTGCCGCCGGCGCGCACCGGCGGCTTCGGCGACGAGCCGGCGCGCGAGGACTCCAACACCCGCCAGCTGTTCCGCAAGCGCCTGCGCGAGGGCCAGCTGGACGACAAGGAAATCGACGTGGAAGTGGCCGACGTCCCGGCCGGCGTGGAAATCATGGCGCCGCCCGGCATGGAGGAGATGACCAACCAGTTGCAGAACCTGTTCTCCAACATGGGCAAGGGCAAGCGCAAGACGCGCAAGCTGAAGGTCGCCGAGGCCATGAAGCTGATCCGCGACGAGGAAGCCCAGCGCCTGGTCAACGAAGAGGACCTAAAGGCCCGCGCCCTGGAGGCGGTGGAGCAGAACGGCATCGTCTTCATCGACGAGATCGACAAGATCGCCAAGCGCGGCAACGTCGGCGGTGCCGACGTTTCCCGCGAGGGCGTGCAGCGCGACCTGCTGCCGCTGATCGAGGGCTGTACCGTCAATACCAAGCTGGGCATGGTCAAGACCGACCACATCCTGTTCATCGCCTCGGGCGCCTTCCACCTGTCCAAGCCCAGCGACCTGGTGCCGGAACTGCAGGGCCGCCTGCCGATCCGCGTCGAGCTCAAGGCCCTGACCCCGGACGACTTCAAGCGCATCCTGCGCGAGCCGCACGCCTCGCTCACCGAGCAGTACACCGCGCTGCTGAAGACCGAGGGCCTGGATATCGCCTTCGCCGACGACGGTATCCAGCGCCTGGCGGAAATCGCCTGGCAGGTCAACGAGAAGACCGAGAACATTGGCGCCCGCCGCCTGCACACCCTGCTGGAACGCCTGCTGGAGGAAGTCTCCTTCGACGCGGCCGACCTGGCCAGCGAGCACAGCGACAAGCCGATCGTGATCGACGCCGCCTACGTCAACGGCCACCTGGGCGAGCTGGCGCAGGATGAGGATCTGTCGCGGTATATTCTCTAAGAGCGGCGGCAAGCTGCAGGCTACAAGCTGCAAGCAAGAGCGAAGAGCCGGTGGCCTCACCGTCGCTGCAGGCAATAGCGACGGGCTGATCCCCCTGTAGGAGCGAGCTTGCTCGCGAACCAGACCTGGCACCGTGCCAACCCGGTTCGCGAGCAAGCTCGCTCCTACGAAGAGCCGCCTGTAGCCTTTAGCCGGAGTTTCCCATGCATATCCCCTCTGCCATCCAGCTGCACAAGGCCTCGCGCACGCTCACGCTGAAGTACGGCGAGCAGTCCTATGACCTCTCCGCCGAGTTCCTGCGCGTGCACTCGCCCTCGGCCGAGGTGCAGGGCCATGGCAACCCGATCCTCCAGGTCGGCAAGCTGAACGTCGCCCTGGTCGGTTTGGAGCCGGCCGGGCAGTACGCGCTCAAGCTGACCTTCGACGACGGCCACGACAGCGGCCTGTACAGCTGGGACTACCTCTACCAACTGTGCACCCGCAAGGACCAGCTGTGGGCCGAGTACCTCGCCGAGCTGGCCGCCGCCGGCAAGTCCCGCGACCCCGACGAGTCGGTGGTCAAGCTGATGCTCTGAACCCACCTTTGCGCCGGTTTACCGGCCGCCGCCGCGCCAGCATCCTCCTGCCCCCGATCAGGGCACGTCATTTGCAACATTCGCCCTGCACACTGGAAACCGCGTGTTTCCTGTGTCCGGGCTGCGGACGAGCGAGCGCTCTAGGGCGCGTTTTCTAATCTTTCGCGACATACTCGGGCGCAGGGAACCACGCTGCACCAGCTTGCGCGGCGGGAGAATCTCGGGTAACCAAGTCAGTGCAACGCCGTTGCAGACGCGGGCCCCGGACCCCCAGCGATGCCGCCAAGTGTTGACATGCGTGGAGCCTGCTCCACGTTCCGCTAACCCGAGCAGTACTTGGCCCGTCACCTAGGTGCAGCCCCGCCAGTATTCGTCTCAGGACAATGGAGCGTCGCCGATGACCGAAAAGAAGAACAACGATCTGTCCCAGCAAGCCGCGGAAAACACCCTGAACCTCAACCCGGTGATAGGCATTCGCGGCAAGGATTTGTTGTCCACTGCCCGCATGGTGCTGCTGCAGGCCCTCAGGCAGCCCTTCCACAGCGTCAAGCACGTCGGCCATTTCGGCCTGGAGCTGAAGAATGTCCTGCTCGGTACCTCGGACCTGCGCCCGGCCGACGACGACCGCCGCTTCAACGACCCGGCCTGGAGCCAGAACCCGCTGTACCGCCGCTACCTGCAGACCTACCTGGCCTGGCGCAAGGAGCTGCACCAGTGGATCGGCAACAGCGACCTGTCGCCCCAGGACATCAACCGCGGCCAGTTCGTCATCAGCCTCATGACCGAAGCCATGGCGCCGACCAACACCCTGAGCAACCCGGCCGCGGTCAAGCGCTTCTTCGAGACCGGCGGCAAGAGCCTGCTCGACGGCCTCAGCCACCTGGCCAAGGACCTGGTGAACAACGGCGGCATGCCCAGCCAGGTCAACATGGGCGCCTTCGAGGTCGGCAAGAACCTGGCCACCACCGAAGGCGCGGTGGTGTTCCGCAACGACGTGCTGGAGCTGATCCAGTACCGCCCGATCACCGAGAGCGTGCACGAGCGCCCGCTGCTGGTGGTGCCGCCGCAGATCAACAAGTTCTACGTCTTCGACCTGTCGCCGGAGAAGAGCCTGGCGCGCTTCTGCCTGCGCAACCAGGTGCAGACCTTCATCGTCAGCTGGCGCAACCCGACCAAGGCCCAGCGCGAATGGGGCCTGACCACCTACATCGAGGCGCTCAAGGAAGCCATCGACGTGGTCCTGGCCATCACCGGCAGCAAGGACCTGAACATGCTCGGCGCCTGCTCCGGCGGCATCACCACCGTCACCCTGCTCGGCCACTACGCGGCCCTGGGCGAGGAGAAGGTGCACGCCTTCACCCAGATGGTCAGCGTGCTCGACTTCGAACTGGACACCACCGTCGCCCTGTTCGCCGACGAGAAGACCCTCGAGGCCGCCAAGCGCCGCTCCTACCAGTCCGGCGTGCTGGAAGGCAAGGACATGGCCAAGGTGTTCGCCTGGATGCGCCCCAACGACCTGATCTGGAACTACTGGGTCAACAACTACCTGCTGGGCAACGAGCCGCCGGCCTTCGACATCCTGTTCTGGAACAACGACACCACGCGCCTGCCGGCCGCGCTGCACGGCGAACTGGTGGAGATGTTCAAGACCAACCCGCTGGCCCGCCCCGGTGCGCTGGAAGTGGGCGGCACGCCCATCGACCTCAAGCAGGTCACCTGCGACTTCTACTGCCTGGCCGGCCTCAACGACCACATCACCCCCTGGGAAGCCTGCTACCGCTCGGCGCGCCTGCTCGGCGGCAAGTGCGAGTTCATCCTCTCCAACAGCGGGCACATCCAGAGCATCCTCAACCCGCCGGGCAACCCCAAGGCACGCTTCATGACCGGCCCGGACCTGAGCGTCGATCCCAAGACCTGGCAGGAGAATTCCAGCAAGCACGCCGACTCCTGGTGGCTGCACTGGCAACAGTGGCTGGCCGAGCGCGCGGGCAAGCTGAAAAAGGCGCCGACCGCCCTGGGCAACAAGGCCCACCCGGCTGGCGAAGCATCCCCCGGCACCTACGTACACGAACGATGAAGACAGAAAACCTACCCGAAGCCACGCCGGAACGGCAGGTGCCGGCGCAACCCGAGCCGGCGCCGCCGGCCGCGCGTCGCCGCAAGGCACGCGCCGCCGCCCCGGAAGCCGAAGCGCAGCAACCGGCCGAGGCCCGCGCACGCGTGCTCGCGCCGCAGCCCTTCATATTCCGCACCATCGACCTGGACGGGCAGACCATCCGCACCGCCGTGCGGCCGGGCAAGGGCCACATGACGCCGCTGCTGATCTTCAACGGCATCGGCGCCAACCTGGAGCTGGTGTTCCCCTTCGTCGCCGCGCTGGACCCGGACCTGGAGGTGATCGCCTTCGACGTGCCCGGCGTCGGCGGCTCGTCCACGCCGAGCACGCCCTACCGTTTCCCCGGCCTGGCCAAGCTGGCGGCGCGTATGCTCGACTACCTGGACTACGGCCAGGTCACCGCCATCGGCGTGTCCTGGGGCGGCGCCCTGGCCCAGCAGTTCGCCCACGACTACCCCGAGCGCTGCAAGAAGCTGATCCTCGCCGCCACCGCCGCCGGGGCGGTGATGGTCCCGGGCAAGCCCAAGGTGCTCTGGCGCATGGCCAGCCCGCGGCGCTACATCCAGCCGTCCTACGGCGCGCACATCGCCCCCGACATCTACGGCGGCGCCTTCCGCCGCGACCCGAAGCTGGCCATGGCCTTCGCCGCCAAGGTGCGTTCCTCGGGCAAGCTGGGCTACTACTGGCAGCTGTTCGCCGGCCTGGGCTGGACCAGCATCCACTGGCTGCACCACATCCGCCAGCCGACCCTGGTGCTGGCCGGCGACGACGACCCGATCATCCCGCTGGTGAACATGCGCCTGCTGGCCTGGCGCATTCCCAACGCGGAGCTGCACGTGATCGACGACGGCCACCTGTTCCTGGTGACCCGCGCCGAGACGGTGGCGCCGATCATCATGAAGTTCCTCGCCGAGGAACGGCAGCGCGCGGTCATGCACCCGCGGCCGTTCGCCCCCAAGGCCGGCTGACCCCCGGCCTGGATCATCGCCTCGTAACAGTGCACGTTCATCGTCGATGGCCGGCAGGCGCGTCGATTCGTGCCTATGCTTCAGCTCTTGCGCGCGTCAGGAACGCGCCTGCGCCGATTCTGGTACGGGCCTTGCTGCGCCCGACTCACGACGGTTCTTTTCCCAGGGAGCGCTGCACATGCGAGAGAACTCCAGCACCGGCAGGCTGCCGGCCCCCGCCGACTTCATGAACGCCCAGAGCGCCATGGTCGGCCTGCGCGGCAAGGACATGCTGTCCACCCTGCGCCAACTGGCCTTCCAGGGCGTGCGCCGGCCGCTGCACAGCGCCCGCCACCTGGCGGCCTTCGGCAAGCAGATGGGCCACGTGCTGCTGGGCGACTCGCCGCTGCAGCCCAACCCCCAGGATGCCCGCTTCCAGGACCCGTCCTGGCGCCTCAACCCCTTCTACCGGCGCACCCTGCAGGCCTACCTGGCCTGGCAGCAGCAGTTGCTGGCATGGGTCGACGAAAGCGACCTGGACGGCGACGACCGCACCCGCGCACGCTTCCTGCTGTCGCTGTTCGCCGACGCCATGGCGCCGACCAACAGCCTGATCAACCCGCAGGCGGTCAAGGAGCTGTTCAACACCGGCGGGCAGAGCCTGCTCAAGGGCGGCCGCCACCTGCTCGACGACCTGCTGCACAACGGCGGCATGCCCAGCCAGGTCAACAAGCACGCCTTCGAGGTCGGCCGCAACCTGGCCACCACGCCGGGCGCCGTGGTGTTCCGCAGCGAGGTGCTCGAACTCATCCAGTACAAGCCCCTGGGCGAGCACCTGCATGCCAAGCCGCTGCTGATAATCCCTCCGCAGATCAACAAGTACTACATCTTCGACCTGAGCCCGGAGAAGAGCTTCGTCCAGTACGCCCTGAAGAACAACCTGCAGCTGTTCATGGTCAGCTGGCGCAACCCCGACGCGCGCCACCGCGAATGGGGCCTGTCGACCTACGTGAAGGCCCTCGACGAAGCCATCGAGGTGGCCCGCTCGATCAGCGGCAGCCGCAGCGTCAACCTGATGGGCGCCTGCTCCGGCGGCCTGACCATCGCCGCGCTGCAGGGCCACCTGCAGGCCCGCCGGCAGCTGCGCAAGATCGCCAGCGCCACCTACCTGGTGAGCCTGCTGGACAGCCAGGTGGAAACCCCGGCGGCGCTGTTCGCCGACGAGCAGACGCTGGAAAGCACCAAGCGCCGCTCCTACCAGCACGGCGTGCTGGAGGGCAAGGACATGGCCAAGGTGTTCGCCTGGATGCGCCCCAACGACCTGGTGTGGAACTACTGGGTCAACAACTACCTGCTGGGCAAGCTGCCGCCGGCCTTCGACATCCTCTACTGGAACAACGACAACACCCGCCTGCCGGCCGCCCTGCACGGCGACTTCCTCGACTTCTTCAAGCACAACCCGCTGGCCCGCCCGGGCGCCATGGAGGTGTGCGGCACCTCCATCGACCTGAAGAAGGTGGCGGTGGACAACTTCCACGTCGCCGGCATCACCGACCACATCACCCCCTGGGACGCGGTCTACCGCTCGGCCCTGCTGCTGGGCGGCGACAGCCGCTTCGTGCTGTCCAACAGCGGGCACATCCAGAGCATCCTCAACCCGCCGGGCAACCCCAAGGCCTGCTACTTCGAGAACGGCAAGCTCAGCTCCGACCCGCGCGCCTGGTACTACGACACCCAGCGCCAGGAAGGCAGCTGGTGGCCGCTGTGGCTGGCGTGGATCCAGGAGCGCTCGGGCGAACGCCGGCCGGTGAGCTTCGAACTGGGCAATGCCGAGCACCCGCCGATGGAAGCGGCGCCGGGGACCTATGTGCACGAGCGGTGAGCGGCCGTTGCGCATCCTGACACGACACCCCGTAGGATGGGTGGAGCGAAGCGATACCCATCGCCACAACGCAATGGAGCGATCCGGGAATACCGGAGTCAAGGCCGGCCCCGCCCCTCTCCCTAACCCTCTCCCTGAAGGGAGAGGGGACCGTTCGGCGTGCTCGGATATTTCAGAGTCAGCCGGCAGCTCTGCAGCTTCAGGCTAAAGCTATGCTCATCTCGGCACGGGCTAGCTCCCTCTCCCTTCAGGGAGAGGGCTGGGGAGAGGGAGCGGAGGCGGGGCCAACTTGGGACTACCGGGCAACCCCCTTCGCGAGCAAGCTCGCTCCTACGAAAAGCCGTGCCCGCCCGTATGGTAGGAGCGGACTCTGTCCGCGATAGCCGGATCGCCCCTATGAAGCCCCACGAAAACCCCGCCCCATCACGCTTTCGAGGGACTGGCCGGCGGCTCCCGCCACGGTTATCGTCGAACCTCCCGAAGCCGGAAGCAGCACACGGATGAAAACCCGCGACCGCATCCTCGAATGCGCCCTGCTGTTGTTCAACGAACAGGGCGAACCCAACGTCTCCACCCTGGAGATCGCCACCGAGCTGGGCATCAGCCCCGGCAACCTGTACTACCACTTCCACGGCAAGGAGCCGCTGGTGCTGGCCCTGTTCGCCCGCTTCGAGGAGGAACTGCAGCCGCTGCTCGACCCACCCGCCGACGCACGCCTGGGGGCCGAGGACTACTGGCTGTTCCTGCACCTGATCGTCGAGCGCCTGGCGCACTACCGCTTCCTCTTCCAGGACCTGTCCAACCTGGCCGGGCGCCTGCCCAAGCTGGCCCGCGGCATGCGCAGCTGGCTCAACGCGCTCAAGCGCACCCTGGCCGCCCTGCTGGCCCGGCTCAAGGCCGGCGGCGAGCTGACCAGCGACACCGACGCCCTCGGCCAACTGGTGGAGCAGATCACCCTGACCCTGCTGTTCTCCCTGGACTACCAGCGCATCCTCGGCCGCGAAGGCGAGATACGCCTGGTGGTCTACCAGGTGATGATGCTGGTGGCGCCGCACCTGCGCGGCGATTCGCGGCTCGCCGCCGAGCGCCTGGCGCAGCGCTACCTGAACGCCTGAAATGAAGACGCCCGGCACGGGGCCGGGCGTCGGGTACCACGGGTAACGCGTCAGGCCTGGGTCGGCGGCGTGGCCGGAGCCGCTACCGGAGCAGCCGGAGCTGCCGCAGCCGGCGCCGGAGTGGCCGCCGGAGCCGGAGCCGCGGCCGGCGTGGCCGGTGCTGCCGGCTTGGCCACCTTCGGCGCGGCGGGCTTCTTCGCCGCCGGCTTCTTCACCGCAGCAGGCTTGGCAGCGGCCGGCTTGGCAGCGGGTTTCGCAGCAGCCGGTTTCGCCGCAGGCTTGGCGGCAGCCGGTTTCGCCGCGGCCTTCGCAGCAGCAGGCTTGGCGGCCGGCTTGGCTGCAGGCTTCGCCGCTGCCTTGGCCGCGGCCGGTTTGGCCGCCGGCTTCGCAGCCGGTTTCGCAGCAGCCTTGGCAGCAGGCTTGGCCGCCGCGGTCTTGGCGGCCGGCTTGGCTGCGGGCTTCGCTGCAGCCTTGGCCGCAGGTTTCGCAGCGGCCTTGGCGGCGGGCTTGGCCACCGACTTGACGCTGACGCCGGTGAGTTTCTCGATCTGCCTGGTCAGGGTCTCGACCTTCGCATGCAGGTCCTTCACCTCGTTGCGGCTCGGCACGCCCAGGCGCGAGATGGCGCTGTTCAGGCGCTTGTCGAACGCCTCTTCCAGCTCACCCCACTTGCCCAGGGCGCGGTCCTTCACCTCGTCGACCTTGGAACGCGCCGAACGGGCGGTGGACTTCACCGCGCCGACGGACTTGTCGACTTCGGTCCGGGCCTGCTTCTCGGCCTTCTCGCCATCCTTGACCAGGGTCTCGAACAGCTTGCTGCCGTCCTTGCTGACCTTCGAGTAGGCCCCCAGACCAGCCAACCAGATTTGCCGCGAGTACTTCTCGATCTCGCCGACCCACCCGGACTCTTTTTTATCGGTAGTTTTCTTGCCAGCCATCCCGCTCTCCTCAATGAGTTTTCGCGACACGCTCGAGCACCGCGCTCAGCTCGTCAAGCTTAGCAGAGAGCGCCTCGACATCCTGCCGCGACGGAATGCCCATGCGGTTCAGCGCGGAGGCCACGCGGCTGTCGAAAGCCTTCTCGACCTTGTCCAGTTGCACCTCGAACTTGTCCTTCACCAGCGACACGCTGCTCTTGACGCTGTCGTTGGCCGACTCGACCTGCTCGGTCACCAGCTGGCGGCCCTTGGTTTCCAGGCCTTCGCCTTCCTTCACCAGCGACTTGAAGTACCCGGTGCCTTCGGCGCCGACGCGCGCATAGGCGCCCAGGCCGGCCAGCCAGATCTGGCGGGCGTAATGCTTGACGTCGGTGATCAGGGACGACTCGCTGACGGCTTTCTCGACTTTCTTCTTGCTGGCGACCTTGGCCATGATGGTTTCCTCACACTGTTCTCGGGGGTCCGTAGAGGCCCGCAGCGTTGCGAGCTTGAGTGCAAGGTATCGGGGAAAATTAGAAAACACATACCAGGGAGGCGGCAGGCGGCAGGCTTCAAGCTGCAGGCAAGAGCGGAGGTGCTTCGCCTGTAGCCTGTAGCCTGCCGCCTGTAGCCCTCTGGAATCAGGCCAACGCCTTGTCCAGCGCGCGTTCGATCTCGCCCTTGAGCATCCCGCCCATGGCCGACAGCAGCAGGCCCAGCTTGACCTCCACCGCCACGCGGTCGTCGCCCACCTCGATGCGTCCGTCCACGCCGCTGCGCCTGAAGGTCAGCGTGTCGCCCTGCCACTCGTAGCTCACGCCGTGCTCGCGGGCCAGCTTCTCGGCCAGCTTCTGGGCCTTCTCGCGGGCGGCTTCGCGGCCGAGGGAATGGGGGCGTTCGACGTGGATGCGGGACATGGGTGGCTCCGGTATGACAGACCGGTGGATGATACGCCGCACGACGTTTCGCCGCACCCCGCGCCACGGGGCGGCGTTTTCCCCACATCCTGTTAGAATGGCCGCCACTGACTTCCAGGGTAGAAACGCCATGAGCGAGCCGCGCAAACCCGCCGGGGACCAAGGCCCCGCCGACCCCACCACGCACTTCGGCTACAAGACCGTGCGCGAGAGCGAGAAGGCCGAGAAGGTCGCCGAGGTGTTCCACTCGGTCGCCGCCAAGTACGACCTGATGAACGACCTGATGTCCGGCGGCGTCCACCGGCTGTGGAAGCGCTTCACCATCGAGCTGTCCGGCGTGCGCAGCGGCAACCGCGTGCTCGACATCGCCGGCGGCACGGGCGACCTGACCCGCCAGTTCTCGCGCCTGGTCGGCCCCACCGGCGAGGTGGTGCTGGCGGACATCAACGCCTCCATGCTCAAGGTCGGCCGCGACAAGCTGCTGGACAGCGGCGTGGCCGGCAACGTCAGGTTCGTCCAGGCCGACGCCGAGAAGCTGCCCTTCCCGGACAACCACTTCGACTGCGTGAGCATCGCCTTCGGCCTGCGCAACGTCACCCACAAGGACGCCGCCATCCGCTCCATGCTGCGGGTGCTCAAGCCGGGCGGGCGCCTGCTGGTGCTGGAGTTCTCCAAGCCCACCAGCAGCCTGCTGTCCAAGGCCTACGACGCCTACTCCTTCACCCTGCTGCCGCTGATGGGCAAGCTGGTCACCAACGACGCCGACAGCTACCGCTACCTGGCCGAGTCGATCCGCATGCACCCGGACCAGGAAACCCTGAAGTCGATGATGGTCGAGGCCGGCTTCGACCGCGTCACCTACCACAACATGACCGGCGGCGTGGTCGCCCTGCACCGCGGCATCAAGCCCTGAGATGGCGCTCCTGACCCAGGCGCTGCTGGCCAGCGCCGAAGCCGGCGTGAACCGCGTGCTGCGCCTGGACGGCGTGGCCCTGCAGCGCCTCGCCCGGCTGGCCGGGCGGGTCCTTGAAGTGGACTGCCAGGCCCCCGTGCTGCGCCTGTTCATCCTGCCCGACGCCGACGGCCTGCACCTGGCCGCGCGCCACGAGGCCGCGGTGGATTGCACCCTGCGCGCCCCGGCCGGGCGCCTGCTGCAGCTGGCCCTGGCCGCCGACAAGACCAGCGTGCTGCACAGCCCGGAAGTGGAGATGGGCGGCGACAGCGCCCTGCTGCTGGAGCTGGCCGACATCCTGCAAAGCCTGGAGCTGGACTGGGAATACGAAGTGCAGCGCTGGCTCGGCCCGCTGCCCGCGCAACTGCTCGGCAGCCGCCTGCGCGGCGGCGCGCGCTGGGCCGGCGACAGCCTGGAAAGCCTGCGCCTGAGCCTGGCCGACTACCTCGCCGAGGAAAGCCGCACCCTGGTCGGGCGCAACGAGGCCGAAGCCCGCTTCGCCGAACTCGACCAGCTGAAGATCGCCCTCGACCGCCTCGACGCGCGCCTGGCGCGCCTGTCCAAGAAGCCGAAACCCGACGCATGAAGCTGCTCGCCTTCCGCCGCCTGCTGCGCATCCAGAGCGTGGTGATCCGCTACCGCCTCGACGACCTCATCCTCGAACTGCCGATGCTGCCCTGGTACCTGCGCCTGCTCGGCGGCCTGCTGCCCTGGCGCTGGCTGCCGCGGCGCAAGCTGGAGCTGTCCCGCGGCGAGCGCATCCGCCTGGCCCTGGAGGGCCTGGGGCCGATCTTCATCAAGTTCGGGCAGATCCTCTCGACCCGCCGCGACCTGCTGCCCGACGACATCGCCAACGAGCTGGCGCGCCTGCAGGACAAGGTTCCGCCGTTCCCGCCGGAAGCCTCGGTGGCGCTGATCGAGGAACAGTTGGGGGCCAGGGTCGAGCAGGTCTTCGCCCGCTTCGAGCGCGAACCGCTGGCCTCGGCCTCGGTGGCCCAGGTGCACGCCGCGCAGCTCAAGAGCGGCGAGGAAGTGGTGGTCAAGGTGATCCGCCCGGGCCTGAAGCCGGTGATCCGCGCCGACATCGCCTGGCTGTTCATCCTCGCCCGCCTGGCCGAGCGCATGTCCAGCGACGCCCGCCGCCTGCACCCGGTGGAGGTGGTCAGCGACTACGAGAAGACCATCTACGACGAACTCGACCTGCTGCGCGAGGCCTCCAACTCCAGCCAGCTGCGGCGCAACTTCGACGGCTCGCCGCTGCTCTACGTGCCCCAGGTGTACTGGGACTGGTGCCGGCCCAAGGTGCTGGTGATGGAGCGCATCTACGGCATCCCGGTCACCGACCTGGACACCCTGCGCGACCAGCGCACCGACTTCAAGGCCCTGGCCGAGCGCGGCGTGGAGATCTTCTTCACCCAGGTGTTCCGCGACAGCTTCTTCCACGCCGACATGCACCCGGGCAACATCTTCGTCAGCACCCGCACACCCTGGAGCCCGCAGTACATCGCGGTGGACTGCGGCATCGTCGGCAGCCTCACCGACGAGGACCAGGACTACCTGGCGCGCAACCTGATCGCCTTCTTCAAGCGCGACTACCGCAAGGTCGCCCAGTTGCACATCGACTCCGGCTGGGTGCCGGCGGAAACCCGCGTCAACGACTTCGAGGCGGCCATCCGCACGGTGTGCGAGCCGATCTTCGAGAAGCCGCTCAAGGACATCTCCTTCGGCCAGGTGCTGCTGCGCCTGTTCCAGACCGCTCGGCGCTTCAACATGGAAGTGCAGCCGCAGCTGGTGCTGCTGCAGAAGACCCTGCTGAACATCGAGGGCCTGGGCCGCCAGCTCTACCCCGAGCTGGACCTGTGGACCACCGCCCAGCCCTTCCTCGAGCGCTGGATGCGCGAGCGCGTCAGCCCCGCCCAGCTGCTGCGCAACGCCCAGCAGCACATCGAACAGTTGCCGCACCTGGCGCAGATGACCCGCGACACCCTGGAGCGCCTGGCGCAGCCGCAGGAGCCGCAAGCGGCCGGCGCGCAGCCCCTGGCCGGCGCCTGGGTGCCGCGGCTTATCGGCGCAGTGCTGGTGGCCGGCGCCACCCAGATCGGCCTGGCCACCCACAGTATCGAGGCCTGGCCGGCCTGGGCCATGCTGGCCGGTGGTCTGTATCTGATCCTGCGCCGATAGCCAGTCGTCGCCACTGCTGGCACACTTGGGAATCACCGAAACTGCCGCGGGGCGCGAGAACGCCCGCTGTACGGAAGCGAAGATGAAAGACTGGCTGGACGAAATTCACTGGAACGCCGACGGCCTGGTGCCGGCGATCGCCCAGGACCACAAGACGGGCCGCGTGCTGATGATGGCCTGGATGAACCGCGAATCCCTGGCCCTGACCGCCGCCGAGGGCCGCGCCATCTACTGGTCGCGCTCGCGCGGCAAGCTCTGGCGCAAGGGCGAGGAATCCGGCCACGTGCAGAAGCTGCACGAACTGCGCCTGGACTGCGACGCCGACGTCGTCATCCTGATGGTCGAGCAGGTCGGCGGCATCGCCTGCCACACCGGCCGCGAAAGCTGCTTCTACCGGGTCTACCAGGACGGCGGCTGGAAGGTCGTCGACCCGGTGCTCAAGGACCCGCACGCCATCTACGACAAGCCGGGGCACAGCCATGAGTGACAACACCCTCGCGCGCCTGGCCGAGGTGCTGGAGGGGCGCAAGAATGCAGCCCCCGAAAGCTCCTACGTGGCCAGCCTGTACCACAAGGGACTGAACAAGATCCTGGAAAAGGTCGGCGAAGAATCGGTGGAAACCATCCTCGCCGCCAAGGACGCCGCGCAGAGCGGCGACTGCACGGACCTGATCTACGAAACCGCCGACCTCTGGTTCCATTCCCTGGTCATGCTCGCCGCCCTCGGCCAGCATCCCCAGGCGGTGCTGGACGAGCTGGAGCGCCGTTTCGGCCTCTCCGGCCACGACGAGAAAGCTGCGCGCCAGCCGTCGGCCTGAACCCGATTACTTCGAGGAGAACAAGATGGGCATCTTTGACTGGAAACACTGGGTCGTCATCCTGATCGTGGTGGTGCTGGTATTCGGCACCAAGCGCCTGAAGACCCTGGGCTCGGACGTCGGCGAGGCGGTCAAGGGCTTCCGCAAGGCGATGAACACCGAAGAGGAAGACAAGCCCCAGCAGCCGCCGGCCAACCCGCCGCTGAACCAGCCCCACACCATCGACGCCCAGGCGCAGAAGGTCGAAGAGCCGCAGCGCAAGGACTGATGGGATAGAACGCCATGTTCGGAATCAGCTTCAGCGAACTGCTGCTGGTGGGCCTGGTCGCCCTGCTGGTGCTCGGCCCCGAGCGCCTGCCCGGTGCCGCGCGCACCGCGGGCCTGTGGATAGGCCGGCTGAAACGCAGCTTCAACGCGATCAAGCAGGAAGTGGAGCGTGAACTGGGTGCCGACGAAATCCGCCGGCAGCTGCACAACGAGCACATCCTGCAGATGGAGCGTGAAGCGCAGAAGCTGATGGCGCCGCTCACCGGCCAGCAGCCGCCGGCCGAAACCGCTGCGCAGGCCGAGCCCACGGCAGCGCCGGCGCCGCCCACCATCGCGCCGAACAGCCGCCTGGCCAACATGCCCGGCGTCGGCATCCCGGCCGCGCCCGAGGCGCCCGCCGCCGACGCCGCGCCTGCCGCTCCCGAGGCCCCGGCCGCGCCTGCCGCCGCCCAGACGCCTCCTCCGTCCGAGACGCCGCGTACCCCATGAGCGACGAAAAACCCGAACAGCCCGAAAACGACCAGGAAATGCCCCTGGTCTCGCACCTGACCGAGCTGCGCACGCGCCTGCTGCGCTGCGTGGTGGCGATCTTCGTGATCTTCATCGGCCTGCTGTACTTCTCGCAGAAGATCTACGCCCTGGCCTCCGCGCCGCTGCGCCGCTTCCTCCCGGAAGGCGCGACCATGATCGCCATCGACCCGGCCTCGGCGTTCCTCGCGCCGCTGAAGCTGACCATGATCGTCGCCGTGCTGCTGGCCATGCCGGTGATCCTGGCGCAGATCTGGGGCTTCATCGCCCCCGGCCTGTACAAGCACGAGAAGCGCGTGGCCCTGCCGCTGCTGGCCTCCAGCGTGGTGCTGTTCTACACCGGCATGGCCTTCGCCTACTTCCTGGTGTTCCCGTTGATGTTCCACTTCTTCCTCGGCCAGGCCCCGGAAGGTGTGACGCCGATGACCGACATCAACAGCTACCTGGACTTCCTCACCCTGCTGTTCGCCTTCGGCGTGGCCTTCGAGATCCCCGTGGCCACGGTGCTGCTGGTGTGGATCGGGGTGGTCGACGTGGCCTACCTGAAGAAGATCCGCCCCTACGTCATCATCGGCTGCTTCGTGGTCGGCATGGTCCTCACCCCGCCGGACCCGATGTCGCAGACCCTGCTCGCCGTGCCCATGTGGATGCTGTTCGAGGCCGGGGTGCTGTTCAGCCGGCTGATCCGCAAGCGCAACCGCGACGAGGATGCGCAGCCCGAAGAGAAAGGCGACCAGCCGCCGGCAACGCGCCCGTGAACCTGCTGCTGCTGGACGACGCCGACTTCGTCGCGGCGGACCGCGTGTTGCTGCGCGACCGCCGCCTCACCCACCTGCATGAAGTGCACCGCGCCGAGAGCGGCGACAGCCTGCGCGTCGGCCGCCTGGGCGGGCTGATGGGCGAAGGCCGCCTGCTGAACCTTTCGCGCGACGAGGCCGAGCTGCAGGTGAGCTTCACCCAGGCGCCGCCGGCCAAGCTGCCGCTGACCCTGCTGCTGGCCCTGCCGCGGCCGAAGATGCTGCGCCGCGTGCTGCAGACCGTGGCCGCCATGGGCGTGCCGCGCCTGGTGCTGCTGAACAGCTACCGGGTGGAGAAGAGCTTCTGGCAGACGCCCTTCCTGGAGCCGGCGGCCATCCGCGAGCAGCTCGTCCTCGGCCTGGAGCAGGCCCGCGACACCGTGCTGCCCGAGGTGATCATCGAGAAGCGCTTCAAACCCTTCGTCGAGGACCGCCTGCCGGCCCTGGCCGCCGGCAGCCTGGGCCTGGTCGGCCATCCCGGGCCCTGGCCGGACTGCCCGCGGGCGGTCGAGCAGGCCGTGACCCTGGCCATCGGCCCCGAGGGCGGCTGGATTCCCTACGAGGTCGAGAAACTGCGCGAGTCCGGCCTGGCCCCGGTGCAGCTTGGCGAGCGCATCCTGCGCGTGGAAACCGCGGTCACCGCCCTGCTGGCCCGGCTGTTCTGACCTGAAGGCCCGCGACAGCCCCAACGGGGATCGTCTGTCAGAAATTTACTAAAGAAATTTCAGATTCGTGTCGCCCCGCCGATATGTCAGGCATTGGTCGATCGGCAGCCGCACCACGCGGCGGCCGCTGCCCCACAGTCCCCTGGAGCGCCGCGTTCATGTCCCGCTGGTTCAGCAATCTCACGGTCAACTGGAAACTCGCCATCGGCTTCGGCCTGGTGCTGCTGCTCACCCTGCTCATCGCCCTGACCGGGGCGCTCAACCTGAACAGCCTGATCTCCCGCGGCGACAAGCTGGGCGAGATCTCCAACCTGCTGGGCCTGACCAAGGACCTGCGCACCGCGCGCCTGAAGTACCAGGCCAGCCGCGCGGCGGATGATGCCAAGCTGGTGGAGCAGAGCATCGACCAGCTGGACCGCCAGCAGCAGCGCGTCGGCCAGTTGCTCGACGACGCCGTCGACCTGGAGAAGGTCGAACAGCAACGCCAGCTCACCAAGCAGTACCGCACCCTGTTCAAGAGCCTGCAGAAGTCCTTCGACAGCCGCGACAGCGCGCGCAAGACGCTGATCCGCAAGGCCTCGGTGGTCACCCAGGGGCTGGAGCTGGTGGAGCAGCACCTGGTGGAGACCGGCAGCGTCGAGTCCCTCAAGGCCCTCGCCGACGTCTCCGAGCTGGGTCGCCAGGTGATGGACGCCCGCTTCCAGGTGCTGAGCTACACCGCCAACGAGGACCCCAGCCTCGAACAGGGCGCGATCAGCGCCCTGGAGCAGGTCACCGCCACCGTGGAACAGCGCGCCCAGGCCGCCGTGCCCGAGCAGCAGGCCAACTACCAGGCCGTGGTGAACGCCCTGCACGACTACCGCAAGGCGCTGGACCGCTACCGCAACGAAGTCAACGGCAGCCAGCAGGCGCGCAACCAGATGCGCGACAGCGGCCTGCTGATCGAGAAACTCAGCGTCGAGCTGAGCGACGAGCAGACCGCCAAGCGCGATGAGGACGCCAGCCACGCCAAGCAACTGCTGGCCCTGGCCTCGCTCATCGTCCTGGTGCTGGGCGTGCTGGCGGCCTGGCTGATCACCCGGCAGATCGTCCTGCCGCTGCGCCAGTCGCTGGCCGCCGCCGCGCGCATCGCCGACGGCGACCTCAGCCAGGAGCTGCGCATCGAGCGCCGCGACGAGCTGGGCCAGCTGCAGGCCAGCATGCAGCGCATGAGCCAGTCGCTGCGCGAGCTGATCGGCCGCATCCACGACGGCGTCACCCAGATCGCCAGCGCCGCCGAACAGCTCTCGGCGGTCACCGAGCAGACCAGCGCCGGGGTGAACAACCAGAAGAGCGAGACCGACCAGGTGGCCACGGCGATGACCGAGATGGCCACCACCGTGCTGGAAGTGGCGCGCAATGCCGAGGAAGCCTCGGAGGCCGCCAGCGCCGCGGACCGCGAGGCCGGCGCCGGCGCCCAGGCGGTCAGCGAGGCGGTCGGGCAGATGGACCGCCTGGCCGGCGAGGTCGGCCGTTCCAACGAGGCGGTGCAGCAGCTCAAGCGCGAGAGCGAGAAGATCGGCAGCGTGCTCGACGTGATCAAGGCGGTGGCCGAGCAGACCAACCTGCTGGCGCTCAACGCCGCCATCGAGGCGGCCCGCGCCGGCGACGCCGGGCGCGGCTTCGCCGTGGTGGCCGACGAGGTTCGCGCCCTGGCCCGGCGCACCCAGCAGTCCACCGAGGAGATCGAGGAACTGATCGCCGGCCTGCACAGCGGCACCCAGCAGGCCGTGCAGCGCATGGAAAGCAGCCGCGCGCTCACCGACAACACCCTGGACCTGGCGCGCCGCGCCGGCGAGCGGCTGGAGGCGATCACCCGCACCGTCTCCGGCATCCAGTCGATGAACCAGCAGATCGCCGCCGCCGCCGAGCAACAGAGCGCGGTGGCCGAGGAGATCAACCGCAGCGTGCTCAGCGTGCGCGACATCTCCGAGCAGACCGCCGCCGCCAGCGAGGAGACCGCCGCCTCCAGCGTCGAGCTGGCGCGCCTGGGCAACGAGCTGCAGGGCCTGGTCGGGCGCTTCCGCCTCTGAGTCCTCTCCCCCTCCGGCCCGCCGTCCTGGCGGGCCTTTGCCGACGTACGAAAAATTACGAATCTGGCACTGAAGTTTCAGACAAAATCGCCGATAAGCTGTGACGCACACAGATGCGTCCCGAAAAAGTCCCTCGCCTGCACGACAAGAAGAACGACAAAACAGCCTGCATTTCCGGCTTCGGGCCCGTCCCGCGGCCTCGTCTGCCTGGAGTATTCGACATGTACGATTGGCTGGTCCTTCAGCTCGGCCGCATGAACGTCAGCCTCAAGCTCACCGTGGGCTTCGGCATCTGCCTGCTGCTGACCCTGCTGGTGCTGCTCGGTGGCATCGAGGGCCTGAACGAACAGGGCGCCCACAGCGAACGCCTGACCCACATCGGCCAGCTCGACGGTGGCGCCCGCCAGGCGGAACTGGCGCGCCTGCGCTACCAACTGGACGGCAGCGCGGAACAGGCCCAGCGCCTGCGCACGGTGCTGGGCGAGCTGCAGGCCGGCAGCGAGCGCCTGGCCCGCGACGGCTTCGCCGGGCCCCGCCTCGACGACCTGCGCCAGGCCCTCGCCGCCTATGCCCAGGCCGCCGACGACCTGCTGCGCGCCGACCCGCAGCAGCGCGGGCAGGCCAACCCCGCCCTCGACAGCCGTGCCGAAGCCCTGTTCCGCGCCAGCGGCGCCCTGTTCGACGAGGGCCTGCGCCAACGCGACGCCGCGGCCGGCCAGGCGCAATGGCGCCAGGCGCTGACCGCCCTGTTCGCGCTGTTCTTCGGCGCCCTCTCGGTGTGGGCGATCAACCGCCAGATCGTCCGCCCGCTGCACGAATCCCTCGAACTGGCCGAGCACATCGCCCAGGGCGACCTGTCCCGCGACCTGGTCGGCGACCTGCACCTGCAGCGCCGCGACGAACTGGGCCAGTTGCAGCGCACCATGCTGCGCATGCGCGACAGCTTGGGCGAGCTGATCGGCCACATCGGCGGCAGCGTCGGCCAACTGGCCAGCGCCGCCGACCAACTGTCGGCAGTCACCGAACAGACCCGCGCCGGCGTCGACAGCCAGCGCCTGGAAACCGAGCAGGTGGCCAGCGCCATCGAGGAAATGGCCGCCACCGTGCAGGAGGTCGCGCGCAACGCCGAGCAGGCCTCCGGCGCCGCCCGCCAGGCCGATGCCCAGGCCCGCGACGGCGAGCAGGTGGTCGGCCAGGCCATCGCCCGCATCGACCAACTGGCCGCCGAGGTGGAGCGCTCCACCCAGGCCATGGCGCGCCTGCGCGGCGACAGCGGGAAGATCGGCAGCGTGCTCGACGTGATCAAGTCGGTGGCCGAGCAGACCAACCTGCTGGCCCTCAACGCCGCCATCGAGGCGGCCCGCGCCGGCGAGGCCGGGCGTGGCTTCGCCGTGGTCGCCGACGAGGTGCGCGCCCTGGCCCAGCGCACCCAGCAGTCCACCGCCGAGATCGAGGCGCTGATCGCCGCCCTGCAGCGCGGCGCCGAGGACGCCGCGCAGTGCATGGACGACAGCCGCCAGCTCACCGGCGACTCCGTCGAGCTGACGCGCCGCGCCGGCGACGCGCTGTCGGCCATCGCCCGCAGCGTGGCGCAGATCCAGGACATGAACCTGCAGATCGCCTCCGCCGCCGAACAGCAGAGCAGCGTCGCCGCCGAGATCAGCCGCAGCGTCGGCCAGGTCCGCGACATCGCCGAGCAGTCGGCCGCCGCCAGCCAGCAGACCGCCACCTCCAGCAACGAGCTGGCGCGCCTGGGCGGCGACCTGCAGGGCCAGGTCGGGCGCTTCCGCCTGTAACAGGATTGCAGCGGACAAGCAGGCGGCGCATGGGATAGGCTGGGGGCTCTCGCCCAACCGGAGAGTGACCATGCGCCCGCTGACCATCGACCTCGACGAACTCGCCGTCGCCCTCGACACCAGCGACATCGAGCACTACCTGGACCTGGGCAGCGGCCAGGTGGTGCCGCTGCTGACCGACGCTCCCGACCCGGACCTGCTGCTCCTGCTGGAGCAGGACCCGGAGCGCCTGCTGCCGATCGAGCCGCTGAGCAGCCGCGAATCCCTGGAACTGATGCGCGACTTCCTCCGCGAGGTCGGCGAACCCCACGCCTACGCCGCCATGGCCTCGGCCCTGGAAGGGCGCAAGCCGTTCAAGGCCTTCCGCCACGTGCTCATGGGCTACCCGGACCTGCTCCAGGCCTGGTACGACTACCAGGCCGAGCGCCTGCGCGAATGCGCCCTGGACTGGCTCGCCGACCACGACATCCGCCCGGCGGGCCAAGGCGCCGCGTTGTAGGGCGCATAACGCCTACGGCGTTATCCGCCGCTTGGCCGTGATCCCCGGCGGCTCCGGGGTTGACCTTGGCATTGGCTGTGGCGCCGGTGTATCGGCGGATAACCGCGAACGGTTATTCGCCCTACGCCATTCCCCTGCCCGCGCCTACAAAAACGAAAACGCCACCCCGAGGGGCGGCGTTTTCGTTTGGCCGTGGCCTCAGCCCTTGGGCTGCGGCTTCGACTGTTGCTGCGCGGTGCTTTCCTGCCAGCCGCCGCCGAGCGCCTTGTACAGGTTCACCTCGCTGGTGAGCTGGTTCAGGCGGTCGGTGATCAGCTGCTGCTGGGCGCTGAACAGCGAGCGCTGGGCGTCGAGCAGGGTCAGGTAGTTGTCCACACCGGTGCGGTAGCGCTTCTCGGCCAGGCGGTAGTAGTCCTCGCTGGCCTTGACCAGGGCCCGCTGGGCGGTCAGCTGGTCGCCGTAGGTGCCCCGTGCGGCCAGGCCGTCGGCGACTTCCGAGAAGGCGGTCTGGATGGCCTTCTCGTACTGCGCGACGTAGATGTTCTTCTGCACCTTGGCCAGGTCCAGGCTGGCCTTCAGGCTGCCGGCGTTGAAGATCGGCAGGCTGATGGACGGCTTGAACAGCCAGGTGCCGGAACCCGCGTCGAACAGGCCGGACAGATCCGGGCTCAGGCTGCCGGCGTTGGCGGTCAGGCTGATGCTCGGGAAGAACGCGGCGCGCGCCGCGCCTATGTTGGCGTTGGCCGCCTTGAGCTGGTGCTCGGCCTCGAGCACGTCCGGGCGCCGCTGCAACAGGTCCGAGGGCAGCCCGGCCGGCACCTGGGCCAGCACCTGCTGCTCCAGGTCCATGCCCTGCGGCAGGTCGGCCGGCACGCCGCTGCCCAGCAGCAGGGTCAGGGCGTTCTGGTCCTGGGCCACCAGGCGGGTGTACTGCGCCAGGGTCGCCCGCGCGCTTTCCACCGAGGTCTGTGCCTGGCGCAGGTCCAGGGCCGAAGCCACGCCGACCTCGTTGCTGCGCTTGGTCAGGTCGTAGGTCTTCTGGTAGGTGGCCAGGGTGTCGCGGGTCAGCTGCAGCTGGGCCTGGTCGGCGCGCAGCGTCAGGTAGGCGTTGGCGACGTTGGCCACCAGCGCGGTCTGGGTGCTGCGGCGCGCTTCCTCGGTGGCCAGGTACTGCTCCAGGGCCTGGTCGCGCAGGCTGCGCAGGCGGCCGAAGAGGTCGACTTCCCAGGCGGTGACGCCCAGGGTGGCACCGTACTGGCTGCTGATCATGTCGTTGCCGGTGGTCGACACCCGCTCCGGCAGGCGCTGGCGCGAGCCGCTCACGTCAGCGCTCACCGCCGGGAACAGCTCGGCGCGCTGGATGCGGTACTGCGCCTGGTAGGCCTCGACGTTCAGCGCGGCGACGCGCAGGTCGCGGTTGTTGTCCAGGGCCACTTCGACCAGGCGACGCAGCTGCGGGTCGCTGAAGAAGCTCTGCCAGTCGAGGTCGGCGGCAACGCTCGCGCCGCCGCCCTGGGCGCCGGCATAGGCCGGGCCCTGGGGTAGGCCTGGGCTACCGGCGCCTCGGGGCGCTGGTAGTCCGGGATCAGCGAGCAGCCGGACAGCGCGGCTGCCGCCAGGGCCAGGGTGAGTAAGGACTTTCTCATATCAATGCCCCTTCTCGGTGGTCGCCTGTTGCTTGGACGCCTTGTCCTTGAACAGGGTACTGACCACCACGTAGAACAACGGCACCCAGAAGATCGCCAGCACGGTCGCGGTGACCATGCCGCCGATCACCCCGGTACCGATGGCGTGCTGGCTGCCGGAGCCGGCGCCGCTGGAGATCGCCAGCGGCACCACGCCGAGGATGAACGCCAGCGAGGTCATGACGATCGGGCGCAGACGCATGCGGCAGGCCTCGATGGCCGCGTCGACGATGTGCTTGCCCTCGCGCTCGTGCAGTTCCTTGGCGAACTCCACGATGAGGATGGCGTTCTTCGCCGACAGGCCGATGGTGGTGAGCAGGCCGACCTTGAAGAACACGTCGTTGGATAGCCCGCGCATCGAGGTGGCCAGCAGCGCGCCGATGATCCCCAGGGGCACCACCAGCATCACCGAGAACGGGATCGACCAGCTCTCGTACAGCGCCGCCAGGCAGAGGAACACCACGATGGCCGAGAGCACGAACAGCGAGGTGGTCTGCGAGCCGGCCAGGCGCTCCTCGTAGGACAGGCCGGTCCAGGAGTAGCCGATGCCCTTGGGCAGTTGCTGGACGATCTCTTCCACCGCCGCCATGGCCTCGCCGGTACTGCGGCCGGGGGCCGGCTCACCGAGGATTTCCATGGCCGGCACGCCGTTGTAGCGCGCCAGCTTCGGCGAGCCGTAGGTCCACTTGCCGGTGGCGAAGGCGGTGAAGGGCACCATCTCGCCACTGGCGTTGCGTACGTACCACTTGGCCAGGTCTTCCGGGCTCATGCGCGCACCGGGCTCACCCTGGGCATACACCTTCTTCACCCGGCCACGGTCGATGAAGTCGTTGATGTACTTCGAACCCCAGGCGATGGAAATGGTGCTGTTGATGTCCGCCAGCGAAACGCCCAGCGCGCTGGCCTTCTCGTCGTCGATCAGCAGCTGGTACTGCGGCTCGTCGTTCAGGCCGTTGGGGCGCACGCGCTGCAGCACGGGGTTCTGCGAGGCGAGCTGGAGGAACTTGTTGCGCGCCTGCATCAGCGCCTCGTGGCCGACGCCGGCCTGGTCCTGCAGGTAGATGTCGAAGCCCACGGCGTTGCCCAGCTCCAGCACCGCCGGCGGGGCGAAGGCGAAGACCATCGCGTCCTTGATGCTGAAGAAGTAGTGCTGGGCGCGATCGGCCACGGCGAACACGCTGTTCTCCGAGCCCGGGCGCTCTTCCCAGGGCTTCATCATGATGAAGGCCATGCCCGAGCTCTGGCCGCGGCCGGCGAAGTTGAAGCCGGTGACGGTGAACACCGAGTTGACCGCCTGGCCTTCCTTGTCCAGCAGGTACTCGCGCATGTGGTCGACCACCTTCTGCGTACGCTCGGCGGAGGAGCCCGGCGGCGTCTGCACCTGGGCGAAGAGCACGCCCTGGTCCTCGTCGGGGAGGAAGGCGGTGGGGATGCGGGTGAACAGCCAGGCCATGCCGATGACGATCACCACGTACAGCAGCAGGTACGGCGAGCGGTGCTTGAGGATCGAGGTGACGCCGCGCTCGTAGCCGTGGGTGGTGTCGATGAACTTGCGGTTGAACCAGCCGAAGAAGCCGCGCTTGTGCTCGCCATGGTCGCCCTTCTGGATGGGCTTGAGCATGGTGGCGCACAGCGCCGGGGTGAGGATCAGCGCCACCAGCACCGACAGGGCCATGGCCGAGACGATGGTGATGGAGAACTGCCGGTAGATCACCCCGGTGGAGCCGCCGAAGAAGGCCATCGGCAGGAACACCGCGGAGAGCACCATGGCGATGCCCACCAGCGCGCCCTGGATCTGCCCCATGGACTTGCGCGCCGCCTCCTTGGGCGGCAGGCCTTCCTCGGCCATCACCCGTTCGACGTTCTCCACCACCACGATGGCGTCGTCCACCAGCAGGCCGATGGCCAATACCATGCCGAACATGGTCAGGGTGTTGATCGAGAAGCCGAACGCCGCCAGCACGCCGAAGGTACCCAGCAGCACCACCGGCACGGCGATGGTCGGGATCAGGGTGGCGCGGAAGTTCTGCAGGAACAGGTACATCACCAGGAACACGAGGAGGATCGCCTCGCCCAGGGTCTTGACCACTTCATGGATGGAAGCGGAGACCACCGGGGTGGTGTCGTACGGGTAGACCACCTTCATGCCCTCGGGCATGAAGTCCTGCAAACGGCCGATGGTGGCGCGGATCGCCTTGGCGGTGTCCAGCGCGTTGGCGCCGGTGGCCAGCTTGATGGCGATGCCCGAGGCCGGCTTGCCGTTGAACTGCGCGTTGATGCTGTAGTCCTGGCCGCCGAGAGCCACCCGGGCGACGTCCTTCAGGCGCACCTGGGAGCCGTCGGTGTTGACCTTGAGCAGGATGTCGCCGAACTGCTCGGCGGTCTGCAGGCGGGTCTTGCCGATGATGGTCGCGTTGAGCTGCTGTCCCGGCAAGGCGGGCAGGCCGCCCAGCTGGCCGGAGGAGATCTGCACGTTCTGCGCCTGCACCGCGGTGACGATGTCGTTGGGCGTCAGCTGGTAGCTGTTGAGCTTGGCCGGGTCCAGCCAGATGCGCATGGCGTACTGCGAACCGAACACCTGGAAGTCGCCCACGCCCGCGGTCCGCGACAGCGGGTCCTGGATGTTGGAGACGATGTAGTTCGACAGGTCTTCCTTGGTCATGCTGCCGTCTTCGGAGACGATGCCGACGACCATCAGGAAGTTCTTCACCGCCTTGGTCACGCGGATGCCCTGCTGCTGCACTTCCTGCGGCAGCAGCGGCGTGGCCAGCTGCAGCTTGTTCTGCACCTGGACCTGGGCGATGTCCGGGCTGGTGCCCTGATCGAAGGTCACGGTGATGGTCATGCTGCCGTCGGAGTTGCTCTCCGAGGAGATGTAGCGCAGATGGTCGAGACCGTTCATCTGCTGCTCGATCACCTGGACCACCGTGTCCTGCACGGTTTCCGCGGAGGCACCCGGGTAGCTCACCTGGATGGCGATCGCCGGCGGGGCGATGGCCGGGTACTGGTTCACCGGCAGCGAGAGGATCGACAACCCGCCCGCCAGCATGATCACCAGGGCTATAACCCAGGCGAAGATAGGCCGGTCAATGAAAAACTTCGACATTGCGAAACCCCTTGGTTAACCCTGGCTGTCCGAGGCGGCGGGCGTGCCGGCCTCAGGCGCGGGGGCGACGTTCTTCGCCGGCACGGCCTTGGCCTGGGCGCCGGGCTGGACGTACTGCAGGCCCTCGGTGATCAGGCGGTCGCCGGGCTTGAGGCCCTCGGTGACCAGCCAGTAGGCGCCCACGGTGCGGTCGGTCTTGATGTTGCGCAGCTCGACCTTGTCGTCGGCGCCCAGCACCAGGGCGGTGGGCTGGCCGCGCAGGTCACGGGTGACGCCCTGCTGGGGCGCGAGGATGGCCTTGTCCTTCACCCCTTCCTGCAGCACGGCATGCACGAACATGCCCGGCAGCAGCTCATGCCTGGGGTTGGGGAACACGGCGCGGACGGTCACCGAACCGGTGCCCTGGTCCACCGAGACCTCGGAGAACTCCAGCTTGCCTTCCTGCGGGTAGGCCGAACCGTCCTCGAGGAACAGCTTGACCTTGGCGGCATTGTCGCCGGCCTTCTGCAGGTTGCCGGCGGCCAGCTCGCGGCGCAGGCGCAGCAGCGAGGTGGACGGCTGGGTGACGTCGACGTAGATGGGGTCGAGCTGCTGCACGGTGGCCATGGCGGTGGCCTGGCCGTTGGTCACCAGCGCGCCCTCGGTCACCGCCGAGCGGCCGATGCGCCCGGAGATGGGCGACAGCACCTTGGTGTAGCGCAGGTTGATCTGCGCCTGGTCCACCGCGGCCTTGGCCTGCAGCGCGGCGGCCTGGGCATCGGCGTACTGCTGCTTGCTCACCGCCTCGTCGGCCACCAGCAGCTTGTAGCGCTCGGCCTGCTGCTGGGTGGACATCAGGTTGGCCTTGGCGCTCTGGTAGGTGGCTTCGTAGGTGGCCGGGTCGATCTGGTACAGCTGCTGGCCTTCCTTGACGTCGCTGCCTTCCTTGAAGAGGCGCTTGAGAATGATGCCGTTGACCTGCGGGCGTACCTCGGCCACGCGGAACGCCGTGGTGCGACCGGGCAGCTCGGTGCTCAGCGGCACCGTCTGGGCCTGCAGGGTCACCACCCCGACCTCCGGGATCTGCGCCTGCTGCGGGGCCTCGTTCTTGCCGCAGGCGGCAAGGGTCGCCATGGCGACGAGCAGGGCGCAGACCAGGGCGCGCTTGGCTGGCGTTCGTTGCATATCGTTGTCCTCGTAAGCGAAAGCATCCGGCACCACGGCAGGCAGCCGGGCCGGAAAGGCTGGCAAAATACTTACATTCAGGTTTGTTTGTAAACGTCCGAAAGCCCTGTCAGAAAAGCACTGAAACGTTTTAGCCGATGGCTGATAGTTTCCTGCTGTCTCCGGTCGGGCGTGAGCGGCTTGTTATAAAGTTGATAGCGTCAACTAAAATAAGGAAAATGAATCGGCCGATCAATCGGCTTTACATTCCGTTTACCCCGTCCAGGCCATGACCCGCCCCGTGAATCCCGACCTGCCACAGAACCTGATGGCGCTCTTCGAGCATCTGCGCACCCAGCTGCAGATGGGCCTGCACGCCCAGGGCATCGACCTGGCGCCGCCGGACATCCGCCTGCTGGAGCTGATCGGCGAGGCCGAGGGCCTCAACCTGCAGGACGTCGGCCGGCAGATGTGCCGCGACAAGGCGCTGATCACCCGCAAGGTCCGCGAGATGGAGAGCCGCGGCCTGGTGCGGCGCGAGCGCAACCCGGGGGACCAGCGCAGCTTCCAGCTGTTCCTCACCGAGGCCGGCAAGGTCGTTCACGCACAGGCCCAGGCCATTCTGGCACGCACCCATGACAGCCTCTTTGCACCACTGGACGCCGACGAGCAACGCTGCATGGCGCAGCTGCTGCAACGCTGCCTGGACGCCCAGCAGGAGCTGCCCCGCTAACGAAAACGCCGGCTTGCGCCGGCGTTTCGCTGCAGCTGCGTCTTATTGACGCACACCCTCCACCGACAGCGTCAGCTCGACTTCCTGGGAAGCCGGGCCGAGGTCGCGCTGGATGTTGAAGTCCTTCAGCTTCAGGGTGGTGGTGCCGAGGAAGCCGGCGCGGTAGCCGCCCCACGGATCATCGCCCTGGCCGATCAGTTCGGCCTTGATGGTGACCGGCTTGGTCACGCCGTTGAGAGTCAGGTTGCCGCTGATCTCGGCGTTCTTGCCATCGGCCTTCACACCGGTGGACTCGAAGGTCGCGGTGGGGTTCTTCGAGACGTTCAGGAAGTCGCCGCTGCGCAGGTGCTTGTCACGCTCGGCGTGGTTGGTGTTCACGCTGTTGGTGTTGATGGTCACCTTGACCTTGTCGGCGGCCGGGTTCTTCTCGTCGAAGGTGAAGGCGCCGTCGAAGTCGTCGAAGCGGCCGTACAGCCAGCTGTAGCCCAGGTGCTGGATGCGGAACTCGATGAAGGCGTGCTGGCCTTCCTTGTCGATCTTGTAGTCGGCGGCCATGGCCTGGCCGGCGCTGAACAGGGCGGTACCCAGGGCCAGGGCGGCGAAAGTCTTCTTCAGCATGGTGATCTCCGTATGGTGAGAGGTGGGGTCAATCCGTGGAACGGCCGAGCATGCGGGTAAGGGTCGCATCGCGGTCGAGGAAATGGTGCTTGAGCGCCGCCAGGGCGTGCAGTACGGCGAGGACCACCAGGGCCCAGGCCAGGTACAGGTGGATGGCGCCGGCGGTGTCGGCCTGCTCGGGCAGCCCGCTGAGGGTCGCCGGCACGTCGAACCAGCCGAACACGCTGATGGGTTTGCCCTCGGCGGTGGAAATCAGGTAGCCGGCGACTATCACCGCGACCAGCAGCCCGTACAGGGCCAGGTGGCCGAGCTTGCTGGCCTTGCGCGTCAGCGCGCCATGGTTGGCCGGGGCCGGCGGCGGCGGGCTGAGGAAGCGCCAGGCGATGCGCACGATCAGGGCGATGGCCAGCAGGATGCCGATGCTCTTGTGGATTTCCGGGGCGCGGTGGTACCAGGTGTCGTAGTAGTCCAGTTCGCGCATCCACAGGCCCAGGCCGAACAGGCCGAAGACCACCAGGGCGCTGCCCCAGTGCAGGAAGAGACTGACCAGACCGTAACGGGAGGGCGAATTACGCCATTGCATCGAGAGGTTTCCTGATAAAGCCGGAGCGTCAAGACTAGCGGCAAAACGATCGGATAAAAGTGGAAATTACTGCTTTGAAACATCGATTCACAAGATAGATTCGCTGGCTAATGACCATTCCAGAGCCTCCAGGGCGTTTTACGGGATAACACCCAGGGTACGGGAATTATTCGATGCAAAAGCAAAGGGGCGCCCGCGGGCGCCCCTTTCCACGGCCGGAGCCGCGGCTCAGAACATGTCGGTGAACCAGGAGAAGGCGCCTTTCTTCTTGCCCTCGCCCGCGGCCGGTGCCGCCGACGCTTCGCTGGCCTTGGCCGGCGCGGGGATGCTGATGCTCTTGCCGTCGGCCAGGTCGCGCAGTTGCGCGGCGGCGCGCTTGCCGCTGCGCAGGGCGCCCTCGATGGTGCCCGGGTAGAGCGCGTCGGTGTGCTCGCCGGCGAAGGCGACGCGCGGCAGCGGCTGCTCCCAGGCGCGCCAGAAGCGGCTGATCTGCCCCGGGCCATAGGCCAGGTAGGAGCCGCCGGTGCTGACGTCGGTGCTGTAGCGGCGCATTTCATAGCCGGAGTAGGCGCCACGCATCTTCGGGTAGTACTTGTTCATGCGGATCAGCACCTGGTCGACCATCTGCCGGTCGCCGAAGGCCTGCAGCACGCGGGCGTTGTCGCCGGAGAGGTTGATCAGCACGTTGGCGCCGCCCTTGAGCGCGGGCTCCACCCAGATCATGCCCAGGCCCTGGTCGCTGTAGATCTCGCCGGACAGGCGCGACTTGTCGTCCCACACCGGGCGCTTGAACTTCAGCAGGATCTGGTCGCGCCAGCCGTAGTTGGTGTTCTTCAGCGCCTCCTGCTGCTTGGCGCTCAGGCCCGGGGTCAGCTGGATCTGGCCGAGGGCGCGCAGCGGCACGGCGAGCACCGCGTAGTCGGCCTTGTAGCCGGTGGCGCCGGCCTTGACGGTGACGCCGTCCTTGTCCTGCACGATGGCGCTGACGCGGGCGTTGGTCTTGATGGTCTTCAGCTGCTTGACGAAGGCCTCGGCAAGCACCTGGCTGCCACCGGGCAGGCGCGCGGCGCGCAGGTCGCGGTCGTCGACGTTGCGGTACACCCGGCCCTGCTGGGCGAGGTACAGCAGCGACAGGCGCGAGGGCTCGTCGTAGTGCGAGCGGATGCGCTGGTTGACCAGCAGGCGCGCGGTCGGCGACAGGTTCAGCTTGTCCAGCCAGCGGGCGACGTTGAGCTGGTCGAGGGCGAACAGGGTCTTGTTGGCCAGCGGGTCCAGCGGGTCGTCGATGGACGCCGCGAGGTCGTTCAGCGACTTCTCGAAGCGCTCGAGGTCGGCGGCCACGGCGGGCATCTTCTGCTTCAGGTCAGAGGAGCTGTAGTAGACGCCGTCGATCAGGTAGCTGGGGGTGCGCACGAACTCCGGTGCCGGCACCGCCTTGAGCTTGAGGGTGTCCAGGTAGCCGTTGAGGGTCGGCTGGGCCTTGGCGTTGCCCAGCCATTCGCTGGTGGCCAGGCCCGAGCGCCCGCCGATCTGCGGCTTGGCCTCCAGCAGGGTGACCTGCCAGCCCGACTGCTGCAGTTCATAGGCGGTGCTGAGGCCCGCCAGCCCGCCGCCGACCACGATCGCGGTCGGTTGCCTGTCCTTGCCCAACGCGAACGCGCTGAACGCCGCCAGCGCCAGCAGCGAAGCCGCGCGCAGCCATCGAATCTTCATCGTGCATCCCCCAACATGGTGCGAAGGCGCGCAGCATACGCCAGCGCCCAGTGGCCGGCCAGATGCCATCCCCTGCCGTGTGTCGCGGCGCGCGCCTTGTCCGTCCATGTCCCATTGCATAGGCTTGCCCGACGACGTCAAGAGGAGACCTGCCATGGGCCTGAACGCCGAGTGGATGCAGCGCGACCTGGAGGTGCTCTGGCACCCCTGCACCCAGATGAAAGACCACGAGCGCCTGCCGGTCATCCCGATCCGCCGCGGCCAGGGCGTGTGGCTGGAAGACTTCGAGGGCAAGCGCTACCTGGATGCGGTCAGCTCCTGGTGGGTGAATGTCTTCGGCCACGCCAACCCACGCATCAACCAGCGCATCAAGGACCAGGTGGACCAGCTGGAGCACGTGATCCTCGCCGGCTTTACCCACCAACCGGTGGTCGAGCTGTCCGAGCGCCTGGTGCGCCTCACCCCCGAAGGCCTGTCGCGGGTGTTCTACGCCGACAACGGCTCCTCGGGCATCGAGGTGGCGCTGAAGATGAGCTACCACTACTGGCAGAACTGCGGCCAGCCGGCGAAGCAGCGCTTCGTCACCCTGACCAACAGCTACCACGGGGAAACCGTGGCGGCGATGTCGGTGGGCGACGTGGCGCTGTTCACCGAGACCTACAAGTCGCTGCTGCTGGACACCCTCAAGGTGCCCAGCCCGGACTGCTACCTGCGCGCCGAGGGCGAAAGCTGGGAGGCTCATTCGCGGGCCATGTTCGAACACATGGAACGCACCCTGGAACAGCACCATGCGGAAGTCGCCGCGGTCATCGTCGAGCCGCTGATCCAGGGCGCCGGCGGCATGCGCATGTACCACCCGGTGTACCTGAAGCTGCTGCGCGAGGCTTGCGACCGCTACGGCGTGCACCTGATCCACGACGAGATCGCCGTCGGCTTCGGCCGCACCGGCACGATGTTCGCCTGCGAGCAGGCCGGCATCGCCCCGGACTTCCTGGTGCTGTCCAAGGCCCTGACCGGCGGCTACCTGCCGATGGCCGCGGTGCTCACCACCGACAAGGTCTACCAGGCCTTCTACGACGACTACGCCACCCTGCGCGCCTTCCTCCACTCGCACACCTACACCGGCAACCCGCTGGCCTGCACCGCAGCCCTGGCGACCCTGGACATCTTCGAGCAGGACAACGTCATCGAGGCCAACAAGGCCCTGGCCGCGCGCATGGCCTCGGCCACCGCGCACCTGGCCGACCACCCCCACGTGGCCGAGGTCCGCCAGACCGGCATGGCCCTGGCCATCGAGATGGTCCAGGACAAGGCCAGCCGCGCGCCCTACCCCTGGCAGGAACGCCGCGGCCTGAAGGTCTACCAGCACGCCCTGGAGCGCGGCGCCATGCTGCGCCCGCTGGGCAACGTGGTGTACTTCCTGCCGCCCTACGTGATCACCCCGGAGGAAATCGACTTTCTCGCCGAAGTGGCCAGCGAAGGCATCGACATTGCCTGCAAGGGCTCGGTAAGCGTGGCGGTCAGCCAGCGTTTCCCGGACCATCGCGATCCGGGTTGAAAGCGGCGGCAGGCTTCAGGCCACAGGCTGCAGGCGATACACTGCCGGCCTGTAGCCTGCAGCCTATAGCCTGAAGCCCTATAACATGCGCCTTTCCCGCTTCTTCATCGACGCCCCCTCTCCCTCGGCCAGCATGAGCTGCCCGAGGCCCAGGCCCACTACATCGGCCGTGTACTGCGGCATGCCGCCGGCGACGCCGTGCAACTGTTCGATGGCTCCGGCCAGGAGTTCCTCGGCGAGCTGGTGGAGGTGGGCAAGAAGAGCGTGCGCGTGGAGCTGCGCGAAAGCTTCGCCGGCCTGGCCGAGTCGCCGCTGCGGCTGCACCTGGGCCAGGGCCTGTCGCGCGGCGAGCGCATGGACTGGGCGATCCAGAAGGCCACCGAGCTGGGCGCCGCGCGCATCACCCCGATCGTCAGCGAACGCTGCGAGGTACGCCTGAAGGACGAGCGCGCCGACAAGCGCACCGCCCACTGGCGCCAGATCGCCATCAGCGCCTGCGAACAGTGCGGCCGCTCGGTGCTGCCGCAGATAGACGCGCCCGTCGGCCTCGCCGAGTGGCTGCAAGCCGCCGAGGCCGACCTCAAGCTGGTGCTGCACCCGGTGGCCGAGCCCCTGGCCAGCCACGCCCGCCCGGGCAGCCTGGCCTTCCTCATCGGCCCGGAAGGCGGCCTCAGCGACGCCGAGGTGGAACAGGCCAAGGCCGCCGGCTTCCACGCCGCGCGCCTGGGCCCGCGGGTGCTGCGCACCGAGACCGCGCCGGTGGTGGCGCTGAGCGTGGCGCAGCAGCTGTGGGGCGATTTCTGAGGCCTCGCCGGGCAACCACCGGTACATTCCTGAAACCTTATCCGCCGTTGCGAACCGTGTAGGAGCGGGCCCTGCCCGCGATTCGCGCGCAGGGCGCGCTCCTACAGGGGAATGGCGCGGGTGGGGCGGCGGTAGGAGCGGATCTCATCCGCGAATCGCGCCGGAACGCCCGGCTATCGCGGAAACGGGGGAATGCCATGCCTCACGGCGACCTGTAGGAGCGGACTCCGTCCGCGATTCGCGCGCAAGGCGCGCGCCTGCGCGCCTCAGAGCCCGCGCAGCGCCAGGCCGGCCAGGCCGAGCAGCAGCACGCCGCAGCCGGCGTAGCTGACGCGGTGCCAGAACAGCGAGGTGTTGCGCCGCAGCCAGTCCACCAGGCCGGCGCAGAGGAAGCACCAGATCAGCGACGAGAGCATGAAGCCGGCAAAGAACACCAGCGACTGCGACTGGCTCGGGGCGCCTTCGACGATGCCGGCCAGGGCGCTGCCCAGCGCGCCCCAGTAGACCACGTTCTTCGGGTTGGACAGCGAGATGGCCGCCCCGGAGGCGAAGGCGTTGCCGGCGCTGGTGGCCGCCTCCAGGTCGTCCAGCGGCGGGCGCCAGGCGTCGCGCAGGCCCTGGATGCCGAGCCAGGCCAGGTAGGCCGCGCAGGCCAGGGTCAGGGGCACACGCACCTGTTCGTGGGCCAGCAGCAGGGCCAGGCCGGTCAGCCCCAGCAATGCCCAGACCGCGTCGCCGATCAGCGAGCCGAGCTGTACCAGCAGCGCCGGGCGGAAGCCGCCGGTCAGGCCGCGGCGCAGGGTTTCGCTGAACACCGCCCCCGGCGAGACATTGAAGGCGAAGCCGAACAGCAGGGCGGCGAGGAAGATGGCGAGCATGGGGCGGTACTCCGGAAAGCGGGAATGCGCCCATTCTCCCCGGGCGATGGCGGAAAAACTTGAACCGGATTGCGCTGCTTCAGCCGCGCAGCGTGCGCTGGTAGCGGCCGGGGCTGACGCCGTAGGCGCTGCGGAAGTGGCGGGTCAGGTGGCTCTGGTCGGCGAAGCCCAGGGCATGGGCGGTATCGCCCACGGCGACGCCCGCCCGCAGCAGCGCCAGGGCGCGCCGGGTGCGCAGCTGCATGGCCCACTGCCGCGGGCTCATCCCGGTGTGCTGCTTGAAAGCCCGCAGCAGGTGGAACCTGGAGACCTGCACCTGCTCCGCCATGGCTTCCAGGCTCAAAGGCTCGGCGAGGTTGGCGGCGAGCAGCTCCTGCAGGCGCTCCACCGGGCGCCGGCCAAGGGCCGCCGTCTCCGGCGGCCGGGTACCCGCGTGCCGCGCCAGCTCGGCCAGCACCAGGGTCAGGCACTCCTCGCCGCGCTCGCGCAGGAAGGCGTCGCCGGACAGGGCCAGCTCCACCGCACGGGCCAGCTCCCCCGCCAGCTGCGGGTGCGCCAGCAGCGGCCGCTCGAAGGCCAGGCGTTGCAGGCCGAGGCTCGCGGCCAGCACGGCTTCCGGCAGGTAGAGGCTGACGAAGCGCCAGGGCTGGCCGTCGGCGGCGCCGCCGCCCTGGATCTGCCCCGGGTTGTAGAGGGTGATGTCGCCGGCACTGGCCTGGAGGCTACGGCCGTCCAGCCAGATGTCCTCGCTGCCGCAGAGGTTGGCGCTGATGACGAATTCGTCGTGGCTGTGCTTGTCGAAGCGGTGCCCGCTCAGGGCCGCGCTGGCCACTTCGAAGCCGTCGCCCAGCCAGGCGTGACGCAGCGCCATGGCCGGGCCTCAGATCAGCCCGGCATCGGCGAGCTTCTGCTCCAGCGCCACCAGGTCGGGGATGCGCACCAGCTCGTCGCCGACGCTCACCGCCGCCAGCTCCAGCGGTGCCAGTTCGGCTTCTGCGCGAGGCAGCTCGGGGCCGACCTTGAGCGAACGCGGGATGCCCTGGGCCAGCAGCGCCAGGAACTTCACGTGGGGGCGGCCGCCCAGGGCGTTGAGGACGATGACCCGCGCCCCCGGGCCGGCCTGGGCCGAGCCGCCGGACGCCGCCTCGAAGGACAGCAGCGGCAGGCGCAGGTCGCGCCAGGCCACCTGGCCCAGGTACCAGGCCGGCAGGCCCGGCTGCGCCTGGGGCGCGCGGTAGGCGATCAGTTCGGCCACGGCCACGTTGGGCAGCAGCAGGGTGCGGTCGGCCAGGGGCACCAGCAGCCCGGTCAGGCTGGCGGGTGCCTCGTCGTCGCCGAGGTTGGCCGGGGTGCCGTTCACAGGGGCTTCCTGCGGCAGGGAAAGATCACTCATGACTCCACTCCAGTGGCCGCACACTGCGCGGCCAGGTGTTCGACCAGCGCCGCGGCGAGCTCGCGCGGGTCGGCCGAGAAGGTACTGTAGCCGCCCTCGCGCAGGCTGTCGGGCATGCTCGAGCAGGCGCAGCCGTCCGCGCGCTGCGTCCAGATCTCGGCGCCCTGGCGGCGCACGTAGGCCGCCGCGGCGCTGCCGTCGCTGCACATGCCGCTGAAGACTATCACCCCGCAGCGGCTGCCGAACTGCTGGGCGAGGTTGAGCATCATCTGGTCGATGGACGGGCTGTAGGGCTCCGGCCAGGCCCGCTGGCCCAGGCGCATCCGGCCGTCGTCGACGAAACCCAGCTCGTGCTGCACCGGCACCACGACCACTTCGCCGCAGCGCAGCCAGTCGGCGTCGCGGGCGAGGTTGACGCGCCACTGGCTATGCCGCCCCACCGCCTGCGGCAGGCTCTGCTCGAACGAGGGGGCGATGTGCTGGGCATAGAGGAAGGCCAGCGGCAGGCCGCCCGGCAGCGCATCGAGGAACGCCTTGACCGCCGCCGGGCCGCCCAGGGACGCGGCCAGCAGCCAGACCTGGCGCGCCGGCTCGCCCACCTGCAGCGGCGAGGCCGCCAGCCCGTCGGGCAGGGCGATGCGGCTGGGCCGCTGGGCCTCGCTCAGCAGCGCCTCCAGGCTCTGGCCGACGTTGGCGCTGGGGTCGCCCACCAGGCGCCGCAGCTTGCCCACCAGGCGCCGTTCCCAGCGCGGGTAGTGCTCGGAAAGCCGCTCGGGGGCATGGCCCTCGCCGAACAGCACCGGCACCTGCGCCTGTTCCAGCAGGTTGTCCAGCAGCGGCGTGTCTTCCTGCTGGGCCAGGTCGACCAGCCACAGGTCGGTCTCGCAGGCGGCCAGCTGGGCCTCGTCCAGGCGCCCGGGGTCGGCATTGAGCACCACCTGGTAGCCATGCCCGGCCAGGGCCTGCTGCAGCACGTGGCGCTGCAGCGAGGTGTCGGCGATGATCGCGATCCTTGCGCCACTCTGCTCAGGCATGGGCATTCACCAGTGCCTGGATGCTGTCGAGCAGCTCGGATTCCTGGTAGGGCTTGCCCAGGTAGCGGTTGACGCCGATGGCCAGGGCCCGCTCGCGGTGCTTCTCGCCGGTACGCGAGGTGATCATGATGATCGGCAGGTCCTTCAGGCGTTCGTCGTGGCGCACCAGGGTGGCCACCTCGAAGCCGTCCATGCGCGGCATCTCGATGTCCAGCAGCATGATGTCGGGCTTGTGTTCCTGCAGCTGGGCGATGGCGTCGACACCGTCCTTGGCGGTCAGCACGTTCATGCCGTTGCGCTCCAGCAGGCGGCTGGTGACCTTGCGCACGGTGACCGAGTCGTCCACCACCATGACCAGGGTCGGGCGCTGCTGCTCGCTGTCCGCCTGCGGCGCGCTGGGCAGCGCGCGGCGCGGCTGGGCATGCAGGGCGAGGCTGGCCAGGCGGGCGCGGATGGTCGCCAGCAGGTCGAGGATCACCACCACGCGGCCGTCGCCGAGGATGGTCGCGCCGGAAATGCCGCTGACCCCGGCGAACTGCGCGCCCAGGCTCTTCACCACGATCTCGCGGGAGCCGGCCAGGGCATCCACCTGCACCGCCACGGCATGTTCCGCGGAGCGCACCAGGATCACCGGCAGCGGCAGCGACTGGCCCACCAGCTTGGGCTGCTGGCCGTTGTTCAGCAGGTCGCCCAGGTACTTCAGCTCGTAGTCCTGGCCGGCATATTCGAAGTGCGGCGCATGGCCCTGCCTGCCGCCTTCCTCGTAGAGGGCCTCCAGCTCGTAGGGCGAGACGCGGACGATGCCCTCGATGGTGTTCAGCGGCACGGCGTACAGGTCCTCGCCGGAAAGCACCATGAGCGCGCGGTTCACCGACACGGTGAAGGGCAGGCGGATGGCGAAGCGGGTGCCCTTGCCCGGCTCCGACTGGATGCTCATGGAGCCGCCGAGCTGCTTGACCTCGGCGTTGACCACGTCCAGGCCGACGCCGCGCCCGGAAATCTGCGTGAGCTTCTCGGCGGTGCTGAAACCGGCCTCGAGGATGAACTGCAGCACCTCATGGTCGGAAAGCTCGGCATCGGCCGCCATCAGCCCGCGCTCGACGGCCTTGCGGCGCACCGCGTCGAGGCGGATGCCGCCACCGTCGTCGGCCAGGCTGAGGAGGATGTCGCCACCCTCGCGGCCCAGCTCCAGGCGGATGCTGCCGGCCTCCGGCTTGCCGGCGGCGCGGCGCGCGTCGGCGGATTCGATGCCGTGGTCGACGGCGTTGCGCAGCATGTGCTCCAGGGGCGCGACTATGCGCTCCAGCACGGTGCGGTCCATTTCCCCTTCGGCGTTGCCGACGATGAACTCCACCTGCTTGCCCAGTTCGCCGGCGACCTGCCGGACGATCCGCCGCAGGCGCGGCACCAGGCGGTCGAAGGGCACCATGCGGGTGCGCATCAGGCCTTCCTGCAGCTCGGTGTTCACCCGCGCCTGCTGCAGCAGCAGGGTCTCGGCGTCGCGGTTCTTCGCCGCCAGGGTTTCCTTGAGGTCGAACAGGTCGGACGCGGACTCGAACAGCGCGCGGGACAGCTGCTGCAGTTGTGAGTAGCGGTCCATTTCCAGCGGGTCGAAGTCCTCGTAGCCGGCACGCTCGGCGTCGGCCTGGTGGCGCGAGAGAATCTGCGCCTGGGTCTCGGTGTCGAGGCGGCGCAGCTGGTCGCGCACCCGCTCGATGGTGGCGTCCATCTCCGTGAGGGTGGAGCCGACGTCGCTCACCTGTTGCTCGACGCGGCCACGGAAGATGGAGGTTTCGCCGGCCAGGTTGACCAGGTTCTCCAGCAGCGGCGCCGGGACCTTCACCAGCTCCTGCGGGGCGCGCCGCGCGGCGGCCTGCTGCGCGGCTTCCTGGGCGCGCTGGACGAAGGGCAGCACCTTGGGCGCCTCGCTGCGCGGCGGCTCGGCGACGGCCATGATGGCACCGGCGGCCAGGACCGGCAGCGGCGGCTCGGCCGGCTCCGGCTCGCTGGCGGGCGGCGGCGTGACGGCCGCGGCGCTTTCCGCGGCGGCATCGGCCTCGCCGACCTGCTGGCGCAGGTGGTCCACTTCGTTCTGCAGGCCGTCGAAGCCCGACTGCACGTCGAGCAGCAGGCTGTCCGGCCAGGGCGCGCCCTGGCGCTGGGCTTCGGTGAGGTGCTCCTCGAGGTCGTGGGCGAGGTCGCCGAGGGCGTTCTGCCCGGCCAGCCGAGCGCCGCCCTTGAGGGTGTGGAGGATGCGCAGCAGCTCGTCGAGGGCGCCGTGGTCGCCATCGGCGTCCCAGCGGCCCAGGGCGTGCTCCATGCCTTCGAGCAGGTCGTCGGCTTCTTCCAGGAAGATGTCGATGATGTCCGCCGCCGGCTCGTCGCCGCCCAGCAGGGTCGAGGCCAGCGGCTGCAGGCTGACGCTGCTGGGCATGCTCAGCTGTTCGTCGGGGTTGGCGCGGAAATCGCGGATCGCCGCGATCAGCGACTCGCCCTCGGGAACCGGCCGCCGGCCCTGCACCGCCTCGAGCATTTCCGCCAGGCGGTCGTGGCAGCGCTGGAGCAGCGCGAAGAGTCCGTCGCTGGCGCGCAGGCGCCCGCCGCAGAGGCCTTCGTAGAGGTATTCCAGTTCGTGGGCGAGGTCGCCGACGGGGCGGATCTCGGCCATGCGCGCGCCGCCCTTGAGGGTATGCAGGTCACGCTGCAGGGCCTCGAGCTCGACGCCGTTGTCGACGTTGCCCATCCAGCGCTGCAGCGCGCCGGCCGCGCTTTCCAGGATGTCGAAGCCTTCCTCGAGGAAGATGTCCACCAGTTCCTGGTCGTGCACTTCCAGCGGCTCGAACGCTGGCTCAGCCACGGGTTCGGTGTCGTCGGCCTGTTCCAGGGCCTGGGCGCTCGGGTCGCTTTCCGCCTCGTGGAGGAAGGTGGCGAGGTCGATCTCCTCCAGCACCGGATCGGCCGCCCCGGGCGCCGCGCTTTCGCTTTCCGGCTCGGGTTTGGGCTCCGACTCGGCTGCGATCCCGTCCACGACCGGCAGCGGCGGCTCGTCCAGCAGCGGTTCGGCTTCGGCTTCGGCTTCGGCTTCGGCTTCGGCTTCGGCTTCGGCTTCGGCTTCGGCTTCGGCTTCGGCTTCGGCTTCGGCTTCGGCTTCGGCTTCGGCTTCGGCTTCGGCTTCGGCTTCGGCGTCAGGCTGCTGCTCGGCCGGCGTGGCGGTCAAAGCCGTTTCGGGGTTCTGGCGGAAGGCGCGGATGCGCTGGATCAGGTCGTCGGGGTCGGTCAGCGGCTGCCCGGCCTGCAACTGGTCGAGCTGCTGCGCCAGGCAGTCGTGGCAGGCCTGGAGCAGCCCGGCAAGACCGGGGTTGGCCTGGAAGCGGCCATCGAGCAGGCCTTCGTAGAGCGACTCCAGTTCATGGGAAAGGTCGCCGATCTCGCGGATCTCGGCCATGCGCGCGCCACCCTTGAGGGTGTGCAGGTCGCGCTGCAGGGTGGACAGCGGGGCCGGAACGTCCGGGGCCTGGGCCCACTGGGCCAGGGCCTGGCCGGCGCTGTCGAGGATGTCCACGGCCTCTTCGAGGAAGATCGCCACCATTTCCTCGTCCAGCGTCGGCGCTATGCCGGACGTGCGCACGGCCTCCGGCTCGGCGGGCGCGGGCTCCGGCGCCCCGGCGAGCGGCGCCGCCGGCCATTGCAGGCCTTCGGGCAGGTCTTCCGGGGCGGTGGGACGGTCGAGCAGCAGTTCCTCGTCTTCCAGCGGGAAGTCGTCGGCGGTGAGCTGGTCGAGGTCGATGAAATCGCTCTCACCGTCGGCCTCCGGCTGCGCCGGCGCAGGATCCTCGTCGGCCTGGGCCGGCGCTTCGAGCAGGCGGTGCAGGGCCTCGACCTGCTGCGGGCAGGCGCTGACCTGCAACGCGGCGGCCACCTGGTCCATCATGCCGATCAGTGCCTCGTGGGCGTCCTCGGCGGCACCGAAGAAGTCGTCGTCCACCGCCAGCCGGCCCTGCTGCACCGCGCCGTAGACGGCCAGCAGCGCGTCGCACAGCTCGGCCATCTGCGGCAGCTCGGCCTGCTGCGCGCCGTTGGCCAGGGTCGCCAGCTCGTCGTGCAGGGCGCCCAGTTCCTGGCCTTCGTGGGGGTGTTCGCGCCAGCGGCCGAGCAGGTCCTCGGCGTCCAGCAGGATGTTCATGCCCTCGGCGAGGAACAGGCCGAGCATCTGCGGATCGCCAGCGCTCTCGCCGCTTTCGCCGCGGCGCTTGGCCTCCGCGGCCTCCAGGCGCTCCTGCTGGACCTGGGCAATGCGCCGCAGCAGCTCGTCGCCGCCGTCGATGCGCGCCAGCGGGCGGCCGGCGTCCAGCTGCTGCAGGCCGACCCTGAGCAGGCGCCCGGCCTCGCGCAGCAGCTCGGCCTCGCGCAGGTCGACCTGCAGCAGGTTGGTCTTGAACTCCTTCACCAGCCGCTCCAGCGGCGTGGCGATTTCCGCGATCGGCAGGATGCCGGCCATGTGCGCGCTGCCCTTGAGGGTGTGCAGGGCACGCTGCAGGTCGTCGGTGACTGGCTGGGGCAACTCGCGGTCGCAGTCGGCGAGGAAGCCGCCGAGGGTTTCCAGGTGGGTCTCGGCCTCGTTGCGGAAGATTTCCAGCAGTTGCGGGTCGAGCCCTTCGTCCAGGGCCGCGGCTTCGAGCGCGGGCTCCAGCGCCGCCTCGGCCGCCGGGGTTTCCCCGCCTTCCGGCGGCGGCACCGGCTCGCCCTTGGCCAGGGCGTGGGCGGTGGCGGCGAGCTGGTCGACGTCATCGCGCTGGCGCTGCACGCTGGCGGCGAACTCGTCCACCAGCGCCGGCATCAGGGCCACCACGTCGCCCACCACCTGCAGCACCGGCGCGCTGGCCGCGATGCTGCGGTCGAGCACGCGGTTGAGCAGGTTCTCGATGGACCAGGCCAGTTCGCCGACCACCAGCGCCCGGACCATGCGCCCGCTGCCCTTGAGGGTATGGAAGGCGCGGCGGATCTCGGTCAGCGCCTCGCGGTCGTCGGTGTCGGCCTGCCAGCGCGGCAGGTATTCGTTGATGGTTTCCAGGACCTCGCCGGCTTCTTCGATGAAGACCTCGCGCAGTTCCTCGTCCACCGGCTCCTCGTCGGCCGGCGGCGGCAGCAGGCTGGGCGGCACCTCGCGGGCCGGCGGGTTGATCGCCTGGGCCGGGGTGGCCATCACCTCGGCCAGGGACAGCGGCCTGGCCACCTCGGGTACGGCCGCGGGCTCGGCCGGCGGCGTCGGCAGCTCGACCTCGGGCAGGTCCAGCGCGGCCATGTCCAGGTCTTCCCAGGCCTGGTCGGCGGCACTGGGCTGGGCGACGGCCGGGGCCTCGTCGAGGTCCGGGGAGGATAGCTCGGGTAGCGCTTCCGCCAGCGGCTCAAGCGCATCGAGCGGGGCGTCCAGCTCCAGCGTGGGCAGTTCCTCGGCCGCCGGTGGCTCGTCGGCGAGGGGCTCCAGGCTCCACTCGCCCAGGCTCGGTGCGGCGTCGCCGGGTTGCGGGGCGTCGAACGAGAGGTCCCATTCGAGTTCGCCGGCCGACGCCGGCAGGGTGGTTTCCGGCTCGGCACCGGCATCCAGGGCCGGCAGCTCGTCCAGGCTCCACGTCGTATCGGGGGCGGAGGGGGTTTCTTCGTCCAGCGTCCACTGGATTTCGCCTTCCGCGGCAGCGGGGCTCGCGGCGGCATCCAGGCTCGGCAGGTCGTCGAGGGTCCAGGAATCGCCGGCGGCCGCCAGGCCCGGGGCTGCGTGCGCCACTTCGGAGCCGGTCAGCGGCTCCAGGCTGTCCAGGGACAGGCTCTCGTCCAGCGACCAACTCGGCTCCACCGCCTCGGCGGGCGATTCCAGCGGCGCGTCCAGGCTGAAGTCGACGCCGGCATCGTCGAGCGCCGGCGTCTCGGGCCCGGCCAGGGTCCAGTTGTCGTCGGAGACCAGCAACGGCGCCTCGACGTCCTCGCGGATCGGCGCCGCTTCCTCGGTGGCCGGCAGCTCCCAGGAAAGCTCGTCGCCGGCTTGGGCGAGATCGCCGGCATTGGCTGGCTCCCAGCCGGGCTCGGCGGCGAAGGCCTGCGCGGCCTCGGGCACTATGTCGTTCGGCGCCTGTAGTTCGTCGACGACGCCCTGCTCCGCCAACACGTCGGCGGCGGCGCTGCTCGCCAGCAGGTCGATTTCCGCCAGCGCCTCGTCCGCCGGGGCGGCGGGCGTGGGCGTGGGCGCATCCAGGATGGAAGGCCGCGGCTTGAGCGGGTAGCCCAGCTGATCCAGGCTCTCCTCGGCGACGTCGAGGATCAGCTCGCCGGAGCTGCCCTGGTCCTCGGAGAGGCGTTCGAGGTAGTACTCCACGCCGGTGATGGCGTCGGCCAGGGTGTCCAGGCTGTGCCAGTCCGGCACCGCCTGGCGCGCCAGCAGCTGTTCCTGGATGTAGCGGTTGCAGGCTTCCAGCAGCCGCGCCGCGCGGCCCTGGTCGATCATTTCCAGGCCACCGCGGACCTGGGTCAGCAACTCCGGCACCCGGGCTAGGTGCTCGTGGTTCCACTGCGAGGCGATGAACTCGATGATGGCGTCCTTGGCCAGCTCCAGGCCGTTGCGCGCCTCCTTGATCACCACCTGGTGGATCTGCGCCACGTCGGTGGTCGGCAGGCGGCTCTCCTCGTCGCCGTGTTCCTCGCTGGGCCCGGCCATGCCGGCCAGGGTGGCCTCGACGTAGAGCAGCGCGCCGGCGACGTCCATCAGGGTCGCGTCGCTGGGCTCGCGGCGCCCGTCGGCCAGGGCGCCGACCACTTCGAGCTGGTCGAGGATCACCCGGCGCGGCTGGCCGAAGCCGAGCACCGCCAGGGTGTCGGCGATCTGCTTGAGCGGCATCACCAGGGCCTGCAGGTCCGCCACCGCGGAGCGGTCGCTGCGCACGAAGAGGTCGAGGCTGTCCTTGACCCGCACCAGCTCCTCGCACAGGGCGCCAACCACCGAGCGCATGGCGTCACGGTCGGGGCCGGCCAGGCGGGCGCGTTCCTCGTCCACCACGGCGGCGCCGGGCAGCGCCTCGTCCAGGCGGTATTCGTCCTTGACCTCGCGCACCTTGGGCGACTGGTCGGAAGCCTTGGCCACGTAGAACAGCAGGTTCTTAATCAGTTCGTCGGGCGCCGCCTGGTTCATGCCGTCGGCGCCCTCCTCGACCAGGCGCTTGAACTCGCGGTCGACCTGGCGCAGCAGGTTGCGCACCGTGGTGCCGTTGGCGATGCTGCCGTTGGCCAGGCCCTCGACCATGGCCGAGGCGATGGTCCACAGGCGGCCCAGCGGGGCCTCCCGGCACAGCGATTCGAGGCGGGCGAAGACCCGCGCCATGTAGCCCAGGTTGGTCGGCAGGTCCTGGTTGCGGATCACCCCGACCAGCGCCACCTGCAGCATCTGCCGCAGCTTGCGCAGCAGCACCGGCAGTTCGGAGGTGCGCAGGCGCGCCAGGGCATCGTGGGGCAGCAGCGGCTTGCCACCGGACAGGTCGGGGGCGAACAGGCTGGTTTCCGAGAGCAACTTCTCGCCGCGGGCGGCGCGCAGGTCGTTGAGCAGCGGCAGCACCACCATCGGCAGGTCGCGGCGGGCGCTCTGGATGCGGTCGAGGTACACCGGCAGCTGCAGGATGGCCTGCATCAGCACTTCCAGGGCCTCGCCCTGGCTGGGCACGCGCTGGTCGATCAGCGCCTGGGTGAGCTGCTCCATTTCCTCGGCGAGCAGGGCGGCGCCATAGAACTCCACCATCTGCAGGGTGCCCCGCACCTGGTGGACGTGGGCCAGGCAGAAACCCATGCGCGTGGGGTCCTGCGGGTTCTCGACGAACGCCTCCAGGGCTTGCCGCGCCTGCTTGAGGGTTTCGGCGATCTCGCCTTTCACCCATTCCAGGGCGACATAATCGTGCCGATCACCCATAGCCACTCCACTCATGTGTCTGTGTCATCCCTTCCGGGTAAAGGCCAGAACCCGCTCGTCGGCCACCGGCACCAGGTCCGGGTGCTGCCATTCAGCCACCTCGCCGACGCCTATCACCAGCAGCCCACCCGGCGCCAGGCGCTCGGCCAGGCGGTTGAGGATGTCCCGGCGCCGCCAGCGGCGGAAGTAGATCAACAGGTTCTGACAGAAGATCACGTCCAGGCCGGACATGGGCGCCTGCCCCAGGTCCAGCACGTTCAATCGCGTACAGCACACCCGCTCGGCCAGCTCGGGTCGTACCCGGTAGCGGCCGTCGGCCTCTTCCCGGAAATAGCGTCGCTTCAGTTCGTCCCCGACATCCGCCAGCTTGCGCGCCGGGTACAGCGCCTCGCGGGCCTTGCCCAGGGCGCTGAGGCTGATGTCGGTGCCGCTCACCCCGTACAGCGCCGGCAGCTCCAGTTCGCCCAGCGCCTCGGCGACCACCATGGCCAGCGAGTACGGCTCCTCGCCGCTGGAACAGCCCACGCTCCACAGCGCCAGCGGCCGCCCCAGCGCCGGCAGGCGCTCGCGGACGTAGCCGGCGAGCAGCTCGAAGGACGGAAGGTGGCGGAAGAAGCGGGTTTCCTGGACGGTCAGGCGGTCCAGCAGGTTCGACCACTCCACCGCGCCCCGCGGGCCGTCGGTGACCTGGCGGTAGTAGCTGGCGTAGTCGCCGATGCCCAATTCGCGCATGCGCGCGCCCAGGCTGGTCTGCAGGAAGGTCCGGCGCTGTTCGTTGACCACCACGCCGGTGCGTTCTTCCAGCAGAGCCTGCCAGTCGCGGAACTCCGCCGCCGACATGTCGGCCAACGGCTGCAACGACCAGACGCCAGTTGCCTGCATGTCGCGCCTCTCGCTCAAGACTGTCGTGCGCGGTGCCCTTCAGCCCCGCGCACCTCCGCTCAGGCCCGTTCTGCCAGGTCCGGCAGCTTGAAGCCGGATACCGAGTTGCGCATCTCGCTCGCCATCTTCGCCAGGTTGCCGATGCTGCGCGCAGTGGCGGTGGTACCGGCGGAGGTCTGCGAGGTGATCTCCTGGATCACGTTCATGGTGTTGGAAATGTGGCCGGCGGACGACGCCTGCTGACGGGCGGCGTTGGAGATGTTCTGGATCAGCGCCGCCAGGGTCTTGGATACCTTCTCGATCTCTTCCAGGGCCACACCGGCGTCCTGCGCCAGGCGGGCACCGCGGACCACTTCGGAGGTGGTCTGCTCCATGGAGATCACCGCTTCGTTGGTGTCGGTCTGGATGGTCTTCACCAGCGCCTCGATCTGCTTGGTCGCGGCGGAGGAACGTTCCGCCAGGCGCTGTACCTCGTCCGCCACCACGGCGAAGCCGCGGCCCGCGTCACCGGCCATGGACGCCTGGATCGCGGCGTTCAGGGCGAGGATGTTGGTCTGGTCGGCGATGTCGTTGATCAGGCTGACGATGTCGCCGATCTCCTGGGACGATTCGCCCAGGCGCTTGATCCGCTTGGAAGTGTCCTGGATCTGCTCGCGGATGTTGTCCATGCCGGTGATGGTGTTGTGCACCACCTCGTTGCCCTTGTTGGCGATGGCTACGGAACGTTCCGCTACCGCCGAGGACTCGGAGGCGTTCGCCGATACCTGGTCGATGGACACCGCCATCTCGTTGATCGCCGCGGAGGCGCCGGCGATTTCCTGGGCCTGGTGCTCGGAAGCCTCGGCCAGGTGCATCGCCGTGGCCTGGGTTTCCTGGGCGGCGGCGGCCACCTGCACGGCGGTCAGGTTGATGGTTTCCACCAGCTCGCGGAGCTGGTCGATGGAGTAGTTGATGGAGTCCGCGATGGCACCGGTGAAGTCCTCGGTCACGGTCGCGGCCACGGTCAGGTCACCGTCGGCGAGGTCGGCGATCTCGTCGAGCAACCGCAGGATCGCCGCCTGGTTGCGTTCGTTCTTCTCGGCGGTCTCGGCCAGCCGGCGGTTGGTCTCGCGCACCATCACCAGGCCGATGAGGATGATCGAGCCGAGGGCGAGGATCGCCAGCGCGACGCTCGCCACCTGGTTGAGGTGACGGCTGCCGGCCAGGTTCTCGAAGCCGTCGGCCAGCTTGGAGGCCTTGTCCAGCAGGGTCTGCGAGCTGCTGAAGATGGTGTTGGCGGACTCGCGGACCTGGAACAGTTCCGGCGAGGTCTCGAGGATCTCGTCCACCGAGCCCGAGACGAACTCGAACAGCTCGGAAATCTCGTTGAGGCGGTCGACGGCCTCGGCGTTGGTCACCTTGGAGATGCTCATCGCCGCGTTGCCTTCCTTCATGCCCTTGAGCACCCGGCCGAACAGGCTGGCGTCGCGGCCGAAGCTGTCGGCGGCCTGCACCGAGTTCTCGTCGCCGGCGAGCACCTTGTTCACCGAGCCGAGGATACGTTCGGCGAGCAGCGACTGGCGCTGGGCCACGGCGACCTGGTCGGCCGGCGCGCCGCTTTCCAGGAGGATGTCCACCACTTCCTCGTAGGTCACCTGCAGCTGCGGGATGGTCTCGGCAAGGGTCGCGGCCACCTGGTGCAGCGAGAGCACGGTCTGCTCGCTGGCGAGGATGGAGTCGGTGTTCTTGCGCAGCAGGTCCCAGTCCTTCTGCACGTCGGCCATCGGCACCTGCACGTCGGCCGGGCTCGGCGGCAGGCCGGTGGTCTCGTCCCCCTTGAGCAGCACGTTCCAGCGCTTCTCGAAGTCGTTACGGGCGTCCTTCAGCGACTTGAACGCCTCGCTCTTGCCCGCCGCCGCTTCCGTGGCGTTCTTGGCGATCCGCTGCGACAGCACGCGCAGTTCGCCGGCGTGGCCGATGTACTGCTTGTCGTGGTTCGACTGGGTGTTGAGGTAGGCGAAGTTGGCGAACAGCAGCACGATCGAGACGATCAGGACGATGAACAGCCCCGCGATCAGTGAACTGCTGCGCGCCCCCGAAAAGAGATTGCCTGTCTTGATTTTCTTCATATACGGCCCCCGCCTGGACCCACCACGATTTCGGTTTCCATGTCACGACACGGGCCGGAAGTCCCCGACCCAACCGGTTTCAACTAGCTGGCGACGTCGAGGAAGCCCGGGTGCTGCGCCAGGGCATGCGGGCTGAATACCAGCCAGGGCTGCTCTCGATGGAATACGCCATGAACAAAGGGTTGCAGCGCCGCCTCCAGGGGCGGCAACTGCTCGCTGAAGGCGTCCACCGGGAAGTGCTGCATGCCCAGGACCTCATCGACGATGAGCCCGGCGAACACCTCCCCGTGTTCCACCACCAGCACGCGGCGCTGCTTGCGCAATGGCGACAGCTCCGCGCCGAGAAAACCGCACAGGTCCATGATCGGCAGCAGCCGACCGCGGACGTTGGCCACGCCCCGGACCCACTCGCGCACGCCGGGCAGCAGGGTGTAGCGCGGCTCGTGGAGCACTTCGCCGACCTCCCCCATGGGCGCCACGAACAGGCGCCCAGCCATGCGGAAGCCGATGCCGTTCCAGCTCTGCACGACCTCGCGCTGCGCCGGCAGGCCGGCAGCCAAGCGACGGCAGCGCTGGTCGATCTCGACGAGAAGCTGGTAGGGACTCTGGACTTCAGACATGCCGGCCCTGGCCTTTTCTAATAGTTATTCGGGCCCCGCCGGGCATCAGCCGGCGAGTACCGCATTGATGGTCTTGAGCAGCGTTTCTTCGTCGACCGGCTTGGTCAGGTAGTCACGCGCGCCCTGGCGCTTGCCCCAGACCTTGTCGGTCTCCTGGTCCTTGGTGGTGACGATGATGACCGGGATGGCGCTGGTCTCCGGGTCCTTGGACAGCTGGCGGGTGGCCTGGAAGCCGTTCAGCCCGGGCATGACGATGTCCATCAGGACCACGTCCGGCTTCTCCTGGCGCGCCAGGGCGACGCCGTCGGCGCCGTTCTCGGCCTTGAGCACCTGGTGCGAATGCTTCTCCAGCATCGCGGTCAGCTTGTACATCTCGGTCGGAGAGTCATCAACAATGAGGATTCGAGCCATTGGGGTCCCCAGGAAAAGGCATCACCGGCACGCAGGGCCGGACATCAGGAAGCTTGCTCCACCGGGGTGAAGTCTGGCACGTGGGTCTTGATGGCGCCGAGCAGCTCTTCCTTGCTGAAAGGCTTGGTGAGGTACTGATCGGAACCGACGATACGACCCTTGGCCTTGTCGAACAGGCCGTCCTTGGAGGACAGCATGATCACCGGGGTGGATTTGAAGGCGCTGTTGTTCTTGATCAGGGCGCAGGTCTGATAGCCGTCCAGGCGCGGCATCATGATGTCGACGAAGATGATGTTCGGATGGGTGTCGGCGATCTTCGCCAGCGCGTCGAAGCCATCGATGGCCGTGATGACATCGCAGCCGACTTTCTTGAGCAAGGTTTCGGCGGTACGACGGATCGTCTTGGAATCGTCGATGACCATGACCTTCAAACCATCGGAATGCTGTTCCATGTTCGCCCTTTTACCATCTCGGTGAATCGTTACTGTCTTATATTCAGTGCGCTGACGCCCTGCCACCGTTCGGGCTGCGACCCAATCGTCGGAGTCTTTTAGCACACTCTCCCGCATCCATCCATAACACCCCGGATGCGCTGGCTTTTTCCTTGACCGGGCACATATCCGGCGCCACCCTGAGCACTCTTTTCCGCCCTTTTCGGCGCGGTTTGTCGCCGCACCTGCCCCTTTCGGAGGACTTCCCCATGAGCGTACGCCTGGGCATCGTGATGGACCCCATCGCCAGCATCAACTTCAAGAAGGACAGCTCCCTGGCGATGCTGCTGGCGGCCCAGGCCCGTGGCTGGTCGCTCTTCTACATGGAACAACGGGATCTTTACCAGAAAGCGAACGCCGCGCGGGCGAAGGTCCGCTCCCTGAAGGTCTTCGACGATGCCGAACGCTGGTACGAGCTGGGCCAGGAGACCGACCTGCCGCTCGCCGAGCTGGACGTGATCCTGATGCGCAAGGACCCGCCCTTCAACAACGAGTACATCTATTCCACCTACCTGCTGGAACAGGCCGAGCGCGCCGGCGCCCTGGTGGTGAACCGGCCGCAGAGCCTGCGCGACTGCAACGAGAAGTTCTTCGCCACGCTGTTCCCGCAGTGCACGCCGCCGACACTGGTCACACGGCGCGCCGACATTCTGCGCGAGTTCGCCGCCGAACATCGTGACATCATTCTCAAACCCCTCGAAGGCATGGGCGGCACCATGATCTTCCGCCACCGCGAGGGCGACCCGAACCTCTCGGTGATCCTCGAGACCCTGACGCTGCACGGCCAGCAGCAGATCATGGCGCAGCGCTACATCCCGGAGATCAAGGACGGCGACAAGCGCATCCTGATGATCGACGGCGAGCCGGTGGAATACTGCCTGGCACGCATCCCGGCGCAGGGCGAGACGCGCGGCAACCTCGCCGCCGGCGGCCGCGGCGTGGCCCAGCCGCTGTCCGAGCGCGACCGCTGGATCGCCGGGCAGGTCGGCCCGCAGCTGCGCGAGCGCGGCCTGCTGTTCGTCGGCCTGGACGTGATCGGCGACTACCTCACCGAGATCAACGTCACCAGCCCGACCTGCATTCGCGAGATCGACAAGGCCTACGACACCCGCATCGGCGAGCGCCTGATGGACGCCATCGCCGGCAAGCTCAAGGCCCGCCAGGCGGCGGCGCAAGTTTGACGCAACCGACAACTTGACGCTTGCCGCTTGCAGGCGGCGGCCGGGGAAAGCAGACTTCGCCCACCCCGGCCGGCTCGATATGCAATGAACGCTGCAACCTCCCCCCAAGCCTTCCCGTCCTCCGGCGTCCGCCCGGCGGACCGCCTGGGCTTCACCCTGTTCGTGGCGGCGGTGCTGCATGTGGCGCTGATCCTCGGCGTGGGCTTCTCGATGCCGCACCCGAGCCAGTTGAGCAAGACGCTGGAAATCACCCTGGCCACCTTCAAGAGCGAGAAGAAGCCGGAGAAGGCCGACTACCTGGCGCAGATGAACCAGGAAGGCAGCGGCACCCTCGAGCACAAGGCCGTCCCCAAGACCACCGAGCAGGCGCCGTTCCAGGACAGCGAGGCGAAGAAGGTCGCCCCGCCGCCAACGCCGAAGCAGGCCAAGGAGGCGGAGTCGCCGAAGACCGCGGTGGCCACCAAGGCGCCGAAGCCGCAGAAGGTCCAGGCCAAGCCGCAGAAGCCCAAGGCCGAGCAGGTCGCCCAGCCGGTGCCGCAGTTCGACTCCAGCCAGCTGTCGGCGGAAATCTCCAGCCTCGAGGCGGACCTGGCCAAGGAACGCCAGGCCTACGCCAAGCGCCCGCGCATCCACCGCCTGACCGCCGCCTCGACCATGCGCGACAAGGGCGCCTGGTACAAGGAGGAGTGGCGCAAGAAGATCGAGCGCATCGGCAACCTCAACTACCCCGACGAGGCCCGCCGCCAGCGCATCTACGGCAGCCTGCGGATGCTGGTGTCGATCAACCGCGACGGCTCGCTGTACGAGGTGCAGGTGCTGGAGTCCTCCGGCCAGCCGCTGCTGGACCAGGCCGCCCAGCGCATCGTGCGCCTGGCCGCGCCCTTCGCCCCCTTCACCGGCGACCTGGCGGACATCGACCGCCTGGAAATCATCCGCACCTGGCGCTTCGAGCGCGGCGACCGGCTGTCCAGCCGCTAGGCTCTGCGGGCAGCTTGCAGGCCGCGCGCCCAAGCCTGAAACTAGCGCCATGAACACAGCGCCCACCTACCTCAAGCACCACTTCCTGATCGCCATGCCGCACATGGCCGATCCCCATTTCGCCCAGACCCTCACCTACCTGGTCGAGCACAACGAGCAGGGCGCCATGGGCCTGGTGATCAACCGCCCCAGCGGCCTGAACCTCAGCGACGTGCTCGAGCAGTTGCGCCCCGAGCCCCTGCCGCCGGCGCGCTGCCAGGGCATCACCGTCTACAGCGGCGGCCCGGTGCAGACCGACCGCGGCTTCGTCCTGCACCCGGCCGGGCAGCTGTTCCAGGCCACCCTGGAGCTGGGCGAGCTGAACCTGTCCACCTCCCAGGACGTGCTGTTCGCCATCGCCGACGGCAGCGGCCCCGCGCAGAGCGTCATCGCCCTCGGCTACGCCGGCTGGGAAGCCGGCCAGCTGGAGGCCGAGCTGGCCGACAACGCCTGGCTGACCTGCCCGGCGGACCTGCAAGTGCTCTTCGACGTGCCCGCCGAGCAGCGCCTGGCCGCCGCCGCGCAGCGCCTGGGGATCAACCTCAGCCTGCTCACCGCCCAGGCCGGGCACGCCTGATGGCCGCGCCGCGCCTGCTGCTGGGCTTCGACTACGGCACCAAGCAGATCGGCGTCGCCGTCGGCCAGGCGGTCACCGGCCAGGCCCGCGAACTCTGCGTGCTCAAGGCGCAGAACGGCGTGCCGGACTGGAACCGCGTCGAGGCGCTGATAAAGGAATGGCAGCCCGACGCCATCGTCGTCGGCCTGCCGCTGAACATGGACGGCACGCCCAGCGAGATGAGCGAGCGCGCCGAGAAGTTCGCCCGCCGCCTGCACGGCCGCTACAACCTGCCGGTGCACACCCACGACGAGCGCCTGACCACCTACGCCGCCAAGGGCGAGCGCCTGGCCCAGGGCCAGCGCGACGGCTACCGCGAACGCCCGGTGGACGCCCTGGCCGCGGCCCTGCTGCTCGAGGGCTGGCTGGAGGCGCACGGCGGCGCTTGACCTGCGGCAGTGCCGGCCGCGGCACACGCGCTAATCTTGAGCGGGTACCCGCCGCACGGGCGCCCGAGGAATCCACGGCGGCCCAGCCTGGACCGCCACGAGTCATCCAGGAGATGTCATGAACCTGCCCAGCCCCGCCGAACTCCTGCCGCGCATGGCCACCGACCTGCGCAACCACCTCGCCGAGCGCGGTATAGACGCGCCGCGCTTCGTCGGCATCCACACCGGCGGCATCTGGGTCGCCCAGGCCCTGCTCAAGGAACTGCACAGCGAGGAGATCCTCGGCATCCTCGACGTGTCCTTCTACCGCGACGACTTCACCCGCAGCGGCCTGCACCCGCAGGTCCGTCCGTCGGAACTGCCGTTCGAGATCGACGGCCAGCACCTGGTCCTGGTCGACGACGTGCTGATGAGCGGCCGCACCATCCGCGCCGCGCTCAACGAGCTGTTCGACTACGGCCGCCCGGCCAGCGTGACCCTGGTCTGCCTGCTGGACCTGAACGCCCGCGAACTGCCGATCCGCCCCGACGTGGTCGGCCAGACCCTGTCGCTGGCCCCCAATGAAAGGGTAAAATTGCGCGGTCCCGCACCACTCGTCCTCGAGCGCACCCTCATCAGCGCGCTCTGAACGCGCGCGCCACCCTTTCCACCATTCAGGGCCTGCCCCATGCCGACAGACGCCAAGCGCCCGCTGCAGCTCAACGACCAGGGCCAGCTGCGCCACTTCCTCTCGCTCGACGGCCTGCCCCGCGAGCTGCTGACCGAAATCCTCGACACCGCCGACTCCTTCCTCGAAGTCGGCGCGCGCGCGGTGAAGAAGGTCCCGCTGCTGCGCGGCAAGACCGTGTGCAACGTGTTCTTCGAGAACTCCACGCGCACCCGCACCACCTTCGAACTGGCCGCCCAGCGCCTGTCCGCCGACGTCATCACGCTGAACGTGTCGACCTCCTCGACCAGCAAGGGCGAGACCCTCACCGACACCCTGCGCAACCTCGAGGCCATGGCCGCCGACATGTTCGTCGTGCGCCACAGCGACTCCGGCGCGGCGCACTTCATCGCCGAGCACGTCAGCCCCAGGGTGGCGGTGATCAACGGCGGCGACGGCCGCCACGGCCACCCGACCCAGGGCATGCTCGACATGCTCACCATCCGCCGCCACAAGGGCGGCTTCGAGAACCTCTCGGTGGCCATCGTCGGCGACGTCCTGCACTCGCGGGTGGCGCGCTCGAACATGCTGGCGCTGAAGACCCTCGGCTGCCCGGACATCCGCGTCATCGCCCCGCGCACCCTGCTGCCCATCGGCCTGGAGGAAGTCTACGGGGTGAAGGTGTTCACCGACGCCAACGAAGGCCTCAGGGACGTCGACGTGGTCATCATGCTGCGCCTGCAGCGCGAGCGCATGCAGGGCGGCCTGCTGCCCAGCGAAGGCGAGTTCTTCAAGCTCTACGGCCTGACCGAGAAGCGCCTGAGGCTGGCCAGGCCGGGCGCCATCGTCATGCACCCGGGGCCGATCAACCGCGGCGTGGAGATCGAATCCGCGGTGGCCGACGGCGAGCAGTCGGTGATCCTCAACCAGGTGACCTACGGGATCGCCATCCGCATGGCCGTGCTGTCCATGGCCATGAGCGGGCAGAACGCCCAACGCCAGCTGGAACAGGAGGACGCGCAATGACCGTCAGCATTCACGGCGCTCGCGTCATCGACCCAGCCAGCGGCCTGGACCAGGTCTGCGACGTCCACATCGAAGCCGGCAGGATCATCGCCCTGGGCCAGGCCCCGGCCGACTTCCACGCCGCCCAGGAACTGGACGCCGCCGGCCTGATCGCCGCGCCCGGCCTGGTGGACCTGAACGTCGCCCTGCGCGAGCCGGGCTACAGCCGCAAGGGCAACATCGAAAGCGAAACCCGCGCCGCCAGCGCCGGCGGCGTCACCAGCCTGTGCTGCCCGCCGCAGACCAAACCGGTGCTGGACACCCCGGCGGTGGCCGAGCTGATCCTCGACCGCGCCCGCGAGGCCGGCAATGCCAAGGTCTTCCCCATTGGCGCGCTGACCCGCGGCCTGGCCGGCGAGCAGCTGTCCGAACTGGCCGCCCTGCGCGACGCTGGCTGCGTGGCCTTCAGCAACGGCCTGGCGCCCCTGGCCAGCAACCGCGTGCTGCTGCGCTCGCTGGAATACGCGGCGACCTTCGACCTAACGGTGATCTTCACCTCCCAGGATGCCGAACTGGCCCAGGGCGGACTGGCCCACGACGGCCCCACCGCCAGCTTCCGCGGCCTGGCCGGCATCCCCGAGAGCGCCGAGACCGTGGCCCTGGCCCGCAACCTGCTGCTGGTGGAACAGAGCGGCGTGCGCGCGCACTTCAGCCAACTGACCAGCGCCCGCGGCGTGGAGATGATCGCCCAGGCCCAGGCCCGCGGCCTGCCGGTGACCGCCGACGTGGCGCTGTACCAACTGATCCTCACCGACGAGGCCCTGGCCGACTTCTCCAGCCTCTACCACGTGCAGCCGCCGCTGCGCTCGCGCAAGGACCGCGACGCCCTGCGCGAGGCGGTGAAGAGCGGCGTGGTGCAGGCCATCGCCAGCCACCACCAGCCCCACGAGGCGGACGCCAAGAACGCCCCCTTCGCCGACACCGAGCCGGGCATCAGCAGCGTCGAGCTGCTGCTGCCGCTGGCCATGACCCTGGTGCAGGACGGCCTGCTCGACCTGCCGACCCTGCTGACGCGCCTGACCAGCGGCCCGGCCACAGCGCTGCGCCTGCCGGCCGGCCGCATCGCCGTGGGCGAGGCCGCCGACCTGGTGCTGTTCGAGGCCGAGGGCCAGACCCTGGCCGGCGAGACCTGGTACTCCCGCGGCCAGAACAGCCCGTTCATCGGCCACTGCCTGCCGGGCGCGGTGCGCTGCACGCTGGTGGATGGGCATATCGTTCACGCGGTCTGAGCTTGTCAGGCATGAAGAAGCCCGCCAGTTGGCGGGCTTTTTCGTTTTCTGTAGGAGCGAGCTTGCTCGCGAACGGTACTTTCCGGTGGCCACGGTGTATCGGCTGGCTCCGCTCCCTCTCCCTAACCCTCTCCCTGAAGGGAGAGGGGACCGTTGGGCAGAGTTGGATATTCCGTAGCTAGCCGGCTGTCTCTGCGGTTTCCAGCTGAAACCATTCCTCCTCTCGGCACGAACAAGCCCCCTCTCCCTTCAGGGAGAGGGCTGGGGAGAGGGAACGGAGGTCACCTTATGCACAGCATGGCCGGGAAGCACCATTCGCGAGCAAGCTCGCTCCTACGAAAAGCCCCCTTAGTTAGATAGTCGCCAACGCCTGCGCCAAATCCGCACGCAGGTCCTCGACATCCTCCACCCCCACCGACAGCCGTACCAATGCATCCCCGATGCCCAGCTCCGCCCGGGTAGCCGGCGGAATGGTGGCGTGGGTCATGATCGCCGGGTGCTCGATCAGGCTTTCCACCCCGCCCAGGCTCTCGGCCAGGGCGAAGATGCGCACGTTCTCCAGGAAGCGTTTCGAGCCGGCCAGGTCGGTGGCCAGGTCCATGGAGATCATCCCGCCGAAGCCGTTCATCTGCCGCCTGGCCAGTTCGTGCTGCGGGTGCGAGGGCAGGCCCGGGTAGTGCACCCGCGCCACCTGCGGCTGGCGTTCCAGCCACTGGGCCAGATCCAGGGCGTTGGCGCAGTGCCGCTCCATGCGCAGGGCCAGGGTCTTCACCCCGCGCAGGGTGAGGAAGGCATCGAAGGGGCCGGCGATGGCGCCCACGGCGTTCTGCAGGAAGCCCAGGCGCTCGGCCAGCTCGGGATTGTCGCCGACCACGGCGATGCCGCCGATGACGTCGGAGTGGCCGTTCAGGTACTTGGTCGTCGAGTGCACGACTACGTCGAAGCCCAGCTCCAGCGGGCGCTGGATGCGCGGGCTGGCGAAGGTGTTGTCGGCCACGCAGAGGATGCCGCGGCTGCGGCACAGGCGGGCGATGGCCTCCAGGTCGGCCAGGCGCAGCAGCGGGTTGCTCGGCGTCTCGATCCACACCATGCGGGTTTCCGGGCGCAACGCGGCCTCGATGGCGCCGGTGTCGGTGAGGTCGACGAAGCTGAACTCATGCCCGGCGCTGCGCCGCCGCACGCGCTCGAACAGGCGGAAGGTGCCGCCGTAGATGTCGTTGCCGGAAACGATGTGCGAACCGGCGTCGAGCAGCTCCAGGGTCGCCGAGATGGCCGCGAGCCCGGAGGCGAAGGCGAACGCCCTGCTGCCGCCCTCCAGGTCCGCCACGCAGCGCTCCAGGGCCCAGCGCGTGGGGTTGTGCGAGCGCCCGTAGTCCAGGCCCTTGTGCACCCCGGGGCTGTCCTGCAGGTAGGTGGAGTTGGCGTAGATCGGCGGCATCAGCGCGCCAGTGGAGGGGTCGGGCGCCTGGCCGGCGTGGATGACCCGCGTGGCGAAACCGCGGGGCGCTTGGGAATCCTGGCTCATGGGAGCGTTCTCCGGAGGTGGTTGAGCAAGTCGAAACGGGTGATCAGGCCGTGGAAGCCCGAGGCGTCGGCGATGATGGCGACCAGGCCGCGGTCCAGCTCGGCCTGCAGTTCGGCCAGGCTGGCGTCCGGGGCCAGGGTTTCCAGGCGGGTGGTCATGGCGCTGGCCACCGGCTGGCGGAAATGGCTGGCGTCGGCGTGCACGCCCAGCAGGATGTCGGATTCGTCGATGACCCCGGCCAGCTTGCCGTCGGCCAGCACCGGCAGCTGCGAGACGTCGGCCAGGCGCATGCGCTGGAAGGCCGTCAGCAGGGTGTCGTCCGGCCCCACGCTGATCACCCGGCCCTCCTCGAAGCGCCGCGCGATGATGTCGCGCAGGTCGCCGTAGCGCTTGCGCTGCAGCAGGCCCTGGTCGGTCATCCACTGGTCGTTGTAGACCTTGGACAGGTAGCGTGTGCCGGTGTCGCAGACGAAGCTGAGCACGCGCCTGGGCTGCGTCTGCTCGCGGCAGTAGCGCAAGGCGGCGGCCAGCAGGGTGCCGGTGGAGGAACCGCCGGGGATGCCCTCGGCGCGCAGCAGCTCGCGGGCGTGGGCGAAGCTTTCCTCGTCGCTGATGGAATAGGCGTGGCGTACGCTGGAAAGGTCGGCGATGGAGGGGATGAAGTCCTCGCCTATGCCTTCCACCGCCCAGGAACCCACCTCGCCCAGGGTGCCGTCGCGCACGTAGCCGGCCATCACCGAGCCCACCGGGTCGGCCAGGACCATCTCCAGGTCCGGCTGTACCTGGCGGAAGAAGCGCGTCAGCCCGGTGAGGGTGCCCGCCGAGCCGATGCCGACGACGATGGCGTCGAGGTCATGGCCGGTCTGCTGCCAGATTTCCGGGGCGGTGCTGGTTTCGTGGGCCAGGGGGTTGGCCGGGTTGTTGAACTGGTCGGCGAAGAAGGCCCCGGGGATGTCCCGCGCCAGGCGCGCGGCCACGTCCTGGTAGTACTCCGGGTGGCCCTTGCCGACGTCGGAGCGGGTGATGTGCACCTCGGCGCCCATGGCCTTGAGGTGCAGCACCTTCTCGCTGGACATCTTGTCCGGCACCACCAGCACCACCCGGTAGCCCTTGGCGCGGCCCACCAGGGCCAGGCCCAGGCCGGTGTTGCCGGCGGTGGCCTCGACGATGGTCCCGCCGGGCTTCAGGCGGCCGTCGCGCTCGGCGGTCTCGATCATGGCCACGCCGATGCGGTCCTTGATCGAGCCGCCGGGGTTCTGCGATTCCAGCTTGAGGAACAGGGTGCAGGGGCCGGTATCGAAGCGGGTGACCTGCACCAGCGGGGTATTGCCGATCAGGTCGAGTACGGCAGGACGAAGTTCGTTGCTCATGGCATCCACTCCTTGTCGGCGCCACGGGGATCGCCCGGCGGCGCGCCTTTATGGTCCTCCTGACCATAGGCCGGCGCCTGCCCGACCGCCAGGCGGCCACGACGAAAAGACCGGTGCGCAGGCGTGGGCCCGGCCCGCAATCGCGCGCAGGGCGCCCCCTACAGGGGAACGGCGTGGCTGGGCGGTGTAGGAGCGGATCTCATCCGCGAACCGCGCCGATACGTCCGGCTATCGCGGACAAGGTCCTACGGTGCTGGCGAGCATGGCTTCTTGCAGGAGCGGGCAAGGTCAGATCCGCTGCGGGCCGTTGCGCTCGGAGACCTGGGCGTTGAGCGTCCAGAAGTCGTAGAGCACGCCGATGAAGAACAGGCCGCCGGTGCACAGGTAGAGGATGCCGGTCAGCCACTTGCCCATGTACATGCGGTGCACGCCGAACACGCCGAGGAAGGTCAGCAGTATCCAGGCGACGTTGTAGTCCAGGGCGCCGCTGCGGTAGCGCAGGTCGGCCTCGTCGTCCATCGAGGGGATCAGGAACAGGTCGATGATCCAGCCGATGAAGAACAGCCCCAGGGTGAAGAACCAGATGGTCCCGCTCACCGGCTTGCCATAGTAGAAGCGGTGGGAACCGGTGAAACCGAAGATCCACAGCAGGTAGCCGATGACCTTGCTGTGGGTGTCGGGGGTGTTGGGCATGGAGCGCTCCTTGGCGGGGATTCCTGGATTCGACCGGCGCAATCGCGGCGGGTTTGCCATCACTGTAAGAAAAGTCGCGGGGAATACAAACCCATGGATGGCAAAAGCCCGCCTTGGGGCGGGCTTTTCGGGGCGGCGGCTCAGCGGAAGCGGCGGTTGGGGTCGTCGTCGCTCAGCTCCAGGGTCAGGCCCTGGGTCATGCTGGACAGGTGGTCGGCGTCGGTTTCCGAGCCGAGCTTGATCATCAGGCGCAGGTCGTTGGCCGAGTCGGCGTAGGCCAGGGCGTCCTCGTAGGTGATCTCGCCCTGGGAGTAGAGCTGGTACAGCGCCTGGTCGAAGGTCTGCATGCCCTGCTCGGTGGAGCGCTTCATCAGCGGCTTGAGCTCGTGCACCTCGCCCTTGCGGATCAGGTCGGCGGCCAGCGGGGTGTTCAGCAGCACCTCGATCACCGCGCGGCGGCCCTTGCCGTCCGGCGTCGGCACCAGTTGCTGGGCGACGATGGCCTTGAGGTTCAGCGACAGGTCCATCCAGATCTGCTGGTGCCGGTCGGCCGGGAAGAAGTGGATGATCCGCTCCAGCGCCTGGTTGGCGTTGTTGGCGTGCAGGGTGGCCAGGCACAGGTGGCCGGTCTCGGCGAAGGCCACGGCGTGCTCCATGGTCTCGCGCGAGCGCACCTCGCCGATCATGATCACGTCCGGCGCCTGGCGCAGGGTGTTCTTCAACGCCACCTCGAAGGTGTCGGTGTCCAGCCCCACCTCGCGCTGGGTGACGATGCAGCCCTGGTGCTGGTGGATGTACTCGATCGGGTCCTCGATGGAGATGATGTGCCCGGTGGAGTTCTTGTTGCGGTAGCCGATCATCGCCGCCAGCGAGGTGGACTTGCCGGTGCCGGTGGCGCCGACGAAGATCACCAGGCCGCGCTTGGTCATGGCCAGCTTCTTGAGGATCTCCGGCAGCTTGAGGTCCTCGATGGTCGGGATGTTGGTCTCGATGCGGCGCAGCACCATGCCCACCAGGTTGCGCTGGTAGAAAGCGCTGACGCGGAAGCGCCCGATGCCGCGGGCGCTGATGGCGAAGTTGCACTCGTGGTGCTCGGCGAAGTCGCGGCGCTGCTGCTCGTTCATCACCGCCAGCACCGTCTCGCGGGTCTGCTCGGGGGACAGCGGGGTCTTGGTCACCGGCAGCACCTTGCCGTTGACCTTCATCGACGGGGGCACGCCGGCGGTGACGAAGAGGTCAGAGGCGCCCTTCTCCACCATCAGCCGCAGCAGTTTCTCGAATTCCATGATCGATCCAACCTGATTCGTTCACGCACTGTGCGATTAGACTGTCGCCCAGGCCGCCCGTGCGTGTGCCGCGCCGCCTGGCCGGGCGCAAGGCCCGGGAGGTCAGAAGTTTTCCGGGATCTTGGCCTTTTCCTTGGCGGCGTCGCGGGTCACCAGGCCCTTGGCCACCAGGGACTTCAGGCACATGTCGAGGGTCTGCATGCCCAGCGCGCCGCCGGTCTGGATGGCCGAGTACATCTGCGCCACCTTGTCCTCGCGGATCAGGTTGCGGATCGCCGGGGTGCCGATCATGATCTCGTGGGCCGCCACCCGGCCGCCGCCGATCTTCTTCAGCAGGGTCTGGGAGATCACCGCCTGCAGCGATTCGGAGAGCATGGAACGGACCATGGCCTTCTCCTCGGCGGGGAACACGTCGACGATACGGTCGATGGTCTTGGCCGCGGAGGTGGTGTGCAGGGTGCCGAACACCAGGTGGCCGGTTTCCGCGGCGGTCAGCGCCAGGCGGATGGTCTCCAGGTCGCGCATCTCGCCGACCAGGATGATGTCCGGGTCCTCACGCAGGGCCGAGCGCAGCGCCTCGTTGAAGCCGAGGGTGTCGCGGTGCACCTCGCGCTGGTTGACCAGGCACTTCTTCGATTCGTGGACGAACTCGATCGGGTCCTCGACGGTGAGGATGTGGCTGTACTTGGTGTTGTTCAGGTAGTCGAGCATCGCCGCCAGCGAGGTGGACTTGCCCGAACCGGTCGGCCCGGTCACCAGCACCAGCCCGCGCGGCACGTCGGAAACACGCTTGAACACTTCGCCCATGCCCAGGTCCTCCATGGTCAGCACCTTGGAGGGAATGGTCCGGAACACCGCGCCGGCGCCGCGGTTCTGGTTGAAGGCGTTGACGCGGAAACGCGCCACGCCCGGCACTTCGAAGGAGAAGTCGGTTTCCAGGAATTCCTCGAAATCCTTGCGCTGCTTGTCGTTCATGATGTCGTAGATCAGCGCGTGCACCTGCTTGTGCTCCAGCGGCGGCAGGTTGATGCGGCGCACGTCGCCGTCGACGCGGATCATCGGCGGCAGGCCGGCCGAGAGGTGCAGGTCCGAAGCGCCTTGCTTGGCGCTGAAGGCGAGCAACTCGGTAATATCCATGGGACTCCCCAATCCAATGCAAGCAGGTAGAATGCCGCTGAACTTGCAGCAGCCGGGCCTCAGAGCGCAGGTAATGTCCACGATAGCAGAGAATATTGCAAAGGTTCGCGAGCGTATCCGTGAGGCGGAGCAAGCTTGCGGGCGGCCTTCCGGCGGCGTTGCGCTGCTGGCGGTGAGCAAGACCAAACCCGCCGCCGCCATCCGCGAGGCCCATGCCGCCGGCCTGGTCGATTTCGGCGAGAACTACCTGCAGGAAGCCCTGGGCAAGCAGGCGGAACTGGCCGACCTGGCGCTCACCTGGCACTTCATCGGCCCCATCCAGTCGAACAAGACGCGGCCCATCGCCGAGCACTTCCACTGGGTGCACTCGGTGGACCGCCTGAAGGTCGCCGAGCGCCTGTCCGCTCAGCGCCCGGCGCAGTCGCCGCCGCTCAACGTCTGCCTGCAGGTGAACGTCAGCGGCGAGGCCAGCAAGTCCGGCTGCGCCCCGGAGGAGCTGCCGGCCCTGGCCGCCGCCGTGGCCGCCCTGCCGAACCTGAAGCTGCGCGGGCTGATGGCCATCCCCGAACCCACCGAGGACGTCGCCGCCCAGCGCGCCGCCTTCGCCCGCCTGCGCGAACTCCTGACTGCCCTGAACCTCGGCCTGGACACCCTGTCCATGGGCATGAGCCACGACCTCGAAGCCGCCATCGCCGAAGGCGCCACCTGCGTGCGCATCGGCACCGCGCTGTTCGGCGCGCGCGACTACGGTCCCCATTCTTGATCAAGGAACGCAACCCATGAGCACCACCCGCATCGCTTTCATCGGCGCCGGCAACATGGCCGCCAGCCTGATCGGCGGCCTGCGCGCCCAGGGCGTGCCCGCCAGCCACATCCGCGCCAGCGACCCGGGCGCCGAGCAGCGCGCGAAGATCGCCGCCGAGCATGGCATCGAAGTGTTCGAGGACAATGCCAGCGCCATCGCCGGCGCCGACGTGGTGGTCCTGGCGGTCAAGCCGCAGGTCATGAAGCAGGTCTGCGAGCCGCTGGCCGCGCTGCTCGAACCCGGCCAGCTGGTCGTCTCCATCGCCGCCGGCATCCCTTGCGCCAGCCTGTCGCGCTGGCTGGGCAGCGAGCTGCTGGTACGCTGCATGCCCAACACCCCGGCGCTGCTGGGCGAAGGCGCCAGCGGCCTGTACGCCACCGCCCAGGTCAGCGCGGCCCAGCGCCAGCAGGCCGAACAGCTGCTGGGGGCGGTGGGCATCGCCCTGTGGCTGGACGAAGAGAAGCAGATCGACGCCGTCACCGCCGTCTCCGGCAGCGGCCCGGCCTACTTCTTCCTGCTGATGGAAGCCATGATCGCCGCCGGCCAGAAGCTCGGCCTGAGCCCCGAGGTGGCCACCCGCCTGACCCTGCAGACCGCCCTGGGCGCCGCGCGCATGGCCACCGGCAGCGATGTCGGCCCGGCCGAACTGCGCCGCCGCGTGACCTCGCCCAAGGGCACCACCGAAGCCGCCATCACCTCCTTCCAGGGCAATGGATTCGAAGCACTGGTCGAGCGCGCCCTGGCCGCCGCCGACCACCGTTCCGCCGAACTGGCCGAACAACTGGGGCAATGAGGAGCCTTAAATGACCGGACTTTCCACCGCTGCCATCTACGTCATCCAGACACTGGGCAGCCTCTACCTGCTGATCGTCCTGCTGCGTTTCATCCTGCAGCTGGTGCGCGCCGACTTCTACAACCCGCTCAGCCAGTTCATCGTGCGCGCCACCAAGCCGCTGCTGAACCCGCTGCGCCGGGTGGTCCCGGGCTTCGGCGGCGTCGACCTGGCGTCCCTGGTGCTGGCCATCCTGGTCCAGCTGGTGCTGATGATCGTCACCCTGACGCTGATGGGCTACGGCGTCGGCGGCTATGTTCTGCAGTTGCTGGTGTGGTCGGTGATCGCGGTGACCTCGCTGTTCCTCAAGGTGTTCTTCTTCGCCCTGATCATCAGCGTGATCCTCTCCTGGGTCGCCCCGGGCAGCTACAACCCCGGCGCCCAGCTGGTGAACCAGATCTGCGAGCCGCTGCTGGCGCCCTTCCGCAAGCTGCTGCCGAACCTGGGCGGGCTGGACATCTCGCCGATCTTCGCGTTCATCGCACTGAAACTGCTCGACATGCTGGTGATCGGCAATCTCGCCGCCATGACCGGGATGCCGCAGATACTGAGCCCGTTCATGTAATGAGCTTCTACCGCTGGGACGGCGAGGACCTGATCCTCGATTGCCACCTGCAGCCCAAGGCGAGCCGCGACGAGTTCGCCGGGCTGCACGGCGAGCGCCTGAAAATCCGCCTCACCGCCCCGCCGGTGGAGGGCAAGGCCAACGCCCACCTGCTGGCCTTCCTCGGCAAGGCCTTCGGCGTGCCGAAAAGCGCGGTAATACTCGAGAGCGGCGAGCTGAACCGCCAGAAGCGCGTGCGCATCCCCCGGCCGACGCGGCTGCCGGCGGAGCTGGGGATAACCGCTGGGTCGGCTTGACCGACCTTACATGTAGGAATGTGATGAAGGCCAATTGACGCCACCTCGCCGCGCTTCATAATCCAGGCATTCTTCTCTCGCGCAGGACGCGCAAGCACAGGACCGCCTGGATGAGCATGGAGCGACTCAGTCAGCAGATCGACGCCTACGTCACCTGGAAGCGGGAACTGGTCCGGGACATCATCCGCTACCGCAGCTGGCTGGAGCAGAGCCGGCTGAACAGCGCGGACATAGACGCGCGCCTGGAGCGCGCCCTGCGCCTGCTGCGCCTGGACCACATCACCCTGGCCTTCGTCGGCGAGTTCTCCCGCGGCAAGACCGAGCTGATCAACAGCCTGTTCTTCTCCGAGTACGGCCAGCGCATGCTGCCGTCCCAGGCCGGGCGCACCACCATGTGCCCCACCGAGATCTTCTTCGACCCGCGCTCCGAACGCCCCTACATCCGCCTGCTGCCCATCGAGACGCGGGTGGCCGACGCCAGCATCGCCCGCTTCAAGCAGGTGCCGCGGCACTGGGTGAACATCCCCCTGGACACCTCCGACCCGGCCAACATGGCCCAGGCCTTCGCGCAGATCGCCCGGACCAAGAGCCTGCCGGTGGAGCAGGCGATCCAGCTCGGCTTCCTCCCGGACATGCTCGAAGCCGCCGAACGCCCCGGCCACGTGCACGTGCCGGCCTGGCGCCACGCCCTGGTCAACTTCGACCACCCGCTGCTGCGCCAGGGCCTGCGCATCCTCGACACCCCCGGGCTGAACGCCCTGGGCAGCGAGCCGGAACTGACCCTGTCGATGCTGCCCAGCGCCCAGGCGGTGGTCTTCCTGCTGGCCGCCGACACCGGCGTCACCGCCTCGGACCTGGCGGTCTGGCAGGAGCACGTGCGGCACCTGGTGGAAGACGGCCAGTGCACCCTGTACGCGGTGCTGAACAAGATCGACGTGCTCTGGGACGACCTGGCCGGCGAGGCCTTCGTGCAGAACGCCATCCAGCGCGTGCGCGACGCCACTGCGCGGCAACTGGGCATCGCCCGCGACGCGGTGCTGCCGCTGTCGGCCAAGCAGGCGCTGCTGGCCAAGGTGCGCAAGGACGGCGAACTGCTCGCCCGCAGCCAGCTGGAAAGCCTGGAGAACCTGCTCTGCGAACGCATAGTGGCGGACAAGGAGCGCCTGCTGGAGGGCGCCGTGCTCGGCCAGGTGCTGGCCCTGCTGAACAACAGCCAGCACAGCCTGCGCGCCCGCCTGGAGCGCCTGCGCGAGCAGCAGGCGCTGCTCGAGGGCCAGCAGCAGGACAGCGGCCAGCTGCTGTTCGAGCTGACCGCGCGGACCAAGGAGGACCACGGTCGCCATCACCGCCGCCTGCTCAACCTGAAGACCAACCAGCGCCTGCTGCGCCGCCAGGGCGAACTGCTCGGCCAGACCGTGCGCGCCGAACGCCTGCAGCAGCACCTGGCCAAGGTCCACGAGAAACTGCGCGGCAGCTGGACCACCCTGGGCATCAACCAGGCCATCCTGAACTTCTTCCAGGCCGTGGAGGGCGACCTGCACAGCCTGCAGCACGAGGCCGAGCTGGGCAACCGCATGGTCGAGGCCATCTACCTGCGGCACAACCAGGAAAACCCGCTGAACGCCCTGGACGCCCCACGCTTCGACGTCGCCGGCTACCAGCGCGAACTGGCCCGGCTGCGCGACCAGGCCGACCGCTTCCGCCTGCAGCTCAAGACCCTGCTCACCGAACAGCGCCTGCTGACGCGGCGCTTCATCGCCACCCTGGCCCAGGAGGTGATCCTGCTGCACCAGCGCGTGCGCGAGGAAGTCGAGCGCTGGGCCACCGACGCCCTGATGCCGCTGATGCAGTACACCCTGGAGAACAAGCAGCTGCTGGAAACCCACATGCTGCGCCTGAAGGCCCTGGCCCAGGAAACCCAGCAGGTGCGCCAGCGCGCGCTGCTCATGGCGCGCTACCAGGAAGAGCTGGAGAAACAGCTGGCCGAAGCCTCGGACATCCTCCGCCTGCTGCGCCGCCCCTCGCCGCTGCAACGCCAGGCCCGCGTGGTCGCCCTGCCCGGCTCGCAGCGCGCCTGAACGCCTGCGGCAGGCCCGGCCTTGCCGCAGGGGGCGGTGCTCTTTAGACTGGCGCCCTCCTTTTATTCATGAGCTGGGTCGATGCCAACAGTCTTCCCCGAAGATTCCGTCGGTCTGGTCTCTCCCCAGACGCTGCACTTCAGCGAACCCCTGGCCCTGGCCAGCGGCAGGACGCTGCCCGAATACCAGCTGGTGATCGAGACCTACGGCGAGCTGAACGCCACGGCGAGCAACGCCGTGCTGATCTGCCATGCGCTTTCCGGCCACCACCACGCCGCCGGCTACCACAGCCCCGACGAGCGCAAGCCGGGCTGGTGGGACAGTTGCATCGGCCCGGGCAAGGCCATCGACACCCGCAAGTTCTTCGTGGTCGCGCTGAACAACCTCGGCGGCTGCAACGGCTCCACCGGCCCCACCAACCTCGACCCGGCCACCGGCCGCGTCTACGGCTCCGATTTCCCGGTGGTCACCGTGGAAGACTGGGTCAACAGCCAGGCGCGCCTGGCCGACCGCCTGGGCATCGCGCAGTGGGCCGCGATCGTCGGCGGCAGCCTCGGCGGCATGCAGGCGCTGCAGTGGACCATCAGCTACCCCGAGCGCGTGCGCCACTGCCTGTGCATCGCCAGCGCGCCCAAGCTCTCGGCGCAGAACATCGCCTTCAACGAAGTGGCGCGCCAGGCCATCCTCTCCGACCCGGAGTTCCTCGGCGGGCACTTCCAGGAACAGGGCGTTATACCGCGCCACGGCCTGCGCCTGGCGCGCATGGTCGGGCACATCACCTACCTGTCCGATGACGCCATGGGCGAGAAGTTCGGCCGCGACCGCAAGGCCGAGAAGCTCAACTACGACCTCTACAACGTCGAATTCCAGGTCGAGAGCTACCTGCGCTACCAGGGCGAGGAGTTCTCCACCCGCTTCGACGCCAACACCTACCTGCTGATGACCAAGGCGCTGGACTACTTCGACCCGGCCTCCGCCCACGACGGCGACCTGGTGCGCACCCTGGCCGGAGTGAAGGCGGACTTCTGCGTGATGTCCTTCACCACCGACTGGCGCTTCTCCCCGGCGCGCTCGCGGGAGATCGTCGACGCCCTGATCGCGGCGAAGAAGAACGTCTGCTACCTGGAGATCGACGCGCCCCAGGGCCACGACGCCTTCCTCATGCCGATCCCCCGCTACCTGCAGGCCTTCAGCGCCTACATGAACCGCATCAGCGTATAAGGAAGCCCCATGCGCGCCGACCTGGAAATCATCCAAGACTGGATCCCCGCCGGCAGCCGGGTGCTCGACCTGGGCTGCGGCGACGGCGAACTACTCGCCTGGCTGGCCGAACACAAGCAGGTGACCGGCTATGGCCTGGAGATCGACAGCGAGAACATCGCCAAATGCGTCGAACGCGGGGTGAACGTCATCGAGCAGGACCTGGACAAGGGCCTCGGCAGCTTCGCCAGCAACAGCTTCGACGTGGTGGTCATGACCCAGGCCCTGCAGGCCGTGCACTATCCGGACAGGATCCTCGAGGAAATGCTCCGCGTCGGCCGCACCTGCATCATCACCTTCCCCAATTTCGGCCACTGGCGCTGCCGCTGGTACCTGGCGCGCAATGGCCGCATGCCGGTGTCGGAATTCCTTCCCTACACCTGGTACAACACGCCGAACATCCACTTCTGCACCTTCAAGGACTTCGAGGCGCTGTGCCGCGAGCAGCGCCTGCGGGTGCTCGACCGCCTGGCGGTGGACCGTGACCACCGTCATCGCTGGTCCTGCCGAGTTTGGCCTAATCTGTTGGGTGAAATCGGTATCTACCGGGTCAGCGGTCCAAGCCTGCCGGACCACCGCATCGCCGTCTGAACCGCCCGGGGCCCCGAAACCCAGGAGAAGAAAACCATGCGCCGCCTAGCCTCCCTGCTGTTCTGCCTGTTCCTGGCCCTGCCGGCCTTCGCCGAGCAGGCCACCACGCTGGGGGACCTCAAGGTCCACTACAGCGTCTACAACTCCAGCTTCCTCCAGCCCAAGGTCGCCGCGGCCGTCGGCGTGGTGCGCAGCAAGGCCCAGGGTGTGATCAACATCGTGCCGCTGGACGCCAGCGGCAAGCCGGCCCAGGTCACCGTCTCCGGCACCGCCAAGAACCTCATGGGCCAGTCGACCCCGCTGACCTTCAAGCGGGTGGTCGAGGAAGGCGCGGTCTACCACATCGCCCAGTTCCCCATCGAAGGCCGTGACACCCTGACCTTCGACATCCAGGTACAAAAGGGCTCCGAAGCCCCGCAAAGCTTCGAGTTCATGCAGGAAATCTACCCAGACGAATGATCAAGCTCGACCAACTGGTGCTGGCCAGTCACAACGCCGGCAAACTCAAGGAGCTCCAGGCCATGCTGGGCGCCCACGTGAAGGTGCGCTCCATCGGCGAGTTCAGCGACGTGGAGCCGGAGGAAACCGGCCTGTCCTTCGTCGAGAACGCCATCCTCAAGGCGCGCAACGCCGCGCGCATCTCCGGGCTGCCGGCGCTGGCCGACGACTCGGGCCTGGCGGTGGACCATCTCGGCGGCGCGCCGGGCATCTATTCCGCGCGCTACGCCGACGGCAAGGGTGACGCGGCGAACAACGCCAAGCTGCTGGACGCCCTGCGCGAGGTGCCGGACGAAGAGCGCGGCGCGCAGTTCGTCTGCGTCCTGGCCCTGGTACGGCACGCCGACGACCCGCTGCCGATCCTCTGCGAAGGCATCTGGGAAGGCAGCATCCTGCGCGAGGCCCGCGGCGAGCACGGCTTCGGCTACGACCCGCTGTTCTGGGTGCCCGAAAGCGGCTGCTCCAGCGCCGAACTGCCCCCCGAGCAGAAGAACCGCCTGAGCCACCGCGCCCGCGCCATGGCCCTGCTGAAGCAGCGGTTGGGGTTATGAAGGCAGCGGCGAGCCACAAGCCGCAAGCGACAAGTGAAAGCATGGACAGCTTGCAGCTTGAAGCTCGCCGCTTTCAGCTGCCGCCCCTGGCGGCCTACGTCCATATCCCCTGGTGCGTGCGCAAATGCCCGTACTGCGACTTCAACTCCCATGCCGCCGGCCCGGAGCTGCCCGAGGACGCCTACGTCCAGGCGCTGCTGGCCGACCTGGCGGCTGACCGGCGGCACGTCCACGGGCGCAAGCTGACCTCGGTCTTCTTCGGCGGCGGCACCCCCAGCCTGTTCTCCGCCCAGGCCCTGGGCCACATCCTCGAAGGCCTGGAGCGCGAAGTCGGTTTCGAGCCAGGCATCGAGATCACCCTGGAAGCCAACCCCGGCACCTTCGAACAGGCCAAGTTCGCCGACTACCGGGCCCTGGGCATCAACCGCCTGTCCATCGGCGTGCAGAGCTTCCAGGCCGACAAGCTCAAGGCCCTGGGCCGCATCCACGACGGCGGCGAAGCCGTGCGCGCGGCGGACATGGCGCGCCGCGCCGGCTTCGACAACTTCAACCTGGACCTGATGCACGGCCTGCCGCAGCAGAGCGTGGCCGACGCCCTGGCCGACCTGGAGCAGGCCATCGCCCTGGCCCCGACGCACCTGTCCTGGTACCAGTTGACCATGGAGCCGAACACGGTGTTCTGGAGCCAGCCGCCGGAACTGCCGGAAGACGACGCCCTGTGGGAAATCCAGGAAGCCGGCCAGGCCCGCCTGGCGCAGGCGGGCTACCGGCAGTACGAGACCTCGGCCTACGCCCGCGACGGCCTGCGCGCCCGGCACAACCTCAACTACTGGACCTTCGGCGACTTCCTCGGCCTGGGCGCCGGCGCCCACGCCAAGCTGAGCAGCCCGCAGGGCCGCATCCTGCGCACCTGGAAGACGCGCCTGCCGAAGGACTACCTGAACCCGGCCAAGGCCTTCCAGGCCGGCGAGCGCGAACTGGAAGCGGCCGACCTGCCCTTCGAGTTCATGATGAACGCCCTGCGCCTGGTGGACGGCGTCCCGGCGGCGCTGTTCGAGCAACGCACCAGCCAGCCCCTGCAAGCCATCGCCGAAGCCTGCCGCGAAGCCCGCGCCCAGGGCCTGCTGGCCGAGGACGACGAGCGCCTGCGGCCGACCGAGCGCGGCCAGCTGTTCCTCAACGACCTGCTGCAGCAGTTCCTGCCCTGAGGGAGGCCAGCGCGCGGCATGCGAGCGACCATCGTCCTGGTGATCTACAAGGAAAAGCTCAGCGATTCGCAGAGCTTCCGCAGCCTTCTGCAGAACCTGGCCCTGCTGGCCGCCCATGACTTCAGCCTGGTCATCCACGACAACAGCCCCACGCCCCAGGCACTGCCGCCCGGCGAATACCCCATCGCCGTGCACTACAGGCATGACCCGAGCAACCCGGGCCTTGCCGCGGCCTACAACCTGGCGCTGCGCGATGCCCGCGAGCGCGGCAGCGACTGGCTGCTGCTGCTCGACCAGGACACCCGGCTGCCGGAGGCGTACTTCCAGGAGCTGACGGAGCGGGCCGATGGCCTGGCCGTCGATTGCGTCTGCCTGGTGCCACAAGTCAGCGATGGCCAGCGCCAGGTCTCGCCCATGGACAACAGCCGCGTGCGCGCCAGCGCGGAAGGCATCGAGGCCGGCTATCGCAGGCACCAGGTGACCGCGATCAATTCCGGCGCCTGCTGGCGCACGGCCTGGCTGGCCCGGATCGGCGGCTTCAACCCCGACTTCCCGCTGGACTACCTGGACCACTGGGCCTTCCACCGCGCACTGTCCGACGGCAAACAGGTCTACGTCATGGCCGCCCGGGTCCGCCAGAACCTCTCGATCAGCAACCGCAACCAGGTTTCCCGGGCCCGCTACGAAAGCATCTACGAGTCGGAGTATCGCTACTACAGCCAGTACCGCACCGAGCTCTTCGCCAGTTACCGGCGCCACCTGCCACTGCGCCTGATCAAGCAGCTTCTGATGTTCCGCGAGAAGAAACTGGCCTGGAAGACGTTGCAGCTGCTGCTGCGAAAAACGCCTGGCGGCTGAACCACCCACCCGTCGCTCGGGTAAACTCCCCCGTCGACCGCCCCCGACCAAGGAGCCTGCATGGACTTCGCCCTCGACCTGATCGCCAGCGCCTCCCGCTGGAGCCGCAGCCATCTGTCCGATATCGCCCTGGCGATCATGGCCACCCTGCTGGTGCTGTTCGGCCCGGCGATCAACGCCTGGGTGCAGCAGCGCATCGGCAGCCTGAACTTCGTCTTCCGCACCCTGCTGTTCGTGCTCATCTGCGCCGTGGGCTACGGCCTGGCCATGGTCTTCGTCACCCCCTGGGTGGCCCACGGCCTGAACTACTTCAACAACTACACCCTGGCGCCGGTGCTGCTGTTGCTGTTCTTCATCATCGGCATGATCGCCGACCGCAGCTGACGGGCCTGCTAGTGTTTCCCCAGTAGCCAACGCGCAACTGGGGAAACGCCATGAAACCGATCAAGCACCTGTACCTGCACTTCGTCGACGGCCAGCGCCTGGCGCTGCGCTTCCCGCAACAGAGCGAGGACCCGGTGGAGGTGGCGCAGGGCATCCGCAAGCAGCTGGAGTCGCCCTGCCTGAGCATCGAGGTGGATGGCGACCTGCTGCTGATCCCGCGCAGCAGCATCAAGTACCTGCAGATCACCCCGGCGCCGCTGAGCCTGCCGGACATCACCGTGGTCGGCGCCGAGTTGATCGACTGAGCGCGAGCGGCAAGCCGTAGGGCGCATAACGCCCCAGGCGTTATCCGCCGTCGACCTTCGCGCCAGGGCCAGCGGCGGATAACCGCGAACGGTTATGCGCCCTACGCACACCTCCCGCCCGGAGCGGACCTTGTCCGCGATGGCCGGAGATTCCGGCGCGGTTCGCGGATGAGATCCGCTCCTACACCGCGCCACCTACGCCATTCCCCTGTAGGAGCGCGCCCTGCGCGCGATCGCGGGCAGGGCCCGCTCCTACAGCGTGCAGGACGTTTCGGCGGCTCAGGGCCAACGGCGGATAACCGCGAACGGTTATACGCCCTACGCACACCTCCCGCCCGTAGGAGCGGACCTTGTCCGCGATGGCCGGAGGTTCCGGCGCGGTTCGCGGATGAGATCCGCTCCTACACCGCGCCACGCACGCCATTCCCCTGTAGGAGCGCGCCCTGCGCGCGAAATCGCGGGCAGGGCCCGCTCCTACAGCGTGCAGGACGTTTCGGCGGCTCAGTCGACGCGCTGGAACTTCAGGTCCCAGACGCCGTGGCCGAGGCGTTCGCCGCGACGCTCGAACTTGGTCACCGGGCGCTCTTCCGGGCGCGGCACGTAGGTGTTGTCCGGGGACAGGTTGCGGTAGCCGGGCGCGGCGTTCATCACTTCCAGCATGTGCTCGGCGTACTGTTCCCAGTCGGTGGCCATGTGCAGGATGCCGCCGACCTTCAGCTTGCTGCGCACCAGTTCCGCCCAGGCCGGCTGGACGATGCGGCGCTTGTGGTGGCGCGCCTTGTGCCAGGGGTCGGGGAAGAACAGCAGCACGCGGTCGAGGCTGGCGTCGGCCACGCAGTCGCGCAGCACTTCCAGGGCGTCGCAGCTGTAGACGCGGATATTGCTCAGGTCCTGCGTCAGCATGCCGTTGAGCAGCGCGCCCACACCCGGGCGGTGCACTTCGACGCCGATGAAGTCCTGGTCCGGCGCCGCGGCGGCCATCTCCAGGGTGGCGTGGCCCATGCCGAAGCCGATCTCGAAGGTGCGCGGGGCCTTGCGCCCGAACACCTGGTCGAAGTCGCGCAGGCCGTCGGCCAGCTCCAGGCCGAAGCGCGGCCAGCCCTGGTCGAGGCCGCGCTGCTGGCCTTCGGTCATGCGCCCGGCGCGCATCACGAAGCTCTTGATGGTGCGCATCGGCCGGTCGGTGGCCTGCTCGGCCTGGGGCTGCTGGGTATCGCTCATGTTCGGACCTTGGAAAAAACGGGGCAGTGAAAGTGACGACGGGCCGGCCCGCGCCTGGCGAGCCGGCCCGCTCGGGGCGCCGCGCCGGGATCAGCCGATCAGGCCGCTCATCGGCGAGGAGGCGCTGGCGTACAGTTTGCGCGGCATGCGCCCGGCCAGGTAGGCCAGGCGACCGGCGACGATGGCGTGCTTCATGGCCTCGGCCATCATCACCGGGTTCTGCGCGTGGGCGATGGCGGTGTTCATCAGCACCGCCTCGCAGCCCAGTTCCATGGCGATGGTGGCGTCGGAGGCGGTGCCCACGCCGGCGTCCACCAGCACGGGAACGCTGGCTTCCTCGAGGATGATGCGCAGGTTGTAGGGGTTGCAGATGCCCAGGCCGGAGCCGATCAGGCCGGCCAGCGGCATCACCGCGATGCAGCCGATCTCGGCCAGCTGGCGGGCGATGATGGGGTCGTCGCTGGTGTACACCATCACGTCGAAGCCGTCCTTGACCAGCACTTCGGCGGCCTTGAGGGTTTCCACGACGTTGGGGAACAGGGTCTTCTGGTCGGCCAGCACTTCCAGCTTCACCAGGTTGTGGCCGTCCAGCAGCTCGCGGGCCAGGCGGCAGGTGCGCACCGCTTCCACGGCGTCGTAGCAGCCGGCGGTGTTCGGCAGGATGGTGTAGCGGTCCGGCGGGATCACGTCGAGCAGGTTCGGCTCGCCGGGGTTCTGGCCGATGTTGGTGCGGCGCACCGCCACGGTGACGATCTGCGCGCCGGAGGCCTCGATGGCGCGGCGCGTCTCGTCGAGATCCTTGTACTTGCCGGTGCCCACCAGCAGGCGCGACTCATAGGTACGCCCGGCGAGGGTGAAAGGCTTGTCGACCGGCAGGGTGGAAGAGGCTTGGCTCATCGGATCTTTCCTCAGCAAAAGCGGGTGGGGCGGGGCCTGAATTCGGTGGACGGCGGCCTAGCCGCCGCCGATGGCCTGCACCACTTCCACCTGGTCACCCTCGCGGAGGGCGGTGGCGGCGTGCTGGCTGCGCGGCACTATGTCCAGGTTCAGTTCGACCGCGACGCGGCGCCCTCCCAGTTCCAGGCGCTCGAGCAGGTGGGCCACGCTCTGGCCGTCGGGCAGCTCGTAGGGTTCGCCGTTCAACTGGATATGCATGGGCAGCACCGTCGCGATTGGAGGGGTGGGCATTCTAGCCCGAGAGCCGGCGATGACCAAGGCGCAAGCGGGCCATCGGCCGGCGATTCTGACGTCCGGGTCAGCCCGTCAGCCTCCAGGCCGCCAGGCCCAGGCACAGCCAGCCGGCGAGGAAGCAGACGCCGCCGATGGGGGTGATGGCGCCGAGCACCGGGGTGGCGGTCAGGGTCAGCAGGTAGAGGCTGCCGGAGAAGATCAGGATGCCGGCGACGAAGAACCCGCCGGCGAAGCCCACCAGGCGCCCGCCCAGGTGCGCCGAGAGCAGCGCCACGCCGAACAGGGCCAGGGCGTGGAGCATCTGGTAGTGCACGCCGGTCTGGAAGATCGCCAGGTAGTCGGCGCTCAGCCGGCTCTTCAGGCCATGGGCGGCGAAGGCGCCGAGGGCCACGCCGGTGAAGCCGAAGAAGGCGGCGAACAGCAGGAAGGTACGCAACATGGGAAAACTCCCTGGAAGGTCAAGCCCGTTATAATGACGCGCACTATCGCCCGGGAAAACCCATGCGCACTCTGTTCCGCCGCCTGATCAAGTTTCTTCTCTACTTCGCCCTGGGCAGCGTGGCCGTGGTCGTCGTCCTGCGCTGGGTGCCGCCGCCGGGCAGCATGCTGATGGTCGAGCGCAAGGTACAGTCCTGGTTCAATGGCCAGCCCATCGACCTGCAGCGCGACTGGCGCAGCTGGGACGAGATTTCCGGCAACCTCAAGGTGGCGGTCATCGCCGGCGAGGACCAGAAGTTCGCCGAGCACCACGGCTTCGACCTGCCGGCCATCGAGCAGGCCCTGGCCCACAACGGCCGCGGCAAGAGCATTCGCGGGGCCAGCACCATCAGCCAGCAGACCGCCAAGAACCTGTTCCTCTGGCCCGGCCGCAGCTGGCTGCGCAAGGGCCTGGAAGCCTGGTTCACGCTGCTGCTGGAGACCTTCTGGCCGAAGCAGCGCATCCTCGAGGTCTACCTGAACAGCGCCGAGTGGGACGACGGCGTGTTCGGCGCCCAGGCCGCCGCGCGCCATCACTTCGGCGTCGACGCCAGCCGCCTGTCGGCGCAGCAGGCCGCGCAGCTCGCCGCAGTGCTGCCCAACCCGCGCCAGTGGAGCGCCGCGCGCCCCAGCGGCTACGTCCGCCAGCGCGCCGCCTGGATCCGCCAGCAGATGTGGCAGCTCGGCGGCCCCGATTACCTGGAGCGCCTGCGCTGAGCCGCGCTCAGTGCGCCAGGCTCTCCCGTGGTACCACCTGCAGCCAGACCAGCTCGCCATTGCGGTGCAGCAGCGTCAGGCCGCGCTCGGGGTAGATCCAGGCCTCGCCGCGGTCGGTCTGCAGGCGCAGGCGCGGCGGGCCGAAGCTGGCCACCAGGCGGCCGACGCTCAGCGCCTGGCTGGGCGCCAGCAGCACCGAGGCCACCGCCTGCCGGCGCAGTTGCTCCAGCATGCCGTCGCTGAGCGGCTGGTCGGGCGCCCCCGGCGCTATGCCGGTAGCCTTCTGCAGGCTGCCGCGTTCCTCGTCGCTCAGCACCAGCTCGGCCTCCACCCGCCAGGGACCGTCGGGCGTACCCAGGGTGCCGCGGTAGCTCAGCTGGGCGCCCTGCCCGTCACGGGTCAGCCACAGCGCGCCGTCCTGCCAACTGTGCAACTGGCCGAGGTCGAGGGTGCCGTCGGCCAGGGGCCCGAACACCTCGCGCTGCCAGTCCTCCAGCCAGGCCGGCGGCGGCAGCGGCGTCGTGGAGCGCGCCACCCAGAGCCCGGCGGCGAAGGCCAGCAAGGCAAAGGCGAGGATCAGCAGGCCATGGGCCGGGCGTAGTCGGGGCATCGGGTCTCCGGGCATGCGCGGGCAGAAAAAAACCGCACCCCGAGGGGTGCGGTCTTCAGTCTAGCGGTGCAGCGGGCGCTTATGCCTCGATGCGCCCCTTGAGCTTGTTCATCGCGTTCTTTTCCAGCTGACGGATGCGCTCGGCGGACACGTTGTACTTGGCCGCCAGGTCGTGCAGCGTCGCCTTCTCCTCGGCCAGCCAGCGCTGGTGGAGGATGTCGCGGCTGCGCTCGTCCAGGCCTTCCAGCGCCTCGTGCAGGCTGGCGGTGGAGCTGTCGCTCCAGTCCGCTTCCTCCAGCTGGCGCGCCGGGTCGTAGCGATGGTCTTCCAGGTAGTGCGCCGGGGACTGGTAGGCGCTTTCGTCGTCGGCGTCGGCCGCCGGGTCGAAGGCCATGTCCTGGCCGCTCAGGCGGCTTTCCATCTCGCGCACTTCCCGGGCTTCCACGCCCAGGCTCTCGGCCACGCGCTCGACTTCGTCGTTGCTCAGCCAGGCCAGACGCTTCTTCTGGCTGCGCAGGTTGAAGAACAGCTTGCGCTGCGCCTTGGTGGTGGCGACCTTGACGATCCGCCAGTTGCGCAGGATGAACTCGTGGATTTCCGCCTTGATCCAATGCACGGCGAAGGACACCAGACGCACACCCATTTCCGGGTTGAAGCGCTTCACGGCCTTCATCAGGCCGACGTTACCCTCCTGGATCAGATCGGCCTGGGCCAGGCCGTACCCGGAATAACTCCGGGCGATGTGCACGACGAAGCGCAGGTGCGCCAGCACCATTTGCCGTGCCGCTTCCAGATCTTGCTCATAGAAGAGGCGTTCGGCCAGCTCGCGCTCCTGCTCCGGCGTCAACAGCGGGATGCTGTTCACCGAGTGCACGTAGGCTTCCAGGTTTGCACCGGGAACCAGGGCATAGACAGGTTGCAGGGAAGTGGTCATGCGAATCCTCCGATTCACGAAACTCGCGCAGTGTAGCACTGGGCGATCTGACTGCAAGCGGGTGTAAAAGTTCCTTTACAGCCAAAAAGAAAACAGGGGAAATCAGTCAGTTGTCAGCGCGGCGCCAGCTCCCGCAGGTGCCGCGCCACGGCCAGCCAGGCGCCGATCCAGCCCAGCAGCACCGCGCCTATGGTCAGCGACAGGCCGTCGTTCAAGGGCACGCCGGCCAGGGCGAAATCGCTGCCGTAGAGGCCGGCGAGGTTGACCACCGAGGCGTTCAGCCAGTTCAGGCCGAACTCCAGCAGGGCCCAGGACAGGATGCCGGCGCCCAGGCCGTAGAGCGCCCCCATATAAAGGAAGGGCCGGCGAACGTAGCCGTCGGTCCCGCCGACCAGCTTGATCACTTCGATTTCGTTACGACGGTTTTCGATGTGCAGACGAATGGTATTGCCGATCACCAGCAGCAGGGTCAGCACCAGCACCACGGTCAGGCCGAAGACGAAACGGTCGCCCAGCTTGAGGATGGCCGACAGCCGCTCGACCCACACCAGGTCCAGTTGGGCCTGTTGTACCCCGGGCAGCTCGGCCAGGCGTTGACGCAGGGCATCGAGCTGGTTGCGATCGACCTGCTTGGGCGTCACCGAGATCACCGCCGGCAGCGGGTTCTCCGGCAGCTCCTTGAGCGCCTCGCCCAGGCCGGACTGTTCCTGCAGCTCTTTCAGCGCGTCCTCGCGGCTGATCAGCTGCGCCTCGATCACGTCGGGCATGCGCTCGATCTGCTCGCGCAGGTCCTGGCCCTGGCTTTCGCTGGTCTTCAGGTCCAGGTACAGGGAAATCTGCGCCGCGCGCTGCCAGGAGCCGCCCAGGCGCTCGACGTTGCCCAGCAGCAGCGACAGGCCCATGGGCAGGCTCAGGGTGATGCCCATCACCAGGCAGGTGAAGAAGCTGCCGAAGGGGTGGCCGAACATCCGCTTGAGGCTGTCCACCAGGCTGGCGCGGTGGCTTTCGCCGTAGGCGCTGAACAGTTGGCCCCAGTCGGTGGATTCCTTCTCCACGCGCTCGCGGCTCTTCTTCGGCTGCGTGCCCTCTTCCGGGGCGTGCGGCAGTTGCTGGTCGTTCATCAGGCCTCCTCCTCGCGGTCCGCGATGATCCGCCCGCGCTGCAGGGTGATCATGCGATGGCGCATGCGCGCGATCAGCGCCAGGTCGTGGCTGGCGATCAGCACGGTGGTGCCGAGGCGGTTGATGTCCTCGAACACGCCCATGATCTCCGAGGCCAGGCGCGGGTCGAGGTTGCCGGTGGGTTCGTCGGCGAGCAGCAGCGCCGGGCGGTGCACCACCGCGCGGGCGATGCCGACGCGCTGCTGCTGGCCGGTGGAGAGGTCGGACGGCAGGTCCTCGGCCTTCTCCTTGAGGCTCACGCGGTCGAGCGCCGCCTCCACCCGCTGGGCGATCTCCGCCTTGGGCAGACCGAGGATCTGCAGCGGCAGGGCGACGTTGTCGAACACCGTGCGGTCGTTGAGCAACTGGTGGTTCTGGAACACCACGCCGATCTGCCGGCGCAGGAAGGGAATCTGCGCGGTGGTGATGCGCGCCAGGTCCTGGCCGCCGAGCAGCAGCTTGCCGGAAGTCGGCCGCTCCATCGCCAGGATCAGCCGCAGCAGGGTGCTCTTGCCGGCGCCGGAGTGGCCGGTGACGAAGAGGATCTCGCCGCGGTGGATGCGGAACGAGGCGTCATGCAGGCCGACGTGGCCGTTGGGATAGCGTTTGCCGACCTGCTCGAAGCGGATCATGCGGTCTCCCGGGTCTCGAACAATGCACGGACGAAAGCGTCGGCCTCGAAGGTGCGCAGATCGTCGATCCCTTCGCCGACGCCGATGTAGCGGATCGGCAGGCCGAACTGCTTGGCCAGGGCGAAGATCACCCCGCCCTTGGCGGTGCCGTCCAGTTTGGTCAGGGCCAGGCCGGTGAGTTCCACGGCGTTGTTGAACTGCTTGGCCTGGTTGATGGCGTTCTGCCCGGTGCCGGCGTCGAGCACCAGCAGCACCTCGTGGGGAGCCGTGTCGTCCAGCTTGCCGATGACCCGGCGCACCTTCTTCAGCTCTTCCATCAGGTTGTCCTTGGTGTGCAGGCGCCCGGCGGTGTCGGCGATCAGCACGTCGACGCCACGGGCCTTGGCGGCCTGCACGGCGTCGAAGATCACCGAGGCCGAGTCGGCGCCGGTATGCTGGGCGATCACCGCGATGTTGTTGCGCTCGCCCCACACCTGCAACTGCTCCACGGCGGCGGCGCGGAAGGTGTCGCCGGCGGCCAGCATGACCTTCTTGCCGTCCATCTGCAGCTTCTTCGCCAGCTTGCCGATGGTGGTGGTCTTGCCCACGCCGTTCACCCCGACCACGAGGATCACGTAGGGCTGTTTTTCAGCGGTGATGGCCAGCGGCTGCTCGACCGGGCGCAGCAGCCCGGCCAGCTCTTCCTGCAGGGCCTTGTACAGCGCCTCGCTGTCGGCCAGCTCCTTGCGCGCCACGCGCTTGGTCAGGTTCTGCACGATGGCGGTGGTGGCCTCGACGCCGACGTCGGCGGTCAGCAGGCGCGTCTCGATCTCGTCGAGCAGGTCGTCGTCGATGGCCTTCTTGCCGAGGAACAGGCTGGCCATGCCCTCGCCGAGGCTGGCGCTGGTCTTCGACAGGCCCTGCTTGAGGCGGGCGAAGAAGCCGGGCTTGGCCGGTTCGACGGCGGCGGGCTTCTCGACGGCGGCGGGCGCGGGCGCTGCGACCGGCGGTTGTTCCGCGGCCGGAGCCGGAGCCGGAGCCGGAGCCGGAGCCGGAGCCGGAGCCGGAGCCGGAGCCGGAGCCGGGACAGGCTCGACCACGGGCGCGGCGGGGGCAACGGGCGCTACCGCCTCGACCGGGGGCTGCGGTTCGCTGGCGACCTGAGGCTCGGCCGGGCGGACCGGCTCCAGCGGCTCGGCGGGCAGGCTTTCGGCCGGCGGGGCTGGCGCCAGCGGTTCGGCGGGGGCAACGGGCAGCGGCGTGCGCAGCTCATCGATGGGCGCCGGCCGGGGCGCTTCGGCTGCCGGGGCCGGTGCGGCCTGCTCAGGCTGCGCCGCCGGGCTTTCCGCCGGCTGCGCGGGGGCCGCCTCGGCTTCGGAGGCTGGCGCTACGGTCTCTTCGGCCTGGGGTTTCTTGCGGAACCAGCTGAACAGGCCTTTCTTGTCCCCGCCCTGCGGGGCCTTCTTGTCGTCGTTGGAACCAAACATGAATGGCTTGCATCTCAAGGGAGCGGCACGGGACGTGGCCGCCCGGAAAACGGATGGGTATCCTAGCATCTCCTCGCCTGCCGGGGTTAGGCGGCTGCCCGACAGTCATCCCGCCACCCAACGGGCCATCAGCAAGGATCCGTTCGACCATGAAAAACCCTCCACGCCGCACGCTCGGCCTGCTCTGGGGCGTGCTCTGCCTGCCGCTGTTCGCCCTCGCCGCCGAACCCCAGCCGACCCACGAATACGTACTGGACAACGGGCTCAAGCTGGTAGTTCGCGAAGACCACCGCGCCCCCGTGGTGGTCTCCCAGCTCTGGTACAGGATCGGCTCCAGCTACGAGACGCCCGGCCTCACCGGCCTGTCCCACGCCCTGGAGCACATGATGTTCAAGGGCAGCAGCAAGATGGGCCCGGGCGAGGCCTCGCGCATCCTGCGCGACCTCGGCGCCGAGGAGAACGCCTTCACCACCGACGACTACACCGCCTACTACCAGGTGCTGGCCAAGGACCGCCTGCCGGTGGCCTTCGAGCTGGAGGCCGACCGCATGGCGCACCTGACGCTGCCGGCCGACCAGTTCAAGAGCGAGATCGAGGTGATCAAGGAAGAACGCCGCCTGCGCACCGAGGACAAGCCCTACGCCCTGGCCTACGAGCGCTTCAAGGCGGCGGCCTACCTGTCCAGCGGCTACCACTCGCCGACCATCGGCTGGATGGCCGACCTGCAGCGCATGACCATCGACGACCTGCGCGCCTGGTACAAGGCCTGGTACGCGCCGAACAACGCCACCCTGGTGGTGGTCGGCGACGTCCAGCCCGAGGAGGTCAGGGCCCTGGCCCAGCGCTGGTTCGGCGACATCCCGCGGCGCGAACTGCCGCCGGCGCGCAAGCCGCTGGAAGTGCCCGACCCGGGCGAGCGCCGGCTGACCCTCCAGGTGCGCACCCAGCTGCCCAGCCTGATCATGGGCTTCAACGTGCCCAGCCTGGGCAGCAGCGAGAACCCGCGCGAGGCGCACGCCCTGCGGCTGGTCTCCGCGCTGCTCGACGGCGGCTACAGCGCCCGCCTGTCCTCGCGCCTGGAGCGCGGCCAGGAACTGGTGGCCGGCGCCTCCGCCTCCTACGATGCCTTCGCCCGCGGCGACACCCTGTTCACCCTGAGCGCCACCCCCAACGTGCAGAAGGGCAAGACCCTGGAGCAGGTGGAGAAGGCCCTCTGGCAACAGCTCGACGAGCTCAAGACCACCCCGCCCAGCCAGGAAGAACTGGAGCGCGTGCGCGCCCAGCTGATCGCCGGGCTGGTCTTCGAGCGCGACTCCATCGCCGCCCAGGCCAGCAGCATCGGCCAGCTGGAGAGCGTCGGCCTGTCCTGGCGCCTCGCCGACCAGGACCTGGAAGCCATCCGCCAGGTCACCGCCGAAGACATCCAGAAGGCCGCCCGCACCTATTTCGTCCGTTCGCGCCTGACCCTCGCCCAGGTGCTGCCGCAAGCCGATACCGACAAGGAGCCGACCCATGAGTGAACGAAACGGCCTGCGCTACGGCCTGCTCGGCCTGGTCGTCCTGCTGCTGGTCGCCGGCCTGGCGTTCTGCGTCAGCCGCCCCGCCGGCGGCAGCAACCCCACCCCGCAGGCGCCGGCCACGGCAACGCCCAGCGGCCTGCAGTCGCTGGCCGAGGCCGCCGGCAAGAAACCCGGACACCGCCAGCTGGACATCCAGCGCTGGACCACCGCCGAAGGCGCCCGCGTGCTCTTCGTCGAGGCCCACGAGCTGCCGATGTTCGACCTGCGCCTGACCTTCGCCGCCGGCAGCAGCCAGGACGGCGACGCCCCCGGCCAGGCCATGCTGACCAACGCCATGCTCAACGAAGGCGTGCCGGGCAAGGACACCAGCGCCATCGCCGCCGGCTTCGAGGACCTGGGCGCCGACTTCATGAACGGCTCCTACCGCGACATGGCGGTGGCCGGCCTGCGCAGCCTGAGCGAGAAGGACAAGCGCGACGCCGCCGTGGCCCTGTTCGACCAGGTGGTGGGCCAGCCGACCTTCCCCGAGGAAGCCCTGGCGCGCATCAAGAACCAGGTGCTGGCCGGCTTCGAGTACCAGAAGCAGAACCCCGGCAAGCTGGCCGGCCTGGAACTGTTCAAGCGCCTCTACGGCGACCACCCCTACGCCCATTCCAGCGACGGCAACGAGCAGTCGGTGCCGAAGATCGGCACCGCCCAGCTGCGCGCCTTCCACCAGAAGGGCTACGCCGCCGGCAACACGGTGATCGCGCTGGTCGGCGACCTCAGCCGCGCCGAGGCCGAGGCCATCGCCGCCAAGGTCTCCGCCTCGCTGCCCAAGGGCCCGGCGCTGCCGCCGGTGGCCATGGCGCAGGTGCCCAAGCCCGGCGCCAGCCACATCGAGTTCCCCTCCAAGCAGACCCACCTGCTGCTGGCCCAGCTCGGCATCACCCGCAACGACCCGGACTACCCGGCGCTCTACCTGGGCAACCAGATCCTCGGCGGCGGCGGCTTCGGCACCCGCCTGATGGACCAGGTGCGCGAGAAGCGCGGGCTGACCTACGGCGTATCCTCCGGCTTCACCGGCATGCAGGCGCGCGGCCCCTTCACCATCGGCCTGCAGACCCGCGCCGAGCTGAGCGAGGGCACCCTCAGGCTGGTCCAGGACATAGTCCGCGACTACGTGAAGAACGGCCCGACGCAGAAGGAACTGGACGACGCCAAGCGCGAGCTGGCCGGCAGCTTCCCGCTGTCCACCGCGAGCAACGCCGACATCGTCGGCCAGCTCGGCGCCATCGGCTTCTACGGCCTGCCCTCGGACTACCTGGAGACCTTCCTGGCCCAGGTCCAGGCGCTGGACGTGGACAAGGTCAAGGCGGCCATGCAGCGCCACGTCGACCCGGACGCCTTCGTCGTCGTCACCGCCGGCCCGACCGTGCCGCAGAAACCGCTGCCGCCGCCCACCGACAAACCGGCCGAACAGCCCCTCGGCGTTCCGGAGCATTGATGAACAGACGACCCAAGGCCCCCGCCCAGGCCGCCCGCCAGCACGGCGGGCAGGGCCAGCTGCGCATCATCGGCGGGGAATGGCGCAGCCGCCGCTTCGCCTTCCCCGAGGGCCCGGGCCTGCGCCCGACCCCCGACCGGGTGCGCGAAACCCTGTTCAACTGGCTGGCCGCCTACGTGCCCGGCGCCCGCGTGCTCGACCCCTTCGCCGGCAGCGGCGCGCTCTTCCTCGAAGCGCTGTCCCGCGGCGCCAGCCGCGGCACCGCCCTGGACCTGAACCGCGAAGCCGTGGCCGCCCTGCGCGGCCACCTGGCCACGCTGAAATGCGAGAACGGCGAAGTGCAGCTGCAGGACGCCCTCGCCTACCTGGCCAAGCCGGCCCCCGAGCCGGTGGACCTGGTATTCCTCGACCCGCCCTTCCACCAGGACCTGCTGCAGAACGCCTGCCGCCTGCTGGAGGAAAACGGCTGGCTGGCCCCCGACGCCTGGGTCTACACCGAGAGCGAAAGCGTCCCCTCCAGCCTCGGCCTGCCGGCCAACTGGCGGCTGCATAGGGAGAAGCAGGCGGGGAATGTGCATTACGCGCTGTGGCGGCGCAGCAGCCAATAAGCCAAACCACCTGGCGCAAGGAGCAGCCAATGGACGAACCGACGCAGAGCCCCATCGCCATTTATCAGGCGGATGACAGCGGCCAGACCACCGAAGTTCGTCTGGAAGGCGAAAGCGCCTGGCTGACTCAGAGGCAGATGGCAGAGCTGTTCGCCACGACGCCGGAAAACGTGCTGATGCACCTGAGGAACATCTACCGGGAAGGCGAGTTGCAGGAAGAGACAACTACTAAGGATTTCTTAGTAGTTCGCGAGGAAGGCCGGCGAAAGGTGCAGCGCCGGCTCAAGCATTACCACCTCGACGCCATCATCTCCGTCGGCTACCGCGTCAACTCCCGGCAAGGCACACGCTTCCGCATCTGGGCCAACCAGGTGCTCAAGGACTACCTGGTTCAGGGTTACGCACTCAACGAGCAACGCCTGAAAGCCCAGCAGGCACGGGTTCGCGAACTGGAACGGACGCTGTTCCACGACCAGGCCAGCCTGCCCGAGGCGCGGGGCCTGGTGAGCGTCATCGCCGGCTATGCGCGCACCTTGGTAGCCACTTCAAACACGACGACGAACCGAAGATCAACCACAATGCCCTGGCTGCCATCGCACTGCTCGTGGCGCAGAGCATGAACCTCATCCGCAACTGACCCGTGCCCACATGACGACCGCCTTCCAATCCGCCTGGTGGCTCCCCGGCCCGCATCTGCAGACGCTCTACGGCTCGCTGCTGCGCAAGGCGCCGGTGCTGCAGCGCGAGCGCGAGCGGCTGTGGCTGGAGGATGGCGACTTCCTCGACCTCGACTGGCATGGCCCGCACAACGCCCGCACGCCGCTGGTGCTGGCCGTCCACGGGCTGACCGGTTCTTCCGACTCGCACTACATCCGCGGCCTGCAGTTCGCCCTGCAGGCCCGCGGCTGGGCCAGCGTGGCGCTGAACTGGCGCGGTTGCTCGGGCGAGCCCAACCTGCTGCCGCGCGGCTACCACTCGGGCATCAGCGAGGACCTGGCGGCGGTCATCGAGCACCTGCGGCGCATGCGCCCGCTGGCGCCGCTGTACGCGGTGGGCTATTCGCTGGGCGGCAACGTGCTGCTCAAGTACCTTGGCGAGCGCGGTGGCGACAGCCCGCTGCGCGGCGCCGTGGCGGTGTCGGTGCCGTTCCGCCTGGACCGCTGCGCCGACCGCATCGGTATCGGTTTCTCGCGCATCTACCAGGCGCACTTCATGCGCGAACTGGTGGCCTACGTGCGCAACAAGCAGCAGAGCTTCGCCGAGCGCGGCGCCCAGGAGCACCTGGCGGCCCTGGAGCGCCTGGGCCCGCTGGACGGCATGCGCACCTTCTGGGATTTCGACGGCCGCGTCACCGCGCCGCTGCACGGCTTCGCCGACGCCCACGACTACTACAAGCGCGCCTCCAGCCGCTTCTACCTGGGCGGCATCCATACCCCGACGCTGGTCATCCACTCCAGCGACGACCCCTTCATCGACGCCGGCAGCATCCCGCCGGCGGACGAACTCTCGGCCAGCACCCAGTTGGAGCTGCACGAGCACGGCGGCCATGTGGGCTTCATCGGCGGCACGCCGGGACGACCGGACTACTATCTGGAAAGGCGCATCCCCGACTGGCTGCTGGCCCTGCACGGCAGCGCCGGCTGACGCGGGCTTGACCGGGATCAGCATCGGCCGGCCAGCGATGGTCCAGGCTGGAGGCGCCAAAGGGCAAGGAGGGGAAGCCATGAGCGAAGCGACCATCCGGATTCACCGCGTCACCTCACTGGACGACGCCCAGTGCGTTGGCATAGCGGCGCTCTACCGCACCGTCGGCTGGGGCCACCCGAACGACGCGGACGAATTGCGCGATCTCTGCGAATCTTCCGGCTACGTGCTGCTGGCCAGCGAGGGCGAGCAGGTGGTCGGCCTGCTCCGCGCCGAGCCGGAGAACGCCCAGACCACCTGGCTGGCCGAGCTGGCGGTGCTGCCCGCTCACCAGGGCCGTGGCATCGGCACTTCGCTGATGCAGCGCTTCATCGCCGACCATCCCGGCGCGCGCCTTTATACCGACGCGACCGATGGCGTCGAGGATTTCTTCCTCCGCCATGGCCTGGAACTGCGCCAGCCGCTGGTGCCTGGGCCGCGCAAAGATTGATACCGGCGGGGCCGATTCGGCTTTTCGTAGGATGGGTATTGCTTCGCTCAACCCATCCTACGACGGTGCTCTTCTCTGCCATGTAGGAGCGAGCTTGCTCGCGAACGGGCGTCTGCCGGTTGCTTCGGTGCGAAGCTGAGTTCCTTTCCCTCTCCCCAGCCCTCTCCCTGAAGGGAGAGGGGGCTTGTCCGTGCCGAGACAAGGCAAGGTTTCAGCCGGAAGCCTTCGGTGTTGCCGGCTGACTACGGGACCTCCAACCCTGCCCAACGGTCCCCTCTCCCTTCAGGGAGAGGGTTAGGGAGAGGGCGCTCTTGGGCGAACACCAAACACTCACCGGCAGACGCCCGTTCGCGAGCAAGCTCGCTCCTACGAAAAGCCAAACGTAGGACGCAGTCCGCGATCATCCCTGTGGATAACTCACACGCCCTGCGAAGAACTTTCCGTCAACGGCACGTACAGCCTTTCGGCGATCCGCTCCACCGCCGCCTGCGAATCCTCGGCGATGTGCCCGCTCTCCAGCGCCAGCACCTGGTAGATGCCGCGCCGCAGCAGCTCCTCGCTGAGGTCGCCGGTGACCTGGTGGGTGGTGCAGAGGAAGCGTACCCAGGAGGTGAGGATGATCCAGGCGTTGAGGGTCAGGGCCTCCAGCTGGATCTCGTCCATCCGCAGGATGCCGGCCTCGACGAAGCCGCGGTAGATGGCCTTGGCGTTCACCAGCGCGCGCCGGGCGAAGGCGCGGTAGGCCGCGGCCAGCTCCGCGTCGCTTTCCAGCAGGTGCTCCAGGTCCCGGTGCAGGAAGCGGTAGCGCCACATGGCCGCCAGCAGCGCCTCCAGGTAGAAGGTCTTGTCCTCGATGGTCAGCGCGCGGCCGTCGGGCAGGCGCAGGAAGTCGTCCACCCGCGCCTCGTACTCGGCGAACAGCTCGGCGATGATCGCCTGCTTGTTGCGGAAGTGGTAGTACAGGTTGCCCGGGGAAATCCCCAGGTGCGCGGCGATGTGGTTGGTGGTGACGCTGCGCTCGCCCTGGGCGTTGAACAGCGCCAGGCTCTCCTGGACGATGCGGTCGCGGGTCTTGATGCGTGGGGCCATGCGCGGGCTCGGAATCACTTTTCTACGGCAAGGGGCAAAGGTACACGGATTGCTACGTACGGTGCAGCCGGCGTAACACTCCGGGCGCTCGCCCAGCTTTTCGTTGGGTGGGCCGCGCGGCGTTGGCGCGGCATGCTATTTGACACTTTAGAGTAATTGCTCTAAAAATCCAGCGACAAGCACAACGCGAAGCGCCCCCCACCCGGAGCGCTTCCCCCAGCCGGTCCGCCGAGGAGCCCGCCATGGTCGCCGACATCGCCTACCTGCAGCAGACACAGCAGGACATCAACCAGCTTCAGAGCCTGTTCGAGCGCCAGCGCCAGGCCTACCGCGCCAACCCGCTGCCCAGCGCCGGCCAGCGCCAGCAATGGCTCAGGAGCCTGGCCGACCTGCTGGTGCGCGAGCAGCAGCCGATCATCGACGCCATTTCCCGCGACTTCAGCAACCGCTCCGCCGACGAGACCCGCCTGGCCGAGATCATGCCCAGCCTGCACGGCGTGCACTACGCGCGCAAACGCGTGGCGCGCTGGATGAAGCCCTCGCGGCGCAGCGTCGGCATGCAGTTCATGCCGGCCTCGGCCCGCGTGGAGTACCAGCCGCTGGGCGTGGCCGGGGTGATAGTGCCGTGGAACTACCCGCTGTTCCTCGCCATCGGCCCGCTGACCGCGGCCCTGGCCGCCGGCAACCGGGTGATGATCAAGATGAGCGAGTCCACCCCGGCCACCGCCCAGGTGCTCAAGGAGCTGCTGGCCAAGGTCTTCCCCGAGGACCTGGTGGCCGTGGTCCAGGGCGAGGTGGACGTCGGCGTGGCCTTCTCCAAGCTGCCCTTCGACCACCTGCTGTTCACCGGCGCCACCAGCGTCGGCAAGCACGTGATGCGCGCCGCGGCGGAGAACCTCACCCCGGTCACCCTGGAGCTGGGCGGCAAGTCGCCGGCGCTGGTCTCGGAGAACGTGCCGATCAAGGACGCCGCCGAACGCATCGCCTTCGGCAAGTCGCTCAACGCCGGGCAGACCTGCGTGGCGCCGGACTACGTGCTGGTGCCGCAGCAGCGCGTCGAGGAATTCGTCAGCGCCTACCGCGAGGTGGTGCAAGGCTTCTTCCCCAGCGTGGAGAACAACCCGGACTACACTGCCATCATCAACGAACGCCAACTGGCCCGTCTCAACGGCTACCTGAGCGACGCCGAGGCCAAGGGCGCGCAGGTCATCCGCCTGCTGCCGGAAGCCAGCGGGCGGCGCCTGCCCCAGGCGCTGCTGCTGAACGTCGACGACGACATGAAGGTGATGCAGGACGAAATCTTCGGCCCGCTGCTGCCGATCATCCCCTACCAGCGCCTGGACGAGGCCCTGGCCTACATCAACGACCGGCCGCGGCCGCTGGCGCTGTACTACTTTGGTTACGACAAGCGCGAGCAGGACCACGTGCTGGCGCAGACCCACTCCGGCGGCGTATGCCTGAACGACACCCTGCTGCACGTCGCCCAGGACGACATGCCCTTCGGCGGCGTCGGCCCCTCGGGCATGGGCCACTACCACGGCCACGAAGGCTTCCTCACCTTCAGCAAGGCCAAGGCGGTGTTCAGCAAGCCGCGCTTCAACGCCGCCCGGGTGATCTACCCGCCCTACGGCAAGTCGCTGCAGAAACTGGTCTACAAGCTGTTCATCCGCTGAGACCGCGTACTCCACCCAGGTGAAACAACAAGAATGACAGACACCTCCCTGAGCGCGCCGGGACTCTCCCGGCGCGGCGTGCTCAAGATCGGCCTGCTCGGCGGCGCCTTCCTGGCCACGGCCGGCGTCACCGCCACCCTCAGCGGCTGCTCGGCCAGCACCCCGGCCAGCGGCATGAAGGTCATCCGCGAATCCGACCTGCCCTTCCTGCGCGCCCTGATCCCGGTGATGCTGGCTGGCGCCGTGCCGGCCGAGCGCATGGCCGAGGCGGTGCAGGGCACCCTCGCGGGCCTGGACCACACCCTCGACCACCTCTCGCAGGAGATGCTCAAGCTCACCGTGCAGCTGTTCGACGTGCTGGCCCTGCCGGTCACCCGCGGCCCGCTCACCGGCGTCTGGGGCAGCTGGGAGAAGGCCAGCGCGGACGACGTGCGGCATTTCCTGGAGCGCTGGCAGAACAGCGCCATCGGCCTGCTGAAGATGGGCCACAGCTCGCTGCTGCAGCTGGTGATGATGGCCTGGTACGGGCGCCCGGAATCCTGGGCGCACTGCGGCTACCCCGGGCCGCCGAAGGTCTGAGCCCCGCCACTCCCATAACAAGAATTCCCGAGAGTACCCCTGATGCCCGTACCCGATCTGTTCGCCGAAGGCCTGGCCCGCGGCTGGAAAGTCCACGACGGCTCGCGCCTGGACAACGACCTGACACTGGAAACCGACGTGGTCGTCATCGGCTCCGGCGCTGGCGGCGGCACCACCGCGGAAATCCTCAGCGGCGCCGGCTACAAGGTGCTGCTGGTGGAGGAAGGCCCGCTCAAGACCAGCTCCGACTTCAAGCTGCAGGAGCCGGAGGCCTACTCCAGCCTGTACCAGGAAGGCGTCGGGCGGATGAGCAAGGACGGGGCCATCACCATCCTCCAGGGCCGCGCCGTGGGCGGCACCACCCTGGTCAACTGGACCTCCAGCTTCCGCACCCCGGACGCTACCCTGGAACACTGGGCCAAGGAGCATGGCGTCAAGGGCCACAGCCCGGCGGAGATGGCGCCCTGGTTCGCCAGGATGGAAGAGCGCCTGGGCGTGGCGCCCTGGATCATGCCGCCGAACTTCAACAACGATGTGATCCGCCTGGGCTGCGAGAAGCTCGGCTATCACTGGAAGGTCATCCCGCGCAACGTGCGCGGCTGCTGGAACCTCGGCTACTGCGGGATGGGCTGCCCGACCAACGCCAAGCAGTCGATGCTGGTCACCACCATCCCGGCCACCCTCGACAGGGGCGGCGAACTGCTGTTCCTGGCCCGCGCCAACCGCCTGCTGCTGGACGGCGACAAGGTCGGCGGCCTGGAATGCCTGGCCATGGACGCCCGCTGCGTGGCGCCCACCGGCCGCAAGGTCACCGTCAAGGCGCGCCACTACGTGCTCGCCGGCGGCGGCATCAACAGCCCGGCGGTGTTGCTGCGCTCCAAGGCCCCGGACCCCAACGGCCGCGTCGGCCAGCGCACCTTCCTGCACGTGGTGAACTTCAGCGCCGCGCTGTTCGAGCAGGTGGTCAACCCCTTCTACGGCGCGCCGCAGTCGATCTACTCCGACCACTTCCAGTGGGACGACGGCGCCACCGGGCGCATGTCCTACAAGCTCGAAGTGCCGCCGCTGCAACCGGCGCTGGCCGCCACCCTGCTGGGCAGCTTCGGCGTGGAGAACGCCCTGCGCATGGAGCAGCTGCCGCACACCAACATGATCCTCGCCCTGATGCGCGACGGCTTCCACCCGGACAGCGCGGTGGGCAGCGTGAGCCTGCGCGGCGACGACACCCCGGTGCTCGACTACCACATGACCGACTACACCTGGGACGGCATCCGCCGCGCCTTCCACACCATGGCCGAGGTGCAGTTCGCCGCCGGCGCCCGCGAAGTGCTGCCGCTGCACACCGACGCCGGCTACGTGAAGACCCCGGCCGAGGCCCGCGCGCTGATCGACGGCCTGAGCCTGGAGCTGTACCGCACCCGCCTGGGCAGCGCCCACGTGATGGGCGGCTGCGCCATGGGCGAGGACCCGAAGCAGTCGGTGTGCGACAGCCTCGGCCGCCACCACCAGCTGGAGAACCTGTCGATCCACGACGGCTCGCTGTTCCCCACCAGCATCGGCGCCAACCCGCAGCTGTCGGTCTACGGCCTCACCGCGCAACTGGCCAGCGGCCTCGCCGAACGCCTCGGCAAGGCCTGAGCCCCGCTCCCGGCGCGAAGGCTCTGCCACGGGCCTTGCGCGCCGGCCGGCGGCATTCGCCGGGAAAAATCAGGTAGTCCGCGCCGGCGGGCACTACCAAGGTCGCTTGGCCCATCCGGGCTGCTGCGTTACCATCCAGCCCCGCCAATGCCCACGCCTGCCCCTTGAACCACCAGGACGCTGCGATGAACCGAGTGCTGTACCCGGGTACCTTCGACCCCATCACCAAAGGCCATGCCGACCTGGTCGAGCGGGCCTCGCGCCTGTTCGACCAGGTGATCATCGCCGTCGCCGCCAGCCCCAAGAAGAACCCCCTGTTCCCCCTGGAACAACGGGTCGAACTGGCGCGCCAGGTCACCTCGCACCTGCCCAACGTCGAAGTCGTCGGCTTCTCCACCCTGCTCGCGCACTTCGTCAAGGAGCAGAACGCCAACATCCTGCTGCGCGGCCTGCGCGCGGTATCGGACTTCGAGTACGAGTTCCAGCTGGCCAACATGAACCGCCAGCTCGCCCCGGACGTGGAGAGCATGTTCCTCACCCCCTCGGAGAAGTACTCGTACATCTCCTCGACCCTGGTCCGCGAAATAGCCGCCCTGGGCGGCGACATCACCAAATTCGTGCACCCGGCGGTATCCGCCGCCCTGGCCGAGCGCTTCAAGCGCTGATCCAGCGCCTGCGCGCCGCCAGGGAAGGCGGCAATTGATCCGGCCGGCGTGCAACGCGCACGCCAATGCGGCAAAATTGCAGCAATTCCCTTGCTGACAGCCTGGCCACGCGCCAAGGCCGGAGTTTTTCGATGTCCCTGAAAATCACCGACGACTGCATCAACTGCGACGTCTGCGAACCCGAGTGCCCGAACGGCGCCATCTCCCAGGGCGAGGAGATCTACGTGATCGACCCCAACCTGTGCACCGAGTGCGTCGGCCACTACGACGAGCCGCAGTGCCAGCAGGTCTGCCCGGTGGACTGCATCCCCCTCGACGACGCCCATGTCGAGAGCAAGGACGAACTGATGCAGAAGTACCTCAAGCTCACCGGCAAGGCCTGACCCCGGCGGCTTGACAGGCCGATCGCCGGCTTCCCACAGCGCACTCGGCAACCGCGAAGCAGCGGGATTGTCTATCCTCCCAATTCGCTCCCGTGGTTTTTCCCGGACGCCGGTCCGGGGCCGCCCGACGATTCGTGAGATGCCATGTCCCTGCTGAACCGCTGTTTCCATTCCCTCGCCCTCTCCTGCGGCCTGCTGCTGCTCGGCGCCGCCAGCGTCCACGCCGCCAGCCAGCCGGTGGCCCAGGCCACCGTGGCCAGCGCCCACCCGGCGGCCACCGTGGCCGGCCTGGAAACCCTCGCCGGCGGCGGCAACGCCTTCGACGCCGCGGTGGCCATCGCCGCCGCGCTGGCGGTGGCGGAGCCCTACAGTTCGGGCCTGGGCGGTGGCGGCTTCTTCCTCCTGCGCCAGGCCGGACCGACGCCCAGCTACCGCTTCATCGACGCCCGCGAGCGCGCGCCGCTGGCCGCCAGCGCGCAGATGTACGTGCGCAACGGCAAGGTGCAACCGGAACTGTCGCTGAACGGCCCCCTGGCCGCCGCCATCCCCGGCCTGCCCGCGGCCCTGGTGGAAATCACCAGCCGCTTCGGCCGCAAGCCGCTGGCCGACAACCTGGTGCCGGCGATCCGCCTGGCCACCGACGGCGTCTCCGTCGACCGCATCTACATCACCCGCGCCGCCGGCCGCCTGGAGGCCATGCGCAAGGACCGCGAGACCTCGCGCATCTTCCTGCAGCAGGGCAACCTGCCCGAGGAATGGGACCTGCTGCGCCAGCCGGAGCTGGCCGACACCCTGTCGCGCCTGGCGCGCTACGGCCGCAGCGGCTTCTACGAAGGCGAGACGGCGGACAAGCTGGTGCAGGGCGTGCGCGCCGCCGGCGGCATCTGGAGCCTGGAAGACCTGCGCAGCTACCAGGTGGTGGAGCGCCAGCCGCTGCGCTACCCGCTGGGCGAAGGCCGCGAGCTGGTCAGCGCGCCGCCGCCCTCGGCCGGCGGCGTGGCCATCGCCCAGAGCCTGGGCATGCTGGCCCAGCTGCCCTGGCAGAAGGCCGAGCCGATCCAGCGCGTGCACTACGTGGCCGAAGTCCTGCGCCGCGCCTACCACGACCGCAGCATGCTCGGCGACCCCGACCGCATCGCCAACCCGGTGCAGCAACTGCTGGCCCCCGACTACCTCAAGCGCCTGGCCGCCGGCATCGACCCGCGCCGCGCCACCCCCAGCGCCACCCTGCCGCCGGCGCCGAGCTGGCGCGAAGGCGACCACACCACGCACTTCGTGGTGATCGACGAACAGGGCAACGCGGTGGCCGCCACCCTCTCGGTCAACCTGCCGTTCGGCGCCGCCTTCACCGCGCCCGGCACCGGCGTGCTGCTCAATGACGAAATGGACGACTTCGCCGCCGACATCCAGGGCAGCAACGCCTATGGCCTGGCCGGCAGCGCGGCCAATGCCATCGCCCCCGGCAAGCGCCCGCTGTCGAGCATGAGCCCGAGCTTCATCGAGAGCCCCGGGGAACTGGCGGCCTTCGGCACCCCGGGCGGCAGCCGCATCCCCAGCATGGTGCTGCTGGCCATGCTGCAGTACCTGGACGGCCGCTCGGTGCAGAACTGGGTGGGCGCGCCGCGCTACCACAACCAGTACCTGCCCGACGTGCTGGAGCACGAGCCGCGCACCTTCACCGATGCGCAGAAGGCCGAGCTGGCCGGCCGTGGCTACAGCCTCAAGGAAGTCGCGCCGTCCTACGGCAACCAGCAGGTGCTGCTGTGGCGCAAGAAGACCGGGAACGTGGACGCCGCCAGCGACCCGCGCGGCATCGGCCTGGCCGCCGGGACCACGGTACACTACTGAGTCAGGGCACCGGCAGCGGCGACGCCTCGTCGGCGGCGCGCTCGGGCAGGGCGCCGTCCAGGCCCTGCTCGACGCGCAGCTGCAGCACGTTGCGCAGGCTCTGCACGATACGGCTGGCGTAACCCAGGTCGTTCATCAGCGAGCTGGTCTGGGCGCCGTCCAGTTCATGGCGGCGCACCGCGGCGAACAGGTGGTTGCGGAAGGCGCCGTCGAACTGCGCGGCCTGCTCGTCGAACAGCGCCAGGCGCGCGGCCCAGGCGCCTTCCGGTAGCTGGCGGGGGTCCAGGGCGCCGATGGCGCGTACCTCGCGCAGCGCGCCCAGCAGGTGGCGGCGCAGTTCCAGGTAGCAGTCCCGCGCCACCGAAGGCTCGCCCTGCAGGGCCACGCCCAGGTTCTTCTGCAGGTGCTTGGCGTCCTTCACCGCGTCCACCAGTTGCAGCGCCGCCACCTGGCAGGCCATCCAGAAATGCTGGTGGGCCTCGTCCAGCGGCGTCTCCAGGCGCCCCATGAAGCTCAGCAGGTCGCCGTACACGCCCTTGATGTGCTGCTGGTAGAGCGCCTGGGCGTCCATGGCGAAGCGCTCCGGCCCCGCCTGCAGGGCGGCCTCGTCCACCTTCGGCTGGTTGAGCAGGTCCACCGGCAGGTAGAGCGCGTGGCAGATCACCTCGATGCTCAGGCGCCCCAGGTGCTGCAGCTCCTGGGTCACCGCGCTGGCGGCGGCGTCCGCCGAGTCCAGGGCGCGCTCGCTGAGGTAGCGCGCATGGGTGCGCTCCGGCAGTGGCGCCGCCGTCGCCGGGGCCAGGTCGGTGATCAGCACCGAAGGCTCCTCCACGTCCGGCAGCCAGCGGATCAGCCACTGCGCCAGGCACGTCTGCAGCGGCCAGAACAGCAACACTCCCATGCCGTTGAACAGGGTATGGAACAGCGCCAGCTGGATCAGCAGGTTGTCGCCCAGGCCGACCTGGGCGGTCAGCCAGCGCACCAGCCAGGTCAACGGCGCCAGCAGGGCGAAGGCGAGTACCCCGCTGACCAGGTTGAACAGCACGTGGGCCAGGGCCAGGCGCTGGCCGTTGCGGTTGCCGCCCAGGGAGCCGACGAAGGCGGTGGTGACGCTGCTGCCGACGTTGGAGCCGATGGCGATGGCCAGGCTCTGGCCCAGCTCCAGCTGGCCGCCGGCCAGGGCCGCCAGGGTCAGCATCAGGGTGGCATGGCTGGACTGCAGCACCACGGTGATCAGCGTGCCGATGCCGACGAACAGCAAGGCCCCCAGCACGCCTTCGGCCTGCAGGCCGGTCATGTCCAGGGCGTCGCCAAAGCTGGAGAAGCCGTCCTTGATCTGGTCGATGCCCAGGAAGATGAAGGCGATGCCCATGAGGATGCGCCCGGCGGCCTTGCTCTTCGGCCCGTTGAAGCCGGCCAGCACGCCGAACACCAGCAGCGGCAGGGCCAGGGGGCTGAGGCTCAGGTTCTGCCCGGCCAGGGCCAGCAGCCAGATGCCGCTGGTGGCGCCGAGGTTGGCGCCGAAGAGGATGGCGATGCCGCTGGCCAGCTGGATCAGCCCGGTGCTGATGAAGGCGATGGTGAGCAGCGAGACCAGGGTGCTGGACTGCAGCACGAAGGTGCCGCACAGGCCGAACAGCAGGCTCTTGGACGGTGTCGAGGTGCTGCGTTCGAGCCACAGCTCCAACTGGCTGCCGGCCAGGTCGCGCAGGCCCTCCTCCAGGCACTGCATGCCGAACAGGAACAGCGCCAGGCCGGCGCCCAGCTGCAGCAGCCCGGCGCTGGACCAGAAGGCGTAGCCGAGCACGCCCGCCGCCAGCAGCAGGAGCAGCGGGCGCAGGTGCTTCTTCAATTCGCTACGGGCCATGACCCCCTCGGGAAGGGCGCGCCGGCATCACCGGCGCGGCAGGGTCAGTCCTGCTTGTAGCCGCTTTCGGTGCAGCCCAGGCAGCGCACGAAGGTGGCCTTGCCCGGGTCCACCACCAGGGCCTGGCCGGCTTCCTTGACGTTGCCGCCCAGGGCGGTGAACGGCAGGCTGACGATGAAGGCCGCGGTGCCGATCACGGTGGCGCCCAGCAGCAGCGGGCGGGCGATGATCAGGTCGCCGAGCATCTTGTAGAACGGCGGCGAGTTGGTGCTGTAGATCGGGTCCCCGCTGGAGGTGTTGCTGATCGCGTCGGAGGCCTGGGCGGGAACGGCCGACAGGCCGAGGGTCAGGGCCAGAACGACGGCCAGGGCGCGGAACAGGTTCATGGCGTAAATCCTTTTTCATGCTGGGTTGGCAGGCAGACTGCCATTAACTATATCAGCGCGACAGGGCTTGTCAGCGTGATGGCCATCAACCGCCGAGGAAGGCGTATGCCGGCTTGCGCGGTACGAAGGGGCGGTAGAAGGCCAGCATCCGCCCCAGGTCGGCCGCTTCGTCGCCGCTGGGCCAGAACGGCTCGCCGATGACGATGCGCCGGTTGCCGTAGTCCAGCGCGGCCAACACCACCGGAACCCCGGCGCCGCGGGCGATGTGGTAGAAGCCCATCTTCCAGCGCTCGACCTTCTTGCGCGTGCCCTCGGGGGAGATGATCAACATCATCTCGCGGCTGTCGCGGAAGGCCTGCACCGCCTGGTCCACGGTGTTCAGCTTGAGGTGGCGCCGGATCGGGATGCCGCCCCAGCGCCGCAACAGGCCGCCGAACGGCCGGCGGAACAGGGTGTGCTTGGCGAACCAGCGGGCGTTCAGGCGCAGCACGAACTTGGCCGCCAGGAACAGCATGAAATCCCAGTTGGAGGTGTGGTGCGCGCCTATCACCACGAACTTGTCCAGGGCCGGCAGCGCGCCTTCGATGCGCCAGCCGGCGGCTTTCAGCATGCTGCGGCCGAGCCACTCGGCGAAGGGGTTGGGGGCAGGTAGTTGCCGGACATCGATGGACCTTCTTGTTGTTATGGGTGCAGGGGCATGGTTCGCGAGCAAGCTCGCTCCTACAGACGGCCGCTCTTCGCGAACCGCCCAATAGCAATAGCGGAAAAGCGCCCGCTCAGCGTTGGCAGCGCGGACAGTAGACGCTGGCGCGCTGGCCCAGGCGCACCTCGCGCAGGGTGCCGCCGCAGACCTTGCAGAACTCCCCGCCGCGGCCGTAGACGAACAGCTCCTGCTGGAAGTAGCCCGGCTGGCCGTCGCCGCCGACGAAGTCGCGCAGGGTGGTGCCGCCGCGCTCGATGGCGATGGCCAGGATGCGCTTGATCTCCTCGGCCAGCTTCAGGTAGCGCGCCCGCGAGATGCTCCCGGCCTCGCGGCGCGGGTCGATGCCGGCGGCGAACAGCGCCTCGGTGGCGTAGATGTTGCCCACCCCGACCACCACGGCGTTGTCCATGATGAACGGCTTGACCGCCATGCTGCGGCCGCGGGACAGCTGGAACAGGCGCTCGCCCTCGAAGGCGTCGGTCAGCGGCTCCGGGCCCAGGTGGCGCAGCAACTCGTGCTCCAGCGGCGCCTGGCTCCAGAGCAGCGCGCCGAAGCGCCGCGGGTCGGTGTAGCGCAGCGCCAGGCCCGACTCCAGCTCGATGTCCACGTGCTCGTGCTTGGCCGCCGCCAGCCCGCATTCCACCAGGCGCAGGCTGCCGGACATGCCCAGGTGGCTGATCAGCGTGCCCGCCTCGGCCTCCAGCAGCAGGTACTTGGCCCGCCGCCCCACGCTCAGGATGCGCTGCCCGGACAGGCGCACGTCCAGGTCCTCGGGCACCGGCCAGCGCAGGCGCCGGTCGCGGACGACCACACGGCTGACGCGCTGGCCTTCGAGATAGGGCGCGATGCCCCGGCGGGTGGTTTCGACTTCGGGTAATTCAGGCATGGAAAGTCACGGCGATGATGATCGGTCTGTAGGCGCAAGCTTGCTCGCGAACCGCTTCGCTTGCCAGTAGGAGCTGGCCCTGCCCGCGAAATCGCGCGCAGGGCGCGCTCCTACAGGGGAATGGCGCGGAGGCGTGGCGTAGGAGCGGATCTTATCCGCGAATCGCGCCGGTGTGTCCGGCTATCGCGGACAAGGTCCGCTCCTACGGGAAGCGATTTCGCGCGCAGGGCGCGTGAAATCAATCCAGCGCGCGGGCCAGCTGGATCAGCTCGTCGCGCCAGGCGGCCGCCTTCGGCAGGGCCAGGAAGGAGCCGTTCAGGTAATCCTCGCGGGCCTCGTAGGTGAAGGCCTCGCCGCGCAGGTCCAGCACTTCGCCGCCGGCGCCTTCCAGTACGCCCTGGGCCGCGGCGGTGTCCCACTGCGAGGTGGGCGCCAGGCGCGGGTAGCAGTCGGCCGCGCCCTCGGCGAGCAGGCAGAACTTCAACGAGCTGCCGATGTTGGCCAGCGTCAGGTCGCCGAAGCGCTCGCCCAGGCCGGCCAGCAGGCGCTCCTGGGCCGGGCTGGAGTGGCGCTTGCTGGCCACCACGGTGAAGGCTTCGGCGGGCGCGTTGCGCACGCTGATCGGTTCCGGCGCGCCGCCCGCGTCCTGGCGCCAGGCGCCCAGACTGGCGCCGCCGTGGTAGCAGCGGCCGGTGGCCGGCACGCCCACCACGCCGAACAGCACCTTGCCGTGCTCGATGAGGGCGACGTTGACGGTGAATTCCTCGCTGCCGGCGATGAACTCCTTGGTGCCGTCCAGCGGATCGACCAGCCACCAGCGCGACCACTGGCGGCGCTCGGCCAGGGCGATGGCGCAGTCCTCCTCGGACAGCACCGGCACTTCCGGCGCCAGCGCCCGCAGGCCCTCTTCCAGCACACGGTGGGCGGCCAGGTCGGCGGCGGTCACCGGCGAGGCATCGGCCTTCACGTCGACTTTCAGTTCGCTGCGCCAGAACGGCAGGATGACGTCGCCGGCGCGCTGTACCAGCGCCACGACGGATGGAATCAGGTCTTGCATCAGAGCTGCAGCTCCCCACGCTGGGTCAGGATATCGCGCACCAGGTAGAGCGCGGCCAGGGCGCGGCCTTCGCTGAAGGCGGCGTTCTGCGCCAGGCTCGACAGCTCGCGCAGGTTGATGCGGTCCACCCGCAGCGGCTCAGGCTCGTCGCCCGGCAGGCTTTCGGGGTAGAGGTCGCGGGCCAGCACCACCTGGATGCGCTGGCTCATGTAGCCCGGCGACAGCGACAGCTCGGTGATGTGCTCCAGCCGCCCGGCGCCGTAGCCGGCTTCTTCCTTCAGCTCGCGGTTGGCCGCGGCCAGCACGTCCTCGCCCGGCTCCACCAGCCCCTTGGGCAGCGACAGCTGGTACTCGTCGACGCCGGCGCAGTATTCCTCCACCAGCACCGCGTGCTCGGCGTCCAGCAGCGCCACCACCATCACCGCGCCGTAGCCCTGGCCCTTGCCCACCAGGCGCTCGTAGGTCCGCTCGACGCCGTTGGCGAAGCGCAATTGCAGCTCTTCGACTGCGAACAGGCGGCTCTTGGCGACGATCTCGCGGGCGAGCACCTCGGGTTTCTGACGCATGGGACGACTCCTGGGGCGGGTCCGGGTGGGCTATGATACCCGCCTTTTCCGATAATCCGTGCCGAACCTTGCGCCCCGGCGGCGACAGGGCGGCACTTCGCGACAGGGCAGAGCATGCCACGCCTGGACTGGGCCGGGATCGACAGCGTATTGCTGGACATGGACGGCACCCTTCTCGACCTGCACTTCGACAACCATTTCTGGCTGCAGCACCTGCCGCAGCGCTACGCCGAGCACCACGGCATCAGCCGCGAGCAGGCCGACGCCGAGCTGCTGCCGCTGTTCCGCGACAACGCCGGGCAGCTCAACTGGTATTGCCTGGACTTCTGGAGCCGCGAACTGAGGCTGTCGGTCCGCGACCTCAAGCGCGAGGTGGCGCACCTGATCGCCCTGCGCCCGGACGCCGACACCTTCCTCGCCGCATTGCGCGGCGCCGGCAAGCGCGTGGCGCTGATCACCAACGCGCACCGCGATTCGCTGTCGCTGAAGCTGGAACGGGTGGAGCTGGCGCCCTGGTTCGACCGCCTGATCAGCTCCCACGACTACGGCTTCCCCAAGGAAGACCAGCAGTTCTGGCAGGCCCTGCACGCCGACTTCGGCTTCGAGCCGGCGCGCAGCCTGTTCATCGACGACAGCCTGCCGATCCTGCGCAGCGCCCGCACCTTCGGCATCGCCCACCTGCTGGCGGTACGCCAGCCGGACAGCCGCCAGGGCGCAAAGGACACCGCGGAATTCGCGGCGGTGGACGACTATCGCAGCCTGATCGAGGGGCTTTAAGAGCGGCTACAGGCTGCAGGCCGCAGGCTACAGGCAAAAGCCCAGCTCGCTCTTCGCCTGCAGCCTGCCGCCTGAAGCCTGCCGCCGCTTTTATTCCGGAATCCGCAGCACCTGCCCCGGGTAGATCTTGTCCGGGTGGCTGAGCATCGGTTTGTTGGCCTCGAAGATCTTCATGTAGGCGTTGGCGTTGCCGTACTCGGCCTTGGCGATGGCGCTCAGGGTGTCGCCCTTCTTCACCGTCACGAAGCGCGCCTCCGGCGCCGCCTGGGCCACGGTGATGCTGTCCTCCACGCCGGCCACGCCCTCGACGTTGCCCAGCGCCAGGAGGATCTTCTCCTTCTCTTCCTGGCTGGCCGCCTCGCCGCTGACGATCACCTTGTCGCCCTCGACGCTGACCTGGATGTTCGGGTTGCCCAGGCCGACCTTGGCCACGTGCTCCTTCAGCGACTCGGCGGCCTGCGCCTTGTCGCCCAGCAGGCCGCCCAGCAGCTTCTCGCCGGCTTCCTTAACGAATGACAGAATGCCCATGTCCTTTCTCCTTGCGATTAGAGTTCCTGCGGCCGGCTCAGGGCTGACCGCGCCGCCAGGAAGTCTAGACGCCAGCGCCGGGGGCAACGATAGGAGCCGTCCGAAAGCCGCCGGCCGCCGACGAAAAGCCCGCGACGGTCGCCGCGGCGCCGTGATAGATGGCGTCGATCAAGGCATTGGCACTACCGATTAGACGCTCCCGCGGCGGGGCCCTAGGCTGGCGTCACTATTCCAATACAGGGCCCCAGCCCATGCCTTGCCAGCCCCAATGCCCGGCGCCCGCGGATGCCACGGCCCGCGGCGCCTATGCCTACGCCGAACTGGGCGCCGAGCCCGCTTCCGACCGCGCCGAGCTGGCCGAGGAGGTGGCCCTGGCGATCGCCTACAACGGCCTGAGCCAGGCCGTGATGATGACCTCCCCCGAGGACATCGAGGACTTCATCCGCGGCTTCAGCCTGAGCGCCGGCCTGGTCGAGTCCATCGACGACATCTATGACATCCGCCTGAACCGCTTCGCCGAGGCCGTCAGCGCCGAGGTGCAGATATCGAGCCGGGCCTTCTGGGCGCTCAAGCAGCAACGCCGGCGCCAGGCCGGCACCAGCGGCTGCGGCCTGTGCGGCGTGGAGGCGCTCGAGCAGGCACTGCCCGAACTGCGTCCGCTGGAGCCGGCGCCGCTGCCGCCGGCGGCCCACCTGCTGGGCCTGCGCCAGCGCATCGACCAGGTGCAGAAGCTGGCGCGGCGCAGCGGCGCGCTGCATGCGGCGCTCCATGTCGACGGCGCCGGCCAGGTCGCCCTCTGCCGCGAGGACATCGGCCGGCACAACGCCCTCGACAAGCTGATCGGCGCGCTCAAGCGGCGGCGCCTGGACTGCCGCGACGGCTTCGCCGTGGTCACCAGCCGCTGCAGCCTGGAGCTTATCCACAAGGCCGTGCGCGCCGGCATAGCCACCCTGGTCAGCCTGTCCGCGCCCACCGCGCTCACCGTCGAGTGGGCGCGCCGGCACCGGCTGAACCTGATCCACCTCCCCCATCACAACGCGCCGCGGGTCTACAGCCCGGCGCCGGCCTCCCACTGACGCCCGACATCCCGATGAGCCTGCAACCGATCAACCCCCGTTACCAACCCTACAAGGGCCCGGCCGCCGGCTGGGGCGCGCTGATCAGCGTCACGCGCTTCTGGCTGGACAGCAAGCAGCCGTTCAAGAACCTGCGCGCGCTGCTCAAGACCAACCAGAACGGCGGCTTCGACTGCCCCGGCTGCGCCTGGGGCGACTCCCCCGAGGACGGCCGGGTGAAGTTCTGCGAGAACGGCGCCAAGGCAGTGAACTGGGAAGCCACCAAGCGCCGCGTGGACGCCGCCTTCTTCGCCCGCCACAGCGTCAGCGCACTGCGCCAGCAGAGCGACTACTGGCTGGAGTACCAGGGCCGGCTGACCGAGCCGATGCGCTACGACCGCGCCAGCGACCGCTACGTGCCGGTCGGCTGGGACGAGGCCTTCGCCCTGGTGGCGAAACACCTGCACAGCCTGGAAAGCCCCGACCAGGCCGAGTTCTACACCTCCGGCCGGGCCAGCAACGAGGCGGCCTTCCTCTACCAGCTGTTCGTCCGCGCCTTCGGCACCAACAACTTCCCGGACTGCTCGAACATGTGCCACGAGGCCAGCGGCGTGGCCCTGGGGCAGAGCGTCGGGGTCGGCAAGGGCACCGTCACCTTCGACGATTTCGAGCACGCCGACGCCATCTTCGTGTTCGGCCAGAACCCCGGCACCAACCACCCGCGCATGCTCGAACCACTGCGCGAGGCGGTGAAGCGCGGCGCCCAGGTGGTGGCCTTCAACCCGCTCAAGGAGCGCGGCCTGGAACGCTTCCAGCATCCGCAACACGCCCTGGAGATGCTGACCAACGGTTCCGAACCGCTGAACACCGCGTTCTTCCGCCCCGCCCTGGGCGGCGACATGGCCGCCGTGCGCGGCATGGCCAAGTTCCTCCTGCAGTGGGAGCGCGAGGCCCAGGCCAAGGGCGAGCCGGCGGTGTTCGACCACGCCTTCATCGCCGAACACACCCACGGCGTCGAGGCCTACCTGGCCGAACTGGATGCCACCGCCTGGGACGCCATCGAGCGCCAGTCGGGCCTGAGCCTGGCCGAGATCGAGGCGGCGGCGGCCATGTACCGCCGCGCCGAGCGCGTCATCATGTGCTGGGCCATGGGCCTGACACAGCACCGCCATTCGGTGCCGACCCTCCAGGAAGTGGTCAACCTGCAACTGCTACGCGGCAACATCGGCCGGCCCGGCGCCGGCCTGTGCCCGGTGCGCGGCCACAGCAACGTGCAGGGCGACCGCACCATGGGCATCAACGACCGGCCGCCGGCGGCGCTGCTCGACGCCCTGGAGAAGCGCTTCGCCTTCAAGGTGCCGCGGCACAATGGCCACAACACCGTAGAGGCCATCAACGCCATGCTCGAAGGCCAGGCCAGGGTCTTCATCGGCCTGGGCGGCAACTTCGCCCAGGCCACGCCGGACAGCCCGCGCACCCACAGCGCCCTGCAGCGCTGCGCGCTGACCGTGCACATCAGCACCAAGCTCAACCGCAGCCACCTGACCTGCGGCGAGGACGCGCTGATCCTGCCCTGCCTGGGCCGCACCGACATCGACCGCCAGGCCGGCGGCCCGCAGGCGGTGACCGTGGAAGACTCCTTCAGCATGCTCCACGCCTCCTACGGCCAGCTGGAGCCTCTGTCGGCGCAGATGCGCTCGGAACCGGCGATCATCGCCGGCATGGCCAAGGCCACCCTGGGCGACCACCCGGTGGACTGGGACGCGCTGATCGCCGACTACGACCGCATCCGCGAGCTGATCGCCGACACCATCCCCGGCTTCGCCGACTTCAACCAGCGGCTGAAGCACCCCGGCGGCTTCTACCTGGGCAACGCGGCCAGGGAGCGGCGCTGGAACACCGCCAGCGGCCTGGCCAACTTCAGTGCCGCGCCGCTACCCGAGGACCTGCTGCCGGAACAGGTGCGCCGCACCGGCGAGCGCCCCCACCTGATCCTCCAGACACTGCGCTCCCACGACCAGTACAACACCACCATCTACGGCCTGGACGACCGCTACCGCGGCGTGCGCGGCCAGCGCGAGGTGGTCTTCGCCAACGAGGCGGACATCCGCCGGCTGGGCTTCGAGCCCGGGCAGAAGGTGGACATGGTTTCGCTGTGGGACGACGGCGTGGAACGGCGGGTCAGCGGCTTCACCCTGCTGGCCTTCGACATCCCCGCGGGCCAGGCGGCCGCCTACTACCCGGAGACCAACCCGCTGGTGCCGCTGCAGAGCCACGGCGAGGGCAGCTTCACCCCGACCTCGAAGTTCGTCGCGGTACGCCTGGAAAACGCCCGGGACGACGGCCGCATCCTCTGAAGCCGGGGCAAACCATGAGCGGATGGCAACGAAGGCTCATCCGCCCTGCGCGTTCGTCCGGAAAATTCGATGGGAAGGTCCGAGGCCGGCCTGAGGTTTTCGAGTGCGCCTCATCGCGTGAAATGCCATCATTGCAACAGCACTTTGTGTGAATAACACGCGAAATTCATACCCTCGGAATGTCATTCAGACAGCCCGAAATAGAAAAAGTTCTGTCCTTAAATCAAATACTTGCATTTTTTGATGAAAGTCGCGTCACTCGTCGGCAGAGGCTTGTAAGCCTTGTCACGCAACAGCAGCATCGGCGCCAACATCCACACAGAGAACCTCTCTATGAAGTACTCCTCGATGCTCCTGTTGTCTCTTGCGCTGGTCGGTGGTTCCGCCTTCGCGGACGGCGACACCCGTGCCGGCGTCGGTGGCGCCCTGGGCGGGGTATTGGGTACCGTCGTCGGCCAGGCGGTCGGCGGCAGCACCGGCGCAGCCATTGGCGCCGGTGTCGGTGGCGCGGCCGGCGGTGCGGTCGGCGCCCGCCATGGCAACAAGACCGAAGCGGCCATCGGCGGCGGCCTCGGCGCAGCCGGCGGCCAGGTCATCGGCAACAAGATCGGCGGCAGCACCGGCGGCCTGATCGGCGCGGCCCTGGGCGGCGGCGGCGGTGGCGCGCTGGGCAACCACTATGCCGACAGCAACCGCCACGACGATGACGACGACTACCGCGGCTACCGCCGCGCCCGCTACGACGACCGTCGCCACTGGCATGACAATGGCCGTCATCGCGGCTGGTACAAGCACCATCGCCGCCACAAGCACTGGGATTGACCCAGGGCAGGCGCCCCGCGATAAACCCTGCAGCTCAGCCGGACACCCTTGTCCGGCTGTTTTGCGTTCGGAACAATGCTTCCGACGCTCCCTCTCTGAAAGGTTAGAACATGCGCAAGACTCTCTCGGCCCTGGCCCTCGGCCTGGTCGCCAGCCAGTACGCCCTGGCCGGCGACAACACCAACGCGGCGGTCGGTAGCGGCCTGGGCGGTGCCCTGGGCAACGTCGTCGGCGGCGCCCTGGGCGGCAGCACCGGCGCGGCCATCGGCGCCGGCGTCGGCGGTGCGGCCGGCGGCGCCGTGGGCGCCAAGGATGGCAAGAAGACCGAGGCCGCCATCGGCGGCGGCCTGGGCGCAGCCGGCGGCTCGGTGCTGGGCAACAAGGTCGGCGGCTCCACCGGCGCGGCCATCGGCGCCGGCCTGGGCGGCGCAGCCGGCGGCGCGGTGGGCAGCTCGCTGGCCGATGACGACGACCACCACGACAGCGGCCACAAGCACAAACACAAGCGCAAGCATAAGCACCGCGACTGAGCCATCGGTCGCTCGGGCAAGACAAAAACGCCGTTTCCTCCATAGGGGGAAACGGCGTTTTTCATGGTGCCTGGCGCCCCTGACCGTAGCGGATCTGTGCCGGCTGCGCCGCCCAGGCCCGCACCGATGGCCGCGCCGGGGTGCTCTTCGTAGGATGGGTTGAGCCTTGGCGAAACCCATGCGGCCATGGCGATGGGTATCGCTTCGCTCAACCCATCCTACGGGGCGCCGTGTTTGAACCGTCGCCGGGCTGCTCTTCGTAGGAGCTTGCTCGCGAACAGGTTCCGCAGCGGGGGCTCATTCGCGAGCAAGCTCGCTCCTACGAGAGGCCGTGCCTGCCGCTGCGCGCTCCTGCAGGAATATGACGAGACCTGGCCTCAGCCGACCAGCAGCGCCTGCATAGCCTCGCGCAGGCCGGCGGGAATCGGCACCGGGCGGTTGCTCGCGCGTTCGACGAAGACGTGCACGAAGCGCCCGGCGGCGCAGGCCAGTTCCTCGCCCTCGCGGAACACCGCCAGTTCGTACTGCACCGAGCTGCTGCCCAGCTTGCCGACGCGCAGGCCGACCTCGATGCGCTCGGGGAAGGCCACCGGGGCGAAGTAGTCGCAGCTGGAGCTGACCACGAAGCCGACCACCTCGCCGTCGTGGATGTCCAGCCCGCCCCGCTCGATCAGGTAGGTGTTCACCGCGGTGTCGAAGAAGCCGTAGTAGGTCACGTTGTTCACGTGGCCGTAGACGTCGTTGTCGTGCCAGCGCGTGGTGATCGGCTGGAAGTGCCGGTAGTCGGCGCGGCTGGGGTGTTCGCTCATGTCGTCCTCAGTAGGCGGCGCGGTAGATCGCCAGGGCATCGGCCTCGCCGACCTCGCGCGGGTTGTTGACCAGCAGGCGTTGCTGCTGCATGGCGTCGCTGGCCAGCACGACCAGCGTGTGCTCCGGCACGCCGGCATCGCGCAGCCGCGAAGGCAGGCCGCAGCGGGGGCTGAGGGCCGCCAGTTCGTCGATGAACTGCTCGACCAGGCCGTCGCGGTCGCCGGCGCGCAGACGCTCGCCAAGCAGCAACGGCGCCAGCTCCGCGTACAGCGCAGCGGCGGCCGGCGCATTGAAGCGCATCACCTCCGGCAGCACCAGGGCATTGGACAGGCCGTGGGGAATGTGGAAGTGCCCGCCCAGCGGGTAGGCCAGGGCGTGCACCGCCGCCACCGGCGCGTTGGCGAAGGCCTGGCCGGCCAGGCAGGCGCCCAGCAGCATGGCCTGGCGCGCCTCGCGGTTGGCGCCGTGGTGCACCACCGTATCGAGGTTCTGCGCCAGCAGGCGCAGGGCCTCGCGGGCCAGCAGGTCGGACAGCGGGTTCTTCTTCAGCTTGCTGGTATAGGCCTCGATGGCGTGGACCATGGCGTCGATGCCGGTGGCGGCGGTCACCGCCGGCGGCAGGCCGAGGGTCAGGTCGGCATCGAGCAGGGCCAGGTCCGGCAGCAGGTGCGGGCTGACCACGCCGCTCTTGGTGGTGGCGCCGGTGGTGACGATGGCGATGGGGGTGACTTCCGAACCGGTGCCAGCGGTGGTCGGCACCTGGATCAGCGGCAGCCGCGGGCCGCGGGCATTGCCCACGCCGAACAGCTCCGGCAGGGCCTGGGTCGCCTGCGGGTGGGCCAGCAGCGCCACCAGCTTGGCCACGTCCATGGAACTGCCGCCACCGAAACCGACGACCAGTTGCGCGCCCATCTCCAGCGCCTGCATGGCGGCCTGCAGGACCACGGCCTCCGGCGGGTCCGCCAGCACCTGGTCGAACACCTGCACCGCCACCCCGGCGGCGGCGAACCCCGGCAGCACCTCGTCGAGCAAGCCCAGGCGGGTGATGCCGGGGTCGCTGACGATGAGCACGCGCGCGGCACCGCGCTCCCGGCAAAGCGCGCCGAGGCGGGCGGCGGAGCCGCTCTCGCAGAGGATCTGCGCGGTGGTGGCGAAGCTGAAAGGCTGCATGACGTTTCCCCATTGTTATCGTTGTACAGCGGAAAGGGCATGGCGCGCCGCGACCTTCGCTCAGGGCACGGCACAAGTGCATCGGGGCCGTCCGGACGGCGACGGGCGATCGGGCCAGCATAGCAAGGCGTGGCGATCAGGCGGAACCTTGTATCGCTATGCGGAATGAAGCACTACCAATCGAATGGATAAGCGCACCGGCGGGCGGTATCTACGAAGAGCACAGCACCTTGGCGCGATTGAAAACAACATAGGAGCAGACCTTGTCCGCGATAGCCGGACATCCCGGCGCGGTTCGCGGATGAGATCCGCTCCTAGAATCCGCTCCCGCGCCATTCCCATGTAGGAGCGCGCCCTGCGCGCGAAATCGCGGACGGAATCCGCTCCTGGGGAAGGACGGAACGGGAAGAAGACCCCCGCCACATGGGCGGGGCGGAGAGGCAAGCGGTCAGACGGCGACGGGCGCCTTGATGTGCGGATGGGCTTCGTAGCCGACCAGTTCGAAGTCCTCGAAGCGGAAGTCGAACAGGTCCTTCACCGCCGGGTTGAGCTTCATGGTCGGCAGCGCCAGCGGCTCGCGGGTCAGCTGCAGGTCGGCCTGCTCCAGGTGGTTGGCGTACAGGTGGCAGTCGCCGCCGGTCCAGATGAAGTCGCCCGGCTGCAGGCCGGCGACCTGCGCCACCATCAGCGTCAGCAGGGCGTAGCTGGCGATGTTGAAGGGCACGCCGAGGAAGATGTCCGCCGAACGCTGGTACAGCTGGCAGCTGAGCTTGCCGTCGGCGACGTAGAACTGGAACAGCGCGTGGCACGGCGGCAGGGCCATCTCGTCGATCAGCGCCGGGTTCCAGGCCGAGACGATCAGCCGGCGCGAGTCCGGGTTGTTCTTCAGCATCGTCATCAGGTTGGCGATCTGGTCGATGTGGCGGCCGTCGGGCGCCGGCCAGGAGCGCCACTGGTAGCCGTAGACCGGGCCCAGCTCGCCGTTCTCGTCGGCCCATTCGTCCCAGATGGAGACGCCGTTTTCCTTCAGGTAGGCGATGTTGGTCGAACCCTTGAGGAACCACAGCAGCTCGTGGACGATCGATTTCAGGTGGCACTTCTTGGTGGTCACCAGGGGGAAGCCTTCGCCCAGGTCGAAGCGCATCTGATGGCCGAACACGCTGTAGGTGCCGGTGCCGGTACGGTCGCTCTTGAAGGTGCCGTGCTCGCGCACGTGGCGCATCAGGTCGAGGTACTGTTTCATGGAAAACCCGTGTCGTAGAGAGGTCCGCGAGGCACGCCGGAGGTTCGGCGCGGGCGCATTCGCCCTGCAGAATCGCGAGATGCCGCAATACTAAGGGGCAGGCCCGCGTATCGCCACCCTTGGTTGGCGCGCGCCGACGATAAGCCAGAAGGCCGGGCACGACCCGGCCCGCGACACCGTGATCCCTCCGCGGCCCCGGGCCGCCGCTGCCTGTTGAACGAGAGGTCCGCATGCCAGACCAGCCACGCTTTTCCCTGTCCCGCCGGCGCCTGCTGGCCATGGCCTGCGGCGGCGCCGTGGCCGGCGGCCTGCTGCTGGGCCCTGCGGCCCTGGCCTGGGCCGCGCTGACGCCCCAGGCCGAAGCGGAACTGGCGATCTTCATGACGCTGTCGCAGCGCCTGACCGGCCGCAGCAACCTCGACGAGCGCATCGGCCAGCGCCTGTACCTGGCCCTGGCGCAGCGCGACACCGCCCTCGCCCAGAGCCTGGGCGAGCTGCAGGCGCGCCTGGGCGACGGCCCGCAGCGCTGGGGCGAACGCCAGCAGTGGCTGGCCCGGCAGATCCTCGCCGCCTGGTACCTGGGCTACGTCGGCGAGGACGAGCGCCCCAGCCTGGTCACCTACGAGGGCGCCCTGATGTTCCGCGCCGTGGACGACGTGCTGCTGCCGCGCAGCTACTGCAGCAACCAGCCGGGCTTCTGGGCCGCGCAACCGGTCGAGCGGGGGGCCTGAGCATGGCCGACACGCAAAGCGCCGACTACGTGGTGGTCGGCTCCGGCGTCGCCGGCGCCCTGGTCGCCCACCAGTTGGCCCTGGCCGGCAAGGACGTGCTGATCCTCGAGGCCGGCCCGCGGCTGTCGCGCTGGGAGATCGTCGAGCGCTTCCGCAACCAGGCCGACAAGTCCGACAACCAGGCGCCCTACCCATCCATGGCCCACGCACCGCACCCGCAGTACCACCCGGACAACCACTACCTGGTGCAGAAGGGCGAGCACCCCTACGACGTGCAGTACCTGCGCGTGGTCGGCGGCACCACCTGGCACTGGGCGGCCTCGGCCTGGCGCTTCCTGCCGGCCGACTTCAGGCTGCGCAGCCTGTACGGCGTGGGCCGCGACTGGCCTATCGAATATGCCGAGCTGGAGCCCTGGTACCAGCGCGCAGAACAGGCCCTCGGCGTCTGGGGCCCGGCCGACGAGGACCTGGGCTCGCCGCGCAGCCAGCCCTACCCCATGGCGCCGCTGCCGCTGTCGTGGAACGAGCAGCGGGTGAAGGACGTGCTCAACGCCAACGGCTACCGCGTGGTCACCGAGCCGGTGGCCCGCAACAGCCGCCCCTACGACCAGCGGCCGACCTGCTGCGGCAACAACAACTGCATGCCGATCTGCCCGATCGGCGCCATGTACAACGGCATCGTCCACGTCGAGAAAGCCGAGGCCGCCGGCGCCCGGCTGATGGACAACAGCGTGGTGTTCCAGCTGGAAAAGGGCGATGGCGGGCGCCTGGTCGCGGCCCTCTGCAAGGACCCGCAGGGCAACGAGACGCGGGTGGAGGGCAAGGTCTTCGTGCTCGCCGCCAACGGCGTGGAGACACCCAAGCTGATGCTGATGTCCGAGGTCGGCAACGCTTCGGGCATGGTCGGCCGCAACCTCATGGACCACCCCGGCACCGCGGTGCGCTTCTATGCCAGCGAGAAGCTCTGGCCCGGACGCGGGCCGCAGGAGATGACCTCGATGGTCGGCTTCCGCGACGGCGCCTTCCGCAGCCAGTACGCGGCGAAGAAGATCCACCTGTCCAACCTCTCGCGGGTCGACCAGGTGGCCGCCGAGCTGATCCGCCAGGGCCCGCTGCTGCTCGGCCGCGAACTGGAGGCGCAGATCCGCGAGCGGGCCGCGCGCTTCGTGCGCTTCGACAGCTTCCACGAGATCCTGCCGCGCCCGGAGAACCGCATCCTGCCCAGCGCCAGCGAGCGCGACGCCCTGGGCATCCCCAAGCCGGAGTTCACCTACGCCATGGACGACTACGTGCGCCGCAGCGCGGCGCACACCCGCGAGGTCTACGCCCATGCCGCCCGGCTGCTCGGCGGCAGCGAGGTGCAGTTCGAGGACAGCTTCGCCAACAACAACCACATCGCCGGTACCGCGCTGATGGGCGACGACCCCGCCGACTCGGTGGTGGACCGCGACTGCCGCAGCCACGACCACCCCAACCTGTTCCTCGCCGGCAGCGCGGTGATGCCCACGGTGGGCTCGGTGAACTGCACCCTGACCCTCGCCGCCCTCGCCCTGCGCCTGGCCGAGCGCCTGAAAGGGGAGGCCTGAGCATGTCCGCCCGCCTGCTGGCCACCCTGCTCCTGCTGCCCTGCCTGGCCCGGGCCGCCCCGGCCCTTGACCCGGCGCCGGCAGAGCTGCTGCAGCGCGGCGAATACCTGGCCCGCGCCGGCGACTGCGCGGCCTGCCACACCGCCCCCGGCGGCCAGCCCTTCGCCGGCGGCCTGCCGCTGACCACCCCGCTGGGCGCGGTGTATTCCACCAACATCACCCCCGACCCGCGTACCGGCATCGGCGCCTACAGCTACGAGGATTTCGCCCGCGCCCTGCGCGAAGGCGTGGCCAAGGGCGGCCTGCACCTCTACCCGGCGATGCCCTACACCGCCTACGCCAAGATCGACGATACGGACATGCAGGCCCTCTACGCCTACTTCCTGCGCGGCGGCGTCGAGGCCGTGGCCCAGGCCAACCGCGACAGCGACATCCCCTGGCCACTGAACATGCGCTGGCCGCTGGCCCTCTGGAACGCGCTGTTCCACGACGACCGCCCCTTCCAGCCCAACCCGAAGCAGAGCGAGGCCTGGAACCGCGGCGCCTACCTGGTGCAGGGCCTGGCCCACTGCGGCACCTGCCACACCCCGCGCGGCCTGGCCTTCCAGGAGAAGGCGCTGGACGAAAAGGCCGCCGGCTACCTCTCCGGCGCCGCCCTGGGCGGCTGGTACGCCTACAACATCACCAGCGACACCCACAGCGGCATCGGCGGCTGGAGCGATGCCGAGCTGGCGCAGTACCTGCGCAGCGGCCGCCTGCCCGGCAAGGCCCAGGCCGCCGGGCCCATGGCCGAGGCCGTGGAACACAGCTTCCAGTACCTGCGGCCTGCCGACCTGCAGGCGATCGCCGGCTACCTGCGCAGCGTCAGGGCGGTCGGCGACGGCGAGCGCAAGCCGCGCTTCGCCTGGGGCGAGCCCGCCGACGACCTGGTGGCGCTGCGCGGCGAGGACTTCGACGCCCAGGCCCGCGACGACGGCGCCCGGCTGTTCCTCGGCAACTGCGCCAGTTGCCACGGCTGGAGCGGCCAGGGCACGAAGGACGCCTACTACCCCATGCTCAGCCGCAACACCACGGTGGGCGCACGGCAGCCGGACAACCTGGTGCAAGTCGTGCTCACCGGCGTACACCGCGAAAGCGCCGGGCAGGAGGTGTTCATGCCCGGCTTCGCCGGCGCCCTCGACGACCAGCAGATCGCCACCCTGGTCAACTACCTCACGGCGCAGTTCGGCAACCCGGCGGTGAAGGTGGACAGCGCCCGGGTCGCTGCCATCCGCCAGCCCTGAACCTGGCCTCACACTCAAGGGTGAAGCCGGCCACCCCCCGGCCGGGGGTTTGACATCCCCCCGGCTGTCACTGAAGCTGCTGCCACCGTGATACATGCCTGCCCGAACAACGGACGTCCGCATGCAGAAGCCTGCCAAGAAGAAAGACCGGAAAGGGGCCGCACCGGCCCACACCCCCTCCACCCCGCGCCTGGCGCGGAACCTGGCCACCGCGCTGGTCGCCGTGCTGTTGCTGGCCAGCGCCGCCGCCTGGTGGTACGTGGAACACAGCGCCCCGTCGCTGCCCATCGCGGCCCCGCCCGCGCCCCCGGCGAAGCCCGTGGTGGCCGAGGCACCGAAAGCCGGCTTCGTCGACGAGCAGCAATGCCAGGGCTGCCACCAGGGCCAGTTCCAGGATTGGCAGGGCTCGCACCACCACAAGGCGATGCAGGTGGCCAGCGAGGCCAACGTGCTGGGCGACTTCGCCGACGCGAAGTTCAAGGGCGAGGCCGAAAGCACCCGTTTCTTCCGCAAGGGCGGGGAGTTCTGGGTCAACACGCCCGGCGCCGACGGCAAGCCGGCGGACTTCAGGGTGGCCTACACCTTCGGCGTGGCCCCGCTGCAGCAGTACCTGCTGGAATACCCCGGCGGCCGCCTGCAGGCCCTGGGCGTGGCCTGGGATACCCAGAAGCACCGCTGGTTCGAACTCAACCCCGGGCAGCACGTCGACTTCAAGGACGAGCTGCACTGGACGCGCCCGACGCAGAACGCCAACTTCATGTGCATCGAGTGCCATACCACCGACTTCAAGCGCAACTTCGACGCCGACAAGAACGCCTTCGCCAGCCACTGGCAGAGCCTGGGCGTCGGCTGCCAGGCCTGCCACGGCCCGGCCTCGCGCCACCTGGAATGGGCGAAGAAGCCCGACGGCGACGCCAGCCGCGGCTTCGACAAGCCGCTGGGCGCCAGCACCGCCGCCAGCGAGCTGGTGGAGAACTGCGCGCGCTGCCACGCCCGCCGCGCGCCGCTGGGCGACGGCTTCCAGCACCGCCACCGGTTCATGGACGACTACCTGCCCAGCCTGCTGACCCGCGAGCTGTACCAGATCGACGGCAAGATCAAGGACGAGGTCTTCGAGTGGGGTTCCTTCACCCAGAGCAAGATGTTCGAGAAGGGCGTGAAGTGCACCGACTGCCACAATCCCCACAGCGGCCAGGTGAAGATCGCCGGCAACGGCCTCTGCCTGCAGTGCCACAACAAGGCCGGCAAGCCGGTGCGCCCGGGCATCGACGGCAAGGGCCTGCTGGCGAAGGACTACGACTCGCCCGAGCACCATCACCACGAACCCGGCACCCCGGGCGCGCAGTGCACCGCCTGCCACATGCCGGGCAAGTACTACATGGTCAACCACTACCGGCATGACCACAGCTTCAGCATCCCCGACCCGCAGCACGCGCAGAAGATAGGCGCGCCGGACGCCTGCATGGGCTGCCACCGCGACAGCGCCTCGAAGGTCGCCGAGCAGTTCCGCCTGTGGTACGCCAGCGACGCGAAGCAGCCCGGCAGCGTGCCGCGCTACGACGACACCCTGTGGAAGGCCCGCAACGGCCAGCCCGGCGCCTCGCGGGCGCTGCACCTGCTGCTGGCCAGCAACGAACTGCCGGCGATCCGCCGCGCCACCCTGCTCGCCGAACTGCCCGCCTACCCCAGCTCGCGCTCCCTGGAGCTGGCCAGCCAGGGCCTGCGGGACGCCGACCCACAGGTGCGCAACGCCGCCATAGGCGCGGTCGCCGCCCTGGCCGGCCCGCCGCGCCAGGCGCTGCTGCTGGCGCCGCTGCTGGACGACCCGCTGCGCGCCGTGCGCCTCTCCGCCACCTGGCAGCTGGCGCAACTGCCGCCGGAAGTGCGCGCCGGGCTGCAGGCGCCGCTGGCCAAGGGCCTGAAGGAGTACGAGGAAGTCCAGCTGAGCCTGGCCGAGCGCGCCGAGTCCAACCTCAACCGCGCCATGCTCTACCAGGTCACCGGCCGCGACGCCGAAGTGGAGCCGGCGCTGCGCGCGGCCCTGGTGCGCGACCCCGACTTCCTGCCGGCGCTGGTCAGCCTCTACCAGTGGCTGGAAGCCCGCCAGCGCCCCGACGAAGCCCGCCAGCTGCTGGACGGCGCGCTCAAGCGCCACCCGCAGTCGGGCCTGCTGCACCACGCCCTGGGCCTGGCGCTGATCCGCCAGGGCCAGCGCGATGCGGCGCTCAAGGAGCTGCAGGAGGCGGTGCGCCTGGCCCCGGACAGCGCGCAGTTCCGCTACATCCTGGCCATCGGCCTGCACGACAGCGGCCAGGCCGACGCCGCCTGCCGCCAGCTGGAGCAACTGCTGCAGCGCCAGCCGGCGAACCGCGACGCACGCCTGGCGCTGATCGCCTACCTGCGCGAGATCGGCCAGCTGGAGAAGGTGCAGATGCAACTGGCCGAGCTGGAACAGCAGAACCCCGACGACCCGGCGCTGAAAGGAGAATGACGGCACCGCTCGGAAGCGCCTGATTCCACCAGGCGCTCCGGAACTCGCCGGCGGGCAGGCACTCTGAGGGGACGCGAACGCAGTCACCCAAGGAGCACCCATGCGTATCCCCGGAGCGGCCCTGGCCGTCGCCCTGTCCACCCTTCCCTTCGCCGCCGCCCAGGCCGAAGACGCCGGCTTCTGGCGCGGCGTGCTGTCCACCGGCGCCACCACCGCCTCCAGCTACCTGACCAGCCGCGACGACCACAAGCTGGTCGGCCCGCTGGCCGACGACGCCGGCAGCTTCGTCGCCAGCGCCGGCGCCATCCGCGGCCCCTGGCTGGAAGCCGAACTGCAGCGCCTGCGCAGCGACTACCCGCAGTTGCAGCAGCGCAGCGACCTGGAGCTGGCCAGCGCGCTGCTGGCCGGCGAACGCTGAACGGCAATCCCCCGACACGCAAAAGAAAAGCCCGCGCCCCTCACGGGGCAGCGGGCTTCCCGATGCACTGGCTTCGGGCGTATTCGGCGATCAGGCTCTCGGCGGGTATCCCCAGGTTGCGGTGCAGCTTGCGGATCATCGGCAGCGTCAGGCTGCGCTTGCCGGACAGCACCTCGTAGACGCGGTTGGGCTGGCCGATGGAAGGGACCAGGTCCTTGACGGTCAGGCCACCCTGCTCCATGCGGAACTTGATGGCCTCGATGGGATGCGGCGCCTCGATGGGGTAATGCCTGGTCTCATAGGCCTCGACCAGCGTCAGCAGCACTTCGAAACGATCCCCCTCGGGCGTACCGGGTTCCGGCTCATTGTCGAAATACGCGGACAGCTCCTTCAGGCTGGCCTTGTAGTCTTCATGGGTGTGGATGGGTCGGATGTTCATGCCATCACTCCGGCAGGGAAACTCATTCAAACGCAATCCTCGCGCATCGGTCACCCATTTTGTCGAAAACCGTGGCAACACGGGCCTGGGAATGGCCATCGGGAAGTTTCCCTGAACTAGCCGGCGCATATCCGGCTCATAAGGTCATGCGGACCTACGGAGGAGAAACTCCCATGCGCATGCTCAAACTGACCGGCATCCTCGCCCTCTTCAGCCTGCTGCCCCTGGCCCCGGCCATGGCCGACGGCTTCTGGCGCGACATCATCTCCTCCGGGGCCACCACCGCCTCGACCTACCTGACCTTCAAGCACGACCACAAGCTGATCCTCGCCGCCCGCGACGACGCCGGCAGCTACGTGGCCAGCGACGGCGCCATCCGCGGCCCCTACCTGGAAGCCGCGCTGCAGCGCCTGCGCAACGACCATCCGGAGCTGCAGCAACGCAGCGACATGGAGCTGGCCAATGCCATCCTGATGAGCCAGGAGGGCGTGGCGCAGTAACGGCTCTTCGTAGGATGGGTTGGGCGAAACCCATGCGGTCGTGGCGATGGGTATCGCTGCGCTCAACGCCATCCTACGGTTTGCCTCCACACCGTGCCCTTGTAGGAGCGCGCCCTGCGCGCGAATCGCGGGCAGGGCCCGCTCCTACAGGGGGGCTCGGCATTTCGTAGGCGCGGATTTTCTCACTCCCGGTACTCGTCCACCGGCACGCAGGCGCAGAACAGGTTGCGGTCGCCGAACACGTTGTCCACCCGGTTCACCGCCGGCCAGTACTTGAAGGCGCGGGTGTGTTCGCTGGGCGTCACTGCTTCGGCTATGCCGTAGGGCCGCTCCCAGGGGCCGGTGACGTCGGCCAGGGTGTGTGGGGCGCGCTTGAGCGGGTTGTCCTCGGCCGGCCATTCGCCGGTCTCGACCTTGGCGATCTCCGCGCGGATGCTCAGCATGGCCTCGACGAAACGGTCCAGCTCGTGCAGCGACTCGCTCTCGGTGGGTTCCACCATCAGCGTGCCGGGCACCGGGAAGGACATGGTCGGCGCGTGGAAGCCATAGTCCATCAGGCGCTTGGCCACGTCTTCCTCGCTGATCCCGGTCTGCGCCTTGAGCGGCCGCAGGTCGAGGATGCACTCGTGGGCCACGCGCTCGTTGCGCCCGCGGTAGAGCACCGGGAAGGCGCCGTCCAGGCGCTGGGCCAGGTAGTTGGCGTTGAGGATGGCCACCTCGGTGGCATCGGCCAACTGCGGGCCCATCATGGCGATGTACATCCAACTGATCGGCAGGATGCTGGCGCTGCCCCAGGGCGCGGCGCTGACCGCGTCATTCAGCGGGTTGGGCCCCTCGATGCGGATCACCGGGTGGTTGGCGACGAACGGCGCCAGGTGCTGCTTCACGCCGATCGGGCCCATGCCCGGCCCGCCGCCGCCGTGGGGGATGCAGAAGGTCTTGTGCAGGTTCATGTGCGAGACGTCCGCGCCTATGTCCGCCGGCCGCGCCAGGCCGACCTGGGCGTTGAGGTTGGCGCCGTCCATGTACACCTGCCCGCCGTGGCTGTGGATAACCTCGCAGATCTCGCGGATGCCCTCCTCGTACACGCCGTGGGTCGAGGGGTAGGTGATCATCAGGCAGGCCAGCTGGGCGCCGGCCTCGGCGGCCTTCAGCTTGAGGTCCTCCAGGTCGACGTTGCCACCCTTGTCGCATTCCACGATCACCACGCGCATGCTCGCCATGATCGCCGAGGCCGGGTTGGTGCCGTGGGCCGAGGACGGGATCAGGCAGACGTTGCGGTGCCCCTCGCCGTGGCTCTCGTGGTACCTGCGGATGGCCAGCAGCCCGGCGTACTCGCCCTGGGCCCCGGAGTTGGGCTGCATGCAGATGGCGTCGAAGCCGGTGATGGTGCGCAGCCAGCTCTCCAGCTCGTCGATCATCAGGCGGTAGCCCTCGGCCTGCTCGCGCGGCACGAAGGGGTGCAGGTTGGCGAACTCCGGCCAGGTGATGGGGATCATCTCGCTGGTGGCGTTGAGCTTCATGGTGCAGGAGCCCAGCGGGATCATCGCCTGGTTCAGCGCCAGGTCCTTGCCTTCGAGCTGGCGCAGGTAGCGCAGCATCTCGGTCTCGCTGTGGTGGCGGTTGAACACCGGGTGGCCGAGGTAGCCGGAACGGCGCTGCAGGGTGCCGGGAATGCCGTCGGAGAGATCGCCGGCATCCAGCACGGCGATGCTCAGGCCGTGGCCGGCGCCGAGGAAGATGTCGAACAGGGTGGCGACGGTCTCGGCGCTGCAGGTTTCATCCAGGCTGACGCCCAGCCGGTCCTCGCCGACGATGCGCAGGTTGTAGCGCGCCGCGCGGGCTCGCTCGAGGATGGCCGCCTGCTGCGCGCCCACTTCCAGGGTCAGGGTGTCGAAGAAATGCGCGTTGACGCGCTTGAGGCCCTTGGCGAACAGCCCGGCGGCGAGGATCGCGGTCAGCCGGTGCACGCGCTGGGCGATGCGCCTGAGGCCCTCGGGGCCGTGGTAGACGGCGTACAGGCTGGCGATGTTGGCCAGCAGCACCTGCGAGGTGCAGACGTTGGAGTTGGCCTTCTCGCGGCGGATGTGCTGCTCGCGGGTCTGCAGCGCCATGCGCAGCGCGGTGTTGCCGCGGGCATCGCGGGACACGCCGATGATCCGTCCGGGCATGGCCCGCTTGAACTCGTCGCGGGTGGCGAAGAAGGCCGCGTGGGGCCCGCCGTAGCCCATGGGCACGCCGAAGCGCTGGGCGCTGCCCAGCACCACGTCGGCGCCCAGCTCGCCCGGCGGGGTGAGCAGCAGCAGGCTGAGCAGGTCGGCGGCGACGCAGGCGATGGCCTGGCGGGCGTGCAGGGCGTCGATCAGCGGGCGCAGGTCGCGGACCTCGCCGCGGCTGTCGGGGTACTGCAGCAGCGCCCCGAACACCGCGTGCTGGCCCAGGTTGTCCAGCTCGTCCAGCACCAGGTCGAAGCCGAAGGCCTGGGCGCGGGTGCGCACCACGGAAATCGTCTGCGGGTGGCAGTTCACGTCGACGAAGAACAGGTTGCTCTTGGCCTTGGCCACGCGCTTGGCCAGGGCCATGGCCTCGGCGGCGGCGGTGGCCTCGTCCAGCAGCGAGGCGCTGGCCAGGTCCAGGCCGGTGAGGTCGATGGTCAGTTGCTGGAAGTTCAGCAGCGCCTCCAGGCGGCCCTGGGCGATCTCCGGCTGGTAGGGGGTGTAGGCGGTGTACCAGCCGGGGTTCTCCAGCACGTTGCGCAAGATCACCGTGGGCGTGACCGTGCCGTAGTACCCGGTGCCGATCAGGCTGGTCCACAGCTGGTTCTGCCGGGCGTAGCCGCGCAGCCTGGCCAGGGCGCCCTGCTCGTCCAGCGCCGGCGGCAGCTCCAGCGGGCGGTTCAGGCGGATGGCCGGCGGCACCGTCTGCACGATCAGGTCGTCGAGGCTGGCGACGCCCAGGGCCTCGAGCATCGTCCGTCGCTCCGCCTCGTCGGGGCCGAGGTGGCGGCGCAGGAAGGCATCGGGCTGGTTCAGCTGGGATAGCGAAGGGCTTTTCGACATGGCCTGGACCTCGATCGGGAATGCACGATCAACACAGGATAGGCCAGGGTGGAAGAACAAGGCCCCGACTGAGCGGGGCCTTGTGGGGGGTCGGCAGGGCGATCAGGCGTCTGCGTCGCAGGCGGCCTGGTAGCCGGCGGCGTCGAGCAGCTTGTCCAGCTCGGCCGGGTTGCTCGGCTTGAGCTTGAAGAACCAGGAGCCGTAGGGGTCGTTGTTGACTTCCTCGGGGGTGTCGGCCAGGACCTCGTTGATGGCGATCACCTCGCCACCGACCGGGGCGTAGATGTCCGAAGCGGCCTTGACCGATTCCACCACGCCGGCTTCCTGGCCAGCGTTGAGTTGCTTGCCGAGTTCCGGCAGCTCGACGAAGACCACGTCGCCCAGGGCTTCCTGGGCATGGTCGGAGATGCCCACGGTGACGGTACCGTCGGCTTCCAGGCGCGCCCACTCGTGGCTGGCGGCGTAACGCAGGTCGGCGGGAATATTGCTCATCTTGTTTTCCTCGGGGACGGGGCAACGGCGACGACGGGTCGCCTATGCAATTTAGATCAGGGCCTTGCCATGACGCACGAAATTCGGCTGAACGACGCGCACCGGGTACCACTTGCCACGGATTTCCACCTCGGCGCGGTCGCCGGTGGCCGCCGGCAGGCGGGCCAGGGCGATGGACTTGCCGAGGGTCGGGGAGAAGCTGCCGCTGGTGATCTCGCCTTCGCCGATGCCGGCCACCCGCACCACCTGGTGGGCGCGCAGCACGCCGCGCTCCTCCAGCACCAGGCCGACCAGCTTCGGCTGGTCGCCGGCGGCGCGCTGGGCCTCCAGGGCCTGGCGGCCGATGAAGTCGCGATCGGCCGGCTCCCAGGCGATGGTCCAGCCCATGTTGGCGGCCAGCGGCGAGATGTCCTCGTCCATGTCCTGGCCGTAGAGGTTCATCCCGGCTTCCAGGCGCAGGGTGTCGCGCGCGCCCAGGCCGGCGGGGGCGATGCCGGCGCCCACCAGTTCGTTGAGGAAGCCCGGCGCCTCGGCGGCCGGCAGCATGATCTCCAGGCCATCCTCGCCGGTGTAGCCGGTGCGGGCGATGAACCAGTCGCCATCGGCCTTGCCCTGGAAGGGCTTGAGTTCGCGGATCAGGGTGGCGCGGGAGGAGCTGACCAGCTCGGCGGTCTTGTCCCGCGCGTTGGGGCCCTGGACGGCCAGCATGGCCAGGTCCGGGCGCGCGTGCAGCTGGACCTCGAAGCCCTCGGTGTGGGCCTGCATCCAGGCCAGGTCCTTCTCGCGGGTGGCGGCGTTGACCACCACGCGGTAGCCATACACGCCCAGGTAGACGATGAGGTCGTCGACCACCCCGCCACGCTCGTTGAGCATGCCGCTGTACAGCGCCTTGCCGGGCACCTGCAGGCGTTCGACGTCGTTGGCCAGCAGGCGCTGCAGGTATTCCTTGGACTGCGGACCAGTGACGTCGACCACGGTCATGTGGGAGACGTCGAACACGCCGCAGTCGCGACGGACCTGGTGGTGCTCTTCGACCTGGGAGCCGTAGTGAAGGGGCATGTCCCAACCGCCGAAATCGACGATTTTCGCGCCGAGCGCGACATGCAGGTCGTAGAGCGGGGTGCGCTGTCCCATGGGTGTTCTCCTTCCGGGAATGGCGGATGCGGAGCGCGAGGGCGGCCCGCACGAAACCGGCGCATTGTAGCCGCTAGGCGGGAGCCTGGACACCTCGGCCGACGGCCGAGTCGCGCCCCGCCGCGCTGGCCGCGGAACGGCGGATCAGCAGCACCACCGGCAGCAGCCCGGCCAGTACCAGGCTCAGCGCCGGCAGCGCGGCCCGGGCCCATTCGCCCTCGCTGGTCATCTCGAACACGCGCACGGCCAGGGTGTCCCAGCCGAAGGGGCGCATCAGCAGGGTAGCCGGCATTTCCTTCAATACATCGACGAACACCAGCAGCGCGGCGCTCATCAGCCCCGGCGCCAGCAGCGGCAGGTAGACCCGCGCGAACAACGCCGGCCCCGCCACGCCGAGGCTGCGCGAAGCCTCGGCGAAGGACGGGCGGATGCGCACCAGGGTGCTTTCCAGCGGGCCCTCGGCCACCGCCAGGAAGCGGATCAGGTAGGCCAGCAGCAGCGCCCCCAGGCTGCCCAGCAGCAGCGGCTTGCCGGCGCCGCCCAGGGCGCTGGAGAGCGGGATCACCCAGTGGTTGTCCAGCCAGCTGAAGGCCAGCATGATCGCCACCGCCAGCACCGAGCCGGGCACCGCGTAGCCGAGGTTGGCCAGGCCCACCGCGGCGCGCACCGGCCTCGCCGGCGCCTGGCGGCGGGCGAAGGCCAGCAGCAGGCCGACCGCCACGCACAGCGCCGCCGCCGTGGCGCCCAGGCCGAGGCTGTGCCAGAGCAGGCCCCAGTAGCGCTCGTCGAGGTCGAAGCGGCCGCGTTGCCAGCACCACACCAGCAACTGCGCCACGGGAATGGCGAAGGCACAGGCGAACACCAGGCCGCACCAGGCGCTGGCGGCCCAGGCCCGGACCCCGCGCAGGCGGTACAGCGGCGCGGTGCGCGGCTTCTCGCTGCCGGCCACGACGCGGCCACGGCTGTGGCGCTCGCCGAGCACCACCAGGAACACCCCGAGCAGCAGCAGGCTGGCCAGCTGGGTGGCGCTGGACAGGCTGTAGAAGCCGTACCAGGTCTTGTAGATGGCGGTGGTGAAGGTGTCGAAGTTGAACACCGAGACGGCGCCGAAGTCGGCCAGGGTCTCCATGATCGCCAGCGCAAGCCCTGCGCCGATGGCTGGCCGCGCCATGGGCAGCGCCACGCGCCAGAAGGCCCGCCAGGGCGACAGCCCGAGCACCCGCGCCGCCTCGGTGAGGCCGCGGCCCTGGGCCAGGAAGGCGCCGCGCGCCAGCAGGTACACGTAGGGGTAGAAGACCAGCACCAGGACCAGGATCACCCCGCCGGTGGAACGCACCCGCGGCAGCCGCAGGCCGCTGCCGAACCACTCGCGCAGCAGGCTCTGCAAGGGCCCGGCGAAATCCAGCAGGCCGACGAAGACGAACGCCAGCACATAGGCCGGGATGGCGAAGGGCAGCATCAGCGCCCAGTCCAGCCAGCGCCGCCCGGGGAACTCGCAGAGCGCGGTGAGCCAGGCCAGGCTGGTGCCCAGGACGGTCACCCCGACGCCCACGCCGAGCACCAGCACCAGGCTGTTGCCCAGCAGGCGCGGCAACTGGGTGTCCCACAGGTGCGCCCAGATTTCCGTGTCGACCTCGCCCCAGCTCAGCGCCAGCACGACGAGCGGCAACGCCACCAGGGCGGCGATGGCGAAGGAGAACCCGCGCAGGGGCATGTCAGGTGGGCCGCAGGCTGCAGGCTACAGGCCGCAGGCGAAGAGCGGGGGCGGGCTTTTCGTAGGAGCGAGCTTGCTCGCGAACGCCTCGGCACGCGGCCCGGGTTCGCGAGCAAGCTCGCTCCTACAGGGGAAGCAGGCCACGGCTCTGTCGCTCTGGCCTGCAGCCTGTAGCCTGCCGCCTGCAGCCATCAGTTCCACCCTGCCCGATCCATCAGCTTGATGGCTTCGGCCTGGCGCTTGCCGGCGACTTCCACCGGGATGCTGTCGGCCTTGAAGCTGCCCCAGGCCGCCACTTCCTCGGAGGGCGCGACCTTGGGGTTGGCCGGGAATTCCTGGTTCAGCGAGGCGAACAGGGCCTGGGCGTCGGGGCCGGTCATCCATTCCACCAGGGCCTTTGCCTGCTCGGGGTGCGGCGCATGTTTGGTCAGGCCGATGCCCGAGAGGTTGACGTGCACGCCGCGGTCGGCCTGGTTCGGCCAGAACAGCTTGATCGGCAGGTCCGGCTTCTGCTTGTGCAGGCGCCCGTAGTAGTAGGTGTTGACGAGGCCGACGTCGCACTGGCCGGCGGCGATGGCCTGGAGCAGCGCGGTGTCGTCGGAGAACACGTCGGTGGCCAGGTTGCCCACCCAGCCCTTGAGGATCTGCTCGGTCTTCTGCTCGCCGTGGGTCTCGATCAGGGTGGCGGTCAGCGACTGGTTGTAGACCTTCTTCGCCGTGCGCAGGCACAGGCGGCCTTCCCACTGCTGGTCGGCCAGGGCCTCGTAGGTCGAGAGTTCCTCCGGCTTCACCCGCTGGGTGGAATAGGCGATGGTCCGCGCGCGCAGCGACAGGCCGGTCCAGCTGTCGGTGCCGGAGCGGTACTGCGGGGGAATGTTGGCGTCCAGGGCCGGCGAGTCGAACGGCTGCAGGATGCCCATCTTCTCGGCCTGCCAGAGGTTGCCGGCGTCCACGGTGAGCAGCAGGTCGGCCGGGGTGTTGGCGCCTTCGGCCTTGATCCGCGCCATCAGCGGCGCTTCCTTGTCGGTGATGAACTTGACCTGCACCCCGGTCTTCTGGGTGTAGGCGTCGAACACCGGCTTGATCAGCTCGTCGATGCGCGAGGAGTAGACCACCACCTCGTCGGCGGCCTGGGCGGCGCCGGCCAGGGCGGTGAGGGCGAGGGAAGCGAGAAGGCCTTTGCGTACCGACATGCTGGCGGCTCCTGGGTAGCGGAATGAGGTTCCAGATGATAAGGAACCTCATTTAGCCCCGGAGCCGGCCTTTGTGACTGGGTGTTTCACCACCCCGCGACACGGGGTCGCGGCGCCTCAGACGCGAGCGAGCGCCGGCAGGTCGCCGGACAGCCCCAGCGCCTGGCGGACGAACAGGCCCTTGGCCTCGTGGTGGCGGTCGACCAGGCGCAGGCCGGCGTTGCGCAGCCAGCGCACGGCCAGCGGGTCGGCCTGGAACAGGCGCTGGAAGCCTTCCATCGCCGCCATCATCGCCAGGTTGTGCGGCATGCGCCGGCGCTCGAAACGGCTCAGCACGCGCTCGTCGGCGATGCGCTCGCCACGGGCGTGGGCGTGCATCAGCACCTCGGCCAGCACCGCGGCGTCGAGGAAGCCCAGGTTGACGCCCTGCCCGGCCAGCGGGTGGATGGTGTGCGCGGCGTCGCCGATCAGCGCCAGGCCCGGCTCCACGTAGCGCTTGGCGTGGCGCTGGCGCAGCGGGATGCATAGGCGCGGGTCGACCTGCTCGATGCCGCCCAGGCGCTGCTCGAAGGCCCGGCCGAGGGCGGCGCGGAAGCCGTCGTCGCCCAGCGCCATCAGGCGTTCGGCCTGCTCCGGGGTGGTCGACCAGACGATCGAGCACCAGTGCGTATCGCCCCCGCGGGACAGCGGCAGGAAGGCCAGCGGGCCGTCGTCGGTGAAGCGCTGCCAGGCGGTGGCCTGGTGCGGCTTTTCGCAGCGCACGCTGGTGACGATGGCGTGGTGCAGGTAGTCCCACTCGCGGGTGGCGCAGCCGGCCAGGCGGCGCACGGCGGAGTTGGCGCCGTCGGCGGCGACCACCAGCGGCGTGCGGATCTGCCGGCCGTCGGCCAGGGTCAGCAGCCAGTCGTCGCCGGAATGGCGCAGCTGCTCCAGGCGCGCGCCGGGCAGCAGGCCGAGTGTGGTGTCGTGCAGGCGCTCCATCAGGGCGTCCTGCACCACGCGGTTCTCGACGATGTGGCCGAGCACCTCGGCGTGCACGCTGGCCGCGCTGAAATGCACCTGGCCGGTGCCGGAGCCGTCCCACACGTGCATCTCGCGGTAGGGCTCGGCGCGCCGCGCGAGTATGCCGTCCCAGGCGTGCAGGCGCTGGAGGATGCGCCGGCTGGCCTCGGACAGGGCGCTGACGCGCGGCTCGAAGCGCGCCTCGCGGTCGAAGGGCTTCACGCTCAGCGGCGAGCCGTCGAGCAGCAGGATTTCCAGGCCGCTGCCCTGCAACGCCAGGGCCAGCGCGCTGCCGACCATCCCCGCCCCGACAATCACCAGATCCGCGTGCATCTGCATTCCTTTTTCCATGTCGTCAGCCGGCCTTGCGCAGGCGCGGCTTGAGCCTGATGTAGAGGGTCTTCTGCACCCGCGCGACCAGCGTGCCCTCGCCGTCGCGCACCTCGGCGTGCAGCCTGGGCAGGAACTTGCCGCCGTCGGCGGTGCGCTCGCGGGCCTCGTCCAGCAGTTGCTGGTCGATGCGGAACTCGGCGTACACCGGCCCCTTGCCCGGGGTGATGAATTCGATGTTGGCGGCCTTGTCCCAGACGATGTAGTCGCGCCCCAGGTTCTCCATCAGCATGAGCATGAAGAAGGGGTCGGTCATGCTGTACAGGCTGCCGCCGAACTGGGTGCCGACGTAGTTGCGGTTGAACCAGGACAGCACCATCTTCACCCGCACCTCGCGGAAGTCCGGGCTGATGTGGCGCACCCGCACGCCGGCGCCGATGTACGGCGGGTAGAGGTTGAGGCCGAAGCGCAGCAGGCGGGCGCGGCGGGCCATCTTGCCTGAGGACATCGCCGCTCCCTAGACCGGCCGCGCGCCCAGGCCCATGGCCTGGCGGGCGAACCAGCGCTTGGCCGGCGGCAGCAGGTCGAGGCCGAGCAGGCCCAGGTTGCGCCCGGTGGCCAGCACCGGCTGGGCGTTGGAGAACAGGCGGGTGACGCGGTCGGAGAAGCCGACGGTCATCTGCTGGTCCAGGCGCTGGGCGTCCAGGTAGCGCTGCAGCACCGCGAAGTCGCCGGGCGCGGCGTCCGCGCCGAGCAACTGGTCGGCCAGGGCCTGGGCATCGCGCAACGACAGGTTGAAGCCCTGGCCGGCGATGGGGTGCAGGCTGTGGGCGGCGTTGCCGAGCACCACCAGGTGCGGGCGCACCTGTTCCTCGGCCTCGCTCAGGGTCAGCGGGTAGCAGTAGCGTGCGCCAACCTGGCGGAAGCCGCCCAGGCGGTAGCCGAAAGTGGCCTGCAGCTCGTCGAGGAACTGCCGCTCGGGCAGCTCGCGCAAGCGCTCGGCGTCGCGCGGCAGGCGCGTCCAGACCAGCGCGCAGCGGTTGTCCGGCAGCGGCAGCAGGGCCATGGGCCCCTGTTCGGTGAAGCGTTCGAAGGCCTGGCCGCGGTGTTCCTCGCTGGGGCTGACGTTGGCGATCAGCGCGGTCTGCCCGTAGGGCGCCTCGCGCACGCCGATGCCCAGCTGTTCGCGCAGGCCGGAGCGGCCGCCGTCGGCCAGCACGGCCAGGTCGCAGTCCAGCAGCGAGTCGTCGTCCAGGGTCAGCCGGTAGCCGTCGTCCAGGGCCTCCATGCGGCGCACTTCGGCCGGGCAGCGCCAGCTCACCACCTCGTGGTCCAGGGCCTGCCACAGGCACTGGCCGAGCCAGGCGTTCTCCACCACGTAGCCCAGCGCCGGCACGCCCTCCTCCATTGCGGTGAGGCGCGCGGAGCCGAAGCGCCCGCGGTCGGACACGTGGATCTGGCTGATCGGCGCGCCGCGCTGGGCGATGCGTTGCCACACTCCCAGGCGCTCGTAGATCTGCCGGCTGCCGAAGGACAGCGCCGAGGAGCGGGCGTCATAGCTGGGCTGGTAGGCATCGCCGGGGGCGAAGGGCTCGACCAGCACGATGCGCCAGCCGCGCTCGCGGGCGCCGGCCTGCAGGATCAGCGCCAGGCTGGCGCCGACCAGGCCGCCACCGATGATCGCCAGGTTCGCGCGTTGCATCTCAGGCCGCCTGGGCCTTGGCTTCGGCCATCAGCGCCTCGATCGCGGCGACGGTCTTGGGCACGCCGTTGGTCAGCACTTCGCAACCATTCTTGGTCACCACTACGTCGTCCTCGATGCGCACGCCGATGCCGCGCCATTTCTTCGGCACGTCGGTGTTGTCCGGCGCGATGTAGATACCCGGCTCGACGGTCATCGACATGCCCGGCTCGAGCACGCGCCATTCGCCGCCGACGCGGTACTCGCCGACGTCGTGCACGTCCATGCCCAGCCAGTGGCCGGCGCGGTGCATGTAGAAGGCCTTGTAGGCTTCGCTGGCGATCAGTTCGTCGACGTCGCCCTTGAGCAGGCCGAGCTTCACCAGGCCGGCGGTGATGACGCGCACGGTGGCCTCGTGGGCCTCGTTCCAGTGGCGGCCGGGGGCGATGTAGTCGAAGGCGGCCATGTTGGCCTCCAGCACCAGCTCGTAGATGGCCTTCTGCTCGGGACTGAACTTGCCGTTGGCCGGGAAGGTGCGGGTGATGTCGCTGGCGTAGCAGTCGATCTCGCAGCCGGCGTCGATCAGGATCAGGTCGCCGTCCCTGATCTGCGCGTCGTTCTCCCGGTAGTGCAGGATGCAGGCGTTGCGCCCGGTGGCGACGATCGAGCCGTAGGCCGGCATCTTCGCCCCGCCCAGGCGGAAGGCGTATTCCAGCTCGGCCTCCAGGTGGTATTCGTAGAGCCCCGGCCGACAGGCCTGCATGGCGCGGATGTGGGCGCCGCAGGAAACCTCGGCGGCGTAGCGCATCACCTTCACTTCGCCGGCGCTCTTGTACAGGCGCAGGTCGTGCAGCAGGTGGTCGAGGGCGACGAACTCGTTCGGCGGCTGCGCGCCCTGGCGGGCCTTGGAGCGGATCACGTTGATCCAGTCCATCAGCCGGCGGTCGAACTCGGGGTTGGCGCCCAGCGCGTAGTAGACGCGGTCGCGGCCCTCGATCAGGCCGGGGAGGATGTCATCGATGTCGCCGATGGGGAAGGCGTCGTCGGCGCCGAAATCCCTGACCGCGCCGTCCTGGCCGGCGCGCAGGCCGTCCCAGAGTTCGCGCTCGGGGTCGCGCTCACGGCAGAACAGCACGTATTCGCCATGCTCGCGGCCGGGGATCAGCACCATCACCGCTTCCGGCTCGGGGAAGCCGGTGAGGTACTGGAAGTCGCTGTCCTGGCGGTAGACGTGCTCGACGTCGCGGTTGCGGATGTACATCGGCGCCGCCGGCAGGATGGCGATGCTGTTGGGCTCCATCTGCGCCATCAGCGCCTTGCGCCGACGGGCGTATTCCGGTTTGGCGATACGGATCATGCAGCTACCTCAGTGCAGGGAGGGTTTGTCGGCCGGCGCCGGCACCTTGCCGAATTCGGAGAACAGCAGCAGCGGGGCGACCCGCAGGTATTCCTGGACTTCCATGTAGTCCGTCTCGCCGTCCTCGGACTCTTCCAGCTGGCCCTGGACCTGGGCGATGGCGGCGATGTCCTGGAGCACTTCGTCGGCCTCGTCGGACAGGCTGGCCTGGCGCAGCGCCAGGCCGAAACCGGCGAGGAAGCCCTGGCACCACTGGCCCAGGGCCTGGGCGCGCTCGGCCAGCGGGGCGTCGTCGTTGGGCAGCATCAGCACCACGGCCATCTCGCCGGCGCTCAGGTCCTGCTGGACCATGCCCAGCAGGCCGCCCAGGGCTGCCTGCAGGCGTTCGCTGAGTTCGCCGCCGAGCAGTTCGGCGGCGGCCTGCAGCCACTCGCCCTGGTCGAAGCCGGCGCCGGCGCAGACGCGCCCGAGCAGGTGGCCGTGCAGTTCCGCGGGCGAGATCGGCAGGGCCGCCTCGGCGAGCAGGTTGGCGAAAGCGGTGTAGGCGGAATTTACTGTGGACATGCGCGGGACCTGAATATCGACGCTAGGCGCCACCAGGCGCTATGCATAGAATGAGAGTGGCTATCCTAGCACCGCCGGGCGCGCTCAGACCATGCGACGGCGTGTCGGGCAGCCCGGTGCGCTGCCGCACCCTGTATAGTTTCCGGTCATCCCCTTGCCCAAGCGAGAGCCCATGGAAGACGCCGACCTGCAAACGCTGATCGCCAAATTCGACCTCCTGCTCCAGCGCCTGGAACAGCTCAAGGCGGAGAACCGGCTGCTGCGGGCCAACGAGAAGAGCTGGCGCGAGGAGCGCGCTCATCTGATCGAGAAGAACGAATTGGCGCGCCACAAGGTCGAAGCGATGATTTTGCGCCTGAAAGCCCTGGAGCAGGACTCATGAGCCAGACGAACACCCTGAACGTGCAGATTCTCGACAAGGAATACTGCATCACGTGCCCCGCCGAGGAGCGCGTCAACCTGGAAAGCGCCGCGCGCTACCTGGACAGCAAGATGCGCGAGATCCGCTCGAGCGGGAAGGTCATCGGCGCCGACCGCGTCGCCGTGATGGCCGCGCTGAACATCACCCACGACCTGCTGCACAAGCAGGAGCGCATGGACAACGAGCACAGCTCCACTCGCGAGCGCGTGCGCGAGCTGCTCGAACGCGTGGACCGCGCCCTTACCACCGATCAGCCCGGGCGGGAAGACTGACCCCGGAGAAAACCCTGGGGTATACTGGCCACGCTCCCTGGTGTGTTGGCCAGTCGGTGATGTCCCTGAGCCGATAATCGCAACAACGGAGGTTGCCAGTTGGGCTGGTGTGCATGTCCGCACGACGGAAAGCCTTAAAGCCTACTGCAACCGCCACCTTGAACTTTCGGGTTCAAGGGCTAACCCGACAGCGGCATGTCCGGGGAGCTTTCCTCCTGCCATGATCCACGCCCAAGACCTTTCCCGCGCTGCCCTGCGCCGCCTGCTGCGCCAGGCCCGCCGCCAGCTCAGCGCGCAACAGCAACGCCAGGCCGCCCGCGACCTGCAGCGCCGCATGGCGCAACACCCGCTGTTCCGCCGCGCCCGCCACATCGCCCTGTACCTGCCCGCCGACGGCGAGATCGACCCGCGCCCGCTGCTCAAGGCCGCGCAGAAACGCGGCAAGGCCACCTACCTGCCGGTGCTCAGCCGCTGGCCGCACACCCACATGACCTTCCAGCGCGTCGGCAACGGCGAGCGTTGGCGGAACAACCGCTACGGCATCGCCGAGCCGCTGCCGGACCGCGGCCGCCAGCGCGAGCCCTGGGCGCTGGACCTGGTGCTGCTGCCGCTGGTGGGTTTCGACGAACGGGGTGGGCGCCTGGGGATGGGCAAGGGGTTCTACGACCGCACCCTGGCGTACCTGGGCAGGCGCAAAATCTGGCGCAAACCGACACTTTTGGGCCTGGCGCACGAATGCCAGAAGGTGGACAGGCTGGACCTGGCCAGCTGGGATGTGCCGCTGCAGGGCATCGTCAGCGACGCCGGCTGGTACGGCGCGCTCGCACAGGCGCCGCGTTCCCTGCGGCGCCCGGCGGGGTGAATCAGGGCTGTTTGGTCACCTGGACCGGAACCTCGCCCTGGCGGTCCCACAGGCTCTGGGTGTAACCGGTGGTGACGACACCCAGGCCGAACAGGATCACCAGCACCCACAACAGATCGGGCTTACGCTTCATCGATTGCCTCCCCCTTCCAGGCAAACTGTCAACGATGGCCGGCGGTGGTTTTTGGTCCGTCCGGCGCGTGCCAAGCTGAAAAACGGCGGCATTCTCCGACAATGGAAAGCGTCTCGCAATTCCATGCCTGGTCCAGTCGTCGGAGTCAGCCACTTCCCACAAAAACGGCGAAACTGGAGCAAGGATCATGCCGCACTGGTTGATGAAATCCGAACCCGACGAACTGTCGATCCACGACCTGCAGCGCCTGGGCAAGGCGCGCTGGGATGGCGTGCGCAACTACCAGGCGCGCAACTTCGTGCGCAACATGCAGCCCGGCGAGCTGCTCTTCTTCTACCACTCCAGCTGCCCGCAGCCGGGCGTGGCCGGCATCGGCCGGATCGAGGGCGAGGCCTACCCCGACCCCACCGCGCTGGACCCGCAGAGCCCCTACCACGACGCCAAGGCCAGCGCCGAGAAGAACCCCTGGAGCGCGCGGGACGTGAGTTTCGTCGAGGCGTTCAGGGAAGTGCTGCCGCTGGCCACCCTCCGGGCCGCCGCCGGGCTGGAGGAACTGGCCCTGGTGCAGCGCGGCAGCCGTTTGTCGGTGATGCCGGTGAGCGAGGAGCAGTGGAAGATCATTCTCGGGTTGGCCAAGCGCTGAAGCGCGCTCGGCTGTAAATCCTCCTGGCCACCGGCCGGCGATCGGCAAATCGCGGACGGAGTCCGCTCCTACGTCCGTGCTCGACCGTAGGGCGAATAACCGTTCGCGGTTATCCGCCGCCGGCCGAACAGCGGTGCCCGGGACCATTGGCGGATAACGCCGTAGGCGTTATGCGCCCTACGGTTTCCGTGCCGCTGCGGGGGTCGGGGCAATCGTCCGCTCCTACGAAGACAGGCCGGGCGTAGGGCGTATAACGCTCCGCGTTATACGCCGCCTGACCTTCACTGCCGGCGCGCTCCGGGTTCGCCCCCGGGGCACCTGCCCCCTACGCCATCTGCGAAATGGTCCTGCGGAACCGCCACAACGCCCCACAGAAAAATGCCGCGCCTATGCCGATGATCGCCAGGAACTGCGGCCAGACGATGGCCAGCCCGGCGCCGCGGAACAGGATGGCCTGGGCCAGGCTGACGAAGTGGGTGGTCGGGGCGAACAGCATGATGTTCTGCACCAGCTCCGGCATGCTCTCGCGCGGCGTGGTGCCGCCGGAGAGGATCTGCAGCGGCATCAGGGTGAGGATCACCAGCAGGCCCAGCTGCGGCATCGAGCGCGCCACCGTGCCGAGGAAGATGCCCATGGAGGTGGTGGCGAACAGGTGCAGCGCCGCGCCCAGCAGGAACAGCGCCACCGAGCCGCTGATCGGCACGTCCAGCCAGCCGCGCACCACCAGCTGCAGCGACAGCGCGGCCGCCGCCAGCACCACCACGCCCATGGACCAGACCTTGGCCAGCATGATCTCGAAGGCGGTCAGCGGCATCACCAGCAGGTGCTCGACGGTGCCGTGCTCGCGCTCGCGGATCAGCGCCGCGCCGGTGAGGATGATCGACAGCATGGTGATCTGGTTGATCACCTCCATCACCGCGCCGAACCAGGCCTGGGTCAGGTTCGGGTTGAACTCCATGCGCACCGCCAGCTCCGCCGGCATGCTCGGCTCGGCGCGGTAGCGGCTGACGAACTCGCGCACCTCGGTGGCGACGATGTTCTGGATGTAGCCGGCGCCGGAGAAGGCCTGGGCGGTCTGGGTGGCGTCGACGTTGACCTGGATCGCCGGCTGCCGGCCGGCCAGCACGTCGCGCTGGAAGTCCGGCGGGATGTCCAGGGTGAAGGTGTACAGGCCGGTGTCCATGCCGCGGTCCATCTGCGCGTGGCCGATCATTTCCGGCGGGCGGAAGTACGGGGGCTGGAAGGCGTTGACGATGCGCGAGGAGAGCTGCGACTGGTCCTCGTCGACCACCGCGATGGGCGCGTGGTGCAGCGTCTCCGGCACGCCAGTGGCGGAGCTGTAGACGCCCAGGGTGAAGGCCCAGGCGATCAGGATCAGCATCGCGTAGTCGCGGCCGAGGCTGCGGAACTCCTTGATGCCCAGGTTGAAGATGTTGGCCAGCTTGCGCATCTCAGTCCTCCTGCTTCTTCAACAGGAGCACGCTGAACAGCGTCAGCACGCCGATGGCCGCCAGCAGCGGCAGGTAGTACGGCCACAGGTCGGCCAGGCCCAGGGCCTTGGAGAAGGCGCCGCGGCTGATGACCAGGAAATGGGTGGTCGGGTAGAGCTTGCCGATCAGCGCCGCCGCGCCCTCCAGCGAGGACACCGGGTGGATCAGCCCGGCGAACTGGATGGCCGGGATCATGGTGGCGATGGCGGTGCCGAACACCGCGGCGATCTGGCTCTTCATGAAGGTCGACAGCAGCAGGCCAAGGCCGGTGCTGGTGATCACGTACAGCAGCGCGCCGAGGCTCAGGGCCAGCAGGCTGCCCTTGAGCGGCACACGGAACAACAGCACCGCCATGGCCAGCATCAGCACGAAGTTGACCATGCCCATGCCGATGTACGGCAGCTGCTTGCCGAGCAGGAACTCCAGGCGCGTCACCGGGGTGACGTAGAGGTTGGTGATCGAGCCCAGCTCCTTCTCGCGCACCACGCCCAGGGCGGTGAGCATCGCCGGGATCATGATCAGCAGCAGCGGGATCACCGCCGGGACCATGGCCTTGAGGCTCTCCACGTCGGGGTTGTAGCGGTAGCGCACCTCGGTGCTGGCCGCCGCGCTGGCCTCGGCGTTGCCGCTCTGCCGGGCCAGGTCGGCCAGGTAGCTGCTGTGCAGGCCCTGCACGTAGCCCTGCACGGTGTTGGCGCGGGTGGGCATGGCGCCGTCGATCCACACGCCGATGGCCGGGTCGTCGCCGCGCTTGAGGTCGCGGCCGAAGTGCGGCGGGATTTCCACCGCCAGGCTCAGCTCGCCGCTGCGCAGGCGCCGGTCGAGGTCGTCGGGGTCGCGGATCGCCGGGTGCTCGATGAAGTAGCGCGAGCCGGCGATGTTCAGCGCATAGGCCTGGCTGGTGGTGGTCTGGTCACGGTCGAGCACGGCGTAGGAGAGGTCCTCGACGTCCATGTTGATGCCGTAGCCGATGATGAACATCAGCAGCGCCGTGCCCAGCAGCGCCAGGGTCAGGCGGATGGGGTCGCGGCGCAGCTCCATGGATTCGCGCCGCGCATAGCTGAACAGGCGCAGCGGGCTGAAGCGCTGGCGCTGCGGCTTGTGCGGCGCCTGCCCGACGCTGGCCGGCGCCGGCGGCTCGGGCGGCGGCGCGGCGCTGCCGGCGGCCTCTTCCAGGTAGGCGATGAAGGTCGCCTCCAGGGTCGGCAGCCCGCGCTTGTCCATCAGGCCCTGCGGGATGTCGCTGTCCAGCACCTTGCCGGCGTGCATCAGCGAGATGCGGTCGCAGCGCTGGGCCTCGTTCATGAAGTGGGTGGAGATGAAGATGGTCACCCCGTCGCGCCGCGACAGCTCGACCATCAGCTGCCAGAAGCCGTCGCGGGCCACTGGGTCGACGCCCGAGGTGGGCTCGTCGAGGATAAGGATCTCCGGCTTGTGGATAACCGCCACGGCCAGCGACAGGCGCTGGCGGATGCCCAGCGGCAGGCTGTCGGGCAACTCGTCGCGGACCTTGCCGAGGTCGAAGCGCGCGAGCATCTCCTCCACCCGCGGGCCTATCGCCTCGGCCGGCAGGTGGAACAGCCTGGCGTGCAGTTCCAGGTTCTGCAGCACCGTCAGCTCGGCATACAGCGAGAAGGCCTGGGACATGTAGCCGACGCGGCGGCGAGTGTCCATGTCCTTGGCGTTCACCGGCTGGCCGAACAGTGCGCAGCTACCCTCGCTGGCCGGCAGCAGGCCGGTGAGCATCTTCATGGTGGTGGACTTGCCGCAGCCGTTGGAGCCGAGGAAGCCGAAGATTTCCCCGCGTTCGATGCGGAAGCTGACGTGGTCCACCGCGACGAAGTCGCCGAAGCGGCAGGTCAGGCCCTCGGCCTCGATGGCGATCTGCGGCGCGCCTTCGCTGTGCTGGCGCGGCGGGATCACCAGGGCGTGGTGGCCGGCGCGCTTGCGCTCGGGCAGCAGGGCGACGAAGGCCGCCTCCAGGTTGTGGGTGCCGGTCCGCTCGCGCAGCTCGGCGGGAGTGCCGGTGGCCAGCACCTTGCCCTCGTCCATCGCCACCAGGGTGTCGAAGCGCTCGGCCTCCTCCATGTAGGCGGTGGCCACCAGCACGCTCATGCCCTCGCGGCCGGCGCGGATGCGCCCGATCAGTTCCCAGAACTGGTTGCGCGACAGCGGGTCGACGCCGGTGGTGGGCTCGTCGAGGATCAGCAGGTCGGGGTCGTGGATCAGCGCGCAGCACAGCCCGAGCTTCTGCTTCATGCCGCCGGAGAGCTTGCCCGCCGGGCGCTCGGCGAAGGGCGCAAGGCCGGTGCTGTGCAGCAGGTCGGCGATGCGCCGCTCGCGCTCGGCCTTGTCGTGGCCGAACAGGCGGCCGAAGAAGTCGACGTTCTCGAACACCGAGAGCGTCGGGTAGAGGTTCTTGCCCAGGCCCTGGGGCATGTAGGCGATGCGCGGGCACACCGCGCGGCGGTGGCGGGCGTCGCGCATGTCGCCGCCGAGGACGTGCACCTGGCCGTCCTGCAGCTTGCGCGCGCCGGCGATCAGCGCCAGCAGGCTGGACTTGCCGACGCCGTCCGGGCCGATCAGGCCGACCATGCGGTTGGCCGGGATGTCCAGGCTGACGTCGTCCACCGCGCGGGTCTGCCCGTAGCGCAACGAGACGCCGGCCAGGCTGGCCACCGCGCCGTGCCGGGCGCTCATTGCGGGACCTTGATCTGCAGGTGGTCCGGCCATTGCGCCTCAGGGTCCAGGCGCAGGTAGGCCATGCCCGGCACGCCGGTCTTCACGTAGGTGATGTATTTCTCCAGCAGCGCCGGGTCCAGCCGCGCCTTGACGCGGAACATCAGCTTCTCGCGCTCGTTGGCGGTCTCCACGGTCTTGGGGGTGAACTGGGCGACGCTGGCGACGTAGGAGACCTTGGCCGGGATCACGTACTGCGGCACCGCGTCTATCACCAGGCGCACCTCCTGGCCCAGCTCCACGCGGCCGGCCTGGGCGGAGGGCAGGAAGAAGGTCATGTAGACGTCGGTCAGGTCGACCATGTTGAGCAGCTTGCCGCCGGCGGCCAGCACCTCGCCGGGCTGCGCCACGCGGTACTGCACGCGGCCGTCGCGGGGGGCGCGCAGCAGGCTGTCGTCAATGTCGGCCTGCAGCCGGGCGACGCTGGCGGTGGCGGCCTCGATGGCCGACTGCGCCTCGATCACCTGGGAACGCCCGGCCTCGATGGCGGCCTGGGCCGAGATCACCTGGGAGCGCGCGGCGGACAGCGCGGCCTGGGCGCTCTGCAGCACGGCGCGGTCGTCGTCCAGTTGCTGCTGCGGCAGGGCGTTGCGTTTGACCAACTGCTCGGTGCGGGTGAAGCGTTTCTGCGCGGCGGTGAGCTCGGCCTGGCGCTGCGCCACCACCGCCTCGGCGGTGCTCTTCTCGCTGTTGCGCTGGGTCACCACGGATTCGGCGGTGAGCTTGGCGTTCTGCGCCTGGCGCACCTCGGCCTGGGCCTGGGCCAGCTGCGCTTGCAGCACCTGGGTGTCCATGCGCGCGACCACTTCGCCGGTCTTGACGAAGTCGCCCTCGTCCACCTTGATCTCGGCCACGCGGCCGGGCAGCTTGGTGGCCACGTCCACCTCGGTGGCCTCGATGCGCCCGTTGCCACTGGCGAAACCCTCGCCCAGCCCGTTCGGCTTCAGCGTCTGCCAGGCCAGGGCGGCGACCACCGCGCAGGCGGCGAGCACGCCGCCACGGAACAGCCAGCGTTTCGAATTACCCTTCATCGTACCCCCTGATCAACGCTCATTCCGAGCGATCTTGTAGGGATCTTCAGCGAAGGGAGGGGAAAAGGCCTTGATACAGGTCAGAGCTGCCCGAAAAGACCTGGATAACGGGCGAAACCTGCTCCGTCTCAGGGCTGCACGATCAGGTTGTTGAACAGCAGATCGTCCACCAGTGGCTTCCCTTCCTCTTCTTTGAGGACCGTCTGTACCTGCTTGAGCGCCTCCTGGCGCAGTTTCTCCTTGGCCTCGACGCTGCCGAGGGTCTCGTCGGTCTGCTGGGCGAACAGCATGATCAACTGGTTGCGGATCAGCGGCTCGTGGTGCTCGACCTTCTCCTCGGCCTCCTTGCCGGTGACCTTCAGGGCGATGTCGGCCTTGTAGTACTTCAGCTTCGGCCCGCTGCCGTAGTTGCCGACCAGGGCCGGTGTGAGGTCGACGAACAACGGCTTGTTGGCGTCTTCCGGCTTGGCTTCCTCCTCCGAGGCCATCACGGGGGCGAGGAACAGCATCAGGGTCAGGGCGATCAGGGCTTTCAAGGCGACTTCTCCATGCACGATGCCGGCAAGCATAGCCATACCGGGCGCGCGGCCCAAGCCCGGCGGTTATGCAGCGGCATAAGCCGGGACCATACTGATTTGCCCCCCGCCCTACCACTCCTACACTGCCGGGCATTACACGAAAGGAGTACACCCCCGATGAAAGCCGTGCTGTGCAAAGCCTTCGGCCCCGCCGAAACCCTGGTGCTGGAAGAAATCGCCAGCCCGACGCCTGCGAAGAACGAGGTGCTGCTGGACGTCCACGCCGCCGGGGTGAACTTCCCCGACACCCTGATCATCGAGGGCAAGTACCAGTTCAAGCCGCCCTTCCCCTTCGCCCCGGGCGGCGAGGCCGCCGGCGTGGTCGCCGCGGTGGGCGAAAAGGTTTCCCACGTCAAGCCCGGCGACCGCGTCATCGCCCTGACCGGCTGGGGCAGCTTCGCCGAGCAGGTGGCGGTGGGCGCCTACAACGTGCTGCCGATCCCGGCGGGTATGGACTTCACCACCGCGGCCGCCTTCGGCATGACCTACGGCACCTCGATGCACGCGCTCAAGCAGCGCGGCAACCTGCAGCCGGGCGAGACCCTGCTGGTGCTCGGCGCCTCCGGCGGCGTGGGCCTGGCGGCGGTGGAGATCGGCAAGGCGATGGGCGCCAGGGTCATCGCCGCGGCCAGCAGCGACGCCAAGCTGGAAGTGGCCAGGGCAGCGGGAGCCGACGTGCTGGTCAACTACAGCGAGGGCAGCCTGAAGGACAAGCTCAAGGAAATCACCGGCGGCCAGGGCGTGGACGTGATCTACGACCCGGTGGGCGGCGAGATGTTCGAGGAAGCCTTCCGCAGCATCGCCTGGAACGGCCGCCTGCTGGTGGTCGGCTTCGCCAGCGGGACCATCCCCTCGCTGCCGGCCAACCTGCCGCTGCTCAAGGGCGCTTCCCTGGTCGGCGTGTTCTGGGGCGCCTTCGCCCAGCGCCAGCCGCAGGACAACGCGGCGAACTTCCAGCAGCTGTTCCAGTGGTTCGCGGAGGGCAAGTTGAAGCCGTTGGTTTCGCAGACCTATCCGTTGGAGAAGGCTGGGGAGGCGATCGATCACCTGGGGCAGCGGAGGGCTGTCGGGAAGGTGGTGGTGCAGGTGCGCTGAGGGTGTTCGGCCTGATGTAGCGGTGTGGGGGATGGGCCTCGTTCCCTCTCCCTAACCCTCTCCCTGAAGGGAGAGGGGACCGTTCGGTGTGAAGTGTGATATCGGCGCTCGTCGGCCACGCCGGTGTTGCCGGATGGCACGAAAACCACCAGCGGCACGGATAGCCCCCTCTCCCTGAAGGGAGAGGGCTGGGGAGAGGGTTGCGGAGTCCATCCAATACACCGAGCTCACAGGCGAGCACTGTTCGCGAGCAAGCTCGCTCCTACGAAGAGCCGTTATCCGCCCTGCGCTCAGGCGTACAGCTGCTTGAAGCGCTCGCGCAGCTGGTTCTTCTGCACCTTGCCCATTACGTTGCGCGGCAGCGCGTCCACGAACACCACCCGCTTGGGTTGCTTGTAGCGCGCCAGATGACCGTCCAGGCCGGCGAGGATGTCCGCCTCGCTCGGCGCCTCGCCGGGCCTGGCCACCACCACCGCCGTCACGCCTTCGCCGAAGTCGCGGTGCGGCAGGCCTATCACTGCCGATTCGGCCACGCCGGGCAGGGTGTCGATGATCTGTTCCAGCTCCTTCGGGTACACGTTGTAGCCGCCGCTGATGATCATGTCCTTGCTGCGCCCGACGATCTGCACGTAGCCCTTGTCGTCGATGAAGCCGATGTCGCCGGTCATGAAGAAGCCGTCGCCGCGCAGTTCCTCGGCGGTCTTCTCCGGCATGCGCCAGTAGCCGCGGAACACGTTGGGGCCGCGCACCTCGATCATCCCCGGCTCGCCTTGCGGCAGCAGCTTCGCCTCCTTCTCGGCCGGGTCGGTGATGCGCAACTCCACGCCCGGCAGCGGGAAGCCGACGGTGCCGGCGATGCGCTCGCCATCAAGCGGGTTGGAGGTGTTCATGCCGGTTTCGGTCATGCCGTAGCGCTCGAGGATGGCCACCCCGGTGCGCTCGCGGAAGGCCTTGTGGGTCTCGGCGGTGAGCGGCGCCGAGCCGGAGACGAACAGGCGCATGTGCGCCACCGCCTCGCGGGTCAGCCCCGGTTGGTCGAGCAGGCGGGTGTAGAAGGTCGGCACGCCCATCAGCAGGTTCACCTGGGGCAGCAGGCGCAGCACTTCGGCGGCGTCGAACTTCTCCGTGTAGAGCAGCGAGCCGCCGGCCATCAGCAGGCTGTTGATGGCCACGAACAGGCCGTGGATGTGGAAGATCGGCAGCGCGTGCAGCAGCCAGTCGGCGCTGGTGATGCCCCAGGCCTCGACCAGCGCGCGGGCGTTGGAGACCAGGTTGCCGTGGCTGATCATGGCGCCCTTGGAGCGCCCGGTGGTACCGGAGGTGTAGAGGATGGCGGCGAGGTCGTCGCGGCTGCGCGCGACGTCGGCGAAACGCGCCGGCTTGCCTTCCACGTGGCGCATCAGGCTGCCTTCGCAGTGCTGCCCGAGGGTCGCCACGCGGGCCACGCCGCACTGTTCGGCCAGGGCCTTGGCCTGCTCCTCGAAGGCCGGGGTGCAGACGAACAGCGAGGGTTCGGCGTCGCCGAGGAAGTAGCTCAGCTCCTCGCTGGTGTAGCCGCTGTTCAGCGGCAGGTAGACGGCGCCGGCGCGCAGGGTGCCGAGGTAGAGCATGATCGCCTCGGGGCTCTTGTCCACCTGCACGGCGACGCGGTCGCCCGGCTGCACGCCCAGTTCCACCAGGGCGTGGGCGAACTGCGCGCTGCTGCGCAGCATCTCGGCATAGCTGTAGCCGCCGCCATCCGGGGTGCGGAGGAAGGGCTTGTTGAGGTCTTCGGGCAGGTGCTCGCCGACGGCGGCGAAAAGGCTCTGGTTCATGGCGGTTCCTAGCGGCGGGGCTTGGCCGGTGGGGCGAGATGTCGCTTGACCTCGTTGGCGGCGATCACCGTGCCCTGGTTGGCGTAGGCTTCGTGGTTTTTCTCGATCTGACGCAATTCGTAGCGGTAGTTGACCATCAGCCCGGCGGCCTGGCGCAGGCCGCCGGCGGAGAGGTCGCCGCGCCAGTTCAGGCGCTCCAGGCGGGCGCCGTTGCCCAGGTGGAAGCGCGCCACCGGGTCCGGCGGCAGGCCCTGGGCATTCTTGGCCTGCAGGAAGTATTCGGCGGCCAGCGCCAGCAGCGGCTGTTCAAGGCGCGGGGGCGGCGGCGCGTCGGGCTTGAGCGCCTTCAGGCATTCGGCGACCTCGGGGCGCTCGGCCTGGCTGTCGAGCCAGCGGCGGAAACCGGGCACCGGCGAGAGGGTGACGTACTGCTTGAGGCCGGGCACTTCGCGAGCCAGTTCCTCCACCACCTGCTTGATCAGGAAGTTGCCGAAGGAGATGCCGCGCAGGCCCTCCTGGCAGTTGCTGATCGAATAGAACACCGCGGTATCCGGCGCATCGGCGGCCTCGCCGGGTTGTTCGAGGATTTCGGCGATGGCGGCGGGCATCTGCCGGGTCAGCGCCACCTCGACGAAGATCAGCGGCTCCTCCGGCAGCGCCGGGTGGAAGAACGCGAAGCAGCGGCGGTCGGCCGGTTGCAGGCGGCTGCGCAGGTCGTCCCAGTCCTTGATGGCGTGCACCGCCTCGTAGCGGATGATCTTTTCCAGGATCGCCGCCGGGGTCGACCAGTCGATGCGCCGCAGCACCAGGAAGCCGCGGTTGAACCAGGAGGCCAGCAGGTGCTGCAGGTCGTGGTCCACCGCCGCCAGTTGCGGCCGCGCCTTGAGCTCCTGCAGCAGCAGGCGGCGCATGGCGATCAGCTCAGCGGTGCCGCCGGGGGCCTGGTTGAGGCGGCGGAACAGTTCCTGGCGCGGCGGCTCGCAGGCCTCGAACAGCGCGGTGACCTGCTCCGCGCCGGGGTTTTCCAGGTAGCGCCGGCAGGCGTCGGCCAGGGCCTCGGCGGGCGGCGCGAAGTCGTTGAGCAGGTTGTCGAAGAAGGCCTTCTGCTGTTCCGGCGGGCAGTCGCGGTAGGCGCACAGCACCTGCCGCGCCAGGGCCACGCCGGAGGCCTCGCCGTGGCCGGAGAGCAGGCGGCGGCTGGCCTCCACCAGCGACGCCGCGCTGATCGGCACTGGCTCGCGGGACTCCAGCAGCTGGCGACCGCGTTCGCTGATGCTCTGCAGCAGTTCCTGGAAGAAGCTGACGTTCATCGAACCTCCTTCTTCGGCGCGCGCCTCACTGCGCCAGCAGCGGCGGCGGGCAGCGCCGGTACCATTGGGTGGCCTGCTCGTAGGCATGGGCCAGTTGCAGCACGGCCATGTCGGCCTGGTGCCGGCCGATGATCTGCAGGCCCATGGGCAGGCCCTGTTCATTGAAGCCTACCGGCACGTTGGCGACAGGGCATCCGGACAGGGTGCCGGGGATCACCACTTCCATCCAGCGGTGGTAGGTGTCCATGGCGCGGCCGGCGACTTCCTTCGGCCAGTGCAGGTGCTTGTCGAAGGGGAACACCTGGGCGCTGGGCAGCAGCAGGTAGTCGTAGCGCTCGAACAGGCGCTGGATGGCGCGGTACCAGTCGCTGCGCGCCACCGTGGCCTGGAACACCTCCATGGCCGACAGGCGCAGGCCGTTCTCCACTTCCCAGCAGGCCTCTTCCTTGAGCAGCGCGCGCTTGGCCGGGTCGGCGTAGGCCGCGCCCAGGGAGCCGGCGACGAACCAGTGGCGCAGGGTGCGCCAGCAGTCCCACAGGCGTTCGGCGGGGAAGCCCAGCTCGCAGGGCTCGACCTCGCAGCCGATGGCCTGGAAGTCGGCGAACGAGCGCTGGCACAGCTCCAGCACGCCGCGCTCCATGGCCAGGTGGCCGCCGAGGTCGCCCAGCCAGCCCAGGCGCGCGCCCTTGAAGTCGCGCTCCAGCGGGCCGGCGAAGGCCTTGCCGGATTCGGCGATGGACAGCGGCGCGCGGGCGTCCGCCCCGGCCTGCACCGACAGCAGCAGGGCCACGTCGCGCACGCTGCGGCCCATGGGGCCTTCGTAGCCGAGCTGGTCGCAGAACAGGTCGGCGGCGTCGTCGAAAGGCACGCGGCCCTGGGACGGACGGAAGCCGACGATGTTGTTGAAGGCCGCCGGGTTGCGCAGCGAGCCCATCATGTCGCTGCCGTCGGCCACCGGCACCAGTTGCAGGGCCAGGGCCGCCGCCGCGCCGCCGCTGCTGCCGCCGGCGGTGCGGGCCGGGTCGTAGGCGCAACCGGTGGAACCGAACAGCGGGTTGTAGCTCTGCGAGCCGAGGCCGAATTCCGGGGTGTTGCTCTTGCCGATGAGGATCGCCCCGGCGGCGCGGATGCGCTCGACCATGATGCCGTCGCGCTCGGGCACGTAGTCGCGGTACAGCGGCGAGCCGAGGGTGGTGCGGATGCCCTTGGTCAGCGACAGGTCCTTGATGGCGTGGGGCAGGCCGTGCATCCAGCCGCGGTACTCGCCGCGGGCCAGCTCGGCGTCGCGCGCGTCGGCCTGGGCCAGCAGCGCTTCGGCCGGTTGCAGGCTGACCAGGGCGTTGACCGCCGGGTTGAAGCGCTCGATGTGCGCCAGGTAGTCGCCCATCACCTCGCGGCAGGACACCTGGCGCAGGCGGATGAGCTGCGCCAGTTCGTGGGCCTGGAGCTGGACGAGGGGGCTGAGGTTGGGGTTCTGGCTCATGTGGCGCGGCCTTTTGTCTTCTGGGTTCCCGCGTTCGCGGGAATGACGGAACGATTCAGGGGATGGAGCTTTGACGGGACGAGCGAAGCCACGGCGCCTTCCGGCGCCCTGCCCCACCCCGTCACCCCCGCGAACGCGGGGGCCAGCGCCTTCGGTCAGCGCATCAGGTTGGTCCACAGCCGGTCGGCCAGGCGGATGGCGCCCTCGCCGCAGGTCTTGCTGAAGACCACCTTGGTGCCCTCGGGGATGTGCAGCTCGGGCGCATCCTTCAGGCTCGGGTCGAGGAAGGCGTCGGTGCCCTTGATCGGGCTCTGGTGCTTGAGGAAGTTCTGCGTCAGCGCCGAGTTCTCCGGCTGGCTCATGAAGGCGATGAACTGCCGGGCCGCCTCGGGGTTCTTGCTGCCCTTGGGGATCACCAGGTTATCCACCCAGGCCATCACGCCTTCCTTGGGGTACAGGTATTTCAGGCTCGGTTTCATCTCCCGGGCGCGCAGCGAGGAACCGCCCCAGAACAGCGACATCGAGGTTTCCCCGGAGGCGAGGTTCTCGCGCACCGAGCCGGCCTTGGAGCTGTAGGTCTTGACGAAGGGCTTCTGCGCCTTGAGCAGGTTCAGCACCTGCTGCACCTGTTTCGGGTCCTCGCTGCACAGCGGGATGCCCAGGTAGAGGCTGGCGGTGTCCATCACCTCGTTGACCGAGTCGAGCATGTTGATCTTGCCCTGCAGCTCCTGCGGCGGCTGGAACAGCAGCGAGTAGCTGTCGGCCGGGCCCTTGTAGGTGGCGGTGTCGTAGACCACGCTGGTGGTGCCCCAGATGAAGGGCACCGAGTAGCCGCCCTCCGGGTCCCAGGTGGGTTTGCGCAGGTTGTCGACGATGTTCGCGTAGTACGGCTGCTGGGCCGGGTCGAAGCGCTCCAGCAGGTTCTCGTGGACCAGGATCGGCACGAACTGGTGCGAGGGGATGGCCACGTCGTAGCCACTGCCGCCCTGCTTGAGCTTGGCCAGCAGGGTCTCGTTGGAGTCGTAGGAATCCACCGTGACCTTGATGCCGGTCTGCTTCTCGAACTTCTCCAGGATCTGCGGCGAGAAGTAGCCGCTCCAGCTGATGACGTTGACCTGGCCGGCGGCGTTGGCCGCGCCGGCCAGGCCCAGCGACAGGGTGGCGGCGATGACTGCGATCGACTTGCTCATGTTGACTCCCGTAGTGGCGTGGCGCTCAGGCTTTGGCTTTGCCGAGCAGGTAGGAAAGGCTGACGAAGAACACGGATACCCCGAGGATCAGCGTCGACACCGCGTTGACGTCGGGGGTGACGCCCATCCGCAGCAGGCCGAAGATGAAGATCGGCAAGGTGGTGGTGCCGGCCTGGGAGACCATCATCGAGATCACGAAGTTATCCAGCGAGACGATGAAGGCCAGCATCAGCCCGGAGAAGATCCCCGGCATCAGCAGCGGCAGGGTGACCTTGCGGAAGGTCCGCCAGGGCCCGGCGTAGAGGTCGGCGGCGGCCTGCTCCAGGGACAGGTCCATGTCCTCCAGGCGGGCGCGGATCGGCAGGTAGGCGAAGGGAATGCAGAACACCGTGTGGGCGATGATCAGGTTGCCATAGCCCAGCGACACGCCGAGGCTGGAGAACAGCGCCAGGGTGGCGACGCCGACCACGATCTCCGGCAGCACCAGCGGCAGCATGATGGTGCCCATGGACAGGCGCATGCCCTTGAACTTCGCCCCGCGCGAGGTGCCCAGCGCGGCCAGGGTGGCGATGGCGGTGGCGATCGCGCTGGCGCACACGGCGATCAGCAGGCTGTTGCCGGCCGCGCTGCGCAGCGCCTGGTTGGCGAAGGCGGCGCGGTACCAGTCGAGGCTGAAGCCGGTCCACACGGTGGCGGACTGGTTGGCGTTGAACGAGTAGATCACCAGCACCACGATGGGCGCGTAGAGGTACAGGTAGAACAGCAGGCTGAAACCGCCGAAGCCGGGGAAGTCCTGCACGCCGAGACGGCGCTTGCGCAACAGGGCCAGCATCACACACCTCCCCGGGCCACGCGCAGGCGCTCGGCGCGCATGGCGTAGAAGGTCAGGGCGAGCATCACCGCCGCCATCAGCACCAGCGACAGGGCGGCGCCGAAGGGCCAGTTACGGGCGTCGGCGAACTGCCGGAAGATCAGGTTACCGAGCATCATCTTGGTGCCGCCGCCGAGCAGCTCGGGGGCGATCATCGCGCCCAGGCAGGGCACGAAGGTGAGGATGGCGCCGGCCAGGATGCCCGGCCGGGCGATCGGCAGGACCACCTTGCGCAGGGTGCGCAGGCGCCCGGCGTAGAGGTCCTGGGCGGCTTCCAGCAGGCGCATGTCCATCTTCTCCAGGGTCGAATAGATCGGCAGCACCACGAAGGGCGCGTAGGTGTAGACCAGGCCCAGCAGCACCGCGCCGTCGCTGTACAGCAGCGGCAGCGGCTGGTGGATCAGGCCCAGGCCCATGAGGCCGTTGTTGATCACCCCGGTACCGCGCAGCAGGAGGATCCAGGCGTAGGTGCGGATCAGCAGGTTGGCCCAGAACGGCACGGTGATCAGGAAGATCAGCAGGCCGCGGCGGCTGGCCGGCTGCATGGCCAGCCACACCGCCACCGGGAAGCCCACCAGCAGGGTGATGGCGGTGGTGGCCGCGGCGATGCCCAGCGAGCGCAGTGCGATGACCAGGTAGGAATCGGCGAAGGCCAGGCTGTCGTCCAGCTGGCGCTCGAACAGCAGCGAGACGTAGGCGTCGCTGCTGAACACGTGGTTGACGCCGCCATAGGGGTTGGCCTGCATCAGCGAGTAGGCGACGACGATGAGGATCGGCACCACCAGGAACAGGCCGATGGCCAGCAGCGCCGGCGACACGCCGAGCAGGTTGCCCAGGGCCCGGCGCCGCTCCAGGGCGTTGCCGGGGCGTACGGTGAGGGAAGACATGGCGCGCTCCTCGGCTCAGTCCAGCAGGACGCTGGCGCTGTCGCGGTCGAACTGCAGGCCCAGGCGCTCGCCCGGGGCGAAGCGCTGGCTCTGCCCGGCGCTGTTGGGCGTGCGCACGCGCAGGCGGGTGCCGTCGGCGAGGCTGACCTGGTACTGCAGGTCGGTGCCCAGGTAGATCTGCTCGGCGAGGGTGCAGGGCGTGGCCTGCGGGTCCTCGGCGTCGACCAGGCGCAGGCGCTCGGGGCGGATCGACAGCGTCACCTCGGCGCCCGGGCGCAGGCCCTCGCGGCTCGCCGCGCGCAGCGTGCGGCCGCCGGGGATGCGGAACAGCGCCTGGCCGTCGGCGATCTCGTCGACCTGCGCCGGGAGGAAGTTGGTCTCGCCGATGAAGTCGGCGACGAAGCGGTTGCGCGGCTGCTCGTAGATGTCCGCCGGGCGCCCGACCTGCTGCACCTCGCCCTCGGCCAGCACGGCGATGCGGTCGGACATGGTCAGGGCTTCTTCCTGGTCGTGGGTGACGAAGATGAAGGTGATCCCGGTCTTGGCCTGGATCGCCTTGAGCTCCTCGCGCATGGCTTGGCGCAGCTTCAGGTCCAGGGCCGAGAGCGGCTCGTCGAGCAGCAGCACCTTGGGGTGCGGGGCCAGCGCGCGGGCCAGGGCCACGCGTTGCTGCTGGCCGCCGGAAAGCTGGGTGGGGCGGCGTTCGGCGAAGCGCTCCATCTGCACCAGGGCGAGCATCTCGCGCACCCGCTCGGCGACCGCCGCCTTGCCCAGGCGCTGGCCCATGGGGTGCGATTCCAGGCCGAAGGCCAGGTTCTGCGCGATGGTCATGTGCGGGAACAGCGCGTAGTGCTGGAACACCGTGTTGACCGGGCGATCGTAGGGCGCGCGGTCGGCGATGTTCTCGCCGTAGAGGAGGATCTCGCCGGCGGTGGGGAACTCGAAGCCGGCGATCATCCGCAGCAGGGTGGTCTTGCCGCAGCCGGAGGGCCCGAGCAGGGTGAAGAATTCGTTGTCGCGGATGTCCAGGTCGACGCTCTTCAGCGCCACCGGGCCGCTGTCCGGGTCGCCGTAGACCTTGCGCACCGATCGAATGGAGACGGCGGCCGTCTGCAGGCCGTGCAGGGCACTCATGGATGTACCTCCGGTTCCCTCCCCCGCTGGCGCTGGTGCGCACGGGGACTTGTATTTGTTGTGGCAGGAATGGGGAAAGCGCTGCAGCGTGTGCCGGTGACCGGCTGGTTTTATGGTGAGGCTGCTGGGGCCGAGTGTGGCCAGATTGCAGTTGAGCAAAAAGCTCAATTTTCTTACATTCGCTATTAAATAAATTAACAGCCTGCGAGCCGCCCATGTCCCTGCCCCGCCTGCCGCCGCTCAACGCCGTGCGCGCCTTCGAGGCGGCGGCGCGCCTGGGCAGCTACGTCGCCGCCTCGAAGGCGCTGCACGTGACCCAGCCGGCCATCGGCCGCCACGTGCGCCTGCTGGAGGACTGGCTGGGCGTGCAGCTGCTGGAGCGCACGCCGCGCGGGGTCAGCCTGACGCCCGCCGGCCAGCGCTACTACGCGAAGATAGCCACGGCGCTGCAGCAGATCGCCGAGGCCAGCCGCGAACTGGCCCCCGGCGGCTCGGCGCGCTGGCTGAAGATCCTGGTGGTGCCGGCCTTCGCCAAGCGCTGGCTGATGCCGCACCTGGAAGCCCTGCGCCAGCAGCGCCCGGGGCTGAAGGTGGCGATCGAGCCGAACCCGACCTTCACCGAGGTGGACGGCAACAGCGCCGACCTGGGCATCGTCTACGGCATGCCCGGGCAGTACCCGCAGAGCTGCGCCACCCTGCTCCACCCGCAGGTGTTCCCGGTGTGCTCGCCGGCCTACCTGGCGGCCCACGGCCCGCTGGGCAGCGCCGAAGAGCTGGTGCGCCACGAACTGATCCACGTCCACGACGGCGAATGGTGGAACGCCTGGTTCGCCGCCAACCAGTTGGACATCCGCGTCAGCCCCGACGTGCTCTACGTCAGCAACGACCACGCGCTGTCCATGGCCGAGGCCGGCGCCGGCATCGCCCTGGCCAACGACGTGCTGGTGCGCAGGGAGCTGGAGTCCGGCGCGCTGGTGCGGCCGCTGCCGAACCAGGTGCGCCTGGAGAGCTACCAGCTGCTGATCCCGCCGGGGCCGAGCAGCGCCGACATCGAGTGGTTCGGCGAGTGGCTGGCGCAAACCCTTGCCGCGGAGTTTCCTTCGGCATTGCCGTTGTAGGCGCGCCCTGCGCGCGGAATCGCGGGCAGGGCCCGCTCCTACAGGTTGCTGTGAGGCATGGCATCCCACCCGTAGGAGCGGAGCTTCTCCGCGATAACCGTCATCTCCGGCGCCATTCGCGGATGAGATCCGCTCCTACGGATTGCCCCAGCACCGTGCCCCATGTAGGAGCGCGCCCTGCGCGCAAATCGCGGGCAGGGCCCGCTCCTACAGGTTGCTGTGAGGTATGGCATTCCCACCCGTAGGAGCGGAGCTTCTCCGCGATAACCGTCATCTCCGGCGCCATTCGCGGATGAGATCCGCTCCTACGGATTGCCCCAGCACCGTGCCCCATGTAGGAGCGCGCCCTGCGCGCGAATCGCGGGCAGTGCCCGCTCCTACAGGTTGCTGTGAGGCATGGCATTCCCACCCGTAGGAGCGGAGCTTCTCCGCGATAACCGTCATCTCCGGCGCCATTCGCGGATGAGATCCTACGGATTGCCCCAGCACCGTGCCCCATGTAGGAGCGCGCCCTGCGCGCGAATCGCGGGCAGGGCCCGCTCCTACAGGTTGCTGTGAGGCATGGCATTCCCACCCGTAGGAGCGGAGCTTCTCCGCGATAACCGTCATCTCCGGTGCGATTCGCGGATGAGATCCGCTCCTACGGATTGCCCCAGCACCGTGCCCCATGTAGGAGCGCGCCCTGCGCGCGAATCGCGGGCAGGGCCCGCTTGCCTTAATCCCGTGGCGCGTAGGCGAACACGTCGGCGCGCATCTGGTGGGCGTCCATGCCGGCGGCCACCAGGGCGTCGAGGGTGGCGTAGACCATCGCCGGCGAGCCGCTGGCGTAGACCGTCAGGCGGCCCAGGTCGGGGAAGTCCTCGCACACCGCCTCGTGCAGCAGGCCGCAGCGGCCCTGCCAGCCGCACAGGTCGCTGACCACCTTGTGCAGGTGCAGGTTGGCCAGGCCCTTCCATTCGTCCCAGTGCGGCAGCGCGTAGAAGTCCTCGGGCCGGCGCACGCCCCAGTACAGGTGCACCGGATGGGCGAAGCCCTGGGCGCGGCAGTGCTCGATCAGGCTGTGCATCTGCGCCATGCCGGTGCCGGCGGCGATCAGCACCAGCGGGCCGTCGGGCAGCTCGGCCAGGTGGGCGTCGCCGAAGGGCAGCTGCACGCGGGCGATGCGCTCGCGCTGCAGTTGCCCGAGCAGTTCGATGGCGCTGTTCTCCCGCGCCAGGATGTGCAACTCCAGGTCGCGCCCCTCGTGGGGCGCCGAGGCCAGGGAGAAAGCCGAGCTGTTGCCGTCGCCCCGCTCTACCAGCAGGTACTGCCCGGCGTGGTAGCGCGGCGGCTTGCCGGCCGGGGCGCGCAGGCGCACGCGCCAGACGTCGCCGCCCACCGCCTCGCAGAGGGTCAGCTGGCAGGCCAGCTTGCGCACCGGCAGCTCGCCGGGGGCGAGCACGCCATCCCAGAGCAGCACGCAGTCTTCCAGCGGCTCGGCCAGGCAGGTGAACAGCTCGCCGTGGTCGCGCACCTCGCCGTCCTGGCGCACGCTGCCTTCCACCAGCAGCGCGGCGCAGACGTGGCAGTTGCCGTTGCGGCAGCTCTGCGGGCAGTCGAAGCCCAGGCGCCGCGCGCCGTCGAGGATGCGCTCGCCCGGGCGCAGTTCGAGCTGGGCGCCGGAGGGTTGCAGGGTCACACGCACGGCTTCGCCTCCCTGTCGCGAACCTGCGCGGCCGGACATTCGCGAGCAGGCTCGCTCCTACGAAGGGCGCCGTGCATCAGTCGATCCCCAGGCTGGCCCACAGCTCGTCGACGCGGCGCGTCACCGCCTCGTCCTTGACGATGGCGCGGCCCCACTCGCGGCTGGTCTCGCCGGGCCACTTGTGGGTGGCGTCCAGGCCCATCTTCGAGCCCAGGCCGGAGATCGGCGAGGCGAAGTCGAGGTAGTCGATCGGCGTGTTGTCGATCATCACGGTGTCGCGCTTGGGGTCCATGCGCGTGGTTATCGCCCAGATCACGTCGTTCCAGTCCCGCGCATCGATGTCATCGTCCGTGACTATGACGAACTTGGTGTACATGAACTGTCGCAGGAACGACCACACGCCCAGCATTACGCGCTTGGCGTGGCCGGGGTACTGCTTCTTCATGGTCACCACCGCCATGCGGTACGAGCAGCCTTCGGGCGGCAGGTAGAAGTCGGTGATCTCGGGGAACTGCTTCTGCAGGATGGGCACGAAGACTTCGTTCAGCGCCACCCCGAGGATCGCCGGCTCGTCCGGCGGGCGGCCGGTGTAGGTGCTGTGGTAGATCGGCTTGCGGCGGCGGGTGATGCGCTCGACGGTGAACACCGGGAAGCGGTCCACCTCGTTGTAGTAGCCGGTGTGGTCGCCGTAGGGGCCCTCGTCGGCCAGCTCGCCGGGGTGGATCACCCCTTCCAGGACGATCTCGGCGCTGGCCGGCACCTGCAGGTCGCTGCCGATGCACTTCACCAGCTCGGTGCGGTGGCCGCGCAGCAGGCCGGCGAAGGCGTATTCGGAGAGGGTGTCGGGCACCGGCGTCACGGCGCCGAGGATGGTCGCCGGGTCCGCGCCCAGGGCCACTGCCACCGGGTAGGGCCGGTCCGGGTGCTTCTGGCACCACTCGCGGTAGTCCAGGGCGCCGCCGCGGTGGCTGAGCCAGCGCATGATGACCTTGTTGCGGCCGATCACCTGCTGGCGGTAGATGCCCAGGTTCTGCCGTTCCTTGTTCGGCCCGCGGGTGACGGTCAGGCCCCAGGTGATCAGCGGCGCGACGTCGCCGGGCCAGCAGGTCTGCACCGGCAGCCTGCCCAGGTCGACGGCCTCGCCTTCCTCGATGACTTCCTGGCAGGGCGCGTCCTTGAGCACCTTGGGCGCCATGCTGATGACCTTCCTGAAGATCGGCAGCTTGCTCCAGGCATCCTTCAGGCCCTTGGGCGGCTCCGGCTCCTTGAGGAAGGCCAGCAGCTTGCCGATCTCACGCAGCTCGGAAACGTCCTCGGCGCCCATGCCCAGGGCCACGCGCTCGGGGGTGCCGAACAGGTTGCCGAGCACGGGCACGTCGAAGCCGGTGGGGTTCTCGAACAGCAGGGCCGGGCCCTTGGCGCGCAGGGTGCGGTCGCACACCTCGGTCATTTCCAGCACCGGGGACACCGGCACCTGGATGCGCTTGAGCTGGCCGCGCTGCTCCAGGGCGGCGATGAACTCGCGCAGGTCGCGATACTGCATGGAAGTCTCGATGGCGTAGGCGAAGATGCGACAGTTTAGCCTTTAACACCACTTCGCAGAAACACGAAGGCCGGGTTTCCCCGGCCTCGTGGCAGACAACGGCGCTTACTTGCTGCGCTTCATCGAGTCGAAGAACTCGTCGTTGGTCTTGGTCTGCTTGAGCTTGTCCAGCAGGAATTCCACCGCGGCGATCTCGTCCATGGGGTGCAGGATCTTGCGCAGGATCCACATGCGCTGCAGTTCTTCCTCGCCGGTCAGCAGTTCTTCGCGACGGGTGCCCGAGCGGTTGATGTTGATCGCCGGGAACACGCGTTTTTCCGAGATGCGACGGTCGAGGATCAGCTCCGAGTTACCGGTGCCCTTGAATTCCTCGTAGATCACCTCGTCCATCTTCGAGCCGGTTTCGATCAGCGCGGTGGCGAGGATGGTCAGCGAACCGCCTTCCTCGATGTTGCGCGCGGCGCCGAAGAAGCGCTTGGGCTTCTCCAGGGCGTGGGCGTCGACACCGCCGGTGAGCACCTTGCCGGAGCTGGGGATCACGGTGTTGTAGGCACGCGCCAGGCGGGTGATGGAGTCGAGCAGGATGATCACGTCCTTCTTGTGCTCGACCAGGCGCTTGGCCTTCTCGATCACCATCTCGGCGACCTGCACGTGGCGGGTCGGCGGTTCGTCGAAGGTGGAGGCGACCACTTCGCCGCGCACGGTGCGCTGCATCTCGGTCACTTCTTCCGGGCGCTCGTCGATCAGCAGGACGATCAGGTGGCACTCGGGGTTGTTGCGGGTGATGTTGGCCGCGATGTTCTGCAGCATGATGGTCTTGCCGGCCTTCGGCGGGGCGACGATCAGGCCGCGCTGGCCCTTGCCGATCGGCGCGCAGAGGTCGATCACCCGGCCGGTGAGGTCCTCGGTGGAGCCGTTGCCGGCCTCCATGGTCAGGCGCTTGGTCGGGAACAGCGGGGTCAGGTTCTCGAACAGGATCTTGTTCTTCGCGTTCTCCGGGCGATCGAAGTTGATCGAGTCGACCTTGAGCAGGGCGAAGTAGCGCTCACCTTCCTTCGGCGGGCGAATCTTGCCGACGATGGTGTCCCCGGTGCGCAGGTTGAAGCGGCGGATCTGGCTGGGCGAGACGTAGATGTCATCGGGGCCTGCCAGGTACGAGGAGTCGGCGGAGCGCAGGAAGCCGAAGCCATCCTGGAGAATCTCCAGCACGCCGTCGCCGGAGATTTCCTCGCCGCTTTTCGCGTGCTTCTTCAGCAGCGCGAAGATGATGTCCTGCTTGCGCGAACGGGCCATGTTTTCCAGGCCCATGGCATCGGACATTTCCAGCAATTCGGCAATCGGCTTTTGCTTGAGTTCGGTCAGATTCATAAGAAGGAGGTGTTAGATAGATATGAGAAAAGGGGAAACAAGCATGTGAGCTCGTTAATGCCGTGCCGCAGAGTGACGACAGGATCGCTTGGAAATTCGAATAGGAAGTGCGTCGGCGACGGCTTGCAGGGGACAACGTAAAACAACGTTGCAGGCCCGAATGTAACACCCGGGCCAGGGGGCGTCTAGGGGATGGAATGAAAAAAACCCCGCATCGTGCGGGGCTTTTCCGGGGGCTGTCTCGACTCAGATGTTGCTGTCGAGGAAGGCCGCCAGTTGCGACTTGGACAGCGCGCCGACCTTGGTGGCCTCGACGTTGCCGCCCTTGAACAGCATCAGCGTCGGAATGCCGCGCACGCCGTACTTCGGCGGGGTTTCCTGGTTCTCGTCGATGTTCAGCTTGCAGACTTTCAGCTTGCCCTGATAGTCCTTGGCGATCTCGTCCAGTACCGGCGCGATCATCTTGCACGGGCCGCACCACTCGGCCCAGTAGTCCACCAGCACAGGACCATCGGCCTTCAGCACGTCCTGCTCGAAGCTGGCATCGGTAACGCTGACGATATGTTCGCTCATGAAATCTCTCCGTGGGAATCGGATGCGAAAAAAAGTGGGCCCATCATAGCCCGCCTTGGCCGCCTTCCGAAAGGCGCAGGCGATTGAGTGTCGCTATCGCCGGCCCCGGCGAAACCGATCGACGGCCCGGCGTTCGTTGGCACCGGAGGGCTATCGTGGCAGGATGTCGGGGTTAACGAATGGACCTTTCCAAGATGCCCCATACCCCCGCCAAGACCTTCCCGCTGATCGCCGCCCTGGACCTGGGCTCCAACAGCTTCCACATGGTTCTGGCCAAGGCCGATCATGGCGAGATCCGCATCCTCGAGCGGCTCGGCGAGAAGGTCCAGCTGGCCGCCGGCATCGGCGAGGACCGCCTGCTCAACGAAGAATCCATGCAGCGCGGCCTGGACTGCCTGCGGCGCTTCGCCCAGCTGATCAACGGCATGCCGCCGGGCTCGGTGCGGGTGGTCGGCACCAACGCCCTGCGCGAGGCGCGCAACCGCAACGACTTCACCCGCCGCGCCGAGGAAATCCTCGGGCACCCGGTGGAGGTCATCTCCGGCCGCGAGGAAGCGCGCCTGATCTACCTGGGCGTGTCGCACACCCTGCCGGACACCGCCGGGCGCCGCCTGGTGGCCGACATCGGCGGCGGCAGCACCGAGTTCATCATCGGCCAGCGCTTCGAGTCGCAGCTGCGCGAGAGCCTGCAGATGGGCTGCGTCAGCTACACCCAGCGCTACTTCAAGGACGGCAAGATCACCCCGGCCCGCTACGCCCAGGCCTACACCTCGGCGCGCCTGGAACTGATGGGCATCGAGAACAGCCTGCGCCGCCTGGGCTGGGACGAGGCCCTGGGCGCCTCCGGCACCATCCGCGCGGTGGGCCTGGCGATCCAGTCCGGCGGCCACGGCAACGGCGAGATCAACCCCGAGGGCCTGGCCTGGCTCAAGCGCAAGGTGCTCAAGCTGGGCGACGTGGACAAGCTCGACCTGGACGGCATCAAGCCCGACCGCCGGCCGATCTTCCCGGCCGGCCTGGCCATCGTCGAAGCGCTGTTCGACGCCCTCGAACTCAAGCAGATGTCGCACTCCGAGGGCGCGCTGCGCGAAGGCGTGCTCTACGACCTGCTCGGCCGCCACCACCACGAGGACGTGCGCGAGCGCACCATCAGCGCGCTGATCGAGCGCTACCACGTCGACCTCGACCAGGCCGCGCGGGTCGAGGCCAAGGCGCTGCAGGCGCTGGAGCAGGTCGCCGAGGCCTGGGGCCTGCAGGACGACTGGCACCGCGAACTGCTCGGCTGGGCCGCGCGGGTCCACGAGCTGGGCCTGGACATTGCCCACTACCACTACCACAAGCACGGCGCCTACCTGGTCGAGCACTCGGACCTGGCCGGCTTCTCCCGCGAGGACCAGCAGGTGCTGGCGCTGCTGGTGCGTGGCCACCGCCGCAACATCCCGGCGGACAAGTTCAACGAGCAGGGCGAACAGGGCGACAAGCTGATCCGCCTGTGCATCGTGTTGCGCTTCGCCATCCTCTTCCACCATATCCGCGGCACCCAGCAAATGCCGGACGTCACCCTCAAGGTGGGTCCGAAGAGCCTGGAAGTGCGCTTCCCCAAGGGCTGGCTGGAAGCCAACCCGCTGACCCAGGCCGACTTCGAGCAGGAAGCCGGCTGGCTGCAGCGCGTGGGGTACCAACTGAGCGTGAGCTGAGGCCCCCACCCACGCCATTCCCCTGTAGGAGCGCGCCCTGCGCGCGATTCGCGGGCAGGGCCCGCTCCTACAAGAAGCCACACCAGCCTGGACCGTAGGAGCGAAGCTTCTCCACGATAGCCGCCCCCGGCGCGATTCGCGGATGAGATCCGCTCCTACGCCGCCCCACCCACGCCATTCCCCTGTAGGAGCGCGCCCTGCGCGCGATTCGCGGGCAGGGCCCGCTCCTACAAGAAGCCACACCAGCCTGGACCGTAGGAGCGGAGCTTCTCCGCGATAGCCGCCCCCCCGGCGCGATTCGCGGATGAGATCCGCTCCTACGCTGCCCCATCCACGCCATTCCCCTGTAGGAGCGCGCCCTGCGCGCGAATCGCGGGCAGGGCCCGCGCCTACAAGAAGCCATACCAGCCTGGACCGTAGGAGCGGAGCTTCTCCGCGATAGCCGCCCCCGGCGCGATTCGCGGATGAGGTCCGCTCCTACGCTGCCCCATCCACGCCATTCCCCTGTAGGAGCGCGCCCTGCGCGCGAATCGCGGGCAGGGCCCGCTCCTACAGGAAGCCATACCAGCCTGGACCGTAGGAGCGGAGCTTCTCCGCTATAGCCGCCCCTGGCGCGATTCGCGGATGAGATCCGCTCCTACTAGAAACATGCCCGCAGCAAAAAGCCCCGGCGCTCGCGCGGCGGGGCTTTCGTCTTTCGGCAGCCGCTCAGCGTCCGTTGATCACCGGCGTGCACAGCCGCTCCAGCAGCATGGCCTGGGCGTTGCGCGGGTTCTGGTTGCCGGTGGGGTTCAGGCGCTGGTAGCTGCCGTCGGGTTGCAGCACCCAGGCCTGGGTGTTGTCGGCCAGGTACAGCTCCAGCTCCTTCTTCACCCGCTGCACCAGCTTCTTGCCTTCCACCGGGAAGCAGGTCTCCACGCGCATGTCGAGGTTGCGCTCCATCCAGTCGGCGCTGGAGAGGTACAGCTTCTCGTCGCCGCCGTTGAGGAAGTAGTAGATGCGGCTGTGCTCGAGGAAGCGGCCGATGATGGAGCGCACGTGGATGTTGTGCGAGACCCCCGGCACACCCGGGCGCAGGCAGCACATGCCACGCACCACCAGGTCGACCTTCACCCCCGCCTGGCTGGCCTTGTACAGCGCGCGGATGACCTTCGGGTCGGTCAGCGAGTTGACCTTGGCCATGATGTGCGCCGGCTTGCCCTCGGCGGCCTGGGCCGCCTCGCGGTTGATCATCTCCAGCAGGTTCTTCTTCAGCGTGAAGGGCGCGTGCAGCAGCTTCTTCATGCGCAGCGTCTTGCCCATGCCGATCAGCTGGTTGAACAGCTTGTGCAGGTCCTCGCACAGCGCCACGTCGGCGGTGAGCAGGCTGTAGTCGGTGTACAGGCGAGCGTTGCCGGCGTGGTAGTTGCCGGTGCCCAGGTGCGCGTAGCGGCGCAGCTCGCCGTCCTCGCGGCGGAGGATGAGCATCATCTTGGCGTGGGTCTTGAAGCCGACCACGCCGTAGATCACCACCGCGCCGGCCTGCTGCAGGCGGCTGGCCAGCTGCAGGTTGGACTCCTCGTCGAAGCGCGCGCGCAGTTCGATCACCGCAGTGACCTCCTTGCCGTTGCGCGCCGCTTCCACCAGGGCGTCGACGATCTCCGAGTTGGCCCCGGAGCGGTACAGGGTCTGCTTGATGGCCAGCACGTTCGGATCCTTGGCGGCCTGGCGCAGCAGGTCGACCACCGGGGTGAAGGACTCGAAGGGGTGCATCAGCAGCACGTCCAGCTTGGCCAGCACGCCGAACATGTTCTCCTTCTTCTGCAGCAGCTTCGGAATGGTCGGGGTGAACGGCGGGTACTGCAGCTCCGGGTGGCTGGCAAGGCCGGTGACGCTGAACAGGCGGGTCAGGTTGACCGGGCCGCTGACCTTGTACAGCTCGCTCTCGGCCAGGCCGAACTGCTTGAGCAGGTAGTTGGACAGGTTCGCCGGGCAGGTGTCCACCACTTCCAGGCGCACGGCGTCGCCGTAGCGCCGCGAGAACAGCTCGCCGCGCAGCGCGCGGGCCAGGTCCTCGACGTCCTCGGCGTCCACCGAGAGGTCGGCGTTACGCGTCAGGCGGAACTGGTAGCAACCCTTGACCTTCATGCCGGAGAACAGGTCGTCGGCGTGGGCATGGATCATCGAGGAGAGGAACACGTAGTTGTCGCCCTCCCCGGCCACGTCCTCGGGCAGGCGGATGATCCGCGGCAGCGAGCGCGGCGCCGGGATGATCGCAAGGCCGGAGTCGCGGCCGAAGGCGTCCATCCCCTCGAGCTCCACCACGAAGTTCAGGCTCTTGTTCACCAGCAGCGGGAACGGGTGGGTCGGGTCGAGGCCGATGGGGGTGATGATCGGGGCGATCTCGTCGCGGAAGAAGCGCCGCACCCAGGCCTTGATCTTCGGCGTCCAGTAGCGCCGGCGGATGAAGCGCACGCCGTGCTTGGCCAGCTCCGGCAGCAGGATGTCGTTGAGGATGGCGTACTGCCGGCCGACCTGCTCGTGCACCTGCTCGCTGATCCGCGCCAGGGCCTGGTGCGGCAGCAGGCCGTCGGCGCCGGCCTGCTCGCGGGCGAAGGTGATCTGCTTCTTCAGCCCGGCGACGCGGATCTCGAAGAACTCGTCGAGGTTGCTGGAGAAGATCAGCAGGAACTTCAGGCGCTCGAGCAGCGGGTAGGACTCGTCCAGCGCCTGCTCCAGCACGCGGATGTTGAACTGCAGCTGCGACAGCTCGCGATGAATGTAGAGGGCACTGTCGTCGACGTTCACCGCCGGCGCGGCGGGCACCTCCACGACGGTTTCGGCCGCCTCGGGCAGCACCAGGGTTTCGGTGACGGTCACTTCGGTTTCGATCAGATCGGTTGCGTTCTGGCCTTCGGTATTCATCGCAAGTCTCGTCGCGGGGGCGTCAGCGCCCCCTTTTCAGTTGTTCTGCCGCACGTTTGGCGAAGTAGGTCAGGATGCCATCAGCGCCGGCGCGCTTGAAGGCCAGCAGCGATTCGAGAATCACCGCCTCGCTGAGCCAGCCATTCTCGATGGCCGCCATGTGCATCGCGTATTCGCCGCTGACCTGGTAGACGAAGGTCGGCGCGCGGAATTCGTCCTTGGCCCGGCGGACGATGTCCAGATAGGGCATGCCCGGCTTGACCATGATCATGTCGGCGCCTTCGGCGAGGTCGGCGGCGATCTCGTGCAGCGCCTCGTCGCTGTTGCCCGGGTCCATCTGGTAGGTGGCCTTGCTGCCCTTGCCGAGGTTGGCGGCGGAGCCGACCGCATCGCGGAACGGGCCGTAGTAGGCGCTGGCGTACTTGGCCGAGTAGGCCATGATGCGCACGTTGGTGTGCCCGGTAGATTCCAGCGCCTCGCGGATGGCGCCGACGCGGCCGTCCATCATGTCCGAGGGGCCACCACCTGGGCGCCGGCCTCGGCGTGGGACAGCGCCTGCCTGACCAGCACGTCCACCGACTCGTCGTTCATCACGTAGCCGTTCTCGTCGAGGATGCCGTCCTGGCCATGGCTGGTGAACGGGTCCAGGGCCACGTCGGTGATGATGCCCAGTTCCGGGAAGCGCTCGCGCAGGGCACGGGTGGCGCGCTGGGCGATGCCCTCGGGGTTGTAGGCCTCGGCGCCATCGAGGGACTTCTTCTCCAGCGGGGTGACCGGGAACAGCGCCAGCGCCGGGATGCCCAGCTCCACCAGTTGCTCGGCCTCCTGCAGCAGCAGGTCGATGGACAGGCGCTCGACGCCCGGCATCGAGGCGATGGCCTCGCGCTGGTTCTTGCCGTCGAGGACGAACACCGGAAGGATGAGGTCGTCGACGCTCAGCACGTTCTCGCGCACCAGGCGACGGGAAAACTCGTCGCGGCGGTTACGGCGCAGGCGGGTGAAGGGGAAGGCGCGTTCGGCGGAAATGAAGCTCACGGCGTACTCCAGGGCCCGGGCAGCAGGCACAGTGTGACAGTTATAGTCCGTGATTATGACCGATTGGTAACAAGGGGTAACAGTGACCCGGGGTCGCGGCAACCGGTCGCAGGGGCCCGAAGCCGCAGCATACGACCAAAGTAGGCGGCCTGGGCCATGCAAAGGCCAGCAAGCCGCCAGCAGGTGCCTTCCCCCGGACGACAACCGGGTTAGGCTGCGCGTTCATTTCGCTGCGTTGCCTCGATAATGCTCCAACAATTCCTGCAGGATTTCGGCTATCTGGCCCTGTTCCTCGGCACCTTCTTCGAGGGCGAGACGATTCTGGTGCTGGCCGGTTTCCTTGCCTTCCGTGGCTACATGCAGCTCGAATACGTGATCGCCGTGGCCTTCCTCGGCAGCTACGCCGGCGACCAGCTCTGGTACTTCCTCGGCCGCCGCCACGGGCGCAAGCTGCTGGCGCGCAAGCCGCGCTGGCAGAAGCTCGGCGACCGCGCCCTGGAGCACGTGCGGCGGCGCCCGGACCTGTGGGTGCTGAGCTTCCGCTTCGTCTACGGCCTGCGCACGGTGATGCCGGTGGCCATCGGCCTGTCCGGCTATCCGCCGGGCCGCTACCTGCTGCTCAACGGCCTCGGCGCCATCGTCTGGGCCAGCGTGCTCGGCTCGGCGGCGTACTACTTCGGCAGCGTGCTCGAAGGCGTGCTGGGCAACATCAAGAAGTACGAACTCATGGTCCTCGGCGGCCTGCTCGCCGTGGGCCTGCTGCTGTGGCTGCACCGGCGCATCAGGAACAGCCGCAACGGCGGCTGATCAGGCCGGCTGCGCCTGCCGCCCCTCGTGGCGCAGGCCCCACAGCGCCAGCAGGCTGAGGCCGGCATGGGCGCCCAGCAACGCCAACGCCCACCCCGGCAGCGCCAGGCCGGCCGCTGCGGCGGTAACCGCCACCCAGGGCGGGTTCAGCAGCAGGCGCAGCATTTCCAGCCTCGGCGCCCAGGCGCGGCTCTCCAGCCAGGCGCCGATGGCGAACAGGCCGCAGGCCATCCACGCCCACCCCAGCAGCAGCGCCGGCAGCGGCCAGCCCTCCCCCAACCCCAGCAACAAGGTGCCGCCGACCACGTAGCCGGCGAACTGCAGCGCCGCGTACCACTGCCGGCCGCGGGAGAGCGGCACCTCGAACTTGCGGAAGGTGGCCAGGTCGGGCTTCTGCAGCGGGTAGCGCGCCGCCACGTCGGCCGGGCGCCAGCCGGTGCGCATGAACCAGATGCGCAGCTTGTCCCACCAGCTGCCCGCCCGCCGCGCATCGTTCCACAGCGCGGCATACACCTGCAGGTTGGCCCACAGCGGGTTCCAGCTGGCCAGCGGCACGGTCACGCCGAACACCACCGGCTCCTCGTCCAGCTCTTCCTGGAAGGTACCGAACAGGCGGTCCCAGAGGATGAACACGCCACCGTAGTTGCGGTCCATGTAGACAGGGTTCTGCGCATGGTGCACCCGGTGGTTCGAAGGGCTGATGAAGACCCATTCGAACCAGCCCAGCTTGGGAATGTGCCGGGTGTGCACCCAGAACTGGTAGAGCAGGTTCAGCGCCGCCACCGTGAGGAACACCAGCGGCGGCACCCCGGCCACCGCCATCGGCAGATAGAAGATCCAGCCGAACAGGAAGCCCGTGCTGGTCTGCCGCAGCGCCGTGCTGAGGTTGTACTCCTCGCTCTGGTGGTGCACCGCGTGGGCCGCCCAGAGGATGCTGCGCTCGTGGCCCAGGCGGTGGTTCCAGTAGTAGCAGAAGTCGTAGAAGACGAAGGCGAACACCCAGACCCAGGCGCTTTGCGCCGACAATTCGAAGAGCGCCAGGTGCTGCCAGGCGAACACGTAGGTGACCAGGCCGATGCCCTTGGTCAGCAGGCCGCTGGTGGTGGACAGCACCCCGGCGCTGAGGCTGTTCAGGGCGTCGCCCAAGCGGTAGGTGGAGGTGCCGCGCCAGCGGTCGGCGAGCAGCTCCAGCGCGATCAGCAGAAAGAAGAACGGCACCGCGAAGAGGATGTAGTTCATGGCGCGACCGAATCGTTATGCTTATGGATACCGATCCTAGTCCTCTGGCGCCCGGGTACAACGGCCGCCGGTGACAACCCGGCCGGCATATGGCGACAGGCACGTCGCCACGCCGGCCACCCCGAACCAGGAGTACCTGCATGCACAAGAAAGTTGCCGTCATCCTCTCCGGCTGCGGCGTCTACGACGGCGCCGAGATCCACGAAAGCGTGATCACCCTGCTGCGCCTGGCCCAGCGCGGTGCGCAGGTGCAGTGCTTCGCCCCGGACATCGCCCAGCACCACGTGGTCAACCACCTGACCGGCGAGGAAATGCCCGAGAGCCGCAACGTGCTGGTGGAGTCCGCGCGCATCGCCCGTGGCGCCATCAGGGACGTGCGCGAGGCGAAGGCCGAGGACTTCGACGCGCTCATCGTTCCCGGCGGTTTCGGCGCGGCGAAGAACCTCAGCAACTTCGCCTTCGAGGGCGACCAGTGCGAGGTCGAGTCGGACGTGCTGGCCCTGGCCAAGGCCTTCGCCGCCGCGCACAAGCCGGTGGGTCTGATCTGCATCGCCCCGGCCATGGCCGAGCGCATCTACGGCCCGGGCATCGAATGCACCATCGGCTGCGACGCCGACACCGCCGCCGCCCTGACCCGCATGGGCGCCAAGCACGTCGAATGCCCGGTGGATGAGATAGTCGAGGACAGCCGCCACAAGCTGGTGACCACCCCGGCCTACATGCTGGCGCAGAACATCGCCGAGGCCGCCAGCGGGATCAACAAGTTGGTCGATCGGGTGCTTGAACTGGCCTGAGGCGGCTGCAGGCGGCAGGCTACAGGCTACAGGCAAGAGCGAAGGGCCGAGCGCTCCGTGCTTTTCGCCTGCAGCCTACAGCCTGTAGCCTGCCGCCCCTATCCCTTGTTCAACTTCGTCAGCAACCGATCCAACGCATTGGCGAAAGCCTGGCGGTCCTTGTCGCCATAGGGCGCCTGGCCGCCGCCCATCTGGCCCTGGTCGCGCAGGTCGGTGAGCAGGTTGCGCATGGCCAGGCGCTCGCCCATGTTCTTCGCGTCGAACTCGCGGCCGCGCGGGTCCAGGGCGTCCACGCCCTTCTTCACCAGGCGGTCGGCCAGCGGCACGTCGCTGCAGATCACCAGGTCGCCCGGCTCGGCCTGCTCCACCAGGTAGTCGTCGGCGGCGTCCATGCCGCTGGGCACCACCACCAGGCTGACGCAGGCGAACGGCGGCTTGGCCACCGGCTGGCCGGCGACCATCACCACTTCCAGCTTGCGCTTCAGGGCGAACTTCGCCACCAGTTCCTTCGCCGCGCGGGGCAGGCGTCGGCATCGATCCAGATACGCATCGGACTCGTTTCCCGAACATGACGACGGCCAGTATCGCACTGGCCGTCGGGGTTTGCCGCGCGCCGCCTCAGGGCAGCGCCGCGGCCTTGCGTTTTTCCGCCAGCAGGCTGCGCCCGTAGAGCACGGCCACCGCCAGCAGCGCCAGGGCCTGGGCCGACAGCGAATAGGCGTCGGCCTTGATGCCCAGCCAGTCGAAGTCGAAGAAGGGCACCGGGCGGGTGCCGATCACCCCGGCTTCCTGCAGGGCCACCACGCCATGCCCGGCGAACACCACCGAGAGCGCGCAGAGCAGCGCGGCGTTAACGGTGAAGAACAGCTTCAGCGGCAGCTTCGCCGAGCCGCGCAGGATCACCCAGGCCAGGCCGATCAGCAGCACCACCGCGCACCCGGCGCCGGCGATCACTGCGCTGTGCCCGGCCGGGCCGGCCTGCAGCCAGAGGGTTTCGTAGAACAGGATGACCTCGAACAGCTCGCGGTACACCGAGAAGAACGCCAGCACGGCGAAGCCGAAGCGCCCGCCGCCGCCCACCAGGCTGCTGCGGATGTAGTCCTGCCAGGCCGCGGCGTGGCGGCGGTCGTGCATCCACACGCCGAGCCAGAGCACCATCACGCAGGCGAACAGCGAGGTGAAGCCCTCCATCAGCTCGCGCTGGGCGCCGCCGATGTCGATCACGTAGGCCGCCAGCGCCCAGGTGGCGAAGCCGGCGACGAAGGCCAGGCCCCAGCCGACGTGCACGCCGCGGGTGGCGGCTTCCTGCCCGGTATTGCGCAGGAAGGCGAGGATGGCGGCGAGCACCAGGATCGCCTCGACGCCCTCGCGCAACAGGATCAGCAGGGCCGAGACGAAGCTGATGGTGCTGCTCAGGGAGTCGCCGCTCAATGCCTTGGCGGCTTCGCCCAGCTTGCCCTTGGCGCGCTCCAGCTGCTGCGCCACCTGGGCTTCCGGCAGGCCGTCGCGGAGCGTCTGGCGGTAGGCCATGAGCTCTTTCTCGGTGGCCTTGCGCAGGGTGGCGTCGACGTTGTCCAGCGAGCTTTCCACCAGCTCGAAGCCTTCCAGGTAGGCCGCCACGGACAGGTCGTAGGCCTGGTCGTGGTCGCCCTGGCGGTAGATGGCGAAGCTCTTGTCCAGGGTGGCGGCGGTGTAGTCGATCAGCTGCGCAGGGCCGCGGTGCTCCAGCGGCGGGTGCGCACGCAGGGCCCGGAAGCTCTGCGCGGCGGCGTCGCCATCGCGGGCGGCCACTTCGGCCGGGGTCTGGGTGGCCAGGCTGGCCAGCGGGTAGGCGTGGGTGCCGTCGGGCTGGGCGGCGGTGGCGCTCAGGCCGGCGACGTAGGCCGCCAGGTCCCAGCGCTGGCGCTCGTCCAGCTGGTCGGCGAAGGCCGGCATGTCGGTGCCGGCGACGCCCAGGCCGATCACCGTGCGCAGGTCGTAGAGGCTCAGCTGGTCCAGGCGCACGCGGGCCGTGAGGTCGGCCGGCGGCGGCTGCAGGCCGATGCCCGCCGGGCCGTCGCCCTTGCCGGTATCGCCGTGGCAGATGGAACACTGCTGGGCGAAGATCGGCGCGCCACGGGCCGGGTCGGGGGTGATGGCCGGGGTCTGCACCACCTGGTAGACATCCGCCAGGCGCGCTTCCAGGTGCCGCGCCTGCTGCGCCACCAGGGCGCCGGGCTGGCGCTGCTCGATGGCGCGGCGCAGGCCGGCCACCTCGCGTTCCAGGTCAGCCCGCTCGGGGCGCGCCGGCAAGGCCAGCAACAACGCCTGCAACTGGCCGGCGAACTCCAGCTGTTCCTGGTATTCGGTGGCGTCGACCACCTGCCCGGCGTTCACCGTCGGCGGGTAGTCGGCAGCCAGGTAGCTCAGCAGGTGCAGGGCCTGGGAAGGGTCGACCGGCGCGTCGGCCAGGGCCGTGAGGCTGGCGCCGCAAAGCAGCGGCAGCAGCCAGATGAGAAGCTTTGGAAGGCGCATGGCGGAAGGCGAATGAGAATGGAGGGCGCCAATACTACTCCGCCACCATTGCCCCGCCTAGGCGGCGCCCGTCGGCATCAGACCGGGGCGCGGCGGACGGTGGCCAGCAGCGCGGCGGCGCCGAGGAACAGGCTGGCGAAGGTGCGGTTCATCAGCCGCTGCTGGCGTGGCGAGCGCAGCGCGCGCAGGACCCGCGCGGCCAGCCCGGTGTAGCCGGCCATGACGATCAGGTCGACGCAGATCATGGTGGCGCCCATGATCACGTACTGGATGGCCATCGGCCGGTGCAGGTCGACGAACTGCGGCAGCACGGCGAGCATGAAGATCACCGCCTTGGGGTTGCTGGCGTTGACCAGGAAGCCGCGCAGCACCAGGCTCAGCGGGCGGCCGATGGGGCGCTCGGCGTCGGCCTGCATCACCTGCGGCGCGGTGCTCCACTGGCGCCAGGCGAGATAGGCCAGGTAGACCACGCCGAACCACTTGATGACGCTGAAGGCCAGCGCCGAGGTGGCCAGCAGCGCGCCGACGCCGGCGGCGACCACGGCGATCTGCAGGGCCAGGCCGATCTGCAGGCCCAGGGCGTTCCAGTAGCCGCGCCAGAAGCCGTACTGCAGGCCGCAGGACATCGAGGCGATGGCCCCGGCGCCGGGCGACAGGCTGATGATCCAGCAGGCGATGAAGAAGGCGAACCAGGTACTGGCGAGCATGGCGGACCTCGTGGCGAAAAATCTTGTTACGGGTAGCCAGTGTGCCCGAGTCGCGCGTTGCCGTGTAGGGCGGATAACCGTTCGCGGTTATCCGCCGTTTGACCTTGATCCCAGGCGCGCTTCGGGCTTGGTCACAGAGAATCTCTTTCCGGGTACTCCGAGCCCGTAGGATGGGTGGAGCGAAGCGATACCCATCGGCGTGACTCCGGCGTTCCCCTGCAGGAGCGCGCCCTGCGCGCGAATCGCGGGCAGGGCCCGCTCCTACAGGTATGGAGGAAGCCCGGCGCGGGGCATGCCAATCAGCTCGGCAGGTCCTTGCGCAGCTTCACCGGCTCTTCGCCGCGCTTGCGCGCCAGGGCGCCGCGCAGGCGGATGTTGAGCGCTTCCACCGCCAGCGAGAAGGCCATGGCGAAGTAGACGTAGCCCTTGGGCACGTGGACCTCGAAGGCCTCGGCCACCAGCACGGTGCCGACCACGATGAGGAAGGACAGCGCCAGCATCTTCAGAGACGGGTGCTGGTCGATGAAGGCGCTGATGGTGCCGGCGGCGAGCATCATCACGCCGACCGAGATGACGATGGCGGCGATCATCACCGGCACGTTCTGCACCAGGCCCACGGCGGTGATCACCGAGTCCAGGGAGAAGATGATGTCGATGATCGCGATCTGGATGATCACCGCCATGAAGCCACGGCTCTTGGCGCTGCCCTGCCCGCCTTCCTCGGCGCCTTCCAGGCTGTGGTAGATCTCCATGGTGCTCTTGAACAGCAGGAACAGGCCGCCGAAGAACAGGATCAGGTCGCGCCCGGAAACGCCCTGGCCGAACACCTCGAAGAGGTCGGCGGTCAGGCGCATCACCCAGGTGATCGACAGCAGCAGGAGGATCCGCGTGCCCATCGCCAGGGCCAGGCCGAAGAACCGTGCCTTGGGCTGCTGCGCCGCCGGCAGGCGGCTGACCAGGATGGAGATGAAGATGATGTTGTCGATGCCCAGGACGATCTCCAGGGCGGTCAGTGTCAGAAAGGCAACCCAGATTTCGGGGCTAGCGAGCCATTCCATAGTGCGTGGGTATCCGTGTGGGAACAGGGGTTGTCGTTATCTTCCGCTACTCAGCCCGGGCCCTTTCCAGCGCCGGATGGCCTTCTGGAAGAACAGGCTGTTGGGCACCTGCAGCAGCGCGCTGGTGCCGTCCTCGAAGGTTTCCTCGAGGGTGGTGTAGAGCAGGTTGATGGCGGTGACGCGGCCCTTCACGCCGACCTTGTCGGCCGACTCGATGACCTCCACCAGGTCACCCAGGCGGAACGGGCCGACGGTGAAGATCAGCACCGCGCAGAACAGGTTGGAGAGCACGCTCCAGATGGCGAAGAAGGCCACCGCGGCGACCGCGACGAAGCCGGTCAGCGCGGTCCACAGCACCTGGGCGGAAACCCCCAGGCGCTCCAGGACCATCATCAGCGCCGAGCCCATGATCAGCCAGCGCAGGCCGCCGCGCAGCGGCAGCAGCAGTTCGTGGGGCAGCGGGTAGCGCTGGGCCAGGCGGTTGAGGCCGCGCGCCACCAGGCGCTGCAGCACCCAGGCCAGGAGCAGGATGAGGATGATCTGCAGGCCGCGCAGCAACGGATCGCTCCAGGCGATGAGCAGCGGCAGGTCCTCCATCACTCGGCCCCTTCGAGCTGGGCCTGGAGGTTCTCCAGGGTTTCCAGGGCCACCAGCCAGGCTTCCTCGACCTCGGCCTCGCGCGTCTTGAGCGTCGCCTGCCGGGCCAGCAGGTCACGCAACTCGTCCTTGCGCGCGGCTTCGTAGAGGGCGCTGTCGCCGAGTTTCTCCTCGAGCGCGGCGAGCTTCTCGTGCAGGCCGCCAAGCTCCTTCTCCAGCTTGTCCGCCTCGCGCTTGTGCGGCGCCAGCTGCTGGCGCAGCGCGGCGGCGGCCTGGCGCTGGGCGCGCTTGTCGGTCTTCTCGGCGGACGCCGCGCCGGCATTGACGGCCGGCGCCTGGCGCGCGCGGAAGTCCACCAGCCAGCGGGCGTAGTCGTCGAGGTCGCCGTCGAAGTCCTGCACGCGGCCGTCGGCCACCAACAGGAACTGGTCGGTGGTGCTCTTGAGCAGGTGGCGATCGTGGGACACCACCACCACCGCCCCGGAGAACTCCTGCAGGGCCATGGTCAGGGCCAGGCGCATCTCCAGGTCGAGGTGGTTGGTCGGCTCGTCGAGCAGCAGCAGGTTGGGTTTCTGCCAGGCGATCAGGGCCAGCGCCAGGCGCGCCTTCTCGCCACCGGAGAAGTTCAGCACCGGCTCGTCGCAGCGCGCGCCGCGGAAGTCGAAGCCGCCGAGGAAGTCGCGCAGGGTCTGCTCGCGCTCGCCCGGGGCGATGCGCTGCAGGTGCAGCAGCGGGCTGGCCTTGGCGTCCAGCGAGTCGAGCTGGTGCTGGGCGAAGTAGCCGATGGCGAGGTTCTCGCCGCGCGCCAGGTGCCCGGCCAGCAGCGGCAGGTCGCCGGAAAGGGTCTTGATCAGGGTCGACTTGCCGGCGCCGTTGGGGCCCAGCAGGCCGATGCGCGCGCCGGGCACCAGTTGCAGCTTGACCTTCTCCAGCACCGTCTTGTCGCCATAGCCCAGGCGCGCCTCGGCGAGGTCGAGCAAGGGGCTGGAGATCCTGTCCGACTCGCGGAAGACGAAGTCGAAGGGCGAGTCGATGTGGGCCGGGGCCAGCTCCTCCAGGCGCTCCAGGGCCTTGATGCGGCTCTGGGCCTGGCGCGCCTTGGTGGCCTGGGCGCGGAAGCGGGCGATGTACTTTTCCATGTGGGCGCGTTGCGCCTGCTGCTTCTCGTAGGCCTGCTGCTGCTGCGCCAGGCGTTCGGCGCGGGTGCGCTCGAAGGCCGAGTAGCCGCCGCGGTAGAGGGTGAGCTTGCGCTGCTCCAGGTGCGCCACGTGGTCGACCACGGCATCGAGGAAGTCGCGGTCGTGGGAGATGAGGATGAGCGTGCCCGGGTAGCCCTTGAGCCACTCCTCGAGCCAGAGGATGGCGTCGAGGTCGAGGTGGTTGGTGGGTTCGTCGAGCAGCAGCAGTTCGGACGGGCACATCAGCGCCTGGGCCAGGTTCAGGCGCATCCGCCAGCCACCGGAGAAGTCGCCGACGCGGCGCTCCATCTGCTCGGCGGAGAAGCCCAGGCCGGCCAGCAGCTTGCGCGCCCGCGCGTCGGCGGTATAGCCGTCGGCGTTGTCCAGCTCGGTGTGCAGGCGGGCCACGGCGGCGCCGTCATGGGCAGCTTCGGCGCTGGCCAGCTGCGTCTGGATTTCGCGCAGGCGCACGTCGCCGTCGAGGACGTAGTCCACCGCCTGGCGTTCCAGGGTGTCCACTTCCTGGCGCATGTGCGCGATGCGCCAGTCGGCGGGAATCCGGTAGTCGCCGGCGTCCTGCCCGAGCTGGCCGCGCAGCAGCGCGAACAGGCTCGACTTGCCGGCGCCGTTGGCACCGATCAGGCCGACTTTCTGGCCGGCATGCAAGGTCAGTTCGGCACCTTCCAGCAAGCGCTGGGGGCCACGCTGTAGCGTAAGATTTTGTAGTCGAATCATGGCGGCGGAGTTTATCAGCTTCGCCGCGCAACCGCTGTGGGAGCCCTATGACAGAAGATATCTGGTCGTTCGCCCTGGACCTCTACGCGCAACCGGGCTGCGAGGCGGCCTGCCTGGCATTGCAGGAGGCCGGCGCCGACGTCTGCCTGCTGCTGGCCGGGACCTGGTTCGGCGCCCGTGGCGTGGCCTGTGGCGAACAACGCCTGGACGCCCTGGCGAGAGCCTCCGCCGGCTGGCAGAACGAGGTGGTCAGGCCCCTGCGTACGTTGCGCCAGCAATGGAAGGCCGGAGCAAGGGACGACGCCCATCTGGAAGCGTTGCGGGAAACCCTGAAAACACTGGAGCTGCGCGCCGAACGCCTGCAACTGGAGCGGCTGGCGGAAGCGGGACGGGACTGGGCCGAAGAAGACAGGGACGAACTGGACGCCTGGCTGCAGGGCTGCGCCGGCGAAGCGGGGAAGGCACGCCGCGGTGCGCTGCAACAGCTGCGCACCGCGGCGGCTTCGCGAGCGGCGCCTTAGGAAGCGCTGCTCGGAGTGGCGGCCGGAGCGCTCGGCGCTACCGGAGCCGGTGCTGCGCTGGCGACCGGAGCGGTCGACGCGGCCGGGGCAGCGGGAGCAGCAGCCGGGGCAGCAGCGGGCGCTGCAGGCTTGGCTGCGGCGGGTTTGGCAACAGCGGGCTTGGCGGCTGGTTTGGCGGCAGGCTTCGCAGCAGCGGGCTTGGCGGCCGGTTTGGCGGCAGGCTTCGCAGCAGCGGGCTTGGCAGCCGGTTTGGCGGCGGGCTTCGCAGCTACGGGCTTGGCAGCCGGTTTGGCGGCAGGCTTGGCAGCGGCGGGCTTGGCGGCCGGTTTGGCAGCAGCGGGCTTGGCAGCCGGCTTCGCGGCGGCAGCTTTAGCAGCCGGTTTCGCGGCGGGCTTGGCGGCAGCAGTTTTGGCAGCCGGCTTGGCGGCAGGCTTGGCAGCGGCAGCCTTGGCAACCGGTTTAGCGGCAGGCTTGGCAGCAGCAGCCTTGGCAGCCGGTTTAGCGGCAGGCTTGGCAGCAGCAGCCTTGGCAGCCGGTTTAGCGGCAGGCTTGGCAGCAGCAGCCTTGGCAGCCGGTTTAGCGGCAGGCTTGGCAGCAGCAGCTTTGGCAGCCGGTTTAGCAGCAGGCTTGGCAGCGGCAGTTTTGGCAGCCGGTTTAGCGGCGGGCTTGGCAGCGGCAGCTTTAGCAGCCGGCTTGGCGGCGGGCTTCGCAGCAGCAGCTTTGGCAGCCGGCTTGGCGGCAACGGCCTTGGCAGCCGGTTTGGCAGCGGGCTTCGCAGCGGCAGCCTTGGCCACCGGCTTGGCGGCGACGGGCTTGGCGGCGGCAACCGGCTTGCGGGCGGCCAGGGACTTGCCGACCGCTTCCTTCACCTTGCTCACGCCCTGGGCCAGCTTCAGGCTTTCCTGGACGTCGCGCTTGAGGCTGGCGATGTAGGTACGGGTTTCCGCCTGGCGGCCCTTCAGGGTTTCCAGCACCTCTTCCAGCTCCGCGATGCCGGCCTTGGCCTTGGCTTGTGCCTTGGCCTTCCCGGACTTGCCCGCTTCCTGCAGCTTGGTGCGTGCCTTGTGCAGTTTGTCCTGCGCCTTGGCGCGTTGTTTTTCCAGCTTGGCGTGCAGTTTCTCGGAGTCCACCAGGGCCTGCTTGCAGGCGGTCTCCAGATGCTCGATCAGACTGTGGGAAAGTTGCTGCAGCAGATGCAAGGGAGTAGTGACAGGTTTCTTGTTGGCCGACATGACGTGCCTCCTGGCGTACGTGGTTGCGCCCATACTAGACCCGCACAGCCCCTCTCGCCAACGCCCCCATAAAGCTGAAACCCGCGCCAGGCACAATCTGCAGCCGTTTTTCCACAGGCTGGGCAACCCGCCTCGGGCGCGCCTCCCCCATCGACGCCCTCGTCAACGCCGCCGCATGCCGCCGCAACGAAGCCCCCGGAGGCGAACTCCAGAAGAGCCAGAAGCCGCATGGCTCGGGGCTTTCAGCCGCCCCAGCGGGTTTTTCCAGGCATGAAAAAAGGCGCGTCCGCAAGGACCGCGCCCCTTTGCTCGCCGCTGGGAATCAGGCGCCGACCGTGCGCTGCTCGTGGGCGTTGTGCAGCACCTCGATCAGGCAATCCTCAAGCTCGAAGCGCTCGTGCAATTCCTGGCGCAGGGCTTTCAGCTCGCTGGTCAGGCAGGTGCCTTCGCGGCAGTCGCCGTTGTCGCAACGGTCGTTGAAGTTCAGCGCGGACGCGGTGATGGTTTCCAGGCGCGGGTAGATCTGCTTGGCCAGTTCCAGGCCGCGCGCATCGCCGAAGGCCTTGGCCTCGTCCATCAGTTGTTCGTAGACCTCGAAGTGGCCGGCGGAGACGTAGTCGACCAGACGCTGGCAGAAGTTCTCCAGCCCCTCGCCATTGACCGCGGGCGCCTGGGTGCCGGATAGCGAATCGAAGGCCTGGATGAGTTCCTGGCGGTCACGCAACCAGCGGTCGATCAGCTGGTGGACGCCTCCCCAACGTTCCTGGGCATTGCGGCAGCTCTCGAGCATCTTGTCCTCGCTTCCCTCGGCCTGTCCCGGCGGGTTCCACCCCGGGACAATTCTCTGTCGAATGCGTGCACTCGCCGGCCTTCTACCGCTCTGATGGCGGGATTCCGGCGGTGCGGAAGACCAGAGTATGCCCGTGGGATGTCGGCTTCAAGACACCTTTCGCGGGAAAATTCATACGAGCGTTTAATCGGCAGGCCGCGGCGGCGCTGGCTTCGCGCCGCGGTGGGTTATGGCGCCCCGCGGCAATCAGCCGCGACGCAGGAACTGGTAGACGGCGAACAGGGCGAAGCCGACGAAGGCCAGCAGGCTCCACTCCGGAATGCTCAGGCTCAGCAGCGTCCAGGTCACTTCGGCGCAGTCGGCCGAGCCGTGGAACATGGTCCAGAGGATGTCCGCGTAGGGCATGGTCTGCATCATGTAGTCCAGCGGCGGCAGGCACGACGGCAGCTGGTCCGGCGGCAGGGTCTGCAGCCAGATCTGCCGGCCCGCGGTACCGGCGCCGGCCAGCGAGCAGAGCAGCACCAGCACCGCGTAGGTGCGCCGGCCGCGGCCGTGCAGGGCGGCGATCAGCGAGAACAGCCCGGCGCCGGCGAAGAAGATGCGCTGCATGATGCACAGCGGGCAGGGCTCCAGGCCGACCATGTACTGCAGGTAGAAGCCGGCGCCGAGCATGGCGGCGCAAGCGAGGAAGGCGAGGAAGAACAGGGAACGCGGGCTGGCCAGGTTCATGGCGGCTCCAGTGGCACGGCATTTTCGGAAAGGCCGCTACGGTAGAGGAAATTCCGCAGGCCTTTCAAGGCGGCGGGCTAGACTGGGCCGGACAGCCATCAGGGAATTCCTACCATGCGTCGACAGTTGATCCTACTCGCCGCGCTGCTGCTCGTCCCCCTCCCCGGCGCATTCGCCGCCTCGGTGGTGGAGCGGCTCAAGGTACCCGAGGGGTTCCGCATCGAGGTGCTCAGCGACCAGGTCCCCAACGCCCGCGCCATGGCCCTGGGCGACGGGGGCACGCTCTTCATCGGCAGCCGCGAGGCTGGAAAGGTGTACGCCCTGCGCCCCGGCGAGCGGCGTCCGCAAGTGATCGCCAGCGGCCTGAAGATGCCCAGCGGCGTGGCCTTCCACCGGGGCGACCTGTACGTATCGGCTGTCAGCCGCCTCTACGTGCTGCGCGACATCGAGACGCACCTGGACGCACCGCCGGAACCCGAGGCGCTGCCCCCCGAGTTCCCCACGGAAACCCACCACGGCTGGAAATTCATCGCCTTCGGCCCCGACGGCAAGCTCTACGTGCCGGTGGGCGCGCCCTGCAACATCTGCCGCCCGGACCGCGAGCGCTACGCCAACCTGCAACGCATGGCGGTGGACGGCAGCCAGCGCGAGGTGGTGGCCTACGGCGTGCGCAACACCGTGGGCTTCGACTGGGATGCCCAGGGCCGGCTGTGGTTCACCGACAACGGCCGCGACCTGCTCGGCGACGACCAGCCCGACGACGAACTGAACCGCGTGACCAGGGCCGGCGACGACTTCGGCTATCCGGACTGCCACGCCGGGCGCATCGCCGACGCGGAATTCGCCCAGCGCCCCTGCTCGGCCTTCGTGGCGCCGGTGGCCGGCCTCGGCGCCCACGTGGCGGCCCTGGGCATGCGCTTCTACAGCGGCGAGCAGTTCCCCGCCGAATACCGCGGCAACGTCTTCATCGCCGAGCACGGCTCGTGGAACCGCAGCCGCAAGGTCGGCTACCGGGTGGTGCGGGTGGAGCTGAACGCCGACGGCTCGCTCAAGCGCCAGAGCCTGTTCGCCGAGGGCTGGCTGCAGGCCGGCGAGGAAGTGCTCGGGCGGCCCGCCGACGTGCTGGTGGCCAGGGACGGTTCGCTGCTGGTGAGCGACGACATGGCCGGGGCGATCTACCGCATCCGCTACGTCGGCAAGTAGGCGGTCGCTGTCAGCTACAAACGAAAGCGGCGCCCCAGGGCGCCGCGTTTCATCCGAACCTTCCTACACCTTCGCAGGCAACTGGACGGCACTGCCCACAGGCGCGCCGAACAGGCCCAGGCCTTCCTGGAACAGCCTGTTGCTGCGCTCGGTCTCCCCCAGGTGCGCCAGCAGGCGCGCCAGCTCGGCGCAGGTCTCGGCGCTGTGCTGGCGGGCCAGGCTGGCCTCCAGGTAGTCGCGGGCCTTGCCCCAGAGCTTGTCGGCCAGGCACAGGCGGCCCAGGGACAAGAGCAGGACGGGGTCGTCGGGGTATTTCTTCAGCCAGGCCTCGGCGTTCTGCAGCTGGCGCGCCGGGTCGCTGCCGCGGGCCTTGCCGTAGAGCAGCATCAGGCGCTCGTCGTAGCCTTCCTTGAGGGCCTGGCGCAGGACCTTCTCCGCCTCCTCGGGCGCGCCCAGGCGCAGCAGCTGCTGGGCGTAGGCGGCGACCAGCAGCGGCTGGGCGCGCAGGTTGGCCGGCAGGTTCTGCCAGGTCTGGGTGAGCGGCTGCAGGGCCGTCTCGCCCTGCCCCAGGCCCTGCTCGCCGGCGGCTTCCAGGGCGGCGATCCAGGCGCGGCGTTCCAGGTCGCTGAGCTGGGCGTTCTCCAGCACGCGTTCCTTGCGCAGCTCCGGCAGCAGGGCCAGCAGCGGGCGCCAGTCCTGCAGGCTGACGTAGAGCTGCTGGAGCAGGCGCAGCACCGTGGGGTGGCGCGGGTGTTCCTCGTGCAGCTTCACCAGCACCGCGCGGGCCGGCTCGAAGGCACCGCGGTTGATCAGCAGTTGCGCGCGCGTCAGGCCCACGGCCAGGGCCGTGCCGGGCTGGCGTTCGAGGGCGCGGTCGAGTACCTGGTCGCACTCCTCGAAGCGCCCCAGTTCGTTGGCCGCGCGGGCCGCGCCCAGGTAACTGGGCAGGCTGCGCTCGTTCAGTTCGGCGGCGCGCCGCAGGTGGCGCAGGGCCGGGGCCCAGTGGCCTTCGGCGAGGTCGCGCTGGCCGTGTTCCTCGGCCATCTCGGCGCGGCGCCGGCGGTTGAAGCGCGACCAGGGGTTGACCACCCGCCCGGACACGCCGAGCAGGCGCAGCACCAGGCGTACCGCCAGGTACAGCAGCCACACCAGCGCCAGCAGGGCGAGGAAGGTCCACAGGCTGGATTCGTAGCGGAAGCTCTTGTAGGCGATCAGCACGTAGCCCGACTGCTCGGCGATGGCCAGGCCGACCAGGGTGGCGGCCACCACCAGGGCCAGGACCAGCAGGTAGACGCGGCTCATTGGCTGCCCTCCGCCTGGGGCGCGGCGGGCGCCTGCTGCTGGTCGGCGGCGGCCTGGTCGCGGCGCACCACGTAGGCCTGCAGGGCGCTCAGCGCCGGGTTCAGGTCCGGCGCCTGGACGGCCACCGGCTGCTGCGCCAGCTCGTCGATGCGCAGGCCCAGGGCGCGGCTGTCGGCGAGGTCGGCGTTGAAGAAGTCGCCGAGGATCTGCCGCGCCTGCTTCAGGGCCTGCTCGTAGACTTCCTGGCGCCCGTTGAGCGCGGCCCACTGCGCCTGCTCCAGGGCCAGGCTGAGGGCCAGGCGCACGCGCGTCAGCTGTTGCCCGGAAAGCAGCGGGCGCACGTCCTGGCCGGCGTTGAAGTCGATGCGCACGTAGCGCGAGATGCGCTCCCACCACTGGTCCAGGGTGCTGCTGCCGTCGCCCCAGGCGGTGGTCGAGGCCTTGCCCGGGCCTTCCTTGAAGCTCGGCTCCAGCGGCTGCAGCTGGGCGGCCTGCTCGCGCAGCGCGCCGAGCTGCAGGAACAGCCCGGTGCGGTCCGGCTGCGGCAGGCTGCGCAGGGCTTCGAGGCTCTTGGCCAGTTGCGCGCGGGCGGCGAAGGCGCCCGGGTCATTCTGCGCGCGGAGGATGTCGTCGGCGCCCTGCACCAGTTGGGTGGCGCTGTCGATGTCCTGCAGCGCGGAGAGGCGCAGCGAGGCGAGGCGCATCAGGTGCTCGGCCTCGGCCAGGCGCCACTGCTGGCGGCTCTGCCCGAGGACCTGCTTGAACTGCTGGGCCAGTTGCTGCTGGTCGCCCTGCAGCTCGACCACCAGGCGCCGGCGGGCTTCCAGCTCGTCCGCGCTGGGCAGCGCGTCCAGGCGCTTGTCCAGCGCGCCGTTGTGGTTCAGCAGGTTCTGGGCCTGGCTGCGAGCTTCCTCCAGCTGCTGCGCGCGGGCCTGGTCGCGGGCCTGCAGCTGCTGCGTCTGCCACAGCCCCCAGCCACCGACGCCGAGGCCGGCGACGCCGACCAGCAGGGCGAGCAGGGCCAGGCCATTGCCGGACCTGGCCGGGACGGGCGGGGTCGGCTCGACGGGAGTGCTTTGCGGGGTGTCTTGGGGAGTGACGGCTTCGCTCACAGGTCCATCCTTCGCTCGGAAATTATTCTTCGTCGGCGCCCCTGAGCGCCTCCAGCAGGGCCGCGGCATTCGCCCCGCGGCAATCGATCACGCGTCGCGCACCGGCGTCGCGGGCCAGTTCGGCGACCCGCGGGCTGGGCACGAACAAGGGTAGCCCGGCCAGTTGCGGCCAGTCCTCCCCGGCCACTCGCAGCAGGTGCTCCAGGCCCTGGCCACTGCTCACCACCAAGCCGTTCAGCGCCTCCTCGCACACCCGCCGCGCCAGTTCGCCCGCCGGGTAGGCCGGCAGGACGCGGCGGTAGAGTTCCAGATAATCCACGGCCACACCTTGGCCGCGCAGGCGCTCGGCGAGGAATTCTCGGCCACCTTCGCCACGCAGGATCAGCACCCGCGGCCCCGGCACCTCCAGGGCCTGCGCCAGGGCCGGCAGCGCCAGCAGCGCCTCGCTGTTGTCGCCGTGCTCCGGGTAGTGCACGCGCAGACCGTAGTCATCGAGGATAGCCGCGGTGGCCGCGCCGACCGCGAACCAGCCCTGGCGCGCCGGCGGCTGCGGCCAGAAGCGGTCGATGCGCTCTACGCCCAGGCGCGCGGCGGGCTTGCTGACCACCACCACGGCGCAGTAGCGGTCCAGGTCGAGCAGCAGGCTGCGCTGCTCGGGGGTTTCTTCCAGGGGCTCGATGGCCAGCAACGGCAGGCTGGCGCTGGCCACGCCGTGTTCGGCCAGGCTGGCGGCCAGGGCCTCGCACTCTTCCTGCGGCCGCGTCAGCAGCAGGCGCCAGTGGCTCACTGCGGGCCGGCCTCGCCATACACGGCGGCGAGGATGTCGGCCGCGCCTTGCCCCAGCAGGTCTTCGGCGACTTTCACGCCCAGCGCCTCGGCCTCGGCCAGCGGCGCGCGGGCCTCGGCGCGCAGCAGCTGCGCGCCGTCGGGCTGGCCGACCAGGCCGCGCAGCCACAGCTGCTCGCCCTCGCGCACGGCGTAGCAGGCGATGGGCACCTGGCAGCCGCCGTTGAGGCGCTTGTTCAACGCGCGCTCGGCGGTCACCCGCAGCGCGGTGTCGGCGTGATGCAGCGGCGCCAGCAGCGCGTGGATCTCGGTATCGGCGCTGCGGCATTCGATGCCCACGGCACCCTGGCCACCGGCCGGCAGGCTGTCCTCCACGCCGATGGCGGAGCGGATGCGCGCCTCGAAGCCGAGGCGGATCAGGCCGGCGGCGGCGAGGATGATGGCGTCGTACTCACCGGCGTCGAGCTTGGCCAGGCGGGTGTTGACGTTGCCGCGCAGGAAGCGGATCTGCAGGTCCGGGCGGCTGGCCAGCAGCTGCGCCTGGCGGCGCAGGCTGGAGGTGCCGACCACGCTGCCGGCGGGCAGCTCGGCGAGGCTGGCGTAGGTGTTGGAGACGAAGGCGTCGCGCGGGTCCTCGCGCTCGCAGATGCAGTACAGGCCCAGGCCCTCGGGGAAGTCCATGGGCACGTCCTTCATGGAGTGCACGGCGATGTCGGCCGCGCCCTCCAGCAGGGCGGTCTCCAGTTCCTTCACGAACAGGCCCTTGCCGCCGATCTTCGCCAGCGGGGCATCGAGCAGCTTGTCGCCGCGGCTGGTCATCGGCAGCAGACTCACGCGCAGGCCGGGGTGGGCCTGCTCAAGGCGGCTCTTGACGTACTCGGCCTGCCACAGGGCCAATGCGCTCTGACGGGTGGCGATTCGGATTTCGCGGGACGACATGGGCAATTCCGGGACAAGGGACTGCGGGGGATGATAACAGGCTTCAGCGCCCAGGCTTTCCCCCTGCGACGCCAAGACAGGCTTTCAGCCCACCCCGCTCGGGCCATCCCCGGGATCAGGGTTCACTGGCAAGCCCGCGCCTACATCACCGCTGTAGGCGCGAGCTTGCTCGCGAACAAACGGTGCCATGCGGTTCGCGAGCAAGCTCGCTCCTACGAAGAGCAACTCGGCGCGGCCTGCAAGCCAGCTGCGCCTACGCCTCCCGCCTGCAGCTTGCAGCTTGCAGCTTCACAAGTTATGCATCAACCGCCGCACCCCGGCGACATGCCGCCGGCTCACGGTCAGGGCGTCGCCGTCCAGGCCCTTGAGGTAAAGCTGAAAATGCCCCAGCGGGGTGCGCTGCAGGCGCTCGATGCGCTCGCGCGAGACCAGGGCGTTGCGGTGGATGCGCACGAAACGCTCGCCGAACTCGTCTTCCAGGGCCTTCAGCGGCTCGTCCAGCAGCACTTCGCCGCCGGCGTGGCGCAGGGTCACGTACTTGTGGTCGGCGATGAAGAAGATCACGTCCTCCAGGGGGATCAGCTCGATGCCCTTGCGCGTCCGCGCGCTGATGTGGCTGCGCGGGCCGGGGCCGCCGGCGGCCGGCGGCCTGGTCAGCGCCGCCAGCTGGATGCGGTTGGGCCTGGAGGCCTTCTTCAGGGCCTCGGCCAGGTCCTCTGCGCGCACCGGCTTGACCAGGTAGCCGACCGCGCTGACCTGGAAGGCCTCCAGGGCGAATTCATCGTGGGCGGTGCAGAAGATCACCGCCGGGGGGGCTTCGCGCTCGCACAGCTTGGCGGCGACCTGGAGCCCGTCCAGGCCGGGCATGCGGATATCCAGCAGGACGATATCCGGCTTCAGGCTGTCGATCAGCGCCAGCGCTTCTTCGCCGTTGCTGGCGGAGGGTTCGAGGACGCGGTAGCCGTCCAGTTGCCCCACCAGCCGGGCCAGGCGCTCGCGCGCCAGGGGTTCGTCATCGACGATCAGGACATTCATAAGCTCAGGCTTCCTGCATGAGACGCGCACATGGATAGCGTAGACAGGTGTAGTGCCGTCCGTCACGGCGTTCGACGCTGAGACTCGCTTTTGGCCCGAAAAGTGCCGCAATTCTCGCCGCGATATTCTGCAGCGCCTGCTTGGTCCCCTTCGTGGGCAGCGTCTGCGTCGACTCGTCGTAGGGGTTGCTCACGCACAACTGGAACACACCGTCACGATAGTCCGCCTCAACTTTCACCAGGCCGCCTTCGATGCGCGGCTGGATACCGTAGATCAATGAATTCTCCAACAGTGGCTGCAGGGTCAACTGCGGGATGGGCACGCCATCGGGCACGCCGCTCACCTGCCAGTCCAGTTGCAGCCGGTCGCCCAGGCGATACTGCTCTATGGAAAGATAGCGCCTGGCCAACTCCAGTTCCTCCCCCAGGAAATTAAAGTCCCCGGCTTGGCCAGGCTGGCGCGGAACAGGTCCGACAGGTTCAGCACCGCCTGCTCGGCCTTGCCCGGGTCCAGCTCGATCAGGCTGGCGATGCTGTTCAGGCTGTTGAACAGGAAGTGCGGGCGGATGCGCGCCTGCAACGACTCGATGCGTGCGCGCAGCTCGGCCTGTTCCTGCCTGCGCCATTGGCTCTGCAAGTAAAAGTAGCGTAGCAACAAGGCCGACATGATGAGGGCGATCAAGGCATGGCGCAGGTACAGGTTGACCTCGCCCTTGATCGACAGCGGCCCGCCGAGCGCGTAGTAGTCGGCCACCGCGGTGCAGCCGAGGGTGAGCAGCACCACCAGCAGGCAGCTGGCCAGCCCCGAGCCCCATGCCGGCCAGCGCGCCAGCAGCGGCCGCAGGCGGCACAGCAGGCCCGCCGAGAGCAGCACTATCCACTGCACGAAGAGCGAGGCTAGGGCCAGGCGCACCCAGTTGAAGCTGGGCGTCATCGGCTCGGCCAGCACCAGTACCAGCACCAGCAGCTCGGCCAGCAGGACCAGGCTGAACAGCGCCTCGCTCTGGCACAGTTCGGGGATGAAGAAATCGTCGTGGGTTGCCGGCTGGGCGCCGGTCTTGGCTTGGTTTGGCATCGCCGAAGTTTCCGCAAGCCTCCGCGCCTCGGCAAGCGGATCGCAGCCCGCCGGGCGAATTCGAGCACCGAAATGTCGACTGCGCCGCGCCCGGCCGGGGCGGCCACCCTGGTTCCCCCCGCCACACCCGTCGAAGCGCACGCCGTTTTTGACCTTCAGCCTGCTATTATCGTCGGACTTTGCCCTTCCTGCAGGCGCTGCACGCGCCTGCCTGTTTCCGCGAGAGAGATCCATGAGCGTAGAGAAGACCAACCAGTCCTGGGGCGGCCGCTTCAGCGAACCCGTCGACGCCTTCGTCGCCCGCTTCACCGCCTCCGTCGACTTCGACAAGCGCCTCTACCACCACGACATCATGGGCTCCATCGCCCACGCCAGCATGCTGGCCCGGGCCGGCGTGCTGACCGACGCCGAGCGCGACGCCATCATCGACGGCCTGAAGCAGATCCAGGCCGAGATCGAGGCCGGCAGCTTCGACTGGCGCGTCGACCTGGAAGACGTGCACATGAACATCGAGGCGCGCCTGACCGACCGCATCGGCGTCACCGGCAAGAAGCTGCACACCGGCCGCAGCCGCAACGACCAGGTGGCCACCGACATCCGCCTGTGGCTGCGCGACGAGATCGACACCATCCTCGCCGAGATCACCCGCCTGCAGCAGGGCCTGCTGGGCCTGGCCGAAGCCGAGGCGGACACCATCATGCCCGGCTTCACCCACCTGCAGACCGCCCAGCCGGTGACCTTCGGCCACCACCTGCTGGCCTGGTTCGAGATGCTCAGCCGCGACTACGAGCGCCTGGTGGATTGCCGCAAGCGCGTCAACCGCATGCCCCTGGGCAGCGCCGCGCTGGCCGGCACCACCTACCCGATCCAGCGGGAAATCACCTGCGAACTGCTGGGATTCGAAGCGATCTCCGGCAACTCGCTGGACGGCGTGTCCGACCGTGACTTCGCCATCGAATTCTGCGCCGCCGCCTCCCTGGCGATGATGCACCTGTCGCGCTTCTCCGAGGAGCTGGTGCTCTGGACCAGCGCGCAGTTCCAGTTCATCGACCTGCCCGACCGCTTCTGCACCGGCTCCTCGATCATGCCGCAGAAGAAGAACCCGGACGTGCCGGAACTGGTACGCGGCAAGTCCGGCCGGGTGTTCGGCCACCTCACCGGCCTGCTGACGCTGATGAAGGGCCAGCCGCTGGCGTACAACAAGGACAACCAGGAAGACAAGGAACCGCTGTTCGACGCCGCCGACACCCTGCGCGACAGCCTGCGCGCCTTCGCCGACATGGTCCCGGCCATCAAGCCCAAGCGCGAGATCATGCGCGAGGCGGCCCGCCGCGGCTTCTCCACCGCCACGGACCTCGCCGACTACCTGGTGCGCAAGGGCCTGCCCTTCCGCGACTGCCACGAGATCGTCGGCCACGCGGTGAAATACGGCGTGGACAGCGGCAAGGACCTTGCCGAGATGAGCCTGGACGAGCTGCGCCAGTTCAGCGACCAGATCGCCGACGACGTGTTCGCCGTGCTGACCCTGGAAGGCTCGGTGAACGCCCGCGACCACATCGGCGGCACCGCCCCGGCCCAGGTTCGCGCCGCCGTGGCGCGTGGCAAGGAGCTGCTGGCCAAGCGTTGAAGCGTTAGCGCGTCAGCCACAAAGGAACGCCGCTTCCCTACTCGGGAAGCGGCGTTTTTTATTGTCCGCGAGCGGTCCATGCCTTGCTGTGAACGGTAGGAGCGGGCCCTGCCCGCGATTTCGCGCGCAGGGCGCGCTCCTACAATGAAATGGCGCGGGTGGGGCAGCGTAGGAGCGGATCTCATCCGCGAATCACGCCGGAACGTCCGGCTATCGCGGAAAAGTTCCGCTCCTACAGTAGTAACGCCATGCCTCGGGGCAGACTGTAGGAGCGGGCCCTGCCCGCGATTTCGCGCGCAGGGCGCTGCTCCTACAAGGAAATGGTGCGGGTGGGGCAGCGTAGGAGCGGATCTCATCCGCGAATCACGCCGGAACGTCCGGCTATCGCGGAAAAGTTCCGCTCCTACAGTAGTAACGCCATGCCTCGGGGCAGACTGTAGGAGCTGGCCCTGCCCGCGACTTCGCGCGCAGGGCGCGCTCCTACAAGGAAATGGCGTGGGTGGGGCAGCGTAGGAGCGGATTTCATCCGCGAATCGCGCCGGAACGTCCGGCTATCGCGGAAAAGTTCCGCTCCTACGAAGAGCACCTCGCGCAGCCGGAAACAGCTGATCCTACGAAGCGCTTGGCTCCTCGGCGTCACAGAACTTCTGCAGCAACTGCAATTCCACCGGCCCCAGCCCAAGCATCCGCAGCGCCTTCTCCTCCTTCAGCAGCCCGGACTGGGACGCCGGCAGGCGTGCCGCCCTGGCCGCCAGGTTGAGCACCAGCGCCTTGCGCGAGAACACCCCGCTGCCCATGCCGTAGCACGCGGCGACCAGCCCGCGCAGCTCCAGCGGCAGGCGCCAGCGCGCGCGCAGCGTGGAGCCGAAACTGGCGCCGAAGGCCTTGAGGCTGTCGTCGATCTCCTGGTCCTCCAGCGCCCCGCCGCGCCGGCACCATTCCTCCAGGGTGCGCAGCACCGCGAGGTCGCCCAGGCAATGCAGCAGGCCAGCGGTGTAGCAGCGCGGCGCGTCGACGTCGAGGCTCTCGGCCAGGGCCTGGGCGGCATCGGCGGTGCGCTGGGAAAGCGCCCAGAATGCCGCGGCGCGCTCCTTCAGGCGCGGCTCGGCGAGTTGCGCGGCGTGCTCCAGGCTGAGCCCCAGCACCAGGTTGCAGGCCTGGGCCAGGCCGAGGCGGGCCAGCGCCTGGGCGAGGGTCAGGCAGGGCATGCCGACGTGCCGCGCGGCGCTGTTGGCCGCGGCGATCAGGCAGGCGGTGATCTGCGGGTCGCGGCCGAATTCTTCTTCCATCTGCTCCAGGCTGACCCCTTCGCAGCTCAGGCAACGGCTCGCCGCCTCGCCCACCGCAGCCAGCAGGGGTGCGCCCTCGGCGGCGTCACGTGCCTCGGCGAGGAACTCGGCCAGGCTGCCGGTAAGCCCCCGGGGCACGGCGCAACTGACTTCCTGACCCGGCTCCAGCAGCAGGCTGCGCAGGCGCTGGCGCAGGTCCTCGGCATTGAACGGCTTGACCAGGTAGGCGCTGGGCGCCAGCGGCAGCACCGCGCGCACGCTGGCCGCATCGGCCTTGGCGCTGATCAGGATGAAGTCCGGCGCACCCGCCCCACGGCGGCTGCGGCGCAGGTGGCGGAGCAGGTCGATGCCATCGGTGCCGGCCAGTTCCTGCTCGGCCAGTACCAGGCCGAAGGCGCGCAATCGGCAGGCCTGGATGGCCTGGTCGCCGTCCTCGCAATATTCGACGGCCGCGTCGCAACGCACGCTCAGTACCAGTTGGCCGAGCAATTCGCGGTTCCAGGGGTCGGCGGCGGCGACCAGAACGGTCGGCGCGGCGCTGAGTGCTGTCATGGAGATCCTCTCGCAGATGCGCGCGCACCTTAACCGAGTCGCAAGGCGCCTGCCAGAGGGAGGCCCGGACGGCATCGCGCGCAGGACAGGATAGCTGATGCGGCGGCGCTCTCCGATACGACCAAGGGGGTAGATGCGGCACGGCGACGCAGGCGGAGCGAAACCCCGGAAAAAGAAAAGGCCCGCTTGCCAGACTGTGTGAAAACACGCTGAGAGCAAGGCCAAGCCAACGCCCCGACTGGTTCGGGGCGTTGGCTTTTCTGGGGAACATCAGGCCATCAATTCGATCAAGCGACGAGCACCGAGTACCTGGATCGCACGCTTGAGGTTGTAGGCCTGCACGGCCAGGGCCATTTCCGTGCTGGCGCCCCCTAACTGCCGTAGCAGGAAGCGGCCGTTGCCAAATATCCACTGCTTCAGGTTGCCGAAGGGGTGTTCAACGATGGATCGGCGCTTGGTCATCATGTCCGGTCGGGCCTTCAGGCGTTGCTGCATACGCTCGAAAGCCGACTCATGGGCGTGACGGGTGAGATGACGGCGCTTGCTGTTCGTACAGCGCGACTGCAAAGGGCAAGCGCAGCAATCGCCGCTGATCGCGTAAATCCTCTCCATGCCGCGTACCTGCTTGAGGAGGAGCCACTGGCCTGCCGGGCACTGGTAGCGGTCGTGCTCCGCGTCGTAGGTAAAGACGCTGCGATCGAACAGTTCCATGCCCTTGCCGTGGTTGTTGATACCACGGTTCAGCGGCACATACGCGGTGATGCCCGCCTCTTCGCAAGCCTGGAACTGCTCGCCATTGGAGTAACCGGCGTCTGCCGTGACCGTCAGCTGTGCCTGCGCCAGCACCGCTTGGCTGGCTTCGGCCATCGGCTGCAGTTGGCGAGTGTCATTGCCGTCCCGGGTCACCTCGTGGTGCAGCACTAGGCAATGCTTGTCATCGACGGCGCTTTGCACGTTGTAGGCGACCCGCGCCCCCTGCTGGGTTCGCATCAACTGGGCATCGGACTCGCCGATCACGAATTGCTCCAGCCCCTGGGCCTGCATCAGGACCTGGCAGGTCAGGTTGTCAGCATGCCGAGCCTGCAACTGTTCGAGGGCGGTCTTGACGGCCCCCCGGTCGATCCCTTCGCCGGCTTCGGCGCGGTCGGCTTCATCCAGATCGCTCAGATAACGAGCGATCTCGGCCTCCAGTCTGGCTTGCTGACGCTTGAGCCGCGCCAGGCTCAAGTGCTTGCGTCGTGAAGCCACCGCCTGAAACTTGCTGCCATCGATAGCCACCAATTGACCACCGATCAACCCGACCTGACGGCAGAACTGCACAAAGGCACGGCAGGTTGCCTGGAACGCCATACCGTTGTCTTTACGGAAATCGGCAATGGTCTTGAAGTCCGGTACCAATTGGCCCAGCAACCACATCACTTCGACATTGCGCTGGCACTCGGCCTCCAGTCGGCGCGAGGAGCGGATTCGATGGAAGTAGCCATACAGGTACAGCTTGAGCAAGTCGGCCGGATCATAGGCCGGACGTCCAACCTTGCTAGCTCGCGCCTTGCTGAAGCCCAGTCTGTGCAAATCCAGCCGCGCCACGTAGGCCTCGATCACGCGGACCAGATGTTCTTCGGGAACCAGTTCATCCAGACACACTGGAAACAAGCTGCCCTGATCACGCCCTTCACCGCGGATATAGCCCATAAACGACAATGCCCGTATCGATCGATACGGGCATTGTCTTGGGCTTGCACTCAGACTGCTAGGTTTTCACACAGTCTGTTGCGCGGGCCTCTTCCGGTACTGCCGAACGAGCCTGTCAGGCCAGTTCGTCGAAGCACTCGGCCAGGATGGCCAGGCCCTTCTGCAGCTGGGCGTCCGGGATGGTTACCGGCATCAGGAAGCGGATCACGTTGTAGTAGGTGCCGCAGGAGAGCAGGATCAGGCCCTTCTCGCGAGCACGCACGACGATCTTGCTGACCAGCTCGGCGGCCGGCTTGTTCACGTCGCCGCCTTCGAACAGCTCGATGGCGACCATCGAACCCAAGCCACGGACGTCGCCGATCACCTTGTGCTTGGCCTGGATGTCGCGCAGGCCGGCCTTCAGGGTTTCGCCAACGGCTTGCGAACGCTCCAGCAGCTTCTCTTCGTCGAACACCTTCAGCACGGCCAGGGCCGCGGCGCAGGCGATCGGGCTGCCGGCGTAGGTGCCGCCCAGGCCACCGGGGGCGATAGCGTCCATGATCTCGGCCTTGCCGACAACGCCGGAGATCGGGAAGCCGCCGCCGACGGACTTGGCGAAGGTGGTCAGGTCCGGGACGATGCCCAGCTGCTCGGTGGCGAAGAAGGTGCCGGTGCGGCCAGCGCCGGTCTGCACTTCGTCGGCGATCAGCAGGATGCCGTGCTCGTCGCACAGGGCGCGCAGGCGCTGCATGAACGGCTTGGAGTTGACGTAGAAGCCACCCTCGCCCTGTACCGGCTCGATGATGATGGCGGCGATGTCACGCGGCTGCGCGTCGTTCTTGAAGATGCGCTCGATGCTGGCGATCGACTCGTCTTCGCTGATGCCGTGCAGTTCGCACGGAGCCAGGGCGCGGAAGATGCCGCCCGGCATCAGGCCCATGCCGGCGGAGTACGGAACCACCTTGCCGGTCAGGCCCAGGGTCATCATGGTGCGGCCGTGGTAGGCGCCGGTGAAGGCGATCACGCCGGCACGGCCGGTGGCGGCACGGGCGATCTTCACGGCGTTCTCGACCGCTTCGGAGCCGGAGGTGACCAGCAGGGTCTTCTTCGGGAAGTTGCCCGGAACGCGCTTGGCGATCTCTTCGGCCAGCTCGATGTAGGGCTCGTAGGCCAGCACCTGGAAGCAGGTGTGGGACAGCTTGGTCAATTGCTCCTGAACGGCGGCGACCACTTTCGGGTGCAGGTGGCCGGTGTTCAGTACTGCGATGCCGCCGGCGAAGTCGATGTATTCGCGACCCTCGACGTCCCACACGGTGGCGTTCTCGGCGCGCTCGGCGACGACCGGGTGGATCTGGCCCACGCCGCGCGGAACGGCGGCCTGACGGCGTTGCAGCAGGGATTCGTTGGTTTTGCTCATAGCTTCCTCAGTGGCCGCTCATCGGGCGGCCGGGTCAAAGGATGAAGACGGGGAGAAGCCACTCGCGACAGCATACGATGATCGACTGTCGCGGCACTTGCGGCCCGCCGGGTGGGTTGTCCGGTGCCACCACCGGAAAACGCCGACGCGTGAGTGGCTGCCGGCTCTTGCCTGCCACCCGCGCGCCCACGGGAAATCAGATGCCGCCCAGGCAGAGGTACTTGACCTCGAGGTAGTCCTCGATGCCGTACTTCGAACCCTCGCGACCCAGGCCCGAGGCCTTGATGCCGCCGAAGGGGGCGACCTCGTTGGAGATCAGGCCGGTGTTGATGCCCACCATACCGTATTCCAGGGCCTCGGCCACGCGGAACACGCGGCCCAGGTCACGGGCGTAGAAGTAGGAGGCCAGGCCGAACTCGGTGTCGTTGGACATGGCGATGACGTCGGCCTCGTCCTTGAAGCGGAACACCGGGGCCAGCGGGCCGAAGGTCTCGTCCTTGGAGACGAGCGCGTTCTTCGGCACGTCGACCAGGATGGTCGGCTCGAAGAAGGTACCGCCCAGGGCGTGCGGCTTGCCGCCGGCGACGACCTTGGCGCCCTTGCCCACGGCATCGGCGATGTGTTCTTCGACCTTGGCCACGGCCTTGGAATCGATCAGCGGGCCGGTGGTCACGCCCTGCTCCAGGCCGTTGCCGATGTTCAGCTTGGCCACGGCAGCCTTCAGTTTCTCGACGAAGGCGTCGTACACGCCGTCCTGCACGTACAGGCGGTTGGCGCAGACGCAGGTCTGGCCGTTGTTGCGGTACTTGGAGATCAGCGCGCCTTCGACGGCGGCGTCCAGGTCGGCATCGTCGAAAACGATGAAGGGCGCGTTGCCGCCCAGCTCCAGGGAGACCTTCTTGATGTCCTTGGCGCATTCGGCCATCAGCTGGCGGCCGATCTCGGTCGAGCCGGTGAAGGTCAGCTTGCGCACGATCGGGTTGCCGGTCAGCTCGCCGCCGACTTCGCCGGCGCTGCCGGTGACCACGCTGAACACGCCTTTGGGGATACCGGCGCGCTCGGCCAGCTCGGCCAGGGCCAGGGCGGAGTACGGGGTCTGCGAAGCGGGCTTCAGCACCATGGTGCAGCCGGCGGCCAGGGCCGGGCCGGCCTTGCGGGTGATCATCGCCGAGGGGAAGTTCCACGGGGTGATGGCCGCGGTGACGCCGATCGGCTGCTTGATGACGATGATGCGCTTGTCCGGCTGGTGGCCGGGAATGGTGTCGCCATAGATGCGCTTGGCTTCCTCGCCGAACCACTCGAGGAAGGAGGCGGCGTAGGCGATCTCGCCCTTGGCCTCGGCCAGCGGCTTGCCCTGCTCGATGGTCATCAGGCGGGCCAGGTCATCCTGGTTCTGGATCATCAGCTCGAACCAGCGGCGCAGCTTGTTGGCGCGCTCCTTGGCGGTCAGCGCGCGCCAGGCCGGCAGGGCCTTCTCGGCAGCCTCGATGGCGCGGCGGGTTTCGGCGGCGCCCATCTTCGGCACAGTGCCGATGATCTCGTTGGTGGCCGGGTTGTTGACCTTGATGGTCTGACCGCTGTCGGCGTCCACCCAGGAACCGTCGATATAGGCCTGTTGGCGGAACAGCTTGGCATCATTGAGTTGCATGACCAGTCTCCTTCGAGGAAAGCCATAAGCAGCGGGTCTACCTCGACTACACCCGCCTGCTCTTGTTGTCCGGGAAGCATTGGAGGGGCGCTCGCCCCACCCGTTCCATCGTCCCGCCGCGCCGCCCGCCTGGCGGACGGCACCGGCGCTAGCGCACGGTCACCGATCGTCGCGCACGGGCGCGCGAAAACGGACCACGGCGGTAGCCGTAGCCGGTCGGATCAACCGGGAGGTCCATGGACGGGATACGCTGCGGAAACGCCACCACTGCAGGAATCGGCTGCTGCACGGCATCGCGTGCATTCGCCAGGCAGTACGGAAGTCGGTCATCCCACTGGCACGAGGCCGGGTACTGTGACGCCAATTCCCCTGTCTCCTGTTGTTGTGGTGGGCGTTTGAAATGTCAAACGCATCCTAGGGCCCCATCCCCCAAAGGGCAAGGGGTCGTTCGAAAAAACCAACGAAAGTACATGCCACCCGGCGCCTCCAGGCCAGCCCCGGCCGACGGGCGGCAGGCCATTCGCGAAATCGCCGGCGCACCTGCCAAGCGATGGACGCAGCCCGATCAGATGCGTATGATTGCCGCCTGCCGCGCCAGGCGCGGCCATACGCATCCGTAGCTCAGCTGGATAGAGTACTGCCCTCCGAAGGCAGGGGTCGTGGGTTCGAATCCCGCCGGATGCGCCATATACGAAGGCCCAGGTGAATACCTGGGCCTTTTTGTTTTGGGCTGTACTGAAATAGTCGGGCCTGCTTGGAAGCCTCCCCCTGGCATTCGTAAAATTTTGTCTATCCAGGCCCCTGCATTTCAAATAATGTTCATGCAGTTAAAAAATCTCTAGCCAGGAGCACAGAATGGAGAGCCAGTTCGTCGGCTATGCCTTTCTGGTCGAAGCCCTGAAGCTGAAAGTCTTCCCGATTCAGCGTCCTGCAGCGATCAGGCCTGTCACACGGATCGAACCGTTGGGCCGCGAACTCGCAGTTCCCCAACGCCTCGCCCCGCCGCCAGGCGATTGCTGTGCCCACGTACTGTTCGCCCTGAAGCACGAGGGAATCAACCTGGGCGTACTGGCCCAGGCCTTACCGCAGATTCCAGCCGCCACCATGCTGGCCGAGCTTCGCAAGGCACCCAGCGGCGCCTATATCCGCAAGGCCTGCTACCTCTGGGAGGCCTTCAGCGGAACCCGGCTACCCCATGATGCGAGTCCGAAAGGCGCAACAACCCCGTTGTTCGACCCAGCCCGCTACGTCACCGGCCCTGCGCAGCGCAATGCCCGCTGGCGGGTGGACTTCAATGGCCTCGGCACGCTCCATTACTGCGCAACGGTCGAGCGTATACCCGAGATCAAGGCGCTGCTGGAACTGGACATTCTCGGCAAGTCGCGGGAGTTCATCGGATCGCTGCCGGCAGGCATGATGGACAGGGCCCTGAGCTGGGCCTACCTGCACGAAACCCAGGACTCGTTCGCCATCGAGCGCGAAGCCCCCAGCGCGGACAAGGCCGAGCGCTTCGTCCAGCTCCTGCGGCAAGCCCATGAGCGTCAACCGCTGACCGAGGACTACCTGGTCGCTCTGCAGAACAGCACGATCAGCAATCCCTTCAACCGGGCGGCCGCCTTTCGCCACGAACAGAACCACCTGAGCAACGGTCTGCGTGGCGCTGCAGGCGTGACCTATGTTCCCCACCTCCCGAGCTCTGCCGAGACCTGATGGGCGAACTGATGCAGTTCGCCAACGAAGCCCCCATGCGAATCGATCCACTGGTCGCTGCCGGCATCATCTCGTTCGGCTTCGTCTTCCTGCACCCCTTCATGGATGGCAACGGACGCCTGTCCCGCTTCCTGATCCATCAGGCGCTATGCCGAAGCGGCGCCATGAGCCACGGCCTGCTGCTACCCGTCTCGGTGGCGATGAAGCGCGAGGAACAGCGCTATCTCGAAGCACTGCAAAGCTTCTCGCGCCCCGCCCGCGAATTCTGGCGGGTACTGTGGCTCGATGCGGATGACCTGAGCTTCGAGTTCACCGGAAATGAGGGGATTTACCGCTACTGGGACGCGACACCGTGCGTAGCTTTCACCCTGGAGATGGCCAGGCAGGCGCTGGAAGTCGAACTCCATGAAGAAACCGAATTCCTCCAGGCCTACGACCTGGTATTCAAGGCCGTCGACGCACACTACGACGTTCGAGGCAGCGACCTGGCGCAACTGGTGATGATGTGCCTGAGCAACAACGGCATCGTCTCGCGCAATCGCCGCAAGCAGTTCCAGTACAGCGTCCCGGAAGAGGTGTTTGATTTCATCGAGGAGCAGGCTCGGGAAGTTCTGGCTGAGCAGGCAGCGAGACTGAGCGCCAGCTAGCCTGCCGATAGATTGGATCCACGACGAAGCCCGCCTTGTGCGGGCTTCGTTGTTTCTAACGGGGCAAGAACCGACAGCCCAATTCGACGGGCATCAACCCGGTCACTCGGCAGATCGAGCAACAGCCGTCTTAACCGAACAGTGCCGCCTGCCAGTGCTTCTCGCTGACGATGGCCAATGAGCAACCATTCTCCCGCAACTCCACCGCCTTCTTGATCTTGGTGCCATAGGTACTGTGGAGCCATTGCTCGTTCCCTATTTCCCCAACGACCAGGTAGTGGATCTTCTTGCTCACACCGGGTGCGATCTGGCCTCCGCGCTCGACAACCAACGCCTCGCAGTCCTTGCGCGGGCCGTACGCCATGACACCTGTGAACAGAAACAGCCGCCCACTCCATACGAGTTCGGGGACGGGATGATCGAGGGGCAGTGCATTCGAAGGAACGAAAGCGTTGTCGCTCGCCCTGGGCCTGGCTGCGCTCAAACCGGCGAAGCTACGGAGGATTCCCAGCAACTCCGCGGCCTCATCAGCATCCAGCACGCCATCGGAGAGCATGTCCGATAGCCGGCGATACAACAGGTTGATCACCGGATCCTCGAGATGCACGAGATTGGCCGAGATCCAGTTTTCCAGGAACTCGGCCTCCTGCTGGTTGATATGCCCGTCCGCAGTAATGCCGGCAGCCAGCCCCAGCAGAGCATCCGCAGAACGCCGGTCGATCCGCGCTTCATGGAAAAAGCGGCTGCCTTCGAACTCTCGATGTAGATCAACCATTGGCATCCTCTGCTTCGTCACTGCTCCCGGGGCCGGCCAGTTTCGCCAGGTCGGAGGTGAACACCACCGTCATGCCCGTTGCCGAACAGACCAGAGAGAGTTCCTCGGCAAGATCGATGCGCAGGTCTTCGCCACGCAGGCCCTGCCACTCGGCGAGGTACCTGTAGGACCCGAACTTCTCCGGCTTCTTGAGCCGTTTCACGAAGCCGCCCTTCCACCCCAGGGGTGGCAATCCACCTGCCAGGCAGGCTTCAGCCAATTGCGGCTCGACCGCGGCACGCCTCCGGCCGACCTCCCAGCACTGGATCAACCCTCGGTCGGTTCCCTTCCAGGTCTCGTTCCAATCCAGGCCCGAGCGCAGGGGCTCGCTGATTGCGCGTTCGATGACGTTCACGTTGAAGGCTCCTAGTCCATGACACCTGGCCAGGCAGCGCTTTGGATTCGAGAAGCCAAAAGCCAAGCACTTGCCTGACAGCTCGGAGTGAATGAAAGGCTCACTGCCCCATGATCTGCCGGTAGCGGCGCTGGTATTCCTCGTAGCTCAGGCCTGTTTCCGTGTTGAGCTTATTGAGCTGCTGTTGCTGCCACTGGTCCTTGTTCAGCGAGCCACTGGCCTGACTGGAAGCCACCGGCGCCTGCTGCGGAGCCACCTGGCTGACCTGGGCATCGAGGTTGCCGATGCACTGGTACTTGATGACCACCTGCCCAGCCGCGCAATTGCCCCAACCATCCCACTGGTTGCAGTTCTGCGTCTTGCCGCCGAACGCTTCCGCGTCCCGATAGCCCCAGACCGCGCATTTCCGCTGGGCAAGCCCCTGCGCCTGATCCATGTTGACCACTGGCTGCTCGAACTGCTGGAAGTCATAGGCCATGTCGACCGTCCCGTCGGCACGGCTGCCGCCGGTGGCGTAGAAGTTCTTCTTGACGGCACAACCACTGCTTGCAGCGATGGCCAGTACGAGGATGGCGAGGGAAAGCGGGCGCATGGCGACCTCCTTGTCATGATTGACAGCATTCTGCCATCAGCCTGAATCCCCCGTCATCCCGCTTGCCGATTCGACTCCCGCTCCGGCATCCCTTCTTTTCGGCGCCACCCGCCACAACCATCCGTCGCCCGACCCGCCCACCCCCACCCCCTGCCTCTTGCACTTCCAATATTATGGTATACCATCAGACCAAATCGCACAGAGACACCCAAGGAGTGCCCATGAGCTTCGAAATCCGCAAGATCGTCAGCTACGTCGAGGAAACCTTCATCGAGGGCGGCAAGGCTGCCGAGAAGCCGGTGACCATGGCCGGGCTGGCCGTGGTGATCAGGAACCCCTGGCTGGGCCGTGGCTTCGTCGAGGACCTCAAGCCGGAGATCCGCGCCAACTGCTCCGACCTGGGCGCGCTGATGGTCGAGCGCCTGACCGCGCTGATCGGTGGCGCCGGCAGGATCGAAGCCTACGGCAAGGCCGCCGTGGTCGGCGCCGATGGCGAGATCGAGCATGCCTCGGCGGTGATCCACACCCTGCGCTTCGGCAACCACTACCGCAAGGCGGTGGACGCCAAGAGCTACCTGAGCTTCACCAACAAGCGCGGCGGCCCGGGCACCTCGATCCAGATCCCGATGATGCACAAGGACGACGAGGGCCTGCGTTCGCACTACATCACCCTGGAGATGCAGATCGAGGACGCGCCGCGCGCCGACGAGATCGTCGTGGTCCTGGGCGCCGCCGACGGCGGCCGCCTGCACCCGCGCATCGGCAACCGCTACATCGACCTGGAAGAGCTGGCCGCCGAGCAGGCCCAGTGATTCCGCGGCCAGTGCAGGAGCGTTCCATGATTCGGCTCACCGCTGAACACACACCGGCCGGCACCAGCTACCTGGCGACCGGCCAGGGCCAACCCGTGGTACTGATCCACGGCGTAGGCCTGAACAAGGAAATGTGGGGCGGGCAGATCGTCGGCCTGGCCCCGCATTACCGGGTCATCGCCTACGACATGCTCGGCCACGGCGCCAGCCCGCGCCCCGAACCGGGCACCGGGCTGGTCGGCTACGCCGCGCAGCTGCGCGAGCTGCTCGACCACCTGCAGATCCCCCAGGCCACGGTCATCGGCTTCTCCATGGGTGGCCTGGTGGCGCGCGCCTTCGCCCTGCACCATCCGCAGCAGCTGCAGGGCCTGGTGATCCTCAACAGTGTGTTCAACCGCAGCGCCGAACAGCGCGCCGGCGTCATCGAGCGCACCCGCCAGGCCGCCGAGCACGGCCCCGACGCCAATGCCGAGGCCGCGCTGTCGCGCTGGTTCAGCCGCGAGTACCAGGCGGCCAACCCGGCGCAGATCGCCGCCATCCGCCAGACCCTGGCGAGCAACGACCCGCAGGGCTACCTGACCACCTACGAGCTGTTCGCCACCCAGGACATGTACCGCACCGAGGACCTGGGCAGCATCCGCGTGCCGACCCTGGTCGCCACCGGCGAGCTGGACCCCGGCTCGACCCCGGAGATGGCCCGGCAGCTGGCCGCGCGCATTCCCGGCGCGCAGGTGGCCATACTCGATGAACAACGCCACATGATGCCGGTGGAGTCGCCGCGCCTGGTCAACCAGGTGCTGCTGGACTTCCTGCACCAGGCCCTGAGCCTGCCGAACCAGACCGAGGGGATAGTCGCATGACACTCGCCCGCTTCCAGATGTGCATCGACGGCCAATGGCTCGATGCGCTTTCCGGCAAGACCTTCGAAAGCCTCGACCCGTCCAGCGCGCAGCCCTGGGCGCTGCTGCCCGATGCCGCCGAGGAAGACGTCGAGCGCGCCGTGCAGGCCGCGCAGAAGGCCTTCGAGAATCCCGCCTGGCGCAAACTCAGCGCCACCGCCCGCGGCAAGCTGCTGCGCCGCCTGGGCGACCTGATCGCCGAGAACAGGGAGCACCTGGCCCAGCTGGAGAGCCGCGACAACGGCAAGCTGATCCGCGAGACCCGCGGCCAGGTCGGCTACCTGCCGGAGTTCTTCCATTACACCGCGGGCCTGGCCGACAAGCTCGAAGGCGGCACCCTGCCGATCGACAAGCCGGACATGTTCGCCTACACCGTGCACGAGCCGCTGGGCGTGGTGGCCGGGATCATCCCCTGGAACAGCCCGCTGTACCTCACCGCGATCAAGCTGGCCCCGGCCCTGGCCGCCGGCAACACCATCGTGCTCAAGCCCTCGGAACACGCCTCGGCGACCATCCTCGAGCTGGCCCGCCTGGCCCTGGAGGCCGGCTTCCCGGCCGGCGTGGTCAACGTGGTCACCGGCTTCGGCCCGAGCACCGGCGCGGCCCTGACGCGCCACCCGCTGGTGCGCAAGATCGCCTTCACCGGCGGCGCCGCCACCGCCCGCCACGTGGTGCGCAGCAGCGCGGAGAACTTCGCCAAGCTGTCGCTGGAACTGGGCGGCAAGTCGCCGAACATCATCTTCGCCGACGCCGACCTGGACAGCGCCATCAACGGCGTGGTGGCCGGCATCTACGCCGCCACCGGGCAGAGCTGCGTGGCCGGCTCGCGGCTGCTGGTGCAGCGCGAGATCTACGACGAGTTCGTCGCCCGCCTGATCGAGCGCGCCAGGCGCATCCGCATCGGCAACCCACAGGAAGACGCCAGCGAGATGGGCCCCATGGCCACCGCGCAGCAACTGGCGGTGGTCGAGGGCCTGGTGGCCGCGGCCAAGGCCGAGGGCGCGCGCCTGCTGATGGGCGGCAAGCGCCCCGAGGGCCAGGGCGAGGGCTGGTACTACGAGCCGACGCTGTTCGCCTGCGACAGCCACTCCATGCGCATCATGCAGGAGGAAGTGTTCGGCCCGGTGGCCTCGGTCATCCCCTTCGATGACGAGGCCGAGGCGCTGGCCCTGGCCAACGACTCGCAGTACGGCCTGGCCGCCGGCATCTGGACCCGCGACCTGGGCCGCGCCCACCGCCTGGCGCGCGACGTGCGCTCGGGGATCATCTGGGTCAACACCTACCGCGCGGTCTCGGCCATGGCGCCGATCGGCGGCTTCCACCAGAGCGGCTACGGCCGCGAGAGCGGCATCGACTCGGTGCTGGCCTACACCGAACTGAAGACGGTGTGGATCAACCTCTCGCAGGCGCCCATGCCCGACCCCTTCGTGATGCGCTGAGGTACAGACCATGATCGAACCCGGAATCTACAAGGAAGTCATGGGCTCCTTCCCCTCGGGGTGACCGTGGTCACCACCCTGGACGCCGCGGGCGGCATCGTCGGCATCACCGCCAGCGCCTTCAGCGCGCTGTCGATCGACCCGGCGCTGGTGCTGTTCTGCCCCAACTACGCCTCGGACACCTACCCGATCCTGCGCGACAGCAAGCAGTTCGCCATCCACCTGCTGTGCGCCGACCAGCAGGCCGAGGCCTATGCCTTCGCCGGCAAGGGCAAGGACAAGGCCAAGGGCATCGACTGGTACCTGAGCGAGCGGGGCAACCCGCTGCTGCGCAAGGCCACGGCGATCATCGAGTGCGAGCTGTGGCGCGAGTATGACGGCGGCGACCACGCCATCATCGTCGGCGCGGTGAAGAACCTGATCCTGCCCGAGCAGGCGGTGACGCCCATGGTCTACCACCGCGGCAAGCTCGGCGCCCTGCCGCAGCTGGCCTGATCGTCACGCCCCGTGGGAGCGAGCCTGCTCGCTCCTACAGGTAGCGGAGAAACACTGACGCAGGGTGGCGTTGAGCGAAGCGATACCCATCACCACGGCCGCATGAGTTTCGCAAGCTCGACCCCTCCTGCGAGAAGCACCTCGGAGCAGCCGGCAGACAGTTGCTCCTACATGAAAGCAGGAGCATGCGATGAGCAACGAGAAATACGACAAGGGCCTGGCCATCCGCACCCAGGTGCTGGGCGAGGCCTACGTGAACAGGTCGCTGGCCGCCGCCGACGAGTTCAGCAAGCCGCTGCAGGAACTGGTCACCGAGTACTGCTGGGGCCACGTCTGGGGCCGCGAGGGTTTGTCGCTGAAAGAACGCAGCATGATAAACTTGGCGATGATTTCGGCCCTCAACCGGCCGCACGAACTGAAGCTGCACATCCGCGGCGCCCTGCGCAACGGGCTCAGCCGCGAGCAGATCCGCGAAATCCTGCTCCAGGTCGGCATCTACTGCGGCGTCCCGGCGGCGGTCGACAGCTTCCGCCTGGCCCGCGAGGCCTTCGCCGAGGCCGATGCCGAGACCCAGGGCTAGGCCGCTTCACCCCCTACGGACAGCCATAACCAGAGCGGACCACATGAAACGCTTGCCCCTCGACGATAGCTTCAAGGTCAACCGCAACCCCGTGACCCTGCGCGAGATTGTGCTGGACAAGCTGCGCGGCGCCATCCTCAACTTCCAGTTGCTGCCGGGCGACCGCCTGGTGGAGCGCGACCTCTGCGACCGCCTCGGCGTCAGCCGCACCTCGGTGCGCGAGGCCCTGCGCCACCTGGAGTCCGAGGGGCTGGTGGAGTTCGCCGACGCCAAGGGCCCGCGGGTGGCCATCATCACCCTGGAAGACGCCTGCGACATCTACGAGCTGCGCTGCGTGCTCGAGGGCATGATCGTCCAGCTGTTCACCCTGAACGCCAAGGCCAAGGACATCCGCGCCCTGGAGCGCGCCCTCGAGGAGAACCGCAAGGCCCTGGAGGAAGGCGACCTGCAGCAGGTGCTGGATTCGGTGCAGGGCTTCTACGACGTGCTGCTGGAAGGCTCGGGCAACCGCATCGCCGCCACCCAGCTGCGCCAGCTGCAGGCGCGCATCAGCTACCTGCGCGCCACCTCGGTGTCCCAGGCCAACCGCCGCGGGGCGAGCAACCAGGAGATGGAGAAGATAGTCGCGGCGATCAAGAGCGGCGACCCGGCGGCCGCGCACCAGGCCTCGGTGGACCACGTGCGCGCCGCGGCCAAGGTGGCGCTGGACTACCTGAAGTCCAAGCAGGAAGAGGGTGGCAAGGTCCGCGAGATCGCCACCCCCATCGTCCTCAAAGAGCCGCGCATAGGACGCTGACGCCATGCCCGCCCCGCGCTTCTGCCCGCAGTGCGGCGGCGACCGGATGGAGCGCCGCCAGCCGCAGGGGGACACCCACGAGCGCCTGCTGTGCGGCGCCTGCGGCTACATCCACTACGAGAACCCCAAGGTCATCGCCGGCTGCATCATCGAGCGCGACGGCCAGTACCTGCTGTGCCAGCGCGCCATCCCGCCGCGCCCCGGCACCTGGACGCTGCCGGCCGGCTTCATGGAAAGCGGCGAGACCACCGAGCAGGCGGCCCTGCGCGAGGTCTGGGAAGAGAGCGGCGTGCGCGCCGAGATCCTCTCGCCCTACTCCATCTTCAGCGTGCCGAAGATCAGCGAGGTGTACATCATCTTCCGCGCCCAGGCGCTGGAGATCACCGACGCCTATGGCCCGGAGACTCTGGACCGGCGCTTCTTCGCGCCTGAAGACATTCCCTGGGAGCAGATCTACTACCCGGCGATCCGGCAGATTCTCGAGCGCTACATAGAAGAACGCCAGGCCGGGGTGTACGGCATCTACATGGGCAACGACGACAGCGGGAAGATTCACTTCATTCGCTGAGCTTCCTCTTTTGTAGGAGCGAGCTTGCTCGCGAACGGAGTTTCCCGGCCGCACTGGTGTTTGAGGGTGATCTCGTCCCCTCTCCCTGAAGGGAGAGGGCTGGGGAGAGGGAGCGGAGCCAACCGCAAACACCATAGTTACCGGGTGGCACCGTTCGCGAGCAAGCTCGCTCCTACGAAAGACCCCTCCCTCAGAGCTCAACCCCCTCGACGATGATCACCTCCGCCTTCGCCGCCCCCTGCCGTTGCGCCCAGGCCTCCTGGTATTCCTTCGAGCGGTAGCAGGCCAGCGCCTGGTCGTAGGAGTCGAACTCGATCACCACGCTGCGCTGCGGCGTCGGGCGGCCCTCCAGGGCCTCGGAGCGGCCGCCGCGGGCGAGGATGCGGCCGCCGTACAGGGCGAAGGCCGCTGGCGCGCGGCGGGTGTATTGGCTGTACTGCTCGGGGTCGGTGACGTCCACGTGGGCGATCCAGTAGGCCTTCATGGCAACCTCTTGGTGACAGTGATTTTGTGTATGATGGTATACCAAAATAATCTTCCCGCCATACCCCGGAGCCGGCCATGCCGTTCAATACCACCGAAGAAATCATCGAGGACTTCCGCCAGGGCCGCATGGTGCTGCTGGTGGACGACGAGGACCGCGAGAACGAGGGCGACCTGCTGCTGGCCGCCGAGTTCTGCACGCCCGAGGCCATCAACTTCATGGCCCGCGAGGCGCGCGGGCTGATCTGCCTCACCCTCACCGAGGAGCACTGCCTGCGCCTCGGCCTGGAGCAGATGGTGCCGAACAACGCCAGCCCCTACTCCACCGCCTTCACCGTCTCCATCGAGGCAGCCACCGGGGTGACCACCGGCATCTCCGCCGCCGACCGCGCGCGCACCGTGCAGGCCGCGGTGGCGCCGGGGGCCAGCGCGGCGGACATCGTCCAGCCCGGGCACATCTTCCCGCTGCGTGCCCGCGAGGGCGGCGTGCTCACCCGCGCCGGGCACACCGAGGCCGGCTGCGACCTGGCGCGCCTGGCCGGGCTGACCCCGGCGGCGGTCATAGTCGAAGTGATGAACGACGACGGCAGCATGGCCCGCCGCCCCGAGCTGGAAGCCTTCGCCACGCAGCACGGGATCAGGATCGGCACCATCGCCGACCTCATCCACTACCGCCTGAGCACCGAGCACACCGTGCGGCGCATCGGCGAGCGCGAGCTGCCCACGGTGCACGGCAGCTTCCGCCTGGTGACCTTCGAGGACCGCATCGAGGGCGGCGTGCACATGGCCATGGTGATGGGCGACATCGACCCCGCCGAACCGACCCTGGTGCGCGTGCACGTGATCGACCCGCTGCGCGACCTGGTCGGCGCCGAGTACGCCGGGCCGAAGAACTGGACGCTGTGGGCGGCCCTGCAGCGCGTGGCCGAGGAAGGCCGCGGCGTGGTGGTGGTGCTGGCCAACCACGAGTCGTCCCAGGCGCTGCTGGAGCGCGTGCCGCAGCTCACCCAGCCGAGCCGGCCGTTCACCCGCTCGCAGTCGCGCATCTATTCGGAGATCGGCGCCGGCGCGCAGATCCTCCAGGACCTGGGCGTGAGCAAACTGCGCCACCTCGGCCCGCCGCTGAAATACGCCGGCCTCACCGGCTACGGGCTGGAAGTGGTGGAAAGCGTGCCCTTCGACGACTGGAAGCCGGCCACCGAGGCCTGACCACCGGTCGGCCGATGCTGGCCGCCGGCCAGCTCGCGGGCGCCCGGACGTGTGGATAAACGCTAGAAAAATCAGTCGATTGCCGCCATCGGGCGGCAACCGAAAAGCCGCCAGGGATGGCGCCAACCGGCAATCCACGGGACCTGGAACGGGGCGAAGGCTTGCAGAAAGTTTGGAATACCATAATATGACATTCCGTAGGCCGACGATTGTCTCGGCGCCCCCCGAACACGGGACAGCCTGAACAACGCTCCGGACAAGGCCGACCCTGACAGGCCCAGATGGCCACTGCTCCTGATGGGCAGGCACACAGCGCCTGCCCGCGCACAAACACAACAACGAGGGCATGTACATGGTGTTCAAGAAACGTGCAGTCGCGGCGACTCTCGCCGCCATCCTGGGCCTGGCCGGCACCGCCGCCAGCGCCGCCGACGCCATCAGCTTCGTGAGCTGGGGCGGCACCACCCAGGACGCCCAGAAACAGGCCTGGGCCGAGCCCTTCAGCCAGGCCAGCGGCATCCGCGTGGTGCAGGACGGCCCCACCGACTACGGCAAGCTCAAGGCCATGGTCGAAAGCGGCAACGTGCAGTGGGACGTGGTGGACGTGGAGGCGGACTTCGCCCTGCGCGCCGCCGCCGAAGGCCTGCTGGAGCCGCTGGACTTCAACGTCATCAAGCGCGAGCGCATCGACCCGCGCTTCGTCTCCGACCACGGCGTGGGCTCCTTCTACTTCTCCTTCGTGCTCGGCTACAACCAGGGCAAGGTCGGCGGCAACGCCCCGCAGGACTGGAGCGCGCTGTTCGACACCAAGACCTACCCGGGCAAGCGCGCCCTGTACAAGTGGCCGAGCCCCGGCGTGCTGGAACTGGCCCTGCTGGCCGACGGCGTGCCCGCCGACAAGCTCTACCCGCTGGACCTGGACCGCGCCTTCAAGAAGCTCGACAGCATCAAGAAGGACATCGTCTGGTGGGGCGGCGGCGCCCAGTCCCAGCAGCTGCTGGCCTCCGGCGAGGCGACCATGGGGCAGTTCTGGAACGGCCGCGTCTACGCCCTGCAGCAGGACGGCGCGCCGGTGGGCGTGAGCTGGAAGCAGAACCTGGTCATGGCCGACTTCCTGGTGGTGCCCAAGGGCTCGAAGAACAAGGACGCGGCCATGAAGTTCCTGGCCGAGGCCTCCAGCGCCAAGGGCCAGGCCGACTTCGCCAACCTCACCGCCTACGCCCCGGTCAACCTCGACAGCGTCGGCCAGCTCAAGGGCGACCTCGCCCCCAACCTGCCGACCGCCTACGCCAAGGATCAGATTACCCTCGACTACGCGTACTGGGCCAAGAACGGCCCGGCCATCGCGGCACGGTGGAACGAATGGCTGGTCAAGTGAAGCTGACGGCCGCTCCCCACGGCCGCTCCACTCCCGTCGACGGCGCCGCGCGCGCCGCCGACGCGGTGCAAACGAGGTCGCCGATGAAGCCGCAAGGCGTGTCGCCCTGGCGCGGCTCGGCCAAGCTGCTGCCGGCCCTGCTGTTCCTCGGCCTGTTCTTCCTCGCCCCGCTGGTCGGCCTGCTGCTGCGCGGCGTGCTCGAACCCACCCCGGGGCTGGACAACTACGCCCAGCTGTTCGCCAACTCGGCCTACACGCGGGTGCTGTTCAACACCTTCGCGGTGGGCGCGCTGGTCACCCTGATCAGCCTGCTGCTGGGCTTCCCCCTGGCCTGGGCGATCACCCTGGTGCCGCGTGGCTGGGGCCGCTGGCTGCTGAACATCGTGCTGCTGTCGATGTGGACCAGCCTGCTCGCCCGCACCTACTCCTGGCTGGTGCTGCTGCAGGCCTCCGGGGTGATCAACAAGGTGCTGATGGCCCTGGGCATCATCGACCAGCCGCTGGAACTGGTGCACAACCTCACCGGCGTGGTGATCGGCATGAGCTACATCATGATCCCGTTCATCGTGCTGCCGCTGCAGGCGACCATGGCGGCCATCGACCCCATGGTGCTGCAGGCCGGCTCGATCTGCGGCGCCAGCCCCTGGAGCAACTTCTTCAAGGTGTTCCTGCCGCTGTGCCGGCCGGGGCTGTTCTCCGGCGGGCTGATGGTGTTCGTCATGTCCCTGGGCTACTACGTGACCCCGGCGCTGCTGGGCGGCGCGCAGAACATGATGCTGCCGGAATTCATCGTCCAGCAGGTGCAGTCCTTCCTCAACTGGGGCCTGGCCAGCGCCGCCGCGGCGTTGCTGATCCTGATCACCCTGGTGCTGTTCTACGTCTACCTGAAAGTGCAGCCGGAATCCCCGGTCGGCGCCAGTAACGCGAGGTAAGCCGCCATGCTGCTCTCCCCCAACGCCATGGGCCCGCGCCTGCGCGGCGGGCTGTACCTGGTCACCGGCCTGATCGCCGCCTTCCTGCTGCTGCCGATCGTGTTCATCGTGCTGCTGTCGTTCGGCTCCTCGCAGTGGCTGGTGTTCCCGCCGCCGGGCTGGACGCTGAAGTGGTACACCCAGTTCTTCGCCAACCCCGAATGGATGGACGCCGCCCTGGCCAGCCTCAAGGTGGCGGTGCTGACCACTGTCTGCGCGGTGGCCCTGGGCCTGCCGACCGCCTTCGCCCTGGTGCGCGGCAGGTTCCCCGGCCGCGAGCTGCTCTACGGCCTGTTCACCCTGCCGATGATCGTACCGCTGGTGATCATCGCCGTGGCGGTGTACGCGCTGTTCCTCAAGCTGGGCTACACCGGCACGCTGTTCGCCTTCGTGGTCAGCCACGTGATAGTCGCCCTGCCCTTCACCATCATCTCGATCATCAACTCGCTGAAGCTGTTCGACCAGTCCATCGAGGACGCCGCGGTGATCTGCGGCGCCTCGCGCCTGCAGGCGGTGTTCAGGGTGACCTTCCCGGCCATCCGCCCGGGCATGGTCGCCGGCGGCCTGTTCGCCTTCCTGGTGTCCTGGGACGAAGTGGTGCTCAGCGTGATGATGGCCAGCCCCACCCTGCAGACCCTGCCGGTGAAGATGTGGACCACCCTGCGCCAGGACCTGACCCCGGTGATCGCCGTCGCCTCGACGCTGCTGATCGGCCTGTCGGTCCTGGTGATGCTCGCCGCCGCGCTGCTGCGCCGGCGCAATGAAGTCAGCGCCTGAGCGCGAGGAGTCAGACAATGAGTGCCGTCATCCAAGAAACCGCGCCGGGCGGGACCCTGGTCAGCCTGCGCAACCTGAACAAGCACTACGGCGACTTCACCGCCGTGGACAACATCAACCTCGACATCCGCGACGGCGAGTTCCTCACCTTCCTCGGCTCCAGCGGCTCGGGCAAGAGCACCACGCTGTCGATGCTGGCCGGCTTCGAGACGCCCAGCAGCGGCGAGATCCTGGTGCAGGGCCAGTCGCTGGTGAACGTGCCGCCGCACAAGCGCGACATCGGCATGGTGTTCCAGCGCTACTCGCTGTTCCCGCACCTGTCGGTGCGCGACAACATCGGCTTCCCGCTGGACATCCGCAAGCAGAAGGGCGACGCGCGCGAGCGCCGCGTCGACGCCATGCTCAAGCTGGTGCAACTGGAGAAGTTCGCCCAGCGGCGCCCGGCGCAGCTTTCCGGCGGCCAGCAGCAGCGCGTGGCGATCGCCCGCGCGCTGGTCTACGAACCGCGCATCCTGCTGATGGACGAACCCCTGGGCGCGCTGGACAAAAAGCTGCGCGAGGACCTGCAGGACGAACTGCGCCACCTGCACCGGCGCCTGGGCATCACCATCGTCTACGTGACCCACGACCAGGAAGAGGCCATGCGCCTGTCCCAGCGCATCGCCATCTTCAGCCACGGCAGGATCGTCGGCCTGGGCAGCGGCTACGATCTCTACCAGAACCCGCCGAACACCTTCGTCGCCTCCTTCCTCGGCAACTCCAACTTCCTCCGCGTGCAGGCCCAGGGCAACGCCGCGGCGCGCTTCGAGAGCAGCGTGCTGGGCATCCGCCCCACCGGCGGCCTGCGCGAAGGCCAGGACCTGGTGCTGATGGTGCGCCCGGAGAAGGCCCTGGCCCTGACCGCCGAACAGGCCGCCGCGCAGCCCCTGCAGGCCGGCTGGAACGAACTGGGCGCTACGGTGCAGGAAGTGGTGTTCCTCGGCGAGAGCCAGACCTGCAGCGTGACCACCGTGGGCGGCACCCAGCTGACCCTCAAGGCGCTCTCCGGCGGCCAGCCGCTGCACCCGGGCTGCCCGGTGCGCGTACGCTGGGCGGCGGCCGACGCCTGCGTCTACGGCGAATGGAACGAGAGCGACCTGGTCAAGGGCGCGCACTGATCCTTTGAAGTCCCTTGCGCCCCCGGCCGTTGTGGCGGCCGGGGGCTTTTTTTGCCTGCGGCTCCCGCTCCATGTTTCCCCGTAGGAGCGGACCCTACCCACACCATTCCCTGTAGGAGCGCGCCCTGCGCGCGAAATCGCGGGCAGGGCCCGCTCCTACAGGTTGACACCGAACGCCGAATGGCCCGTAGGGCGAATAACCGTTCGCGGTTATCCGCCGTTGGCCGTGCTACCGAGGTGTCCTCCTACATCCGTGCGTCCTGAAACCGTAGGACCTTGTCCGCGATTTGGCGGATAACGCCATAGGCGTTATGCGCCCTACGGGGAGCCCGGGAGCTTCGTGGCTTCGCCTCGCGCCGAACGGTCCCCTCTCCCTGAAGGGAGAGGGGCTGTCCCGAGCAAGCGGATAACGCAGCGTCAGCCGGCAAACTCGTAGGGCGAATAACCGTTCGCGGTTATCCGCCGTTATCCGGGGCACCGGGGCGTCCGGCGTGGCCGGTGAACCCCATCGCGGACGGAGTCCGCTCCTACGTCCGTGCGTCCTGGAACCGTAGGAGCGGACTCCGTCCGCGATCTTGGCTACGAACCGTGCCGGCGGATGGCTCCGTGCGGCAAAAAAAAGCCCCGCCAGAGCTGCTCTCGGGGCGGGGCGGAGAGTGGGACGAGGAATCAGTCGGCCAGGCCCAGGCGGCCCTGCAGGCTTGCGCGGGCCTGGCCGCGGGTGGCCAGGCAGTAGTACAGCGGGCAGGTCACCAGCAGGCCGGCCAGCCAGGACAGGTCGGCGCCTTCCAGGTAGTTGGCGTAGGGGCCGACGTAGAGCGCGGTGTTGGCGAAGGGCAGCTGCACCAGGATGCCGATGGCGTAGGCGACGATCGCGTGCGGGTTGAAGCGCCCGTAGATGCCGCCATCGGCGCGGAAGATCGAGGCGATGTCGTAGCGGCCGCGCTTGACCAGGTAGAAATCGATCAGGTTGATGCAGGCCCAGGGCACCAGGACCAGCAGCAGGGTGAGGATCAGCCCGATGAACTGCGCGATGAAGTTCGCCGAGGCGCTCAGCGCCACCAGGCAGCTACCGGCGAGCACCACCGACGACAGCGCCACGCGCAGGCGCACGCTGGGCGTCCAGGTGGCGGCGAAGGTCTGGATCGAGGTGACGATGGAGAGCACCGCGCCGTACAGGTTCAGCGCGTTGTGGCTGATGATGTTGAGCAGGAACAACACCATCAGCGCCGGGCCGAACACGCCGGTGGCCTGCTTCACCGCGGCCATGGCCTCGGTGCCTTCGGGGGTGGCCAGCACCGCCACCGCGCCGAAGCTGAACGACAGGCTGGTGCCCAGCACCGCGCCCAGGAAAGTGGCGAAGAACGGCCTGGCGATGCCGACGCTGGCCGGCAGGTAGCGCGAGTAGTCCGAGGTGTAGGGCGAGAAGCTGACCTGCCAGATGATCCCCAGGCACAGGGTGGCGACGAAACCGGAGAGGTTGAAGCCGCCGCGGCTGAAGAAGTCCGCCGGCAACTGCTGGCAGAAGATCCAGGCGAAGCCCAGCAGCAGCGCGCCGCCCATCACCCAGGTGCCGATGCGGTTGAGGGTGTGGATGAAGCGGTAGCCGATCACGCCGATGGCGGTGGCGCCCAGCGCGCCGAGCAGGATGCCCGCCGGCAGCGGCACGGCCGGGGCGATGCTGTGGATCGACTCGCCGGCCAGGACGATGTTGGAGATGAAGAAGCCGAGGTAGATGAGCGCGGTGAAGAACACGATCAGCAAGGCGCCGTAGCGGCCGAACTGGCCGCGGCTCTGGACCATCTGCGGGATGCCCAGCTGCGGCCCCTGGGCCGAGGCCAGGGCGATGCCGACGCCGCCGAGCATGTGCCCGAGGAAGATCGCGACCAGGCCCCAGAGCAGGTCCAGGTGGTAGACCTGGACCACCATGGCGCCGGTCACCACCGGCAGGGGCGCGATATTGGTGCTGAACCACAGGGTGAACAGGTCGCGGGCACGGCCATGGCGCTCGGCCGGGGGCACGTAGTCGACGGTATGGTTCTCGATGAGCGGGGTGGACTCGGTGTGGGACATCTTCTGGCTCGCTGCGGATGGCCGGGCGCGGGCGCGGAGCGGCCGGCCACATGGCCGACGGCGTTCCACTGCGGGCGCGGACAGTCGGGAATCGGGATTGCAGGAATCAGGCCACGGGCGGCCTGGTGCGGGACCGGCGGTGCCGGGGCGGGTGCAACCTCGGGGAATCATCGAGCCAGGCCCCTTCGGAGGCGCGGCGGGGGAACATCATGCACAGCATCTTCTTGTCTTCTTTGTACGAAAGCTACGTATGTATTTGCTTCGGCAGCAGGCCCCGTAAAGGGCTGGCAGGCACGCCTGGGCGAAGACCATATTATGGTATTCCAAAATTCCGGCAAGCCTTTTCCCCACCAGCAGCCCCGACCTGGGGCTATCCAGGCGGCCATCCAGGCCCCTCGGAGAACCGCTGAAACCCTTGCCGCCCGAGGGCTTGAGCCCGGAGAACGACGTTCGTCGGCAACCGACTGGCGGTCATCCCGGGGCTTGAACTTTCAGTAATACGGTATACCATCAGACGAAAATAATTCCTCCAACGCCCGCCCCCCGTGGCAGCAGGTACCCGCAATGATCGACGCCAACCTCTACAAGCAAGTCATGGGCTCCTTCCCCTCCGGCGTGACCGTGATCACCACCCTGGACGAGGACGGCCAACTGGTGGGCCTGACCGCCAGCGCCTTCAGCTCGCTGTCGATGGACCCGGCGCTGGTGTTGTTCTGCCCCAACTACAGCTCCGACTCCTACCCGGTGCTGATCCGCCGCAGGCAGTTCGCCATCCACCTGCTCTCCGCCGAGCAGCAGCGCGAGGCCTACAGCTTCGCCAAGAAGGGCAAGGACAAGGCGCAAGGCATCGACTGGCAACTGAGCGAACTGGGCAACCCGCTGCTGGAAGGCGCCACCGCGGTGATCGAGTGCGAGCTGTGGCGCGAGTACGAAGGCGGCGACCACGCGATCATGGTCGGCGCGGTGAAGAACCTGGTGGTGCCGGAACAGCGGGTGCAGCCGATGGTTTACTGCCGCGGGAAGATGGGGGCGCTGCCGGCGCTGGCCTGATACCCGTAGGGCGCATAACGCCTACGGCGTTATCCGCCAAATCGCGGACAAAGTCCGCTCCTACGGTTCCAGGAAGCACGGTCGTAGGAGCGGGCCCTGCCCGCGATTCGCGCGCAGGGCGCGCTCCTACAGGGGAATGGCATGGCTCGGCCAGCGTAGGAGCGGACTCCGTCCGCGATTGGTCCTGCAGGCTACGCCGGACCCTCCGGTGGCACGGCCAGCCCTCACGTCCTGAACCGCGACACCAGCCGGTTCAACTCCTCCGACAACCCATTCAACGTCTGCGCATCCCCCCGCGTGGCGTCCGCCAGCCCCGCTACTTCCTGGGCGTCGCGATGGATCTGGGCGATGTGCCGGTTGATCTCCTCCGCCACCTGGTGCTGCTCCTCCGCCGCCGTGGCGATCTGCGCGTTCATGTCGCGGATCACGTCCACCGACTCGCGGATGGCGCCGAAGCAGGCGCGGGCCTCGCGGATGGAGCCGACGGTGCGCTGCGAGGCCTCCAGGCTGGCCTGCATCTGCCGGCCGGTGTCGTGGGTGCGGCGGGCCAGGTTGCCCAGCAACGCGTCGATCTCGCCGGTGGATTCGGCGGTGCGCCGCGCCAGCGCGCGGACCTCGTCGGCCACCACGGCGAAGCCGCGGCCCTGGTCGCCGGCCCGCGCCGCCTCGATGGCGGCGTTGAGCGCCAGCAGGTTGGTCTGCTCGGCGATGGAGCGGATGGTGCCGAGGATCGACTGGATGTCGTTGCTGTCCTGCTCCAGCTGGCGCATGGCGCTGGCCGAGCCGGCGATCTCCTCGCTCAGGCGGCCGACGCTGTCCACCGCCTCGTCGATCTGCTGCTGGCCGTCGTGGGCCTGGCGCTGGCCGCTGTCGGCGGAGGCCGCCGCCTGGCTGCAGGAGCGCGCCACCTCGTTGGCGGTCATGACCATCTCGTTGAACGCCGTGGACACCATGTCCACCGCCTCGCGCTGGCGCGCCGCGGTATCGGCCAGGGCCTGGGAGGTGCCGCTGGAGCTGCCGGCGCTCTGGTGGATGCTCGCCGCGGCCTGGCCGATGTGCTGCACCAGGCGGCGGATGGCATCGAGGAACTGGTTGAACCAGCCGGCCAGCTGCGCCGTCTCGTCGCGGCCGCGCACCGGCAGGCGTCCGGTGAGGTCGCCGTCGCCCTGGGCGATGCCCTCCAGGCCGTCGGCCACGGCGCGCACCGGGCGCACCACCAGGCCGGCGAAGAAGGCGCCGACACCGGCGAAGCCCAGCGCCACCAGCGCGGCGATCAGGGCGATCGCCCAGGTCAGGCGGGTCGCCGCGGCCATCACCTCGCTCTCCTTGATCAGGCCGACGAAGCGCCAGCCCAGGGCCTGGGACGGCCAGACGTTGGCCAGGTAGCGCTCGCCGTCGATGGTCACTTCCACCAGGCCCTTGTCGGCGCTGGCCAGGCTGGCATAGCCGCGGCCCAGCTCGTCGAGCTTCCTGAAGTTGTGCTCCGGCTGCTGCGGGTCGACCAGCACGGTGCCGTCGCCTTCCATCAGCATCAGGTAGCCGCTCTCGCCCAGGCGGATGCCCTTGACGATATCGGTCAGGCGCTTGAGCGAGACGTCGATGTTGACCACCCCGCCCTGCTCGCCGAGGCGGTTGGCGAAGGTGCGCACGGTGCTGACCAGCACCACCTTGTCCGCCGCCCAGTAATAGGCGTGAGTGCGCAGGGTGCGCCCCGGCTGGGCCATGGCCGCCTGGTACCAGGGGCGGGTGCGCGGGTCGTAGCTGGCCAGCTGGTCGTCGCCCGGCCAGAAGGCGTAGCCGCCCTCGCGCGTGCCGAGGGACACGTAGGCGTAGTCCGGGTGGCTGTGGGCCAGGCCGGCGAAGAGGTCGAACACCCGGTGGTCGAGGTCGCCGGCCGGGTGCTGCGCGGCGTCGGCGCCGATGAATTGCTTGAGGCCGGCGTCGATGGCCTGCAGCTGCGGGTGGCTGGCCAGGTACTCGACGTTCTGGGCGATGCCGTCGAAGAACAGCTGCATGGCGTTCTCCACCTGGCGGATCTCCCGGTTGCTGCCGTCGATGAAGCCGGCCCGCGCCTCGCCGCGCAGGTTGAAGATCACCAGCGCGGCGACCAGGAGCACCGGCAGGCTGGCGATGGCGGCGAAGGCCAGAATCAGTTTCTGTTTGAGGTTCATCCTTACTCCTTGGTCGGCGCCGGGCAGAAACGCCTTGCAGATATTCCGTATTATGGTATACCAATAAACCACGGACACCCAGCACATTCATGGCCAGTCGCCATGCCAGTGCCCGACCCCCGAAGCAGCGGTGCGCGCAGGCGCATCCCATCCGCCGGCCGCGCCTGTGCCGGATACAAGAAAAGGTTCGAGGTAAGCGATATGAAATTTTCCCTGTTCGTGCACATGGAGCGCTACGACGAGCAAACCAGCCACCGCCAGCTGTTCGAGGAACTCACCGAACTGACGCTGATGGCCGAGGCCGGCGGCTTCAGCACCGTGTGGATCGGCGAGCACCACGCCATGGAATACACCATCTCGCCCAGCCCGATGCCGCTGCTGGCCTACCTGGCCGCCCGTACCGAAACCATCCGCCTGGGCGCCGGCACCATCATCGCGCCCTTCTGGCACCCCATCCGCGTGGCCGGCGAATGCGCCCTGCTCGACGTGATCAGCAACGGCCGCATGGAAGTGGGCCTGGCCCGCGGCGCCTACCAGTACGAGTTCGACCGCATGGCCAACGGCATGCCGGCCACCGACGGCGGCAAGTACCTGCGCGAGATGGTCCCGGTGGTGCGCGCGCTGTGGCAGGGCGACGTCGCCCACGAAGGCGAGATCTGGAAGTTCCCCACCGCCACCTCCTCGCCGCGGCCGCTGCAGAAGCCCACCCCGCCGATGTGGATCGCCGCCCGCGATCCGGACTCGCACAACTTCGCCGTGGCCAACGGCTGCAACGTGATGGTCACCCCGCTGATGAAGGGCGACGAGGAAGTGGTCGACCTGAAGAACAAGTTCGAGGCGGCCCTGGCCAACAACCCCGGCGTGCCGCGCCCGCAACTGATGGTGCTGCGCCACACCCACGTGCACAGCGCCGACGACCCGGACGGCTGGAAGGTCGGCGCCGAGGCCATCTCGCGCTTCTACCGCACCTTCGACGCCTGGTTCGGCAACAAGCAGACGCCGGTCAACGGCCTGCTGCCGCCCAGCCCCGAGGAGAAGTTCAAGGACCGCCCGGAGTTCGAGCTGGAGAACATCCGCAGGAACACCATGATCGGCACCCCCGAGGAAATCATCGCGCGCATCCGCCACTACCAGGAACTGGGCGTCGACGAATTCAGCTTCTGGGCCGACAACAGCCTGCCCTACGAGCAGAAGAAGAAGTCCCTGGAACTGTTCATCAAGTACGTGGTGCCGGCGTTCCGCTGAGTTCCACCGGCGCGGCCGGGCCCGGGCCCGGCCGCTCCCCGAGGTTTGCACTCACTGGTGGTCGAGCGCCGCTATGCACGAAAGCCTCAATGCCCCTCCCCGCGAGCTGCCGCCCAGCGCCGCAGCCGCCTACCTCCGCCGCCGCTGGACGCCCACCCACGTGCGTCTGAAGCGCCTGCGCGCCTGCGTCACCGCCAAGCAGAACGGCTTCTGGCAGATCGTCTCCTGAGCGCCTCCCCGCGCCCCCACGCGCCCGCCCGCTAGGCCGGCCGCGGCGCCGCGCGCCCTTCGGCAAGCCTGCCGGGCTTGCCGCCCCTTGCGTACAACAACAAGAGACGCTCATGAACGCATCCCGCGCCCATCTGCTCATCGACCTGCAGCAGGAGGATGGTTTCCCCCTGCACGGCTTCGACGAGGTCATCCGCAACAACATCGCCCTGGCCGACGCCGTGCGCGCCGCCGGCATCCCGCTGCTCTACTCGCGCCACGTCAACGCCGCCGACGGCAGCGACCTGCCGCCCGGCGAGCCCCGCGATGGCGAAGGCCGCCCGGCCAGCTACCGCGCCGGCAGCCGCCAGGTGGAAATCCTCCAGTGCCTGGCCCCGCGAGCCGGCGACCAGGTGTTCGACAAGCCGCGCTACAGCTGCTTCCACCGCTCCGGCCTGGACGCCCGGCTCAAGCACCTGGGGGTGACCCGCCTGGGCGTCTCCGGCGTGCTCACCGACGCCTGCGTGCTGGCCACGGTGCTCGACGCCTTCGCCCTGGGCTACCGCGTCGACCTGGTGGTGGACGCCTGCACCTCCACGACCGCGGCGGCGCACTACAGCGCCACGCTGATCATGGCCAACTGGGTCTACGCCATCGAACTCTTCGGCACCAGCGAGTACCTGCGCGCCCTGCGCGGCGAGCCCCACGCGTCCTGGCGCCCCACCGAGCCGGACCAGTTCGCCCACGTCCCCGAAACCCTGCCGCAGACCATCGCCCGCCTCGAAGCCGCGCTGCAGCCGCAGCGCCCGCAGGAGTGACCGCCATGCAAGTCGAGAAAAGAAGCATCGATTTCATCCCCGAGGCGGAACGCCATGGCCACCCGGGCTCGCTGTTCTTCATCTGGTTCGGCGCCAACATGAACATCACCACCATCGCCTCCGGGGTGCTGCCGGTGGTGCTCGGCCTGAACCTGCTGTGGAGCGCCGTGGCGCTGCTGCTGGGCTCGCTGATCGGAGCCCTGTTCATGGCCTCGCACTCGGCCCAGGGGCCGAAGCTGGGCATCCCGCAGATGATCCAGAGCCGCGCCCAGTTCGGCGTGCTGGGCGCGATACTGCCGCTGCTGTTCGTGATGCTCATCTACCTGGGTTTCTTCGTCAGCAACACCCTGCTCGCCGCCCAGGCCATCGCCGCGGTCAGCCCGCTGCCGGGCAGCGCCAACCTCTACCTGATCGGCGCGCTGTGCTTCGTGGTGGCGCTGTACGGCTACCGGCTGATCCATCGCCTGCAGAAGCTGCTGTCGCTGCTCTCGCTGCTGGTGTTCCTGGTCGCCACGCTGCTCGCCCTGGCCCTGCCGGTGCCCGCCGGGCAATGGTCGGCCACGGGCTTCGAACTGCCGAAGTTCCTCGCCGCGCTGAGCATCGCGGTGACCTGGCAGCTGTCCTACGCGCCCTACGTGGCCGACTACTCGCGCTACCTGCCGAGCGCCACCTCCAGCGCCAGGGTGTTCTGGTACAGCTACGCCGGCACCGTGGCCGGCGGCACCTGGATGATGATCCTCGGCGCCATCCTCAGCGTCGCCATCGGCGGCTTCGCCGACAACGTCGGCGGGCACCTGGCGGCGCTGTTCGGCCCGGCCGCGATCGCGCTTTTCGTGTTCATCGTCTACGGCCAGGTGGCGATCAACGTGTTCAACCTGTACGGCGCCTTCATGTCCTCGGTGACGGTGATCGAGCCCTTCGCCCGCCTGCGCGTCACGCCCAGGGTGCGCGGCCTGTTCCTGCTGGTCATCAGCCTGGTCGCCACCGCGCTGTGCAGCCTTGGCCAGGACGACTTCATCGGCTTCTTCCTCAACTTCATCTTCTTCATGAGCTACTTCCTCATCCCCTGGACGGCAATCAACCTGGTGGACTTCTACTGCCTGAGGAAAGGGGTGTACTGCGTGCAGGACATCTTCGACGCCGACGGCCGCTACGGCCGCGTCAACTGGCTGGCCTGCGGCAGCTTCGTACTGGCCATCGCGCTGGAAGTGCCCTTCATGAACACCACGCTCTACACCGGGCCGGTGGCCACGGCGCTGGAAGGCGTCGACCTGGCCTGGCTGGTCGGCCTGCTGGTGCCGGCGCTGGCCTACTATGGCCTGATGAAGGCACGCGGCACGGCCGAGCCCACGCTCGCCCCGCCGAGCTGATCTCCACCTGCGAACGCGAACGCCGGTCAGCCCTCTGACCGGCGTTTCACCTTCAGCGGCGGCTCACCAGGAACCGGCGCCCGCCACCTTCGCCCGCTCCGTGCGGGCCGCGCGGCGGCCCTGGGCGCACACCGCCAGGGCGGCCAGGGCGGCGGGCGCCACCAGGGCGCCGAACACCTGCGGCAGCGACCAGCCCAGGGCCATCATCTGGGCGCCGGCGAAGGCGCTGAGGATGGCGCCGAAGCGGCCGATGCCGCTCATCCAGCTGGCCCCGGTGGCGCGCGCCTCGGTGGGGTAGAAACAGGCGGCCAGGGCGTTCATGCCGACGCTGGAGCCGTTCAGGCAGAAGCCCACCAGCCAGGCGATGGCGCACAGCAGGTAGAAGTGCGCGGTGACGTGGCCGATGGCGAAGATCACCAGGCCGCCGAGCAGGAAGCTGAGCATGATCACCCGCTGCTTGTTCCAGCGGTCCATGGCCCAGCCCACGCTGAGCGCGCCCAGCGGCCCGCCGACCTGGAAGCAGGCGGTGATCAGCGCCGCGTCCGCCACGCTGTAGCCGCCGCCCTCCTTGACCAGGGTCGGCAGCCAGCTGCTGAACAGGTAGACCAGGAACAGCGAGAGGAAGTAGCCGCCCCAGAGCATCAGGGTGCCGAAGCGGTAGCGTGGCGAGAGCATGATGCCGATGGCGCCGCCCGGCTCGCGCGCCCTGGGCGGCACCAGGAATTCGCTGTCGGCGGCGATCGCGTCCGGCGCCAGGCGCCGGAGGATGCGGCGGATGCGCGCCGGCTCGGCGCGGCGCGCCACCAGGAAGCTCACCGACTCCGGCAGGCCGAACAGCAGCAGCGGCGCCACCAGCAGCGGCAGCACGCCGCCGAGCACCAGCACGCTGTGCCAGCCGAAGGCCGGGATCATCCAGGCGGAGAGGAAGCCGCCGCCCGCCGCGCCCAGGGAGAAGCCGCAGAAGGCCACGGTGATGAGGAAGGAGCGGCTGCGTTGCGGCGCGTACTCCGACACCAGGGTGCTGGCGTTGGGCATGGCCGCGCCCAGGCCCACGCCGGTGAGCAGGCGCAGGATGACCATCTGCTGCAGGTCGCCGGCGAAGGCCGTGGCCAGGGTCCACAGGCCGAAGAAGAACACGCTGCACACCAGCACCGCCTTGCGCCCGTAGCGGTCGGCCAGCGGCCCGGCCACCAGGGCGCCCAGCGCCAGGCCGACGAGCGCGGCGCTGAGCACCGGGCCCAGGTCCCTGGCGCTCAGCGCCCAGTCCATCTTCAGCTGCGGGGCGATGAAGCCCATCGCCGCCACGTCGAAACCGTCCAGGGCGATGATCAGGAAGCCGAGGAACACCACCCACTTCTGGTAGCCGCCCAGGGGCCGGGCGTCGATCAGTTCACGCACGTCTATGGCTTGCTTGCCGCTCATTTCTGGCACCTCTCGCATCGGGCGGCCGGCGGCCGCCGCTTTCTTGTTGTTGTGTCGCGATCGTTCCGGGCCCGCCTCAGGCCCGTGGCTGGCCCTCCAGCGTGCGGAAGCGCACCGGGCGGATGATCCGCGTCTCCTGGGCTATCACCAGGTGGGTGGTGGCGCGCAGGTATTCGGCGAAGTCCGGGTCGCTGTCGCGGGCCAGGCTGCGTTTCTCGAAGTCGTCGAGGCTGTCGTAGCCCCACAGGTGCACCACCTGGTTCAGCGGGCCGATGCTGCTGGTGTAGAAGGCCAGCGGCGGGCCCAGGTGGCGCAGCAGGATGGGCATGGCCAGGCGCTCGAAGAGGTCGAGGAACTCGGCCATGCCGCGCGGGCGGATGCTGTACACGCGGTGATCGACAACGGGCTTGTGGGCGAGCATCAGGCCACCTCCCGGCGCCGCGCGGCGCCCTGCTCCACCCCGGCCAGGTGGCGGCCGGTGAGATAGCCGAAGGTCATGATCGGGCCCAGGGTGATGCCGGCGCCGGGGTAGTTGCCGCCCATCACGCTGGCGCGGTCGTTGCCCACCGAGAACAGCCCGGGGATGGCCTCGCCGCGGGCGTCGAGCACTTCGCCACGGACGCTGGTGCGGATGCCGTCGAAGGTGCCGAGGTCGCCCATCAGCACCTTGAGCGCGTAGTAGGGCCCTTCGCCGATCGGCGCCACGCAGGGGTTGGGGCGCTGCCCGGGGTCGGCCAGGTAGCGGTTGAAGCTGGTGCCGCCACGGCCGAACTGGCGGTCCTCGCCGTGCGCCGCGCCCTGGTTGTATTCGTGCACCGTGCGCGCCAGGCCGGCGGCGTCGAGCCCGGCGGCCTGGGCCAGCTCGGCCAGGGTGCGGCCCTTCACCAGGTAGCCGTTGCGCAGCAGGGGCGCCAGCGGCATGGGCGCCGGCTTGGCGTAGCCGAGGCCGTACTTGGCGATGGTGCGGCTGTCGCAGACCAGCCACATGGCGGTTTCCTTCTGCCCCGCGCAGGCCCGGATCAGCGCCGCGCCGACGTCGTGGTAGGAGTTGGACTCGTTGGTGAAGCGCGTACCGTCGCGCAGCACGCCGATCACCCCGGGCTTGTAGCGATCCAACAGGTGTGGGAAGGCCGTGTAGCCACCGCCCATGGGCACCCTGGACACCGGCATCCAGGCCGCCGCCTCGGGGTAGCGTATGTCCACCTGGCCGCCGGCCTGCTCGGCCATGCGCAGGCCGTCTCCGGTGTTGCCGGCGGGCACCGGCGAGCAGTGCTCGCCGCCGCTGCGCAGGTGCGGGTAGGCCTGGCGGATGCGCTGCAGGTCGTGGGAGAAGCCGCCGCAGGCCAGCACCACGCCGCGCTTCGCCTCGATGCGCAGCTCGCCCCCGGGGCCGCTGGCCAGCGCGCCGCGCACCTTGCCGCCGTCGATCAGCAGCTGGCGGGCGGGGGTGGCCGTGTGGATCGGGATGCCCAGGTCCAGCGCCGACTTCGCCAGGCGCGCGGCCAGGGCATTGCCGCTGGTGACCTGGATGCCGCGGCGGTACAGCAGCAGCTCCTTCACATGGGTGGCCAGGCGCCTGGCTACGTAGACGAAAGATTTCAGCGAGCGCGTGGCGTTGAAGAAGTGCTTCAGGTCGGCGTTGGACGAGTTGAACATCATGCCGATGAAGGTGATGGTCTTCAGCGGCGGGCGCAGGCGCGCCATGTCCTGGCCCAGGCCGCGGATGTCGTAGGGCGCGGCGAGGATGGAGCGGCCGACGTCGACGCCACCGGGGGCGTCGGGGTGGTAGTCCGGGTAGAGCGTGGGCACGAAGCGCACCTGGGTCTCGCGCTCGAAGAAGTCGACCATCTCCGGGCCGGCGTCGAGGAAGGCGTCCACCGCCTCGGCGTCGTAGAAGTCGCCGGTCTCGTGCTGCAGGTAGGCGAGCGCGGCCTCGCGGCTGTCCTTCACCCCGGCCTCGCGGGCGTGGCGGTTGCCGGGTATCCACAGCACGCCGCCGGAAAACGCAGTGGTGCCGCCGAACACGCTGTCCTTCTCGATCACGACCACGTCCAGGCCGTGCTTGCGCGCGGTGATGGCGGTGGACAGGCCGCCGGCGCCGGCGCCGATGACCAGCACGTCGCAGCGCAGGGTGGTTTCTTGCTGGGGGCTCATGGGGCTCTCCTCGAATGCGGGCGAGCGCGCCCGGCCCGCGGGGCGGCGGGCAGGCGCGGTGGTGGTGGCGGGAAGGCTCAGGCGGCCTTGATCGGCGACTCGTAGCCGGGGCGCGGGATCAGCGCCATGGGCATGCTTTCCAGGCCGCCGTCGACGGTCAGTTCGGCGCCGTTGACGTAGTCCGCGCGGGGGCTGGCGAGGAACAGCACGGCGTTGGCGATGTCCAGCGGCTCGCCGATGCGGCGGTTGGCGGTCATCGCCTCGCGCGCGGCCTGCACCTGCGGGTCGGCGTAGAACGAGGCCGACAGCGGGGTGCGGATCAGCCCCGGGCAGATGGCGTTGCTGCGCACGCCGCGGGCGCCCCATTCGGCGGCCAACTGGCGCGAGAGCATGCTCACCCCGGCCTTGGCCGCGCTGTAGGCGCCGCTCCAGGTCTGCGGGTAGTGCGCGGCGATGGAGGCGACATGGACTATGCGACCGGCGCCGCGGGCCAGCATCAGCCGGCCGAAGGCCTGGGAGCACAGCAGGTAGCCGTTGAGGTTCACCGAAAGCACCTGGTTCCACTGCTCCAGGCCGATCTCCTCCAGGGCGCCTGGGCGCAGCACGCTGGCGTTGTTGACCAGCACGTCGCAGCGGCCGAAGCGCGCCTGCACCAGGGTGGCGGCGTTGTTCACGCTCTCCGGGTCGGAAATGTCGCAGGCGATGGCCGGCACTTCCTGCCCGGCCTGCTGCGCCAGCAGCCCGGCGAGGTCGCGACAGCGGGGCTGGTCGCGGTCCAGCAGGACCACCCGGGCGCCCTCGCGCACCAGGGCGCCGGCGATTTCGAAACCGATGCCGCCGGCGGCGCCGGTGACGACGCATACCGCGTCGTCCAGGCCGAGCCAGGAGCTGCGTGCTTGGGATTGAGTCATTGTTGTCTCCGGCACTGTAAGGCGAAGGCCGGGGAAGGTTCGGCAGCCCCGGTCCTGGCGGCCAGAGTAGGCCCGGCGACGGCGCCGGCAGAATGGACAAAAGCCGCAAGCGACCCGACATTTTCGACAATCCGCCGCCGCAATGACCGCCACGATTTGCCTGCGCCGGCCGCACTGGTTAGGGTTGTCCACAGGTCCGCCGAGCCCTGCCGGGCATACAACAACAATGAGCAGCATCCCCAACTACGACCTCTACGGCGAGGCGCCGCAACCGGTGTGGCACGAGTCGCTGCACGTGGAGTCCATCTCCCAGCGCTCCGGCGCGCACAACTGGGAAATCGCCCCGCACCGCCACGACGGCCAGCTGCAGATCCTCTACCTGCAGCAGGGCGCCGGCGAGGTGCTGCTGGAAAGCCAGTGGGTGGCGGCGCAAGCCCCCTGCGTGATCTACATCCCCGCGCAGATGGTCCACGGCTTCCACTGGGCCGGGCAGGTGGACGGCCACGTGGTCACCGCCCTGCAACCACCGCTGGAAAGCGCCGCCGCCGTGCTCTCCCCGGCCCTGCTGCCGCAGTTGCAGAAGCCCTGGGTGATCCCCCTGCCGCACTGGGAAACCGACGAGGACCCGCTGCTGCCGCTGTGCCTGGCGCTGCACCAGGAGTACCACGAGCGCGCCCGCGAGCACGTGGCCTGCAGCATGTCGCTGCTGCTGGCGCTGGTGATCCACATCTTCCGCTGCGCCGCCGAGGCCGACCACCCGGCCCCGCCCCAGGGCCGCCGCAGCCAGCAGGTGCGCGCCTTCCGCGAGCTGGTGGAAGCGCACTTCCGCCGCCACCGCCCGGTGCACGACTACGCCGACGAGCTGGGCGTGACCATGGCCACCCTCGGCCGCCTGTGCCAGGAGCAGCTGGGCATGACGCCCATGGCGGTGATCAACGCGCGCCTGGTGCTGGAGGCCAAGCGCGAACTGGCCCATTCGCGCCAGAGCGTCAAGGCCATCGCCCACGACCTGGGCTTCTCCGACGTCGGCTACTTCAGCCGCTTCTTCCGCAAGCACACGCAGTTGTCGCCCAGCGAGTTCCGTAGCCAGGGCGCCGGCTGACGCGGCCTGCGGGCCTTATATTCACTTAAAGAATAATAAAATCTGAATTTATTCTTTTTTACCTCAACCTCGATTCCTCTATAACTGCGCAGGAATCGACGGCCAGCACACTGTTGCGCTGCCAACAGTTGCCCAGCAGCAACTACCCGCCAGCCAACAGTTCGCCCAGCAACACTTGATAAATATCCATACGAATCAACGCGTTGAGTCCTGGCACAGGTCTTGCGAAAAGGATCTGGACCCGCCCTGCCGGCAGGGCAACAGCACAGGAAACCGAGAATGACTGCCCCCTTGAAAGTGGTCGCCGTGTCCGGCGGCGCCTATCGCCCCTCCCGCACCCTGGTCCTGACCGAGGCCATCCTCGCCGAGATCGGCCGCCACCTGGACGCCGAGGTCCAGGTCATCGAACTGGCCGACATCGCCCGCCCGGTGGGTGGCGCCCTGAGCCGCGCCGAGCTGCCGGCGGAAGTGGAAGCGCAGCTGCGCGCCATCGAGGCGGCCGACCTGCTGCTGGTGGCCTCGCCGGTGTACCGCGGCTCCTACCCGGGGCAGCTCAAGCACCTGTTCGACCTGATCGGTCAGGACGCCCTGATCGGCACCCCGGTGCTGCTCGCCGCCACCGGCGGCAGCCAGCGCCATGCCCTGGTCATCGACCACCAGCTGCGCCCGCTGTTCAGCTTCTTCCAGTCCCTGACCCTGCCCCTGGGCGTGTACGCCAGCGAGGCCGACTTCCAGGACTACCGCGTCACCTGCGAACTGCTGCAGGCGCGCATCCGCCTGGCGGTGGAACGCGCCCTGCCGCTGTTCGGCGACCACCGCGCACTGCGCCGCATCGCCTGAGGAGCGCCACGATGAATGTCTTCTGGTTCCTCCCCACCCACGGCGACGGCCACTACCTGGGCACCAGCCAGGGCGCGCGCCCGGTCAGCCTCAACTACCTCAAGCAGATCGCCCAGGCCGCCGACGGCCTCGGCTACCACGGCGTGCTCATCCCCACCGGGCGTTCCTGCGAGGACTCCTGGGTGATCGCCTCGGCCCTGGCGCCGCTCACCGAGCGCCTGCGCTACCTGGTGGCGATCCGCCCGGGGATCATCTCGCCGACCGTTTCCGCGCGCATGGCCGCGACCCTCGACCGCCTCTCCGGCGGCCGCCTGCTGATCAACGTGGTGACCGGCGGCGACCCCGACGAGAACCGCGGCGACGGCATCCACCTCAGCCACGCCGAGCGCTACGAGGTCACCGACGAATTCCTGCGCATCTGGCGCCGGGTGCTGCAGGGCGAGTCGGTGGACTTCGCCGGCAAGCACATCCAGGTGGAGAACGCCAAGGCGCTCTACCCGCCGATCCAGAAGCCCTACCCGCCGCTGTACTTCGGCGGCTCCTCGGAAGCCGCCCACGAGCTGGCCGCAGAGCAGCTGGACGTATACCTGACCTGGGGCGAGCCGCCGGCCGCGGTGGCGGCGAAGATCGCCGACGTGCGCCAGCGCGCCGCCCGCCACGGGCGCGAAGTGAAGTTCGGCATCCGCCTGCACGTGATCGTCCGGCCCACCGAGGAAGAAGCCTGGAAGGCCGCCGACCAGCTCATCGAGCACATCTCCGACGACACCATCGCCGCCGCGCAGCAGTCGTTCTCGCGCTTCGACTCCGAAGGCCAGCGGCGCATGGCCGCACTGCACGGCGGGCGCCGCGACAGGCTGGTGGTGGCGCCGAACCTGTGGGCCGGCGTCGGCCTGGTGCGCGGCGGCGCCGGCACCGCGCTGGTGGGCAACCCGCAGCAGGTCGCCGAGCGCATCAAGGAATACGCGGACCTGGGCATCGACAGCTTCATCTTCTCCGGCTACCCGCACCTGGAAGAAGCCTACCGCTTCGCCGAGCTGGTCTTCCCGCTGCTGCCCGAGCCCTACGCCAGCCTGGCCGGCCACGGCCTGACCAACCTCACCGGGCCGTTCGGCGAAATGATCGCCAACGACGTCCTGCCCACTGCCCGGAAGCAGTCGGCATGAGCCGGCACGAGGAGCTGCCCGTGAATTCGTCCGCACAAGCCTCCGTCCTCAGCCCGCTGCAGCTGGCCCGCCAGCTGGCGGCGGACTTCGCCGAAAGCGCCGTGGAGCGCGACAAGCTCGGCGGCACCCCGAAGGCCGAGCGCGACGCCCTGCGCCGCAGCGGCCTGCTCGGGCTGGTCATCCCGCAACAGTACGGCGGCCTGGGCGCCAGCTGGAGCGAGGCCCTGGAAGTGACCCGCGAGTTCGCCCGCGTCGACAGTTCCGTGGCCCACGTGTTCGGCTTCCAGCACCTGATGCTGGCCACCGTGCGCCTGTTCGCCCGCCCCGAGCAGTGGCAGCCGTGGTTCGAGCAGACCGCGCGCAAGAACTGGTTCTGGGGCAACGCCCTCAACCCCCTGGACACCCGCACGGTGGTGAAGAAGCTCGACGGCTGGCGCGAGTTCTCCGGCAAGAAGAGCTTCTGCTCCGGCGCCAGCGACTCGGAAATGCTGATCGCCTCGGCGGTGGACGAAGGCAACGGCGGCAAGCTGCTGATCGCCGCCATCCCCAGCGGCCGCACCGGCATCACCCTGCACGGCGACTGGGACAACATGGGCCAGCGCCAGACCGATAGCGGCAGCGCCACCTTCGAACGGGTGCGCGTGGAAGAGTCCGAGCTGCTGCTCGACCCGGGCCCGCTGAGCACGCCCTTCGCCTGCCTGCGCCCGCTGATCGCCCAGCTGCTGTTCGCCAACCTGTTCCTCGGCGTGGCCGAGGGCGCCTTCGAGGAGGCGCGGCAGTACAGCCTCAAGGAAAGCCGCCCGTGGTTCCGCTCCAGCGCCCGCAGCGTCGGCGAGGACCCGTACGTGCTGCGCCACTACGGCGAGTTCTGGGTCGGCCTGGAAGGCGTGCGCCTGCTGGTGGAGCGCGCCGCCGCGCAGCTGGACGAGGCCTGGCGCAAGGAACACGCCCTGGGCGCCGAGGAGCGCGCGCAGCTGGCGGTGGCCATCGCCACCGCCAAGGTCGCCGCCAGCCGCACCGGCCTGGACATCTGCAACCGCCTGTTCGAGGTCACCGGCGCCCGCGCCACCCACGCCTCGCTGCGCCTGGACCGCTTCTGGCGCAACCTGCGCACCCAGTCCCTGCACGACCCGCTGGACTACAAGCTCCACGAGCTGGGGGACTGGGCGCTCAACGGCACGCGGCCGACACCCACCTTCTACTCCTGAGGCAGAGACATGCAACTGCTGACGCTACCCCCCTCCCCCGCACTGGCCACCTCGATCCGGGCGACCGCACAGGTCTTCGAAGACCCGAAATCGCAGGCGCTGCTCGCCCATCTGCAACAGGTCGCCCCCAGCGAGGCCAGCGTCCTGATCATCGGCGAGACCGGCACGGGGAAGGAGCTGGTGGCGCGGCACATCCACAACCTCAGCGGGCGGCGCAACGGGCCCTTCGTCGCGGTGAACTGCGGGGCCTTCTCCGAATCGCTGGTGGAGGCGGAGCTGTTCGGCCATGAAAAGGGCGCCTTCACCGGCGCCCTGAGCGCCAAGGCCGGCTGGTTCGAGGAAGCCAACGGCGGCACCCTGTTCCTCGACGAGATCGGCGACCTGCCCATGGCCATCCAGGTCAAGCTGCTGCGCGTGCTGCAGGAGCGCGAGGTGGTGCGCCTGGGCTCGCGCAAGAGCATCCCGATCAACGTGCGGGTGCTGGCGGCCACCAACGTGCAGCTGGAGCGGGCGATCAACGCCGGGCACTTCCGCGAGGACCTGTACTACCGCCTCAACGTCGTCACCCTGCAACTGCACCCGCTGCGCGAACGCCCCGGCGACATCCTGCCGCTGACCCGCCATTTCATCCGCAGCTACAGCGAGCGCCTGGGCTACGGCCAGGTGCAGCTCAGCGCCGAGGCCGAGCGCAAGCTGGTCGGCTACGGCTGGCCGGGCAACATCCGCGAGCTGGAGAACGTCATCCACCACAGCCTGCTCACCTGCCGCGACGGCCTGGTGCGCGAGGACGACCTGCGCCTGTCCAACCTGCGCCTGGAACGCCAGGACGAGGCCCCGGCGGGGCACAGCGGCAGCCCGGCGGCCACTGGCGGCGAATCCGCCGAGGAACTGCTGCAGCGCGCCTTCCGCCGCCTGTTCGAGGAATCCGCCGGGGCGCTCTACGAGCGCGTCGAGGAAAGCCTGCTGCGCGCCGCCTACCGCTTCTGCCACCACAACCAGGTGCACACCGCCAACCTGCTCGGCCTGTCGCGCAACGTCACCCGCACGCGGCTGATCGCCATCGGCGAACTGGTGGTGAACAAGCGCCGCGGCCCGGAGCAGGAACTGGACAACCGCGTGGTGCGGCTGTCCATCTGAGCCCCTTCAGGCGCCGCCCACCAGGCTGACGCGGTCGGCCAGCGTCCGCGCGCGCGCCACTATCCTTTCGCGCTCCGCCGGCGGCGCCGCCACGCGCAGCCGCAGGCTGCCCAGGGAGCGGCCCTGGATGCGTTCCAGGCTGGCCTGCACCAGGTGCACCGCGAAGCCCAGTTCGCGGCCGATGGCGGCCGGCTCCGGCTCGCGGGCGCTGGCGCCGCTGTAGTGCAGGTCCAGCAGCAGGCCCTCACCCGCCGCCTCGCCGTCGGCATCGTGGTGCAGGGTGCCGAGCAGGCTGCGCGTCACCTCGTGGCGCGGGTCGCCGAAGACTTCCCAGACCTCGCCCTGCTCCACCACCTGGCCGCGCTCCAGCACCACCACGCGGTCGCAGAGGTCGCGGATCACTTCCATCTCGTGGGTGATGAGGACGATGGTCAGGCCCAGGCGGCGGTTGATATCGCGCAGCAGCGCGAGGATGGACTGGGTGCTTTCCGGGTCCAGCGCCGAGGTGGCCTCGTCGCACAGCAGCAGGTCCGGCTGCAGCACCAGCGCGCGGGCGATGCCGACGCGCTGCTTCTGCCCGCCGGACAGCTGCGCCGGGTAGGCGTCGCGCTTGTCCGCCAGGCCCACCAGCTGCAGCAGTTCGTCAACGCGCCGGGCGCGCTCGGCGCGCGGCACGCCGGCCAGCACCAGCGGCAGGGCGACGTTGTCGCCGACCGTGCGCGAGGCCATCAGGTTGAAGTGCTGGAAGATCATCCCGGTGCGCCGGCGCAGGTGCGCCAGGCGCCCGTCGTCGAAGGCGCCGATGTCCTCGCCGTCGACCAGCACCTGGCCGGCGCTGGGCCGTTCCAGGCGGTTGAGCGAGCGCAGCAGCGAGGACTTGCCGGCGCCGCTGCGGCCGATGATGCCGAAGACCTCGCCGCGGCGGATCTCCAGGTCGATGCCGTGCAGCGCCTGCACTTCCCGGCCGCCGGCCAGGTAGTGCTTGGCCAGGCCCTGCAGGCGGATGTGGGTGGCAGCCGCCAGCGGCTGCGAATGCTTGAAGCTGACCATAGGTGCGTTCCTGCCGGGCGCGGCGCCCGTCCTGGGCGCCGCGCCGGGTCACATCAGAAGCCGGGGGCGATCTCGCCCTTGTAGCGGGTCAGGATGAAGTTGCGCACTTCCGGCGAGTTGAGCGCCTTGGCCAGCTTCTGGATGCCCGGGTCCTGGATGTTGTCCGGGCGCGCCACCAGGAACTCGATGTAGAGGTCCTTGCCCTTCTCGACGATCAGCGCGCTCTTGATGTCGATGCCGGCTTCCAGCGCGTAGTTGGCGAAGACGAAGGCCAGGTCGACCTGTTTCACCGAGCGCGCCAGCATGGCGCCTTCCAGCTCGCGGATCTTCAGGTGGTGCGGGTTGTCGACGATGTCGCGCTGGGTGGACTGCGGGTTCGCCGGGTCCTTCAGCTTGATCAGCCCGGCCTCGGCCAGCAGCACCAGGGCGCGGCCGGTGTTCACCGGGTCGTTGGGGATGGCCACGCTGGCGCCATCGGGCAGCTCGGCCAGGCTCTTGTACTTGGCCGAATAGGCGCCGAAGGGCTCGATGTGCACGCCGACCACCGGCACCAGGTTGGTGTGGCGGGTCTTGTTGAAGTCATCGAGGAACGGGCGGTACTGGTAGTAGTTGGCGTCGAGATTCTTCTTCGCCAGCTGCAGGTTGGGCTGGATGAAGTCGTTGAAGACCTTCACCTCCAGGTCCACGCCTTCCTTGGCCAGGGCCGGCTTGACGAACTCGAGGATTTCCGCGTGCGGCACCGGGGTGGCGCCCACCACCAGGTGTTCGTTGGCGTGGGCGTTGATGGCGATGACGGCAGCCAGGGCGGCCAGGACTTTCTTCATTGTGCTTGCTCCGATCAGTGGTTTCTTGGGATGGCCGTCGTGGGTGTGGACGTGGGCCTGCGGCGACGTTTCCCGGCCGCCGCGAGCGGGTGTTGGGTTCAGCGCCGGGTGTAGTGGCGCACCAGGCGGTCGCCGCTCATCTGCAGGGCCTGCACCAGCAGGATCAGCAGCAGCACGGTGACCACCATGACGTCGGTCTGGAAACGCTGGTAGCCGAAGCGGATGGCCAGGTCGCCCAGGCCGCCGCCGCCGACCACCCCGGCCATGGCCGTGTAGTCGACCAGCACGATGGCGGTCACGGTGATGGCCGCGATCAGCCCGGTGCGCGCTTCCGGCAGCAGGGTGTGGAAGACGATCTGGCGGGTGCTCGCACCCATGGCCTGCACCGCTTCCACCAGGCCGCGGTCCACTTCGCGCAGCGAGCTTTCCACCAGCCGCGCGAAGAACGGCGTGCAGCCCACCACCAGCGGCGGGATGGCGCCGCGCACGCCCAGCGAGGTGCCGGTGAGCAGCTCGGTGGCGGGGATCAGCACGATCAGCAGGATGATGAAGGGCATCGAGCGCAGCACGTTGGCCACCACCGAGAGGGTGCGGTACAGGCGCGGCGAATCGAGCAGTTGGCGCTGGCCGGTGAGGTACAGCAGCACGCCCAGCGGCAGCCCCAGCAGCACGGTGCAGCCCAGGGCCGCGCCGAGCATGCTGAGGGTGTCCAGGCAGGCCTGGGCGATCTCGCTCCAGTCGACGTTGGCCAGCCATTCGTTCATCGCCGGGCCTCCTCGCGCAGGGCGGCGACCGGGTGCGGCGCGGCCAGGCGGTCGCCGGCGCCGAACAGCTTGTGGCGCAGGGTGCCTTCGGCGTAGTCGCGCTTGAACAGCCCGCGCGCCTGCAGCTCCGGCACCAGCAGGTCGACCACCGCCTCGAAGGTTTCCGGCATCACCACGCCGGCCAGGTTGAAGCCGTCGACGTCGGTTTCTTCCACCCATTCCTGCAACTGGTCGGCCACGGTCTGCGGCGAGCCGACCAGCACCGGCCCGTCGCCGCCGATGGCGCAGTAGTCGGCGATCTCGGCGGTGGTCCAGGTGCGCGTCGGGTCGGCGCGGGTGAAGGCTTCCACCGCCGACTGGATGGCGTCGCTGGGCACCTCGCGCAGCACCTGGCCGGGGCGTATTCGGCGAAGTCGATGCCGGTCCAGCCGGACATCAGCGTCAGCGCGCCGGTGGCGCTGGCGTACTCGCGGTACTCGGCCAGGCGCGCCAGGGCCTCGGCGTCGGTCGGCGCGACTATCACCGTGAGCTGTTCGAGCACCAGCACGTCGGCCGGGTCGCGCCCGGCGGCGCGCACCGCCTCGCGCAGGTCGGCCACCTGCTTCTTCAGCACCGCCTTGCTCGGCGCGGCGACGAACACGCACTCGGCGTTGGCCGCGGCGAAGGCCCGGCCACGGCTGGAGGCGCCGGCCTGGTAGAGCACCGGGGTCCGCTGCGGCGAGGGCTCGCAGAGGTGGAAGCCGGGCACCTGGAAGTACTCGCCTGCATGGTGGATGCCATGGACCTTGCCCGGTTCGGCGTAGACACCGCTGTCGCGGTCGGCGACCACGGCGTCGTCCTCCCAGCTGGTTTCCCACAGTTTGTAGCAGACCTGCAGGTACTCCTCGGCCAGGGCGTAGCGCTGGTCATGGGACAGCTGGCGCTGCTGGCCGAGGTTGCGCGCGCCGCTGGCCAGGTACGAGGTGACGATGTTCCAGCCGGCGCGGCCGCCGGTCAGGTGGTCGAGGGTGGACATGCGCCGGGCGAAGGGGAACGGGTGCTCGAAGGACACCGAGGCGGTCACGCCGAAGCCCAGGTGGCGGGTGGCCGCGGCCATCGCCGGGACCAGCTGCAGCGGGTCGTTCACCGGCACCTGGGCGCCGGTGCTGAGCGCGGCGTCGGCGTTGCCGCCATAGACGTCGTACACGCCCAGCACGTCGGCGATGAACAGGCCGTCGAGCTTGCCGCGCTCCAGGGTCCTGGCCAGTTCGATCCAGTAGTGGATGTCGGTGTAGCGCCGCGCCTGGTCGCGCGGGTGCCGCCAGAGGCCGGGCGACAGGTGGCCGACGGTGTTCATGGCGAAGGCGTTGAGGCGTATCTGCTTGCTCATGGCGCCACCTCAGTTCCAGTCGTGGCGCGGCGGGCGCTTGCCGTTGAGCAGCCAGTTGCCGACCAGGTGATACTTCCAGCGCACCGGGTCGTGCAGGGTGTGCACGCGGGCGTTGCGCCAGTGGCGGTCGAGGTTGTGCTTGCGCAGGGTGGAGCGGGTGCCGCCCAGCTCGAACAGCTTGTTCGACGCCTCGATGGCGATCTCGGTGGTCAGCACCTTGGCCCGCGCCACGGCCAGGGAGGCGGCGGCCACCTTGTCCTCGTCGGGCTCGGCCTTGCCGGCGTCGAGCACCCGCCCGGCGCGCTCCAGCAGGGCTTCGGCGGCCTCCAGGCGGATGTCCAGGCCGCCGACCTGGATGATGGTCAGCGGGTCCTCGCTGGCCTTGTCCACACCCGCGTCGATCCACGGGCGCGCCTGCTCGCGGACGAAGGCGATGGTGTCGCGCAGCGCCGCGCGGGCGATGCCGGCGTCGATGGCGGCGGTGGTGATCTGGGCGAAGGGCCCGGCCAGGGTCGGGCTTTCGTAGGAGCGGTAGCTGGGGAACAGGTTGAAGGCCGGCACGCGCAGGCCTTCGAGCAGCACGCTGCCGCTGGAGGTGGTGCGCTGGCCGATGCTGTCCCAGTCGTCGATCACCGCCAGCCCGGCGCTTTCGCGGGGCACGAAGGCCAGTTGCGCGCGGTCCTGCTCGTCCAGCGCCAGCACGCCCAGCCAGTGCGCGTAGAGCGAGCCGGTGCAGTAGCCCTTGCGGCCGTCGATGCGGTAGCCGTCGCCTTCGGCGACCAGGCGGGTGCGGATGTCCTGGACGTTCTTGCCGCCGGTTTCCGACAGCGCGTTGGCGAAGCGGTGGCCTTCCAGCACCAGGCCGAAGAAGTAGCGCTTCTGCTCCTCGGTGCCCTGCAGGCGGATGTCTTCCAGCAGGCAGTAGTGGTTCTGCGGAATCTGCCCCAGCGACGGGTCGGCCGCCGAGACGATGGCGATCACCTGGGCCAGGGTGGCGTGGGAGACCTCCGCGCCGCCGTACTCGCGCGGCACGGTGATGCCCCACAGGCCGCTGTTGGAGAAGGCGTCGACGACCTCCGCCGGCACCCGGCGGTCGAGGTCGCGCCCGGAGGCGCCGGCCAGCAGCAGCTCTGCGACCTCGTGGGCGACGCGGATGGCCTCGGCGTCGTCGCGGATCACGCGCGCGGCGGGGCGGTTGAGGGGTAGGCAGCAGAAACGGACATGGTCTTCCTCGTGGCGAACAGTGGCCCGTGTGGGCCGGGACCTCCCGGCAGCGGGCCCTGCTCTGTCCGAGCACAATCCATGCCTGATTTTTTTACCTTAAATATCAATTAGTTAAGATTTATCGGCGACAAACGAGTGGCCGGCCGGACACTGCCTGTTGAAGCACTGTCCGGCAGCCAACAGTTGTTCCCCGGGCAACAGCCCCGCCGACGCATGGGACGGACAGCCGGGCGACGGAAATGTGCCGCCGCGCCCTGCAAGCGCCAAAGCACCGACTAGACTTGAAACTCCCGGCCCGCGCATTTCCAAGGAGGCCACCGTGCGTACCTGTTTCGTACTGCTCCTCGCGGCCGGCCTGGTCGGCTGCGCGGCGGATGTGAAGCGCGCCGACGCGCTCTCCCCCATCAGCACCTATGCCGACACCCGCAACCGCCTGCTGGTGAACTTCCAGGGCGACCCCGGCGTGACCGCCACGCCGGGCTGGACGCGGCTGACCGGCGCCTGGCGGCGCATGCTGCAGGACGACGCGGCGTCGTCCGACTACCAGCTGGGCGAGCAGACCGGCGCGGTGGCGACCACCAGCGTGCCGGCGACGCTGCTGGTGGTGGAAGTCGACCGCCTGCGCCAGGAGGCCGACGGCGACGGCCTGGGCAAGGGCAGCCTGCGCGTCAACGTGCGCTTCACCGACGGCCCCAGCGGCCGGCTGATGGGCTCGCGCCGCTACGAGAGCGACATCGCCGAACCCACCTCGCTGGAAGGCCAGCTCAAGGACATTTCCAAGGCCATCATCGAGGAAGTCGAAGGCGCCCAGCGCATCGCCAAGCGCGACCCGCTACCGGAGTCCCCGACGCCGGCCAGCGCGCCGGCCGAGCAACCGGCCCGGCCCGCGCCGGCACCGGCGCCCGGCCAGTCGGTGGCCAGCCGCGAGGCGGCGGCCAAGCCGGTGGTGGCGGTGGAGAACCAGGAACGCCAGCTGCAGAAGCTGCAGCGCAGCAACCTGCCGTTCGACCAGTACCAGAACGAATACCGGCGCATCACCGCGCAGTGAGCGCCGGCGCGCCTCAGTCGTCGTGCCAGTGGGCGCCGTCGTCCTCGTCGTCCCAGTCGTCCTGATCGTCCTCCGGCTCGTCGCGCAGGCCGGTGGCGTCGTGCTCGAAATCCTCCGGGGCGTCGTCGTCCCACTCGTGGTCGAGCAGGTGCTCGTGCTCCGGCTCGGGGAGGTCGATGTCGTCGTCGTGCATGGTGCGGTCTCGGCAGGCGGGGTGCAGCGGAGCCCCCATGCTACGGCCTCGCAGGGCCCGCGCAAAGCCTCGGTGGTCGCGCGGCACGGCGCATTTGGCTATAAGTCAGAAGGAAGGCGATGACGTTTTCCTATCGGGGCGATGCCGTTTCCAGCATTGTGCGCAACGCCCCGCTTGCCGATCCTGTGGCCACTCGGGGCAGGTACCCCCGCACAACAGTAGAAGGACATCCAGCATGAAGACCGTCGCACAGCTCCTCCACGCCAAGCAGAGCCAGCAGGTGCACACCATAGGCCCGCACGAGATGGTGCTCGACGCCCTGCGGGTGATGGCGGTGAAGAACGTCGGCGCCCTGCCGGTGGTGGACAACGGCCAGGTGGTGGGCGTGGTCAGCGAACGCGACTACGCGCGCAAGATGATCCTCCAGGGCCGCTCCTCGGTGGGCACCCCGGTCAGCGCCATCATGAGCTCGCCGGTGGTCACGGTGGACTCGCAGCAGAACATCGACACCTGCATGAGCATCATGACCGAGCGCCACCTGCGCCACCTGCCGGTGGTGGAGAACGGCCAGCTGGTGGGCCTGCTGTCCATCGGCGACCTGGTCAAGGAAGCCATCGCCGAGCAGGCCGCGCTGATCCAGCAGCTGGAGCAGTACATCCGCGGCGAACAGTGAGCCGCCGGGGGCGCGGCGGACGGCGCCATGACAGGGGCGCGGATGGGGCATTAGAATTTGATTAACATCCGCGACCCGAACAAGTAGAACCCATGGAAAACCGCACCGCCCGCCTGACCGTCCTGATCGACCCGATGAAGAAGAAGGCCTTCGAGGAACTCTGCGCCAGCCAGGACCTGACCCCCTCCCAGGTGGTTCGCCAGCTGATCCGGGACTACCTGGAGAGCCACGGGGTGAGCTACGCCACGCAGCCGAAGGTGGGCGGGCAGGATTGAGGGCAGCCCGCACAATCGCCCATGCAGGAGCGCGCCCTGCGCGCGAATCGCGGGCAGGGCCCGCTTACGACCGTGCTTCCCGGTAACGTAGGCATTCGGGCAAGAGCACCCTCTCCCCAGCCCTCTCCCGCAAGCGGGAGAGAGGGCTGTCCTCTGCAGGGGAAGGGCCGGAGTCAACCTCACACCTTCGCAATAGATAGACTGTGCGTAGGGCGCATAACCGTTCGCGGTTATCCGCCATTGCCCGTGCCGCCGGGGCGCCCGGCGTGGCCGATACCAATCGCGGACGGAGTCCGCTCCTACATCACCGGTTGGCAGCGCTTTTCGTAGGAGCGAGCTTGCTCGCGAACCGCATGGCACCGCGTTTGTTCGCGAGCAAGCTCGCTCCTACGAAGAGCATCTCGGCGCAGGCTGCAAGACAGTTGCTCCTACGAGCGTGCTTCTGGAACTGTAGGAGCGGACTCCGTCCGCGATCCGGCGGATAACGCCGTGGGCGTTATCCGCCCTACGCCGTTCCCACCTCTTCCACCGCCCCTTCGCAAGCCGCCAGCGCCAGGGCGAAGCTGGCGTGGTAGTTCTTCCTGCCCACCGTCTCGACGATTCCCGCGCGCACCAGCTTGTGCCGGACCCGCGGGTTGGCCTCGCAGAGCTTCACCGTCACCCCGCGCTTGCGCAGCTGCTGGATCACCTCCTCCAGCGTCTGCATGCCGGTGATGTCCATGAAGGGCACCCGGCCCAGGCGGATCACCAGCAGCCGCGGGTCGCTGTGGGTCTTCGCCAGGGCGCGTTCGAAGGTCTCGGCGGCGCCGAAGAACAGCGGGCCCTCGATGGTGTACACCAGCACACCCGGCGGCAGCGTCGGCACGCCCTGGCCGCGCAGTTCGCCTTCCAGCTCGGCGCCGCCCAGTTGTTGCACTTCCACCGAGGAGGCCATCCGCCGCATGAACAGCAGCATGGCCAGGATCACCCCGATGTTCACCGCGATCACCAGGTCGCTGAACACCGTCAGGCCGAAGGTGATCAGCAGGATGGCCACGTCGGCCCGGGGCGCGCGGCGCACCATGCGCACGAAGTGGCGGGCCTCGCTCATGTTCCAGGCCACCACGAAGAGGATCGCCGCCAGCGCGCACAGCGGGATGCTGGAGGCCAGCGGGGCGAGGAACAGGATGATCAGCACCAGGGTCGCCGCATGGGCCACCCCGGCGATGGGGCTGTTGCCGCCGTTGCGGATGTTGGTGGCGGTGCGGGCGATGGCGCCGGTGGCGGCGAAGCCGCCGAACAGCGGCGCCAGCAGGTTGGCGATGCCCTGGCCGACCAGTTCCTGGTTGGAGTCGTGGCGGGTGCCGGCCATGCCGTCGGCGACCACCGCCGACAGCAGCGACTCGATGGCGCCGAGCATGGCGATGGCGAAGGCCGGGCCGATCAGCTCGAGGATCCGCGGCAGCGTGACCTCCGGCAGGCTCGGCGTCGGCAAACCCCGGGGGATGCCGCCGAAGGCGCTGCCGATGGTGGCCACGCCGTCGAACTGGAACAGCGCCTGCAGCAGGCTGACCAGCACCATCGCCAGCAGCGGCCCCGGCACCCGCGCCAGGTACGGCAGGCGCGAGCCGTAGAGCACCGCGGCCAGGCCCAGCAGGGCCAGCAGGGTGGTCGCCGGGTGCAGCTGCGGCAGCGCCTCCAGCAGGTGCCAGAGCTTCTGGTGGAAGTGCTCGCCGGTCACCGCCGGCAGGCCGAAGAAATCCTTCCACTGGCCGACCCAGATGATCACCCCGATGCCGGCGGTGAAGCCGACGATGACCGGGTCGGGGATGTACTTGATGACGCTGCCCAGGCGGGTGATGCCCAGCAGCAGGAGGATGGCCCCGGCCATCAGCGTGGCCAGCTGCAGGCCGTCGACGCCGTAGCGCGCGGTGATGCCGGCGAGGATGACGATGAAGGCGCCGGTGGGCCCGGCGATCTGCACCCGGCTGCCGCCGCACAGCGAGACCACCACGCCGGCCACGATGGCGGTGTACAGGCCCTGCTCGGGCTTCACCCCGGAGGCGATGGCGAAGGCCATGGCCAGTGGCAGCGCCACCACCCCGACGATCACCCCGGCGAGCAGGTTGCGCGGCCAGTTCTGAAGGTTCAACAGCCCGGCTTTCCAGGCCTCGCGTACGGCGATCATCAAGCACACCTCCTAAGAAGGATGCACATCAGATTAACATGACATGTTAATCGAAGTGTACTGGCCACCACCCTTCGTCGCCCGCCACCTGACGGGGACGTGGCCAGTCGCTACCCTCGGCAGCAGCGCTGCAAAAATGCCAACACCGCTGCATTCCTGCATGCACTTGCGCCAGGGGTGCGGGCCGGGGCCCGCCGCCATGGGCCCTCGCCCCTGGCATGCAACCTGCCTGGGTAGCGGATGGCCCGCGCGACGGCGCCGGCCCCTCACCCCATGGAGAACCATAGATGGATTCGCTACGCCTGCTGCTCGACCGCGGCCTGCTGCTGGCCGACAGCATCGCCGCGGACGGCCGCTTCCTCGACGTCTCCGCCGAGCAGAGCGACCAGCTCGGCTACCCGCCCGGCGCGCTCCACGGCCAGGGCATGGAGCAGGTCTACACCGCCGACTCGGTGCGCGCCCTGCAGCAGCTCTTCGCCAACCCGCCGGCCGACGAACGCGTGCAGGACTTGGAGCTGACGCTGATCCGCCACAACGGCGGCCTGCTGCCGGTGCTGGCCAGCGGCGTGCTGCAGTGGCGCGACGGCGAGCCGCCGCGCCTGCACCTGGTGAAGATGCCCCTGGGCGGCATCAGCCGGCGCCTGGCCGAGCTGCAGAACGCCAACGAAGTCATGAGCCAGATGCTCTACAGCGCCAAGGTCGCCTACTGGTGCATCGAGTTCGCCGAGCCGGTGGACGTGCGCCAGACGCCGGACGAGATCGTCCGCCAGGTGTTCGAGAACCGCTCCTACTGGCGCATGTGCAACCGCGCCATGGCGGCCATCTACGAGATGCCCGCCGACGTCGACTTCGGCCAGCAGCCGGTGCGCCTGTACTGGCCGCGCAGCCCGGCCAACGAGGAGTTCGTGCGGCGGCTGATCGAGGCCGACTTCCATGTCGACGGCGCGCTCTCGGTGGACCGCCGCCACGACGGCTCGCCGGCCTACGTGGAGAACGACGTGCGCGCCAGCATCCACAACGGCCGCTTGCTGCGCATGTGGGGCAGCCTGCGCGACGTCAGCCAGGAGCTGCGCATGCAGCACGACGCCGAGCAGCGCATCGAGGCCCTGCGCCGGGTGTTCGACGCGGTGCCCGACGCGGTGCTGGTGATCGACGAGGCGGCCCAGCCGCAATGGCGCAACGCCGCCTTCGAGCAGGTGTTCGGCATCACCCGCGCCGCCGGCGTGGCCGCCACCCTCGACCGCCTGCCGCTGCCCGAGCGCACCTGGCAACGCCTGGAGCTGCCCGACCAGTACGGCAGCTTCCGCGCCTTCGACAGCCACTGCTCGCGCATCCTGATCCGCGAGAACCAGGCCTGGCGCGTGGTCGTGCTGCGCCCGGACGGCATCGAGCGGCGCGCGGCGGAGCTGCACCCGTGAGCGGCGAGGGCTTCTTCGCGCCGATGCGCATGGGCATGCGCTCGGCGGTCAACGTCAGCGCCGAGATGCTCGCCGCGCTGCTGGAGACCCCGGCGCTGCACGCCCTGCTCGACGGCTTCGGCGAGGCGCTGATCGTCTGCGACGGCGACTCCCGGGTGCGCTTCCTCAACCTGGCCGCCGAGCGCATCAACCGCGTGTCGCGCCAGGACGTGCTGGGCCTGACCGACAGCGACTTCTACCAGCGCTCGGCGCTGCAGTTCGACGACTTCCTGCAGAGCGTGCGGCGCGGCGGCAAGAGCGCGCTGACGCGCTCGCGCGACGGCCGGCTGTTCCTCACCCGCCTGCAGAGCGTGCCCGCCGGCGCCTACGAGAAGCCCTACACACTGCTGATCCAGCGCGAATACGAACCCCGCGAAAGCGCCGGCCGCAGCGCCCCGGCACCGTCGCTGGCGGACAGCCCGGCGAGCCTGGGCGACCCGCAGGACAACGCGCTGCACATGTCGCCGCTGCTCTCGGACATCGCCGACATGGGCGTGCGCGCCTTCCGCCGCCGCGCCCGCCTGCTGCTGCTCGGCGAGCCCGGCGTGGGCAAGACCGCCATCGCCCGGCACATCCACCGCGCCGCCGGCTGGGGCGACCGGCCATTCGTCGACGTGAACTGCGCGAGCATCCCCGAGACGCTGTTCGAGTCGGAGATGTTCGGCTACGAGCGCGGCGCCTTCACCGGCGCGCTGCAGCAGGGCAAGCGCGGCTACATCGAGAGCGCCGCCGGCGGCACGCTGTTCCTCGACGAGATCGGCGAGATCCCCCTGCAGGTGCAGGCCAAGCTGCTCAAGTTCCTCGACGATGGCACCATCCAGCCGGTGGGCTCGCCGCTGTCGAAGAAGGTCCAGGTGCAGGTCATCGCCGCCACCAACAAGGACCTCAAGGCGCTGGTCGCGGCCGGCCTGTTCCGCGCCGACCTCTACTACCGCCTGGCCGTGCTGCCGGTGGACATCCCGCCGCTGCGCGCCCACCGCGACGACCTGCCGGTGCTGATGGACATCCTCCTGGCCCGCATCAACCGCGACCGCCAGCCACCGCTGCGCCTCGCCACCGCCTGCCGCCAGCGCCTGCTGGGCTACGACTTCCCGGGCAACATCCGCGAGCTGGTGAACATCTTCGAGCGCCTGGCGGTGCTGGCCGACGACGTCGCCGAGGAACAGCACCTGCCGCCGGAACTGCTGGGCACGGCCGCCCCCGCCGGGGAAGCCGAGCCGCTGCCCTTCGCCAGCGCCGACGAGCCGCTCAAGGCGCAGGTGCAGCGCTTCGAGCGCCAGGTGATCCTCCAGGCGGTGCGCCTGTGTGGCAGCAAGCGCAAGGCGGCGCAGCATTTGGGGATCGATGTGGGCACCCTGATCCGCAAGCAGCAGCGGGATTGAGCGCCAGGCTGCTCTTGTAGGAGCGGGCCCTGCCCGCGAATGGCGTTTCCCGGATGCGTTGGCATTGCGCCGACCTCCTTTCCCTCTCCCCAGCCCTCTCCCTGAAGGGAGAGGGGGCTTGTCCGTGCCGAGAGAAGGAATGGTTTCAGTTGGAAGCCAACGGTGCTGCCGGCTGACTCTGAAATATCCGAGCACGCCGAACGGTCCCCTCTCCCTTCAGGGAGAGGGTTAGGGAGAGGGGCGGCGCCCAACCAACACACCGCTGTCCCAGGATAACCACCCCCACCAACGCTGCATTTCTGCCTATCCCCCTTGTCATTTCTGCTTACATTCCCTCCCCCACAAAAAAACAATCTCTTTATTTTCAACAACTTAATTTCTTGGCACACCCTGTGCTCCACCTCCTGCGACCCGTGACCGTGCACGGGTCCTCGAATCGCGCCAGGCATCCCCGACCGAGGTTACCGGCAGTTCTGGAGGCACAACAACAATGCTCATCACAGGTATCAAGAGCAGGCCGGTCTACGACGACCTGCGCCCGCTCGCCGGCAGCAACCACATAGTCGCAGGCCAGGGCAGCGGCGGCAGCGCCATGCTCCGGCTGCTCGGCGAGATGCCGCGCACCGCGCCCATCCGCGTGCTCTATTCCACCGAATCCTTCTCCGGGCAGGACCACCTGGCCGCGCTGCGCGACATCGCCGACGTGGAGCTGACCCTCTACCCGAGCAACCGCGCGCTGGTCGACGACCTGCACGCCCTGCTCGGCCAGTCGCGCATGGGCACCCGCCTGTACCTGGCCGGTTCGGAAAGCTTCATCGGCACCGCCATGCAGGCCGCCGACGCGATCAACCTGAACCGCGACGAAGTGCTGCGCGAGCACTGCGGCTCCTTCGTGCGCCGCGTCTGGTGCGTGCACTGCGACGGCTACACCGAGAACGTCACCCAGCGCGTCTTCGAATGCCCGCACTGCGCCCGCACCCTGGTGGTCCGCGACCACTATTCCCGCCGCCTCGCCGCCTTCCAGGCGGTCAAGGCCGACGCCGAAGTCCCCGGCGAGCTGCCGGCAGCCGAGGAGCTCGACACATGAGCCAGTCCACCGGAACCCTCAACGTCCGCGTCGCCCGCATCGAGCAGGTCACCCCGGAAATCAAGCGCTTCACCCTGGTCCCGCGGGACGGCGGCCAGCTGACGCCGTTCTCCGGCGGCAGCAACGTGGTGGTGCTGATCCCCCACGAGGGCGGCACCTACCGCAACGCCTACTCGCTGATGAGTTCGCCCTACGACGCCAGCGCCTACCAGATCGCCGTGCGCCGCGTGGCAGACGGCCGCGGCGGCTCCAGGCGCATGCACGACGCGGTGAAGGAAGGCGACGAGCTGGAAATCCTCCGCCCGGTGAACCTGTTCCCGCTGAGCAAGCACGCGCGCCTGCACCTGTTCATCGCCGGCGGCGTGGGCATCACCCCGGTGTGCTCGCAGCTGGCCGAGCTGCGCCTGCGCGGCACCCCGTTCGAAGTGCACCTGGCGGTGCGCGGCGCGGAACACGCGCGCCTGGGCGAGGAACTGCTGCGTGAATACGGCGATGCCGTGCGCCTGTACCGCGACGACCGCGGCGAGCGCCTGGACATTTCCGCCGTGCTGGCCGACCGCCCGCTGGGCAGCGACGTCTACGTCTGCGGCCCCGAGGGCATGATCCAGGCCACCATAGACGCGGCCCGCGCCCACGGCTGGACCGACAGCCACATCCACTACGAGCGCTTCCTCGAACAGGGCAGCAGCGGCGAACCGTTCAAGGTCACCCTGGCGCGCAGCGGCGCAACCATCGAGGTCTCGCCCGACCAGAGCCTGCTGGAAGCCGCCGAGGCCGCCGGCCACGAGATCCCCTACCTGTGCCGCGGCGGCGCCTGCGGCATGTGCGAGACCAACGTCCTGGAGCTGGACGGCGAGATCCTCCACACCGACGACTGGCTGTCCGACGAGGACAAGGCCGCCAACAAGAAAATCATGCCCTGCGTGTCGCGCGCCAAGTGCTCGCGGCTGGTCATCGACTGCTGAGCCGGAGAACGACCATGACCATCCAATTCCGCCCCGACGAAACCTACCGCGACGACTACACCTACGCGAACAGCCCCGAGTGCATCGCCCGCGCGCCCTTCCCCTTCCCGGACGACGAGTACATGTACTCGATGAACCTGGAGCCCCACGTCAGCGTGGGTGACGGCGCCTTCCGCGCGGTGTTCGACATCGACGAGCACTACATCAGCGAGTGCCGCGACCGCGCCATCACCCTGGAGAAGGACCCGGGCATGCACTACGTCTCGGCGCCGCACATGATGGAGGCGCAGTGGGACCTGCTCGAACTCATCATGGAGTCCTACGCCAAGGACTACCCCGAGTACTTCGCCCTGGAGCGCGACGGCACCCGCTGGCACTGGACCAACAGGCTGCTGGGCATCGACGACACCTTCACCTTCGGCGACCCGGCCACCCTGCCCTACGAGCCGATGGAGTACATCACCCGCCAGGCCCAGGGCGACTGGGTGCTGCAGGAAGAGCGCGACGGCACCCTGTACTGGGGCGCCGGCATCGCCACCCAGCGCGCCGACTACTCGCTGCGCTTCAACCTGGGCATGGCCTGGCACGAGTTCCACGGCCCGGTGCCGCTGGTCAAGGAAACCGGCATGCTCGACCGCGCGCTGAAGTTCCTCCTGCGCCTGCGCAACGGCCACCCGGTGCGCCGCCTGAACTGGTCGCTGACGGTCAACCCGCGCCTGGACGTGTCCGCCGAGAGCCTGCCGGAGTGGGCCCCGGACCGCACCACGGTGACCGCCGAGAACGCCGGCAAGCTGGTCTACCTGCGCATCGAGCTGCAGCCGCTGCACCGCCTGCCGCGCAGCAACGCCATCGTGTTCCCGATCCGTACCTACCTGCTGAACCTGGAAGACATCGCCAGCAACCCGGCCTGGGCCAAGCGCATGCACCGCGTGCTCAAGTCCCTGAACCAGGAACTGGTGGACTACAAGGGCTTCACCCGCTACCGCGACGCGGCGGTGGAATGGCTCTCGAAGTACGACGACGGCCAGTAGGCGCCGCACCCTCCATAACGACAATGAGCCCGTAGAGGGCGGCGGCGGACACCCGAGGTCCGCCGCAGACAATGTGCCACTGCCCATTACCCCCTGAGAGGAAACAACGATGAGTGGGTCCCCTGCCACGCGTGCCGCTGGCGTAACCGATCACGATGCCGAGCAGCTTCGCGCCCTCGGCTACAGCTCGAACTTCGAGCGCAGCATGAGCCTGTGGGAGAACTTCTCCCTGGGCTTCACCTACCTGTCGCCGGTCGTCGGCGTCTACACCCTGTTCGGCCTGTGCCTGGCCGCCGGCGGCCCGCCGATGTTCTGGTCGTACCTGCTGATCGGCCTCGGCCAGCTGCTGGTGTGCCTGGTGTTCGGCGAGGTGGTCTCGCAGTTCCCGATCTCCGGCGGCGTCTACCCCTGGGCGCGGCGCCTGGTGGGCAAGCGCTGGGCGTGGATGGTCGGCTGGGTCTACGCCTGGGCGCTGTGCGCCACCATCGCCGGCGTCTCCGTCGGCGCCGGCCCGTACCTGGCGGCGCTGCTGGGCTTCGCGCCGGACGCGAACGTCAGCATCTACATCGCCCTGGCGCTGATCCTGGTCTCCACCGGCCTCAACCTGGTGGGCACCAAGCTGCTGGCGCGGGTGGCCATGTTCGGCTTCCTCTGCGAGCTGGTCGGCGCCATCCTGGTCGGCGGCTACCTGCTGGTCTTCGAGCGCCACCAGCCGTTCAGCGTGCTGTTCGACACCTTCGGCCTCGGCGCCGCGGACGGCTCCTACCTGCCGGCCTTCCTCGCCGCCTCCCTGGCCGGGCTGTTCCAGTACTACGGCTTCGAGGCCTGCGGCGACGTCGCCGAGGAAACCCCCAACCCCGGCAAGCGCATCCCCAAGGCCATGCGCATGACCATCTACATCGGCGGCGCCGCCGCGATGTTCGCCTGCCTGGCGCTGATCCTCTCGGTGCCGGACATGCACAAGGTTCTCGCCGGCGAAGACACCGACCCGGTCGCCACCATCCTCGCCAACGCCTTCGGCCCGGTGGGCTCGCGCCTGGTGATGGCGGTGGTGCTGGTGTCCTTCGTGTCCTGCGTGCTCAGCCTGCAGGCCGCCGCCAGCCGCCTGCTGTTCGCCTACGCCCGTGACGAGATGATCGTCGGCAGCCGCGTGCTGCAGCGCCTGTCGGCCAACCACGTGCCGTCCGCCGCGCTGGTCGTCAGCGGCGTGGTGCCGGCGGCCATCGTCTGCCTGGGCCTGTTCATGGCCGACGCCACCGCCACCATCGTCGGCTTCGCCGCCATCGGCATCTACATCGCCTTCCAGTTGATCGTGGTCGCCGCGCTGATCGCCCGCACCAAGGGCTGGGTGCCCGGCGGCCAGTTCAGCCTGGGCCCCTGGGGCACCCTGGTGAACGTCGCCGCGCTGGTCTACGGCCTCGCCGCCATCGCCAACATGGTCTGGCCGCGCAGCCCCGACGCACCCTGGTACATCAACTACTCGATGATCCTCACCACCGCCGTGGTGCTGGGCGCCGGCCTGCTCTACATGCTGCTGGCCAGGCCCTACGACAAGGGCACCGCGCCGGCCGGCGACGCCCACAGGATCTCCGGCCGCCAACGATCCGTGCGCGCGACTGGCGCGCTTACCGAACCGGCTTGATCGCAACCCTGACGCAATTCGGGCCATACGCCTGAGGGGCGCGTCCGGCGCCACGCGGGACCCCTTCCCCACGCGGCGCCAAGCGGTTTGCGAACGGGCCTGCCAGCCCCGCGCTTGGCAGGCCCGGTTTTTTTCCCGCACTACGCCAGGCCTGACCACGACGTAGGGCGGATAACCGTTCGCGGTTATCCGCAGTTTCACCTTTTTCATCGCCAACGCCGTGGCTGAGCCTGGCGCGCCCTACAAGGATGCCCAGGCTCGCCCCCGAGCGGGGTTCGGCCAAGGCCAAACGGCGGATAACGCGGAGCGTTATTCGCCCTACGCCAGACTTGACCACGACGTAGGGCGCATAACGCCTGTGGCGTTATCCGCCGCAACCCTCGCTCAGCGGGCAATCCACAACAGGCACGCCGACAAGGTCACCAACGACCCCAGCGTCGACAGCAGAATGCTCCGCGAGACCACCGGCGCCTCGCGCCTGTAGTACTCGGCGAGCATGTACGGCCCGGTGCCGGTGGGCAGCGCGCTGAGCAGCAGCGCCGAATCCGCCCACAGCGGCGGCAGGGCGAACACCTTGTAGGCGAGGAAGCCGGTCAGCAGCGGCTGGCCCACCAGCTTCACCAGCACCAGCGGCCAGGCACCCACCTGCGGCCCCTCCTGCTTCTGCGCCAGGAACAGGCCGAGGGAGATCAACGCGCAGGGCGTGGTCGCCGCCGCCAGCAGGTCGAGGAAATGCACCACCGGCTCGGCCAGGCCCAGGCCGCCGGCGGCCCACAGGCCACCGACGATGGGCGAGACCACCAGCGGGTTCTTCAGCAGCGCGCGGCTCACCACCAGTACCGCGCGGCCGATGTGCTTCTCGCTCTGCAGGCCGACCTCGATGCACACCACCGCCACCGCGAAGAGCACGCAGACCACCAGCAGCGAGGCGATCAGCGCCGGCTCCAGGCCGTCCTGGCCGAACACCAGCAGGCACAGCGGGATGCCCATGTAGCCGGTGTTGGCGTAGGAGGCGCTGAGCCCGTCGATGCTCGCCGCCGGCAGTCCGCGGCCCTGCCACAGGCGCCAGGCCAGGGTGGCGCCGAACACCAGCAGGCAGCCGGCGGTGAAGGCGGCGAGGAAGCCCGGCTGCCAGATTTCCGCCCAGGTGGCCGTGGCGGTGACCTTGAACAGCAGCGCCGGCAGGCACAGCCAGACCACCAGCCGGTTGATCTCCGAGGCCGCGCCCTCGCCCAGGCGGTTGCTCCGGCGCGCCAGCCAGCCGGCCAGGATCAGCGCGAAGATGGGCAGGACGACGACGATCACGGTGTGCATGGGCGGCTCGGCAAGGCATTGTCATGGGCAGGCTGGCGAGCATAGGATCGCGCCATCGATACCGTCCAATGCTTGTTGAAGGCCAAATTGATACTGGAAATGCATAGATGATCGAACTGCGCCAGCTGCGCTACTTCCTCGCCCTCGCCGAGCACCTGCACTTCGGCCGCGCCGCCGAGGCCCTGCACCTGACCCAGCCGCCGCTGAGCCGGCAGATAGCCGCGCTGGAGGCCGAGCTGGGCACCCCGCTGTTCGCCCGCCATTCGCGCGCGGTGGAGCTGACCGCCGCCGGCCGCGAGTTCCAGCAGCACTGCAAGAGCCTGCTGGCCGGCCTCGACCTGGCGGTACGCTCGGCCCGGGCCAGCGCCCGCGGCGAACGCGGCGAGCTGCGCCTGAGCTTCACCATGGTCGCCGCCTGGACGCTGCTGCCGACCCTGCTAAAGCGCTACAGCGACGCTTATCCACAGGTGAAGGTGGTGCTCAACGAAGTGTTGCCGCGCGACCTCGGCCCGGCGCTGGAAGCCGGCGAGGCCGACGTCGCCCTGACCTTCCCGGCCCGCGAACCCGGCCAGCTGCGCTACCGCACCCTGCTGCGCGAGCCGCTGTGCGCGGTGCTGCCGGCAAGGCATCCTCTCGCGACGCGGGAGCGCCTGGCGCCCGCCGAACTGGCAGCGGAGGCGTTCATCAGCTTCCCCCACAGCACCGCGCCGGCCCTGCACGAGGCGGTGATGCAGTGCTGCCGGGACAGCGGCTTCGAACCGCGCATCCAGCTGGAGCCGCACCTGCAGCAGACCATCGTCAACCTGGTGGCCGAGGGCCTGGGCGTGGCCCTGGTGCCGGACTCGATGCGCAAGATGCAGCTGCCCGGCGCGGTGTTCGTGACGTTGGAGGCGTCGCCGTTGGTGGATTATGGGGTGGCTTGGAGCCCGCATAACGACAACCCTTGCCTGGGGGCTTTCCTGCGCTGCGCGGGGTTGGATATGGGCTCTTCGTAGGAGCGAGCTTGCTCGCGAATGGTGCCCGCTCGGGACTTTGGGTATTGGGGGTAGAGCGCCCTCTCCCTAACCCTCTCCCTGAAGGGAGAGGGGACCGTTGGGCAGGGTTTGATGTTATGGCGTTAGCCGGCTAGCGCAGAGGTTTCCGGCGGAAACCATCACTTTTCTCGGCACGGACAAGCCCCCTCTCCCTTCAGGGAGAGGGCTGGGGAGAGGGGGCGGAGGTGACCTCATGCACAGCGTGGCCGGGAGGCACCGTTCGCTAGCAAGAACTAGGCGTCCCCCCGCTCCTACACCAACCGCGCATCCAGACTATTCTGCGCCAACCGCTGCGCCTGCTCCTTGGTCATCCCCAGGTGCTCGTACAGGGCCTGGAAATTCTCGGTGACGTAGCCGCCGAAGTACGCCGGATCATCCGAGTTCACCGTCACCTTCACCCCGCGTTCCAGCATCTGCAGGATGTTGTGCTCGCGCATGTGGTCGAACACGCACAGCTTGGTGTTGGACAGCGGGCAGACGGTCAGCGGGATCTGCTCGTCGATGATGCGCTGCATCAGCCGCTCGTCCTCGATGGCGCGCACGCCGTGGTCGATGCGCTCGACCTTGAGCAGGTCCAGGGCTTCCCAGATGTATTCCGGCGGGCCTTCCTCGCCGGCGTGGGCGACGGTCAGCAGGCCCTCGGCGCGGGCGCGGTCGAACACGCGCTGGAACTTGCTCGGCGGGTGGCCGACCTCGGAGCTGTCCAGGCCGACGGCGACGAAGGCGTCGCGGAACGGCATGGCCTGGTCCAGGGTCCTGAACGCCTCTTCCTCGGACAGGTGGCGGAGGAAGCTGAGGATCAGGCCGTGGCGGATGCCCAGCTGCTTCTCGCCATCCTTCAGCGCGCCCTGGATGCCGCGCAGCACGACTTCGAAGGGAATGCCGCGGTCGGTGTGGGTCTGCGGGTCGAAGAAGGGTTCGACGTGGATGACGTTCTGCGCCTTGCATTTGAGCAGGTAGGCCCAGGTCAGGTCGTAGAAGTCCTGCTCGGTGCGCAGCACGTCGGCGCCGGCGTAGTAGAGGTCGAGGAACTCCTGCAGGTTGTTGAAGGCGTAGGCCTTGCGCAGGGTCTCGACGTCGGCCCAGGGCAGCTTCACCTGGTTGCGTTCGGCCAGGGCGAACAGCAGTTCGGGCTCCAGGGTCCCTTCCAGATGCAGGTGCAGTTCGGCCTTGGGCAGGGCGTTGAGCCATTCGTACATGGGTGGTTTCTCGTCATCGGGCTGGATCGATGCAAGTTTAACCCGGCCCGGCGCAGGGGCCACCCCGGGCGATCCGGGGCGGCCCCTTCGCATCAGAACGCGAAGTGCGCCTCGTCCAGCGCCATCAGGCAGCCGGCGCCGCCCAGCAGGGCCTCGCGGTGCATGCTGGCGCGCGGCAGGATGCGCCGCAGGTAGAAGTCGGCGCTGGCCAGCTTGGCGCGGTAGAAGTCGCCCTCGCCGGTGCCGGCGTCCAGCGCCGCCTGGGCGGCCCCGGCGGCGCGCAGCCACAACCCGGCGAGCAGCGCATAGGCGCTGTATTGCAGGTAGTCCACCGACATGGCGCCGATTTCCTGCACGTCGCGGCGGGTGGCGGCCAGCACGTCGGCGGTCAGCCCGCGCCATTCCTGGATGCGCTCGCGCACCACGGCGGCCATGGGCGCCAGCTCGGGGTGGGCGGCCAGGGCGGCACAGGTTTCCGCCAGGTCCGCCTGCAGCGCGGCCATCTCGGCGCCGCCGTCGCCCAGCAGCTTGCGGCGGATCAGGTCGAGCGCCTGGATGCCGTTGGTGCCCTCGTAGATCTGGGTGATGCGGCTGTCGCGCATCAGCTGCTCCATGCCCCACTCGCGGATGTAGCCGTGGCCGCCGTAGACCTGCACGCCGAGGCTGGCGACTTCCTGGCCCATGTCGGTGAGGAAGGACTTCACCAGCGGGATCAGCAGCGCCGCGCGCTTGCCCGCGGCCTTGCGGCCCTCGGCCTCGGGGTGGCCGTGCTCCAGGTCCAGCTCGCGGGCGCAGAGCGCGGCAAGCATGCGGCTGCCCTCGGTGAGGGTCTTCTGCGTCAGCAGCATGCGCCGCACGTCGGGGTGAACGATGATCGGGTCGGCGGCCTTCTGCGGTTGCGCGGGGCCGGTCAGGGCGCGCGACTGCAGACGCTCGCGGGCATAGGCCAGGGCACCCTGGAAGCTGCGCTCGGCGATGCCCAGGCCCTGCAGGCCGACCTGGAAGCGCGCGTCGTTCATCATGGTGAACATGCAGGCCAGGCCCTGGTTGGCCTCGCCGAGCAGCCAGCCGGTGGCACCGTCGAAGTTCATCACGCAGGTGGAGGCGCCCTTGATGCCCATCTTGTGCTCGATGGCGCCGCAGCTCAGCGCGTTGCGTTCGCCGGGCGTGCCGTCAGGGTTGGCGACGAATTTCGGCACGAGGAACAGACTGATGCCCTTCACTCCGCCCGGGGCGTCCGGCAGGCGCGCCAGCACCAGGTGGACGATGTTCTCCGAGAGGTCCTGCTCGCCGCCGCTGATGAAAATCTTGCTGCCACTGACCTGGTAGCTGCCGTCGGCCCGGGGCTCGGCGCGGGTGCGCAGCAGCGCCAGGTCGGTGCCGGCCTGGGGCTCGGTGAGGCACATGGTGCCGGTCCACACGCCGCTGACCATCTTCGCCAGGTAGGCCTGCTGCAGCTCGGCGCTGCCGTGCTTGTACAGCGCCAGCACAGCGCCCTCGGTCAGCCCGGAATAGACGCGGAAGGACAGCGAGGCAGCCATCAGCATCTCGTGGAAGTTCGCCGCCACCAGCTGCGGGAAGCCCTGGCCGCCGAACCCGACCGGGCCGGTCATGCTCGCCCAGCCGTTGTCGCAGTACTGCCGGTAGGCCTCGCGGAAGCCGTCCGGGGTGGTCACCGCGCCGTCATGGAGGGTTGCGCCCTGCTCGTCGCTGTTGCGGTTCAGCGGCGCGACCACTTCGCCGGTGTAGCGCGCGCCCTCTTCCAGCACGCCATCGATCAGCTCGCGGTCCAGGCCGTTGCCCAGCAGCGCGCAGTGGCCGGCGGCGTCGAAGAGTTCGTGGAGGACGAAGCGCATGTCGCGCAGGGGGGCCTGGTAGCTCATGCGCCCGGCTCCCCGTGGACGTCGGCGAAGCGCCCACCGCTGGCGGCCAGGCGCTCGATCAGCGCGGCCGGCTGCCAGTGCGCGCCGTGCTGCCCGGCGAGGTCGCGCAGGCGCGCGAGGATGCCGGCCAGGCCCTGGGCGTCGGCCCAGGCCATGGGCCCGCCCTGGGCCGCGGGGAAGCCGTAGCCGTTGAGGTAGACGGTGTCGATGTCGGCGCTGCGGCTGGCGATGCCCTCGTCGAGGATCTTCGCGCCTTCGTTGACCAGCGCCAGCAGGCAGCGCTCGAGGATTTCCTCCGGGCAGATGTCGCGGCGCGCATAGCCCAGGCGCTCGGACTCGCGCAGCACCAGGGCGTCGACCTCGGGGTCGTGCTCGGCCTGGCGGCTGCCCGGCGCGTAATGGTAGAAGCCGTTGCCGCTCTTCTGGCCGAAGCGGCCCATCTCGCACAGGCGGTTATCCACCTGTACGGTAGGCGCATCCTGGCCCTTGCCGGCCAGCTCGCGGGCGCGCCATTCGAGGTCGATGCCGACCACGTCGAACATGCGGAACGGGCCCATGGCGAAGCCGAAGCCCTGCAGCGCGGCGTCCACCTGGCAGGGCAGCGAGCCTTCGAGGATCAGCCGCCGGGACTCCTGCACGTACTTCTCCAGCATGCGGTTGCCGATGAAGCCATGGCAGTTGCCGGCCACCACGCTGACCTTGCCCATGCGCTGGCCCAGCTCCAGGGCGGCGTCGAGCACGGCGGGCGCGGTCCTGGCGCCACGCACGACCTCCAGCAGCTTCATGATGTGCGCCGGGCTGAAGAAGTGCAGGCCCAGCACCTGGGACGGCCGTGCGGTCACCGCGGCGATGGCGTCGACGTCCAGGTAGGAGGTGTTGCTGGCGAGGATCGCCGAGGGCTTCAGCGCCGCGTCCAGCTCGCGGAAGATCGACTGCTTGAGTTCCAGGTTCTCGTACACCGCCTCGATCACCAGGTCCGCCTCGCGGATCGCCGCGTAGTTGTCCGCCGGGGAAATCCGCGCGCGGCGGGCCGCCGCCTCCGCCTCGTCGATCCGCCCCTGGCGCACGTTGTGGGCATAAGTGTCGGCCACCGCGCCCTGGGCCTGCAGCAGCATCTGCGGGTTGTTGTCCAGCCACTGCACCTGCACGCCAGCGTTGGCCAGGCACATGACGATGCCGCGGCCCATGGTGCCGGCGCCTATCACCGCGGCGCTGCGAATCGGGGGAATCGGGCTCATGGTCTTCCTCTTGTTATCGAAACGGGCGTTCGAGCAAAAAAGCGACAGTCACCATAGGCAAGTTCGGATTATTTTTGAAATTTAGTCTTGTGATGCGCAGTATTTATCCGATGAATATAAATACCTTCGACCTCAACCTGCTGCGTGTCTTCGACGCCCTCCTGCGCGAACGCAGCGTTTCCCGCGCCGCCGAGCGCCTGGCCCTGAGCCAGCCGGCGGTGAGCAACGCCCTGGGCCGCCTGCGCGAGCTGCTCGACGACCCGCTGCTGGTGCGCATCGGCCGCAGCATGCAGCCCACGCCACGGGCGCTGGAGCTGGAGGCGCCGATCCGCGAATCGTTGCAGCGCATCCTGCAGAGCCTCAGCGGCGCCGAGCGCTTCGAGCCGGGGCGCAGCCGCCAGCGCTTCATCCTGGCGCTGACCGACTACGCCGAACTGCTGTGCATGCCGGCGCTGCTGCGGCAACTGGGCACGGAAGCGCCGGGCGTGGCCCTGGACGTGCGCCACCTGGCCCCGAGCCTGCCGGTGGAGGCGCTGGACAAGGGCAACCTGGACCTGGTGCTGGGCCGCTTCGAGGAAGTCCCGGCGCGCTTCGAGCGCCGCCCCTGGGCCAGCGAGACCCTGCGCCTGCTGGCCCGCCGCGGCCACCCGCGGGTGGACGGCCCGCTGGACCTCGGCGGCTTCCTGCGCGAACGCCACCTGTGGGTATCCGGCGGGCAGACCCGCGGCATGGTCGACCTGTGGCTGGCCAGCCAGGGCCTGAAGCGGCAGGTCGCCTACGTCACGCCCAACTACCTGCAGGCCGCACAGCTGGTGGCCGAGACCGAGCTGCTGACGGTGCTGCCGACACGCCTGGCCGAACATTTCGCCAAGCGGCTGCCGTTGCAGGTACTGGAGTTGCCCTTCGACGTCGGCCAGTTCCACCTGGAGCTGGTGTACCTGGCCCAGCGCGAGCGCGACGTGGCGTTGCAGTGGCTGGTGCAGCGCATGCTGGAGGCCGCGCCGCGACCGTAGGGTGGAACGCCGACGGCGGATGACCGTTCGCGGTTATCCGCCGTCGGCCGTGCCACCGGGGCGTCCGGCGTGGTCGGTGAATCCGATCGCGGACGGAGTCCGCTCCTACGCAGCCCCCACCGCGCCATCACCCTGTAGGAGCGCGCCCTGCGCGCGAATCGCGGGCAGGGCCCGCTCCTACACCACCGGCTGGCAACGCTTTTCGTAGGACGCGATCATCCGCGTCAACGCGGCTCAGAACCGGTCGCGGATCACCACCTCGTCCAGCGCCAGCTTGCCCACCCGCGGCTTGGGCGCCAGGGTCTGCTTGCCGACGGCGACCATCAGGCCGATCACATGGTTCTCCGGCAGGTTGATCAGCTTGCCCACGGCGTCGAAGTCGAAGCCGTCCATGGGGCAGGAATCCAGGCCCTTGCCGCGGGCGGCGAGCATCAGCGTCTGGGCCATCAGGCCGCAGCTGCGCATGGTCTCGTCGCGCTGCACCTGGGGCTTACCGCGGTAGTAGGCGTCGATGGCGCCGGCCATGTAGTCCTGCACTTCCTGGGGCGCGCCTTCCCACACGCGGCGGGCGTTCTTCTCCCAGCTATCGAGCTGGGCGCAGACCACCACCAGCATGGACGCGTCGGTCACCTGCGCCTGGCCCCAGGCCACTTCGCGGATGTGCGCGCGCAGCTGCGGGTCGCTGACCTCGACCAGGCGCACGTGCTGCAGGTTGAAGGCCGAGGGGGCGAGCATGGCCAGCTGCAGCAGCTCGTCCTTCTCCTCGCGGCTCAGGCTGAAGGCCGGGTCGTAGCCCTTGACCGCGCGGCGGCTGCGGATGGCTTCGTCGATATGCATGGGGGGACTCCTTTCGTTGACGGCGAAAAATGCCCGTCATGGTAAACCGCCCGGGCGCGCGCTTCAGGCGGTTTTCCCGATAGGAATCATCGAATCGCTACACCGCCTGCAACGACGCCTCGTCGTCCTGCTGGGCGCGCGGCGAGGTGAAGGTCAGGTAGCCGTCCTCCACCTTGCCGTGGCGCAGCAGCGCCAGGTCCAGGGCGTAGTTCTGGTAGAGCTTCCAGGGCGTGCGGTCGCCCTGCTTGGGCATCTTGTCGGCGGCGCGCTGGATGTAGCCGGAGTTGAGGTTGAGGAAGGGCTCCTCCTTCACCTGGCCGGCCCCGGCGCGCGGGGTGCACTGGCGCATGCCGATGGCGTCCAGGTGGTTGATCAGGCGGCAGAAGTACTCGCTGGACAGGTCCGCCTTGAGCGTCCAGCTGGCGTTGGTGTAGCCGACCACCGCGGCCAGGTTGGGCAGATCGCGCAGCATGATGCCGCGGTAGCCCATGCTCTGGTTGACCTGGAACGGCTTGCCGTCCACCGCCAGCTCGGCGCCGCCGAACATCACCAGGTCCAGCCCGGTGGCGGTGACGATGACGTCGGCCTCCAGCACCTGCCCGGACTTCAGGCGGATGCCCTTCTCGCAGAAGCTGTCGATGTGCTCGGTGACCACCGAGGCCTTGCCCTTGCGCAGCGCCTTGAACAGGTCGCCGTCCGGCACGCAGCACACGCGCTCGTCCCAGGGCTTGTAGCGCGGGCTGAAGTGGCGCATGTCGAAGTCCTTGCCCAGCTGGTGCCTGGCCAGCCCCAGCAGGGCCTTGCGCACCACGCCGGGGAAGGCCTTGGAGAGCATGAAGAAGATCATCTGCATGGTCACGTTGCGCGCCCGCGCCTGGCGGTACACCCAGGTCTCGGGGAGGAAGCGGCGCAGGAAGTTCGAGATGGGGTCCTTCTGCGGCAGGCTGATCACGTAGGACGGCGAGCGCTGCAGCATGGTGACGTGGCGCGCCTTGTCGGTCAGCGAGGGCACCAGGGTCACGGCGGTGGCGCCGCTGCCGATGACCACGATGCGCTTGTCGGCGTAGTCGAAGCCTTCCGGCCACAGCTGCGGGTGGATGACCTGCCCGCCGAACTGCTCGCGGCCCTTGAATTCCGGGGTGTAGCCGGCCTCGTAGCGGTAGTAGCCGGTGCACATCAGCAGGAACTGCGCGCTCATGCGCACAGGTTCCGGCTCGTCGCCGCGCTGCACGGTCAGCAGCCAGCGCGCGCTGTCGCTGTTCCAGTCGGCCTTGAGCACGCGGTGGCGGTAGCGGATCTTGCCGTCGATGCCGTTCTCGTGCGCGGTCTCCTCGATGTAGTGGCGGATCGAGGGGCCGTCGGCGATGGCCTTGGGGTCGGTCCAGGGCTTGAAGTTGTAGCCCAGGGTGTACATGTCCGAATCGGAACGGATGCCCGGGTAGCGGAACAGGTCCCAGGTGCCGCCCATGGCCTCGCGGCCTTCCAGCAGGGCGAAGGTCTTGCCCGGGCAGTGCTTCATCAGGTGGTAGGCGGCGCCGATACCGGACAGGCCGGCGCCGACGATCAGGACATCCAGGTGCTCGACAGACATGGTGGCTCCTCGGCCGGTGGCGGACAACGCCTTGCTGAGTCTAGGAGGGAATTCCTCCCCCGTACCCTACAAGGGACGCCACCGGCCGGCGCCCCACCCTAGGATGGGTGGAGCCACCGCGGCGTTACCCCTGGGCGAGCTGCGCCGCCACCCAGGCGCGCACCTGGGCGTAGGGATAGTCCTCCAGCGCCGCGTAGCCGGGCAGCGTGCGCGCCCGCAGGCGGGTGAAGGCCGGCACGCCGATGCCACAGAGGAAGCGCGTCACGCAGTCGGCGCTGGGCGGCAGGCCGCGGGCGCCGCGGTATTTCTCCAGGAAGGCGGCGCAGCGGCTCTGCAGCGTCTGCCCGTCCAGCGGCGCCAGGGCCGGCGGCTCCGGCAGGCGCGCGATGCGACCGGCGCAGACCGAGCAGTGCCCGCAATGCTCCGGCGCCCGCTGGTCGCCGAAGTAGCGCGCCAGGCGCCGGCTCAGGCACTGGTCGCTGGCGAAGAGTTCGAGCATGGCGCCGATGCGCGCGATCTCGCTGGCCTCGTGGCGCTTGAAGTAGGCGTACAGCTCGTCGCTGAGCGCCTCGGGGTCGAACCCCGCCTCGCGCACCGCATAGACCTCGGTCATCTGCTTGCTTTCCAGCTCGATCCAGCCGCGTTCCTGGAAGTAGTCCAGGGCCTTCACCACCCGCGCGCGCTCGGCGCCGTGGCGCTGGTAGAGGGTGTCGAAGTCGAGGGTCGACCAGGTGCGCGCCCGCGCCGAGGTGCTGAGGATGGCCTCGACGAACTGCCGCCGCTCGCCTTCGAAGTGGCCCAGCAGGGCCGCGGGCTCGATGAGGTTCTTGAAGCGGTATTCGGCGAAATAGGCGAAGCGCGGGGCGATGATGCCGCGTAGCTCCAGCTGCACCAGCAGCGTCTTGAGCGGCAACTGGCGGATGTTCGACTGGTCCGACAGCGCGGTCAGCATCAGCTCCCACTGGCCGTTGGGCGCGGCGGCGATTTCCTCCAGCACGCTGCGGATGCCCTCGCGCTCGGGCGTGTCGCCGTAGACGAAGTTCTCCAGCACGCTGAGGCTGTCGCGGTTGGCCAGCACCAGGCAGTCCGAGTTCTGGCCGTCGCGCCCGGCGCGGCCGATCTCCTGGCTGTAGTTCTCCACCGACTTGGGCAGGTCGAAGTGCACCACGTTGCGGATGTCGCTCTTGTCGATGCCCATGCCGAAGGCGATGGTCGCGACTATGCAGTTCAGCCCGCCGGCCATGAAGCGCTGCTGGATGACCTCGCGCTCGGCGTGGTCCATGCCGGCGTGGTAGGCGCGGGCCGGGATGCCGCGCTCGCACAGGTGCGCGGCGATGTCCTCGGCGGTCTTCTGCTGGGTCACGTAGACGATGCTCGGCTGGCCTTCGCGCGCGCCCAGCCATTCCACCAGGCGGGCGCGCTTGGCGGCGCTGGCCACCGGCTCCACCTGCAGGTGGAGGTTGGCGCGGTAGAAGCCGGTGGTGACCACGTCCGCCTCGGCGATGGCGAACTTGGCGCGCATGTCGTCGATCACCGCCGGCGTCGCGGTGGCGGTCAGCAGCAGCACCTGGGGGATGCGGAACTGCTTCTGGTAGGCCGGCAGCTTCAGGTAGTCGGGGCGGAAGTTGTGGCCCCATTCGGAGATGCAGTGCGCCTCGTCGACCACCAGCAGCGAGATCGGCACCTCGCCGATGAAGTTGCGGAAACGCTCGTTCTTCAGGCGTTCCACGGAAATCATCAGTACCTTCAGCTCGCCGCTGCGGGCGCGGGCCATGGTCTGCGCCACCTGCTCGCGGCTCTGCGCCGAGTCGATGCTGGCGGCGGCGATGCCATGGCGGGCGAGGAAGGCCAGCTGGTCCTGCATCAGCGCCAGCAGCGGCGACACCACCAGGGTCAGGTGCGGCAGCAGGATGGCCGGCAGCTGGTAGCACAGCGACTTGCCCGAGCCGGTGGGGAAGATCGCCGCCGCCGAGCGCCCGCCCAGCACGGCGCTGACCGCCGCCTCCTGGCCGGGGCGGAACTGGCGGAAGCCGAAGACGCGTTCGAGGGTGTCGTGCATGCGGGTCTCTCCATTACCTGTCATGGGCGGAAGCTCCATGCTAGGGACCGCCGTTGTAGGAGCGAGCCTGCTCGCGAACGGCCCGATTCCGGTTCATCGGAAAGCGCGCTCCTAGGGTAGCCCCGTAGGAGCGGACCTTGTCCGCGATCGCGGATGAGATCCGCTCCGCCGGGCCCACCTCCGCTTTCCACCTGTAGGAGCGCGCCCTGCGCGCGATTCGCGGGCAGGGCCCGCTCCTACAGGGAACGGCCAATGAAAAAGCCGCCCGGAGGCGGCTCTTTCGGCGAACGGGCGCGCTTACAGCTGCGGGCCGGCGTCCTTGATGGCGTCGCTCACGTCGAACTTCTTGAAGTTCTCGATGAACTTGCCGGCCAGGCCCTTGGCGGCTTCGTCGTAGGCGGCCTTGTCTTCCCAGGTGTTGCGCGGGTTGAGCAGGTTGGTCTCGACGCCCGGGACGAGCTTGGGCACGTCCAGGTTGATGATGTCCAGGTGCTCGGTCTCGGCGCCGACCAGGGCGCCGCTCTGGATGGCGGCGATCACGCCACGGGTGGTCGGGATGTTGAAGCGCTTGCCGACGCCGTAGCCACCGCCGGTCCAGCCGGTGTTGACCAGGTACACCTTGGAGCCGAAGGCCTTGATGCGCTTGATCAGCAGCTCGGCGTAGACGCCGGCCGGGCGCGGGAAGAAGGGCGCGCCGAAGCAGGTGGAGAAGGTCGACTTGATGCCGCCGCCCGACCCCATCTCGGTGGAACCGACCAGCGCGGTGTAGCCGGACAGGAAGTGGTAGGCGGCCTGCTCGTTGTTCAGGATCGACACCGGCGGCAGTACGCCGGTCAGGTCGCAGGTCAGGAAGATGACCGCGTTGGGCTCGCCGCCCAGGTTGGCTTCCGAACGCTTCTCGACGTGCTCCAGCGGGTAGGCCGCGCGGGAGTTCTGGGTCAGGCGGTCGTCGGCGTAGTCCGGGGTGCGTTCCTCGTCGAGGACCACGTTCTCCAGCACGGCGCCGAACTTGATGGCCTTCCAGATGACCGGCTCGTTCTTCTCGGACAGGTCGATGCACTTGGCGTAGCAGCCGCCTTCGATGTTGAAGACGACGCCTTCGCCCCAGCCGTGCTCGTCGTCACCGATCAGGTAACGGCTCTCGTCGGCCGACAGGGTGGTCTTGCCGGTGCCGGACAGGCCGAAGAACAGGGTCACGTCGCCCGCTTCGCCGATGTTGGCGGCGCAGTGCATCGGCAGCACGTCCTTCTCCGGCAGCAGGTAGTTCTGCACCGAGAACATGGCCTTCTTCATTTCACCGGCGTAGCGCATGCCGGCGATCAGCACTTTCTTCTGGGCGAAGTTGAGGATGACGCAGCCGTCGGAGTTGGTGCCGTCACGCTCGGGCACGCATTCGAAGTTGGCGACGTTCAGCACCTGCCACTCGTCGCGGCCGGCCGGGTTGTAGGTTTCCGGGTTGATGAACAGCTGGCGGCCGAACAGGTTCTGCCAGGCGGTGCCGGTGGTCATCCTGACCGGCAGGTAGTGATCGGCGGCCGAACCTACATGCACGTGGGAAACGAAGTGGTCCTGGGCGTCGTTGAAGGCCTGGACGCGCTCCCAGAGGGCGTCGAACTTGTCGGCCGGGAACGGGCGGTTGATCGCGCCCCAGGCGATGGAGTCCTTGCTGCCGGGCTCTTCGACGATGAAGCGGTCGGCAGGCGAGCGGCCGGTGCGGTGGCCGGTTTCCACCACCAGCGAGCCGTTGTCGGCCAGGCGACCTTCGCCGCGGCGAATGGCTTCCTCGACCAGTTGGGCAACGCTGATATCGGTGTACACGGCTTTGTTGGCTTGCGTCATGTGGGTCCCCATCGGCCGGAGCCGAGTCCTCCAAACATTGCGTAGTGACTTCTAATTTCCACTACAGCGGAAAAAAGTCGCGGGATTATGCCAGAAAAGAACGGTTCTCGTGCAGCCTCTGATCCGGCGAGGGCGCCAATGGTTCGGCTATCGCCCCGATAGCGCCGATCAATGGCGGGTCTGTGACGGTGCCGCGCTGCCGCCGCCGGCGAACAGCTGGGCGATGTCGCTGCCGTCGAAGGCATAGCGCTGGTTGCAGAACTGGCAGTCGACGGTGATCTCGCCGCCCAGCTCGCCCAGCAGGCGCTCGGCGTCTTCCTTGCCGAGGCTGACCAAGGCGTTGGCCGAGCGCTCGCGCGAGCAGCTGCAGCGGAACACCAGCGGCTGCGGCTCGAACAGGCGCACCGCTTCCTCGTGGTACAGGCGGTGCAGCAGCGTCTCGTTGTCCAGGCCCAGCAGCTCCTCGGCGTTGAGGGTGTCGGCCAGGGTGGTCAGGTGCTGCCAGCTGGCCTCGCGATCCTCGGCGTCCTTCAGGCGGTCGGCGGGCAGCTGCTGCAGCAGCAGGCCGCGGGCGTGGCGGCCGTCGGCGCCCAGCCAGAAGCGCGTGGGCAACTGCTCGGAGGTGGCGAAGTAGGACGACAGGCAGTCCGCCAGGCAGGCGCCCTCCAGCGGCACTATGCCCTGGTAGCGCTGGCCGTTCTTCGGGTCTACGGTCATGGTGAGCACGCCGTCGGGCATCAGGTCGAGCAGGCCGGCGCTGTCGCGGATGGCCTCGGCGTCGTAGCGGGCCAGGCCACGCACCTCGCGCTCGCTGGAGCACTCCACCATGAGCAGCGGCACGGCGCCGCTGGAGCGCGCCTGCAGCACCAGCAGGCCGTCGAACTTCAGGGTGCCGCACAGCAGCGCCGCGGCGGCGAGCATCTCGCCCAGCAGCTGGGCCACCGGCTGCGGGTAGGGGTGCTTGGCCAGCACTTCGGCGAAACTGCGTTCGAGCGCCACCATTTCACCGCGAACGTCGGTGTTGTCGAAGAGGAAACGCTGACTTTGATCGATCTGGGACATGCTGGGCACAACGCTGGCTAAGGCACAAATACATGACAAGCTGATGGCAAAGGCCTATAAAGCGCGCTTCGCGACAGCCGCCCGGTTCAGTAAGGGGGAATCGATTCTATGGAGAAAGCTTCGCCGTTCCAAGCCACCTGGTCGTGGCGCCCGTTCATCGCCTGCCACCTGCTGGCCCTGGCCCTGCTGCTGCTCTGGCTATGGACGCCGACCCGCGCCGCCATCGACTTCTTCGATTTCAGCCTGTTCCACGCCCTCAACGCGCCCCTGGCGACCAACGAGACCTGGCGCGATACCTGGGCAGTGGCCAGCACGCGACCGTTCGACGCACTGGTGGCGCTCATCCTGCTCCTGCTGCTGATCCGCGGCGACTGGATCTTCAAGGCCACCCAGGTGCGTGCCGCGACCTTCGGCATGGTGGTGACCATGGTGGTGCTGATGATCGTCCGCACCCTCTATGCCAAGATCGCCCACCACCTGGGCTGGCAGCACGCCAGCATTTCCGCCATCGCCCCGGACGCCGTGCGCCTGGAAGACTTCTTCCGCAGCTGGCAGGACACCCTCTTCGAGGTGAAGGACGAGTCGGCGCGCAGCTTCCCCGGCGACCACGCCTCGGTGCTGCTGGTGTGGGCGCTGTTCCTCAGCCTGTTCGCCCGCAACGCCGTGCAGTGGCTGGTGGTCTGGGCCCTGGCCCTGCTGTTCATGCTGCCGCGCCTGGTGGCCGGCGCCCACTGGGGCCAGGACGACTATATAGGCGGCGTGCAGATGGCCCTGCTGGCCCTGGCCTGGAGCTGCTTCACCCCCTTCGCCGCCTGGGCCAGCGCCGCCCTGGTGCGCCTGACCGAGCCGCTGTTCGCGCAACTGGCGAAGGTGCCGCTGCTCAACCGCCTGAGCGTGATCGCCGCCTGAGGCGCCCTCCGGAACCCCCGCCACGGCGGGGGTTTCCGTTATTCCTGGTCGTCGAGGAAGTGCAGCAGCTGGCGGCGCTGCTTCTTGCTCGGCCGGCCGTCGGTCTGCACGCCCAGGGCGCCGGCCTTGCGCAGGGCCGCGGCTTCCTCGCGGCGCTTCAGGCTCTCGGCGGTTTCCTCGTAGAGCAGTTGGGCGTCCGGCGCGCCACGGCGCACGCCCGACAGCGCCTTGACCACCACCGTGCGCTCGTCGAACCCCGTGCGCAGCACGTACTCCTCGCCGACCTTCGGCTCCTTGCTCGGCTTGCAGCGCTCGCCCCGGCAATGCACCTTGCCGCCCTCGATGGCCGCCTTGGCCAGGCCGCGGGTCTTGTAGAAGCGCGCTGCCCACAGCCACTTGTCCAGGCGTACCCTGTCGTCGTCTTTCTCGCTCACGGCCTCATCCACACGTCTGCAACCTGGCCAGTCTACCCTCGGCCCGGCGTTCCCGGCAGGCCCCTGGCGGGCGCCGATGGCCCTGCTAGAATGCCGCAAAACCCTGGGACGGCTCCTTTTGAAGACCTTCGACCACCTGTCAGTGATCGGCCTGCGCGAATGGATCGGCCTTCCCGACCTGGGCATCGTCGGCCTGCGCGCGAAGATCGACACCGGCGCCAGCACCTCCAGCCTGCACGCCAGCGACATCGTCACCTTCCACCGTGACGGCCGCGACTGGGTGCGCTTCACCGCCCACCTGGGCACCCAGGTGCAGCGCCGCCACCGCTGCGAGGCGCCGCTGGTGACGATGAAGACCATCCGCAGCTCCAACGGCCAGGCCCAGACCCGCTATGTGATCCGCACCACCCTGGCCCTGGGCGACCGCGCCTGGCCGGTGGAATTCACCCTGGCCTGCCGCAAGACCATGCGCTACCGCGTGCTGCTGGGCTCCAAGGCGCTGGTCCAGGGCCAGCTGGTGGTCAACCCGGCGCTGACCTACGTCCAGGACAAACCCCTCATCATGGTTACCCCCGCCCTTTCAGGTGCCCAATGAAAATCGCCGTGCTGTCGCGCAATCCGCGCCTGTATTCCACCCGTCGGCTGGTGGAGGCCGGGCAACAACGCGGGCATGAGATGGTGGTGATAGACACCCTGCGTGCCTACATGAACATCGCCAGCCACAAGCCGCAGATCCACTACCGCGGCCAGCCGCTGGAAGGCTTCGACGCGGTGATCCCGCGCATCGGCGCATCGGTCACCTTCTACGGCTGCGCGGTGCTGCGCCAGTTCGAGATGATGGGCGTGTTCCCGCTCAACGAGTCGGTGGCCATCGCCCGCTCCCGCGACAAGCTGCGCTCGCTGCAGCTGCTCTCGCGCAAGGGCATCGGCCTGCCGATAACCGGCTTCGCCCACTCCCCGGACGACGTGCCGGACCTGATCCAGATGGTCGGCGGCGCGCCCCTGGTGATCAAGCTGCTGGAGGGCACCCAGGGCGTCGGCGTGGTGCTGGCCGAGACGCAGAAGGCGGCCGAATCGGTGCTGGAAGCCTTCATGGGGCTCAAGCACAACATCATGGTGCAGGAATACATAAAGGAAGCCGGCGGCGCCGACATCCGCTGCTTCGTGGTGGGCGACAAGGTGATCGCCTCGATGAAGCGCCAGGCCGCCCCCGGCGAGTTCCGCTCCAACCTGCACCGCGGCGGCAGCGCCAGCCTGATCAAGATCACCCCCGAGGAACGCATGACGGCGATCCGCGCGGCGCGGATCATGGGCCTGAAGGTGGCCGGTGTCGACATCCTGCGCTCGCACCACGGCGCGCTGGTGATGGAGGTGAACTCCTCGCCGGGCCTGGAAGGCATCGAGACCACCACCGGCAAGGACATCGCCGGGGTGATCATCGAGTACCTGGAGAAGAACGCCGGGCCGCATATGGTCAGAACCAAGGGCAAGGGGTGAGCCGGGCGGCCACCTCACCACCTACGCCGTTTTCTGGGTTATTCCCCTTCGGGCCAGCACAAGCGTTGTTCGCGATGGAGCCGCGTCCCGCGTTCGCGGGAATGACGGGGTTTGAGGATGGTGCCAGCCTTCCAGGCCACTCCGAACGGCCCCCTCTCCCTTCAGGGCGGGGCGCGCAGCCGAGGGCTGGGGAGAGGGTACGGAGGTGACCTCATTCACCGCTGTGACCGGGAAACTCCGTTCGCGAGCAAGCTCGCTCCTACAATGTCGTTCGTCACGCCGTCCCGGATTTCGTTTATGCCCAAATCCCCCCGCCCCTCCGACCTGACCTGGTCCCCCTTCGAAGGCCGCGTCGCCCTGGTCGCCCCGGCATCCTCCATCGCCGAGGAGGTCTTCGAGGCCACCCTGCGCCAACTGGAGGTGCTGGGCATCGACTACCACCTGGGCGAGCACGCCGAAGCCCGCTACCGCTACCTGGCCGGCACCCTTGAGCAGCGCCTGGAGGACTTCCACCGGGCCTTCGAGCTGCCAGACGTCAGCGCCGTCTGGTGCCTGCGCGGCGGCTACGGCTGCGCGCAGCTGGTGCCCGGGCTGAATTGGGCGCGGCTGAGGGCGGCCTCGCCGCGGCCGCTGATCGGCTTCTCCGACATCTCCATCCTGCTCAGCGCCTTCCACCGCCACGGCCTGCCGGCGATCCACGGCCCGGTGGCCAGCGCCCTCGGCCTGCAGCCGCTGAGCGCCCCCAGCGAACAGCGCGAGCGCCTGGCCTCGCTGGCCTCGGTCAGCCGCCTGCTGGCCGGCGAGGACGACCACCTGCCCTGCGCCCACCTGGGCGGCCCGAAGAAAACCGTCGAAGGCGAGCTGATCGGCGGCAACCTCACCGCCCTGGCCAGCACCGCCGGCACCGTCGCCGCGCTGCACGCCCCGGCCGGCGCCATCCTGGTGCTGGAGGACGTGGGCGAGCCCTACTACCGCCTGGAGCGCAGCCTCTGGCAACTGCTCAACAGCATCGACGCGGCAAGCCTGGGCGCGGTGGTGCTGGGCACCTTCACCGACTGCCCGCGCAAGAACGTGGCGCACAGCCTGGAAGAGATTTTCGTGGAGTACCTGAAGCCGCTGGGGGTGCCGCTGTACCACGGGCTGCCGAGCGGGCATGGGGCGCAGAATAGGGCTTGGCCTTATGGGAAGGTGGGGCGGTTGGGGGTGAAGGGGTTGGAGTGGTAGAGCCTGCGTCAGGCTCAACAGATCGCGGACGGTGCTTGCTCGAGACTCTGGTGCTGAATTCGAGAGCGCCCTCTCCCTAACCCTCTCCCTGAAGGGAGAGGGGACCGTTCGGAGCGCTCTGATATTTCGGCGTTAGCCGGCCAGCACAGAGATTACCGACTAAAACCACCCCCTCTCTCGGCACGGACTAGCCCCAACGGCGGATAACGCTGGCGCGTTATCCGCCCTACGTAGCGCCCCCTGTAGGAGCGCGCCCTGCGCGCGAATCGCGGGCAGGGCCCGCTCCTACACCCGCCGGGGATACCGCGGCTCAGGAAGCCCCGCGCGGCAGCATCAGCCCCAGCGGTAGGCACACCCGTGCCTCCACCCCGCCGCCCTCGCGGTTGCGCAGTTCCACGCTGCCGCCGTGCTGCGCGGCGATGCGCTTGACGATGGCCAGGCCCAGGCCGGTGCCCTTGCCGCCGCGCGCCTTGTCGCCGCGGATGAAGGGGTTGAAGATGCTGTCCAGCTCCTGCGGGTCGATGCCGGCGCCGCGGTCCAGCACGCTCAGCACCACGTAGGGCGCGCCGTCGCCGCCGGCCAGGTGGCTGGCCACCTCGACGTTGCCGCCGCCGTGGTTGAGGGCGTTGCCGATCAGGTTGCCCAGCAGGCGCTTCATCGACACCCGCCGCAGCGGGAACGGCGGCAGCGGCTGCAGGCTCAGGCGCACGTGCTCCTCGCCCTGGTTGTAGGGCGCCACCACTTCGCGGGTCAGCTCGTTGAGGTCGCCCGCCTCCACCGGCTCGTCGCGGCCGTCGCGGATGAAGGCGAGGAACTGGTCGAGAATCTGGTCCATGTCCTCGATGTCACGCACCATGTCCTCGACCATCTCGCGCTCGGTCTCGGGCATCAGCTCCAGCGACAGGCGCAGGCGCGTCAGCGGCGTGCGCAGGTCGTGGGACACCCCCGCCAGCATCAGCTCGCGCTCGCGCGCGGCCTGCTCGACGTCGTCGGCCATCTGGTTGAAGGCGCGGTACACCTCGGCCATCTCGCTGGGGGTGTCCTGCCCCAGCGGCAGGCGCACGCTGCGACCCTTACCGAACTCCCGCGAGGCCACCACCAGGCGCTTGAGCGGCTGGCCGAGCAGGCGCACGAAAATCCAGGCCGCCGCCGTGGACAGCAGGCCGATGCCGAGGAACCAGCCCAGCACGCTCCAGATCTGCTGGCCGCGCAGCGGGTGCGGGTACAGCGGCACACCCAGCCAGCCGTCGCCCAGGTTGGGCGCGTGGACCCAGAGCATCGACGGGTGGTGGATGCGCAGGCGCGTCTCGGTGTCCGGGCCCAGCTCGGTGCGCATCTGCCGCTGGAAGATGCCGCTGTAGGGCCAGTGCTGCTCTTCCGGCTGGCCGTTCTCGTGGGGCACCCAGGCCAGCCCGGCGGACCTGGCGATGGCCTCGCGCGAGCGCTCGTCGGCGGCCCAGTAGGCGCGCACGGTGAGGGCCGCGCCGTGGCTGTACTGGCGGTCGACCAGCATGTCCTCGTTCATCAGCAGGTAGACCAGCGTCAGCGCCTTGGAGAAGAGCACGACGATGAGCACCAGCCAGAGGGTGCGGGCGAAGAAGCTTTGCGGGAACCAGGGCGGGGTTTTCAAGATGAACTACCAGAAAGCACGGAGCGTAGGAGCGAGCTTGCTCGCGAACCAAATCCGCAGCGGGGCTGGTTCGCGAGCAAGCTCGCTCCTACAGGAGGATCATTTGCGGGCATTACCGTCCGGCACGAACACGTAGCCCACGCCCCACACCGTCTGGATGTAGCGCGGCTTGGACGGGTCGGGCTCGATCAGCCGGCGCAGGCGCGAGATCTGCACGTCGATGGAGCGCTCCAGGGCGTCCCACTCGCGGCCGCGGGCCAGGTTCATCAGCTTGTCGCGGGTCAGCGGCTCGCGGGCGTGCTGCACCAGCGCCTTGAGCACGGCGAACTCGCCGGTGGTGAGCATGTGCACCTCGCCGCCGTTCTTCTTCAGCTCGCGGGTGGCCAGGTACAGCTCGTAGTCGCCGAAGGTGACCACCTCGTCCTCGCCGGCCGGGGCGCCCGGCACCAGCGGCGCCTGGCGGCGCAGCACGGCCTTGATCCGCGCCAGCAGCTCGCGCGGGTTGAACGGCTTGGCCAGGTAGTCGTCGGCGCCCAGTTCCAGGCCCTGGATGCGGCTGGACTCGTCGCCCTTGGCGGTGAGCATGATGATCGGGATCTGGTTGTTCGCCTCGCGCAGGCGCTTGCACGCCGACAGGCCATCCTCGCCGGGCATCATCAGGTCCAGCACCACCAGCTGGAACAGCTCGCGGGCCAGCAGGCGGTCCATCTGCTCGGTGTTCTCCACGGCGCGCACGCGGTAGCCCTGTTCGTCGAGGAAGCGCTCCAGCAGGCGGCGCAGGCGGGCGTCGTCGTCGACGATGAGGATCTTTTCACCTTCGGGCAGGGTGGACGGGTTCGACATAGAAACTCCAGGTTCGGGTCAGGCCGGCAATTATCGCCCAGCCTCGGTTGGCCACGAATTGTCCATTGTTAGCAGATTTTTCCCCGACCGACCGCCCTCCCGCTCAATTTAGCCTGGGTATAATGCGGCGCTTTTGCGGCGGGGCGTTGTCATAGACGCCTGCCGGACGCCCGAGCGAGCCGGCCGGCGCTAGCGCCACACCCCGTATTCTCGTTGGTTTCACCAGGTGGATTCATGGACAGCATCAACACCCGTATCGCCGAAGAGCTCTCCGCACTGCCCTCCGGCCGTGTTCAACCGCAGCAGGTGGCCGCCGCCGTGGCCCTGCTGGACGAAGGCAGCACTGTCCCCTTCATCGCCCGTTACCGCAAAGAAGTGACCGGCAGCCTCGACGACACCCAGCTGCGCCTGCTCGAAGAGCGCCTGCGCTACCTGCGCGAGCTGGAAGAGCGCCGCGGCGCCATCCTCGCCAGCATCGAGGAGCAGGGCAAGCTGACCCCCGAGCTGGCCCGCGAGATCAAGCTGGCCGACACCAAGACGCGCCTGGAAGACCTCTACCTGCCGTACAAGCAGAAGCGCCGCACCAAGGGCCAGATCGCCCTGGAAGCCGGCCTGGGCGAGCTGGCCGATGCGCTGTTCAATGACCCGAGCCTGACCCCGGAAACCGAAGCCGCGCGCTTCGTCGACGCCGAGAAAGGCTTCGCCGACACCAAGGCCGTGCTCGAAGGCGCCAAGTACATCCTCATGGAGCGCTTCGCCGAGGACGCCACCCTGCTCGACCGCCTGCGCGTGTTCCTCAAGGACAACGCCACCCTCACCGCCCGCCTGGTGCCGGGCAAGGAAACCGAGGGCGCCAAGTTCAGCGACTACTTCGAGCACGACGAACCCTTCAAGGGCGCGCCGTCGCACCGCGCCCTGGCGATCTTCCGCGGGCGCAACGAAGGCGTGCTCAGCGTGGCGCTGAAGGTCGGCGAGGAACTGCCGGGCACCGCGCACCCCTGCGAAGTGATGATCGGCGAGCGCTTCGGTATCTCCAACCAGGGCCGCGCCGCCGACAAGTGGCTGGCCGAGGTGGTGCGCTGGACCTGGAAGGTCAAGCTCTACACCCACCTGGAGACCGACCTGCTCGGCGAGCTGCGCGAAGGCGCCGACCTTGAAGCCATCAACGTCTTCGCCCGCAACCTGCACGACCTGCTGCTGGCCGCCCCGGCCGGCCCGCGCGCCACCCTGGGCCTGGACCCGGGCCTGCGCACCGGCGTCAAGGTGGCCGTGGTCGACGCCACCGGCAAGCTGCTGGACACCGCCACCGTCTACCCGCACGTACCGAAGAACCAGTGGGACCAGACCATCGCCGTGCTCGCCGCGCTCTGCGCCAAGCACCAGGTGGAGCTGATCGCCATCGGCAACGGCACCGCCAGCCGCGAGACCGACAAGCTGGCCGCCGAGCTGATCAAGAAATACCCGGCGCTCAAGTGCACCAAGATCATGGTCAGCGAGGCCGGCGCCTCGGTGTACTCGGCCTCCGAACTGGCCGCCAGGGAATTCCCGGACCTCGACGTGTCGCTGCGCGGCGCCGTCTCCATCGCCCGCCGCCTGCAGGACCCGCTGGCCGAGTTGGTGAAGATCGAGCCCAAGTCCATCGGCGTCGGCCAGTACCAGCACGACGTCTCGCAGCTGCAGCTGGCGCGCAGCCTGGACGCGGTGGTGGAAGACTGCGTGAACGCCGTGGGCGTGGACGTCAACACCGCCTCCGCCGCGCTGCTGGCGCGCATTTCCGGCCTCAACAGCACTCTGGCGCAGAACATAGTGGCGCACCGCGACGCCAATGGCGCTTTCCGCACCCGCGACGAACTGAAGAAAGTCAGCCGCCTCGGCGAGAAGACCTTCGAGCAGGCCGCCGGCTTCCTCCGCGTGATGAACGGCGACAACCCGCTGGACGCCTCGGCGGTGCACCCGGAGACCTACCCGCTGGTGCAGCGCATCGCCGCCGACACCGGCCGCGACATCCGCTCGCTGATCGGCGACTCGGGCTTCCTCAAGCGCCTGGAGCCGAAGAAGTTCACCGACGAGCAGTTCGGCCTGCCCACCGTCACCGACATCCTCAAGGAACTCGACAAGCCCGGCCGCGACCCGCGCCCGGAGTTCAAGACCGCCGAGTTCCAGGACGGCGTCGAGAGCCTCAAGGACCTCAAGCCGGGCATGGTGCTCGAAGGCGTGGTGACCAACGTCACCAACTTCGGCGCCTTCGTCGACATCGGCGTGCACCAGGACGGCCTGGTGCACATCTCGGCGCTGTCGGAGAAGTTCGTCAAGGACCCGTACGAAGTGGTCAAGGCCGGTGACATCGTCAAGGTGAAGGTCATGGAAGTGGACATCCCGCGCAACCGCGTCGGCCTGTCCATGCGCATGGGCGACACCCCTGGCGAGAAGGTCGAAGGCCCGCGCGGCGGCAACCGCGGCAACGGCGGCCAGCGTGGCGAGCGCAGCGCACCGCGGCAGCAGGAGAAGGCCCCGGCGAACAACGCCATGGCCGCCCTGTTCGCCAACGCCAAGCAATTGAAGAAGAAGTAAGGAAAACCCATGAGCGAGATGCCCGGCCGCGACCGGATGATCAGCGCCTTCAGCGAGAACATCGGCCTCGAGCCGGTGCGCCTGGGCGACGGCGAGGCCGAAGTGAGCCTGAAGATGGCCGAGCACCTGCGCAACCGCGGCAATGTGATGCATGGTGGGGCGATCTTCTCGCTGATGGACGTGACCATGGGCCTGGCCTGCTCCAGCGCCCATGGCTTCGACCGCCAGAGCGTCACCCTGGAATGCAAGATCAACTACATACGCGCCGTCGCCGAAGGCGAGGTCCGCTGCGTGGCCAGGGTCCTGCACGCCGGGCGCCGCTCGCTGGTGGTGGAGGCGGACGTGCTCCAGGGCGACAAGCTGGTCGCCAAGGGACAAGGCACCTTCGCCCAGCTGTAAGCCCGGGCCCCTTTCCTGCACTATCCTGACCACCGGAGCCCGCGCCGCGCGCGGGCTCCGGCCGGTCGCAGCCCGCCAGGCGACAACGCCGGCCGCCCACCCCCTTGTAGACCGCCCGGTCCACCCCCATAGTGGGGCGACTGCCGCGTGAAGGACATCAAATTGAGCGACCTACTCTCCCGCCGCCTGGCGCTGCTCGGCGACGCTGCCAACCTGCCCCTGCTCAGCCAGTGTCTGCACGGCATCGAGCGCGAGTGCCTGCGGGTCGACGCCGACGGCCGGCTGGCCCTGACCCCGCACCCGCGCGCCCTGGGCTCGGCCCTGACCAACCCGCAGATCACCACCGACTATTCCGAGGCGCTGCTGGAGTTCATCACCCCCACCAGCACCGGCGTCGAGCAGACCCTGGCGTCCCTGGAGAGCATCCACCGCTTCGCCAGCCAGCGCCTTGGCGGCGAGCTGCTGTGGAGCCCGTCGATGCCCTGCGAGCTGCCCGACGAGGAGAGCATCCCTATCGCGCGCTACGGCAGCTCCAATATCGGCCGCCTCAAGTACGTCTACCGCAAGGGCCTGGCGCTGCGCTACGGCAAGACCATGCAGTGCATCGCCGGCATCCACTACAACTTCTCCCTGCCCGAGGGCCTCTGGCAGCTGCTGCAGCGGCACGAGGACGGCGGCATGGCGCTGCGCGACTTCCAGTCCGCGCACTACATCGCCCTGATCCGCAACTTCCGCCGCTACAGCTGGCTGCTGATGTACCTGTTCGGCGCCTCGCCGGCGCTGGACGCCGGCTTCCTGCGCGGGCGCCCGCACCAGTTGCAGCAGTTCGACGAGCACACCCTGTACCTGCCCTGGGCCACCAGCCTGCGGATGAGCGACCTGGGCTACCAGAACAACGCCCAGGCCGGCCTGACGCCCTGCTACAACGACCTCGACAGCTACGTCGAGAGCCTGCGCAGCGCGGTGGGCACGCCCTACCCGCCCTACCAGAAGGTCGGCACCAAGCAGGACGGCGAGTGGGTGCAGCTGAACACCAACATCCTGCAGATCGAGAACGAGTACTACTCCAGCATCCGCCCGAAACGCGTGACCTACAGCGGCGAGCGGCCGATCCAGGCCCTGGAGTCGCGCGGCGTGCAGTACGTCGAGGCGCGCTGCCTGGACATCAACCCCTTCCTGCCGCTGGGCATCGACGCCGCCGAGGGCCGCTTCCTCGACGCCTTCCTGCTCTACTGCGCGCTGCAGGACAGCCCGCTGCTGGCCGACGGCGAATGCGGCGCGGCCACCAGCAACTTCCTCAAGGTGGTCAAGGAAGGCCGCCGCCCGGGCCTGCACCTGCAGCGCTGCGGGCAGACCGTACCGCTGCAGGTCTGGGCCAGCGAGCTGCTGGAGCGCATCGCGCCCATCGCCGAGCTGCTCGACCGCGCCAGCGGCGGCGACGCCCATGCCCAGAGCCTGATGCAGCAGCGCGAGAAGGTCGCCGATCCGGAGCGCACGCCATCCGCCCAGGTCCTGGCGGAAATGCGCGAGCGCGGCGAGAGCTTCACCGCCTTCGCCCTGCGCAAGAGCCGCGAACACGCCGAAACCCTCGCCCGGCCGCTGCCGGCGGCGGAGCAGGAAGCCTTCGAGGGCATGGCCAGGACCTCGCTGGCCGAACAGGAAGAACTGGAACGCCAGCCGGAAGGGGATTTCGACACCTTCGTGGCGGCCTACCAGGCGAGCATCCTCGGAGTGATCGGCGTTTAAGCCCCGTAGGAGCGGACCTTGTCCGCGATAGCCGGACGTCCCGGCGCGATTCGCGGATAAGATCCGCTCCTACGCCACCCCACCCACGCCATTCCCTGTAGGAGCGGGCCCTGCCCGCGAATCGCGCGCAGGGCGCGCTCCTACAGATTGCCGGGGAGCACGATATTCCTCCCCCGTAGGAGCGGACCTTGTCCGCGATAGCCGGACGTCCCGGCGCGATTCGCGGATAAGATCCGCTCCTACGCCGCCCCACCCACGCCATTCCCTGTAGGAGCGCGCCCTGCGCGCGATTCGCGGGCAGGGCCCGCTCCTACGGTTCCAGGAAAGCACGGTCGTAGGAGGACTCCGTCCGCGATAGCCGGACGTCCCGGCGCGATTCGCGGATAAGATCCGCTCCTACGCCGCCCCACCCGCACCATTCCCTGTAGGAGCGCGCCCTGCGCGCGAAATCGCGGGCAGGGCCCGCTCCTACAGATTGCCGGGGAGCACGATATTCCTCCCCCGTAGGAGCGGACCTTGTCCGCGATAGCCGGATATCCCGGCGCCATTCGCGGATAAGATCCGCTCCTACGCCGCCCCACCCACGCCATTCCCTGTAGGAGCGAGTTTGCTCGCGAACGGATTCCGCAGCGGGTTTCATTCGCGAGCAAGCTCGCTCCTACGAAAGGCAGAGGGGCTGAACTACAGGCTCTTCTCGAACACCTGCGAATTGCGCTGGTAGTTGTACAGCGACGCCCGAGCCGCCGGCAGGCGCTCGACGCTGCTGGGCTGGAAGCCGCGCTCGCGGAACCAGTGGGCGGTGCGGGTGGTGAGCACGTAGAGGGTCTTCACGCCCAGGGCCCGGGCGCGCTTCTCGATGCGTTCCAGCAACTGGTCGCCGCGCCCACCGTGGCGGTACTCCGGGTTCACGGCCAGGCACGCCAGCTCGGCGGCGTCGGAATCGGCGATCGGGTAGAGCGCCGCGCAGGCGATGATCAGGCCCTCGCGCTCGACGATGCTGAACTGCTCGATCTCGCGCTCCAGCACCTCGCGCGAACGGCGCACCAGGATGCCCTGCTCTTCCAGCGGGCGGATCAGCTCCAGCAGGCCGCCGACGTCCTCGATGCCCGCCTCGCGCAGCTGCTCGAACTGCTCCTGGGCCACCAGGGTGCCGTTGCCGGCGCGGGTGAACAGCTCGCTGAGCAGCGCGCCGTCCTCGGTGAAACTGACGATGTGGCTGCGCCGCACCCCGGCGCGGCAGGCCTGGGCGGCGGCGTCGAGCAGTTCTGCCTGGTAGCTGTTGCCCAGGCGCTGCAGGTGCGCCGGCACCTGTTGCGGGCGCAGCTCGCGGACCAGCTTGCCGTCCTCGTCGAGCAGGCCGCGCTCGCCGCCGAACAGGATCAGCTTGTCGGCATCCAGCTCGATGGCCGCGCGCATGGCCACGTCCTCGCAGGCGAGGTTGAAGATTTCCCCGGTGGGCGAATAGCCCAGGGGCGAGAGCAGCACGATGGAGCGCTCGTCGAGCAGGCGGCCGATGCCCTTGCGGTCGATGCGCCGCACCTCGCCGGTATGGTGGTAGTCGATGCCCTCGACCACGCCGATCGGCCGCGCCGTGACCAGGTTGCCCGCGGCCACGCGCAGGCGCGCGCCCTGCATGGGCGAGGCGGCCATGTCCATGGACAGCCGCGCCTCGATGGCGATGCGCAGGCTGCCCACGGCGTCGATCACGCATTCCAGCGTGGGCGCGTCGGTCACCCGCAGGTCGCGGTGGAAACGCGGCGCCAGCCCGCGCGCGGCCAGGCGCGCCTCGATCTGCGGGCGCGAGCCGTGCACCAGCACCAGGCGCACGCCCAGGCTGTGCAGCAGCACTAGGTCGTGGACGATGTTGCCGAAGTTCGGGTCTTCCACGCCCTCGCCGGGCAGCATGACCACGAAGGTACAGTCCCGGTGGGCGTTGATGTAGGGAGAGGCGTGACGTAACCAGGTGACGTAGTCTTGCATTGTCCAGGCAGCCTGTGAGCGGGCGATGAAGGGTTGTCGAGTGCAGTTGGCCGGCAAGCGGCGGGAGCGGCGGTTATCGTCGTCGCATGCACATCGACGGGGTTCTCCTCTTCAGGGCGGTTACAGGCAGTAATGCTGGATCAAGCCGCGCAGCAGTTCCACGGTCGGCGGGATGCGAGCGAGTTCCAGGTGTTCGTCCGGCTGGTGGGCGCAGGCGATGTCGCCGGGGCCCAGGACCAGTGTCTCGCAACCGAGCTGCTGAAGATACGGTGCTTCGGTGCCAAAGGCTACCGCTTCCGCCGAATGCCCGCTCAGGCGCTCGGCCAGGCGCACCAGCTCGCTGTCCGCGGCCTGTTCGAAGGGTGGCACGGCGGGGAACAGCGGCTGGTAGTCCAGGCGCACCGAAAAGCGCTCGGCCACCGGCTGCAGGCGCTCGCCGATGGCCCGGCGCAGGGCTTGCGGGTCCATGCCCGGCAGCGGCCGCAGGTCGAACTCCAGGGCGCACTGGCCGCAGATGCGGTTGGGGTTGTCGCCGCCGTGGATGCAGCCCAGGTTCAGCGTCGGCTGGGGCACGCCGAACTGCGGGTTGTTGAACTCCTTCTGCCACTGCGCGCGCAGCGCCAGCAGCTCGCCGATGGCCGCGTGCATGGCCTCCAGGGCGCTGTGGCCGAGGCTGGGGTCGGAGGAGTGGCCGCTCTGCCCGAGGATGTCGATGCGCTCCATCATCACCCCCTTGTGCAGGCGGATCGGCCGCAGCCCGGTGGGCTCGCCGATCACCGCGGCGCGCCCCAGCGGCCGGCCGGCCTCGGCCAGGGCGCGGGCGCCGGCCATGGAGCTTTCCTCGTCGCAGGTGGCGAGGATCAGCAGCGGCTGGCGCAGGGGCTTCTCCAGCAGCGGCAGCAGCGCCTCGATGGCGATGGCGAAGAAGCCCTTCATGTCGCAGCTGCCCAGGCCGTACCAGCGGCCGTCGCGCTCGTCCAGGCGCAGCGGGTCGCTTTTCCACAGCGACGCGTCGTAGGGCACTGTGTCGGTGTGCCCGGCCAGCACCAGGCCACCGGGGCCGCTGCCCAGGCTCGCCAGCAGGTTGAACTTGCCCGGGGCGATCTCCTGCAGTTCGCAGGCGAAGCCGAGGTCGCCCAGCCAGGTGGCCAGCAGCTCCACCACCGGGCGGTTGGACTGGTCCAGGGCAGCCTGGGTACAGCTCACCGACGGCAGGGCGAGCAACTGGGCGAAACGGTCTTTCAGGCTCGGCAGGGGCATGGGCGTCTCCGGAGGCATCGGTCCCCATCATGGCCCAGGATGGCCGCCAGTTGAACCGCCATCCTTCGCCGGAACAGCGCCGACGCGGTGCTGTCCTGTACACTAACGGGCTTCGACGAGCGCCCCCACGCCAGGCCCTGCGGGCCCGTCTACCCTTTTCCTTCCCGGACTCCGCCATGCAGAAAGAAACCGAAATCAAGCTGCGCGCCAGCCGCGAGACCCTCGAGGCGCTGCGCGACCACCCGCTGCTGAAGAAGCGCAACAAGTCCGGCTGGCAACAGAGCGAGCTGTACAACCAGTACTACGACACCCCCGGCCGCGACCTGGCCCGGGCCAAGGTCGCGCTGCGCCTGCGCCGCGACGGCGAGCAGTTCATCCAGACGCTGAAGAGCCGCGGGCACAGCGTCGCCGGGCTGTCCGAGCGCAACGAATGGGACTGGTACCTGGACAAGCCCGAGCTGGACCTGGGCAAGCTCGACGACAACTGCTGGCCGGCGGCCCTGGCCGACCTGGACAAGGCGCAGCTGGCGCCGATCTTCAGCACCGACTTCACCCGCCAGCGCGCCGAGATCGCCTGGGGCCGCGGCAAGACCCGGGTGGTGATCGAGGCCGCCCTGGACCTGGGCAAGGTGGTGGCCGGGGAGCAGGAAGAGGAAATCTGCGAGCTGGAGCTGGAACTGCGCCAGGGCGAGCCCGCGGCATTGCTGGAACTGGCCGCGGAGCTTGCCGCCGACCTGCCGCTGATGCCCTGCGACATCAGCAAGGCCGAGCGCGGCTACCGGCTGTTCGACCCGGCCAGCTACACGGTGCACCCGGACACCCAGAAGCTGCTGGCGGAAACCCCGCTGGACGGCGCCTTCGCCGCCATCGCCTGGGGGCTGCTGGGCAGCAGCCAGCGCCTGGCCGAGCAGTACCGCTTCAACGGCCACTGGCGCCTGCTGCAGGAATGGCTGCAGCAACTGGTGGACCTGCGCGCCCTGCTCGGCAGCCTCGGCCAGGCCGCGCCGCGCGCCAGTAGCCGCGAGCTGCGCGCCGCGCTGGACGCGCTGATCGGCGACTGGCGCCCGCGCCTGGAACAGGGCGAAGCCGACGAAGCGGTGCGCCAGCAGGCGCCGGAAGCCTTCCGCGCCGAACTCGGCCAGGTCCGCTGGGGCCTGTTCTCGCTGCAGGCCTCGCGCTGGCTGCTGGCCCGCGCCTGGCAGGAAGGCCGCAACGAGCGCGGCAACCGCCAGGGTGCCGCGGCCCTGGGCAAGTGGCTGCCGCGCCTGCTCGCCGAGGAAGCCGAGGGCCTGCCCCTGGCCCGCGCCCAGCAGCAGCCGGAACTGCTGGTCGAGCAGCTTCCGCGCCTGCAGCGCCTGCTGGTCTGGCTGCGCCTGGCCCGCGGCGTGCTCGACCTGCCCGAGGCCGACCGCCTGTACGGTGAACTGGCCAAGCTGGAACTGGTCCTACACCAGCGCGACAGCGCGGGCCTGGATGCCCTGGCGGCCCAGGCCCATACTGTGCTGACCCTCAAGCCCTGGAAGGCAATTTTGAAATAAGCTGCAGGCGGCAGGCGAGAGTTCGCGCCTATGCGCTTGCAGCTTGCAGCTTGCAGCTTGCAGCTTGCAGCTACGACCAACGGGAGTCCGAATGTCCGTCTTCGCTTCGCCCGCCCAGGATCGCTGGCTCGACCTGGCCGATGTACTCCACGAGCTGGTCGCCCAGGGCCGCGTCGCGCAGAGCGACGCCGAGCAGTGCCTGGCGATCCGCCGCAGCGCGGTGAAGAACCAGCAGCACCCCCTGGAATTCCTCGCCGCCCAGCAGGTGCCGGACCTGCGCCACCCCGGCCGCCACCTGGACCTCGACACCCTGGTGCACTGGCTGGCCGAGTATTCCGGCCAGCCCTACCTGCGCATCGACCCGCTGAAGATCGACGTCGCCGCGGTTACCCCGCTGATGTCCTACGCCTTCGCCCAGCGCCACAAGATCCTCGCCGTGGCGGTGGCGCCGGACAGCGTCACCATCGCCAGCGCCCAGCCCTTCGTGCACAGCTGGGAAAGCAACCTGACCCACGTGCTCAAGCGCCCGATCAAGCGCGTGGTGTGCAACCCGCTGGACATCCAGCGCTTCACCACCGAGTTCTACCGCCTGGCCAAGTCGGTCAGCGGCGCCTCCGCCCAGGACATGAAGATCAGCGGCGTGAGCAACTTCGAGCAGTTGCTCAACCTGGGCGCCAGCGACCAGGAGCCGGACGCCAACGACGCGCACATCGTCACCATCGTCGACTGGCTGTTCCAGTACGCCTTCCAGCAGCGCGCCAGCGACATCCACATCGAGCCGCGGCGCGAGCAGGGCACGGTGCGCTTCCGCATCGACGGCGTGCTGCACAACGTCTACCAGTTCCCGCCGCAGGTCACCATGGCGGTGGTCAGCCGCCTGAAGTCGCTGGGGCGGATGAACGTCGCCGAGAAGCGCAAGCCCCAGGACGGCCGGGTGAAGACCAAGACCCCGGACGGCGCCGAGGTGGAGCTGCGCCTGTCGACCCTGCCCACCGCCTTCGGCGAGAAGATGGTGATGCGGATCTTCGACCCCGAGGTGCTGCTCAAGAGCTTCGACCAGCTGGGCTTCTCCCCCGAGGACCTGCGCCGCTGGCAGAGCATGACCAACCAGCCCAACGGCATCATCCTGGTCACCGGCCCCACCGGCTCGGGCAAGACCACCACCCTCTACACCACGCTCAAGCAGCTGGCCACGGACGAGGTGAACGTCTGCACCATCGAGGACCCGATCGAGATGATCGAGCCCTCGTTCAACCAGATGCAGGTACAGCACAACATCGAGCTGACCTTCGCCAGCGGCGTGCGCGCCCTGCTGCGGCAGGACCCGGACATCATCATGGTCGGCGAGATCCGCGACCTGGAGACCGCCGAGATGGCCATCCAGGCGGCGCTGACCGGGCACCTGGTGCTCTCCACCCTGCACACCAACGACGCCCCCACGGCCATCACCCGCCTGCTGGAACTGGGCGTGCCCTACTACCTGATCCGCGCCACCGTGCTCGGCGTCATGGCCCAGCGCCTGGTGCGCACCCTGTGCCCGCACTGCAAGGCACCGCTGGAGCTGGAGGAAAACGACTGGCAGGACCTGACGCGGCCCTGGAACGCCCCGCTGCCCACCGGCGCGCAGCAGGCGGTGGGCTGCCTGGAGTGCCGCGACACCGGCTACCGTGGCCGCGCCGGGGTGTACGAGATCATGCTGCTGACCGACAGCCTGAAGGAACAGATCACCCCCGACACCGACCTCATCCCGCTGCGCCGCCACGCCTTCAAGGAAGGCATGCGCAGCCTGCGCCTGTCCGGCGCGCAGAAGGTCGCCGCGGGCCTGACCACCATCGAGGAAGTGCTGCGGGTGACGCCGCAGAGCGAACAGAAATAGGAAATCTCCGAGCCCGATGGGGCTCGCGGGATGACACGGGAAAGCGTTAGGTTTTCCCGCTGCCCCACCCCTCGTGGGCCGGGGCGCCATGCAGGAAGTCCCAATCGACCAAGGAGTGCACCAGATGGAAACCGGCAGTGTCCTGATTCTCTTCGTCATCCTCGCGCTGGCGATCGTCTTCATGGGCTTCAAGGTGGTCCCCCAGGGCAACGAGTGGACGGTGGAGCGCTTCGGCCGCTACACCGGCACCCTCAAGCCGGGGCTGAACATCATCGTCCCGGTGATGGACCGCGTCGGACAGAAGATCAACATGATGGAGCGGGTGCTGGACATCCCCCCGCAGGAAGCCATCAGCGCCGACAACGCCATCGTGCAGATCGACGCGGTGTGCTTCTACCAGGTGGTCGACGCGGCCCGGGCGGCCTACGAGGTCAGCGGCCTGGAGAACGCCATCCGCAACCTGGTGATGACCAACATCCGCACCGTGCTCGGCTCCATGGAGCTGGACCACATGCTCAGCCAGCGCGACGCCATCAACGAGCGCCTGCTGCGCACCGTCGACGAGGCCACCGCACCCTGGGGCCTGAAGGTCACCCGCATCGAGATCAAGGACATCAGCCCGCCGGCCGACCTGGTGGAAGCCATGGCCAGCCAGATGAAGGCCGAGCGCCTGAAGCGCGCGCAGATCCTTGACGCCGAGGGCAAGCGCGCCGCGGAAATCCTCACCGCCGAGGGCGAGAAGCAGGCGCAGATCCTCAAGGCCGAGGGCCAGCGCCAGGCCGCCTTCCTCGAGGCCGAGGCCCGCGAGCGCCAGGCCGAGGCCGAGGCGCGGGCGACCCAGGTGGTCTCCGAGGCCATCGCCAGCGGCAACGTGCAGGCGGTGAACTACTTCGTCGCGCAGAAATACGTCGACGCCCTCGGCCAGCTGGCCGCCTCGAACAACAGCAAGATCGTGCTGATGCCCCTGGAGGCCAGCCAGGTGATAGGCGCGGTGGGCGGCATCGGCGAGATCGTCAGGGCCACCTTCGGCGACGGCGCCCCGGGCGCCAAGGGCCGGGGCTGAGGTCATGTGGGACTACCTGCAACACCTGAGCTTCTGGGACTGGCTGGCCTTCGGCACCCTGCTGCTGATCCTCGAGGTGTTCGGCGCCGGCGGCTACCTGCTGTGGATCGGCATCGCCGCGGCGGCCACCGGCGTGCTGGCCTTCTTCGCCCCGGCCCTGGCCTGGACCTGGCAGTTCCTCGCCTTCGGCATCCTGGCGCTGCTCACCGTGGCGTTCTGGTGGCGCTACCAGCACCGCCCGGGCGCCGGCGAAGCCGCCAGCGGCCTGAACCGCCGCGGCAGCGAGCTGGTCGGCCGGCAGTTCGCCCTGCACGACGCCATCATCGGCGGCCGCGGCAAGATCCGCGTCGGCGACAGCCTGTGGCTGGTCAGCGGCCCGGACCTGCCGGCCGGCGCCCAGGTGAAGGTCACCGGGCAGGACGGCGCCGTGCTGCTGGTGGAGCCTGCCTGAGCTGACGCCTCGCCCCACCCCCTGTAGGAGCGGACCTTGTCCGCGATAGCCGGCGCGAATCGCGGATAAGATCCGCTCCTACGCGCCATGCCCACCTCCGGCTCCACCTGTAGGAGCGCGCCCTGCGCGCGAATCGCGGGCAGGGCCCTACGTCCGTGCCTCCTGGAACCGTAGGAGCGGACCTTATCCGCCCTACGGGGAGCCCGGGAGCTTTGTGGTTTCGCCTCGCGCCGGACGGTCCCCTCTCCCGCTTGCGGGGAGGGTTAGGGAGGGGGAGCGGAGCCAGGGTTTGGCAGAAGTGCCAGAGCGAAGTCCGTCCCCTCTCCCCAACCCTCTCCCTGAAGGGAGAGGGGGCTGTCCCGAGCAAGCGGATAACACAGCGTCAGCCGGCAAACTCGTAGGGCAAATAACCGTTCGCGGTTATCCGCCGTTGACCAATGCACCGAGGTTCGACGCAAACGGCGCATAACGCCGTAGGCGTTATGCGCCCTACGAGCTATCGCGAACGCGGAAAACCAGGTTCGCGAGCAAGCTCGCTCCTACGAAGAGCATGCCCGCTCTTGCTCTGGTTTTTTTGGACTTCCAGAGAAACCTCCGCGCGCACCGGAACGCCCCTTCAGAAGGCCGAGCGAAACCGGCGCTCAGGAGGTCATGCGACATGGATGTCGCTAGAGCCCCGATCAGCACAGGGACGTGCTGTCGGGGCGGGCCTCCGTGGCGGGGGAGTTCGTGAGGGTAGCCCGGCTTCATCGGGCCCGTATGCGGGGCAAGCCTTTTTGGTTCCTTTTGTGGCGTTTGACAAAAGGGACTCGCCCGAGGGGCGAAACAAGAAGGTCGGGCAGACTCGGAGCGGCGCGCTACACCCAAACCCGAAGTTTCTGGGTTATTCCCCTTCGGGCCAGCGCAAGCGCTGTTCGCGATGGAGGCGCGTCCCGCGTTCGCGGGAATGGCAAGGTTAAGGGAGGAGCGAGAGGCCAGAGTTCGCTAGCAGGCTCGCTCCTACGAAGAGCATCTCGGCGCGGGCGCGAGACAGTTGCTCCTACGTTCCCGCCGACGGTGGGCAAGGCCCCGGGCAGGGCCTAAGATGGGCGCCTCGACCCCACGGAACGGACATCCCCTCGAATGCTGCGCCTGCTCAAAGACGAGAAATTCCTCCTCCTCGCCCTGCTCCTGGCCGTGCTGGCCTACGCCCTGGAGCACAGCCTGCTAGCCGGCGGCAAGGCCGTGGCCGGGGTGGCCGCCAGCGTGCTGCTGGCCTCGATCATCAGCGTCTCGCTGCGCGTGGCGCACCATGCCGAGGTGCTCGCGGAGAAGGTCGGCGAGCCCTACGGCACCATGATCCTGACCCTGGCGGCGGTGCTGGTGGAGGTGGTCATCCTGGCCATCATGATGGGCCACAACCATTCGCCGACCCTGGCCCGCGACACCATCTACGCCGCGGTCATGCTGGACATGAACGGCATCCTCGGCCTGGCCGCGCTGCTCGGCGGCCTCAAGCACGGCGAGCAGGCCTACAACGACGACTCGGGCAAGACCTACGTGACCATGATCCTCACCGCGGTGGGCATCTCCATGGTCATCCCCGAGCTGATCCCGGCCGCGCAGTGGAAGCTCTACTCGCTGTTCACCATCGGCTGCATGCTGATGCTCTACGGCCTGTTCCTGCGCATGCAGACCGGCCAGCACAGCTACTTCTTCAGCTACAACTACGCGGTGCGCAAGCAGCAGCCCCACGAGGCCGACGAGGAGCACGGCGGCACCCGCGGCTCCATGGCCCTGCTGGTGGTCGGCGTGGTGCTGATCGGCGCCCTGGCCGAGGTGATGTCCAAGGCCCTGGACGTCAGCCTGGAAGGCAGCGGCGTGCCGCCGATCGTGCCGGCGCTGCTGGTGGCGGCCATCTCCGCCAGCCCCGAGATCCTCACCGCCCTGCGCGCCGCCCTGGCCAACCGCATGCAGCCGGTGGTCAACATCGCCCTCGGCGCCTCGCTGTCCACGGTGATCCTCACGGTGCCGGTGATCGAGGCCCTGGCGCTGTTCAAGGGCCAGCCGTTCCAGATGGCCATGACCCCGCTGCAGACCGGGATGATGTTCATCACCCTGGTGGTGGCCGGGTTCAACCTGCACGATGGCAAGACCAACGCCATCGAGGGCATGACCCACTTCGTGCTCTTCGCCACCTTCCTGATGCTGTCGCTCATGGGTTTGTAAGCATGCTGAAGATCTACCTCGCCGGCCCCGACGTGTTCCGCCCCGACGCCGCCGCGTACGGCGAACGGCTCAAGGCGCTGTGCGCGGAATACGGGTTCGAAGGGCTGTTCCCGCTGGACAACCGGCTGCCGGAGGCGATCACGGAGCCGCACCAGCAGGCGATCTGGCTGTACCGCGCCAACCTGCGGATGCTCGCCGAGGCCGACGTGGTGCTGGCCAACCTGGCGTCCTTCCGCGGCAGCGAACCGGACAGCGGCACCTGCTTCGAGGTCGGCTACGCCGCGGCCCTGGGCAAGCCGCTGTACGGCTACCTGCCAGACGCCGGCAGCTACGCCGAGCGCATGCGCCGCAAGTACCCGGAATGGCTGGGCGAGCAACCCGGCCGCGACCGCGACGGCAACGTCCTGGAAGCCTTCGGCCTGCCGCTGAACCTGATGCTGGCGGTGCCCACCCAGATCGTCTCCGGCGGCCCGCGCGAGGCGCTGGAATTGCTGCGCCAGGATGTGCAGCCGGCGGAATGACCGTAACCGCGCCCATGTAGGAGCGCGCCCTGCGCGCGATTCGCGGGCAGGGCCCGCTCCTACACGACTGCGCCGAGGCGCTTTTCGTAGGATGGGTTGAGCTTGCGAAACCCATGCGGTCACGGTGATGGGTATCGCTTCGCTCAACCCATCCTACGGGAGCCCGGAATTGACGTAGGAGCGGACTCCGTCCGCGATGGGCCGGGCCCAGGCACGGCGATCGCGGATGAATCCGCTCCTACAAAAGAAGAAGAGAAGCCCGAGCGGCTCAGACCTTCTTGACGAATTCCGACTTCAGCTTCATGGCGCCGATGCCGTCGATCTTGCAGTCGATGTCGTGGTCGCCGTCCACCAGGCGGATGTTCTTCACCTTGGTGCCGACCTTGACCACCAGGGACGAGCCCTTGACCTTGAGGTCCTTGATCACGCTGACGGTGTCGCCGTCCTGCAGCACGTTGCCGACGGCGTCCTTGATCACCTTGGCGTCGCCCTCGCCTTCGGCGGCGGCATCGGCCGACCATTCATGGGCGCATTCCGGGCAGACCAGCAGCGCGCCGTCCTCGTAGGTGTATTCGGAATTGCATTTCGGGCAGGGTGGCAGGCTCATGATCGCTATCACTGACAGTGGAAAAGACCGTGCATTATATAAGGCTTTGCCCACTTCAGGGGTGCAATTGCTGCAGGTAGGCCGCCAGCGCCTCGATATCCCCGGCCTGCAGCTGCGACGCCACCGCCAGCATGGTCGAGCCGGCGCGGCGCGGGTCCTTGTCGCGGTAGGCCTCCAGCGTCCGCTGCAGGTAGGCCGCCGGCTGCCCGGCGATACGCGGGACGCCCTGCTGGCCCAGCCCCTGCGGACCATGGCAGGCCACGCAGACCCGCCCGAACAGCGCCTCGCCCCTGGCCCGCAGGGTATCGTCCACCGTGCCCTGGCGCGGCAGCACCGGCTGCTGGCTGTAGTACACGGCGATGTTCACCCGCTCGTCGAGGCTCAGCATCTTCGCGGCCTGGTTCATCACGAAGTCGGTGCGCTGCCCGCTGGCGTAGCGCTCGAAGGCGGTGAACAGGTAGCCCGGCGCCTGCGCGGCCAGGTTCGGGATGTAGTCGCGCCGGCTGTTGCCATCGTCGCCATGGCAGTTGCGGCACAGCACGATGCGCTCGTGGCCGGCGGCGTAGGCCTGCTCGCGCAGGGCGGGGTCGGCCATGATGGCGTCGAAGCGCGCCTGGGCGGCCTCGTCGCCCAGGGCGGTACAGCTGACGGTCAACAGCAGAGCAATCGCGAAACGCATCGCCTCCTCCCCGGAACTCGGCCTGCGGCTTGCCGTTTATAGGCGTGCGCGCGGCGCGGGGCCTGGATGCAGGTCAATGAAGCGGTGCCCCGGCCGCGCCGGAAGGTGATGGTTTTCGCAAAGACATAAAAAAGGGGGAGCATCGTGCTCCCCCGGGGACTGAACCTTGAGACCCGTCTGTCCGTCGGTCAGCCTTCAATCTCGATCAGCACCTCGCCCGGGTTGACGCGGTCACCCTTGGCTACGTGGATCGCCTTGACGGTGCCGGCGATGGGCGCCTGCACCTCGGTTTCCATCTTCATGGCCTCGGTGATCAGCACGGCCTGGCCGGCCTTCACGCTGTCGCCTTCCTTCACCAGCACGTCGACGATGTTGCCCGGCATGGTGGTGCTGACGTCGCCCGGCGCGCTGGCGTGCTTGCGCTTGTTGCCGCCGCCGCCGATGAACTCGTTGAGCGGCTCGAACACCACTTCTTCCGGCATGCCGTCGATGGACAGGTAGAAGTGGCGCTTGCCGTCGGTCTTCACGCCGACGCCGGTGATGTCCACGCGGTAGCTCTCGCCGTGCACGTCGACCACGAACTCGGTCGGCACGCCTTCGCCGCCGGCCGCGGCCACGCCGTTGCCGGTGGGGATCGGCAGCAGTTCCTCGGGCTTCAGGGCGCCGGCCTCGCGTTCCTCGAGGAACTTGCGGCCGATGTCCGGGAACATGGCGAAGGTCAGCACGTCCTCCTCGGACCGGGCCAGGGCGCCGATCTCGCCGCGCAGCTTGTCCAGCTCGGGCTTGATCAGGTCGGCCGGGCGCACGTCGATGACTTCCTCGTTGCCGATGGCCTGGCGCCGCAGCTGCTCGTTGATCTGGCCCGGGGCCTTGCCGTAGCGGCCCTGCAGGTACAGCTTCACCTCGTTGGTGATGGTCTTGTAGCGCTCGCCGGCCAGCACGTTGAAGAACGCCTGGGTACCGACGATCTGCGAGGTGGGGGTGACCAGGGGCGGGAAGCCCAGGTCCTCGCGCACCCGCGGGATTTCCTCGAGCACCTCGGCCATGCGGTTGAGGGCGCCCTGCTCCTTCAGCTGGTTGGCCAGGTTGGAGATCATGCCGCCGGGCACCTGGTTGACCTGCACGCGGGTGTCCACGCCGGTGAATTCGCTCTCGAACTGGTGGTACTTCTTGCGCACGGCGTGGAAGTACATGCCGACCTCCTGGATCAGCTCCAGGTCCAGGCCGGTGTCGTAGGGGGTGTTGCGCAGCGCCGCGACCATCGACTCGGTGCCCGGGTGGCTGGTGCCCCAGGCCATGCTGGAGATGGCGGTGTCGATGCGGTCGGCGCCGTTCTCCACGGCCTTGAGCTGGCACATGCTGGCCACGCCGGCGGTGTCGTGGGAGTGCACCACCACTTCCAGCGGCAGGGCGTCCTTCAGGGCCTTGACCAGGTCGCCGGTGGCGTAGGGGGTCAGCAGGCCGGCCATGTCCTTGATGGCGATGGAGTCCACGCCCATGGCCGCCATGGCCTTGGCCTGGGCGACGAAGGCGTCGATGGTGTGCACCGGGCTGGTGGTGTAGCAGATGGTGCCCTGGGCGTGCTTGCCGGCGGCCTTCACCGCCTCGATGGAGACGCGCAGGTTACGCACGTCGTTCATCGCGTCGAAGATGCGGAACACGTCGATGCCGTTGACCGCGGCCTTGGCCACGAAGGCGCGCACCACGTCGTCGCTGTAGTGGCGGTAGCCCAGCAGGTTCTGCCCGCGCAGGAGCATCTGCAGGCGGGTGTTGGGCAGCGCGGCCTTGAGCTTGCGCAGGCGCTCCCACGGGTCTTCCTTGAGGAAGCGCACGCAGGCGTCGAAGGTGGCGCCGCCCCAGACTTCCAGCGACCAGTAGCCGACCTTGTCGAGCTTGTCGCAGATCGGGAGCATGTCCTCGGTGCGCATGCGGGTGGCCAGCAGGGACTGGTGCGCATCGCGCAGGATGGTATCGGTGACGCTGATTTTCTTGCTCATCTCGTAATTCTCCTCTCCGCTGCAGCCTGCCGCTTGTAGCCTGCAGCCTGAAACCTCAAAGGCCCGCGTGGGCGGCGATGGCGGTGGCGATGGCGATGGCCAGGTGCGACGGGTTGCGCTTGATCGAGTACTGGGTCAGCTCCGGGTGGCTTTCCACGAAGCTGGTGTTGAACTCGGCGCTGCGGAATTCCGGATCCTTGAGGATTTCCTGGTAGTAGGGCGCGGTGGTCTTCACGCCTTGCACGCGCATGTCGTCCAGTGCTCGCAGGCCGCGGTCCAGGGCCTCTTCCCAGGTCAGTGCCCAGACGATCAGCTTCAGGCACATGGAGTCGTAGTACGGCGGGATGGTGTAGCCGGTGTAGATCGCCGTGTCGGTGCGCACGCCGGGGCCGCCGGGGGCGTAGTAGCGGGTGATCTTGCCGAAGGAGGGCAGGAAGTTGTTCTTCGGGTCCTCGGCGTTGATGCGGAACTGCAGGGCATAGCCGCGGTACTGGATGTCTTCCTGCTTGACCGAGAGCGGCAGGCCGGAAGCGATGCGGATCTGCTCGCGGACGATGTCGATGCCGGTGATTTCCTCGGTGATGGTGTGTTCCACCTGCACCCGGGTGTTCATCTCCATGAAGTACACCTCGCCATCGGCGAGCAGGAACTCCACGGTGCCGGCGTTCTCGTAGCCCACGGCCTTGGCCGCGCGCACGGCGAGGTCGCCGATGTAGGCGCGCTGCTCGGGGGTCAGCTGCGGGCTGGGGGCGATCTCGATGAGCTTCTGGTTGCGGCGCTGGATCGAGCAGTCGCGCTCGAACAGGTGCACGGTGTTGCCGAAGGCGTCGGCCAGCACCTGGGCCTCGATGTGCTTCGGGTTGACGATGCACTTCTCGAGGAAGACTTCCGCGCTGCCGAAGGCCTTGGTGGCCTCGGAGATGACGCGGGGGAAGTTCTGCTCCAGCTCCTCGCGGCTGTTGCAGCGGCGGATGCCGCGGCCGCCGCCGCCGGAGGTGGCCTTGAGCATCACCGGGTAGCCGATGCGCTCGCCTTCGCGCAGCGCTTCGGCGAGGTCGGCGACGTTGCCTTCGGTACCCGGGGTGCAGGGTACGCCGGCCGCCATCATGCTGCGCCGCGCCTCGGTCTTGTCGCCCATGCGGCGGATCACTTCCGCCGACGGGCCGATGAACTTGATCCCGCGCTCGGCGCAGATGTCCGCAAGCTCCGCGTTCTCGGAGAGGAAGCCGTAGCCCGGGTGCAGGGCGTCGCAGCCGGTCTCCACCGCCAGGTTCACCAGCGCGCGCGGGTTGAGGTAGCCGGCCAGCGGGTCGGTGCCGATGCTGTGCGCCTCGTCGGCGCGCTTCACGTGCAGGGCGTGACGGTCGGCATCGGAGTAGACGGCCACCGAACGGATGCCCATCTCGGCGCAGGCACGCACGATGCGGACAGCGATCTCCCCACGGTTGGCGATCAGGATTTTCTTGATCACTTGCGGTTTCCCTCGACCGGGGCTGATGGACCCGGCACTTGAACCAATCGGCAATCCGCCGCGGCGTTCGATCCGCGTCGGCTCGGCACGTGCCGGAGCAGGGTTCCGGCGTTTTTTTACCCTACGCGGGATCGAGGATTACCCAAAATCAATATTTATTGGGATAGCCATAACTTTTGCCTTATAGTCGAACGCAACCACCCCGTTCGGGAGCCGTCCGAATGCGTAAGTCCTTGATGCGAATGACACTTCGCCAGCTGCAGGTATTCCGTGCGGTGTGCGAGAGCCGTTCCTACAGCCGCGCCGCGGAGGAAATGGCGCTGACCCAGCCGGCGGTCAGCCTGCAGATCCGCCAGCTGGAGGAACTGGTCGGCCAGCCGCTGTTCGAGTACATCGGCAAGAAGCTCTACCAGACCGACGCCGCCGACGCCCTGCTGCGCGCCAGCACGGACATCTTCCAGCGCCTGGAGGTGCTGGACATGCAGCTGTCCGACCTCAAGGGCTCGCTGCAGGGCCAGTTGCGCCTGGCGGTGGAGTCCAGCGCCAAGTACATCACCCCGCACCTGTTCGCCGCCTTCCAGGCCCAGCACCCGGACGTCAGCCTGCACCTCACGGTGGTCAACCGCGCCCAGGTGATCAAGCGCCTGTCGGACAACCGCGACGACCTGGTGATCATGTCCCTGGTGCCCCAGGACATGGCCCTGGAGTTCCTGCCCTTCCTGAACAACCCGATAGTCGCGGTGGCGCCGCCCGAGCACCCGCTGTGCAGCGCCGCCAAGCTGTCGCTGAAGGACCTGGAATCCTGGCCGCTGCTGATCCGCGAGCCTGGCTCGGGCACTCGCAAGGCCTGCGAGGAACACTTCCAGCAGAAGCGCGCGCACTTCCCGCAGACGCTGGAATTCGCCTCGCTGGAGGGCTCGCGGGAAGGGGTGCTGGCCGGCCTCGGCCTGGCCCTGCTGCCGCGCCACGCGGTGAGCCGCGAACTGCGCGCCGGGCTGCTGCGCGAACTGCCGGTGGAGGAACTGCCGCTCTACCGCAGCTGGTGCCTGGTGCACGCCCGTGGCAAGCGCCTGAGCCCGGTGGCCCAGGCATTCGTCGCGTTCATCCGCGAGGAGCGCGCGCTGATCAGCCAGTTGGCTGAGCGCTTTTCACCGACGCCCGTGCAGAATTGAGGTAGTTGGCGGCGATCAGGTCGGGATAATCGGACATCTCGCGGTCGAGACGTTGCGCCTCGAGGCGCTCCTCGATGGCCCGGCGGAACTGCATGCGGCGCTGATCCTCGAGCTTGCGGCGGGTCCTGCTGTCCAGGTGCTGGGTGTCGTCGATATGGCGTGGCATCTCGCATCTCCCAAGGCCGAAGGGCTGGAGACGCCAGCATGCTGACGACGGATGACAGTTTGAGGGCGCGGCGGTGAAGCCGCGGTGACGCCGACGGGCGGTCGGCGCCGGCTCAGGACGCCTCTTCCGGGCGCGGCTCCTCGTGGCTCTTCACCACCTTGGGCGACAGGCGCAGGCTGCGCAGGCTGCGCTTGACGCTCTTGAGGTGGTTGACCAGGTCCGGTCCGCGGGCCATGGCCACGCCCATGGCCAGCACGTCGATCACCACCAGGTGGGCGATGCGCGAGGTCAGCGGGGTGTAGATGTCGGTGTCCTCGTGCACGTCCACCGCCAGGTTCACCGTGGCCAGGTCGGCCAGCGGGGTCTGGCTGGGGCACAGGGTGATCAGGGTGGCGCCGGCCTCGCGGACCAGGTTGGCGGTCACCAGCAGGTCCTTGGAGCGGCCGGACTGCGAGATGCAGATGGCCACGTCGCTGGGCTTCAGGGTCACCGCCGACATCGCCTGCATGTGCGGGTCGGAATAGGCCGCCGCCGACAGCAGCAGGCGGAAGAACTTGTGCTGGGCGTCCGCGGCCACCGCGCCGGACGCGCCGAAGCCGTAGAACTCCACGCGCTGGGCGTGGGCGATGGCGGCGATGGCGCGTTCCAGGGCGTGGGTGTCGAGGTTCTCGCGCACCTCCATCAGCGAATGCAGGGTGGTGTCGAAGATCTTCAGGCTGAAGTCGGTGACCGAGTCGTTCTCGTTGATCGCGAACTGGCCGAAGCTGGCGCCGGCGGCCAGGCTCTGCGCCAGTTTCAGCTTGAGGTCCTGGAAGCCGCTGCAGCCGATGGCGCGGCAGAAGCGCACGATGGTCGGCTCGCTGACGCCCACGCCGTGGGCGAGGTCGGCCATGGAGCTGTGCATGACCGAGGCGGGGTCCTGCATCACGTGATCGGCGACCTTCAGTTCCGACTTGCGAAGCAGATGACGCGACTGGGCAATGTGCTGCAACAGGTTCACTGGGCTGGACTCGGCTATGATCGGCGGATGGGATGTAGTCTGCTTGTAGTTATACTACAAGTCAGGCGGTCACGCCCAGGCAATAAGTGGTGGAGCAGTATCCGATGATGTCCGAAACTTCCGCATTTCCCCTTTCCTGCGACATCCTGGTGTTCGGCGGCACCGGCGACCTGGCCCTGCACAAGCTGCTGCCGGCGCTCTACCACCTGCACCGCGAGGAGCGCCTGCCGGCCGACACCCGCATCCTCGCCCTGGCCCGCAGCCAGCGTACGCAGGAGGCCTACCTGGCGCTGGCCGAACGGCATTGCCGGGCACAGGTGGCGCGGGCCGACTTCAGCGTCGCCGACTGGCAGAGCTTCGCCACGCGCCTGGACTACCTAGCCATGGACGCCTCCCAGAGCGCCGACTTCAGCCGGCTGCGCCAGCGCCTGAAGTTCGGCCACGAGCGCGTGCTGGTGCACTACCTGGCCACCGCCCCGGACCTCTTCGCGCCCATCGCGCAGAACCTCAAGGTCGCCGGCCTGGCCGGGCCCAACACGCGCATCGTGCTGGAGAAGCCGCTGGGCCATTCCCTGGAGTCGGCACGGGCGATCAACCAGGCCATCGGCCAGGTGTTCGACGAGTCGCGGGTGTTCCGCATCGACCACTACCTGGGCAAGGAGACGGTGCAGAACCTGCTGGCCCTGCGCTTCGCCAACACCCTGTTCGAGCCGCTGTGGCGCAGCGCCTACGTCGACCACGTGCAGATCAGCGTCAACGAGACCCTCGGCGTGGAGAACCGCGGCGCCTACTACGACCACGCCGGGGCCATGCGCGACATGGTGCAGAACCACCTGCTGCAGCTGCTGTGCCTGGTGGCCATGGAGGTGCCGGTGCACTTCGACGCCGAGTCGGTGCGCGACGAGAAGCTGAAGATCCTCCAGGCCCTGCGCCCGATCGGCGGCCTCGACGTGCAGGACCGCACCGTGCGCGGCCAGTACGGCGCCGGGCGGATCGGCGGCCAGGAGGTGCCGGCCTACTGGTTCGAGAAGAACGTGGACAACGACAGCGACACCGAGACCTTCGTCGCCCTGCGCGCCGAGATCGACAACTGGCGCTGGGCCGGCGTGCCCTTCTACCTGCGCACCGGCAAGCGCATGGCGAAGAAGTGCTCGGAGATCGTCATCCAGTTCAAGCCGGTGCCCCACGCCCTGATCGGCGACGGCAGCGGCCCGGCCAACCGCCTGTGGATAAGGTTGCAGCCGGAGGAGCGCATCAGCCTGCAGCTGATGACCAAAACCCCCGGCAAGGGCATGCGCCTGGAGCCGGCCGAGCTGGACCTCAACCTGGCCCAGGCCTCCAGCCCCGGCAAGCGCCGCTGGGACGCCTACGAGCGCCTGCTGCTGGACGTGATCCAGGGCGACTCGACGCTGTTCATGCGCCGCGACGAGGTGGAGGCGGCCTGGCGCTGGATCGACCCGATCATCGCCGGCTGGCAGGAGCACTACCAGCGCCCGCGCCCCTACCCCGCCGGCAGCAACGGCCCGGAGCAGGCGCAGATGCTGCTGGAGCTGCAGGGGCGGCGCTGGTTGGAGTGAGGTTGCTTGCGAATGGGGGTTCGCCGGCAATTTCGGCGCTTGACCTGAAGAGCGCCCTCTCCCTAACCCTCTCCCTGAAGGGAGAGGGGACCGTCCGTGCCAAGCGTCATACCGGCGCTCGCCGGCAGCCTCGGCGTTGCAATGAGTTTCGACATTACGCTTCACGCCATACGGCCCCCTCTCCCTTCAGGGAGAGGGCTGGGGAGAGGGAGCGGAGTCAATCCAAAGCTCCGCTGCAGCCAGGAAACCCCATTCGCGAGCAAGAACTAGGCGTCCCCCTCGCTCCTACGAAACGCCCACCAGCAACATTGACCCCGCTCAGGGCACCGAGCCCCCGGCCCGGCTAGAGTGCGGCGTTTTATCCACAAGCGTCCCGCCACCATGCTCCAAGCCCCCGAACTGCTCTGCCCCGCCGGCTCCCTGAAAGCCATGCGCCACGCCTTCGCCTACGGCGCCGACGCCGTCTACGCCGGGCAACCGCGCTACAGCCTGCGGGTGCGCAACAACGAATTCGACCTGGCCAACCTGGCCATCGGCATCGCCGAGGCCCATGCCCTGGGCAAGCGCTTCTACCTGGTGGTGAACATCGCCCCGCACAACGCCAAGCTGAAGACCTTCCTGGCCGACCTGGAGCCGGTGCTGGCCCTGGGGCCGGATGCGCTGATCATGTCCGATCCCGGCATGATCATGCTGGTTCGCCAGCATTTCCCCCAGGCGAACATCCACCTCTCGGTGCAGGCCAACGCCGTCAACTGGGCCAGCGTGGCCTTCTGGCGCGACCAGGGGCTGAGCCGGGTGATCCTCTCCCGCGAGCTGTCGCTGGAGGAGATCGGCGAGATCCGCGAGAAGGTCCCGGACATGGAGCTGGAGGTGTTCGTCCACGGCGCCCTGTGCATGGCCTACTCCGGGCGCTGCCTGCTGTCGGGCTACATCAACCGCCGCGATCCCAACCAGGGCACCTGCACCAACGCCTGCCGCTGGCAGTACCAGGCGCACCCGGCCCGGGAGGACGAACTGGGCCAGCTGGTGCGCGAGCCGACCCTCGGCGAAGGCGCGCCCACCGACGCGGTCTTCCTGCTGGAGGAAGGCAACCGCCCCGGCGAATTGATGGAGGCCCACGAGGACGAGCACGGCACCTACATCATGAACTCCAAGGACCTGCGCGCCATCCAGCACGTGCAGCGCCTGGCCGAGATGGGCGTGCACTCGCTGAAGATCGAGGGCCGCACCAAGTCCCACTACTACGTGGCGCGCACCGCCCAGGCCTACCGCCAGGCCATCGACGACGCCGTGGCCGGCCGGCCCTTCGACCGCGGCCTGATGGACGAGCTGGAGTCCCTGGCCCACCGCGGCTACACCGAGGGCTTCCTGCGCCGCCATGTGCATGACGAGTATCAGAATTACCTGTACGGCAGCTCGCGGGTGGAGCGCCAGCAGTTCGTCGGGGAGTTCACTGGCGGGCGGCGTGGCGACCTCGCCGAGGTAAGGGTGAAGAACCGCTTCGCGGTGGGTGACAGCGTCGAACTCATGACTCCAGCCGGCAACCGTACGCTGCGGCTGGAACGTCTGGAGAACGTTCGTGGTGAAGTCATCGAGGTCGCGCCGGGTGATGGGCACGTCGTGTATCTGCCGGTGCCGGAGGAGGTGGGGCTGGATTATGGGTTGCTGATGCGGGATCTGCTGGAGCGGCCGGCTAAGGCGGGGTGTGGGGGGAGTTGTGGTTGCGGAGGTTTTTCGTAGGAGCGAGCTTGCTCGCGAACGGGACTTCGCCGGTAATCTCGGCGCTTGACCTGAAGAGCACCCTCTCCCTAACCCTCTCCCTGAAGGGAGAGGGGACCGTTCGGCGTGCTTGGGTATTCCTGAGTCAGCCGGCAGCTCCGCAGGTTTCAGGTGAAACCACACCCTCTCTCGGCACGGACTAGCCCCCTCTCCCTTCAGGGAGAGGGCTGGGGAGAGGGGACGAGGTCAATCCAGGGCTCCGTTGCAACCGGGAAACACCGTTCGCGAGCAAGCTCGCTCCTACAATCGCCCCCGCCCAGCAACTCACGGATTCTGCAAGAACACCACATACCCCCGGAACCACGGGCTGCGCTCCAGGTAGCCCGGCGCCTGCCACTGCCCGTACTGCGCCAGGCCGATGCGGAACGGCAGCTGCAGGCGCGCCACCCTGGGCAGGTAGCGTTCGTAGTCGGGGATGGTCCGCCGCCCCTGGTAGGTCTGCACCACCACCTCGTCCACCACGTCGCGCAGCTGGTTGATGGTCGCCGGCTCCGCGTTGCTGCTCCAGTCCAGCAGGCCGGTGATGCTCAGGCGGTACTCCAGCGGCAGGCGCCGGCGGAAGTCGCGCAGGAAGGCCACGTATTCGTCGAGGTAGCGGGTGCGTGCGTCGAAGTCGATCTGCACGCCCAGCAGCGGGTTGCCGGCGCGCTGCCAGCGGCGCAACTGGGCCAGCAGGGTCGCGTAGCTGTCCTCGCTCCAGCGCAGGCTGTGGGCGCGGTAGACCACCCAGACCTGGCCCGAGCGCAGGCGCGGCATGGCGATGCCCTGGGCGTGCAGGCGCGCCGGTTGCTCGGGGGCGCCGCGCGGGGCGCTGACCTGGCCCTGCAGCACGTAGAGGGTGCGCGCCTGGCGCAGCACCGGCTGGGCCTGGACCCCGCCCCACAGCCAGAAGGCGTCGTAGTCGGCGGCGTCGACCACCCCGGCGCTGGCCGTGGCGCCCCATAGCGCCAGCAGGCCCAGCGCCAGGCTCTTCGCGGCCAGGCCCATGGCGGCGCTACCAGTAGTACTTCAGCGATTTCGACCAGGGCGTGTCGGCGTACTGCGTCTTCAACGTGCGGAACCAGCGCTTGCGCTGCGCCGGGGCGATGTCCTGCTTACCGCAGCCGTTGTAGCCGCTGGGGGCGTAGCAGTTGATGGCGCGGTACAGCGCGTAGGCCTTGTCGTCGCTGCCGGCCTGCGCGTCGGCGATCACCTTCAGGTAGCCGTCCAGGCGCGAGTAGGGCTCGCCCTCGAACAGCGACGGGCTGCCGCCCAGTTCGCGCACGCCGGGCTGGTTGTCCAGCGGGAAGCTGTCGAGGTTGTTGCGCAGGATGAACTCGCCGAAGCAGTTCAGCGCCTGCGGCGGCTGCGGCTCCTGCTGCAAGGCCAGGGCGAGGTCGCGCAGCGCCGGGCAGTCGTAGCTGGAGCTGCCCTTGCCGCCCGGCCACTGGAACAGGCTCAGCGGCTGCCCGCCGCCGTAGACGAAGCCCAGGCTTGCGCTCAGCGGCTTGGTCGAGGGCTCGGCCGGCAGCAGCGCGAGGTCGTTGACGAAGTTGGCGTAGCGGCCGTGCAGCAGGTCCTTGTACAGCAGGGTGAAGAGCGCGGTGTCGCGCTCCTCGGCCGGCGCCGTCTCGGACTTCACCTGCTGGCGCAGCAGCTCGGGGCCGGCGATGTGGCGCAGCAGCAGCTCGCGGATGGCCGGGGTGCGCACCGGCGAGTTCTCGGCATAGACCTTCACCAGGCGGTCGCTGCGCTCGTAGTTGAAGGCCAGCGCCAGTTCCAGCTGCTCGCGCTGCAGCGGCTGGTGGGCCAGCGGCAGCAACTGCAGCCACAGCTTCTCCGCGCCCAGCCAGTCGTTGCCGGCCTCCAGGGCGAAGCCGCGCAGGGTCTGCTGGCTGAAGGCGAGGTAGTCGAGCTTCTGCGGCAGGGCCTTGGGCAGTTGTTCGGCCGCCTTGCCCGGCTGCTCCTCGACGTACAGCTGCCAGGCCGCCAGCAGGTAGTCGTGCAGCCCCGGCAGCTCGGCGAACAACGGTTTCTGCGCCTGCAGCCCGGGCAGGTCGAGGGCGCGGCCCTCGCCGGCCTCATGGTGACGCATCTGCATCAGGTCGAGCACCGCCAGCAGGCGCGGGTTCTTGACCTCCGCCGGGTGCGCACTGACCAGCAGCTTGTTGTCCACCTCGGCGATCAGCTGGGCCTGGTCGGCGTTGCCCTGGGCCGCCTCCGGCTGGGCGAACAGCCAGGCGTATTCCGCGGCCAGGCGCCCGGGGTCGTTCATCAGCCAGTACACGCGGCGCATCAGGCCCTTGGCCGAAGTGGCATAGCGGCCCTGTGGATAAGCCTGCAGGTAGGCCTTGAAGTCGCTTTCGGCGACCTTGAGCGCGGCCTGGTCGACCTTGCGCAGGTCGGGGTAGCCCATGTCGTCGAAGGCGTTCTGCTGCGCCTGGTTGAGCTGGCTGCGGCCGAGCATGTAGCGCGCCGTCTCGCGCAGCCAGGGCAGGCGGCTGTCGCGCAGGGCCTGGAAGCTCTTGCGCGCGGCCGGGAAGTGGCCGCTGTAGAAGGCGGCGATGCCCTGCAGGTAGCCGGCGAACTCGCGCCCGCCGGGGGAGTCCACGTCGCCGGGGAACAGGCCGGCGAGCTGCGCCTCGTCCCACTGGCAGCCCTGCAGCAGGGCCAGGCGCGCCCGCGCCAGACTCTGCCGCTCGGCCGGCGGCAGGTCGGCGGCGAGCAGCTGGGCGAGGAAGTCCTGGGCGGTGGCCGGGTTGTTGCTGCGGCAGCGGCTTCCCTCGCCGCTGGCGAAGCGCTCGCCCTCGGCCGGCACCGCGTCCGCCGGCAGGCCGATGCGCACCGCCAGCTCCGCCAGGGGCGCCGCCGGCTTGGCGTCGGCAGCCGTCGCGGCCTCCGGGGCCAGGGGCTCGTCGAACAGGCGCGTCAGCGGGAAGGGCACCAGGCCGTAGCCCAGCTGCTGCTCGTCATCGGACAGCGCCTTGACCGGCAGGCTGGCACGCCCGGCGTCGGCCAGCAGCAGTTGCAGGTTGACCCGGCTGTCATTGCCGGGGCTCAGGAACGGCAGGCTGTTGCACACGTCCAGGGTGTCGCGCTTGAGGTTCCAGCTCGGGTAGCAGGAATCGTCGCTGCTGGCGTAGGCCTGCTGCGCGGCAAGCACGCCGAAGGTGAGGGCCAGGAGGGGGAGTCCACGCGGGCGCATGCAAGGTCCTTGTCCGTTGGGGCCCGCGCCTTGGCGCGGGAGATTCGCTCATTGGGCAGGAATCTTACCTCGGCGCACCGGCACTTGCCGCATTCACACAGGCGTCGAAGGAAAAACCTGATGGCGCGCTGCGGCAGATTGTCCAGCTGCGCCGCTATTTGCTTCCGCGCAAAGAAGGTTTTCGCCCAAGGGAGTTCCCTGTGGACAACGAAATCTCGTCCATTAGGAGATGTACCCATGCCTGACCTGGAAAAAATGCCCTTCTCGCGCCGCAGCCTGCTCGCCGGAGCCGTCGCGCTCGGCGTCGCCGGTTCGGTCCTCGGCAGCGGTCTGGCCTTCGCCAAGGAGTCGGCGCCGCTGCAGACCGGGCCGGCGCCGGACCTGTCGAAGCTGGCCAGGAGCAAGGTCGAGCTGCTCGTCCCGCCGTTCGTCCATGCCCACGAACAGCGCACCAGCAGCAAGCCGCGGGTGGTGGAGTTCCGCATGGTCATCGAGGAGAAGGACCTGATCATCGATGACGACGACACCCACATCCACGCCATGACCTTCAATGGCTCGGTGCCCGGGCCGCTGATGGTGGTGCACCAGGACGACTACGTCGAGCTCACCCTGGTCAACCCGGCCAGCAACACCATGGCCCACAACATCGACTTCCACGCCGCCACCGGCGCCCTGGGCGGCGGCTCGCTGACCGTGGTCAACCCCGGCGAGCAGGTCAAGCTGCGCTTCAAGGCCACCCGCCCCGGCGTGTTCGTCTACCACTGCGCGCCCGGCGGGATGATGATCCCCTGGCACGTGGTCTCCGGCATGAACGGCGCGATCATGGTGCTGCCGCGCGACGGCCTGAAGGACCGCGAAGGCCGGCCGCTGAAGTACGACAAGGTGTTCTACGTCGGCGAGCAGGACTTCTACGTCCCGCGCGACAAGGACGGCAAGTTCAAGCGCTACGCCAGCCCCACCGAGAGCTTCAACGACACCCTGCAGACCATGAAGGGGCTGATCCCCAGCCACGTGGTGTTCAACGGCCGGGTCGGCGCACTGACCGGCAAGAACGCCCTGACCTCCAAGGTCGGCGAGACCGTGCTGATCGTCCATTCCCAGGCCAACCGCGACACCCGCCCGCACCTGATCGGCGGCCACGGCGACCACGTCTGGGCCACCGGCAAGTTCGGCAACCCGCCGGAGGAAGGCCTGGAGACCTGGTTCATCCCCGGCGGCGCCGCTGGCGCTGCATTGTACACCTTCCGCCAGCCGGGCCTGTACGCCTACCTCAACCACAACCTGATCGAAGGCGTGGCCCTGGGCGCCACCGCGCACTTCCAGGTCGAGGGGCAGTGGGATTCCGACCTGATGAGCCAGGTCGAACCGCCCTCCCCCATCAAGTGACGCCACCGGCCGGCCCGCGAGGGCCGGCCCCGCCACGAGGGAACGCCCATGCGCAAGGCGCTGACCATCGCCCTTCCGCTGCTGCTGGTGGCCATTGCCCTGGGCGCATGGCTGCCGCGCACCGACCCGAGCCTGGCGCCGGAGACCGTCAGCCTGACACCACGGGAATACCGCTTCCGCCCCGCCGGCGACTACTGGCGCGACGCCCGCCCGGTGGATGCGCCGCTGCGTAGCGAACGCCTGGCGCCACGCTTCGCGGTGATGAAATACCAGGTCAGCCAGGTCGAATACGCCCGCTGCGTGGACGCCGGCGCCTGCCTGGCGCTGGAGGGCCAGGCCGCCGCCCCCGGCGAAGACCTACCGCTCACCGGCGCCAGCCTGCTGGATGCGCAGCGCTATGCCGACTGGCTGTCAAAGCGCACCGGCCAGCGCTGGCGCCTGCCCAGCGACGCCGAATGGGCATTCTTCGCCGGCTCGCGCTGGGCCGACGACGCCCTGCGCATCGACGACGACGGCCGCAACCCGGCGCGCCGCTGGCTGGCGCGCTACCGCTTCGAGGCCGCGGCGGCCCGCGAAGGCCCGGCCCGGGCGCAGCCGCGCGGCAGCCACGGCCTCAACGAACTGGGGGTGGCGGACCTTGCGGGCAACGTCTGGGAATGGACGCAGAGCTGCCACACGCGGGTCAGCCTGGATGCCGGCGGCACGGAAAAGACCCGCGTCGAGGCCTGCTCGATCCGCATCGCCGAGGGCCGCCACCGCGCCGCCATCAACGAATTCGTCCGCGACGCCCGCGGCGGCGGCTGCAGCGCCGGGCAGCCGCCGGACAACCTGGGGTTCCGCCTGGTCAGAGAGCTGCCTTGACTTGATCCCACTCAAGTTTCGCCACAGCGCGATGCAGGTATGCTGCGGCGGGCCCCAGGGAATCCTGACCGTGAGCGACAAGCCACCGATCAACCGCGCCTGGCTGGCGAACCTGCCGCCGTTCGCCAACTGCACCCGCGAGGAACAGGACGACATCCTTCGCCCGGCCAGCGTGCTGCCGCTGCACTGCGGCGCCACTGTGTTCGAGCAGGGCGAACCGGCCGAGGCCTTCTACCTGCTGGTCCACGGCCGCCTCAAGGCCACCCAGGTGACCTGCGACGGCCAGCGCGTGCTGGTGCGCCTGGTCAACCCCGGCGACCTGTTCGGCTTCGTCCGCGCCCTGGGCCGCGAGGACTACCCCGCCACCGCCAGCGCCACCCAGGAAAGCCTGGCCCTGGCCTGGCCGACCGCGCTGTGGGAGCCGCTGCTGGCGCGCCACCCCGGCTTCGCCCTGAACACCGTGCAGGCCATTGGCGTGCGCCTGCAGGAAGCCCACGTGCGCTTCTGCGAGCTGGCCACCGAGGAGGTCGAGCGCCGCGTCGCCCACGCCGTACTGCGCCTGGTGCGCAACAGCGGCCGCGCGGAATCCGAGGGCGTGCGCATCGATTTTCCCGTCAGCCGCCAGGACATCGCCGAGATGACCGGCACCACCCTGCACACCGTCTCGCGCATCCTCAGCGCCTGGGAAGGGCGCGGCCTGGTGCGCGGCGGCCGGCAGAAGCTGCTGGTGCGCAACCCGCAGCAGCTGCTGCACATCGCCGAGGGCGACGACGAGCGGGAACCCGCGCACTGCGACGCTTGACCGCAATCAAGGAGCCCGGGGCCGCGCCCTTCCTAGACTGGCGCCAGCCCCCACACCGACTCCCGAGGCCGCCGCCATGCACGACAACCTGACCGAACGCACCCTCAGCGACCTGGCCTGCAGCCTGCCCGGCAGCACCAGCCTGCTGCGCGACTACAAGCTGGACTTCTGCTGCGCCGGCCAGCGCAGCCTGCGCGAGGCCGCCAGCGAACTGGGCCTGGACGCCGAACGCATCGCCAGCGAACTGCGCGCCCTGCGCCCGGCCAGCGAAGAGCGCGACTGGCGCCAGGCGAGCAACACCGAGCTGATCGAACACATCCTCGAACGCTACCACCAGCGCCATCGCCAGCAGTTCCCCGCGCTGCTGCCGCTGGCCCAGCGCGTGGAACGCACCCACGCCGCGCACCCGCACTGCCCCCACGGCCTGGTGGCGCTGCTGGAGCAGATGCAGGAAGAACTCGAGTCGCACATGTGCAAGGAAGAGAACATCCTGTTCCCCTGGCTGAGCCAGGGCGTGCCGCTGCTGCACGTGCAGGGGCCGATCGGGGTGATGCGCCACGAGCACGACGAACACGCCCAGAGCCTGGCCGCGCTGGCCGAGCTGACCGACGACCTGACCGCCCCGGCCAACGCCTGCACCAGCTGGCGCGCGCTCTACGCCGGGCTGGAGGAGCTGCGCCGCGACCTGATGCAGCACATCCACCTGGAGAACAACCTGCTGTTCATCGGCGCCAACCGCCCGCAATGACCGCCCATCGGCCGGAGCCCGACGTGACAGCATGCCTCACCCACCAAGCCGGGCATGGCGAGCATACTGACCGGATACCCACGGTTCAGGAAGGCTCCGCCATGCAGTCCCAGCGCGTCCACCAGCAGATCCTGCGCGGCCACCACCTGTTCGATGCCCTCGAAGAGGCGCAGCTGGAACAGTTGCTCGCCACCTGCCAGCTGCTCAACCTCGACAAGGGCGACAAGCTGTTCCACCAGGGCGAGCCGGCCCATGCCTTCTTCTTCGTGATATCCGGCGCGGTGAAGATCTTCCGCCTGACCCCGGAGGGCCAGGAGAAGGTCCTGGAAGTGGTGGTCGGCCGGCAGACCTTCGCCGAGGCCATGATGTTCATGGACACCCCGGACTACGTCGCCTCGGCCCAGGCGCTGGAGCCGACGCAGGTCTACCGCTTCGCCAACCGCACCTACCTGGAGCTGCTGCACAGCAACCCGCAGCTGCCCTTCGCCCTGCTCGGCACCTTGTGCATCCGCCTGCATAGGCGGATCAACGAGATCGAGACGCTGTCGCTGAAGAACTCCACCCACCGGGTGGTGCGCTACCTGCTGACGCTGCTCAACCGCCACGGCGACGCCGACCTGCGCTTCGAGCTGCCGATGGCCAAGCAACTGGTGGCCGGGCACCTGTCGATCCAGCCGGAAACCTTCTCCCGCGTGCTGCGCCGGCTGATCGACGAACGCATCATCGACCTGCAGGGCCGCACCGTCCAGGTCCTGGCCCCGCTGCGCCTGGAGCAGTTCGAGTAGGCATGCGCCAGTGCCTGTACTGCCAGCAGCCCAGCGCCGACGACCAGGCCGACTGCCCGCACTGCGGCATGCCGCTGCCGGTCGAACAGGCCCTGGCTAGGCAGAGGCGCCTGCGCCGGTTCAAGCTGTTCTGCATGGCCCTCGCCCTGTTCTGCCTGGCGATGGCGCTCTGGTTGCCGCGCTGACAGGCACCTGCGGCGGATAACCGCGAACGGTTATTCGCCCTACGCTCGATGAATGCCCCCCTTGTAGGAGCGGGCCCTGCCCGCGATTTCGCGCGCAGGGCGCGCTCCTACAGGGGAACGGCATATGTGGGGTGGTGTAGGGCGCATAACGCCCCAAGCGTTATCCGCCGTTCCAGTGCCACGGGCTGAGCAGTCGGGAAATCCGGAGCCATCCTGATACTCCTGGCTACTCTCACCGTAGGGCGCATAACCGTTCGCGGCTATCCGCCGTTGGCCGTTCCGGCGTGGCCGGTAAATCCAGTCGCGAACGGGTCCCGCTGCGGGGGTTGGTTCGCGAGCAAGAACTAGGCGTCCCCCTCGCTCCTACGAAGAGCTGTCCACCGCGTCACTCACGGCGCCGCGTCAGCTGGCGGTAGAGCTGCGGCAGGCGCAGCGGCAGCTGGGCCGGGTCGCGCAGCATCAGGTAGCCCTGGTGGCCGAACAGGTGCGGCAGGTAGTCCGCCGCCTCGCGGTCGATGGTCAGGCAGAACGGCAGCACCCCGGCGCGCCGCGCTTCCAGCACCGCCTGGCGGGTGTCCTCGACGCCGTAGCGGCCCTCGTAGCAATCCAGGTCGTTGGGCTTGCCGTCGGTGAGGATCAGCAGCAGGCGCTGGCGTTCGCCGCGCTCGAGCAGCAGTTGCGTGGCCCGGCGGATGGCCGCGCCCATGCGCGTGTAGTAGCCCGGCCGCAGGGCGCGGATGCGACCGCGCACGGCGTCGCCATGGCGTTCCTCGAAGCTCTTCAGCTGGGTCAGGCGCACGTGGTGCCGGCGCAGCGAGGAAAAGCCGTACAGCGCGAAGCGGTCGCCCACCGCCTGCAGCGCCTCGCCGAACAGCAGCAGGCTGTCGCCGATCAGGTCGATGACGCGGTGGCGGTCGTCCAGGTGCGCGTCGGTGGACATCGACAGGTCGGCCAGCAGCAGGCAGGCCAGGTCGCGGCGGGTCTGCCGGCGTTCGAGGAACAGGCCGGTCTCGGCGCAGGCGCCCAGGCGCCGCTCGACGCTGAAGTCCAGCCAGGCCTGCAGGTCCGGCTCGCTGCCCTGGGGCTGGCGGCGCAGCCACTGCGGCTGCTGGCGCAGGCCTTCGAACTGCCGGCGCAGGCGCCGGGCGATGGGCGCGAGCGCGTCCGGCAATGGCGCCGGCGCGGCATCGCGCGGCAGCATCGGCTGCAGGCAGACGTGGTCGGGCAGCAGGCATTGGCGCCGGTAGTCCCACTCCGGCAGGCGGATGCCCTCGCCCAGCGGCAGGTCGTCGTACTCGGCCGCCGGCAGGTCGAGGTCCAGGCGCAGGCCGCCGCCCTTGCGCTGGCGTTGCCGGGACAGGCTCAGGTGGTCGAGGTCCTCGGCCACCCGCGCGGCGTCCAGGTCCTCGCTGTCGTCGCCGGCGCGGTCCAGCTCGACGTGCTCGGACCAGCTGAACAGGTTCTCCAGACGGAACAGCAGCAGGCCGCCGCGCCCCGGGTCCTGCCCGGCGCGTTCGGCGCGCTTGCGGGCGGCGCCGTTGCGCACCTCGCCCTGCGCCCTGCCCTGCTCGCCGCCGTCGACCAGTTCGGTCCGCTGCGGCGCCGCCAGCTGCTGCGGCGGGTACAACCACAGCGGCAACGGCCAGGGCGCGCGCTCGCTACGCGGCAGGCCGCTGACGCTGCCGGGCTCGCGCAACGCCTGGCGCAGCGCACGCTCCAGCGCCGCCTCGGCCGGCGGCAACTGGGCCGGGTCCGGGCGCAATGGTAGCAGCGCTTCCACCAGCCGTTCGTAGCGCGGGCGCAGCAGCGGGTAGCGCTGCAGCACGGCGAGGGTCCAGGCCTGGTTGTCGCCGGCCCAGTGCCGCAGCGGCTGGCTGTGCGCCGCGAGCAGCGCCAGCCAGCGGTAGAGTTCAAGGTTCAGGTGCGCCTCGGGGTAGACCGCGAGGCTGGCCGGCAGGCGCAGGGAGTCGGCGTCGAACCAGGCCACCGGCAACTGCTGGCAGGTGCCGGCCACCTGTTGCAACAGGCTGCGGCGCACCAGCAGCTCGCGCGCGCTGGCCGCCTCCACGCCGACGCCGGCCTCGCCGCCGGTGGCGCGGAACAGCAGCAGCAGGCTGCGCCGGACCTCGTCCAGGCTCACCGCCGCGTCCTCGAACGTCGGGCTGGCGCGGCGGGTGATGAAGCGGTGCCAGGCGCGGCCGAAGCCTTCTTCCAGCTCCAGGTGAAGGGTCATCGCGACCTCGCGAAAAAAAGGGCCCGCTGCCAGGCAGACGGGCCCCGGGGGAGGGAACTCAACCGGCCTGCTGCGCGACGCCAACCGCCAGGCGGCCGCGCTGGCGGAAGCTCAGCAGGTAGCAGACCAGCCCGGCGAAGAAGCCGACGCCGGCATACAGGCGCAGCCAGAAGAACACCTTCAACTGCTCCACCGTGGCCATGAACGGCATGGCCGCGCCGTCGGCCGGCAGCCGCTGCAGCCACACCTGCACCACGCCGGCGGCGGTCAGCATCAGGGTGATCAGCAGCATCGACACGGTCATCAACCAGAAGGCCCAGATCTCCAGGCTCTGCGCCCGGGCGTCAGGCGCCTCGCCGATCCCGCGCAGACGCGGCATGGCATAGCTGATCAGGGTGATCACGATCATCACGTAGGCGCCGTAGAAGGCCAGGTGGCCGTGGGCGGCGGTCAGCTGGGTGCCGTGGGTGTAGTAGTTCACCGGTGCCAGGGTGTGCAGGAAGCCCCACACGCCGGCGCCGAGGAAGGCGGTGACGGTGGTGCCCAGCGCCCAGAGCGCGGCGGCCTTGTTCGGGTGCTCGCGGCGACGGCGGCGCACCATGTTGAAGGCGAACAGCACCATGGCGAAGAACGGCAGCGGCTCCAGCGCCGAGAAGATCGAGCCGAGCCACAGCCAGACGCCCGGCGCGCCGATCCAGAAGTAGTGGTGGCCGGTGCCGATGATGCCGGTGATCAGGGCCATGGCGATGATCACGTAGAGCCACTTCTCCACCACCTCGCGGTCGACGCCGGTGATCTTGATCAGCACGAAGGCCAGCATCGAGCCCATGATCAGCTCCCACACGCCTTCCACCCACAGGTGCACCACCCACCACCAGTAGTACTTGTCGCGGGCCAGGTTCTCCGGGTTGTAGAAGGAGAACAGGAAGAACACCGCCAGGCCCACCAGGCCGGTCATCATCACCACGCTGACCACGGTCTTGCGGCCCTTGAGCAGCGTCATGCCGATGTTGTAGAGGAAGCCCAGGGCGACCACGACGATGCCCATCTTGGTGATGGTCGGCTGTTCGAGGAACTCCCGGCCCATGGTCGGCAGCAGCTCGTTGTGGGTCAGCCGCGCCAGGCCCGCGTAGGGCACCAGCAGGTAGCCGAGGATGGTCAGCACGCCGGCGACGGCGAACACCCAGAACAGCAGGATCGCCAGTTTCGGGCTGTGCAGCTCGCGGTCGGCCTCCTCCGGCACCAGGTAGTAGGCCGCGCCCATGAAGCCGAACAGCAGCCAGACGATCAGCAGGTTGGTGTGCACCATGCGGGCGACGTTGAAGGGGATGGCCGGGAACAGGAAGTCGCCGACCACGTACTGCATGCCCATGACCAGGCCGAAGACGATCTGCCCGACGAACAGCATCAGGGCGAACACGAAGTACGGCTTGGCCACCGCTTGCGAAGCGAATTTCAGATGGGGATTGCCCGGGTTCATGCTCAACCCTCCTTGTTCGGCGGCCATTTGTTGGTGTCGATCTTCGAGGTCCAGCGCAGGAAGGCCGCCAGGTCCGCCACCTCCTGGTCGCTGAGGTGGAACTGCGGCATCTGCCGGCGCCCGGGGATGCCCAGTGGCTGCATCTTCATCCAGGCGGCGAGGAAGCTGTCGAAGGCCGCGTCACCGCCGCGGCGGCCGATCACGTTGCCCAGCTCCGGCGCGAAGTAGGCGCCCTCGCCGAGCAGCGAATGGCAGCCGACGCAGTTGTTCTGTTCCCACACCAGCTTGCCGCGCACCACCGACTCGGTCAGCTCGGCCTGGTTGGTGCGTTTGGGGAAGGTGGTTTCGCTGTGGTAGGTCAGGGCGAGGAACACCAGGAAGAAGAAAACGCCTCCCCCAGGTAGATGTTCCTCGCCATGCCCTTGGTGAAGGTGTCTGACATGGGGTCCTCCTCGGTCTCGATTTGCGGCCATTCTAGGAAGCCCCCCGGGCCGATCCGCTTGATGGCGATCAAGAAAGACCAATGCTTCTTGTCAGGTATTTATCCCAAGGGAAATCAGTAGCTTGCGTGGACGGCCAGGAGCAGGACGGCCAGCGCCAGCGGCCAGCCCAGGAGCAGCCGGCGCCACAGCGCCGGGCCGTGGCCCAGCTCCATGAAGCGCAGCACGATGAGCCAGGCCTTGCCCAGCGCCAGCAGCAGGATGCTCGCCACCGGCAACAGCGCGCTGGCGGCGTGGTTGCCGAGCCAGATGCCGGCCAGCGCCAGCGGCACCAGCAGCGCCCAGGCCAGGGCCAGCGACCTCATGGCAGCGGCGCCAGCACGTAGACCAGCGGGAACAGCATCACCCACACCAGGTCGACCATGTGCCAGTACAGCGCCCCGGACTCCAGCCCGCCGAGGCCGCCCACGGCATAGGCGCCGCGCAGGCAGCGCAGGGCCATCCAGCCGAGGATCGCCAGGCCCAGCCAGACGTGCAGGAAGTGGAAGCCGGTGACCAGCCAGAACAGCGTGAAGAAGGTGCTGTGTTCCAGGTCCAGCCCGCGCTGCGCCAGGTGGTGGTACTCGCCGGCCTTCAACGCCACGTGCAGCAGCCCGAGCGCCAGCGCCGCCAGCAGCAGGGCCCCGGCGCGGCGCTGGTGGCCACGGCGCACCAGCTCCACCGCGGCGGCGGCGAGGAAGCCGGCGGTCAGCAGGCTCAGCGTCAGGGCCAGGCCGAGGGACAGGTCCAGCTCCGCGCGGCCGGCGCGGAAGCTCTCGGCGTCCAGGCGCTGGGCCACGGCGAAGACCAGCAGGAGAATGGCGAAGACGCTCAGCTCGGCGAGGATGAACAGCCACATCGCCAGGTCGCCCGGCAGCCGCCGGGTGCCGGCCAGGGTCTCAGGCGAAGTGGACATCGACCAGGTCCATCAGCGCGGCGACGGTGCCCTCGTCGTCGGACAGCGGCTCGGCCAGCCCGGCGCGGCACGCCTCGCGCGGCGCCAGCCCGGCGTGGATCAGCCGCGCGGTGAGCACCAGCAGGCGCGTCGAGCAGACTTCCTCCAGCTCCTGCCGCCCCAGGCGGCGCAGGGCCACGCCCAGCTGCGCCAGGCGCTGGGCCAGCTCGCGGTCGACGTTGGCCTCGCGGGCGATGATACCCGCCTCCACCTCCGCCGCCGGGTAGTCGAAGCGCAGCGCCACGAAGCGCTGGCGGGTGCTGGGCTTCATGCCCTTGAGCAGGTTCTGGTAGCCGGGGTTGTAGGACACCACCAGCATGAAGCCGGGCGGCGCCACCAGCGATTCGCCGGTGCGCTCGATGAACAGCTCGCGGCGGTCGTCAGCCAGCGGGTGCAGCACCACCACCGTGTCCTGGCGCGCCTCGACCACCTCGTCGAGGTAGCAGATGCCGCCCTCGCGCACCGCGCGGGTCAGCGGGCCGTCCTGCCACCAGGTGCCGTCGCTGCCGATCAGGTGGCGGCCGACCAGGTCCGCCGCCGACAGGTCGTCGTGGCAGGCCACGGTGTACAGCGGCCGGCCCAGGCGCTGCGCCATGTGCTGGACGAAGCGCGTCTTGCCGCAGCCGGTGGGGCCCTTGATCAGCACCGGCATGCCTTGCGCCGCGGCTTCGCCGAACAGCGTCACCTCGTTGCCACTGGGCTGGTAGAAGAGCGGAAGTTCCTGGGCGGGGGCGTTCATGGGCGGGGTTCTCCATCGGGTTCCACGGCTTGGCACGCTAGCCAGCGCGACGATCCGCCTCAAGCGCCGCGCCGGCAGTTCTTGATTCCCATCAAGCGTTTGCGCCATGGGCCCCTCCTAGAATCGCAGCCATCGCCGGGGGACGCCGGCACCTGGATCCGGCGCTGCGGCGCCAAGCCTGCGAGGAAAGAGAACCATGAACAAAGCAATGGCCGCACTGCTGGCCGCCGGGTTGCTGGCACAGGCGCCAGCCTTCGCCAGCAGCGCCGAGGACCTGTTCAAGGCCAAGGCCTGCGTGGCCTGCCACACGCTGGACAAGAAACTGGTGGGTCCGGCCTTCCATGACGTGGCGAAGAAGTACGGCGACCAGTCCGACGGCGTGGCCCACGTGATGCACAGCATCCGCAAGGGCAGCCAGGGCGTCTGGGGCGCGATGCCGATGCCGCCCAACCCGGTCAGCGAAGAGGAGGCCAAGACCCTTGCCGAGTGGATAGTCACGCTCAAATGATCCACTGCTGAGGAGAACAGATCCGATGGCCGCCGCGCAGGACGCCCACTGGAACACGGGGCCCGACACCGTCCGGTACTGCGTCGGCGGCCTGCGCCTGCTGCTGGGCTGGCTGCTGCTACTGGTCGGCCTGGCCGCCCAGGGCGCCGAGCTCAGCGACCTGGAACGCACCCGCATCACCCAGGTATTCCCCGGCGTCGAGCGCATCGGCGAGGCCGAGGGCGAGTTCGGCGTGCGCCGCCTGTTCAAGGGCGACGAGCTGCTCGGCTATGCCTTCCAGAGCATCCGCGTCACCCAGATGCCGGCCTATTCCGGCAAGCCGATCAACCTGCAGGTGATCCTCGATCCCCATGCGGTGATCCGCGACGCCTATGTGCTCGAACACCACGAGCCGATCCTGCTGATCGGCATTCCCGTAGAAAAACTGCATGCCTTCACCGCCGGCTATGCCGGCGTGCGGGCCGACCAGCGCGTGGTGGTGGGGCGCTCCAGCGACAAGCAGACCACCACCATCGATGCCGTCGCCGGCGCCACTGTCACGGTCATGGTGGTCAACGAGATCGTCATGCGCGCCGCCCACACCGTGGCGGTGTCCCTGGGGCTGATCGAGGACGGCGGCAGCGTGCGGCCCAAGCCTGCGCAGGTGCGCCTGGACGCGTTCCAGCCGGCGACCTGGACCGAGCTGACCGGCAGCGGCGCGATCCGCCGCCTGCAGCTGAACCGCGGGCAGATCGACGACGCCTTCAAGGGCACCGAGGCCGCCAACGTCGGCGCGGCCGATGCGGCGCACCGGGCGGACGACTTCATCGACCTCTACACCGCCCTGCTCAACCCGCCGAGCATAGGCCGCAACCTGCTGGGCGAGCGCCAGTACCACGAGCTGATGGACTCGCTGAAGACCGGCGAATACGCCATCGCCGTACTGGGCAACGGCCAGTATTCGTTCAAGGGCTCGGGCTACGTGCGCGGCGGCATCTTCGACCGGGTGCAGCTGCGCCAGTTCGGCGACATCCTCAGCTTCCGCGACCTCGACTACCAGCGCCTGTCCGACGTCTACGCCGAGGGCATGCCGGCCTTCGCCGAGATGGCCATCTTCATCGTCCGCGCCCAGCACCGCTTCGACCCCGGCACGCCGTGGAACCTGGAGCTGCTGGTGCGCCGCCAGACCGGCCCGGTGGCCAGCCTGTTCACCAGCTTCGCCCTGCCCTACCAGACGCCCGAGGCCTACCTGCTGCGGCCGCAGCCGACGGCCGAGGAGCTGGCGGCCCTGGAAGAGGCCAAGCGCCCCATGTGGCTGCGCATCTGGTACCAGAAGAGCTTCCAGATCGGCGTGCTGCTCGGCGCCCTGGCGCTGCTCGCCACCATCCTCTTCCTGCAGGACGCCCTCACCCGCCGGCCGCACCTGCTGCACTGGGTGCGCCGCGGCTACCTGGCGTTCACCCTGGTGTTCGTCGGCTGGTACTGCCTGGGCCAGCTGTCGGTGGTCAACGTGCTCACCTTCGTCCACGCGCTGTTCGAAGGCTTCCGCTGGGAGCTGTTCCTCAGCGACCCCATCCTGTTCATCCTCTGGACCTTCACCGCCGCCAGCGTGCTGCTCTGGGGACGCGGCGTGTTCTGCGGCTGGCTGTGCCCGTTCGGCGCCCTGCAGGAGCTGCTCAACGAGGCCGCGCGCAAGCTGCGGGTGCCGCAGTTCGAGCTGCCCTTCGCGGTCCATGAGCGGCTCTGGGCGCTCAAGTACATCATCCTGCTGGCGCTGTTCGGCCTCTCCCTCGAATCGCTCGCCACCGCCGAGCGCGCCGCCGAGGTGGAGCCGTTCAAGACCGCCATCACCCTGGGCTTCGCCCGCCAGTGGGGCTTCGTCGCCTACGCCGCCGGCCTGCTGCTGGTCAACCTGTTCACCCGCAAGGTCTATTGCCGCTACCTCTGCCCGCTCGGCGCGGCCCTGGCCATCCCCGGCAAGGCGCGCCTGTTCGACTGGCTCAAGCGGCGCAAGGAATGCGGCCAACCCTGCCAGCTGTGCGCCCGCGAATGCGAGATCCAGGCCATCCACCCGGACGGCCGGATCAACGCCAACGAGTGTCACTACTGCCTCGACTGCCAACTCACCTACCACGACGAAAACAAGTGCCCGCCGCTGGTGAACAAGCGCAAGAAACGTAGCAAGCAGGCACCGGCGGACGACGGCGAGCGGATCGCCGTGCGCCAACTCTGAATAGCAACTTGGGAGGATCGGACATGAACGAGAAGAAACACCCGCAACCCGAAGACGCCAGCGGCTTCAGCCGCCGTGACTTCCTCGGCGCCTCGGCGGTCACCGGCGCCGCGGCGCTGGTCGGCGCCAGCGCCCTGGGCAGCGCGGTGATCCCGCGCGAGGCCTGGGCCGACACGGTCAAGGCGGCGCAGGCCAAGGCCCACGTCGGCCCCGGCGAGCTGGACGAGTACTACGGCTTCTGGAGCGGCGGCCACTCCGGCGAGGTGCGGGTGCTGGGCATCCCCTCGATGCGCGAGCTGATGCGCATCCCGGTGTTCAACGTCGACTCGGCCACCGGCTGGGGCCTGACCAACGAGAGCAAGCACATCCTCGGCGACAGCGCGCGCTTCCACAACGGCGACTGCCACCACCCGCACATCTCGATGACCGACGGCAAGTACGACGGCAAGTACCTGTTCATCAACGACAAGGCCAACAGCCGCGTCGCGCGCATCCGCCTGGACATCATGAAGTGCGACAAGATCGTCACCGTCCCCAACGTCCAGGCCATCCACGGCCTGCGCCTGCAGAAGGTGCCGCACACCAGGTACGTGTTCTGCAACGCCGAATTCATCATTCCCCACCCCAACGACGGCTCCAGCTTCGACCCCGGCGCGGACAACGCCTTCACCATGTACAACGCCATCGACGCCGAGACCATGGAAGTGGCCTGGCAGGTGATCGTCGACGGCAACCTGGACAACACCGACATGGACTACACCGGCCGCTTCGCCGCCTCCACCTGCTACAACTCGGAGAAGGCGGTGGACCTGGCCGGCATGATGCGCAACGAGCGCGACTGGGTGGTGGTGTTCGACATCCCGCGCATCGAGGCCGAGATCAAGGCCAAGCGCTTCGTCACCCTGGGCGACTCCAAGGTCCCGGTGGTCGACGGCCGCCGCAAGGACGGCAAGGACAGCGCGGTGACCCGCTACATCCCTGTGCCGAAGAACCCCCACGGCCTGAACACCTCGCCGGACGGCAAGTACTTCATCGCCAACGGCAAGCTGTCGCCGACCTGCAGCATGATCGCCATCGACAAGCTGCCGGACCTCTTCGCCGGCAAGCTCAAGGACCCGCGCGAGGTCGTAGTCGCCGAACCGGAACTGGGCCTGGGCCCGCTGCACACCACCTTCGACGGCCGCGGCAACGCCTACACCACGCTGTTCATCGACAGCCAGCTGGTGAAGTGGAACCTGGAGGACGCAGTGCGCGCCTACAAGGGCGAGAAGGTCGACTACATCCGCCAGAAGCTCGACGTGCACTACCAGCCGGGGCACAACCACGCCTCGCTCTGCGAGACCCGCGAAGCCGACGGCAAGTGGGTGGTGGTGCTGAGCAAGTTCTCCAAGGACCGCTTCCTGCTCACCGGCCCGCTGCACCCGGAGAACGACCAGTTGATCGACATCTCCGGCGACGAGATGCAGCTGGTCCACGACGGCCCCACCTTCGCCGAGCCGCACGACTGCATCATGGCCCGCCGCGACCAGATCAAGCCGCGCAAGATCTGGTCGCGCGACGACCCCTTCTTCGCCCCGACCGTGGCCCGGGCGAAGAAGGACGGCATCGACCTGCTCAAGGACAACAAGGTCATCCGCGACGGCAAGCAGGTGCGCGTGTACATGACCTCCATGGCGCCCACCTACGGGATCACCGAGTTCACCGTGAAGCAAGGCGACGAGGTCACGGTGACCATCACCAACCTCGACGAGATCGAGGACGTGACCCACGGCTTCGCCATGGTCAACCACGGCGTGAACATGGAGATCAGCCCGCAGCAGACCTCGTCCATCACCTTCGTCGCCGACCGGCCCGGGGTGCACTGGTACTACTGCAGCTGGTTCTGCCATGCCCTGCACATGGAAATGGTCGGCCGCATGCTGGTGGAAAAGGCCTGATACGGGCCGCGGGCGCTGCCGGGCCCGGGGGCCCGGCAGCGCCACCTGCGAACGCCCCCGGAGGATGCTTCCGCGTGCCCACTTCCCGCGCCTGCCTCGCCCTGCTGCTGACGCTCGCCGGCCCCGCGCTGGCCGCGCTCCAGCCGATCGACGAGCTGCCCCTGCGCGCGGCGGGCGAAGGGCTGTGGACGCTGGCGGCCGGCACCTACGCCGGCCACTTCCTCATCGACCGGCCAATGCACCTGCGCTGCGAGGACGGCGCCACCTTCGACGGCCAGGGCCAGGGCAGCACCCTCACCGTGCGCAGCGCCGAGGTCACCCTCGAAGGCTGCCGGGTGCGCAACTGGGGCCGCAACCTGACCGACATGGACTCGGCGATCTTCGTCGAGAAACGCGCCCGCGGCGTGATCCTGCGCGGCAACCGGCTGCAGGGCCCGGGTTTCGGCATCTGGCTCGACGCCAGCGAAGACGCCCAGGTGCTGGACAACCGCGTCGAGGGCGATGTGCAGCTGCGCTCCCAGGACCGCGGCAACGGCATCCACCTCTACGCGGTGCGCAACGCCCTGGTGCGCGGCAACCGGGTGCGCCACACCCGCGACGGCATCTACATCGACACCGCCAACGGCAGCGCCATCGAGCACAACCGCCTGGAAGACCTGCGCTACGGCGTGCACTACATGTTCACCAACGACAGCCGGGTGATCGGCAACCTGACCCGCCGCACCCGCACCGGCTACGCGCTGATGCAGAGCCGCAAGCTCAGCGTGATCGGCAACCGCTCGGTGGACGACGAGAACTACGGCATCCTGATGAACTACATCACCTATTCGACCCTCGCAGGCAACCGCGTCGAGGGCGTGCGCAGCGGCAGCGGCGTGACTGGCGAAGGCATGATCGCCGGCGCCGAGGGCAAGGCCCTGTTCATCTACAACTCGCTGTACAACCGCATCGAGGGCAACCGCCTGGCCGGCAGCGCCCTGGGCATCCACCTGACCGCGGGCTCGGAGGAAAACCGCATCGCCGGCAACGCCTTCGTCGGCAACCGCCAGCAGGTGCTCTACGTGGCCAACCGCACCCAGGAATGGTCGGTCGACGGCCGCGGCAACTACTGGAGCGACTACCTGGGCTGGGACCGCGACGACGACGGCCTGGGCGATGTCTTCTACGAGCCCAACGACAACGTCGACCGCCTGCTGTGGCTGTACCCGCAGGTGCGCCTGCTGCTTGCCAGCCCCTCCATCGAACTGCTGCGCTGGGTGCAGCGCGCCTTCCCGGTGACGCGCTCGCCGGGGGTGCGCGACAGCCATCCGCTGATGCGCGAACCACAAGCGGAGGCGCGCCCATGAAGCTGCTGGAAATCCAACGCGCCAGCCTGCGCTACGGCGCCTTCACCGCCCTGCACGGGCTCGACCTGGACCTGGCAGCCGGCGAAGTGCTCGGCCTGCTCGGCCACAACGGCGCCGGCAAGACCACCAGCATCAAGCTGATGCTCGGCCTGCTGCGCCCCGACTCAGGCAGCGTGCGGGTGTTCGGCCACGCCGCCGACGCCCCCGCGGTGCGCCGCCAGCTCGGTTTCCTCCCGGAGAACGTCACCTTCTACCCGCAGCTGACCGGCCGCGAGACCCTGCGCCACTTCGCCCGCCTCAAGGGCGCCGCGCCCGCCGAGGTGGACGCGCTGCTGGAACAGGTGGGCCTGGCCCAGGCCGCCGACCGGCGCCTGAAGACCTACTCCAAGGGCATGCGCCAGCGCCTCGGCCTGGCCCAGGCGATCCTCGGCCGGCCGCGCCTGCTGCTGCTCGACGAGCCCAGCGTGGGCCTCGACCCGGTGGCCACCGTCGAGCTCTACCGCCTGCTCGACCGCCTGCGCAACCAGGGCACCGGGGTCATCCTCTGCTCCCACGTGCTGCCCGGCGTCGAATCCCACATCGACCGCGCCGCCATCCTGGCCAACGGCCGCCTGCTGACCTGCGGCAGCCTGGCCGAGCTGCGCCGCGAGGCCGGGCTGCCGACGCGCATCCGTATCGCTGGCCCGCGCAGCGAACACTGGCTGGAGCATTGGCGCGCCAGCGGCTACGCCGTCCGCGCGCTGGACGGCGGGCGCATCGAACTGCTGGCCGCCGAGGAACGGCAGCGCCGGCTGCTGCAGGCGCTGCTGGAAGAACAGCCCCTGGGCCTGGAGGTGCTGCCGCCCTCGCTGGAGGACCTCTACCTCCACCACATGCAGGGCGCCGGGCGCGCCTGCGGAGAAACGCCATGAAGCCGGTCTGGCACATCGCCCGCAAGGAACTGGCCGACGGCCTGCGCAACCGCTGGCTGCTGGCGATCAGCCTGCTGTTCGCCCTGCTCGCCGTGGGCATCGCCTGGTTCGGCGCCGCCACCGCCGGGCAGGTGGGCTTCACCTCGATCCCGGCGACCATGGCCAGCCTCGCGAGCCTGGCCACCATCCTCATGCCGCTGATCGCCCTGCTGCTGGCCTACGACGCCATCGTCGGCGAGGAGGAAGGCGGCACCCTGCTGCTCCTGCTGGCCTACCCGCTGAGCCGTGGCCAGCTGCTGCTGGGCAAGTTCCTCGGCCACGGCCTGATCCTCGCCCTGGCCACCCTGCTCGGCTTCGCCGCCGCCGCCCTGTCCATCGCCGTGCTGGTGGAGGACATCCAGCTGCCCCAGCTGCTGTGGGCCTTCGCCCGCTTCATCCTGTCGTCCACCCTGCTCGGCTGGGCCTTCCTGGCCATGGCCTACGCCCTGAGCAGCCGCGTCGGCGAGAAGTCCACCGCCGCCGGCCTGGCGCTGGGCCTGTGGTTCTTCTTCGTGCTGCTGTTCGACCTCGCCCTGCTGGCCCTGCTGGTGCTGGGCAAGGGCCGCCTCAGCCCGGAGCTGCTGCCCTGGCTGCTGCTGCTCAACCCCACCGACATCTACCGCCTGATCAACCTCTCCGGGCTCGGCCCGGAAATCGACGGCGTACTGGTCCTGGGCCGCGACCTGCCGGTGCCCGGCGCCCTGCTCTGGCTGGCCCTGGCCGCCTGGACGCCGGCGGCGCTGGCCCTGGCCTACCGGCTGTTCCAACGCCGCCCGGCCTGATGCCTCACCCCAAGGAGCCCCCGATGCCGCTGCCCCGCCCGCCCCGCCTCTACCTCGCCGCCCTGCTCGGCCTGCTGCTCGCCGGCTGCGGCGACGGCCGCCAGGACGCCGCCGACCTCGCCCCGGTGCCCTTCCACAGCGGCGACGAATGCCACGTCTGCGGCATGCTCATCGACGGTTTCCCCGGGCCCAAGGGCGAGGCCGTGAGCGCCGGCAAGGTGCGCAAGTTCTGCTCCACCGCCGAACTGCTCGGCTGGTGGCTGCAGCCGGAGAACCGCCACGACGGCCAACGCCTGTACGTGCACGACATGGCCCGCAGCGACTGGAACCACCCCGACGACCGCCACCTGATCGACGCCACCGGCGCCTACTATGTGGTCGGCATCCAGCGCCCCGGGGCGATGGGCGCCACCCTCGCCTCCTTCGCCAGCCAGGCCGACGCCGAGCGCCTGGCCAAGGCCGAAGGCGGCCGCGTGCTGCGCTTCGCCGAGATCGACCAGGCGGTGCTGCAGGGCGTGGGCGGCGACCACCCGCACCAGGCGCACTAGCCCGCCGGCTGGCCGTAGGCCTCCAGGAGGGCGGCGAAGGGCGCCGGCGCCAGCGGCGGGCTGATCAGGTAGCCCTGGATCTCGTCGCAGCGGTGCTGGCGCAGGAAATCCAGCTGCTCCTGGCGCTCCACGCCCTCGGCCACCACCTTCAGCTCCAGGCTGTGGACCATGGCGATGATGGCGCGGGTGATGGCGGCGTCCTCGCCCTGGGCGGACAGGTCGCGGATGAAGGTCTGGTCGATCTTCACGTAGTCCACCGGGAAGCGCTTGAGGTAGCTGAGCGAGGAATAGCCGGTGCCGAAGTCGTCGATGGCCAGCTTCACGCCCATCTCGCGCAGCTGGCGGAAGGTGGCGATGACGCTCTCGACGTTCTCCAGCAGCTGGCTCTCGGTGATCTCCAGCTCCAGCAGCCGCGGCGCCAGGCCCGTCTCGTCGAGCACGGTGCGCACCAGGCTGGCCAGGTTGCCCTGGCGCAGCTGGTGCACCGAGAGGTTCACCGACACCCGCAGGTCGGCCAGCCCCCGGGCCTGCCAGGCACGCGCCTGGCGGCAGGCGCGGCGCAGCACGAACTCGCCGATGGCGCCGATCAGCCCGGTTTCCTCGGCCAGCGGGATGAACTCGCTAGGCGGCACCATGCCCAGCTGCGGATGGCGCCAGCGCACCAGGGCCTCGGCGCTGTCCAGGCGGCCGTTGGCCAGGTTCAGCTTGGGCTGGTAGTGCACCTCCAGCTGGCCGTCCTCGACGGCCTTGCGCAACTGCACTTCCAGCTGCAGGCGCTCCAGGGTGCAGGCCTGGAGGTTGTCGGTGAAGAACTGGAAGGTGTTGCCGCCCAGGTGCTTGGCGTGCTGCATGGCCATGTTCGCCTGGCTCATCAGCGCGGAAATCTCCCGGGCGTTCTCCGGCAACAGGCTGATGCCCAGGGAGGCGCTGAGCATCAGCTCCTGGCCGGCGACGCTCATCGGCATGCGCAGCCGCGTCAGCAGGCGGCTGGACAGGCGCGCCAGGGCCGAGAGGCTGGAATAGGAGTCCACCAGCACGGCGAATTCGTCGGCCGACAGCCGGGCGATGGTGTCCGCCTCCGGCACCGCCTGGGTCAGGCGCCGGGCGATCTGCCGCAGCAACTGGTCGCCGACCTCGTGGCCGAGGCTGTCGTTGAGCAGCTTGAAGCGGTCCAGGTCGATCAGCAGCAGGGCCAGGCTGCGCCCGCTGTGCCGCGCGCGCTGGCCGGCGTCGTGCAGGCGCTGCTTGAACAGGCCGCGGTTGGCCAGGCCGGTGAGCTCGTCGTAGTGCGACAGGTAGCGCAGGCGTTCCTCGGCGTCGCGGCGCGCCGTGAGGTCGGCGAAGAAGCCCACCACGTGGGACGGCTGGCCGCGGTTGTCGCGCACCATGTTCAACTGCAGCCACTGCGGGTACGGCTCGCCGTTCTTGCGCGTCTCCAGCAGCTCGCCCTGCCAGCTGCCGACGCGCTCCAGCTCCTCGCGGATCAGCAGGTACTGGCGGCGGGTCTCGGGGTTGCCGGAGAGGTTCGCGGCGACCTCGCCGATCACCTCTTCCGGGCGGTGTCCGGTGACGCGGCTGAAAGCCTGGTTGACCGCCAGCAGGCGGTAGTCGGCATCGAGGATGACGATACCCTCGCTGGCCGCCTCGAACACGGTGGCGGCCAGGCGTTGTTCTTCCTCGCGGCGCTTGCGCGCGCTGACGTCGCAGCGGGTGCCGAGCATCCGCGTGACCTTGCCGCGGGCGTCGCGGGCCATCACCCGGCCGCGGTCCTCCACCCACACCCAGTGGCCGTCGGCGTGGCGCACGCGGTATTCGACGCGGTAGCCGTCGGTGCGCCCCCGCAGGTGGTCGGCCAGGGCCCGGCGCAGCAGCGGCACGTCGTCCGGGTGCAGCAGCGGGCGCAGGTCGGCGCGCATGCTGCGCACCGCGTCCTGGTCGAGGCCGAAGATTTCCCGCAGGCGCGAGTGGTGCACCTCGTCGGTACGCAGGTTCCAGTCCCACAGCCCCAGCTCGCTGGCCTCCAGGGCCATGGCCAGGCGCGCCTGGCTGTTGCTCAGCTCGACGCTGCCGGCCTCGACCCGCGCCTGCAGCTGGTCGCGGGCCTCGCGCAGGGCGCGTTCGGCGCTGCGACGCTGCTCGACCTCGCGGGCCAGCTCCTGGTTGAGACTTTCCGCGCGGCCCTTGGCCTGCTCCAGGTGGGCCACCAGGGCGAGGGTCTGGAAGCGCCGCAGCAGGCTGCCCTGGACCAGCCGGTTGACCTGCCAGGCCACCACCAGCAGGGCCGACAGCAGGATCGAGCCGAGCAGGCCCCAGCCCTGCTGCAGGTTGCTGCCGTTGAGCAGCAGGTAGCCGATGGACGGCAGCAGGCAGGGCAAGGCGAAGGTCAGGAAGGCCGGCAGGCTCACCGCATAGGCGACGCTGGCGGAGAGGATGGCCGCGGCGATCAGGCCGAACACCAGGGCCTGCTGCAGGAAGGCATCCGGCGGCACCAGGGCGATGGCGGCGAAGGCCAGGGTCAGCCCCGAGGCGCCGGCGCCGAAGAGGAACGCCCGCTGCCAGTGCGCCTCGGCCTGGCGCGGCGGCTCGGCGTTGTGGAAGGCGGCGACCTGGATCAGCCGCATCACCGCCAGCAGCACCAGCCACACCAGCCAGCCGGCCAGCAGCAGGCCGTCCTGGCTGCGCCAGAGCAGGCCGGCGCAGGCCAGGCCGTTGAGCAGCATGAGCAGGGTCGGCACCCGCGAGCCCTGGTAGAGCAGGCGGGTGCGCTCGATGGCGAGTTCGTGGGCGTACTGCTGGCGGATCTCGGCATGGCTGAACGGCACTGCCGAGGTATCCAGGTATGCGGTCATAGGCGGCTTTTTCTTGTAGTGGTCGGCCTTGGCGTGGCCCGAGCATAACCGAGGCGGCAGGGTCGCCCAAGCTCGGCAAAGCGGCAATATGCCAGCAATTGGCTGAACTTTCGTCGGGCAGGTGCCGGACGGCGCTTCGGTTTGCCGGGCTTTCCCCGCCATCGGTAGAATGCCGCCCCATGAACGACGACCTCTCCCTCCTGCTCAACTCCCTCAACGACCCGCAGCGCCAGGCCGTGGCCGCGCCGCTGGGGCACCAGCGCGTGCTCGCCGGTGCCGGCTCGGGCAAGACCCGCGTGCTGGTGCACCGCATCGCCTGGCTGATCCAGGTGGAGCACGCCTCGCCCCACAGCATCCTGGCGGTGACCTTCACCAACAAGGCGGCGGCGGAGATGCGCGCGCGCATCGAGCAGTTGCTGGGCATCAACCCGGCGGGCATGTGGGTCGGCACCTTCCACGGCCTGGCCCACCGCCTGCTGCGCGCCCACTGGCGCGAGGCCGGGCTGCCCGAGGGCTTCCAGATCCTCGACAGCGACGACCAGCTGCGCCTGGTCAAGCGCGTGGTCCGCGAGCTGGGCCTGGACGAGCAGCGCTGGCCGCCGCGCCAGGCGCAGTGGTTCATCAACGCGCAGAAGGACGAGGGCAACCGCCCGCAGAACATCCAGGCCAGCGGCGACCTCTACCTGGCCACCATGGTCAGCGTCTACCAGGCCTACGAAGAGGCCTGCGCCCGCGCCGGCGTGGTCGACTTCGCCGAACTGCTGCTGCGCTCGCTGGACCTGTGGCGCAACGACCCCGGCCTGCTGGCGCACTACCAGCGGCGCTTCCGGCACATCCTGGTGGACGAGTTCCAGGACACCAACGCCGTGCAGTACGCCTGGCTGCGCCTGCTCGCCCGCGGCGGCGAGAGCCTGATGGTGGTGGGCGACGACGACCAGTCGATCTACGGCTGGCGCGGCGCCAAGATCGAGAACATCCAGCAGTTCGCCGACGACTTCACCGGCACCGAGGACATCCGCCTGGAGCAGAACTACCGCTCCACCGGCACCATCCTCAAGGCCGCCAACGCCCTGATCGCCAACAACCACGGGCGCCTGGGCAAGGAACTGTGGACCGACGGGGTGGATGGCGAGCCCATCACCCTCTACGCCGGCTTCAACGAGCACGACGAGGCCCGCTACATCGTCGAGACCATCGAGGACGCCCTGCGCAAGGACGGCCTGAAGCGCAGCGAGATCGCCATCCTCTACCGCTCAAACGCGCAATCCCGCGTACTGGAGGAAGCCCTGCTGCGGGAGAAGATCCCCTACCGCATCTACGGCGGCCAGCGCTTCTTCGAACGCGCCGAGATCAAGAACGCCCTGGCCTACCTGCGGCTGATCCGCCTGCGCGACGACGACGCCGCGCTGGAGCGGGTGGTCAACATCCCGCCGCGCGGCGTCGGCGAGAAGACCGTCGAGGCCATCCGCAACGCCGCGCGCCTGAACGGCACCTCCATGTGGCGCGCGATCAACGACGTGATCGCCGCCAAGGCCGTGACCGGCCGCGCCGCCAGCGCGCTCAACGGCTTCCTCGAGACCGTCGACCTGCTGGCCCAGCGGGTCGAGGGCATGCCGCTGCACCAGATGACCCAGACGGTCATCGAGCAGTCCGGGCTGATCAGCTACCACAAGGAAGAGAAGGGCGAGAAAGGCCAGGCCCGGGTGGAGAACCTGGAAGAACTGGTCAGCGCCGCCCGCGCCTTCGAGACCCCCGAGGACGAGGACATCCCGCCGCTGGTGGCCTTCCTCGACCACACCGCGCTGGAGGCCGGCGACACCCAGGCCGACGCCTTCGAGGACAGCGTGCAGCTGATGACCCTGCACAGCGCCAAGGGCCTGGAGTTCCCCCTGGTGTTCCTGGCCGGCATGGAAGAAGGCCTGTTCCCCCACAAGATGAGCCTGGAAGAGCCCGGCCGCCTGGAAGAGGAACGCCGCCTGGCCTACGTCGGCATCACCCGCGCCATGCAGCGCCTGGTGCTGACCTACGCCGAGACCCGCCGCCTGTACGGCAGCGAGACCTACAACAAGGTCTCGCGCTTCGTCCGCGAAATCCCGCCGAGCCTGATCCAGGAAGTGCGCCTGTCCAACTCGGTGAGCCGGCCGCTGTCCGGCAACCAGCGCAGCGGCAGCCTGTTCAGCGGCGCCGGCGTCCCCGAAACCCCCTTCGCCCTGGGCCAGACGGTACGCCACCCGCTGTTCGGCGAAGGCGTGATCCTCAACTTCGAAGGCTCCGGCGCCCAGGCCCGGGTGCAGGTGAACTTCGACAGCGAAGGCAGCAAGTGGCTGATGCTCGGCTATGCCAAGCTGGAGGCGGTGTAGGCCTCCAGCGCTCTCAGCGTTTGGGGCAGAGCGTCGACTGCATGTCCGCCAGGCTGTAGCCCTCCTGTTGCGGCAACAGGAACTTGCCGACCAGTAGCGGCCGGCCGATGCGCCCGGCGAAGCGCGCCCCGCCCTTGCCGTCGCTGCCGACATAGGTCGGATTGGCCAGTGGCGCGGCGCTGCCGGGCCGGCTGAGCAACTGTTCGCTGTGCATCACCGCCTTGCCGTTGAGGTACAGGGTGAAGCGGCTGGCGCCCGGGCCCGGGAAGGGGAATCCGGAGGGCGGGTTGATGGTGAAGCTGGCCACCAGCGTGTTGCACGAGCGCTCCAGCGCCAGCGGCTCGCTGTCGACCTGCACCTGCCCATGGCGCATGTGCAGGCGCCCCTGCTCCAGCCACAGACGCCACACACCGTCCTGCTCGACCAGCACCTGGCGCTCGTCGCCCGGCGCCTTGCCCAGCCCCAAGCCTAGCGAATAGGAGTCGAACACCGGTGCACGCTGGAAGTCGCGGCCGCTCAGGTAACCCGCACCAGCAGCGGTCGGCGGGTGCCAGTCCAGCGGCACCGGACGCACGCGTCGCTCCCAGTCGCGGATGCGCGCCGAAGCCTGCCCCGCGGTGAACGCCGGCATGCCGCTCTGGACTAGCGGCCCCTGGCCGACCGGCCCGCTGACCGGGGCATTCAGCACCTTGCCGTAGATGTCGCGGTAGAACAGGCCCTGGCCGGGAACGTGGCCGGCGTAGATCATGCCGAACTGCATCAGGTCGGCGCCCCAGTACAGGTCCTTGAACGGCGGCAAGGGACGTTCCTTGGCCAGCGGCGCCGAGAGGTCGCGACCGGTGAGGCCGGCGACCGGGTGTCCCCCGGCCATGCCCACCAGGGTCGGGTAGATGTCGGTGATGTGGGTCACCGAGTCGATGTCCCGGTCGTTGTGGTGGCCTGGCCAGAAGATCATCAACGGCGTGCGCACGCCGCCTTCGAGGTAGGTCGCCTTGGTCCCGGAGAGCGGGTAGTTGCTGTCCCGGTTATGGTTGGGGCTGCCATTGTCGCTGCTGAACACCACGATGGTGCGCTCGGCCTGGCCGCTTTCCCGCAGCGCGTCGAGCACCCGTCCGACGTTGTGGTCGAGCTGTTCGAGCAGGGCCAGATAGTTGCCCTCGGGAGTGTCCGGCCAGCGCTTGCGGAAACTCTCGGACGGCTGGATCGGCGTATGCGGGGCCAACAGCCACAAGTTGATGAACCAGGGCTTCTGTTCCGTGGCGCCGGCGCGGATCAGCTCCACCGCGCGGTCGGTGAGCAGATCGTCGAGGTGCCCCTGGACCTGCCGCGGCGCCTCGTCGTTGCGCTGCAGCCAGGGGTTGATGTAGGTCGGTCGACGCGCCACCAGGCGGCCCTGGGCATCGGGCCCTTGCAGGACGAAGTGGTTGAGCATTCCGTACCAGTCGTCGAAGCCCTGGTGGTTGGGACGGATTTGCGGGTATTCGAGCGCCTCGCCCAGGTGCCACTTGCCCAGGTGGTGGGTGCTGTAGCCCAGCCACGCCAATGCCTTGGGCAGCGTCACCAGATCCGGCGACAGGCCCAGGCCGTCGGGCTCGAAGCCGATGCTCACCGGGGCCCGGCCGGTGATCAACGCGGCCCGGCTCACCGAACAGGTGCTGTCGGTGTAGTGCTGGCGGAAGCGGATCGACTGGCGGCTGAGCTGGTCGATGGTGGGCGTGCGGGCCTTGCCGTCGCCCCAGGAGCCAATGTCGTTCACCCCCAGGTCATCGGAGAGGATGAACAGGATGTTGGGCCGCTGCGACAATTCGGCAGCATTGCCCTGCAACGAACCGAACAGCAGAATGGAGCCCACCAGCAGGACCCGGGCCAGCAGCGCCGGAGCCGACTGCCGAAGATGACGGAACATGAGCAGGATTCCTGAACAATGATAAAGAGTCTCTTCCGAACGCACGGGGAGCCGAAAAGCACTCCCTGCGAGAACGGCCTTCTACTGGACTATGCCGGCCTGGAACAACGGGTCGCCGAGCAGGCGCCACGCTACCAGTCCAACAGTCCCTTTGCGCACATCGTCATCGACGACTTTCTCCCGGCCTCCACCATTTCCCGCCTTCTCGCCGAATACCCCGCCGACCAGCAGAGCCCGATCTGGAACGACGCCTCGCACCGTGACAAGAGCAGTGGCGAATACGTCCAGCAGCTCAAGCGCAACGTCCGTGACGTGCTGCGCATGCCCCCCAGCTACCGCCAACTGTTCTGGGAACTGAACTCCCAGCCCTTCCTCGCCTACCTGGCGCAGCTCACCGGCATCGGCAACCTGATTCCCGACCCCAACCTGCGCGGCGCCGGCATCCACCAGATCGCCCGCGGCGGCTTCCTCAAGGTGCACACCGACTTCTGCACCCACCGCGACTTCGGCCTCGACCGGCGCCTGAACGTGCTCATCTACCTCAACGACGACTGGCAGGCAGCCTACGGCGGCGAGCTGGAGCTCTGGGACGCGCAGATGCAGGGACCGCCGACCCGCGTCCTGCCGATCCTCAACCGCTGCGTGGTGTTCAGCACCACCGATACCTCCCTGCACGGCCACCCCCGCCCCCTCACCTGTCCCGAGGGCGTCTACCGCCGTTCCCTGGCCCTGTACTACTACACCAACGGCCGGCCGGAAGGCGAAGCCACACCGGGCTTCGCCACCCACTGGCGCGACACCCCGGACGGCTACTGAAGCAACGCGCCGGCGCTGCCTCGCGGTTCCGCCGGGGCAGTGCCGGCGTAGCGCCGCTTCAGGCGCAGGAACGGCCGCTCCAGCAGGTAGAACGACAGGCTGGCCAGCAGCAGTGTCAGCAGCGAACCCGGGCCCAGGATGGTCCAGGGCGAAGCGCCGCCGTCGCGCATGAACACGTAGATCGGGAAATGCCACAGGTAGAGCCCGTAGGAAATCCGCCCCAGCCAGGTCAGGCCAGGCAGGCTGAGCAGGCGCTCGACCCAGCCGCCGCGGTTGCAGAGCACGTTGAGCACCAGGCACGCCGCGCTGAGCTCGACCCCAGCCAGCATCCAGTAGTACAGGCGCATGTCCACCCAGTAATGCGCCCGGCTGGCGACCCCCGCCAGGTACAGCACCGCCACTACCGCCAGCACGCCGAGCAGGCGCCCGGCCCAGGGCCGGCGTAGCGCCTGCAGCAGCCCGAAGCTCTCGGCCAGGCCCAGGGCACAACCGACCATCAGCGCATCCAGGCGGGTGTCCAGGCCGTTGTACAAGCGATCCGCCTCCGCGCCCTGCCAGGCCAGCAGCACACGCCAGCCCCAGGACGCCAGCGCCAGGCCCAGGGCCACCAGCACCAGCCGGCGCGCACCGCCGAGGTAGCGCAGCAGCCCCAGCAGAAGCAGCGGCCAGAACAGGTAGAACTGCTCCTCCATCGCCAGCGACCAGGTATGCCCCAGCCCTTCCACCGGATTCAGCGAAAAGGCCCGCGCCCAGTTGCTGGTGTAGCTGGCCGCCAGCGCCACGCTTTGCAGGTAGCGTTCGAGCACCTTGCCGTCGAAATTCCACAGGCAGTAGCCGAGGAACACCAGCAGCAACAGGCTGAACGCCGGCAATAGGCGCAGGCAGCGGCGCAGGTAGAAGCGGCGCAGGCTGATGCCGCCGCTGTCGCGGTACTCCTCGACCAGCAGCAGGCTGATCAGGAAACCGCTCAGCACGAAGAACAGGTCCACCCCGATCATGCCGCCGGTCAGGGCGGCGGGCCAGGCGTGGAACACCATCACCGTCAGCACGGCGCAACCACGCAACCCGTCCAGGCCCGGCATGTGGGCCGGGCGCGGAGCTGTGTGGCGATCAGTGATATTCATCGGCGCAGAACCCGCGCCGGCCCAAGGCCGGCAATCCAGCGCCCCGTACCTGCCGCAGGCAGGGAAACATCAGCGGCAATAGGTCTGCACACGAGGCTCACCGAACACGTAGCCATCGAACAGCTTGCGGCCCGCTGTTAGCGAGTAAGTGTCGAGTACCGTTCGGCCCAGCAGCGCCACCCCGGTCACCTTCTGCTCGCCATCCACGAAGAATACATAGCGGTAATGCTTGCCACCGGCGCTTCCCAGCTTGCCCTGGACCTGCGAGGCCTGGTGAGCGGCGTCTACCTGCCTGGCGTCCAGTTGCTCCACCGGGCAGGGCGTGGCCTGAAGCCCTGCGATGGGCTGGCCGATGCTGTTGGCCGGGAAGGCGGAGGCCGCGCTGAAGATGGAGACCCCGGCCTGGCGCGCATTGCCGAAGTAGCGACGCATTTCGTCGGCGCTGGCGAACGGGAACAGCCGCGCCGGCGCCTGCGGGTCATCGATCCCCATCTGCAGCCCCAGGGCCAGCACGGCCTTGGCGTGAGGAGCCAGGGAAATCGGATCCGGATCGTGGAAGTACAGGGCGCGCTGCTGTTGCCCGGTCAACAGCGCGGCAACCAGCAGGAACAGCACCCGGGCCGCGGCCTGTGCCTTGAAACGCAGTTGCCAACGCGCCACCACCAGGATCAGCAAGGCGCTCCACATGCTCAGCGCCGGCGTGGTGTAGCGGCTGGAGGCCGCCAGTTCGATGTTGAACAGCGAACGGCCGAAGGCAGTGGCGCCCGCGGTACAGAAGATGAACAGCACGTAGGCCAGCAGCCCCAGGGCGAACGGCGAACGTCGCAACGGCGACACCAGCAGGTAGAGGCTCAGCAGCACCGCGCCGAGCCCGGCGGCGACGGCCACCTGGATGTTGCCGAAGACCCAGTAGAAGGGATTGCCCAGGTAGGCCAGCGCATAGGCGATGACCTTGAACGGATGATTAACCAGCAGGCTGGGGCCGAACTTGCGTCCGGGCGTTTCCTCGTAGCCGAAGAAAAACAGCCCGATCGCCAGGGCCGCGACTACAACGACCAGCGCCGTACGGCGCCAGGAGCGCGTGGTGATGGCGGTGAGCAGGACCAGGATCGGCAGGGCGAAGATGCCATTGGCCATCGAGAAGGCGCTGCAGAACCCCAGGACCAGGCTGGCCAGCGCCCAGCCGGCGTTGCCGCCATGCTCGACGCTGCGCCCATGGGCGTAGAAGCACAACAGAGGGAACAGGTAGACCAGGTAGAACTGGCTCTGGAACTCCCAGGTGATGTTCTGCCACTGCATCCACGCCAGGCTGGTCATGCTCAGGCAGGCCAGCAGCAGCATCCGAACGTCCGGGCTGGCCGTGCCGAGGATGCGCAGGGCATAGCGGTACAGCGTCCAGCATATCGCCAGCATCAGCGCTATGTTCAGCGGAATGAGCAGCAGATTGCGGCCGCCGAAGTAGTGCATGTCCAGCCAGAAGAAGATCTTCGAGAAGAAGATTCTGTGGTCGTAATGCTGGTGCCACCAGGCCCAGGGATCGGTGAGCGACCTCAGGTAGAAGTTGACGATGCCTTCCCAGCTGTCGCTGAGGGGCACCGGCGAATAGTTCAGCCAGGCGCCGTAGACTGTCGAGGCGAGGAACCACAGCGCGGCCAGGACCGCCAGCCAATGGAACACGCGGGAAGTCACTCTGTTCGCAGATTGCACCGTGTCATCCGTTTTCTTGTTGTACAGACTGCCGATCAAAGCAGGGTCCTCCGGCCGACGGGCCGTCTTGGAGTCAGAAGGTCTCAAGGCACTTGGCCGAAGCGAATTCGCCGGCCCCGACGAGAAACGCCTGGAACAGGCTCGGCGGACGCCGCTCGAGGGTCAGCCAGGGCAGGTTGTCTATCACGCCCAACCCAACCACGCGCCCGCTGTCGTCGCCCAGCGCCAGGTAATCGAAGCGGCGCGCCTGCGCCTCGGGCAGCGTGCCGCTGACCCGCAGGATCCCGCCGCTGGCGCTGCTCCACGCCTCTGCGCGCGCGTCCCGCACCTCGCAGGGCCGGCCTGGCAGTTGCCCGATATCGCGTCCGAGCAACGCCGCCAGAGCAGAAAGATCCGAATGCGGATCGTCGAAAATGGAAATCCTGGCGGCACGGGCACGCTGGAATTGTTCCCGCGCCTCACCGGCGCCGAGCTGGCCCAAGGGCTTCTCGCTTTCGCCCAACTGATAAGACAACAGTGCGGCCTGCCGGGCCTTGTCGGGCACTGCCCAGTAGTCGATACGCAGCGTATTGAACTGACCCGCTAGCAGCACCAGGAACACCGCGAGAAAAGCCAGTGCCGGTACCCAGCGCGACAAGCGCCAGGCATCCGGCAACAAGCGCAGCGACAACAGCAGCAATGCCGCCCACATGAGCAACGCCGGGGTGGTATAGCGGCTGACCAGGGCCGTGTCGTAACCCATGAAGCTACGCCCCAGGCTGGTCAAGCCGGCGCTGATCACCACGTAACCGACGAAGCCCAGCAGTGCCAGGCAGAAGGGGTCGCGGCGGCTGCGCAGGCAATTCACCAGCAAGGCCGCAAACAGCGCCAGGCCCAGGTAGCCCATCGTCATTGCGAGGGGCACCTTGCCGTCCACAGCCACTGCCGGGGCCCCACCGAGGTAACAAGCCATGTAGTTGACGAAGGGCAGCGTATGCTCGACCAGGATCCGCAGGCCCAGATCGGTGGCAGGCCCTTTCACGTAGTCGGAGAAATACAGCCCCCACACCAATACAGCGGTGAGCAGACAGATGGCGAAGCGCCGGCCGGGCCCCCAGCGCAACAGGCTGAAGACGGCCATCACCGGCAGGCAGAACAACCCGCTGATCATGCTGAAGGTAGCCAGGACGCCCAGGGCGAGAGCCCCCCAGAAAGCCCTCCAGCCCTGCTCGGCGCGCGCCAGCCAGTAAAGCGCCAGCAACGGCAGTGCGAAGGCAGCGATGAACTGGTTCTGGAAAGGTGATGCGGCGTTATCGTGCTGCAGCCATGAGAAGCACATCAACGCCAAGGTGCAGTACAGCAACCAGCGTCCCTGCACCGAGTATCCGGGGAACAGCCGGCGCGAAAAGGCCACCAGCGTCGCCCAGGCCAGCCCCAGCAGCAGGAAATTCAGCACAACCAGAATGACGGCGCGGCCGGCGAAGTAACGCAGGTCCAGCCAGAAGAACAGCTTGGAAAGAAGAATCCGGTGCTCGTTATGCTGGCGCCACCAGGCCTGGAAGGACTCCGAGTCCAGGTAGAAGCCTATGTAGCCGGTCCAGGAGTCCAGGTAGGGGATGGGCGAATAGTGCACCCAGGCGAAATAGGCCAATGACAGCAGGAACGCCAAGGCAGCAGTTCCCGCCAGCAGGCAAGAAACGCCCAGCAGAGGCAGGGCCCGCTCGCGATTATCCGGCAGCATGGCGGCTGCATCAGCGCGCATCCGTTGCGCCCTCCATCGCCACCGGCTTGCTGGCGAAGACCGGCAGGCGGGCCTTCAGGTTGAGGAATGGCCGCTCGATGCAGCGGTAGCAGGCGAAGGACAGCAGCCAGATGAGCGGCAGGCTCCCCACCAGGGCCAGCCAGTGCAGTGGCTGCAAGGGCGTGGCCATTTGCTGGGTGGCCAGGCGTACCCAGTACAGCAGGTAGAACTGCACGGGGACATGCACCAGGTAGAGGGAGTAGGAGATCTTGCCGATATGCTCCAGCAACGGGTTGAGCAACAGCGACCTGACGCCGCCGCGCAGATGCAGGCTGCACAGCAGCAGGCAGCCCCAGAGCAGGGCCTCCAGGTTGTGATACATGGGCAGGCGGTCCACGGCCGGGCGCTGCCCGACTTCACCGTACCAGGCCAGCAACGCCAGCAATGCTGCCAGCGCCACGCTGCCGACGAGCCCGGCCACGCCGCGGCGCCCGAACCATCGCACCGACCATCCGCTGTTGTACAGCCAGGCGAAGAACGCCCCCGCGAGGAAGGCGCCCCCTCGGCCGAACAACGAGTCAGCGATGCTCCAGTGCCCGGGAGCCGCCAGCCACTGCCGATCGCTGAGCAGATACAGGTGCGCCGCGGCCCAGGCCAGCAAGGCCAGAGCCACCACCCAGCGACCCAGCCGCCAGCGCAGCAGCAGCATGGTCCAGGGCAGCAGCAGATAGAACTGGATCTCGGTGCACAGCGACCACCAGGGCACGCTGAAGGGAAACAGGCCGAAGCCGACCGGGATGAAGAACAGCGCCTTCAGGGCATCCGCGCTACCAGTGAAGAGCCAGGCGACCAGGATAGCCAAGTAGTACAGCGGCAGGATACGCAAGGCGCGCGCCCAGTAGAAACGCCGGATGTCGATGTCCCGGCGCTGCCGCAGCGCTTCCAGGAACGGCAGGCTGAGCAGGAAGCCGCTGAGCACGAAGAACAGCGTGACACCGGTATTGCCGGCGGCGATTATCTTCATCCACGCCGGCGCCGCAGCGCCCAGGCCGTGATCGCCACGGTCGCCGAAAAGGATGCCGAAATAGTGGAAGCCGATGACCAGCAGGACCGCCCAACCGCGTAGCGACTCCAGTTCCGGCAGGTAGTGCGCAGGCCGGCGCAGCCCCTCAATGGTCTGCGACATGGCCCCGGGCCTGCAGCGATTCGCGCTTGATCTGCTCGTCGGCGAAGGGATCGCGCCCATCGTTGGCGAAGCGCTGGAAGCGCTTCTGCGCCCATTCGGCGGACAGCTCCAGGAAGCGCGTCGCCGGCCACTTGAACTGCCCCAGCAGCAAGGGTTCCAGGGTCGGGGAATGGTAGGGCTGGCCACGAATCGCCAGGTACTCCTCCTGCTGGCGCTGGAGGATCTGTTCGCGGCGGCCGGATTCGGAGGTGGTCACTCCACCATGCAACTGATGGAAGGAACCCTCCCCGGCCAGCACCACCAGCTGGGTAGCGGGAAGCATCGCCAGGCGCCGGTAGATGTCCAGGTTCAGCATGCCGCCGCCGGGGCACTGGAAGCGCTCGTCGGCCTGGCCGATCTCGCGGAAGCATTCGGCGCTCGCGAACAGGCAGTTGCACTCCATGAACGGCTGCAAGGCCCCACGCGCGTTGCCGGGGCTCCAGCAGGCGATGTCGAACAGGCCATAGCCGTTGCGCGGCCAGTCCACCGACTGCAGCAGGTTTATCTCGCTGGCTTCCGAATAGCCGTTGGTCAGGTGGAACTGCTGGTCGTGCTCGCCCAGGTGGAAGCCCGGCACCGCCACCAGCGCCTGCTCGCTCATGCGGAAGGCCATCAGGGCATGCTTGATCACCCCCGGGGTGACCATGCGTGCCCCGTCGATCAGCAGCCCGATATAGCGCCCCCGGGCCTGGGCGAAGGCGAAATTGATCGCCGCCGCCGGCGATACCCCCGGCTCGTCCCGCAGGAAGTAGCGGAAGTCGCCCGGCAACTCCGCGATGGCCTGGGCATCCAGGGTGCGCGCGGAGCGGTTCTCCACCACTATCACTTCGTAGTCGGCGGCATCGGCATCCTGCTGGTAGTCGCTGGCCAGGCTGCGCAAGGTGTTCAGCGCCTGGCGCTGCATGTCGTAGGCGATGACGATGATCGATAGCAGGGGCTGGCGTTGCTCGCTCATTGCGGCCGTACCTGGGTCAGCGAATGTTCGAGGAAACGCAGCACGTGCGGGTGCGGCGAACCCAGCAGGATCGGCCGCACGCTCGGCGGCGAACGGTCGTCGCCGCGAATCTCGCGGTCCTGGTCGTCTAGTTGCTTGTAGACCCGCTCGCGCTCTTCCCTCAGGGTGCCGGTGGTCACGCCGCCGTGGAACTGGTGGAAGGAGCCTTCGCTGTAGAGCAGGTAGAAAGGCGTATCTGGCATCTCGAGGAGGCGCTTGTACAGGTCGAGGTTGGCGTTGCCGCCGCCGAAGTCGTTGTAGCGCGGGTTCACCCCGCCGAGCTGGCGCCACTTGCGCCGCGACATGGCGATGAAGTTGCTCTCGTAGTTGGCCTGGAAGAAGCCGCCCCGGCATGAACCGCTGAGTACGGCGATGTCGAACAGCCGATAGCCGTTCTCCGGCCAGTTGATCTGCCGCAGCAGGCCCGCCTCGACCTCCTCGTTGTAGCCCTCGTTCACCGCCACCTGCTGCAGCTTGTGGCCGATGTGGTAGCCAGGAGCGGAGACTGCCGCATGGGGCTCCAGGCGGAAGGCATCGAGAGCGCCCTTGATCACTCCTGGGGTCACCATGCGCGCGCCGTCGATCATGATCGCCATGTGGCTGCCGCGGGCCACCGAGGCACCGAAGTTGATCGCATGCACAGGCGTGCGTTCGGTCTCCTGGCGGTGGTAGTAGCGGACGTTGCCGCCCTGCGCCAGGGCCCGTGTGGCCCCTAGCAGGCGGTCCGAGTGGTTCTCCACCACTATGACTTCGTAGTCGCTCTCGCGAACGCCGCGCTGATAGCGCACGCTCAGCGAATGCAGGGTCCGTTCGGCCTGGTCGGGCATCTTGTAGACGATCAGGACGATCGACAGCTTGGGTCTGCGCAGCAATGACAGCATGGGAACTCCGGCCTCAGCGGGCGATGGCCTGAAGTTGCCGGTAGATCTTGTCGATCTGCGCGGGCAAGGCTTCGGCCTGCTGCGTCACATGATGGCGCAGTTCGGCGCTGAAGAACCGCTCCTCGGGCAAGCGCTGCAGTGCCAGCTCATCAAGCACCCCGTTGAGCTTGCGGTGCAGCACCGCTTCGTCCTCGTCGAAGCACAGCACCGGGAAGGCGGCCTGCCGGTGCAGGTCCAGCAGACGCTGGTTGTAGGCCGCCCAGATGGCGAAGGCGCGCTCGCGCGGCATGCCGCCGCGGGCATCCAGGGACTGCGCCACGGCCTGCGGGTGGCGGAAGATGCCAACATAGCCCAGGGAAGGCAGCAGCTGCTGCCAGCCCTCGATCACCAGGACCGCCCGCGGGTCCTTGAACCCCCAGCGCGGCACCTCGCGGTAATCGTCGATCAGCGCCCGGGCTTCGGCGAACTCGGCATCACTCCAGCGGATCGGCACGTCGGGCGGGTTATCCCAGGCGAAGCCACGAGCCGCCAGGACGCGATCGTGGAAGCCGACGATGTCGAGGTTCTCGCGGTTGCCCTTGAGGTTGTGCGGGTTCCAGGTGCTGTGCTTGCCCAGCTCGAGGCCGGCCTGCTGCAGCGAACCGGTCAGGAAACTGGTGCCGCTACGATGCATTCCGACCACCATCAGGGTAGTGGCGGGCAGCTGCGGGGCCGTTTCACCCTTTGATTTGAACAAGGCTTGAATGAACCGCATCCTGAGCTCTTTTTGTTGGTTTTTTGTTAATTCGGCAGGGATCGCACGAAAATCGCGAGGCTTTTCTGGAACCGCATTGTGGTTAAATGGATACCCCATTTCAATCCAATAAAAAAGAAATGAAGTACAGGGATATCGTCCTCTACGGCGTCTACACCGATCTGCGTACCGAGGTGGCCCGGCGCTTCCTGGGGTTCCTCTGGTGGATCATCGAACCGGTGATGTACATGGGGGCTTTCTACATCGTCTTCGGCCTCGCCCTGCGCCAGAACACCCCCGGCTACGTCCCGATGCTACTGTCGGGCATGGTGGTCTGGAAATGGTTCGACGGCTCAGTCCGACTGGCCAGCAACGCCCTCTCGGCGAATGCCGGGATCATCCAGCAGATCTACGTGCCCAAGTACGTGTTCGCGCTGATCCCCATCCTCAGCAACACCTTCAAGTTCCTGATCATCCTCGGCCTGCTGATCGTCGCCCTGCTCGCCAGCGGCCATGTGCCGAGCGTGCACTGGCTGGGACTGTTACCGGTGATGCTGGTGCAGTTGTTTCTTATCGTCTCAATCGGCTTCCTGCTCGCCGCCATCCTGCCCCTCGCACCCGACTTAAAGCAGGTTGTGGATAATGTGCTGATGCTGATGATGTTCCTCTCTGGCGTGTTCTTCAGCGTCGACCACCTGCCCGAGAAGATGAAGCTGTTCTTCAACCTCAACCCGATGGCGCCGGTGATCACCGCGTACCGGGACATGCTCCTGCACAACGCCTGGCCATCCTGGGCCAGCCTGGCCTACGTGATACTGGTTTCGTTGCCGATCTTCGCGGTCGCGTGCGGCTTGCTGCACTACTATGACCGTAAATACGCCAAGCTGATGCTGTGAGGCCAGTAGTGAAGAACGATGTCATCCTCACCGCCGATCGCATAAGCCTCTGCTATCGCCAGCGCACCGGCGTGCTGCGTTACGAAAAATTCTGGGCGCTCCAGGACGTGTCCTTCGAACTCCACGAGGGCGAGACCCTGGGCCTGATCGGCGGCAATGGCGCCGGCAAGAGCACCCTGCTGCGGGTCATCGCCGGCATAGTCGAGCCCAACCACGGCCGCATCCAGCGCCACAAGCGCCTGGTGGCCAGCCTGCTGGCCCTGAACGTGGGCTTCAAGACCGACCTGTCCGGGCGCGACAACGCCATCATCGGCGGCCTGTTGCTAGGCCTGTCCGCCCGGCAGGTCCGTACTCGCCTCGATGAAATCCGCGAATTCAGCGGCCTGGAGAACTTCTTCGAACAGCCGGTGGCCAGCTATTCCACCGGCATGCGCGCCCGCCTGGGCTTTTCCGTGGCCATGCACGCGGACCCGGACATCCTGCTGATCGACGAGGTGCTCGGGGTCGGCGACCAGACCTTCAAGGATCGTTCGCAGCAGGCGATGCAGGAGAAGATCCGCTCGAACAAGACGGTGGTCCTGGTCTCCCACAGCCTCGACGCGGTGAGCAAGCTGTGCGACCGGGTGCTATGGATCGAGAAAGGCAAATCGATCGACTGCGGCGCGACCGACGAGGTGCTCGGGCATTACGACCGGGTGATCAAGGAAGTGGTACGTGAACAACGCAAGGCCCAGCGAGAGGCATTGATGGCCAAGGCCGATCCGGCGTAACGCGGAGCGGCCGATCAAGGGGGCACATTGATAATGACAACAACAAGAAAAGTCCTGGTCGTTCTCGGTATGCACCGTAGCGGCACCAGTGCGATTACCAAGGGATTGGAACTGCTCGGCGTGGAGCTGGGCAACAACCTGATGCCGGCAGCGAAGGGCAACAACGAGCGCGGCTTCTTCGAAGACCTGGATATCCACAACTTCAACCAGCAGCTCATCAGCGAAGTCCTGGACAACGACTGGGACAGGCTCGAGCCCCTGCAACTGGACAGGCTGGGGGCCGAACACAGGTCCGCAGCGCAGCGCCTGCTGGCGGAAAAGCTGCCCGAACGCCGCCCCTTCGCCTTCAAGGATCCCCGGGTCAGCCTGCTGCAGCCCTTGTGGGAATCGGTATTCGACAGCCTCGCCATCGATCATCGCTACCTGATCTGCGTGCGCAACCCGCTGAGCGTTGCCGGCTCGCTGTTCAAGCGTGACAGGCTCCACCCGCTGAAGGCCCAGTTGCTGTGGTGCCATTACATGCTGGCCGCCTTGCGGCATACCCAGGGCAAGCCCCGTGTCTTCGTGGATTTCGACTTGCTGTTCGAAGAGCCGCTCAACGAACTCGAGCGAATCGCGAAAGCCTTCGAACTACCTCAGCCTGACCGGGCGGCGGCAGACGTGCGCGCTTATGCCACCGACTTCCTGGCGCCGGCCCTGCGCCACAACCACAGCCACGATGAGCAACTCGAAGACCCGCGCCAGGCGTTGGCGCTGACCAGAGACCTGTTTCGGCTCCTGAAGCGCCAGGCCGATGCCTGCTGCGCGGATGAAATCGACGACGGGCAGCTGCGGGAACTGGAGAGCCGCTACGAGGAGCTGCTGCCGATTCGCCAGGACCTGGATCGAATCTACAGCGACCGGGACCGGCTCGAGACGCACCTGCTCATGATCAGCAACGATCACTTCAACCTGCTCGAGAACACCGACGGAATCTCCCGCCCGGTGTCGCTGGACGCATGGCGGGAGTACTACGCGAAGGAACTGCGCAAGGATCTCATACAGGCCCGCCGCGAAGAGGCCCATCACCGGCAGCTCCTGCAACACGAATGCTGGCGGCTGGAGGATCAGCTGAAAATCGCCCAGTCGCAGAAAGAAAGCGTGCAACTGGAGTTGCAGCGCATCTACATGAGCAACTCCTGGCGCCTCACCGAGGCGTTGCGTGCTCTCAGGCGCGCCCTGGTGACAACGCCCCTGAAGCTGCTGCGCGGCGAGGTGAAGATCAACCCTGGCAAGCCGCAGGCAACGGACCTGGACCGGCTAGGCTACGAAACCGACGCCGAAGCCGGTCGCTGACAATCCACCGCCCCCACCGGGCGGGCTCAATGCCCGCCCTTGCCCTGCTCCAGGGTTTCCAGCAGGGCGATCTGCATCCGCGAGTGCAGGCGGATGAACCAGCGCCAGCCCACCGCCAGCGCCAGCGCGGCCACCAGGCCCACCACCACCAGCAGCTCGCCCGGCGGCAGGATGCTCGAGCTGAGCGCCGCCAGCAGCAGCATCATGCCGCCCAGGGACAGCAGCGGGATCATCTCGGCGATCACCCGGCGCACCCGCGCGGTGTGGCGCCCGGCGCTCTCGGCCTTCACGCCCATCTCCGCCAGCAGCATGGCCAGGGCCTTGAGCTTGCGGTAGGCGGCGATCAGGAAGGGCAGCGACAGCAACAGCGCGGCGCCCCAGATCAGCGCCTTGTGCAGCGCCTCGTGCTCGACCCAGTTGGCCAGCCACTCGGCGATCCGCCCGGCGAAGAACGCCAGGCCGAAGAAGATGGCGATCACCAGCACCAGGTTCACCCCAACCTGCAGCAGGATGCGCCGGATCATCCCGGCCAGCACCGCCTTGTCGCCGCGCGGACGGATGCTGCGCAGCCATTCGCCGTACAGGCCGAACACCCGCACCATGGGCGAAGGCAGGGTGCGCCCCAGGTACAGCGCCAGGGGGTCGGCGGAGCGGATCAGGTAGGGCGTCAGCAGCGTGGTGATGGCCGACACCCCGACCACCACCGGGTAGAGGAAGTCGCTGGTCACCCCCAGGCTCATGCCCAGGGCGGCGATGATGAAGGAGAACTCGCCGATCTGCGACAGGCCCATGCCCACGCGCATCGAGGTGCGCCCGTCGTTGCCGGCGATGAAGGCGCCGGTGCCGCAGGACACCAGCTTGCCGAGCACCACCACCAGGGTGATGACCAGGATGGGCGCGGCGTAGTCCACCAGCACCCGCGGGTCGATGGTCAGGCCGATGGCGACGAAGAAGATGGCGCTGAACATGTCGCGCACCGGCTCCATCAGCCGCTCGATCTGCAGCAGCTGGCGCGACTCGGCCATGATCGCGCCGATCAGGAAGGCGCCCAGCACCACGCTGTATTCCAGCTTGATCACCAGCAGGCAGAAGCCGAAGCACAGGCCGAGCACCGTCACCAGCAGCATCTCGTTGCTCTCGAACTTCGCCACGTAGGCCAGCAGGCGCGGCACCAGCAGGATGCCGACGACCAGCGCCACCACCATGAACAGGCTCAGCTTGCCCACCGTGGAGGCCACCTGGTCGGCCTCCACCGTGCCGCTCACGGCGATGCCGGAGAACAGCGCGATGATGCCGATGCCGAGGATGTCCTCGATGATCAGCACGCCGAAGATCAGCTGGGCGAAGCGCTCGTTCTTCAGCTTCAGGTCGCCCAGCACCTTGATGATGATGGTGGTCGAGGACATCGCCAGGATGGCGCCGAGGAACAGCGAGTCCATGGTGTTCCAGTCGAACAGCCGGCCGATCTCGAAGCCGGCCCAGATCATCAGGGTGATCTCCAGGAAGGCGGCGATGAAGGCCGTGGCGCCGACCTGGAACAGCTTGCGCAAGCTGAACTCCAGGCCCAGGCAGAACATCAGGAAGATCACTCCCAGTTCGGCGAGGGTCTTGATGGTCTGCTCGTCGTGGACCAGGGCGAAGGGCGGCGTGTGCGGGCCGATGATCACCCCGGCGATGATGTAGCCGAGCACCACCGGCTGCTTGAAGCGGTGGCAGAGGATGGTGACGAAGCCGGCGATCAGCATGATCACCGCGAGGTCCTGGATGAAGTCGATGGCGTGCATGGCGGCGGTCCTCGCGCGATGAGACAGTGGGGGATCGCGCGACCAGCGGCCCCGCTAGGCCGCCAGACTATCAAACGGCCAGCGTCTTCGAGGCCGCTGAAAAACCCGGTAACAGACGTTCCCGCTGGCGCCGCCCGCTGCGCCCGGATGACGCAGGGGCAATAGCCGGAAACAAAATCCGGCTGGCCGCTGGCGGCCAGGCTCGGCAACATGGCGCGCGTCGTATTCCAACCAAGAGAATGACCCCGATGAAGCGCTTTCTCAGCCTTGCCATGGCCTTCTGTGTCGCCGTGACGCTCAGCCTCGACGTCAATGCCGCCAAACGGTTCGGCGGCGGCAAGAGCATGGGCTCGGCGCCCAGCCACCAGACCCGCCAGGCGCAGCCGAACACCGCCCCGAACACCCCCAACGCCGCCGCCCCCGCAGCCGGTGCGGCCGCAGGCGCCGCCGCGGCCGGCGGTGCGTCGCGCTGGCTCGGCCCGCTGGCCGGCATCGCCGCCGGCGGCCTGCTGGCCTCCATGTTCATGGGCGACGGCTTCCAGGGCATGCAGTTCCTCGACATCCTGATCATCGCCCTGATCGCCTTCGTCGTCTTCCGCTTCATCGCCGCCCGTCGCCGCCAGCAGGCGCAGCCGGCCATGGCCGGGCACGCCCCGCTGCAACGCGAGATGCCGGCCGCCCAGCCGTCGCCGTTCGGCGCCACCGCCCGTGCGGCCGCCGCCGCCCCGGTGATCAACGCACCGAGCTGGTTCGACGAGCAGCGCTTCGTCGGTGCCGCCCGCGAGCACTTCCTGTCCCTGCAGCAGCACTGGGACGCCAACGAGATGGACAAGATCGCCGAGTTCGTCACCCCGCAGATGCTGCAGTGGCTGAAGCAGGAACGCGCCGAACTGGGCGACGGCTACCAGTCCACCTACATCGACAACCTGCAGGTGCAGCTGGAAGGCGTCGACGACCAGGCCGACAAGACCATCGCCACCCTGACCTTCAGTGGCCTGTCCAAGACCTCGCGCTTCGACCAGGGCGAAACCTTCAGCGAAAGCTGGCGCATGGAGCGCGCCCAGGGCCAGGACCAGCCCTGGCTGCTGGCAGGTATCCGCCAGAACGGCTGATAGCTTCTGCCGTAGCGCTGTCCGCTTAAGCAAGACAGAACGCCGTTTCCCTTCCGGGAAACGGCGTTTTCGTTCCTGGCCGGTATGCACTGGCCCTGTGGGAGCGAGACAGCCATCCGTGCCAGGGTGTCCGGCGCGGCCGGTGAGTCCAATCGCGGACGAAGTCCGCCCCTACGCCCCCACCGCTGTCCCACCTGTAGGAGCGCGCCCTGCGCGCGATTCGCGGGCAGGGCCCGCTCCTACGACCGTGCGTCCTGGAACCGTGGGAACGGACTTTGTCCGCGATTTGGCGGATAACGCCGTAGGCGTTATGCGCCCTACGGGTTTCCAGCGAAACCTCCGAGCGCACCGGAACACCCCTCTCCCCCAGGGAGAGGGCTGGGGTGAGGGTACGGAACCACCCCCGCCCCCACGGCCACCGGCCTCCTCCCAACCCAACCCCTTCCACTCGTCCGCCAGACACCCCCAACGTGAACTTGCGCCCAGGGCCGGCTACTACTGTATAAAGCGCGCCAGTCAATCGAGAGGCCCCTGCCGTGGAAGATGTCATCGACCAATTGCGTGAACTCAACGAGCCCGTCCCTGTCCCCCTGGAGCTGCCGGACGAGGAACTGCTGGTGGAGATCGAGGAAGAGCTGCTGATCGGCCTTCCGTCGGAATTCCGCGAGTTCCTCCTCAAGGTCAGCGACGTCATCTACGGCCGCCTGGAGCCGGTCACGGTAACCGACCCGCACTCCCACACCTACCTGCCGGAGGTGGCCGCGGTGGCCTGGGCGATGGGCCTGCCGCGCGAGCTGATACCGCTCTGCGCCGATGGTGACGACTACTATGCGGTGGCCCAGGACGGCGAGGTGGTGCTCTGGGCGGACGGCGAACTGACCGAAGAAACCTGGGACTCGGTGTGGACCTGGGCACGCGACGTATGGTTGGACACCTGAGCCCGGACCACTGAATTTCCAAGCGGAGCGGTTGTCACAGTGGCTACCGAGCGTGTACCCAAACCTTCTGCCAAGGCCGGTCCACGATGTCCCTTGGAGACTCTATGAAGCTGAAATACCTACTCCTCAGCGCGCTGCTGCTCGGCCTGGCCGGCTGTGCCGACAAGGCCGTGGTGACGCTGAACGACGGCAGCGAGGTCCTGGTCAAGGACCACGCCGATTTCGACAAGTACCACGACTACTATGAATTCGAACAACTAGACGGGCAGACCATCCTCATCCGCAAGGAAAACGTCCGCTACATCAAGACCGAGTGACGCGCCCTCAGCGCGTCACGCTCACTCCCGACTCCAGCGCCAGCAGATTCAGCAGGTACTGGCCGAAGTAGGCCAGGTCCTGTTCGATGGCCGCCCGCGCGGCGCGGGCATCGCCCCGCCAGATCGCGTCCAGGGCGTGTTCGTGGAAGTCGTTCAGGCGCAGCGACAGGTCGGCGCCGGTGAACAGCCGGTTGAAGAAGGGCCCGACCTGCAGCCAGAGCGCCTCGATCATGCGCAGCAGCGTGGGGTTGCCGCAGGCGTGGTAGAGCGTCAGGTGGAAGCGGCTGTTGTGCTCCAGGTAGGCCTGGACGTCGCGCCGCTGCACGGCCTGCGCCATGGCCCGGGTGCAGTCCTCCAGGACCTCGATGTCCGCCCCCTGCAGGCGCGGTACCCCATCCTCGACGGCGAGCCCCTCCAGTGACTGGCGAATCTGCAGTATCTGCAGGAAGCGCTCGCGGGTCATCAGCGGCACCCGCAGCGAGCGCTGCGGCTCGCCCTCCAGGGCACCCTCGGCGACCAGCCGCTGCAGCGCGGCGCGCACCGGCATCGGGCTGGTGCCCCATTCGTCGGCCAGGTCGCGGATCTTCAACCGCTCGCCGGGCTGGAAGCGCCCGCTGAGCAGGGCCTGGCGCAGGTTCTGGTACAGCTGTTGCTGGAGGTTCTCGGCCATGGCGTCACTCCGCGCGGGCCGGGGGCGCCGGCAGTTGGGCGAAGGTCAGGCTGCATTCGTGCGTCATTTCGAATCGTCCTCGTCGGGGCCCCTTGCCAGGGCCGCACATTTTTGTGATCACAAATACTGTTGCGTCGAAGATTAACAGGCGTCACCCAGCATGTATTGACTTTTTTGTGATCACAAACGGAAGATGTGCAAAAAAACAAACGAGGTGTGCAAGATGACCGCCAGCGGAATCGCCCAACAGGCCGTGGATGTATTCACCGCCCGCGAACGCCAACGCTTCCTGGAGCAGAACCCGAAATCCGTGGCCCTGGCCGAGCGCGCGCGCAACTCGCTGTACGCCGGCGTGCCGATGCACTGGATGGCCGACTGGTCCACCCCCTGCCCGCTGTTCGTCGAGCGCGCCAAGGGCGCCCGCTTCTACGACGTTGACGGCCACGAGTACGTGGACTTCTGCCTGGGCGACACCGGCACCATGTTCGGCCATTCCCCCGACCCGGTCGCCAGGGCGCTGGCCGAGCAGGCCAACAACGGCCTGACCACCATGCTCCCGGGTGAGGACGCCGTGGTCTGCGGCGAACTGCTGGCCGCGCGCTTCGGCCTGCCGTTCTGGCAGGTCACCGCCACCGCCACCGACTCCAACCGCTACGTGCTGCGCTGGGCCCGCGCCATCACCGGGCGCAAGACCCTGCTGGTGTTCGACGGCTGCTACCACGGCACCGTCGACGACGTCATGGTGCGCTACCGCGACGGCCAGACCGTGCCGCGTTCCGGGCTGGTCGGCCAGGCCTACGACCTGACCCAGTACAGCCGCTCCATCCCCTTCAACGACGTCGAGGCTCTGGAAGCCGCGCTGGCCCGGGGCGACGTCTGCGCCCTGCTGTGCGAGCCGGCGATGACCAACATCGGCATGGTCCTGCCCGATCCGGGCTTCCTGCAGAAGTGCCGGGAGCTGACGCGCAAGTACGGCGCGCTGCTGGTCATCGACGAAACCCACACCATCTCCACCGGCATCGGCGGCTGCACGAAGCTGTGGAACCTCGACCCGGACTTCTTCGTGGTCGGCAAGCCGATCGCCGGCGGCGTGCCCTGCGGCATCTTCGGCTGCAGCGCGGAAATGGCCGAGAAGATGCTCGCCTCGCGGCAGAAGGCCCAGGAAGACAGCCATGGCCACGGCCACAGCGGCATGGGCACCACCCTCTCGGCCAACGCCCTGGCCATGCACTGCATGCGCGCCAACCTGGAACAGGTGATGACCCAGGCCGCCTACGACCACATGCTGCCGCTGGCCAGGCGCCTGGCCGACGGCTTCCGCCGGCTGATCGCCAGGCACGGCCTGAAATGGTCGGTGACCGAACTGGGCGCGCGCAGCGAATTCCAGTTCTGCCCGGTATCGCCGCGCACCGGCGCCGAGGCCGAGGCCGCCTTCCACGACGAACTGCAGATGGCCCTGCACCTGTACCTGATCAACCGCGGCATCCTGATCACGCCGTTCCACAACATGGCCCTGTGCTGCCCGGACACCACCGAGGCCGACGTCGACCGCCTGATCGACACCCTGGATGCGGGCATCACGGAGCTGCTGGCGATTCCCGGGGCTCGCGAGGCCTGAACGCCACACCACTCCCTGCAGGAGCGAGCTTGCTCGCGAACGCTCTTCCGAAACGTCGCCGCGAGAACGGTTCGCGAGCAAGCTCGCTCCTACACAAAGAACACCCGGCGCGCCGCGCCAACCGAGGACCACCATGCAATTCGCCGATCGAAAGGAAGCCGAAGCCTTCCTCGCCGCCCACCCCGAGGTGCGCAGCATCGAGCTGTTCATCATCGACGCCAACGGCATCCCCCGCGGCAAGCTGCTGCACCGCGACGAGCTGCTGGCCATCTACGACAACGGCCGGCCGCTGCCCAGCTCGATCCTCGCCCTCACCGTGCAGGGCGAGGACGTCGAGGGCACCGGGCTGGTCTGGGAAGTGGCCGATGCCGACTGCTGGACCTACCCGCTGCCCGGCAGCCTGACCCTGCAACCCTGGCGCAGCTCGCCCACCGGCCAGCTGCAGGTCAGCATGCACCCCACCCAGGGCCTGCCGGCCACCCCGGCCGACCCGCGCCAGGCGCTGGTGCGGGTGGTCGAGCGGCTCAAGGCCGATGGCTTCCACCCGGTGATGGCGGTGGAGCTGGAGTTCTACCTGCTGGACAAGCAGCGCGACGCCCAGGGCCGCCCGCAGCCGGCGGTGCAGATGAACGGCGTACGCCCGCAGGCGCCGCAGGTCTATGGCGTGTACGAGCTGGAACAGGTGCAGCCCTTCCTCGACGACCTCTACGCCGCCTGCGAGGCCCAGGGCCTGCCGGTGCGCACCGCCATCTCCGAATACGCCCCCGGCCAGCTCGAGCTGACCCTGGAACACCGCTTCGACGTGCTCCAGGCCATCGACGAAGGCGTGCGCTACAAGCGCCTGGTCAAGGGTGTGGCCAACAGGCACGGGCTGCAGGCCTGCTTCATGGCCAAGCCGTTCGGCGATCGCGCGGGCTCCGGCATGCACCTGCACGTCAGCCTGGCCGATGCCGAGGGCAACAACCTCTACGCCAGCGAGCTTTCCGACCTTGAAGGCCCGCAGGGCACGCCGCTGCTGCGCCAGTCCATCGGCGGCATGATGGCCACCCTGCTCGACTCGCTGGCCATCTTCTGCCCCAACGCCAACTCCTTCCGCCGCTTCCAGGCCAACAGCTACGCGCCGCTGGCCAAGAGCTGGGGGTGAACAACCGTACCGTGTCCTTCCGCGTGCCCGGCGGGCCGGCGCAAAGCCGGCACATCGAGCACCGCATCTGCGGCGCCGACGCCAACCCCTACCTGGCCGCCGCGGCGATTCTCGCCGGTATCCACAAGGGCATCCGCGAGCAGCTCGACCCCGGCGCGGCCATCGAGGGCAACGGCTACGAGCAGGCCCGCGAGTTCCTGCCCACCGACTGGCTCACCGCGCTGCGCGCCCTGGAAGCCTCCGGCTGGGCCCGCGAGGCGCTGGGCGAGGAGTTCCTCAAGGTGTTCCTGGCCATCAAGTGGGAGGAGTACCGGCAGTTCATGGGCGAAGTCGGCGAACAGGACTGGCGCTGGTACCTGCACCACGCCTGAACCGCGACCATCAGTCGCCTGCGAAAGCTCCAGCGGGATTTACGAAAAAATTACCCTGGCAAAGCGAAGATTCTGGTCTTTTCTTGGTCAGTAGAGACAGAGGGCCGCCCGTGCGGCCCTCTTCCTTGCGGCGTGCCGCCACTGCCTGACGGCGCGCCGTTTCCCTATCAGGCAGGGAGATCACTCAGTCAATGAGCACACCCGTTGTTCTGATCACCGGGGCCGCTGGCGGCCTCGGCAAGGCCATCGCCAAGCGCTTCGCCCAGAGCCACTGGCGCATCGCCGCCACCGACGTCGACAAGAGCGGGCTGCATGCGCTCAACGCCCAGGTGCCGCTGGATGCCAGCGCCGTGGCCGACCTGCGCCGGGCGGACAACTGCCAGAGCCTGGTGGCGGACATCCTCGCCCGCACCGGGCGCCTGGACGCGCTGATCAACGCCGCCGGCGTCTGGCGCGAAGGCCCGGTGGAAAGCTTCAACGAGGACGACTTCGACCTGGTCCTGGGGGTCAACCTCAAGGCCGCGTTCTACATGTGCCAGGCCGCCACGCCCTACCTCAAGGAGAACCGCGGCTGCATCGTGAACATCTCCAGCGACTCCGGGCGCCAGGCCTACCGCGGCTCGGGGCCTACTGCGCGAGCAAGGCGGCGCTGACCATGCTCACCCGCACCCTGGCCCTGGAGCTGGCCAGCGATGGCGTGCGCGTCAACGCCATCTCCCCGGCCGACATCGCCACGCCCATGCTCGACTACCAGGCCGAGCGCTACGGCCAGGGCAACCCGGCCGCCTACAAGATCGCCCTGCTGCGGGATTATCCACAGGGCAAGGAAGCGCGCTTCATCCGCCCGGAAGAAGTCGCCGACCTGGTCTGGTACCTCTGCGGCCCGCAATCCGAGGCCATCACCGGCGCCGACCTGGCCATCGACTTCGGCCTCTCCGCCGGCCGCTGAGCCGCGCCGCGCGCCAATCGCCCGGCGATTGGCGCGCGCCCCTGTTCGCCGGGGCCAATGGGGGGTATAGAAAAGAGTGTGTCGCAAGGCCAGGCGCAGTGCGTCCAGTCTTGGTCCCCCCACCCGCCCTGCGAGAGCGATATGGAACCCGGCAACCACCAACTCAGCATGACCGTCCTGATGACCCCGGACATGGCCAACTTCTCCGGCAACGTCCACGGCGGCACCCTGCTCAAGTACCTCGACGAGGTCGCCTACGCCTGCGCCAGCCGCTACGCCGGCCACTACGTGGTGACCCTGTCGGTCGACCAGGTGATCTTCCGCGAGCCGATCCACGTCGGCGAGCTGGTGACCTTCCTCGCCTCGGTCAACTACACCGGCCGCACCTCCATGGAGATCGGCGTGAAGGTGGTCACCGAGAACATCCGCGAGAAATCCGTGCGCCACACCAACAGCTGCTTCTTCACCATGGTGGCGCTGGACGACGAGCGCAAACCCACCTCCGTGCCGCCGCTGCAGCCGGCCACCCGGGAGGAGCGCCGGCGCTTCGCCCAGGCCCAGCAGCGCCGTCAGCTGCGCCAGGAGCTGGAGCAGCGTTACCAGGCAATTCGTGAAGAATGGGACAAGGATGCCGACATTTCTTGACAAGATTTCTCAAGTGCCACTGAAAAAGTCCGGCGCGTCAACGAGTTAACCTTGAGCGTCGGCAAGGCCGAAAGCCTTGCCAGCGCCTAGACTTGCCCAATCCGCGGGTTTGCCCCCGTGATCCACCTTCGAGCCGCCGCCCGCCCGGGGCGCTGGCTCCCTGCGTGCCCGGAGCCCAGACCATGCACCACACACCGCTACTGACCACCCTCGCCGTCGGCTTCGTGCTGGCCTTCATCCTCGGCGCCCTGGCCAACCGCCTGCGCATCTCGCCGCTGGTCGGCTACCTGCTGGCCGGCGTGCTGGCCGGGCCCTTCACCCCCGGCTACGTCGCCGACCAGGCGCTGTCGACGGAAATCGCCGAACTGGGGGTGATCCTGCTGATGTTCGGCGTCGGCCTGCATTTCTCGCTGAAGGACCTGCTCTCGGTGAAGGCCATCGCCATCCCCGGCGCGGTGGTGCAGATCGGCGTGGCCACCCTGCTCGGCATGGGCCTGGCCTGGATGATGGGCTGGCCGCTGGGCGGCGGCCTGGTGTTCGGCCTGGCGCTGTCGGTGGCCAGTACCGTGGTGCTGCTGCGCGCCCTGGAGCAGCGCCAGTTGATCGACACCAAGCGCGGGCGCATCGCCATCGGCTGGCTGATCGTCGAGGACCTGGCCATGGTCCTCACCCTGGTGCTGCTGCCGGCGCTGGCCGGCACCCTCGGCGGCAAGGCCGAGGACGGCGCCAGCGGCGGCATCCTGCTGCCGATCCTGCTGACCCTGGGCAAGGTGGTGGCCTTCGTCGCGGTGATGATCCTCGGCGGCCGCCGCGTGGTGCCCTGGGCCCTGGAGAAGATCGCCGCGACCGGCTCGCGCGAGCTGTTCACCCTCGCCGTGCTGGCCATCGCCCTGGGCATCGCCACCGGCTCGGCGGTGGTGTTCGGCGTGTCCTTCGCCCTCGGCGCCTTCTTCGCCGGGATGATCCTCAACGAATCCGAACTCAGCCACGAGGCGGCGGAAAACTCGCTGCCCCTGCGCGACGCCTTCGCCGTGCTGTTCTTCGTCTCGGTGGGCATGCTGTTCAACCCGGCGATCCTGATCCACGAGCCGCTGCCGGTGCTGGCCACCTTCCTGGTCATCGTGTTCGGCAAGTCGGTGGCCGCCTACGTCATCGTGCGCTTGTTCGGCCACCCCAACAGCACCGCGCTGACCATCGCCGCGAGCCTGGCGCAGATCGGCGAGTTCTCCTTCATCCTGGTCGGCCTGGGCGTGACCCTCGAGCTGCTGCCCGAGCAGGGCCGCGACCTGGTGCTGGCCGGCGCCATCCTGTCGATCCTGGTCAACCCGCTGCTGTTCATCGCCATCGAGCGCCTGCAGGCGCGCAAGGAAGCCGCCCAGCCCAGCGAAGCCCAGGCGCAGGACGAAGACCTGCCGCCGCCGGTGCGCGAGCACGAGCACGCCATCCTCATCGGCCACGGCCGCGTCGGCGAACTGGTCAGCGCGCGCCTGCAGAAGGACGGCACGCCTCTGGTGGTGATCGAGGACAAGCGCGAGAAAGCCGCCGAACTGCGCGAGCGCGGCCTGAGCGTGGTGGTCGGCAACGCCGCCAACCCGGAGGTGCTGGCCCTGGCCAACATCACCACGGCGCGCTGGCTGCTGATCGCCATCCCCAACGGCTTCGAGGCCGGGCAGATCGCCAGCCGCGCACGGGCGGCCAACCCCGAGCTGGACATCATCGCCCGCGCGCACTTCGACGCCGAGGTGGAGTACCTGGAGCAGAACGGCGCCAACCTGGTGATCATGGGCGAACGCGAGATCGCCCAGGGCATGTACCAGCGCGTCGAACAGCACGACACCCCGGCGCCGCAGCCGGATGGGCTGCCGCAGTCGGCTTGAATCCGCGGCGGGTGCCGGTCGCTACTGGCGCCGCCTGGAGGATAGCGGCTGACGCACCCTCAGATCGCCTTCGCCTCGAACCGCACCCGCGGGTGCGCAATGCGGTCCTGGGCGCGCACCAGTTCCAGCTCGTAGCTGCCGCAGTGCTGGGTTTCCAGCAGCACCTCGTGCACCGCCGCGGCGGTGAACTCGAAGGCCGTGCAGGGCGCTTCGCCCAGCAGCAGGCGGGCCAGGAACAGGCCGGAGGTCAGGTCGCCGACGCCCACCGGCTGGCGCGGGAAGGCCAGCAGCGGGCGGCGCAGGTGCCAGCTGCCCTCGGCGCTGACCAGCAGCATCTCGAAGGCGTCCGACGGCTTGCCCGGGTAGTTCAGGTGCTTCACCAGCACCGCCTTCGGGCCGCGCGCCAGCAAGCTGCGGGCCATGTCCACGCAGTCCTCCAGGGAGCGCGGGCTGCGCTGGCAGAAACTGTCCAGCTCCAGCTGGTTGGGGCACAGGTAATCGGCCACCGCGGCGGCCTCCTGGAGCAGGAACTCGCCGACCTCCGGCGCCACGATGCAGCCCTTGTCCGGGTGGCCCATCACCGGGTCGCACAGGTAGATGGCCCGCGGGTTGGCCTCGCGGATGCGCGCCAGCGCCTCGAGGATGGCGCGGCCCTGGGCGGCGCTGCCCAGGTAGCCGGACAGCACGGCGTCGCAGTTGCCCAGCTCGCCGATGGCGGCGATGCCTTCCACCAGCGCCGGAATCTGCTCCGGCGGCAGCACCTGGCCGGTCCAGTGGCCATACTGGGTATGGTTGGAGAACTGCACGGTGTTCAGCGGCCAGACGTTCACCCCGACGCGGCGCATCGGGAACACGGCGGCGCTGTTGCCGGCATGGCCGAAGACGACATGGGACTGGATGGCGAGGACGTGGGGGGTACGCGACGACATGGCGAATTCCTGCAACTGGATGTGTCAGTATGGGGCGCAATTCACCACCTGGGAACCAGCGGCTCTCGCCGCTTTCCTACAGACTCGGTAAGCTGAAGCGCCTCTTCCCGAGCGGAGCCTTGAAGTGACCTTGGGCAACCTTTTCGTATTCCTCCTGCTGGCCACGGCCGCCGCCTGGTGGTGGCGCGCCCACGGCATCCGCGAGCGCGCCCTGCAGCTGGCGCGCCAGCACTGCGCGCGGCAGGGGGTGGAGCTGCTCGACGAGAACGTCGCCCTGCGTCGCCTGCGCCTGCGCCGCGGCGCCAACGGCATGCTCTGCCTGGCCCGGGAATACGGCTTCGAGTTCACCGCCAGCGGCCAGGACCGCTACAACGGCAGCATCACCATGCTCGGCCAGCGCCCCGGCCCCATCGAGCTGGAGCCCTTCCGCTTCCACCCCGAGCCCCACGAGGTGCGCGCGGTGGTGGAAATCGCCCAGGCCCTGCCGGCCCCCGAGCCGGAAGCCGCGCCGCCGCGGCACAAGGCCGAGGTGGTGCGGCTGGACGAATGGCGCCGCAACCACTCGAGCAAGAAGGTCGGCGACTGACCTATTCGTGGCCGAGCAGGAAGCGCGCCACCCGCTCGGCGCTGTCCTGGGGATATTCCTGCATGAAGCAGTGCCCGCCGGCGACGTTCTGCCCGCCGACGTGGGTGTTCTGCGCGCACCAGCGGGCCACCGCCTTGGGCACGAAGGGGTAGGTCCGCTCGCCGAACAGCACCAGGGTCGGCGTGCCCACCTTCGCCAGCGACGGCCACAGGCGCTTGGGGAAGGAACTGAAGATCTCCGCCTCGCGGCTCGGCCGGCACTTCAGCTCAACGCCGCCGTCCACCGCCTTGATGGCGTTCTCCACGTAGGCCCATAGCGCCTCGTCGGTCCAGCCCCGGAAGATGCCGCGGCCGTGCAGGCCGGCGTAGGCGGCGGCACGGTCCGGCCACTGGCTGCGCCGGGCCCTGGCCTTCTGCACCATGGTCCGCCGCTCGTGCAGGCCGAGCACCTCGGACAGCGCCATCACGCCGATCATCGCCGGGGTGAAGAGCACCGGGTCGAGCAGCACCGCGCGCTCGAACAGTTGCGGATGGCGGGCGAGGATCAGGCTGCTGAGCACCCCGCCGAAGCTGTGCCCGCAGGCATGGCGCGGCACTTCGCCGTAGGCCGCGCGGCCGGCCTCGAAGGCCTCCACGGCCATCTCGGCGTTGCGGTTCCAGCCGTGGAAGCGCCCGCCGTGGTCGCTGTCGCCGTGGCCCTGGACGTCGCACAGCCAGAGGTCGAAGTCCCGCGCCAGGTGCTTGAGCATTGGCTCGTAGGCACGCCCGCAAAAGCCGTTGCCATGCAGGAAGTGCAGCAGTGGCTTGCCGCTGGGTTCGCTGCGCCAGCCACGCAGGGTGAAGCCGGCGGAACAGGGATGGGACCAGGCGATCAGCTGCATCGGACGTTCTCCTCGAAGGTCGCGCAGTGTAGCGACCCGCAGTCGCGCCGGACCAGTGCCCGGACGTGCTATGGTCGCGCTCCGCCCACCCGCCCCGAGCACCATGACCTTCAACCGTCCCCTGCGCCTGATCCTCGCCAGCCTGCTGGTGCTGGCCGGCCTGCTGCTGTCGGTGTACTGGGCGGGCGAGAAGGCGCGGCACCGTTCGCTGCTCGCCGAGGCCGAGGCGGCCCACGAGCAGCTGGGGCTGTACGTCAGTTCCCTGCGCACCCTGCTGGAGCGCTACCGCAGCCTGCCGGCGGTGCTGGCCCTGGACCCGGAGCTGCGCCAGGCCCTGGCCGGCCCGGTGCAGGGCGATGCGCAGCGGGCGCTGAACCTCAAGCTGGAGCGCATCAACGCCGCCGCGCGCTCCTCCACCCTGGAGCTGCTCGACCGCGACGGCCTGGCCGTGGCCGCCAGCAACTGGCGCCTGCCGACCAGCTACGTCGGCCACAACTACGCCTTCCGCCCCTACTTCCGCCAGACCATCGCCCAGGGCACCGGGCGCTTCTACGCGGTGGGCGTGACCACCGGCATCCCCGGCTACTTCCTGGCCAACGCGGTGCGCGACGAGGCCGGGCGCTTCCTCGGCGCCATCGTGGTCAAGCTGGAGTTCCCCGACCTGGAACAGCAGTGGAGCCAGACCCCCGACCTGGTGCTGGTCAGCGACACCAAGGGCATCGTCTTCCTCGCCAACCACCCCGGCTGGCGCTACCGCGAGCTGCAGCCGCTGGACACCTTCGCCCGCCTGGAGCTGGCGCAGACCCGCCAGTACGACCGCCAGCCGCTGACCCCGCTGCAACACCGCACCCTGCAGCCGCTGGGCGAGGACAGCCGCCTGGTGCGCGTCGGCGCCAGGGGCGACGAGACCGACTACCTCTGGCAGTCCCTGAGCCTGCCCGACGACGACTGGACCCTGCACCTGCTGCGCGACGCCCGCGGCGTGCAGAGCGACGTCGCCACCGCGCGCCTGGCCGCCGCCGGGGCCTGGCTGGCCCTGGTGTTCCTGGCCATGCTGCTGCAGCAGCGCTGGCGCATCGCCCGCCTGCGCCAGCGCAGCCGCGAGGAACTGGAGCGCCTGGTGGAGCAGCGCACCGCCGACCTGCGCACCGCCCAGGACGGCCTGGTGCAGGCCGCCAAGCTGGCGGCCCTGGGGCAGATGTCGGCGGCCCTGGCCCACGAGATCAACCAGCCGCTGACCGCCCAGCGCATGCACCTGGCCAGCGTGCGCCTGCTGCTGGACGCCGGGCGCAACGACGAGGCCCGCGCCGCGCTGGCGCGCCTGGACGAGCTGCTGGAACGCATGGCCGCGCTGACCGGCCACCTGAAGACCTTCGCCCGCAAGACCCCCGGCGGCCTGCGCGAACGCATCGAGCTGGGCCACGTGCTGGAACAGGCCCTGCAATTGCTGACGCCGCGCATCCGCGCCGAGCAGGTGGAGATCAGCCAGGTGCTCAGCGTGCCGGCCTGGGTGCTGGGCGACGCCATCCGCCTGGAGCAGGTGCTGGTCAACCTGCTGCGCAACGCCCTGGACGCGGTGGCCGGCGCCGAGCGCCCGCGCATCGAGGTGACGCTGCGCCACGAGGGCGAGCAGTGGAGCCTGGAAATCGCCGACAACGGCCCGGGGATCGCCGGCGAACACCTGGGCAACGTCTTCGACCCCTTCTTCACCACCAAGCCGGTGGGCGAGGGACTCGGCCTGGGACTGGCGGTATCCTACGGCATCGTCCACGAACTCGGCGGCCGCCTGGAGGCCGCCAACCGTCCCGAGGGCGGCGCGCTGTTCCGCCTGGCGCTGCCCGCCGCGAGCGAAGAGACATGACCGAACACGTGATTTTCGTCGATGACGAAGCCGCCATCCGCGAGGCCGTGCAGCAGTGGCTGCAGCTCTCCGGCTTCGAGGTGCGCCTGTGCAAGAGCGCCGAGGAGTGCCTGAGGAACCTGGAGCGCGGCTTCGCCGGCGTGGTGATCAGCGACGTGCGCATGCCCGGCACGGACGGCCTGGCCCTGCTCGAACGCCTGCAGCAGCTGGACCGCGACCTGCCGGTGATCATGGTCACCGGCCACGGCGACGTGCCCATGGCGGTGCAGGCCATGCGCGACGGCGCCTACGACTTCATCGAGAAGCCCTTCACCCCCGAGCGCCTGCTGGACAGCCTGCGCCGCGCCCTGGAGAAGCGCCGCCTGGTGCTGGAGAACCGCCAGTTGCGCGAGCAGGCGACGCTCAAGGACCAGGTGGCCTCGCGCCTGCTCGGCGTATCCAAGCCCATGGAAGCCCTGCGCCGCCAGGTCATGGCCCTGGCCGACACCCCGGTGAACGTGCTGATCCGCGGCGACACCGGCAGCGGCAAGGAACTGGTCGCCCGCTGCCTGCACGACTTCGGCCCGCGCGCCGGCAAGCCCTTCGTCGCGCTGAACTGCGCGGCCATCCCCGAGCAACTGTTCGAAAGCGAGCTGTTCGGCCATGAAAGCGGCGCCTTCACCGGCGCCCAGGGCAAGCGCATCGGCAAGCTGGAGCACGCCAACGGCGGCAGCCTGTTCCTCGACGAGATCGAGAGCATGCCGCTGGCCCAGCAGGTCAAGCTGCTGCGCGTGCTGCAGGAGCAGCAGCTGGAGCGCCTGGGCTCGAACCAGAGCATCCGCGTCGACCTGCGGGTGATAGCCGCGACCAAGCCCGACCTGCTGGAGGAAGCCCGCGCCGGGCGCTTCCGCGAGGACCTGGTGTACCGCCTGAACGTCGCCGAGCTGCGCCTGCCGCCGCTGCGCGAAAGGCGCGAGGACATCCCCCTGCTGTTCGAGCACTTCGCCCGGCTGGCCAGCGAAAAGCTCGGCCGCGAGGCGCCGCCGCTGTCCACCGCCGAGCTGGCGCGGCTGCTGGCCCACGACTGGCCGGGCAACGTGCGCGAGCTGGCCAACGCCGCCGAGCGCCACGTGCTCGGCCTGGACCGCGAGGCGCAACTGGCCGCCCCCGCCGGCAGCGGCCTGTTCGAACGCATGGAGGCCTACGAGGCCGAGTGCATCCGCCAGGCCCTGAGCCAGTGCAAGGGCGACATCAAGGCGGTGATGGAACTGCTCGGCCTGCCACGCCGCACCCTCAACGAGAAGATGCAGCGGCACGGGTTGAGCCGCGGGGAATTCCTCGGCGAAGGCTGACGACCACCGCGCCGCCCCGAAACCGTAGGAGCGGACTCCGTCCGCGATTTCGCGCGCAGGGCGCGCGCCTGCAGGAGCACGATGTGGTGGCGCGGCGTAGGAGCGGATCTCATCCGCGAATCGCGCCTATACCTCCGGCTATCGCGGACAAGGTCCGCTCCTACAGGATAAACACCGTGCCCCACGGAAACCTGTAGGAGCGGGCCCTGCCCGCGAAATCGCGCGCAGGGCGCGCTCCTACATGGGTACGGTGTGGTGGCGGATCTCATCCGCGAATCGCGCCGGAACGTCCGGCTATCGCGGACGGAGTCCGCTCCTACAAGGCTGGAGACACGCCGCCGCAGTGAGGCGGCGGATAACCGCGAACGGTTATCCGCCCTACGCGCCCTGACGCTCTTGTAGGGCGAATGAAGCGGAACGCTTCATCCGCCGTTGCCGGTCACAGCCCCGTGGCCAGCTCGCCGGCCTTGCCGCGCTTGTGCAGCACCGCCAGGTACACCAGGCCCACGGCGATCCAGGCCAGGCCCAGGTACTGGGCGTCGGCGCTCATGCTGACCAGCACGTAGCCGATGATCGCCAGCCCCACCAGCGGGCACAGCAGGTGGCGCAGCACCTTGCCGCTCTTCTGGCGGATGAAGTAGTGGTTGATCACCGCCAGGTGCAGCAGGCAGAAGCCGGTGAGCGCGCCGAAGTTGACCAGCGAGGTGAGCACGTCCGGGGCGTCGAGGAAGGCCACGCCGATGCCCAGCGACAGCACCGCCACCAGGTACAGGCTGACGTGCGGGGTCTGGTAGCGCGTGTGCACCTTGGCCAGCACCCGCGGCAGGCGGCCGTCGCGGGCCATCGAGTAGAGCAGGCGCGAGACCGCCGCCTGCGAGGTGATCGACACGGTCACGCCCCAGGCCAGCGCGGTGGCCACCGCGGTCAGGGTGGATAGCCACTTGCCGCCGGCGGCCTCGGCGATCTCGTAGAAGGCGGTGTCGGCGGACTGGAAGGTCATGCCGGCGGCGAGGTCGGTGGCCAGCCAGGTCTGCAGGACGAAGATGCCGCCCATGACGAACAGCGCGATCAGCGAGGCGCGGCCGATCTGCTTGGCCGGGTCGCCCTTCACCTCTTCGGCGAGGGTGGAAATGGCGTCGAAGCCCAGGAACGACAGCACCGCGATGGACACCGCCTTCATCACCAGGCCGAGGTCGAAATGCTCCGGCTGGTACAGCGGCGCCAGGGTCAGCCGGCCATTGCCCATGCCGCCCTCCAGGGCGTGGTAGCCGACCGCCAGGAAGATCGCCAGGACGATCATCTCGGCGATCAGGAACAGCAGGTTGAAGCGCGCGGCGAAGGTGATGCCGCGCAGGTTCACCAGGGTCGCCGAGACCAGGAAGGCGAGCATCCAGGCCAGCTTGGGCACCTGCGGGAACAGGTGGTTGAGCGCCAGCGCGCTGAACACGTAGAGCAGCGGCGGGATCAGCAGGTAGTCCAGCAGCAGCACCCAGCCGGCGAGGAAGCCGACGTGCGGGTGGATGCCGCGCTGGGCGTAGGAGTACACCGAGCCGGCGATGGGGAAGGCGCGGGCCATGGCGCCGTAGCTCAGGGCGGTGAACAGCATCGCCAGCATGCCCACCAGGTAGGCCATGGGCACCATGCCCTGGGAGTCGGCGTGGACCCAGCCGTACACGCCGAAGGGCGCGATGGGGATCATGAAGATCATCCCGTAGATGACCAGGTCGCTGAGGGAAAGACTGCGGCGGAGCTGTTGCTGGTAGCCAAACTGTTCGATGGCCATGGGGGAGTCCTCTCGATTCGGCAGCTTTGTCGTTGTTGTCTGTCTGCGCCGCGAGCGCGACGGCGTTTCTTGTTCTGGGGCTTACAGCCAGGGCGCCAGGCGCTCGGCCCAGGCCTGGATGGCGGCGGCCTCGCGCAGGCCGTCGTTGCGGATTTCCAGGAGCACGGCGTCGATGCCGCGCTCGTCACCGTGCACCGGCACGGTCATGTCCTCGGCCGGGTCGATGTCGTAGGGCTGGTTGGCGCCGATCTCGCCGCCGCCTTCGCGCAGGCCATCGACGATCCGCTGCGCGTAGCCTTCGGCGCGGCCGTACAGCACGCCGGCGACCCATGGCCGGGGCACGCCGCGGTAGCTCGGGGTGAAGCTGTGCACGCCGACGATGCGCGTCGGCTGCCCGGCCGCCTGGCGCTGGTCGATCAACTCGGCCAGGGCGCGGTGGAAGGGTTCGAACAGGCGCGCCTGGCGTTCCCGGCGGTTCGCCTCGCTCAGCCCGAGGTTGCCCGGGATGGGGTAGACCTCGCTGTGCCCGGGGATGCTGTCCGGCGCGGCCAGCGGGCGGTTCAGGTCGATCAGCAGGCGCGAGTAGCCGGCCGCCAGCAGCGGCGCGTCGAGGCGCTCGGCCAGCGCCTCGGCCAGGGCCAGCGCGCCTATGTCCCAGGCGATGTGCTCCTGCGCCGCGGCGTCGTCCAGGCCGAGTTGCGCCAGTTCCGCCGGGATGTAGCGGCTGGCGTGCTCGCAGACCAGCAGCACCGGGCTCCTGCCCTGCGGGTTGAGCAGGCGGAACGGCGCTTCGCGGTAGAGCCCGCTTTCAGTAGAGGCTGGCATAGCGTTGGCACACCTGGTCGTCGGTGAGGTCGCGGGTCAGCGCCAGCTCCTGGCGCTTCATGGCGAAGTAGGTCTGCAGCAGCGCCGGCGGCAGCTGCGCGCAGAGCGCGTGGTCGTCCATCAGCAGTTGCAGGGCCTGCTCCAGCGAGCCGGGCAGCGCCTGGATGCCGAGGGCCTGGCGCTCGGCGGCGTCGAGCGAGTCCGGGTCGACGTCGGCCACCGCGCGCAGCGGCAAGCGTTCCTCCAGGCCGAGGCGGCCGGCGATCAGCACCGCGGCCATGGCCAGGTGGGGCGAGGCGGTGGCGTCCATCGGCCGGAACTCCAGGTTGAACTGGCGCGCCAGCGGCTTGCCGCCGAGGCTCACCACCGGGCAGATGCGCAGCGCCGCCTCGCGGTTGCGCAGGCCCAGGCAGGCGTATGCGGCGCTCCAGTGGTGCGGTTTCAGGCGCAGGTAGGAAACGGCCGTTGGCGCGGTCAGCGCGCACAGCGCCGGCAGGTGGCGCAGCACGCCGGCGGCCCAGTGGCGCGCGGTCTCGGAGAGGTTGTTCGGCTGCGCGGCGTCATAGAACAGCGGCGTGCCGTCGAGGCTCTGCAGGCTCAGGTGCAGGTGCACGCCGTTGGTGACTTCGCCGGGCGCGCGCAGCGGCGAGAAGCAGGTGCCCAGGTCCATCTGCCGGGCGATCTCGCGGACCACCTCGCGCACGTTCACCGCGCGGTCGGCGGCGGCCACGCCCTGGGTCGGGCGGCAGGTCACCTCGTACTGGCGGCGGCCATATTCGGGCAGGAACATCTCCGGCTCGGCGCCGGCCTGCTCCAGGGCGGCCATCAGCCAGCCGGGGAAGTTGCCGGCGGCGCGCTGGGCCTGCAGCGAGAAGGCGCCGCCCGGCCCCTCGGGCAGGCCCAGCAGGGTGAATTCGTGTTCGAAGGCGGCGGTGACCTGCAGGCCCAGCTCGCGGTAGCGGGCGATCTCCTCGCGCAGCAGGGTGCGCGGGCACACCGGCCAGGGCGTGCCGTCGGTCTCCACCAGGTCGCCGTGGTAGTAGTCCAGCGGCGGCGCCAGCGGGTCCGGGCCCTGTTCCAGGTACAGGTGCGCCTGGGGGTCGGGCAGCAGGCGCAGGTCGCCGTGGCTGCCCCAGGGGTTGTCGTCGGCGATGATGTCCTGCGGCGTCAGCGCGCTGTTCGCCGGCACCCAGCCGCAGCCGCTGGCCAGTTGCTCGGCGACCGCGGCGGCCGGCAGCGAACGGCCGCGGGTAACGCCGGCCAGGTCGGTGGTGACGAAGCTGCTCAGGTGCAGCGGCCCGGTGGGATGGCTCATGGCGTGCTCCGCGGTCAGGCGAGGTCGGCGATGCGGGCCAGCACCGCGTCGGTGTCGGCGATCCAGCAGTAGCCCTTGATGGCCTCCAGGCAGGCCTGGTGGCGCTCGGCGGTGTGGGTGGCGCAGGCGTCCTCGACCAGGGTCACCAGGTAGCCGCGGTCGGCGGCGTCGCGCACGGCCATGTCCACGCACTGGTCGGTGACCACGCCGCAGACGATCAGGTGGCGCACGCCGAGGTTGCGCAGCACGTAGTCGATGGCGGTGGAGTTGAAGACGCCGGACGAGGTCTTGGGCAGGACGATTTCGTTCTCGGCCGGCGCCAGCGCGTCTATCACCTGGGCGTCGGGGTGGCCCTTGGGCAGGTGCATGTCCGACAGCTTGTGGTCCAGGGAGCGGTCGCGGCCATCGGCGGTGAGGCTCTCGATGATGGTGTGCAGCACGTTCTGCCCGGCGCCGCGCATGGCCGCCAGCAGGCGCTGCTGGTTGGGGATCACCTGGTTCTGCACGCGCTCGTAGAAGTAGCGGGCCTTGCCGGCGTCGACGTGGGCGTCGCGGCCGGGGATGACCCAGGCGTTCTGCATGTCGACGAACAGGATGGCGGTCTCGCCGCGGCGGTACGGCAGGTCGCGGGGCGAGTGGTGGGGCAGGCTGAACATGGTCACTCCTCGAGCAGGTGGGCGTTGAAGGCGGCGCGCAGTTGGTCGATGCCCTCCAGGCGCTCGTCGAGCTGGGCGTCGCTGCGCGCCACCAGGCTGGCGATGAGCGCCTCGACCTGGGCCATGGCCGGCACCAGCGAGTCGAAGGGCGAGGTGGATTCCACCGGCGCGCTGACGATCAGGTCGGCCAGTTCGCGCAGCGGCGAGGCATAGATGTCGGTGAACAGCACCACCCGCGCGCCGCGGGCCTTGGCGGTCTGGGCGACGAGCTGGGCCTGGGCCTGGTAGCGGCGGTAGTCGAACAGCACCAGCAGCGACTGGCGGTCCATGTCGTGCAGCAGGTCGGGCAGCGCCATGCCGTCGTCCAGCCACAGGCAGCCGCCGCGCAGCAGGCGCAGGTGGGTCACCAGGTAGCCGGCGAGGAAGCGGCTGAAGCGGCCGCCATGGCAATACAGGCGCAGGCGCGGGTCGAGCAGCCAGTCGCCGAGCAGGCGGATGTCGTCGGCGCGGGTCAGGTTCAGGGTGTGCTGCAGCTTGTCCGAGGCGTCGGCCAGGTAGCTCGACCAGGGATCGTCGTGCTCCATGCGTTCGCGGCGTTCGGCGAGCAGGGTGCGCGGCGAGCGCAGGCGGTCGTCCACCTCGATCAGCAGGGCATCCTGGAACTCGCCGTAGCCGGCAAAGCCGAGCTTCTTCACCAGGCGCAGGATGGTCGGGTCGCTGACCCCGGCCTGCCGCGCCAGGCGCGCCATGGGGCCCAGGCCCAGGCGCGGGTAGTCGTCGAGAAGGGCACGCAGCACCTTGCGCTCGGCCGGCGTCAGGGCGACGTCCGGTGCGGCCAGGCGGTCTTTGAGGCTGGACATGGCAGCTCCCTTGGCGGTTATGCCTGGTCTTGTAGTGAATATTTCAAATCATTGCAAATACTTTATTTATGTTCGATTCACTACATTTTCCGCGCACAGGCATCCGCCCGCTCTATACCGGGCAGCGGCACGGGCGCTTCGGCAGTCGGGATTTGTTCCGGGCAAAAAAACGGCCGCTGAGTGCAGCGGCCGGAAAGAAGACGTCGATTGGAGCAATCGGATATCGGCGTCGGGAAGCAGCGCCAGTCGGCGTTGGAGGAACCGGCTGGCGTGAGGGGGCGGAAGATTCGCAGTCACCGCACCCTCGGGTGACACATCAGGCTGATCGTGTCGGGCCTGCCGGGGAAACCGGCAGATAAAGACAAGTATATTGACCTAACTATTGCGGATAAAGCGCGAAGACGGCGAAAGACTTTTTCAAAAAATGAAAGAATCACCGCCCCCGCCGGGATAAAAAAACGCCGCATCTCGTATGCGGCGCAAGGCATTGGGAATACCGGCTCACGCTCCGGGCTTCCCGGGGAAGGGAACGCCGATCAGGAATCGGCGTTGGACTGGGCAGCGGCCTTGCCGGCGGTACGCTCGGCGTCGGAGGCCTGCTGGGCAGCGGCGATGGCGGCCTCGTTGGCTTTCACCATCTTGTCGGTCATCAGTCGGGACTCTTCGGCGAAGCTCAGTTGCACGAAGGACAGCGAGCAAAGGGACAGCAGGGCAGCAACAACAAGTTTACGGGACATGATTTTCGAACCTTTGATTGGCCCCGCTCGTTGGGGGCGATGCAAAGGTTACGACTCGGTGACAGACGGAAAAATAGCTGGCTCACCAACAGACCATTGCCTAAAAAGCAACAATCCCGTCAGGCCCAGTGGGACGGATCGCTCAGCACCTGCTCGTCGGCATCGAAGGCCTTGGGCAGTTCTTCCTTGAGGAATTCCACCCAGGTGCGGATCTTCGCGTCGAGGAAACGCCGCGACGGGTAGAGGGCGAAGATCTGCCGTACGTGCAGGCTGCGCTCGGGCAGCACGCGCACCAGTTCGCCCTGGCTCAGCGCCGGCGCGGCCACGTAGCTGGGCAGCAGGCAGATGCCCATGCCGGCGCGGGCCGCCCCGGCCAGGGCCTCGGCGACGTTGACCATGAAGGTGTCGCGCGGGCGGATCACGCTCGCCTCGTTGTCTTCCTCGAAGGCCCAGCCCTCCGGGAAGGTCGGGTCCTGCAGGCGCAGGCAGCGGTGCTCGCGCAGGTCGTCGATGCCGCGCGGCGTGCCGCGTTCGGCCAGGTAGCCGGGGCTGGCGCAGAGCACGCTGTAGATGGTGCCGAGGGTCTGGGCGACGTATTCGGAGTCGGGCAGTTCGCGGTCGCGGGTGATGACCACGTCCTGGCCTTCTTCGAGGATGTCCGGCTGGCGCTGGGCCAGGGTCAGCTCGATGTAGACCTCGGGGTACCCCTGGCAGTAGCGCGAGATCAGCGGGATCAGGTGCTGCTGGCCGAGCCCGGTCAGCGAGTGCACCCGCAGCCGGCCGCGCGGGCTCAGGTGCGCGCCGTTGGCCTCGGCCTCGGCCTCGTCGACGTCCACCAGGATCGCCCGGCAGCGCTGCAGGTAGCGCTCGCCGGTCTCGGTCAGCGCCAGGCGCCGGGTGGTGCGGTGCAGCAGGCGCGCCTGCAGGTAGGCTTCCAGGTCCGAGACCACGCGGGAGACCTGGGCGGTCGACAGGCCCAGGGCGTTGGCCGCAGCGGTGAAGCTGCCGGCATCGACCACGCGGGCGAAGACCCGCATCGCATGTAAAGTGTCCACTGTTGCCCCGTCTGCAAAACTGAATCGCAGTATAGGGTCATTTTCCCCGGACAGTTGCCGGGTATAGTGGCAACCAGGTCGCTGCAGCAGCGACGGGCCCAACCGGCCCGTCGTATGGCACCCGGCACACCAGCCGGTCGCCAACACTCCCCCGCGCATACCAGGCTGCAGCGGCTGCCCTTTTCCTCCAGAGGCGCACGTCTTGATTGATGTGCGCCTTTTTTCGTTCCGGGATGCGGGCTGGTTGGGGCCGTAGGGCGTATAACCGTTCGCGGTTATACGCCGCTACACCCATCCCATGCCCGGCTCATTGGCCGAGATCGGAGTGCTCGGGACAGGTGACCCAAGGCCGAGTCGCGGTGATGGGTATCGCTTCGCTCAACACCATCCTACGACGGTGCGCCACGGCATCGAGGGGCGCCGCTCAGCGCGGCAGCGGGTAGAGGCGCTCGTCGAACTGCTCCAGGCGGGGGAATTCCAGGGGCCGGTCCTGATCCAGGCGCTGCAGGCGGTCCTGGTACTGGCGCAGGAAGTCCTGGCGCGCATCGTTGCTGATGTAGGGCACGTGCCAGGCCACGAACGGCGGCAGCACGGTCATGCCGGTGTAGGCCAGGGTGCCGCGCAGGATCGGCCGCAGCATGTCTTCCAGCGGGCCGTGGATGGCGCCTTCGCCGAACATGTGCTCGCGCCCGCCGAGGGTCACGCTCACCAGGGCCTTCTTGCCGGCCAGGCCGCCCTGGTCGTAGAAGCGCTTGCCGCCGTAGCAGATGCCCGAGACCAGCACGCGGTCGAACCAGCCCTTGAGGATGGCAGGGGCGGAGAACCAGTAGACCGGGAAGTTGAAGATCACCAGGTCGGCCCAGAGCAGCTTGTCCAGCTCGGCCTGGATGTCCGCGGCGATGGTGCCGGCCTTGGCGCCTTCGCGCTGCTCCAGGGCGTAGACCAGGTAGTCCGGGTTGGCGCGGGCGCCGAAGTCGGCGGCGCTGGCCACCGGGTTCCAGTGCATCGCGTACAGGTCCGAGACCTGCACTTCGTGGCCCTGGCCCTGCAGGGTTTCCTCGGCCAGCTTGTACAGCGCGGTGCTGAAGGACTGGGGTTCGTTGTGGGCGTGGACGATCAGTACGTTCATGTGGATTCCTTGATGGTCGGGCATCGGCGCTGGGCTCGGCACCCTCTCCCCCAGCCCCTGGCTGCGCGCCCCGCTCCGAAGGGAGAGGGGAGCTATCCGTGCCAGCGCGAAACGTCACCGCCGCGCTGGACTGCTCTTGCCCCCTCTCCCGCTTGCGGGAGAGGGCTGGGGAGAGGGCGCTCTTCAGGCTCTCAGAGTTGGATGGCCTTGTGCTCGACGAACTCGGCCAGGCCTTCCTCGCCCCATTCGCGGCCGTTGCCGGACTGCTTGTAGCCGCCGAAGGGCGCGCGGTAGTTGAACGCACCGCCGTTGACGAAGCATTGGCCGGCGCGCATGTGCCGGGCCAGGCGCAGGCCATCCTCGCGGTCGCCCGCCCAGACCGCGCTGGACAAGCCGAAGGGCGAGTCGTTGGCGATGGCCAGGGCTTCGGCCTCGTCGGCATAGGGAATCAGGCACAGCACCGGGCCGAAGATTTCCTCGCGGGCGATGCGCATCGAATTGTTCACGCCGGCGAACAGCGTCGGTTGCACGTAGTGGCCGCGCTCCAGGCCGAACGGCCGCTCCGCGCCGCCGCAGAGCAGGCGGGCGCCCTCCTCCTGGCCGACGCGGATGTAGTCCAGCACCGTGCGGCGCTGGCCGGCCGAGCACATCGGGCCGAGGAAGCTGTCCGCCTCCAGCGGGTCGCCCAGCTTCAGCGCCTCGGCCTCGGCGCGGGCGATCTCCAGCGCCTCGGCGTAGCGGCTGGCGGGCAGCAGCATGCGCGTCAGCGCGGTGCAGGTCTGCCCGGAGTTGATCATCACGTCCTGCACGCCGTGGCGCACGGCGGCGGCCAGGTCGGCATCGGCGGTGATCAGGAACGGCGACTTGCCGCCCAGCTCCAGGCACACGCGCTTGACCGTCGGCGCCGCCGCCTCGGAGACCTTGATGCCGGCGCCGGTGGAGCCGGTGAAGGAGACCATGTCCACTTGCGGATGCCGCGCCAGCGCCTCGCCAACCTTCGAGCCGGGGCCGCTGACCAGGTTGAACACCCCGGCCGGCAGGCCGATGGCGTCGATCATCTCGGCCAGCAGGAAGGCGTGCAGCGGGGTGTCCTGGCTGGGCTTGACCACCACCGTGCAGCCGGCGGCCAGGGCCGGGGCGAGCTTGCCGATCAACTGGTGCAGCGGGTAGTTCCAGGGGTTGATGAAGGCGCACACGCCCACCGCTTCCCTGACCACCAGCGAGTTGCCGACCTCGCGCACCTCGTCCATGTGCGCGGCCAGCGGGATGTAGCTTTCCAGGCCCTCGATCGGTCCGTCGACCTGGACCATGCGGCACCACTGCACCGGCATGCCCAGCTCGGCGGTGATCAGCGCGGCCATCTCGTCGGCGCGGGCCCTGAGCTGTCCGGCCAGGGCGCGTAGGTAGCCGGCGCGCACGCTGGAGGGCGTCCGCGACCAGGCCGGGAAGGCACGCCGCGCGGCTTCCACCGCGCGGTTCACGTCGGCTTCGGCGCCCAGCGGCACGCGGCCGATGGTTTCTTCGGTGGCCGGGTTCTGCACCTCGGCCAGGCCCTGCCCTTGCGGCGCCACCCAGGCGCCGTCGATGTAGAGCTGCAGGCGGTCATGCATAGCGTTTCTCCTTCAGCAGTTCGGCGGCGCACAGGGCGATGCGCCGGCAGGCCTCGCGCAGCGGCTCGGCGCCGAGCACCAGGCCCAGGCGGATATGCCCGGCGGCGCTGGGGCCGAAGGCCTCGCCGGCCAGCACCGAGACGCCGTGGCGGTCCAGCAGCAGGTCGGCGAAGGCCTGGGCGGACAGGCCGGTGGGGCGGATGTCGACCATCACGAACATGCCGCCGTCCGGGCGCAGGGCGCGCAGGCCGACGCAACCATCCAGGCAGTCGAGGACCAGGTCGCGGCGCTGGCGGTAGGCCTCGCGCATGGCTTCCAGTTCCGGCAGCCGGGCTTCCAGCGCGGTGCAGGCGGCGTCCTGGATGAAGTCCGGCGAGCCGTAGAGCATGCACAGGGCGAGGTTCTCCAGGTGGCCGCAGAGTTCGCGCGGGCCGACCACCCAGCCCACCCGCCAGCCGGTCATGGCGTGGGACTTGGACAGGCTGTTGAGGGTCGCGGTGCGCTCGGCCATGCCCGGCAGGCTGGCCGGGCTGATGTGCTCGCCGTCGAACACCAGCTCGCTGTAGACCTCGTCGGAAATCATCCACAGGTCGTGCTCGATGCACAGCACCGCCAGGGCTTCCCAGGTGGCGCGCGGCAGGCTGGCGCCGGAGGGGTTGTGCGGGCTGTTCAGGGCGATGGCGCGGGTGCGCGGGGTGACGAGTGCCGCCACGTCCCCGGGCTGCACGCGGAAGCCGTTTTCCGAACGCACGGGCACCGGCACCACCTTGGCCCCGCAGGCGCCGAACACCGCCTCGTAGGTCACGTACATGGGCTCGGCGACTATCACCTCGTCGCCCGGGTCGAGCAGGCACTGGGCCACGGCGTAGAGCGCACACTGCGCGCCGGCCAGCACCACCACGGCGTCCGCGTCCACCGCCTGGCCGCTGCGCTGGCTGTGGCGGCGGGCGATGGCCTCGCGCAGGTTGCGCTTGCCGCGCACGTCGGAATAGTGGGTGTGGCCGGCCAGCAGGCTGTCGATGGCCGACTGCACGATGGGCGCCGGGGTGTCGAAGTCGGGGTCGCCCACCGACAGCAGCAGGATGTCGTCGCCCTGTTCCATGCGCGCCAGGGCGCGGTAGTGGATGTCCCAGGCGGCGGCGCCGTCGCCGGCGATGCGTTGGGTGAGGTTGGAGTAGCGCATGGGAAGTGTCCTTCAATGCACCAGGGCCCGCGTGGGCCCCGGCGGGTACGACGGAGCCTACTGGGCGCAGGCGTGTTTCAGTTCGACCAGGGTCACGCCGGGGTGGGCGAAGCCGGCGCGCAGGTCGCGCTCCAGCTCGTCCAGGCTCTGCGGCTGGCGCACTTCGCAGCCGTAGGCGCGGCCGAGCAGGGCGAAGTCCGGGTTGCGCGGCAGCACGCCGATGGGCTCTATGTCCAGGCCGAGCATGTCGTCGCGTATCTGCCCGAGGGCATCGTTGTTCCACAGCAGCACCACCAGCGGGCTGTCCAGCTCCTCGGTGGCGGTGGCCAGTTCCTGGGCGGTGTAGAGGAAGCCGCCGTCGCCCACCAGTACCAGGCCGGGGCGCTCCGGCGCGCCGAACTTGGCGCCGATGCCGGCCGGCACGCCGTAGCCGAGGGTGCCGTAGCCGGTGGGGTGCAGCCAGCCGCGGGGGGCGCGGCTGGGGTACAGGTAGTTGGCGGTGTAGGCCAGCTGGGTCATGTCGCTGGCGATGAAGGCATTGGCCGGCAGCGCCTTGGCGATACGTTCGAGGATCGCCTTGTGGATAAGCTGCAGCGGCGCGTGGCTGGCTTCCAGTTGCTGGCGAAGTTGGGCCACGCGCTCGATGGCGCTGCCGGCGTCACGCTTGGCGGCCGGCAGCGCGGCCAGCAGCGCCTCGGCGGTGGCCTTCGCGTCGCCGAGCAGGGCCACGGCGCTGGGGTAGAAGTCGTTGAACTTGCGCGAATCGACGTCGACGCGGATCACCTCGCCGGTCAGCGGCAGGCGCTCGCGCCAGAAGTCGGTGTCGGCCATCTCGGTGCCGATGGCGAGGACCAGGTCGGCCTCGGCGATCATGTCCCAGCCGGCCTGGGTGCACAGGGTGGCGCCGGCGGCCAGTGGGGTTTCCGGGGCCAGCAGGCCCTTGCCGGCGACGCTGGTGAACAGCGGCGCGGCCAGGCGTTCACTGAGCGCGGCCAGGGCCTGCGCGGCATGCAGCGCGCCGCCGCCGGCGATAATCATCGGCCGCTTGGCCGCGGTGAGTTTATCCACAGCCTGGTGCAGCGCGTCGGCGCAGGGCTGGCCGCGGCCGGCGCGGCGCACCACTTCGCCGGTCCAGTCACGGGCGATGGGCGCGGCCAGCACGTCCAGCGGCACCGAGATGTGCACCGGGCGCGGGCGCTCGCTGTCGAACACCGCGTAGGCGCGGGCGATCAGCTCGGGCAGGTCTTCCGGGGTCAGGGCCACGGCCGAGAACGCGGTGATCGGCGCGGTCATGGCGCGCTGGTCCTGGGTCTCGTGCAGGCAGCCCCAGCCCTTGCCCAGGCTGGCGGTGTGGTTGACGCTGGAAATCACCAGCAGCGGGATGGAGTCGGCGTAGGCCTGGCCGATGGCGGTGGCGGCGTTGGTCACCCCCGGGCCGGTGATGATGAAGGCCACGCCGGGCTTGCCGCTGACCCGCGCATAACCGTCGGCCATGAAGCCGGCGCCCTGCTCGTGGCGGGTGAGCACGTGGCGGATGCCGCTGCCGGGCAGGCCGCGGTAGAGCTCCAGGGTGTGCACGCCGGGGATGCCGAACACGGTGTCGACGCCGTAGTTGGCCAGCAGGCGGACCAGGGCCTGGCCGCCGGTGAGGGTCTTCGATTGTTGCATGGGCAAATCCTCGTCCTGTCCGGCGACTCGCGGAGTCGCCATTCGCGCCGCAGCGCTTTTGCCCCCTCTCCCTTCAGGGAGAGGGCTGGGGAGAGGGGCTCTTGTCGGCGGCATCGGAGTCTCCGCCTACCACCCTCTCCCCAGCCCCTCTCCCGCAAGCGGGAGAGGGGAGCGTTCGGGTTCATCCTTCGGCATCCGGTGCTTGCCGGATGCCCTTGAAGCTCAGTCGCCCAGCCGCACCAGCGCATCCACCGCCACGGCGCCTTCGGCGTTCACCAGCAGCGGGTTCACGTCCAGCTCCAGCAGGCTGTCGGCGTGCTCGCAGGCGTAGTCGGCCACCGCGCGGATGGCGTCCACCAGCTTGTCCATGTCCACTGCCGGGCGGCCGCGGAAGCCGCTGAGCAACGGCGCGCTGCGCAGGCCCAGGAGGGCGTCGCGGATGGCCGCGTCGGTGGTCGGCAGCAGCAGGCTGCGGCTGTCCTTGAGCAGCTCGACGAGGATGCCGCCGGCGCCGAGCACCAGGGCCAGGCCGAAGCCGACCTCGCGCTTGATGCCGACGATCAGCTCGGCCAGCGGCGGGCTGGCCATGCGCTCCAGCAGCACCTGCTCGAACTTCACCTGGGGCGCGTGCCTGGCCAGGCTCTCGCGCATGTCGAACAGCGCCGCCTCCAGGGCCGCCTCGTTGCGCAGGTTGAGCGCCACGCCACCGGCCTCGGTCTTGTGCGGCAGCTCGGCGCTGACCGCCTTGAGCACCAGCGGGTAGCCCAGGTCGGCGGCGGCCTCGCGGGCCTGGCCGGGGGTGCTGAGCACGGCCGCCGGCAGCGGCAGGCCGAAGGGCTTGAGCGCCTGCTTGGAAGCCCATTCGTCGAGCAGCCGGCCCTCGCCTTCGATGGCTTGTGGGCACAGCGGCACCAGCGCCGCTTCACCACGGGCCAGCAGCGCGTCGCGGCGCTGGCGGTAGTGGGCGATGCGGCCCCAGGCGGCCAGGCCGTCCTCCACGCCCTGCAGCGCCGCCACGCCGTGGCCGTGCAGCAGTTCGCGGGCATGGGCCGGCAGCAGTTCGGGCAGCGCCGAGGCGATGAAGCCGACCTTGCCGTGGCGCTTCAGCGCGGCGCAGTACAGTTCCAGCAGCAGGTCGCACTGCGGGCGCTCGCCGGTTTCCTCGCCGGGGTAATCGAGCACCAGCAGCGCGGCGTCGGCGGGCGTGCGCAGGGCGCTGTCGAGCATCTTCTCCAGCGCCGGGCCGTCGCCCCAGATGGCGGTGGTGAAGTCCAGCGGGTTGGCGATGTTGGCGTAGTCCGGCAGCACCTGGGCCAGCTCGGCGCGCTGCGCCTCGACCAGCTTGGGCAGCGGCAGGCCGTTGCGCTCGGCGTAGTCGGCGATCAGCCCGGCGTCGCCGCCGGAGCAGGCCAGCGCGGCCAGGCTCGGGCCGGCCGGCAGGTTGCCGCAGGCGGCGGCCTTGAGGGTTTCGATGAAGCTCACCGGGCCGCTCACGCGGATCACCCCGAGGCGGTCGAAGAGTGCGTCGTAGAGCGCGTCGGAGCCGGCCAGCGAGCTGGTGTGGCTGAGCGCCAGTTCCGCGCCTATCTGCGACACGCCGGTCTTCAGGGCGATCACCGGGATGCCTTTCTGCAGCGCCTTGTAGGCGGCGCGGGCGAAGCCGGGAACGTTCTTCAGGCCTTCCAGGTGCAGGCCGATGGCGGTGACGCGCGGCTCGTCGAGCAGTACGTCCATCAGCTCGGCCACGCCCAGCTGCGCCTGGTTACCCACCGAGGCCATGTAGGCGACGGGCAGCGAGCGGTCGCTCATCGACAGGTTGTAGGCGAAGTTGCCGCTCTGGGTCAGCACCGCCACGCCCTTCTCGACGATGTGCCCGCCATGGGCCACCGGCCACAGGGCCGCACCGTGCAGGTAGTCGAGCAGGCCGTAGCAGTTCGGCCCGAGCAGGGCCATGTCGCCGGCCACGTCGAGCAGACGCTGCTGCAGGGCCTGGCCTTCGGCGCCGGTCTCGGCGAAGCCGGAGGCGTAGCAGATGGCGCCGCCGGCGCCCTTGGCGGCCAGTTCGGCGACGGCCTGCAAGGTCAGGTCGCGGTTGGTGGCGACGAAGACCGCGTCGGGGCCTTCGGGCAGTTCGGCGATGCTGCGCACGCAGGGCACGCCTTCGAGCTGGTCGTATTGCGGGTTGACCAGCCACATCGGCCCGGCGAAGCCGCCCTCGGCGCAGCGCTTGAGCGCGCGGGCCATGCTGCGGCCGCCGATGAAGGCCAGGTGGCGCGGGGCCAGCAGGCGCTTGAGATTGTCACGTTGGCTCATGGGATCACCGATCAGCGCAGCAGCGGCCGCAGCAGTTCGCGGGAGATGATGTGGCGCTGGATTTCCGAGGTGCCTTCCCAGATGCGCTCGATGCGCGCGTTGCGCCAGATGCGTTCCACCGGGCCCTCGTCCATCAGGCCCATGCCGCCGAAGATCTGCACGGTCTCGTCGGCGACCTTGCCCAGCACTTCGCTGGCGAACAGCTTGGCCATGCCGGCCTCGCCGTCGGTCATGCTGCCCTGGTCCATCTTCCACGCGGTGTGCAGGGTCATCAGCTCGGCGGCGCGGATCTGCGTGGCCATGTCGGCCAGCTTGAAGGAAATGCCCTGGTAGCTGCCGATGGCCTGGCCGAACTGCTTGCGGTCGGCCGACCATTGCAGGGCCAGGTCCATGGCGCGCTGGGCCTGGCCGACGCAGTTGGCGGCGACCATCACACGGCCAGCGGTGAGCCAGGCGTTGGCCACTTCCCAGCCCTTGCCCACTTCGCCGAGGACCTTGGCGGCCGGCACGCGGCAGTCGTCGAAGAAGATCTCGTAGGTGTGGTAGCCCTTGTTGCTGACGCAGCGCGGGCCGCGGCGCACGGTCATGCCCGGGGTGCCCTTGTCGACCAGGAAGGCGGTCACGGCGTTGCGCTTCCTGCCGTTGTGCTCGTAGGTGTCGGTGACGGCGAAGACGATGGCGAAGTCGGCGTGCCCGGCGTGGCTGATGAAGTGCTTGGCGCCGTTGATGACGAAGTCGTCGCCCTCGCGCACGGCGCGGGTCTTGATCGAGTTGGCGTCGGAGCCGGCGCCCGGCTCGGTGAGGGCGAAGCAGTCGATCTTCTCGCCCTGCACCACCGGCAGCAGGTAGTCCTGGACCTGCTGGCCCTTGCAGGCCATGAGGATCTTCGAGGGCCGTGCGACGAACACGTGCAGCGCCCAGGAGACCTTGGACAGCTCGCGCTCCACCAGCGCCTGGGACAGGTAGTCGAGGCCGCCGCCACCGACTTCCTCGGGCATGTTGAAGGCGTAGAAGCCGGCGGCGATGGCCTTGCCGCGGATCTGCGCGGCCAGCTCCGGGGACACGGCGTCGGCGCGGTCGACTTCTTCCTCGTGGGGCAGCAGTTCCTTCTCGACGAAGGCCTTGACCGCCTCGACGAGCATTTCCTGTTCCTGGGTCAGCTTGAAATCCATGGAATCACCTCGCCGCTCAACGGCCTTGGAATTGGGGGGAACGTTTCTCGGCCACGGCGCGCAGGGCCTCGGCGGCATCCTCGCTGCGCCCGCAGAGCAGCCCGGCGGCCTGCTCGGCTTCCAGTTGCTGGGCCAGGGTGCGGTTGGCGCCGTCGCGGATCAGGCGCTTGGTCTGGGCGAAGGCGAAGGTCGGGCCGGCGGCCAGGCGCGCGGCGAACTCGCCGACACTGGCCAGCAGTCGCTCGTCGGCGACCACTTCGCCGACCAGGCCGGCAGCCAGGGCGCGTTCGGCATTCCACAGCTCGTCGAGGAACAGCAGGCGCTTGGCCGCCTCGCTGCCGATCAGCCGCGGCAGGTGCCAGCTGGCGCCAGCGTCCGGGCAGTAGGCCATGCCGGTGTAGCCGGCCTTGAAGCGCGCGCTGGCGCCGGCGACGCGGAAGTCGCAGCACAGCGTCAGGTCCATCCCGGCGCCGACGGCGGTGCCGTTGACGGCGGCGATGGTCGGCTTGTCCAGGCCGTGCAGGCGACGCATCAGGGCATGGGCGGTCTCGGTCCAGCCGTAGGTTTCCAGTTCGCCGCGGGCCTCGGCCTCGGCCCATTCGGCGAGGTCGGCGCCGGCGCAGAAGCTGCGGCCCTCGCCGGTCAGCACGATGACGCGCACGGCCGGGTCGGCCTCGAAGGCGTCGAGCAGGGCGTGCAGGTTCTTCAGCGTCGGGATGTCCAGCGCGTTGCGCTGTTCGGGGCGGTTCAGGGTGATCCAGGCGATGCCGTCCTGGACCCGGCTGAGCGGGGATGCGTGAGTCATGCTGGCCTCGTTGTTGTTGTCGCATGAGGGCGGTGTTGGCCACCATACTAAACAAGTGTTCAACAAGACGGCAATGCACCCGAATGGGGAGCTTGTAACGCCCCGCCGGACGGCGGGAAGGCCGCGTGGTGCGGGGGCTGTGGGGATTTGACGAGGGTTTGCGGCGGGCGTTGTTACAATTTCGAACAAACGGCCCTGCGGGCCTTCGCGGACGGAGTCCGCTCCTACGTCCGTGCTTCCCTGGAACCGTAGGAGCGGACTCTGTCCGCGAAAAACAAGAAGCCCCGCAGGGCGGGGCTTCTTGTGTGCAGAAGGCTCAGCCGACGCTGGGCACCGCCTCGCTGGCCAGCTGCGGGCGCTTGCGCTTGAGCACGTAGTAGGCCAGGTAGCACGCGGCGATGAAGCCGAAGCCCCAGTACAGCGACGGGCGCTGGGTCGGGTCCATGGCCAGGAACACGAACAGCGAGCAGCAGATCGCTATGCAGGCCAGGGGGATCAGCGGGAACAGCGGCGCGGCGTACTTCAGGTCCTTGACGCTGCCCCCTTTGGCCATGTGCTCGCGGCGGAAGCGGTACTGGGCGTAGGCGATGACGATCCAGGTCACGGTGCCGGCCATCCCGCTCACCGCCATCAGCACCATGAACAGGGTGTCGGCGGCGACCACGCTGGTCAGCAGCGAGAGCAGGGCGAAGGCCAGGCTGATCAGCAGCGCGTACAGCGGCACGCCGCGGGCGCTGAGCTTCGACAGGCCCTTGGGGGCCATGCCGGTCTTGGACATGGCCCAGAGAATGCGGGTGGAAGCGTACAGGCCGGAGTTGCCCACCGAGAGGATGGCGGTGAGGATGACGAAGTTCATCAGGTCCGCCGCGTAGGGGATGCCGACCATGTCGAACACCTGCACGAAGGGGCTCTCCACCAGCCCGGCCTTCTGCCAGGGGATGATGGCGGCCAGCACGAGGACCGCCAGGACGTAGAAGATCAGCACGCGGAACACCACGTTGCGCACGGCGCGGGGGATGCTCTTCTCCGGCTGGTCGGTCTCGCCGGCGGCCACGCCCATGATCTCGCAGCCCTGGAAGGCGTAGACCACCGTCATCATCACCGCGAACACCGCCGACAGGCCGTTGGGGAACAGGCTGTCGCCGACCAGGTTGTCCAGCCCCGGCGCCGGCGCGCCGTCGTTCAGGTGGATACCGCCGAAGATCACCAGCACGCCGACGATGATGAAGGCGAGGATGGCCGCCACCTTGATGCCGGCGAACCAGTACTCGGCCTCGCCGAAGGCGCGGGTGGCCAGGGCGTTGAGGGAGAACAGCACGACCACGAAGAAGCCCGACCAGATCCAGATCGGCACCTCGGGGAACCAGCGCGTCATCAGCATGCCGGCGGCGGTGAATTCCAGGCCGACGGTGGAGGCCCAGCTCATCCAGTACACCCAGCCGATCATGAACCCGGTGGCCGGGCCGATGAAGCGCGTGGCGTGGGCCTGGAAGGAGCCGGAGACAGGCATCTGCACCGACAGCTCGCCCAGGCAGACCATCACCAGGTACATCAGCAGGCCGGCCACCAGGTAGGCCAGCACGGCCCCGGCCGGGCCGCCCTGGTTGATGGTGACGCCGGCGCCCATGAACAGGCCGGTGCCGATCACCCCGCCGAGGGACAGCATGAAAATGTGGCGGCTCTTGAGCGCGCGGGAGAGCTGGAGCTTCGAATCAGACATGGCGCACCCCCGGCAGACGGCGGGCGCGGCACAGCGGAACTCTACGTTGGATCATTGTTGTTATCTCCAATCAGTCAGAGGCCGTGGCTCGGGCACGGATACCGCCGGATTATTCGAAGGGGATGTAAGGTCGCGTTGAACGGCGGGATCGAAGATGTAAAAAGCTGTAAGGAATTTGTAGCGGGCTAGTCCCCACGCCCTCGGGACAACGTCCGGCTGACTCCGAAACATCCAAGCCTGCCGAACGGCCCCTCTCCCTTCAGGGAGAGGGGACTGTCCGTGCCTGCTGGATGCGCGTGCCTCCCTGCTGGGTCTGCGCATTCTGTGCTTTTCGTAGGAGCGAGCTTGCTCGCGAACCGCATGGCACCGCAGCCGCCGGGGATCCGTTCGCGAGCAAGCTCGCTCCTACAGGAGGTGCGTCCTGGCGGCGCTGAGTTGCGTGTCGAGTCTTTCGCTCCAGGCTTGCAGCGGCTCGCCGGCCTGGGCCGCTGCTTCCAGGCCGTGCAGGCATTCGCCCAGGCCGCGCAGGCCCATGGAGTGGCAGCTGCCCGCCAGGCGGTGGGCCAGGCCGGCGGCCTCGCTGGCGTCGCCGGCGCGGATGGCTTCGTGCAGCAGCGGCAGCTGTTGCGCCAGCAGGTCGCGCAGCACGCCCAGCAGTTCGTTCACCCGGTGTTCGCCCAGCAGTTCGCGGTGGGTCGCCAGCACCTGCGCGTCGATCGCCCCGTCCGTTGCCGGCTCGGGCGCAGGCGCGTGCAGGTTGGCCAGGGCGCGGCGCAGATCGTCCAGGCGCAGCGGCTTGGCCAGCACGCCTTGCATGCCGGCGTCGAAGTAGCGGCGCACCAGGGCCGGTTGCACGCTGGCGGTGAAGGCGAGGATCGGCGTCTCGCGGTTGCGGCCGTCGGCCTGGGCGCGGATCGCCTGGCACAGCTCGATGCCGCCGAGGCCCGGCAGATGCATGTCCAGCAGGATCAGGTCGAAGGCCTGTTCGCGGCAGGCGGCCAGGGCCGGGTCGGCGTCCTCGGCCAGGCGTACCCGGTGGCCGTCGCGCTCCAGCAGGCCCTGGGCCACTTCGCGGTTGAGCGGCACGTCTTCCACCAGCAGCACGCTCAGGGCACGCTCGCTGCGCGGCGCCGCCCGCGGTTCCGCCATGGGGGCCAGCGCGGCTTGCAGCTCGACCTCGAACCAGAAGGTGCTGCCCTCGCCTTCCACGCTGCGCACGCCAATGCGGCCGCCCATGGCCTCCACCAGGCGCTTGCTGATGGCCAGGCCCAGGCCGCTGCCGCCGTAGCGCCGGGTGACGTCCTCGCTGGCCTGGGTGAAGCGTTCGAAGATGCGCGCCTGCACCGCCGCGGGAATGCCGATGCCGTCGTCGACCACGGCGAAGCGCAGGCGCTGGGCCTCGCCCCGTTGCGCCAGCAGCGTCACTTCCAGGCGCACCTCGCCCTCCTCGGTGAACTTCACCGCGTTGGCCACCAGGTTGCTCAGGACCTGGCGGAGGAACTGCCCGGCGCCGCGGCAACGGCGGCGCACGGCCGCGTCCAGGCGCAAGGAGAGCACTGTGGCATTGGCTGCCGCGCGCGGCTCCAGCAGCGTCAGCACCTCGTCGAGCAGTTCGCCGAGGTCGAAGTCCACCGGCTCCGGCAGGCTGGCGCCGTCCTCCAGCTTGGCGAAGTGCAGCACTTCGTTGAGCACCGCCAGCAAGCCTTCGCCGGCCTTGTGCAGGGCGTGCAGGCGCTTGCGCTCCAGCTCGCCCAGGGGCGCGTCGCGCAGCAGCTCGGCCATGCCGAGGATGCCGTTGAGCGGGGTGCGGATTTCGTGGCTCATGGTGGCCAGGAAGCGGCTCTTCGCCTCGTTGGCCGCCTCGGCCTCGTCCTTGGCCCGGCGCAGGCTGGCGGTGCGCCGCTCGACCTGGCGCTGCAGTTCGTCGCGTTCCTCGCGCAGGGCCTGGCGCATGTCGTCGAGGGCGTGGGCCACGGTGTCCAGCTCGTCGTCCTCGGCGCGGATGCGCTTGTCCAGCCGCAGCGGCTGCTGCAGGTCGCCGCCGGCCATGCGCCCGGCGAACTCGGCCATGCGCTCCAGGTGGCGCGTCACCAGCTTGTGGAACAGCCAGCTCAGGGCCACCGCCAGGCCGCAGAGGAACAGGCCCATCCACAGCAGGTTGCTCAGCCCGCCGAGCCACAGGCGGCGGTAGATGGCGCCCAGGTCGATGGCCACGGCCAGCTCGCCGAGGGCCCGCGATTCGCCGTCCGGCGGCTGGTAGCTGAGCGGGAAGTGCTCGACGCGCAGCGGGCCGGGGGCCTGGATGTCGCCCTGGACAAGGTTGAAGTCGGCGCTGGCCAGGCTGGCCCAGGCGATGTCGGGGAAGTCCACCAGGCCGTGCAGCTGTACGTTGAGCTGGGCCTGGTTGAGGTCCCACAGGCTGCGCTCGAAGCTGGCCAGGTAGCCGCTGCGGATCAGCTCCAGGCGGGTCTCGATGTCGCGCATCTCGCGGCGGTATTCCAGGTACAGCTGCACGGCGCCGGCCAGCAGGGTGAAGCACAGGCTGAAGGCCAGCACCCGCAGCAACAGGCGCCGCGCCAGCGGGCCGGGGGCGCGCAGGGCCCTCACGGCTGCGCCCCGGCGGCGAGCATGGCGCGGTAGTCGCGCTCGCTTTCGTCCAGCCAGCGCGCCAGGCTGCCGTCGGCCTGCAGGCGGCGCAGCTCGGCGTCTATCTCGCCCAGGCGGGCCTGCAGCGGCGAATGCCGCGACACCGCCAGGCGCAGGTAGTCGACGGTGATCGGCCGCGGCGCGTCCACGATGTCCGCGCCGCCCGGCAGGCGCTCGACGAACAGCCGCCCGGTGCGCCGCTCGTAGGGGATGAAGTCGATGCGCTGGCGGATCAGCTTGCCGAAGTTCTGCCGGCTGTCGGAGACGTACTCGATGTTGTCGTGGCTGGCGACGAAGCGGTCGAACCCGGCGCCGTAGCTCTCGCCGAAGAGCAACCCGCCGCGGTAGCGGGAGAGGTCGTCCAGGCCCTGGAAGCGCACCGGCTTGCGGCGGTTGTAGAACAGCGCCACTTCCTCGCGCAGCACCGGCGCCTCGGCGAAGGCCAGGCCCTGGTCGCGCTGCTCGGTGCGGTAGGCCAGCACCACGTCGACGCGCCCGGCGGCGGCGTCCAGCAGGCAGCGTTTCCAGTTGCCCAGCACCACCACCTGCACCTCGTAGCCGAGCCCGCCGAGCACGCTCTTCACCACCTGCGGCGCCAGCCCGCGCACTTCGTGGCCGTCGCTCCAGGACACCGGCGGGTACACCGGATAGTCGCAGTAACGTACGCGCTCGGCGGCCGGCGCCAAACCACACAGCGCCAGGGCGAGCAGGGCCAGCCAGCGCATGCTCAGGCGTCGCTGGGGGCGGCGGTGAACAGGTAGCCGGCGCCGTGGATGGTGATGATCAGTTCGGGTTCGGCCGGGTCGTCGCGCAGCTTGCGGCGCAGGCGGCCGACCAGCACGTCGATGGAGCGGTCGTTGGGCAGCCACTCGCGGTTGCGGATCTGGTCCATCAGCTGGTCGCGGCTCAAGGTGTGGCCGCTGTTGCGCAGGAACACGCTGAGCAGCTGGAACTCGCCGTGGGTCAGCGGGGTTTCGCTGCCGTCGCGGTCGACCAGGCGCCGGCGGTCGGCGTCCAGGCGCCAGTGGGCGAAGCGCTTGAGCGGCTGGCGCGCCGGCGTCGCCGCGGCCGGGGCGCGGGCGTGGCGCACGCGGCGGATCAGGTTCTTCGCCCGCGACACCAGCTCGCGCGGGTTCGGCGGCTTGATCACGTAGTCGTCGGCGCCGCATTCCAGGCCGACGATGCGGTCGATGTCGTCGTTGCGCCCGGTGATGAGGATGATGCCCACCTCCGAGCGCACCCGCAGTTCGCGGGTCAGGGTCAGGCCGTCCTTGCCGGGCAGGCGGATGTCCAGCAGCACCAGGTCGAACGGCGGGCCGCCCTGCTCGGCGTCGGCCAGGCTGGCCTCGGCCTGTTCGGCGGTGCTGGCGCAGGCCACCTCGTAGCCCTCGCCGACGAGGTAGGACTGGAGGAGTTCGCGGATCAGCGGATCGTCGTCGACGATCAGTACACGGGGAGCCATCGCCAATACCCTGCTGCGGCCGCCGGCGAGGTCGCGGCGGATTTCTTATTAGAGGATGGACGCCCGTGGGAAATTTCCCAGGGGCCGGCGCAGAGTAGCGATTGCTGAACGGCCGATCAACAGTCCGCCGGCCGGCGGCTGAAGCGCTGCCGCCCGCCGGCCTGCAGGCCGTCGACCCAGGCCTCGCAGACCTGGACGCCCTGCTCGGGGGTGAAGGTGTTGGGGTTCAGCCCGGATTCCAGCCACAGCCCGTCGAGCATGGCCGACAGGGCGATGGCGGCGAGGTCGGCGTCGAAGTCGGCCCAGCCCTCCTCCTCGGCCAGCTGGTCCAGCGCCTGGGCCAGCAGGGCGCGGTACTCGCCGTAGGAATGGTCGTGGGCGCGGTTGATCGCCTCGGCGGTCTTCACCGCGCCCCAGAACGCCAGCCAGGCGTCGAGCAGCTGCGGGTCGAGCAGTTCGGCGCTGAACGAGGCGCGGAAGAACGCCGAGAGGCGCGCGCGGGCATCCGGCGCGGCCTGGTCGATGGCCTCGCGCAGCAGCTGCATGACGCGCCCGGTGACCGTCAGGTAGGCCTCGGCGACCAGCTCGTCCTTGCCCGCGTAATGGTGGTTGATCAGCCCCACCGAAACCCCGGCCTCGGCGCAGATCTTGCGGATGGACGCGCCCTGGAAGCCGTGCTGCTTCAGGCACGCCAGGGTGGCCTCGATCAGCAGCGCCTTGCGCTGCTCGGGTTCCAGCCGGGAAAAGCGCACTGCCTGGTTCATCGCCTGCCGCTCCTGTGTCCGAGGCCGCCAATCTGAACGAATGTGCAACAGCATACCAGCCCCACCCACCCATTCGGGGAATGGCCCGGCGAAGGCCGGCGGCGGACAGTGGCCACAGCCGACACGACCCTCGAAAACAACCACAGGTGGGAGTGACATGTACAAACCCTTCGCAGCGATCCTGGGCACGGCCCTGGCGCTGAGCCCCTTGCTCGGCCAGGCCGCGGACGCCAACGGCGCCAACACGCTGAGGCTGTACAACTGGTCCGACTACATCGGCGAGCACACCATCGCCGACTTCGAGAAGGCCACCGGGATCAAGGTGGTCTACGACACCTACGACTCCTACGAGACGGTGCAGGGCAAGCTGTTGCCCGGCCGCTCCGGCTACGACCTGGTGGTGCTCAACGCCGCGCTGGTGCCGCCGCTGCTCAAGGCCGGGGTGTTCCAGCCGCTGGACAAGAGCCGGCTGCCCAGCTGGAACAATCTCGACCCCGAGGTGCTCAAGCACCTGGACCACTATGACCCGGGCGTGCAGTACTCGGCGCCCTATACCTGGGGCAGCAACGGCATCACCTACAACATCGACAAGATCAAGCAGCGCATGCCCGACGCGCCCATCGGCTCGCTGGCGATGCTGTTCGATCCCAAGGTGGTGTCGAAATTCGCCGACTGCGGGGTGACCATCATCGACTCGCCCACCGACGTCATCCCCTGGCCCTGGCCTACCTCAAGCGCGACCCGAACAGCGCCAACCCCGAGGACCTCAAGGCCGCCCAGGACCTGCTGCAGTCGATCCGCCCGTACATCCGCAAGTTCGACTCCACCAGCTACCTCAACGGCCTGGCCAACGGCGACCAGTGCATGGCCATGACCTGGTCCGGCGACTACGCCACCGCCCAGGCCCGCGCCGACGAGGCCGGGGCCAAGGTCAAGCTGGGCTACTTCGTGCCCAAGGAAGGCTCGCTGATCTGGTTCGACGACTTCTACATCCCGGCCGACGCGCCCCACGTGGCCAACGCCCACAAGTTCATCGAATACATGCTGCAGCCGAAGGTGGCCGCCGACGTCAGCGACTACATCCGCTACGCCAGCAGCAACATCGCGGCCAAGCCGCTGCTGGCCACCGAGGTGCGCGACGACCCGGCGATCTACCCGGACGCCGAGACGCGCTCGCGGCTGTTCACCCAGAAGGTCCAGGGGCCCAAGGCCACCCGGCTGATCACCAGGACGTGGAATGCGGTGAAGACCGGGACCTGACATCTGTTCAAGCAAGAGCCCCCTCTCCCCAGCCCTCTCCCTTCGGGGAGAGGGCTGGGGAGAGGGAAACGGAATTAACGAGTTGAAACCGCACTATCGAGGTACTGTCATGACCACCCCATCCGCCGCCTTCTTCGCCCAGTTCGACGACGAAAAGCTGGTCGCCGCCGACAAGGCCCACTACGTCCACGGCTACCACGTGTTCGACGACCACCGCGAGAACGGCGCGCTGAACATTGCCGCGGGCGAAGGCGCCTACATCTACGACACCAAGGGCAACCGCTACCTGGACGCCGTGGGCGGCATGTGGTGCACCAACATCGGCCTGGGCCGCGAGGAGATGGCCGAGGCCATCGCCGGGCAGGTGCGCCAGCTGGCCTACTCCAACCCCTTCTGCGACATGGCCAACGTCACCGCCATCCAGCTCTGCGAGAAGCTCGCCGAACTGGCCCCGGGCGACCTCGACCACGTGTTCCTCACCACCGGCGGCTCCACCGCGGTGGACACCGCCTACCGGCTGATCCAGTACTACCAGAACTGCCGCGGCAAGCACGCCAAGAAGCACATCATCAGCCGCGTCAACGCCTACCACGGCTCCACCTTCCTGACCATGTCCCTGGGCGGCAAGGTCGCCGACCACCCGGCCGAGTTCGACTTCCTCAAGGACTTCATCCACCACATCTCCTGCCCCAACCCCTACCGCGCGCCGGAGGGCATGACCGAGGCGGACTTCCTGGAATTCCTGGTCAAGGAGTTCGAGGACAAGATCCTGGAACTGGGCGCCGACAAGGTCGCGGCCTTCTTCGCCGAGCCGATCATGGGTTCGGGTGGCGTGATCATCCCGCCGAAGGGCTACCACAAGCGCATGTGGGAGGTATGCCGGAAGTACGACCTGCTCTACGTCGCCGACGAGGTGGTGACCTCCTTCGGCCGCCTGGGCGCCTTCTTCGCCTCCGAGGACGTGTTCGGCATGCAGCCGGACATCATCACCACCGCCAAGGGCCTGACCTCCGGCTACCTGCCGCTGGGCGCGTGCATCTTCTCCGACAGAATCTGGAAGGTCATCGCCGAGCCGAACCAGGGCCGTTGCTTCAGCCACGGCTTCACCTACAGCGGGCACCCGGTGAGCTGCATCTCGGCGCTGAAGAACATCGAGATCATCCAGCGCGAGAACCTGCTGGAGCACGTCAAGGACGTCGGCGCCTACCTGGAGCAGCGCCTGCAGGAACTGGCCGGGCTACCGCTGGTGGGCGACGTGCGCTGCCAGAAGCTGATGGCCTGCGTTGAGTTCGTCGCCGACAAGCGCAGCAAGACGCTATTCCCGGAGGAACTGAACATCGGCGAGAAGATCCACCTGCGGGCCCAGGCCCGGGGGCTGCTGGTGCGCCCGATCGTGCACCTGAACGTGATGTCGCCGCCGCTGACCATCACCCGCGAGCAGGTCGACGAAGTGGTCGACACCCTGCGCGAGGCCATCCTCGAGACCGCCGAGGACCTCAAGCGCAGCGGCGACTACGCGGGGCATTGATGCGCGGACGCGGCGCTTTGCAGCTGGTCGGCGGCGGCCGTATGCTGCCGACCATGAGCACACCGGCCACCCCACTCGATGCCCCACTCAACAGCCCGGCCCTGCATGCCTGGCATGCGGGGCTGGCGCGCGCCATGGCCGCGGTGGCCACGGCGGAATTCCCGGCGCGCCTGGTGGAGGCGCTGAACGCGCTGGTGCCCATCGAGTCCTCGCTGTTCGGCCTGGAGCGCAAGGGCCAGCCGCCGCGCCACCTGTTCCAGCACGGCATCCCCGAGGCCTACCGCGAGCCGCTGACCGAGCGCTACTACGCCCGCGGCTACCTGCTCGACCCCTTCTGCCTGGCCATCGAGGGCGGCCTGGCCGAAGGCTTCTACCCGCTGGCGGAAATCGCCCCGGACGACTTCTTCGCCAGCGAGTACTACAAGACCTACTACCTCAAGTGCGGCTCGGTGGAAGACAGCCACTACATCGTCGACCTCGACGCCCAGCGCAAGCTCTCCCTGTGCGTGTACCAGGGCCGCAGCGGCGCGCGCTTCAGCGAGGCGCAGACCGAGCTGCTGCGCGCCGCCCTGCCGCTGGTGCGCGAGCTGTGCCGGCAGTTCGAGAGCCGCGGCGGCCTCGACCTGCTGCTGGCCGGCGGCGACGCCGGCGCACAACCGGCGGCGGCGCTGAACCGGCACATCCGCGAAGCCTTCATGAACTTCGGCGGCGACTGCCTGACCGAGCGCGAACGGGAAATCGCCCACCTGCTGCTGCGCGGCCACTCGGTGAAGTCCAGCGCGCGGGTGCTGGACATCTCGCCGGAGACGGTGCGCATGCACCGCAAGCACCTCTACACCAAGCTCGAGATCAACTCCCAGGCGGAGCTGTTCTCGCTGTTCATCGACTGGCTGACCCGCGACGGGCCGGCCTGAAACGCCGACCGCCCGGACACCCATCCATCGCGGACGGAGTCCGCTCCTACGGGGGAGTCCAGCAACTGTCTAACCGGCTACGCCGAGCGGCTCTTCGTAGGAGCGAGCTTGCTCGCGAACAGACTCCGCTGCGGGGCTCATTCGCGAGCAAGCTCGCTCCTACGAGAAGCCGTGCCCACCGGAATGGTAGGACCTTGTCCGCGATAGCCGGAACCCCCGGGCGCGATTCGCGGATAAGATCCGCTCCTACGCCGCCCCACCCGCGCCATTCACCTGGCGCGATGGCACCCACGCCCTTCCCAGCCCTGGCCCTCCCCAGGCATGCTAGGGCATTCCCCACGCCCTCCCGAGGAAACCCCATGTTCCGACGCTGGCTCCCCGCCCTGCTGCTGGCCGCCGCCCTGCCGCTGCAGGCCGCCGAAACCCGGCCGACCTACGGTCCCGAACTGGAACGCTTCAACTACGCCTACCCGGTGGGGCACTTCAGCTTCGCCTCCCAGGGCAAGCACGTGCACATGGCCTACATCGACGTGAAGCCGGCCAAGCCCAACGGCCGCACGGTGGTGCTGCTGCACGGCAAGAACTTCTGCGCCGGCACCTGGGAGGCCAGCATCGCCGCCCTGAGCGCCGCCGGCTACCGGGTGGTGGCGCCGGACCAGATCGGCTTCTGCAAGTCCACCAAGCCGGAGCACTACCAGTACAGCTTCCAGCAGCTGGCCAGCAACACCCACGCCTTGCTGGACAAGCTCAGGCTGCACAAGGTGACGCTGCTCGGCCACTCCACCGGCGGCATGCTGGCCGCGCGCTACGCGCTGATGTACCCGCAGCAGGTCGAGCAGCTGGTGCTGGTCAACCCCATCGGCCTGGAGGACTGGAAGGCCCTGGGCGTGCCCTACCGCACCCCGGACCAGTGGTACGAGCGCGAGCTGAAGACCAGCGCCGAGGGCATCCGCAAGTACGAGCAGGCCACCTACTACGCCGGCCAGTGGAAGCCGGAATACGACAAGTGGGTGAACATGCTCGCCGGCCTCTACAACGGCTCCGGCCACGAGCGCGTGGCGTGGAACTCGGCGCTGCAGTACGACATGATCTTCACCCAGCCGGTGCTCTACGAGTTCGGCCAGATCCAGGCGCCCACCCTGCTGATGATCGGCACCCAGGACAACACCGCGATCGGCAAGGACATCGCCCCCGAGCCGCTGCGCGCCAAGCTGGGCAACTACGCCGAGCTGGGCAAGCGCACCGCCCAGGCCATCCCCCACGCCACCCTGGTGGAGTTCGACAAGCTCGGCCACGCGCCGCAGATCCAGGACCCGCAGGCGTTCCACGCGGCGCTGCTCAAGGGCCTGGCCGAGCTCAAACATTGAGGCTGGCCGCACCGATGGGCTCTTCGTAGGAGCGAGCTTGCTCGCGAACCGCACGGCACCGCAGCCGCCGGGAAATCCGTTCGCGAGCAAGCTCGCTCCTACGAGAAGCCGTGCCGCCTGCGCCCGTACCGCGAACGGTTACGCAAAACGAAAACGCCGGGCATCTGCCCGGCGTCTTCGCTTCCTCGGCCCCGTCAGCCCAGGTTCTTGCCCAGCAGCGCGTGGTACAGCTCGCTGTCGCCGAGCACCCCGACCACACGGCTCTGCTCTTGCAGGACCAGCTTGTGGCCGGTCTGGTAGCGGATCTGCAGGGCGTCGCGCATGCGGATGTTGACGTCCACCAGGGTCGGCTCGTGCTTGAGCCTCTCCACCGCGTCGCCCGGGCGCCATTGCTGCAGGTCGATGATGTTGCTGCCCTGGCGCGCGGTCTTGATCTGGTTGGTCTCGGTGAGGCCGATCCAGCAGTCGCGGCCCTGGTCGAAGCACACCTCGCCGTCCTGCCGGCGGCACTGGTCCAGGCCGCGCATCAGGCTGGAGCCGCACAGCACGTTGAGCGGGTTGGTGTGGGCGACGAAGGTGCGCACGTACTCGTCCGCCGGGCTCAGCACGATCTCCTCGGGCTTGCCGTGCTGGATGATGCGGCCGTCCTTCATGATGGCGATGCGGGTGCCGATCTTCAGCGCCTCGTCGAGGTCGTGGCTGACGAAGACGATGGTCTTGTGCAGTTGCCGTTGCAGCACCAGCAGTTCGTCCTGCAGCTGCTGGCGGATCAGCGGGTCGAGGGCCGAGAAGGGTTCGTCCATCAGCAGGATGTCGCCGTCCATGGCCAGCGCGCGGGCCAGGCCGACGCGCTGCTGCATGCCGCCGGAGAGCGAGTCCGGGCGTTTGTCGCGCCACTGCGACAGGCCCACCAGCTCGAGCTTCTCGTCGATCACCTTCTTCCGCTCGTTGGCCGGGCGGCCCTGCATCTCCAGGCCGAAGCCGATGTTCTCGGCCACGGTCAGCCAGGGCATCAGGGCGAACTTCTGGAAGACCATGGCGATGCGCTTGGTGCGCATGGTCTTGAGCGTCGCCGGCGAGCAGCTGGCGATGTCCACCTGCTGGCCTTCGTGCTCGATCAGCAGCTTGCCGCGGCTGACCTTGTTGAGGCCGTTGATGCAGCGCAGCAGGCTCGACTTGCCGGAGCCGGACAGGCCCATCATCACGCAGATCTCGCCGCGGTTGACGTCCAGGCAGGCGTCCTCCACGCCGAGCACCTGGCCGGTGCGCTTGAGGATTTCCTCGCGGCCCATGCCCTGGTCGAGCAGCTTGATGGCCTCCTTGGTGTGGGTGCCGAAGATCACATCCACGTGTTCGAAGCGAATCGCTGACATAGTGCTTACCTCCCCGCAGCGAGCGTTGCTTGCACACCCGGTCGAGCAGGATGGCGAGCAGGACGATGGCCAGGCCGGCCTCGAAGCCCAGGGAGATGTCCGCGGTGTTCAGCGCGTTCACCACCGGCTTGCCGAGGCCGTCGGCGCCTACCAGCGCGGAGATCACCACCATCGACAACGACAGCATGATGCACTGGGTGATGCCGGCGCCGATGCTGGGCATGGCGTGCGGCAGTTCGATACGGGTCAGCAGCTGCCAGCGTGAGCAGCCGAAGGCCTTGCCGGCGTCCATCAGCTCCCCGGCACGTCCTGGATACCCAGGCAGGTCAGGCGGATGGGCGCGGCGATGGCGAAGATCACGGTGGAGATCAGGCCCGGCACCACACCCAGGCCGAACAGCGTCAGGGTGGGGATCAGGTAGACGAAGGTGGGCACCGTCTGCATCAGATCCAGCAGCGGCCGCAGCGCGGTGTAGAACCAGGGCTTGTGCGCCGCGAGTATGCCCAGGGGCACGCCGATGGCGACGCACACCAGGGTGGCGAAGATGACCTGGGCGAGGGTCTCCATGGTTTCCTGCCAGTAGCCCAGGTTGAGGATCAGCAGCAGCGAGGCCAGGGCGAACAGGGTCAGGCCGACGCTGCGCTGGATGAAGTGCACCAGGCCCACCATGATCGCGGTGAGCAGCAGCGGGTGGAACCACAGCAGGCCGCCGGTGACACCATGGATGAGGAACTCGAGGACATCCGAGATCTTGTCGAAGACCGCCGAGCCATGGCGGGTGAGCCAGTCGACGAAGGCGGCGATGTGCTCACCGAGGGGGATCTTGTGTTCAGTCAGAAACATAGTGCGGGCCCATCAAGCAAGGTGGAAGCGACCGGCCGAGGTCACTTGGCGAAAGCGACCTTGGCCGCGGCGAGCGCCGGCTTGCCGTCACGCGTGGTGACGCCAGCCAGCCAGGCATCGAGCAGTTCCGGATGATCCTTCAACCAGGCCTTGGCCGCGTCCTCGGGCTTCTTGCCCCCGTTGAGCACGGCGTCCATCAGTTTGTTTTCCATGTCCAGGGTGAAGGTGAGGTTGGTCAGCAGCTTGCCGACGTTCGGGCATTCCTGGACGTAGCCCTTGCGCACGTTGGTGTAGATGGTCGCGCCACCGTAGTTGGGGCCGAACACGTCATCGCCACCCTGCAGGTACTGCATCTTGAAGCGGGTGTTCATCGGGTGCGGTTCCCAGCCCAGGAACACGATCCACTGGTTGCGCCGGTCGGCACGGCCCACCTGCGAGAGCATCCCGGCCTCGCTGGACTCCACCAGCTTGAACTTGCCGAGGTCGAACTGGTTCTTGTCGATCATGCCCTGGACCAGGCGGTTGCCGTCGTTGCCCGGCTCGATGCCGTAGATCTTGCCGCCGAGCTTGTCGGAGAACTTGACGATGTCGGCGAAGTTCTTCAGCCCGCCGTCGTAGGCGGCCTGGGTGACCGCCAGGGTGTACTTGGCGCCCTCCAGGTTGGCCCGCACGGTTTCCACCGAGCCGTTGTCGGCGTAGGGCTTGATGTCGTTGGCCATGCTCGGCATCCAGTTGCCGAGGAAGACGTCGAGGTCCTTGTTCGCCAGCGAGCGGTAGGTCACCGGCACGGAAAGCATGTTCACCTTGGTGGTGTAGCCGAGCGATTCCAGCACCTGGCGAGTGGTCGCGGTGGTGACGGTGATGTCGGTCCAGCCGACGTCGGAGAAGCGAACCGTGCCGCACGACTCAGGTTCAGCGGCCTGAACCACCAGCGGCGCACTCAGGGACACTGCCAGCAGCAAAGACTTGCAACCTTTCATGAGCGTACTCCTCTGCGGGATAGGGCGATCTGCGTGGGTTTCTAGGTGGGCCGCGCCGGGACGCGGGCCCTTTCTTCGTCGATTCGGAAACGATCATGGAACAGGAAAAATCCGCCGCATACCGGGTGCGTCGCAACCAGTGCAGGCGAAGTCGCAATCAGCACCAGGGGTGTCGCATCCAGTTCCACGGCCCTGTTCCGACGGCCCGGGGACGTCGCCTTCACTGCTGGACGACGGCCTTGGACGGGGCCTGGGCGCGCGGCTGCACGCCCTTGAGCCAGGCGTCGCGCACCTGCGGGTTGGCCTGCAACCAGTCCTTGGCGGCCTGGCGCGGATTGCTCCGTTCATTGAGCACCGCGTCCATCAGGCGGTTCTCCATGGCCAGGTCGAATTCCAGGTTGCGCAGCAACTGCGCGACGTTCGGGCATTCATCAAGATAGCCGGCCCTGACGTTGGTGTAGACGGTGGCACCGCCGTAGTTCGGGCCGAAATAGGCATCGCCGCCTTCCAGGTAGCGCATCTGCAGGCGGGTGTTCATCGGGTGCGGTTCCCAGCCGAGGAAGACGATCGGCTGCTTGAGGGCGCCGGCGCGGCGCACCGAGGCGAGCATGTCGGCCTCGCTGGACTCCACCAGCTTGAAGTCGCCCAGGCCGAAGGCCTTGTCGGCGATCATCTTGCGGATCAGCTGGTTGCCGTCGTTGCCCGGTTCGATGCCGTAGATCCGGCCGCCCAGCTGCTCCTTGAACTTCGCGATGTCGGCGAAGCTCTTCAGGCCGGCGTCGTAGGCGTACTGGGGAACGGCGAGGGTGTACTTGGCGCCCTCCAGGTTGGCCCGCACGGTCTGCACCGAGCCATTGTCGGCGTAGGGCTTGATGTCCGCGGCCATGCTCGGCATCCAGTTGCCGAGGAAGACGTCGATGCGCTTCTCGGCCATGGCCTTGTAGGTATCGGGAACGGAGAGACGCTCGACCTTGGTGCGGTAGCCCTGTTCGCTGAGCACCAGGCGGGTGACGGCGGTGGTGACGGTGATGTCGGTCCAGCCGACATCGGCGAAACGGACCAGCGAGCAGGACTGTGGTTCGGCGGCCTGGGCCAGGCCTGAGCAAAGAACGGGTAACGCCAACAGCGACAACAGAAGACACTTCATGAGGTCAGCCTCTAGCAATTACGGGGAGGGGTCAAGCACAGGTCCGAAGGCGAAACCCTAGCCGTTCGTCGACCGTTCATCATGAAACACCCCGAAATATGGGGCTGTCGACTGATTGATGTTGTCTATCGACTGCGTCTCAAATCCGTAATTATTTGTCGCATTAGCGACACCAACTGGCACGATTCTTCCCATGTCGCACGCCGCGGCGCTTTTGGATAAGGCCAAGTCGGTGCCGGACGCCGGCATCACCGGCCGAGGGCCGATGATGCCCCGCATCGGGAGCGCCCGCGGGCGCTCCGCATCAGCCCAGTTCCTGCGGAGGCCGGCATGGCTATCAGTGTGTTCGACCTGTTCAAGATCGGTATCGGCCCCTCCAGTTCGCATACCGTCGGCCCCATGCGCGCCGCCGCCCTGTTCGTCGCCGCCCTGCGCGAACGCCAGCTGCTCGAGCGCGTCGAGCGCATCGAAGTGAAGCTCTACGGCTCCCTCTCCGCCACCGGCGTCGGCCACGGCACCGACCGCGCCGTCATCATGGGCCTGATGGGCGAATGGCCCGACCGCATCGACCCCGGCCAGATCGCCCCGCGCATGGCCGAGCTGCTCGGCAGCGGCGAGCTGGTCCTGGCCGGCGAACGGCGCATCCCCTTCGACTGGGTCCGCGACATGCGCCTGCTGGAGGAGAACCTGCCCTACCACCCCAACGCCATGAGCCTGGTCGCCTACGAGAACGGCCAGGAACTCCATGCCGACACCTACTACTCCATCGGCGGCGGCTTCGTCGTCGACGCCGGGCAGGCCGCCGCCGGCTCCCTCGACCAGGACAGCACCCGCCTGCCCTACGACTTCGACAGCGCCGCCGAGCTGCTGCAGCTGTGCCGCCGCCACAACCTGCGCGTCTCCGAGCTGATGCTCGCCAACGAGCGCATGTGGCGCAGCGACACCGACACCCGCGACGGCCTGCTGCGCATCTGGCGTGCCATGCAGGACTGCGTCAACAGTGGCCTCAAGGCCGAGGGCATCCTCCCCGGCGGCCTCAACGTGCAGCGCCGCGCCGCCCGCCTGCACCGCAACCTGCTGGAGATCGGCAAGCCCAACGTCATCGGCTCCACCCTCAGCGCCATGGAGTGGGTCAACCTCTACGCCCTGGCGGTGAACGAGGAGAACGCCGCCGGCGGACGCATGGTCACCGCCCCCACCAACGGCGCCGCCGGCATCGTCCCGGCGGTGCTGCACTACTACATGCGCTTCAACCCCGATGCCAGCGAGCAGGACGTGGTGGACTTCTTCCTCGCCGCCGCCGCGGTGGGCATCCTGTGCAAGAAGAACGCCTCCATCTCCGGCGCCGAGGTCGGCTGCCAGGGCGAGGTCGGCTCCGCCTGCGCCATGGCCGCCGCCGGCCTGGCCGAGGTCCTCGGCGCCAGCCCCGAGCAGGTGGAAAACGCCGCCGAGATCGGCCTGGAGCACAACCTCGGCCTCACCTGCGACCCCGTCGGCGGCCTCGTCCAGGTGCCCTGCATCGAGCGCAACGCCATCGCCGCGGTCAAGGCCATCAACGCCGCCCAGATGGCCCTGCGCGGCGACGGCCAGCACTTCATCAGCCTCGACCAGGCCATCCGCACCATGCGCGACACCGGCGCCGACATGCACGACAAGTACAAGGAAACCTCCCGCGGCGGCCTGGCCGTCAGCATCATCGAGTGCTGACCCCGGTTCGCCCATCCGGGGAGCGGCGACGCCACCTTTTGGCGCACCGCGGCCCCATCCGGGAGCACGGCAGGCAAGCGTTACTTTCGGAAAATGATGGCACCCGGCGGCGACCGCCGCAGTGCTACCAAAGTCCCCAGGCCCCGCGCCCCATAGGCATTTGCGACATGCCGGAGGTCGCATCCGGGCTCCCAAAAGCGCCGTTCCCAGGCGCTTTTCTTTTTTTATTGAACGCCCAATCAACATAGGCACGGCATTTGCCTTGCTCTTGGCAAGCGTTGGTGACCTGTGGGTCACCCAGGCAGAAAAACAAGCATAAGAAAGCCCCTCAGGGGCGACCGTGACTAGCGTGAGGAGATCGAGCATCATGAATGCTTTCAACACCGGAGTTCCCCCGCAAAACCGAGCTCCGCAGTCCATCGGCTTCCTGCTGCTGGACAACTTCACCCTGATCTCCCTGGCCTCCGCGGTGGAACCGCTGCGCATGGCCAACCAGCTTTCCGGCAGGGAGCTGTACCGCTGGCACACCCTCACCCTCGACGGCCGCCAGGTGTGGGCCAGCGACGGCCTGCAGATCACCCCCGACGCCAGCACCGACGCCGCCCCGCCGATGGACAGCCTGATCGTGGTCGGCGGCGTGGGCATCCAGCGCAGCGTCACCCGCGAGCACGTCGTCTTCCTGCAGACCCAGGCGCGCCTGGGCCGCCGCCTCGGCGCGGTGTGCACCGGCAGCTGGGCCCTGGCCCGCGCCGGCCTGCTCGACGGCTACGACTGCAGCGTGCACTGGGAATGCCTGGCGGCGATGCAGGAAGCCTTCCCGCGGGTGGCCATGAGCACCCGCCTGTTCTCCATCGACCGCAACCGCTACACCTCCTCCGGCGGCACCGCGCCGATGGACATGATGCTGCACCTGATCGGCCGCGAGCACGGCCGCGAGCTGTCGGCGGCGATCTCGGAGATGTTCATCTACGAGCGCATCCGCAACGAGCAGGACCACCAGCGCGTGCCGCTCAAGCACATGCTCGGCACCAACCAGCCGAAGCTGCAGGAAATAGTCGCGCTGATGGAAGCCAACCTGGAAGAGCCCATCGACCTCGACGAGCTGGCGGTCTACGTCAACGTCTCGCGGCGCCAGCTGGAGCGGCTGTTCCAGAAGTACCTGCACTGCTCGCCGTCGCGCTACTACCTGAAGCTGCGCCTGATCCGCGCGCGCCAGCTGCTCAAGCAGACCTCCATGTCGATCATCGAGGTGGCCTCGGTGTGCGGCTTCGTCTCCACCCCGCACTTCTCCAAGTGCTACCGCGAATACTTCGGCATCCCGCCGCGCGACGAACGCCAGGGCCAGCCGATCGGCCAGCCGGTGATGGTCATGCCGATTCCCCAGGACCTGGCGCTGATGCCGCACTCCTCGGCGATCTCGGCGCTGAGCCAGGCGCAGGGGGAATCGACCTTCGCCAGCGTGAGGGTTTGAGGGGGCTTTTTGCGGTGGGGTGATTGCGATGGGGGTTCACCTGTCACTTCGGTGCCTGGGATTGGCTCCGCCCCTCTCCCTAACCCTCTCCCTGAAGGGAGAGGGGACCGTTCAGTGTGCTTGGGTGTTTCGGTGTTAGCCGGCTACTCCGCGGGTATCAGGACGAAACCATCCCTTCTCTCGGCACGGACTAGCCCCTCTCCCTTCAGGGAGAGGGCTGGGGAGAGGGTACGGAGGTGACCTGAGACACCCAGGCAACCGGCAAGCACCGTTCGCGAGCAAGCTCGCTCCTACGAACAGCCGTCAGGCCACAGGACGTAGCTCAACCACTCGCGACAGCGCTGGACACGCACTTGTCCCGCCCGCTGCGCTTGGCCTCCAGCAGGGCGGCGTCGGCGCGGCTGAGGGTTTGCGAGTAGCTCTCGCCCAGGCGGTATTCGGCCACGCCGAAGCTGGCCGTCACCGACAGCGCCTCGGTGCCCACGCGCACGGCCAGCGAGCGGATGTCCTGGCGCACCCGGTCGATCACCTGGCCGGCGTCGGCCAGGGCGGTTTCCGGCAGCAGCAGGAGGAACTCCTCGCCGCCCCAGCGCCCGCACAGGTCGTACTGGCGCAGCGCGGCCTGCATGGTGCAGCCGATCTCCACCAGCACGCGGTCGCCCACCTCGTGGCCCCAGGTGTCGTTGACCTGCTTGAAGTGGTCGATGTCGAGGATCACCAGCACGTAGGGCTTGCCGTGGCGCTGGGCACGCTCGCTTTCCTCGCGCAGGCGCTCCATCAGCAGGCGGCGGTTGCCGATGCCGGTCAGCGGGTCGTGGGTGGAGGCCTCGCGCAGCGCCACGTTGAGGTCGCGCATCATGTCCTGGTAGCGGTCGGAGATCCGCGCCACCTTCTCCAACTGGCGCAACTGCTTGTGGTAGCGCTCCGACAGCGTCGAGTTCTGCGCCCGCGCCATCGACTGGAAGCCGTCGGAAATCCGCGCGATGCGCTCCAGGCGCGCGAGCTGGTCGAGGGACTGCTGGTGCTTGAGGAACAGCGCCTCGCGCAGCGGATGGTCGAGGTACTGCGGGTCGGCCAGCAGTGCTTCGATCAACAGGTCCAGCTCGCGTTCGCTGTTCATGGCATCACTCGTCGTAGGGCTGTATGACGAACGGGAAGCTACAGTCTTCGCGGAATTCCTCGGCCAGCTCGGCGACGCGCTCGTTGCGGCGGTCGTAGTGCCAGCTCACCTGGGTCTGGCGGCCGCCGGCATGGGCCTCCTCGAGCAGGTCGAAGATGTCCATCATCGCCTTGATCGAGCTGGTATTGAGGTATAGCAGACGCAGGTCCAGGGACAACGGGCGCTGCGCTTCGGCGAGGAAGCGTTGCACCCACTCGATCACCTGGCCGAAGAGTTCGTAGGAGTTCTCGGGATAGGAGTCGCCCTGCATGGCCAGGACGCCGGCGTCCCAGTCACCGTGGATCGACGGGGTGGACTGGGTGCCACTGATGTGAAGGTCACTCATACCTTTGTATTCCTGAAACGCGTGGTCAGATCACGGCGCGCAGACTGAAGAAGGCGCGCCCGTCGGGTTGTTCGGTAAGGGAAGTCTGCAGGGGCGCGCTGGACTTGCGGGCAATGTCCAGCAGGCCCAGGCCCGCGCCGCTGCTGGCCCCGGCATCGCGCGGGCGGCGCAGCTGCTCCTTGTAGGCCGCCTTGAGCTGGGCCTTGTCGAAGCCGGCGATGTCCTCGATGCTGCGCACCAGTTCGCGGCCGTCCGCCAGCTCCACCAGGTTGCCGGCGGAAACCACGTAGTGGCCGTCCTCGTTGCGGGCGATGGCCACGGTGGCCGAGGCGTCCAGGTCGCCATAGCCGCGCTGGGTGGCGTAGTGGCGGATGTTCTGGGTCATCTCGATGTAGACCGCGAAGACGTCCATGGCTTCACTCGGGTGTGCCTGCTCGGCCTGCATGTAGTTGCGCAGGGCGTGGCCGATCTCCTCGATCAGGCTGCGCGAGATCGGGCCGTTGAAGCACAGCAGGATGCGTTGTCGGGTGTAGCTTTCACGCATGGCCAACAGGTCAAGTGTCTCCATGGCGTACTCCTACTCGAATCGGAAGGACAGGATGGTGATGTCGTCGCGTTGCGGCCGCTCCCCCTGATAGTCCGCCAGGGTAGCGGCAAAAACCCGCGCCTGCTCGGCCAATGGCAGACGTGAATGACGGCGCAACAGTTCGGCGAAGCGGCTGTTGCCGAAGCCGAAGCCGTGCTCGCCGCCGGCCTGGTCGAGGAAGCCGTCGGTGCACAGGTAGAAGGTCCAGCCCGGCTCCAGCGGCAGCTGGATATTCTCGTACTCTCCCTGGCGCTTGTCGCCGATGGCGCGGCGGCCGCCCTTGTATTCGCGAACCTCGTCACCATTGCTGGCGAACAGCGAGATCTTCGCCCCGGAGAAATGCAGCAACCGGCGGCCGTGGTCGACGCGCACGAAGCCGGCGTCCATGTTGGTGGCCAGGGCCTGGGTCACCCGCTCCTGGCTGATCATGCCGCGCATCACCTGGTCGGTCTCGCGCAGGATCGCCGCAGGATCGTGGCTCTGCACGCTGTCGATCGCATGGTCGATGGCGGCCAGCGCCAGCATGGTCATGAGCGCGCCGGGCACGCCGTGGCCGGCGCAGTCGACCACGCCGATCAGGCTGTCCTCGCCGCCTTCGCGGTAGATGTAGAAGTCGCCGCCGACCACGTCGCGCGGCTTCCACAGCACGAAATGGTGCCGGCCCAGGGACGCCTGCAACTGGCGGTCGGGCAGGATGGCGCGCTGGATCAGGCTGGCGTAGTCGATGGAGTCGCCGATCTTCTTCTGCGCCGCGGCCATCTCGCGGTTGGCCTGCTCCAGGGCCTGGGTGCGCTGGCGCACCTTGTCCTCCAGGTCCTCGGTGTGCCGGCGGACCTGCTCGGCCATGCTGGCGAAGGCCTCGGACAGCTCGCCGATCTCGTCGCCGCGGGACTTGGGCAACGGGTTGTCGTACTGCCCGGCGGCGATCGCCTTGGCCGACTGGCGCAGGCCGCGCAGCGGCTTGAGCAGCAGCAGCTCGACGGTATAGGCGAAGCCCAGCAGGAGCAGCGCCAGCAGCCCCGCCAGGGTGCCCGCCAGCGGCCAGATCCAGCGGCTGTCGAGCACCTGCGCGGCATGCAGGTCGACGGCGCTGAGCACGTGCCAGCGCAGCTCGGGAATGTAGGCGGTGGCCAGCAGCTGGCGCTTGCCGTCGAGGGTGGCCCAGAAGGTGCGCACCTCGCCCGGGTGCGCCTGGGCGTCGTCCAGCACCTGGCGCAGGCCCTTGCGTTCCTCGTCGCTGGCCAGCAGGTCGAAGACCCGGTGGCCGCCGTTGTCGGCGGTACCGGCGCCGGAGCTCAGGGCGATCAGCTTGCGGTCGGGGTGCGCCTGGATGGCGCCGTCGGCGTCGACGATCATCGGCGTCACCCCGGCCTCGCGGCGCGAGATGAACTGGTCGAGGAAGGCGGTCAGGTCCAGCCCGCCGCCGGCCAGGCCGACCTTGTGGTTGCCGGCGATGACCTGGACGTTGAACCAGACCTTGGTGGCGCGCAGCTTGGCGTCGTAGTTGACGTTGATGTTGTAGGGGCTGTCGCTGGCCATGGTCGCGAAGTACCAGGCGTCCTGCGGGTCGTCGCGGCTCAGGGTGTAGCGCGGGGCATTGGACAGCGGCGAGGTGGAGTCGTTGAAGTAATAGTGCAGCGAGGAGTCGACGATGACGAAGTAGGAGTATTCGCCCTGGTCGCCGCGGTAGCCGTCGGCCTCACGGAAGAAGCGAGTGCGCCGTTCGGAGTTGCCCTCTTCCAGCAGCCAGTCCTGGGTCACCACCGACTCGGCCAGGCGCCGCGACAGCGACAGCTCGCGGATCACCGGGGCGAGGATCTTCTGCTGGTTGAGCAGGGTGAAGTTCTTCGCATAGGCCAGGCCGAAGTGCGTACGGATGTCCTCCATCGCCTTCCAGCCGAGCAGCACCGCGGGAACCAACGCCAGAACGCAGGCCAGTAACAGCGCTACCACCGATTTGCCGCGCAATCCCCATCGTGCCGCCATGGCCGTCCCCAGAAATCCTGTTCGCCGAGTCAGTGTCGTTCTTTTGGCGAAAGCGCAATTGTGCAGGCGAGCCTTGCCCCAGGCAATGCAAATTAATGGCTAATTGCCATATTTTTGACGTCACCCGGTTGACTCATTCTAGACGCGATTTCCCCCACCGCCACGGCGCCACCGGCGGCCGGGGCCTCAACTGGCGGCGAAGGCCGCGCGCAGCTCGTCCAGGCTGGCGAAATAGTGCGCCGGGCCCTCGGCCAGCAGCTCCTCGCGGCTGCCGAAGCCATAGCCGACTCCAGCGGCGCTCAGGCCGTTGCGGTGTGCGCCGATCAGGTCGTGCTTGCGGTCGCCGATCATCAGCGTCTGCGCCGGGTCCAGGCCTTCGAGGCGCAGCAGGTGCTCGATCAGCTCGACCTTGTTGGTGCGGGTGCCGTCCAGCTCGCTGCCGTAGATCACCCTGAAGTGCCGGGCGAAATCGAAATGCCGGGCGATCTCGGCGGCGAACACCGTCGGCTTGCTGGTAGCGATATAAAGAGTGCGCCCCTGGCCACCCAGCAGTTCGAGCAACTCACCGACGCCCGCGAACACCCGGTTCTCGTACAGCCCGGTGTCCTTGAAGCGCACCCGGTAATGCTTCACCGCCTCCCAGGCGCGGCCCTCGTCGAAGCCATAGGTGCTCATGAAGCACTGCAGCAGCGGCGGCCCGATGAAATGCTCCAGCCGGCGCAGGTCCGGCTCGTCGATGCCGAGCTGGGCCAAGGCGTACTGGATCGAACGGGTAATGCCCTCGCGCGGGTCGGTGAGGGTGCCATCGAGGTCGAAGAGGATGTTCTGGTAGTGCATGGGCGAGGCTGCGGCTGTACAGGTCGGGGCGACAAGGATACTGCGGAGTCCATGATCGACACAGTCGGCTGCCGTTTCCGCCTGTCGGTGAGCGGACCCGCTGTCTCTACAAAAAATCACACAAACCGACACTTTCCGTTGAGCTTGCCGTGTATTGCTCTACACTAAGTTTCACTTAATGACACTTTATGCAGAGTTACGCCATGCGTAGCAGCCCTCAACCCTCCCTACGGCCACTCAACCGGCTGTATGACGGCCTTTACTCGCTGGCCACGCCCGAACGCTACCTGTTCACCCCCTCCGACATGCGCGCCCTGGTCCCGGATATCTCCGACCAGGCCTACCGCTCGATGCTCAGCCGTGCCGCCCGGGACAACAAGCTGGTACGCCTGTGTCGGGGACTTTACCTCTACAAGCTCGCCAAGGCCGACCTGGGCAACCTGCTCTATCACGCCGCCGCGCGCCTGCGGGCCAACGATTTCAACTACATCAGCCTGGAAACCGCGCTGAGCGATGCCGGGGTGATCTCGCAGGTTCCCATCCACTGGATCACGCTGATGTCTTCGGGACGCACCAGCCAGATTTCCTGCGGCCAGTACGGCACTATCGAGTTCATCCATACCGCCCAGAAACCGGCGGAACTGGTCGGCCAACTCGACTACGACAGCCGTTGCCGCCTGTGGCGCGCCAAACCTGCCCAGGCCATCCGGGACATGAAGGTGGCGAAAAGGAACCTCGACCTGATCGATTGGAGCATTGCCGATGAGCTTGTTCGACAGACTGGTGGACCAGGCGCTCAGCAACACCCCTGAACTCTCGCCATTGCGCGTGGTGGTGGAAAAGGAGCTGCTGCACCACGACATCATGCGCATCCTGAGCGAAGCCGGCCTGCTCGAAAAACTGTGCTTCATCGGCGGCACCTGCCTGCGTGCCTGCCATGGTTCGAGGCGCTTGAGCGAAGACCTGGATTTCACCGGCGGCGCCGACTTCGAACGGGAAGATTTCGCCCACCTGAAAGCGGCATTGGTCATCAGCCTGGAAAGCAAGTACGGCCTGGCAGTGGAGGTCAGCGAGCCCGTCCGGGAACAAGGCAATGTCGATACCTGGAAGCTGAAGGTGCAGACACGCCCGCAAGCTCCCCATTTGCCCGCCCAACGCATTCATATCGATATCTGCGCGATTCCGACCTACCAGAAGAAGCCCATGGCGCTGCTCAACCCCTACGGGGTGGACATGGGCACCGAAGGCCTGATCCTGAACACCGAAAGCCTCGAGGAAATCTACGTCGACAAGATCCTGGCCTTCGCGCTGCGCAGGAACCGCATCAAGAACCGCGACCTGTGGGACCTGGCCTGGCTGAAACAGCGCGGCATCGAGCCCGCCTACGAGCTGATTCCGGCCAAGCTCGCGGACCACCACGTGGAAGTCGCTATGTTCCTGCGCCTGGCAGAGGAACGCGTGAACGCCCTGCTCGGCGAGCCGCAGGTCAAGGTCGATTTCCGCCAGGAGATGCGTCGGTTCCTGCCCGCCGAGATCGTCGCCCAGACCGTCGACAACGAGCGCTTCTGGGAGTACCTGGCCAGCGCGGTCGATGCCTTGATGAAGCAGGTGAAGAGCAGCCTGGACAAGACCGGCCAGGCCGGCGAGCCGGACCGGTTCATCATGTGAGCTTCACGCGCCCGCTTCACTTACTCGGCATAACCCTCGGTGAGGTGCTGGTCCTTCAGCTTCACATAGTTGCCCGCGGTATAGGCGAAGAATGCCCGCTCCTTGTCGGTCAGCGGGCGGGCCTTCTTCGCCGGGCTGCCGACGTAGAGGAAGCCGCTTTCCAGGACCTTGCCCGGCGGGACCAGGCTGCCGGCGCCGAGGATCACTTCGTCCTCGATCACCGCGCCGTCCATGACGATGCAGCCCATGCCCACCAGCACGCGGTTGCCCACCGTGCAGCCGTGCAGCAGCACCTTGTGGCCGACGGTCACTTCGTCGCCGATGGTCAGCGGGAAGCCGTCGGGGTTGTAGGGGCCGGCGTGGGTGATGTGCAGCACGCTGCCGTCCTGGATGCTGGTACGGCTGCCGATGCGGATGCGGTGCATGTCGCCGCGCACGGTGACCAGCGGCCACACCGAGCTGTCGGCGCCGATCTCGATGTCGCCGATGAGCACGGCGCTGGGGTCGACGAAGACGCGCTCGCCGAGTTGCGGCGTTTTACCCTGATACGAACGTATGGCCACGATAGCTTTCCTTCAGGCTGCGGATGACGCCGATTGTATTTAAGATGGCCGGGTGTTTCCTCAGCCAAGGTTGCCACCGTGAGCGCGAATCCCCTTCTGCAGAACTACGACCTGCCGCCCTTCTCCGCCATCCGCCCCGAGCACGTGAAGCCGGCCATCGAGCAGATCCTCGCCGACAACCGCGCGGCCATCGCGCGCATCCTCGCCGAACAGGGCGCGAACCCGGGCTGGGATGGCCTGGTCCTGGCCATGGACGAGCTGCACGCGCGCCTGGGCGCCGCCTGGAGCCCGGTCAGCCACCTCAACGCCGTCTGCAACAGCGCCGAGCTGCGCGAGGCCTACGAAGGCTGCCTGCCGATGCTCTCGGCCTACTGGACCGAACTGGGCCAGAACCGCGAGCTGTTCAAGGCCTACGAGGCCCTGGCCGGCAGCCCCGCCGCGGCGAGCTTCGACCTGGCCCAGAAGACCATCCTCGAACACGCCCTGCGCGACTTCCGCCTGTCGGGCATCGACCTGCCAGCCGAGCAGCAGAAGCGCTACGCCGAGATCCAGGCGCGCCTGTCCGAGCTGGGCAGCCGCTTCTCCAACCAGCTGCTCGACGCCACCCAGGCCTGGACCAAGCACGTCACCGATGAGGCGGCCCTGGCCGGGCTGACCGACTCGGCCAAGGCGCAGATGCAACAGGCCGCGCAGGCCAAGGGCCTGGACGGTTGGCTGATCAGCCTGGAATTCCCCAGCTACTTCGCGGTGATGACCTACGCCCAGGACCGCGCCCTGCGCGAAGAAGTCTACGCCGCCTACTGCACCCGCGCCTCCGACCAGGGCCCCAACGCCGGGCAGAACGACAACGGCCCGGTGATGCAGGAAATCCTCGACCTGCGCCAGGAGCTGGCGCGCCTGCTGGGCTATGCCAACTTCTCGGCGCTGTCGCTGGCGACCAAGATGGCCGAGTCGCCCGAGCAGGTGCTGCACTTCCTGCGCGACCTGGCGGTGCGCAGCAAACCCTACGCCCAGCAGGACCTCGACCAGCTCAAGGCCTACGCCGCCGAACAGGGCTGCGCGCAGCTGCAGAGCTGGGATTCGGGCTACTACGGCGAGAAGCTGCGCGAGGCGCGCTACAGCGTGTCCCAGGAAGCGCTGCGCGCGTACTTCCCGGTGGACAAGGTGCTGTCCGGCCTGTTCGCCATCGTGCAGAAGCTGTACGGCATCCAGATCCGCGAGCTGCACGACTTCGAGCGCTGGCACCCGGACGTGCGCCTGTTCGAGATCGAGGAGCACGGCCAGCACGTCGGGCGCTTCTACTTCGACCTCTACGCCCGCGCCAACAAGCGCGGCGGCGCCTGGATGGACGGCGCCCGCGACCGCCGCCGTGACGCCGCCGGCCAGCTGATCGCCCCGGTGGCCTACCTGGTGTGCAACTTCACCCCGGCGGTGAACGGCAAGCCGGCGCTGCTGACCCACGACGAAGTCACCACCCTGTTCCACGAGTTCGGCCACGGCCTGCACCACCTGCTGACCCGCGTCGAGCACGCCGGCGCCTCGGGCATCAACGGCGTGGCCTGGGACGCGGTGGAGCTGCCCAGCCAGTTCATGGAGAACTGGTGCTGGGAACCCGAGGGCCTGGCACTGATCTCCGGCCACTACGAGACCGGCGCCCCCCTGCCGCAAGACATCCTGGAGAAGATGCTGGCGGCGAAGAACTTCCAGTCCGGCCTGATGATGGTCCGCCAGCTGGAGTTCTCGCTGTTCGACTTCGAGCTGCACACCAGCCACGGCGACGGCCGTAGCGTGCTCGACGTGCTCAACGGCGTGCGCGACGAGGTGGCGGTGATGCGCCCGCCGGCGTACAACCGCTTCGCCAACAGCTTCGCGCACATCTTCGCCGGTGGCTACGCGGCCGGTTACTACAGCTACAAGTGGGCCGAGGTGCTGTCGGCGGATGCCTTCTCGCGCTTCGAGGAGGAAGGCGTGTTCAACCCGCAGACCGGCGCCGCCTTCCGCGAAGCCATCCTGGCCAAGGGCGGCTCCCAGGAGCCGATGGCGCTGTTCGTCGCCTTCCGCGGCCGCGAGCCGTCGATCGACGCGCTGCTGCGCCACTCCGGCCTGACCGGGGAGGCTGCGTGATGACCGAGGTGAAGAAGCGCTTCATCGCCGGCGCCGTGTGCCCGGCCTGCAGCGAGCAGGACAAGATAGTGATGTGGGACGAGGACGGCGTGCCGCACCGCGAGTGCGTGGCCTGCGGCTACGCCGACACCCTCAATGCCCAGGGCCAGTCGGTGCCGAAGGAGCTGGCCACGCGGGTCAACGTCACCGGCCTGAAGAAACCGGCCGATCCGAAGGTGCAGGGGGTGCAGTTCTTTCCCAATCCGAAGTTGAAGAAGAAGGATTGAGGTAGGGGCGGGCTTGCTTGCGAAGGGTGCTCACCTGTGGTTTCGGTGTATTGGGCCGGCCCCGCTCCCTCTCCCTAACCCTCTCCCTGAAGGGAGAGGGGACCGTTCGGCGTGTTCGGGGGTTTCGGCGTTAGCCGGCTTGTACCGAGCCTCCGGCTAACACCAAGTCCTTTCTCGGCACGGACTAGCCCCCTCTCCCTTCAGGGCGGGGCGCGCAGCCGAGGGCTGGGGAGAGGGATCGGAGTCAACCCGACACGCCAGAACCACCGGCAAACCTGGTTCGCGAGCAAGCTCGCTCCTACAACCCCTTCCCCCTCCTCACCAACCACTCCTCCAGCGCCGCCGCCGGCAGCGGCCGCGAGAACAGGTAGCCCTGGGCCACCGGGTAGCCCTGCTGGCGCAGCAGTTCCAGTTGCGCCTCGTCCTCCACCCCTTCGGCGATCACCATCAGCTCCAGGCTGCGGCCGATGTTCATCACCGCGTCGGTCAGCGCCTGGGCCGCCGTGCCTTCGCGCAGGTCGGCGACGAAGCTGCGGTCGAGCTTCAGCTCGCGGATCGGCAGGCGGTGCAGGTAGCCGAGGCTGGAGTAGCCGGTGCCGAAGTCGTCCATCGACAGGCGCACGCCCAGGCCGTGCACCGCGCGGAGGATGTCGAGGGTCGCCGGGTGGTTGTCCAGCAGCATGCCTTCGGTGATTTCCACCACCAGGTCGCTGCCGGCCAGGCCGTTGCGGCGCAGCAGGTCCTGCAGGCGGGCCGGCAGGTCGGGGTCGCGGAAGTCGGCGGGGGACAGGTTGACCGCCACCGCCGGGATGTGGATGCCGCGCCGGCGCCAGTCGGCCAGTTGCCGGCAGGCCTCGCGCAGCACCCACTGGCTGAGTTCGCCGATGATGCCGCACTCCTCGGCCAGGGCGATGAAGCGGTTCGGCGCCACCGCGCCGAGTTGCGGGTGGCGCCAGCGGGCCAGGGCTTCCACGGCGTGCACGCCGCCGTCGTCCAGGCGCACCTGGGGCTGGTAGTGCAGGCTCAGGGTCTGGCGCTGCACGGCCTCGCGCAGCGCGCTCTCCAGGGCCAGGCGCTCCTGGGCGCGCTGGTTCATTTCGTCGCTGAAGAAGCGGTAGCTGCCACGGCCACCGTTCTTCGCCTGGTACATGGCGATGTCGGCGCGGTGCAGCAGCGTCTCCATGTCCCGGCCGTTGCTGGGGAACAGGCTGATGCCGATGCTCGCCAGGGTGATCAGGCTGACGCCGGCCACCCGGTGCGCCAGGGCCAGGCGGGCGAGGATGCGCTCGGCGACCTGCGAGGCGAGCAGGCCGCCGCAGTATGGCAGCACCACCACGAACTCGTCGCCCGACAGGCGCCCCACCAGGCCCTGCTCGCGCACCACCTCCTGCAGGCGCGCCGCCACCAGGCGCAGCAGCTCGTCACCGGCCGGGTGGCCGAGGGAGTCGTTGATCTGCTTGAAGCGGTCCAGGTCGATGAACAGCACCGCCATTTCCGCCTCGTCGTCCTCGATGCGCGTCATCGCCTGCTCGGCCTCGGCCAGCAGCAGGCTGCGGTTGGGCAGGCCGGTGAGGGTGTCGTAGAAGGCCAGCTGGCGGATGTGCGCGCGGGCCTCCTCGCGCTCCAGGGCCAGGGCGACGAGGGGCAGGCTGACGTCCACCAGGCGCAGGTGCAGCTCGTCCGGGCCGCGGCACTGCTCGTAGTAGAAGGCGAAGGTGCCGATGACGCGGCCCTCGCTGTTCTTGATCGGGCTCGACCAGCAGGCCTTCAGCCCCGGGGGCACCAGGTGGCGGTAGTCGTCCCACAGTGGGTCGCTGGCGATGTCGCTGACCATCACCGCCTTGCCACGGTAGGCCGCGGTGCCGCAGCTGCCGGCGCGGGGGCCCATGCGGGCGCCCTCGATGGACTGCGAGAAGTCCTCCGGCAGGCTCGGCGCGGCCAGCGGGTGCATGCGCCCCTGGGCATCCACGCGCAGGATCGAGGCCTTGACCTCCGGGGCGATGCGCTCCACCTCGCGGCACACCAGGTCCATCACGTCCACCAGCGGGCGCTCGCGCACCAGGGCGTCGAGCACCTTGTTCTGCAGCACCTCGTGCAGCTTGGTGTGGGTGATGTCGGTGAGCAGCATCACCGAGTTCACCGGCTGGCCACGGGCATCGAGGATGGGGTTGGCCACCACCGAGCACCACAGCGGCCGGCCGATCAGGTCGCGCACCAGTTCCTCGCTGCGGAACAGCCCGGCGCCGGCCTGGCGCCAGCGCCGCACACTGGCCTGGGGCACCTGCAGCAGCTCGGAGGGGTAGCGCCCCAGGGCCTGCTCGGCGTTCCAGCCGAACATGCGGCTGAAGCCGGCGTTGACGTAGAGGATGCGCCCCTCGCGGCCGGTGACGATGACCGCGTTGTCGGTCTCGTTGGCGGCCAGCGAGAGCACGTCCATCTGCTCGCGCTGGCGGCGCTGCAGGGTGCAGTCCTTGACGAAGGCGGTGAGCAGGCGCTTGCCGTCGAACTCGATGTGCGAGATCGACATCGAGCCCCACAGCCGGCTGCCGTCGCGGCAGCGCATCGGCACCTCGCTGCGGCTGCCGGCTATGCCCTCGGTGTCCAGGCTGGCGTCCAGGCGCGAGCGCACCTCGTCGGGCAGCAGCAGGCCGACGTCCTGCCCCAGCACCGCCTCGCGGGAATAGCCCCAGAGGCGCTCGGCGGCGGCGTTGAACAGCAGCACGCGGTTGTTCTCGTCGAGCACCACCACACCGTCGATGGCCTGTTCGAGAATCTGCGCGAAGACGTCCGGGAGCTGATCGTAGGGCATTGCTGGCATCCATCTCGGAAACGCACTTGGGCTCTCTTCCTGCATGACAGTGCCCTCGGGTGGCCCACCAGGAAAGCGTAGTGGCTGAAATACTGGCACGACTAATAGCCATTTGACATATCGCCTTGGTCGACTATCTCGGAAACATTGGAAGGCCACAGCGCCGCCCGGCGGACTAGGCTATTAGGCATTTCCCGGAAGGAGCCCGCAGTGCCCCCTCGACCCCTCTTCGACAGAAGTCCCCCGGGCCCCACCGCCGACAGGGAGCACAGCGGACGTGCTTGACCGCTACCAGTTGCTCCAGTCCCTGCGCGCCACGCGCATCTCGCGCATGCCGGTGAGCCCGGTGCTGCAGGAGGTGGCCTCGCCCACCGGGCAATTGCTGTTCTTCCTCCTGCTCGGCGGTGGCCTGGTCTACACCTTCGGCAACCTGGCCCTGGACATCCTCGCCCAGGGCGGCCAGCTGCGCCTGAACGGCACCCTGCTGGTGCTGGCCCTGGCGCTGCTGATCGCCCTGGGCTTCGAATTCATCAACGGCTTCCACGACACCGCCAACGCGGTGGCCACGGTGATCTACACCAACGCCCTGCCGCCGCAGGTGGCCGTGGGCTGGTCGGGGCTGTGGAACCTGCTCGGCGTGCTCTTTTCCAGCGGTGCGGTGGCCTTCGGCATCGTCACCCTGCTGCCGCTGGACCTGCTGTTGCGGGTGGACAGCGACGCCGGCCTGGCGATGATCTTCGCCCTGCTCGGCGCCTCCATCCTGTGGAACCTCGGCACCTGGTGGCTGGGCCTGCCGGTGTCGTCGTCGCACACCCTGATCGGTTCCATCGTCGGCGTGAGCCTGGCCCACGGCGCGCTGAGCGGCGAGCTGGGCATCGACGGCAGCGCCTGGGAGCAATTGCAGAAGGTCGGCTACACCCTGCTGCTGTCGCCGCTGCTGGGCTTTATCGGCGCCGGCCTGCTGCTCCTGGGCATGCGCGCGGTGGCACGGAGCAAGGTGTTGTTCAGCGCCCCGCAGGGCCGCCGGCCGCCGCCGCTGGGTATCCGCGCGCTGCTGGTGCTGACCTGCACCGGGGTGTCCTTCGCCCATGGTTCCAACGACGGGCAGAAGGGCATCGGCCTGATCATGTTGATCCTGGCCGCGCTGATGCCGCTGAGTTTCGCCGTCGACCGCAGCCAGGCGCCGACCCAGGTGCAGCAGCTGCGCGAGCTGGCGCACCGGGCCGAACTGCAGCTGCGCCGGCTGGCCCCGCAGGACATCCCCATGGCGCCGCGCCAGGTGCTGCTGGACTACCAGAACGAGCAGCACCTGACCCCCGAGGTACTGCCGGCGCTGGCCGCGCAGCTGCACAACATAGGCGCCCGCCTGCGCGGCCACGACGACCTGACCGGGCTGCCCGACGACGAGGTGCTGGCGCTGCACAACGAGCTGTACCTGAGCGTGGAGACCATCCGCCAGCTCGACCGCACCGAGCAGCTCTTCGACGTGGACACCTGGAGCACCCTGCAGGCCCTGCGCGACCGCAGCCTGGACACCGTCCAGTTCATCCCGCCGTGGGTCAAGGTGGCGGTGGCCCTGGCCCTCGGCCTGGGCACCCTGGTGGGCTGGCGGCGCATCGTCACCACCGTCGGCGAGGGCATCGGCAAGCAGCCGCTGACCTACGCCCAGGGCGCCAGCGCGCAGCTCACCGCGATGCTCACCATCGGCGCGGCGGATATCTACGGCCTGCCGGTGTCCACCACCCAGGTGCTCTCCTCCGGCGTCGCCGGGACCATGACCGCCAACGGCAGCGGCCTGCAATGGCAGACCATCCGCAACATGGCGCTGGCCTGGGTACTGACGCTGCCGGCGGCGATCTGCCTGGCGGCGTTGCTGTACTGGTCGCTGCGGGTGCTGCTCTGAACGGGCGCGGCCGGGGCTACGAACGGCCATTCGCCCCAACGTAGGGCGCATAACGCCTACGGCGTTATCCGCCGCTTGACCTTGGCGCCAGGCGCGCCTCGGGTTCGGCCTCGGAGCAGCTGTTTCCGGGCGCTCCGGACTCGGCCGAGACGCCGGACATGAGGCCGGTGTAGCGGCGGATAACCGCGAACGGTTATTCGCCCTACGTCGAGGGAGGGCTGAACGTAGGGCGCATAACGCCTACGGCGTTATCCGCCGCTTGACCTTGGCGCCAGGCGCGCCTCGGGCTTGGCCTCGGAGCACCTGCTTCCGGGCGCTTCGGGCTCGGCCGGGACGCCGGACATGAGGTCGGTGCAGCGGCGGATAACCGCGAACGGTTATTCGCCCTACGTCGAGGGAGGGCTGAACGTAGGGCGGATAACGCCTACGGCGTTATCCGCCGCTTGACCTTGGCGCCAGGCGCGCCTCGGGCTCGGCCTCGGAGCACCTGCTTCCGGGCGCTTCGGGCTCGGCCGAGACGCCGGACATGAGGTCGGTGCAGCGGCGGATAACCGCGAACGGTTATTCGCCCTACGCCCAGCCCGCCATCCATCGGTGGGGGCTGTCATTCGAAAAATAATACTGTATTTATATACAGTACTTTTCCGGAGCCAGCTCATGTCCAGCATCCTGCCACCGCGTGGTCGCGGCACCGCCAGCAATCCGCACAACCGCTTCGCCCCGACCCGCAGCGAGGCCGAGGACGATGGCTGGTACCAGGACGAGGCGCCGCCCTGCCGCGCCACCGAGGTGCGCAGTGAACAGGCGAAGACGGTGATCAGCCGCAACCAGTCGCCGGACGTCGGCTTCGACCGCTCGGTCAACCCCTACCGCGGTTGCGAGCATGGCTGCATCTACTGCTTCGCGCGGCCCAGCCATGCCTACTGGGACCTGTCGCCGGGCATCGACTTCGAGACGCGGCTGATCGCCAAGACCAACCTCGCCGAGCGCCTGGAAGCCGAGCTGAGCAAACCCGGCTACGTGCCGCGGCCCATCGCCCTGGGCATCAACACCGACGCCTACCAGCCGCTGGAGCGCGAGCAGCGCCTGACGCGCCAGGCGCTGGAAATCCTGCTGCGCTTCCGCCACCCGCTGCACATCATCACCAAGGGCTCGCTGATCCTGCGCGACCTCGACCTGCTGGGCGAGCTGGCCAGCCTCAACCTGGTCAGCGTGGCCTTCAGCCTCACCACCCTGGACAACGAGCTCAAGCGCATCATGGAACCGCGCACCGCCAGCCCCGGCGCGCGCCTGCGCGCCATGCGCACCCTGCACGAGCACGGCGTGCCGGTCAGCGCGGTGCTGGCGCCGATGATCCCGATGGTCAACGACATGGAGCTGGAGCGCCTGCTGGAAGCCGCCTGCGACAACGGCGCGCGTTCGGCCGGCTACATCCTGCTGCGCCTGCCGCTGGAGATTTCCGAGCTGTTCCAGCAATGGCTGCAGGCGCACTTCCCCGACCGCGCCGAGCACGTGATGAGCCTGATCCGCCAGAGCCGCGGCGGCAAGGACTACGACAGCCGCTTCGGCACGCGCATGCGCGGCGAGGGCGTGTTCGCCGACCTGCTGGCCAGGCGCTTCCAGGTGGCCGCGCGACGCCTGGGGCTGGACCGCCGCGACTATGCCGGGCTGGACTGCTCGCTGTTCCAGGTCCCGCGGGCGCAGATGAGCCTGTTCTGAGGAAAATTCGCAACATGCCCCAGCCATGATGGCTCGTCGACATCAGCCACGATCATGCCGGCAAAATCCAGCCAAAATCCGATATAGGGCGGCTGTTGAATTTTCTATTAAGCTGGCCGGACCAGGCTCGTGCAACCGGTGACTGGATAGTCACGAAAGACTTTTCCGATGGCTTGTGCCTTTTCCCCCAGGGCGGAACGTCGGCAAGCATGGGAAAATTCATCGTCACTCTTCGAGGCTCATACATGAACGACAAAACGCACGGTGAGGAGCACATCGCGGAGAACGCCGACGAGGCCCTGCGGCACATCGTCGAAGGTTTCCGCCAGTTCCGCGAGGAAGTCTTCCCGCAGCAGGAGGCGCTGTTCAAGAAGCTCGCCCATGCGCAGAACCCGCGCGCCATGTTCATCACCTGCGCGGATTCGCGCATCGTCCCCGAGCTGATCACCCAGAGCTTGCCGGGCGACCTCTTCGTCACCCGCAACGTCGGCAACGTGGTACCGCCCTACGGGCAGATGAACGGCGGCGTGTCCACCGCCATCGAGTTCGCCGTGATGGCCCTGGGCGTGCACCACATCATCGTCTGCGGCCACTCCGACTGCGGCGCCATGAAGGCCGTGCTCGACCCGCAGACGCTGGAGCGCATGCCCACGGTCAAGGCCTGGCTGCGCCACGCCGAGGTGGCCAAGACGGTGGTCGAGCAGAACTGCGGCTGCGCCAGCCACGAGACCCTGGGCATCCTCACCGAGGAAAACGTGGTGGCACAGCTCGACCACCTGAAGACCCACCCCTCGGTGGCCGCGCGCCTGGCCAGCGGCCAGCTGTTCATCCACGGCTGGGTCTATGACATCGAGACCAGCCAGATCAAGGCCTACGACGCCGAGGCCGGCCGCTTCCGCCCGCTGGACGGCGAAGGCCCGATCCCCATGGCGACGCCGCGCCCGCGTTATAGGCAATAAGGGCGGCTGCAAGCTGCAAGCTGCAAGCTGCAAGCTGCAAGCTGCAAGCTAGGAGCGTAGTCCCCCTGCTCCCTGGGCCTATGCGTTTCGTAGGAGCGAGCTTGCTCGCGAATGGGCCCCGCTGCGGAGTGTGTTCGCGAGCAAGCTCGCTCCTACGAAGAGCATCCTGGCACGGCCTGCAAGACAGTTGCTCCTACCAGGCTCTTCGCTCTTGCCTGCCGCCTGCCGCCTGCCGCCGCTCCTGATCAATTCAAATGCAATTCGACGCCGAAGCGCCGCGACAGGCACGGCCACTGCTTCCAGGCGGTGACCGTCTGCGGGTCGCTCAGGCGGGCGCGGTAGGCCTGCGCCGCGGGGCTGGAGAAGACACTGTCGTCGAGCATGGATTCCACCGCGTGGTGCACGGCCTCGTCCAGTTGGTTGGCGAAGGGCTCGCCGATCAGCTGGTGCGCCACCAGGTTGGCCACGGTGGTGTCCAGCGGGATCAACGGCTGGCCGAAGTGGGCGATGTAGCGGTCGTTCACTTCCTCCACCAGGCGGTGCGCCAGGTAGGCCTCGTCGAGCAGCGCGTCCAGGCCGTCGTGGCCGGCCAGCAGGTCCGGCGGGGTCAGGAAGAAGTGCTCGGCGACCTTCAGTACCGGCTTGATCCGCTCCTCGATGCCGGCATTGCGCGCCACGCTGGTGGCGGCTTCGAGGAACTCGGGGACCTGCTCGATATAGGCATGGACGAAGCGGGTGAGCACCTGGGTGGCGTCGTCGCCGCTGAGGTTGATGCTCGGGTGCAGGCTTGCCATCTGGCTGTGGATGAGCCGCGCCAGGTGCCCGTTGCGCGCCTCGAGCTGGTGGGCCTGCTGAATCAGTTCGCGCAGTGCTGCGATATTCATGACAACTCCAAGACAACTCGATTTGGAAAGTGAAGAAAGACCTTAGCCGGGCGGGGCCGCCAGCTAAGACGCGATCGTCATAATCACGCAACCTTTATGAGGTTCGGGCATATCAAGCCGCCACCATGGTAGCGCAAAGCCGCAGGTGGCGTGGCTTTGAGAGCACCTTTCGCAATTGCGGAGGAGTTTTTTGCGCTGCGTTGTTATGTCGCAACCCCTGGCTATACTCCGACTCGACACACCTGAACCTGATGAACCCGGCCTGCCTTGCACGTGCCGAGGCTCGGCGGTCAAAGTTTGCTGTCTTGGCGGTCGCTCCCTTGGCCGCTGGCATTTGCCGGCGGGATAAGAACAACGATAAGGGGAACCCGAATGCTGCGACATCCGCGTACCTGGATGGGCTTGCTGTCGCTCCTCGTGTTCGCTCCGGCGCACGCCGCCTGGACGGTGAACATGACCCCGGGGGCGACCGAGGTCAGTCGTAACGTGTTCGACCTGCACATGACCATTTTCTGGATCTGTGTGGTCATCGGCATCATCGTCTTCGGCGCCATGTTCTGGTCGATGATCGTCCACCGCCGCTCCACCGGCCAGCAGCCGGCGCATTTCCACGAGAGTACCGCAGTGGAGATCCTCTGGACCGTGGTGCCGTTCCTGATTCTGGTGGTGATGGCCATCCCCGCCACCCGCACCCTGATCCACATGTACGACACCACCGAGCCGGAGCTGGACGTGCAGATCACCGGCTACCAGTGGAAGTGGCAGTACAAGTACCTGGGCCAGGACGTGGAGTTCTTCAGCAACCTGGCCACCAGCCAGGAGCAGATCCACAACAGGGACCCCAAGGACGACCACTACCTGCTGGAAGTGGACAACCCGCTGGTGCTGCCGGCCGGGGTCAAGGTGCGCTTCCTGGTGACCTCCAGCGACGTCATCCACTCCTGGTGGGTGCCGGCCTTCGCGGTCAAGCGCGACGCCATCCCCGGCTTCGTCAACGAGGCCTGGACCAAGGTCGACGAGCCCGGCGTCTACCGCGGCCAGTGCGCCGAGCTGTGCGGCAAGGACCACGGCTTCATGCCCATCGTGGTCGACGTGAAGGCCAAGCCGGACTTCGACAAGTGGCTGGCCGAACGCAAGGAAGAGGCCGCCAAGCTCAAGGAGCTGACCAGCAAGGAGTGGACCAAGGAAGAACTCGTCACCCGCGGCGACAAGGTCTACCACACCATCTGCGCCGCCTGTCACCAGCCCGAAGGCCAGGGCATGCCGCCGATGTTCCCGGCGCTCAAGGGCTCGAAGATCGTCACCGGGCCCAAGGAACACCACCTGGAGACCGTGTTCAACGGCGTCCCGGGCACCGCCATGGCGGCCTTCGGCAAGCAGCTCTCGGAAGTGGACATCGCCGCGGTGATCACCTTCGAGCGCAACGCCTGGGGCAACAACGACGGCGACATGGTCACACCGCAAGAAGTAGTGGCCTACAAGCAGAAGCAAAAATAACGAGGAGCCTGCGATGAGCGCTGTGATCGACCATCCCGAGCATTCGCACGCCGGCGAGCACCACCACGGCCCGGCCAAGGGCCTGATGCGCTGGGTCCTGACCACCAACCACAAGGACATCGGCACCCTGTACCTGTGGTTCAGCTTCTGCGCCTTCCTCCTCGGCGGCTCCTTCGCCATGGTGATCCGCGCCGAGCTGTTCCAGCCGGGGCTGCAGATCGTCGAGCCGGCCTTCTTCAACCAGATGACCACCATGCACGGCCTGGTGATGGTGTTCGGCGCGGTGATGCCGGCCTTCGTCGGCCTGGCCAACTGGATGGTGCCGCTGATGATAGGCGCGCCGGACATGGCCCTGCCGCGCATGAACAACTTCAGCTTCTGGCTGCTGCCGGCGGCCTTCGGCCTGCTGGTGAGCACCCTGTTCATGCCCGGCGGCGGCCCCAACTTCGGCTGGACCTTCTACGCCCCGCTGTCCACCACCTTCGCCCCGCACAGCGTGACCTTCTTCATCTTCGCCCTGCACATGATGGGGATGAGCTCGATCATGGGCGCGATCAACGTGATCGCCACCATCCTCAACCTGCGCGCCCCGGGCATGACGCTGATGAAGATGCCGCTGTTCGTCTGGACCTGGCTGATCACCGCCTTCCTGCTGATCGCGGTGATGCCGGTGCTGGCCGGCTGCGTGACCATGATGCTGATGGACATCCACTTCGGCACCAGCTTCTTCAGCGCGGCCGGCGGCGGCGACCCGGTGCTGTTCCAGCACGTGTTCTGGTTCTTCGGCCACCCCGAGGTGTACATCATGATCCTGCCGGCGTTCGGCGCGGTCAGCGCGATCATCCCGGCGTTCAGCCGCAAGCCGCTGTTCGGCTACACCTCGATGGTCTACGCCACCGCCTCGATCGCCTTCCTGTCGTTCATCGTCTGGGCGCACCACATGTTCGTGGTCGGCATCCCGCTGGTGGGCGAGCTGTTCTTCATGTACGCCACCATGTTGATCGCCGTGCCCACCGGGGTGAAGGTGTTCAACTGGGCCTCGACCATGTGGCAGGGCTCGCTGACCTTCGAGGCGCCCATGCTGTTCGCCGTGGCCTTCGTCATCCTCTTCACCATCGGCGGCTTCTCCGGGCTGATGCTGGCCATTGCCCCGGCGGACTTCCAGTACCAGGACACCTACTTCGTGGTGGCGCACTTCCACTATGTGCTGGTGCCCGGGGCGATCTTCGGCATCTTCGCCTCGGTGTACTACTGGATACCCAAGTGGACCGGGCACATGTACGACGAGACCCTGGCCAAGCTGCACTTCTGGCTCTCCTTCATCGGCATGAACATGGCCTTCTTCCCCATGCACTTCCTGGGGCTGGCCGGCATGCCGCGGCGGATTCCGGACTACAACCTGCAGTTCGCCAACTTCAACATGGTCTCGTCCATCGGCGCCTTCCTGTTCGGCACCACCCAGCTGCTGTTCCTGTTCATCGTCATCAAGACCATCCGCGGCGGCAAGCCGGCCCCGGCCAAGCCCTGGGACGGCGCCGAAGGCCTGGAGTGGACGGTGCCTTCGCCGGCGCCCTACCACACCTTCAGCACCCCGCCGGAAGTGAAATGAACCGCCCTTCGTAGGAGCGAGCTCGCTCGCGAACGACTCCGCAGCGGGGCTGGTTCGCGAGCAAGGGCTAGGCGCCCCCCTCGCTCCTACGGGAGAGATAACCATGAGCGACGGCAACATCGAGACGCGCAAGCTGGTCACCCGCCTGCTGGTGGTGGTGGTGGCCATGTTCGCCTTCGGCTTCGCCCTGGTGCCGATCTACAACGTCATGTGCAAGGCCCTGGGCATCAACGGCAAGACTTCCGGCAGCGCCTACCAGGGCGGCCTCCAGCAGGTGGACATGGCGCGCCAGGTGAAGGTCGACTTCGTGGCCAACAACAACATCGACATGGTCTGGGAATTCCGCCCCGAGAGCGAAATGATCGTGGTGCACCCCGGGGCGGTGAACCAGATGCTGTTCGTCGCGCAGAACCCCACCAACAAGCCGATGACCGCCCAGGCCATCCCCAGCATCGCGCCCTCCACGGCCGCGCGCTATTTCCACAAGACCGAGTGCTTCTGCTTCACCCAGCAGGTCCTGCAGCCGGGCGAGCGCATCGAGATGCCGGTGCGCTTCATCGTCGACCGCGACCTGCCGGCGGACGTCCACCGCATCACCCTCGCCTACACGCTGTTCGACATCACCGCACGCAAGCCACCGGTGGCCAGCAACGACCGCTGACCGGCCCAGGAGAACAAGAATGGCAACCCACGATCCGTACTATGTCCCCGCGCAGAGCAAATGGCCGATCATCGCCACCATCGGCCTGCTCACCACGCTGTTCGGCGTCGGCACCTGGATGAACGACTACAGCGCCGGCAAGGAGGCCTCCCACGGGCCCTGGATACTCTTCGCCGGCGGGCTGATCGTCGCCTACATGCTGTTCGGCTGGTTCGGCAACGTCATCAAGGAAAGCCGCTCCGGCCTCTACAGCCCGCAGATGGACCGCTCGTTCCGCTGGGGCATGAGCTGGTTCATCTTCTCCGAGGTGATGTTCTTCGCCGCCTTCTTCGGCGCGCTCTTCTACATCCGCCACTTCGCCGGGCCCTGGCTGGGCGGCGAGGGCCACAAGGGCATCGCCCACATGCTCTGGCCGGAGTTCCAGTACACCTGGCCGCTGCTGAGCAACCCGGACAACAAGCTGTTCCCGCCGCCGAAGGAAGTCATCGAGCCGTGGAAGCTGCCGCTGATCAACACCATCCTGCTGGTCACCTCCAGCTTCACCGTGACCTTCGCCCACCACGCGCTGAAGAAGAACCACCGCGGCCCGCTGAAACTGTGGCTGGCGATCACCGTGGCCCTGGGCGTGGCCTTCCTGTTCCTGCAGGCCCACGAATACCACGAGGCCTACAGCGAGCTGGGCCTGACCCTCGGCTCGGGCATCTACGGCACCACCTTCTTCATGCTCACCGGCTTCCACGGCGCCCACGTGACCATAGGCGCGCTGATGCTGAGCATCATGCTGGTCCGCATCCTGCGCGGGCACTTCGACGCCGAGCACCACTTCGGCTTCGAGGCGGCCAGTTGGTACTGGCACTTCGTGGATGTGGTCTGGATCGGGCTGTTCATCTTCGTGTACGTGCTTTGAGGCGGCACGGCCTGTAGGAGCGAGCTTGCTCGCGAACCAGCTCCGCTGCGGAGTCGTTCGCGAGCAAGCTCGCTCCTACGAAAAGCTCAGAAGGTGGCGGAAGTGACCAGTTGCCCGGAGTAGAAGCCCCAGGCGACCAGGGCCAGGGTGAGCGCGGCGAGGATGACGCGCACGGTGAGGGCGTTGACCACGCGGGAACCGTGGCCCTCGTCCTTGACCAGGAAGAACAGTCCGCTGAACAGGCTGGCCACGGTGGCCAGCAGCAGAACGACGATCGCGGCCTTGAGCATGACGTGGCTCCGATTGCTGAGGGGGTAACTTGCAGTATAGCCAGCACGCCATCGACTCCCGCCCGCGCCACGGCGTGGCGGCGGTCTTCCGGCCGGGCCTGGCGCCGACCCTGGTGGTCCTGGCGCTACTCCCGCTGCTGGTGGCCCTGGGCTGCTGGCAGCTTTCCCGCGCCGCCGAGAAGCGCGTGCTGCTGGCCGCCGCCGAAGCGCGCCGCGAGGCCGCGCCGATTCCCGTCACGCAGCTCGAGGCCCTGGCCGAGCCGGCCTACGTGCGGGTGCGCCTGCAAGGCCGCCTGGACGCCGAGCACACCCTGCTGCTGGACAACCGCACCCGCGACGGCGCCGCCGGCGTCGAGGTGCTGCAGCCCTTCCACGACAAGGCCAGCGGCCTGTGGGTGCTGGTCAACCGCGGCTGGCTGCCCTGGCCCAACCGCCGCGTGGCGCCGGCCGTCGATACGCCCGGCGGCGAGCTGCTGCTCGATGCCTGGGCCTACGTCCCGCCACCCGGCGGCCTGCAGCTGGCCGATGCCCGGCAGCAGGCCTGGCCGCAGCTGGTCACCCGCGTCGAGCCGGACGCCACCTGGCAGGCCCTGGACCGCAACGGCCTGGCCCTGGAGCTGCGCCTGGAACCGGGCGACGCCGCCTTCGAGACCAACTGGCCGGTGGTCGCCATGGCCCCCGAACGCCACACCGGCTACGCCGTGCAGTGGTTCGCCATGGCCACCGCCCTGTTCGCCCTCTACCTCTACCTCGGCATCCGCCGCGCACGGGAGAAGCCCGCCCATGACCAGCCTGACCCTCGATGAAACCCAGCTGCGCCGCCGCAACCGCGGGCGCATGCAGTTGCTGCTGATCCTCGCCGTGGTATTCGGCCCCATGCTGCTGGCCACCGGCATGTACAAGTTCCGCTTCTGGGTGCCGGAAAGCCGCAGCTACCACGGCGAGCTGATCGCCAACGGCAGCACGCCCGCCGACCTGGGCGTGCAGGCCGACGCCGCCAGCGACCGCTGGCAACTGCTGGTCACCGCCCCCGCCGCCTGCGCCGCCGACTGCCAGCAGCTGGTGTACCTGGCGCGGCAGATCAACATCGGCCTGAACCGCGACGCCAACCGCGCCGAGCACGCCCTGGCCGCCGCCCAGGCGCTGCCGGCGGAGTTCCAGGCGCAGCTGGACAAGGACTATCCGCGCCTGAAGCGCTACGCCATGCAGCCCGCCGCCGGCGAGCAGGCGCCGCAGCTGTGGATAGTCGACCCCCACGGCAACCTGGTGCTGCGCTACGCCGCCGGCGCCAACGGCAAGCAGATCCTCGGCGACCTGCAACTGCTGCTGAAGCTCTCCCACATCGGCTGAGCGCAGGCCACGACAACGACAAGAACGGGGGCTGTGCATGACGAACACACCGCGTAAACCCGGCTTCCACGTCGCCGCCTTCGCCACCGCCCTGGCGCTGGTGGTGGTGCTGCTCGGCGCCTACACCCGGCTCACCCACGCGGGCCTGGGCTGCCCGGACTGGCCCGGCTGCTACGGCTTCATCCACGTGCCCAGCAGCGAGGCGCAGCTGGCCCACGCCGAGCAGCACTTCCCAGAGGCCCCGGTGGAGGCGCAGAAGGGCTGGAACGAGATGATCCACCGCTACTTCGCCGGCACCCTCGGCCTGCTCATCGCCGGCCTGGCGGTGCACGCGCTGCTGCGCCGCGGCCGCGACGGCCAGCCGCTGCGCCTGCCGTTGCTGCTGCTGGGCGTGGTGATCGCCCAGGCCGCCTTCGGCATGTGGACGGTGACCCTCAAGCTGTGGCCGCAGGTGGTCACCGCGCACCTGCTCGGCGGCTTCACCACCCTGTCGCTGCTGTTCCTGCTCAGCCTGCGCCTGTCCGGCGCCGTGCAACCGCTGCAGCGCGCCGGCGCGCCACGCCGCCTGGCGGCCTTCGCCCTGGCCCTGGTGGCGCTGCAGATCGCCCTGGGCGGCTGGGTGAGCAGCAACTACGCGGCGGTGGCCTGCATCGACCTGCCCATGTGCCACGGCCAATGGTGGCCGCAGATGGACTTCGCCAACGGCTTCCACCTGACCCAGCACATCGGCCCCAACTACCTGGGCGGGCAGCTCGACAGCGACGCACGCACGGCCATCCACATGACCCACCGCATGGGCGCCTTCTGCGTGGTGGCGGTGCTGCTGGTGCTGGCCTGGCGTATGCAGCGCGTCGGCCTGATCTACCCCACCGCGCTGATGCTGCTGGCGCTGTCGCTGCAGGTTGGCCTGGGCATCAGCAACGTGCTGCTGCACCTGCCGCTGCCGGTGGCAGTGGCGCACAACGGCGGCGGCGCCTGCCTGCTGCTGAGCCTGGTGCTGGTCAACTACCGGCTGCGCTCGCCGGTCACCGCCGCCAGCGTCGCCAGGGCCGGCCGGGCCCGTGCCCTGCCGGCGCTGGAACGACCGGTGGCCTATCCCTCGCAGGGCTGAACCCACTTCGACCAACGGAGAACCGAACATGGCCAGCGTACTGAGCGGCACCCGCAGCCAACCCGGCTGGCGCGATTACCTGGAGCTGACCAAACCCAAGGTGGTCCTGCTGATGCTGATCACCTCGCTGATCGGCATGCTGCTCGCCACCCGCAGCGGCGTACCCTGGACGGTGCTGCTGTTCGGCAACCTGGGCATCGGCCTGTGCGCCGGCGCGGCGGCGGCGGTGAACCACGTGGTGGACCGGCGCATCGACTCGATCATGGCCCGCACCCATCGCCGCCCGCTGGTGGAAGGGCGGTTGTCGCCCAGCGTGGCCCTGGGCTTCGCCCTGCTCCTGGCGCTGGCCGGGATGAGCCTGCTGCTGACCTTCACCAACGCCCTCACCGCCTGGCTGACCCTCGCCTCGCTGCTGGGCTACGCGGCGCTGTACACCGGCTTCCTCAAGCGCGCCACGCCGCAAAACATCGTGATCGGCGGCCTGGCCGGCGCCGCCCCGCCGATGCTCGGCTGGGTGGCGGTGACCGGGCACCTGTCGGCCGAGCCGCTGCTGCTGGTGCTGATCATCTTCGCCTGGACGCCGCCGCACTTCTGGGCCCTGTGCCTGCACCGCAAGGACGAGTACGCCAAGGCCGAGATCCCGATGCTGCCGGTGACCCACGGCGAGCGCTACACCAAGCTGCACATCCTGCTCTACAGCCTGGTGCTGTTCGCCGTCAGCCTGATGCCCTTCGCCATCCACATGAGCGGGCTGGTCTACCTGCTGGCCGCGCTGGCCCTGGGCGCGCGCTTCCTCGACTGGGCCTGGGCGCTGTACAGCGACAGCAGGCCCCATGCGGCCATCGGCACCTTCAAGTACTCTATCGCCTACCTGTTCCTGCTGTTCATCGCCCTGCTGGTGGACCATTACCTACCCATCCACATCGCGCTGTAACAGGAGTCGTAGGGCGAATAACGCTCCGCGTTATCCGCCGTTTGGCCTTGGCCCCAGACGGCTCCGAGGTTGACCTGGGAGTTGGCTGCAGGCTTGGGTGTAGCGGCGTATAACCGCGAACGGTTATACGCCCTACGTCCATGAACGCCCCTCGACCGCTCCCGACCACGAGAACCCCATGTCCCGAGTCAACAAGACCGTCCTCATCCTGGTAGCCATAGTCGCCGTCATCCTCGGCCTCACCGTGCAGAAGGTGCTCACCGAGAAACACCGCCTCGACCCCGCCGCCCTGCTCGACGCCGGCATCGTGCTGCTGCCGCAGAGCCGCGAGGTGCCGGCCCTGACCTTCCAGGACCAGGACGGCAAGCCGTTCGACACCGCCAGCCTCAAGGGCCGCTGGAGCCTGCTGTTCTTCGGCTACACCTTCTGCCCGGACGTCTGCCCCACCACCCTGGCGCAACTGCGCGAGCTGCAGGGCAAGCTGGCCCCCGAGGTGCGCGAGAAGCTGCAGGTGGTGTTCGTCAGCGTCGACCCGCACCGCGACACCCCGGCGCGCCTGAAGGAATACCTGGGCTTCTTCAACGCCGGCTTCCAGGGCCTGGTGGGCAGCGACGAGGCCATCCAGAAGCTGGCCAACGCCATGAGCATCCCCTACATCCCGGCCGACACCAGCAAGCCCAACTACACCGTCGACCACAGCGGCAACCTGGTGGTCATCGGCCCGGACGGCACCCAGCACGGCTTCATCCGCGCCCCGCTGAACAACGCCAAGCTCGCCGAACAGCTGCCCAAGGTGCTCGCCGACCAGGGCTGAGCCATTCGCCGGCACGCAGCCGGCCCATTCACCGCGCTGCTTTGTCGCAGCCAGGCAACGGCCACCCTCGGGTGGCCGTTCTTTTTTTTCATCACCCGCCTGCACAGCCTTGGACCAGGCCGTTTTTCCAGGCCGGCCCCGTCGCCTGCCCGAAAGCCAGGAAACACGCGCCGTGAGGCGCTTGTTGAGAATTTCCTGACTCTGTAGTCAATGTAAAAAATCTGCTACGGAATTCCAGGCATCAGGGATCACTCATATTTCAGATTAAAAACATTAATTAACACCTATAGATGCGCCTGAGGCAGGATTGACGGGCCTCTCACCGGGTTGCCGGGGGTTCTGATGAGCGGACATTCACGCCAGGGATAGCATTCTCCCCCGGTCACAATAGGCAATTAGGCTAAAAGCCAGGGCGGTAGCGCCCCTTGCCGGAACGGGGGAACTGCGGGTCCGAACGTGACTTGTAGTTCTTTTTTAGTACTACTTCAGAACTTCTTGCCGACCCAGTGGCTCGATTGCACAATGCCGCCGCCCAGCGGGTTCTGGACCCGCCCTTATCGCGGCATGCGTTGCCAGTTCGACAACCCGGCCGCCTTCCGGCGCCGGACTACTCAAGGATCACGCAGGAGATTTGTGAGTGCAGATCGGTGTCCCTCTCGAGACCCATGCCGGTGAAACACGGGTCGCCGCCACCGCTGAAACCGTCAAGAAACTGGTTGGCCAAGGCCACCAGGTGATCGTTCAGAGTGGCGCCGGCGTCAACGCCAGCCAGCCGGACAGCGCCTACGAGGCCGCCGGGGCGAAGATCGGCTCCGCCGCCGAAGCCCTGGGCGCCGAGCTGGTGCTCAAGGTGGTCGCCCCCAGCGCCGAGGAACTGGCGCAGATGAAGCCGGGCGCCGTGCTGATCGGCATGCTCAACCCCTTCGACAACGACAACATCGCGCGCATGGCCGAACGCGGCATCACCGCCTTCGCCCTGGAAGCGGCGCCGCGCACCTCGCGGGCGCAGAGCCTCGACGTGCTGTCGTCCCAGGCCAACATCGCCGGCTACAAGGCGGTGATGCTGGCGGCCAACCACTACCCGCGCTTCATGCCCATGCTGATGACCGCCGCCGGCACCGTGAAGGCCGCCCGCGTGCTGATCCTCGGCGCCGGCGTCGCCGGCCTGCAGGCCATCGCCACGGCCAAGCGCCTGGGCGCGGTGATCGAGGCCTCGGACGTGCGCCCGGCGGTGAAGGAGCAGATCGAGTCGCTCGGCGCCAAGTTCGTCGACGTGCCCTACGAGACCGACGAGGAGCGCGAGTGCGCCGAAGGCGTCGGCGGCTACGCCCGCCCCATGCCGGCCTCGTGGATGGAGCGCCAGGCCAAGGCGGTGCACGAGCGCGCCAAGCAGGCCGACATCGTCATCACCACCGCGCTGATCCCGGGCCGCAAGGCGCCGACCCTGCTCCACGAAGCCACGGTGCAGGAAATGAAGCCCGGCTCGGTGGTCATCGACCTGGCCGCGGCCCAGGGCGGCAACTGCCCGCTGACCGAAGCCGGGCAGGTAGTGGTCAAGCACGGCGTGACCCTGGTCGGCCACACCAACCTGGCCGCCATGGTCCCGGCGGACGCCTCGGCCCTGTACGCGCGCAACCTGCTCGACTTCCTCAAGCTGACCCTGTCCGCCGAAGGCTTCAAGGTCAACCTGGAAGACGACATCGTCGCCGCCTGCCTGATGTGCCGCGACGGCCAGGCCGTGCGCAAGAACGGCTGAGCCCTCCTTAATAAAGAAGAACCCGCCGGGCTTCAGCCCGGCCTAGAGACCGGTGAAAGACGATGGAAGAAATGCTGATCTCCCACGGGATCTACAACCTGATCATCTTCGTGCTGGCCGTGTACGTCGGCTACCACGTGGTATGGAACGTCACCCCCGCCCTGCACACCCCGCTGATGGCGGTGACCAACGCCATCTCGGCGATCGTCATCGTCGGCGCCATGCTGGCCGCCGCCCTGACCGTCACCCCGCTGGGCAAGATCATGGGCACCCTGGCCGTGGCCCTGGCCGCGGTCAACGTGTTCGGTGGCTTCCTGGTCACCCGCCGCATGCTGGAAATGTTCAAGAAGAAAGCGCCGAAAGCGCCGGCGGAGAAGCACTGACCATGAGCATGAACCTCGTCACCCTGCTGTACCTGATCGCCTCGGTCTGCTTCATCCAGGCCCTGAAGGGCCTGTCGCACCCGACCAGCTCGCGGCGCGGCAACCTGTTCGGCATGGTCGGCATGGCCATCGCCGTGCTCACCACCGTGGGCCTGGTGTTCAAGCTCGGCGCGCAACTGGCCGAGGGCGACAACGCCGCCGCCGGCATCGGCTACATCCTGGTCGGCCTGCTGATCGGCGGCAGCGCCGGTTCGATCATGGCCAAGCGCGTCGAGATGACCAAGATGCCCGAGCTGGTCGCCTTCATGCACAGCATGATCGGCCTGGCCGCGGTATTCATCGCCATCGCCGCCGTGGTCGAGCCGCAGTCGCTGGGCATCGTCCAGCACCTGGGCGACACCATCCCCACCGGCAACCGCCTGGAGCTGTTCCTCGGCGCGGCCATCGGCGCCATCACCTTCTCCGGTTCGGTGATCGCCTTCGGCAAGCTGTCCGGCAAGTACAAGTTCCGCCTGTTCCAGGGTGCACCGGTACAGTTCGCCGGCCAGCACCTGCTGAACCTGGTGCTGGGCCTGGCCACCCTGGGCCTGGGCCTGGTGTTCATGTTCACCGGCAACCTCGCCGCCTTCGCCCTGATGCTGGCCCTGGCCTTCATCCTCGGCGTGCTGATCATCATCCCCATCGGCGGCGCCGACATGCCGGTGGTGGTGTCGATGCTCAACTCCTACTCCGGCTGGGCCGCGGCGGGCATCGGCTTCTCGCTGAACAACTCGATGCTGATCATCGCCGGCTCCCTGGTGGGCTCCTCGGGCGCGATCCTCTCGTACATCATGTGCAAGGCGATGAACCGCTCGTTCTTCAACGTCATCCTCGGCGGCTTCGGCGCCAGCACCGACGACGCCGGCCCCGCCGGTGCGAAGGAAGCCCGCCCGGTGAAATCCGGCTCGGCCGACGACGCCTCCTTCCTGCTGACCAACGCCGACAGCGTGATCATCGTCCCCGGCTACGGCCTGGCGGTGGCCCGCGCCCAGCACGCGCTGATGGAGCTGGCGGAGAAGCTGACCCACCGCGGCGTCACCGTGAAGTTCGCCATCCACCCGGTCGCCGGCCGTATGCCGGGCCACATGAACGTGCTGCTGGCCGAGGCCGAAGTGCCCTACGAGCAAGTGTTCGAGATGGAGGACATCAACTCCGAGTTCGGCCAGACCGACGTGGTGCTGGTGCTGGGCGCCAACGACGTGGTCAACCCGGCGGCGAAGAACGACCCGAAGTCGCCGATCGCCGGCATGCCGATCCTCGAGGCCTACAAGGCCAAGACCGTGATCGTCAACAAGCGCTCGATGGCCAGCGGCTACGCCGGCCTGGACAACGAACTGTTCTACCTGGACAAGACCATGATGGTCTTCGGCGACGCCAAGAAGGTCATCGAGGACATGGTCAAGGCCGTCGAATAACGACAGCCGTCGATCCACGAGACACCGGCCGCGCGCCGGTGTCTTGCTTTGCCGCAAAGGAAAACCCTCTGGACTTTGGTAGTAAGGAAGGCAGTGGCGGGGCGATTTTTCGACCTTGGTATAAGGGCGAAAAATCGCCGAATCCCTAGACTGGCCGCCTTGCACTCCCCATAAAGCCTGAGGTTTTTCCATGTACCGTGATCGCGTGCGCCTGCCTTCCCTGCTCGAGAAGGTGATGACTGCTGACCAGGCCGCAGCCCTGATCCAGGACGGCATGACCGTCGGCATGAGCGGCTTCACCCGCGCCGGCGAAGCCAAGGCCGTGCCGGAAGCCCTGGCGCAGCGCGCCAGGCAGCAGCCGCTGAAGATCAGCCTGATGACCGGCGCGAGCCTGGGCAACGACCTCGACAAGCACCTGACCGAGGCCGGCGTGCTGGCCCGGCGCATGCCCTTCCAGGTCGACAGCACCCTGCGCAAGGCGATCAACGACGGCTCGGTGATGTTCATCGACCAGCACCTGTCGGAAACCGTCGAACAGCTGCGCAACCACCAGCTCAAGCTGCCGGACATCGCGGTCATCGAAGCCGTGGCCATCACCGAGGAAGGCCACATCGTACCGACCACTTCCGTGGGCAACTCGGCCAGCTTCGCGATCTTCGCCAAGCAGGTGATAGTCGAGATCAACCTGGCGCACAACACCAACCTGGAAGGCCTGCACGACATCTACATCCCGACCTACCGGCCGACCCGCACGCCGATCCCGCTGACCAAGGTCGACGATCGCATCGGCAGCACCGCCATCCCGATCCCGCCGGAAAAGATCGTCGCCATCGTCATCAACAACCAGCCGGACTCGCCCTCCACCGTGCTGCCGCCGGACAGCGAGACCCAGGCCATCGCCAACCACCTGATCGACTTCTTCAAGCGCGAAGTGGACGCCGGCCGCCTGGCGAAGAACCTCGCGCCGCTGCAGGCGGGCATCGGCAGCATCGCCAACGCGGTGATGTGCGGCCTGATGGAATCGCCCTTCGAAGACCTGACCATGTACTCCGAAGTGCTGCAGGACTCCACCTTCGACCTGATGGACTCGGGCAAGCTGCGCTTCGCCTCGGGCAGCTCCATCACCCTGTCGAGCCGCCGCAACGCCGACGTCTTCGGCAACCTGGAGCGCTACAAGGACAAGCTGGTGCTGCGCCCGCAGGAAATCTCCAACCACCCCGAGGTGGTGCGGCGCCTGGGGATCATCGGCATCAACACCGCGCTGGAGTTCGACATCTACGGCAACGTCAACTCCACCCACGTCGGCGGCACCAGGATGATGAACGGCATCGGCGGCTCGGGCGACTTCGCCCGCAACGCCCACCTGGCGATCTTCGTCACCAAGTCCATCGCCAAGGGCGGCAACATCTCCAGCGTGGTGCCCATGGTCAGCCACGTCGACCATACCGAGCACGACGTCGACATCCTGGTCACCGAGCAGGGCCTGGCCGACTTGCGCGGCCTGGCGCCGCGCGAGCGCGCCCGGGTGGTCATCGAGAACTGCGTGCACCCCTCCTACCGCGACGCCCTGGCCGCCTACTTCGAGGCCGCCTGCCTGCGCGGCGGGCACACCCCGCACATCCTGCGCGAAGCCATGAACTGGCACATCAACCTGGAAGAACGCGGCCACATGCTCGCCGCCAGCTGATCCGGCACGCCGGCGGGCCATTCCACAAAGAATGGCCCGCCAGGCTGGACAGTCGGAAAAAAACCACGTAAAAACACTCTCGAACAGTTTTTTATCCCACAGCGACTGTTCCACTTCTCCTACTGCCAACCCCGGCAGACCCTCTGAAAACCCCGCATTCCCCACCACCTGTGCACCATAACGGAGCACAGCGGTACAGTTCGCACCAAAAATGCCATTACAGTTCGCTGAAACAATTCGCTGACGCTATTTAATTCAAGGCAACTGTACCTATCGCGGCTGACCAAAAAGTCAGAAGATACTCCTCAACAACTTCCGCAACCCCACTACCCGCCAAAAGCGGGAAGGACGAAAATCATGGAACGTACCCTCGGTTCCGCCAACGTCAGCAGCATCCGTTCTTCCTCCACCGCCCACCGCAGCTTGGTCGGCACCGTCCGCCTGTGGCAGCGCCGCATCGAGAGCCGCCGCCAGCTGGCCCGCCTCGACTCGCGCCTGCTGGCCGACGCCGGCATCAGCGAAGCCCAGCGCTACGCCGAGCTGAACAAGCCGTTCTGGAAGTAAGCGATACAGCTTCAAACTGTTACGGTCCGCAATAGCTTTCACGGACTGTATCGGTCACACCGTAACGGGCCGCTCCCTCACAGGAAGCGGCCCGTACTGTTTTCGGCCTCCACGAAAGGCGCCCCGACAGGGTGCGGCCAAGCCGTACAGCCAGGCCCGACCACAGCCGTACAGTTGCCTCCTGCCGCAGCACTGTTCTCCCGGAATTTCCCCTACCTGCCTCTGCCTCCCCCGGGCGCCCGGTGCGAAGCTGAATCGCCCAGCACAACCGCGGAGGCCGCCGGCATGGAACGGGTTCTCGAAGGCAACAGCACGGACAGCAGTACAGTTCAAAACATCAGGGCAATGGTTCCGCGCCTGTTCGCCCTCCTTTGCCAGTGGCGCCGCAACGCCCACACCCGCCAGCAACTGGCCCTGCTCGGCGAACGCGAGCTGGCCGACGCCGGCATCGACCGCTGCCAGCGCGAGCGGGAACTTTCGAAACCTTTCTGGCGCTGACCGGCTGGTCGCCGCGGGCTGGCTCCGCTAGTCTGCATCGGTAACGCGCGGCAGCGTTGGCCGCGCGGTTTCATCTCGACTGGGAGTGTCCATCCATGAATCGTCTGCGCCTGCTCACCGCCGCCGCCCTGCTCACCTGCGCCAGCGGCGCCTTCGCCTCCAGCTTCATCGTCACCACCGATGCGCTGGTCGGCGCCACCAAGGCCACCTCCGACGGTACCACCGACATCACCAACTCCTTCCGCGACGACAAGATCGTCCTGGACGCCCGCGACGACGCCGCCACCTTCGTCGCCACCCAGGGGCAGGTGCGGGGCGCGCACCTGGAAGCGGCGCTGCGGCACATCCGCGGCAAGCTGCCGAGCCTGGCCGCCAACGACCTGCAACTGGCCCAGGCGATCCTGGTCATCTGATTCCCCGCCCCACCTGGCCCGGAGGCGCCTTTTCAGAGGGCCCGCCGGGCCTGCGAGGCTGGCTCTTGCCGGCGCATTCCGTTAGCCTTGTCGGCTGTGCTTTTCCGATCGCCTCAGCCCATGCGCAGCCTGCCATTCCTGCTCACCGGCCTCTGCCTGGCCACCCCCGTGCTGGCCTTCGAACAGACCACCATGTTCGTCGCCGGCAGCAGCTACGTGACCAGCAAAGTCACCAGTACGCCTTTCGAGAACAAACTGCTCGGTGCCGCCCGCGATGATGCCGCCAGCTACATCGCCACCGACGGCCAGGTGCGCGGAGCGCGCCTGGAACAGGCGTTGCGCTGGCTGCGCAAACAGCATCCGGAGCTCGCGGCGAACGATCGGGAACTGGCCGAAGCCATTCTTGCCCAATAAACCGTGAGCAGCCCTCGCTGCCGTTTCGGAGACACCCATGCGCCTCAGCTCGATCCCCAAGAGCCCCCTGATCCTCGGCCTGCTGCTGGCCGCCTGCGCCTCCAGCGTCCAGGCCCACTCGGTCGTCCGCCTGTTCAACATCAGCACCAACGCCACCGGCCGCAGCCTGGACTTCACCTCCGACACCACCACCTCGATCCGCGACATGAAGATCGTCCGCGAAGCCCGTGACGACGCCGCCAGCTTCGTCGCAAGCCAGGGCGCCATCCGCGGTGCGCAGCTGGAAGCGGCGCTGAAGGTGGTGCGCGAGCAGCTCCCGGAAGCGCGCGATGCCTCCGACCAGCAGCTGGCCGAAGCCATTCTCGCTCTGTGATCCCCCGCGGCCGCCGCTGGCTGGCGGCACTGAGCCTGCTCGCCGCCGCCAGCGCCCAGGCCGACCTGCGCCTGGCGCTGCAGCCCGACGGCCTCGCCCCGGCACAGCGCCAGGCCAGCCAGCAGCTGCTGGATGACGTCCGCCAGGCGCTGCCGCCGGCCTTCGTCCAGGCCCTGGACCGCCGCGTCGAGGTGGAGTGGCGCGACGACCTGCCGGGCAATGGCATGGGCCAGGCCCTGCGCCCCGGCGCCATCGCGCTGAACCGCAAGTACCTCGCCGCCCTCGCCGACGGCAGCGCCGCCACCCTCAAGACCGGCCGCAGCCATGGCACCCTGCGCCGCGAGCTGCAGGCCACGGTGGTCCACGAGCTGACCCACCTGTACGACCGCGGGCGCCTCTGGCTGCCCGCCGAGGCCCGGCTGATCCAGCGTTGCACGCGCCAGCAGGGCAGCACAGGGCGCATCGGCGAGGGCGCCGAGTGCCGCGGCCAGGCCAACCGCCGCTTCACCCTCTCCGACGACCCGCGCCTGCTCGACCTCGCCGGCTGGCCACAACTGGCCGGCAAGCGCGGCCAGCGCGAGCACGACAACCGCTTCGTCCTGCGCAGCCCGGACCGCTACGAGCTGAACAACCCGCGCGAGTTCGTCGCGGTGAACATGGAGTACTTCGTCCTCGACCCCAGCTACGCCTGCCGCCGCCCGGCGCTGTACCGCTACTACGCCGAGCGCTTCGGCGAGCGCCCGCAGCGCCAGGCCTGCGAACAGTCTTTCGCCTACCTCAACGCCGGCCGCGACTTCGGCCGCCAGCCGCTGGGCCGGCTGGACCCGGAGCGGGTCTACGAGGTCGACTACCTGCTGGCCGAGGCCAACGACCAGTGGGTCAGCCGCTGGGGCCACGCCATGCTGCGCCTGGTGGTCTGCGCCCCGGGCCGGCCGCGTGGCCCGGACTGCCGGCTGGACCTGGACCAGCACCTGGTGCTGTCCTACCGCGCCTTCGTCGGCGACCTGCAGCTGTCCAGCTGGGACGGCCTGACCGGCTCCTACCCGTCGCGGCTGTTCGTGCTGCCGCTGTCCCAGGTGATCGAGGAATACACCAAGATCGAGCTGCGCAGCCTGGCCTCGATCCCGCTCAGGCTCAGCCGCCAGCAGATCGACGAGCTGGTGGAGCGCGCCATGCAGGTGCACTGGGGCTACGACGGCAACTACTACTTCATCTCCAACAACTGCGCGGTGGAGACCCTCAAGCTGCTGCGCAGCGGCATCCCCGACGCACGCCTGCAGGACCTCGACAGCATCACCCCTTACGGCGTGGTGGAGATCATGGAGAACCGCGGCCTGGCCGACGCCAGCGTGCTCGACGAGCCCAAGCGCGCGCTGCGCCTGGGCTACCGCTTCGACTCCTTCCGCGACCGCTACCAGGCGATGTTCGAGGTGCTGCGCCAGCGCCTGGACATCCCCCAGGCCAAGGTCGAGGACTGGCTGGCCCTGCCCGCCAGCGAACGCCGCGCCTGGTTCGACAAGGCCGACCTGCGCGCCAGCGCCGCCATGCTGCTGCTGGAACAGGCCTCGCTGCGGCGCCAGCTGCAGCTGGCCCAGGACGAGCTGAAGCGCCTGTACCTGGGGCACCTCAACGATGCCCGCGCCGACCCCAAGCTGGTGGCGGCGGGCAAGACGCTGCAGCAGATCCTCGACGACAGCGGCTTCCTCAGCCAGCCGGCGGAGCTGCTGGACAGCGGCTACGGCCTGCCGCAGCCGGGCGAGTCGACGCGCCTGGAGCAGCAGACCCAGGCCCGCCAGGCGCGCCTGCGCCAGCTCAGCGACAACCTCGACCAGGAGGTCCGCGCGCTGCTGGAGCCGGAGCGCCGCGAGGAACTGCAGGCCCTGGAGGCCAACCTCAAGCAGCTCGGCGCGCACCTGCGGGCGCTGCACAAGGCGGCGGGTGGGTTCGAGTTGCCCTGAGGTTTCGTGCTGGCGAATGGTACTCACCTGCAGCTTCGGTGCGCTGGTTTGACTTCGGCCCCTCTCCCTAACCCTCTCCCTGAAGGGAGAGGGGACCGTTCGGTGTGCCTGGATGCTCTGGAGTCAGCCGGCAACACCGAAGGCATTCATTTGAAACCTTGCCTTATCTCGGCACGGACAAGCCCCCTCTCCCTTCAGGGCGGGGCGCGCAGCCGAGGGTTGGGGAGAGGGAAAGAAGCCGGACCGATACACCGAAGCTGCAGGTGAGCACCATTCGCCAGCAAGCCCGCTCCCACAACAGCCACCCCACCCCAAACGAAAAACGCGCCTTCAGGCGCGTTTTTCATCAACCGGGAAGCGCCTCAGCGGCGCCCCTCCAGCTTGAAGTAGAAGACCTTGGTCGCCTGCCGCGCGACGATGCGGCCGCCGCTGACGCGGGGTTCGAAGCGCCAGGTGTCCATGGCCTGGCGCACGGCGCTGTCGAACATCCGCGGCGGCGAGGAATCCAGCACCTGGATGTCGTCGATGCGGCCGTCGGCGGTGATGGTGAACAGCACCTTCACGTGGCCTTCGATACCGCGGCGCTGGGCCATCAGCGGGTACTTCGGCGAGTCCATGCGCAGCGGCTTGATGTCGCTGTCGTTGAGGCTGCCGGTGGGCAGGCCGGCCGGGCCCTGGGTGCCGGTCGGGGCGGCCTGGGCGCCCGGGGTGCTCTGGCCCACGGTCGGTGCGGCCGGGGCGGCGGCGGGGCGGGCGGCGTCGGCTGGGCCTGGGTTTGCTCCACCGGCTCGGGTTCGGGCTTGGGTTTCGGCTTGGGCTTGGGCGCCTTCTTCGGCACCGCCTTTTCCACCGGCTTGGGCTTGGGTTTCGGCGGCTCCGGCTTGGGCGGCTCGACCACCGGCTCCGGCGGCGTGGGTTGCGGCGGTTGCGGCTCGGGCGCGGCGGCCGGCGGCTCCTTCACCGGCTCGGGCTTGGGCGGCAGCTGCACCACGGTGACCTGCATGGTCGGCACTTCGCCACGGCCGAGGTTGAGCTCGTCGGGGCTGGGCATGGCCCAGACCAGGCCGGCAACCACCCCCAGGTGCAGCACCAGGGACAGCCCGGAAGACTTCCACCAGCCAGCCGGCTGGGGCGGCTGCTCCGCCTCTTCCACGCCTTCCACGGGCGCGGCGTAGGGAATCAGCAGTTCCTCGGCGACGGCCACTTCCTCGTCGCGGCGGGCGCCGGAGCAGTCCACCAGGCGCAGGTTGGCTTCACTGCCACGCTGGGCGCTGACGCAAGGCAGCGAGAGTCCTTCGTCGCTGTCGGAGGACGAAGGAAGTTCCGCGGCGGACGCGACGAGAGCAGAGCCCGCCGGCGAGCGCGATTGCGATGGCGCCATGGGAGAAGCCTGTGGGGAAATGACCAGAATCTGATAATTATTATCATTCGCCCCGCCGATGGCAACCTTATTGGCCATCGGCCAACCTGGCACAGGTCAACATTTGCTGCTGCAGGGCCTGCAGATCCTGCTCGGCGTCGAAGATCAGCTCCAGCCGATTGTCCCGCCGCCAGGCGCTGGGCTGCCAGGGTTCGGCGCCCGTCAGCCGGTTGCAGGCCTGCCAGCCGTCCTCGCAGTGCAGCACCGCCTTGGCCCGCAGCAGGCCGCCCAGGCCGGCCAGCCAGGCCTCCACCGCCGCGCGGCGGAAGCGCCAGTCGGCGTGCAGGCGCCAGCCGACGGCCTGGCGCCCACCCTCGCTGTGCACCTGCCGCAGGGGCGCGGCGCGGGTGAGCAGCACGGGCAGCTCGGCCATGGGCGCCGGCAGCTCCGCCGCTGCGTCCGATCCGATATTGGCGACGAACGGCAGGCGCGCGAAGGGCAGGCGCCCCTGCTCGGTCCAGACCTGCGGCAGCGCCGGCAGGTCGGCTTGCAGCCGCTCGCGGGCCGCCTCGTCCAGCCCTTCGCTCTTGTTCAGCACCAGCAGCGCGGCATCGGCCAGGGCGTCCCGTTGCGCCTCCGGCAGCGAAGCGCCTGCGGCCAGCGCCGCGGCGTCCAGCACCAGCAACAAGGGCTGTGGCGCCAGCACGCCGCGCCAGGGCGCCTCGCCCAGTTGGCGCAGCAGGGTGCGCGGGTGGCCGAGGCCGGAGGGTTCGATGAACAGCCGCTGCGGCCGCGCCTTGCGCAGCAGGCGGGCGAGGCCGACCTGGAAGGGCGCGCCGTTGACGCAGCACAGGCAGCCGCCGGCCACCTCGCCGATGGCCACGCCGTCGGCGTCGGTGGCCAGCAGCGCGGCGTCCAGGCCGACCTGGCCGAATTCGTTGACCAGCACCGCCCAGCGCTCGCCTGCCGGGCGCTGGGCCAGCAGGTTGCGGATCAGGCTGGTCTTGCCGGCGCCCAGTGGGCCGCCGATCACATGGGTGGGAATCTGTTCGAGCATGGCGCCATGTTGCCGCCTGACGAGGGCGGGGAAAAGCGCTAGAGTCGCCCCTTCGCTCAAAGGACCCCGCCTTCATGCGTCTGCCGGCCCTGCTCCTGTCGTCCTGCTTCGCCCTGCCCGCCCTCGCCCACGCCGAAGCCTGCGTGGTGCACAGCCGCGGCAGGAACCTCGACGTGAAGGTCTGCCAGCAGAACCGCAGCATCCCGGCGAAGCTGTTCCACGAGGGTTTCTGCCAGCCGCAACTGAAGGACCAGCAGGTCGAGGTGGCCTACGCCGACGCCTGCCCGACCGGCGCCTTCGGCGTCTGCGCCAACGCCCAGGTGCCCAACAGCCCCTACCGCCAGGACATCCACTACTACGGCGTGGCCAGCGACGCGCGCTTCCTCCAGCCGTTCTGCGAAAGCCAGAGCAAGGGCCAGTGGCAGGCCGGGCAGTGACCGTCATGCGCCTGTCATGGGCGGCTGCTCTACTGCTGGTCGGGTACCTCACACCCACTGGCACCCCACGCCAGCAAAGATCTTGGTGATAGGGCCGCCCCGCGCGGCCCTCTTTTTCGCCCCCTGCCATCCGGACCGGCGGTAGCGCCGTTCGTCCGCGCAAAGGTGTCTTGCGCAGCCGCCCCTTCTGTCAAAAGGTCACATCCGCTAAGTTTTCAGAGCGTGAGGTACCTTGGGGGTTACGCATGAGCACGTCTATGAACCTGGACGGCCCCTTCTATCCACCGGCGCTGGGGGCGCCGGAACGACTCAGCGCGGAGCAGTTGCGCGCCTCGCTGGAAATCACCATGGCCGAGCACGGCGGCGGCGCCGTGTGGCTGTTCGCCTACGGCTCGCTGATCTGGCGCCCGGAGTTCCCGGTGGCCGAGGCCAGCCGCGCGCGGGTGCACGGCTACCACCGCGGGCTCTACCTGTGGTCGCTGACCCACCGCGGCACCCCGGAGATGCCCGGCCTGGTGCTGGGCCTGGACCGCGGCGGCTCCTGCGGCGGCTTCGCCTACCGCCTGCCGGACGACGGCCTGGACGCCAACCTGTTCGCCCTCTGGCAGCGCGAGATGCCCTACGCCTCCTACCGCCCGGAGTGGCTCAGCTGCCGCCTGGAGGATGGCCGCCGGGTGCGCGCCCTGGGCTTCGTCCTCGAACGCCACCTGCCCAGCTACGCCGGCTCGCTGCCGGACAGCATCGTGCAGCGCGTGTTCGACAGCGCCCAGGGGCATTTCGGCACCACCCGCGAATACGTCGAGCAGACGGTCAGCGCGCTGCGCGCCTGCGCCATGCCCGACCTGAACCTGGAAGCCCTGCTGGCGCGCTGCTGCGCCAAGGCCCCCGGCTGAGTCAGGGCGCCGGCTGGCGCACCTCGACCGGCTGCGCGGGCGTCTCGTCCAGGCCCCAGGCGGGCTCGTCCGCCCAATCCTCGCCGAAGATCTCGATGGGGTGCTGGGTACGGCTGGAGCCATTGCCGCAGCCCATGGCCGAGGCCGGGCAGTAACGGTCGCAGCCCCAGCAGATGCGTTCGGGGTGAGCGGGGTGCAGGGGGAATTTCTTGGCCATGAGGGGTTCGCCTGGAGGGAATGGGCCCAGCTTCGATTCAACGCCTGCCGGGCCCCTGCGTACTTGTCGCGAATCAAGAAGTGCCGGAATAAGCAAATGCAGCATAAGCAAAGTATTTTTTATTCCTTAATTTATTGACGAACCCCACCTACACTGCCTCCCCATGACGACTTTCAGGGGGATGAACCCATGCGCAGCGACCGCGTCCGCTATGTCCTGGTGCCCGGCTGGCACGGCTCGGAGGACGAGCACTGGCAGAGCCACTGGCAGCGCGCGCTGCCCAACGCCTCGCGGGTGGAGCAGCGCGACTGGGTGGCGCCGCGGCATGTCGACTGGGTCGCCGAACTGGACCGCGAAATCCGCCGCCAGCCCGGCCGCGTGGTGCTGATCGCCCACAGCCTGGGCTGCGTCACTGTCGCCTCCTGGGCCCGCCGCGCCGGGCCGAAGGCCCTGGCCCAGGTCTCCGGCGCCCTGCTGGTGGCGCCCGCCGACGTCGAGCGCGAGACCTGCCACGCGGCGCTGCGCAACTTCGCCCCCATCGCCCTGGACGCCCTGCCCTTCCCCAGCGTGCTGGTGGGCTCGGACAACGACGCCGCCTGCAGCCCGCAGCGCGCCCTGCAGCTGGGCCGCGCCTGGGGCGCCGAGACGCTGATCCTGCCGAACGCCGGGCACATCAACGTGAAGTCCGGCCACGGCGCCTGGGAGGCCGGCTACCGCCACCTGTTCCGCCTGCAGTACCTGATCGACCAGCGGGAGCGGCGCCGGGCCTGAACGGCCGCGCCGGCTGCTGCGAGGAGCGCGCCCTGCGTTCGAGCGTAGGGCGAATAACCGTTCGCGGTTATCCGCCGCCGGCCGGAACAGAGGTGCCCGGGTCGATTGGCGGATAACGCCGTAGACGTTATGCGCCCTACGGGTTGGATGGGGCGGCGTAGGAGCATCGCGGATAAATCCGCTCCTACAAAAACCGGCCTCTTCAGTCTTCTTCCTGCACCGCCTTGTACCCACTGGCCAGGCGCTGCTGCACGTCCTGCGGCACGGGGCTGTAGTGGCTGGCTTCGAGGGTGAAGAAACCCTGCCCGGCGGTGATCGCCTTCAGCCGGTTGGCGTAGCCTTCCAGTTCGGCCAGCGGCACCTGGCCGCGCACCAGGGTGGCGCGGGCCGACAGCGGCTCGGTGCCCAGCACCTGGCCGCGGCGCCCGGTAAGGTCGGCGGTGATGTCGCCCAGGCGGGCTTCCGGCGCCGTCACCGCGATGTTCACCACCGGCTCCAGCAGCATGCCCCCGGCATTGCGCAGGGCGTCGAACATGGCCTTGCGCCCGGCGGCCTGGAAGGCGATGTCCTTGGAGTCCACCGAGTGGCTCTTGCCGTCGAATACCGTGACCTTCACGTCCTCCACCGGGAAGCCGGCCAGGGGGCCCGCGGCCAGCGCCGTGCGCACGCCCTTCTCCACCGAGGGGATGAACTGCCCCGGGATCACCCCGCCCTTGATCGCGTCGACGAACTCGAAGCCGGTCCCCCGCGGCAGCGGCTCCACCCGCAGGAACACCTCGCCGAACTGGCCGGCGCCGCCGGTCTGCTTCTTGTGCCGGCAGTGCCCCTCGGCCGGGCGCGTGGCGGTCTCGCGGTAGGGCACGCTGGGCGGGCGGGTGTTCACTTCCAGCTTGTAGCCGCCGGTCAGGCGTTCCAGCAGGTAGCGCAGGTGCAGCTCGCCCATGCCACGCAGCAGGGTTTCCTGGGTCGAGGCGTTGTAGTCCAGGCGCACGCACGGGTCCTCGGCCAGCAGGCGCTGCAGCACCTCGGCCAGGCGCTGCTCGTCGCCGCGGCGGCCGGCCTCGATGGCCAGGCCCTGCATGGGCGTGGGGAAGTCCAGCGGCGCCAGGCGGATGTGGTCCTCGTCGTGGGAGTCGTGCAGGACCACGTCGAACTCCAGTTCCTCGACCTTGCTCAGCGCGCCGAAGTCACCGGGGACCAGCTGCGGCACCTCCTCGTGGCGCTTGCCCTGCAGGCGCAGCAGGTGGCCGACCTTGAACGGCTTGCGGCCATCCCCGGCGAACAGCTGCATGTCGCGGCGCACGGTGCCCTGGTGCACGCGGAACACCGCCAGGCGGCCGACGAAGGGGTCGATCACCACCTTGAACACATGGGCCAGCACGTGGGCCTCGGGGTCCGGCTGCGAGCGAAAGGGCCGGGCGCCGCCCTGCTCGTCCAGGCGCTCGAACAGCGGCGGGTTGCCCTCGGCGGGGTTGGGCGCCAGCCGCGCCAGCACCTGCAGCAGTTCGTCGACGCCGGCGCCGGTGCGCGCCGAGACGAAGCACAGGGGGATCAGGTGGCCTTCGCGCAGGGCCCGCTCGAAGGGTTCGTGGAGTTCCTCCGGCTGGATCGAACCCTGCTCCAGGTAGCGCGCCATCAGCTCCTCGTCGACCTCCACGACCTGGTCGACCAGCGCCTGGTGCGCCTCCTCCACTGAGGAGAAGTCCGCCTCGCCGGCGGGCGCGAAGAAGCAGTCGGCCACCCGCGTGGCGCCGCCGGCCGGCAGGTTCAGCGGCAGCACCTCCTTGCCGAAGGCCTCGCGCAGGTCGGCCAGCAGCGCCGGCAGGTCGACGCGCTCGGCGTCGATCTTGTTCACCACCAGCATCCGGCACAGCCCGCGCTCGACGGCCCAGTCCATCATGCGGTGGGTATTCAGCTCGATGCCGTTCTGCGCGTTGACCACCACCAGCGCGGTCTCCACCGCCGCCAGGGCCGGCAGCGCGTGGCCGATGAAATCGGGCAGGCCGGGGGTATCGATGAGCTGGACGTGCGCACCCTCGTATTCGAAGTGCGCCAGCGCGGCGGACAGCGAGTGGTGGTAGTCGCGCTCCAGCGGGTCGGCGTCGCACAGGGTGTCGCCGCGTTCCAGCGAGCCCATCGCGGGGATGGCGCCGCTGCGCTGCAGCAGGGCTTCGGCGAGCAGCGTCTTGCCGCTGTCGCCATGGCCGACCAGGGCCACCGTGCGGATCTGTTCGACCGGGTAGTTCGACATGGGGCACCTCCCAGGCAGGGTAACGGGAAGTATAGGCAGCGCCCCGGAACGCCCTGGGCAAAAAACAGCCAAGCGCCGCGAGCCCAGCGGGCATGCCTGCCACAGCCGTTTCACCACAGCTTTTCCACAGCTTGCTGAAGGCCGCTTCCACAGCCAGTGTGGACAGTTCCACAGCCGCGTCGAAGACGCTGGAAAGCCCTGCGCCATGGGACTTTCAGCGCAATGCTGGCGATTTTTTGGGCAGTCCTGCTCAAGCCCCGTAAAGCCTGTCCAGTAGCAGTTTATCCACAGCTTTGCCACAGGCCGTTCAACAGAAGCCGTGGACAGCCCGCGACCATTAGCCGCCGGTTTTTTCCGCAGCGCCCACGGACAGGGCCGTTGGCGAAAAAACCAGCAATGCCCGGCAGGCCCCGCCGTTTCGTTCGCGCAGCCATTCACCGACAGCTTTTCCACAGCTTTCCCGCGCCTCGCTCCACAGCCTTTGTGGGCAACTCGCCGGCGGCCGGAAGCCGATGGCAAGTGCTTGGAAATCAAGGCCCGCGGGCAAATTCAGGTCGAAAAACGTACAGCCGCGCGCAGGCCTCGCCGGGCCTGGCGCCAAGGCATTCATGCACACTTTATCCACAACGCGGCCAACAGATTTCGGGGGCAGAATCCGGCCCGCCGGGCAAACCCCGAGCGCCCTGGCCCGGCCCAGGCGCCACGCGGCCGCAAGCCACCTGCGCACAGCCCGGCCACAGGCTGCGCACAGGGTTTTCGACAGATTCGGTGGACAACTCAGGCGGCGGCGCCCATCACCTCGCGGATGTCCCGCGCCAGGGCCTCGACGCGCTCGATCTCGGTGTCCCAGGAACACATGAAGCGCGCGCCGCCGGCGCCGATGAAGGTGTAGAAGCGCCAGCTGCGCTGGCGCAGGGCTTCCAGGGCCGGCTCGGACATCTGCAGGAATACCCCGTTGGCCTCCACCGGGAACATCAGCTGCACGCCCGGCACGTCGGCCACCCGCTGCGCCAGCAGGCGCGCGCACTGGTTGGCGTGGTTGGCGTAGTGCAGCCAGGCCTCGTCCTGCAGCACCCCGACCCAGGGCGCGGCGAGGAAGCGCATCTTCGAGGCCAGCTGGCCGGCCTGCTTGCAGCGGTAGTCGAAGCCCTCGGCCAGGGCGCGGTCGAAGAACAGGATGGCCTCGCCCACCGCCATGCCGTTCTTGGTGCCGCCGAAGCACAGCACCTCGACGCCGGCCTTCCAGGTCAGCTCCGCCGGCGAGGCGCCGAGGAAGGCGCAGGCGTTGGAGAAGCGCGCGCCGTCCATGTGCAGGTGCAGGCCCAGCTCGCGGCAGGTGGCGCTGAGCGCGCCCAGCTCGTCCGGGCGGTAGACGGTGCCGACCTCGGTGGCCTGGGTAATGCTCACCACGCGCGGCTTGGGGTAGTGGATGTCCTGGCGCTTCAGCGCGATCTCGCGGATCGCCGCGGGGGTCAGCTTGCCCTGCGCGTCGGTGCGCGCCAGCAACAGCTTGGAGCCGTTGGAGAAGAACTCCGGGGCGCCGCACTCGTCGGTCTCGACGTGGGCGGTCTCGGCGCAGATCACGCTGTGGTAGCTCTGGCACAGGGCGGCCAGGGCCAGGGAGTTGGCGGCGGTGCCGTTGAAGGCGAAGAACACCTCGCAATCGGTCTCGAACAGCTCGCGGAAGTGGTCTGAGGCGCGCGCCGTCCACTGGTCGTCGCCGTAGGCCCGCTCATGGCCGCGGTTGGCCTCGGCCATGGCGGCCCAGGCTTCGGGGCAGATGCCGGAATAGTTGTCGCTGGCGAATTGCTGGGAATTGTCGAACATCGAAAGCTGCCTCGGGGAAAGTCATCCACAGGCAGCGTAGCGAAATCGTGGCTTTTGTAGGAGCGGGGGCCGTTCGTGCCACCGGGGCGTCCGGCGTGGCCGGGGAATCCAATCGCGGACAAAGTCCGCTCCTACGTCCGTGCTCGACCGTAGGGCGAATAACCGTTCGCGGTTATCCGCCGCCGGCCGGAACGCCGGTGCCCGACGGGTTGGAAAGAGGCGGCGCAGCCTGCAAGACAGTTGCTCCTACGCACGTGCTTCCCTGTAACCGTAGGAGCGGACTCTGTCCGCGATTCGGCGGATAACGCCGCAGGCGGCCGATCAGGGCAACGCCGTCAGCTTCATCTGCTCGACGATGGGCACGAACAGCTGGCGCATGGACTGGGTGCTGCCGCCGTTGGGCTTGTCCGGGGTGCTCAGGGTCAGCACGTAGCGGCCCTTGATCAGCCCGGTGAGGCTGGACTCGCCGGCCTCGCCCTTGGCCGGGGCGACTATGCCCAGGGGGTCGCCCATGCGGGTGGTGTCGATCACCGGCAGGTAGTCCTCGCCGCCGAACTTGTCGGCGGTGCCATTCCTGATCGCGGTCTCGCGGGTCTTGTTCAGCAGCGTCAGGCTGGAATGGGTCATGTCGCGCAGCTTGTCCTGCACGCCGCGGTAGGCGATGGCCTGCTCGCTGTTGGCGTCCTGGGCCGGGGCCGGCATGCCGGTGTCGATCAGGCTGATCTCCAGGTGGCGGCTGCCGTCGGCGGTGCCGTAGACCAGCTTGGCGTCGTTGTAGCCGCATTCGCGGGAGATGAACGGGTAGCCGTACATTTCCTTGCTCGGCGGCAGGGCCTTCTCCAGCGGGTGGCCGCTGCAGCTGTCGGCCGGCACCGCGGCGGCGGCGGCCTTCTCGGCCTTGGCCTTGTCGTCGCCACCGCCGCAGCCGTGGAGGGTCGCGCCGAGCATCAGGGCGCTGAGCAGGATCAGGGAGCGTTTCATGGCGTCCTCGGGTTTGACAGTGGCGGCATTCTAGCCGCTGGGCGGCGCGGCGTGCAGCAGTGGCCCTGTGGCAGCCAGGTGCATTTTCGGGTCGGGAACGGACATCTTTTGCCCGGGCAGGCAGTCGAGAATCGGCGGCAGCGGCATCGCCATTCGAGGAGCCCCGGCATGGCCATCAGTGTGTTCGACCTGTTCAAGATCGGTATCGGCCCCTCCAGCTCGCATACCGTCGGCCCCATGCGCGCCGCCGCCCTGTTCGTCGCCGCCCTGCGCGAACGCCAGTTGCTCGAGCGCGTCGAGCGCATCGAAGTGAAGCTCTACGGCTCCCTCTCCGCCACCGGCGTCGGCCACGGCACCGACCGCGCCGTCATCATGGGCCTGATGGGCGAATGGCCCGACCGCATCGACCCCGGCCAGATCGCCCCGCGCATGGCCGAGCTGCTCGGCAGCGGCGAGCTGGTCCTGGCCGGCGAACGGCGCATCCCCTTCGACTGGGTCCGCGACATGCGCCTGCTCGAGGAGAACCTGCCCTACCACCCCAACGCCATGAGCCTGGTCGCCTACGAGAACGGCCAGGAACTCCATGCCGACACCTACTACTCCATCGGCGGCGGCTTCGTCGTCGACGCCGAGCAGGCCGCCGCCGGCTCCCTCGACCAGGACAGCACCCGCCTGCCCTACGACTTCGACAGCGCCGCCGAGCTGCTGCAGCTGTGCCGCCGCCACAACCTGCGCGTCTCCCAGCTGATGCTCGCCAACGAGCGCATGTGGCGCAGCGACACCGACACCCGCGACGGCCTGCTGCGCATCTGGCGCGCCATGCAGGATTGCGTCAACAGTGGCCTCAAGGCCGAGGGCATCCTCCCCGGCGGCCTCAACGTGCAGCGCCGCGCCGCCCGCCTGCACCGCAACCTGCTGGAGATCGGCAAGCCCAACGTCATCGGCTCCACCCTCAGCGCCATGGAGTGGGTCAACCTCTACGCCCTGGCGGTGAACGAGGAGAACGCCGCCGGCGGACGCATGGTCACCGCCCCCACCAACGGCGCCGCCGGCATCGTCCCGGCGGTGCTGCACTACTACATGCGCTTCAACCCCGATGCCAGCGAGCAGGACGTGGTGGACTTCTTCCTCGCCGCCGCCGCGGTGGGCATCCTGTGCAAGAAGAACGCCTCCATCTCCGGCGCCGAGGTCGGCTGCCAGGGCGAGGTCGGCTCCGCCTGCGCCATGGCCGCCGCCGGCCTGGCCGAGGTCCTCGGCGCCAGCCCCGAGCAGGTCGAGAACGCCGCCGAGATCGGCCTGGAGCACAACCTCGGCCTCACCTGCGACCCCGTCGGCGGCCTCGTCCAGGTGCCCTGCATCGAGCGCAACGCCATCGCCGCGGTCAAGGCCATCAACGCCGCCCAGATGGCCCTGCGCGGCGACGGCCAGCACTTCATCAGCCTCGACCAGGCCATCCGCACCATGCGCGACACCGGCGCCGACATGCACGACAAGTACAAGGAAACCTCCCGCGGCGGCCTGGCCGTCAGCATCATCGAGTGCTGAGGGCAGCGCCATGCACGACACCGCCCCGGCCCACGTGAACTTCCTGCTGCAGGACGGCTTCGACCTGTTCGCCCTGGCGCTGGCCCTGGAGCCGCTGCGCCAGGCCAACCTGCTGGCCGGCGCCAGCCGCCTCGGCTGGGCCCTGCTGAGCCTGGACGGCGGCGCGGTCAGGGCCAGCAGCGGCCTGTGCGTGAACTGCGACGCCAGCCTCGCGCAGCGCCCGCCCGCCGAGCTGCTGGTGCTCTGCGGCCCGGAAGGCTGCCGCCCGGCGAGCGACGACGGCGACTGCGCCAGCGCCCTGCTGCAACTGATCGGCCGCAGCCAGGGCCTGGCGCTGGCCCAGGCCGTGCGCACCATCCTCGACGAGGAACGCAGCCTGGGCGCCACCCAGGCCGCCGCGCCACCCCATGCCGGCCTGCAGCGCGCCATCGCGCTGATGCGCGCGCACCTCACGCGGCCCCTGGGCATGCCGCAGCTGGCGGCCACCCTGGGCCTGTCGCGGCGCCAGGTGGAGCGCCTGTTCCAGCGCTACCTGCAGTGCACGCCGGCGCGCTACTACCAGCGCCTGCGCCTGGCCCACGCCCGCCAGCTGCTGCGCGGCAGCGCCCGGCCGCTGGCCGAGGTGGCGCGGGCCTGCGGCTTCCCCTGCCAGCAGCACTTCGCCCGCTGCTACCGCGAGCACTTCGGCCGCCCGCCCACCCAGGAGCGGCGCCAGGCAGCGCTGCACTAGCCACTTTCCCGGTTGCACCACAGGCCCGCACGTGTCGGCAGCACGTCGCGGGCCTTTTTTTCCGGCGCAGAAAACACCCCCGTAGGATGGGTTGAGCTTGCGATACCCATCGCCATGGCCTGATGGGTATCGCTTCGCTCAACCCATCCTACGCAGAGCGCCCCGATGCGGGCCGAGCGGATACGTCCAAGTTCGGGTCGGATTCGTGCAAAAGAGCGCCCCGGCCTTCTGCTGCAATGCCTTCCAACGACGGGCCAGAAAGGCGCGTCGACCGACAAGAAGCAGCGAGGACGTACGCCATGCAAATGCCCCAGACGATCAGGATCCGCAACGGCCAGAAGGTCCGCCCGACCTTCTCCGAGCAGGAATACGCCAACCGCCAGGCCAGGCTGCGCGCCCACCTGGCCGAGGCGGGCATCGATGCCGCGGTCTTCACCTCCTACCACAACATCAACTACTACTCCGACTTCCTCTACTGCTCCTTCGGCCGCCCCTACGCCCTGGTGGTGACCCAGGACGCCGTGGTCAGCATCAGCGCCAACATCGACGGCGGCCAGCCCTGGCGCCGCACCCAGGGCACCGACAACATCGTCTACACCGACTGGCAGCGCGACAATTACTTCACCGCCATCCAGCAGGCCCTGCCCAGGGCCCGGCGCATCGGCGTGGAGTTCGACCACCTGAACCTGCAGAACCGCGACAAGCTCGCCGCCCGCTACCCCGAGGCCGAGCTGGTGGACGTGGCCGCCGCCTGCATGCGCATGCGCATGATCAAGTCCGCCGAGGAACACGCCATCATCCGCCACGGCGCCCAGGTGGCCGACATCGGCGGCGCCGCGGTGGTCGAGGCGCTGCACGACCAGGTGCCGGAATACGAGGTGGCCCTGCATGCCACCCAGGCCATGGTCCGCGAGATCGCCAAACGCTTCCCGGATGGCGAGCTGATGGACACCTGGACCTGGTTCCAGTCCGGCATCAACACCGACGGCGCGCACAACCCGGTGACTTCGCGCAAGGTGAACAAGGGCGACATCCTCAGCCTGAACTGCTTCCCGATGATCGCCGGCTACTACACCGCGCTGGAACGCACCCTGTTCCTCGACCATTGCTCCGACGAGCACCTGCGCCTGTGGGAGGTCAACGTGAAGGTGCACGAGGCCGGCCTGAAGCTGATCCGGCCGGGCGCGCGCTGCTGCGACATCGCCCGCGAGCTGAACGAGATCTACCTGGAACACGACCTGCTGCAGTACCGCACCTTCGGCTACGGCCACTCCTTCGGCACCCTCAGCCACTACTACGGGCGCGAGGCCGGCCTGGAGCTGCGCGAGGACATCGACACGGTGCTGGAAGCGGGCATGGTGGTCTCCATGGAGCCGATGATCATGCTCCCCGAGGGCCTGCCGGGCGCCGGCGGCTACCGCGAGCACGACATCCTGATCGTCAACCAGCAGGGCGCCGAGAACATCACCCGGTTCCCCTACGGGCCGCAGCGCAACATCATCCGTAAATGACCCCGCGAGCCGCGTGCGCACAGCACGCGGCTCGTTCGCTTCTGGAGCAAGCACCACCGCCAATGGCGGTGCCACGACCGATAACGACAACAAGAGGCTGCGCCCGCCGTACCCGCGCAAGCCATGACTCACCCGCTGCCGAACTTCCATTTCGATAACAACAGAGGTATGGGCAATGGTCACCTTCCCGCACGGCGCCAGCGGCGCCCCCGACATCCCCACGCGGCACTACACTGATTCCCACGCACGCCCGGCGGCGCAACGCCCGGGGGGTGCGCAATGAGCCTCTCCCAGCAACCCCTGGCCTACGGCCGAACCGCCATGAACGCCCCCCTCTGCGAGGAACGCCGCGTCCTGCGCCGGGCCGCCAGCGCGGCCTTCATGGGCAACTTCGTCGAGTGGTTCGACTACGCCGCCTACGGCTACCTGGCGGCGGTCATCGCCGTGGTGTTCTTCCCGCAGACCGACAAGGTCTCCGGCCTGCTGGCGGCCTTCGCGGTGTTCGCCCTGTCGTTCATCGTGCGGCCCATCGGCGGCATCGTCTGGGGCCACATCGGCGACCGCTTCGGCCGGCGCAACGCGCTGTCGCTGTCGATCCTGATCATGTCCGGCTCGACCTTCTGCATCGCCCTGCTGCCCGGCTACGCGCAGGTCGGCCTGGCGGCGCCCGGGCTGCTGCTGGCCATCCGCCTGGTGCAGGGCTTCTCCGCCTCGGGCGAATACGCCGGCGCCTCGGCCTTCCTCGCCGAGTACGCCCCGGAAGGCAAGCGCGGCTTCTACACCTGCCTGGTGCCGGCCAGCACCGCCGCCGGATTGCTGGTGGGCTCGCTGTTCGCCGCGCAGTTGTATGCGCACCTGGACAGCACCCAGCTGCACGAATGGGGCTGGCGCCTGCCCTTCCTGCTGGCCGCGCCCCTGGGCCTGATCGGCCGCTACATCCGCCTGCACCTGGCCGACACGCCCAAGTTCCGCGAGATGGAAGCGGCCATGGAGCACAGGCAGGGCCAGCACCGCACGCCCATCCGCGAGCTGTTCGGCACCCACCGCAAGCAACTGCTGGTAGCCGTGGGCGCCACCTGCCTGAACGCGGTGGCCTTCTACCTGATCCTCAGCTACATGCCGACCTACCTGTCCGCCGAGATGGGCATGAGCGAGAGCGACTCCTTCCTCGCTTCCACCGTGTCGCTGGCCACCTACATCGGCTTCATCTTCCTGATGGGCAAGCTGTCCGACCGCTTCGGCCGCAAGACCATGCTGGTGGCCGCCTCGCTGCTGTTCCTGGCGCTCACCGTGCCGCTGTTCCGCCTGCTGGGCGACCAGGGCTTCGCCTTCATCCTGCTGATCCAGATCGGCTTCGGCCTGATGCTGGCGATGAACGACGGCACCCTGCCCTGCTTCCTCGCGGAGATCTTCCCCACCCGCGTGCGCTACACCGGCTTCGCCTTCAGCTTCAACACCGCCAACGCGCTGTTCGGCGGCACCGCGCCCTTCATCGCCACCTGGCTGATCAGCCTCACCGGCAACAAGCTGGCGCCGGCCTGGATGCTGGTGGCCGCGGCGGCGGTGGCGCTGCTGGCGATGCTCTGCGTGCGGGAGACGGCGCACCGGCCGATGGAGGACTGAGCCGGCCCGTGGCAATGAGCGCAAGGCCGTACCCGCGAGGGTACGGCTTTTCGCGTTTCAGGCCCCCAGCGGGCTCTGCTTGCGCTGGCTGCGCGGCGAGCAGCCGAAGAAGCGGCTGTAGCACTTGGAGAAGTGCGCCGGCGAGGCGAAGCCGCAGGACAGGGCGATCTCGCGGATCTGCGCCTCGCTGCGCAGCAGCAGGTCGCGGGCGCGGTTCAGGCGCAGCTCCAGGTAGTACTGGCTGGGGGTGCGCTGCAGGTACTTGTGGAACAGCCGTTCCAGCTGGCGCACCGACACCTCGTTGAGCTGCGCCAGCTCCTCCAGCTCCAGCGGCTCCTCCAGGTTGGCCTCCATGATCGCCACTATCTGGCTCAGCTTGGGCTGGGCGCTGCCCAGCTTCTGCCGCAGGGGGATGCGCTGCTGCTCGCGGGAGCCGCGCATGCGGTCGCACAGCAGCAGCTCGGCGGCGCGGGTGGCGATCTCCACCCCGCCCGGCTCGCGGGCGATCAGCTGCAGGGTCATGTCCATGGCCGCGGTGCCGCCGGAGCAGGTGTAGCGGTCGCGGTCCAGCTCGAACAGCTGGTTGGAGATGACGATGCCGGGGAAGCGCTCCTTGAGCTGCTCGATGTCTTCCCAGTGGATGGTGCAGCGGTAGTCCTTGAGCAGCCCGGCGCTGGCCAGCAGGTGGCTGCCGGTGCAAATGCCGCCCAGCGGCACGCCCTGGCGGGCCAGCTTGCGCAGCCAGTCGAGCAGGCGCCGGTCGCACTTGGCCGGGATGGGGTTGGAGCCGACCACGAAGAGCGCATCCAGGTGCGGCACCGCCTCGATGCCGTGGTCGGGCACCACGCGCATGCCGTTGCTGGCGCGCACCGGCTCCAGGTCGGCGGCGATCTGCAGGGTGCGGTACAGCGGCCGGTGCGCCGCCAGGTTGGCCATGCGCAGGGTTTCCACCGCCGAGGCGAAGCCGATGGTGGTGAAGTTGGGCACCAGCAGGAAGCCGAAGGTCCTGGTGGCGGTGGCCGGAACGGCGTCGGGGAGACGTTCGCGGCCGCGGGTCGGTACAGCGCTGAGCATCATTTCGATACCTCCACTGCGATGGCTGGCGCGGCGATTTCCGCGGGGCGGGGCGACGGCAGTCAGGGCAGCCTGCTTTTCTTGTTCTTCTGCGACATGCGCGGGGGCGATGCCGGCCTCAAGCTTACACCCTTGTCGATGTCGCGCCGACGCCTTCGCGGCCGCCGCGGGCCCGGCGCAGACGAAGCAGGGACGGGCGGTGCAGCGCGTGGGTAGGTTTGGGCATTTTGACGTCGCAAACAGGCAAATGGGGGGCGGGCTATTGAGCACAATCGATCACAACTGGCTAATACCGACCCCTTCGCGCCGAGCCCCGCAGGCCCCCGGCGCGGGCGGTCAGGGCAGCCTCCACCCACAAGCGACGCGCCTGTCGCACGGAGACCGCGATGTTCAGCAAGCATGACCAGATCCAGGGCTACGACGACGAACTCTTCGCCGCCATGGCCGCCGAGGAAGAACGCCAGGAAGACCACCTCGAGCTGATCGCCTCGGAGAACTACACTAGCAAGCGCGTCATGCAGGCCCAGGGCAGCGGGCTGACCAACAAGTACGCCGAGGGCTACCCGGGCAAGCGCTACTACGGCGGTTGCGAGCACGTGGATAAAGTCGAGCAACTGGCCATCGACCGCGCCAAGCAACTGTTCGGCGCCGACTACGCCAACGTCCAGCCGCACTCCGGCTCCTCGGCCAACTCGGCCGTGTACCTGGCGCTGCTCAACGCCGGCGACACCATCCTGGGCATGAGCCTGGCCCACGGCGGCCACCTGACCCACGGCGCCAAGGTCTCCTCCTCCGGCAAGCTGTACAACGCCGTGCAGTACGGCCTGGACACCGCCACCGGGCTGATCGACTACGACGAGGTCGAGCGCCTGGCCGTGGAGCACCAGCCGAAGATGATCGTCGCCGGCTTCTCCGCCTACTCCAAGACCCTCGACTTCCCGCGCTTCCGCGCCATCGCCGACAAGGTCGGGGCGCTGCTGTTCGTCGACATGGCCCACGTCGCCGGCCTGGTGGCCGCCGGCCTGTACCCGAACCCGCTGCCCTACGCCGACGTGGTCACCACCACCACCCACAAGACCCTGCGCGGCCCGCGCGGCGGCCTGATCCTGGCCCGTTCCAACGAGGAGATCGAGAAGAAGCTCAACTCCGCGGTGTTCCCCGGCGCCCAGGGCGGCCCGCTGATGCACGTGATCGCCGCCAAGGCGGTGTGCTTCAAGGAAGCCCTGGAGCCGGAGTTCAAGGACTACCAGGCCCAGGTGATCAAGAACGCCAAGGCCATGGCCGAAGTGTTCATCGACCGCGGCTACGACGTGGTCTCCGGCGGTACCGACAACCACCTGATGCTGATCAGCCTGGTCAAGCAGGGCCTGACCGGCAAGGAAGCCGACGCCGCCCTCGGCCGCGTGGGCATCACCGTCAACAAGAACGCCGTGCCGAACGACCCGCAGAGCCCCTTCGTCACCTCGGGCATCCGCGTCGGCACCCCGGCCATCACCAGCCGTGGCCTGAAGGAAGACCAGTGCCGCGAGCTGGCCGGCTGGATCTGCGACGTGCTCGACCACCTGGGCGATGCCGACGTCGAGGCCAAGGTGGCCACCCAGGTCGCCGGGCTGTGCGCCGACTTCCCGGTCTATCGTTGAGATTCCCGCTGCCCTCCTTGTAGGAGCGAGCTTGCTCGCGAACCAACCCCCGCTGCGGGGCCATTCGCGAGCAAGCTCGCTCCTACGAAAAGAAAGGGCCGCCTAGAGATACCAGGAGCACCCACATGCAACGCTACTCCGGCTTCGGCCTGTTAAAGCACTCACTGAGCCACCACGAGAACTGGCAGCGCATGTGGCGCACGCCCACGCCCAAGCCGGTGTACGACGTGGTCATCGTCGGCGGCGGCGGCCACGGCCTGGCCACCGCCTACTACCTGGCCAAGGAACACGGCATCCGCAACATCGCGGTGGTGGAGAAGGGCTGGCTGGGCGGCGGCAACACCGCGCGCAACACCACCATCGTCCGCTCCAACTACCTGTGGGACGAGTCGGCGCAGCTCTACGAGCACGCCATGAAGCTGTGGGAGGGCCTGTCCCAGGACCTCAACTACAACGTCATGTTCTCCCAGCGCGGCGTCTACAACCTCTGCCACACCCTGCAGGACATGCGCGACGGCGAGCGACGCGTCAGCGCCAACCGCCTCAACGGCGTGGACGGCGAGCTGCTGAACGCCCAGCAGGTGGCCGAGGAAATCCCCTACCTGAACTGCACCAAGAGCGCCCGCTACCCGGTCATGGGCTCCACCGTGCAGCGCCGCGGCGGCGTGGCCCGTCACGACGCCGTGGCCTGGGGCTTCGCCCGCGCCGCCGACGCCCTGGGCGTGGACCTGATCCAGCAGACCGAAGTCATCGGCTTCCGCAAGCAGGACGGCGCGGTGATCGGCGTCGAGACCAACCGCGGCTTCATCGGCGCCAAGCGCGTCGGCGTGGTCACCGCCGGCAACTCCGGGCACATGGCCAAGCTCGCCGGCTTCCGCCTGCCGATCGAATCGCACCCGCTGCAGGCGCTGGTTTCCGAGCCGCTGAAGCCGATCATCGACAGCGTCATCATGTCCAACGCCGTGCACGGCTACATCAGCCAGTCGGACAAGGGCGACCTGGTCATCGGCGCCGGCATCGACGGCTACAACGGCTACGGCCAGCGCGGCTCCTACCCGGTGATCGAGCACACTCTGCAGGCCATCGTCGAGATGTTCCCGGTGCTCTCGCGGGTGCGCATGAACCGCCAGTGGGGCGGCATCGTCGATACCACCCCGGACGCCTGTCCGATCATCGGCAAGACCCCGGTGAAGAACCTGTTCTTCAACTGCGGCTGGGGCACCGGCGGCTTCAAGGCCACCCCCGGCTCGGGCAACGTCTTCGCCGCCACCCTGGCGACCGGCGAGCCGCACCCGCTGGCCGCACCCTTCTCCATCGAACGTTTCCACAGTGGCGCGCTCATCGACGAGCACGGCGCTGCGGCAGTAGCTCATTGAACACTCGCCCGCAGGGCGACAACTGATTCCCCTCTCCCGCTTGCGGGAGAGGGTGCCCGAAGGGCGGGAGAGGGTGGTTCGGCGAAGAGCCGGCGCCCCGCCTCCCACGGAAGGCAACCCCGGAGGTTTAGACCATGCTTCACATCTTCTGCCCCCATTGCGGCGAGCTGCGCTCCGAAGAGGAATTCCACGCCAAGGGCCAGGCGCACATCCCGCGCCCGCTGGACCCCGGCGCCTGCACCGACGAGGAGTGGGGCGACTACATGTTCTTCCGCGACAACCCGCGCGGCATCCACCACGAGCTGTGGGTGCACGCCGCCGGCTGCCGGCAGTACTTCAACGCCACCCGCCACACCGTGACCTACGAGATCCTCGAAACCTACAAGATCGGCGAGAAACCCAGCGTGACCAGCGCCGAGAAGAAACCCGCCGCCCAGCCCGCAGTCGCGAAGGCCTGAACATGAGCCAGATCAATCGCCTTTCCCGTGGCGGTCGCATCGACCGCAGCAAGCCGCTGACCTTCACCTTCAACGGCCAGCAATACCAGGGCTTCGCCGGCGACAGCCTGGCCGCCGCCCTGCTGGCCAACGGCGTCGACGTGGTCGGCCGCAGCTTCAAGTACTCCCGCGCCCGCGGCATAGTCGCGGCCGGCGCCGAGGAGCCCAACGCCATCCTGCAGATCGGCTCGCGCGAGGCCACCCAGGTGCCCAACGTGCGCGCCACCCAGCAGGCCCTGTACGCCGGCCTTGCGGCCAGCAGCACCAATGGCTGGCCGAACGTGCAGAACGACCTGATGGGCGTGTTCGGCAAGGTCGGCGGCAAGATGATGCCCCCGGCTTCTACTACAAGACCTTCATGTACCCGCAGTCCATGTGGCTGACGTACGAGAAGTACATCCGCAAGGCCGCGGGCCTGGGCCGCGCGCCCACCGAGGTCGACCCGGACAGCTACGACTGGATGAACCGCCACTGCGACGTGCTGGTGGTCGGCGCCGGCCCCGCCGGCCTGGCCGCGGCCCTGGCCGCCGCGCGCAGCGGCGCCCGGGTGATCCTGGCCGACGAGCAGGAAGAATTTGGCGGCAGCCTGCTGGACACCCGCGAGACCCTCGACGGCAAGCCCGCCGCCGAATGGGTGGAACAGGTGCTGGCCGAGCTGAAGTCGCTGCCTGAAGTCGTGCTGCTGCCGCGCGCCACGGTGAACGGCTACCACGACCACAACTTCCTCACCATCCACGAGCGCCTCACCGACCACCTCGGTGAAACCGCCCCGCTGGGCCAGGTGCGCCACCGCGTGCACCGGGTGCGCGCCAAGCGCGTGGTGCTGGCCGCCGGCGCCCACGAGCGGCCGCTGGTATATGCCAACAACGACCTGCCGGGCAACATGCTGGCCGGCGCCGTCTCCACCTACGTGCGCCGCTACGGCGTGGCGCCGGGCAAGAAGCTGGTGCTGTCCACCAACAACGACTACGCCTACCGCGTGGCCCTGGACTGGCAGGAAGCCGGCCTGGAAGTGGTGGCCATCGCCGACGCCCGCGCCAACCCGCGCGGCGAGTGGGTGGAAGAAGCCCGCAAGCGCGGCATGCGCGTCATCACCGGCAGCGCAGTGATCGAAGCACGCGGCAGCAAGCGCGTGACCGGCGCGAAGATCGCCGCCATCGACCCCATCCGCCTGAAAGTCACCGCCCCCGGCGACTGGCTGGACTGCGACCTGATCGCCAGCTCCGGCGGCTACAGCCCGGTGGTGCACCTGGCCTCGCACCTGGGCGGCAAGCCCGAGTGGCGCGAGGACATCCTCGCCTTCGTCCCCGGCGAAGGCCTGCAGAAGCGCATCTGCGCCGGCGCCGTGAACGGCGTGCTCCGCCTCGCCGACAACCTGCAGGACGGCTACAACGCCGGCACCCAGGCCGCCGAGGACGCCGGCTTCAAGGCCGCGCCCGGCGAACTGCCGAAGGCTTCCGAGCGGGTCGAGGAGCCGACCGTGGCGCTGTTCCAGGTGCCCCACGAGAAGCCCACCTCCCGTGCACCCAAGCAGTTCGTCGACCCGCAGAACGACGTCACCGCCGCGGCCATCGAGCTGGCCTGCCGCGAGGGCTTCGAGTCCATCGAGCACGTCAAGCGCTACACCGCGCTGGGCTTCGGCACCGACCAGGGCAAGCTGGGCAACATCAACGGCCTGGCCATCGCCGCCCGCGCCCAGGGCAAGAGCATCGCCGAGACCGGCACCACCATGTTCCGCCCGAACTACACCCCGGTGACCTTCGGCGCCGTGGCCGGCCGCCACTGCGGCCACCTGTTCGAGCCGGTGCGCTTCACCGCCCTGCACGCCTGGCACGTGAAGAACGGCGCCGAGTTCGAGGACGTCGGCCAGTGGAAGCGCCCCTGGTACTTCCCCAAGGCCGGCGAGGACATGCACGCCGCCGTGGCCCGCGAATGCCGCGCGGTGCGCGAGTCGGTGGGCCTGCTGGACGCCTCCACCCTGGGCAAGATCGACATCCAGGGCCCGGACGCCCGCGAGTTCCTCAACCGCGTCTACACCAACGCCTGGACCAAGCTGGACGTGGGCAAGGCCCGCTACGGCCTGATGTGCAAGGAAGACGGCATGGTCTTCGACGACGGCGTGACCGCGTGCCTGGCGGACAACCACTTCGTCATGACCACCACCACCGGCGGCGCCGCCCGCGTGCTGGAGTGGCTGGAGCTGTACCACCAGACCGAATGGCCGGAACTGAAGGTGTACTTCACCTCGGTCACCGACCACTGGGCCACCCTGACCCTGTCCGGCCCCAACAGCCGCAAGCTGCTGGCCGAGGTCACCGACATCGACCTGGACAAGGACGCCTTCCCCTTCATGACCTGGAAGGAAGGCAAGGTAGCCGGCGTGCCGGCGCGGGTGTTCCGCATCTCCTTCACCGGCGAGCTGAGCTATGAGGTGAACATCCAGGCCAACTACGCCATGGGCGTGCTGGAAGCCATAGTCGAGGCCGGCAGGAAGTACAACCTGACCCCGTACGGCACCGAGACCATGCACGTGCTGCGCGCCGAGAAGGGCTTCATCATCGTCGGCCAGGACACCGACGCCTCGGTGACCCCGGACGACCTCAACATGGGTTGGGCCGTGGGCCGCACCAAGCCCTTCTCGTGGATCGGCTGGCGTGGCATGAACCGCGCCGACTGCCTGCGCGAGGACCGCAAGCAGCTGGTCGGGCTGAAACCTACCAACCCCATGGACGTGCTGCCCGAAGGCGCCCAGCTGGTGTTCACCACCCAGCAGTCGATCCCGATGAACATGGTCGGCCACGTCACCTCCAGCTACATGAGCAGTACCCTCGGCTACGGCTTCGCCCTGGCGGTGGTCAAGGGCGGCCTGAAGCGCATGGGCGAGAAGGTCTACGCGCCCCTGGTCGACGGCCGGGTGATCGAGGCGGAAATCTGCAGCTCGGTGTTCTACGACCCGAAAGGCGAGCGGCAGAACGTGGATTGATTGAAAGCAGCTCCAGGCGGCAAGCCGCAAGCTGCAAGCAAAAGCCGATCCGCCCCCTCTCCCTTCCGGGAGAGGGCTGGGGAGAGGGAAAGCGCCAGAATCCCAAGGTGAACAGAACATGAGCAAAGCGAACCTCTACCAGCAATGCCCCGAGGCCGGGGTGAAAGTCGAGACCCCGCTGCACCACGCCGAGCTGGACAAGCTGGCCTCGCGCAGCGTCGCCAATGCGGGCGTCACCCTGCGCGAGAAGAAGCTGCTCGGCCACCTGGTGCTGCGCGGCAGCGCCCATGACGCGGCCTTCGCCGAAGGCGTGCACAAGGCCCTGGGCCTGGAGCTGCCGGTGGCCCTGACCCTGGTGGCCAAGGGCGACACCTCGCTGCAGTGGCTGGGCCCGGACGAGTGGCTGCTGATCGTCCCCGGCGGCGAGGAATTCGCCGTGGAGAAGAAACTGCGCGAAACCCTCGGCGAAGACCTGCACTACTCGGTGGTCAACGTCGGCGGCGGGCAGACCCTGCTGGAGCTCTCCGGGCCGAAGGTGCGCGAGCTGCTGATGAAGTCCACCAGCTACGACGTGCACCCGAGCAACTTCCCGGTGGGCAAGGCGGTGGGCAGCATCTTCGCCAAGTCCCAGTGCGTGATCCGCCACACCGGCGAGGACACCTGGGAACTGGTGGTGCGCCGCAGCTTCGCCGACTACTTCTGGCTGTGGCTGCAGGACGCCAGCGCCGAGTACGGCCTGCAGATCGCCGCCTGATCCCGGCGGGCGGGCCAGCCGGCCCGCCCTCCCGCGTCGCCACCGGAGCCACGCCATGAGCCGCACCCCCGATACCTGGATCCTCACCGCCGACAGCCCGAGCCTGCTCGGCACCGTCGACGTGGTGACGCGCCACCTGTTCGAACAGCAGTGCTACGTCACCGAGCACCACTCCTTCGACGACCGCCTGGCCCAGCGCTTCTTCATCCGCGTGGAGTTCCGCGCCCCTCGGGCTTCGACGAGGCGGCCTTCCGCGCCAGCCTGGCCGAGCGCGTCGAGCCCTTCCAGATGAAGACCGAGCTGACCCCGCCGGGCTACCGCAGCAAGGTGGTGATCATGGTCTCCAAGGCCGACCACTGCCTGAACGACCTGCTCTACCGCCAGCGCATCGGCCAGCTGCCGATGGACGTGGTGGCGGTGGTCTCCAACCACCCGGACCTGGAACCCCTGGCGCGCTGGCACGGCATCCCCTACCACCACTTCGCCCTCGACCCGAACGACAAGGCCGGGCAGGAAGCCAAGGTCTGGCGGGTGATCGAGGAAAGCGGCGCGGAACTGGTGATCCTCGCCCGCTACATGCAGGTGCTCTCGCCGGAGCTGTGCCGCAGGCTGGACGGCTGGGCGATCAACATCCACCACTCGCTGCTGCCCGGCTTCAAGGGCGCCAAGCCCTACCACCAGGCGTACCAGAAGGGCGTCAAGCTGGTCGGCGCCACCGCCCACTACATCAACAACGACCTCGACGAGGGCCCGATCATCGCCCAGGGCGTCGAGGCCGTGGACCACGCCCACTACCCCGAGGACCTGATCGCCAAGGGCCGCGACGTCGAGTGCCTGACCCTGGCGCGGGCGGTGGGCTATCACATCGAGCGGAGGGTCTTTCTCAACGCCAATCGGACGGTGGTCCTTTAAAGCGGCTGCAGGCTGCAAGCTGCAGGCGGGTGCCGCATGTCGAGCCCGCGCCGAACAAGCCCCCTCTCCCGCTTGCGGGAGAGGGTTGGGGAGAGGGGCTCTTGGGGCTTCACTCCCGACACGACTCTGGGTTCCCGCGTTCGCGGGAATGACGACGGGGGAACACCACCCTCCCCCGTCATCCCGCGAACGCGGGGAACCAGCAACAGGCAACACCGACAGACCCGCCGGCTGCCAGCTGTACCCCGGCCCTGTCGCGCAACAGACGACATCCCAGTGCAAAGCCGCGTGGCCGCCGCGCCGCGCATTTGTACCCACAACGACAAAGAGGAATGCGTATGTCTGGCAATCGTGGTGTGGTTTATCTCGGCCCAGGTAAGGTCGAGGTGCAGAACATCCCCTATCCGAAGATGCAGGACCCGCAGGGCAAGCAGATCGACCACGGGGTGATCCTGCGGGTGGTCTCCACCAACATCTGCGGCTCCGACCAGCACATGGTGCGCGGCCGCACCACCGCGCCCCAGGGCCTGGTGCTCGGCCACGAGATCACCGGCGAGGTGGTGGAGATCGGCCGCGGCGTGGAGACCATGAAGATCGGCGACCTGGTCTCGGTGCCCTTCAACGTCGCCTGCGGCCACTGCCGCACCTGCAAGGAGCAGCACACCGGCGTCTGCCTGACGGTCAACCCGGCCCGCGCCGGCGGCGCCTACGGCTACGTCGACATGGGTGGCTGGGTCGGTGGCCAGGCCGAATACGTGCTGGTGCCCTACGCCGACTTCAACCTGCTGAAGCTGCCGGACCGCGAGAAGGCCATGGAGAAGATCCGCGACCTGACCTGCCTGTCCGACATCCTGCCCACCGGCTACCACGGCGCGGTCACCGCCGGCGTCGGCCCGGGCAGCAGCGTGTACATCGCCGGGGCTGGCCCCGTGGGCCTGGCCGCTGCCGCCTCCGCCCGCCTGCTGGGCGCCGCGGTGGTGATCATCGGCGACGTCAACCCGACCCGCCTGGCCCACGCCAAGGCCCAGGGCTTCGAGATCGCCGACCTGTCCAAGGACACCCCGCTGCACGAGCAGATCGCCGACCTGCTGGGCGAGCCGGAAGTGGACTGCGCGGTCGACGCGGTGGGCTTCGAGGCCCGCGGCCACGGCCACTCGGGTTCGCAGCACGAGGCCCCGGCCACCGTGCTCAACTCGCTGATGGGCATCACCCGCGTGGCCGGCCAGATCGGCATCCCGGGCCTGTACGTCACCGAGGACCCGGGCGCGGTGGACGACGCCGCCAAGCATGGTGCCCTGAGCATCCGCTTCGGCCTGGGCTGGGCCAAGTCCCACAGCTTCCACACCGGCCAGACCCCGGTGATGAAGTACAACCGCCAGCTGATGCAGGCGATCATGTGGGATCGCATCAAGATCGCCGACATCGTCGGGGTGGAAGTCATCACCCTGGACGACGCGCCGAAAGGCTACGGCGAATTCGACGCCGGCGTGCCGAAGAAATTCGTCATCGACCCGCACAACCTGTTCCGCGCCGCGTAACCCGCGGCCAACGCTCCGACCGCGGCGTCCCCCGCCGCGGTTTCTCTCCAGGGGAGCCTTCGGGCTCCCTTTTTTTGCGCCGCATTCCCCTGTAGGAGCGCGCCCTGCGCGCGAATCGCGGGCAGGGCCCGCTCCTACGGTAAACATGACGCTCCGTGCCTCAACGGCCCCTCACCCTAACCCTCTCCCGGAGGGAGAGGGGACCGTTCGGCGTGTACGGGGAGGCTAGAGTCAGCCGGAGACAAAGGACTCACAGCCAGCACGCGCCGCATGCTCTTCGTAGGAGCGAGCTTGCTCGCGAACCGCATGGCACCGCGTCTGTTCGCGAGCAAGGCCCTGCCGGCGCAATCGCGGATAAATCCGCGCCTACAGGGATACTCCGTGCCTCAACGGCCCCCTCACCCTAACCCTCTCCCGGAGGGAGAGGGGACCGTTCGGCGTGTACGGGGAGGCTGGAGTCGGCCGGAGACAAAGGACTCACAGCCGGTACACGCCATCCTACGAAAAGCCGTGCTTCCCTGGAAGTGTAGGAGCGGACTCCGTCCGCGATATCCACTGCAGGCCGAGTACGACAGGGACTTCATGGCGCAGCACGGCCGGCGAGCCCGGACTAAGCTGACGGCTCCCCTTTCCCGGAGCCCGCCATGTCGCTGACCCGCCTTCTCGTCCCCTCGTTCACCCACATGCTGCAGAACCTGTCGCAATGGCTCGACAAGGCCGCCGCCCGGGAAAGCGCCGCCGGCAACGACGTCGACGGGCTGATGGCGCAACGCCTGGCGCCGGACATGTACCCGCTGGCCGCGCAGGTGCGCTTCGCCTGCTTCCAGGCGCTGGAGCCGACCTACCGGCTACGCGGCCTGGCCGTTCCGCAGGCGTGGCTACAGGTGCGCAACGACGGCTGGGCGTCGAACGAGCGGCCGGGCACCCTGGCCGAGGCCCAGGCCTGCATCGCCGAAGCACTGGCAGCGCTCGCCGACCTGCCCGGCGATGCGCTCGATGGCCGGCCCGAGGCGCCGATCGCGCTCGACCTGCCCAACGGCATCATCTTCGACATGGACAGCGAGCAGTACGCCCGCGATTGGTCGTTCCCGCAGTTCTATTTCCACTGCATCACCGCCTACGCCATCCTGCGCAGCCTGGGCGTCGAACTGGGCAAGGCCGACTACGTCGCGCACGTGCTGGCCTACGTCCGCCCGGGCACGCTGCCGCAGGGCTGAGGCCGCGGTGCCCGGCTCGCCGGGCACCTGCAGCGGCCGTCAGCGCGCCGCCCAGGCGTTGAAGCGCAGTTCCAGTTCCTCGCCGTGGTCGACCCAGAAGGCCGAGTCCACCGAGCGGGCGCCCTGCAGGTTGGCCGGGGCGGTGGGCAGGGCGGCCTGGACGTCGGCCGGCAGCAGTTCCAGGGTGCCCTTGTGCACCGGGCCATAGGGGATGTTCTCGGAGAACACCTTCTGCGTCTGCGGCTGGCTGGCGAAGGCGATGAATTTCTCGGCCAGGGCCTTGTTCGGCGTGCCCTTGACCACCGCCCAGTATTCCGGGTCGTAGAGGCTGCCCGGCCAGACGATGGCCAGCGGCACGCCTTCCTTCTGCGCGGCGGCGATGCGGCCGTTGTAGGCGGCGCTCATCACCACGTCGCCGGCGGCCAGCCACTGCGGCGGTTGCGCGCCGGCTTCCCACCACTGGATGTAGGGCTTGATCTCGTCGAGCTTCTTGAAGGCGCGGCTGACGCCATCGGCGGTGCCCAGCACCTTGTACAGGTCCTCGGGCTTCACGCCGTCGGCCAGCAGGGCCACCTCCAGGGTGTACTTGGCGCCCTTGCGCAGGCCGCGCTTGCCCGGGTAGTCCTTGACGTTCCAGAAGTCCGCCCAGGAGGTCGGCGCCTTGGCCAGGCGCTTGCTGTCGTAGGCCATGACCATGGACCAGACGTAGGTGGCCACGCCGCACTCGCTGAAGGTGCCGGGGACGAACTTCGACTCGTCGCCGATGGCGGCCGGGTCGATGCGCTCGAACAGGCCCTCGTCGCAGCCGCGCAGCAGCTCGGGGCTTTCCACCTCGACCACGTCCCAGGTGACCTTGCCGACGTCGACCATGGCCTTCACCTTGGCCATCTCGCCGTTGTACTCGCCGGCGATCACCTTGCCGGCGCCGCTGGCATCGAAGGGTTTGAAGTAGGCCTTGTCCTGGGCGGCCTTGGTGGCGCCGCCGAAGGAGATCACCGTGAGATCCTGCGCCTGGGCGGCGCCGGTGGCGGCGAGGACCGCGCAGGCGAGGATGCAATGCAAGGACGATTTCATGGAACGAACTCCCACAGCCGGTTGGCGTTGTTGGTTTGGATTGCTGGGCAGTTGCCGAACGGGCGGCAAAAAGGTTCCACGGCACGGGCCTGCGTGGGCCCGCGGCGTTGTTGTTGTTCGTTTTTCGTAGGAGCGGGCTTGCTCGCGAAGTCCGGCGCAAGATGGATTCCCTCTCCCCCCGCCCTGGCTGCGCGCCCCGCTCCGAAGGGAGAGGGAGCTGTTCGGAGCCGCCGGCTGGATCGGTGCTTACCGGCAGCTCGGGCCTAGGGAGAGGAGCCTTTCCGGCCCTTCGCGAGCAAGCTCGCGCCTACAGGTCGTGCCTTAAAGCACGCCGATCTCCTTCGCGGTGCGGTCCACCGCGATGCGCGTCTTGTCCACCAGCTCGTCCAGCTCGGCGCGGCCGGCCACCAGGGCCGGGGCCATGATCATGCGGCCGAGGGTGGAGCGGATGATCACGCCTTCCTCGAAGCCGATGGTGCGGCAGCGCCAGGCCAGGTCGTTCTCGTTGTCGAAGCGCTTGCGGGTGGCCTTGTCCTGCACGAACTGCAGCGCCGCCACCAGGCCGGCGCCCTGGATCTCGCCGATCAGCGGGTGGTTGCCGAACACCTCGCGCAGGCACTGCTGCAGGTAGGGGCCGGTGTCGTTCTTGACCTGGGTGACGATGCCCTCGTCGCGCAGCGCCTTGAGGTTGGCCACGGCCACCGCCGCCGCCACCGGGTGGCCGGAATAGGTCAGGCCGTGGGCGAACACGCCGCCCTGCTCCACCAGCACCTCGGCGATGCGCTTGCTCAGCACCAGGCCGCCCATGGGGATGTAGCCGCTGGTCAGGCCCTTGGCGATGGACAGGGTGTCCGGCTCGAAGCCGAAGTGCTGGTGGGCCATCCATTCGCCGGTGCGGCCGAAGCCGCCGATCACTTCGTCGGCGCACAGCAGCACGTCGTACTTGCGGCAGATGCGCTGGATTTCCGGCCAGTAGCTTTCCGGCGGGAAGATCATGCCGCCGGCGCCCTGGAAGGGCTCGGCGATGAAGCCGGCGACGTTCTCGGCGCCCAGTTCGAGGATCTTGTCCTCCAACTGCTGCGCGCAGCGGCGGCCGAATTCCCCGGGGGTGAGGTCGCCGCCGTTGGCGAACCAGTAGGGCTCGTCGATGTGGGCGATGTCCGGGATCATGCCGCCCATCTCGTGCATGAACTTCATGCCACCCAGCGCGGTGGCCGCCAGGGTCGAGCCGTGGTAGCCGTTCCAGCGGCCGATCATGATCTTCTTCTGCGGCTTGCCGAGGATCTGCCAGTAGCGGCGCACGGTGCGGATCAGCACCTCGTTGGATTCGGAGCCGGAGTTGGTGTAGATGGCGTGGCTGTAGTGGCCCGGCAGCAGGCTGAAGAGCAGCTCGGACAGCTCGATCACCGCCGGGTGGGTGGTGTGGAAGAACATGTTGTAGTACGGCAGCTGGTCCATCTGCGCGCTGGCCGCGGCGGTCAGGTCCTTGCGGCCGTAGCCGAGCTGGGTGCACCACAGGCCGGACATGCCGTCCAGGTAGCGGTTGCCGTCGTTGTCCCACAGGTACAGGCCCTCGCCGCGCACCATCACCCGCGGGCCTTCGGCGTTCAGCGCCTTCTGGTCGAGGAAGGCGTGGATGTGGTGGGCCGCGTCGGCCGCCTGGTAGTCGCAGGTCTCGCGTTGCGCATTGCGGTTGTCGGTCATCGACTTTCTCCTAGTTCCCTCGGCGGTGCTCCGGCAGCCGGCCTGAGGGGTTGGCAGGGGATCGAGGGCGACGGACTTACCTGGGCAGTCTCACCGGCCGTCTCGAGCGGTTCGCTGGGGCAGAACGGGCCGGCGGTGCGCCGCCGGCCCTGCGCCTGCCCTCAGCGCAGCTGGAACCAGGTGGTTTTCAGCTGGGTGTACTTGTCGAACGAATGCAGCGACAGGTCGCGGCCGAAGCCGGACTGCTTGCCGCCGCCGAAGGGGATCGCCGGGTCCAGGGCATCCACGGTATTCACCGACACGGTGCCGACGTTCAGCCGGCCGGCCACGCGGTGGGCGCGGTTGAGGTCGTCGCTCCAGACCGAGGCGGCCAGGCCGAAGGGGCTGTCATTGGCCAGGCGCAAGGCCTCGTCCTCGCTGTCGAAGGCGGTCACCGCCAGCACCGGGCCGAAGACTTCCTCGCGGGCCAGGCGCTGCTGCGGGTCGACATTCGTGAAGATGGTCGGCTCGATGAAGTTGCCCGAGCCGTTGAAGCTCAGCTGGCGGCCGCCGCAGGCCAGGGTGGCGCTGGAGCCGCGGGTTTCCTCGATGAAGCGCAGGATGCTCGCGGTCTGCCTGGCGTCGACGATGGCGCCGGCGTGGCTGGCCGGGTCCAGCGGGTCGCCCGGGGCCCAGTCGCGGGCCTTGGCGATCAGGCGCTCGACGAATTCGTCGTGGATGGAGCGCTCCACCAGCAGCCGCGAGTTGGCCGAGCAGACCTCGCCCTGGTTGAAGAAAATGCCGAATGCCGCTTTTTCAGCCGCAAGATCGAGGTCGCGGCAATCGGCGAACACGAGGTTCGGGCTCTTGCCGCCACACTCCAGCCACACCTGCTTGAGGTTGGACTGGGCGGAATACTGCATGAAGTACTTGCCCACTTCGGTGGAGCCGGTGAACACCAGGCAGTCCACGTCCGGGTGGAGGCCCAGGGCCTTGCCGGCCTGCTCGCCGAGGCCCGGCACCACGTTCAGCACGCCCTCGGGCAGGCCGGCCTCCAGGGCCAGCTCGGCCAGGCGCAGGGCGGAGAACGGCGACTGCTCGGCCGGCTTGAGCACCACCGAGTTGCCGGCGGCCAGGGCCGGGGCCAGCTTCCAGGCGGCCATGTCGAGGGGGAAGTTCCACGGCACCACGGCGCCGATCACGCCCAGGGGTGCGCGGGTGATGGTGGCCAGGGCGCTGGGCGCGGTGGGGGCGACCTGGTCGTAGAGCTTGTCCAGGGCCTCGGCGTACCAGGAGAAGACGCCGGCGGCGCCGGGCACGTCGATGTTCCAGGCGTCCATCACCGGCTTGCCCATGTTCAGCGAGTCCAGCAGGGCCAGCTCGTCGCGGTGGGCCAGCATCAGCTCGGCCAGCTTCAGCAGCACGGCCTTGCGCTCGCGCGGCGCCATGCGCGCCCAGGGGCCCTGCTCGAAGGCGCGGCGGGCGCTGCGCACGGCGGCGTCGACTTCGGCCGCGCCGCAGGCGGCGACGTTGGCCAGCAGGCGGTTGGTGGCCGGGTCGATGGAAGCGAAGGTGGCGCCGTCGGCGGCGGCCACGCGGCGGCCATCGATCAGGGCGGCGTCGATGAAGGTCTGGCGGGCTGCACGCTGCTGCCAGTCGCTGAGTTGATACACCAGGGCACTCCTGCTCACGAGCAATTATTGTTTTGTTCTGTGGTGCCCTGATGGTCGCGCATGCCCCGGCGGAGGAAAAATATTAAATATGTCTTCGGGGTATATGAAAAAGCTGGGCAGGCGCGCACCGGCAAAGTGCGCCATGCTGGGTTATGGTGCGGCACCTGGAGGCGCTTCGACGCCCACTGGCGCATGCCGGCGGGCCCGAACCTTGCTTCCCGATGAACCGATGACACAACGAGAGCGCGCACGCCACCGGCGAAGCCGCGCCATAGAGGTCTTGCAGTGGCTTCCTATACCTTGCGGCAACTGAAGTATTTCGTGACCACCGTGGAGTGCGGCAGCGTGGCCGAGGCCTCGCGCAAGCTCTACATCGCCCAGCCGTCTATCTCCACGGCGATCAAGGGCCTTGAGGAGAGCTTCGGCGTGCAGCTGTTCATCCGCCACCACGCCCAGGGCGTGTCCCTCACCCCCAGCGGCGCGCGCTTCTACCGCAAGGCCCAGGAACTGCTGCGCATGGCCCACGAGTTCGAGCAGAACGCCCTGGCCGACAACGACGTGGTGGCCGGACAGATCGACCTGGCCTGCTTCGAGACGGTGGCGCCACTGTACCTACCGCGGCTGATCGCCGGCTTCCGCGAGCGCTACCCGGGGTGGAGATCCGCATCCGCGACGGCGAGCAGCAGGAACTGGTGCAGGGCCTGACCTCCGGGCGCTTCGACCTGGCCCTGCTGTACCGCCACGACCTCGACGGCACCATCGAGACCGAGCCGCTGATGCCGGCGCAGCGCCCCTACGCCCTGCTCCCGGCCGACCACCGCTTCGCCCACCAGGCCCAGGTGTCGCTGCGCGACCTGGCGCTGGAGCCGATGATCCTGCTCGACGTGCAGCCCAGCCGCACCTACTTCGTGAGCATCTTCGAGGAACTGGGGCTGACGCCGAACATCGCCTTCAGCTCGCCCTCCATCGAGATGGTGCGCGGCATGGTCGGCCAGGGCTTCGGCTTCTCGGTGCTGGTCACCCGGCCGCATTCGGAATGCACCTACGACGGCAAGAAAGTGGTGATGGTGAACATTGCCGAGGACGTCAGCGCCTCCGGCCTGGTGGCCGCCTGGCTCAAGCGCGCGCAGTTGACCAAGCCGGCGCGGCTGTTCGTCGACTATGCCCGCGAGGAACTGAGCGGCGGGGTGGTGTCAGAGCCCGCACACAAGCCTTCGTAGGATGGGTTGAGCGGAGCGATACCCATCGCCACGACCGCATGGGTTTCGCAAGTTCAACCCATCCTACGGGGCTGAATGCCAACCCTTGTAGGAGCGGGCCCTGCCCGCGATTCGCGCGCAGGGCGCGCTCCTACAGGGGAATGGCGTGGGTGAGGCGGCGTAGGAGCGGATCTCATCCGCGAATCGCGCCGGAACCTCCGGCTATCGCGGACAAGGTCCTACGTTGCAGGCATGGCTTCTCGTAGGAGCGAGCTTGCTCGCGAACAGATTCCGTTGCGGGGCTCATTCGCGAGCAAGCTCGCTCCTACGAAGAGCCGCCGGCCCCTACCCTCTGTCCAGCACCGCTGCCCCGCGGCCGGCACAAGCGCTACAATCCCCGGCCTTTTCCGTTGTCCGGCTTCGGCCCCTCGTCATGCTTGTGTTGAAAACCCGCGTGCAGCGCCTGGTGGCGCTGGCCCTCTCGATCCTGGAACGCTACCCGCGGCTGATCGCCCTGTTCGGCTTCTGCTCGGGGCTGTTCAGCTTCATGATGGTCGACCGCCACCGCGCCGGCTTCGCCCGCGTCATGGCCATCGTCATGCTGATCAGCTGGCTCTGGCTGATGCTGGAGAACCTGCTCACCCAGCGCTTCAAGGAGCGCTTCGGCTGGTCGGTGCCGCCGGGGCTGCTGCGCTACGCGACCCAGCTGATCCACCAGGAAAGCCTGTTCTTCGTCCTGCCGTTCTTCTTCGTCACCACCACCTGGAACAGCGGCCAGGCCCTGTTCACCGGCGCCCTGGGGCTGGCCGGGCTGATCGCCATCACCGACCCGGTCTACTACAAGTGGCTGGCGCCGCGGCGCTGGACCTTCCTCGGCTACCACACCCTGACGCTGTTCGCCGTGCTGCTCACCGCGCTGCCGCTGATCCTCCAGCTGAGCACCCCGGAAAGCTACCGCTGGGCGCTGGGCATCGCCGTGGCGCTGTCCTTCCCCAGCCTGGTGGTGTCGGTGGGCATCCACAAGTGGTGGCGCTGGTTCGCCCTGCTCGGCCTGACCCTGTGCATCGGCGTGGTCGGCTGGTTCGGCCGCGCCTGGGTGCCGCCCTCCACCCTGTGGCTGGCGGAAATGGCGGTCACCGAGCAGTTCGACAACAGCCAGCGCACCCCCGGCGACAGCGTCGAGCAGGTCAGCGCCGCGCAGATCCGCAGCCAGGGCCTCTACGCCTACACCGCCATCAGCGCCCCGCGCGGCCTGGACGAGCGCATCTTCCACGTGTGGCGGCACAACGGCCAGGAAGTCGACCGCATCGCCCTGGACATCCACGGCGGCCGCGAGGCCGGCTACCGCGCCTGGACGCACAAGCAGAACTTCCCCGGCGACCCGGTCGGGCGCTGGCAGGTGCAGGTGCTCACCGAGGTCGGCCAGGTGATCGGCACCCTGCGCTTCGAGGTCACGCCCTGACCGCCCGGTTCGCTTGACCGCGCCCGGGCCGCTCCCCTAAAAGGACCGGATACCCGCGCCGAGAGCACCGAGCATGACCGATTCCGCCCTGCACCCCTTCGACCGCGCCCTGGCCCTGGAGGCCGATGCCGGCGACGCCGACCTGTTCCACGGCCACACCAGCGACGACTACTGGAACATGGTCGGCCCCTTCGGCGGCATCACCGCCGCCACCCTGCTGCAGGCCGTGCTGCGCCACCCGCGGCTGCTCGGCGCGCCCATCGCGCTGACGGTGAACTTCGCCGCCGCCATCGAGGCCGGCGCCTTCGCCGTGCGCGCCACGCCGATCCGCACCAACCGCTCCACCCAGCACTGGCTGCTGCAGCTGAGCCAGGTCGACGCCGACGGCGTGGAACAGGTCTCCACCACCGGCACCGCGGTCACCGCCCTGCGCCGCGAGACCTGGAGCGAGCTGGACCTGGTGCGCCCGCAGGCCGAGGCGCCGGCGCAGACGCCGCCGCTGAACACCAGCGGCAAGGGCGTGGCCTGGGTGCAGCAGTACGAGATGCGCGCCATCGACGGCGCCTTCCCCAGCACCTGGGACGGCAGCGGCGAGCACAGCCGCACCCGCCTCTGGCTGCGCGACGCCCGGGCGCGGGCGCTGGACTTCCCGGCCCTGGCGGCGATGAGCGACATCTTCTACCCGCGCGTCTGGCTGCGCCGCGCCACCCCGGTGCCGGCGGGCACCGTGTCGATCACCACCTACTTCCACACCGACGCCGCGCAACTGGCCGAAGTCGGCAGCGGCTACCTGCTCGGCGAGGCCCGCGGCCAGGCCTTCCGCAACGGCTACTTCGACCAGGCCGCGGAGCTGTGGAGCGAGGCCGGCGAGCTGCTCGCCACCAGCAACCAGATCGTCTACTACAAGCAGTGACGGCAGGGGCCGGGCGCCGCGGCGCCCGGCCTTGGCAAAAAGCCAGCATGGTTACAAAAACGTAAGATTGCATCGCTATAAACGACGGCCACTTCCAGAAGAAAAAAGGTCGTCGCCATGTCGTTCAAGCCTTCCCCGCTGGCGTTCAGCATCGCCCTCGTCTTCAGCGCCGGCGCCCACGCCGCGCCCGCCGGCCCCATCGTCATCAGCACGCCCAGCACCAGCAAGCAGACCCTGTCCGGCCAGACCAGCCTGCAGGTCACCAGCAGCGGCAGCATCACGGCCAGCGACAAGACCGTCGCCCTGAAGGACGCCACCAGCGGCACGGGCGTGGTGGTCGACAACAGCGGGCAGATCACCGCCACCGCCGGCCGCGCCATCGAAAGCTCGGGCAACACCGCCACCACCCGCGACTACCAGATCTACAACCGCGCCGGTGCCGGCATCAGCGCCACCGACGACGCGGTGCGGGTGAAGGACGGCTTCGACAACGGCAGCCTGCTGCTGGACAACGCCGGCACCATCCGCTCCACCGGCGGCGGCCAGGCAGTGGACTTCGACGACCTGCGCAGCGGCGTGCCGGTGACCATCGTCAACCGCGCCGGCGGGGTGATCCACGGCGACGCCAACGACGGCATCCGCCCCGGCGCCAACGCCACCATCAGCAACTACGGCGAGATCAGCAGCGGCGACATGATCGACGCCGACGCCAAGAACGACGGCATCGACTTCCAGGACGCCGAGGGTGGCACCGTGGAGAACCACGGGCTGATCTCCGGCGGCCGCCACGGCATCACCACCGACGTCGGCGCCACCCTGGTCAACTACGCCGACGGCGTCATCATCGGCCGCAACGGCTCGGGCTACGGCTCCGACGGCAACGGCACCGTCACCAACTACGGGCGCATCACCGGCGCCTACAACGGCCTGGTGCCCGATGGCGACGGCGATGGCGTGGACATCGACCTGATCGGCCACATCGAGAACCACGGGATCATCGAAGGCTCGGGCGCGGCAGGCGTCGACAAGGGTGGTCAGCCCAACGGCAGCGAGGGCATCGCCATGGGCGGCGGTAGCGTCTACAACGGCGCCGGTGCCCTGATCAGCGGTGCCAGCCGCGGCATCCTGGTGGACGACGGCTCCGCCGGCAGCGGCTACGGCGCCACCACCCTGGAGAACCACGGCACCATCGAAGGCCTCGCCTCTACCGGCGTGACCCTGGTGGGCGACTTCGCCGACAACGTCATCAACGACGGCCTCATCCACGGCGGCAACGGCATCGCCCTGGAGTTGGGCGGCGGCGACGACAGCCTCACCCTGCTCGCCGGCAGCCGCTTCGAAGGCCTGGTGGACGGCGGCGATGGCCGGGACCTGGTGGCCTTCGACGACGCCCGCGGCGGCAGCTTCGGCCAGAGCCGCGGCTTCGAGCGCCTGGAAGTGCGCCAGGGCGCCTGGACCCTCACTGGCGCCGGCGACTTCAGCGAAGGCGGCGAGGTCTTCGCCGGCGCCCGGCTGACCAACCAGGGTGGCATCGCCGGCAGCCTGCAGGTGGACAGCGGCGCCAGCTACGCCGGCAGCGGCAGCGTCGGCGGCCTGGACGTCAGCGGCACCCTGCTGGCCAACCCGCAACAAGGTGCCGCCCAGGTGACCGGCGACCTGGCGCTGCGCAGCGGTTCGACCCTGGCCTACGGCGTGGAGGCCGACGGCAGCCATGCCACCCTGCAGGTGGACGGCCACGCAACCCTGGACGGCGCGCGCCTGGCCCTGCAGGCCGGCCCCGGCAACTACCCCTGGCAGAGCAGCTACCAGGTGCTGAACGCCAACGGCGGCGTCGACGGCCGCTTCGCCGAGGTCAGCAGCAACTTCGCCTTCCTCACCCCGAGCCTCAGCTACGGCACCAACAGCGTGGACCTGCAGCTGACGCGCAACGACGTGCAGTTCGCCGACCTGGCCAGCAGCGGCAACGGCCGCGCCGCCGCCAACGCCCTGCAGGGCCAGGGCCTGGGTACCCTGTACGACGCGCTGATCACCAGCGACGCCGGCAACGCCGGCCGCGCCGTGGAACAGCTGGCCGGCGCCAGCAACGCCAACCTGGCCGCCGCCACCCTGGCCGGCAGCCAGGCGGTGGGCAGCGCCATGCTCGGCGCCCTGCGCCAGCTCGGCGGCGGCCTGCTGGTGGCCAGCGACGACCGCGATACCCCGCAGCTGGCCGCCCTTGGCGTGCCCAGCGAAGCGCGCAACCTGAACGACCCCAACGCCGCCGGCCGCCTCTGGCTGCAAGGCATCGGCAGCCACGGCCAGCTCGACGGCGAACACGGCAGCGGCGACCTCGACCAGAACACCGGCGGCACCCTGCTGGGCGCCGACTGGGCAGTGGACGGCCACTGGCGCCTGGGCGTGCTGGGCGGCTACTCGCACACCGACCTCGACGGCCAGGGCGGCACTGCCGGCGACATCGACAGCTGGCACCTGGGCACCTACGCCCTACGCCAGGACGGCCCGCTGGCCCTGCGCCTGGGCGCGGCCTACAGCAGCCACGACGGCGAGAGCAAGCGCCGCGTCGAGTTCGACGGCTTCAGCGACCGCCCCAGGGGCAACTACGACGCCCACGGCTGGCAGGCCTTCGCCGAGGCCGGCTACCAGCTCGGCGAAGGCCGCCTGAGCGCCGAGCCCTACGCCAACCTCGGCTACCAATACTACAAGCGCGATGCCTACGACGAGAAAGGCGGCGCCGCGGCCCTGCACGTGGACGAGCAAAGCCAGCACAACTTCAGCAGCACCCTCGGCGTGCGCACGGCCTGGCTCGCCAGCCTGGACAACGGCATGAGCCTGACCCCACGCCTGGGCCTGGGCTGGCGCCACACCTACGGCGACCTGGACAGCAGCACCCGCCAGGCCTTCCTCGCCGGCGGCGGCGCCTTCAGCGTCCAGGGCACCGCGCTGGACCGCAACAGCCTGCTGCTGGACCTGGGCCTGGACCTGGGCCTCTCGGCCCGCCACAGCATCGGCCTGGCCTACAGCGGCGAGAAAGGCAGCCAGGCGCAGAACCATGCGCTGGTTGCGCAGTGGCAGATGGTGTTCTGAAACGCCGCGTAGGGCGTATAACCGTTCGCGGTTATACGCCGTTTCACCTTGGCCCAGCCACGAGCCAGGGTCGACCTGGGGTGAACTTCGGCCGTCGCCCAGGTCAGCCTCGGAGTTAGAGACAAGTCTGGTGTAGCGGCGTACAACCGCGAACGGTTGTACGCCCTACGGCTGGTAAAGGGTCTACCGGCTGGGCTCGGGTGCTTGAGCTGAAGAGCGCCCTCTCCCTAACCCTCTCCCTGAAGGGAGAGGGGACCGTTCGGAGTGCGTGGGTATTCCTGAGTCAGCCGGCAGCGCTGAAGGTTTCCGGCTGAAACCATTCCTCCTCTCGGCACGGACAGGCCCCCTCTCCCTTCAGGGAGAGGGCTGGGGAGAGGGTACGGAACCGATCCAGCGCACAAGAACCGCCGGCTAGCTCGCCCCTACAAAACCTCCTCATCCTCCCCCGGCAACTGCTCATCCAGATGCAACCAAGGCACCCGGCTCTTCACCCAAACATGCCTTTGCGGCGGCGCCACCTCCGGATGATCAAAGGTCGCCACAGTCACATCCAACGTTTCCGGCGTCCGCTCCGTCTCGAACACCACCTGCGCCCCACAGTTCCCACAGAACAACCGCCGATTGCCCGGACTCGACACATAGCAGGCCGGCTCCCCCTTCAACCAACGAAAGCTACTACGCGGCACCGTCGCCCAGGTGACCACGATGCCGCCGCTGCTGCGCCGGCAGATGGAGCAGTGGCAGTGGCCGACGTCGTCCAGCTCGGCGGTGAATTCGTAGCGCAGGGCGCCGCAGTGGCAGCCCCCCTGGTGGGTCTGGCTCATGGCCGGGTTCCTCAGTCGTATTCCGCTGCCTCGTGGTCGCCCAGCAGGCGGCGCTGGCGGGGTGTGCAGGCGGCCAGCACTTCGGGGTCGAAGCGCCAGTCGAGATAGGGCGAGAACTTCTGCGCCACCATGCGCCGGCCATAGTGCACCTGCAACAGGTAGCGCGTGCGCTGGCTCAGGTTGCGGCTGCCGGAATGCCACAGCTCGCTGCGGAACAACAGGCAGTCGCCGGCGCGGCACAGCACCGGCTCGGTCGCCCTGCCCCGCCAGCTGCGCTCGTCCGGGCGCGGCGCGCGGCCGGCGCGGTGACTGCCGGGAATCACCCAGGTCGGGCAGAGTTCATGGTCTATGTCGTCGAGGTAGACCTGCGCCGTGCAGATGAACATCGGCAGCTCGAAGCCGCCCAGCAGCAGCGCCTCCGGCAGGCGCAGCGGCAGGTGGTCCAGGTGCATGTCGCTGCCGATGAAGCCGGGGTGGCAGCGCCAGGCGGTCTGGCCAATGACGTGGCAGTCCTCGCCCAGGGCCGCCTCGGCCACCTCGATCAGCCCTGGGGGTCGAGGTACGCCAGCCAGCGCGGCGAGCGGTTGAACACGCACTTGTAGTGGTCCACCAGGCCCTCGTAGTCCCAGTGGATCGGCCGCAGTCCGTCGATCAGCCCGCGCACCTCGGCGACCTGCACGGCCTCCAGCAGGCCGGGCAGCAGTACGAAGCCATCCTCGTGCAAGGCGTGCAGCGCGTTCATGCTTCCAGCCCTCCCCTGCCCAACTGCGCCTGGGCCCGCTCCAGGGCGGCGAGGAAGGCGCCCAGGGCTTCGCCGGGCTCGGCGCCCTGGCGCGTCACGCAGTGGAATTCCGAGTGGTAGGCCAGCTGCGCCGGGCGGATCGCCCGCAAGCGCCCCTCGGCGGCCCAGGCGGCGGCGTAGGGCGTCGGCAGGTAGCCGATGAAGGTACCGCTGAACACCAGGTTGGCGATGGCCTCCATGCTGTAGGCGGTGGTCGTGCGATTGAACACCAGGCCGTGGGGGCGCCGGCTCTCGGCCATGTAGCCGCGGCCGACGTAGTCGGCGGCGCAGATCGCCTCCAGGCCCGGCTCGTCGTCGGCGCGGGCGAAGAACGGGTGGCCGGGGGCGCAGTAGAGGTTCTGCTCTTCGCTGAACAGCAGCTGGTAGCGCAGCCCGGACAGGCGATGGTGGAAGGCGCCGATGGCCAGTTGCAGGCCCTCCTCCAGCACGGCGTTCTCCAACTCGTCCGGGCGCTGGGTGTGCAGGTTCAGGCGCACGCCGGGGTTGTCCTGGCGGAACAGGCGGATGGCCAACGGCAACGGCCAGCAATGCTGCCCGACCACGCCGTCGACGCAGCCCAGGTACAGGGTCTCGCGGTCGCGCCCGCCAAGACCGGTGACCTGCTCGCGAAAACGCTCGATGTCGACGAACAGGCCCTGGGCCGCGTCGTACAGTTCCTGCCCCTCCTCGGTGAGCTGGAAGCCGCTGCTGCCGCGGCGGCACAGCGAATAGCCCAGGCGCAGCTCGAGGTCGCGCACCAGCACGCTCAGGCGCGACAGGCTGGTGTTCAGGCGCACCTGGGCGGCGGTGAAGCCGCCGGCCTCGACGATGGCGCAGAAGGTGCGCAGCAGGCGCAGGTCGATGTCGGAAAGGTTGCCGAGCATGAGGGTTCTCGCGGCGGCGGGCGCAGGTCTTCGTTATAGCCCCGCGGGCGCCGCCGCGTGAACCCCCGCGGCGGTCAGCGGCGTTGCGCGAGGGCGTCGGCGAGGATGCACAGCAGCTCGAACATCATGGTCGCGCCGACCAGCGCGGTGGCGCCGCCCAGGTCGAACGGCGGCGAAACTTCCACCACGTCCGCACCGACCAGGTTCAGGCCCTGCAGGCCGCGGACCATGTGCTGCGCCTGCAGCGTGGTCATGCCGCCGATCTCCGGGGTGCCGGTGCCGGGGGCGAAGGCCGGGTCGAGCACGTCGACGTCGAAGCTGACGTAGGTCGGCCCGTCACCCACCACCCGGCGCGCCTCGGCGAGTGTCGCCTCGACGCCCAGCGCGACGAACTCTTCCATGTGGATGACACGGATGCCGCATTCCTTGGCGAAAGCCTCGTCGTCCGCCGAGTACACCGAGCCGCGGATGCCGATCTGCACGGTGCGCCGCGGGTCCAGCAGGCCCTCCTCGATGGCGCGGCGGAACGGCGTGCCGTGGGTGTAGGGGTTGTCGCCGAAGTAGCGGTCGTTGGTGTCGGAATGGGCGTCGAAGTGGACCATGCCGATCGGCCGCTCGGCGGCCAGGGCGCGGAAGATCGGCAGCGTCACCAGGTGGTCGCCGCCCACCGACAGCGGCACCGCGCCGGCGGCGTGGATTCGCCGGTAGAAGCCCTCGATGCGCTTGAGCGCGTCGAGCAGGTCGATGGGGTTCACCGGGGCGTCGCCCAGGTCGCCGACGCGCACCAGGTCGTAGGGCGCGATGCGGCTGACGTGGTGCACCTTGCGCATCAGGCTCGACTGGTTGCGCACCTCGCGCGGGCCATGGCGGGCGCCGGCGCGGTTGGTGGTGCCGCCATCCCAGGGCACGCCGACCAGGGCGATGTCCACCTGGGCCGGGTCCTCGAAGATCGGCAGGCGCATGAAGCTGGGGATGCCGGCGAAGCGCGGGACCTCGGCGGCGTCCACCGGTTGCGGGAAGTCATGGGGCACGGGGTCGTCTCCTGGTCGGGAAGGGCTGTCCGGCTAGCCTGGACCACCCCGTGGCGGCGGCAAATCCCGGATGCGGCAACTCGACTTGCGCCGCCGCGAAAGTGCCTTGCAGGCCGCGCCACCCGGGCGTTTCAGCCCAATTCTGGCGAAACCGCGGCGCAGCCTCCTCCGGTTTGCCTCCCCTGCCCCGCCGCGATCTTTTCGGCACCGCCAAGTGCCTGATTCGTATACGTATGTTATCGTTGTAAACACTGTATACAGCGTAAACGGACTGCTCAGAAATTGACCACCGTAATCTCCTTCCGCGCCGATGACGCCCTGGCCAGGGCCCTGGACCAGCTGGCCCGGGCCACCCACCGGGACCGCCCCTACCACCTGCGCCAGGCCCTGGCGCAGTACCTGGAACGCCAGAGCTGGCACGTGGCGGCCATCGACGAGGGCCTGGCCGACGCCAACGCCGGGCACCTGCTGCCGCACGCGGAGATAGAAGCCAAGTGGGGGCTGGCATGAGCCTGCAGTGGACGCACAAGGCGGCGGCCGACCTGGACGGCCTGTACGACCACTACGTGGTACTGATCGGCCCGGAGAAGGCGCTGAAGGCCGTCCAGGACATGGTCGGCCAGGTGAAGGCGCTGGCCGACCTCAGCCTGAGCAGCGTCGGCCGGCCCAGCGAAGTACCCGGCGTGCGCGAATTGCCCCTCGAACGCTGGCCCTACCAGGCCGCCTACAGGGTGAAGGGCCGGGATGTACAAATTTTGCGCATCGATTCTGTGGATAACCCGGGGTAAAAGTGTCCACACGGTTACAAAATATTTCAAAGTATTGACTTATTTGGTTTGTACAAAAATAGATCAAATGCATCACACAAGGTAATTTGGTCTGTTTATGACCATAAATCTCAAAATCGATCTAGTTACGACCGAACTCTGATAAATCGTCTTTTCATGTAGCGACGAATTTTTCGAGTTCGGAACTTTTCCCGGCATTTCCCTGTCCACTTTCCTGACTTTCCCGGCCATTTCGCCGCCCTGCCCGACGACCCGACCATGCCCAACACAGCCTCCCTCCGCGCCCTCTGCCTGGGCCTGCTGCTGCCCGTCGGCGCGGCCTTCGCCTGGAACGCCAACGACGCCCAGCAACAGCAGCAATGGCAGGAGCAACAGCGCCAGCAACAGGAACAGCAACGCCAGATGGCCGAGCAACAGCGCCGGCAGAACGAGGAACAGCAGCGCCGCCAGCAGGAGCAGCAACGCCAGCAGCAGGAACAGCAGCGGCAGATGGCCGAGCAGCAACGTCGGCAGATGGAGGACCGGCAGCGCCAGCAACAGGAGTTCCAGCGCCAGCGCGACGAACAGCGCCGCCAGGCCGAGCAACAGCTGCGCCAGGAAGCCCAGCGCCGCCAGCAGGAACAGCAGCGGCGCTGGCAGGAAGAACAACGCCAGCAGGCCGAGCGCGACCGCCAGTGGCAGGATGAACAGCGCCGCCAGGCCGATGAGCGCCAGCGCCAGTGGGAAGAGGCGCAACGCCGCCAGCAGGAGCAGCGGCAACGCGAATGGGAAGACGCCATGCGCCGCCAGGAGGCCGAGCGCCGGCACTGGCAGACCGGCCAGTACCTGCCGCCGGAATACCGCGCGCAGCGCTACTACGTGGAGGACTGGCGTAGCCGCCAGCTGCCGCCGCCGGCCTATGGCTACCAGTGGCAGGAAGTGGACGGGAACTACCTGCTGATCGAACTGGCCAGCGGCCTGATCCAGCAGATTCTCAGCGGCCAGCGCTGAACCGCGCCGGCCACGGCGGCAAAGGAAAAGGGCAGGGGGCTCAGCTCCAGTTCACCGGCAGTTGGCCTTCCTTCCAGGCGAAGCGGTCGAGGTGGCTGACCACCACCTGCTGCACCCGCGCCAGGCGTTCGGCGTCTTCGGCCTCGGCCTGCAGATGCAGGGCGGCGGCGTCGGCCTTCAGCCGGCAGGTGCCGAACTCGAAGCTCAGCACGCCGCTGTCCTCGCTCAGTTCCACCGGCAGCTTGTGGGCGAAATGGTTGCACAGGCGCTTGAGGTAGCGGGCGCCATCGGGGGTGGGCACGTCGGCACGGGAAGTCGGCATCGTTCATCCTCTTCTTTCAGAGCCTTCGCATGCTAGGCAGGAGAAAGCCCGGGAAAAACCGGCTATCGTGCCTTTCACTCTTAAGCGGAGCTTCACAATGGACAACCTCCGAGGCATGGCCATCTTCGCCACCGTAGTCGCCCGCGGCTCCATGGCGGCCGCCGCCGAGGCCCTGGACATGAGCCCGTCGGCGGTCAGCCAGCAGATCCGCAAGCTGGAGGCGCAGGCCCAGGTGACCCTGCTGCACCGCACCACCCGCAAGCTCACCCTCACCGAGGCCGGCGAGGCCTTCTACCGCAGCTGCGCGCAGATGCTGGCGATCGCCGAGGAGGCCGAGCAGCGCCTGGGCGAATGGCGCGAGGCGCCGGTGGGCGAGCTGCGCCTGGCGGCGCCGGTGGGCTTTTCCGGGCGGCTGATCACCGAGGCGCTGCGCCCGCTGCTGGAGAACCACCGCCAGCTGCGCCTGCAGCTGTTCTTCCACGACGAGCAGATCGACCTGGTCGAACAACGCATCGACCTGGCCATCCGCGTCGGCAACCTGGCCGACTCCAGCCTGGTGGCGCGCCACCTGGGCGACTGGCACAACCTGGTCTGCGTGGCCCCGGCCTACCTGCGCCGCTGCGGGGCTATCGACCATCCCGAGCAATTGTTGCAGGTCGACTGGCTGGCGCTGAACACCCGCGGCCACAGCCAGCCGCTGCACTTCGAAGGGCCGGACGGGGAGAGCTGTCGCCTGCGCCTGGAACCACGGGTGGCGGCCAACAGCATGCTCGCCCTGCGCCAGTTCACCCTCGACGGCCTGGGCGTGTCACTGCAGCCGGAGCCGGAGGTGCGCGACGCGCTGGAGGAGGGCAGGCTGCTGCGCCTGCTGCCGCGCTGGAGCCTGCCGGGCTACGGCATCTACGCCGTGACGCCGCGGCGCGACGCCCAGCCGGCCAAGGTGCGGGTGGCCATCGAGGCGCTGCGCCGGCACCTCGGCGGGCTGTCGCCGACGGGGCCGCGGGTGGCTGTGTGACGCGCCCGGGCGTGAGAGGATGGGCGGCCCTTTCCACCTTCCGCCGGAGCCTCACGCCATGGACCTCACCTGGAGCTGCCAACACCACAGCGAGCTGAGCAAGGAGACGCTGTACGCCCTCCTGCGCCTGCGCTGCGAGGTCTTCGTGGTGGAACAGAACTGCCCCTACCAGGACATCGACGGCCAGGACCTGGCGGGCGACACCTGCCACCTGATGGCCCACGAGGGCGGCCAGCTGCTGGCCTACCTGCGCCTGCTCGACCCGGCGACGCACGACGGTGAGGTGATCATCGGCCGCGTCATCACCGCCGCCGCCGGGCGTGGCCGCGGCCTTGGCCACCAATTGATGCAGCGCGCCCTGGACGAAGCGGCACGGCGCTGGCCGGGCAGCCCGGTGTACCTCTCCGCCCAGGCGCACCTGCAGGGCTACTACGGCCGCTACGGCTTCGTCGCCGAGGGCGAGGTCTACCTGGAAGACGACATCCCGCACATCGACATGCGCCGCCCGGCCTAGAGCCAGTCCAGGGTCAGCAGCAGGCGCCGCGAGCCCGGTGCCGGGCAGGGCGAGCGGTGGACGATGCCGGCGCCCTCGTTGCCGATCCATTTCTCGCCCTTGAACAGCCCCACGTCGCCCACCTCCAGGCGCTGGACGCACGTCGACTCAGCTTCGCCGAGGCGATCGCGGGGCAGGGCGCCTTCCTCCAGCCATTCGCTGGCGCAGCCGGCGTAGCTGGTGACCAGCCGCAGCGGCACCTGGTCGACATGGAAGCGCGGGCACATGGCCCGCTCCAGCGCGCGCAAGCGCAGGCCCACGCGGCGCGCGCCGGTGAGGCAGGCGAAGGCTTCCACCAGCCAGGCCAGGTCGCTGGCGAAGAGCGCGGCGCCGGGGCCGTCGCCGAACAGGCCGTCCAGCTGCCGGCTGCGCCCGGCCTCGTCCAGTTCGAGGTTCGCCTGGCAGCCGTAGAGCGTCTCGCCGGCGAGCAGGTGAGCGGCGAAGGCCGCCACGTCCGGGTACAGGCGGCGGCGCCAGACCGCCAGGTTGACGTCGTCGCGCAGCACCTCGGCGAGCACCTGCGGGTCCTCGCCCAGCACCTGGCGCGGCGTGCGCTGCAACTGCGGGGCGAGCATCAGGCCTCCTCCGTCCAGGACTCGAAGGGGTCGGCCAGGCGCGCCCAGGCCTGGGGCCCGGCGGCGAACTCGGCGTCGTCCAGCAGGCAGGCGTCGAGCTCTTCTTCCAGGCGCTCGAAATCAATGCCCTGGCCGATGAACACCAGTTCCTGGCGGCAATCGCCGGTGTCGGCGTTCCAGTGGCGCAACACCTGGCGCAGGCCGTCCTCGTCCTGCGGCCAGCGTTCCTTCGGCACGAAGCGCCACCAGCGCCCGGCCAGGCCGTGGCGCATCAGGCCGCCGGCCTGGGACCAGCTGCCGGCCTCGCGGTAACGGCTGGCCAGCCAGAAGAAACCCTTGGAGCGCAGCAGCCGGCCGTTGGCCCAGGGCTGGGCGAGGAAGGCGTGGAAGCGCTGCGGGTGGAAGGGCCGGCGCGCCCGGTAGGCGCGGGAGGCGATGCCGTATTCCTCGGTCTCCGGCACGTGCTCGCCGCGCAGTTCCTTGAGCCAGCCGGGGGCCTGGGCGGCGCGCTCGAAGTCGAAGCGGCCGGTGTCGAGGATCCACTCCAGCGGCACCTGGCCCATGACCATGGGGCGGATCTCGGCGTCGGGGTTGAGGCCGCGGAGGATCGCCAGCAGCTCCTCGCGCTCGTCGCTGGAGATGAGGTCGACCTTGCTGACCAGGATGACGTCGGCGAACTCCACCTGGTCGATCAGCAGGTCGGCGATGGAGCGCTGGTCTTCCTCGCCCAGGCTCTCGCCGCGGCTGGCCAGGCTGTCGCTGCCCTGGTAGTCGCGCAGGAAGTTGAGGCCGTCGACCACGGTGACCAGGGTGTCCAGCCGCGCCAGGTCGGACAGGCTGCGGCCCTGTTCGTCGCGGAAGGTGAAGGTCTCGGCCACCGGCAGCGGCTCGGAGATGCCGGTGGACTCGATCAGCAGATAGTCGAAGCGGCCCTCGGCGGCCAGCCGCGCGACTTCCTCCAGCAGGTCCTCGCGCAGGGTGCAGCAGATGCAGCCGTTGCTCATCTCCACCAGCTTCTCTTCGGCGCGGTTGAGGCTGACGTCGCGCTGTACCTGCGCGCCGTCGATGTTGATCTCGCTCATGTCGTTGACGATCACCGCCACGCGGCGGTGCTCGCGGTTCTTCAGCACCTGGTTGAGCAGGGTGCTCTTGCCGGCGCCGAGGAAGCCGGAAAGGACGGTGACGGGTAGGCGTTGGTTCACGGTGGTGGCTCTCTTTTCTGATGTTCTTCAGGCGTTGCGCAGGTGCAGCTCGCGACGCTCCTGGCGTTCCTTGGCCTCGACGCTGAGGCTGGCGGTGGGGCGCAGCAGCAGGCGGCGCAGGCCGATCGGCTCGCCGGTCTCGGCGCACCAGCCGTAGTCGCCGCGGGCCAGGCGCTCCAGGGCCTGGTCGATCTTGTCCAGCAGCTTCTTCTCGCGCTCCAGCAGGCGCAGTTGCCACTGGCGCTGCTCCTCGCGGCTGGCGACGTCGGCCTCGTCGCCGGGCCGCTCGTCCTCGCGCAGCGCGTCGAACTCGCCCTCGATGCGCGCCTGCAGCTCCTCGCGCTGGCGCAGCAGCAGGGCCTGGAAGAAGGCCCGCTGGGCTTCGTTCATGTAGGCGCTGGCGGGTTGCGCCAGTAGTTGCCGTTCACTGAGGACCGGCTCGGGTTGCGGGGTCATGGCGGCCTCCGGAAGGATAGGATCGAATTGTTATAATATAACATTTCAGTTTCGACAATCCGACGGCGTACCATGGAGGCCCGCCAAGCCCGCCCCGAGGTCCCGATGAAAGCCGCCGCCCTGACGCTCTGCCTGCTGTTTCTGGCGCCCCTGGCGCAGGCCGCGGGCGAGCCGCCGCTGCCGTTCCCCGGCCTGCCGCCGGCGGCCTGCGCCTGGCTGGCCAACGTGCTGGCCTGCATGGACCGCGACGGCAGCCACTACAGCGTCGCCACCCTCGGCCACGACACCTACCTGCGCGGCTTCGACGCCGCCAGCGGCCAGCGCTGGGCGCAGACCGGCACGCGCTACGGGCGCCTGACCTTCTTCAGCGGCGTGAGCAGCGACGGCCAGGTGTGGGTGGGCTCCAGCCGCGGCATCGGCTGGACCCACGTCAGCCGCCTCAGCAGCTCCAGCGGCGGCCAGGCGAAGCTGACCTGCGGCCGGGTCAGCGGGTGCAGCCAGCAGGTGCGGTAGGGCGCATAACGCCTACGGCGTTATCCGCCGTTTGACCTCGATCCCAGGCGCGCTTCGGGTTCGGCCACGGAGCACCTGTTTCGGGGCACTCCGAGCTCGACCGCGACGCCGGGCATGAGCTGGGTGTAGCGGCGTATAACCGCGAACGGTTATACGCCCTACGCCAAGGGTGGGCCAGGCGTAGGGCGCATAACGCCTACGGCGTTATCCGCCGATTGACCTCGATCCCAGGCGCGCTTCGGGTTCGGCCACGGAGCGCCTGTTTCGGGCCACTCCGGGCTCGACCGCGGCGCCGGACATGAGCTGGGTGTAGCGGCGTATAACCGCGAACGGTTATACGCCCTACGCCTTCCCCTGCTCCCGCAACGCCGCCAACAGGCTCCCCACCGGCGGGCGCTGGCGGAAATAACCGTGCAGGCCATCGAAGATCGCCCCGGCCAGGGCCTGTTGGTGCCGCGCATCGTGCAGGCGTCGACAATCGGCGTCGTTGGAGATGAAGCCGGTCTCCACCAGGATCGAGGGGATGTCCGGCGACTTGAGCACGGCGAAGCCGGCCTGGTCGACGCGTTCCTGGTGCAGCCGGGTAATGCCGCCCAGGCTGCGCAGCACGCTGTGGCCCAAGTCCAGGCTGGAGGCGATGGTGGCGTTCAGCGACATGTCGAGGATCACCTTGGCCAGCGCCGGGTCCTTGTCCTGCAGGGGCAGGTTGCCGCTGGCGCCGATCAGGTCGGCGCCGTTCTCGCGCTGGGCCATGAAGCGCGCCAGGGTCGAGGTGGCGCCGTGCTCGGAGAGGGCGAACACCGAGGCGCCGGAAGCCGTGCGGCGGGGCGCGGCATCGGCGTGCACCGAGACGAACATGTCGGCGTTGTATCTCCGCGCCACTTCCACGCGCTGGCGCAGCGGGATGAACACGTCGACGTTGCGCACCAGGCGCGCCTTGAAGCCGGGTTGCCGGTCGATGCGCCGGGCCAGGTTCTGCGCGATCAGCAAGGCCACGTCCTTCTCCCGCTCGCCGCGCGAGCCCAGGGCGCCGGGGTCCTTGCCGCCATGGCCGGCGTCCACCACCACGAGGATGTCGCGGCCCTTGCCGCTGGCTTTCGCCGCGGCCACCGCGGGCGCCGCAGCCGGCGCCCGCGCCGGATGCAGGTCGAGCACCAGGCGATGGCCTTTGCCGGCCTCGGGCGCCAGGGCGAAGGCCTGCAGCCGCACCGGCTCGGCCAGGTCCAGCACCAGGCGCGTGCCGCCGTCGGCCAGGCGCCCGCTGCGCAGGCCGCGCAGCGGGCCGGACGGGGCAGGGGAGGCCAGGGGCGCGCCGAGGCCGGCGCCTTCCAGGTCGACCACCAGGCGTTCCGGCGCGGAAAGGCTGAAGGTGCGGTAGCGGAACGGACCGTCGAGGTCCAGCACCAGGCGCAGGCCGTCGCCGCTGGGCTCGCTGCGGGCCCCCAGCAGGCGTGGGCCGGCGAGCAGGTCCAGGGCGGGGAGCCAGGCGGCGCTGGCGAGCAGGCTTTGCAGCAGGCGGCGTCGATTCATGGCGCTTGCAGGAAGGAGGAGGAAGCAATACGTTATATTATAACATTCACGAGCACCAGCCATTCCCCATGACCGCCTTCCTCCCGGACGTCGCCAGCCAGGCCGCGTCCGACACCCTCGCCCTCGACTGGGTCGGCATGCAGGGCATCGCCCTGCCGCTGCGCCTGCACGGCGAACGCCTGGGCGCGCTGGCCGACGCCGGCGTCAGCCTGGACGACGCCGCCACCCGCGGTATCCACATGTCGCGCCTGTACCTGGCCCTGTCCCGCCTGGAACGGGCCGAGCTGGGCCCGCGGCTGCTGCGCGAAGTCCTCGACGACTTCCTCGCCAGCCACGCCGGCCTGTCGCGCCGCGCCAGCCTGCGCCTGGCCTTCGACGCCCTGCTCGAACGCCCGGCGCTGGTCAGCCCGCTCAGTGGCTGGAAGCGCTACCCCTGCGAGGTCCACGCGCAGTTGGACGAGCAAGGCCTGCGCCTGGAACTGCGCCTGCGCCTGGCCTATTCCTCCACCTGCCCCTGCTCGGCGGCCCTGGCCCGCCAGTTGATCCAGCAGCGCTTCGCCGCGGACTTCGCCGGCCGCGAACCGAGCCACCGGGAAGTCCACACCTGGCTCGGCAGCAGCGCCGGCATAGTCGCCACGCCCCACAGCCAGCGCAGCTTCGCCGACCTACGCCTGCACCTGCGCGAAGAGCTGCCGGGCCTGCCGCTGCGCGAGCTGCTCGACTGCGCCGAGGCCGCCCTGGGCACTGCCGTGCAGACCGCGGTGAAGCGCGCCGACGAGCAGGCCTTCGCCCTGGCCAACGGGCAGAACCTGATGTTCTGCGAGGACGCCGCCCGCCGCCTGCACCGCGCCCTGGCGCAACGCGACGAACTGGACGCCTTCGCGCTGACCGTGGTGCATGCCGAAAGCCTCCACGCCCATGACGCCGTGGCCCGCAGCCAGTGGCGCCGGGAGGCCCCATGATCCATTGCCAGGCCCTGCAGTGGGGCCCGCCGCGCCTGCCGCTGACGCCGCCGCTGAACCTCGACCTGGCCGCCGGCAGCCTGACCGCCGTGGTCGGCGCCAACGGCTGCGGCAAGAGCAGCCTGCTGAAGGTCATCGCCGGCCTGCAGAAGCCCCTGGCCGGGCGCGTGCGGGTGGAATTGCGGCCGCGGGAAATCGGCTACCTGGTGCAGCAGCAGGCCCTCGACCGGCAGTTCCCCATCAGCCTTGGCGAACTAGTCGGCGCCGGTTTCTGGAACAGCCGCCTGCCCAGCGCCGCGCGCCGCGAACAGCTGCGCCGGGCGCTGGCCGAGTGGCAGCTGGAAGGCCTGGAGCAACGCCCGCTGGCGGCGCTCTCCGGCGGCCAGTTGCAACGCGCCCTGCTGGCCCGCCTGGGGCTGCTGGACAGCCCGCTGCTGCTGCTCGACGAGCCCGACGCCTGCCTCGACGAAGCCGGCCAGGCGCTGCTCTGGCAACGCATCCAGGCCTGGCACCGCGAGGGCCGCACCCTGTTGCTGGTCTGCCACGACCTGGCGCTGGTGCGCGAGCGCGTGCCCGACTGCCTGCGCGTGGCCGCCGAGGGCTGCCGCCACGGCCGCTGCCGCGACCTGCTGGGCCCGGGCGGCCTGGCGCGGGTGGCATGATGGCCCTGCACGCGCTCTGGCAGCCCTTCGTCGAGTTCGCCTTCATGCGCCGGGCGCTGCTCGGCGGCGTGGTCCTGGCGCTGAGCGCCGCGCCGCTGGGCGTATTCCTCATCCTGCGGCGCATGAGCCTGATCGGCGACGCCATCGCCCACGGCATCCTCCCCGGCGCCGCCATCGGCTTCTGGCTGGCCGGGCTGTCGCTGCCGGCGCTGACCCTCGGCGGCCTCGGCGCCGGCCTGGCGGTGGCCGGCCTGGCCGCCTGGGTGACGCGCCACACCGGCCTGCGCGAGGACGCCAGCCTGGCCGCGGTCTACCCCATTTCCCTGGCCAGCGGCGTGCTCCTGCTGGGCCTGGCCGGCAAGCGCCTGAACCTGCTGGAGCTGCTGTTCGGCTCGGCCCTGGCGGTGGACCGCACGACCCTGCTGGGCATGCTCGGCGTGGCCGTGCTCAGCCTCGGCGTGCTCGCGCTGATCTACCGCAGCCTGCTGCTGGACAGCCTCGACCCGCTGTTCCTGCGCAGCGTCAGCCGCCTCGGACCCTTCGCCCACGGGCTGTTCCTGGGCCTGGTGGTGCTCAACCTGGTGATCGGCTTCCAGGCCCTGGGCGCATTGATGATGGTCGGCCTGATGATGCTGCCGGCCGCCGCCGCGCGCTTCTGGAGCCGCCGCCTGCCGGCGCTGCTGGCGCTGGCCGCGGGCTTCGGCGCGCTCGCGGTATGGCTGGGCCTGGCGGCGTCCTACGCCTGGTCGCTGCCCAGCGGGCCGGCCATCGTCCTGCTCGCCGGCCTGTTCTACCTGTTCTCCGTGCTGTTCGGCCCGGTGCACGGCCTGTTGCGCCGCGGCCTGCTGCCCATCCCGCAATGACGTCCCCTTCGAGGAAAACCACCATGCGTGTCCTGCTGCTCCTGCTCGCGTTCTGCCTGCCCCTGTCGCTGCCCGCCGCCGAAAAGCCGAGGGTGGTGACCAGCTTCAGCATCCTCGCCGACATGACCCGCGCGGTCGGCGGCGAGCACATCCAGCTGAACAACCTGGTCGGCCCCGACAGCGACGCCCACACCTACGAGACCACCCCGGACGACGCCCGCGCCGTGCGCCAGGCGCAGCTGGTGGTGGAGAACGGCCTGGGCTTCGAGCCCTGGCTCGACCGCCTGGTGAAGAGCACCGAGACCGGCGCCAGGGTCATCCAGGCCAGCCACGGGGTGATCCCGCGCAGCCTGGAGGAGGACGGCCGGACCATCCCCGACCCGCACGCCTGGAACAACCTGGCCAACGCCGACCTCTACGTCGGCAACATCGCCAGGGCCCTGGCGCAAGTCGACCCGGCCAACGCCGCCGACTACCAGCGCAACGCCAAGGCCTATCTGGAGCAGGCCCACGCACTGCTGGCCTACGCCAAGGACAAGCTCGGCAAGCTGCCCGCCGACCGCCGCACCCTGGTCACCTCCCACGACGCCTTCGGCTACCTCGGCCAGGCCTACGGCCTGAAGCTGCTGGCGCCCCAGGGCCTGTCCACCGAGCGCGAGGCCTCGGCCACGGAAGTCGCCGAGCTGATCAGGCAAATCCGCGAGCAGCACATCCGCGCGGTCTTCGTGGAGAACATCAAGGACCCGCGGCTGATGCAGCAGATCGCCGAGGAAAGCGGCGCGAAGATCGGCGGCACCCTGCATTCCGACGCCCTGGCCAGCGAAGGCCCGGCCAGCACCTACCTGGGCCTGTACCGCAGCAACGTCGACACCCTGTACCAGGCGCTGGGCGACTAGAGCACCAGGCTCAGGCGCAGGCGGTCGCGGCAGGGAATGCCGTTCTCGACGATGGGCTCGGGGTAGTTGAGGCTGAAGTAGTCGGGCTCCACCGCGCAGATGCGAAAGCCCATGCGCTGGTAGAGCCCTAGCTGCGCCAGGCTGGAATTGCCGGTGGCGATATCCAGCCGCAGCGCCCCGGCCACCCGCGCCGCCTCGATGGCCGCGGCCAGCAGCCGCTTGCCCAGCCCACGGCCCTGCCAGGCCTCGTCCACCGCCAGGTTGGTGACCTCCAGCACGCCCCAGCTCACCGGCGTCAGCGCCAGCACGCCGCGGACTGCCTCGCCCTCGACCAGCGCCAGCAGGCGGGATTGCGGGAGGTAGCGTTCGATCTGTTCGCGGCTGGGGTCGGCGAGCAGGAGCAGGGGCCAGGGGCTTGGGTGAGGGGGAGTTCCTGGAGGGTGGGCACGGGAGGGCATCCGGGCGGGGCTGGAGGGGCATATTGTGCCGCAGAGGAAGCGAGGTTGCTTGAGAACGGAGCGTGCTGGATGCAGTAGTGCTTTGGGGTGACTCCGCTCCCTCTCCCCAACCCTCGGCTGCGCGCCCCGCCCTGAAGGGAGAGGGGGCTTGTCCGTGCCGAGAAAGGATTTGGTGTTAGCCGGGTGCTCGGTACAAGCCGGCTAACGCCGAAACATCAGCGCACACCGAACGGTCCCCTCTCCCTTCAGGGCGGGGCGCGCAGCCGAGGGTTAGGGAGAGGGCGCTCTTCAAGGCACGCACCAATCCTCCCGGCAGACAACATCGCGGACAGAGTCCGCTCCTACGGGGAAATGCCACGCCTTCCGGCAACCTGTAGGAGCGAGCTTGCTCGCGAACGGACTCCGCAGCAGGGTTTATTCGCGAGCAAGCTCGCTCCTACGAAGAGCATTTCGGCGCGGGCCGCAAGACAGTTGCTCCTACGAGTGGCCCCGGCACCATGCCCATGTAGGAGCGCGCCCTGCGCGCGAATCGCGGGCAGGGCCCGCTCCTACAGGTGGCACCGGAGCGCGATCTGGCCGCGCCTCAGGCGTAGATGTCCCCCGGCTCCACGGCACCTCGTGGCTGCCGTCCGCGTGGGGCTTGCTGGCGAGGATCTGGTGCAGGTTGATCCAGCCCTTCTTGAAGCCGTAGGCGCAGCCGGCCAGGTACAGGCGCCAGATGCGCAGGGCCTGTTCGGGGACCAGCCTGGCCGCCTCCGCCAGCTTCGCTTCCAGGTTGGCGCTCCAGAAGTCCAGGGTGCGCGCGTAGTGCAGGCGCAGGCCCTCGACGTCGACCACTTCCAGGCCCGCCTCGCTCATGCGCGCCACCGCCAGGGACAGGTGCGGCAGTTCGCCGTGGGGGAACACGTAGCGGTCGATGAAGTCGCCGGCGCCGCGGCCCACCGGGCGGCCGTCGGTGTGCTTGGCGGTGATGCCGTGGTTCATCACCAGGCCGCCGGGGCGCACCGCGTCGTACAACTGCTGGAAGTAGATGCCCAGGTTGGCGTGGCCGACGTGCTCGAACATGCCCACGCTGACCACCTTGTCGAAGCGGCCGTCGCGCGGCAGGTCGCGGTAGTCCAGCAGCTCCAGCGTCACCTTGCCTTCCAGGCCCTCGGCCTTGACCCGCTCGCGGCCGAGCTTGAGCTGCTCTTCGCTGAGGGTGATGCCGTGTACCTGGGCGCCGAACTCCCGCGCCGCCAGGCGGGCCAGGCCGCTCCAGCCACAGCCGACGTCGAGCAGGCGCTCGCCGGGCTTCAGGCGCAGCTTGCGGCACAGGTGGCGCAGCTTGGCCAGCTGGGCCGTGGCCAGGTCCTCGCTGCCGGTCTCGTAGTAGGCGCAGGAGTAGACCATTTCCGGATCCAGCCACAGCCGGTAGAAATCGTTGGAAAGGTCGTAGTGGTAGTGGATGGCCTCGGCGTCGGTGCGCTTGTCGTGGCTCTCGCGGATGAAGTCGGTGGGGCCGTCGTCGGCGCCCAGGGCCTCGCTCAGGGCGTCGCCCATGGCGATCACGTCGCCGATCGGCCCCTCGATGTCCATGCGCTTCTCGACGTAGGCGCGGCCAAGGGCGTCCAGGCTGGGGTGGGTGATCTCGGTCAGCAGCGTGGGATCGCGGACGATCAGCGTCACCTGCGGGTCCGGGCCGAGGTCGAAGGCCTGGGCCTCGCCGACGCGGATGCGCAACGGCAACTGCAGGGACAACAACTCAGAGGGCAGGTTGGCTTTCATGCATTCCTCCTGGTCACGAACAGAAAAACTATAGAACAGGACTCCCATAGCCTTCCCCTATGAGGGTTCCCGCCCTTCGTCTATCGATGGATTCGGCGGCAGGTGCGAACGAAGCGCTGCCAAAGCGTAGCAGGAGATTTCTGACAGTCAGCTTGTCCATATCGAGATAGAGCCTTTCCCGGATTGCAAAAGTGCGACAGCGCGCCACAGGTGCAATCCGTTAGACTGCTAAGCATCCAACCCGTCCCAACGAATTTTCCTTACGCCCAAGGGGGGTTCTTGAATACCTTCAGCCAGCCGCGTCCGCCGGTGCGCACCATCCTCATCGGGCTGATGCTGGCGATCTTCCTCGGCGCGCTCGACCAGACCATAGTCGCCGTCTCGCTGCCCGCCATCTCCGCCGGTTTCGCCAACTTCGACCTGCTGGCCTGGGTGATCTCCGGCTACATGGTCGCCATGACCATTTCCATGCCCATCTACGGCAAGCTCGGCGACCTCTACGGGCGCCGCCGGCTGATGCTCTTCGCCACCGCGCTGTTCACCTTCGCCTCGCTGCTCTGCGGCCTGGCGCAAAGCATGGAGCAGCTGGTGCTGGCGCGGGTGCTGCAGGGCGTGGGCGCCGGCGGGCTGATGTCGGTGAGCCAGGCGATCATCGGCGACATAGTCCCGCCGCGCGAACGCGGCCGCTACCAGGGCTACTTCAGCAGCATGTACGCGGTGGCCAGCATCGCCGGCCCGGTGCTGGGCGGCCTGCTCACCGAGTACCTATCCTGGCGCTGGGTGTTCCTGATCAACCTGCCGGTGGGCCTGGTGGCCTTCGCGGTGTCGCGGCGCACCCTGGTAGGCCTGCCGGTGCCGGGCCGGCGGCCGCGCATCGACTACCTGGGCACCGCGCTGATGATCGCGGGCCTGGGCAGCCTGCTGCTGGCCATCACCGACGTCGGCCAGGGCGCCGACTGGCGCGATGCCAGGCTGCTCGGCCTGTTCGCCGCGGCCCTGGCGCTGCTGGTGCTGTTCGTCCTGCAGGAGCGCCACGCCGCCGAGCCGCTGGTGCCCATGCAGCTGTTCGCCATCCGCGCGGCGACGCTGAGCTGGATGGTCGGCTTCTTCGCCAGCTTCCAGATCATCTCGCTGTCGGTGCTGGTGCCGCTGCGCTTCCAGTCGGTGACCGGCGCCGGCGCCGACAGCGCCGCGCTGCACATGCTGCCGCTGGCCATGGGCGTGCCCATCGGCGCCTACTGCTGCGGCCGCCTGACCACCGTACTGGGCCGCTACAAGCCGCAGATAGTCGCCGGCGCGCTGCTGCTGCCCTGCGCGGTGGCCGGCCTGGCCCTGACCACACCCTCCAGCTTCTGGCTGTCGGGGCTGTTCATGCTGCTGTGCGGCACCGCCGCCGGCACCCAGTTCCCCACCAGCCTGGTGGCCGCGCAGAGCGCCGTGGAGCATCGCCACCTGGGGGTCGCCACCAGCAACACCACGCTGTTCCGCTCCCTGGGCGGCGCGGTAGGCGTCGCCCTGATGTCGGCGATCCTCCTGGCCATGCTGCAGCCGCTGGCGGCCGGGGAGGGCTTCGGCCACGGCATCTCCGCCAACGAACTGCTCGCCAGCCTCGCCGGCCCCGGCCACGAGGACCGCCGCCTGCTGCTGGACGAGGTGTTCCGCCGGCTGTTCCTGGTCAATGCCGGCGTCGGCGTGCTGGCGCTGCTGATCGCCCTGGCGCTGCCCAACAGCCGCCTGCGCGGCAAGGTGGAGGACTGAGCCTCCACCGGCCGGGGATGGTCAGTCCTCGTCGTTGAGGTAGCTGACCTTGCGCAGGTCCGGCAGCAGCAGGCAGACCACCAGCGCCACGCCGCACATCACCGAGACGTAGATGTAGAAGTACGACTCCACGCCCAGGTTCTTCAGGCCCAGGGCCACGTATTCCGCCGAGCCGCCGAAGATGGCGTTGCCCACCGCGTAGGACAGGCCCACGCCCAGGGCGCGGATTTCCGGCGGGAACATCTCCGCCTTGATCAGCCCGCTGATGGAGGTGTACAGGCTGACGATGGCCATGGCCGCGATGATCAGCACGAAGGCCAGGTAGGGGCTGGTGGTGGTCTTGAGCGCGGAGAGGATCGGCCAGGTGCAGAGCATGCCCAGCACGCCGAACCAGAGCATCGAGGTCTTGCGCCCGATGCGGTCGGAGAGGGCGCCGAACAGCGGCTGCATGCACATGTAGAGGAACAGCGCGAAGGTCATCACGCCACTGGCCACCTTGGCGTCCATGCCCACGGTGTTGACCAGGTATTTCTGCATGTAGGTGGTGAAGGTGTAGAAGATCAGCGAGCCGCCGGCGGTGAAGCCGAGCACGGTGAAGAAGGCGCGCTTGTGGTGGGCGAACAGCTCGGTAAGGGTGCCGGACTCCTTGCGGTGCAGGTTCTCGTCCTTGGCCGTCTCGCTGAGCGAGCGGCGCAGGTAGAAGGCGATCACCGCGGTGATGGCGCCGACCACGAAGGGAATCCGCCAGCCCCAGGCGCGCAGCTCGTCGTTGCTCAGCAGCTGCTGCAGGATCACCACCACCAGCACCGCCAGCAGCTGGCCGCCGATCAGGGTGACGTACTGGAAGGAGGCGAAGAAGCCGCGCTGGCCCTTGAGCGCCACCTCGCTCATGTAGGTGGCGCTGGTGCCGTACTCGCCGCCCACCGACAGGCCCTGGAACAGCCGCGCCAGCAGCAGGCCGGCCGGCGCCAGCACGCCGACGGTCTCGTAGGTGGGCATCGCCGCGATGGCCAGGGAGCCGCCGCACATCATCAGCACCGAGATCATCATCGCCGTCTTGCGCCCCTTCTTGTCGGCGATGCGGCCGAACATCCAGCCGCCGATCGGGCGCATCAGGAAGCCGGCGGCGAACACCCCGGCGCTGTTGAGCAGCTGCACGGTGGGGTTGTCCGAGGGGAAGAAGGCATGGGCGAAGTAGATGGCGGTGAAGGCGTAGACGTAGAAGTCGAACCACTCCACCAGGTTGCCGGAGGAGGCGCCGACGATGGCGAAGATGCGTCGGGTACGTTCTTCGGCAGAGTAATGCGGTATGGGTGCGTTCATGCGGGCTCTCTCGTCGATGAAGCTGTTATTGGCGTTGTACGGCGGGCCTCCCTGTCCGCCGGACGAGGTGTGGCGGGCCGCAGCCTGCCGACACAATCTGTTACAGGAGTATAGCCCCCTGCCGATAGCCAGCTAACGATGAATCCCGCCCATGGCCGGCGGCCCGGCCATTGAAAGGGCGAATATCGAACGCCCGTTCGGCATTTCCGATTGACCGGCACAAGGCCAGCTTCTATCGTTTCGCCACCCACGCGTGCCTGCCGGGACTACTTGTCAGGTACCCCTCGGTGGGCCGCAGGGTCCGACCTTGTCCACAAGACAAGGTCGATTACCTTCCCCTCGCAGGGCGGCTCCTGCCGCAAAGCCTCGGTGCCCCGTCCACACCCCCGGACGCGCAGGCACCGGGGGGATAATGGTCCCCCCGCCCCACCTCCCCGTCGTCGCCCCGTGCCCGTCCGCCGCCGCCCGGCTGACGGAATTGTCATGTCCGCCTCATCTCCGGGTCATTCCGCCGTCATCAGGATGGAGCCTGCCCGCGCGCGGCCCCGCCGCCGCGGGCGCACAACGACAACGCGGCGCGCCCCGCGCAGCCGCCTGCACACCATGGAGCGATCGATGACACAGCGGAACATTCCCCTGGCCCTTTCCCTGCTCGCCGCCGGGCTGGCCAACCCCCTGGCCGGCGCCGAGGAAAGCGCCGAAGGCTTCCTCGAAGGCAGCCGCCTGGACATCCTCAACCGCAACTTCTACTTCAACCGCGACGACCGCCACGGCCAGGCCAGCCCCAAGGGCAACGGCTATTCCGAGGCCTGGGCCCAGGGCCTGGTGGGCCGCTACCAGTCCGGCTACACCCAGGGCACGGTGGGTTTCGGCGTCGACGCCTTCGCCATGCTCGGCATCCAGCTGGACAGCGGCGACGGCCGCAACGGCGGGCACAGCTCCTTCGACGTGCTGCCGGTGGACGCCCGCGGCCGCACGCAGAACGAATACGCCAAGGCCGGCGGCGCCGCCAGGTTGCGCCTGTTCGACACCGAGCTGCGGGCCGGCGACGTGTTCCCGCAGACCCCGGTGGTGCACTACGGCGACTCGCGCCTGCTGCCCGAGACCTTCCGCGGCGTGACCCTGAACAACGCCAGCCTCGAGGGCCTGGACCTGCAGGCCGGGCGCCTGCATTCGATGAGCCAGCCCAACGAGCGCAAGATGAGCGAAGGCTTCTCGACCTTCTACGCCGGCCCCGTGGACGCCCCCTGGATCGCCTACCTGGGCGGCGACTACGCGCTCACCGACGAGGTCAGCCTGAGCCTCTACGGCAGCCGCCTGAAAGACGCCTGGAAGCAGTACTACGCCGCCACTTCGGCGACCTACCCGCTGGCCGACGGCCTGGACCTGATCGGCGGCTTCACCTACTACAAGTCGGTGGACGACGGTGGCCGCGAGCTGCTGGGCGAATTCAATACCAACATCTGGAGCGGCAAGCTCGGCGTACGCTTCGGCGCCCACACCCTGGCCCTGAGCCACCAGCGCAACAACGGCAACAACGACTTCGACTACCTGCGCCAGTCGGACTCGATCTACCTGGACAACTCCATCCAGTACACCGACTTCAACTCGCCGAAGGAGCGTTCCTGGATGCTCCGCTACGACCTCGACATGCAGGCCTACGGCGTGCCCGGCCTGAGCTTCATGACCCGTTACGCCCGCGGCGGCGACGCCGACTACAGCCATGCCAACGCGGTGTACATGCGCCGCGACGAAAACGGCGACCCACTGACCGACCAGAAGCGCTGGGAGCGCGACATCGAGGCGAAGTACGTGGTGCAGGACGGCAGCCTGAAGGACCTGTCCTTCCGCCTGCGCCAGGCGACGACGCGGGCCACGGCCTTCGAGTCGGACCTGGACGAGGTGCGGCTGATCGTCGAGTACCCGCTGCGGGTGCTTTGAGGTCCAGCTGTGGATAAGGCCCCTGCGGGGGCCTTTTTCGTTTGCGGGGGTGGTTTGGCTTTTCGTAGGAGCGAGCTTGCTCGCGAATGGTGGTCTGCCGGGACTTCGGTGCCTGGCCTGAAGAACGCCCTCTCCCTAACCCTGGCTGCGCGCCCCGCTCCGAAGGGAGAGGGGACCGTTCGGAGTGCTCGGGTATTTCGGCGTTAGCCGGGCAGCACCGTTGGTTTCCGGCTGAAACCATTCCTCCTCTCGGCACGGACTAGCCCCCTCTCCCTTCAGGGCGGGGCGCGCAGCCGAGGGCTGGGGAGAGGGAGCGGAGTCAAACCAAAATACCGAGGCCGCCTGGAAACGCTGTTCGCGAGCAAGCTCGCTCCTACACAAAAGCCCAACCTCTCCCTATCAAAATCGTCATCCCCACCTCAGCATCCTGTTACCGACGACAGGTTCCAATAACCCCCGTCAGCCCCCACTCGTGTGAACTGACGGTCGTCCCGGCAGCGAAAGCTCCTTTGGTGAGAGACGGCCCCTGAGGCGCCCACCTGCGGGCGCCTTTTTTTCGGCCGGGCTCAGGCCGCCTCGTCGCGGCGGTGGGCCCAGCGGTACAGCGCCGGCAACACCAGCAGCGTGAGCGCAGTGCTGGAGAGAATGCCCCCGATCACCACCGTAGCCAGCGGCCTTTGCACCTCGGCGCCGGTGCCGGTGGCCAGGGCCATGGGCACGAAGCCCAGGGAGGCCACCAGGGCCGTCATCAGCACCGGGCGCAGGCGCGTCAGGGCGCCCTCGCGGATGGCCGCGTCGAGGCCGCGGCCTTCCTCGCGCAGGTTGCGGATGAAGGCGAGCATCACCAGGCCGTTGAGCACCGCCACCCCGGACAGGGCGATGAAGCCCACCCCGGCGGAGATCGACAGCGGGATGTCGCGCAGCCACAGCGCCGCCACCCCGCCGGTGAGGGCGAAGGGGATGCCGGTGAACACCAGCAGGCCGTCGCGGACGTTGCCGAACATCATGAACAGCAGCACGAAGACCAGCAGCAGCGCCACCGGCACCACCACCTGCAGGCGCTCGGCCGCCGACTGCAACTGCTCGAACTGGCCGCCCCAGGCGGTCCAGTAGCCGGCCGGCACCTGCACTTCGCCGGCCAGGCGCTGTTCGGCCTCGGCGACGAAGGAGCCGATGTCGCGGCCGCGCACGTTGGCGCTGACCACCACCAGGCGCTTGCCGTTCTCCCGGCTGACCTGGTTCGGCCCCTGCAGCAGCTGCAGCCGCGCCACCTGGCCGAGGGGATGAAGGCGATGCGCCCGTCGGCACCGGCCGGCAACGGCAACAGCAGCCGCGACAGGCCGTCGACGTCGCTGCGCTGCGCCTCGGGCAGGCGCACCAGCAGGTCGAAGCGGCGGTCGCCCTCGAACAGCGTGCCGGCCTGGCGCCCGCCCACGGCGATGGCGACGAAGTCCTGCACGTCGCCGACGGCCAGGCCGTAGCGCGCCGCCCGCTCGCGGTCGATGTCGAGGGTCAGCACCGGCAGGCCGCCGGTCTGCTCCACCTTCACCTCGGAGGCGCCGGGCACCTGGCGCAGGGCCTCGGCGATCTTCCCGGCGGTCTGCTCGAGCACCGCCATGTCGTCGCCGAAGACCTTCACCGCCACGTCGCTGCGTACCCCGGAGATCAGCTCGTTGAAGCGCAGCTGGATCGGCTGCGACAGCTCGTAGTTGCTCCCCGGCACCTCGGCGGCGGCGCGCTGGATCTCCGCCACCAGCTGCGCGCGCGGCTTGCGCGGGTCCGGCCAGTCCTGCTGCGGGCGCAGCATCAGGTAGCTGTCGGAGATGTTCGGCGGCATGGGGTCGGAGGCGATCTCGGCGGTGCCGGTGCGGGCGAACACCCGCTGCACCTCCGGCACCCGGGCGAGGATGTGGCGCTCCAGGCGCGCCTGTAGCGCCACCGACTGCGTCAGGCTGGTGCCCGGCACGCGCAGCGCCTGCAGGGCGAAGTCGCCCTCGCTGAGGCTGGGCACGAACTCGCTGCCCATGCGCGTGGCCAGCAGGCCGGCGCCCAGCACCAGCAGCGCGGCGCCGGCGAACACCCGCGCGCGGTGGCCCATCACCCAGCCCAGCACCGGCTCGTAGCCGCGGCGGGCGCCGCGCATCAGCCAGTTCTCCCGCTCCTGCACCCGGCCGCTGACGAAGATCGCGATGGCCGCCGGCACGAAGGTCACCGACAGCAGCATGGCGCCGAACAGCGCGATGACCACGGTGAAGGCCATGGGGTGGAACATTTTCCCCTCGACGCCGGTGAGGGCGAAGATCGGCAGGTACACCACCATGATGATCAACTGGCCGAAGATCAGCGCGCGGCGTGCCTCCTTCGACGCGGCGAACACCTCGTGCAGGCGCTCGCTGCGCGTCAGCAGGCGGCCGTGGTGCTGCTGGGCGTGGGCCAGGCGGCGGATGGCGTTCTCGACGATGACCACGGCGCCGTCGACGATGATGCCGAAGTCCAGCGCGCCCAGGCTCATCAGGTTGGCGCTGACGCGGTTGGCGAACATGCCGCTGAAGGTGAACAGCATGGCCAGCGGGATGACCATGGCGGTGATCAGCGCCGCGCGGAGGTTGCCGAGGAACAGGAAGAGCACGGCGATGACCAGCACCGCGCCCTCCAGCAGGTTCTTCTTCACCGTGGCGATGGCCTTGTCCACCAGTTGCGTGCGGTCGTACACCGGCACCGCGCGCACCCCCGCCGGCAGGCTGCGGTTGACCTGCTCCAGGCGCTCGGCCACGGCGGCGGCGACGCTGCGGCTGTTCTCGCCGATCAGCATGAACACCGTGCCCAGCACCACCTCGCGGCCGTTCTCGGTGGCCGCGCCGCTGCGCAGTTCGCGGCCGATCTGCACCTGGGCCAGGTCGCGCACGCGGATCGGCGTGCCGTCCAGGTTGGCCACCAGCACGTTGCCGATGTCCTCCAGCCCGGCCAGTTGCCCCGGCGCGCGCACCAGCAGCTGCTCGCCATTGCGCTCGATGTAGCCGGCGCCGACGTTGCCGTTGTTGCGCTCCAGGGCCGCCAGCAGATCGGCCAGGGTCAGGCGGTGCGCGGCCAGGCGCTGCAGGTCCGGCGCCACCTGGTACTGCCGGGCCTGGCCGCCGATGGTGTTGATCTCGGCCACGCCGGGCACGTTGCGCAGCTGCGGCTTGACGATCCAGTCCTGGATCACCCGCAGGTCGGTGGGGGTGTAGGGCGTGCCGTCCTCCTTGCGCGCGTCCTCGGCGGCCTCGATGGTCCACAGGAAGATCTCGCCCAGGCCGGTGGAGATCGGCCCCAGCGCCGCCTCGGCGCCTTCGGGCAGCTGCTCGCGGGCCTGCTGCAGGCGCTCGTTGACCAGTTGCCGGGCGAAGTAGATGTCGGTGCCGTCGGCGAAGATCGCCGTCACCTGCGACAGCCCCGAGCGCGAGATCGAGCGCGTCTGCTGCAGGCCCGGCAGGCCGGCCATGGCGGTCTCGATGGGGTAGGTGATGCGCTGCTCGGTCTCCAGCGGCGAGTAGCCGGGGGCGGCGGTGTTGACCTGCACCTGGACGTTGGTGATGTCGGGCACCGCGTCGATCGGCAGCTTCTGGTAGCTGGCCACGCCCAGGACGGCCATGCCCAGCACGGCGAGCAGCACCAGGTAGCGCTGCTCGATGGCGAAACGGAGGATGCGTTCGAACATGGGGGGCTCCGGCGGTCAGTGGGCGTGCTCGGCGCTGGCCTTGCCCAGCTCCGACTTGAGGACGAAGCTGCCGGCGGCGGCGACCTGCTCGCCGGCCGCCAGGCCCTGCAGCACCTCCACCCGGCCCTGGCCGCGGGCGCCCAGGCGCACCGGCTGGGCGACGAAGGCGCCGTCGCGGCGGACGAACACCACGTCCCGTTCCTCCAGGCGCTGCACGGCCGCCTCCGCCACGCTGACCGCCGCCGCCCGCGGCGCGGCGGCCAGCGTCACCTGCACCGGCAGGCCCGGCCGCCAGGCGCCGCCGGGGTTCGCCACCACCACCCGGGCGCTGGCCATGCGCGACTGCTCGCCCAGCAGGCTGCCGACCTGGGCGACGCGGCCCTCGGCGCGCATGCCCAGGTCCACCGCCTCGACCTGCGCCGCCTTGCCCAGCTGCACCCAGGCCAGGTCGCGCGGCGCCACAGCGAAGGTGGCCCAGACCCGCGACAGGTCGGAGAGGGTGAAGGCGGCGCTGCTGGCATCGACCACCTCGCCCAGCACCAGGTGCTTCTCCACCACCACGCCGTCGAAGGGCGCGCGCAGTTCGTAGCGGTCGCCGCCGGCACCGCCCAGGGCGCCGAGCTTCTGCCGCGCGTTGGCCAGGGCGATCTCGGCTTCCTGGCGGGCCTGGCGCGCCTGCAGGTAGTCCTGCTCGGCGGAGACCTTTTCCCGCCACAGCTGGCGCTCGCGCTCATCGGTCACCCGCGCCAGCTCGACGCGCTGCTGCGCCGCCGCCAGTTCGCTGCGCAGGTCGGACAACTGCGGGCTGGCGATCACCGCCAGCAGCTCGCCGCGCTTCACCGCCTGGCCCAGCTCGGCCGCCACCTGCTGCACCACCCCGGCCACCCGCGGCACCAGGTGCGCGGTGCGGTCGGCGTCGAAGGCGATCTCGCCGGGCAGCGTCAGGCGCGCGGACAACGCCGCCGGCGCGGCAGGCTCCAGCGCCACGCCGGCCGCATGCAGCTGCTCGTCGCTCAGGCGCAGGCCGGCGTCCTCTTCCTCGCCATGCTCGCCGGCCCCGGCGTGGTGCTCGTCGTCGCCGTGACCTTCGGCATCGGCATGCGCCCCGGCGGCGGCCTCGCCATGGTGTTCGCCGTCGGCGTGGGCGCCCGCCTCGCCGTGCCCTTCGGGCGCCTGGGCGGCACCGCCCGGCAACAGGGTGGCGACGCCGACCAGCGCCAGCAGGAACAGCACGGCGGCGGCGATCTTCATTTCTCTCGACTTCATGGACTCTCCCGGATGGCCCCGCGCCTCAGGCGCCGATCAGGCTCGACAGCGCGCCCAGGGCGCGGAACAGGTCATGGATGCACCAGTGCCCGGCGGCGAAGCCGTGGGCCTGGCAGGGAAGGGGGCCGCCGGTGGCCAGCGCTACCGCCGCCAGCAACACCGGCGACAGCCGGGCGCACAGGGAGCGCCCGGCCATCAGCGCGACGCCAGGTCGCCGAAGATGCGCTCGGTGCGCCCGCGGGCCTCGGCGAGGCGGGCCAGCGCCTGCAGGTACTGGTCGCGCGCGGCGAGCAGGGTGCGCTGGGCGTCAAGCACTTCCAGGAAGCCGAACTTGCCCATCTCGAAACCGCGGGTGGCGCTGTCCAGGGCCTGGCGCGCGGCCGGCAGCAGGGTGTCGCGCAGGGTCCGCGCCTCGTGCTGCGCAGTGCCCCACAGGTCCAGGGCCTGCTGCGTCTCGCGGCGCAGGCGCAGCTCGGTGGCGTTGCGCAGGTCGCGGGCCTGGTCGGCGCGGCGCGCCTCGGCCAGCAGGCGGCCCTGGTTGCGGTCGAACAACGGCAGCGGCAGGGACAGCCCGACCAGGTTCACCCGCTCGCGGGCCTCGTGGTCGTACTGGCTGCCCAGGCTGACGTCGAGGTTGGGCACGCGCTCGGCCCGCGCCAATTGCACGGCGGCCTCGCGCTGGTCGACCTGCAGCAGCGCCAGGCGCAGCTCGGCGGCCTCGTCCAGGCGCCGCAGCAGCTGCGCGGCCTGGGGCGGCGCCGGCAGATCGGCGTTGCCAGCCACCTCGGCGAACCCCGCTTCGGCCTGCCCCATGAGCCCGGCCAGCACGCGGTAGGCCTGGTCGCGGCCGATGCGTGCGCGCTGCAGGTCCAACTCCACCTCGGCCAGTTGCACCTGTGCCCGCGTCGCCTCCAGCGGCGCCGACTTGCCGGCGCGCACCCGCGCCTCGGCGGCGCGCAGGCCGCGCTGGCCAAGCGACACCGATTCCTCGCCCAGGCGCAGGCGCTCCTGGGCCTGCTGGGCGGCCTGGAAAGCCTCCAGCACCTCGGCGCGTAGCGCGTTGCGGCGCACTTCCAGCTCCATTTCGGCGATCGCCTCGCCACGTTCGGCCACGGCCACCCGCGCGCCACGCTTGCCGCCCAGCTCCAGGGGCTGGGTCAGGGAGAGGGTGGTGGTGGAACGGTCGCGGCGGGTGTCTTCCGTCTCCCAGGACAGGCTCGGGTTCGGCAGCAACGCCGCCTGGCGCCGCTCGCCCTCGGCGATGCCCGGGCCACGGGCCACGGCGGCCAGCTCGGGGTTGGCGCCCAGCGCGCTGCGCAGGGCCTCGTCGAAGCCCAGGGTGCGGGCCTCGACTGGCCCGCCCAGAAGGCCGAACAGCAGCAGGAACAGCGACAGGGGCGCCGGCCACGGACACAAGTCCGCAGCCGGCCGCCGGAACAGGGCACGACGGTAGGACACGGCACACCTCGGGAAACGACCTCGGACGGAAACCGCGGGCGGCTTCCACGTATGAATCGGCGGCAACTTTCGGAAAGTTGCGCCAAGTGTCGCCAAGGTAATGCCGGCCTTTTATCGGCAAGGTGACCTGCCAATTACAAATATGACAGACAAGGAAAAAGCGTTTTATTCCTGTCTACCATTGCCCGTGCCGCTATTCGCGGCCGGCTCCCCATTCCCGGCGCCAGTCAGACAACCCCATATGCATCAGCGGCTTATGCGTCCAGGAAAGGCGCCTGGGCAATATCCGGAAACATCATTGGACGGGCCTGGATATTGACCCTTTAGCAACTACAGCCCTCAGCCTCGCCCACCGTTAATTACCGGAAAGTTCCGAGCGGATATATCCGTAAATCGCACAACGAATATGAACAGAATTGTCAGATTACTGAATGGAAGGTGACTGCCCATATGCGAATCCTAGTGGTGGAAGACGAAGCCAAGACCGCCGATTACCTGCACCAGGGCCTGAGCGAGAGCGGCTTCGTGGTCGACCGCGCCGGCAATGGCGTCGACGGCCTGCACCTGGCGCGCCAGGGCAGCTACGAACTGATCATCCTCGACGTGAACATGCCGCAGATGGACGGCTGGGAAGTGCTCCGCCAGCTGCGCCGCGAGAGCGACACGCGGGTCATGCTGCTCACCGCCCGCGGCCGCCTGGCCGAGCGCGTGCGCGGCCTGGAGCTGGGCGCCGACGACTACCTGGTGAAGCCCTTCGAGTTCCCCGAGCTGCTCGCCCGGGTGCGCACCCTGCTGCGCCGCAGCGAGCGGGTGAGCGCGCCGCCGGTGCTGCAGGTGGCCGCCCTGGAGCTGGACCCGGCGCGCCACCGCGCCTACCGCGAGGGCCGGCGCATCGACCTGACCACCAAGGAATTCGCCCTGCTGCACCTGTTGATGAGCCGCAGCGGCGAGGTGCTGACGCGCACCCAGATCATCTCGCTGGTGTGGGACATGAACTTCGACTGCGACACCAACGTGGTGGAGGTCACCATCCGCCGCCTGCGGTTGAAGGTCGACGACCCCTTCGACAGCAAGCTGATCCACACCCTGCGCGGCGTCGGCTACGTGCTCGAGGTCCGCGAATGAAGCCGGCCACCCTGTCCACCCGCCTGGGCCTGGGCATCGGCCTGCTGTGCGCCGGCCTGGTGGTGGTGCTCGCGCTGCTCGCCTACGGCGCCCTCGACCACGAGTTGCAGAGCCGCGCGCGCAACGAGCTGGCCGACAAGCTCGGCCAGGTGCGCCATGCCCTGGGCGCGGGGCTGGACGACCGCGACCTGGTCCGCGGCCCCCACGAGCTGCTGGACGTGGTGGCCGGCCACGACAACCTGTCGCTGACCCTGCTCGCCCCGCGCCCGGGCCAGGCGCCGCTGCTGGACACCGGCCCGCCGCTGCGCCGCGCCAGCCTCGACCGCCTGCTGCCGGGCGCCGGCCTGGGCTACCACGCCTGGGCCGACGCCGGCGGCCAGCGCCTGCTCACCGCCAGCAGCGTGGTGCGCCTGGCCAACGGCGCCAGCGTGCGCGTGCTGCTGACCCTGGAGCGCAGCAACGACGACGCCCTGCTCGGCGCCTTCCGCCGCTCGGTGCTGGCCGGCGTGCCCTTCCTGTTGCTGCTGGTGGGCCTGGGCGCCTGGTACGCGGTGCAGCGCGGGCTGTCGCCGCTACGGCGCTTCCGCCGGGTGGCGGCGAACATCTCCACCGAGGACCTCAGCCACCGCATCCCGGTGGAGAAGCTGCCCCTGGAGCTGGGCGAGGTGGCCCAGGCGCTGAACGTGATGCTGCACCGCCTGGACCAGGGCGTGCAGCAGCTCACGCAGTTCTCCGACGACCTCGCCCACGAGCTGCGCTCGCCGATCGGCAACCTGATGGGCAAGGCCCAGGTGACGCTCTCGCGGGAGCGCCCGGCGGAGGAGTACAAGGCGGTGCTGGCCTCGGGCATCGAGGAGCTGGAACGGCTGTCGCGCATCGTCAGCGACATGCTGTTCCTGGCCCAGGTCAACCAGGCCCAGGTGCCCTTCGAGCGCCTGTCGCTGGGGGACGAGGCCACCCGCGTGGCGGAGCTGTTCCTCTACGCCGCGGAGGACAAGCGGGTGGACATCGAGCTGAGCGGCGACGCCTGGGTGACGGGCGAGCGCCTGATGGTCCAGCGGGCGATCTCCAACCTGCTGTCCAACGCCATCCGCCACACCCCGGAAGGCAGCCGGGTGTGCATCGACATCGAAAGCGGCATGGAAGGCGCCACCCTCAGCGTCGCCAACCCCGGCCCGGGGATAGCGCCGCAGCACCTGCCGCGGCTGTTCGAGCGCTTCTACCGCGCCGATGGCGGCCGTTCGCGGGCCGAGGGCGGCACCGGCCTGGGCCTGGCCATCGTCCGCTCGATCATGAGCCTGCACCGTGGCAGCGTCGCGGTGGACAGCCGGCCGGAGGGGCCGACCTGCTTCCACCTGCGCTTCCCCGAGGCGGCCGCCTGATCACTTGCCGCGGTTGCAGCTGACGCGCTCGGCGCGGTACTCCAGGCGCTGCTCGGCGCCGCCCGAGTCCAGGTAGCGCATGCGCACCGGCACCACGCCGCAGCCCTTGGCCGGCGAGACCTCCAGGACCTGGGCGATGTCCAGGCGCATGCCGTACTCGTAGCGCCGGTAGTCCGCGGCCGCCGTCTCGGCGGCGCCGCGCATGGCCACCTGGCGGGCCTGCTCCATGCGCGCGAAGGTGCGGTCGCCACCGCTCTCGGCCAGGGCCAGGGACGAAACGCCGAGCAGGCCGGCGAGCAGGAAGGGGCGGATCGGGTTCATGGCAGTCACCTCGTCGGTGGTGGTGGAAACTGCCTTCACCTTAAGCAGCCGGCCCTAACGGGAGCCTGAGGGGCGCATGACGATTCGGTAATCCGCCGGCGGCAACCGCATCCGGCCCGCGGTGTAGGGCGCATAACGCCTATGGCGTTATCCGCCATTACCGTCGGGCACCGGTGTTTCCGGCCAACGGCGGATAACCGCGAACGGTTATGCGCCCTACGGGTTGCCCCGGCACCAGGCCCATGTAGGAGCGCGCCCTGCGCGCGAATCGCGGGCAGGGCCCGCTCCTACAGGTGGCGCCAACGGTGGACGCACCAAGGCCCCTCGCGGGGCCTTTTTCATGCATCCGGGCGCGCGGCTTATTCCACGGTCACCGACTTGGCCAGGTTGCGCGGCTGGTCGACGTCGGTGCCCTTGAGCACCGCCACGTGGTAGGACAGCAGTTGCAGCGGCACGGTGTAGAGGATGGGCGCCAGGCAGTCGTGGATCGGCGGCATGCTCACCACGTGGGTGCCCGGACCGTTGCCGATGCCGCTGTTGGCCTCGGCGAAGACGATCAGCTCGCCGCCGCGGGCGCGGACTTCCTGCAGGTTGGACTTGAGCTTTTCCAGCAGCTCGTTGTTCGGCGCCACCGTGACCACCGGCATGTCGGCATCCACCAGGGCCAGCGGGCCGTGCTTGAGCTCGCCGGCCGGGTAGGCTTCGGCGTGGATGTAGGAGATTTCCTTGAGCTTCAGCGCACCTTCCATGGCCACCGGGTACTGGGCGCCGCGGCCGAGGAACAGGGTGTGGTGCTTCTCGGCGAACAGCTCGCCGACCTTCTCCACCACCTTGTCCATCGCCAGGGCTTCCTCCAGGCGCGTCGGCAGGCGGCGCAGGGCTTCCACCAGCTCGGCCTCGACGCCCTCGCCCAGGCGGTCCTGCACCCGGCCGATGGCCAGGGTCAGCAGCAGCAGGGCCACCAGCTGGGTGGTGAAGGCCTTGGTCGAGGCCACGCCGATCTCCGGGCCGGCCAGGGTCAGCAGGGTCATGTCCGACTCGCGCACCAGCGAGCTGGTGGCCACGTTGCAGATCGCCAGGCTGGAGAGGAAGCCCAGCTGCTTGGCGTTGCGCAGCGCGGCCAGGGTGTCGGCGGTCTCGCCGGACTGGGAGATGGTGACGAACAGGGCGTCGGGCTGCACCGCCACCTTGCGGTAGCGGAACTCGCTGGCCACCTCGACCTGGCAGGGGATGCCGGTCAGCTCTTCCAGCCAGTAACGCGCCACCAGGCCGGCGTGATAGCTGGTGCCGCAGGCGACGATCTGCACGTTGCGCACCTTGGCGAACAGCTCGGCGGCGTTCGGCCCGAAGTTCTCCACCAGCACCTGGCCGGCGCCCAGGCGGCCTTCCAGGGTGCGCTGCACCACCTTGGGCTGCTCGTGGATTTCCTTGAGCATGAAGTGGCGGTACTCGCCCTTGTCGGCGGCCTCGGCGCCCTCGTGGTACTGCACCGCCTCGCGCTTCACCGGGCGGCCTTCGGCGTCCCACAGCTGCACGCTGTCGCGGCGCAGCTCGACGATGTCGCCTTCTTCCAGGTAGATGAAGCGGTCGGTGACCTGGCGCAGGGCCAGCTGGTCGGAGGCCAGGAAGTTCTCGCCCAGGCCCAGGCCGACCACCAGCGGGCTGCCGCTGCGGGCGGCGACGATGCGGTCCGGCTGGTCCAGGCTGATCGCCGCCAGGCCGTAGGCGCCGTGCAGCTCCTTGACCGTGGCCTTGAGCGCGCTGGCCAGGTCGCCCAGCTCGCGCAGGCGCAGGTGCAGCAGGTGGACGATGACCTCGGTGTCGGTCTGCGAGCTGAACACGTAGCCCTCGCCCTTGAGGTACTCGCGCAGCTCCTCGTGGTTCTCGATGATGCCGTTGTGCACCACCGCCAGGCGGTCGTGGGAGAAGTGCGGGTGGGCGTTGGCCTCGCTGGGCGCGCCGTGGGTGGCCCAGCGGGTGTGGGCGATGCCCAGGTGGCCGGCCAGCGGCTGCTCGGCCAGGGCCTGCTCCAGGCTCGCCACCTTGCCGACGCGGCGGCGGCGCTGCAGTTCGCCGGCGGCGTCCACCAGGGCCAGGCCGGCGCTGTCGTAGCCGCGGTATTCGAGGCGCTTGAGGCCTTCGATCAGGATCGGGGTGACGTTGCGTTCGGCGATGGCGCCTACGATTCCACACATGGGGCGTTCTCCTGGGTTCGTTCAGCGCGCGCGTATGACTTTCACGCCGCGCGCCTCGATCTGGGCACAGGCCTCGTCGCTGAGGCGCTCGTCGGTGATCAGGGTCTGGACGCTGCTCCACGGCAGCTCCAGGTTGGGCATGCGCCGCCCGAGCTTGTCGGCCTCGGCCATGACGATCACCTCGCGGGCGACCTCGGCCATCACCCGGCTGAGCCCGAGCAGTTCGTTGAAGGTGGTGGTGCCGCGCGCGGGGTCGAGGCCGGCGGCGCCGATGAACAGCTGGTCGAAGTCGTAGGAACGCAGCACCTGCTCCGCCACCTGGCCCTGGAACGACTCCGAGTGCGGGTCCCAGGTGCCGCCGGTCATCAGCAGCACCGGCTCGCGCTCCAGCTCGCGCAGGGCGTTGGCGACGTTCAGCGAGTTGGTCATCACCACCAGGCCGGGCTTGTGCCCGAGCTCGGGGATCAGCGCGGCGGTGGTGCTGCCGCTGTCGATGATGATCCGCGCGTGCTCGCGGATGCAGGCTGCCGCGGCACGGGCGATGGCCTGCTTGTAGGGCGACAGCGGCGGGCTCGGCTCGGCCAGCAGTTCCTGCGGCATGGGCACCGCGCCGCCATAGCGGCGCAGCAGCAGGCCGTTGCTCTCCAGGGCGGCCAGGTCCTTGCGGATGGTCACCTCGGAGGTGGCGAAACGCCGGGCGAGGTCGTCCACGCTGACCTCCCCCTGCTGGTTGAGCAGGGCGAGTATCTCGTGGCGGCGCTGGGGCGTGTTGCGTTTCGACATGAAGGCTTATGTTTCGATTCGAAAGTTATAGGTGCGAATCAAAACCCAAGAGCTTTCATTCGTCAAGCTTGGATGATGAGAGGTCGGGGCTTGGGGCGGCGCGGATCTCATCCGCGAAACGCACCGGGACGTCCGGCTATCGCGGACAAAGTCCGCTCCTACGGTTCCAGGGAAGCACGGTCGTAGGAGCGGACTCCGTCCGCGATTGGATTCACCGGCCACGCCGGACGCCCCGGTGGCACGGATGGCGGCGGATAACCGCGAACGGTTATTCGCCCTAGCCCGTGCCATTCCCCATAGGGCGCATAAGCCTACGGCGTTATCCGCCATGATCGCGGACAAAGCCCGCTCCTCCAGGGATATGCCGTGCCTCGGCAAATTGTAGGAGCGGGCCCTGCCCGCGATTCGCGCGCAGGGCGCGCTCCTACAGGGGGCGGCCTAGCCCATCTCCAGGCGGTTGCGGCCGCCGCGCTTGGCGCGGTACAGGGCCTGGTCGGCGCGTTCGAAGGCCACTTCGTTGCGCTCGCCAGTGCGGAACTGGGTGAGGCCGGCGGAGCAGGTGATGACCAGCGGTTCGCCCTTGAAGTGGAAGGGGATGCGCTCCACCGCCGTGCGCAGCGCTTCCAGCAGCTGGCGGCCGCCGTCCAGGGGGGTGGAGGGCAGCAGCACGACGAATTCCTCGCCGCCGAAGCGGGCGATGAAGTCGGTCTTGCGCAGGCGCTTGGCCAGTTCGCCGGCGATGATCTTCAGCACCTTGTCGCCGGCCAGGTGGCCGTAGTCGTCGTTGATGCGCTTGAAGTGGTCGACGTCCAGCACCGCCAGCAGCAGTTCGCCGCCGAAGCGCTGGACCCGCGCCACCTCCAGTTCCAGGCGCTCGCTCAGGGCGGCGCGGTTGGGCAGGCCGGTGAGGGGGTCGGTCAGGGCCTTCTGCCGCTGGTCCTCGATGCTGGCCTGGAAGGTGCGCGCCTCTTCCTCCATCGAGGAAACCCGCGCCACCAGCGCCTGCAGGCGCTCCCCGGCCTCGCGCTCGCGGGCCTCGCGTTCCTGGCGGTGCCGCTCGATGCTGCCGAGCAGGCCTTCCAGGCGCCCTTCCACCGAGCGCTTGAGGCTGTCCAGGTCGGTGGCCTGCTGCACGCTGCTCTGCAGGCCGCTGACCTGGTCGCGCAGGTCGTCGTCCAGGCGCCGGGCGCTGTCGGACACGGCGTCCTGGCCCTGCTGCACGGCGCCGAGGCTGTCGAGGAAGGTGCTCAGGCGGTCGTTGAGCTGGTGCAGGTAGCCTTCGAAGGCAGCCTGGCCGCTGTCGTTGAGGGCCAGCACCAGCACCGCCAGGTCATCCAGCACCGGCACCAGTTCGTACCAGTTCAGGCTGCCGTTGATGCGTTCACGCAGGGCCTGGGCCTGCGGGCGGTAGGCGGCCGGCAGCTGCAGCTGGTCGAGCAGGTTCAGCAGGCTGGCCTCGATGTGCGGCGCCACGGCGCTGTAGCCGGGCTCGGGCATCGGCGGCAGGGCGTAGTGCTGCTCGCCCTCGCCGTCCAGCAGCACCGGGCGCGGCGCGCTGGGGATGAGGTCGGCGGGCAGCGGCAGGCTGTCCAGCAGTGCAGCGGGCGGCGCGGGCGACGGCGGCTCGGGGTCGGCCTGTACCGCCACCGCGGCAGGCGCCGGGGCCGGGGCCGCGATGGCCGCGGCGGCCTCGGCACTCACTGGCGCCGCCGGCGTTTCGCTGGCCGGCGTGCCAGGGGTGACGGTTGCGGGCTGGGCGGGGCCGTCCTCGTCCTCTTCGCGGCCACCGAACAGGCGCTGCAACAGGCCGGGGCGCGGCGCCTCGGCGTCGGCCAGTTGCTCCAGCACGCGCCGCTGCAGGTTGCCCAGCTCGCCGAGCAGCACCGGCAGCTCGCGGGACTGGCTGGCGCGCGCCTCCAGGTCGCGGGCGAACAGCTTCAGCGGCAGGCGCACGTCCCGCGGCAGGTCCAGGCCCAGCAGCTGCTGGGCGATCTGCTGCAGCGCCGTGACGTTCTGGCGGATGCGCTGCTGGCGGCGCTGCTCGGAGTCCAGCACGGTCTTTTCCAGGCGCGGGATGAGCCGCGCCAGGCCGGCGTCGATGTCGTTGCGGCGCAGCAGCTCGCGCAGTTCCTGCATGCACTGGTCGACCGCCTTGTCGCTGCCCTCGGCGGCCAGGCTGCTACGCACCAGGCCGCGGCGCAGCAGGTCGACGCGCACCTCCCAGCGGCGCTCCAGGCGCTCCTGCTGGTCGATGTTGGCGAGGTACTTTTCCTTCCAGCGCTGGTTGTCGTCGCGGCTCATCGAGCGTCCTTGAGAGAAAGCGCGGAGTCTTGCCGGCAGCCGTCCGGCAGGCGGATCTCCACGGCCACCGGCAGGTGGTCGGAGATCGGCTCCGGCAGCACGCTGACCCGCTCCAGGGTCAGCCCGGGGCTGAGCAGGATATGGTCCAGGCAGCGCTGCGGGCGCCAGCTGGGAAAGGTCGCCTGGACCTGCGGTGCGATCAGCCCGAGATCGCGCAGCGGCGAGGTCTCCAGCAGGTCGGTGGCGTGGGTGTTCATGTCGCCCATCAGCACCTGGTGGCGGTAGCCCTGCAGCAGCTCGCGGATGTAGGCGAGCTGGCGGGTGCGCGTACGCGGGCCCAGGGCCAGGTGCATCATGATCACGGCCAGGGCGTTGTCGCCTTCGCCGAAGCGCATGAGGATGGCCCCGCGGCCGGGCGGGCCGGGCAGCGGGTGGTCTTCCAGCAGGGTCGGGCGCAGGCGGCTGAGCAGGCCGTTGCTGTGCTGGGCGATGCGCCCGAGGTTGCGGTTGAGCTGCTGGTACCAGTAGGGGAAGGCGCCCAGTTGGGCCAGGTGCTCCACCTGGTTGACGTAGCCGGAGCGCAGGCTGCCGCCGTCGGCCTCCTGCAGGGCCACCAGGTCGTAGCCGGACAGCAGGTCGCCGATGCGCTGCAGGTTGCCGGCGCGCCCGGCGGCGGGCAGCAGGTGCTGCCAGCCGCGGGTCAGGTAGTGGCGGTAGCGCTCGGTGCTGATGCCCACCTGGATGTTGAAGCTGAGCAGGCGCAGGCGGCCGTCGGCGGGATAGCCGGATTCGGCGGCCTGCGAATTGACCTGCGCGGGGCGGGAAGCGACCACCCGCTGCTGGCGGAGCCTGCTCAGCATCGCGGCTTACCTCACTGGGCGGCCTTGGCGGCGTCGCGTTCCTTGGCGATCAGGAAGTCGGCCAGTTCCAGGGCCTTCTCCGGGCCGCCGGCCGAGCCGATGTCGAAGCGGTACTTGCCGTTGACCACCATGGTCGGTACGCCGCTGATCTGGTAGGCCATGGCCAGCTTCTTGTCCTTCTCGATCTGGCCCTTGATGGCGAACGAGTCGAAGGTGCTGAGGAACTTGTCCTTGTCCACGCCCAGCGGGGCGAGGAATTCGGCCATTTCTTCCGGGGTGGCCAGTTTCTTGCCTTCCTTGTGGATGGCCTCGAACACGGCGGTGTGCACCTTGTGCTCCACGCCCATGGCTTCCAGGGTCAGGAACAGCTGACCGTGGACGTTCCAGATACCGCCGAACATGGCCGGGATGCGGACAAAGTGCACGTCGGCCGGCAGCTTCTCGACCCACGGGTTGATGGTCGGTTCGAAGGCGTAGCAATGCGGGCAGCCGTACCAGAACAGCTCCACCACCTCGATCTTGCCGGGCTTGGACACCGGGACAGGGGTGCTCAGCTCGGTGTACTGCTTGCCGGATTCGAACTCGGCGGCTTGCGCGCTGAGACCGAACAGGCCGGCGAAGGCCAGTACGGCGGTGAAAATCAGGTTACGCATGGTTCACTCCTTGGCTGGATCGGTGGCGCCGCGGCGCGGCCGTGGTTGGACTCGAGAGGCCGGCGGCGGTTCCAGGCATTGTAGTGGCGCCGGATACGAAAAAGGGTGGCCGAAGCCACCCTTTTTTTTCAAGCCGTGCCGCGCGGCACAGGCCTCAGTGCAGGCCTTCGATGTAGCTGGAGACGGCGGCGATGTCCTTGTTGGACAGCTTGGCGGCGATGCTGCGCATGATCATGCTGTCGCCGTCGTTGGTGCGGTCGCCTTCGCGGAAGTTGGTCAGCTGCTTGGCCACGTAGGCCGCGTGCTGGCCGCCCAGGTGCGGGAAGGCGGCCGGCTCGTTGCCCACGCCGTTGGGCGAGTGGCAACCGGTGCAGGCGGGCATGCCCTCGGCCAGCTTGCCGCCGCGGTACAGGGCCTCGCCGGCGGCGACCAGCTTGGGATCGGCGGCGCCGACGCTCATCTTCTGGCTGGAGAAGTAGGCGGCGATGTCGGCCAGGTCCTGGTCGCTGAGGTTGGTCAGCAGGCCGGTCATCTCCAGCACGGTACGCTTGCCATCCTTGATGTCATGCATCTGTTTGAGCAGGTACTTGTCCCCCTGGCCCGCCAGTTTCGGGAAGTTCGGCGCCATGCTGTTGCCATCGGCACCATGGCAGGCGCCGCACACGGCGGCCTTCGCCTGGCCGGCCTTGGCGTCGCCGACTTCGGCGTGGGCCATACCGGTCAGTCCCAGGGTCAAGAGCAGACTCACGATTATTTTGTTCATCAGCTAATCCATTACGGCTAAAGGTGAAAGTAGAGAGGCTGGGGTTACTGGGACATCCACTGGATGATCGCCTTGTAGTCCTCGGCACTGCAGTCGGTGCACAGGCCACGCGGGGGCATGGCGTTGAAACCGTTGGTGACGTGCTGCACCAGCGTATCCATGCCTTTGTCCAGGCGCGGTTTCCAGGCTGCGGCGTCGCCCTTCTTCGGGGCCATTGGCAACTGGCCAGCATGACAGGCACCGCAAGCCCGGTTGAATACCGCCTCCGGGTCCTGCGCGGCCTGCACGCCGGGAGCCAGCGCGGCGGCTACGGCTGCGAACAGCAGTTTCTTCATGATCGTCCTCATCGGGAGGGAACGTCCGCGTTCTATTGCGCGGCCGGTTGATTATCGCGTTCCCGTGGCGCCCGACCCTGGGGGATAAAGCGCACACAAAATCCGCGGCATTATATACTTCGCCTGCCTGTTCGAAAACGAGACCGGCCCCCGCGACACCGAGTCGCACCCCGCCGCGGAAGCCCCCCATGCCCCCAAGACACCTGCCAAGAACCCCATCCTCGGCCTTTGCCAGCAAGCAACCTTCCTCATCAGCGCGGCCAAGGTCGAGCAGTGCCCGGAGGACAGCGGCCGCGAAGTCGCCTTCGCCGGCCGTTCCAACGCTGGTAAGTCTAGCGCGCTAAATGCACTCACCCATGCCAATCTGGCGCGAACCTCGAAAACCCCCGGGCGCACCCAGCTGCTGAACTTCTTCCGCCTGGACGACGAGCGCCGCCTGGTCGACCTGCCCGGCTACGGCTACGCCAAGGTGCCGATCCCGCTGAAGCTGCACTGGCAGCAGCACCTGGAGGCCTACCTGAGCAGCCGCGAGAGCCTGGCCGGGGTGGTGCTGATGATGGACATCCGCCATCCGCTGACCGAGTTCGACCGCCTGATGCTCGACTGGGCCCAGGCCAGCCGGCTGCCGATCCACGTGCTGCTGACCAAGGCCGACAAACTGGCCTTCGGCGCGGCGAAGAACGCGCTGCTCAAGGTGCGCCGCGAAATCCAGCAGGGCTGGGGCGACGTCGCCAGCGTGCAGCTGTTCTCGGCGCCCAAGCGCGAGGGGTGGAGGAGGCGCAGCAGGTCCTGGCGGCCTGGCTGGGCCTGCAGCCGGAAGGGGACGAGGAAGCGGCCGAACAGGCCTGAAGGCCCGCCGCAGGGGGTGCCGGCAGGCCGCCGGCACTTTCGCGCGGGCAAAAAAAACCCCGAGCTTCGTATGGGGAGGGGGAAGTTCGGGGTTTAAGTCCGGACCGCTAGGGCGGGGTCCAGGATTCTGCCAACACTAAACACTGCAAAGGAGCATCGAAGGGCTTCTCCAGCCATTCACGAGTTCTGACCCGGGCTGCGGTGGGAAAGTTCAGTGGCGGATGAAAAAAATTTCCCCCGGTCCTTTTCAGGGATTCCCGAGACGCCCCGCAGGGCCCGCCGCACGGGCCCTGCGACCGTTCGTCAGTGGGCTTGGTCCCAGTTCGAACCGCTGCCGGTTTCGACGATGAGCGGTACCGCCAGCTGCGCCGCCGCCCCCATCAGTTCCCGCAGTTTCGCCGCGACTTCCTCGACCAGGCCCTCGCGCACTTCCAGCACCAGTTCGTCGTGCACCTGGAGGATGACCCGGGCATCGACGCCGCTGGCCTGCAGCCAGTTATCCACGTCGACCATGGCGCGCTTCATGATGTCCGCCGCGGTGCCCTGCATGGGCGCGTTGATCGCGGTGCGCTCGGCGGCCTTGCGCATGGCCTGGTTCTTCGAGCCGATTTCCGGCAGGTACAGGCGGCGGCCGAAGAGGGTCTCGACGTAGCCCTGCTCGGCGGCCTGGGCGCGGGTGCGCTCCATGTAGGCCAGCACCCCGGGGTAGCGGGCGAAATAGCGGTCGATGTAGGCCTGGGCCTCCTTGCGCTCGACGCCGATCTGCTTGGCCAGGCCGAAGGCGCTCATGCCGTAGATCAGGCCGAAGTTGATGGCCTTGGCGCGGCGGCGCTGCTCGGGGGTGACTTCTTCCAGCGCCAGGCCGAAGACCTCGGCGGCGGTGGCGCGGTGCACGTCGCGGTCGTGGCGGAAGGCATCCAGCAGGCCTTCGTCCTGGGCCAGGTGGGCCATGATGCGCAGTTCGATCTGCGAGTAGTCGGCCGACAGCAGCCGGCAGCCCGCGGGGGCGACGAAGGCCTGGCGGATGCGCCGGCCCTCGGCGGTGCGGATCGGGATGTTCTGCAGGTTCGGGTCGGTGGAGGACAGCCGCCCGGTGGCGGCCACCGCCTGGTGGTAGCTGGTGTGGATGCGCCCGGTGCGCGGGTTGATCTGTTCCGGCAGCTTGTCGGTGTAGGTGCTCTTGAGCTTGCTCAGGGAGCGGTACTGCATGATCACCTTGGGCAGCTCGTAGTCCTGCTCGGCCAGGTCGGCCAGCACGTTCTCGGCGGTGGACGGCTGGCCGGTGGCGGTCTTGGCCAGCACCGGCAGGCCGAGCTTCTCGTAGAGGATGGCGCCGAGCTGCTTGGGCGAGCCGAGGTTGAACTCCTCGCCGGCCAATTCGAAGGACTTGCGTTCCAGTTCGACCATTTTCTCTCCCAGTTCGCGGCTCTGCAGCCCCAGGAGGTTGGCGTCTACCAGCGCGCCGTTGCGCTCGATGCGCGCCAGCACCGGCACCAGCGGCATCTCGATCTCGGTCAATACCCTGGCCAGCGACGGGATGGCCTGCAGCTTCTCCCACAGGGCGTGGTGCAGGCGCAGGGTCACGTCGGCGTCCTCGGCGGCGTAGGGGCCGGCCTGCTCCAGGGCGATCTGGTCGAAGGTCAGCTGCTTGGCGCCCTTGCCGGCGATGTCCTCGAAGCGGATGGTGCTGTGGCCCAGGTACTTCAGCGCCAGGCTGTCCATGTCGTGGCGGGTGGCGGTGGAGTTGAGCACGTAGGACTCGAGCATGGTGTCGAAGGCCACGCCCCGCACGGCGATCGGCGTGCTGGCGTTGGCCAGGACGTTGATGTCGTACTTGGCGTGCTGGCCGACCTTGGCCTTGTCCGGGTCTTCCAGCAGCGGCTTGAGGGCCCGCAGCACGGCGTCGCGGTCCAGCTGCTGGGGCACGCCCATGTAGCTGTGGGCCAGGGGCACGTAGGCCGCCTCGCCCGGCTCGACGGCGAAGGACACGCCCACCAGCTGCGCCTGCTGGGCGTCGATGCTGGTGGTCTCGGTGTCGAAGGCGACCAGTTCGGCGGCCTGCAGCTTCTGCAGCCAGGCATCGAAAGCGGCCTGCTCCAGCACCGTTTCATAGCGCGATTCCTGCGCCGGGGCGTCCTCGGCGGGACTCTCGCCGGCCTCCTTGGCCTCGCGCAGCAGGTCGTCCAGCCAGTTCTTGAACTCCAGCTGGCGGTACAGCTCGATCAGCGCCTCGCGGTCCGGCTCGCCCGGGTGCAGCGCGTCCAGCTCGACGTCCAGGGCGACGTCGGTCTTGATGGTGGCCAGCTGGTAGGACAGGTAGGCCTGCTCGCGGTTTTCCTCGAGCTTGGCCGGCAGGCCCTTGGCGCCGCGGATCGGCAGCTCGGGCACCTTGTCCAGGCTGGCATAGAGCACGTCGAGGCCGCCGCCGACGCCGGTGAGCAGGCCCAGCGCGGTCTTCTCGCCGACCCCGGGCACGCCGGGGATGTTGTCGACCTTGTCGCCCATCAGCGCCAGGTAGTCGATGATCAGCTCAGGACCGACACCGAATTTCTCTTTCACGCCATCCACGTCCAGCGTGCTACCGGTCATGGTGTTGACCAGCGTAATGTGCCCGTCGACCAATTGGGCCATGTCCTTGTCGCCGGTGGAGATCACCACCGGGCGCTGCGCCGCGGCGCTGCTGCGGGCCAGGGTGCCGATCACGTCGTCGGCCTCCACCCCTTCCACGCACAGCAGCGGCAGCCCGAGCGCGCGCACCGCCGCGTGCAGCGGCTCGATCTGCACCCGCAGCTCGTCCGGCATCGGCGGGCGGTGCGACTTGTACTCGGCGAACAGCTCGTCGCGGAAGGTCGGGCCCTTGGCATCGAAGACCACCGCGAAGGGGCTGTCGGGGTACTGCTTGCGCAGGCTCTTGAGCATGTTCAGCACCCCCTTCACCGCGCCGGTGGGCATGCCGGTGGAGGTGGTCAGCGGCGGCAGGGCATGGAAGGCGCGGTACAGGTAGGAAGAGCCGTCCACGAGGACGAGGGGTGCTTGACTCATGAGTGGAATCAACCTTTTCCGGAGGCCAGGGGCTAGAATGACCCCAGCCGAATCGACAAAGGAACAAGGTTATCATGCGCAGTCGCAAACGCTGGTTGCTCGCCGCCCTGCTGGCCGTATCCCCCCTGATCGCCATGGCGGTGGACGAGGAAGCGCCGACGCCCGAACCGGATGTGACCATCCGCCAGGAGGGCGACAAGACCATCCAGGAATACCGGGTCAACGGTTTCCTCTACGCCATCAAGGTCACACCCAAGCATGGCAAGCCGTATTTCCTGGTGCGCCAGGACGGCAGCGATGGCAATTTCATCCGTTCCGACCAGCCGGACAAGCTGATCCCGCAGTGGCAGATCTTCAGCTGGTAACCCATCAACCCCATGGCGCTCACGAGGCCTGAGCATGTCGGTATTCACCCCTCTTGAGCGTTCCACCCTGGAAGGCTTCCTCGCCCCCTACGGACTGGGGCGCCTCCAGGACTTCCGCGGCATCCCCGAGGGCTCGGAGAACAGCAACTTCTTCGTCAGCCTGGAACGCGGCGAATTCGTCCTGACCCTGGTCGAGCGCGGCCCGGTGCAGGACCTGCCGTTCTTCGTCGAACTGCTGGACGTGCTCCACGAGGCCGACCTGCCAGTGCCCTACGCCCTGCGCACCGAATCCGGCGAGGCCCTGCGCCAGCTGGAGGGCAAGCCGGCGCTGCTGCAGCCGCGCCTGCCCGGCCGCCACGAGCGCCAGCCCAACGCCCACCATTGCGGCGAGGTCGGTGCCCTGCTGGCGCGCCTGCACCTGGCCACCCGCGTGCGCATCATCGAGCGCCCCAGCGACCGCGGCCTGAGCTGGATGCTGCACCAGGGCGAGCAGCTCGCCTCGCATCTGGCCCCAGCCCCACGCGAACTGCTGGAGAACGCCCTGGAGGAAATCGCCCGCCTGCTCGCCGAACAGCCCGAGCTGCCGCGCGCCAACCTGCACGCCGACCTGTTCCGCGACAACGTGCTGTTCGACGGCCCGCACCTGGCCGGGGTGATCGACTTCTACAACGCCTGCTCGGGCTGGATGCTCTACGACCTGGCGATCACCCTGAACGACTGGTGCTCCCACGAAGACGGCGAACTCGACGGCCCCCGCGCCCGTGCATTACTGGCCGCCTACGCCAGCCGCCGGCCGTTCACCGCCCTGGAGGCGGAGCTGTGGCCGGAGATGCTGCGCGTGGCCTGCGTACGCTTCTGGCTGTCGCGCCTGATCGCCGCCGAGGCCTTCGCCGGCCAGGACGTGCTGATCCACGATCCGGGCGAGTTCGAGCGGCGCCTGGCGAAGCGGCAGCAGGTGGAGATTCATTTGCCGTTTGCGTTGTAGGGCCGGGAGCGTTGGTGGATTTACGCAACTGATCCGGACATGAGGATCAGTTACGAGAACGATAATTTGTAGGAGTATTACGACCCGGAATATCCAGGCGCTTGGATGCATGTCAGGACTTTCGTCTTTGCGCCTCAAGGACTATTCCAAGCCACGCGAATCCTTTCTGCTAGGGCCTTTTATGCCTTTATGAACGAGGCCCCGTATGGAAACGCAACAACAGTCGGTTTGTAGCAGCCAAGGCATCTGTTTCGCACTGACCCGCATCCGTTTGCAGCCCCATGAGCGCAATCGTCTGAGATTGCTGCGTTATTCCTCTACGTCGCTGCTGAATCAGGATATCGCCGACTTTGTCACGGAAGTCTTCGACTATATGCAGGTCAAGAACAGGGAATGCAGCCTTGAAGTCGCCCTGTCCGAACCGCTGACTCGGCAACTGGCGGATGCCCTCAATACGCAGAATCTCCAGGTCGCCCTTACCCTGAGCAGCATTGCCGGGGCCCTGGTAGGCTTCGGCAACAAGGTCGCCGGAGTTGCCGCAGGCGGAGCGGTGAGAAAGTACGCGCGCTCTCGACTGAGAAACTTTCATTCCGGCGACAGGATACTGAGTGTGGCGGCCAGGGTCAGTGGCGGTATCGGTCCTCAGGCTACCCTGCAATCAACCCTGATCACCCGAGCCCGCCCGACATGACGCTCAGCGAGTTCATCCATCTGTTCGTCGCCATCGTCCTGATGTTGGTGTTGTTCCGCTTCGTGCGGAAAAGTTCGAGCCGGACCTGGCTGGCAGTGGCGCTGGTGATAGTGGGCGGAGCCTTGATGTATGGGCGCCCGTCATTCCAGTTATGGATACTCGATTTGCCGATGGTGGGGTTGTTCTGTTTCATCATCGGCGTTTGCTTCTTCTTCGAACGCAATAAGGCGGCTGGCGAGTAGGAGCGGATCTCATCCGCGAATCGCGCCGGGGCGTCCGGCTATCGCGGACAAGGTCCGCTCCTACAGGGGTATGGCATGGGTGGGGTGGCACCGTAGGGCGAATAACCGTTCGCGGTTATCCGCCGTTGGCCGGAATGCCGGTGCCCGATGGCAACGGCGGATAACGCCGGAGGCGTTATCCGCCCTACGACCGCACCACCGGAGGGGACACGTGGCCGGCGGCAATCGCGGACAGAGTCCGCTCCTACGGCTCCAGGGAAGCACGATCGTAGGAGCGGACTCTATCCGCGATTAGTTCGGCCCCGGCACGGCCATCCGGTCGTTTCTCAGCGCGACGCATGCGGGTGTAAAGATCCAGGCCGGAGTGGACATCCCTGTCGATACTCCTCTGCCCAAGGTCAACCCCGGCCCGGCCATCCATGGCCGGTCGTTCGCCGGGCGAAGCATGCTTCGCAAAGACTCCGGCTCACCCACATTTCGAATATCCGCAGTTCAGGCAGGTCGCGCAGCCGTCCATCTGTACCACCGCCATGGTGTTGCACTTGCCGCACAGCTGGGCGCCGGCGGGGAAGCCTTCGCCGGGTTCGGCCTTGTTGGTGCCCTGGGCCGCTTCGTAGGCTGCGCGTTTTTCGGCCAGGTACAGGCGTTGTTCCTCGTCGATCTCCGGGCCCTGCATCAGGCCGATGGCCACCAGGTGGCGCTCCACCACCGCGCCTATCTCGGCGACGATGGAGGGCATGTAGATGCCGCCGCGCTTGAGGTAGCCGCCGCGCGGGTCGAACACGGCCTTCATTTCCTCGACCAGGAAGGTGCAGTCGCCGCCCTTGCGGAACACCGCCGACATGATGCGGGTGAGGGCGACTATCCACTGGAAGTGGTCCATGTTCTTCGAGTTGATGAAGATTTCGAAGGGCCGGCGCTGCTCGTAGGGGGTGCCCGGGTTGAGCACCACGTCGTTGATGGTCACGTAGAGCGCGTGCTCGAACAGCGGCGACTTCACCTTGTAGGTGGCGCCCACCAGCATTTCTGGGCGCTGCAGGGTTTCGTCCATCTTCACCACGGCGGCCGCCGCCGCGGCTTCGGCGCGGGCCTTTTCCTCGGCCACGTCGACCACTTCGAAGCCCTTGATCTTCTGGGCGATTTTCACTGTCATCTGCGATCTCCGCGGCTCAGAACTTGCCGTAGTAGCCTTCTTTCAAGGCGTCGAACAGGTTCGCGGCGCTGTGTATCTCGCCGTCGTACTCGACTTCCTCGTTGCCCTTGAGCTCCACCGTGCTGCCGTCTTCCAGCTCGAAGCGGTAGAGGGTCTTCTCCAGGTCGGCGTCCTTGACCAGCACGCCCTGGAACGCCGCCGGGTTGAAGCGGAAGGTGGTGCAGCCCTTCAGGCCCTGGCGCCAGGCGTAGAGGTAGATGTCCTTGAACTGCTCGAAGGGGTAGTCGGTGGGCACGTTGGCGGTCTTGGAGATGGACGAGTCGATCCACTTCTGCGCCGCCGCCTGGATGTCCACGTGCTGCTGCGGGGTGATGTCGTCGGCGGTGACGAAGTACTCCGGCAGGCGGTGCTTGCCATCCTCGGCGTCGGGCACGGCCTTGGCGTCGACCTTGGCGCGGTAGGCCAGCAGCTCGTAGCTGAACACCGAGATCTTTTCCTTGGTCTTGCGCCCGGCGCGGATCAGGTTGCGCGAGTAGTGGTGGGCGAAGCTCGGCTCGATGCCGTTGGAGGCGTTGTTGGCCAGGCTCAGGCTGATGGTGCCGGTGGGCGCGATGGAGCTGTGGTGGGTGAAGCGCGCGCCGTGCCGGGCCAGGGCCTCGACCAGCTGCGGGGCGTGCTCGGCGATGCGCTGCATGTAGCGCGAATACTTGGAGTGGAGGACGCGGCCGGGCACGCGGTCGCCCACTTTCAGGCCGTCGGCGACCATCTCCGGGCGCTTGCGCAGCATTTCCGCGGTCACTTCGTAGTCCTGCGCCAGCACCGGCGCCGGGCCCTTCTCCAGGGCCAGGTCGAGGGCCACTTCCCAGCCCACCAGGGCCATCTCGCGCGCCACTTCCTCGGTGAACACGCAGGCCTCGGGGCTGCCGTAGCGCAGCTTGAGCATGGTCAGCGTCGAGCCCAGGCCGAGGAAGCCCATGCCGTGGCGGCGCTTGCCGAGGATTTCCTCGCGCTGCTGGGCCAGCGGCAGGCCGTTGACCTCCACCACGTTGTCGAGCATGCGGGTGAACACCCGCACCACCTCGCGGTAGCGCTCCCAGTCGAAATGCGGCTCCTCGCCGAAGGCGTCGATGACGAAGCCGGTGAGGTTCACCGAACCCAGCAGGCAGGAGCCGTAGGGCGGCAGCGGCTGCTCGCCGCAGGGGTTGGTGGCGCGGATGGCCTCGCACCACCAGTTGTTGTTCAGTTCGTTGACGCGGTCGATGAGGATGAAGCCCGGCTCGGCGTAGTCGTAGGTGGACACCATGATCATGTCCCACAGGTGCCGTGCCTTGACGCGCCCGTAGATGCGGCAGGCGACGCGGCCGTCGTCGCCGACCAGGTAGTCGTCGTGCACCGGCCAGTCGCGCCAGAGCACCTGGGCCGGGTCGTCCAGGTCGACCTCGTCGACCTCCTTGTGGTGCACCGGGAACACCAGCGGCCAGTCGGCGTCGGCCTGCACCGCCTGCATGAAGTCGTCGGTGACCAGCAGGCTGAGGTTGAACTGGCGCAGCCGGCCGTCCTCGCGCTTGGCGCGGATGAACTCGCGCACGTCCGGGTGGGCGACGTCGAAGGTGCCCATCTGCGCGCCGCGGCGGCCGCCGGCGGAGCTCACGGTGAAGCACATCTTGTCGAAGATATCCATGAACGACAGCGGCCCGCTGGTGTGCGCGCCGGCGCCGGAGACGTAGGCGCCGCGCGGGCGCAGGGTGCTGAACTCGTAGCCGATGCCGCAGCCGGCCTTGAGCGTCAGCCCGGCCTCGTGGACTTTCTGCAGGATGTCGTCCATGGAGTCGTGGATGATCCCGGAGACGGTGCAGTTGATGGTCGAGGTAGCCGGCTTGTGCCCCTGGGCGCCGGCGTTGGAGATGATCCGCCCGGCCGGGATGGCGCCGTGGCGCAGGGCCCAGAGGAAGCGCTCGTACCAGTGCTCGCGGGTGGCGGCGTCGGGCTCGACCTCGGCCAGGGCGCGGGCCACCCGCTGCCAGGTCGCGTCGACGGTGGCGTCGATGGGCGTGCCGTCCTTCTGCTTGAGCCGGTACTTGCTGTCCCAGATGTCCTGGGACGCCGGCTGCAGTTCGAGTGCCGCCTGGTCCATGCCCTGTGGGCGCGCATCGGTCTTGGCCATCCGCTGAAGATCCTCCCGTTGGTGCGCGGCCGGCTTGGGGCAGACCGCAATATCTAGTTATCCAGTAAATACACGAAACTACATATTGTGTATTTAGTCCTGTCGGAGACTCTAGTACCCGGAAGAGGTATTTGCCTATGAGGCGATGGGACGCAGGGGGAAAGTGTAGGTGAGCGGGGGCGAGAGAGGGGATTGGGGTGGGGCAAGAGCCCAGGAGCGCAAGAGCGCCCTCTCCCTAACCCTCTCCCTAAAGGGAGAGGGGACCGTTGGGCAGGGTCGGAGGTTAGGAGTTAGCCGGCAACGCCGAAATTTTCAGGCTGATGCCTGTTCTCTTCTCGGCACGGACTGACTGGCCCCCTCTCCCTTCAGGGAGAGGGTTGGGGAGAGGGAACGGACCCGATTCAGCACCATGGCCCCCGGGAGGCACCATTCCCTCTCAACCTACCAAAACACCAATTCAGAGCTTCTCCAGGCACCCGGCGAATTCGTCGGCCAGGTTGCCCAGCAGCTTTTCGTAGCCGTTGGCGTCGACCTTGACCGCCACGCCCAGGTCGTCCAGCTCGGCCAGTTGCACCGGCAGGCCGGCGCTGAGGGTATCGGCCAGGCGCGGGCGGATCGGCGGTTCGCTGAAGATGCACGACGGGCCGGCCTTCTGCAGTTGCGCGCGCATGGCGGCGACGTGGCGGGCGCCCGGCTGCACGTCCGCGGACAGGGCGAAGACCCCGGTGTGGCGCAGGCCGTAGGCTTCCTCGAAGTAGTCGAAGGCCTCATGGAAGACGAAGTAGGGCTTGCCCATCAGCGGCGCCAGGCGCTGCTTCAGGCGCGCGTCGAGCTGCTCCATGCGCTCGTCGAAGGCCTTGAGGTTGGCCTGGTAGCGCCCGGCGTTGAGCGGGTCGGCGATGGCCAGGTCCTCGGCCATGCGCGCGGCGATGGCCTGGGCGTTGGCCGGCAGCAGCCAGAGGTGCGCGTCCACGGTGCCGGGGCGGTGGTCGTGATCATGGTCCTCGTAGTCGGCGTGGCCCATGTTCTCGAAGTTGACGAACTTGCGCAGGTGCATGCCCGGCAGTTCCTGCACCGCCACGCTGGGCGCCTGGCGGGCCTGCAGCGGCTTGTCGAGGAACACCTCCATGTCCGGGCCTATCCAGTAGAACAGCTGGGCCTCGCGCAGGCGGCGCACGTCCGAGGGGCGCAGGGCGTAGCTGTGCGGCGAGGCGCCGGGCGGCAGCAGCACGTCGGGGCTGCCTTCGCCGTCCTGGACGGCGGCGGCGATCAGTTGCAGCGGCTTGATGCTGGTCAGCACCTTGACCTCGGCGCTGGCGCCGAGGCTGAGGAGCAGGGTGCAGCAGGCGAGGAACAGGGCGGAAGGGCGCAGGGACACGGCGGACTCACACGGGAAGGGAGGTAAAGGGTAATATAATAACGTCTCCGTACCCGAGCGTCGTCGCCGCATGTACAAGTTGATGCCCACCACCCCGCTAGCCTGCCGCCCGCATGACCACGCCAACTGCGTGGCCGGCGCCCTGGCCGAGGCCGACGCGCTCTGCGCGCGCCAGGGCGTGCGCCTGACCGAGCTGCGCCGGCGCGTGCTGGAGCTGGTCTGGCAGAGCCACAAGCCGCTGGGCGCCTACGACATCCTCGCCGTGCTCAGCGAGGCGGACGGCCGCCGCGCCGCGCCACCCACCGTCTACCGGGCGCTGGACTTCCTCCTGGAAAACGGCCTGGTGCACCGCATCGCCTCGCTCAACGCCTTCGTCGGCTGCAACAACCCCGAGCACGCCCACGAGGGCCAGTTCCTCATCTGCCGCGCCTGCCACACCGCCATCGAGCTGGAGCAGCCGGCCATCAGCCAGGCGATAGTCGCCGGCGCCGAGGGCGTCGGCTTCGTGGTGGAGACGCAGACCGTCGAAGTGGTCGGGCTCTGCGCCGCCTGCGCGCCGAAGCAGCGGGAGGCCTGATGAGCCAGCCCCTGGTCCGCCTCGAAGGGGTGGGCGTGCGCTATGCCGGCCAGGCGGTGCTGCAGAACGTCAGCCTGAGCATCGCCGCCGGCGAGATCGTCACCCTGATCGGCCCCAACGGCGCCGGCAAGACCACCCTGGTGCGCAGCGTGCTGGGCCTGCTCAGGCCCGACAGCGGCACGGTGTGGCGCCAGCCGAAGCTGACCATCGGCTACATGCCGCAGAAGCTCCACGTCGACCCCACCCTGCCGCTCTCGGTGCTGCGCTTCCTGCGTCTGGTGCCGGGCGTGGGCCGCGAGCAGGCCCTGGCCGCGCTCAAGGAAGTGGGCGCCGCGCACGTACTGGACAGCCCGCTGCAGACCGTCTCCGGCGGCGAACTGCAGCGCGTGCTGCTGGCCCGGGCGCTGCTGCGCAAGCCGCAACTGCTGGTGCTGGACGAGCCCGTGCAGGGCGTCGACGTGGCCGGCCAGGCCGAGCTGTACCGCCTGATCACCCGCCTGCGCGACCGCCTGGGTTGCGGCGTGCTGATGGTCTCCCACGACCTGCACCTGGTGATGAGCACCACCGACCAGGTGGTCTGCCTGAACCGCCACGTGTGCTGCCACGGCCACCCCGAGCAGGTCAGCGGCGACCCGGCCTTCGTCGAGCTGTTCGGCCAGGACGCCCGCAGCCTGGCGGTCTACCACCACCACCACGACCATTCCCACGACCTGCATGGCGAGGTGGTGCCGCAGCGCACCGGCCTGGCCATCCAGGGCAAGCTGCGCCCTCTACAAGGGCAGGTCCACAAGCACGGCCCGACTGCAACCATGGCTGATTTCCTTCTCTACGCGCTGCTGGCCGGGCTGTCCCTGGCGCTGGTCGCCGGCCCCCTGGGCTCCTTCGTGGTCTGGCGGCGCATGGCCTATTTCGGCGACACCCTGTCCCACGCCGCGCTGCTCGGCGTGGCCCTGGGCTTCCTGCTGGACGTCAGCCCGACCCTCGCGGTGACCGTCGGCTGCGTGCTGCTGGCCGTGCTGCTGGTGACCCTGCAGCAGCGCCAGCCGCTGGCCGCCGACACCCTGCTGGGCATACTCGCGCACAGCACCCTGTCCCTGGGCCTGGTGACCCTGAGCTTCATGAAGGAAGTTCGGGTGGACCTGATGGCCTACCTGTTCGGCGACCTGCTGGCGGTGAGCCAGACCGACCTGCTGTGGATAGTCGCCGGCAGCGCCCTGGTGCTGGGGCTGATCTGCTGGCTGTGGCGGCCGCTGCTGGCGATCACCGTGCACGAGGAGCTGGCGCGGGTCGAGGGCCTGCCGGTCACCGCCATCCGCCTGGCGCTGATGCTGCTGATCGCCATCGTCATCGCCGTGGCCATGAAGATCGTCGGCGTGCTGCTGATCACCTCGCTGCTGATCATCCCCGCCGCCGCGGCCCAGCGCCACGCCCGCAGCCCCGAGCAGATGGCCGCCGGCGCCACCCTGGTGGGCCTGGTGGCGGTGTGCGCGGGGCTTGCGCTGTCCTGGTTCAAGGACACCCCGGCCGGGCCGTCCATCGTGGTCAGCGCGGCGGCGCTGTTCCTGCTGAGTTTTGTCCTGCCGCGGCGGACGGTGTAGAATTTGTCGATTTTTTGATCAATCGAGAATGACTGGCATGAAGTCCCTTGCCCTCCGTCTGCTTTCCGTCCTCTCCCTCGCCCTGCTGCTGAGCGCCTGCCAGAGCCTGCCCGGCCAGGCGCCGGGCGGTTCCGGCTTCGAGGCCCGCCTGGCCGCCGGCCAGCTGGAAGCCGCGCAACTGCAGCTGGGCCAGGAGCACGAGGACGCCGCGCAGCTGGCCGAACGCCGCCAGCGCCTGGCCGACGCCTACCTGCAACGCAGCCGCGAAGCCCTGCAGGCCGGCGACGTCAACGGCGCCAGCAACGCCCTGGCCCGCGCCCGCTCGCTGATGCCGCGCGCCCCGGCGCTGGCCGCCGACGTCAAGGACATCGGCCAGCCCAAGGCCGCCGCCCCGGTCAAGTGCGAGCCCTGAAAACCGCGTCCGCCCGTCTTATTCCCTTTCGCTCGGCCCTTATCCGAACAAGGATTAATCGGCTATAGCAAAGCAGGGTAAAATGCGCGGTTTTTGCCGAGCGCCTACGCTCGTTTGCCAGGACACCCCGGCAGAGCGCGCCATTCCCACACTTCGCCGTACCCACAAGGTTCGCCACGTGATCGAATTCCACGACGTCCACAAGACCTACCGCGTCGCCGGCCGCGACATCCCGGCCCTGCAGCCGACGAGCCTGAGCATCGGCGCCGGCCAGGTGTTCGGCCTGATCGGCCACTCCGGGGCCGGCAAGAGCACCCTGCTGCGCCTGATCAACCGCCTGGAAGAGCCCAGCGGCGGGCGCATCGTCATCGACGGCGAGGACGTCACCGCCCTCGACGCCGACGGCCTGCGGCGCTTCCGCCAGCGCGTCGGGATGATCTTCCAGCACTTCAACCTGCTGGCCTCCAGGACCGTGGCCGAGAACATCGCCATGCCGATGAAGCTGGCCGGCACCTTCAGTGCCGCGCAGATCGCCGCGCGGGTGGACGAACTGCTCAAGCGCGTGGGCCTGCAGGACCACGCCCGCAAGTACCCGGCGCAGCTTTCCGGCGGCCAGAAGCAGCGCGTCGGCATCGCCCGCGCCCTGGCCTGCGGGCCCAAGCTGCTGCTCTGCGACGAGGCCACCAGCGCCCTAGACCCGCAGACCACCGGCCAGGTCCTGCAGCTGCTGGCGGAAATCAACCGCGAGCTGAACCTGACCATCGTGCTGATCACCCACGAGATGGACGTGATCCGCCGCGTCTGCGACCGCGTGGCGGTGATGGACGCCGGGCGCATCGTCGAGCAGGGCGAGGTGGCCGACGTGTTCCTCCACCCGCAGCACGAAACCACCCGCCGCTTCGTCTTCGAGGCCGAGCGCGTGGACGAGGGCGAGCGGCACGACGACTTCGCCCACGTGCCCGGGCGCATCCTGCGCCTGACCTTCCGCGGCGAGGCCACCTACGCCCCGCTGCTGGGCACCGTGGCGCGGCAGACCGGGGTGGACTACAGCATCCTCGCCGGGCGCATCGACCGCATCAAGGACCAGCCCTACGGCCAGCTGACCCTGGCCCTGGTGGGCGGTGACATGGAGGCGGCGATGGCCCAGTTGAACGCCGCCGAGGTGCACGTGGAGGTGCTGCGCGCATGAGCGACTTCTTTATCAATATCGACTGGTCGGAGATCCTCCAGGCCAGCATCGACACCTTCTGGATGCTCGGCGGCTCGCTGCTGTTCACCGTCATCCTAGGCCTGCCCCTGGGCGTGCTGCTGTTCCTCACCGGGCCCAGGCAGATGTTCCAGAACCGCGCGGTCTACGCCCTGCTGTCCTTCGTGGTCAACGTGCTGCGCTCGCTGCCGTTCATCATCCTGCTGATCGTGATGATCCCCTTCACCGTGCTGGTCACCGGCACCTCCCTGGGCGTCGCCGGGGCCATCCCGCCGCTGGTGGTGGGCGCCACGCCGTTCTTCGCGCGCCTGGTGGAAACCGCCCTGCGCGAGGTGGACAAGGGCATCATCGAGGCCACCCAGGCCATGGGCGCCAGCACCCGGCAGATCATCTGGAACGCCCTGCTGCCGGAGGCCCGCCCGGGCATCATCGCCGCCGTCACGGTCACCGCCATCACCCTGGTGTCCTACACCGCGATGGCCGGCGTGGTCGGCGCCGGCGGCCTCGGCGACCTGGCCATCCGCTTCGGCTACCAGCGCTTCCAGACCGACGTCATGGTGGTCACCGTGATCATGCTGCTGGTGCTGGTGCAGATCCTGCAGACCGTCGGCGACAAGCTGGTGGTCCACTTCTCGCGCAAATAACCACAAGGCCCGCGGGCCACAGGAAAATCCCAAAAGGAGCGATCCATGAAGAAACTGCTTGCCGCCTTCGCCGCCACCGCGGCGCTGTCGATCACTGGCGCCCACGCGGCCGAAACCCTCAGCGTGGCCGCCACCCCGGTGCCGCACGCGGAAATCCTCAACTTCGTCAAACCCATCCTGGCCAAGGAAGGGGTGGAGCTGAAGGTCAAGGAATTCACCGACTACGTGCAGCCCAACACCCAGGTCGCCGAGAAGCGCCTGGACGCCAACTTCTTCCAGCACCAGCCGTACCTGGACGAGTTCAACAAGTCCAAGGGCACCAGCCTGGTGGCCGTGACCGGCGTGCACATCGAGCCGCTGGGCGCCTACTCCAGCAAGTACAAGAAGCTCGACGAGCTGCCCTCCGGCGCCACCGTGGTGATCCCCAACGACGCCACCAACGGCGGCCGCGCCCTGCTGCTGCTGGCCAAGACCGGCCTGATCAAGCTCAAGGACGAGAAGAGCATCACCGCCACCCCGAAGGACATCACCGACAACCCGAAGAACATCAAGGTGCGTGAACTGGAAGCCGCGACCCTGCCGCGCGTGCTGAACCAGGTCGACCTGGCCCTGATCAACACCAACTACGCCCTGGAAGCCAAGCTGAACCCGACCAAGGACGCCCTGGCCATCGAGGGTTCCGACTCGCCCTACGTGAACATCCTGGTCGCCCGCCCGGACAACAAGGACAGCGACGCCATGAAGAAACTGGCCGCCGCCCTGCACAGCCCCGAGGTGAAGCAGTTCATCCTGGAGAAGTACAAGGGTGCTGTGGTTCCGGCGTTCTGATCGCCGACCGCAGCCGCTACCGAAGAAGCCGCGCCCCACAAGGGCGCGGCTTTTTTCTTGCCTGTAAACAAGCTGCAACGGCGGGGGCCTATAACGACCTTTCCACGACTTCTTTTTCGCTTAACAGACCGCTTTTCCAGATTCAGGCAGGGGAGAGCGGTCTTTTTTTGCCTGCGCTTCGCCCGCCGCTTTCGTGGGAGCGAGCTTGCTCGCGAACGGATTTCCAGGCGGGCCTATGGTGTTTGTCCGAAGAGCGCCCTCTCCCCAGCCCTCTCCCTGAAGGGAGAGGGGGCTTGTCCGTGCCGAGAAAGGATTTGGTGTTAGCCGGGTGCTCGGTACAAGCCGGCTAACGCCGAAACATCAGCGCACACCGAACGGTCCCCTCTCCCTTCAGGGAGAGGGTTAGGGAGAGGGAACGGAGTCAAGCCATGGCGCCGAAGCAGCCGGGAGGCACCGTTCGCGAGCAAGCTCGCCCCCACAAAAGCCCCCTCGACAACCCCCAGTGATCTTTATATTCTGCACAGCGAAACATAATTCCGTTAAAAACCACAATTACAACGGAGACGCTGAGCATGTCCGAGGTAGTGCAGGTCGAACGTCATGGCGACGTGGCCCTGATCAAGGTCGACAATCCCCCGGTCAACGCCCTGGGCCTGGCCGTGCGCGCCGGGTTGCTGCGGGCCTTGCGCGAGGCAGAGGCGGATGCCGCGGTGCGGGCGGTGGTGCTGGTCTGCGCAGGGCGCACCTTCATGGCCGGGGCCGACATCAAGGAGTTCGGCAAGCCGCCGCAGGCGCCCTCGCTGCCCGAGGTGGTCGAGGCCATCGAGGTGTCCGCCAAGCCCAGCGTGACGGTGATCCACGGCACGGCTTTGGGCGGTGGCCTGGAAGTGGCGCTGGCCTGCCACTACCGCATCGCCCGGGCCGACGCCCAGGTCGGCCTGCCGGAAGTGAAGATCGGCCTGCTGCCCGGCGCCGGCGGCACCCAGCGCCTGCCGCGCCTGGTCGGCGTGGGGCGGGCGCTGGACATGATCGTCTCCGGCAACCCGGTCAAGGCCCCGCAGGCCCTGGAATACGGCATCCTCGATGCGATCGTCGAAGGCGACCTGGCCGAGGCCGGCCTGGCCTATGCCCGCCGCCTGCTCGACGAAGGCCGAGGCCCGCGCCGCACCGGCGAGCGCCAGGTGGAAGGCGACGCCGCGCTGATCGCCGCCAGGCACGCCGAGGTGCAGAAGCGCACGCCCGGCCTGTTCTCCCCGCTGCGCTGCGTCGCCGCGGTGGAGGCCGCCACCCGCCTGCCCCTGGCCGAGGGCCTGAAGCGTGAGCGCGAGCTGTTCCAGGAATGCCTGGCGTCGCCCCAGCGCGCCGCCCTCATCCACGCCTTCTTCGCCGAGCGCGAAGCGGCGAAGATCGCCGGCCTGCCCACCGACACCCCGGTGCGCGAAGTGCGCACCGCCGCGGTGATCGGCGGCGGCACCATGGGCGTGGGCATCGCCCTGTGCTTCGCCAACGTCGGCATCCCGGTGAAGCTGCTGGAAGTCGACGGCGCCGCCCTCGACCGCGCCCTGCAGCGCGCCCGCGCCACCTGCCAGGCCAGCGTCGAGCGCGGCAGCCTCACCGTCGAAGCCATGGAGAAGCGCCTGGGCCTGATCCAGGGCGTGCTCGACTACGCCGCGCTCGCCGACGTGGACCTGGTGATCGAAGCGGTATTCGAAAGCCTGGAAGTGAAGCGCCAGGTGTTCGAACGCCTGGACGCCGTGTGCAAGCCCGGCGCCATCCTCGCCAGCAACACCTCGTCGCTGGACCTCGACGCCATCGCCGCCTTCACCCGGCGCCCGCAGGACGTGGTCGGCCTGCACTTCTTCAGCCCGGCCAACGTCATGCGCCTGCTGGAAGTGGTGCGCGGCCGCGAGACCGGCGCCGAAGTGCTGGCCAGCGCCATGCAGCTGGGCAAGCGGCTGAAGAAGGTCGCGGTGGCGGTGGGCGTGTGCGACGGCTTCGTCGGCAACCGCATGATCTTCCAGTACGGCCGCCAGGCCGAGTTCCTGCTGGAAGAGGGCGCCAGCCCGGCGCAGGTGGACAGTGCCCTGCGCGACTTCGGCATGGCCATGGGCCCGCTGGCGGTGCGCGACCTCTCCGGGCTGGACATCAGCCACGCCATCCGCGAGCGCCAGCGCCCCGGCCTGAAGCCCGGGCAGACCCTGCCCACGGTGCTCGACCACCTGTACGCCGCCGGCATGCTCGGGCAGAAGAGCGGCGCCGGCTTCTACCTCTACCCGCAAGGCTCGCGCACCCCGCAGGACAACCCGGCGCTGCCGGCCATGCTGGAGCAGGCCGCCGCCGCGCGCGGCATCGCCCGCCAGCCGGTGAGCGCCGAACACATCGTCGAGCGCTGCATCTTCGCCCTGGTCAACGAGGCCGCGCGCATCCTCGACGAGGGCATCGCCCAGCGCGCCAGCGACATCGACCTGATCTTCCTCAACGGCTACGGCTTCCCGGCCTGGCGCGGCGGCCCGCTGTTCCACGCCGACAGCCTGGGGCTGGACCAGGTACTGCAACGCATCCGCGAGTTCCACCAGCGCTTCGGCGCCTGGTGGGAGCCGGCCCCCTGCTCGAACGCCTGGTGGCCGAAGGCCGCCGCTTCGCCGACCTCTGAGGACCCGCCATGGACATCCACTTCACCCCCGACGAACTGGCCTTCCGCGACGAGGTGCGCGCCTTCCTGCGCGCCAAGCTGCCCGCGGACATCGCCAGCAAGGTGCGCCTGGGCAAGCACCTGGCCAAGCAGGACCACCAGCGCTGGCAGCGCCTGCTCAGCGAACAGGGCTGGTACGCCACCCACTGGCCGGTGGAGTTCGGCGGCACCGGCTGGAATGCCGTGCAGAAGCACATCTTCGAGGAGGAATGCGCCGCCTTCGGCGCGCCGCGCACCATCCCCTTCGGCGTGAACATGGTGGCCCCGGTGATCATCAAATTCGGCACGCCCGAGCAGCAGGCCCACTACCTGCCGCGCATCCTCGACGGCACCGACTGGTGGTGCCAGGGCTATTCCGAGCCGGGCGCCGGCTCCGACCTGGCCAGCCTCAAGACCCGCGCGGTGCGCGAGGGCGACCACTACATCGTCAACGGCCAGAAGACCTGGACCACCCTCGGCCAGCATGCCGACTGGATCTTCTGCCTGGTGCGTACCGACCCGGAAGCCCAGCAGCAGCGCGGCATCAGCTTCCTGCTGATCGACATGCAGTCGCCGGGCATCACCGTGCGGCCGATCATCACCCTGGACGGCGAGCACGAGGTCAACGAAGTCTTCTTCGACAACGTGAAAGTGCCGGTGCAGAACCTGGTGGGCCGCGAGAACGAAGGCTGGACCTGCGCCAAGTACCTGCTCACCTACGAGCGCACCGGCCTGGCCGGCATAGGCGCATCCAAGGCGGTGCTGGCACACCTGAAACGCGTGGCCAGCCGCGAGCTATGCGACGGCAAGCCGATGCTGGAAGACCCGCTGTTCCGCGCCCAGGTGGCCGAGGTGGAGATGCAGCTGATGGCCATCGAGATGAGCACCCTGCGCATCCTCGCCGCGGCCCGCGAAGGCGGCGTGCCGGGGGCGGAAAGCTCGATCCTCAAGGTCAAGGGCACCGAGATCCGCCAGGCCATCAGCCACCTGCTGCGCAAGGTCATCGGCCCCTACGCGCTGCCCTTCATCGAGGAAGAGTTCGAGCTGGGCGCCGAGCCGCTGCACGCCGACTACGCGGCGGCGCCGGCCAGCCAGTACTTCAACCTGCGCAAGCTGTCGATCTTCGGCGGCTCCAACGAAATCCAGAAGAACATCGTCTCGAAGATGATTCTCGAGCTGTGAGGGCGTGAGCATGGACTTCAAACTCAGCGAAGAGCAGCAGATGCTGCAGGACACCGCGGCGCGCCTGGTGCGCGACGAATACGCCTTCGACAAGCGCGAGGGCTTCGCCGCCAGCGAGCCGGGCTACAGCGCCGGGTTCTGGCGCCAGCTGGGCGAACTGGGGCTGACCTCGGTGTCGCTGCCCGAGGCCTACGGCGGCTTCGGCGGCGGCGTGGACAGCATGCTGGTGCTCACCGAACTGGGCCGCGGCCTGTGCCTGGAGCCCTACCTGCAATCGGTGGTGCACGCCGGCGGGCTGCTCGCCCAGCTGGGCAGCGAGGCGCAGAAGGCAAGCTGGCTGCCGCGCATCGCCAGCGCCGAGGCGCAGTTGGCCGTGGCCCTGGAAGAGCCGCAGAGCCACTACCAGCTGCACGACGTGCAGACCCGCGCGGAAAAGGCCGGCGACGGCTGGAAGCTCGGCGGCCGCAAGGCCGTGGTGATCGGCGGGCAGAGCGCCACGGCGCTGCTGGTCTCGGCGCGGGTCTCGGGCAACGCGCGGGACGAGGCGGGCATCGGCCTGTTCCTGCTCGACCCGCAGCAGAGCGGCGTGCAGCGCCGCGCCTACCCGACACTCGACGGGCAGAAGGCCTGCGAGCTGTTCCTCGACGGCGCCGTCGCCGAAGCCGTCGGCACGCCCGGCGAAGCCTTGCCGGCGCTGCGCTACCAGCAGGGCCGCGCCATCGCCGCGCAGTGCGCCGAGGCCCTGGGCAGCATGCAGGAAGCCTGCGCCCTGACCCTCGACTACCTGAAGACGCGCAAGCAGTTCGGCGTGCCCATCGGCAAGTTCCAGGTGCTGCAGCACCGCATGGTGGACATGCGCAGCGAGCTGGAACAGGCCACGTCCATGGCCATCCTCGCCGCCTGCGTGGCCGACCAGGAAGACGGCGCCGAGCGCAGCCGCACCCTGGCGGCGGCCAAGTTCATCGTCACCCGCGCCGGGCGCTACATCGCCGAACAGGCGATCCAGCTGCACGGCGGCATCGGCATGACCTGGGAGTACGTGCTGGCGCACCACGCCAAGCGCCTGGTGATGCTCGGCCACCAGCTGGGCGACGACGACCATCACCTGAAGGCCTATGCGGGGTTGATGGAGGTGGCCTGAGGTAGGCCTACGGCCCCCCACCCCAACCCTCCAGGAGAGGGTTGGGGTGGGGGAAGCGGCGTGCTCACGAAGTGACGTAGGGCGTATAACCGTTCGCGGTTATACGCCGCTACACCGCGCCTGAAGGCCGACGCCGAGGTCGAACTCGCAACGCCCTGAAACCCTGGCCAGGCGGCGTATAACGCTCCGCGTTATACGCCCTACGACATGCTCACGAAGCGAATCAGGCGCCGAGGCTCTCGATATCCCGCGCCAGCATCTCCAGCTCGTGGGCCAGGGTGCCCTTGAGCGTCTCCTCGCTGAGCTGGAACGAGGGCGCGCCGCAGGTCAGCGCCATCAGCCCGCCGTCGGCCAGGCGCAGCGGCACGCCAGCGGCGCGCACGTTGCGGTCCCAGTCGCCGAGGGAGAGGCAGAAGCCGTGCTCGCGGTATTCCTCGAAGGAGTGCTCCAGGGACGTGCGCAGCGTCGCCCAGTCGCCCTCGTGGCGGGCTTCCAGCGCCTGCAGCAGGTGCTCGCGCTCCTGCTCCGGGGTCGCCGCCAGGTAGGCGCGGCCGGCGGCGGTGGTGGCCAGCGGCAGGCGCACGCCGGCGTCCATGCGCAGGGAGGTGGCTTCCGGCGGGCGGCAGTTCTCCACGTAGATCATCGACAGCCAGTCGCGGCAGGTCAGGCCCACGGTGGTGTTGGTGCGGCGGGCGAAGGCCTCCATGTACGGCTTGGCCAGCTGGCGCACGCGCAGGTTCGACACGTAGGCGTAGCCCAGGGCGAGCACGCCGGAATCCAGCTGGTACTTCTCGTGCTGCTGCGAGTAGCTGAGGTAGCCGAGCCTGGTCAGCGTGTACGTCATGCGCGACACGGTCGGCTTGGGCAGCCCGGTGATCCGCGCGATCTCCTGGTTGCCCAGCACCACCGAGCCGTGGGTGAAGGCGCGCAGCACGTCCAGGCCGCGGGCCAGGGCCTCGACGAACTTGCGGTCCTTGGGTGCGCTGGAGTCTTCGAAATCGTCGCTCATGCTGCCTCGGCATCGGGAAATGGGGGCCGGAGCGGCGTCCGGCGCGGGCGAACGATAGCAGATCGGCATGCCGCGGACAGCAGGGGCGGCACGCCATTGCATGCCCAAAGGCTATCGCATACCATCGATTTCGACATCATGTTTCGCAGAGCAGAACAACAATTCACTGATGGAGGGCGCCGATGCCCGTCACTGCCGAAAGTCATGTCGCCGCGCAATTCGCCGCGCGCGGTTACCGCAACGTCCACGACCTGCTGCGCGACGCCAGCCGCGAACACCCCGGGCGCCCGGCCTTCTCCTGCGCCGGCGGCAGCCTGGACTTCGCCGGGCTGGAACGCCAGGCCGACGCCTTCGCCCGCTACCTGCGCCACTGCGCCGGCCTGCAGCCCGGCGAGCGCCTGGCGCTGATGCTGCCCAATTCCCTGCAATACCCCATCGCCGCCTTCGGCGCGCTCAAGGCCGGGCTGGTGCTGGTCAACACCAACCCGCAGTACACCGCCGGCGAGCTGAGCCACCAGCTGCGCGACTCGGGCGCCGTGGCCATCCTGCTGCTCGACCGCCTGCTGCCGCTGCTGCGCAAGGTCCAGGGCGAGAGCGCGGTGCGCCAGGTGCTGCTGACCTCGGCGGAGGACCTGGAAGCCCCGCAGTACGCCTGCGACGAACCCGACGCCAGCCGCTTCATGCAGGCCCTGCGCCTGGGCGCCGAGGCCCCGCCGCTGGACGCCGAGCCGGGCCTGGAGCGCCTGGCCCTGCTGCAGTACACCGGCGGCACCACCGGCCTCTCCAAGGGCGCCATGCTGACCCACTACAACCTGCTGGCCAACGTCATCCAGACCCTGGAGCTGTTCATGCGCCCGGGCCTGCTCGACCCGGCCACCGACGTGCGCATCGCGCCGCTGCCGCTGTACCACATCATGGCCTTCTCCACGAACTGCCTGAGCTCCGTGGCCATGGGCCTGCACACCGTGGTGATCCGCGACGGCCGCAACCTCGACGAGATCATCGAGGCCATGCGCCGCTACTCCTTCAGCCTGCTCAGCGGGCTGAACAGCCTGTTCGTCGGGCTGATGAACCACCCGGCCTTCGAAAGCCTGGACTTCAGCCACCTGAAGTGGGTGACCAGCGGCGGCGCGCCGCTGAACCTGGAAGTCGGCCGGCGCTGGCAGGCGCTCACCGGCGCCCCGGTGCTGGAGGGCTTCGGCCTGACCGAGGCATCGCCCGTGGTGTGCACCAACACCCGGCTGACGCCCTACCGCGAAGGCTTCGTCGGCCAGCCGCTGATCGATACCCAGGTGCGCATCCTCGACGAGGAAGGCAACGACTGCCCGCCCGAGGTGCCCGGCGAGCTGTGCCTGCGCGGCCCGCAGGTGATGCTCGGCTACTGGCAGCGCCCGGAGGAGACCGCCCAGGTGCTGGACGCCGACGGCTGGCTGCGCACCGGCGACATCGCCCTGCAGGACGCCAACGGCCTGCTGAAGATCGTCGACCGCAAGAAGGACATGATCCTGGTGTCGGGCTTCAACGTCTTCCCCAACGAGGTGGAGGACGCGGTGATGCGCCACCCCGGCGTGCGCGAGTGCATCGCCATCGGCGTGCCGGACCTGCGCAAGGGCGAGTCGGTGAAACTGTTCGTCAGCCTGCGCGACCCGGCCCTGGACGCCGCCGCCATCATCGCCCACTGCCGCGAGCACCTCACCGGCTACAAGGTGCCGAGCTTCGTCGAGATTCTCGACGAGCTGCCCAAGACCTCGGTGGGCAAGATGCTCCGCCGCCAGCTGCGCGACCTGGAAAAACAACGGAACCCCACGGCGTGACCCCAGCGACTAAGGTGAAGACAAGCCAGTCAGACGGGGGCCACCAGCCCATGCCAGAGAGCAACCTTCCCGTGTTCCGGCGCATCGGCGTGATCGGCGCCGGTGCCATGGGCCGCGGCATCGCCCAGCTGTTCGCCAGCGCCGGGGTGCCGGTGCAGCTCTACGACAGCCGCGCCGAGAGCATCCAGCAGGCCCTGGCGTTCAACCGCGAGCTGCTCGAACGCGCCGCCGCCAAGGGCAGGCTCGACGCCGATGCCCTGGCCGCCACCCTGCAGCGCCTGCGCCCGGCCCACGGCCTGGACGAGCTGGCCGGCTGCGACCTGCTGATCGAAGCCATAGTCGAGGACCTGGGCGCCAAGCAGGCGCTGTTCGCCGAGCTGGAGGCGCGGGTGGCCGAGGACGCGGTGCTGGCCAGCAACACCTCGTCGCTGTCGATCACCCGCATCGCCGCGCGCTGCCGCCACCCCGAGCGGGTCGCCGGCTTCCACTTCTTCAACCCGGCGCCGCTGATGCGCATCGTCGAGGTGGTGCGCGGCCAGCGCACCGCCGAGGCGGTGGTGACGCGCCTCTCACGTCTCGCCGAGCAGGCCGGGCACTTCCCGGCGGTGAGCCCGGACAGCCCCGGCTTCATCGTCAACCACGCCGGCCGCGCCTACAGCACCGAGGCCCTGCGCATCCTCGGCGAGGGCATCGCCAGCGCCGCGCAGATCGACCGCATCCTGCGCGACGGCGCGGGCTTCCGCATGGGCCCCTTCGAGCTGTTCGACCTGACCGGGCTGGACGTTTCCCAGGCGGTGATGGAATCGCTGTACCAGCAGTTCTACCAGGACCCGCGCTACCTGCCCTCGCCCCTGGCGGCGCAGCGGGTGGCCGCCGGCCTGCTGGGGCGCAAGAGCGGCGAGGGCTTCTACCGCTACCAGGATGGCCAGCCGATCCGCGAGGCCGAGCCGCAAGCCGAACCGGTGCTGCTGGACCGCCCGTTCTGGCTCGACAGCCAGGACCCGGAACTGCGCCACCACGTCGGCCAGCTGCTGATCCAGGCCGGACTGGTGCTGGAGAGCGCCGAGGCGCCCTCGGCCCGGGCCATCTGCCTGGTCACCCCGCTGGGCGAGGACGCCAGCACCCGCATCGACGCCCTCGGCCTGCCGCCGGAGCGCAGCCTGGCCCTGGAAAGCTTCGGCGACCTCGACAAGCGCCGCGTGCTGATGCGCCAGCCGGCCCTCGACCCGCAGCTGGAGGCCCAGGCGCGCCAGGCCCTGGGCGCCGACGGCGTGCCGGTGGAGGTGATCAACGATTCCGCCGGCTTCGTCACCCAGCGGGTGATCGCCAGCGTCGTCAACCTGGGCTGCGAGATCGCCCAGCGCGGCATCGCCACCCCGCTGACCCTCGACCGCGCGGTGCAACTGGCCCTGGGCTACCCCTTCGGCCCGCTGGCCTTCGGCGAGCACTACGGCGCCGCGCGCATCCTCACCATCCTCCAGGGCCTGCAGGCCTGCTACGGCGAACCGCGCTACCGCCCCAGCCCCTGGCTGCGCCGCCGCGTACAGCTGGACCTGCCGCTGCACGCCCCGGATGCCGCGGACTGACCCCGGAGCCCCTTGTAGGAGCAACTGTCTTGCAGGCTGCGCCGCCTCTTTCCAACCCGTAGGGCGCATAACGCCTACGGCGTTATCCGCCGCGGCCGTCGGGCACCGGCGTTCCGGCCAACGGCGGATAACCGCGAACGGTTATTCGCCCTACGGTCGAGCACGGTCGTAAGCGGGCCCTGCCCGCGATTTCGCGCGCAGGGCGCGCTCCTACAGGGAAGCTACGCAGGTGGGGATGGCGTAGGAGCGGACTCCGTCCGCGATCATGGCGGATAACGCCGTAGGCGTTATGCGCCCTACGAACTATCGCGAACGCGGGAACCACAGGGTTCGCGAGCAAGCTCGCTCCTACAATTCCAGGGAGGTACGGTCGTAGGAGCGGGCCCTGCCCGCGAATCGCGCGCAGGGCGCGCTCCTACAGGGAAACTACGCAGGTGGGGATGGCGTAGGAGCGGACTCCGTCCGCGATAGGCCCAGCGCCGGCCCTGCCGGCGAAATCGCGGATAAATCCGCGCCTACGGGAGACATGCTTCACAACCACCGAAACCGCCCATCCGCAAGCTGCTCCAACGCCGCCTGGCGCTGCGCCGCGGGCAGGGCGCCGAGCCTTGCGGCCTGGGCGTAGAACGCCGGCCAGTCGCCGTCGACCTGGCGGTACAGCGCGGCGAAGGCCGGCACCCACTGGTCGTAGAGCGCGAAGGGCAGCAGCGTGGCGTTGTTCAGCGGCCCGTCGACCCAGCCGTCGAACAAACCCTTGCCGCCCCAGCGCCGGACCACCAACTGCCGGTATTCGCTACGCAGGCGCTCGAACTCGGCGGCCTTGCGCGTCCGCATGGCCTCCGGCGGCAGGCCGCTGGCGTAGAGCGCCTGCAACCGCGCCCGGGTCGCCAGCACCAGGGCCGCCAGCGCCTCGCGCTGCCGCGGCCCCGTGTCCGCCGGCAGCGGTCGGCCGCGGGAAGCCAGCCACTGGCGCAGCCCCTCGCGCTGCACGAAGACCGCCAGGGATTCGTTGAAGGCGGTGTCGCCGGGCAGGTACAGGCGCTGGTGGGCCAGCTCGTGGAAGATCAGCTCGGCCTGGTGCGCCTCGTCGCCGAGCATGGTGCTGAGGATGGGCGCGTCCTCGCGCCCGGGGATGGTGAAGGCCGCGGCCGCGCCTATGCAGGTGTCCAGGCCCTGGCGCTGCAGCTCGGCCGCCGCGCGGCGGGCGGCGTGGGGATCGTAGAAGCCCAGGTAGCTGACGCAGCCGGCGCGGGGAAAGCAGCGATCGCGCGGCCGCAGGGAGAACTCGTCGGTGGCGAACAGGTTCCACACCGCGTAGTCCCGGCCCAGGTCGGCGTAGCGGCGGTAGCTGGCGTTGTCCGGCAGGTCCAGGCGGCGGCTGGCGAAGTCGCGGGCGGCCACGGCGGCGGCGAGCAGGCGCCGGGTGCGCGCATCGGTGCCGGGGTCGGCCAGCACCTCGGCCACCGGCAGGGCGTTGGCCAGCACTTCCCGCTGGCCCTGGTGCAACTGCTCCTGGTAGCTCTCGGCGGCGCAGGCCATCAGCAACGGCAGGCACAGGCAGGCCAAGGTGCAGGGGGCGAAGCCCATGGCGCACCTCCATGCCCGTTGACCCGGGGCAGGGGGGCCATGAGGGCCCGCGGAAAGTCAAAAAAACGACTATCTACGGGTGAGATTAGCGCAGGCTGACGAATTCGCCGGCTTTCAGTCGCTCCAGGGCCGCCTGGCGCTGCTGCGCGGGCAGGGCGCCGAGCTTTTCGACCCGCGCATAGAACGCCGGCCAGTTGCCGCCCACCTGGCGCAGCAGGGTGGCGAAGGCCGGCACCCACTGGTCGTAGAGGCCGAAGGGCAGCAGCTTGGCGTTGTTCAGCGGGCCGTTCACCCAGGCGTCGTAGGGGCACTTGCCGGCCCATTCGCGCTGGCACAGCACGCGGTAGTCGCGGCGCAGGCGCTCGAATTCGGCGGCCTTGGCGGCGCGCTTGTCGGCTTCGGGCAGGTCGCGGGCATAGAGTTCCTTCAGACGCTCGCGGGTGTCCAGCACCAGGCGGGTGAAGCCTTCGCGCTGGCGCACGCGGCTGGCCTGCTCCGGCGGCAGGCCGCGGAAGGCGCGCCAGCGGCGGCCGCCCTCCTGCTCGACGAAGCTGGCATAGGACTCGTTGAAGGCGGTATCGCCGGGCAGGTAGAAGCGCTGGTGGGCCAGCTCGTGGAACAGCGTCTCGGCCAGGCGCTGGTCGTCCCAGCGCAGCATGCTGCTGATGATCGGGTCGTCGAACCAGCCGAGGGTGGAGTAGGCCTCCACGCCACCGACGTAGACGTCCCAGCCCTGCACCTTCAGGCGCTGCGCCTCGGCCTTTGCCCCGGCCTCGGCGTAGTAGCCGCGGTAGGCCACGCAGCCGGCGATGGGGAAGCAGTGGGTGAGCGGCTGCAGCGACAGTTCCGGCGCGGCGAACACGTTCCACACCACGTAGGGCCTGCGGATATCGCTGTACAGGCGGTAGCTGCGGTTGTTCGGCAAGGCCAGCTCGGCGCTGGCGAAGGCGCGGGCCTCCTGCGACAACGCCAGGCGCTGGCGCAGCCTGGCGTCGCGGGCGGGGTCGGCGACCACCTCGGCCACCGGTTCGCGGGCCGCCAGCAACTGCAGCTGGCCGCTGCCCAGCTGGCCGTAGTAGCCGGCGCTGGAACAACCGCCCAGCAGGAAGAAGGCCAGGCAGGGAACCCAGCGGGGCAATCGGCGGTCGAGAAACGCAATACACGGGCGGGCGGGCATGCGCGGCACATTAGCACAGGCCCCTCACCGCCGCTGCCTCGCACAACAAGACTGCCCTGGAGTGTACCCATGCGCCCGCTGCTGCTCGCCACCGGCCTGCTCGTCCTGAGCGGTTGCTCGCTGATCCTGCCGCAACCCGACCCCAACCGTGCCTGGATCGACCTCGACACCACCGGCCAGAGCGACCTCTCGGCCCTGGAGGTGGACGACAAGCCCTGGCACAGCACCCGCTACTTCGAGGTCGACCCCGGCCAGCACGAGTTGCGCGTGCGCTACCAGTTCCAGGTCGAGCCGCAGAACATCGGCTCCGAGGCCGCGGTTTCCGAGGCGATGTGGCGCGACTGCCAGCTGACCCTCAAGTACAAGGACTTCGGCGCCGGCCAGCGCTACCGCCTGGAGACCGGCAGCATCGGCTTCTACCCCTGGGCGCGGCTCTACGACGACCAGGCCAACGAAATCGCCCGCGGCCGCACCGGGCGCTGCGAGAAGGTCTGAGCCACGCGCCGCGGCGCCGCCCAGGGGGTATGCTGGAAGGATTCCCCGCTTCGAGCGACACCGCCATGCGCAAACTTCCGCTGCTGTTCCTGCCGGCCCTGCTGTGTGCCTGCGCCGGCCCGCTGCCGGCCCACGACCCGCAGCTGGCCTGGGTCGACCTCTACACCCAGCCGGCCAACACCCTGCTCGCCGAGCGCCTGGACAACCAGGTGCTGCGTGACGGCCGCTTCTTCCAGGTGCCGCCGGGCAAGCACGAGCTGGAGGTGCGCTACCAGTACGAGATTCCCGGGGGAGGCGGCGGCGGGCTGGCGATGAGCGACAACACCACGCAGATCACCTGCCGCGTGTGGCTGACCTACGACAACTTCGCCCCCGGCCAGCGCTACCGCCTGGAAGTGCGCCCGCAGCTGCGCAAGGCCCTGGCCCTGCTCACCGACGCCAGCGGCCGGCTGGTGGCCAAGACCGACTTCCAGGGGCGGATGAACTGCGGGCTGTTCTGAGCCGGGCGGCTCAGTCGTCGTTCTTCTGGTAGATGATCTTGCGCGTGCCGCCCTCGCAGCTGCCGACCACCATGCTGGGGTCCTTCACCTCGGCGTTGGTGACTATCTCCAGGGTGTAGGCGGTCACCCCGGCGGACTGGATCTTGGTCTCGATCTCCGCCTTGAGTTCCTCGCACGGCTTGGTCTTCGCCTGGGCGGCGCCCGCGCAGGCCAGGGCCAGCATCAGCACGGCGAACTTGCACACGGTCATGGCATTCCCTCGTCAGCCCCACCACGGGGCGCCCTATCCTAACGAGAGACAGCGCGGCGGCGACAGAGTGCCAAACGACGAAAGGGCGCCAATGGCGCCCCTTCGCGGTCCCGCGGCGGCTTCAGTGCCGCGAGTAGACGATCTCCTTGCTGCCGCCCTCGCAGGTGCCGACCACCTGGCGCCCGCCGCCCGCGCCCTTGTCGACGATCTCCAGGGTGTAGCCCGAGACGCCCTTGGCCTGGAGCTTGGCGTCGATCTCGGCCTTGAGCTCCTCGCACGGCTTGCCGGCGGCCAGGGCGCTTCCCGCCAAGGCCAGCAGGCCGGCGGCCAACAACACTTTCTTCATGGCTGATGCTCCTTCGCTGAACGAATGGACGAAGGGCCCGCTGGGCCCGTGTGAACGGCCGCGCCACGGCGGCCATGCAAGCCCCCGGAGCCCCGGCCCGCGGGCGCCCGGCGGCGAATGCCGGTCAGCTGTCGGCGATCTTGAAGCCGACCTTCAGCGTCACTTGGTAATGCCCCACCGCACCGTTCTCGATATGCCCGCGGGTGTCCACCACCTCGAACCATTCCAGGTCCCGCAACGACTTCGAGGCCTCGGCCAGGGCGTTGTTGATGGCGTCCTCGATGCTGGTGCGCGAGGAACCGACCAGCTCGATCTTCTTGTAGGTGTGATGGTTCGACATCGGGTGCTCCTTGGCGCGCCTGGCGGCGCACAGTGCTGAATGTCCTCGTAGGACACTAGCCGAGCCCTGGAAGTGCAGCAAATTGCCGCCAGCGGCCAATGGCCACGCGCCAGGGCGCGGCCAGGTCAGCCCAGCTCGCCCCGCAGCCAGCGGGCCAGGCGTTCGGCGCGGGCGTCGGTGCGTCGCGCCGGGGCCCACAGCGCCAGGCGCGCGGCGGTTTCGACGAAGCCCCAGGGCGCGGCCAGGCGGCCCGCGGCGAGGTCGTCGGCCACCAGCGCCTGGGGGGCGATGGCCACGCCCAGGCCGGCCACCGCCGCCTCCAGCAGGTAGTACAGGTGCTCGAAGCCCTGGCCCAGGCGCAGCGCGCCGGTGTCCAGGCCCTGGGCGAGCGCCCACTGCGGCCAGGCCTGGGGCCGCGAGGTGGTGTGCAGCAGTGCCTCGCCCAGCAGCGCCCGGGGCGCGGCCCGTTGCAACTCGGCGAAGCGCGGGTGGCGTGGGCTGAGCACCGGGCCGATGCGCTCGGCGGCCAGCTCGAACACCTGCATGTCCGCCGGCCATGGCGGCTCGGCGAACAGCAGGGTGGCGTCGACGCCGCCGCGCCGCGGGTCCTGCTCACCCTCGCTGGCCGACAGTTGCAGGCGCAGTTCCGGCAGCTCGCGGTTGAGGCGGTCCAGGCGCGGGATGAACCAGCGGGCCAGCAGGCTGCCCGGGCAACCGAGCACGAAGGGCGCCTCGCCGCCGGCCTGGCGCAGTTCGGTGCAGACGCGGCGCAAGCGCTCGAAGGCATCGCCGCTGGCCTCGCCCAGGCGGCGGCCGGCATCGGTGAGTTTTACGCCGCGCCCGTCCTTGGCCAGCAGGGCCACGCCGAGGTCTTCCTCCAGTTGCCGCAGCTGCCGGCTCACCGCGCCGTGGGTGACGTGCAGCTCGGCTGCCGCCTGGCCTACGCCGCCAAGGCGGGCCACGGCGTCGAAGGCGCGCAGGGCGTTGAGCGGGGGAAGGTCGCGGCTCATGGCGTTCAACCTGTGAGTTTTCCTGACATGTCTGGGCGATCTTATCGCTTTTCCCGCCTGCCCGGCAGTCGTATCCTCGGCACATTCCGTAGGAGCAACGGCCTTGCGCCGAGGTGCTCTTCGTAGGATGGGTTGAGCTTGCGAAACCCATGCGGTTGCGCTGATGGGTATCGCTTCGCTCAACGCCATCCTACGAAAAGCCGTGCTTCCCTGGAGGTGTAGGAGCGGGCCCTGCCCGCGATCGCGCCCAGGGGCGCTCCTACCTACCGACACAAGAGGAACCTTCCCATGTCCACATTGCGCACCGGTCCCGACGCCAAGGGCCTGTTCGGCAGCTTCGGCGGCCAGTACGTCGCCGAGACCCTGATGCCGCTGATCCACGACCTGGCCCGCGAGTACGACAAGGCCAAGGACGACCCGGAATTCCTCAAGGAGCTGGCCTACTTCCAGCGCGACTACGTCGGCCGCCCGAGCCCGCTGTACTTCGCCGAGCGCCTGACCGAGCACTGCGGCGGGGCGAAGATCTACCTCAAGCGCGAAGAGCTGAACCACACCGGCGCGCACAAGATCAACAACTGCATCGGCCAGATCCTCCTGGCCAAGCGCATGGGCAAGCAGCGCATCATCGCCGAGACCGGCGCCGGCATGCACGGCGTGGCCACCGCCACCGTGGCGGCGCGCTTCGGCATGAAGTGCGTGGTCTACATGGGCACCACCGACATCGACCGCCAGCAGGCCAACGTCTTCCGCATGCGCCTGCTGGGCGCCGAGGTGATCCCGGTCACCGCCGGCACCGGCACCCTCAAGGACGCCATGAACGAAGCCCTGCGCGACTGGGTGACCAACGTCCACGACACCTTCTACCTGATCGGCACCGTGGCCGGCCCGCACCCCTACCCGGCGATGGTCCGCGACTTCCAGGCGGTGATCGGCAAGGAAACCCGCGAGCAGCTGGCCGAGAAGGAAGGCCGCCTGCCCGACTCCCTGGTCGCCTGCATCGGCGGCGGCTCCAACGCCATGGGCCTGTTCCACCCGTTCCTGGATGACGCCAGCGTCAAGATCATCGGCGTGGAAGCCGCCGGCCACGGCATCGAGACCGGCAAGCACGCGGCCAGCCTGAACGGCGGCGTGCCCGGCGTGCTGCACGGCAACCGCACCTTCCTGCTGCAGGACGAGGACGGCCAGATCATCGACGCCCACTCCATCTCCGCCGGCCTGGACTACCCCGGCATCGGCCCTGAACACGCCTGGCTGCACGACATAGGCCGCGTCGAGTACACCTCGATCACCGACCACGAGGCGCTGCAGGCCTTCCATACCTGCTGCCGCCTGGAAGGCATCATCCCGGCGCTGGAGTCCTCCCACGCCCTGGCCGAGGTGTTCAAGCGCGCGCCGAACCTGCCCAAGGACCACATCATGGTGGTGAACCTGTCCGGTCGTGGCGACAAGGACATGCAGACCGTCATGCACCACATGCAACAGGAGCAGAAAGCATGAGCCGCCTGCAGACCCGCTTCGCCGAACTGAAACAGCAGAACCGCGCCGCCCTGGTGACCTTCATCACCGCCGGCGACCCGGGCTACTCCACCTCGCTGGACATCCTCAAGGGCCTGCCCGAGGCCGGCGCCGACGTGATCGAGCTGGGCATGCCGTTCACCGACCCCATGGCCGACGGCCCGGCGATCCAGCTGGCCAACATCCGCGCCCTGGGCAACGGCCAGAACCTGGCCAAGACGCTGAAGATGGTCCGCGAGTTCCGCGCCGGCAACGACAGCACCCCGCTGGTGCTGATGGGTTACTTCAACCCAATCCACTACTACGGCGTCGAGCGTTTCATCGCCGATGCCAAGGAAGCCGGCGTCGACGGCCTGATCATCGTCGACCTGCCGCCGGAGCATAACGAGGACCTGTGCCAGCCGGCCCAGGCCGCGGGGCTGGACTTCATCCGCCTGACCACCCCGACCACCGACGACAAGCGCCTGCCCACCGTGCTGGAAGGCAGCTCGGGCTTCGTCTACTACGTCTCGGTGGCCGGCGTGACCGGCGCCGGCGCGGCAACCCTGGAGCACGTCGAGCAGGCCGTGGCGCGCCTGCGCCGCCACACCGAGCTGCCGGTGGCCATCGGCTTCGGCATCCGCACCCCGGAACACGCCGCCAGCATCGCCCGCCTGGCCGACGGCGTGGTGGTGGGCTCGGCGCTGGTGGACAAGATCGCCAGCGCGCAAAGCTCCGCCGACGCCGTCGAAGGCGTGCTGGGGCTGTGCCGCGAGCTGGCCGAGGGCGTGCGCAAGGCGCGCTGACAGGCCGGGTTCGCGAGCAAGCTAGCGCCTACGTGAAGCGTCGTAGGATGGGACGAGCGGAGCGATACCCATCGCCATGGCGGAAAGCCGCGAACGGGTCGCCATGGAGCGAGGGTAGATCGAGGTCAGGCGGCGTATAACCGCGAACGGTTATACGCCCTACGTTTCTGCGGTTCGCGAGCAAGCTCACGCCTACGAAGAGCTTTCCGCCGTTCAGGCCGGCATCGCCGTATCGCCCAGCGCGTTGCGCAGGCTGGCCAGGTCGCGCAGCGGCGGGGCGCCGAACAGGCGGCTGTATTCGCGGCTGAACTGCGAGGGGCTCTCGTAGCCCACGCGGTGGCCGGCCACCGCCACTTCCAGGCCCTCGGAGAGCATCAGCCGGCGCGCCTCCTGCAGGCGCAGCTGCTTCTGGTACTGCAGCGGGCTGAGCGCGGTGACTTCCTTGAAGCGGTGGTGCAGGGTCGAGGCGCTGAGGTTGACCTCGCGGGCCAGGTCGTCGATGCGCAGGGCCTTGTCGTAGTTGCGGTTGAGCCATTCGATGGCGCGGGTGACGCGGTGGGTCTGGCTGTCGGTCATCGCCAGGTCGTGCAGCAGGTGGCCCTGGGGCCCGCGCAGCAGGCGGTAGAGAATCTCGCGGATGAACAGCGGCGCCAGCATGGGGATGTCGCGCGGGCTGTCGAGCAGGCGCATCAGCCGCAGCAGGGCGTCGAGCACCGTGGTGTCCAGGCGTTGCAGGTAGATGCCGCGGCTGGCCGGGCGCGGGGTGGCGCCGGCCAGGCCGGCGTCGGCGATCAGCCGGGTCAGCTCGCCGGGGTCGATGTCCAGGCGCAGCGACAGGTAGGGCTTGTCCGGCGAGGCGTCGACCACCTGGCCGGACACCGGCAGGGTCACCGAGACCACCAGCAGGTTGAGCTCGTCGTAGCGGTAGATTTCCGGGCCGACGCGGATTTCCTTGCTGCCCTGGGCGATGACGCACAGCGCCGGGCGGTACAGGGTCGGCATGCGGCCTTCGCTGGGCTGGTCCATGCGCGCCAGCGACAGCGCCTCGATGGCGGTGTCGTGGACGCCGGAGAGGCTGTTGCAGTGGCGCTCGATGATATCGGCCAGTTCCTGGCGACTGGCGGTGACGGGGTCGTGGGGCTGCGACATACGGGGGCCTCCGAAAGTGGCGGCGTCCAGCTTACGCCCGGGCCCGGGCGGGAAGTGTGACAGGGCGACGGGCGCTGGAGGATCGGGCAAGCAATCGGCAGGATCGTACAAGCTGGCCGCCACGGGAAGCCCCCATCATGCCAGCCAGGCCGGGGAATCCGCCGTTTCGGGCAAGGCGCCGGCGATGGCGCAGGATCGGGCAAGAAGCCGGCAGCATCCGTCTACCGCTGGCCAGGGCCCCGCCCCTACTCTGGCACAACCGGGCCGAGCCCCATTCCAGTGCCCGGGACAGGAGGAAATCGCCCATGGCCATTCGCCAACCGCTCGAACACCACCTGCTGATCCAGTCCCGCCCCGGCCACGAGGCCGAGCTGGCGCAACTGCTGGACCGCCTGATCAGCGCCGCGCACCAGGTGCCCGGCTGCCAGTCCTACGAGGTGCTGCTGCCGGCCACCACCAGCGACTTCTGGCGCCTGCGTGGCCGCTGGGCCGACGCCGAAAGCCTGCAGGCCTACCTGGAACTGCCGCTGCAACAGCTGCTGGGGGAAATCCTCCAGCACCACGCCCTGAGCCTGCACACCCACCTGGACGCGCCGCGCGAGGATTCCCGCGCGGCCTGAGCCCCCTCAGTACTCCATGCGCCAGCCCAGGGTGAAGGTACGCCCGCGGCCCTGGTAGTCGTAGAGGTAGGCCGGCCCGTAGGTCGGCGAATAGAACAGTGTCGCCCGCTGCCCCCACACGGTGCTGTACTCGCGGTCCAGCAGGTTCTGGATGCCCGCGCTGAAGGTGCCGAACCCCGTCTTGCGTTCCCCCATCAGGTCGAAGGTGGTGTAGCCGTCGATCTCGTGGTCGGCGTCGTCCTTCAGGCTCATGGCGTGGTTGGCCTGCAGCCGCGCGCTGTTGACCTCGTCGTTCCAGCCAACGAAGGCGGTGGCCTTGGACAGCGAGGCGTAGCGCGCGTCGCGCTTGATCCAGTCGCCGTCGGCGTCCTCTTCCTCGGAACGCACCAGGTGCAGGGTGGTGCCGCCCTGCCAGCCGTTCTCGAAGTAGCGCGTCAGCGCGCCCTCGAAGCCGAAGTCGCGGCTCTTCTGGTCGACCACGTCGATGGTCAGGGTGGCCTGGTCGGTGGTGATGACCTTGTCCGACCAGATGTAGTACAGCGCGGTCTGCGCCTGCCAGTTCATGTCCGCGTAGCGCCAGCCCAGCTCGACCTGGCGGCTCTTGATCCCGGCCAGCGGGTTGTCGTCCACCGACAGCCCGGGCTTGCCGTAGTACTTGGCCGGGTCGGGCAGGTCGAAGCCCTCGCTGTAGTTGCCCCACAGCTGGTGGCCGTTGTGGAAGTCGTAGATGGCGCCGAGGTTGAACAGGTTGACCTGGTAGTCGTTGCTGCCGCCGGGCACGCCCTTGAAGTCGTCGACCTCGACGTCCATCTTCTGGTGCCGCGCGCCGCCGGAGAGGGTCAGGTCGTCGGTCAGCTTCCAGTCCAGCTGGCCGTAGAACGACAGGCCGTCGACCACGTAGCTGGGGTAGCGCGGCGCGCTGCTGGCGGTGCCCAGGTCGAGGCCGCCGCTTTCCGAGGAGACCAGTTGGTCGAAGGTCTTCTGCTCGGCGTTGAAGCGCTCGTGGTCCAGGTCCACGCCGTAGGTGAACTTGAAGGCGTCCCACTGCTTGCTGAACAGGCCCTTGAGGCCGCTGACCTCGAAGTTCTGCTGCGAGGCGGCGAAGTACACCCCGTTCACCCCGGCCGGCTTGCCGGCGTTGTAGTAGGGGAAGGGGTAGAAGTTGTCGTCTTCCTTGCGGTAGTAGACCTGCAGGTAGAGGTCCTGGTCCAGCAGGTTGGCGTGGTGGTAGTTGGCGTTGAGCAGCAGGCGGCGGGTCTGCGGCTCCAGGTCGGTGTCCATGCCGCTGCGGATCTGCGCGTCGTCCAGGTCCGACGGGGCCTTGTAGTTCAGGTGCGGAAAGTAGATGCCGGTGCTGCCGTCGTTGCCCGAGTCGTAGTACTGGGCCAGCAGGTCCAGGCTCTGCTCGTCGGTGAACTGCGCGGTGAGGTTGCCCATGACGTCGACGGTGCGGTTGTACTGCAGGTCGGTCTGGGTGTTGTCGATGAAGATCTGGTTGCCGGCGCCGTCGTAGAAGGCCTCGTTCTTCTCGGCGGAGACGCCGAGGCGGCCGCTCAGGCGATCGGTGCCGCCGCTGACCGACTGGGCCAGGCGGGTGGAGAGGTCGTCGCTGTTGTTGAAGCCGCTGCTGGCGCCGAGCTGGCTCTCGAAGCGGGCGCCGCCGGGCGCGCCCTTCCTGGTGATGATGTTGATGATGCCGCCGGTGGCGCCGCCGCCGTAGATGGCGCTGGCGCCGGAGAGCACCTCGATGCGCTCGACGTTGAACGGCGAGATGCTGTCGAACTGCCGCGACAGGCCGCGGGAGCTGTTCTGGCTGACGCCGTCGATCATCACCAGCACGTTGCGCCCGCGCATGTTCTGGCCGTAGTTGGTGCGCCCCTCCGGGGCCAGGTCGAGGCCGGGCACCAGCTTGCCCACGGCCTCCTTGAGGCTGACGCCGGTGTCCAGCTGTTCGCGCAGCTGGGCCTGGTCGACCACCCAGACGGTGCCGGGGATGGAGCTGATGTCGGTGGGGGTGCGCGCGGCCACGCTGATCTGCGTCGGCGCCATGCTCAGTGGCTCGCCGCCGGCGGCCTTCTCGCGCTGCAGCACGACGGTGCGCTCGTCGCTGAAGCTCCAGCGCATGCCGCTGCCGGAAAGCAGCCTGTCCAGCGCTTCCTCGCGGCTGTAGCGGCCATCCAGGCCGGGGCTCTTCAGGCCCTGGACGTCCTCGGAGTTGAACAGCAGGTGCAGGCCGGCCTGGTCGGCGAACTGCGTCAGGGCGCTGTCCAGGCTACGCGGCGCGATGTGCAGCTCGAGGTCCCCGGCGGCCAGGGCCAGGGGGCTGGCGCCGCCGAGCAGGGTGGCCAGGGCCAGGGCGCGGTACAGCGGGGAGAAGCGGTGATGCATGCGGTGGTTTCCGTTCTTGTGGGCGTGGGCGCGTTTGTTGGGAATTCTTCGCGTTCATGCCTACGACGAAACGGGGGGCTGACCTTGCAGTGGGGGATCGAAAAAATTTTCATTTGCAGGGGACGGCTGTAGGAGCGAGCTTGCTCGCGAACAGCGCTTACCGGCAGCTTCGGTGTGTTGGTTTGGCGCCGCACCCTCTCCCCAGCCCTCTCCCTGAAGGGAGAGGGGGCTAGTCCGTGCCGAGAGGAGGAATGGTTTCAGCCGGACACCAACGGCGCTGCCGGCTGACTCAGTAATATCCAAACGCTCCGAACGGTCCCCTCTCCCTTCAGGGAGAGGGTTAGGGAGAGGGCGCTCTCCAACCCCTACGAAGAAACCGGCCTGACCACCACCAACCAAGGCAACCGCGTCACCCGCACCGGCTGCAACCGCTGCAACGTCTGCAGCAACGCATCAGGATCATCCAAATCGAACACCCCGCTGACCTTGTGCCGGCGCAGCGCCTCGTCGGTCAGCAGGATGCGCCCCGGCAGGTAACGCTCCAGCTCCGCCAGCACCTCGCCCAGCGGGCGCTGGTTGAAGATCAGCTTGCCGCGCTGCCAGGCGCTGGCGCTGTCCAGGTCCAGCGGCTGCACCGGGCCGGGGGCGGCCTGGTAGGCCAGGCGCTCGCCGGCGGCCAGGCGCACCGCCGGTTTGCCGCCGGCCTCCACTCGCACCACGCCCTCGGTCACCGCCACCTGTACGCCCGGCCCGCGGCTGTCGACGTCGAAGCGGGTGCCCACGGCGGTCACCTCGCCATCGCCCGCGTGCACCACGAAGGGCCGCTGGGCGTCCTTGGCCACCTCGAACAGCGCCTCGCCGCCGTACAGGCGCAGGCTCCGGCGGCTGGCGGAAAAGTCCACCGAAAGCGCGCTGGCACTGTTCAGCCAGACGCGGCTGCCGTCGGCCAGCTCGACCAGCCGGCGTTCGCCGGTGCGGGTGGCGTAGTCGGCGTAAATCCCGGCCACGGGCGTGGGCAGGGCCGCCGCCACGGCCAACGCGGCGACGCAAGCGGCCGCCGCCACGACAGCCAGGCGGCGCGGGCGCAGCAGGCGGTGGCGGCGGGCCACGCGGGTGGCCGGCAAGGCGCCCCACAGGGCTTCGGCGCTGCGCGCGGCACTTTCGTGTTCCGGGCTCTGCGCGCGCCATTGGATGAACTCGCGGCGGCGGCCGGCCTCGACGCGGCCGGAGTGCAGTTCCACCAGCCAGTCGAGGGCCTGGTTCTCCAGGTCGATGCGGCTCATGGCTGCGCCTCCTGCTGTAGCAGGTGGTCGCGGCAATGGCGCATGGCCTGGACGATGTACTTGCCCACCATGCTCTCGGAGACGCCGAGGCGGCGGGCAATCTGCGCGTGGGTCAGGCCGTCCAGGCGGTTCATCAGCAGTGCCTGGCGGGCCTTGGGCGGCAGTCGGTCGAGGGCGGCGTCGAGCTGTTCCAGGGCCTCGCGGGCGAGCAGGCGCGATTCCAGGCCGGCGCCGGGGTCGCTGACTTCGTTGGCCGCCGTTTCCTCGACGTGCAACTCGGCCAGCCGGCCCTCGCGGCGCAGGTTGTCGATGGCCAGGTTGCCGGCGACGCGGAACAGGTAGGCGCGGGGGTCCTGCACCTCGGTGTCGGGGTTCTGGTCGGCCAGGCGCAGCCAGGTGTCCTGGGCCACGTCGGCGGCGCGCTGGTTGTCGCCCAGGCGGCGGGCGAGGAAGCGCAGCAGGTCCGCATAGTGCGCCTGGAAGCTCTGCAGGAGGCTGGAGGAGGCGAAACGCCGCATGATGACCGCGATACCCTGGAATACCGGCCCGCCGCGGGCGGGCCGCCGGTAAAGCGGGCAAGCATACAACGAATCGAGAATCATTATCGAATTCAGCCGAACTGCGACAGGTCCAGCGGCCGCACGGCGCCCATCCAGATGGCGTGGTCGCGGTGGTCGCGCAGGTCGTCGCCGGTGTCCGGGTGGATGAACACCACCAGGCCGCCGCGGTGCAGCGCCAGCCAAGGCACCACGGCGGCGAAGGCTTCGCTGCCGAAGGCCAGCTGGCAGCTCCAGTCCGGGTGCGGGCCGACCGGGCGCTGGTGCATGCGGCCCATCTTTACGCCGAACAGGCGCACCGCCTCCTCGCAGAGTTCGCGGGCCTGCTCCAGGCTGTCGGCATCGTAGTAGACGTGGGCGTGGTAGCCGTGGATCTCGTTCATTCGTCCTGTTCCAGTTCGGCGCGCAGCCAGTCGACGAAGGGCTGCAGCAGGCGGGCGCGGCGCTTGCGCTCGGGCAGCACGGCGTAATAGCCGTAGCGCGACGCCGCGCTCTCGCGGATGGGCCGGCACAGTAACCCCTGCTCCAGCAGTTCGTCGACCAGGTGGCGCCAGCCGATGGCCACGCCCTGGCCGGCGATTGCCGCCTGCACCAGCAGCGTGTAGTTGTCGAAGCGTAGCCCGGAAGCCTCCGGCGGGCGCGGCAGCTCCAGGGCGCGGAACAGGCCCGGCCAGTCGAACCAGCGGCTGTGGGCCTCGGGCTTCAGGTGCAGCAATGGCAGGCGCTGCAGCTCCTCCAGGGGCAGCGGCGCCTGGCGCTCGCCGAGCAGGCGCGGGCTGCACACCGGGAAGACTTCCTCGCCGAACAGCAGCAACGGCTCGCCATGCTTGAAGCGCCCGTCGCCGAAGGCAATGGCCACGTCCACGTCGCTGCGCAGGCTGCTGGGGCTGCGCTCGCTGCTCAGCAGGCTGACGTCCAGTTCCGGGTGCCGCAGGCGGAAGCGCGGCAGGCGCGGCATCAGCCAGTAGGCGGCGAAGGCGAAGTCGGTGGCCACCTGCAGCACCTCCTGGGTGCGCCGGGCGCTGACCGCGGCGACGCCCGCCTCCAGCTCCGCCAGCCCGGTCTGCACGTGGCGCAGCAGCAACTGGCCGCTTTCCGTCAGAACGATGCCGCGGTGCACGCGGTCGAACAGACGCACGCCCAGTAGCTTCTCCAGGCGCTTGATCTGCTGGCTCACCGCCGGCTGGCTGCTGCCCAGTTCGGCGGCGGCCGCGGTGAAGCCCTGCTCGCGGGCGGCGCACTCGAATACGCGGAGCAGTTCCAGGGGCAGGCTCATGGTTGCGCCACCCATAAGCTGGTGTTATCCGAAGCATGTATGGCCATGCGGTTTACCCCCTGCCGGCGCGGCGTGACACTGCTGTCACGCACTATTCCATAACAACCGTGCATAGGATAAGTCCCGCCATGCCACGCCCGAACATTCTCTTCATCATGGCCGACCAGATGGCCGCGCCGCTGCTGCCCCTCCACGATGCCGCCTCGCCCATCCGCATGCCCAACCTGATGCGCCTGGCCGAGCGAGCCGTGGTGTTCGACTCGGCCTACTGCAACAGCCCGCTGTGCGCGCCCTCGCGCTTCACCCTGGTGAGCGGCCAGCTGCCGACGAAGATCGGCGCCTGGGACAACGCCGCCGACTTCGCCGCCGACGTCCCCACCTACGCCCACCACCTGCGCCGCCTGGGCTACCGCACGGCGCTGTCGGGCAAGATGCACTTCTGCGGCCCGGACCAGCTGCACGGCTATGAGGAGCGCCTGACCAGCGACATCTACCCCGCCGACTACGGCTGGGCGGTGAACTGGGACGAGCCGGAGGTGCGCCCCAGTTGGTACCACAACATGTCCTCGGTGCTGCAGGCCGGGCCCTGCGTGCGCACCAACCAGCTGGACTTCGACGACGAGGTGGTGTTCAAGGCGCGCCAGTACCTCTACGACCACGTCCGCGAGCACGCCGAGCAGCCGTTCTGCCTGACCGTCTCCATGACCCACCCCCACGACCCCTACACCATCCCCCGCGAGTACTGGGACCTGTACCGCGACGAGGACATCCCGCTGCCGTCGGTGGAACTGGCGCAGCACGAGCAGGACCCGCACTCCCAGCGCCTGCTCAAGGTCATCGACCTGTGGGGCAAGCCGCTGCCGCCGGAGAAGATCCGCGACGCCCGCCGCGCCTACTTCGGCGCCTGCAGCTACGTCGACGCGCAGATAGGCGCGCTGCTCAGGACCCTGGAGGAATGCGACCTGGCCGAGAACACCCTGGTGGTGTTCTCCGGCGACCACGGCGACATGCTTGGCGAGCGCGGCCTCTGGTACAAGATGCACTGGTTCGAGATGGCCGCCCGCGTGCCCATGCTGATCCACGCCCCGGGCCGCTTCGCGGCGCGCCACGTGGCCGAGTCGGTGTCCACCCTCGACCTGCTGCCGACCCTGGTGGAACTGGCCGGCGGCGAGCTGCCGCAGGACCTGGAGCTGGACGGCCGTTCGCTGCTGCCGCACCTGCAAGGCCAGGGCGGGCACGACGAGGTGATCGGCGAGTACACCGCCGAAGGCACCCTCAGCCCGCTGATGATGATCCGCCGCGGCGACTACAAGTTCGTCTACTCCGAACAGGACCCTTGCCTGCTCTATGACCTGAAGAACGACCCGCGCGAGCTGGAGAACCTGGCCGGCTCGGCGGCGCACCGCGAGCTGTTCGACGCCTTCCTGGCCGAAGCCCGGCAGCGTTGGGACATCCCGGCGATCACCGCCCGCGTGCTGGCCAGCCAGCGCCGCCGGCGCTTCGTCGCCGACGCCTTGCAGCGCGGCAAGCTGACCAGCTGGGACCACCAGCCCTTCGTCGATGCCAGCCAGCAGTACATGCGCAACCACATCGACCTGGACGACCTGGAGCGCCGCGCCCGCTATCCCAAACCCTGATAACCAAAACCAGAAGAAGCCGAGGGGAGATGAGCATGACCAAGTTAAGTGCATTGCTGCTGGCCACCACCATGGCGCTGGCCGGCCAGGCCGCGCGGGCCGAGGACGAAGCCTGCGCCACGGTGAAACTGGCCGATCCGGGCTGGACCGACATCGCCGTGACCAACGGCGTCGCCAGCTTCCTGCTCGACGCCCTGGGCTACCAGGCCAAGGTCGACACCCTCTCGGTGCCGATCACCTACGGCGGCCTGCGCGACGGCCAGGTGGACGCCTTCCTCGGCAACTGGATGCCGGCGCAGCAGGGCTTCCACGACCAGTTCATCGCCAGCGGCCAGGTCACGCAACTGGCGAAGAACCTGGAAGGCACCGAGTTCACCCTGGCCGTGCCGACCTACGTCTACGACGCCGGGGTGAAGAACTTCGCCGACCTGCAGAAGCACGCCGACCAGTTCAACCACAAGGTCTACGGCATCGGCTCGGGCGCGCCGGCCAACCAGTCGATCCAGAAGATGATCGGCGGCAACGAGTTCGGCCTGGGCGACTGGAAGCTGGTGGAATCCAGCGAGCAGGCCATGCTCGCCGAGGTGAGCCGGGCGGTGAAGCGCGACCGCTGGATCGTCTTCCTCGGCTGGACGCCGCACCCGATGAACGTGAAGTACGACATGAAGTACCTGGCCGGCGGCGACAAGTACTTCGGCAGCACCGGCAGCGTCTACACCGTCACCCGCAACGGCTACGCCAAACAGTGCCCGAACAGCGCGAAGCTGCTGGCCAACCTGAGCTTCGACCTGAAGATGGAGAATGCCATCATGGCCGAGGTGCTGGAGAAGAACGTCGCCAACCAGCAGGCGGTGAAAGCCTGGATCAAGGCCAACCCGCAGGTCCTGGGCAAATGGTTGGACGGCGTGAAGACCCGCGATGGCGGCGACGCCCTGGCCGCCGTGCAGGCTAGGCTCTGAACCGCCGATGACGCGCCTGCTGCCGTTTCTTGCCTGGCTGCCAGGCTTAGGCCCGCGCGGGGTGGCGCGCGAGGCCTGGGTCGGCCTGGCCGGCGCGGTGCTGGCCCTGCCGCAGTCCATCGCCTATGCGCTGATCGCCGGGCTGCCGCCGCAGTACGGGCTCTACGCGGCCATGCTGCCGGTGGCGGTGGCCTGCCTGTGGGGCTCGTCGAGGCACATGGTGGGCGGGCCCACCGCGGCCATCTCGGTGGTGCTCTACGCCACGGTGGCGCCCCTGGCGCCGCCGGGCAGCGAGCTGTTCATCCACTACGTGCTGCTGCTGACCTTCCTCGCCGGCCTCCTGCAATGGGCCCTGGGCGCGATGCGCGCCGGGGTGCTGCTGAACTTCGTCTCGCACTCGGTGATGCTCGGCTTCACCCTGGGCGCGGCGCTGGTCATCGCCCTGGGCCAGTTGCCTTACCTGCTGGGCGTTGAAGTGCACAGCCGCGGCAGTGCCCTGGACGGCACGCGCCTGCTGCTGGCGCGCCTGGGCGAGTGCGACCCGGCGTCCCTGGCCATCGGCCTGCTGAGCCTGGCGGCGAGCCTGCTGTGCCGCTGGCTGCGGCCGCGCTGGCCGGCGCTGATGCTCGGCCTGCTGCTGGCCAGCCTGGCGGTCTGGGCGCTGCCCGCCTGGTTCGGCGGCGTGGCGCGGGTGCAGGCCTTCGCCAGCGCGCTGCCGCCATTCAGCCCGCTGCAGGCCGACGCGGCGAGCATCGCCGCGCTGCTGCCCGGCGCCCTGGCCTGCGGCCTGCTGGGCCTGGTCACCAGCCTGTCCATCGCCCGCGCCCTGGCCGCGCGCAGCCAGCAGGTGCTGGACGCCAACCGGGAAATCCGCGCCCAGGGCCTGTCCAACCTGCTCGGCCCCTGGTTCTCCGCCAGCCTCTCGGCAGGCTCCTTCACCCGCTCCGGGCTGAACCTCGAAGCCGGCGCGCGCACACCGCTGGCCGGGATGTTCTCCGCCGCCTGGGTCGCGGTGCTGGCGGTGGCCGGCGCCGGGCTGATCACCCACATCCCGCTGCCGGCCATGGCCGGCGGCATTCTGCTGATCGCCTGGGGCCTGGTCGACCGCCCGGCGCTGCGCGCCCTGTGGCGCGGCAGCCGCAGCGAGTTCGCGGTGATGGCCCTGACCGCCGCGGCGACCCTGCTGCTGCCGCTGCAGAACGCCATCTACCTGGGCGTGCTGGCCTCGCTGCTGCTCTACCTGCGGCGCACCTCGCAGCCGCGGGTGGAACGCTGGCAGGCCAGCGAGGAGGAAGTGCTGCGGGTGGAGGGCTCGATCTTCTTCGGCGCCTGCGACTACCTGCAGCGCCTGATCCAGGCCAGCCAGGGCCGGCGCCTGGTGCTGGACGCCAGGCACGTGAACTTCATCGACTTCGCCGGCGCGCACATGCTCCAGCAGGAAGCCCGAAGGCTGGCCGGGGAGGGCCGCCACCTGGTGCTGCGCCACGCCCGCCCGCGGGTGCGCGAGGAACTGGCGAAACAGATCGGCGAAGGCGCGGTTTTGCAGGTGGAGTAGGGCGCATAACGCCCAAGGCGTTATCCGCCGATTGGCCATGGCCCCAGAGCGCGCAAGGTTCAGCCTCGGAGTGAGCGATGAGATCGGTCAAGCGGCGTATAACCGCGAACGGTTATACGCCCTACGTTACCGGCGAGCTCCGAGCTATCGGCGCGCTCCGAACAGCCCCCTCTCCCTTCAGGGAGAGGGTTGGGGAGAGGGAGCGGAGTCAACCTGAACGCCAAAGCCCCGGTGAGCACCGTTCGCGAGCAAGCTCGCTCCTACGAAGGGCCTAACCCGCCAACTGCCGCCGCAACTCATCCAGCACCGGCCGCGAATCCGGCCGCACGCCGCGCCACAGCACGAAGGCCTCCGCTGCCTGCTCCACCAGCATGCCCAGGCCGTCGATGCAGCGCGCCGCGCCCTGTTCGGCGGCCCAGCGGTTGAAGGCGGTGGTTTCCTTGCCGTACATCATGTCGTAGCAGACGGTGTGCCCCGGGCGGATCAGCGCCGGGTCGATGGGCGGCAGCTCGCCGGCCAGGCTGGCCGAGGTGCCGTTGACGATCAGGTCGAAAGGCTCGTCGCGCAGGTCGAAGCCACCGGCGCGCACCTGGCCCAGGTCGGCGAATTCGCGGGCCAGTTGCTCGGCCTTGGCCGCGGTGCGGTTGAGCACCACCAGCGCCGCCGGGCCTTCGGCCAGGAAGGGTTCGAGAATGCCACGCACCGCGCCGCCGGCGCCCAGCACCAGCACACGGCGGCCCTTGAGCGCCACGCCGTTGTTCACCACCAGGTCGCGGGTCAGCCCGGCGCCGTCGGTGTTGTCGCCCAGCAGGCGGCCGCCGTCGAGCCGCTTCAGGGTGTTCACCGCGCCGGCGCGGCGGGCGCGCCCGGTAAGCTCGCTGCACAGGCGGTAGGCGTCTTCCTTGAAGGGCACGGTGACGTTGGCGCCCAGGCCCTCGGCGAAGAACGCGCGGGCGGCCCCGGCGAAGTCGTCCAGGGGCGCCAGCCGGGCGTCATAGGAGAGCGCCTGGCCGGTCTGCTCGGCGAACAGGCGGTGGATCAGCGGCGACTTGCTGTGGCCGATGGGGTTGCCGAAGACGCAATAGCGGTCCATGGGTTTCCTGAGCTGCAAGCTGAAAGCCGCAAGCTTGAAGCTTTTTGCCTGCGGCTTCCAGCTTCAGGCTTCAGGCTTCAGGCCCAGCCAATCGCGGTCCTGCAGGAAATACTCGGTCAGCCGCGCCTCTTCGCTGCCCGGCTCGGGCTTCCAGTCGTAGCCCCAGCGCACCTGCGGCGGCAGCGACATGAGGATGGACTCGGTGCGCCCGCCGGACTGCAGGCCGAACAGGGTGCCGCGGTCGTAGACCAGGTTGAACTCCACGTAGCGGCCGCGGCGGAACTCCTGGAACTGGCGCTGCTGTTCGGTCCAGGGGGTGTCCTTGCGCTTGCGCACGATGGGCAGGTAGGCCTGGATGTAGGCGTCGCCGATGGCCCGCAGGAAAGCGAAGCAGGTGTCGAAGTCCCACTGGTTCAGGTCGTCGAAGAACAGGCCGCCGATGCCGCGCGGCTCGTTGCGGTGCTTGAGGTGGAAGTAGCGGTCGCACCATTCCTTGTAGCGCGGGTAGACGTCCTCGCCGAAGGGCGCGCAGGCCTCGCGGGCGACCCGGTGCCAGAGCACGCAGTCTTCCTCGTGGGCGTAGTAGGGCGTCAGGTCGAAGCCGCCACCGAACCACCATACCGGTTCCTCGCCTTCCTTCTCGGCGATGAAGAAGCGCACGTTGGCGTGGGAGGTGGGCACGTGGGGATTGCGCGGGTGGATCACCAGCGACACGCCCAGGGCCTGGAAGCCGCGCCCGGCCAGTTCCGGGCGGTGCGCGCTGGCGGACGGCGGCAGGCCGGCGCCGAACACGTGGGAGAAGTTCACCCCGCCCTTCTCGATCACCGCGCCATCGCCGATCACCCGGGTGCGGCCACCGCCGCCGGCCGGGCGCTCCCAGGCGTCTTCGGCGAAGCGGGTGGCGCCGTCCTCGGCTTCGAGTGCGGCGCAGATGCGGTCTTGGAGGTCGAGCAGGTAGGCCTTCACGGCCTGGATACGGTCGGTCACGGGACACCCCTTGGAGCGGAAAGCCGCGCGGCGCTTGGGCCGCAGGTCGGAGAGAGGGCGCCAAGCATAGCATTGCCGATGGACAACCAATGCTTGACGGCGATCAACAGGCCGGCTTGGATGAAAGACTTTTCCCAAAGCGTTGCCGGCCAGCCCGGCGGCGCATGCAGCAGGAGATCCACATGGCCAAGCGCATCCAGTTCGCCCGCACCGGCGGCCCCGAAGTCCTCGAGTACACCGACTACACCCCGGCCGAGCCGGGCCCGAAGGAAGTCCGCGTACGCAACCGCGCCATCGGCCTGAACTTCATCGACACCTACTTCCGCAGCGGCCTCTACCCGGCCCCGGCGCTGCCCTCCGGGCTGGGCACCGAGGGCGCCGGCGAAGTGGAGGCGGTGGGCAGCGAGGTCACCAGCGTCAAGGTCGGTGACCGCGTGGGTTACGCCACCGGCCCGCTGGGCGCCTACAGCGAGCTGCACGTGCTGCCGGCGGCGAACGTGGTGAAGCTGCCCGACGCCATCGACTTCGAGACCGCCGCCGCGGTCATGCTCAAGGGCCTGACCGTGCAGTACCTGCTGCGCCAGACCTACAACGCCCAGCCCGGCCAGACCGTGCTCTGGCACGCGGCCGCCGGCGGCGTCGGGCTGATCGCCTGCCAGTGGGCCAAGGCCCTGGGGGTGAGGCTGATCGGCACCGTCGGCTCGGCGGCCAAGGCCGAGCTGGCCAAGGCCCACGGCGCCTGGGCGACCATCGACTACAGCCACGAGAACGTGGCGGAGCGCGTGCTGCAGCTCACCGACGGCAAGAAGTGCCCGGTGGTCTACGACTCGGTGGGCAAGGACACCTGGCCGATCTCCCTCGACTGCGCCGCCCCGCGCGGGCTGATCGTCAGCTTCGGCAACGCCTCGGGGCCGGTGGACGGGGTGAACCTGGGCATCCTGGCGCAGAAGGGCTCGCTGTTCGTCACCCGGCCGACGCTGTTCGGCTACGCCAACACCCCCGAGCGCCTGCAGGCGATGGCCGACGACCTGTTCGGCATGCTCGTCTCGGGCAAGGTCAAGGTGGAGATCAACCAGCGCTACGCCCTGGCCGACGCGGCCAAGGCCCAGACCGAGCTGGCGGCGCGGCGGACTACCGGGTCGACCATCCTGCTGCCTTGAGGGAAACGGCACGGCTTCTCGTAGGAGCGAGCTTGCTCGCGAACAGTGCTCAGCTGTGACTTCGGTGTTTTAGTTTGGCTCCGTCCCCTCTCCCCAACCCTCTCCCGCAAGCGGGAGAGGGTTGGGGAGAGGGCGCTCTGAACGCCAACATCCACTGTCCCCGGCAAATTCGGTTCGCGAGCAAGCTCGCTCCTACGAAGAGCCCCCTCAGGCCGGGCGCACGGTCCGGCCGGTGACCAGGTCGCGGATCACGCTGGGGTTGCGCCGGCCGCCGAGCTTGCCGTCGAGCACGCCGTCCAGCTCGCCGCGGAAGTACTGCTCCACCCGCAGCCGCGAGCGCGCCGCCGGGCGTCCGGCGGGGTTGGCCGAGGTGGACACCAGCGGGCCGGTGAGCGCGCACAGCTCGCGCACCAGCGGGTGTTCGCTGACGCGCAGGGCCACGCTGTCGTGCTGGCCGGTGATCCATTCCGGCAGGCGGTCCTGGTGCGGCACCAGCCAGGTGTTCGGGCCCGGCCAGGTGGCGCCCAGGCGGTCCTGCCATTCCTGCGGCAGGTCGGCCAGCAGGAAGTCGAACTGGCGGATGTTGTCGGCCACCAGGATCAGGCCCTTCTCCACCGGCCGCTCCTTGATCGCCAGCAGGCGGTAGACGGCGTCCTCGTTCCAGGGGTCGCAGCCCAGGCCCCAGACCGCTTCGGTCGGGTAGGCGATGACGCCACCGTCACGCACTATCTTGGCCACACGCTGCACACGCCAGCTGCTGATCATCGGGGAACTCCAGGGAAATCACGATTGCGCGGCAGTTTACGGGTTCAACCGCCGCGATGCACCCAGACGCCGGCCTCGCAGGCCACCTTGCCCTCCAGTTCCAGCTCGGTCAGCGCCGCCAGCACCTGCGGCAGCGCCCAGCCGGAGCCTGCGGCCAGCGCCTCGCTGCCCAGCGGCGCGGCGCGCAGCAATTCCAGCAGCGGGTGCGCTGGCGACTGCGGGGCCGGCTCACCGGCCGGAGCCCCGGCGGTCCAGCCGCTCAGGCCGTCGAGGATGTCGTCGATGCGCTCCACCAGGGTGGCGCCCTGGCGGATCAGCTCGTGGCAGCCCCGCGCGCCGGGATGGTGGATGGAGCCGGGGATGGCGTAGACCTCGCGGCCCTGCTCGGCGGCCAGCCGCGCGGTGATCAGCGAGCCGCTGGCCGGGCTGGCCTCGACCACCAGCACGCCCAGGGACAGGCCGCTGATGATGCGGTTGCGCCGCGGGAAGTTGTCCGGCCGCGGCGGGCAGTCCAGCGGCAGCTCGGACAGCAGCGCGCCGCCGCCCTCGACGATGCGCCGCGCCAGCCCCAGGTGGCGGCGCGGGTAGAGCCGGCACAGCCCGGTGCCGAGCACCGCCAGGGTCGGCCCGCCGGCCTCCAGGGCGCCTTCGTGGGCGGCGCCGTCGATGCCCAGGGCCAGCCCGCTGGTGATGGCGAAGCCGCCGCCGGCCAGGCTGCGGGCGAAGGCGCGGGCGGTGTCCAGCCCCGGGCGGCTGGCGCGGCGGCTGCCGACCACCGCCAGTTGCGGCTGCCCCAGCACGCCGCGGGCGCCCTCGACGAACAGCAGCGGCGGCGCATCGGCCAGTTCCGCCAGCAGCGCGGGGTAGTCCTCGCTGTCCCACATCAGCAGGTGCCGCTCGGGCCCTTCCAGCCAGCGCAGGGCCTCGGCCGCCGCCTGGCGGGTGGCTTCGCTGCGCCGCGCCTCGGCGCTGGCCGCCGGCAGGCCGAGGGAACGCCAGGCCGCGGCGGGTGCGCTGAGGGCGGCGGAGGCGCTGCCGAAGGCCGCCAGCAGGGCCGTGAAGCGCCGCGGCCCCAGTTCGGGCAGGGCGTGCAGGCGCAGGCGGGCTTCCAGTTCGGCGGGGGAGGCTTGGCGAGGCATGGCGGCAGTCCTTGGCGCTTTGGCGGGAAGCCCGACTATGCCGCGTCCGCCGGCCGCCGCCTGCCGGACGCTTCGGAAGATGCGGCCGGCAGAAACGAAGAACCCCGCCGCGGCGGGGTTCTTCGTACAAGCGTGGGGATCAGGGGTTGCGCACCTTGTCCTGCACTTCCAGCGAGCGGTTGGCGGTGAGCACCAGGCCGTAGCTGAGGCGGTTGTAGGTGCGGAAGATCATCACCAGGCCGGAGCGCTCGTCGGGGATCTTCACCAGGTCGCCGCTGACGCGGTCGCGCACCGTCTCGCCGAGCTTGTAGATGGCCAGCACGTTGCCTTCCTCGAGGCCGTCGCGGGAGCCCTTGTCGATGGTCACCACGTCGTACTTGCCGATCTGGGTGACGCCGCGCGGCACGTCGATGATGCTGCCCTTGATCGGCGTCTTCGGCTCGCTGGGCATGAAGAGGGAGGTCACCGCGCGTTCCTCGGTGGGGAACAGGCGGTCGCCCGGCCGCACTTCCTGGGTGGTCCGCGTCAGGTTGAGGGTGGCGATGTCGTCTTCCTTGGCGGTCACCCGGGCGCTGCCGACGTCCATGGCGTCGACGCCGAGGACTTCCTTGGTGTCCGGGTCGGTGTAGATCTTGCCCTGGCGGAAGATGCCGTAGCTGCCCTCCTCGGCCAGGGAGTCGCCGCGGGCGTAGGCGCGGTCGCCGGCGCCGCTGACCACGCGCTCGGCATCGCCGGCGACCATGTAGGGGGCGTTGCTGAAGTCGCCCTCGCTGTCGACGATGCGGTTGGACAGCAGGAAGGCGTTGATCTTGTCCAGCGGGATGGTCGGCACCGCTTCGGCCATCGGCGTGCTGCGCACCTTGGGCGACAGCTTGATGGTGCCGTGGGAGGCACCGCGGTTGAGCACCAGGCGCGGCTGGCCGTCGATGTACACCAGGCTCAGGACGTCGCCGGGGTAGATCAGGTGCGGGTTGCGGATCTGCGGATTCACCTGCCAGATCTCCGGCCACTTCCAGGGCTTGCTCAGGAACTTGCCGGAGATGTCCCAGAGGGTGTCGCCCTTGACCACCGTATAGCGGTCGGGGTGGCCATCCCTGAGTTCCACGGCACCCTGCGCCATGCTTCCTGCCGCCAGCAGCAGCACGGCGAGTAGTGTTTTCCTCATGCGGTGAATCCCTTTATTATGTATACACATGAAACACCGGAAAGCCGCCCCTACCGGGCTTTCCAGCGTTTTTCGATGCTGCTCAGCATATTAGCAGCCGATTTTTACTTTATTCCACAAGTGCATCACAAACGCATATGGCCATTCTGAACATCCTCGAATTCCCCGATCCGCGCCTGCGCACGATCGCCAAGCCTGTCGAGGTGGTCGACGATAGCGTGCGCCAACTGGTCGACGACATGTTCGAAACCATGTACGAGGCCCCCGGCATCGGCCTGGCCGCCACCCAGATCAACGTGCACCAGCGCATCGTGGTGATGGACCTGTCCGAGGACAAGTCCGAGCCGCGCGTGTTCATCAACCCGGAACTGGAAACCCTCACCGACGAAATGGGCGAGTACCAGGAAGGTTGCCTGTCGGTGCCCGGCTTCTACGAGAACGTCGACCGCCCGCTGCGCGTGCGCGTCAAGGCGCTGGACCGCGACGGCAAGGCCTTCGAGGAAATCGCCGAGGGCCTGCTGGCGGTGTGCATCCAGCACGAGTGCGACCACCTCAACGGCAAGCTGTTCGTCGACTACCTGTCGAACCTCAAGCGCGACCGGATCAAGAAGAAGCTGGAAAAGCAGCACCGCCAGCGCGCCTGACCCCTCCTCCCCAAAGGCTTGCCCCGGCAAGCCTTTTTTCTTTAGCGAGCCTACGCATGAGCCAAGCATTGCGCATCGTCTTCGCCGGTACCCCGGAATTCGCCGCCGAGCACCTCAAGGCCCTGCTCGACACCCCGCATGAGATCTTCGCCGTCTACACCCAGCCGGACCGCCCGGCCGGCCGCGGGCAGAAGCTGATGCCCAGCCCGGTCAAGCAGCTCGCCGCGCAGCACGGCCTGCCGGTGCTGCAGCCGCCGACCCTGCGCGACGCCGCGGCCCAGGCCGAACTGGCGGCGCTGCGGCCGGACCTGATGGTGGTGGTCGCCTACGGCCTGATCCTGCCCCAGGCGGTGCTCGACATCCCGCGCCTGGGCTGCATCAACAGCCACGCCTCGCTGCTGCCGCGCTGGCGCGGCGCCGCGCCCATCCAGCGCGCGGTGCAGGCTGGCGACGCGGAAAGCGGCGTGACCGTGATGCGCATGGAGGCAGGCCTGGACACCGGGCCGATGCTGCTCAAGGTCAGCACGCCGATCAGCGCCGAAGACACCGGCGGCAGCCTGCACGACCGCCTGGCGCGCCTGGGCCCGCCGGCGGTGGTCGAGGCCATCGCCGGCCTGGCCGCCGGCACGCTCGAGGGCGAGGTACAGGACGATGCCCTGGCCACCTACGCGCACAAGCTGAGCAAGGATGAGGCGCGCCTGGACTGGAGCCGCCCGGCCGTGGAACTGGAGCGCAGCGTGCGCGCCTTCGACCCCTGGCCGGTGTGCCACACCACGCTGAACGGCGAGCCGCTGAAGGTCTGGGCCGCGCGCCTGGGCGAGGGCAGGGGCGAGCCCGGCAGGATTCTCGACGCCAGCCGCGACGGCCTGCTGGTCGGCTGCGGCGAAGGCAGCCTGCTGCTGACCCGCGTGCAGCTGCCCGGCGGCAAGCCGCTGGCCTTCGCCGACCTGTTCAACAGCCGCCGCGAGCAGTTCGCCGCCGGCCTGGTGCTCGGCCAATGAGCACCAGCCCGCGCCTCGCCGCGGCCCGTGCATTGGCCGCGGTGCTCGCCGGCCGCGCCTCGCTGGGCAGTTCGCTGCCGCCGCAACTGGAACTGGTCGCCCCGCGCGACCGCGGCCTGACCCAGGAGCTGGCCTTCGGCACCGCGCGCTGGCAACCACGCCTCGCCGCCCTGGCCGCGCGCCTGCTGCAGAAGCCGTTCAAGGCCGGCGACCGCGACGTCGAGGCGCTGCTGCTGGTCGGCCTGTACCAGCTGCTCTACACCCGTATTCCGCCGCACGCGGCCATCGGCGAAACCGTTGGCTGCGCCGACAAGCTGAAGAAGACCTGGGCCAAGGGCCTGCTCAACGCCGTGCTGCGCCGCGCCCAGCGCGAGGGCGAAGTGCTGCTGGCCGACGTCGACCGCGACCCGGCGGCGCGCCTGGCCCACCCGCGCTGGCTGCAGAAGGCCCTGAAGCAGGCCTGGCCGGAGCAGTTCGAAGCCATTTGCGCGGCGAACAACGCCCACCCGCCGATGACCCTGCGGGTGAACCGCCGCCAGGGCAGCCGTGACGCCTACCTGGCCGAACTGCAGGCCGCCGGCATCGAGGCCGTGCCCTGCACCTACAGCCGCGACGGCATCCAGCTAACCCAGCCCTGCGACGTGCTCGATCTGCCCGGCTTCGCCGAAGGCCGCGTGAGCGTGCAGGACGAGGCCGCGCAACTAGCCGCCGACCTGCTCGAACTGGCTCCCGGCCAGCGCGTGCTCGACGCCTGCTGCGCCCCCGGCGGCAAGACCTGCCACCTGCTGGAGGCCGAACCCGGCCTGGCCGACGTGCTCGGCGTGGACCTGGAAGCATCGCGCCTGGTGCGCGTGCGCGAGAACCTGGCGCGCCTGCAGCTGGACGCCAGCCTGGTAGCCGCCGACGGCCGCGACACCGGCGCCTGGTGGGACGGCAAGCCGTTCCAGCGCATCCTGCTGGACGCGCCCTGCTCGGCCACCGGGGTGATCCGCCGCCACCCGGACATCAAGCTGACCCGCGCCGCCGAAGACATCCCGGCCCTGGCGCAGCTGCAGGGCGAGCTGCTCGACGCGCTGTGGCCGACCCTGAAGGTCGGCGGCATCCTGCTCTACGCCACCTGCTCGGTGATGCCGCAGGAGAACCGCGAGTCGATCGCCGCCTTCCTCGCCCGCACCCCCGGCGCCCGCGAACTGGACCTGGCCGGGCCCTGGGGCCTGAAGCAGGAGCATGGGCGCCAGCTGCTGCCGCAAGAAGGCGGACACGACGGCTTCTACTATGCCAAGCTCATCAAGATATCCGCCCGCTAGAGCCCGGACGAGCGCGACCCCATGAAGATCATCATCCTCGGTGCCGGCCAGGTCGGCGGCACCCTGGCCGAGCACCTGGCCAGCGAAGCCAACGACATCACCGTGGTCGACACCGATGGCCAGCGCCTGCGCGACCTCAACGACCGCCTGGACATCCGCACCGTGCACGGCAAGGCCTCCTTCCCCACGGTGCTGCGCCAGGCCGGCGCCGACGACGCCGACATGCTGGTGGCGGTGACCAACAGCGACGAGGTGAACATGGTCGCCTGCCAGGTGGCCTACACCCTGTTCAACACGCCGACGCGCATCGCCCGGGTGCGCGAGGCGGCCTACCTGACGCGCACCGGCCTGTTCGACAACGAGGCCATCCCGGTGGACGTGCTGATCAGCCCGGAACAGGTGGTGACCAACTACATCAAGCGCCTGGTCGAGTACCCCGGCTCCCTGCAGGTGATCGACTTCGCCGAGGGCAAGGCCCAGCTGGTGGGCATCAAGGCCCACTACGGCGGCCCGCTGGTGGGCCAGGAGCTGCGCCAGCTGCGCGAGCACATGCCCAACGCGGACACCCGGGTGGCGGCGATCTACCGGCGCAACCGGCCGATCATCCCCCAGGGCGACACCGTGATCGAGGCCGACGACGAGGTGTTCTTCATCGCCGCCAAGGCCCACATCCGCGCGGTGATGGGCGAGATGCGCCGGCTGGAGGAGAACTACAAGCGGATCATCATCGCCGGTGGCGGCAACATCGGCGAACGCCTGGCCGAGGCCATCGAGAACCGCTACCAGGTGAAGATCATCGAGATGAACCCGACACGCTGCCGGCACCTGTCGGACAACCTCGACAGCACCATCGTGCTCCAGGGCAGCGCCTCGGACCGCGACCTGCTGCTGGAAGAGAACATCAACGAGACCGACCTGTTCCTGGCCCTGACCAACGACGACGAGGCCAACATCATGTCCTCGCTGCTGGCCAAGCGCCTGGGCGCGCGCAAGGTGATGACCCTCATCAACAACCCGGCCTACGTCGACCTGGTGCAGGGCGGCGAGATCGACATCGCCATCAGCCCGCAGCTGGCCACCATCGGCACCCTGCTGACCCACGTGCGCCGCGGCGACATCGAGAGCGTGCACTCCCTGCGCCGCGGCGCGGCCGAGGCCATCGAGGTGGTGGCCCACGGCGACGCCAAGTCGAGCAAGGTGATCGGCAAGCGCATCAGCGACGTGCACCTGCCGCCGGGCACCACCATAGGCGCGGTGATCCGCGACGAGGAAGTGCTGATCGCCCACGGCGAGACGGTGGTGGAATCCGGCGACCACGTGATCCTCTTCGTGGTCGACAAGAAGCGAATCCGAGACGTCGAACGGCTGTTCCAGGCCGGTCTGACGTTCTTCTGAAGGAGGCCGGGCGATGCTCGAAGGCCTGGAAAAAATGCTCGCCAAGGGCATCGACAACCCGCTGCTGCGCTTCGGCCTGGGCAAGGGTTATCTGGATGCCGGCGATGCCGCCAAGGCGGCGGAACACCTGCGCCGCTGCGTGGAGCAGGACGCGAAGTATTCCGCCGCCTGGAAGCTGCTGGGCAAGGCCCTGCAGGCCCAGGGCGACCTCGACGGCGCCCGCGCCGCCTGGACCGACGGCCTGGCCGCGGCCCAGGCCCACGGCGACAAGCAGGCGGAGAAGGAAATGACCGTGTTCCTGCGCAAGCTGGACAAGGCCAGGGGCGGCTGAACCCGCCGCCCCTTGTAGGAGCGGGCCCTGCCCGCGATTCGCGCGCAGGGCGCGCTCCTACAGGAGAACGGTGTGGTGGGGCAGCGTAGGAGCGGATCTCATCCGCGAATCGCGCCGCAACGCCCGGCTATCGCGGACAAGCTACCAAACCACCGGATACACCGGCTTTTCGTAGGAGCGAGCTTGCTCGCGAACGGCCCCGCTGCGGAGTCTGTTCGCGAGCAAGCTCGCTCCTACAAGGACGTGCCGGAGTTTCAGAGCACCTCCGCCGCCACCGCGTCCACCGCGGCCTTGGCGATGCCCACCACTTCGTCCGCCTCGGCGCGGGTCAGCACCAGCGGCGGGGCGAAGCCGAGGATGTCGCCGTGAGGCATGGCGCGGGCGATCATGCCGCGTTCCAGGCACGCCGCCGAGACCTTCGGGCCGACCTTCAGCGCCGCGTCGAAAGGCGTGCGCGCCTCGCGGTCGGCCATGAACTCCAGCGCCGCCAGCATGCCGTCGCCGCGCACCTCGCCCACCAGCGGGTGGCCCTCGAAGGCCTGGCGCAGCTGCTGGTTGAGGTAGCTGCCGACGTCCGCCGCGTTGGCGGTGATGTTCTCGCGCTCGAGGATGTCCAGGTTGGCCAGGGCCGCCGCCGCGCAGATGGGGTGGCCGGAGTAGGTCCAGCCATGGCCCATGGCGCCTTCGCGGGTGGAGGCGCTGTCGATCACGTCCCAGACCTTCTCGCCGACGATCACCGCCGACAGCGGCGCGTAGGCGCTGGTCAGGCCCTTGGCGGTGGTGATCAGGTCCGGGCGCATGCCGTAGCGCTGGCTGCCCATCCTGTCGCCCAGGCGGCCGAAGGCGCAGACCACCTCGTCGGCGATCAGCAGCACGTCGTACTTCGCCAGCACCGCCTGGATCGCCGCCCAGTAGCCCTGGGGCGGGACGATGATGCCGCCGGTGCCCATCAGCGGTTCGCCGATGAAGGCCGCCACGGTGTCCGGGCCCTCGGCGAGGATCAGGTTCTCCAGCTCCTCGGCGCAGTGGCGCACGAAGGCCGCTTCGTCCATGCCCGCCGGGGCCTTGTAGAAGTGCGGGCAGAGGGTGTGCTTGACGCCTTCCACCGGCAGGTCGAAGTGCTGGTGGAAGCTGGCCAGGCCGGTGAGGCTGCCGGTGACGATGCCCGAGCCGTGGTAGCCGCGCTGGCGCGAGATGATCTTCTTCTTCTGCGGGCGGCCCAGCACGTTGTTGTAGTAGCGCACCAGCTTGACCTGGGTCTCGTTGGCGTCGGAGCCGGAGAGGCCGTAGTAGACCTTCTTCATCCCCGCCGGCGCCCAGTCGCGGATGATCCGCGCGGACAGCTCGATGATCGCCTCCGAGGAATGGCCGACGTAGGTGTGGTAGTAGGCCAGCTGCCTGGCCTGCTCATGGATGGCGTCGGCCACTTCGGTACGGCCGTAGCCGATGTTCACGCAGTACAGCCCGGCGAAGGCGTCCAGCAGCTCGCGGCCCTGGTGGTCGCGGATGCGCACGCCCGAGGCACCGGTGATGATGCGCCCGGGCAGGGCGCCGCTGGCGTGGTCGTGGGCGTGGGTGGAAGGGTGCATGAAGTGCGCACGGTCCTGTTCGAACAGCTTGGCGTAGTCGGTCATGGCGGTGTTCTCCTCAGATGGCGCCGTGGTGCAGGCAGAAGTACTTGGTCTCGACGAAGGGCTCGAAGCCCTCGCTGCCGCCCTCGCGGCCCAGGCCCGAGGCCTTCATGCCGCCGAAGGGGATGGGGTGGCCGGTGAACCGGGCGCCGTTCACCGCGACCATGGCGAATTCCAGGCGGCGCATCAGCGGCCACACCTGGTCGAGGCGCTGCCCACAAATGTAGGCCGCCAGGCCGTATTCGCTGTCGTTGGCCAGCTCGACGGCCTGCTCCAGGTCGTCGTAGGCCGTCACCCCGGCGATGGGGGCGAAGTTTTCCTCGCGCCAGATGCGCATGGCCGGGGTGACGTCGGCCAGCAGCGTGGGCTGGTGGAACCAGCCGCCCAGGGCGTGGGGCTCGCCGCCGGCGAGCAGGCGCGCGCCGCTGTCGATGGCCTCGCGCACCCGCTCGCAGGTGGCGTCGAAGGCCGCCTGGTGCATCAGCGGGCCTATGTCGCTGCGCTCGTCGCTGGCCGGGCCCACGCGCAGCGTCCGCACGGCGCTGGCGAAGCGCTGCAGGAAGGGTTCGTAGAGCTCGCGGGCGACGAGGATGCGGTTGGCCGCGCAGCAGTCCTGGCCGGAGGTCTGGAACTTGGCGTCGACGGCGAATTTCACCGCCTGCTCCAGGTCGGCGTCGGGCAGCACGATGAAGGGCGCGTTGCCGCCCAGTTCCAGCGCCACCTTCTTCACGTCCTGGGCGGCGGCCTGCAGCACCAGCTTGCCGACGCGGGTGGAGCCGGTGAAGCTGACCGCGCGCACGCGGCTGTCGCGCACCAGGGTCTCCATGGCCATCTGCGGCTCGCCCAGCACCACGTTGAAGGTGCCGGCGGGCAGCCCGGCCTCCTCGGCCAGCTGGGCCAGGGCGAAGGCCGAGTAGGGTGTCTCGTGGGCCGGCTTGACCACCACGCTGCAGCCGGCGGCCAGGGCGGCGGCGGCCTTGCGGGTGATCATCGCCGCGGGGAAGTTCCAGGGGGTGAGCAGCACGGCCACGCCCACCGGTTCCATCACCGTGCCCAGGTGGGCGCCGGGGATGTGGCTGGGGATGTTGCGCCCGTCCAGGCGCCGGGCCTGCTCGGCGAACCAGGGGATGAAGCTGGCGGCGTAGTCGATCTCGCCACGCGCCTCGGCCAGGGGCTTGCCCTGTTCCAGGGAAAGGATCTGCGCCAGGTCCTCGCGGTGCTGGCGGATCAGCTCGGCCCAGCGCAGCAGGGGCGCGGCGCGCTGGTCCAGGGAGAGCTTGCGCCAGGCCGGGAAGGCCGCGGCGGCGGCGTCCACCGCGGCGACTATCTGCTCGCGCTCGAGCAGCGGCACGTGGCCGATGACTTCGCGGTCGGCCGGGTTCTCCACGGCGATGCTGGCGCCGCTGGCGCTGTGCAGCCACTGGCCGTTGACGTAGCACAGCGACTTGAAGAGCAGGGGGTGGGCGTAGGACATGACGGCGTCTCCTCGCAGGTGGCATGGGGACCATCCTAGGGGGAGCGCCGTGGCGGTTTTTTCCTAAGGCCGGGGCGGCGGCGGCAATTCTTTCCGCAGATGCGCCGCGGGCTTTACGTTTTTCGCCCGCCTCAGCAGGCGCTGGCGGAACGCCGGCCCAGGCCCTGGAGGATGGCGCGCAGCAGCACGCCGTAGAGTGGCACGAAGAGGATCAGCATGACTGCCAGCTTGACGCCGTAGTCCACCGTGGCGATTTCCACCCAGTGCTGCGCCATGAAGGGGTTGTCGCTGCGCCAGAAGGCGATGGAGAAGAAGGTGAAGGTATCCAGCAGGTTGCCGAACAGGGTCGACACCACCGGGGCGATCCACCACTGGCGCAGCCGGCGCAGGCGGTCGAACACCTGGATGTCGAGGAACTGGCCGAGCGCGTAGGCCAGGAAGCTGGCCAGGGCGATGCGCCCGACGAAGGTGTTGAACTCGCCCAGCGCGGCGAAGCCGCGGTAGCCGCCGTCCTGGAACAGCACCGAGACCACGTAGGAGGCCAGCAGCGCCGGCCCCATCACCCGGGCGATGACGCGCCGCGCCGGGCTCTTGCCGAGCAGGCGCACGGTAAGGTCGGTGGCCAGGAAGATGAACGGGAAGCTGAACGCACCCCAGGTGGTCTGCCAGCCGAACAGGGTCATGGGCAGCTGCACCAGGTAGTTGCTGGCGATGATCACGAGGAGGTGGAAGACGACCAGGCCGGCCAATGCGCCGCGCCGAGCCGCCGGGGAAAGCGCCGACATGCTGGATCCTTTTTCGTCGATGGGGTGAGGGAACCCATGCCCGGCCCTGTGCCGAGCGGGGCGCATTCTATAGGAGATTGAACCTGGAGTCAGGTTTTTTGGGTGTTTTTTGTGCAGGGGGTGGGGTTGTTGTGGGGGCGGGTTGCTCGCGAAGGGTGTTCTACCGGAAGGAATTGGCTGGGGCCAAGAGCGCCCTCTCCCTAACCCTCTCCCTGAAGGGAGAGGGGACCGTTGGGCAGACGCTGATGTTCTGGAGTCAGCCGGCGACGCCGAAGGTTTCCGGCTGAAACCATTCCTCCTCTCGGCACGGACTAGCCCCCTCTCCCTTCAGGGAGAGGGCTGGGGAGAGGGAGCGGAGTCAACCCAACACACCAGAGCCACCGGGAAACACCATTCGCGAGCAAGCTCGCTCCTACGAAAAGAAAGACAGCGCAGCGCGGCATCAGGCGCCCTCCAGCGCCTCCGCCGGCACGGCCGCATCCAGCGTCTTGATCACCTTGGTGACGATGTAGGTGAAGTAGCGCTCGATCCCCAGGTCCTCCAGCAGCAGCTGGTCGATGAAGCGCTGGTAGTGGTCGACGTCGCGGGCCTGGACCATGGCGATGTAGTCCACCCCGCCGCCGGTGGCGTAGCAGAAGCCCACCTCCGGCGCCTGCTGCAGGCGCTGTTCGATGCGGCGCATGTCCTGGGCGGTGTGGCGGCCCAGGGTGATCTCCACCAGCACCTGCTGCTGGCGGAACAGCGCCGGCCAGTCGATCTGCGCGCGGTAGCCCTTGATCAGGCCGGCCTCCTCCAGCTTGCGCACGCGCTCCCAGGCCGGGCTGACCGAGAGGTTGATGGCCTCGGCCAGGCTCGACTTGGTGATGCGCCCGTCGCCGGCGAGGATGCGCAGGATCTTCAGGTCGTAGCGGTCGAGCTTGATCATCGCCACCTCCGGCGCCGCGGCGCGCGCATCAGCCCAGGACCTCGGCGACCACCACCAGGGTGTCGCCGCTCTGCACCAGGCCGGGGAAGTGCCGGGCGGCGAGGATGCCGCCGCGCTTGGCCCGGTACTCCACCGGCGCGGCGCCGGTGCGCAGCACGTCGTGCACCCGCGCCAGCACCTCGCCGCGCTCCACGCGCTCGCCCAGGTCGCGGCACATCTCCAGCAGGCCCTGGTGCTCGCTGGCGACGAAGCAGTCGCCGTCGGGCATGTCGAGCATCACCGAGTCCGCGTGCTCGACTTCGCCACGCAGGATGCCGGCCTGCACCAGCACGTTGCGCACGCCACGGCGGGCGATGGCCACGCTGCGCGCGGTGCTGCTGCCGCCGCCACCCAGCTCGGTGGTGACGAACAGCTTGCCCTGTTCCTCGGCGGCGCTGTCGTACATGCCCACCGCGTCCAGTTCCAGCATGCGCATGGCATAGGGCGCGGCGAAGGCGCGCATCAGCGCCTCGCTGGCTTCCTGCTGGGCCTTGTCCGGCAGCACGTGGCAGGCGGCGAAGGGCAGGAAGTCGAGGGTGCGGCCGCCGGAGTGGATGTCCAGCACCACGTCGGCCAGCGGCAGCAGGGTGCGCTGGAAGTAGTCGGCGATCTTCTGCGTCACCGTGCCGTCCGGGCGGCCGGGGAAGCTGCGGTTGAGGTTGCCGGCGTCGATCGGCGAGGTGCGCTTGCCGGCGAGGAAGGCCGGGGTGTTCATGAAGGGCACGATGATCACCCGGCCGCGGATGTCCTCGGCGCGCAGTTCCTGGGCCAGGCGGCTGAGCGCCACCGGGCCTTCGTACTCGTCGCCGTGGTTGCCACCGGTGAGCAGCGCGGTGGGACCCGCGCCGTTCTTCACCACGCAAATGGGGATCATCACCGCGCCCCAGGCCGAGTCGTCCCGCGAGTAGGGCAGCTTGAGGTGGCCGTGCTGCACGCCGTCGCGCGCGAAGTCGACGCTGGTGGCGATGGGGTTGTGGCGCAGCCCTTTATCGAGTGGCAGTGTCATCGCTTCACTCCTTCACGAACAACTGGCGCGGGTAGTCGCAGAAGGTCTGCACGCCAGTGTCGGTGATCAGGATGCTTTCGGTGATCTCCAGGCCCCAGTCGTCCATCCACAGGCCGGGCATGAAGTGGAAGGTCATGCCCGGTTGCAGCACGCTTTCGTCGCTGGGGCGCAGGCTCATGGTGCGTTCGCCCCAGTCCGGCGGGTAGCTGATGCCGATGGGGTAGCCGCAGCGGCTGTCCTTGTGGATGCCGAACTTCTGCAGCACGGCGAAGAAGGCGCGGGCGATGTCGCCGGTGGTGTTGCCCGGTTTGGCCGCCTCCAGGCCGGCGGCGATGCCTTCGACCACGGCCTTTTCCGCGTCGAGGAAGTGCTGCGGCGGCTTGCCCAGGTAGAGGGTGCGCGACAGCGGGCAATGGTAGCGCTTGTAGCAGCCGGCGATCTCGAAGAAGGTGCCGGCGCCCCGTTCGAAGGGCGTGTCGTCCCAGGTCAGGTGCGGCGCGCTGGCATCCGCACCAGTGGGCAGCAGTGGGACGATGGCCGGGTAGTCGCCGCCATGGCCGTCGGCACCGAGGATGCCGGTGCTGTAGATCTGCGCCACCAGTTCGTTCTTGCGCATGCCCGGCTCGATGCGCTCGAGGATGTGCGCGTGCATCTTCTCGACGATGCGCGCGGCGATGCGCATGTACTCGATCTCCCGCGGCGATTTCACCGCGCGCTGCCAGTTGACCAGCGCGGTGGCGTCGACGAAGCGCGCCTGCGGCAGGTTGGCCTGCAGCGAACGGAAGGCGGCGGCGCTGAAGTAGTAGTTGTCCATCTCCACGCCGATGGCCAGGGCCTGCCAGCCGCGCGCGGCGATCACCTCGCGGGCCAGGTAGTCCATGGGGTGGCGCTCGCTGGACTGTACGTAGTGGTCCGGGTAGCCGACGATGTCGTCGGCGCCCATGAACACCGTGCGGCGCGCGCCGTTGGCGTCCTGGCCGCGGCCGAACCACACGGGGTCGCCGTCCAGCGCCAGCAGCACGCACTGGTGCACGTAGAAGGACCAGCCGTCGTAGCCGGTGAGCCAGGCCATGTTCGACGGGTCGCTGACCAGCAGCAGCTCGATGCCGCGCTGCTGCATGCTGGCGCGGACCTTGGCCAGGCGCTGGGCGTATTCCTCCCTCGCGAAGGGGAGGTTGACGACGATTTCGGGCATGCGGAAATCCTCTGGATGAGTGGTGTCACGGGGGCTCTTGTAGGAGCGAGCTTGCTCGCGAATCCGCCCAGCGCCGGCGCGGCCGAAGAATCTGTTCGCGAGCAAGCTCGCTCCTACAGGTGTTTGTCCGGTATGAAGCGGTCAGCTGTGGAACTTGAACCCCTTGCCCATGCGCTGCGCGCGCTGGAAGGCCAGGCCGGCGATGGCGGTGTCCTGGGCGCCGGTGCCGGTGAGGTCGCAGAGAGTCACGTCCCGGGCGCCGCGGCGGCCCGGGCGTTGCCCGGCGATGACCTGGCCGAGCTCGGCGAAGTCGGCGCCCGCCGCCACCGCGCCGGCCTCGATGGCGTGGTGCAGCTCGCCCAGCACGCGGGTCTGGCTCAGGCGGTCGGCGACGTAGCAGTCCAGCGCCGCCAGCGCCTCGGCGGCGATCTCGTTCTTGTGCTCGGCGTCCGAGCCCATGGCGGTGATGTGCAGGCCCGGGCGCAGGTGGCGCTTCTCGATCAGCGGCTCGCGGCTGGGCGTGGTGGTGATGGCGATGTCGGCGCCTTCCAGGGCCTCGTCGACGCTGGCGCAGGCGGTGACCGGGATGCCCAGGGCGCTGCTCAGTTCCGCGGCGCACTGGCGCGCCTTGGCCATATCGCGGGCCCAGAGGCTGGCACGCTCGATCGGCCGCACCAGGCACAACGCCTTGAGCTGCAGGCGCGCCTGCTCGCCGGCGCCGAGGATGGCCACCTGGCGGGCGTCCTCGCGGGCCAGCCATCTGGCCGCCACGGCGCCGGCGCAGGCGGTGCGCACGGCGGTGAGGTAGCCGTTGTCCAGCAGCAGGGCATCGAGCAGGCCGGTGTGGGCGGACAGCAGCATCATCATGCCGTTGAGGCTGGGCAGGCCGAGCTTCGGGTTGTCGAAGAAGCCCGGGCTGACCTTGATGGCGAAGCGCGGCAGGCCCGGCAGGTAGGCGGTCTTCACGTCCACCTCGCCGTTGTGCTCGGGGATGTCCAGGCGCAGGATCGGCGGCATCGCCACCGCCGCCGTGGCCAGCAGGCGGAAGGCCTGCTCGACGGCGTCGAGGCTTTCGGGGTCCAGCGCCACGCAGGCGCGCAGGTCGGCTTCGCTGAGCAGGGTGACGTCAGCCATGCAGGGTGTCCTCGATGATGCGTTGGTGTTGTTCGATGGCGATGTTGCGGCCGCTGACCACCACCACCACCGGCCCTTCGGCGGCGATGCGGCCCTCCAGCAGCGCGGCGATGCCCACCGCCGCGGCGCCCTCCACCACCTGGCGTTCCTCACGGTAGGCGTGGCGGATGCCGGCGGCGATGGCTTCCTCGCCGAGCAGGTGCAGCTCGTCGCAGTAGGCGCGGGCGAGTTCGAAGGTGTAGCGGTTGTCCAGGCCGATGCCGCCGCCGAGGGAATCGGCGAGGGTCGGCAGCTCTTCCACCTCGACCGGGTGGCCGGCCTGGAGGCTGGCGGCCATGGCCGCGCCGCGGGCCATGCTGATGCCGTGCAGGCGGATCGACGGGTCGGCGGTTTTCAGCGCCAGGGCCACGCCGCCGAACAGGCCGCCGCCGGACAGCGGCACCAGCACCTGGCGCACCTGCGGCAACTGTTCGAGGATTTCCAGGCCCAGGGTGCCCTGGCCGGCGATGATCTGCGGGTGATCGAAAGGCGGCAGCAGGGCAGCGCCCTGCTCGCGGGCGATGCGCTCGGCCTCGGCCTGGGCGTCGTCCTGGCTGTCGCCGACGATGCGCACCTCGGCGCCCAGGGCGCGGATGGCCTCGACCTTGTTCGCCGGCACCAGGCGCGACAGGCAGATGCTGGCCGGCACGCCGAGCACGCGGGCGGCATGGGCGAGGGCGCGGCCGTGGTTGCCGGTGGAGGCGGCGACCACCCCGCGGGCCTTCTGCGCGTCGTCCAGCTGGGCGATGGCGTTGCTGGCGCCGCGCAGCTTGAAGCTGCCGGTGGCCTGCTGCGACTCCAGCTTCAGGTACACCGGCGCGCCGAGCAGGGCCGACAGGCTGGACGAGTGCTCCAGCGGGGTCTGCCGCACCAGGCCGCGGATGCGCTGGCGGGCGCGGTACAGCTCGATCAGGGGATCTCGTTGGCCATGGCGGCCTCCCGACAATGCAGTCGGGCCGAGTGTATGAGCGGGAAATTGTCGCGTTGAATGTACTAGGACGATGTCGTGGAGATTGTCATTCGGCGCAGAGGAATACCCCGGAGCGTAGGGCGTATAACGCTCCGCGTTATCCGCCGCTTGACCTTGGCCCCATGCCGCTCGGTGCCGAGCACGAAGCCGCCCCCAAGCCGCGCCAAGCCCAACCACGAAGTTGCCGGCAAGGAAGGTGAAACGGCGGATAACCGCGAACGGTTATACGCCCTACGTCAGAAATCGTGGATCTTCGGGTATTGGCCGAACAGCTCGCGCATGTCGTCCAGGGCCTGGGCCATGCGTTCGTCGCTGCATTCGGCGCCCATGCACAGGCGCACCGCGCGCGGGCGCGGGGTGCCGCGGACCATGAAGGGGTCCGGCGAGGTCACGGCGATGTGCCGGTGGCGCAGTTCGCGCACCAGGCTGTCCAGCTCCCAGTGCTCGGGAATGCCGATCCAGCAGCTCAGGGCCTGGGGCGCATGGCCCAGCAGGTGCTCGGCGAAGCGCTCGGCCACCAGCGCCTGGCGTGCCGCCAGCAGGCGGCGCTGGCGTTCCACCAGGGCCTGGGCGTTGCCGTTGTGGATCCAGCGGGTGGCCACTTCGGCCAGCAGCGGCGCGGCCATCCAGCTGTTCACCCGCAGGATGCTCTCGGTGCGCAGGGCCAGGCGCCGCGGCACCACCAGGTAGCCGATGCGCAGGCCGGTGAGCACGCTCTTGGTGAAGCTGGTGCAGTAGAACGACAGGTCCGGCAGGTAGTGGCTCAGGGGCGGCGCGCGGCGCTCGCCCAGCAGCGGGCCGTAGACGTCGTCCTCGATGACGTAGACGCCGAAGCGCTGGGCGATGGCGGCGATCTCCCGGCGCCGCGCGTCGCTCATCAGGCTGGAGGTGGGGTTGTTCAGGTTGGGCGTGCACACCAGCGCGGTGACCCGCTCGTTGGCGCAGAGGTCCTCGAAGTGCTCCGGGTCTATACCCTCGCGGTCGATCTCCACGCCCTTCAGGGTGAAGCCGAGCACCTGGGAATTGCCGATCACGCCGTGGTCGGTGAGCTGCTCGCAGAGCACCACGTCGTCGGGCCCGGCCAGGGAGGCGAGGGCGAGGAAGATGGCGTGGGCGGCGCCGTTGGTGATCAGCAGGTCGTCGCGCTCGCAGCGCAGGCCCTGCTGCGCCAGCCATTGCGCCGCCGCCTCGCGGTGGCTGTCGAAGCCGGCGATCGGCCGGCAGGCGCGCATCCACGGCTGGTCCGCCTCCTGGGCCAACTGGCGGCAGGTGTCCTGCCACAGGCGGTCGTGGTCGTCGGTGTGTACGATGCTGGCGATGGAGAAGTCCACCAGGGCGCGCTCCGGGTGGTCGAGCATGTAGCGCGACACGCCCTCGGTCATGCGCCGCGAAACGAAGCTGCCGCGGCCCACCTCGCAGCGCACCAGGCCCTGGCGCTCCAGTTCCTTGTAGGCGTTGGTCACCGTCTGCACGCTGATGCCCAGGCCGTCGGCCACCTGGCGTTGCGGCGGCAGGCGCTGGCCGTCGTGCAGGCGACCCTGCTCGATCTCGGCGGCGATGGCCTGGACCAGTGTCTTGTACTTGGATTCGCCGACCCGCAGGCCGGCCAGCGCCTGGCGCCAGCTTTGCATGATGGGCATTCCCCTTCGGTCTCCGGCACAGGGTGATGGATCAGGGCATTTCCATGGATTGTCCTAGTGCAATTCCGGCGCTGGGAAGCCTTTTGTATGCTCGGGCCGACCAGCCGGTCATGCCGCCGCCCGCCGCGGCGCAAGGCCGGCGCAGAAAAAAGCCGCGGATGGGGCGCTCGCGACAGGGCGTTTTTTCCGCCGCGACGGCGCCGATCGGGAACAGCCGCAAGGCCGGACGGCTTAGTCTGCAACGCAACGAATGCCCTGCGTCGGGGCAGTACTTCGGAAGGCCCGCCCGGCGGGTCCCACATAACAACAACAGTCGCACGACATCGCTACCTGCCATCCACCGCCGCGCCCCAACACCACAACAAGGCCGGCACGAGAAGATCAGGAGATCCGAAGATGAGTACCGCCCCCCTTTCCCTGCGTCGCCTGAACCTGGCCTGCGCCCTGCTGGCGGGCCTTGCGGCCAGTTTCGCCAGCCAGGCCGAGACCACCCTGGAACGCATCCAGAGCACCGGCACGGTGCGCATCGGCTACGCCAACGAGGCCCCTTCGCCTACACCGAGACCTCCGGCAAGGTCACCGGCGAGTCGCCGGAGATCGCCACCAAGGTGTTCGCCGCCATGGGCGTGAAGAAGGTCGAGCCGGTGCTCACCGAGTGGGGCGCGCTGATCCCCGGGCTGCGCGCCGGGCGCTTCGACGTGATCGCCGCCGGCATGTACATCACCCCGCCGCGCTGCCAGCAGGTGATCTTCACCGACCCGCACTACCAGATCCCCGATACCCTGCTGGTGAAGAAGGGCAACCCGAAGAACCTGCACAGCTACGCCGACGTGGCGAAGAACCCGGACGTGCGCCTGGCGATCATGTCCGGCACCGCCGAGCTGGGCTACGCCCGCGCCGAGGGGGTGAGCGACGAGCAGATCGTCCAGGTCCCGGACACCACCGCGCAGCTGCAGGCGGTGCGCGCCGGCCGCGCCGACGCCAGCGTCGGCACCGCGCTGACCATGAAGGGCCTGGCGGCCAAGGGCGGCGACGGCGTCGAGGCCATCGCCGACTTCAAGGACGACCCGGCCCACATCGGCTACGGCGCCCTGGCCTTCCGCCCGGAGGACAAGGACCTGCGCGACGCGGTGAACCAGCAACTGAAGAAGTGGCTGGGCAGCGACGAGCACCTGCAGACGGTCAAGCCGTTCGGCTTCGACAAGTCCAACCTGACCGACAAGAGCGCCGCCGAGCTCTGCAAACAGTGACCGCAGGGGGCCCCGCCCCCTCGGCCGTTCCGTCGAACCTGTCGATACGGGATGCGCAACATGGGTGAATTGCTTCCGCTGCTGCTGGAGGGCGCCTGGGTCACCGTCCAGGTCACCTTCTTCGGCTCGCTGCTGGCCGTGGCCCTGGCCATAGTCGCCGCGCTCGGCCGCCTGGCGCCCTGGCCCGCGGTACGCTGGCTGGCCATCGGCTACATCGAGCTGTTCCGCGGCACCTCGCTGCTGGTGCAGCTGTTCTGGCTGTTCTTCGTACTGCCGCTGCCGCCGTTCAACCTGGAGCTGGGCGCCTACACGGTGGCCATTCTCGGCCTGGGCCTGCACATCGGCGCCTATGGCGCGGAGGTGATGCGCGGGGCCATCGGCTCGGTGCCCAAGGGGCAGTACGAGGCGGCGCTGGCGCTGAACATGACGCCGTTCACGCGCTTTCGCCGGATCATCCTGCCGCAGGCGCTGCTGTGCGCCATACCGCCGGGCACCAACCTGCTGATCGAACTGCTGAAGAACACCTCGCTGGTGTCGCTGATCACCCTCTCGGACCTGACCTTCCGCGCCCGCCAGCTGGACCAGGCGACCTTCGAGACGCTGAAGATCTTCACCCTGACCCTGGTGCTGTACTTCGCCATGGCCCAGGCCATCGTCTTCCTCATGCGCCGCCTGGAACGCCGGCTGGGGCATGGGCGCATCCGGGAGGCCTGTGATGAAGCTGTTCGACTGGCAATTCGCCTGGCATATCCTGCCGCAGCTGCTGCACGCCTCGCTCAAGACCATCGGCATCACCCTGGTCGGCTTCGCCCTGGCGGTGGTCTTCGGCCTGCTCTTCGCCCTGGCCCGGCGCAGCCGGCACATCTGGCTGTCGTGGCCGGCGGCCTGGCTGATCGAGTTCATCCGCAGCACGCCGCTGCTGATCCAGGTGTACTTCCTGTTCTACGTGCTGCCCAGCTACGGGTTGAACATGACCTCGCTGGTGGCCGGCACCCTGGGCATCGCCCTGCACTATGCCTGCTACACCGCCGAGGTCTACCGCGCCGGCCTGGAGTCGGTGCCGCGCGGGCAGTGGGAGGCGGTCACGGCGCTGAACTTCTCGCCGTGGCGGGCCTACCGCCAGGTGATCCTGCCCCAGGCCATCCGCCCGGTGCTGCCGGCCCTGGGCAACTACCTGATCGCCATGTTCAAGGACACCCCGGTGCTCTCGGCGATCACCGTGGTGGAAATCATGCAGCAGGCCAAGAACATCGGTTCCGACAGCTTCCGCTACCTGGAGCCGATCACCCTGGTCGGGGTGTTCTTCCTGCTCATCAGCATCAGCCTGGCCGGCGTGGTCCGCCAGGTGGAAAAACGCACGGCACTGCCATGAAAGCGCCCACCGGAGGAAACCCCATGACCGTCCTGTCCATGACCACCCGGCCGCTGGCCGACGAGGCCCCGCGGGCACAGACCGCCCAGCCGATGGTACGCTTCCGCGATGTGTGCAAGAGCTACGGCAGCTTCACCGTGCTGAACCACCTGGACCTGGAGGTGGGCGCCAACGAGAAGGTCGCCATCATCGGCCCCAGCGGCTCCGGCAAGTCGACCCTGCTGCGCGCCCTGATGACCCTGGAGGGCATCGACAGCGGGGTGATCGAGGTGGACGGCGACCCGCTCACCCACCAGTTGCGCAACGGCGAGCCGGTGCGCGCCTCGGAGGCCCACGTGCGCCGCGTGCGCGGCAAGATCGGCATGGTGTTCCAGAGCTTCAACCTGTTCCCCCACATGAGCGCCCTGAAGAACGTGATGGAAGCGCCGGTGCAGGTGCTGGGCATGCGCCGCGACGAGGCCCGCGAGCGCGCGGTGGAGCTGCTGGAGATGGTCGGCCTGGGCAACAAGCTGGAGCACTACCCCTCGCAGCTCTCCGGCGGCCAGCAGCAGCGCGTGGCCATCGCCCGCGCCCTGGCCATGCGGCCGAAGGTGATGCTGTTCGACGAGGTGACCTCGGCGCTGGACCCGGAGCTGTGCGGCGAGGTGCTCAACGTGGTGCGCCGGCTCGGCACCGAGCACAACCTGACCATGCTGATGGTCACCCACCAGATGGGCTTCGCCCGCGAGTTCGCCGACCGGGTGTGCTTCTTCCACCAGGGCAACATCCTGGAGCAGGGCACCCCGGAACAGCTGTTCGGCCACCCGCAGCACGAGCGGACGCGGTGTTTCCTCAGTGCGGTGAACGAGGCGAGTTGAGGGGGCTGGTTTTTGTAGGAGCGAGGGGGCGCCTAGCTCTTGCTCGCGAACAGGGCTCAACTGTGATGTCAGTGTGTTGGCTCAGCTCCGCTCCCTCTCCCCAGCCCTCGGCTGCGCGCCCCGCCCTGAAGGGAGAGGGGGCTTGTCCGTGCCGAGAAAAGGAATGGTTTCAGCCGGCAGTCCCTGTGCTAGCCGGCTGACTCCAGAACATCAGCGTCTGCCCAACGGTCCCCTCTCCCTTCAGGGAGAGGGTTAGGGAGAGGGCGTTCTTTGGCCCCCTGCCAATTCCTGCCGACGGAACACCCTTCGCGAGCAAGCTCGCTCCTACGAAAAGCCGAGCCCCCATGTAGGAGCGCGCCCTGCGCGCGATTTCGCGGGCCAGGCCCGCGGTATCAGAACCGATACTCCGCACTGACCAACAGATTGCGCGGCTCGCCGTAGTAGCCGCCGTAGAAGGTGGTATCCAGCGCGCTCAGGTACTTCTTGTCGAACAGGTTGTTGACGTTGAGCGTCGTCGACAGCTGCTCGCTGAGCTGGTAGCGCGCCATCAGGTCGACCACCGTGTACTGCTCCTGCCTGGCCTTGACCGTCTTGCCCAGGTCCCAGGGCGTGTCGGTGAAGTGGATGCCGCTCTGCCAGTTGGCGCCGCCACCGACGGTCAGGCGGTTCCAGGCGCCGGGCAGGCGGTAGGTGGTCCACAGCTTGAACATCTCCGCCGGCGCCACCGTGTTGATGCGCTCGCCCTCGGCGTCCTTGGTGACGCTGTGGCTGTAGCTGGCGGTGAGGTTCCAGCCCGGCGCCAGCTCGCCGCCGGCCTCCAGGTCGAAGCCCTTGGTCCTGGCGCCCTGCACGGCGCGGTAGGCGGGTTCGTCGAGGGTGCCCACGACGATCTGCCCGGGGTCGGCCTCGGCCAGGTTGTCCTGCTTGATCTCGTAGTAGGCGATGCTGGTGTTCAGGCGGCCGTCGAAGAACTCGCTCTTCAGGCCCACTTCGTAGTTGTCGCCTTCGCGCGGGTCCAGCGGCCGGCCGCTGCGGTCGCGCTCGCTCTGCGGGCGGAAGATGCTGGTGTAGCTGGCGTACACCGAGTGCTGCTCGCTGAGGTCGTAGACCACGCCGGCGTAGGGCGTGACCTGGCCGCTCTCGCGCATGCGCGTGGTGCTGCTGAAGTCGGCGAAGGCGGGCACCACGTAGTCCAGCGAGTAGCTGTACTTGTAGTCGCTGGCGCGGGCGCCGAGGATCACCGACAGGGCGTCGGTGGGGCGCAGGCGGGTGGCCAGGTAGACGCCCTGCTGGTAGATCAGGGTGTCGTTGTCCATCAGCGGGCCCTCGGACACCGGGCGCGGCGTGCGGTTGTCCCAGGTGTAGATGTTCACCTCGCGGCCTTCGAGGTCGTCGAGGTCGGGGTCGTTGTGGTCCTCGTACTTCGACCAGCTGTAGCCGAGCACCAGTTCGTGCTCGCGGCCCAGCAGCTGGAACGGCCCCTTGGCCATCAGGTCGACGCCGGTCTGCTTCTGCCAGCCGCTGCCGTCGCCGCCGTACAGGCGCAGGCCGTCGCCGGTCACTTTGTCCGGGTAGCCCCAACTGGCCGAGGCCAGGGACAGGTCGCGGGTGCTGTAGAGCTGGTTGAGCGCGAGTTTCAGCGACCAGTCGCCGGCCAGGCGCTGTTCCAGGGTGTAGAAGGTGCTCAGGGTGTCCTGGTCGCGGTGGCTCCAGCGCGAGGCCGGGTTGAACGAGCGGGAGAAGTCGGTCTGGCTGCCGTCGCTGTAGAAGATCGGGAAGCTGCCGTAGGAAACGCCGCGCGGCGCGTACTTCTGGTAGTCGACGCCGAAGGTGAGCAGGGTGCTGTCGCTCAGGTCGGCCTCGAGGATGCCGTAGTAGACCTGCTTTTCCTGCTGGTAGTGGTCGACGTAGCTGTTGTTCTGCTGGTAGGCGATGACACTGCGCCCGCGCAGCCGGCCGTTGTCGGTCAGCGGCCCGGAGACGTCCGCCTCGGTACGGTACAGGTCCCAGGAGCCGAGGCCGGCGCTGACGTAGCCCTGGAACTCGGCGGTGGGTTTCTTGCGCACCAGGTTGACCGTGCCGGAAGGGTCGCCGGCGCCGGTCATCAGCCCGCTGGCGCCGCGCAGCACTTCCACCCGGTCGTAGATGGCCATGTCCGACAGGCTCTGCGGCGTGGCGGTGGTGCTGGGGATCAGGGTGGTGGGCACGCCGTCGTACTGGAAGCTGTCCACCGTGTAGCCGCGCGACCAGATGTTGAAGCGCTCGCTGTCGTAGTGCTGCACCGAGACGCCGGGGGTCTGCTCCAGCACGTCGGTGAGGCTGTGCAGGCCCTGGTCGGCGATGCGCTGGCGGGTCATCACGCTCACCGATTGCGGCGTCTCGCGCAGGGACAGGCCGAGGCCGGTGGCGGTGCTGCTGGCGCCAGTGGTGTAGGCGCGGGTGGCCTCGCTGGGCGCGTCGGGGGCGAACTCCGAGACCACGGTGTCGTCCATCTTCAGCGCCGCGTCGGGCCGTGGCGCCAGGGTGTAGCTGCCGTCGGACTGGCGCTCGGCCTGCAGGCCGGTGCCTTCGAGCAGGCGGCCCAGGGCGGTTTCCACCGGGTAGCTGCCCTGCAGCCCGGGGCTGCGCTTGCCGGCGGTGAGGTTGGCGTCCACCGAGAGCAACACCCCGGCCTGGCTGGCGAAGCGGTTCAGGGCCTGGTCCAGGCCGCCGGCGGGAATGGCGTACTGCTGCTGCGCCTCGGCCGCCCAGGCCGGCGGGCAGAACAGCGGGGTGACGGCCAGCGCGGCGGCGAAGGTGCCGGGGCGCAGGGCGGCGGCCAGGCGGGCGAGGGGCATTCTGGGCATTGCGGGAGGTTCCTCTTGGGCAGGGCTCTGCAGGGGGTTCAAGAGGTATCCCGGACGAGCCGGCGAAACCGACAAGCGCCGCTGGAGTTTTTTTCGATGAACCGTTGGCGGCGAGTCAGGCGCGGCGTTCCACCGTCACCCAGTAGCGGGTGCGGTAGCTCACCCGCACCGGCAGGCTGCGCTCCAGGGCGGCGAGCACACGGCCGGTGTCGGCCAGCGGGAACACGCCGGTGAGCAGCAGCCCGGCGGCATCCTCGGCGCAGCGCAGCAGGCCGGGACGATGGCGCCCCAGTTCGACGAGGAACTGCCCCAGCGGCTGGCGCTCGGCGATCAGCCGGCCTTCGCTCCAGGCGCTGGCATTGCCGTCGGCGGCCTGCAGCGCACCGATGCCCTCGGCGTTGAACCACAGGCGCTGGCCGGCCTGCAGGCGCACGGCGGCGGCATGCCGCGGCAGGATATCGAGTTGTCCCTGGTAGAGGTCGACGCGGCTGCCGCCGTCCAGTTCGCGCACGGCGAAGCGCGCGCCGCGGGTGCGGATGTCGCCGGCGGCGGTCTCGACCACCAGCGGCCGCGCCTCCTGCACGGCCTGGCAGAGGATTTCCCCGGCCAGCAGGCAGATGCGCCGCTGGCTGGCGTCGAAGCGGATGTCCACGGCGCTGTCGCTGTTCAGGTCCAGCTGGCTGCCGTCGGCCAGGCGCAGGTGGCGCCGTTCGCCCTTGGCGGTGCGCTGGTCGGCGAAGGTCTCGCGCCAGGGCAGGTCGCCGGCCAGGTAGGCGCTGCCGCCGGCGGCAAGCAGCAGGCCGAGCGTCTTCAGCAGGTCGCGGCGGCGGCGGTCCGGCAGCTCGCCCAGCACCTGGCGGGCGGTGGCGGCGGGCACGCTGGCCAGGGTGCCCTGCAGCTGCTGCAGGCGCTGCCAGGCGCGGCGGTGCTCGGGGTCGGCGGCATGCCAGGCGGCGAAGGCCGCGTGCTGGTCGGTGTCCAGCTCGCCGCCCCAGTGCAGCATCAGCCACTCGCTGGCACGTTCGACCACGGCCGGGGCCACCGGCGCTTCGGCTGGGCGTTTCATGCTTCGTAGAGCACCTGGTAGCAGGCCTGGATGGCGCGGATCATGTACTTCTGCACCGAGCTGAGGCTCACCTCCAGGCGTTCGGCGATCTGCGCGTAGCCCAGCCCCTCGAACTGCGACATGAGGAAGGCCGCGCGCACCTTGGCGGGCATGCGCTCGAGCATGGCGTCGATGCGCACCAGGGTTTCCAGGATGATGGCGCGGGTTTCCAGGGACGGGGTTTCCGGCTCGGGCAGCTGGGCGATGCTGTCCAGGTAGGCCTGTTCGATGCGCTGCCGGCGCCACTGGTCGACCACCAGGTTGCGGGCGATCTGCACCAGGTAGCTGCGGCCTTCCTGGCGGGCCGGGTAGCGGCCGGAGACCAGCAGGCGCAGGAAGGTGTCATGGGCGATGTCGGCGGCACGCTCGCGGTCGCCCAGGCGCCGCCGCAGCCAGCCGTGCAGCCAGCCATGGTGGTCGAGGTAGAGCTGCTGCAGGGATTCCTTCGCGCCAGTTGCCGCCGACATGGGCCGCCCATCCGCTCAATTGATAAGTATTATCATTAACGTCTTGGCGGCGGAATATACGGCCCAGCCGGGGCCGGCGGCAAGCCTGGGCGCGGCGAACCTCAGTCGGAGTCGACGAAACGCAGGCCGGCGCCCTCGGCGTCGGTGCGCATGACTTCCATCTGCAGCACCGGCGCTTCCATGGGCAGGTCCTGCACCTGGCCCTGCACGCGGGTGCCGGGAGGGAGCGCGGCCAGCGCCGCGTGGCGCACATAGACACCGCCGTCGGAGAGGTCACGGGTGTGGCCGATGACCTCGCCGAAGCTCGCGTGGACGATCTTGATCCTGCACTTCATCGGGGTACGCGGGTACTGCCTCTGATTCGCCATGCTCGGCATCCGTCCGGAATGTCAGCGGCATAGTCGGCCCGATCCACCGCCGCCGGTCAAGCGGCCAGTTGCCCCAGCAGCCAGAGGTTGGCGCCGCTGATGACGACGAAGAGCAGCCAGGCCAGCGCACGGGTCGGCCAGCGGTTGACGAACTCGCCCATCAGCGCGCGGTCGCCGGTGAAACGGATCAGCGGCCAGAGCGCGAAGGGCAGCTGCAGGCTGAGCACCACCTGGCTGAACACCAGCAGCTTGCCCACCGCCCTGTCGCCCATCAGCATCACCCCCAGCAGCGCCGGGATCAGCGCCAGGGCGCGGGTGATCAGGCGACGCTGCCAGCAGGGGATCTTCATCTGCAGGAAGCCTTCCATGATCACCTGGCCGGCGATGGTGCCGGTGAAGGTGGAACTCTGCCCGGAGGCGAGCAGCGCCACGCCGAACAGTATGGCGGCCAGGCCGGCGCCGACCAGGGGTTCGAGCAGGCGGTAGGCGTCCTGGATTTCGGTGACGTCGGAATGCCCGGTCTCGTGGAAGGCAGCGGCGGCGAGGATCAGGATGGCGGCGTTGATCAGCAGCGCCAGGCTCAGCGAGACCACGGTGTCCAGCCGCGCCAGGCGGATCGCCGAGGCCTTGCCCTGGCTGCCGGCCACCGCGCGGGTCTGCACGATGGAGGAGTGCAGGTAGAGGTTGTGCGGCATCACGGTGGCGCCGAGGATGCCGATGGCCAGGTACAGCGGCTCGCGCTGGCCGAGGGTGTCCAGGCTGGGCACGAAGCCGGCGGCGACGTCCGGCCAGTACGGCTTGATCAGCACCAGCTCGACCACGTAGCAGGCGCTGATGGTGATGATCAACCCCAGCATGATCGCCTCCAGGTGGCGGAAGCGCTGGCCCTTGAGGCCGAGGACGATCAGGGTGTCGAGGGCGGTGAGGAGGATGCCGCCGGTGAGGTTCACGCCCAGCAGCAGGTGGAAGGCCAGGGCGCAGCCGAGCACTTCGGCCAGGTCCGTGGCGATGATCGACAACTCCGCCAGCAGCCACTGCACCTTGGCCATGGCCGGGCTGTAGCGCTGCCGCGAGAGCTGCGCCAGGTCCTGCCCGGTGACGATGCCCAGGCGCATGGCCAGGCACTGCAGGACCATGCCGGCCAGGCTCGACAGCAGCACCACGTAGAGCAGCTGGTAGCCGAAGCCGGAACCGGCCTCGATGGCCGTGGCCCAGTTGCCCGGGTCCATGTAGCCGATGGAGACCAGCAGGCCGGGCCCGGCGAACTGCAGGATGCGCTTCCACAGCGGCGCGCTGGGCGAAACGACGACGCTACCCCTGACCTCGGAAGGGCAGAAGGGCGCGGTGGCGGTGGTCGGTAGTCCCCACATGCTGGCGTCCCTCAGCTCAGTACCACTTGGCTTCGCCTTCGGGGCGTTTCTTGAAGCGCTTCATGGTCCACATGTACTGGCTGGGGTAGTCGCGCACGTAGCGGGCCAGCTCGCGGCTCAGGGCGGCGACCGAGACTTCCATGTTCTTGTCGTACATGTCCGCCGGCGCAGCCTCGAGGATCACCTTGTAGCCGCTGCCGTCGGGCAGGCGCACCGCGTGGAAGAACACCCCGCGGGCCTTGCCGCGCGACAGCAGGGACGGCACGAACTTGCTGGTCAGCGCGGTGGTGCCCAGGTAGGGCACGAACAGCCCGGAGCCCAGGTCCGGCTCCGGGTCGCAGGGAATGCCGACGCAGCCGCCGCGCTTCACTTCCTTGATCACGCTCATGATGCCTTCCGGGGTGGACGGTGCCACGCGGTTGCCCAGCTGCACGCGCTGCTTCTTCAGCAGTTCGTCCACCGCCTTCAGCTTCGGCGGGCGGTAGAAGATGATCGGCTTGGCGTAGGAGCAGTAGAAGTGGTTGAGCACTTCCCAGTTGCCCAGGTGGCTGGTGATGCCGACCAGGCCGTCGCCGGAGGCCAGGGCCTCTTCCAGCACCTCCATGCCCTCCACCTCGCGGATGTACTGCAGCGACTTCTGCGGCGGCCAGATCCAGGCGCAGGCGCTCTCGGTGAGGGTCCTGCCGATGTCCATCAGGCTGCGCCCCACCAGCTTGTCCAGCTCCGCGGCGGACAGCTCGGGGAAGCAGTGCGAGATGTTGATGCGCGCCACCTCGCGGGAGCGGTTGGGCAACTTCCACATCAGCCAGCCAATGGCGGCCCCCAGCCCCTGCACCGCCCGCCAGGGCAGCATGGCGAACAGACGCAGCCCGCCCACCACCAAGGCACCTTTGAATTTCTCCACGGAATGCTCCTTCAGCCGAATGCGCACATTCTAACCAGCGGGCATGGGCGAAGGCGAAAGGCGCGCGGCAATGGGGGCGATAGAAACAGCTTGAATCCACCGTAGGGCGCATAACGCCTACGGCGTTATCCGCCGTTTGGCCTTGGTCCAAGGCTGCTCCGGGTCTGACCACGGAGCACCTCTTTCCGAGTGCTCCGAGCTCAACCGCGAAGCCGAGCATGAGCTAGGTGAAACGGCGTATAACCGCGAACGGTTATACGCCCTACGGTGCTACGAACTCCATCCGCGATCAGGACAGCTCCGCGTGACGATCGCAATCGAGGGTATGGTCCATCACCATCCCCGTGGCCTGCATGAAGGCGTAGCAGATGGTCGGCCCGACGAAGGTGAAGCCGGCCTTCTTCAGCGCGCGGCTCATGGCTTCGGCTTCGGGCGTCACCGCCGGCACGTCGCCGCGGCCGCTGAAGCGGTTGACCTTCGGCCGGCCGCCGACGAACGACCAGAGGAATTCCACCGGCTCGGGCAGCGCCAGCCAGGCCTGGGCGTTCTGCCGCGCAGCCCTGAGCTTGGCCAGGTTGCGGATGATGCCCGGGTCCTGCATGCGCTGCTCGATCTCCTCGTCGCTCATGCGCGCCAGGCGCTGGGGGTCGAAGCCGAACAGCACCTCGCGGTAGCGCTCGCGCTTGCGCAGCACGGTGATCCACGACAGCCCGGCCTGGGCGCCCTCCAGCACCAGCATCTCGAACAGCGCCTGGGGGTTCCTCTGCGGCACGCCCCACTCGGTGTCGTGGTAGGCGATGTACAGCGGGTCGTCGTTGCACCAGAAGCAGCGGGGCATGGCGGTCGTCCTGACGGGGCGAAGGGAGGTCCCACTATAGCCGGAACACTGTATGAAGATACAGTCAAATACCCACTTCCCGCCGTTTGCGAATTCATCCGAAAACGTGCGCGCACCCCAAGCGGCACGCGGCTTCGGGTATACTGCGGGGTTTTCGTCGCATACCCAGCACAGGTGAAATTCGTGAGCCAGACTACGCCCGCCGTGCGCACCTTCCAGGACCTGATCCTCGCCCTGCAACAGTACTGGGCCGACCAGGGCTGCGTGGTGCTGCAGCCCTACGACATGGAAGTTGGCGCCGGCACCTTCCACACCGCCACCTTCCTGCGCGCCATCGGCCCGGAGACCTGGAACGCCGCCTACGTGCAGCCCAGCCGCCGGCCGACCGACGGCCGCTATGGCGAGAACCCGAACCGCCTGCAGCACTACTACCAGTTCCAGGTGGTGCTCAAGCCCAACCCGGAGAACTTCCAGGAGCTCTACCTGGGTTCGCTGCAGGCCATCGGCATCGACCCGCTGGTGCACGACATCCGCTTCGTCGAGGACAACTGGGAATCGCCGACCCTCGGCGCCTGGGGCCTGGGCTGGGAAATCTGGCTGAACGGCATGGAGGTGACCCAGTTCACCTACTTCCAGCAGGTCGGCGGCATCGAGTGCTACCCGGTCACCGGCGAGATCACCTACGGCCTGGAGCGCCTGGCCATGTACATCCAGGGCGTCGACTCGGTGTACGACCTGGTGTGGGCCGACGGCCCGTTCGGCAAGGTCACCTACGGCGACGTGTTCCACCAGAACGAAGTGGAGCAGTCGACCTACAACTTCGAGCACGCCAACGTCGAGAAGCTGTTCGAGCTGTTCGACTTCTACGAAAGCGAAGCCAACCGCCTGATCGAGCTGCAGCTGCCGCTGCCGACCTACGAGATGGTGCTCAAGGCCTCGCACACCTTCAACCTGCTGGACGCGCGCCGGGCCATCTCGGTGACCGAGCGCCAGCGCTACATCCTGCGCGTGCGCACCCTGGCCCGCGCCGTGGCGCAGAGCTACCTGCAGGCGCGCGCGCGCCTGGGCTTCCCCATGGCCACCCCCGAATTGCGTGACGAAGTACTGGCCAAGCTGAAGGAGGCCGAATAATGAGCGCGAAGGATTTCCTCGTCGAACTGGGCACCGAAGAGCTGCCGCCCAAAGCCCTGAAGAGCCTCGGTGAAGCCTTCCTGGCCGGCATCGAGAAGGGCCTGAAGGCCGCCGGCCTGGGCTACTCCGCCGCCCGCTGCTACGCCGCGCCGCGCCGCCTGGCGGTGCAGATCGACCAGCTCGCCGTGCAGCAGCCCGACCGTACCGTCAACCTCGACGGCCCGCCCGTGCAGGCCGCCTTCGACGCCAGCGGCAACCCCACCCAGGCCGCCCTCGGCTTCGCCAAGAAGTGCGGCGTGGACCTGGAGCAGATCGACAAGAGCGGGCCCAAGCTGAAGTTCAGCCAGACCATCGCCGGCCAGCCGGCCGCCGGCCTGCTGCCGGGCATCGTCGAAGCCTCGCTGAACGAGCTGCCGATTCCCAAGCGCATGCGCTGGGCCGCGCGCCGCGAAGAGTTCGTGCGCCCGACCCAGTGGCTGGTGATGCTCTTCGGCAGCGAGGTGGTGGACTGCGAAATCCTCACCCGGAAGGCCGGCCGCGAATCCCGCGGGCACCGTTTCCACAACCCGGACAACGTGCTGATCTCCAGCCCCGCCAACTACCTGGAAGACCTGCGCAGCGCCCACGTGCTGGCCGACTTCGCCGAGCGCCGCGAGATCATCGCCAAGCGCGTCGCCGAACTGGCCGCCGAGCAGCAGGGCACCGCCATCGTGCCGCCGGCCCTGCTGGACGAAGTGACCGCCCTGGTCGAATGGCCGGTGCCGCTGGTCTGCTCCTTCGAGGAACGCTTCCTCGCCGTGCCCCAGGAAGCGCTGATCACCACCATGCAGGACAACCAGAAGTACTTCTGCCTGCTGGACGCCAACGGCAAGCTGCTGCCGCGCTTCATCACCGTGGCCAACGTGCAGAGCAAGGCCCCCGAACACATCGTCTCGGGCAACGAGAAGGTCGTGCGCCCGCGCCTGACCGACGCCGAGTTCTTCTTCAAGCAGGACCAGAAGCAGCCGCTGGAGGCCTTCAACGAGCGCCTGAAGAACGTGGTGTTCCAGGCCCAGCTCGGCACCGTGTTCGACAAGGCCGAGCGAGTGTCCGCCCTGGCCGCCTTCATCGCCGAACGCATCGGCGGTGACGCGAAGAACGCCGCGCGCGCCGGCATCCTCTCCAAGTGCGACCTGGCCACCGAGATGGTCGGCGAGTTCCCGGAAATGCAGGGCATCGCCGGCTACTACTACGCCACCGCCGGCGGCGAGGCCAAGGACGTCGCCCTGGCGTTGAACGAGCAGTACATGCCGCGCGGCGCCGGCGCCGAGCTGCCGAGCACCCTGACCGGTGCCGCGGTAGCGGTGGCCGACAAGCTCGACACCCTGGTCGGCATCTTCGGTATCGGCATGCTGCCCACCGGTAGCAAGGACCCGTACGCCCTGCGCCGTGCCGCCCTGGGCGTGCTGCGCATCCTGATCGAGAAGCAGCTCGACCTCGACCTGGGCGAGGCCATCGCCTTCGCCGTCGGCCAGTACGGCGACAAGGTCAAGGCCGAGGGCCTGGCCGCCCAGGTCCAGGACTTCATCTTCGACCGCCTGCGCGCGCGCTACGAGGACGAAGGCGTCGACGTGGCCGTGTACCAGGCCGTGCGCGCCCTGACGCCGACCGCGCCGCTGGACTTCGACCAGCGCGTGCAGGCCGTGCAGGCCTTCCGTCAGTTGCCCGAAGCCGAGGCCCTGGCCGCAGCCAACAAGCGCGTGTCGAACATCCTGGCCAAGGCCGAGGGCGAGGTACCGGCGAGCGTCGACGCCGGCCTGCTCAACGAGGCCGCCGAGAAGGCGCTCGGCAGCGCCGTGGCGAACGCCGAAGGCGAAGTGGCTCCGCTGGCCCAGGCTCGCGACTACCGCGCCGCCCTGGCTCGCCTGGCGGCCCTGCGCGCACCGGTGGACGCCTTCTTCGAGGAAGTCCTGGTCAACGCCGACGACAGCGCCGTGCGCGCCAACCGCTACGCCCTGCTGGCGAAGCTGCGCGGCCTGTTCCTCGGCGTCGCCGACATTTCCCTGCTGGGCTGACGCCCAGTGGCTACAGGCTTCAGGCCCCAGGCTGCAGGTGATGCAGCCCGGCCTGCAGCCTGTGGCTTGCATCCTGTAGCCTGAACATGAAACTACTGATCCTCGACCGCGACGGTGTCATCAACCAGGACTCCGACGCGTACATCAAATCCCTCGACGAGTGGATTCCCCTTCCCGGCGCCATCACTGCCATCGCCCGCCTGAGCCGGGCCGGCTGGACGGTCGCGGTGGCCACCAACCAGTCCGGCATCGCCCGCGGCTACTACGACCTCGCCACCCTGGAAAACATGCACGCGCGCCTGCGCGAGCTGGTGGCGGAGCAGGGCGGCGAACTGGGGCTGATCGTCCATTGCCCCCATGGACCCGACGAAGGCTGCGAGTGCCGCAAGCCGAAGCCGGGTATGCTCAGGCAGATCGCCGCGTACTACGACGTTTCGCTCAAGGGCGTCTGGTTCGTCGGCGACACCCGGGGTGACCTGGAAGCCGCCCTGGCCGTCGATTGTCAGCCCGTGCTGGTGAAGACCGGCAAGGGCGAACGCACCCTGGCCAAGGCGCTGCCCGAAGGCACGCTGGTCTTCGATGACCTGGCCGCCGTCGCCTCCCACCTCTTGCCCTAAGGACCCGCTGACCATGTCGACAGTGCAGGCCATCAGAACCGTTCTCTTCTACCTGCTGCTGTCGGCCAGCGCCTTCCTCTGGGGCACCCTCAGCCTGCTGATCGCGCCCTTCCTGCCGTTCCGCGCGCGCTACCGCTTCGTGGTCCAGCGCTGGTGCCGCTTCGCCGTCTGGCTGGCCTGGCACATGGTTGGCGTGCGCTACCGCCTCAGCGGCCTGGAAAACATCCCGCAGAAGCCCTGCGTGATCCTCTCCAAGCACCAGAGCACCTGGGAGACCTTCTTCCTCTCCGGCTACTTCGAACCGCTGAGCCAGGTACTCAAGCGCGAACTGCTGTTCGTGCCCTTCTTCGGCTGGGCCCTGGCCCTGCTCAGGCCCATCGCCATCGACCGCAGCCAGCCCAAACTGGCCCTCAAGCAGCTCGCCAAGCAGGGCCACGAGCGCCTGCAGCAGGGTGCCTGGGTGCTGATCTTCCCGGAGGGCACGCGCATCCCCACCGGCGAGCTGGGCAAGTTCTCCCGCGGCGGCGCGGCCCTGGCGGTGAATGCCGGCCTGCCGGTGCTGCCCATCGCCCACAACGCAGGCCACTGCTGGCCGAAGAACGGCTGGGCCAAGTACCCGGGCACCATCGAGGTGGCGATCGGCCCGCTGATGCATGCCGAAGGCGAAGGCCCGCGCGCCATCGCCGAACTCAACCAGCGCGCCGAGGAATGGGTGGCCCGGACCCTGCGCGAGATGGGCGAGCTGCCGGCACAGGCAGCGCCCAAGGCCGACGTGGCCTGAGCCGGATAGCCAGGCTGTAGAGGACAGGGCCCAATGGGCCCTGTTTTCGTTTCTGGCGCACGATCGGGCGTCACGGCACCCGTCCCCTGGTTTTTGTCCGATACGCCCTCCACGCGCGTCCCTGGCGGCCTATAAGCTCAAAGGCAGGCCCCAGGGAAGAGCGCTCGCCATGCCCCCGATCGAACCGCGTCCAGCCACCTCCATCCTGCTCCTGCGTGAAGCGGAGGAGGGCGACGAGCTGGAAGTCTTCATGCTGCAGCGTAACCCCCAGGTGGCCTTCTGCGGCGGCGCCCTGGTGTTCCCCGGCGGCAAGCTGGAAGACGCCGACGGCCACGCCCGGTTCCGCCAGCACTGCCTGGGCGCCGATAGCCTGGACGACGACGAACTGCGTTTCCGCGTGGCGGGGCTGCGCGAACTCTTCGAGGAAAGCGGCATTCTCCTGGCCCGCCGGCGAGGCTGCGAAGGACTGCTCGATGGCACAGCACTCGCCGAGCTGAAGGCTCGCTGGCAGCGTCACATCCAGGGCGACGCCAGGCGCTTCCTGGAACTGCTGGAAGAGGAGGCCCTGCTCCTCGCCATCGACCAGCTGGAACCCTTCGCCCACTGGGTCACCCCGGCCTTCCTCGACAAGCGCTTCGACACCCGCTTCTTCATCGCCGCCGCCCCGGCCGGACAGGCCGCCCTGCACGATGGCGGCGAGGCGGTGGACTCGCTGTGGATCAATCCGCAGCGCGCCCTGGAGGAAGGCGAAGCGGGCCGCCACAGCCTGGTCTTCGTCACCGCGCAGAACCTGCGCCTGCTGCTGGGCATCGACAACCTCGCCCAGGCCCTGGCCATGGCCCGCCAACGCCCGCGGCGCAGCGTGCAACCCTGGCTGGAGGACATCGGTGGCATCCGCCATCTGTGCATTCCCGAGGATGCCGGTTATCCCGAGGCGGTCTTTCCGTTGCGGCCGGGTGGGGGGGGGTTCTGAGTTTCCCCTGAATCCTGAATAGAGATTGGAGAGGAGAAGGCAGAGCCGGAGAAAATTCACGGCCAGACCATTTGGCTTTATGGTGGTCTTGCCGCGGCATTGCCGGTGTGGCGATCCAGGCGGCTAGAAGGGTTTGAAAGAAAGGTTGTCTTTTGTGGTGAGTGACACAGAATTGCTGGAACGTTTGCGGGCGGAGAACGCCCGTCTGATCGGGCTACTGGAAGCCCATGGCATCGACTGGCGCGACGCCGGGAAACAACCGGCCCATACACCCAGGCCGATAAATCCTCTCGATACGAACGCCAAGCTCGCGCTCTTCAAGCGGCTATTCAGAGGCAGGGCCGATGTATTTGCCTTGCGCTGGGAAAGCAAGGCAGGCAAGTCCGGCTACTCACCTGCCTGCGCCAACGAGTGGCGGCCTGGCGTATGCCAGAAACCCAGGATCAAATGCGGCGACTGCTCCCATCGACAACTGATTCCCTTGACCGATCAGGTGCTCTACAGGCACCTGGCGGGGGAGATCGTCATGGGCATATACCCGCTGCTGCCGGATGACACCTGTTACTTCCTCGCCGTGGATTTCGACGAAGCCGATTGGCGAGACGATGCCACGGCGTTCGCTCAATCCTGTCATGAGCTGAATATTCCAGTGGCTCTGGAGATCTCGCGCTCAGGCAAGGGTGCGCACGCCTGGATATTCTTCGAGCACAACGTTCCTGCATATGAGGCACGGCAGCTGGGTTCGGCGGTCATCAGCCACACCTGCGAGCGCACCCGCCAGTTGGCGTTGACGTCCTACGACCGACTGTTTCCGAACCAGGACAGCATGCCCAAGGGTGGCTTCGGCAACCTGATCGCATTGCCTTTGCAGAAGAAGGCCCGCGCATTGGGTGGAAGCATATTCGTCGATGAGACGCTGACGCCCTACCCGGATCAATGGGCATTCCTGGCCAGCATTCAGCCAATGCCGGTTCAGGATATTGCCCTCACCATGCAACAGGCCACGGGCGGGCGTCATCCGTTGGACGTCATCGAAGTCACGGACGAGGAGGATCGCAAACCCTGGCACCCCGCCTCGATAACATCCCGAAAACTGACCGGCCCCCTGCCGACGTCTATCAATGCAACCCAGGCCAACCAGCTCTATTTCGAGAAAGCAGAACTCCCCCAGCCGTTGGCCAACAAGCTCATCAGGCTTGCAGCCTTTCAGAATCCCGAATTCTACAAGGCCCAAGCCATGCGTTTGCCGGTATGGGACAAGCCTCGGATCATCGGCTGCGCAGAGAATTTTCCCCAGCACATCGCCTTGCCTCGCGGTTGCCTCGATGAAGTGCGGACACTGCTGCAGGAGAATGCCATCGGCCTGGTACTCCACGACGAGCGCTATCAAGGGGAGCCGATCGCGGCCAACTTCGCAGGAAGGTTGCGCCCTGATCAGGAAGCGGCACTCGAAGCCGTTCTGGAACACGAAACGGGGGTTCTCTGCGCCCCCACCGCATTCGGCAAGACCGTCACAGCGGCGGCCCTGATCGCCAGGCGGGGGTGAATACGCTGGTCCTGGTGCACAGGACGGAGTTGCTGCAGCAGTGGAGAGAACGCCTGCAGACTTTCCTTGGCGTAGGCAAGGGCATTGTCGGCAGCATCGGCGGCGGCAAGGCAAAGCCCACCGGCATCATCGATGTGGCCGTGATGCAATCACTGTCCCGCCAGGGCGAAGTCAACGAGCAGGTGAAACAGTATGGGCAAGTCATCGTGGATGAATGCCATCACCTATCGGCCTTTTCCTTCGAATCCATCCTCAAGACCGCTCGCGCCAAATACGTGTTGGGCCTGACAGCCACACCGGTACGCCGAGATGGACAACAACCGATCATCTTCATGCAATGCGGGCCGATACGACATACGGCGACCCGTCCCGAAAGCGCACCGGCCGATCTGTTGGTGATACCGAAATGGTTATCCCAACCCATCGCCATGCCTGAAGGCTCGGGTATCCAGGACGTGTTCCAGCAGGTCGCCAGGGATACGGATAGAACGGAAAGAATCGTGGCCGCGGTGAACGCCGCCTTCGAGGAGGGCAGAAAGGTCCTGGTGCTGACGGAGCGAACGGACCATCTCAGCGCCATCGAAGAAAGATTGTCTGCGCAGATCAAGGACCTGTTCACATTGCATGGACGGCTTTCCAGGAAGCAACGCACTGCGCTGATGGAAAGCCTGGCCGCGCTGCCCAACGACGCACCACGAGTCATCCTGGCTACCGGAAAACTGATAGGGGAGGGCTTCGATCATCCCGCGCTGGATACCCTGGTACTGGCAATGCCGATCTCCTGGAAGGGGACGCTTCAGCAGTATGCGGGACGGCTGCATCGTGAGCATGCAGACAAGGCCGATGTCCGCATCATCGACTTCGTGGATGCAGGGCACCCGGCTTTACTTCGGATGTGGAACAAGCGTGAGGACGGCTACAGGGCAATGGGTTATCGCTTTGCGGATGCTGCCAGTTCTCCGGGGTTGTTCGACCGAGGCTGAAACACTGCTCGACTGCTGTCCCTGGGGCCCGAGATGGGTATCGACGACAATAGCGATTAAATGAGCCAGGCCGCGCCAGGCCTGCTTTTCAGTGTTGCGAAGCCCGCCTGCCAACGTCAGCGATTATATGAAACCTCAAGCCCAGAAAGGCACGTACTTGGCGTAACGCTTGGAGGTATTCTCCGGATCATCGAGCTTTACCAACCCTTGCATCACCGTGGCGGCGATGATCTGGGAAACGCTTGCGCTCTTGGCCCTGGTGTCTTCCAGCTTGAAGCGCTCACGAAGACTCTGGTTCGTCATCTTCTCGTTGCTGACATACCTGAGGCAGCAGTGCAGATAGCAGGCACGCACCCGCTCGACAGGTTCCATGTCAGCGAACTCCTTGTGAGCGTACAAGGCGACGGTGGTGTGCAGTGGAGAAACACGAACATGTGGAGCTGGCAGTTGGTAATACTCGGTACTGGAAACAACCTTGTCGATGCCGCTGCCCTTTTCCTCGCAGATTCCCATCCGCCGCATCAAGTCCGCGAGCCTCTCATTGCGTGACTTGTATTCATCGACGAATCGTTCGGTGGGAATCAACGGCTGTCCCGGGTTGGTGATCTCGATGCGGTCCGCATAAATTTCGATCGTCACCGACCCTCCCGTCTCGTCGAAGTCCTGGTGCACCAGAGCATTCGCAATCAGCTCCCGGATCGCCAGCTCAGGGAACATACGGGCTTCCTCGCGCAGTGCCTGGCCGATCACCTCGTTCATCGGCAGTTGGCCGTTGACGTAACTGATCAGCCCCTCGAATCCCACCGCATAGCCCTTCTGCCCAATCAGATCGCGCTCCGTAGCCAGCTTGTTCTTCCCTTTGTACGTCACTACGCGCACCGCCTTGCGCTGCAAGAACTCGAACTCGCGCAGATCCTTGGCCAGCAACAACGCGCCCAGGTTGGTGATTCGGTATCCGGCAGTCTCGGTCGCGACGAATCTCTCGCTGACCAGTCGCGCAAGAATGCCTTCACGGGTCGCAGCGAGAGGCATCTTCAGCAGGTCGAAGAACGTCTGTACATCCAGTAGGGAAACCACAGCATCCGCCTCCACCGGTACAGAGGCATAACCACTGAGGAAATCCGGCTGTCCTTCTGCGAATATTCGCTTCAACTGGTCCTGGGTCATCGGCACCAGTTCTTCACCAGAACGCATCAGGTAGGCGCCTTCGTAATGCAGTGGCTGGCCGATAGGGCGCGAGGGAACCTCGAACACCAGAACCCGTCCGTCAGGGTGAAGCAGTTCCCGGACATCAACCCGAATGCGCAGCGCTTCGAGAATCCTCGACTTGATCTGACCCGGCTTTGCGAAGGCCGAAGTGCCCACTACCTGGCGTGGCGATCTGTCAGTAACCCCAAGCACAAGATACCCACCGCCTTCATTGGCCAGGGCCACGCAGTAACGCAGCAGCTTCACGGTGTCGTACTGCTGCTTGGCTTCCTTGAATTCCAGATGCTCCGTCTCGGAAGAACCCCCAAGCCAACACTGAAGAATATCCAGTTCACTCATGCACGCTCCCAGGAGAGGCGGATAGGTGAATCATTCTGGCAATAAAAAAACCCCGACTTACCTTTCGGAGAGCCGGGGTTTTCAAGAGCAGAACGGGAGCTAACGTTTACCAGAATATCCGTTCAACGTTGTCAGAACCGGAATGCCCCAATTACATCGATCAAACGTCCAGGTTCGACACCGCCAGGGCGTTGCTTTCGATGAAGTCGCGGCGCGGCTCCACGGCATCGCCCATCAGGGTGTTGAAGATCTGGTCGGCGGCGATGGCATCCTCGATGGTCACCTTCAGCATGCGGCGGACGTTCGGGTCCATGGTGGTTTCCCACAGCTGGTCCGGGTTCATCTCGCCGAGGCCTTTGTATCGCTGGATGCTGTGGCGCTTGGTGCCTTCGGCCATCAGCCACTCGAGCGCGTCCTTAAAGCTGGAGACCGGCTTCTTACGCTCGCCCTTCTGCACGTAGGCGCCTTCTTCCATCAGGCTGTTCAGCTTGGCACCCAGCTCGGTGACCGAGCGGTAGTCGTTGCTGGCGAAGAAGTCGCGGTTGAAGGTGACGTAGTTGGACAGGCCGTGGGCGATCATCTCCACCTCCGGCAGCCACAGGTGGCGCTCGCGATCCTCGCGCAGGCTGGCGGTGTAGGTCAGGCCGGACTTCTCGGAGGTCTTCAGGCGCGCCTGGTACTGTTCCAGCCAGGCCTGCATGGCGGCCTGGTCGCCCAGTTGCTCGACGTCGATGCGCGGCAGGTAGACGAAGTGCTCGGTCAGGTCCTGCGGGTACAGGCGCGACAGGCGGGAGAGGGTACGCATGACGGTGCGGTACTCGTTGACCAGCTTCTCCAGCGCCTCGCCGGACAGGCCCGGGGCGCTTTCGTTGACGTGCACGCTGGCGTCCTCGAGGGCCGACTGGGTCATGTATTCCTCCATGGCCACGTCGTCCTTGATGTACTGCTCCTGCTTGCCTTTCTTCACCTTGTACAGCGGCGGCTGGGCGATGTAGATGTAGCCGCGCTCGACCAGCTCGGGGAGCTGGCGGAAGAAGAAGGTCAGCAGCAGGGTGCGGATGTGCGAACCGTCGACGTCAGCATCGGTCATGATGATGATGTTGTGGTAGCGCAGCTTGTCGATGTTGTACTCCTCGCGCCCGATGCCGCAGCCCAGCGCGGTGATCAGGGTGCCCACCTCCTGGGAGGAGAGCATCTTGTCGAAGCGAGCCTTCTCGACGTTGAGGATCTTGCCCTTGAGCGGCAGGATCGCCTGGGTCTTGCGGTTGCGGCCCTGCTTGGCAGAACCGCCCGCGGAGTCACCCTCCACTATGTAGAGTTCGGAGAGGGCGGGGTCCTTCTCCTGGCAGTCGGCGAGCTTGCCCGGCAGGCCGGCGATGTCCAGCGCGCCCTTGCGGCGGGTCATCTCGCGGGCCTTGCGCGCGGCCTCACGGGCGCGGGCGGCGTCGATCATCTTGCCGACCACGGCCTTGGCCTCGTTGGGGTTCTCCAGCAGGAAGTCGGCGAAGTACTTGCCCATCTCCTGTTCCACCGCGGTCTTCACCTCGGAGGACACCAGCTTGTCCTTGGTCTGCGAGCTGAACTTCGGATCCGGCACCTTCACCGAGATGATCGCGGTCAGGCCTTCACGGGCGTCGTCGCCGGTGGTGGCGATCTTGTACTTCTTCGCCAGGCCTTCCTGCTCGATGTAGTTGTTCAGGTGGCGGGTGAGGGCGGAGCGGAAGCCCGCCAGGTGAGTGCCACCGTCACGCTGCGGAATGTTGTTGGTGAAGCAGAGGATGTTCTCGTTGAAGCTGTCGTTCCACTGCAGGGCGACTTCCACGCCAACGCCGTCTTCTTCGCGCTGGGTGTTGAAGTGGAACACCTGGTTGACGATGTTCTTGTTGGTGTTCAGGTACTCGACGAAGGCGCGCAGGCCCCCTTCGTACTTGAACAGCTCCTCCTTGCCGGTGCGCTCGTCGCGCAGCAGGATGCCCACGCCGGAGTTGAGGAAGGACAGCTCACGGATGCGCTTGGCCAGGATGTCCCAACTGAAGTGGATGCTGGTGAAGGTCTCGTCGGAGGCCTTGAAATGCACCTCGGTACCCGAGCCATCGGTCTCGCCCACCGGGCGCAGGGGGAACTGTGGCACGCCGTGGCGGTAGATCTGCTCCCAGACCTTGCCTTCGCGGCGGATGGTCAGGCGCAGTTCCTCGGAGAGCGCGTTCACCACGGACACACCCACGCCGTGCAGGCCACCGGACACCTTGTAGGAGTTGTCGTCGAACTTACCGCCGGCGTGCAGCACGGTCATGATGACCTCGGCTGCGGAAACCCCTTCTTCCTTGTGGATATCGACAGGAATGCCACGGCCGTTGTCGCGGACGGTGATCGATTCATCGGTGTGGATGGTGACGCTGATCTCGCTGCAGTAGCCAGCCAGGGCTTCGTCGATCGAGTTGTCCAGCACCTCGAACACCATGTGGTGCAGGCCGGTGCCATCGTCCGTGTCGCCGATGTACATGCCCGGACGCTTGCGTACCGCGTCCAGCCCCTTCAGCACCTTGATGCTGTTAGAGTCGTACGTGTTGTTCTCGCTCATTCTTCACTCCCGAGGGTGGTCTGAGAGACATGCCCATGTTCCACGTGGAACATCGCAACCGGCGTGTCCGTTCGCCAGCTGTCCTTCAATGGTTCAGGGTCGACGCAGGTGATGAATACCTGGCAACCCAAATCTTCAAGCAACCGGCACAACGAACGCCGGTGCTTTTCGTCGAGTTCCGAGGGCAGGTCGTCCACCAGGTAGACGCACTGGCCTCGCTTGGCCTGATTGATCAGGTGCCCCTGGGCAATACGCAGGGCGCAGACTACGAGTTTCTGCTGCCCCCGCGACAGGATATCTGCCGCGTTATGCCCGCCCAGGCGAATTCGTAGATCGGCCCGTTGCGGCCCAGCCTGGGTGTGCCCCATCTGCTGGTCGCGCAACAAGCTGCCATTCAATACTTCGCCCAGCTCGCGATCCTTGTCCCAGCCGCGGTAATAACTGAGGGTGAGCTGGTCCAACTGGATCAGCTCGCCCAGCGTCTGTTCGAAGACCGGTTTGAGCGTCTGGATATAGGACCGCCGATAGCCATCGATTTCGTCGCTGGCACTGCACAATTCGCGGTCCCAGGCAGCCTGCGAAGCACCGTCCAGTCTACCATGTCGGAGCCACGAGTTCCGCTGGCGCAGCGCCTTCTGCAGCCGCTGCCAGGCGACCATGAAGCGTTGTTCCACGTGGAACACACCCCAGTCGAGGAACTGCCGGCGAATCTTCGGAGCCCCCTCCAATAGACGGAAGCTGTCCGGGTTGATCAGCTGCAACGGCAAGGTTTCCGCCAGCTGGGCGGTGCTGCGTGCATTCTGGCCGTCAATGCGAATCTGGAACTCGCCCTGGCGCTCCCGGGAAATCCCCAGGTTGCTGGTCATGCCATTGGCCAGCTGGACCTGGCCGAAGACGGTGCAGGCGGCCTGTTCGTATTGGATGACCGGTTGCAAGCGCTGGCTGCGGAAGGAGCGGGCGAGGCCGAGCAGGTGGACGGCTTCGAGCACGCTGGTCTTGCCGCTGCCGTTTTCGCCGTAGAGGATGTTGATACGAGGGGAGGGGGAGAAGGTCACCGGGTGCAGGTTGCGCACCGCGGTGACCGAGACGCGGGTCAGTGACATTCAGTGAAGGTCAGAGACGCATCGGCATGACGACGTAGGCGGAGTCGTCGTTGTCGGCTTCCTGCAGCAGGGCGCTGCTGTTGGCGTCGGAGAGGATCATGCGAACCTGCTCGGTGCCCATCACGCCCAGTACGTCCAGCAGGTAGCTGACGTTGAAGCCGATTTCCAGGCTGCTGCCGTTGTAGTCGACCTGCACTTCTTCTTCCGCTTCCTCCTGCTCCGGGTTGTTCGCCTGGATTTTCAGCAGGCCGGAGGTCAGTTGCAGGCGAATGCCGCGGTACTTCTCGTTGGAGAGGATCGCAGTACGGCTGAAGGCCTCGCGCAGCAGCTGGCGGTCACCGATCACCAGCTTGTCGCCGCCCTTGGGTAGCACGCGCTCGTAGTCGGGGAACTTGCCGTCCACCAGCTTGGAGGTGAAGGTGAACTCGCCGGTGGTGGCACGGATGTGGTGCTGGCCGAGGACGATGTCCACCTGGCCGTCCTGCTCGGTGAGCAGACGCGCCAGTTCCAGGATGCCCTTGCGCGGCACGATGACCTGATGGCGGTCCTGGGCCTCCGGCACGCCGCCGCTGAAGGAGCACATGGCCAGGCGGTGGCCGTCGGTGGCCACGGCACGCAGGGTGCCGTTGGACACTTCCAGGAGCATGCCGTTGAGGTAGTAGCGAACGTCCTGCTGGGCCATGGCGAAGCTGGTGCGGTCGATCAGGCGGCGCAGCTTGCTCTGCACCAGGCTGAAGGTCAGCGAGCCCGGGCCTTCCTCGACGGTGGGGAAGTCGTTGGCCGGCAGGGTGGACAGGGTGAAGCGGCTACGGCCGGCCTTGACCAGCAGCTTCTGCTCGTCGACACGGATGTCGATCAGCGCATCGCTGGGCAGGCTCTTGCAGATGTCCATGAGCTTGCGCGCCGGGACGGTGATTTCGCCCGGTTCGGCCGGCTCTTCCAGGGTGACGCGGCCAACCAGTTCGACCTCGAGGTCGGTACCGGTCAGCGACAGCTGCTGGCCCTGGACCACCAGCAGCACGTTGGAAAGAACCGGCAGCGTCTGGCGGCGCTCGACCACACCAGCGACCAGTTGCAGGGGTTTCAACAGAGCTTCGCGTTGAATGGTGAAATGCATGGTCTAATCCCTTGCCTCGTGGGGCTGCAGCTTGGCCTCAGGTGGTCAGCGTACGCAGCAGGTTCTTGTAGTCCTCGCGGATGTCCGCGTCGGATTCCTTCAATTGAGCGATCTTACGACAGGCGTGCAGCACCGTGGTGTGGTCCCGACCACCGAAAGCCACGCCGATTTCCGGCAGGCTGTGGTTGGTCAGCTCCTTGGACAGGGCCATGGCCACCTGGCGCGGACGCGCCACCGAGCGCGAACGGCGCTTGGACAGCAGGTCGGCGATCTTGATCTTGTAGTACTCGGCGACGGTGCGCTGGATGTTGTCGATGCTGACCAGCTTGTCCTGCAGGGCCAGCAGGTCCTTCAGCGACTCGCGGATCAGCTCGATGGTGATCGGCCGGCCCATGAAGTGGGAGTGGGCGATCACCCTTTTCAGGGCACCCTCAAGCTCGCGCACGTTGGAACGGATGCGCTGGGCGATGAAGAAGGCCGCGTCATGCGGCAACTCCACCTTCGCCTGCTCGGCCTTCTTCATCAGGATGGCCACGCGGGTTTCCAGCTCCGGCGGCTCCACCGCCACCGTCAGGCCCCAGCCGAAGCGCGATTTCAGGCGCTCTTCCAGGCCTTCGATCTCCTTCGGGTAGCGGTCGCTGGTGAGGATCACCTGCTGGCCGCCTTCGAGCAGGGCGTTGAAGGTGTGGAAGAACTCTTCCTGGGAACGCTCCTTGCGGGCGAAGAACTGGATGTCGTCGATCAGCAGGGCATCCACCGAGCGGTAGAAGCGCTTGAACTCGTTGATGGCGTTCAGCTGCAGGGCCTTGACCATGTCTGCGACGAAGCGCTCCGAATGCAGGTACACGACCTTGGCGTTCGGGTTCTTCTTCAGCAGGTGGTTGCCCACGGCGTGCATCAGGTGCGTCTTGCCCAGGCCCACGCCCCCATAAAGGAAGAGCGGGTTGTAGCCGTGCTTGAGGTTGTCCGCCACCTGCCAGGCCGCGGCACGGGCCAGTTGGTTGGACTTGCCCTCGACGAAGTTCTCGAAGGTGAAGGTGCGGTTCAGGTAGCTGGTGTGCTTGAGCGCGCCTTCCACCTGCACGTTGCGCTCGGTGCGCACCGCGGGCGCCGAGGGCATGGCGGCGACGGCGGCGAGCGGGTCGATGCTCGGGCTGGACTCGTCGATGTCGGGCATCGGCTCCTGCACGTTGAGCTGCATCTGCTGCACCCGGCTGGCCGCTTCGGCCTGGGCGGGCGCCTCGGCCTGGTAGGCCTGGGCCTTGGCGGCGCGCACCTGCGCCGGCGACGGCGGCGGGGTGATGGTCGGCGCGGGCATCGCGTGGCTCTGCGGCATCAGCGCAGGGCGCGGGGCTCGGCTGCGGCGGCTGCCGATGAGCAGCGAAAGGGCGGGTATCTGCCCATTGCCGCGTTCACCCAGCAGTTCGAGCAGACGCCCCATGTATTTTTCGTTGACCCAGTCCAACACGAAACGGTTCGGTGCGTAGACACGCAGCTCCTCGCCCTCGGCCTCGACCTGCAGCGGCCGGATCCAGGTGTTGAATTGCTGGGATGGCAGCTCGTCGCGGAGCAATTCCACGCACTGCTGCCAGAGTTCCACGGACACGGGTATCCCCAGGATTTGGAAAGGAATGGAACGAAAAGGAAAGCGCAATTGTAGCCGTGCGCTACGGACTTATCCACATGAGAAATCAACAAGTGGGCAAGCAAAATCAAGGTGTTAATGATGGCATATGGCGATGGCCGGCGCACCCTGAAAGTTGTGGATAACCCCTGCATCGACCCAGGGATGGATGGGGGTGGAAAGCTGTTGAAAACCATCGCTGTGGACAAACAGGTCTTTCTTCCCCAGATTATCCACCGCGGCTGCACAGGAGTGTCACCGCTTCTCGACACCTTCATGAAATCCGCCATGGCCCGCAAACAGTGGCCAGAATTGACTTATCCACAGATTTGGCGGCGCCCTATAACAATCGCTTCCACTATCTTTTAAAGACCTTTTCTCCCTGTCTTTTATTTCAGCGCAATTCCACTGGGCGATTCCGGCTGGTTGGAAATTGACCTGACTCCGGGTTTTCACTAGAATCGCCGGTCTCTTTAAACGGGGTCCCTGCGACCTCAGGTCATCAATCCAGGTACCGAACAATGAAACGTACTTTCCAACCCAGCACTCTCAAGCGCGCTCGCGTCCACGGTTTCCGCGCTCGCATGGCCACCAAGAACGGCCGTCAGGTTCTGTCGCGTCGTCGCGCCAAGGGCCGCAAGCGTCTGACCGTCTGATTCGCCCGGCACAGGTGGTGAGTCGAGGATTCGACCGGGAAAAGCGTCTTCTGACAGCCCGGCATTTCACAGCGGTCTTCGACTCCCCCAGCGCCAAGGTTCCCGGTAAGCATGTCCTGCTGCTGGCGCGCGAAAACGCTCTGGATCACCCCCGCCTCGGCCTGGTGATCGGCAAGAAGAACGTCAAGCTCGCCGTCGAGCGCAACCGCCTCAAACGCCTGATCCGCGAATCGTTCCGGCACAACCAGGAAGCCCTGGCCGGCCTGGACATCGTGGTCATTGCGCGCAAGGGGTTGGGTGAATTGCAGAACCCCGAACTGCACCAGCAATTCGGCAAGCTCTTCAAACGCCTGCTGCGCAACCGACCCCGGCCGGAAAGCGCAACCGAACCTCCGGGGGTCGCCGACAGTTCCCATGCGTAGACTGGCGCTGCTTCTCATCCAGTTTTACCGCTACGCCATCAGCCCCTTGATGGCCAGTCACTGTCGCTTTCACCCCAGCTGCTCCTGCTACGCGTACGAAGCCATCGAACACCATGGCTTCCTGCGCGGCGGCTGGCTGGCCCTGCGTCGCCTGGGCCGCTGCCATCCCTGGCATCCCGGTGGCTATGATCCCGTGCCGCCCGCCACTTCCAAGCATCGCCCATCCTCGACGGCCGAGTAACCATGGACATCAAACGCTCGATCCTCATCGTCGCCCTGGCTATCGTGTCCTATGCGCTGGTTCTCCAGTGGAACAAGGACTACGGTCAGCCCGAACTGCCGGCCCAGACCGCGTCGTTCAACCAACAGTCCCAGGGCCTGCCGGATACGTCCGTGCCTGCCACCGGCACTGCCAGCGCCGACGTACCGACCGCCCAGAGCGGCGAAACCGGGCTGCCCAGCGCCCAGCAACCAGCAGCCTCCAACGGCCAGCTGATCCAGGTGAAGACCGACGTCCTCGACCTGGCCATCGACCCCCGTGGCGGTGACGTGGTGCAACTGGGCCTGACCCAGTACCCGATGCGCCAGGATCGCCCGGACCTGCCCTTCGCCCTGTTCGAGCATGGCCAGCGCACCTACCTCGCGCAGAGCGGCCTGACCGGCACCGACGGTCCGGACGCCGCCGTCGCCGGCCGCCCGCTGTACAGCAGTACCAAGACCCAGTACCAGCTGGCCGACGGCCAGGACCAACTGGTGGTCGACCTGAACTTCGCCCGCGATGGCGTCAGCTACATCAAGCGCTTCACCTTCCACCGCGGCCTGAAGACCGACTGCAGCGACAAGGAAAAGGCGCAGAAGAAGCTCGACTGCATCAACCCGAACGCCTACCAGATCGACGTCACCTACCTGGTCGACAACCAGAGCGGCAAGCCCTGGAGCGCTTCGCTGTTCGCCCAGCTCAAGCGCGACGCCAGCGCCGACCCGTCGTCCACCACCGCCACCGGCGTGTCCACCTATCTGGGCGCAGCGGTCTGGACCCCGGAGAAGCCCTACGTGAAGGTGTCCATGAAAGACATGGACAAGGAGCCCTTCAAGCAGAGCCTGCAGGGCGGCTGGGTAGCCTGGCTGCAGCACTACTTCGTCACGGCCTGGGTGCCCGCCAAGGGCGACACCCACAACGTGATGACCCGCAAGGACCCCCAGGGCAACTACATCGTCGGCTTCACCGGCCCGACCCTGAGCGTGCCCGCCGGCGCCAAGGGCGAGACCAGCCTGACCCTGTATGCCGGTCCCAAGCTGCAGAAGTACCTGGGCGAGCTGTCCCCGGGCCTGGAGCTGACCGTCGACTACGGCCCGCTGTGGTTCATCGCCCAGCCGATCTTCTGGCTGCTGCAACATATCCACGGCCTGGTCGGCAACTGGGGCTGGTCGATCATCCTGCTGACCATCGTCATCAAGCTGGCCTTCTTCCCGCTTTCCGCCGCCAGCTACAAGTCGATGGCGCGCATGCGTGCCGTCTCGCCGAAGATGGCCGCGATCAAGGAGCAGCACGGCGACGATCGCCAGAAGATGTCCCAGGCGATGATGGAGCTGTACAAGAAGGAGAAGATCAACCCGCTGGGTGGCTGCCTGCCGATCCTGGTGCAGATGCCGGTGTTCCTCTCCCTCTACTGGGTACTGCTGGAAAGCGTGGAGATGCGCCAGGCCCCGTGGCTGGGTTGGATCACCGACCTCTCGGTGAAGGACCCGTTCTTCATCCTGCCGATCGTCATGGGCGCCACCATGCTGGTCCAGCAGATGCTCAACCCGACCCCGCCGGATCCCATGCAGGCCAAGGTGATGAAGCTGATGCCGATCATCTTCACCTTCTTCTTCCTGTGGTTCCCGGCCGGCCTGGTGCTGTACTGGGTGGTCAACAACTGCCTGTCCATCGCCCAGCAGTGGTACATTACCCGGCAGATCGAAGGCGCGAGCAAGGCCAAGACCGCCTGACGCCACGCCCTCGGCCCAGCCTACAGAACGCCCCCTCGTGGGGCGTTCTGCTATCCGGAGGAAAGCCATGAACGCAGCCCGTGAAACCATCGCCGCCGTCGCCACCGCCCAGGGCCGGGGTGGCGTCGGCATCGTCCGCGTCTCCGGGCCCCGGGCGCTGCCCATCGCCATCAGCCTCAGCGGCCGCGAGCCGCAGCCGCGCTTCGCCCACTACGGGCCCTTCTACGACGACGAAGGCGAGGTGATCGACGAAGGCCTGCTGCTGTTCTTCCGCGGCCCCAACTCCTTCACCGGCGAGGACGTGGTAGAGCTGCACGGCCATGGCGGCCCCGTGGTGCTCGACATGCTCCTGCAGCGCTGCCTGGAACTGGGCTCGCGCCAGGCCCGCCCCGGCGAGTTCAGCGAGCGCGCCTTCCTCAACGACAAGCTCGACCTGGCCCAGGCCGAGGCCATCGCCGACCTCATCGAGGCCAGCTCGGCCCAGGCCGCGCGCAATGCCGTGCGCTCGCTGCAGGGCGAGTTCTCGCGGCGCGTGCACCAGCTCACCGAACAGCTGATCCAGTTGCGCATCTACGTCGAGGCGGCCATCGACTTCCCCGAGGAGGAAATCGACTTCCTCGCCGATGGCCACGTGCTGTCGCAGCTCGACAAGGTCCGCGCGGAACTCGCCGGCGTCCTGCGCGAAGCCGGCCAGGGCGCGCTGCTGCGCGACGGCATGACGGTGGTGATCGCCGGCCGGCCCAACGCCGGCAAGTCCAGCCTGCTCAACGCCCTGGCCGGGCGCGAGGCGGCGATCGTCACCGATATCGCCGGCACCACCCGCGACGTGCTGCGCGAACATATCCACATCGACGGCATGCCGCTGCACGTCGTGGACACCGCCGGCCTGCGCGACACCGAGGACCATGTGGAAAAGATTGGCGTGGAACGCGCGCTCAAGGCCATCGGCGAAGCCGACCGGGTGTTGCTGGTGATCGACTCCACCGCGCCGGAAGCCGCCGACCCCTTCGCCCTCTGGCCGGAATTCCTCGACGAGCGCCCGGACCCGGCGCGGGTCACGCTGATCCGCAACAAGGCCGACTTATCCACAAGCCCGGTGGGCATCGAGGAAAGCGCCGACGGCCACGTCACCCTGACTCTCTCCGCGCGATCCGGCGAAGGCCTGGACCTGCTGCGCGAACACCTGAAGGCCTGCATGGGCTTCGAACAGACCGCCGAAAGCAGCTTCAGCGCCCGCCGCCGCCACCTGGAAGCGCTGCGCCAGGCCGGGCAGCACCTCGACCACGGCCACGCCCAGCTGCTGCTCGCCGGCGCCGGGGAACTGCTGGCCGAGGACCTGCGCCATGCCCAGCAGGCCCTGGGGGAGATCACCGGGGCGTTCAGCTCCGATGACCTGCTGGGGCGGATCTTCTCCAGCTTCTGCATCGGGAAGTGATGTAGCGCCGGACCTGCTGCGGCTCTACCGCATGCAAGCGAGGCCTTTGAGAAAATTCTGGCTACATCCAGGAAAGCAAGAAGGGAACAGTGCGAGATAGTCGCCACACTGCCGGCAGCGTGGCGCGATGTGACGATCATGCGGATGCCGAAGCTGTGGATATCTGAATGAGCGCCCTCCGAAGGGAGTGACATCGCCATGACCGACAAGCCGACCTCCCTTTCCACCGCCCCGCAAGGCTATGCCGACTGGCTGGTCGACGTTAAGAGCCGCATCCACGCTGCGCAACAGCGCGCCACGCTGGCGGTCAACCGCGAACTGGTGCAGCTCTATTGGCAGATCGGCCGCGATATCCTGCAACGGCAGGCGAAGCAGGGATGGGGAGCCAAGGTGATCGACAGGCTGGCCCAGGACCTGCGATCGGCCTTTCCGGACATGAAGGGCTTTTCCCTGCGCAATCTCAAATATATGCGGGCCTTTGCCGAGGCCTGGCCGGATGAGTCATTTGTGCAAGAGGTGCTTGCACAATTGCCCTGGTACCACCACCTGGCGCTGCTGGATAAGCTACCCGGGCCCGAAACCCGTAAGTGGTATGCGGCCAAGGCAATCGAGCACAACTGGTCGCGCAACGTGCTGGTGATGCAGATCGAAGCCGGTCTGCTGGAACGAACCGGCAAGGCCGTGACCAACTTCGGGGCCCACCTGCCCAAGGCGCAATCCGACCTGGCCACCGAGTCGCTGAAAGACCCGTACCGCTTCGATTTTCTGGGGCTTGGCGAACAGGCGCAGGAGCGCGAGATCGAGCAGGCACTGGTGCGACACGTCACCGACTTCCTGCTGGAACTGGGCGCGGGCTTTGCCTTCGTCGGCCGGCAGGTGCCGCTGGAGGTAGGCGGCGAGGAGTTCTTCATCGACCTGCTGTTCTATCACCTCAAACTGCGCTGCTACGTGGTGATAGAGCTGAAGGCGGGCAAGTTCAAGCCGGACCACCTGGGGCAACTGAGCTTCTACCTGACGGCTGTGGATCGCCAGGTGAAGAACGAACACGACAGCCCCACCATCGGCCTGCTGTTGTGCAAGAGCCATAACAAGGTAGTGGCCGAATACGCCCTGGGCGACAAGTCGCAGCCCATGGGCATTGCCGAATACAAGCTGCTGCAATCGCTGCCGGAAGCACTTCGGACCAGCCTGCCCACGATCGAGCAGATCGAGCGGGAACTCGGCGGCCACTCCGGGGAATGATCGGCATCCGAGGAAGACTCTACCAACGAGTCGATCTTCAACTCGAACCTTCTCTTATCCACATCACGCATCCCCTGTGGATGATGTGTGCAAGCCCCCCTTTTCCCCATCTTTTTTTCAACCAGGTGTGGACAGCGCCCAAGCTAAAAAGACGCACAGTCCCCACGAAATCTAGCCTGCAAGGGTCTATACACACGCCACCTGAACCCTGTGGAAAACTACCGTATAGGTCCGTAGACAACCCGGTGGCCAAACCCGGGGATAACCGCCCTGTGTATAACCATGCATTCCATACACAGGTGTTCAACCGTAAATGCCCCGCTTCCCGACACCTTCGGCACAGGCTTATCCTTGGCTGTAAATATCGTCGCAGAAGGGCTCGACCCACTTATCCACAAAAAATGTCCACACCAAACATAATCACTAGCTCTAAAAAGATTTAAAAATTCCCTCTCTCTTTTTTTTGTGAATGAAGCATTCCCCGGTGTGACACTCGAAAGGCCGATTGGCTACTTTTCATACAGGTCCCTTCAATCGGCAGGGCTAAGCCCCTATACTGTGCGGCTCTCTTTTTCTTTCCCTGATCGACAGGCACGAGGTGCGTGGTGGATTTCCCTTCCCGTTTTGACGTGGTAGTGATCGGCGGTGGCCATGCCGGCACGGAGGCCGCGCTGGCGGCCGCACGCATGGGCGTGAAGACCCTGCTGCTCACCCACAATGTGGAAACCCTGGGCCAGATGAGCTGCAACCCGGCCATCGGCGGCATCGGCAAGAGCCACCTGGTCAAGGAAATCGATGCCCTGGGCGGGGCCATGGCCCACGCCACCGACAAGGGCGGCATCCAGTTCCGCGTGCTCAACAGCCGCAAGGGCCCCGCCGTGCGTGCCACCCGTGCCCAGGCCGACCGCGTGCTGTACAAGGCGGCGGTCCGCGAGATCCTGGAAAACCAGCCGAACCTGTGGATATTCCAGCAGGCCTGCGACGACCTGATCGTCGAGCAGGACCAGGTGCGCGGCGTGGTGACCCAGATGGGGCTGAAATTCCACGCCGACCAGGTGGTACTGACTGCAGGCACCTTCCTCGGCGGACTTATCCACATCGGCCTGCAGAACTACTCCGGCGGCCGCGCCGGTGACCCGCCGGCCATCGCCCTGGCCAAGCGCCTGCGCGAGCTGCCTTTACGCGTCGGCCGGCTGAAGACTGGCACGCCGCCGCGCATCGACGGCCGCAGCGTCGATTTCTCGGTGATGACCGAACAGCCCGGCGACACCCCGATCCCGGTGATGTCCTTCCTCGGCTCGAAGGAAGAACACCCGCGCCAGGTCAGCTGCTGGATCACCCACACCAACGCGCGCACCCACGAGATCATCGCCAGCAACCTCGACCGCTCGCCGATGTACTCCGGGGTCATCGAGGGCATCGGCCCGCGCTACTGCCCGTCGATCGAGGACAAGATCCATCGCTTCGCCGACAAGGACAGCCACCAGGTCTTCCTCGAACCCGAAGGCCTGACCACCCACGAGCTGTACCCCAACGGCATCTCCACCTCGCTGCCGTTCGACGTGCAGTTGGAGATCGTCCGCTCGATCCGCGGCATGGAGAACGCCCACATCGTTCGCCCGGGCTACGCCATCGAGTACGACTATTTCGACCCGCGCGACCTGAAGTACAGCCTGGAGACGAAAGTCATCGGCGGCCTGTTCTTCGCCGGCCAGATCAACGGCACCACCGGCTACGAAGAGGCTGGCGCCCAGGGCCTGCTCGCCGGCGCCAACGCCGCGCTGCGCGCCCAGGGCCGCGAGGCCTGGTGCCCGCGCCGCGACGAGGCGTACATCGGCGTGCTGGTCGACGACCTGATCACCCTGGGTACCCAGGAGCCCTACCGCATGTTCACCTCGCGCGCCGAGTACCGGCTGATCCTGCGCGAGGACAACGCCGACCTGCGCCTGACCGAGAAGGGCCGCGAGCTGGGCCTGGTGGACGACCGCCGCTGGGCGGCCTTCGAGGCCAAGCGCGAAGGCATCGAGCGTGAAGAGCAGCGCCTGAAGAGCACCTGGGTGCGGCCGAACACCCCGCAGGGCGACGCCATCGCCGAGCGCTTCGGCACCCCGCTGGCCCACGAGTACAACCTGCTCAACCTGCTGGCCCGCCCGGAAATCGACTACGCCAGCCTGGCCGAGGTGACCGGCGCCGGCGCCGAGGACGCGCAGGTCGCCGAGCAGGTGGAGATCCGCACCAAGTACGCCGGCTACATCGACCGCCAGCAGGAAGAGATCGCCCGCCTGCGCGCCAGCGAGGACACCTGCCTGCCTGTGGATATCGACTACACGAGCATTTCCGGGCTCTCCAAGGAGATCCAGAACAAGCTCGGCCAGGCTCGCCCGGAGACCCTCGGCCAGGCCGGCCGCATCCCCGGCGTCACCCCCGCGGCCATCTCGCTGCTGCTGATCCACCTGAAGAAACGCGCCACCGGCCGCCAACTGGAGCAGAGCGCCTGATGTCCCAGGTCACCCAAGCCCACGCCGACGAGCTCGTGCGTGGCGCCGCGGCGCTCGGCGTCGAACTCGACGAAGCCGGCCGCCAGGGCCTGCTCGCCTACCTCGCCCTGCTGGCGAAGTGGAACAAGGCGTACAACCTCACCGCGGTGCGCGACGTCGACGAGATGGTCTCGCGCCACCTGCTCGACAGCCTGAGCGTCGTCCCGCACTTCCTCGCCGCCGGCGGCGAGCGCTGGCTGGACGTCGGCAGCGGCGGCGGCATGCCCGGCATCCCGCTGGCCATCCTGTTCCCAAACAAGCGCCTGACGCTGCTCGACAGCAACGGCAAGAAGACCCGCTTCCTCACCCAGGTGAAGCTGGAGCTGAAACTGCAAAACCTGGAAGTTATCCACAGCCGGGTCGAGGCCTACCAGCCGGACCGGGCATTCAACGGCATCGTCTCCCGGGCCTTCAGCAGCCTGGAAGACTTCTGCAACTGGACCCGCCACCTCGGCGACGGCGAGACCCGCTGGCTGGCGATGAAAGGTTTGCACCCGGAGCAGGAGCTGACGGCACTCCCGGAAGATTTCCGGGTCGAAGCCGAGCACGCCCTCAGCGTGCCGGGTTGCCAAGGCCAGCGGCATCTGCTGATACTGCGCCGGAGCATGACGGGGACGGGGGAAAACCATGGCTAAGGTATTCGCGATCGCCAACCAGAAGGGCGGTGTCGGCAAGACCACCACCTGTATCAACCTCGCCGCCTCGCTGGTCGCCACCAAGCGCCGCGTGCTGCTGATCGACCTCGATCCACAAGGCAACGCCACCACCGGCAGCGGTGTGGATAAGTTGTCCCTGGAATATTCCATCTACGACGTGCTCACCGGCGAGGCCGACCTGGCCCAGGCCATGCAGTTCTCCGAGCACGGCGGCTACCAGATCCTCCCGGCCAACCGCGACCTCACCGCCGCGGAAGTGGTGCTGCTGGAGATGGACATGAAGGAGCACCGCCTGCGCCAGGCCCTGGCCCCGGTGCGCGAGAACTACGACTACATCCTCATCGACTGCCCGCCGTCGCTGTCGATGCTCACGGTCAACGCCCTTTCCGCCGCCGACGGGGTGATCATCCCCATGCAGTGCGAGTACTACGCCCTGGAAGGCCTGACCGACCTGATGAACAGCATCCAGCGCATCGCCGAGCGTCTGAATCCGACGCTGAGCATCGAAGGCCTGCTGCGGACCATGTACGATCCGCGCATCAGCCTGACCAACGACGTCAGCGCGCAGCTGCAGGAACACTTCGGCGACAAGCTCTACACCACCGTGATCCCGCGCAACGTGCGACTGGCCGAGGCACCCAGCTTCGGCATGCCGGCGCTGGTCTACGACAAGCAATCGCGCGGGGCCATGGCCTACCTGGCGCTGGCCGGCGAACTCGCGCGCCGACAGCGCGCCGCCCGCAAAGCCGCCACCGCATGACGAACTAAGGAACCCGCATGGCCGTTAAGAAACGAGGTCTCGGACGCGGGCTGGACGCCCTGCTCAGTGGCTCCAGCGCCGCCACCCTGCAGGAAGAGGCCGTCCAGGCGGACAGCAAGGAACTGCAGCACCTGCCGCTGGACCTGATCCAGCGCGGCAAGTACCAGCCGCGCCGCGACATGGACCCCCAGGCTCTGGAAGAGCTGGCGCTGTCCATCAAGGCCCAGGGGGTGATGCAGCCCATCGTGGTGCGCCCCCTCGACAAGGGCCGCTACGAGATCATCGCCGGCGAGCGCCGCTGGCGCGCCAGCCAGCAGGCCGGCCTGGACACCATCCCGGCGCTGGTGCGCGAGGTACCGGACGAAGCCGCCATCGCCATGGCGCTGATCGAGAACATCCAGCGCGAGGACCTCAACCCCCTCGAGGAAGCCGTCGCGCTGCAACGCCTGCAGCAGGAGTTCCAGTTGACCCAGCAGCAGGTCGCCGACGCCGTCGGCAAGTCCCGCGTCAGCGTGGCCAACCTGCTGCGCCTGATCGCCCTGCCCGAGGAGATCAAGACGCTGCTCTCCCACGGCGACCTGGAGATGGGCCATGCCCGCGCACTGCTCGGCTTGCCCGAGGCGCGGCAGGTGGAAGGTGCGCGACATGTTGTCGCACGCGGCCTCACCGTGCGCCAGACCGAGGCACTGGTACGCCACTGGCTCAACGCCCCCAGCGAACCTGCCAAGGTGGTCAAGTCCGACCCCGACATCAGCCGCCTGGAACAGCGCCTGGCCGAGCGCCTGGGCGCTCCGGTGCAGATTCGCCATGGCCAGAAGGGCAAGGGGCAACTGGTGATCCGCTACAACTCGCTGGACGAGTTGCAAGGGGTTCTCGCCCACATTCGCTAAGACCATCGTCTGTGTAGCGATAGTCGGAAATCACTACCCGGCTGTTGAATGGGTATGCCCGGCCCCCTATACTCTGCGCGCAATTTTGTCGGCACAAAGTATGCCAAGTTGTTGATTTGCGAAGCCGACGCCAGAGGACTTTGAGACAGATGGAACCCCGCAAGCCGAACCGCCTGCCCTTCCATCGCCAACCGGCTTTACGCCTGTTGCTCGTCCAACTGGCCGTGGTGCTTCTGGGGGCTGGCGTCCTGTTTTTCACCCGGGGCGTGGTGGCCGGCTATTCTGGTCTGCTCGGCGGGCTGATCGCCTGGCTGCCGAACGTTTATTTCGCATACAAGGCGTTCCGCTACAGCGGGGCGCGCTCGGCTCAGATGATCGTCCGCTCCTTCTATGCGGGCGAGGCCGGGAAGCTGATTTTGACGGCAGTGCTCTTCGCATTGGCGTTCGCAGGCGTGAAGCCGCTGGAGCCCCTGGCTCTGTTCGGCCTCTACCTGTTGACCTTGATGGTCAGCTGGTGCGCACCCCTGCTGATGGGACACACATTTACAAGACCTTAGAGCGATTGAGGCAAACATGGCAGCAGAAAGCGCTTCGGGTTACATCCAGCACCACTTGCAGAACCTGACCTTCGGTCGTCTGCCGGAAGGTGGCTGGGGGTTCGCCCACACAGCCGAACAAGCCAAGGAAATGGGCTTCTGGGCATTCCACGTCGACACCCTGGGCTGGTCGGTATTCCTCGGCCTGGTGTTCATCCTGATCTTCCGCATGGCGGCCAAGAAGGCCACCAGCGGCATCCCGGGTGGCCTGCAGAACTTCGTCGAAGTGATGGTGGAGTTCGTCGACGGCAGCGTGAAGGACACCTTCCACGGGCGTAACCCGCTGATCGCGCCGCTGGCGCTGACGGTGTTCGTCTGGATCTTCCTGATGAACCTGATCGACCTGGTGCCGGTGGACTTCCTGCCGCTGGCCGCCGCGAAGATCACCGGCAACGAGCACCTGTTCTTCCGCGCCGTGGCCACCACCGACCCGAACGCCACCTTCGGCATGTCGATCGCGGTGTTCGCCCTGATCATCTTCTACAGCATCAAGGTCAAGGGCATCGGCGGCTTCCTCGGCGAGCTGACCCTGCACCCGTTCCACAGCAGCAACATCGTGGTGCAGATCATCCTGATCCCGGTGAACTTCCTGCTGGAGTTCGTCACCCTGATCGCCAAGCCGGTTTCCCTGGCCCTGCGTCTGTTCGGCAACATGTACGCCGGCGAGCTGATCTTCATCCTCATCGCCGTCATGTTCGGCTCCGGCATCCTCTGGCTGGGCGGCATGGGCGTGGTGCTGAACTGGGCGTGGGCGGTGTTCCACATCCTGATCATCACCCTGCAGGCCTTCATCTTCATGATGCTGACCATCGTCTACCTGTCGATGGCCCACGAAGACAGCCACTGATCCAAAGATTCTGACCGTCCCCCGCCACGTGGCGGGGGCGGAAAGGAAGTTTCACCACCTTAACTTGCTTCAAAACTTAACCAACACGACAGAAAGTCGGGAGGAAAAATGGAAACTGTAGTTGGACTCACTGCTATCGCCGTTGCTCTGCTGATCGGTCTTGGTGCCCTGGGTACCGCAATCGGTTTCGGCCTGCTGGGCGGTAAATTCCTGGAAGGCGCTGCCCGCCAGCCGGAAATGGTTCCGATGCTGCAGGTGAAAATGTTCATCGTCGCCGGTCTGCTCGACGCCGTGACCATGATCGGTGTTGGTATCGCACTGTTCTTCACCTTCGCTAACCCGTTCATTGCTCAGGTAGCCCACTAATTTCCGGCTTTCCGGAAATCCGTGACTGACAACGAACGAGCGAGGTGTTGGCGTGAACATTAATGCAACTCTGATCGGCCAGGCCATTGCGTTCGCCATCTTCGTCATCTTCTGCATGAAGTTCGTGTGGCCGCCGGTCATCGCGGCTCTGCACGAGCGTCAGAAGAAGATCGCCGACGGCCTGGACGCAGCCAACCGTGCGGCTCGTGACCTGGAACTGGCCCACGAGAAAGCGGGCCAGCAACTGCGCGAGGCCAAGGCTCAGGCGGCCGAAATCATCGAGCAGGCGAAGAAAAGCGCCAATCAGATCGTTGATGAAGCCCGTGACCAGGCCCGTGCCGAAGGCGATCGCATGATCGCCCAGGCCAAGGCTCAAATCGAACAGGAACTGAACAGCGTCAAGGACGCCTTGCGTGCCCAAGTGGGTGCCCTGGCCGTGTCCGGCGCCGAGAAGATCCTGGGTGCTTCGATCGATGCCAACGCGCAAAAGCAGCTGGTTGATCAACTGGCCGCCGAGATCTAAGCGAGGGCGATATGGCAGAACTGACCACGTTGGCTCGTCCTTACGCGAAGGCGGCTTTCGAGTACGCCCAGGCTCATCAGCAATTGGCCGATTGGTCCGCTGCTCTGGGTGTGCTGGCTGCAGTGTCGCTGGACGACACCGTGCGCCAGCTGCTCAAAGAGCCTCAGCTGACCGCAGCGGCGAAAGCTGAAGCCCTGATCGACGTTTGTGGCGACAAGCTCAATGCTCCGGCCCAGAACTTCGTCCGGACTGTGGCTGAAAACAAGCGGCTCGACCTGCTGCCGACCATCGCTGAGATGTACGAGCAGCTGAAGGCCGAGCAGGAAAAGCTGGTCGAGGTCGAAGTCGTGAGCGCCTTCGCCCTGGACCAACAACAGCAGGACAAACTCGCCAAGGCTCTCAGCGCCCGGCTCAGTCGCGAAGTGCGACTCCATGCGTCGGAAGACGCGAGCCTGATCGGCGGCGTGGTGATCCGCGCCGGTGACTTGGTAATCGATGGCTCGGTGCGCGGCAAGATCGCGAAACTGGCTGAAGCGTTGAAATCTTGAGTTTGAAGGGGCAGCGGCATGCAGCAACTCAATCCTTCCGAAATTAGTGAAATCATCAAGGGGCGCATCGAGAAACTCGATGTAGCCTCGCAAGCGCGCAACGAAGGCACCATCGTTTCTGTTTCCGATGGCATCGTGCGCATCTTCGGTCTGGCCGACGTCATGTACGGCGAGATGATCGAATTCCCGGGCGGCGTCTACGGTATGGCGCTGAACCTGGAGCAAGACTCCGTCGGCGCCGTGGTACTGGGTGAATACCAGGACCTCAAAGAAGGCATGAATGCCAAGTGCACCGGCCGCATCCTGGAAGTTCCGGTTGGTCCGGAACTGCTGGGCCGCGTGGTCGACGCCCTGGGCAACCCGATCGACGGCAAAGGCCCGATCGATGCCAAGCTGACCGACGCCGTCGAGAAAGTGGCACCGGGCGTGATCTGGCGTAAGTCGGTAGACCAGCCGGTACAGAGCGGCTACAAGTCGGTCGATGCCATGATCCCGGTAGGCCGTGGCCAGCGCGAGCTGATCATCGGCGACCGTCAGATCGGCAAGACCGCCCTGGCCGTCGACGCCATCATCAACCAGAAGGACAGCGGCATCCGCTGCGTCTACGTAGCCATCGGTCAGAAGCAATCGACCATCGCCAACGTCGTACGCAAGCTGGAAGAGAACGGTGCCCTGGCCAACACCATCGTGGTCGTTGCCAGCGCCTCCGAATCCGCTGCCCTGCAGTACCTGGCGCCGTACTCCGGCTGCACCATGGGCGAATACTTCCGCGACCGCGGTGAAGACGCCCTGATCGTGTACGACGACCTGTCCAAGCAGGCCGTTGCCTACCGCCAGATCTCCCTGCTGCTGCGCCGTCCGCCGGGCCGTGAAGCCTACCCGGGCGACGTGTTCTATCTCCACAGCCGCCTGCTGGAGCGCGCTTCCCGCGTTTCCGAGGAATACGTCGAGAAGTTCACCAATGGCGCCGTGACTGGCAAGACCGGTTCCCTGACCGCCCTGCCGATCATCGAAACCCAGGCTGGTGACGTTTCCGCGTTCGTTCCGACCAACGTGATCTCCATCACCGACGGTCAGATCTTCCTGGAAACCTCGATGTTCAACTCGGGTATCCGTCCGGCCGTCAACGCCGGTATCTCGGTATCCCGTGTGGGCGGCGCGGCCCAGACCAAGATCATCAAGAAGCTCTCCGGCGGCATCCGTACCGCACTGGCGCAGTACCGCGAACTCGCGGCCTTCGCCCAGTTCGCTTCCGACCTGGACGACGCCACCCGCAAGCAGCTCGAGCATGGTCAGCGCGTTACCGAGCTGATGAAGCAGAAGCAGTACGCGCCGATGTCCATCGCCGAGATGTCGCTGTCCCTGTACGCCGCCGAGCGTGGCTTCCTGCAGGACGTCGAGATCGCCAAAGTGGGCGCCTTCGAACAGGCGTTGATCGCTTACTTCCAGCGTGAGCACGCCGCTCTGCTGGCGAAGATCAACGAGAAGGGTGACTTCAACGACGAAATCGACGCGGGCATCAAGGCCGGTATCGAGAAGTTCAAGGCCACCCAAACCTGGTAAGCCGCAGCGGGGGCCGGTAACGGCCCCCGCCTGCTAACCCGATAGGTGTGAAATGGCAGGCGCAAAAGAGATTCGCAGCAAGATTGCGAGCATCAAAAGCACGCAGAAAATCACCAATGCCATGGAAAAGGTGGCGGTGAGCAAGATGCGCAAGGCACAAATGCGCATGGCGGCCGGCCGTCCCTACGCGGAGCGCATTCGCCAGGTGATCGGCCATCTGGCCAACGCCAACCCGGAGTACCGTCACCCGTTCATGATCGAGCGCCCCGTCAAGCGCGTCGGTTACATCGTGGTGAGCTCCGATCGCGGCCTGGCCGGCGGCCTGAACATCAACCTGTTCAAGGCGCTCGTCAAGGACATGTCCGTCCAGCGTGAAGTTGGTGCGGAGATCGACCTGTGCGTGATCGGTGCCAAGGGCGCATCCTTCTTCAAGAGCTATGGCGGCAACGTGGTCGCTGCCATCAGCCACCTGGGCGAAGAGCCGTCGATCAACGATCTGATCGGCAGCGTCAAGGTCATGCTGGATGCCTACCTGGACGGGCGTATCGATCGCCTGTACGTGGTTTCCAACAAGTTCGTCAACACCATGACCCAGAAGCCGACCGTGGAACAGATGGTTCCGCTGGTGGCCGAGGACAACGAAGCCCTGAAACACCATTGGGACTACCTCTACGAGCCCGACGCCAAGGCCCTGCTCGACGGCCTGCTGGTGCGCTACGTGGAATCCCAGGTGTACCAGGCGGTGGTTGAGAACAACGCCTGTGAGCAGGCGGCCCGGATGATTGCAATGAAGAACGCTACCGACAACGCCGGTGACCTGATCAGCGAACTGCAGCTGGTCTACAACAAGGCGCGTCAGGCGGCGATCACCCAGGAAATCTCGGAAATCGTCGGCGGCGCTGCCGCGGTGTAAGAACAGGTTCAAAATTCAGAGGAACCAGACATGAGTAGCGGACGTATCGTTCAAATCATCGGCGCCGTGATCGACGTGGAATTCCCGCGCGATGCCGTGCCGAGCATCTACGAGGCCCTGAAGGTTCAGGGCGTCGAAACCACCCTGGAAGTCCAGCAGCAGCTGGGCGACGGCGTGGTCCGTTCCATTGCGATGGGTTCCACCGAAGGCCTCAAGCGTGGCCTGAACGTGGAAAGCACCGGCGCAGCCATCTCCGTCCCGGTCGGCAAGGCCACCCTGGGCCGCATCATGGACGTCCTGGGCAACCCGATCGACGAAGCCGGCCCCATCGGCGAGGAAGAGCGCTGGGGTATCCACCGCGAGGCTCCCTCCTACGCTGACCAGGCTGGCGGCAACGAGCTGCTGGAAACCGGCATCAAGGTGATCGACCTGGTCTGCCCGTTCGCCAAGGGCGGCAAGGTAGGCCTGTTCGGTGGCGCCGGCGTCGGCAAGACCGTGAACATGATGGAGCTGATCCGCAACATCGCCATCGAGCACAGCGGTTACTCCGTGTTCGCCGGTGTGGGCGAGCGTACCCGTGAGGGCAACGACTTCTACCACGAGATGAAGGACTCCAACGTTCTCGACAAGGTAGCCCTGGTCTACGGCCAGATGAACGAGCCGCCGGGCAACCGTCTGCGCGTGGCGCTGACCGGCCTGACCATGGCCGAGAAGTTCCGTGACGAAGGCCGTGACGTACTGCTGTTCATCGACAACATCTACCGTTACACCCTCGCCGGTACCGAAGTATCCGCACTGCTGGGCCGTATGCCGTCCGCAGTGGGTTACCAGCCGACCCTGGCCGAAGAGATGGGCGTGCTGCAAGAGCGCATCACCTCCACCAAGCAAGGCTCGATCACCTCGATCCAGGCCGTCTACGTTCCCGCGGACGACCTGACCGACCCGAGCCCGGCGACTACCTTCGCCCACCTCGACGCCACCGTGGTACTGTCCCGTGACATCGCCTCGCTGGGTATCTACCCGGCCGTGGACCCGCTGGACTCCACCTCCCGTCAGCTGGACCCGCTGGTCATCGGCCAGGATCACTACGACACCGCTCGTGGCGTGCAGTACATCCTGCAGCGCTACAAGGAGCTGAAGGACATCATCGCGATCCTCGGCATGGACGAACTGTCCGAGTCCGACAAGCTGCTGGTGGCCCGTGCTCGTAAGATCCAGCGCTTCCTGTCCCAGCCGTTCTTCGTGGCGGAAGTCTTCACCGGTTCCCCGGGCAAGTACGTCTCCCTGAAGGACACCATCGCTGGCTTCAAAGGCATCCTCAACGGCGACTACGACCACCTGCCGGAGCAGGCGTTCTACATGGTCGGCGGCATCGAAGAAGCCATCGAGAAAGCGAAGAAGCTGTAATCCGTGCGCCCGGCAACGGGCGCTTACGTGAGGCAAGGGTATGGCTATTACTGTCCACTGCGACATCGTCAGCGCCGAAGCGGAGATCTTCTCCGGTCTGGTCGAGCTGGTCGTCGCGCACGGCTCCCTCGGCGATCTGGGTATCGCCCCGGGCCATGCGCCGCTGATCACCGAGCTCAAGCCGGGTCCGATCCGCGTGGTCAAGCAGGGTGGCGAGCAGGAGGTGTACTACATCTCCGGCGGCTTCCTCGAAGTACAGCCGAACATGGTGAAGGTCCTGGCCGACACCGTGATCCGTGCGGGCGACCTCGACGAAGCGGCCGCTCAGACCGCGCTGAAGGAAGCTGAGAAGGCTCTGCACGCCAAAGGTGCCGAGTTCGACTACAGCTCCGCTGCAGCCCGCCTGGCCGAAGCCGCAGCGCAACTGCGCACGGTCCAGCAGGTTCGCAAGAAGTTCGGCGGCTGAGCCGGCTCGCAACGGCCGCGGCCCTCGGGATCGGCGACGAATCCGGGGCCGAGGCTTTAGCGACCTAGGGGAAAAGGGTAGCCTTGGCTACCCTTTTTCTTTTTCTACATCCAGCGTTACCAGGACGGTCCAACTTCATGTCCCTCGAAATCGTCATCCTCGCCGCCGGCCAGGGCACGCGCATGCGTTCGGCCCTGCCGAAAGTCCTCCATCCGGTCGCCGGCAAACCCATGCTGGCCCACGTGATCGATACCGCGCGGGGCCTGTCGCCCAAGCGTATCCATGTGGTGATCGGCCATGGCGCCGAACGGGTGCGCGAACGCCTGCAGGCCGATGACCTGAATTTCGTGGTCCAGGAACAACAGCTGGGCACCGGCCACGCCGTGGCCCAGGCCGCGCCCTACCTGAGCGCCGATCGTGTGCTGATCCTCTACGGCGACGTGCCGCTGATCGAGCTGCCGACCCTCGAGCGCCTGCTGCAGCAGGTCAGCGCCGAGCAGTTGGCGCTGCTCACCGTGGAGCTGAACGACCCCACCGGCTACGGCCGGATCATCCGCGGCCAGGACGGTGAGGTGAAGGCCATCGTCGAGCAGAAGGACGCAAGCCTCGAGCAGCGTGCCATCCGCGAGGGCAACACCGGCATCCTCTGCGTGCCGCGCCAGCGCCTGGAGGGCTGGCTGGGCCGGCTGTCCAACGCCAACGCCCAGGGCGAGTACTACCTCACCGACGTCATCGCCATGGCGGTGGCCGACGGCCTGCGCGTGGCCACCGCGCAACCCCAGGCAGCCATGGAAGTGCAGGGCGCCAACGACCGCCTGCAGCTGGCCGAGCTGGAGCGCTACTACCAGCTGCGCATCGCCCGCCGCCTGATGGCCCTGGGCGTGACCCTGCTGGACCCGGCGCGCTTCGACGTGCGCGGCGAGGTCAACGTTGGCCGCGACGTGCTCATCGACGTCAACGTGGTGCTGGAAGGCCGCGTGGACATCGAGGACGACGTGCAGATCGGCCCGAACTGCACCATCCGCAACAGCGTCCTGCGCCGTGGCGCCATCATCAAGGCCAACAGCCACCTGGAAGGCGCCGACGTCGGCCCCGGCAGCGACGTCGGCCCGTTCGCCCGCCTGCGCCCCGGCAGCGTGCTGGAAAGCCAGGTGCATGTGGGTAACTTCGTCGAGCTGAAGAACGCCCACCTGCACGAAGGCGTGAAGGTCGGCCACCTGACCTACCTGGGCGACAGCGAGGTCGGTGCGCGCACCAACATCGGCGCTGGCACCATCACCTGCAACTACGACGGCGCCAACAAATGGCGCACGGTGATCGGCGAAGACGTCTTCATCGGCTCCAACAACTCCCTGGTGGCGCCTGTGGATATCGGCGCCGGCGCCACGACCGGCGCGGGTTCCACCATCACCGCCGAGGTCCCGGCGCAGACCCTCGCGGTCGGCCGCGCCAAGCAACGGGTGATCGAGGGCTGGAAGCGCCCGGAGAAGATCAAGAAGTCCTGACGGCCTGTGGATAAGACTTCGTCCACAGCGAACGGGCGCCTGCCGTGAAGTTATGCACAGGCGCCCGCGGCCGCAGCGTCCCCGGCTGAACGATCCACAGGGACGGCTTTTCACCCGGCGCCCAGGCGCCGGTTCCTGCCCCTGGAGTTATCCACATGCTCGGCGTCGCCATCCTGATCTTCCTGATCACCGACCCCTTCGGCAACATCGCGGTGTTCCTCGCCGCCCTCAAGTCGGTACCGGCCGAACGCCGGCTCAAGGTGGCGCTGCGCGAGCTGCTGTTCGCCCTCGGCCTGCTGCTGCTGTTCCTCACCCTGGGCGAGCACATCCTCACCGGCCTGGGGCTGTCGAAGGAAGCCACTGGCATCGCCGGCGGCATCATCCTCTTCGTGGTCGCCATGCGCCTGATCTTCCCCACGCCCCAGGGCGTGCTCGGCGACATGCCCGACAGCGAGCCGCTGCTGGTGCCCCTGGCCACCCCGGCGGTGGCGGGCCCCTCGGCGCTGGCCATGCTGATCACCCTGCGCACCACCTACACTGGTCCGCTATGGGAGCTGTACCTGGCGGTGATCCTGGCCTGGGCCGCGACCGCGCTGATCCTGCTGCAGGCCTCGTTCCTGCAGCGCTTCCTCGGCCCGCGCGGGCTCACCGCCGTGGAGCGCCTGGCCGGCATGCTGCTGATCATGCTCAGCGTCAACATGCTGCTGCAGAACATGCGCAGCGTGCTGCACATCGTCGGATGACCGTGGAGCCACCATGCGCCACCTGTGCCTGATGTTCACCGCCTTGCTGCTGGCCGCCTGCGCTGGCCGGGGCGGCCTGGAGATAGATCGCGAGCATCCCTCGCGCAACCAGGACAGCCGTGTCCAGTACATCATCATCCACTACACCTCGGCGGACCTGCCGCGCTCGCTGCAGCTGCTGACCCGCGGCGAGGTCAGCGCCCACTACCTGATCGGCGCCGACCCGCCGACCATCTACCAACTGGTGGACGAGAACCGCCGCGCCTGGCACGCCGGGCAGAGCGAGTGGCAGGGCCGCACCTGGCTGAACTCCACCTCGATCGGCATCGAGCTGGTCAACCCCGGCTACGTCGACGGCCCCGACGGCCGCACCTGGGTACCTTATCCACAGGGGCAGATAGACGCGCTCATCCTGCTGCTGAAAGACATCGTCAAGCGCCAGGGCATCACTGCCGAGCACATCCTCGGGCACAGTGACATCGCCCCCCAGCGCAAGGTCGACCCGGGCCCGGCCTTCCCCTGGAAGCGCCTGGCCGACGCCGGCCTGATCCCCTGGCCGCAGCCGGGCGACCTGGCGCGCCGCCTGGCCGAGCTGAACGGCCAACTGCCGGCGCCCGGCTGGTTCCAGCAGCAACTGGCGCGGCATGGCTACGCGGTGCCGCTCGACGGCCAGCTGGACGAGGCGACGCGCAACGTCATCGCCGCCTTCCAGATGCGCTACCGGCCGGCGCGCTTCGACGGCGAGCCGGACCTGGAGACCGCCGCGCTGCTGCTGGCGGTGCCCACCTCCATGGCCGCGCCGGCCGCTCAGACCGGCAGCAGCATGTAGATGCGCGTGCCCTGGCCGGGCTGCGAGCGCACGCCGATGCGCCCGCCGTGCAGCTGCACGATCTCCTTGCACAGGGCCAGGCCGAGGCCGGCGCCGCCGGCGCGCCGGCCGACCTGCACGAAGGGCTCGAAGATGCGCGCCTGCTGGCTGTAGGCGATGCCCTCGCCGGAGTCCTCCACCGCCAGCATCACCCGTTGGCCCTGGCGCTGGGCGAGCAACTGCACGCTGCCGCCCCGCGGGGTATGGCGTAGGGCGTTGCCGATCAGGTTGTCCAGTGCCCGCTCCAGGCGCAGCTGGTCGACATCCAGCACCGGCAGCTGGTCCTCCATCACTATCCCCAGGCCGATGTCATGGGCCTGGGCGCGGGCGAGAAAGCGCTGGCGCGCCTGCTCCAGCAACTCGCCGACCGAGCAGGGGCGGCGATCGAGTTTCTGCTGGCCGTCCTGGTAGCGGGAGAAGTTCAGCAGGTCTTCGATCAGCCGCACCAGGCGCTGCATTTCCTCGTCGACGGTATCGGCCAGCTCGCGCTCGCGGCTGCCCTCGGGCAGCGCCAGGCGTTCGCGCAGCAGGGCGAAGGCCATGTGCAGGCCGGTGACCGGGGTGCGCAGCTCGTGGGAAGCGCGCAGGACGAATTCGCTGCGTACCCGCTCGAAGGCGCGCAGCTCGGTGACGTCGCGCAGCACCAGCACCGCGCCCATGTTGCGCCCGTCGTCGTGGGTGACCGGGGCCAGGGTCCAGGCCAGCAGGCGGTTCTCGCCGCCGATCTCGACCTGCAGGTCCTGGGGCGTATCGCCCATCGACTCGCCCTGCAGCACCAGGCCGGCGGCCTGCAGCAGCTCCTGGTTGTCGATCAGTTCGCCGAGCAGTTGGCCATGGGGGTCGCTCTGGGAGAACAGCTGGCGGCTGGCCACCGGGTTGGCGTGCTCGATGCGGCTGCGCCGGTCGAGGATCACCAGGCCGTCGTCGATGCTGTCGAGCACCGCCTGCAGGCGCTTCTGCCCGGCCAGTACCGCCTCGATGTTGGTCGCCTTGTACTCGGCCAGGGCCTGGGCCATGAGGCCGAAACGCCGGCTCAGCGAGGCCATCTCGGCCTCCCGCGAGACCGGCAGGCTGACCTCGAAGTCACCCTTGCCGATGTGGTCGGCAGCCTGCGCCAGGGCCTCGATGGGGGCGCCGAAACGGCGGGCGATGCCGTGGGCGGTGACGAAGCCGATGACCAGGATGGCCACCCCCACCAGCCCCAGCAGGCTGGCGATCAGCCAGGCGTGCAGGCGCGAGCTGCGCTCCGCGTCGCTGATGGTCTGGATGGCATGGCTGTGCAGCGCCAGCAGGTACTGGTGCAGGGCGGTGAAGGAGCGGCTGAAGTCGCTTTCCACCACCAGGCTCCAGCGGCTGCTGCCGGAGGAGCTGACCTGGCCCTGGAACTCCTGGTTGGCCTGGTCGATGCGCTCGTAGAGGGTGCGTTCGACGTCGTTGGCAGCCCTCGCCCGGCCTTCGGCGAGGTAGTGGTCGAACTGCCCGCGCAGCACCACCAGGCGCTGCGCATCGGGGCTGTCGCTGAGCAACTGGGCCAGTTGGTCGTCCAGGGACTGGCGCAACTGCTGGCTGCTGGCGATGGTGGCGAAGTTGTGCGAGATCAGCCGCTCCTGCTCGCGGCCCATCAGCATCACGCTGAACACCCCCAGCAGCAAGCCGATCAGGGCCAGGGTGATCAGCGCGGACATGCTCAGGAACATCCGCGAACGCAGCGTCAGCGCGCGTTTCACAGGTTGTACTGCTTGCGCTTGCGGTACAGGGTGGAGGCGTCGATGCCGAGGATCTTCGCCGCCTGGTCGAGGGTCGGGGCGCTGGCCATCACCGAAGCGATGTGGGCCTTCTCCAGCGCCTCCAGGCTCAGCGCCTCGCCGACCCGCGGCACGGCGGCGCCGGCCTGCTCGCCGAGCCCCAGGTGTCCGGGCTCCACCAGTTCCTGGTTGCAGATGATGCTGGCCCGCTCGATCACGTTGCGCAGCTCGCGCACGTTGCCCGGCCAGGGGTACTGCCGCAGCAGCTCGGCCGAGGCCGGGCTGAAGCCACGGGCCGGGCGCCCGTAGTCCTTGACGAAGCGGGCGAGGAAGCGCTCGGCCAGGTCCTGGATGTCCTCGGCGCGTTCGCGCAGTGGCGGCAGGTTGAGGACGATGACGTTGAGGCGGTAGAGCAGGTCCTCGCGGAACGCCCCCTGGGCCACCATGCCGGCCAGGTCGCGGTTGGTGGCGGCGAGGATGCGCACGTCGGCGCGGCGCGTCACCGGGTCGCCGACGCGCTCGTATTCCTTGTCCTGGATGAAGCGCAGCAGCTTGGCCTGCAAGGGCAGGGGGAAGTCGCCGATCTCGTCGAGGAACAGGGTACCGCCGTCGGCCTGGCTGATCCGCCCCTGGGTGCTCTCGCTGGCGCCGGTGAAGGCCCCGCGGTTGTGGCCGAACAGCTCGCTTTCCATCAGCTCGGCGTTGAGCGACGGGCAGTTGATGGTCACGCAGGATTTCTTCGCGCGCTTGCTCCAGCCGTGGATGGCGCGCGCCAGCTCGCCCTTGCCGGAGCCGGATTCGCCGAGGATGAGGATGTTGGCGTCGGTGGCGGCCACCTGGCGCGCGGTCTCCAGCACCGCGGTCATCGCCGGGCTGTGGGATTCCAGTTGCTCGGCCTGGCTGGCCTGGGCGCCTTCGAGGGCTTCCAGGCGCGCGGTGAGCTGGCGCACCTCCAATTGCTTGGCCGCGGCCAGGCGCAATTGCTCGGGGCTGCAGGGCTTGACCAGGTAGTCGGCGGCGCCGGCTTGCATGGCGTCCACCGCGGTGTCCACGGCGGAATGCGCGGTGACTATCACCACCCGCATCCAGGGCGCCTGCAGGCGCATCTGGGCGAGCAGGTCGAGGCCGTTGTCCTCGCCCAGGCGCAGGTCGAGGAAGCACAGGTCGAAGACCTGGCGTTGCAGCAGGGCTTCGGCCTGGGCGGCGCTGGCCGCGGTGGCCACGCTGTAGCCCTGGTCCTCCAGGCAATAGCGGAAGGTGCGCAGGATGGCGGGTTCGTCGTCGACCAGCAGTATTCGGCCAAGCGTCTCCGGAGTGGGGTCCATTCGGGATGCCTCGTAGTGGGAAATACCTTTCGCGTATGCGTCTTTTAGTCCAGGAAATTTCTTGCAAGTTGCAATGAAAATTAGACGCCTCTCTCAAGAATGTCGGACCTGAGCGAAGGAAAGCGGGTGGGAGGGGCGGCGAACTGCCGTTTTCCGTGCAAAACGCATGGCCGGAACGGGCCCGTCGTGCAGGATGCGCGCTGCCCGTTGCCATTCGTTTTCTACAACTATCTGTTTTTCAAGGAATTACCTCCGACCCTCGACCTGGCACGGGGCATGCGAGACATCCGGCGGGAGGCCCGGTGCACCCGCACCGGCCGATCACCAGTCCTTCGGGAGGAGCACGACGATGAACGCTGATGGAGCCAAGGGGGATTCGCTGGGACGGCTGCTGTTGCTGGCCGTCGCCGTGGTCGTACTGCTGGACCGTTGGTATCCGGTCGCTCCGCAGCCTTCCGCCGTGCCGGTGCAGGAACCTGTGTCCAGCGCTTTCCTCAGACAGCCGTCCAGGCTGCAGGACGAACGAATGGCCATCACGGAAGAGGCCGCCAGCGCCACGCTGGTCCGCCAGACCTCGCGTGCGAGCTGGGTGTTCTGAGGCGCCAGCACCGCCTTTCGCCATAAAGAGGAGACATTCCATGCTGAGCTGGGCTCTGACTTTCCTGATCATCGCCATCATCGCCGGGGTCCTCGGCTTCGGTGGCATCGCCGGCGCCGCGACCAGTATCGCCAAGATTCTCTTCGTGCTGTTCCTGGTGCTCTTCGTCATATCCTTCTTCGTCGGGCGGCGCCGTGGCTGACAAGGCCGATCCGAACGGGTACTGAAATCCGCGCCGGCAATGGCGCATGACCAGGGGGCCGGGATGCTGGGGGAGTGGTGAGCCCGCAGCGACCCAGGGGTACAGGGAGTGCCTCCGATGCGGGCCGGGTCGGGTGTGAGGCTGTGAGGGGGAGCTTCGGTGGCTTCTGTGGAGCTTGTGGAAGTTATGGAGCTTGAAGAGCCCCTCTCCCCAGCCCTCGGCTGCGCGCCCCGCCCTGAAGGGAGAGGGGGCTTGTCCGTGCCGAGAAAAGGCCTGGCTTCAGCCGGCAATTTCGGTGCTGGCCGGCTGACTCAGGAATACCCACGCGCGCCGAACGGTCCCCTCTCCCTTCAGGGAGAGGGTTAGGGAGAGGGCGCTCTCAAGGCCCCCTCCACCTCCAACTTCCCTGATATCAATCAACCCCGACCCACCCCCCTGGCCCTCTAAAATATCCCCGCCGCGCCTGGTCACCCGGACGACCATCCATCGCGAACTACAGGCCTCCGCGCCTGCGTCACGGCAGCGCACCCGCGGCAGGGAAAGCGAATGCCTCCCCGGGCCTCGCTTTCCACCCAAAGGGTTCGAAAAAAGCGGCCATCACGGCTTTCAGCCTCTATCCCATGCAAAAAAGCAATGGCCCAGAGGCCTGGAACACCCGTTCCATTTGCCTTTTGCCATGCCGATTGCGCATGGGGTAGCCGTTTCCGGCATTAGACGCGAAGGAGGGGCGTGGGAATCATGCGCCCTTTTTTCGCCCTCCCCGGCCAACCCGGCGGTGGGCGGACCCCGACTTCCACAAGAACCAAGGGTGAACACACTATGGGCAAAGCCAAGCTCAGCCTCGCCTGGCAGATCGTCATCGGTCTGGTACTGGGCATCGCCATGGGTACCGTGCTGAACCACTTCAGCGCGGAGAAGGCCTGGTGGATCAGCAACATCCTGCAGCCGGCGGGCGACATCTTCATCCGCCTGATCAAGATGATCGTGGTACCGATCGTCATCTCCTCGCTGATCGTCGGCATCGCCGGCATGGGCGATGCCAAGAAGCTCGGGCGCATCGGCCTGAAGACCATCGTCTACTTCGAGATCATCACCACGGTGGCCATCGTCGTCGGCCTGGTGCTGGCCAACCTGTTCCAGCCCGGCGCCGGCATCGACATGAGCACCCTGGGCACGGTGGACATCTCCAGGTACGCGCAGACCGCCAAGGAAGTGGAACACCACCACGCGTTCATCGAGACCATCCTCAACCTGATCCCGTCGAACATCTTCGCCGCCATGGCGCGCGGCGAGATGCTGCCGATCATCTTCTTCTCGGTGATGTTCGGCCTGGGCCTGTCCTCGCTGCCGGCGCCGACCCGCGAGCCGCTGGTGAAGATGTTCCAGGGCGTGGCCGAGGCCATGTTCCGCGTCACCCACATGATCATGCTCTACGCCCCGGTCGGCGTGTTCGCGCTGATCGCCGTGACCGTGGCCAGCTTCGGCTTCGCCTCGCTGCTGCCGCTGGCCAAGCTGGTGCTGCTGGTGTACTTCGCCATCGCCTTCTTCGCCTTCATGGTGCTGGGCCTGGTGGCGCGGCTGTTCGGCTTCTCGATCATCAAGCTGATGCGCATCTTCAAGGACGAGCTGGTGCTGGCCTATTCCACCGCCAGCTCCGAGACCGTGCTGCCGCGCATCATCGAGAAGATGGAAGCCTACGGCGCGCCCAAGGCGGTGAGCAGCTTCGTGGTGCCCACCGGCTACTCCTTCAACCTCGACGGCTCGACCCTCTACCAGAGCATCGCGGCGATCTTCATCGCCCAGCTCTACGGCATCGACCTGTCCATCGGCCAGCAACTGATGCTGGTGCTGACGCTGATGGTCACCTCCAAGGGCATCGCCGGCGTGCCGGGCGTGTCCTTCGTGGTCCTGCTGGCCACCCTGGGCAGCGTCGGCATCCCCCTGGAAGGCCTGGCCTTCATCGCCGGCGTCGACCGCATCATGGACATGGCGCGCACCGCGCTGAACGTCATCGGCAACGCCCTGGCGGTGCTGGTGATCTCCAGGTGGGAAGGCATCTACGACGGCAAGCAGGGCGCGCTCTACTGGCAGGCGGTGGAACAGGGCCGCGGCGAGGAGCTGCTGAGCGACGCCCGGCAGAGCACTGCGCACTAACTCTGCGCCGCCCCTGTAGGAGCGAGCTTGCTCGCGAACGGCTCCGCGGCGGGGCGGGTTCGCGAGCAAGCTCGCTCCTACGAAAAGCCGTACCAGCAAGGCCCCGGCAATGTCCGGGGCCTTGGCGTTTCTGGCCCCGGCGCGCCCGCGCCGCTATCATCGCGGCCAACGTCCTTGGGGGGATACTCATGCTCAACGGCCTCTGGCTCGGCTTTTTCCTGGTCGCGGCGGTCACCGCGCTGTCGCGCTGGCTGCTCGGCGGCGATGCCGGGGTGTTCGCCGCCATGGTCGAGAGCCTGTTCGCCATGGCCAAGCTGTCGGTGGAGGTCATGGTCCTGCTGTTCGGCACCCTGACGCTCTGGCTGGGCTTCCTGCGCATCGCCGAGAAGGCCGGCCTGGTGGAGCGCCTGGCGTGGCTGCTGGGGCCGCTGTTCCGCCGGCTGATGCCCGAGGTGCCGGCCGGCCACCCGGCGATAGGCCTGATCACCCTGAACTTCGCCGCCAACGGCCTGGGCCTGGACAACGCCGCCACCCCCATCGGCCTCAAGGCGATGAAGGCGCTGCAGGAACTCAACCCCAGCAGCACCACGGCGAGCAACGCGCAGATCCTCTTCCTGGTGCTCAACGCCTCCTCGCTGACGCTGCTGCCGGTGACCATCTTCATGTACCGCGCGCAGCAGGGCGCGGCCGACCCCACCCTGGTGTTCCTGCCGATCCTCCTGGCCACCAGCGCCTCGACCCTGGTCGGCCTGCTCTCGGTGGCGCTGGTGCAGCGCCTGCGCCTGTGGGACCCGGTGGTGCTCGCCTACCTGGTCCCCGGCGCGCTCGGCCTGGGTGCCTTCATGGCGCTGCTCGCCGGGCTTTCCGCCACCGCGCTGGCGCAGCTCTCCTCGCTATTGGGCAACCTCACGCTGTTCGGCCTGATCGTGCTGTTCCTGGTGCTCGGCTGGCTGAAGAAGGTGCCGGTCTACGAAACCTTCGTCGAAGGCGCCAAGGAAGGCTTCGACGTGGCGAAGAACCTGCTGCCCTACCTGGTGGCGATGCTTTGCGCCGTTGGCGTGCTGCGGGCCTCCGGAGCCCTGGAACTGGTGCTGGACGGCATCCGCTGGACGGTGCTGCAGCTGGGCTGGGACACCCGTTTCGTCGACGCCCTGCCCACCGCGCTGGTCAAGCCGTTCTCCGGCAGCGCGGCACGCGCCATGCTGCTGGAGACCATGCAGAGCCAGGGTGTGGACAGCTTCGCCGCGCGTCTGGCGGCCACCGTGCAGGGCAGCACCGAGACCACCTTCTACGTGCTGGCGGTGTACTTCGGCTCGGTGGGTATCCAGCGCGCCCGCCACGCCGTGGGCTGCGCCCTGCTGGCGGACCTGGCCGGGGTGCTGGCGTCGATCGGGGTGTGCTACTGGTTCTTCGGCTGAGCGGCCGCGCAATTAATAAAACCGGAAAATATTTGAATACCCTTATTCTTCTGAAAGTTCTTTCAGAAACAATTGGGTAATTGAATTTTTAATTGGGCTGTTTCGCGAATCAATACGGTTAATTTTCCATAAGAAATTTCCATTGATCGAATTTAGATTTTCCTCAAACAAAATTAAGGAAAATCGCAATGAGAGGGAAAGTTAGCTGTATTGCGCTATGCGCCCTGCTGGCCGGCTGCAATGGCTGGGTGAAGCCGGAGGCCGATGGCCAGCTCAATTCGAACTATTTCACGGTGCTGTCCGGCCTGCCGGCGCCGGGCCTGATGGTGGCTTCGGCGGTGCAGTGGAATGCCGACTACGCGGTGACCGCGGCCCACGTGCCCTACCTGTCGGGCCTGGCCTATTCCTGCAGCACCCGCTGCGACCTGGTGTTCATCCGCCGCAAGGCGTCCGGGCCGCTGCCCCACTGGCGCGCGCCGCGCAACGGCGAGGCGGTGACGGCGCTGGGCAGCAGCAGCCTGCTGGTGCCGGTGAGCTCCCGCGGGCGGGTGTGGCCGGTGCCCTACCGCAACCTCAGGGAGCCCAACCAGGAGCTGTACGGCATCCATGACGCGGCACTGGCCCAGGGCATGTCCGGCGGGCCGCTGGTGGGGGCCGACGGCAGCGTACTGGGCATGAACATCGGCTACCAGGCCACCGGCTGGGGTGGCGTGCAGCACCCGGGGCTCAAGGGCGCAAAGCGCGTCAGCGTGTTCGTGCCCTACGCGGTGATCGAGCGCGAATGGCAGCTGTTCCAGGCCAGGCTAGCGCGGGAACGGGAGGCGGCGGCGGGGCGTCGGTTGCAGGCGAGCAATCCCTAGCCGGGGGTGATGCCCGCCATGCCTGTCTATTTTTTGGGATTTTTCCGACGAGCTGTCGCGAAGCTTTCACTAGCCTTTCAAACCCTTGAAATTCGGGCCTTCCAGCCATTTTTCATTTGATCTCGGGCAAGTTTTACACATAGGGTTACAAATATCTTCCCGGCCGCTGCCTGCCTCCTCGCGCCCCGGGAAGGCCCCGTGATCGTTTGAAATGGTGTTCCCATGGCTTCCAAGAATTCCAAGGCCAAGGCCGTGTTCCGCGTGGTCAGCGGCAACTTCCTAGAGATGTACGACTTCATGGTGTATGGCTTCTACGCCACCGCCATCGCCAAGACCTTCTTCCCCGGCGACGACCCCTTCGCCTCGCTGATGCTGTCGCTGGCCACCTTCGGCGCCGGCTTCCTGATGCGCCCGCTGGGGGCGATCTTCCTCGGCGCCTACATCGACCGCCATGGCCGCCGCCAGGGCCTGATCATCACCCTGGCGCTGATGGCCATGGGCACCCTGCTGATCGCCTTCGTCCCCGGCTACTCCACCCTCGGTGCGCTGGCGCCGGCGCTGGTGCTGGTCGGCCGCCTGCTGCAGGGCTTCTCCGCCGGGGTCGAGCTGGGCGGCGTGTCGGTGTACCTGGCGGAGATCGCCACGCCCGGCAAGCGCGGCTTCTTCGTCAGCTGGCAGTCGGCCAGCCAGCAGGTGGCGGTGGTCTTCGCCGGGCTGCTGGGGGTGATCCTAAACCACTGGCTGAGCCCCGAGCAGATGGGCGAATGGGGCTGGCGCGTGCCCTTCTTCGTCGGCTGCATGATAGTCCCGGCGCTGTTCGTCATCCGCCGCTCCCTGGAGGAGACCGAAGCCTTCCAGCAGCGCAAGCACCGCCCGCGCCTGGGCGAGGTGCTGCGCTCCATAGGGCAGAACTTCGGCCTGGTGCTGGCCGGCACCGCCATGGTGGTGATGACCACCGTGTCCTTCTACCTGATCACCGCCTACACCCCGACCTTCGGCAGGAACGAGCTGCACCTGTCGGACTTCGACGCCTTGCTGGTGACCATGTGCATCGGCCTGTCGAACTTCTTCTGGCTGCCGGTGATGGGCGCGCTGTCCGACCGCGTCGGCCGCCGCCCGCTGCTCATCGCTGCCACCGTGCTGGCGCTGCTGACCGCCTACCCGACGCTGTCCTGGCTGGTGGCCGAGCCCAGCTTCGCCCGCCTGCTGACGGTGGAGCTGTGGCTGTCGTTCATCTACGGCAGCTACAACGGCGCCATGGTGGTGGCGCTGACCGAGGTGATGCCGGCGGACGTGCGCACCACCGGCTTCTCCCTGGCCTACAGCCTGGCCACCGCCACCTTCGGCGGCTTCACCCCGGCGGCCTGCACCTGGCTCATCCACGCCCTGGACAACAAGGCCGCCCCCGGCCTGTGGCTGAGCGGCGCGGCGCTGCTGGGCCTGGTCGCCACCCTGGTGCTGTTCCGCCGCCGCGGCCGCGCGGCCTCCTCGGGCGGTGCGCTGGCCGGCGCCTGAAGGCCTGCGGCGGTTTGCCACTGGCCAACCCCGGCCGGCCTTGACCTCGATCAAGGGTGGCCGGGGGCGGGCGGAGAAGGATAGGTCAATGACATTTCCTTCTTCTCCCCTGGAGACAACGCCATGCCCACCCCCCTGCACCAGCAAGCCGCGGCGCTCGCCGCCGGCGGCCATGATCACTGGATCGAGACCCTCGACGACGGCAGCCACGTGCTGATCCGCCCGCTGCGCGCCGAAGACCGCGAGCTGGAGCGGACCTTCCTCGAACGCCTGTCGCCGATGACCCGCAAGCTGCGTTTCCACGGCGAAGTGAAGATCAGCGACGCCCTGCTCGACAGCCTGATGGACGTGGACTACCAGGACAACATGGCTTTCGTCGCCCTGGTGCATGACGACGGCGAACTGCGCGAAGTCGGCATCAGCCGCTATGCCAAGGTGGACGACAACCAGTGCGAATGCGCCCTGACCACCGCCGACGACTGGAAGCGCCGGGGCCTGGGCAAGGCGCTGATGCGCCACCTGATCGACGTGGCGCGGCGCAATGGCTTCGCCCAGATGTACAGCATCGACCAGGCCATCGACCGTGACATGCGCGACCTCGCCGTCGAACTGGGCTTCCGCGCCCTGCGCGACCCGGACGACGCCACCCGGGTGATCCGCCGCCTGGCGCTGTAAGGCTCAGCCGTTGCGTCGGCGGCGCCAGAGCAACAGCGCCGCCGGCGGCAGCAGCACCAGCAGCACCGCGCCGCCGCCCAGCGGGTAGGCCATGTCGTCGTCGAGCAGCGGTTTCTCGATGCGCAGGTAGCCGTCGTCCTTGAACAGCTGGCGCGCCGTGTCGCTGGCCAGCTTCAGGCTGACCTTGGCCAGGCGCCGGTCCTCGTTGGGGAACTGGCTGCCGTCGTAGTCGCCCAGCGCGCCCCAGTAGTAGTCGGCGAGGCTGGCGTTGCTCGGCGTGCTCCAGGCCAGCTGCGCCCGCTGCACGCGCTGGATGCGGGCGAAGCGCTGGGCGTCCAGGCCGTGCTGGCGGATGTTTTCCACCACCTCGCCCAGGGCCTTCAGGGTGGCCTCCTGGTCCTCCCGGGCGATGTCCGCGTTGAGGCTGAGGAAGCCCTGGTTGGCGTAGGACGTGCGCTCGCTCCAGGGCCCGTAGGACAGCTCGCGGTGTACCCGCAAGTCGGCATAGAGGGCGTCGCTCAGGTAGGCCTGCAACAGGTCGAGGGCGGCGCCGTCGGCTTCGGCCGGCTCGGGGAAGATCCAGTGCACCACCGCGCCCTCGCCGAACAACCCGCTGTTCAGCGTTCGTTGGCGTGCCGCCGGGCCCTGCATTTCCGGCAGTTCGCGGCGTTCCGGCGTGGCCCGGTCGGGCAGGCTGCCGAAGGTGCGGCTGAGGTAGGCGGGCAGGCGCGGGTCGAGGTCGCCGACCACGATCAGCGTCATGTTGGCCGGCACGTACCAGTCGCTGCGCAGCTTCTCCAGCTGGGCCTGGGTCAGGTGCGCCACCTGCGGGCGCTCGGCGCAGGCCAGGCCGAGCTCCACGGCGAGCTGCTCCTGGCCCGGGCGGCTGATGTTCTGGTGGTCGAGGAAGCGCTGCAGGTGCGAGTAGTGGCCGCCATCCTCGCGGATCAGCACCTGCTTGGTGGCTTCCACCCGGGCCTTGTCCAACTGCGTGCGGGTGAGCACTTCCAGCAGCAGGTCGAGCACCTGGCGCTGGGTGGCCGCCGGCGCCTCGATGACGAAGGTGGTGTCGCCCTCGCTGGTGTAGGCGTTCCACTGGCCGCCCAGGGCCTGCATGCGCGCCTCCAGGTCGGCCTCGTCGCCGCCGTCCAGGCCGCTGAAGAACAGGTGCTCCAGCAGGTGCGGCAACTGCCGGTCATGGCAGCTGAAATCGGAAAAGCCGACGCCCACCACCAGGCGGATGGACACCGAGCCGCGCTGGCTGGTCGGCTTGAACAGCACGCCCATGCCGTTCTGCAGCTGGTAGCCCTCCACCGTCGAACGCGAATCGGCGAACGACCAGCCGCCGCCGAGCAGGAAGAGGAGGGGGAGGAACAACCAACGCATGGGCCAGGCCTGGAAAAGCAAAGCCAGGAGAATAGCGGATTGCCGCCGATCCACCTACCCATGGGCGGCACCCGTGGCGACGGGCTGCGACCTGCGCAGGCCCGGTCTATCATCAGGCGTGGCACCCGGGGCCACTACTGGCCTTTCGCTGGCATGCCCCCTCATCGCCCATTGCGGAGGCCGTACGCATGCGCGTCCTGATCACCGGCGCGGCCGGCCACATCGGCCAGAACCTGCTCAACGAACTGGCGATCCAGCACCGCGACTGGACGCTGGTGGCCGCCGACGTGCGCAGCCTGCCGGCGCAGCACCTGCGGCCGAACGTCGAGCCGGTGCAACTGGACATTGGCCACCCCCGGCAGGTGCGCGACTGCGTGCGGCAGTGGCGCCCGCAGGCCATCGTGCACCTGGCCTCGGTGGTCAACCCGCCGCCGCAGATGTCCGCCACCCGCCTGCACACCATCGAGGTCGGCGGCAGCCGCGCGCTGTTCGAGGCGGCGGTGGAGCACGACGTGCGCCAGCTGGTGGTGGCCAGTTCCGCCGCGGCCTACGGCTTCCACCCGGACAACGCCGAGCTGATCGACGAGAACCACCCCCTGCGCGGCCAGTCGCAGTTCCCCTACGCCCGCCACAAGCACGAGATCGAGCAACTGCTGGCCGGCCTGCGGCAGAGTTGTCCACAGCTGCGCCAGCTGGTCCTGCGCCCCGGCACCATCCTTGGCCGGGGTGTGCACAACCCGGTCACCGACCTGTTCATGGGGCGCTCGGTGCTGGGGATAAGTGGGCGCTGCAGCCGCTTCGTGTTCATCTGGGACCAGGACGTGGTGAACATCATCCGCCAGGGCCTGGAGCGCGGCAGCGAGGGCATCTACAACCTGGCCGGCGACGGCGCGCTGAGCCTGCGCGAGATCGCCGGACTGCTGCGCAAGCCCTACCGCGCCCTGCCGGCGCCGCTGCTGCGCAGTGCGCTGGCGCTGCTGCGGCCGGTGGGGCTGGCGCCCTTCGGCCCGGAACAGGTGGACTTCATGCGCTACCGGCCGGTGCTGGACAACGCCCGGCTGAAGCGGGAGTTCGGCTACCAGCCGCGGTATTCCAGCCGCGAGGCGTTCCTGGCCTTCGTCGCGGCGCGGGGGTTGGGGGCGGGGTAGGGGGCGCAAGCTCGCGCCGGACTGGCTTTTCGTAGGAGCGAGCTTGCTCGCGAACAGTGCTCAGTTGTGACTTCGGTGGGTTGGCTTGGCTCCGTTCCCTCTCCCCAGCCCTCTCCCTGAAGGGAGAGGGGGCTTGTCCGTGCCGAGAAGGGATTTGGTGTCAGCCGGATACTCGGTACAAGCCGGCTAACGCCGAAATATCAGCGCACTCCGAACGGTCCCCTCTCCCTTCAGGGAGAGGGTTAGGGAGAGGGCGCTCTTTGGACCGCTGCCAATTCCTTCCGGCAGAACACCCTTCGCGAGCAAGCTCGCTCCTACGAAGAGCAGCGCCCTCATTCAAGCGTTGCGCCGCCCTTCCCAGAAATGCCCCGCCATCATCCTCAACCCCGCCGCCAACTCCGCCACCCGCGCCGCACTGGCCTGGCTATGGCTCGCACTGGCGGCATTGCCGTCGGCCGACTCACGGATGGCCAGCAGGCTGCGTTCGATCTCCTCGCTGGCGCAGCCCTGTTCCTCGATGGCCCCGGCGATCTCCAGGCTCATGCGCTGGATCGCCGAGACCTGCCCGGCGATTTCCTCCAGCGCGCCGGCGGCGCGGCCGGCCTGGTCGAGGCTGGTGTGGGCCTGTTCGCAGCTGTGGCGCAGGGCCTGCACCGAGGCGCCGGCGCCGCGTTGCAGGTCGCCCACCAGCCTGTGGATATCCAGCGCCGAGTCGGCGGTGCGCGAGGCCAGCGCGCGGACTTCGTCGGCGACCACCGCGAAGCCGCGCCCGGCCTCGCCGGCGCGGGCCGCTTCGATGGCGGCGTTGAGCGCCAGCAGGTTGGTCTGCCCGGCGACTTCCTGGATCACCTGCAGCATCCGCGAGATGCCCTCGCTGTGCCCGTGCAGCTGCTCCACCGCCTCGCTGGCCCGGCGTACCGCGTCTTCCAGGGCGGCGAGCTGGCCGCGGGTGGCCTGCACCTCGCCCTGGCCGGCCTGGGTCACCCGTTCGCTGCACTGCGCCGCCACCGCGCTGTGCTGGGCGTGGCGCGCCACTTCCTGGACGCTTTGCGCCAGTTGCTGCATGGCGCTGGCCACCTGGTCGGTCTCCTGCTGCTGGCGGCGCGTGCCGGCGCTGCTGTCGGCCACGGTGCCGGCCAGTTGCCCGGCGTGTTCGGCGAGCTGGCGCGAGGCTTCGGCCATGCGCCCGACCACCGCGCCGGTCTCGGCTTCCAGCATGCGCAGGGCGAAGTCCAGCTCGCCGAATTCATCGACGCGGCCGCTGTACAGGCGCTGGCTCAGCGGGTTGTCGGCGACCTGTCGAGCGCGCGCCAGCAGGGGCCGCAGCGGTTGCAGCTGGTGTGCCAGCCAGGCACCGGAAAGCAGCAGGGCGAGGCCGAAGGCCAAGGGCACGGGCAGCAGATATGCCAGCAGCGCGCCCGCGGCCTGCGCCAGGCCCAGGCCGGCGAGCAGCCGCGGCAACAGGCCCAGGCGTGGCCGGCGCGGCAGCCAGCCACCGCGCATGCGGGCGTACAGGCGCTCGGCGGCGTCGGTCTCGGCGGCACTGGCGCGGGTGCGCACCGACTGGTACTCCACCACCTTGCCGTCATGGCGGATTGGCGTGACGAAGGCGCTCACCCAGTAGTGGTCGCCGTTCTTGCAGCGGTTCTTCACCAGGCCCATCCAGCTGCGCCCGGCCTGCAGCGTCCGCCACAGGTGGGCGAAGGCGGCCGGCGGCATGTCCGGGTGGCGCACGCGGTTGTGGTTGTGCCCCAGCAGTTCCTCGGCGGTGAAGCCGCTGATGGCCAGGAAGTCCGGGTTGACATGGCTGACCGCGCCCTTGAGGTCGGTGGTGGAGAGGATGTTGGCGCTGGCCGGTACCTCGACCTGGCGCCCGCTGACCGGCAGGTTGAGCTTCATCGGTGGGTCTCCATGGGCCCCGGGTACAGGGCGTGGGGTGGCAGCGGCGGGCTGAACAGGAAGCCCTGGGCGAAGCGGCAGCCCTCCTTGCGCAGGAATTCCAGGTGCTCGGGGTGCTCGACGCCCTCGGCCACCACTTCCAGGCCGAGGCTGCGGCCCAGGCCGACGATGGCGCGGCAGATGGCGCTCAGCTCGGGGTCGCCGGGGACCTTGCCGATGAAGCTGCGGTCGACCTTCAGCATGTCCAGCGGGAAGCGCTTGAGGTAGCCCAGGGACGAGTAGCCGGTGCCGAAGTCGTCCAGCGCCAGGCGCACGCCGTGGGCGGCCAGCTCGCGCAGGCAGGCGAGGGTCTCGGCGCCGTCCTGCATCATCAGGCTCTCGGTGATCTCCAGCAGCAGGCTCTGCGGCGCCAGGCCGGTCTCGGCGAGGATCTGCCGCACCCGCTCGGCGAAGCCCGGCTGCTGCAGCTGGCGGATGGACAGGTTCACCGAGCAGTACAGCCAGCTCTGGCCTTCGCGCTGCCAGGCGAGTGTCTGGCGGCAGGCCTCGCGCAGCACCCAGTCGCCGACGCGGACGATCTCGCCGGACTCCTCCAGTGCCGGGATGAACTGCAGCGGCGAGACCGGCTGGCCGTCGCACTGCCAGCGCAGCAGCACTTCCACCGCGACGCGCCGCGGCGGGTCGACGTCGATGCGCAGGATCGGCTGGTAATGCAGGCTGAATTCGCCGCGCTCCAGTGCCTGGCCCAGCGCGCTCTCCAGTTCCAGGCGGCGCTGCGCGGCGGCCTGCAGCTCGCTGGAGAAGCGCGCGTACTGCGCCTTGCCGGCCTCCTTGGCGCGGTACAGGGCGAGGTCGGCGGCCTGCAGGGTGTCGATCGCCTGGCCCTCGGCGATCAGCCCGGTGATGCCGATGCTGGCGCTGACCACCAGGGTGCGGCCGTCCAGGTGCAGCGGCTGGTGCAGGCAGTCGAGCATGCGCTGGGCGACCTGCTCGGCGTCGGCCAGGCTGGCCATGTCGTCCAGCAGCACCACGAACTCGTCGCCGCCGAAGCGCGCCAGGTGGTCGCCGGGGCGCAGGCAGCGCAGCAGGCGCTGGGCCACTTCCACCAGCACGCGGTCGCCGACGCCGTGGCCGAGGCTGTCGTTGATCAGCTTGAAGCGGTCCAGGTCGATGAACAGCAGCCCGGCCTCGCGCGCGCCGGGGCGGCCCTGGCGCTGCAGGGCCTGCTGCAGCAGTTCGTCCAGGCGCAGGCGGTTGGCCAGGCCGGTCAGCGGGTCGTGGCGGGCGGCATGGCTGAGCTGGTGCTCGCTGGCCTTGCGCTGGCTGATGTCGGTCTGCGAGCCGGCCATGCGCCCGTCGGTGATCACCCCGCGGGCCAGCACCCAGAGGTAGCCGCCGTCGCGCTGGCGGATGCGGTACTCATGGTTGAGCAGGGCGGCGCTGCCGCGCAGGTGGGCGTCGATGGCCTGGCGCAGGCCGGGCAGGTCGTCGGGGTGGACGCGGGCGAACCAACTGGCGCTGCCCTCGCCGAGGCTGTCGCGGTTCAGGCCCAGCATGCGCGTCCAGCGCTCGGAGACGTACAGCCGGTCGTTGGCCAGGTCCCAGTCCCAGATGCCGTCGTTGGCTCCGCGCAGGGCCCGGGCGAAGCGCGCCTCGCTTTCCTCCAGGGCCTGGCGCTGGGCGGCGCCGTAGGTGTCGATGGCCAGCGACATGTCGAAGAACACCCGCTTGAGCAGGCTGGAGAAGACCTGCACGCCCTCTGTCGCGCCGAGCAACTCGTCGAGCATGTGCTGCAGGTACAGGCGGTAGGCGCCCAGGTACCACTTCAGCTCCACCCCCACCTGCTGGTGGACCAGGCCGATGCGCAGACGGTCGCGCACGTAGCCGGCGTCCTGCGGGGCTTCCCAGAGCTGCTCGTAATACTGCGCCTGGCTGCGCTTCAGGCGTTGCAGGGTGGCCGGCTCGGCGAGGATGGCCGCCAGCGGCGGGAACTGGCCGAGGTGCTCGTAGAGCTGTTCGATGAAGCGCAGGTGGCTGTCGCCGCGGTCGTCGGCGGCCTGCTGCAGGCACCGCTCGTCGGTCGCCTGCCAGTGCAGGTAGCGCAGGCGCTGGTCGATCTCCGCCGGCGACAGGCCGATGCGGTCGAGCATGTGGTCGAGCTTCGGTCCCAGGCCCATGCTTGCCTCCTTGTTTTTCTGCGGGCATGAAAAAAGCGCCGTGCCCGTCGCACGATGGATTCGGCGACAGGCACGGCGCTTTGTCTTGCAGGCCCTTGGCGTCCTGCCCGGCAAAGCCGGTTTCCGCCTGCTTGGCGGAACACTGGTCGGCAGTTTTTACACCATCGGCGGGGAGCCGGACAACTCCCGCAGCGCGGCCTCCAGGCGCCGGCGCAGTTGCCCCAGCTCGCGCGAGCGGAAGGCGTGGCGGCTGCGCTCGAGCACGCCGACGGCGTCGGCCAGCAGGGCGTGCAGGCGCGCGGTGTCGCTCAGCGCGGCGTCCTTGAACCAACGACACAGCGGGGCCTGCTCGCAATCGCCGGGGCCGGCGAGCACCGCGCAGGGTACCTGGTAGACGGCGAGCAGGGCGCGCACCTGGCGCGCCACGTCCTCGTCCTGGGAAGTCACCAATAACTGGGCCGGCAGCCGGCTAAGGGTCATGGCGTCATGCTCGTGGGTGGCAAAGGGCCACCACCCTAGCCGAACGCCATGCCCGGGCATTGACGCGGATCAGTCCCGCGGCGACCTGCCGCGCCTCAGCTGGCCGCGCTGGAGCCCGGCGGCACGTCGTGGCTGGGCGGCTGGGCGGCGGCTTCCAGGGCCTCCTCGACGTAGTCGTCCTCGTGCTCCTCGCCGGCACCGGCCTCGGGGTTGTCCAGCACGGCGTAGGCGATGGCGCAGAACAGCGAGTTCAGGCGCTTCATGTCGGCGATCAGGTCCAGGTGCAGCGAGCTGGTCTCGATGCTCTGCACCACCTGCTGGCGCAGGCGGTCGACGTGGGCGTGGGCGTAGCGGCGTTCCTGCAGGCGGAAGCGCTGCTTGGCCCGGCGCAGGCGCCGCGCGCCTTCCTGGTCGCCGTTGAGGAACACCGACAGGCTCAGGCGCAGGTTGACCAGCAGCTGGCTGTGCAGCGCGGTGATCTCGGCCAGGCCGTTGTCCGAAAAGGAGCGGCTGCGCGAGGTCTTCTTGTCCTGCACGGCGCTGAGCATGTGCTCGATGATGTCGCCGGCCTGCTCCAGGTTGATGGCCAGCTCGATGACCTCGGCCCAGCGCCGGCTGTCGCGCTCGCTCAGGTCCTCGCGGGGCATGCGCGCCAGGTACAGCTTGATCGCCGTGTAGAGCGCGTCGACATCGTCGTCGAGCTTGCGGATCTCCTTGCCCAGCAAGGGGTCGCCGGCGCGGGTCACCTGCAGCAGGTTGGTCAGCATCTGCTCGACGATGTCGCCCATGCGCAGCGTCTCGCGCACCGCGTTGACCAGCGCCAGGCTCGGCGTGTCCAGCGCCGCCGGGTCGAGGTGGCGCGGGCGCACGCGGTCCTCGGGGGTGGCGCGGTCGGGCATGATGCGCGTGCAGAAGGCGGCCATCTGGGTGGTCAGCGGCAGGCAGGCGAGGCAGCGCACCGAGTTGTAGAGCACGTGGAAGGCGATCACCAGCTCCTGGGTACGGAACGGCCAGCCGTCCACCCACTGCGCCAGCGGGCCGATCAGCGGCAGCACCAGCACGCAGCCGGCGACCTTGAACAGCAGGCTGCCCAGGGCCACGCGGCGGCCGGCGGCGTTCTGCGAGCTGGAGCCGATCAGGGCGAGGATGCCGGTGCCCAGGTTGGCGCCCACCACCAGGCACAGCGCGACCTTCAGCGAGATCACCTTGGAGGTGGCGAGGGTCGCGGTGAGCAGCACGGCGGCCAGGCTGGAGTAGGAGATCATGGCGAACAGCGCGCCGGTCAGGGCGTCGAGCATGACGTCGCCGGTAAGGCTGGAGAACAGCACCTTCACGCCCTTGGCCTGGGTCATGGGCCCGGCGGCCTCGACGATCAGCTGCAGCGCCAGGATGATCAGGCCCAGGCCGATGAACACCCGGCCCAGCTGGCCCAGGCGCGTCTGCTTGCGGGTGAGGAAGAAGATCACCCCGAAGAAGATCAGCAGCGGCGACAGCCACGACAGGTCGAGGGTCAGCACCCGCGCCATCAGCGCCGTCCCGACGTCGGCGCCGAGCATGATCGCCAGCGCCGGGGCCAGCGCCATCAGCCCGCTGGCGACGAAGGAGGTGGCCAGCAACGCGGTGGCGTTGCTGCTCTGCACCAGGGCGGTGACGCCGATGCCGGCGGCGAAGGCCAGCGGGCGTTTCTGTACGCTGCGGCTGAGGATGCGCCGCAGGTCGCTGCCGTACACCCGGAGGATGCCGGTGCGCACGATGTGCGTGCCCCACACCAGCAAGGCGACGGCGGAAAGCAGGTTGAGCAATGTCAGCATGGCGGCCCCCTCGTTACTGCATGGCCGCCCTGGCGTGACTGCACGGTGGGACGACTCTGGCCGATTTTTCTGTCATCTAAATGTCATAGTAGACCCACGCAGTCCCGCGAGGGTTCGACAAGATGCTGATTCGCCGGGGTGTTTACCTTCAGTAAAGCCCCTGCGGCGGGGTTTTGCAGGGATGCCCGGAAAATCACGATCGTAGGAGCGGACCTTGTCCGCGATAGCCGGAAATATCGGCGCGATTCGCGGATGAGATCCGCTCCTACAAGGGGTATCCGAACCGCGGTTCCTCCCGGCCATCCCCGCGGGCTAGACTGCCCCGGACACCACCGCCAGCGGAAACCCCCGATGCCCAAGCGCCTTCTCGCCACCCTGCGCCTGTTCCTCGCCCTCGGCCTGACCCTGGGCCTGGGCGCCTGCGCCAGCCTGTTCGGCAACGACCCGCTGAAGATCGACCTGGTGGGCCTGGAGCCCCTGGCCGGGCAGGGCATGGAGGCGCGTTTCGCGGTCAAGCTGCGGGTGCAGAACCCCAACGACCGGGACATCGACTACGACGGCGTGGCCCTGGACCTGAGCGTCAACGGCCGCCCGCTGGCCAGCGGGGTGAGCGACCAGCGCGGGCAGGTGCCGCGCTTCGGCGAGGCGGTGCTCAGCGTGCCGGTGAGCATCTCCGCCTTCCGCCTGGTGCGCCAGGCCTGGGGCCTGGGCAACGCGCCGCCGCGCCAGGGCATGCCCTACGAAATCAGCGGCAAGCTCGGCGGCGGCCTGTTCGGCACCGTGCGCTTCAGCGACAAGGGCACCCTGGAGTGGCCGGCCGGGGCGCCCTTGCCGACGCTCTAGGGTTTTACCAACTCTGGTTGAAGTGGATGCCGCGATCGATGGACAGGGTCGGCGCCATCAGCTTGTAGCCTTCCTCGCCGCGCAGCTTGAGCAGCTTCACCCGTTCGACCTGGGGCTGGGTGAGGTCTTCCAGCTTCGCCAGGCTGGCCTTGCCCAGCAGCTCCGGGTCCTTGACCCAGTCCTGGACGTTGCGCGGGGTGATTTCGAAGGTGACCAGCCAGCCCTTTTCCACCGCCGGGCCGAAGTCGTCCTTGCCCAGCTCGGAGACGTCCTTGATCTCGTTGCTGAACCCATCGCTGTAGCAGAAGCCCTTACGTTCGGGTTGGTAGGTGGCCTTGCCGGTATCGGTGAGGCTGTAGGTCAGGCCATCCTTGTGCAGCAGGCCGACCTTGACGAAGGCGTCGAAGACGTCGGCGTTGCTGCTGTCGGGGGTGCCGGGCGTGCCGAGGGTCAGCGGGAACTTGTCGAACATGCCGGTGGCGCAGTGCGGCTGGTCGAGTTTCAGCGTCGCCAGCTTCTTCTCGATCTCGTCGTGGGAGGGAGTGCCGCCGGAGCAGCCGGCGAGCAGGGCCAGCAGGACGCCGGCCGCGGGGAGTTTGCGGAGCATGGCTTTTCCTCTTCCATGGATAGCGAAACGGCCCCATTCAGGGGCCGTGCGGATCATACCAGGGTCCTGGCCGTCACTGACCGGGGATGTCGCGGCGCAGCTGCACCGGCTCGACCGGCTTGCGCCCGCGCGCCGTGCGCATGCGGATGTTCAGCGCTTCCACCGCCAGCGAGAAGGCCATGGCGAAGTAGACGTAGCCCTTGGGCACGTGGACCTCGAAGGCTTCGGCGATGAGCACGGTGCCGACCACGATGAGGAACGACAGCGCCAGCATCTTCAGCGACGGGTGCTGGTCGATGAAGGCGCTGATGGCGCCGGAGGCCAGCATCATCACCAGCACCGCGACGACGATGGCGGCGACCATCACCGGCACGTTGGAGACCATGCCCACGGCGGTGATCACCGAGTCGAGGGAGAACACGATGTCGATGATGGCGATCTGCACGATGGTGCCGAGGAAGCCGCCGAGCAGGCTCTTCGGGTCCGGTTGCTGATCGGTTTCGTCCTCGCCTTCCAGGCCGTGGTAGATCTCGCTGCTGCTCTTCCACAGCAGGAACAGGCCGCCGCAGAACAGGATCAGGTCACGCCCGGAAATGCCCTGGCCGAGCACGCTGAACAGGTCGGCGGTCAGGCGCATCACCCAGGTGATCGACAGCAGCAGGAGGATGCGTGTGACCATCGCCAGGGCCAGGCCGAACAGCCGCGTGCGCGCCTGCATGGCCTTGGGCATGCGCCCCACCAGGATGGAGATCATGATGATGTTGTCGATGCCCAGGACGATCTCCAGGGCGGTCAGGGTGAGGAGCGCGACCCAGATTTCCGGGTTGGTCAGCCATTCCATTTACGGGTCTACCAGTCTTCAGTCGTTGAACAGGGGAACAGCCCCAGCAGCAGGGCGGCGGCGAGGATAGCGAGACACACCAGCGCTGCCCAGCGCAGGGTGAAGCGCTGGTGGTCGCCGAAGTCCACCTTGGCCAGGCCCACCAGCAGGTAGGTGGAGGGCACCAGCGGGCTGAGCAGGTGCACCGGCTGGCCGACGATGGAGGCGCGGGCCATTTCCACCGGGCTGATGCCGTACTGCGCGGCGGCCTGGGTGAGCACCGGCAGCACGCCGTAGTAGAAGGCATCGTTGGACATGAAGAAGGTGAACGGCAGGCTGACCAGCGCGGTGATGGTCGCCAGGTACGGCCCCAGCGCCGGCGGGATCACCGCCAGCAGGCTCTTCGACATGGCCTCGACCATGCCGGTTCCGGAGAGGATGCCGGTGAACACACCGGCGGCGAAGATCAGCGAGACCACCGCCAGCACGTTCTCGGCATGGGCGCCGATGCGCTTCTTCTGCTCGAGGATGCACGGGTAGTTGACGATCATGGCGATGCCGAAGGCGATCATGAACAGCACCGGCATCGGCAGCAGCCCGGCGATCAGCGTGGCCATCAGTACCAGCGTCAGCGCGCCGTTGAACCACAGCAGCTTCGGCCGCCGCGCGTCGGGGTACTGCGAGACGCTGACCTCGGCCGCGTCCAGGTGCTCGCCGGGCAGGTGCAGCTGGCCCAGGCGCGCGCGCTCGCGTTTGCCGTATACCCAGGCGATGGCGAAGATGGTGGCGAGGCCCGCGACCATCGCCGGGATCATCGGCACGAAGATGTCCGCCGGGTCCACGTGCAGGGCGCTGGCGGCGCGGGCGGTGGGGCCGCCCCAGGGGGTCATGTTGAGCACGCCGCTGGAGAGCATGATCAGGCAGGCCATCAGCAGCGGGCTCATGCCCAGGCGCTGGTACAGCGGCAGCACCGCGGCCACGCAGATCATGTAGGTGGTGGAACCGTCGCCGTCGAGGGAGACGATCATCGCCAGGGCCGCGGTGCCCAGCGAGACCTTCAGCGGGTCGCCCTTGACCAGCCGCAGGATCTTGCGCACCGCCGGGTCGAACAGCCCCGAGTCGATCATGATGGCGAAGTAGAGGATGGCGAACATCAGCATCACCCCGGTCGGCGCCAGGGTGCGGATGCCGTCGAGCATCATCGGCCCCAGGCCCGCGGCGAAACCGCCGAGCAGGGCGAAGGCGATGGGCACCAGGATCAGCGCGATGAGCGCCGAGAGGCGCCGCGTCATGATCAGGAACATGAAGGTCGCCACCATGGCGAAGGCGAGGAAGGTCAGCATCGGAGGCCTCCGTCGGGTCAGCGCGGCGGGTGGCCGGGCAGGGACGGGGCGGAGCGGCGGTTCAAGCGTGTCATGGCATCACCCGTGTTGTTCTTGTGCGGATAACCCGCCGCCGGGCAGCGGAGGGGAGGGCGGATGCTAGGGGCTCAAGCTTTCAGCAGGCTTTCGCGGGAAAAGGCGGCGATCGTCGGTGAAGAGGTGATGTTTCCGGATGTTTCCGGACCGGCTCTTCGTAGGAGCGAGCTTGCTCGCGAACCGCATGGCATCACAGCCGCCGGGAAATCCCCGTTCGCGAGCAAGCTCGCTCCTACAGGAAAGGGCCCCCGCGGGGGATTTTCCCGCCCCGTTGCGGTGCACCCCGGGAAAAACGCCGGATTCGCTTGAATCCCCCGCCCCGCCTGGGTTATCCATGCTTCGCCCTTTCGCTGAAGCCATGGATACGCCGTATGACTTTCCCAGTGCCAGCCCACCTCGCCGAAGGCTCCGAGAAGCCCGCCGGCCGCATTCGCCAGAAGAACGAGGAAGTCATCCTCGCCGCCGCCGAAGAAGAGTTCGCCCGCCACGGCTTCAAGGGCACCAGCATGAACGCCATCGCCCTGCGCGCCGACCTGCCCAAGGCCAACCTGCACTACTACTTCAGCAACAAGCTGGGGCTCTACACCGCGGTGCTGGGCAACATCCTCGACCTCTGGGACAGTACCTTCAACCACCTGTCCGCCGAGGACGACCCGGCCACCGCCCTGGCCGGCTACATCCGCGCCAAGATGGAGTTCTCCCGCCGCCACCCGCTGGCCTCGCGGATCTTCGCCATGGAGATCATCAGCGGCGGGCAGTGCCTGAGCAGCCACTTCAACCAGGACTACCGCGCCTGGTTCCGCGGCCGCGCGGCGGTGTTCGAGGCCTGGATCGCCGCCGGCAAGATGGACCCGGTGGACCCGGTCAACCTGATCTTCCTGCTCTGGGGCAGCACCCAGCACTACGCCGACTTCGCCACCCAGATCGCCTTCGTCACCGGGCGCAAGCGCATGTCCCGGCAGGACTTCAGCGAGGCCGCCGACAACCTCATCCGCATCATCCTCAAGGGCTGCGGGCTGACGCCGCCGGCCACGGCATGAGCTTCACCCTCGCCGGCCCGGCCAGCTACGCCGAGGACATCCGCAAGAGCCGCTTCACCTGCCTGGCCGCGCCCATCGCCAGCGAGGTCGAGGCCCAGGCCTTCCTCGCCGCCCACCGCGACGCCAGCGCCGGGCACAACTGCTGGGCCTGGAAGCTCGGCGCGCAATACCGCTTCAGCGACGACGGCGAACCCGGCGGCACCGCCGGGCGGCCGATACTCGCGGCCATCGAGGGCCAGGCCATGGACCGCGTGGTGGTGCTGGTCAGCCGCTGGTTCGGCGGCATCAAGCTCGGCACCGGCGGCCTGGCCCGCGCCTACGGCGGCTGCGCGGCCAAGTGCCTGCAGGACGCCCCGCGCATCGAGCTGGTGCCCAGCACGCGCCTGGCCTTCGCCTGCGGCTTCGCCGAGCACGCGCTGCTCAAGGCGCGCATCCTCGCCCTGGGCGCGAGCATCGAGGACGAGGCCTACGGCGCCGAGGGTGTGGATATCCGCCTGAGCCTGCCCGATACCCAGGTCGAAGCGCTGCAACGGCTGCTCGGCGACCTCAGCCGTGGCCGCATCCGCGCCACCCGCCTCGACGACTGAAGCAATTATCCCCAGGGCTTTTCCACCGGCGGTGGGTTTTTGTCCCCGGTTCCTGTGCGGCATCCTGTGGACAAACTGTGCCCCCTCCGCTCCAGGCCTCGTCAGCCCTGGCCTGCAAGGCTTTGCGCAGAATTTGTCCAAACCCCGCAAAAGGCCGTTTCCGGCTATCCCCGGATAGCGTGGGCAAGGCTGTGGAAAAACTGTCGATGAAGGCCCCGGAAGCAGGTATTCCGGGGGCTGCGCGAGGCTGTACGTTTTTTGCTCTGCAATGGCCTGAAAGCCACGTAATTCAAGGGCTTAGGCCGGGCTTGGCAGCACCGGAAAAGGACCCTGGACAAACCCGGTATAAGCCCTTGGCAAGCTGTGAATATCCTGGTGGAAAACCACGCTGGAGGCAGCACTTGTGCAGGGCAGGGGAAAGGCTGCGGAGAGGCCGGCGGAACTGGGGTTTTCCACGGCCAGGCGAATGGATTGCTCACAGAGGCCGTGGACAGCGTTGTGGATATCCTCTGGGGAAAACTTCCGATGCCAGAACCGCCGCCGGCTGGCGAAAACTGTACGTTTTTCGAGCAGAAAGCCCCGAAATTGCTGGGCTGCAGAAGGGTATCCACAAATCGAAGAGGCAAAAAAGCGCCTATGGAGCCTCCCTGTGGAAGCCTGCCGCCTGTGGACAGCGAAAACCCCTTTTCAACAGTGGATAACAGGAGCGTAGGGCGTATAACCGTTCGCGGTTATACGCCGTTACACCGCCCTCATGCCCGGCCTCTGGCCCGAACCCGAAGCGCCCCGGACAGGCGCTCCGGGGCCAGCTCCGAGGCGCGCCTGGCGCCAAGGTCAAACGGCGTATAACGCGGAGCGTTATACGCCCTACATCAGGCCCAACCACAGCGTAGGGCGTATAACCGTTCGCGGTTATACGCCGTTACACCACCCTCATGCCTGGCCTCTGGTCCGAACCCGGAGCGCCCCGGACAGGCGCTTCGGGGCCAGCTCCGAGGCGCGCCTGGCGCCAAGGTCAAACGGCGTATAACGCGGAGCGTTATACGCCCTACGTCCAGCCGCGGCGTTACAAGCGGAACTGCCCCATCTGCCGCTGCAGGTCGTCGGCCAGGCCGCGCAGGGCGTGGCATTGCTCGCGGCCCTGGTGCACCTCGCCGGCGGTGGCGCGGGCCAGGTCGGCGATGCCCTGGACGTTGCGGTTGATTTCCTCGGTGACCGCGCTCTGTTCCTCGGTGGCGGCGGCGACCTGGTGGTTGATGTCGCTGATGCGCTCCACCTGGTCGGCGATGGCGCCCAGCGAGGCGCCGGCGCGCTGGTTGGCGGCCAGGCCCTCGCCGGTGGCCGCCTGGCCCGAGTGCATGGAGCTGACCGCCTGCTCGGCGCCCTGCTTGAGGCGCTGGATCATCGCCTGGATCTCGTCGGTGGAGCCCTGGGTGCGCCCGGCCAGGGTGCGCACCTCGTCGGCCACCACGGCGAAGCCGCGGCCCAGTTCGCCGGCGCGCGCGGCCTCGATGGCGGCGTTGAGCGCCAGCAGGTTGGTCTGCTCGGAAATGCCGCGGATCACCGCCAGTACCTGGTCGATGGTCGCGACCTGGGCCGCGAGGTCGCTCACCGCCTCGGCGGCCTGGCCGATCTCGGCGGACATGCGCTCGCCATGCTGCAGCGAGCCGCCCACCACCTGGCGCGCCTGGCCGGCTTCGCCACGGGCCTGCTGCGAGGCGCTGGCGGCCTGCTCGGCGTTGCGCGCGATTTCCTGCACGGTGCTGCCCATCTCGTTCACCGCCGTGGCCACCATGTCGGTCATCTCCTGCTGGCGGCTGGCGTGCTCCGCGGTGTTATCCACAACCCGCGCCACCTCGGCCACGCTGCGCTGCAACTGCTGGCTGGTGGCGAGCACGGCGCCGATCAGCTGGCGCTGGCCTTCGAGGAAGCGGTTGAAGCCGCGGGCCAGGTCGCCCAGCTCGTCGGCGCGGGAGTCGTCCAGGCGGCGTGTCAGGTCGCCGCCGCCGGCGCCTATGTCCAGCAGCGCCGTGGTCACCTGGCGGATCGGCCGCACCAGGCCGCGGGCCAGCAGCACCACCAGGCCCAGGCAGAGCAGCGCCACCGCCGCGCCGGCCAGGCCGGACAGGCGCAGGGCCTGGCGCGCGTCGGCGTAGACCTCGGCCTCCGGCACCTCGCTGACCAGCGTCCAGCCGAGGTCGCGCAGCGGCAGGCTGGCGGCCAGGTAGGCCTCGCCATCGCGTTCGAAGCGGCTACTGTGGAAGCCCGGCTGGCCGAGCAGCGCCCGGGCCGCGTCGCCGCCCACCAGGTCGGCCAGGGCCTTGCCGAGGGCCCGGGCTGGGTCCGGGTGGATCTGCACCTGGCCGTCGTTCTTCACCAGGTACACGTGGCCGGACTGGCCGAAGCGGAAGTCGCGGATCAGCTTCGACAGCTCGTCCATGCGCAGGCCCAGGCCGGCGATGCCCAGCAGCTTGCCGTCGCGTTCGACGCGGCGGTCGATGAACAGCGTGAGTTCGCCGCTGCCGACGTCGGTGTCGATGTTCAGCACCTGCGGCCGGCCGCTGCCGATGAAGTTGAAGCACCAGGCGTCCTGGGGCTCGCTGCGGGACAGGGTGCGTTCCTTGCCCTTGTCGCTGTAGTAGGCGTCGCTGGCCCGGCTGACGATGAGCGCGGCGAAGGCCTGCTGCGAGGTACGGATGCCGCCCAGGTAGCGGACGAAGTCGGCCTGCCGCGCCGGGTCCTCGCCGGCGGCCAGCCAGTCCTGCACCAGGCTGTTGTCGGCGATGCCGGCGGCGGCGGTGAGCGGGCCGGTGAGCCGGCGCTCGAAGTCGTTGGCGATGGCCTGGATGCTCGCCGGCAGCGCCTGTTCGAGCAGGTAGCGCTCGCTCAGGCGGTTGACCAGCACGGCGTAGAGGCCGAGCACGATGAGCAGGCTGAGCAGCAGGGCGGCGCCCATGCTGAGGATGAGTTGGGTCTGGATGCTGCGAAGGCGCATTTGTTGTTGTCCTCGTGTCGCGCGGCGAATCCTTTCGCGGGTGGGATGCGGGGCGTGTGGACGGGGCCGGAAGGGTTATCGGCCAGGAGGCGGGAAACTGTTGTCCCGTTGGTCAGGTTTTTCGGCGTGGGCTGGGCGGATAAGGGTTGATCCCGGTATCGGATGCGCTCCGGCCTTGGCCGAGGCGCTTGGCATGAGGGCGGTGTAGCGGCGGATAACCGCGAACGGTTATTCGCCCTACGTGCGGTTTGCCTCGGTGCACAGGGCTTTCCATTCGACGCCGCTGCGGGTGGTGCGTGGCGGGGCGTCCTGGTGATAGCGGGCGATGACCTGGGCGGCCACGGCGATGGCCACCTCCAGCGGGCGCTTGCCGGGTACCTCGGGCAGGCCGATGGGGCAGTGCAGGGTTTCGATGGCGGCTGTGGAAAAGCCGCGCTGTTCCAGGCGCATGCGGCAGCGCTGGGCCTTGGTCTGCGAGCCGATCATGCCGAGGAAGCCGGCGTCGCCGCGCTTGAGCACCGCTTCGGCCAGCGCATAGTCCAGCGGGTGGTTGTGGGTCATGATCAGGTAGTAGCTGCCCGGCGGCGCCTTATCCACAGCCTCCGGCGGATCGTCCAGCAGGCTGCAGCGCACCCCTGTGGGTAACTCGGCGGGGAATTCCGCGGCGCGGCTGTCCACCCATTCCAGGCGCAGCGGCAGGCCCGCCAGCAGCGGCGCCAGGGCGCGGCCGACGTGGCCGGCGCCGAACAGCAGCACCTGCGGCCCGCGCACCGCGAAGCATTCGAACAGCAGGCTGGCGCGGCCGCCGCAGCACTGGCCCAGGCGCGCGCCCAGGGGGAAGTGCTCCAGGCTCTGGGCATCCTTGCCGGCCAGCAGCAGTTGGCGCGCGTGCTCGGTGGCGGCCAGTTCCAGGTGGCCGCCGCCGATGGTGTCGTAGCAGGCGTCGGCCGTGACCAGCATCTTGCAGCCGGCCTCGCGCGGGGTGGAGCCCTGGACGCCGATGACGGTGACCAGTACGTAGGGCTCGGCGCCGTCGCGCAGGCGGGCGATGGCGTCCATCCAGGTGGGGTCATGGGGTGGGGTCCTGGGGTGGGTTGCTGGTGTTGGTTGGGTGTTTCGGCGTTGTGGGTGAGGTGGGTTCCCTCTCCCCAGCCCCCTCCCTGAAGGGAGAGGGGGCTAGTTCGGTGTGTGCAGGAAGATTGGGAGTTTTCCTGTTATCCACAGTGTCCGGCTGACTCCGTTGTTTCGCTTTACGCGAAACGGTCCCCTCTCCCTCCGGGAGAGGGCTAGGGTGAGGGTATGACGCGTCCTCCAGCGAACTATCCACAGCCCGCCCCTTCAACGCTTCGCAGGCCCACAGCACCCGCTCCGGCGTCGCCGGGGTGTCCAGCGCCGGGCTCACCCGGTAGTCCGCCAGGCTGGCGATGGCGTCGCGCAGGGCCGACCACACCGAGATGGCCAGCATGAACGGCGGCTCGCCCACCGCCTTGGACAGGTACACGCTGTCCTCCTCGTTGGGCCGGTCGAACAGGGCCACGCGGAAGTCCTCGGGCACGTCGCTCGCCGCCGGGATCTTGTAGGTCGCCGGCCCCGTGGTGAGCAGCCGGCCCTTGGCGTCCCACTTCAGTTCCTCGCAGGTCAGCCAGCCCATGCCCTGGACGAAGCCGCCCTCGATCTGGCCGATGTCGATGGCCGGGTTGAGGCTGCGGCCGACGTCGTGGAGGATGTCCACCCGCAGCAGGCGGTATTCGCCGGTCAGGGTGTCCACTTCCACCTCGGACACCGCCGCGCCGTAGGCGAAGTAGAAGAACGGGTGGCCCTGGCCGGTGGCGCGGTCGTAGTGGATCTTCGGCGTGCGGTAGAAGCCGGTGGCGGACAACTGCACCCGTGCGAAGTAGGCGGCCTGCACCACCTCGGCGAAGTCCAGCGCCTTGTCGCGGACCTGCACCTGGCCGTGGGCGAAGCGCACTTCCTGCAGCGCCACGCCCTCGCGCGCGGCGAGGAATTCCGCCAGCCGCGCCTTGAGGGTGCGGGCCGCGTCGCGGGCGGCCATGCCGTTCAGGTCGGTGCCGCTGGAGGCCGCGGTGGGCGAGGTGTTGGGCACCTTGTCGGTGCGCGTGGCGGTGATGGTCACGCGCTCAAGGGGCACCTGGAATTCCTCGGCGACTATCTGCGCCACCTTGACGTTCAGGCCCTGGCCCATCTCGGTGCCGCCGTGGTTCAGCTGGATGCTGCCGTCGGTGTACAGGTGGATGAGCGCGCCGGCCTGGTTCAGGTGCTGGGCGGTGAAGCTGATGCCGAACTTCACCGGAGTCAGCGCCAGGCCGCGCTTGAGCACCGGGCTGGCGGCGTTGGCGGCGGTGATGGTGGCCCGGCGGGCGCGGTAGTCGCTGCTGGCTTCCAGGCGCTCGATCAGCTCGCCCAGCAGGTTGTGCTCCACGCGCTGGTGGTAGGGCGTGAGGTCGCGGCCGCTGCCGCCGTAGAGGTTAAGCTTGCGCACGTCCAGCGGGTCCTGGCCGACGGCGCGGGCGATGTCGTCCATGGCGCGTTCGATCAGCATCATCCCCTGGGGCCCGCCGAAGCCGCGGAAGGCCGTGTGCGAGACGACGTTGGTGAAGCTGCGGTAGCCGGCGATGGCCACGTCGGGGATGAAGTAGGCGTTGTCGGCGTGGAACATGGCGCGGTCGACGATGGCGTCGGAGAGGTCCGGCGAGTGGCCGCAGTCGCCCACCACTTCCAGTTGCGCGGCGAGCAGCCGGCCCTCGGCGTCGAAGCCGACCTGGTAGCGGTTGTGGAAGGGGTGGCGCTTGCCGGTGGCGCGCATGTCCTCGGCGCGCGGCAGGCGCAGCTTAACCGCGCGTCCGGTGCGCGCCGCCAGCAGCGCGGCCAGGCAGGCCCAGGGTGCGGCCTGGGTTTCCTTGCCGCCGAAGCCGCCGCCCATGCGCCGCACTTCCACGGTGACCCTGGCCAGGGGCATGGCCAGCACCTCGGCCACCAGCTTCTGCACCTCGCTGGGGTGCTGGCTGGAGGTGAACACGAACATGCTGCCATCGTCGGTGGGCACGGCCATGGACACCTGGCCTTCGAGGTAGAAATGCTCCTGGCCGCCGACGAACTGGCTGGCCTGCAGTACGTAGGGCGCGGCGGCCAGGCCGTGCCCGGCGTCGCCGCGGCGCATGAAGTGCGGCGGGCGTACGAAGCGTTCCTCGGCCTTGGCCCGCAGCGGGTCGAGCAGCGGCGTTTCCTCGGCGTATTCGACCTTCGCCAGGCGCACGGCGCGGCGGGCCTGCAGCTGGGTTTCCGCCGCCACGGCGAACAGTGCCTGGCCGTGGTACTTCACCCGCTCGCCGGCCAGCAGCGGGTCGCCGGGGAAGACCGGACCGATGTCGGTGTGGCCGGGCACCTCGTCCAGGGTCAGCACGGCGACCACGCCGGGGGCGTTGCGCACAGCCTCCAGGTCCAGCTTGTGGATAACCCCGCAGGTGATGTCCGTGAGGCCGACGGCGGCGTGCAGCAGGTCGCGGGGTTCCTTGATGTCGTCGACGTAGCGCGCCGCGCCGCTGACGTGCAGCTCGGCGCTGTCGTGGGGCCGGGCCTGGCCGGCGCTGCGGGTTTCGCTGGCGCCGCCGTTGGCGGCCAGGGGAGGCAGGCTACGCATGGCGCACCTCCGCGGGGGTTGCTGTGTATTCCACTAATGCGCGCTGCAGCAGGTTCTGCGCCACCTTCAGGCGATAGGCGGCGCTGGCGCGCAGGTCGTCGATGGGCTGGAAGTCCTCGGCCAGGGCGGCCTGGGCCGCGGCCACGGCGGCGGCGTCGAACGGCCGGCCGGCCAGCGCGGCTTCCGTGCGCCGGCCACGCAGCGGGGTGGCGGCCATGCCGCCGCAGGCCAGGCGCGCCTCGTGCACCCGGCCCTGCTCGTCGAAGTCCAGGCGCAGGGCCAGGCACAGGGCGGAGATGTCGTCGTCACGGCGCTTGGATATCTTGTCCACACGCAATGACTGGCCCTCGCCCAGCCTGGGGATAACTACCGCCTCGATGTATTCGCCCGGCTGCAGGATGCTCTGCCGGTAGCCGGTGAAGAAGCCGTCGATGGGCACTTCGCGCATCTGCCCGGCGCGCCGCAGGCGCAGGCGGGCGTCCAGGGCCAGCAGCACCGGCGGCATGTCGCCGATGGGCGAGGCGTTGGCGATGTTGCCGCCCAGGGTGCCGCGCTGGCGGATCTGCAGCGAGCCCAGGCGCTCCAGCAGCGCGGGCACGCCGGGGAAGGCGCGCAGCACGTCCTGGCAGTCGGCGTAGGGCCGCGCGGCGCCGATCAGCAGGTACCCGGGGTGTTCCTCCAGGCGCCGTAGCTCGGCCACGCGCTCCAGGTGGATCAGCTGCGGGAAGCCCTTCAGCGCCTGGGTCGCTTCCAGGGCCAGGTCGGTGGCGCCGGCCACCAGCCGTGCCTGTGGATGATCCATCAACAGGCGGTCCAGTTCTTCCAGCGAGGTGGGCAGCCAGGCGTGCTGTTCGCCGTTGTCGAGGCTGGCGCCGGCGAGCAGGGCGCGCAGGCGCCCGGCGGTAGCGCGTTCGGCGGCGGCGAAGCGATCGCCCCGGGCTTCGCCAGCGATGCGCCGGGCGGCTTCGAGGATCGGCCGGTAGCCGGTGCAGCGGCACAGGTTGCCGGACAGGGCCGTCAGCGCGCTCTCGCGGTCATGGGCGCAGGCCGCATGGCGCCAGGCGAACAGCGACATGACGATGCCCGGCGTGCAGAAGCCGCATTGCGCGCCGTGGCAGTCCACCATGGCCTGTTGCACCGGGTGCAGGCGGTCGCCATCGGCGAGGTTCTCCACCGTCAGCAACTGGCGGCCGTGCAGCGAGCCCAGCGGGGTGATGCAGGCGTTCACCGCGCGGTAGCGCAGGCCGTCGCCCTCGGGTTCGGCCAGCACCAGGGTGCAGGCGCCGCAGTCGCCGGAGGCGCAGCCTTCCTTGGTGCCGGTGCGCCCCAGCCGGGTGCGCAGGTACTCGAGCAAGCTCGTTTCCGGTGCCAGGCCGTCCACCTGGCGCAGTTCGTCGTCGAGCAGGAACTGGATCATGCGAAACCTCGCTGGCGCGCGCCGGACCGGCTGCCGGGAGGCGGGCCCGACGCGGCGCTGAAGCTGTCCATGTGGTCAGCTGGTGCACGAACTCTGCCAGCCGAAAGGGCTGCTCCCTAAGCAAAGCATAGCTCGCGGCGCCTGTTGACCAGCCGGCCAGGAAAGCGCCCCGGCTCCACTTCCGCCGGCCGCTGCGGGCACGTCCGGCACGGGCATTGAACGGTGGTGTCACGCGCTGGTCTTGAGCAGGGTGCAGGATGGAGGAGGGCCCGCTCATCGATAGCGAAGCTCTTCCTTTTATAGTTCCGCTGATAGATAAAGCCAATTTGTTTGATGGCCTAAATCAATGGGCCAAGCGGGCTAATAGCGGATAATCTTGCCCACGTCGAATTTCATAACCAATTCGATCAACCCATCTCTACGAGGAATGCCGAATGAACCTGATCAACACCCAAGTCCAACCGTTCAAGGTCAACGCCTTCCACAACGGCAAGTTCATCGAAGTCACCGAGCAGTCCCTGAAGGGCAAGTGGTCGGTCCTGATCTTCATGCCGGCAGCCTTCACCTTCAACTGCCCGACCGAGATCGAAGACGCCGCCAACAACTACGCTGCCTTCCGTGACGCTGGTACCGAAGTCTACATCGTGACCACCGACACCCACTTCTCCCACAAGGTCTGGCACGAAACCTCCCCGGCCGTGGGCAAGGCCCAGTTCCCGCTGATCGGCGACCCGACCCACCAGCTGACCAACGCCTTCGGCGTGCACATCCCGGAAGAAGGCCTGGCCCTGCGCGGCACCTTCGTGATCAACCCGGAAGGCGTGATCAAGACCGTCGAAATCCACTCCAACGAGATCGCTCGTGACGTCGGCGAGACCCTGCGCAAGCTGAAAGCCGCCCAGTACACCGCTGCCCACCCGGGCGAAGTCTGCCCGGCCAAGTGGAAGGAAGGCGAGAAGACCCTGGCCCCGTCCCTGGACCTGGTCGGCAAGATCTAAGCAACACCCCTCCCCGGCGGACGGCCCCCACAAGGGCCGCCCGCCCTGCCCAAAGCCTACCCGCAAGCGTGCAGGGCGGACGCACAGCGTCCGCCGCGGGAACCCTTTTGCCCGAATTTCGCAGGAGCTGAACTCATGTTGGACGCCAATCTTAAAAACCAGTTGAAGGCCTACCTGGAAAAGGTCACCCAGCCGTTCGAGATCGTCGCGTCCCTCGATGACAGCGACAAATCCCGCGAGCTGAGCGAACTGCTGCACGACATCGTCGGCCTGACCGACAAGATCACCCTGCGCGAAGATGGCAGCGACGAGCGCGTGCCGTCCTTCTCGCTGAACCGCCCGGGTGCGGACATCGGCCTGCGTTTCGCCGGTATCCCCATGGGCCACGAATTCACCTCGCTGATCCTGGCGCTGCTGCAGGTCGGCGGCCACCCGTCCAAGCTCGAGCCCGAGGTCATCGAGCAGGTCAAGGGCATCCAGGGCCGGTTCGAGTTCGAAACCTACTTCTCGCTGTCCTGCCAGAACTGCCCGGACGTGGTCCAGGCGCTGAACCTGATGGCCGTGCTCAACCCGAACATCCGCCACGTCGCCATCGACGGCGCGCTGTTCCAGGACGAGGTCGAGCGCCGCCAGATCATGTCGGTGCCGAGCATCTACCTCAACGGCGAAGTCTTCGGCGCGGGCCGCATGGGCGTGGAAGAAATCCTCGCCAAGATCGACACCGGCGCCGCCGCTCGCGAAGCCGAGAAGCTGGCCGCCAAGCAAGCCTTCGACGTGCTGGTGGTGGGCGGTGGCCCGGCCGGCGCCGCGGCGGCCATCTACGCCGCCCGCAAGGGCATCCGCACCGGCGTCGCCGCCGAGCGCTTCGGTGGCCAGGTGCTGGACACCATGGCCATCGAGAACTTCATCTCGGTGAAGGAGACCGAAGGCCCGAAACTGGCCCGCGCGCTGGAAGAGCACGTGAAGCAGTACGAGGTCGACATCATGAACCTGCAGCGCGCCAGCGCGCTGGTCCCGGCGAAGAATGCCGGCGAGCTGCACGAAGTGAAGTTCGAGGGCGGTGGCAGCCTCAAGGCCAAGACCGTGATCCTCGCCACCGGCGCCCGCTGGCGCGAGATGGGCGTGCCCGGCGAGCAGGAATACAAGGCCAAGGGCGTGTGCTTCTGCCCGCACTGCGACGGCCCGCTGTTCAAGGGCAAGCGCGTGGCGGTGATCGGCGGCGGCAACTCCGGCGTCGAGGCGGCCATCGACCTGGCCGGCATCGTCGCCCACGTGACCCTGCTGGAGTTCGACAGCAAGCTGCGCGCAGACGCCGTGCTGCAACGCAAGCTGTACAGCCTGCCGAACGTGGACGTGATCACCAGCGCGCTGACCAGCGAAGTGAAGGGCGACGGCCAGAAGGTCACCGGCCTGGTCTACAAGGACCGCAACTCGGAAGAGTTCAAGTCGGTGGAGCTGGAAGGCATCTTCGTGCAGATCGGCCTGCTGCCCAACAGCGAATGGCTCAAGGGCAGCATCGAGCTGACCCCGCGCGGCGAGATCATCGTCGACGCGCGCGGCGAGACCTCGCTGCCGGGCATCTTCGCTGCTGGCGACGTGACTACGGTGCCGTACAAGCAGATCGTGATCGCGGTTGGGGAGGGGGCGAAGGCGTCGCTGTCGGCCTTTGATCACCTGATCCGTAGTTCTGCGCCGGCTTGATGACCTTGCGATAGTAGAAGCGCCCGGCTCACTTGAGTGAGTCGGGCGTTTTTCTTTTTGGGTGTTTTGCTTGGGGTTGTGGTGTTCGGGGTTGAGTTGGGCTCCCTCTCCCCAGCCCTCTCCCTGAAGGGAGAGGGGGCTAGTCCGTGCCGAGATGAGTCATGGTTTCAGCTGGAAACCCTCGGTGTTGCCGGCTGACTCCAGAGCCCCCGTTTCTGCCCAACGGTCCCCTCTCCCTTCAGGGAGAGGGTTAGGGAGAGGGTGCGGAGGTCAGCCCGATCGACGGCGTAAACGGGGAATGCCATTCGCGAGCAAGCTCGCTCCTACGAAAAGCCTCCAGCCCCCAGCCCGCGGCATTCAAAGAATCGGCGACACCAACCGCGCCACCCGCATCCCCAGCTGCTGCAGCTGCCCGCTGCGCTCGGTGTCCATCTCCACCGCCTGCTCGAAGTCCGCCAGCAGCATGCTCTCCACGTCGCGGGCGAAGGCCTCGTCCACCGTCACCAGCATGATCTCGAAGTTCAGCCGGAACGAGCGGTTGTCCAGGTTGGCGCTGCCCACCGCGGCGCAGTCGTGGTCCACCAGCACCACCTTCTGGTGCAGGAAGCCCGGCTGGTAGCGGTACACCTTCACCCCGGCGCGCACCGCGTCCTGGGCGTAGAGGCTGGAGGCGGCATAGACGGTGCGGTGGTCCGGGCGCGAGGGCAGCAGGATGCGCACGTCCACGCCGCGCAGGGCGGCCAGGCGCAGGGCGGCGCCGACCGCCTCGTCGGGGATGAAGTAGGGGGTGGTTATCCACACCCGTTCGCTGGCCGCGTTGATCATCTCGACGAAGAACAGCGAGCAGGTCTCCTGCTTGTCCGCCGGGCCGCTGGCCAGCACCTGGCAGATCACCCCTTCCTCGTCGTAGCGGTCCGGCAGCAGCAGGGTGGGCAGGGCATGGGTGGCCCAGAACCAGTCCTCGGCGAAGCACTCCTGCAGGCAGGCCACGGCCGGGCCGCGCAGTTCCACGTGGGTGTCGCGCCAGGGCGAGAGCGGCGGCTTCTCGCCCAGGTACTCGACGCCGACGTTGTGCCCGCCGACGTAGCCGCACAGGCCGTCCACCACCACCACCTTGCGGTGGTTGCGGAAGTTCAGCTGGAAGCGGTTGATGGCGCCGTGCCCGGTGCTGAAGGCCTGCACCTGCACGCCGCCGGCGCGCAGGCGCTCGACGTAGCGCCCGGGCAGGCCGTGGCTGCCGATGGCGTCGTAGAGCAGGAAGACCTCCACGCCGTTGGCCGCGCGTTCCAGCAGCAGCTGCGCCAGGCGCTGGCCGAGGGCGTCGTCGCGGATGATGAAGAACTGCACCAGCACCACCTGCCGGGCCTGGGCGATGGCCTCGAAGATGGCATCGAAGGTGGCCTTGCCGTTCACCAGCAGGCGCACGTGGTTGTTCGCCAGGGTCGGCATGCGCGCCAGCGCGGAGAGGGCCTTGAGCGCCTTGTAGTTCTCCGACTGGCGCGCCGTCAGGGCTTCTTCCACCCAGGGCCGCCAGTCCAGCTCGGCGGCGGCCAGGTGCATCTCCTCGTTGGCCTGGCGCCGCGCACCGATGTAGGCGTCGAAGCGGCTGCGGCCGAACACCAGGTAGGGCAGCAGGGTGAGCAGCGGCATGAACACCAGGGAGATGGCCCAGGCGATGGCGCCCTGCGCGGTGCGCACGGTGAGCACGGCGTGGAGGGCGGCGACCACGCCGAGGACCTGGATGACCACCAGGAAATGGGCGATGTAGGGGGAATACTGCATGCGCGCGAACGAGTCCTTCTGCCGTGCGTGTTCCCGCAGCTTAGCCCCGCTCGGGGGGCCGCGGCCATCCCGGCAGTTCGCCACGCCAGGTTTCGAAGGCCTTGCCCAGGCGCAGCACGGCCACGTCGGCGAAGCGCGGGCCGACGATCTGCAGGCCGATGGGCATGCCGGCGGCGGTGAAGCCGCAGTTGATCGACAGCGCCGGCTGCTCGGTCATGTTCCACGGCACGGTGAAGCCGATGTGCTCGAAGGGCCGCGCCGGGTCGTTGGTGGGCGAGGCCCACTCGGCGGGGAAGGCGGCCACCTGGTTGGTCGGGCTGAGCAGGCAGTCGATGCCGTGGAACTGCGCGGCGGCGCGCTTGCGCATCTCGAAGGTCTGGTTGAAGCCGCGCACCGCCTCGACGCCGGAAACCCGCGCGCCGCCTTCGGCCCACTGGAAGATGTACGGCAGCACCCGCGCCTGGCGTTCCGCCGGCAGCGCCTCCAGCTCGGCCCACAGGCGCGCGCGCCAGAAGCGGTCGAGGCCGTCGAGCAGCCCGTGGTCGAGGATCGGCGGCACCTCGACTATCTCCGCGCCGGCCTCGGCGAAGCGCCGCGCGGCGTCTTCCACGGCCCGGCGCACTTCCGGCTCGGGCTGCAGGCCGCAGCCGGGGTCCAGCTGCAGGCCGATGCGCAGGCCGAGCACCTCGGCCGGGCGGATGGCCCAGTCCAGCTCGGCCGGCGGCAGGCTGGTGGCGTCGCGCCAGTCGGCGCGCGACAGGTGCTTCATCAGCAGCGCGGTGTCGTCCAGGGTGCGCGTCATGGGCCCGGCGCAGCGCCCGGTGTAGTAGGGGTCGATGGGAATCCGCCCGAGGCTCGGCTTGAAGCCCACCAGGCCGCACCAGCCGGCCGGCAGGCGCACCGAGCCGCCGATGTCGGTGCCCACGTGCAGCGGGCCGTAGCCGGCGGCAGCGGCCGCCGCGGCGCCGGCGCTGGAGCCGCCGGGGTTCATCGCCAGGTTCCAGGGGTTGCGCGCCAGCTTGTGGAAGCTGGACAGGCCCGAGGAGAGCATGCCGAAGTCCGGCACCGTGGTCTTGGCCAGCAGGATGGCCCCGGCCTCGCGCAGCCGCGCGGTGGGCGGCGCGTCCTGGGCGGCGGGCACCAGGGGCACGGCGGCGCTGCCTTGGGGGATGGGCTCGCCGACGCTCGCTATCAGCTCCTTGATGGTGACAGGTACGCCATCCAGCTCGCCGCGCGGCTCACCCTTCGCCCAGCGCGCCTCGGCCTCCCGCGCCTCGCCCAGGGCGCGTTCCGGGGCATAGGCGTAGAGCGCGCAGAGGTGCGGCTCCCAGCGTTCGATGTGGGCGATCAGGTGCTGCAGGTATTCCACGGGGGACAGCTGGCGCGAACGGTAAAGGGCCAGCAGCTGGACGGCGGTGAGATCGTGCAGCGCGGTCATGGGGGACTCCGGCGGGGGCCATGGCACAACCCTAGCCTATGGCGGTGTAGGGCGGATAACGCTCCGCGTTATCCGCCGTTTGGCCTTGGTCGACGAACGGGGGTGGTTCAACCGGGCGGCGGGCTAGGTGATTTGGGAGAAGCCGGTGGTTTGGGGTGTTCTGGCCCACCCGTTGCCCTCTCCCCAGCCCTCTCCCTGAAGGGAGAGGGGCTAGTTCGTGCCGAGAGGAGGAAGGGTTTCAGCCGGTAATCTCTGTGCTAGCCGGCTAACGCCGAAACATCAGCGCACTCCGAACGGTCCCCTCTCCCTTCAGGGAGAGGGTTAGGGAGAGGGCGTTCTTCAGGTCAAGCGCCGAGATTGCCAGCGAAGCCCCGTTCGCGAGCAAGCTCGCTCCTACGAAGAGCCGGATGTCAGGGCCGCGGCACCAACGCCGGCAGCAACTGCCGCGAAATCGCCTCGCGCACCGCCGGTAGCAGGGTCGCGTTGCCGCCGAGCATCTCTTCCACCAGCCGGCGCAGGGCCATGGAGCGTTCCGGGGTGAGGGCGCGCACCGCGTATTCGCAGGCCTGTTCCGCGGTGACGTCCGGTGGAACGGCGAAGCCCAGGGCCTGCAGGCGTTCGCGGAAATCGTCCTGGTCGATCAGGTCGGCGTGCATCATCGCGGAGTCCTCCGTGAGGTTGGGCTTCCCCGGATTCTCGGAACAGCGCCGGCCGGGCGCAAGCACCCGGCCGGCGGAGTGTCCTTCACAGGCAAGAGCAGGTCGTTTTCCGACCGGGACGGTCCGCGACCGGCTTTAGTTCAAGCCCAGCTTGCCGCGCATGGTCGAAAGATCCTCGGCCAGGGTGTTCACCGGCCCGGCCAGGGCCTTGCGGTCCTTGGCGCTGAGCTTGTCGTAGGTCTGGTAGCCGCCGTCCCTGGTCTTGTACTTGGCGAGGATGCCGTCGACCGTGGCGAAGTTCTTCTCCACCTTGGTGACGAAGGCCGGGTCCTGCTTGGCCAGTTGCGGGCGGAACAGCTCGACGATCTTCTTGGCGCCGTCGACGTTGCCCTGGAAGTCGTACAGGTCGGTGTGGCTGTAGCGGTCTTCCTCGCCGCTGACCTTGGTCGCGGCCACTTCCTCCATCAGCGCGGCGGCGCCGCCGACCACCTTCTCCGGCGGGAAGGGCAGGCCCTCCACGCGCTTGCGCAGCTCGTGCACGTCGGCCATCAGCTTGTCCGCCAGCGGGCCCAGGCCTTCGGTGCTGTTCTTGCTGAACAGGCCGTACTCGATGCGGTGGAAGCCGGTGAAGTCCGGGGCGTCGACCTTCTTCTCGTGGTCGTCCTCGCGGGAGTCGATGGCGCTGTCCAGGTCGCTGAACAGCTCGGCCACCGGCTCGATGGACTCGTAGTAGACGCGGGTCGGCGCGTACAGCTTCTTCGCCGTGGCCAGGTCGCCCTGCTTCACCGCGTCGGTGAACTGCTGGGTGCGCTTGACCAGCTCGTCGAGGTTGTCGGTGACGTAGAGCTTGTAGTCGGCGATGGGGCCGACCAGGTCCAGCGGCGAGGCGGGGGCGGCGAAGCTGGCCAGCGGCGTGGCGAGCAGGCCGAGGCTGAACAGCAGGGCGAGGGAGGTGCGTTTCATGTCCGATGGCTCCAGTGCATTGTTGTCGTTCAGGCCAGCAGGCTGCGGCCGAGGAAGTCGTCCGCCCCGGTCACCCCGGGCAGGACGAAGAAGTAGCCGCCGCCTTGCGGCTTCAGGTATTCCTCCAGCGGCTCGCCGTTCAGGCGCGTCTGCACGGCGATGAAGCCGCGCGCGAGGTCCGCCTGGTAGCAGATGAACAGCAGCCCCATGTCCAGCTGGCCGTTGCTGGCTGCGCCGTTGGAGTAGTTGAACGGCCGGCGCAGGATGAGGTTGGCCTGGCTCTGCGCGGTGCGCGGGTTGGCCAGGCGGATATGGGCATCCAGGGGCGTGTGCTTGCCCTCGGCGTCGCGGGCGTAGTCCGGCACGTCGGTTTCCACGCGGCCGTCATGGGGGGCGCCGCTGGCCTTGACGCGGCCGATGATGCTTTCCTGCTCCTGCAGCGGGGTGCGGTCCCAGCGCTCGACGAAGTTGCGGATGATGCGCACCGCCTGGTAGCTGCCGCCCGCCGCCCAGGCCGGTTCGCCGGCGTCGGGCTGCACCCAGACGATGCGGCGCATGGCCGCTTCGTCGCGGGAGTCGGGGTTGGCCGAGCCGTCGCGGAAGCCCAGGAAGTTGCGCGCGCTCTCGGTGGGCTGGCCGGGGCGGCTGGGCTGCACCGGCACGCTGCCTTCCTGCTTCCAGCGCACCAGCAGCAGGTCCGGGGTGTTCTTCACGATATCGCGCAGGGCGTGGATGTTGGTGTCCGGGGTGTTGGCGCAGAACTGCAGGCACAGGTCGCCGTGGCAGCGCGCCGGGTCCAGGGCGTCGTTGGGGAAGCCGGCCATGGGTTGCAGGTGGCGTGGCTTGCGCGCGGCCAGGCCGAAGCGCTCGTCGAACAGCGAGTCGCCCACCGAGACGGTGACGGTCAGGTTGTCCGGGATCACCACCGGGCCGAGGATGCCCGAGTCCAGCGGCGGCAGCCTGGCGTCCACCTGCTGCACCGCTCCGCCGGCCATGAGGAAGCGGATGCGCTCGTCGAGCACCCGGAACAGCCGTTCCAGGCCCGCGCGGTCGCTGGCCAGCACGTCGAAGGCGACGATCATGCCCGCCGCCGGGCGCGGGGTGACGATGCCCGGCTGGTGGTGGCCGAACCAGGCGTTGCGCTCCTGGGTGCGCTCGCTGGCCGGTGCGTGGGTGACCTCGGCGGTGCCGGCGGCCCGCGCCGGGCCCGCCAGGCTGGCGCCGGCCAGGGCCACGCCGGCGGCGCCCAGGCCGAGCAGCACGCGGCGGCGTTGGGCGTTGGCGGGGCTGTCGTCGTTGCTGTGCATGGGGTACTTCCTCGGATCAGGGGTGGGCCAGGCCCAGGGCCGGCGCCACGGCGTCCAGCGCGTCGGCCAGGCTGGCGGCCTCGGCGGCCAGCTGCTGGCGCCGGGCGGCCGTGACCTGGTCGTAGGGCTTGCCGGCCAGTTGCGTGAGGCTGGCATCGAGCGCCGCGGCGGCGGCGTCCAGGCGCGCGGGCAGTTCGGGGGCCTTGCGTTGCAGCAGCGGGCGCAACAGGTCGATGACCTTGCGCGCGCCTTCCAGGTTGGCGGCGAAGCCGGCCAGGTCACTGTGGCTGTAGCGTTCCTCGTCGCCGTCCATGCGCTGCTGCGCCAGGCTGCGCATCAGCCGCGCGGCGTTGCCGCCGAGTTGCTCGGGCGGCAGCGACTGGGCAATGAGGGCGTCCTTCAGGGCGGCGACGTCGGCCTGCAGCTGCGTGGCGACCGGCGCCAGGCCGAGGGTGCCGTTGCGCGCGAACAGGCCGTATTCGATGCGGTGGAAGCCGCCGAAGGCCGGGTCCTGCTCGCGCAGCTCGAAGGCCTCCGCGCGCGGGGCGATGCGGTTGTCCAGCTCGGCCAGGCGCTGCGCGCTGGCGGCGATGCGCTGGTAGGCGGCGCGGCCTTCCAGGTAGTGGCTGCGCGCGGCGGCGAGGTCGTTGGCCTGCAGGGCCTGGTTCAGGGCGCCCAGGGCGCGTTGCAGCTGGCGCAGCTGGCCGGCCAGGTAGACGCGGTATTCCGACAGCGGGGCGACGAAGTCCAGCAGCGGCGAGCGGGCCTGCTGGGCGGCGCTGGCGGCCGCGCTGGGGGTGGCGCGCAGGCTGCCGTGGGGGTTGCTGAGCAGGCCGCAGGTGACCTGGTAGTCGCCGGGGGCGAGGTAGGCCGAGAGCGTCTGGCTCATGCCCGGGGCGATGTTCTCGCGTTCCTCCACCACCATCACGCCGTCGAGGATTTCCCACTCCACGGCGCGATCGGAGCGGTTGAGGATGCGGAAGCGCGCCTGCCCGGCCGGCACGCTCAGGGTGTTGGGCTCGCAGCCGTGGGGCAGCACCGTCACCAGCACCTCGTCGTTGCCCGCCCTGGCCTGGTGGGCGTGGCGCGCGGCGTAGTAGAAGGCCGCCGCGCCGAGCACGGCCAGGGCCGCCGAGGCCGCCACCGCGGCGTTGAGCAGCAGGCGGCGGGCGCCGACCGGCGGCTGGGGTTCCGGCAGGCTCATTCGGCGGTGCTCCGGGCAGGGGCCGCGGGGCGCGGCGGCAGGAAGAACAGCGTCAGGCTCAGCGCCAGGTAGGCCAGCCAGGCGCCGAGGGTGCTCAGGGTGGGGCTCTGCTGGTAGCCGAACAGCCCGGCCAGCAGCGAGCCCAGGGCGCCGTCCTCGGGCAGGCTGGCGCCGCTGTTCCACAAGGGCGCCTGCAGCAGGTTCCAGACCCCGGCCTCGTGCAGCGAGCGCACCGCGTTGGCGAGGATGCCGGCGGCCACCACCAGGATGAACAGCCCGGTCCAGCGGAAGAAGCGCGCCAGGTTCAGGCGCACGCCGCCGCTGTAGATGCCGTAGCCCAGGGCCACCGCCAGCGCCAGGCCGAGCAGCGCCCCCAGCGGCGCGCCGGGGCCTTCGCTCTGCTGGAACACGGCGAGCAGGAAGAACACCGTCTCCAGGCCCTCGCGGGCCACGGCGAGGAACACCATGGCGATCAGCGCATAGCCCTGGTGCCGCGAGTGGAAGGCCTGGTCCAGCGCGGCCTGCAGCTCGCCCTTGATGGAGCGCGCCATCTTGCGCATCCAGAACACCATGGAGGTGAGGATGGCCACCGCGGCCAGGCCCACCAGGGCTTCGAACAGCTCCTGCTGCTTCTGCGGGAATTCGGCGCTGGCCAGCTCCAGGCCGGCGCCGACGAACAGCGCCAGGGCGGCGGCGAGGAACACCCCGATCCACACCGCCGGCATCCAGTGGGCGCGCCCGGTACGGCGCAGGTAGCTGGCGATGATGCCGACGATGAGCGCGGCCTCCATGCCCTCGCGGAGCATGATCAGGAAGGGGACCAGCATGGTTTCACCTGGGACAGGGCCGCGCGGCGGCTGAGAATGCAAACGCGAAGGATTCTCGATGTCGTCGCCTTAAGGATTGCTTAAGGGGCCGTGCCTAACGTCGCCCCCTGTCCGCGGCGGATACGCGCACGTCGTTTTCGGCAAACCCGAAGTTGGCGAAGCAGCCACACTGGAGCCATACCGCTGCGGTCGATACCGAAGTAGGTGCTTGTCACACTGGGAGCCTTGACGGCTCGCTTTCGTCCCCTGTCGTGCGTCGGGCGCGGCGGGGGATTTTTTTGTTCGTCCTGGTTGGTTTTTCGTAGGGGCGAGGGGGACGCCCAGTTCTTGCTCGCGAACGGCGTTCTGTCGGCCAGGTTCGGTGCATATCCTGAAGAACGCCCTCTCCCTAACCCTCTCCCTGAAGGGAGAGGGGACCGTTCGGAGTGTTTGGGCATTCCTGAGTCAGCCGGCAACACCGAAGGTTTCCGGCTGAAACCATCACTTCTCTCGGCACGGACAAGCCCCCTCTCCCTTCAGGGAGAGGGCTGGGGAGAGGGAGCGGAGTCAAACCGAGGCACCCAGGCCACCTGGAAACTCTGTTCGCGAGCAAGCTCGCTCCTACGAAAAGCCCCTCGCGCTCAATCCAGACGACGGGCCAGCGACTCGAACAGCGCCTCGTACAGCCTGTCCACTTCCGCCAGCTCCCGCGCCCGCAGGCAGCCGTGGACCAGCCCCGGGCCGGGGAAGCAGTCCACCTCCACCCCATCCCGGCGCAGTCGTTCCGCGTAGCGCAGCCCGTCGTCACGCAGCGGATCGAACTCGGCGACGCCGATGAAGGCCGGCGCCAGTCCGGCGAAGTCATGGGCGCGCAGGGGCAGGGCGAGGGGGCGGTGGCGTTGCAGGGGCTCGGGCAGGTAGGCATCGATGCACACCCGCATATCGGCAGCAGACAACAACGGCGCATCCGCACACTCGACTCGCGAATCCGTCGCCTCGTCACCCAAGGCCGGATAGACCAGCGCCTGGGCCCGTGGCTGCGGCTCGCCGGCATCGCGCAGGGCCAGGCACAGGGCGGCGGCCAGGTTGCCGCCGGCGCTGTCGCCGGCCACCGCCAGGCGGGTGCGGTCGATGGGTTCGCCCAGCGCGCCGTCGCGCAGGGCGCGCCAGGCCGCCAGGCTGTCCTGCAGGGCGGCGGGGAAGGGGTGTTCCGGGGCCAGCCGGTAGTCCGCCGCCGCCACCAGCAGGCCCAGGCGGGCGGCCAGCTCGGCGCAGAAGAAGGCGTGGGAGTCGAGGTCGCCGAGCATCCAGCCGCCGCCGTGGAGGAACAGCAGTGCCGCCCAGCCGCTGGCGGGCGCTGTGCCCGCCGGGCGGAACAGGCGCAGCGGCGGCAGGCCGGCCAGGGCCAGGTCGCTCACCCGCAGGCCCGTTGGGCGCGGCGGGGTGAAGGCGGCGGCCATGCGCGAATAGGCCGCGCGTTGCGCGGCCAGGGAGGGTTCGGCAGTGGCGAAGGCGCGGGTGCGCGCGACGAACGCCGCCATGCCGGGGGACAGCGGGTACTCGCGCGCCACGCTCAACCCGGCAGGCCGATCACGCGGCCGACGTGCTCCGGCCGCGGCAGGGCGCGGTGCGCTTCGGCCAGGGCCAGCACGCGCTCCAGCACCACGCCCTCGAAGGGCGCCGAGCGGGGGCCGTCCAGGCTCACGTGCAGCAGCATCTGTTCACTGGCCGCCAGCGGCGCGGCTTCGCCGGGGCGGTGCAGGGTGTGGTGCACGTGCAGGCGCTTGCGGTCGTGGGCCAGCAGCTGGGTGCGCACTTCCACCGCCTCGCCCTGCTTCACCTCGTGCAGGTAGTTCAGGTGCACCTCCAGGGTGAACAGCGAGTGGCCGCTGGCCTCGCGGCCGGCGCTGTCCAGGCCCAGGTGGTCCATCAGGGCGTCGGTGGCGTAGCTGAAGATCAGCAGGTAGTAGGCGTCGCGCAGGTGGCCGTTGTAGTCGGTCCACTCGGCGAGCACCGGGGTTTCGTAGGTTTTCAGGGTGGGCATGGGTGCGCTTCCGAAGAGCCCCTCTCCCCAGCCCTCTCCCTGAAGGGAGAGGGGGCCGTCCGGAGGGGCGGATGGATCGAGGTTAGTCGACGAAGGCGAAGCCGTGGCGGGCCTTGGTGTCCTTGATGGCGCCTAGCACCGCCAGCAGGCAGTCGTCGCGGTAGCGCTCCAGCTCCGCGATGCTGCGGTTGCCCTGCTGTTCGGCGGTGCCTTCGACCACCTTGTCGATCAGCGATTCGGTCAGCTCCGGCGCCGGCAGGTAGGTCCAGGGCAGTTGCAGGGCCGGGCCGAACTGGGCCATGAAGTGGCGCATGCCGGCGTTGCCGCCGGCCAGGGTGTAGGTCAGGAAGGTGCCCATGAAAGACCAGCGCAGGCCGGCGCCGAAACGGATGGCGTCGTCGATCTCGCCGGTGCTGGCGACGCCGTCGTTGACCAGGTGCAGGGCCTCGCGCCAGAGCGCTTCGAGCAGGCGATCGGCGATGAAGCCGGGGACTTCCTTGCGCACGTGCAGCGGGCGCATGCCCAGGCTGCGGTACACCGCGATGGCCGCCTGGATGGCCGCCGGGTCGGTCTTCTCGCCGCCCACCACTTCCACCAGCGGCAGCAGGTACACCGGGTTGAACGGGTGGCCGACCACGCAGCGTTCGGGGTGCGTGGCGTCGGCATAGAACTCGCTGGGCAGCAGGCCCGAGGTGCTGGAGCCGATCAGCGCGTTGGGCTTGGCCGCGGCGCTGATCTTCGCGTGCAGCTCGCATTTCAGGTCCAGGCGCTCGGGGGCGCTTTCCTGGATGAAGTCGGCGTCGCGCACGCATTCCTCGATGGTGTCGACGAACTTCAGGCGCTCCTGGGAGGCGCCGGGCACCAGGCCGGCCTTCTGCAGCGCCGGCCAGGCGTTGGCCACGCGCTGGCGCAGGGCGGCCTCGGCGCCGGGGGCCGGGTCCCAGGCGACGACGTCCAGGCCATGGGCCAGGGCGCGGGCGATCCAGCCGCTGCCGATGACGCCGCTGCCGAGGGCGGCGAAGGTCTTGATTTCGGTGATGTAGGACATGAAGGGCTCCAGCGGGAAAGGGGGGCGGGCTTTTCGTAGGGCGAATAACCGTTCGCGGTTGTCCGCCGTTTGGCCTTGGCTCCAGGCGCGCCTCGGACCTGGCCACGGAGCGCCTGTCCAGGGGGCTCCGGGTTCGAACCAGAGGCCGGGCATGGGGTCGGTGCATCGGCGGATAACCCGTTCCGGGTCATTCGCCCTACGTCGACGTATGCAGCTCCGGATCAGCGGGGCTTGAGGTTCATCTTCCTGCGCCCCTCGGCCGGGGTGAGGGCGCGGCCGCCGAGGCGTTCGATGATTTCCACCGCGCGCTCCACCAGGCTGCCGTTGCTGGCGTGCACGCCGCGGTCCAGCCAGATGTTGTCCTCCAGGCCCACCCGCACGTTGCCGCCCAGCAGCATGGCCTGGGCGACCATGGGCATCTGCGAGCGGCCGATGCCGAAGCCGGCCCAGGTGATGCCTTCGGGGATGTTGTCGGCCATGGCCTTCATGGTGGTGGTGTCGGCCGGCGCGCCCCAGGGGATGCCCAGGCAGATCTGGATCAGCGGGTCTTCCAGCAGGCCTTCCTTGAGCATCTGTTTGGCGAACCACAGGTGCCCGGTGTCGAAGATTTCCAGCTCGGCCTTCACCCCCAGCTCGGTGATGCGCCTGGCGCCGGCGCGCAGCTGCGCCGGGGTGGAAACGTAGATGAAGTCGCCGTCGCCGAAGTTCAGGGTGCCGCAGTCCAGGGTGCAGATTTCCGGCAGCAGCGCCTCGACGTGGGCCAGGCGTTCCAGCGGGCCGACCAGGTCGGTGCCGGCGCCGAACTCCAGGGGCTGCTCGCCCTTGCCGATCTCCAGGTCGCCGCCCATGCCGGCGGTGAGGTTGATGATGACGTCGGTGTCGCTCTCGCGGATGCGTTCCACCACCTCGCGGTACAGGTTCACGTCGCGGCTGGGCTTGCCGGTCTGCGGGTCGCGCACGTGGCAGTGGGCCACGGTGGCGCCGGCCTTGGCCGCCTCGATGGCGGCGGCGGCGATTTCCCTGGGGGTGACGGGGATGGCCGGGTGCTTGCCGACGGTGTCGCCGGCGCCGGTCACCGCGCAGGTGACTATGACTTCGTAGTTCACGGTGGCTTTCCTTTCTTCAGGCGTACGGGGGCCCTGCGCGGCCGGGGCGCCGCGCAAGGGTGGGGCGTGGTTGGCTTACTTGAGGCTGGCGACGAAGGCGGGCTCGGCCGGCTTGCCGTCGAAGGTGGTCACGCCGTCGAGCCAGGCCTTGAGCTGGTCGGGGTGGGCCTTGAGCCAGGTGCGGGCGGCGTCCAGCGGCTGGCTGCGGTCGAGGATGGGTTCCATCACCTGGCTGACTTCCTGGCTGCTGAAGCGCAGGTTGTGCAGCAGCCTGGCGACGTTGCCGCACTGCTGCTGGTAGCCGGCGGCGGTCATGATGGAGACGGTGGCGGCGCCTTCGTTGGGGCCGAACACGTCGTCGCTGCCGGTGAGGTACTTCATGTCGATCTGCAGGTTCATCGGGTGCGGCTTCCAGCCGAAGAACACCACCCACTGCTGGCGCTTGATGGCGCGCTTGACCGCGGTGAGCATGCCGGCCTCGCTGGACTCGACGACCTGGAAGCCCTTCAGGCCGAACTTGTCCTTGGCGATCATGTCCGCGGTGATGCGGTTGGAGCCGCTGCCGGGCTCGATCAGGTAGATCTTGTTGTCCAGCTTGTCGCGGAACTTGGCGATGTCGGCGAAGGTCTTCAGGCCGCCGTCGTAGACGTAGGTGGGCACCGCGTAGGTGGATTGCGCGTCGCCCAGGGTGGCCGGGGTGATGACTTCGATCTGCTGCTTGTCCAGGTAGGGCTTGGCCACCGGCTGCATGGTCGGCTGCCAGTAGCCGAGGAAGACGTCGAGCTGCTTGTCGGCCATGCCGGCGAGGATGATCTGCTGCGAGGCGCTGGTCTGCTTGACCTTGTAGCCCAGGCCGTCGAGCAGGGCCTCGGCCACGGCGCTGCTGGCCACCACGTCGGTCCAGTTCACCGAGCCCATGCGCACGTTCTGGCACGAGGCCGGCTCGGCGGCCCAGGCGCCGGTGGCGAGGGTGAACAGCGCGGCGCAGGCGCCCGCTTTGATCGATAGCTTCATGACTTCTCCTCAAGGCCTTTGCGGCAATGGTTATCGTTGTTGTGTCATGGCCCCGCGTGGCGGTGGCTGGTGTTCAAGTTACGCACGGGCTGCGACGAAAAATCGCACTCCGGCGACCTGCTCTTGCACGGTAGCGACCTCTTCCATTGCCAGCTTCGCGCAAATGTTCTAAGCCAGTGGATCGCTGCCCGAATCGCCTGGATGACGCCATGTCGAACGACTTCTGGTTCCTCCTGTTGCCCGGTTTTTCCGTGATGGGCTTCATTTCCGCCGTGGAGCCGCTGCGCGTCGCCAACCGCTTCCGCGGCGGGCTGTACCGCTGGCATCTGCTGAGCGTCGACGGCGGCCCGGTGCTGGGCAGCAACGGCATGTCGATGAACGCCGATGGCGCCCTGGAGGCCCTGGGCCGCGGCGACACCCTGTTCGTGGTGGCCGGCTTCGACCCGCTGCAGGCCTGCACCCCGGCGCTGCTGCACTGGCTGCGCCGCCTCGACCGCGAGGGCGTGACCCTCGGCGGCATCGACACCGGCAGCTTCGTCCTCGCCGAGGCCGGGCTGCTCGAACGCCACCGCTGTACGGTGCACTGGGAGGCGCTGGACGCCTTCCGCGAGACTTATCCACAGCTGCAGGCGACCCAGGAGCTGTTCGAGATCGACGGCGCGCGCATCACCTCCGCCGGCGGCACGGCGTCCATCGACCTGATGCTCGACCTGATCGCCCGTGCCCAGGGCCCGGAGCTGGCGGTGCAGGTTTCCGAGCAGTTCGTGGTCGGGCGCATCCGCACCCGCCAGGACCACCAGCGCCTGCAGCTGGCGGCGCGCTACGGGGTGAGCAACAAGAAGCTGATCCAGGTGCTGGGCGAGATGGAAAGGCACACCGAGCCGCCGCTCTCCACCCTGGACCTGGCCGAGCGCATCCAGGTCACCCGCCGCCAGCTGGAGCGCCTGTTCCGCCTGCACCTGCACGACACGCCCTCGAACTTCTACCTCGGCCTGCGCCTGGACAAGGCCCGCCAGCTGCTGCGGCAGACGGAGATGAGCGTGCTGGAGGTGGGGCTGGCGTGCGGGTTCGAGTCGCCTTCGTATCTGTCGCGCAGCTATCGGGTGCGGTTCGGGGTGTGTCCTCGGGAGGATCGGGGGGTGTTTGCCGGGCAGGCTTCGGCGGGGGTGAAGAGCCCCTCTCCCCAGCCCTCTCCCTGAAGGGAGAGGGGGCTTGTCCGTGCCGAGAGGAGTGATGGTTTCAGCCGGAAACCAAGGGTGTTGCCGGCTGACTCCAGAGCATCCAGTTCTGCCCAACGGTCCCCTCTCCCTTCAGGGAGAGGGTTAGGGAGAGGGAACGGAGTGTGGTGGTTCAATTTCCTCGGACACCTCGATAGGTGGAAAATCCACTGAATAGAGGAGTCATTCATGAGCCGTAAACGCAGAACATTCGATGCCAGTTTCAAGCTGCAAGTCGTCCAGATGATCAAGGACCAGGGCCTGAGCATTACGCAGGTCTGCCGAGATATGGACCTGGGAGAGACGGCAGTTCGCCGCTGGATTCAGCAATACGAAGCCGAACTGTCGGGACAGGCGGGAGTGGGTAAGCCGCTGACACCCGAGCAGCAGCGGATTCGTCAGTTGGAGGCCGAGAATCGCCAATTGAAGCAGGACAACGACCTGCTAAAAAAGGCTTCGGCCTTCTTTGCCCGCGAACTGAAGTGATTTACCGATTAATCGCTCAGCAGCAGAAGAAGGTCGGGATTACGCGGCTGTGCCGGCTGCTGGGTGTCAGTCGGTCAGGCTACTACACCGCGCAGCGCCGCCCCTTGCGCCCATCCCTGCACTGCCCGGTAGCCGCCTCCCTGAAAGCCCTGTTCATGAGCTGCGGGCGTACCTATGGGAGTCGTCGCCTCCACGCCGCCCTCAACTCCGAAGGCGTGCGCGTAGGACGCTACCGAGTCCGCCGGCTGATGCGCGAGCACCGGCTTCGGCCTGTCTGGAAGCGCAAGTTCGTGCACACGACCAACAGCAAGCATGACCTGCCGATAGCCTCCAATCTGCTGGCCCGCCAGTTCGATCCTCCGGCCGTAAACCAGGCCTGGGTGGCGGATATCACCTACATCCGTACCCGTCGAGGTTGGCTGTACCTGGCCGCGGTGATGGACCTGTATTCGCGCAAGATCGTCGGCTGGGCGATGGCACCGAACATGCCGGCGGAACTGGTCTGTTCGGCGCTACAGATGGCGATTGCTCAGCGGCAGCCAGCACCAGGCCTGGTCGTGCACTCGGATCGTGGTAGCCAGTACGCCAGCGAGGTTTATCGTGCGCTGCTCAGGCGGCATGGCCTAGTTTTGAGCATGAGCCGCAAGGGGAACTGCTGGGACAACGCCGTCATGGAACGTTTCTTCCTGAACCTGAAAATGGAGCGGGTCTGGCAACGTGACTACGCCAATCATGCCGAGGCTATGACCGACATCGCCGACTACATCGTCGGCTTCTACAACAACGTACGTCTGCACTCCAGCTTGGGCTATCTGCCACCCACCAGCTACGAGCGCAGGCCACCCAGACAACCTATCGAAGTGTCCGAAATTATTTGACCACCACAGAGTCGAACCCAAACACCGAAGCCCCAGGTGAACACCGTTCGCGAGCAAGCTCGCTCCTACGAAGAGCCGTTCGGCACCTTGGCAACATCCGTGGGACCAGTGTCATTCCTCCAAACCCACCCCAGGCGCACCATGACCAGAACCCCCACTCCAGGAGCCCCATCATGAGCGAAGCCCGCCCACCCCTGCCGCCCTTCACCCGCGAAACCGCCATCCAGAAGGTGCGCGCCGCCGAGGATGGCTGGAACAGCCGCGACCCCGCGCGGGTGTCCCTGGCCTACAGCGCGGACAGCACCTGGCGCAACCGCTCCACCTTCATCCGCGGCCGCCTGCAGATCGTCGAGTTCCTCACCGGCAAGTGGCGCCGCGAGCTGGACTACCGGTTGATCAAGGAACTCTGGGCTTTCACCGGCAACCGTATCGCCGTGCGCTTCGCCTACGAGTGGCACGACGACTCGGGCAACTGGTTCCGCTCCTACGGCAACGAGAACTGGGCCTTCGACGAGCAGGGCCTGATGGTCGAGCGCCACGCCAGCATCAACGACCTGCCCATCGCCGAGGACGAGCGGTTGTTCCGCTGGCCGCTGGGCCGGCGCCCGGACGACCACCCGTCGCTGAGCGACCTCGGGCTCTGAGCCGGCCGCGGGCGCGGGGCGCGTGCCCCGCCCCGCGGTGGGCCTCAGTGCGCTTCTTCCAGGTCGTCGTGGAGCAGGTTGAGGATCTCGCGCTTCATCTCGATGAACTGGCGGTCCATCACCATGTCCAGCGAGCGCGGGCGCTCGATGGGCACGTCGAGGATGCGCTTGATGCGCCCCGGGCGGGCGCCCATGACGTAGACGCGGTCGCCCAGCAGGATGGCCTCGTCGATGTCGTGGGTGACGAACACCACGGTCTTCTTGCTGTGGTCCCAGACGCGCAGCAGCAGCTTCTGCATCTGCATGCGCGTCTGGCTGTCGAGGGCGCCGAAGGGCTCGTCCATCAGCAGGATCTGCGGGTCGTTGGCCAGCGCGCGGGCGATGGCCACGCGCTGCATCATGCCGCCGGAGAGCTGCTTGGGGTAGTTGCCGGCGAAGTTGGCCAGGCCCACCTCGTTGAGGTAGTGGTCGACGATCTCCTTGCGCTCGGCGGCCGGCATGCCGCGGCGCTTCAGGCCGAACTCGACGTTCTCGCGCACCGTCAGCCAGGGGAACAGGGTGTAGCTCTGGAACACCATGCCGCGGTCCGCGCCGGGGCCGTCGACGCGCTGGCCGCCGACGTAGATGTCGCCCTCGGTGGGCTCGGAAAGCCCCGCGGTGAGGTACAGCAGGCTCGACTTGCCGCAGCCCGAAGGGCCGACGATGACCGCGAACTGCTGGTCCGGAACCTCGAACGACACCTTGTCCAGCGCGCTGAAGGTGCCGCCCTCGGGGGTGCGGTAGCGCAGGCTGACCTGGTCCACGCGCAGCCGCGCCGGCTGCGCCCCTTGTGCGGCCGGTGCCGCGTCGTTGCGTTGCATGGCTGCTACTGCGCCCATGAGGCCACCTTCAGTCGGAGGATGCGGAAGAGTTGGTCGGTGATCAGCCCGAGCAGGCCGATGATGGCGATGGCCAGGAAGATCACGTCCACCTGGAAGCCGCGCATGGCCTTGAGGCTGATGTAGCCCAGGCCGCTGGAGGCGGCGACCAGCTCGGCCACCACCAGGTAGGTCCAGGCCCAGCCCATGGTCACCCGCAGGGTGTCCAGCACGCCGGGCAGCGAGGCCGGGCCGAGCACGTGCAGGACCACGTCGCGGCGGTTGCAGCCCAGGGTGTAGGAGGCGTTGACCAGGTCCTTGGCGACGCCGCGGGAGACGTCGGCGATCATCACCAGCTGCTGGAAGAACACGCCGAAGATGATCACCGTGACGCGCTGCTCGATGCCGATGCCGATCCACAGGATGAACAGCGGCACGAAGGAGGTCACCGGCAGGTAGCGGATGAAGTTCACCAGCGGCTCGAGGAAGGCCTGGACGATGCGGAAGCTGCCCATCAGCAGGCCCAGGGGCACGGCCACCAGGGACGACACCAGGAAGCCGATCATCACCACCTCGACGCTGGCCAGCACGTGGGTGCCCAGGGTGCCGTCGCGGCCCAGGCGCAGCGCCGCCTCGAACACCGCGCCGGGGCTGGGCAGGAACATCGCCGGCACCACGCCGCCGTAGGAGAGCAGGGCCCACAGGCCGAACACCAGGAGCCAGCACAGGGCGCTGGCGGACCACACCAGGCGCACCGGCAGCTCGACCTTGGGGGTCAGGCAGCGGCTGAGCCAGGATTTCTTGGGACGTGACATCGCGGATTACCTCCATGCGGACGGCCGCGGGCCTTCCGCCAGGGCGGGAAACGAAGGATGGGAAGGGGCGGGCGCGCGGCCCGCCGGGTTCACTGGGCGACGAAGCGGGGGTCCACCAGGTCGTCGTAGCTGACCTGGAAGGTCTTGCCCTGCAGCTGGGTCCAGGTCTCGTTGGCCAGGCCGATGAGGTCCTTGATGTCGCCGGCCTTGTCGGGCATGCCGAGGAGCTTCTCGCTCATGGCCTGGTCGTAGAAGCGCACGCCCTTGGCCGCCTCGGCCAGGTCCTTGGGATCGGCGAGGTAGCCGCCGACGCCCTTGGCCATGATCGCGTAGGCCTCCTGCGGGTGCTCCCGGGTGTACTGCACGGCCTTGTACAGGCCCTTGACCAGGGCCTTTACGTCGTCGGGCTGCTTCTCGATGACGTCGCAGTTCAGCGCCACCACGTCGACGATCACGCCGGGGGTGCTGGTGCTGTCCACCAGCACCTTGCCCTGCTGCTTCTGGCGCACCATCGACAGGTGCGGCTCCCAGGTCACCGCGGCGGGGATGCGCCCGGCGATGAAGGCGGTGGCGGCATCGTCGGCGGTCATGTTCTGCACCTTGATGTCGCTCATGCTCATGCCGGCGTTCTTCAGCAGGTAGGACAGCCAGAACTGCGACACCGAGCCCTCGTTGACCGCCACTTCCTGGCCCTTGAGCTGGGCCAGGCTGGTGACGTCCTTGGCCACCAGCACGCCGTCGCCGCCATGGCTGTCGTCCAGCGCGGCCACGGCCTTGAAGCAGAACTGCGGGCGGTACTTGAGGATCTCGTCGATGGTCGAGGCGGAGCCGGAGAGTTTCCCGGAGGCCTGGGCGGCCATGTACATCGCCGCTTCCTCGATGGGGGTGAGCTGCAGGTCCAGGCCCTGCTCCTTGAAGTAGCCCAGGTCGCGGGCCAGGTACAGGGTGCCGTAGCCGACCCAGGTGGTATGGCCGATGGACAGGGTGCCGGCCTGGGCCGCCCCGGCGGCGGCGGCGAGCAGCCCGGCAAGGGCGAGGGGACGGGTGAAACGCGCAAGCAAGGACTTGTTCATGAAGCACTCCCACAGCCTGTTGGGCTTGTTATTGGATAACTGCGGCAGTGGCCAGGTGGCCGGAGGTACAGCGAAGCGGGACGTGCGCGGCGACGGGCTCTGCGGCCCCTGGGCCCGCCATGGCGGGCGGCACGTGACAGGGCGGATGGTGGCCGAAGCGGGAGGCTCGGAAAATTATTAAATATGTCGTTGCGACATAAGAAAAAGCTGCCTTCCGCCGGTGTGGCCCGTCCTTGCCACGCCAGGGGTGTGTCGCTGGATGCCTGGATGATACTCGGCCGTTTCCTATGCCTTGATGGGCCTCTTCCCATAGGGGCCTTCGGTCCGCGGCGCTAGACTTCCGCACCCCACCGGGCTGCCGCGTCAACCGGCCATGTATCGGAAACCTTACATTCTTGACCAAGACGGAATAATCGCCAGGCACGGGCCTGTTAAGGTTTCCTTAAGGCCGGGACCGTCCCGCTGCCCACGGAAAACCACCGGAGCGACCCTCCGGCGTTCGAGAATCCCCATGCTGCAACGCTACTTCTGGAAGCTGCTGCCCAAGCTCCAGCGCAACTTCCTGCTCAGCCGCCTGCCGGTGCAGGAACGCCAGATCGTCAACAAGGCGATGTCCGGCAACGCCCGCTTCCCCGCGTACTTCCGCGAACGCCGCTGCCTGTTCGTGCACGTGCCCAAGTGCGCCGGCAGCAGCCTCTGCGCGGCGCTGTTCGACGGCGGCCGCCCCGGCCACCTGCCGCTGTACTGGTACGAGCAGCAGTTCCCCCGCGAATACGCCGATAGCTTCAGGTTCAGCTTCGTCCGCGACCCGCTGGAGCGCGCCTACTCGGCCTACGCCTACCTGCGCGGCAACCAGCTGCCGCAGCGCGACCGGGCGGCGCACCAGCTGGTCTGCCAGTTCCGCGACTTCGACGACTTCGTCGGCCGCTGGCTGCACCCGGACAACCTCCACCGCCAGCTGCATTTCGTGCCGCAGGTGGCATTCCTCAGCGACTCCCTCGGCCACCTGGGGCTAGACTTCGTCGGCCGCCAGGAGAACCTGGAGGCGGATTTCCAGGCGCTGTGCGAGCGCCTGGGCGTCAGCGGCCAACTGCCCCACCTGAACGCCTCGCGGCAGCGCCAGGCGGGGCCGGCGCGGGAGTTCTGCAGCACTCGCACGCGGCGCCTGGTGCGCCGCGCCTATCAACGCGACTACCAGCTACTCGGCTATGAGTGATCTCAAAGTACCCCTGTTCCCCGTCACCGGCAGCGTCCGCCGCGAGGCCCGCGCCGCGCTCAAGGGCCAGCGCCCCTGCTGCATCTGGCTGACCGGCCTGTCCGGTTCGGGCAAGTCGAGCCTGGCCAACGCCCTGGAGCTGGCCCTGCACCGCGAGCGCGTGCACAGCTTCCTGCTCGATGGCGACCAGGTCCGCGGCGGCCTGTGCAGCGACCTGGACATGAGCCCCGAGGGCCGCCGCGAGAACATCCGCCGCCTGGCCGAGGCCGCGCGCCTGATGACCGAGGCCGGGCTGGTGGTGATAGTCGCGGCCATCTCGCCGTTCCGCGCCGAGCGCGACGCCGCCCGCGCGCTGTTCCCGGCCGAGGAGTTCCTGGGCGTGTACCTCAGCACGCCGCTGCAGACCTGCGCCGAACGTGACCCCAAGGGCCTGTACAAGGCCGCCAGGGAGGGCCGCCTGCGCAACTTCACCGGCATCGACAGCCTCTACGAGCCGCCGCTGGACGCCGATTTCGAGGTGGACGCCACCCACACCTCCACCGACGAGGCCTGCCGCCGCCTGCTCGGGCTGGTGCTGCAGCGCTGCCGCCCCGGCGCGGCCTGAGCGCCCGCCCAGGATCCGCCGCGGCGGCATCGCGGGTCGTGACAGGCCCTGAGCCCGGCTTGCCGTCCCCGCGCGCGGCTGGGCAAGATGGATGCCCAACCACCGCCGCGGGGTATCCGTGTCCGTTCTCTTCGAGGCCCTCTGGCCGCTCTTCGCGCTCATCGTCGGCGGCTACCTGCTGCGCCGCTGCGGCTTCCCCGGCGAGGCCTTCTGGCCGGCGGCCGAACGCCTGAACTACTTCATCCTGTTCCCCGCGCTGCTGTTCGCCAGCCTGGCCAAGGCGCCGCTGCGCGACCCCGGGCTGGGCCGCCTGGCCCTGGCGGTGGCCCTGGGCCTGGGCGGCGCCTGGCTGGCGTTGCTGGCGAGCCGGCGCCTGCGCGCCTGGAGCGCGGCGCGCTTCGGCGCCCTCGCCCAGGGCGTGCTGCGCTTCAACACCTACCTGGGCCTGGCCGCGGTGGGCAGCCTGTACGGCAAGCAGGGGCTGACCCTCGCCGCGCTGATGCTGGCGCTGATGGTGCCGACGGTGAACCTGATGTCGGTCTGGGCGCTGACCGCCGAGCGCGGCATCAGCGCCCGCGCGCTGCTGCTGCCGATCCTGAAGAACCCGCTGATCCTCGCCTGCGCCGCTGGCGCCCTGGTCAACCTGGCCGGCTTCGAACTGGGCGGCGGCAGCGCCCGGCTGTTCGACCTGCTGGCCTTGGCCAGCCTGCCGCTGGGCCTGCTGTGCGTGGGCGCCGCGCTGCAACCGCGGGAGCTGCGCGCGGAACTGCCGGCCCTGCTGGGCTGCTGCGCGGTACGCCTGCTGGCGATGCCGCTGCTGGCCTTCGGCGCCGCCCGCCTGCTCGGCCTGGCGGCGCTGGAAACCGCGGTGCTGGTGCTGTTCTTCGCCCTGCCCACGGCGCCCACGGCCTACGTGCTGACGCGCCAGCTGGGCGGCGACAGCCACCTGATGGCGGGCATCATCACCCTGCAGACGCTGCTGGCCGGTGCCAGCCTGCTGCTGGTGATGGCCCTGGTGCAGGCCCTGGGCTGACGCGCCCGATCATGGGGCGCGCCGGCTCACTGGGTGGTGCCGGTGGCGCCGCTGCTGCGCTCGCCGTCGCTACCGCCGCCACCGCCGTTGTTGGACAGGGCCACGCCAATCGCCACCGCGGCGGCGCCCAGGCCGACCACGGCGGCGCTGGAGAGGTTGCCGTGCAGCGGGGTGGACAGCGCCAGCGGCGAGTCGGCCTGCGGCAGGCTGGCCGGCAGCGCCGGGGGCGTCGGCTGGGCGGCCTGGGGCTGGATGGGTTGGGCGTCGGGGCGGTCGTCGCCCGGCTGTTCGGCGGCCACGGCCGGCAGGCAAAGGCTGGCCAGCAGGGGTAGGAGGCAGTACTTGCGCATGGTGCGGCTCCGGTGGGGGATTGGAGCGGGGCACGATGCGGCGCGCGGGTTCCTCCGCCTATTGGAGGCGGGCGCGTTGTGGGAGGGGTATTTCTTTGTGGGGCAGGGAAATTTCCGGCGCAGGTTGGCGAACTTTCCCCAGCTGCCCGGAAAGCCCCGCCGGGCGGCGGGGCAGGCCGGATCAGAAGTGGTACTTCACCAGCAGGCTGGTGGTGTTCTGGTCGGTGGTGAAGAACTGCGAGTCCTTGATGCCGTACTTGTCGGACCAGTAGTCGTATTCCACGCCCACGTACAGGTGCTTGGCCTCGTAGCCCATGGCCTTGCCCAGGTCGTACTTGATCTGCGGGTTGAAGTGCAGGTTGGCGTGGTAGTCGCTCTGGCCGCGCTCGCTGGCGCTGGCGCTCTTGTTGTTGACCACCCAGTCCATGAAGCCGTCGAAGAGGATGTCGGAGTTGCCCACCGGGATGGTGACGGCCCATGCCGGGGTGACCTGCCAGGCGCCGGAGGGCACGCGGTTGCCGTCGGGCTTGCGGTAGTAGAAGTTCAGCTGGAAGTAGTCGAAGCCGGGCAGGGCCAGGTCGAAGCCCGGGCCGATCAGGTAGGCCTCGGTGTCGCCTTCGCCGAACTCGTAGGTGGTGGCCAGCAGCACGTCCTTGATCGGGCCCAGGGACAGGTCGGCGCCGGTGATCTTGCCGAACGACAGGCGCGGGCTGAATTCGCCGTAGTAGGTGTTCTTGCCGTTCTGGCTGTCTTCCTTGCCGTTGTAGTTGATCTGGTCGACGAAGAACCAGATGTCGCCCCAGGTCCAGGCGCTCGCGCTCTCGAAGGTGAAGGTCTGCTGGATCGGCGGGTTGACCTTGAAGTTCTTGCCCCACAGGTAGGTCAGGCTCTCGTTGTGCCAGATCAGCGGGCCGTCGTTGCTGGCCGGTGCGGGGGTGAGGTCTTCGCCGCCGGCCATGGCCTGGCCGGTAGCCAGCAGCCCGCCGGCGAGCAGCAGGGATGCGAGGGTGCGAGTCATGTGGTGCTCCTAGGTTTTGAAGTGCAGCGATCTCGTTGGAATTCTGAACCTGTCCATTCGGTCAGGCCTGGCCTGCCGAGGCAAGATCGGGGCCAACGCCGGGCGTTGGCCGGGTTTTCCTTGTATGTATGGGGAAAAACCATGCTTTTTCAGGGGCCTGGCCACGCCGGGGCGAGCGCCTGGAATCGGGCAAAAACCTGACTCATGGGACAGGTAGTGCCTTCGAACAGGGCAGCGCAGGCCGTCGAAGCGCCATTTTGGCGAGCATGGAAAGGGCTTATTGAATACATGTTTTCTTTGAGTTGAATGGAATCAATTCAAAATGTGTATACAATTTTGCTGTGAAGAATCTACACAACCGCCCTTCGCGGCTCCCTTGCCGGGTAGCCGCGACTTTCCGGGCGCGGATGATGCCAGAGCCGCGCCGCACAAGCACCTCCGCCGGCCCGGCGGCGGCTTCACCAGGCGGCGATCTGCCCGTCGGTGCGCGGCTCGGTGCCGCCGCAGAGCACGCCGCTGAGCGGGTCGCGCAGGATGATCTGGCCGCGGCCGTAGCTGGTCAGGTCGTGGGCCACCTCCACGTGGTGGCCGCGGCGGGTGAGCACCGCCGCCAGGCTGCGCGGCGCGCCGTGCTCGATGCCGATGCGCTTGTCGCCCAGCCACTGCCAGCGCGGGGCGTCCAGCGCGGCCTGGGGGTTGAGGCCGAAGTCCACCAGGTTCATCACCATCTGCACGTGGCCCTGGGGCTGCATGTAGGCGCCCATCACGCCGAAGGGCCCCAGCGGCACGCCACCCTTGCTGAGGAAGCCGGGGATGATGGTGTGGAAGGTCTTCTTGCCCGGGGCCAGGGCGTTGACGTGGCTGGCGTCGAGGCTGAACTCGGCGCCGCGGTTCTGCAGCGCGATGCCGGTGCCGGGCACCACCACGCCGGAGCCGAAGCCGTGGTAGTTGCTCTGGATGAAGGACACCAGGTTGCCCTCGCCGTCGGCCGTGGCCAGGTACACGGTGCCGCCGGCGCGCGGCTTGCCCGGGTGCGGTTCCAGGGCGCGCTCGCCGATCAGCGCGCGGCGGCTGGCGGCGTAGTCGTCGCTGAGCAGGTCGGCCACGCTGAAGCGCATGGCGTCCGGCTGGCCGATGTAGGCGCGGCCGTCGGCGTAGGCCAGCTTCATGGCCTCCAGCTGGCGGTGCCAGGTGTCCGGGCTGTCGCGCTCGCCGAAGGTGAAGCCCTTGAGGATGTTCAGGGCCATCAGCGCCACCAGGCCCTGGCCGGCCGGGGGATTTCCCAGACGTCGTAGCCGCGGTAGTTCAGCGAGATGGGCTCGACCCATTGCGCGCGGTAGCCGGCCAGGTCGGCCTCGCCCAGGTAGCCGCCGCTGGCGGCGGCATGGGCGGCGATGCGTCGGGCCAGGGCGCCGCGGTAGAAGCTCTCGCACTTCGTCTCGGCCAGCTCGCGCAGGGTCCGCGCCTGGCCGGGGTGGCGGAAGATTTCCCCGGCGCGCGGGGCGCGGCCGTCGACGAGGAACTCGTCGAACCAGGCCGCCAGCTCCGGGTGCGCGTCGCGCACGCCGCGGAACTTGTCCAGGCCGCCCTGCCACAGCCCGGCGATCACCGGCGAGAGCGGGAAGCCTTCCTCGGCCAGCTCGATGGCCGGGGCCAGCAGCTCGGCGAAGGGCCGCCGGCCGAAGCGCGCCGACAGCTCGGCCCAGGCCGCCGGGCAGCCGGGCACCGTCACCGGCGTCCAGCCGTACAGCGGCATGCGCGTGTGCCCGGCGCCCTGCACGGTGGCGATATCCAGCGCCCGCGGGGCGAAGCCGGCGGCGTCCAGGCCGTGCAGCCGGTCCTTGACCCACACCAGGGCGAAGGCGTCGCCGCCGATGCCGCAGCCGGTGGGCTCCACCACCGTCAGCGCCGCCGCCGTGGCCACTGCGGCGTCCACCGCGTTGCCGCCGCGCCTGAGGATATCCAGCCCGACCTGCGCCGCCAGCGGCTGCGAGGTGGCCACCATGCCGCGCCGGGCATACACCAGGGAACGCTGCGAGGGGTAGGGGTATTCCTGGGCGGAGAAATTCAGCATGGCGGGCTCCGTTGACGGCTTGAGGCGGCAGGGTAGCCCTGCCAGACTCTGACGACTAGCGATACAAAGCCAAAGCATAGCGATGAACGGACAGCACCCCGACCTGCAACGCTCGATCCCGGCGCTCGACGACCTGCCGCGGCCGGTCTACGCGCGCGCCGAGAGCCTGCGCGCCGGTTCCTGGACCGGCCGCCACCACCACGCCTGGGTGCAACTGTCCTACGCCATCAGCGGGGTGCTCGGCGTGCACACCGCCGAGGGCAGCTTCTTCGCCCCGCCGCAGCGCGCCATCTGGATACCCGCCTACCTGGAGCACCAGGTGGTCACCTCCGGCCGCGCGGAGATGCGCAGCCTCTACCTGAGCGCCGAGGCCTGCGCCTGGGCGCCACCACGCTGCCGGGTGCTGGAGGTGACGCCGCTGGCCCGCGAGCTGGTCAAGGCCTTCTGCGAGCTACCGGTGGATTATCCACAGGGCGACAGCCCCGAGCAGCGCCTGGTGAGCGTGCTGCTGGACCAGCTGCGCACCCTGCCGGAAGTCGCCTTCTCCCTGCCCATGCCCCGGGAGCCGCGGCTGCTGCAACTGTGCCAGGCGCTGATCGACCAGCCCGGCGCCAGCCTCACCCTGGGCGACTGGGCGCAGCGCCTGGGTACCTCGGAGAAGACCCTGTCGCGCCTGTTCCAGCGCGAGACCGGCATGAGCTTCCGCCTCTGGCGCCAACGCCAGCGCCTGCTCGGTTCCCTCGGCGTGCTGGAGGAAGGCGCCAGCGTCACCGCCGCCGCGCTGGACTGTGGCTACGACTCCACCTCGGCCTACATCGCCGCCTTCAAGGGGCTGTTCGGCTTCACCCCCGGTGAGCTGTTCAAGCAACGCTGAGCCGCTGCGGTGTATCTCCCCTGTACCTGTAGGAGCGAGCTTGCTCGCGAACAGCGTTTCCAGGCGGCCCTGGTGTTGCAGTTTGACTCCGCAACCCTCTCCCCAGCCCTCTCCCTGAAGGGAGAGGGGGCTAGTCCGTGCCGAGAGGAGGAGTGGTGTCAGCCGGAAACCTTCGGAGTTGCCGGCTAACTCCTATACATCCGTATCTGCCCAACGGTCCCCTCTCCCTTCAGGGCGGGGCGCGCAGCCGAGGGTTAGGGAGAGGGCGCTCTTCAGGCCAGGCACCGAAGCCACCAGGAGACCCGGTTCGCGAGCAAGAGCCAGGCGCTCCCCTCGCTCCTACGAAAAGCCGCTCCGAATAAGCGGATTTCCGCTCATCCACCCCCGTCGATCGGCAGCCAGGCGCCTGCCCACAGCGTACGAAAACCCTGTAAGCCCTTGTGCCACGCGGCTTTGCGCCCTTGGCACGCTGCCTGCTATCGCCCTCCTCACTGCGCCGCACCTCGCGGCGCGCCGGTGCGTGGTTTCGTGGTCCACGCACCCGACGACAACAACGACAAGAGGATTACCCATGGATAGCGCAAGCGCCGTCTCCGCTTCTGCCGCGCCCCGTACGACCTCCCAGCGCATCAAGTCGATCTTCAGCGGTTCGGTGGGCAACCTGGTGGAGTGGTACGACTGGTACGTCTACGCCGCCTTCTCGCTGTACTTCGCCAAGGCCTTCTTCCCCCAGGGCGACATGACCGCCCAGCTGCTGAACACCGCCGCGATCTTCGCCGTGGGCTTCCTGATGCGCCCGATCGGCGGCTGGCTGATGGGTATCTACGCCGACCGCAAGGGCCGCAAGGCCGCGCTGCTGGCCTCGGTGCTGCTGATGTGCTTCGGCTCGCTGATCATCGCCCTGACCCCCAGCTACGAGACCATCGGCGTCGGCGCGCCCATCCTGCTGGTGCTCGCGCGCCTGCTGCAGGGCCTGTCGGTCGGCGGCGAATACGGCACCTCGGCCACCTACCTCAGCGAGATGGCCAACAAGGAACAGCGCGGCTTCTTCTCCAGCTTCCAGTACGTGACCCTGATCTCCGGCCAGCTCATCGCCCTGGCGGTGCTGATCGTGCTGCAGCAGACCCTCACCGTCGAACAGCTGGAAAGCTGGGGCTGGCGCGTGCCCTTCTTCATCGGCGCGCTGTGCGCGGTGACCGCCATGTTCCTGCGCCGCGGCATGGAAGAGACCGAGTCCTTCTCGCAGAAGAAGGAAGAGCCCAAGGAAAGCCTGATGCGCGCCCTGCTGCGCCACCCGAAGGAAGTGCTCACCGTGGTCGGCCTGACCATGGGCGGCACCCTGGCCTTCTACACCTACACCACGTACATGCAGAAGTACCTGGTGAACACCGTGGGCATGAGCAAGACCGACTCGACCATGATCTCGGCCGCCACCCTGTTCCTGTTCATGCTGCTGCAACCCATCGTCGGCGCGCTGTCGGACAAGATCGGCCGCCGCCCGATCCTGATCGCCTTCGGCGTGCTGGGCACCCTGTTCACCTACCCGATCCTCAGCACCCTGCACACCATCGACACCTGGTGGGGCGCGTTCTTCCTGATCATGGCGGCGCTGGTGATCGTCAGCGGCTACACCTCGATCAACGCCGTGGTGAAGGCCGAGCTGTTCCCCACCGAGATCCGTGCCCTGGGCGTGGGCCTGCCCTACGCGCTGACCGTGTCGATCTTCGGCGGCACCGCCGAGTACGTGGCGCTGTGGTTCAAGAGCGTCGGTCTCGAGAGCGGCTTCTACTGGTACGTCACCGGCTGCATCGCCTGCTCGCTGCTGGTCTACGTGACCATGAAGGACACCCGGACGCACTCGAAGATCACCACCGACTGATAGGGCGCGTGCCCTGGCCCCGGGCAGGTTCCGGGGCGTTTTATCCACAAGGCCCGGCAGCTGCCGGGCCTTGTCGTTTGCGGCCCGGTTGCCCGGGAGCGGTTATGCTGGTTTTTTCCAAGCGATGAGGACAAGCCCATGAGCACTGCCAATTCCGCCCTGATCATCGGCGCCTCCCGCGGCCTCGGCCTGGGCCTGGTGAACCAGCTGCTGGCGCGCGGCTGGGAGGTCACCGCCACCGTGCGCGACGCCGCCAATGCCGGCGTGCTGGACAGCCTGCCGGTGCGCGTCGAGTCCCTGGTGCTGGACGATGCGGCCTCCCAGGACCGCCTCGCCGAAGCACTCGCCGGGCAGCGCTTCGCCCTGGTGTACATCAACGCCGGCATCTACGGCCCGCCGCACCAGTCGGCGCTGGATGCCAGCCTGGTCGAGGTCGGCGAGCTGTTCATGGTCAACGCCGTGGCCCCCGTGCGCCTGGCCGAGCGCCTGCTGCCACGGCTGGATGCGCAACGCGGCGTGCTGGCCTTCATGACCTCCGAGCTGGGCAGCGTGGCCGGCAACGAATCCGGCGGCATGGCGCTGTACCGGGCGAGCAAGGCGGCGCTGAACTCGCTGACCCGCAGCTTCGTCGCCGGCCTGGGCGAAACCGGCCTGACCGTGCTCGACCTGCACCCCGGCTGGGTACGCACCGACATGGGCGGCGAGGCCGCGCCGCTGGACGTGGAAACCAGCGCCGCCGGGCTGATCGACCAGGTCGAGGCCTACGCCGGGCGCGGCGGCCAGTACTACCTGGACTACCAGGGGACGACGATCGACTGGTGACGGACGCCGGCGGCGGCGTTAACATGCACCGGCGCCTGACCTGCGGGTCAGGTGCACCTGGATCAGCAGACAGGGTGAACACTGAGCTGGCTTCCCGAACAACCGGGAGCCGGCTCGCCTCGGGCGGCGGCTCCGCAACCCGGAGGATTCACCCATGTCATCCCCCCGCCTGTGGCTGCGCAACCCCCTCGCCATCTTCACCGCCAACGGCCTCGACGCCCGTGGCGGCCTGGTCGTGCAGGACGGTCGCATCCTCGAACTGGTCGCCGCCGGCCAGCAACCCTCGCAGCCCTGCGAGCAGGTGTTCGACGCCAGCCAGCACGTGCTGCTGCCGGGCCTGATCAACACCCACCACCACTTCTACCAGACCCTCACCCGCGCCTGGGCGCCGGTGGTCAACCAGCCGCTGTTCCCCTGGCTGAAGACGCTCTACCCGGTGTGGGCGCGGCTGACCCCCGACCAACTGGCGCTGGCCACCAAGGTGGCCCTGGCCGAGCTGCTGCTGTCCGGCTGCACCACCGCCGCCGACCACCACTACCTGTTCCCCGACGGCCTGGAGCAGGCCATCGACGTGCAGGCCGGGGTGGTCGCCGAGCTGGGCATGCGCGCCATGCTCACCCGCGGTTCCATGAGCCTGGGCGAGGCCGATGGCGGTTTGCCGCCGCAGCAGACGGTGCAGCGCGCCGAAGACATCCTCGACGACAGCGAGCGGCTGATCCGCGACTACCACCAGCGTGGCGACGGCGCCCAGGTGCAGATCGCCCTGGCGCCCTGCTCGCCGTTCTCGGTGACCCCGGAAATCATGCGCGCCAGCGCCGACCTGGCCGAACGCCACGACGTGCGCTTGCACACCCACCTGGCCGAGACCCTCGACGAGGAAGACTTCTGCCTGCAGCGCTTCGGCCAGCGCACCGTGGACTACCTGGACAGCGTCGGCTGGCTCGGCCCGCGCACCTGGCTGGCCCACGGCATCCACTTCAACGACGAGGAAATCGCCCGCCTGGGCCAGGCCGGCACCGGCATCTGCCACTGCCCCAGCTCGAACATGCGCCTGGCCTCGGGCATCTGCCCCACCGTGGCCCTGGAAGCGGCCGGCGCGCCGGTGGGCATCGGCGTGGACGGCTCGGCCTCCAACGACGCCTCCAACATGATCCTCGAAGCCCGCCAGGCCCTGTACATCCAGCGCCTGCGCTACGGCGCCGAAGCCATCACCCCGGAACGCGCCCTGGGCTGGGCCACCAGGGGCTCGGCGAAACTGCTGGGCCGCAGCGACATCGGTGAGCTGGCGCCGGGCAAGCAGGCGGACCTGGCGCTGTTCAAGCTGGATGAGCTGCGGTTCTCCGGGAGCCATGATCCGTTGTCGGCTCTGCTGCTGTGTGGGGCGGACAGGGCGGACAGGGTGATGGTCGGGGGGAGTTGGCGGGTTGTGGACGGCGAGGTGGAGGGGCTGGACCTCAAGGGGCTGATCGCCGCGCATACGCAGGCGGCGCGCAAGCTGATCGGCTGACGTCGGACTGCTTTTCGTAGGAGCGAGCTTGCTCGCGAACCAAGTCTCCCGGCGGCTCTGGCGTGCTGGGTTGACTCCGCCCCTCTCCCCAGCCCTCTCCCTGAAGGGAGAGGGGGCTTGTCCGTGCCGAGAGAAGGAATGGTTTTATCCGGAAACCATCGAGGCTGCCGGCTGACTTCAGAACATCCCGTTCTGCCCAACGGTCCCCTCTCCCTTCAGGGAGAGGGAGCGGTATATCAGCCCGCGCCGAAATCGCGAGTAGGGCCGAACCTCAGACCCTCATCCACTCCACCAACCGCCCCAGCATCCCATCGCAAGCCGCCAGCTGCGCCACGCTCACGAACTCATCCGGCTTGTGCCCCTGGTCCATGCTCCCCGGCCCGCAGACCACGGTGGGAATGCCGGCCTGGTCGAACAGCCCGCCCTCGGTGCCGTAGGCGACCGTGGAGAACTCGTCGGAGCCGCTCAGCCGCGCCAGCAACTGCGCCGCCTCGCTGTGCGGGGCGGTGGCCAGCGCCGGGTAGGCCGACAGCTCGCTGAAGCGGATGTCCGCCTCCTGCTTCACCGCGCGCATCTTCGGCAGCAGCTCGGTCTCGGCGTAGTCGCGCAGTTGCTCGGCGACCTGCTGCGGGTCGTCGCTGGGCAGGGCACGCACCTCGAAGTCGAACTGGCATTCGGCCGGGACTATGTTCAGCGCGCGGCCGCCGTTGATCACGCCGGTCTGCACGGTGGAGTAGGGTGGGTCGAAGCGCGGGTCGTGGCGCTCCGGCGCCGCCAGGCGGGTGCCGATCTCGCCCAGGCGGTTGATCAGCTTCGCCGCGTATTCGATGGCGTTCACCCCCTGCGGGGCGTAGGCCGAGTGGCAGGCCGCGCCGTGCACCTGGCAGCGCATGGCCAGCTTGCCCTTGTGGCCGAGCACCGGCTTGAGCTCGGTGGGCTCGCCGATGATGCAGGCGATGGGCTTGTGCTCGCGGCGCGCAAGGTCCGCCAGCAACGAGCGCACGCCTAGGCAGCCGACCTCCTCGTCGTAGGAGAAGGCCAGGTGCAGCGGCAGGCGCAGGGGCTGGGCGAGGAAGGCCGGCACGGCGGCCAGCACGCAGGCGATGTAGCCCTTCATGTCGGCGGTGCCGCGGCCGTACAGGCGGCCGTCCTTCTCGGTCAGCTCGAAGGGCGGGACGGTCCAGGGCTGGCCGTCCACCGGCACCACGTCGGTGTGCCCGGACAGGCACACGCCGCCGCGGTCGCGTGGGCCGAGGGTGGCGTACAGGTTGGCCTTGCCGCCGGCTTCGTCGAAGAACAGCTCGCTCTCCACGCCCAGGTCGCCCAGGTAATCCTGGACGTACTTGATGAGCGCCAGGTTGGAATGGCGGCTGACGGTGTCGAAGGCGACCAGCCTGGCGAGGATGTCACGGCTGCTGGGCATGTTCTGCTCCTGCTTTTCAAATTACAGGGGATGTCACTCGTCGCCGGGCACGCCGTAGCTCGGCGCCTTGGTCGGGTCCAGCGCGCGGGTGATGTAGTCCTGCATCTGCGGCTTGTAGGCTACCCAGAGCTTCTCCAGCGCGTCGATGGGCGCCTCGTCGGCCCAGTCCACGCGCAGGTCGACCACCGGCCAGACCAGGTCGCCCACTACCTTCAGCGCCGCCGAGTGCACTGGCCCGGCTTCGCCGCCGGCGGCCATGGCCGCCTGCATCGCCGCCAGCAGGCGCTCGGCCAGGCAGCCGTCGGCCGCCTCGAAGGCCTTGGTCATGGCTTCGATCACCGCGGTGGACGACAGCAGGTTGCCCGCCGCCACGCAGTTCTCGCCGGCCACTGCGTGGTTCACGCCCAGCGCCTCGCTGCCGGTGAACAGTGCCACCTGGCCGTGCTGGTCGATGACCGTGACCTGGCGGTACTGGCCGTAGCCGTTGCTGGACAGCGCCTGGTCCAGCGCCGCGGCGGGCGCCAGGCCCGCCTCCAGGCGGTCGAGGATCTGCGGGCCGAGGGCCGGCAGGGTGACGTTCTGGGTGGCCACCGCGCCGACGCCGGCGCGTACCCAGGGGCAGCGCGCGCCGACGGCGATGCTCGAGGAGCTGATGGCGATGCCCAGCTGGCCGGTCTCGGCGCAGCGGCCGACGATGGAGAAGGTCATGGGCCGCTCCTTATTGGTTCCAGTCGTCCGGGATCACCGCGATCACGTCGATCTCCATCAGCCACTGCGGCTGGCCCAGGGCCGAGACCACCAGGCCGGTGGAGATCGGGAACACGCCCTTGAGCCACTTGCCGACCTCCTGGTAGACCGGCTCGCGGTAGCGCGGGTCGATGAGGTAGGTGGTGGTCTTGACGATGTGCGACAGGTCGCTGCCGGCTTCTTCCAGCAGCTGCTTGACGTTCTTCATCGCCTGCTCGGCCTGGGCGCGGGGGTCGCCCAGGCCCACCAGGTTGCCCTCGAAATCGGTACCGACCTGGCCGCGCACGTACACGGTGTTGCCGGCGCGCACGGCCTGGCAGAGGTCGTTGTCCAGGGACTGGTTCGGGTAGGTGTCCTTGGTGTTGAACATGCGGATGCGGGTGTGGGTAGGCATCACTTACTCCCAGGAAGCGGCTTTTTTGGCTTGCGATTCAACGGAGGCCTCGCGCTGCGAGGCGTCCTGGTATTCGACGTACTTGCGTTGCGTGGCGATGTGGCCGGCGACGTGCTTGGCGTCGTGCCACACGCCCCAGATGAACGAGGAGCCACGGCGCGACAGCCACGGCAGGCCGACGAAGTACACGCCCGGCTCGCGGGACACGCCGCGCTGGTGCTTGGGCTTGCCCTTCTCGTCGAAGGCGTCCACCTGCAGCCAGTCGAAGTTAACGGCGTAGCCGGTGGCCCAGATGATCGAGGTGATGCCGGCGGCGGCCAGGTCCAGCTCGAGGATCGGGTTGCGGACGCACTCGGCGTCCGGGAAGACCCTGCGGGCTTCCGGCTCTTCCGGCAGGTCCAGGCCATTGCGCTCGATGTAGGCGTCGGCGGCGTCCAGCAGGTCGAGGTAGTTCCGGTCGCCGGCCTCCAGGTTCTTCACCAGGTCGTCCTGGAAGCTCACCTTGCCGCCTTCGAAGGCCTTGGTCAGGCCGACCAGGGTGATGCCCTCGTTGGCCAGGCGGCGGAAGTCGATGGTCTCGCCGCCACGGGCGCCGCTCACGGCGATGGTCACGTGCTCGCGGCCCGGCTGCACTTCCTCGGCGTCCCACAGGCCGAGCACGCCCAGCCACCAGACGAAGTCGCGGTTGCGGTAGCTGCGCGGCGGACGGTCATGGGCGCCCACCGAGAGGAACACGCGCTTGCCGGCGCGGTTCAGCTCGTCGGCGATCTGCACGCCGGAGGAGCCTGCGCCCACTACCAGCACAGCGCCTTCGGGCAGCTGCTGCGGGTTGAAGTAGTGGGCCGAGTGGATCTGCTGGATGCGTTCGTCCTTCGGCGCGATGGCCGGGATCACCGGGCGCTGGAACGGGCCGGTGGCGGAGACGATGCGCAGGGCCTGGAGGGTGCCCTCGGAGGTCTCCACGGTGAAGCCGGGGCGGCCCTGGTTGCGGGTCACCTTCTTCACTTCCACGCCGGTGCGGATGGGCGCGTCGAACTGCTTGGCGTAGGCGACGAAGTAGTCCGCCACCTGCTCCTTGTGCGGGAACTCGTCCGGGCCGACCGAAAACTCCATGTTCGGGAAGCGGTCGTGCCAGGCCGGGCCGTTGGCCACCAGCGAATCCCAGCGGCCGGTGCGCCAGGCTTCGGCGATGCGGCTCTTCTCCAGCACGATGTGCGGCACGCCCTGGGCGGTCAGGTGCTCGCTCATGGCCACGCCGGCCTGGCCGGCGCCCACCACGAGGGTATCGGTTTCAATGCCATCGAGCGTCTTGCCGGCGGGCTTGCCGAAGGTGGTCTGATTCAGGTCGGCCATGGGTGATTCCTCGGACTCTGATCGTTGTTGTTCTGCGGTCACGGCTGTCCACCGCGTGTTGGCCGCATTCTGTTCAGCGCCGGGGATTAGCGAAATTATGATTTTTGTAGTCGCAGGCTAGGGAAAAACTGTGGGCCCGCAAGCCACGGGCCGCGCGGGGGTGGCGGGGAGGGGGTATAGGTTTTTGCGTGGCAGGGAAGATAAAACGGATGGGGTGTAGGGCGAATGGCCGTTCGTGGTTATGTGCCGTTGGCGGTGCCGCCGGGACGTTCGGCGCGGTCGGTGAGTCCAATCGCGGACGGAGTCCGCTCCTACGTCCGTGCTTCCCTGGAACTGTAATTGGAGCGGACTTTGTCCGCGATTCGTGCGCATTGTGGCTCAGGGAGCCTGGTGATTGCGCTTCATGCCGGACGGTCCCCTCTCCCGCTTGCGGGGGAGGGTTAGGGAGGGGGCGGAGTACAGGTTTGGCAGAGGTGTGTGGGCGAAATTTCCTACCGACTCTCCGCCACCGCCTCCAGGAACCGCTCCAGCACCAGGTTCGGCCGCCGCCCCTTGCGCGTCACCACCGTCAGCGGGATGTCGTAGTGGAAGCGTTCCGGGCGCAGCGCGCGCATGCGGCCCTGGGCCACCCAGTCGGCGGCGTAGTGGTCGGGCAGGTAGCCGATGTAGCTGCCGGTGAGGATCAGGAAGGCCATGCCCTCGCGGTCCGAGGCGTTGGCGCTGGCGGTCAGTTCCTGGTGGCGCTCCTGGGCCTCGGCGGGGATGCGGTAGCTGGGCGCCACCGCGGCGCAGGCGTGGATTTCCGCCACCGTGATGCCCGCGTCCTCGCGTTCGAACAGCGGGTGCTCGCGGCTGCAGAACAGCAGCGACCGCTCGTCGTACAGCGGCGAGTACTCCAGCCCCGACAGCGGGCTGATGAGCGGCACCACGCCGACGTGCAGGCGGCCGTCCAGCACGCCCAGCTCGATTTCGTTGGGCGTGGTCATGCCGATGTTGATGCGCACCCCCGGCCCGCTCGCCTTGAGCGCGCGCAGGGCGTGGGTGATGCGCATCTGCGGCAGGGTCACCAGGTTGTTGATGATGCCGATGTTGAGTTCGCCGCGCAGGTGCTGGTGCAGCTCGTTGACCTCGGCGCGGAAGCCCTCCAGCGCCGCCAGCAGCGACTGGGTGGCGCGGTACACCTCGCGGCCCTCGTCGGTCAGCGCGAAGCCGGCCCGGCCACGCTGGCACAGGCGCATGCCCAGGCGTTTCTCCAGGTCGCCCATGTGCAGGCTGATGGCCGAGCGGCTGATGCCCAGGGTGCTTTCCGCGGCGGAAAAGCTGCCGCACTCGACTATGGTCTTGAAGATGCGCAGCAGGCGGATTTCGAAGTCGCTGACCTGGCCCAGGGACGGGCTGCGGGATTTTGCCATTTTAGTTTTACCGAACCGAAACTGAACGTGAGAAGAATAGGCTTTAACTCACGTTTAGTCAGGCCCAATCTTGAGCCATCGCAGCAGGCGTGACGCGGCCTGCGCGCCCAACAAGACAGTCGTCGAGGACGAACTCCATGAACCAGCAAGTGAACGTAGCGCCGTCGGCCGCCGCCGACCTGAACCTGAAGGCCCACTGGATGCCCTTCAGCGCCAACCGCAACTTCCACAAGGACCCGCGCATCATCGTCGCCGCCGAAGGCAGCTACCTGGTGGACGACAAGGGCCGTCGCATCTACGACAGCCTGTCCGGCCTGTGGACCTGCGGCGCCGGTCACTCGCGCAAGGAAATCGCCGACGCGGTGGCCAGGCAGCTGACCACCCTCGACTACTCCCCGGGCTTCCAGTACGGCCACCCGCTGTCCTTCCAGCTGGCCGAGAAGATCGCCAACCTCACCCCCGGCAACCTCAACCACGTGTTCTTCACAGGCTCGGGTTCCGAGTGCGCCGACACCTCGATCAAGATGGCCCGCGCCTACTGGCGCATCAAGGGCCAGGCGCAGAAGACCAAGCTGATCGGCCGCGCCCGTGGCTACCACGGCGTGAACGTCGCCGGCACCGCCCTGGGCGGCATCGGCGGCAACCGCAAGATGTTCGGCCCGCTGATGGACGTCGACCACCTGCCGCACACCCTGCAGCCGGGCATGGCCTTCACCAGGGGCGCGGCCGAGACCGGCGGCGTCGAGCTGGCCAACGAGTTGCTGAAGCTGATCGAACTGCACGACGCCTCCAACATCGCCGCCGTGATCGTCGAGCCGATGTCCGGTTCCGCCGGCGTGATCGTGCCGCCGAAGGGTTACCTGCAGCGCCTGCGCGAAATCTGCGACGCCAACAACATCCTGCTGATCTTCGACGAAGTCATCACCGCCTTCGGCCGCATGGGCAAGGCCACCGGCGCCGAATACTTCGGCGTGACCCCGGACATCATGAACGTCGCCAAGCAGGTCACCAACGGCGCCGTGCCCATGGGCGCGGTCATCGCCAGCAGCGAGATCTACGACACCTTCATGGGCCAGAACCTGCCGGAATACGCGGTGGAATTCGGCCACGGCTACACCTACTCCGCCCACCCGGTCGCCTGCGCCGCCGGCATCGCCGCGCTGGACCTGCTGCAGAAGGAAAACCTGATCCAGCAGTCCGCCGAGCTGGCGCCGCACTTCGAGAAGGCCCTGCACGGCATCAAGGGCGCGAAGAACGTCATCGACATCCGCAACTGCGGCCTGGCTGGCGCCATCCAGATCGCCGCCCGCGACGGCGACGCCATCGTGCGCCCGTTCGAAGCCAGCATGAAGCTGTGGAAGGAAGGCTTCTACGTGCGCTTCGGCGGCGACACCCTGCAGTTCGGGCCGACCTTCAACGCCAAGCCCGAAGACCTCGACCGCCTGTTCGATGCGGTCGGCGAAGCCCTGAACGGGGTGGCGTAAGTGAGCGAGCGTCCCAAGGCCGTCCCGACGGTGCAGATCGACAACGACAAGGTCCTGGTCACCGAGTGGCGCTTCGCCCCCGGCGCCGAGACCGGCTGGCACCGCCACGGCATGGAGTACGTGGTGGTCCCGGTGACCGGCGGCGAGCTGCTGCTGGAAACCCCCGAGGGCGAGCGGCGCGCGCCGCTGGTCCTGGGCCAGAGCTACACCCGCCAGATCGGCACCGAGCACAACGTGATCAACCCCTGCGACCACGAAGTGGCCTTCATCGAGATCGAGCTCAAGCAACACTGAGCACGCGGGCCCGCGCGTAGGCGCCGCTGGGAGACTCGCCTTAGAGTGCAGTCCCCGGCGGACTCCGCGGCCCACCCAACACGCCGAACAAACCTCCCTCTCCCTTCAGGGAGAGGGCTGGGGAGAGGGGCGCTTCAAGCGCCTGCCCCCACCTACTTAGCGAGAAGAGACAAGACGATGACCACCATCAAGCACCTGATCGGCGGCGAGCTGATCGCCGACACCGGCCGCACCGCCGACGTCTACAACCCGTCCACCGGTGAAGCCGTGCGCAAGGTCCCGCTGGCCGACCGCGAAACCATGCAGCAGGCCATCGACGCCGCCAAGGCCGCCTTCCCGGCCTGGCGCAACACCCCGCCGGCCAAGCGCGCCCAGGTGCTGTTCCGCTTCAAGCAACTGCTCGAAGCCAACGAAGAGCGCATCGTCAAACTGATCAGCGAAGAACACGGCAAGACCCTCGAGGACGCCGCCGGTGAGCTGAAGCGCGGCATCGAGAACGTCGAATACGCCACCGCCGCCCCGGAAATCCTCAAGGGCGAGTACAGCCGCAACGTCGGCCCGAACATCGACGCCTGGAGCGACTTCCAGCCCATCGGCGTGGTCGCCGGCATCACCCCGTTCAACTTCCCGGCCATGGTGCCGCTGTGGATGTACCCGCTGGCCATCGCCTGCGGCAACACCTTCATCCTCAAGCCGTCCGAGCGCGACCCCAGCTCCACCCTGCTGATCGCCGAACTGTTCCAGGAAGCCGGCCTGCCGAAAGGCGTGCTGAACGTGGTGCACGGCGACAAGGGCGCGGTGGACGCGCTGATCGAGGCCCCGGAAGTCAAGGCCCTGAGCTTCGTCGGCTCGACCCCGATCGCCGAGTACATCTATTCCGAAGGCACCAAGCGCGGCAAGCGCGTGCAGGCCCTGGGCGGCGCCAAGAACCACGCCGTGCTGATGCCCGACGCCGACCTGGACAACGCCGTCAGCGCGCTGATGGGCGCCGCCTACGGCTCCTGCGGCGAGCGCTGCATGGCCATCTCCGTGGCCGTGTGCGTGGGCGACCAGATCGCCGACGCCCTGGTGCAGAAGATCGTCCCGCAGGTCAAGGGCCTGAAGATCGGCGCCGGCACTTCCTGCGGCCTGGACATGGGCCCGCTGGTCACCGGCGCGGCGCGCGACAAGGTCACCGGCTACATCGACAGCGGCGTAGAGCAGGGCGCCGAACTGGTGGTGGACGGCCGCGGCTACAAGGTCGCCGGCCATGAGAACGGCTTCTTCCTCGGCGGCACCCTGTTCGACCGCGTGACCCCGGAAATGACCATCTACAAGGAAGAAATCTTCGGCCCGGTCCTGTGCATCGTCCGCGTGAACAGCCTGGAAGAAGCCATGCAGCTGATCAACGACCACGAATACGGCAACGGCACCTGCATCTTCACCCGCGACGGCGAAGCCGCCCGCCTGTTCTGCGACGAGATCGAAGTGGGCATGGTCGGCGTCAACGTCCCGCTGCCGGTCCCGGTGGCCTACCACAGCTTCGGCGGCTGGAAACGCTCGCTGTTCGGCGACCTCCACGCCTACGGCCCGGACGGCGTGCGCTTCTACACCAAGCGCAAGGCCATCACCCAGCGCTGGCCGCAGCGCAAGAGCCACGAGGCGGCGCAGTTCGCTTTCCCCAGCAATAGCTGAGGTGGTGTGAAGTAAGGGAAAGGCCGGTCATTTGACCGGCCTTTTTCGTTTTGCCAGGCATGAAGCGATACCCATCAATCGGTGAATAGCCACGCCCTTGGGCTGGAATACGGCGATATTTCCGATGTACGTGTAGGAGCGAGCTTGCTCGCGAACAGCTCTGAGCCAGTGCACACAATCCTCACGCTCATGCGGATTTAATTGAACATCCGTCGTTAGGGTCTAGAATCCTCGCAATCGTGAGGATTTAATTGTTTTTTGTGCTGGTCGGCACGAAATCCTCACTGTCATGAGGATTATTCATGAAAGTCGATATCGACTCACCTGCCACCCTCGGCCTGCTGGTACGCGCCAGCCGCAAGGCCATGAACCTGCGCCAGGACGATGCCGCCGGCAGCATCGGTGTGAGCGAGAACTTCCTTGGCAAGGTCGAGCGCGGTGCCGAACGCGTGCAGTGGGGCAAGCTGTTCCAGGTCCTGCAGGAGTTGGGTCTGCAAGTCTCCATCGAGGTGCCGGAGGAGTACGCGGAGCCGACCCGGCAACAGCTGCAACGGCTTGTCTACAAGGCTGAAGGCGGCAAGGAGGACTGATGGTTCGGCAACTGGATGCCTGGATCAACCAGACCCGCGTCGGCAGCCTTGAGGAGAACAACGGCGCCTGGGCGTTCGCCTATTCCCGCGAGTGGCTGGATGCGCCCGAGGCCTATCCGTTGTGTCCGGGGCTGCCGCTTCGCAGCGAGCCCCATGTGGATGGCGCAAGCCAGCGTCCGGTGCAGTGGTACTTCGACAATCTGCTGCCGGAGGAGGGGCAGCGACGCCTGTTGGCGGGAGCGGCGCGCTTGGCGGAGGCGGATGCTTTCGGCTTGCTGGAGCACTTCGGCGCCGAGTCGGCAGGTTCGCTCACCTTGCTGCCACCGGAGCAACTGCCGGCGCCCGGCGAACTACGCGCATTGCCCGATACGGAGCTATCCCGGCGCATCGAGCAGATGCCCCAGGTGCCGCTGGCCGAACGCGCGGCCAAGCGCATGTCGCTGGCGGGAGCACAGCACAAGGTGGCCGTCGTATTCGATGGCAGCGACTTGTTCGAACCCATCGGCAGCACCCCTTCGACGCATATCCTCAAGCCCGACCACCCGGACCCGGCATGGGCTCATTCGGTGATCAACGAGTGGTTCGTGATGACCTTGGCCGCGCGTGTCGGGCTGGAGGTACCCGCTGTGCATCGGCGCTATGTGCCGCAGCCGGTGTACCTGGTGCAGCGTTTCGACCGCTGCCAGGTCGGGGGCGACTGGGAGCGCCTGCATTGCATCGATGCCTGCCAGTTGCTCGGCCTGGACCGTGCCTTCAAGTACAACCAGGGCAGCATCGAGCGCCTGCGCGAGATCGCCAGCGATAGCCGGCCTTCGGTGAGGGCGCGCCTGAGCCTGTTCCGCTGGCTGGTGTTCAATGTGCTGGTGGGCAACGAGGATGCGCACCTGAAGAACCTGAGCCTGCTGGTCACGCGCCGGGGTTTCAACCTTGCACCGTTCTACGATCTGCTCTGCACGGCCGTATACGGGACTCGGGCATTCGGGCAGGAGCGTTGGCCGCAGCAGGCTGCTATGGCCTGGCCGATTCTGGGTACCGAGCGTCTACAGGAGATCGATGGGGCGCTGCTGGTGGCAGCCGGCGAGGCCATGGGCATCAAGCCGGCTACGGCGCGTGAGCATGTGGCTAGGCTCACCAGGGCGGTACGGGAGCAGGCGCAGGCGCTGCTTGCGGAGGTCGAGCAGGAGAATCTGGCGTTATCGGCCGTTCGGCCGGAATTGCGTGCCACGCTGGCTGGCGAGGTTCGACTGCTGCGGGCGTTGGTGGCCATCGTTATTGGTGAGATGGCTACGCGGCTGGGTGGTTGAAGGCGGTTCGCGAGCAAGCTCGCTCCTACGAAGAGCGAACAGCGGCGGGGATCAGCGGAACTCGGTATCGATCTGCGTCAGGATGCCTTCGCGGAAGCGCAGTACCCGCGTGGCGCCGTTCTGTGGAGGGTAGGTCCAGACTTCGAAGGTTGGGCCGCCGGGGATGAACTTGCCGTCCGGGCCACGCCGGGGTGGGAGTGGGCCTATCACCTCGCGTTTCGTCGGCGCGCCGCATTTCTCCAGCACCGCGTCCATCTTGTCGCCTTCGTTGATCAGCTGGGTGCCGCAGCGCAGCGTCGAGGCCTGGGCGCTAGCGCACAGGGCCAGGCCTAGCAGCAGGGCGGCGAAGAGGCTGCGGGATAGGGCGGTCATGGCTTTCCTCCTGGATGACCGCCCCAGCATACCGGCTCGCTCTATCCCGTGCCTTTGACGCGGCTCACTTGCGCACGTTGCGCGCGTACAGGTCCTTGCCGCCGCTGTTGCTGCCGCCGCGGGCCTGCAGTTCGAAGCGCTTGGGGTGGCCCTTGATCAGGTCGCTGAGTTTCTTGAAGCCGTACAGCCGCGGGTCGAAGGCCGGGCGCAGCTTGCTGATGTTCTGGCCGAGGGCACCCAGCTGCACCCAGTCTTCCTCGTCGGCGATGTCGTCGAGCACCTTGGCGATGAAGTCCAGCGGCACCCGCTGGGGCTTGGGCTTGGCGACTGGCGCCTTGGGTTCCTGGGGCTGGCCGGTTTCCGCCGGTTCCGCCGGGGTCACCGGGTCGGCGCGGAGGATTTCGGTGTAGATGAATTTGTCGCAGGCGCGCACGAAGGGGTCCGGCGTCTTGCTTTCGCCGAAGCCGTAGACCATCAGGCCTTCCTCGCGCAGGCGGGCGGCCAGGCGGGTGAAGTCGCTGTCGCTGGAGACCAGGCAGAAGCCGTCGAAGCGGCGGGTGTAGAGCAGGTCCATGGCGTCGATGATCAGCGCACTGTCGGTGGCGTTCTTGCCCTTGGTGTAGGCGAACTGCTGGATCGGCTGGATGGAGTGGTCGAGCAGCACCTGCTTCCACTTGCCCAGCTGCGGCTGGGTCCAGTCGCCGTAGATGCGCTTGACGCTGGCCACGCCGTACTTGGCGATCTCCTCGAACAGGCCCTCGACGATGGCGGCGGGGGCGTTGTCGGCGTCGATCAGTACGGCCAGGTGCGTCTGCTGGCGGTTGGGGGTGGTCTTGGTCGCCATGGGTACTCCGGTCTGAAGGCTTGCAACGACCTTAGACCGGTAGCGCGCCGGGCACCAGCGCTAGCCGTTGAGACGGCGGCTGTCGAGAGCGTCGCGGGCCTCGTAGGCGGTGTAGGTGGCCTGGGCGGCGAGCAGGCCGGCCAGGCCGAAGGCGCGCGTCAGGCCGAAGCGGGCGAAGCCGGCCGGCACCGCCCTGGCGCCGCTGATGGCGTCGGCTAGCACTTCGCCGGCCACGGTGGTCGGCGCCATGCCGTGGCCGCCGAAGCCGATGGCGTGCCAGATGCCGGCCGGGTCCTGGCCGATCTGCGCCATCTGGTGGCGGCCGTAGCTCATCAGGCCGCCCCAGGAGTACTCGACCTTCACGTCTTCCAGCTGTGGATAAACCAGCGTCAGGTCGCGCCTGAGCAGGGCGGCGATGGCAGCCGGGCCGCGGTCGAGAATGGAGATGCGCCCGCCCCAGAGGATGCGGGTGTCGGCCAGCGGGCGGTAGTAGTCGAAGGCGAAGCGGGTGTCGTAGACCGCGGCCTGGCTGGCGATGGCGTCCTTCAGGCGCTCGCCCAGGGGCTCGGTGGCGATGACGTAGGTGGCGATGGGCAGCACCGCGCGCTCGATGGGGCGGTACACGCCGCGGGCGTAGCCGCCACCGCAGAACACCACCTGTTCGGCGTGCACTTCGCCGCCGGCGGTGCGCACCACGAAGCGCCCGTCGCGTTTTTCGATGCCCAGGGCCGGCGAGTCTTCGTGGATGCGCACGCCCATTCCCGCAGCGGTGCGGGCCACGCCGCGCACGTATTTCAACGGGTGGAAGTGGAAGGCGTTGCGTTCCAGCAGGCCGCCGAAGTAGCGCTCGGTCTTGAGCTGTTCCCTGAGCGCACTGGCGGAGATCGGCTCCCAGTCCACGCCGTAGGCTTCCTTCATCAGGCGCCGCGGGGTTTCCAGGCGGGCCGGGTCGTTGAACCAGTTGGCCAGGATCACGCCTTCGTCCAGCAGGTCGCAGTCGATGTCGTAGCGGCGCGCGCGCTGGCGGATCAGGTCCACCGCTTCGAGGGTCAGGTGGTAGAGCCGGCGGGCTTCCTCGGCGCCGAGGGTGGCGAGCAGGTCGGCGTTGCCCAGGCTGTAGCCGCCGAAGACGAAGCCGCCGTTGCGTCCCGAGGCGCCGTGGCCGACGTAGTGCGATTCCAGCAGCGCCACGTCGGTGATGCCGCGTTCGGCCAGGCCCAGGGCGGTGTTGAGCCCGGCCAGGCCGCCGCCGAGGATGCACACGCGGGTGTCTAGGCGGCCCGTTTGCGCGGGGAAGGCCGGTTTCTCGGAGGTGGCTTCGTAGTAGGTCTGGGTGAAGCTGGGCATGGCGGACTCGTCCCTTGAGTTGTTGAACGAGTGTTTAGCCGTTGGGGCGGGGAGGGCAATTGAAAAATCTTCGGGTTGGGATTCCTTGGGGGACTGGAGCTTGGGGGAGAGCGCCCTCTCCCCAACCCTCTCCCTGAAGGGAGAGGGGGCTTGTTCGTGCCGAGATGAGCATAGCTTTAGCCGGAAACTACAGAGCTGCCGGCTGACTCTGAAATATCCAAGCGCTCCGAACGGTCCCCTCTCCCTTCAGGGAGAGGGCTAGGGAGAGGGAGCGGGGTCGAACCATCGCTCCGTGGCCTACCCGAGCGCACTCAATACTCAATCACCACATCCCCCTTCGGCACGCTGCAGCACGACAGGATGTAGCCCTCGGCCACGTCCTCGTCGGTGATGCCGCCGTTGTGTTCCATGTCCACCTCGCCGGAGCGCTTCATCACCTTGCAGGTGCCGCAGATGCCCATGCCGCAGGCCTTGGGGATGTGCAGGCCGAGCTTGGCGGCGGCGGCGTGGACGGTTTCGCCGGGGGCCACGCGGATGCTCTTGCCGGTTTCGCAGAACTCCACGTTGTGCAGGTCGGCGGCGGGGATTTCCGGGGCCTCGGCGGCTTCGGCGGCCAGTTCCTTCACTTCCTCGCGGACTTCCGGCGGGGTCGGGCCGAAGGCTTCCTCGTGGTAGCGCGACATGTCGTAGCCTTCGGCTTCGAGCAGGCGCTTGATCGCGTGCATGTAGGGCGTGGGGCCGCAGCAGAACACCTCGCGTTCGAGGAAATCCGGCGCTATCAGCTGCAGCATGGCCTTGTTCAGGAAACCGCGGTAACCGGCCCAGGCCTCGCCCATCTCGTACTTCTCGCAGATCAGGTGGACCTTGAAGTTGGCGATGCGCGAGGCCATGTGGTCCAGCTCGCGGTGGTAGATGATGTCCTTGGGCGTGCGCGCGCTGTGCACGAAGACCATGTCCACCGCGCCGTTGGTGTCGAAGAACCAGCGCGCCATGGACATCACCGGGGTGATGCCGACGCCGCCGGAGAGGAACAGCGCCTTGTCGGTGGGGAAGTCGATGGCGTTGAAGTTGCCCACCGGGCCGTGCACCGGGACCTGGTCGCCTTCCTTGAGGTTGTCGTGCAGCCAGTTGGAGACCTTGCCGCCGGGCACCCGCTTGATGGTGATGGAGAAGCTGTAGGGCACCGAGGGCGAGCTGGAGATGGTGTAGGAACGCATGATCGGCTGGCCGTCGATCTCCAGCTCCAGGGTGACGAACTGCCCGGGCTTGAAGAAGAACATGATCGGCTGGTCGGCCATGAAGCAGAAGGTGCGTACGTCCCAGGTCTCCTGGATGGCCTTGACACAGCGCACCAGGTGGCGGCCGTTGGTCCAGGTCTGGGTGTTCACCGGATTGAGGAAGTTGCTGGTCGACATGATGTCTCTCCGCGCACGCAGGCCGTTTCCCGGCCGAATGGGGCAGCGCCGGGCGGGGACGCTCGCCCCGGCCTTTTCGGCATGCCTGATGGGGCCGATTGTGCGCACGCGCCGTGCCCCCATTTACCTGCCAGCGACATTTGCATGCTTATCGCGACCTGCCGCCTGGGGCGCGGGCTACCGCGTCGGAAACGGATGCGGTCGTGTCGCCCATGGATAAGGCACCCGCAAGGCCCGGACGCACACTGCCTTCCAGCCGAGACGAAGGTAATCCAGTAGAGCGTCTGACCTTCATGCCCGCCGCCGCGGGCCCCGTCCATCGGCAGGGCGGGATTGCGGAGCCACCGCAGTGCCGAAGGCCGTGAAAGCCACCTTGCGTAGCGTAGAACCGTTATCAGCCACCCAATTTCGCCACCGCCGCCTCCCGGCGGGGCATGAGGACCAACCGATGGACGTCACCACCACCCTGAGTCTGGGCGATCCGCTGGAACAGGCCCGCAAGGCCACCGCCGAAATGCTGCGTACCCGTGACCATTCCTTCTCCCTGCCGCAGCCGTTCTACAACGACGAGCGCCTGTTCAAGCTCGACATGCAGGAGATCTTCCAGAAGGAATGGCTGATCGCCGGCATGACCTGCGAGATCCCCGCCAAGGGCAACTTCCTCACCGTGCAGATTGGCGACAACCCGGTCATCGTGCTGCGCGGCGCCGAAGGCAAGATCCACGCCTTCCACAACGTCTGCCGCCACCGCGGCTCGCGACTGTGCGTGAGCGACAAGGGCAAGGTGGCCAAGCTGGTCTGCCCCTACCACCAGTGGACCTACGAGCTGGACGGCCGCCTGCTGTTCGCCGGCACCGAGATGGGCGCCGACTTCGACATGAAGGACTACAGCCTCAAGCCCGTGAACGTGAAGACCGCCGGCGGCTACATCTTCATCTCCCTGGCCGAGAACCCGCCGGCCATCGACGACTTCCTGCGTACGCTCGAGCACTACATGGAGCCGTACGACATGGAGAACACCAAGGTCGCCGTGCAGACCACCATCAGGGAAGCGGCCAACTGGAAGCTGGTGATCGAGAACAACCGCGAGTGCTACCACTGCAACGGCTCGCACCCGGAGCTGCTGAAGACCCTGCTGGAGTGGGATGACGTCACCGACCCGCGTGCCAGCCAGGCGTTCAAGGACCAGGTGGCGGCCTGTACCAAGGCCTGGGACGAGGAGAAGATCCCCTATGCCCACGCCAGCTTCGGCCTGCGCAACCGCATCGTGCGCATGCCGCTGCTCGACGGCACCGTGTCCATGACCATGGACGGCAAGCCGGGCAGCAAGAAGCTGATGGGCCGCATCAAGAACCCCGACCTGGGCTCGATGCGCATCCTCCACCTGCCGCACTCCTGGAACCACTGCATGGGCGACCACCTGATCGTCTTCACCGTGTGGCCGATCAGCGCGCAGGAAACCGTCGTCACCACCAAGTGGCTGGTGCACAAGGATGCGGTGGAAGGCGTGGACTACGACGTGCAGCGCCTGCGCGAGGTGTGGGACGCCACCAACGACCAGGACCGCCGCCTGGCCGAGGAGAACCAGCGCGGGATCAACTCCACCGCCTACCAGCCGGGCCCGTATTCCAAGACCTACGAGTTCGGCGTGATCAACTTCCTCGACTGGTACAGCGAGCGCATGCTCAACAACCTCGGCGAAGAGTCCGCCCACGCGCGGCTGGTCGCCCACGAGTAAGCCGTTCGTCCACCTGGCGCCCCCTTCCCGGGGGCGCCTGCATTTCGGAGGGGATAGCGTGGATAGCCTGCTGTTCTATGGCAGCTCGGTGGTCGTCGGCTTGCTGATGGTGTGGAACCTGGTGGCTTGTTGGCGGAATCGTTGAGGGTTCGGCTGCTTTTCGTAGGAGCGAGCTTGCTCGCGAACAGAGTTTCCAGGCGGCTCTGGTGTGTTGGGTTGACTCCGCTCCCTCTCCCCAGCCCTCTCCCTGAAGGGAGAGGGGGCTTGTCCGTGCCGAGATGAGCATGGCTTTAGCCGGAAACTGCAGAGCTGCCGGCTGACTCTGAAATATCCGAGCACTCCGAACGGTCCCCTCTCCCTTCAGGGAGAGGGTTAGGGAGAGGGTGCTCTTTCATCCTGCGCCAATTCCTTCCGGCAACCCCCATTCGCGAGCAAGCTCGCTCCCACGAAAAGCCATCCCCGCTCATTCCCCCAGGCTCTCTAAACCGCTGCCCTCATACCCATATGCCCGTCCGCGACGCCTTCGGTGTCGCGCATGTCGCCGCCTTGACGCTTTCGGTACGACCCTGGTCGTTTTCGAATCGGGCCGCCCCGTCACCCGGGGATATGCTGCCCCCAAAGCGCCGGCACAAGTCCCGGCGCGCCAAGCCTGACAAGCCTTGCCTGATATAGAGAGACGCCAGATGAGCCCAGCCGAACTTCACGCCGACAGCATCGTCATCGATGGCCTGATCATCGCCAAGTGGAACCGCGAACTCTTCGAGGACATGCGCAAGGGCGGGCTGACCGCCGCCAACTGCACCGTGTCCGTGTGGGAAGGCTTCCAGGCCACGGTGAACAACATAGTCGCCAGCAACAAGCTGATCCGCGACAACAGCGACCTGGTCATCCCGGTCCGCAGCACCGCCGACATCCGCCGCGCCAAGGAGCTGGGCAAGACCGGCATCCTCTACGGCTTCCAGAACGCCCACGCGTTCGAGGACCAGATCGGCTACGTCGAGGTGTTCAAGCAGCTGGGCGTGGGCATCGTGCAGATGTGCTACAACACCCAGAACCTGGTCGGCACCGGCTGCTACGAGCGTGACGGCGGGCTCTCCGGCTTCGGCCGCGAGATCGTCGCGGAGATGAACCGCGTCGGCGTCATGTGCGACCTGTCCCACGTCGGCAGCAAGACTTCCGAGGAAGTCATCCTCGAATCCAAAAAGCCGGTCTGCTACTCCCACTGCCTGCCTTCCGGGCTGAAAGAGCACCCGCGCAACAAGTCCGACGAGGAACTGAAGTTCATCGCCGACCACGGCGGCTTCGTCGGCGTGACCATGTTCACGCCGTTCCTGGCCAAGGGCGTGGACGCGACCATCGACGACTACGCCGAGGCCATCGAGTACGTGATGAACATCGTCGGCGAGGACGCCATCGGCATCGGCACCGACTTCACCCAGGGCCATGGCCAGGACTTCTTCGAGTATCTCACCCACGACAAGGGCTATGCCCGTCGCCTGACGCGCTTCGGCACCATCATCAACCCGCTGGGCATCCGCACCGTGGGCGAGTTCCCCAACCTCACCGAGACCCTCCTCAAGCGCGGCATGCCCGAGCGCGTGGTGCGCAAGGTCATGGGCGAGAACTGGGTGCGCGTCCTGGCGGACGTCTGGGGCGAGTAAGCCCTGGCGGAGTGCCCGCGCACCCGGTGCCGGGCCTCCAGACCTCTTCGTAGGATGGGTGGAGCGCAGCGATACCCATCATGCCGGCCACGCCGGCCACGTTAATCAACCGCATTCCGAGAACCGAGCCATGGCCAAACACGCCCCCGAACTGCCCATCGAAGTCGACAGCGAAACCGGTGTCTGGACCACCGACGCCCTGCCGATGCTCTACGTGCCGCGGCACTTCTTCGTCAACAACCACATGGGCATCGAGGAGGAGCTGGGCGCCGAGCGCTATGCCGAAATCCTCTACAAGGCCGGCTACAAGTCCGCCTGGCACTGGTGCGAGAAGGAAGCCGAATGCCATGGCATCGAAGGCGTGGCGGTGTTCGAGCACTACATGAAGCGCCTGTCCCAGCGTGGCTGGGGCCTGTTCCAGATCGAGCAGATCGACCTCGACAAGGGCACCGCCCAGGTGCGCCTGAAGCACTCCGCCTTCGTATACGTGTACGGCAAGGTCAACCGCAAGGTCGACTACATGTTCACCGGCTGGTTCGCCGGCGCCATGGACCAGATTCTCCAGGCCCGCGGCAGCAGCATCCGCACCGTGGCCGAGCAGGTCTACAGCGGCTCGGAAGAAGGCCACGACGACGGCCTGTTCATCGTCAAGCCGCTCTGACCCGGCTCGCACCCACAACAAGAACCTCTGATTCCGTGAGGATGCCGCAATGGCTTTCGAGGCAATGTTCCAGCCGATCCAGATCGGCAAGCTGACCATCCGCAACCGCGTGCTCTCCACCGCCCACGCCGAGGTCTACGCCACCGACGGCGGCATGACCACCGAGCGCTACGTGAAGTACTACGAGGAGAAGGCCAAGGGCGGCATCGGCCTGGCCATCTGCGGCGGTTCCTCGGTGGTGGCCATCGACAGCCCGCAGGAATGGTGGAGCTCGGTGAACCTGTCCACCGACCGCATCATCCCGCACTTCCAGAACCTGGCCGACGCCATGCACAAGCATGGGGCCAAGATCATGATCCAGATTACCCACATGGGCCGCCGCTCGCGCTGGGACGGCTTCAACTGGCCGACCCTGATGTCGCCCTCGGGCATCCGCGAACCGGTGCACCGCGCCACCTGCAAGACCATCGAGCCGGAAGAGATCTGGCGGGTGATCGGCAACTACGCGCAGGCTGCCCGTCGCGCCAAGGAAGGTGGCCTGGACGGCGTCGAGCTGTCCGCCGTGCACCAGCACATGATCGACCAGTTCTGGAGCCCGCGGGTCAACAAGCGTACCGACGAATGGGGCGGCACCTTCGAGGGCCGCATGAAGTTCGGCCTGGAAGTGCTCAAGGCGGTGCGCAAGGAAGTCGGCGACGACTTCTGCGTGGGCATGCGCATCTGCGGCGACGAGTTCCACCCCGACGGCCTGTCCCACGAGGACATGAAGCAGATCGCCAAGTACTACAGCGACACCGGCATGCTCGACTTCATCGGCGTGGTCGGCTCCGGCTGCGACACCCACAACACCCTGGCCAACGTCATCCCCAACATGACCTACCCGCCGGAGCCCTTCCTGCACCTGGCGGCGGGCATCAAGGAAGTGGTCAACGTGCCGGTGCTGCACGCACAGAACATCAAGGACCCGAACCAGGCCACGCGCATCCTCGAGGGCGGCTACGTGGACATGGTCGGCATGACCCGCGCGCACATCGCCGACCCGCACCTGATCGCCAAGATCAAGATGGGCCAGGTGGACCAGATCAAGCAGTGCGTCGGCGCCAACTACTGCATCGACCGCCAGTACCAGGGCCTGGACGTACTGTGTATCCAGAACGCCGCCACCAGCCGTGAATACATGGGCGTACCGCACATCATCGAGAAGACCACCGGCGTGAAGCGCAAGGTGGTGGTGGTCGGCGGCGGCCCGGCCGGCATGGAGGCCGCGCGGGTGGCGGCCGAGCGCGGCCACGACGTGACCCTGTTCGAGAAGAAGGACCAGCTCGGCGGGCAGATCACCACCGCCTCCAAGGCGCCGCAGCGCGACCAGATCGCCGGCATCACCCGCTGGTACCAGCTGGAGCTGGCGCGCCTGGGCATCGACCTGCGTCTGGGCACCGGCGCCGATGCCGACACCATCATGGACCTGCGCCCGGACATCGTGGTGCTGGCCAACGGCGGCCACCCGTTCCTCGAACAGAACGAGCACTGGGGCGCCGCCGAGGGCCTGGTGGTGAGCAGCTGGGACATCCTCGATGGCAAGGTCGCCCCCGGCAAGAACGTGCTGGTCTACGACACCATCTGCGAGTTCAGCGGCATGTCGGTGGCCGACTTCCTCGCCGACAAGGGCGCGCTGGTGGAGATCGTCACCGACGACATCAAGCCCGGCGTGGCCATCGGTGGCACCACCTTCCCCACCTACTACCGCAGCATGTACCCCAAGGAAGTGATCATGACCGGCGACCTGATGCTGGAGAAGGTCTACCGCGAGGGCGACAAGCTGGTGGCCGTGCTGGAGAACGAATACACCGGCGCGAAAGAGGAGCGGGTGGTCGACCAGGTGGTGGTGGAGAACGGCGTGCGGCCGGACGAGAGCCTGTACTACGCGCTCAAGCAGGGCTCGCGCAACAAGGGCCAGATCGACGTCGAGGCGCTGTTCGCGATCAAGCCGCAACCGTGCCTTTCCGAGCCCGGCGACGGCTACCTGCTATTCCGCATCGGCGACTGCGTGGCCCAGCGCAACACCCACGCGGCGATCTACGACGCGCTGCGGCTGTGCAAGGACTTCTAAGAGCAGCGCCAAGCTGCAAGCTGTAGGCCGCAAGCAAGAGCCGGAGCGGGATCTGGCTCTTGCTTGCAGCTTGAGGCTTGTCGCTTGCAGCTGCGGCCAAGGTGGTTATCCATGTTGAGCACACTGCTTCCCATCCTACTTTTCTCCGCTCTGGCACTGGCCGCATTCGGCGCCGTGAAGCGCTTCGCCATGTGGCGCCGCGGGCGGCCGTCGAAGGTCGACTGGCTCGGCGGCCTGCTGGCCGTGCCGCGCCGCTACCTGGTGGATTTGCACCATGTGGTCGAGCGCGACAAGTACATGTCCAAGACCCACGTGGCCACCGCCGGCGGCTTCGTCCTGGCGGCGCTGTTGGCGATCGTCGTGCATGGCTTTGGTTTGCACAGCCGCATCCTCGGCTTCGCCCTGCTGGCGGCCACGGCGTTGATGTTCGGCGGCGCGCTGTTCGTCGCCAAGCGCCGTCTCGACCCGCCTTCGCGGCTGTCGAAGGGCCCGTGGATGCGCCTGCCGAAGAGCCTGCTGATGTTCTCCGCAAGCTTCTTCATCGCCACGTTGCCGGTGGCCGGCATTCTTCCGGAAGGTTTCGGCGGCTGGTTCCTGGCGGCCATCCTCGCCATCGGCGTGGCCTGGGGCGTATCCGAGCTGTTCTTCGGCATGACCTGGGGCGGGCCGATGAAGCACGCCTTCGCCGGCGCCCTGCACCTGGCCTGGCACCGTCGCGCCGAACGCTTCGGCGGCGGCCGCTCCACCGGCCTCAAGGCCCTGGACCTGAGCGACCCCATGGCCCCGCTGGGCGTGGAAAAGCCCACCGACTTCACCTGGAACCAGCTGCTGGGCTTCGACGCCTGCGTGCAGTGCGGCAAGTGCGAGGCCATGTGCCCGGCCTTCGCCGCCGGCCAGCCGCTGAACCCGAAGAAGCTGATCCAGGACATGGTCATCGGCCTGGCCGGCGGCAACGACGCCAAGTTCGCCGGCTCGCCTTATCCCGGCAAGCCCCTGGGTGAGCACAGCGGCGGCCCGCACCTGCCCATCGTCTCGCTGGAAGGCAAGGCCCTGGTCGACGCCGAGACGCTGTGGTCCTGCACCACCTGCCGCGCCTGCGTCGAGGAATGCCCGATGATGATCGAGCACGTCGACGCCATCGTCGACATGCGCCGCCACCTCACCCTGGAGAAGGGCGCCACCCCGAACAAGGGCGCCGAGGTGCTGGAGAACCTGATCGCCACCGACAACCCCGGCGGCTTCGCCCCCGGCGGCCGGCTGAACTGGGCGGCCGACCTGAACCTGCCGCTGATGAGCGAGCAGAAGCAGGCCGAGGTGCTGTTCTGGGTCGGCGACGGCGCCTTCGACATGCGCAACCAGCGCACCCTGCGGGCCTTCGTGAAGATTCTGAAGGCAGCCAGGGTGGACTTCGCCGTGCTCGGCCTGGAAGAACGCGACAGCGGCGACGTGGCCCGCCGCCTGGGCGACGAGGCGACCTTCCAGAGCCTGGCCAGGCGCAACATCGCCACCCTGGCGCAGTACCGTTTCAAGCGCATCGTCAGCTGCGACCCGCACAGCTTCCACGTGCTGAAGAACGAATACGGCGCCCTGGGCGGCAGCTACGAAGTGCTGCACCACACCACCTTCATCGACGAACTGGTGAAGGCCGGCGCGCTGCAACTGGGCCAGAGCAAGGCCGACAGCGTCACCTACCACGACCCCTGCTACCTGGGCCGCTACAACGGCGAGTACGAAGCACCACGCAATGTGCTCAAGGCCATCGGCATCGAGGTGAAGGAGATGCAACGCTCCGGCTTCCGCTCGCGTTGCTGCGGCGGCGGCGGCGGCGCGCCCATCACCGACATCCCCGGCAAGCAGCGGATCCCGGACATGCGCATGGTCGACATCAAGGAGACCGGCGCCGAGCTGGTGGCCGTGGGCTGCCCGCAGTGCACCGCGATGCTCGAAGGCGTGGTCGCCCCGCGCCCGGAGATCAAGGACATCGCCGAGCTGGTGGCGGAGGTGCTGGTCGAGAGCGCGGAGGCGCCGGCAAAAAAGCCGGCGCGGCGTGAAGAAGTGGCGGGGGTGCATTGATGAGAACGGTGTTCCTCACTTTGGGTCCTGTGCTGACTGTGAGTCCGCAGGCCCTCTCCCTAACCCTGGCTGCGCGCCCCGCTCCGAAGGGAGAGGGGACCGTCTCTGCCACGGCGGACGTCGGCTTTAGCTGGTTTGCCCGCTGCACTGGACTGACCACATGCACCGTTTCTTACAGGGCAGCACGAATAGCTCCCTCTCCCTTCAGGGAGAGGGCGGGGGGAGAGGGTAGCCCGAGCGTCAATGCCAACCCGTTCGCGAGCAAGCTCGCTCCTACGAAGAGCATATTCGCCCTGGAGGCCCAAGCATGAGCGACATCATCCGCCGCGACCCGCGCGCCGAGTGGATCGCCCGCAACCGCCTGCACCCGCTGCACCAGGCCATGCAGGCCGCCCAGGGCGGCGAGGTGCGCTGGATGGGCCCCAATGGCCTGGTCCGCAAGAACCCCCATGCCGTCGGCTTCATCGGCCCCAGCGGCATCAGGCGCATCGACCGCTCCGGCGGCCAGCAGGGCACCGTCGGCAAGCGCTCCAGCGCGCCGGAAGTGGTGCAGCTGCCGCTGCAGGTCATCGAGCAGCCGGCCTTCTACATCGCCGTGGTGCCGGACATGGTCGGCGGCCGCCTGAGCAGCCACGACCGCGACCTGCTGGGCCTGGCCCGCAAGCTCGCCGGCGACGCCGGCGCGGTACTGGCCATCGTCTTCGGCGAGCACAAGGAAAGCGCCTTCGACACCGCCGGCGTCGACCGCCTGTTGCAGGTCGAAGGCGACGAATACGAAGGCTACGCCCCGGAACAGCGGGTGCTGGCGCTGCGCGCCGTGGACGGCCAGTTCGTCCCGCGCCACTGGCTGCTGCCCGACAGCCGCAGCGGTGGCGGCGAGCTGGGCCGGCGCCTGGCCGCCAGCCTCGGCGAGCGCCCGGCCACCCGCGTCTGGCAGGCCGAGGGCGAGCACTGCATTGGCCGCGCCGGCGCCGGCCAGCAGGACCTGCAGCGGCCGCTGGCGCGGCTGATCCTGGCCGCCGCCGAGTGCGCCGAGCCGGTCAGCGAGACGCGCCACGAGGCCCGCCCGGTCGGCCTGGACGGCGGCGTGGCGCGTAACCTGCCGCGCATCGAGGACCTCGGCCCGGTGGCCGTGGACCCGGCGCAGATTCCCATGGCCGAGGCCGAGTTCATCCTTTCCGGCGGCAACGGCGTGCAGGACTGGGACCTGTTCCACCGTGCCGCCGCTGCCCTGGGCGCCACCGAGGGCGCCTCGCGGGTGGCGGTGGACGACGGCCACATGCCGCGCAACCGCCAGGTCGGCGCCACCGGCACCTGGGTCACCGCGCGGGTCTACCTGGCGGTGGGCATCTCCGGCGCCATCCAGCACCTGCAGGGCATCGGCGCCTGCGACAAGGTGGTGGCGGTGAACATGGACGCCGGCTGCGACATGATCAAGCGCGCCGACCTCTCGGTGATTGGCGATTCCACGGCGATCCTCCAGGCGCTGATCCGCCTGGTCGAGGAGTATCGGCAGGGAGGGGCGCGGGATGCGGCTTGAAAGCAGCGGCAAGCTTCAAGCTGCAAGCTTCAAGCAAGAGCGCAGCACGGTGCTAGTCCTTATCCATAGGTACGAACGATGACCGATCTGAACGTAGTCGCCCTGGTCTCCATCGGTGCCCATCCGGCCTCCGGCCGTGCCCGGCGTGCCGAGCAGGATGCCCGTGCCGTCGAACTGGGCCTGCGCCTGGCCGGCAAGCGCCTGCAGGTGCTGCACGCCGGCAACCCGCAGGAAGAGGCGCTGCGCAGTTACCTGGGCATGGGCCTGGACGAACTCGCCGTGCTGGAACAACCGGCCGGCGCCGATGCGTTGCCGGCGCTGGTCGACTACCTCGGTGGCGCCGGCGCGCAACTGGTGCTCACCGGCAGCCAGGCCGAGACCGGCGAGGGCTCCGGCATGCTGCCGTTCCTCCTCGCCGAGCGCCTGGGCTGGCCGCTGGTGGTGGGCCTGGCCGAGGTGGAAAGGGTCGAGGGTGGCAGCGCCCAGGTGCTGCAGGCCCTGCCGCGCGGCCAGCGGCGCCGGCTGAAGGTGCGCCTGCCCTTCGTCGCCAGCGTCGACAACGCCGCCCCGGTGGCGCGCCAGAGCGCCTTCGGCCCGGCGCGGCGCGGCTTCGTCGAGGCCCACGAGGTGGAAGTGCTGGCCGACGACCTGCTCGCCGCCAGCAGCCTGCAACCGGCACGCCCGCGGCCCAAGCGGCTCAAGGTGATCAAGGCCAAGACCGGCGCCGAACGCATGAAGGCCGCCACCGCCAAGGCCTCCGGCGGCACCGGCCAGGTGCTCAAGGACCTGGCCCCTGAGGCGGGCGCCGAAGCCATCTTCAAGCTGCTGCGCGAGGAAGGCGTGATTCGCTGAAGTGACTGTAGGAGCGCGCCCTGCGCGCGAATCGCGGGCAGGGCCCGCTCCTACAGTGGTGCGATGCCAAGTCGCTGAAAGCTCACGAAATTCAGCGTCTAAGCTATTGAATTGACAGCATACTTTCCGTCAGGAAAGCGCGTATTTCCCTGGCCGCACAGGCGACTTTTCTTTATCCTCCGCGACCTTTACCACGGCCTCGGAGACTCCCATGCTCGACAGCACTATCGAACAGCTCGAACAACTAGTGGCTGAGCTGCTGCAGCAGAACAAGCAACTGGCCGACGACAACGCCCAGCTGCGCGACAGCCTCGGCAAGGCCAGCGAAGACAACGACGCCCTGCAACTGCAGCTGATGGAGCAGGAAGAGAAGCACAACGCCACCGCCGTGCGCCTGCAGGCCCTGGTCCGCCGCGTCAGCGACAGCCGCGCCAGCGCATGAGCAACGACGGCGTGCGCGTCCTGCGCATCCTCGGCCGCGACTACAGCGTCAAGGCGCCGGCCGGCGAGGAGCGCGCCCTGCAGGAGGCCGCCGCCCTGTTGCAGGCGGAGCTCGCCGCCGCCAAGCAGAAATTCCCCTACGTCACCAGCAACGAACTGTTGCTGCTCAGCGCCCTGAACCTCTGCGCCCGCCAGCTGGCGCCACGCGCTGAAGACAACGACGAAGAAGACAGCCGCACGGTGGAGCGCCTGGCCGCGCTCAACCGGCGCATCCGCGCGCACCTGCAGGCGCAGGACTGATCCCCGCCCTCTGCTCCGTCACCCCAACGTAGGGCGCATAACGCCCCAGGCGTTATCCGCCGTTTGACCTCGGCCCCATGCCACTCGCCGCCGAGCACGGAGCAGCCCTCAAAGCCACACCAAGCTCAACCACGAAGTTGCCGACAAGAAAGGTGTAGCGGCGGATAACCGCGAACGGTTATTCGCCCTACGCTCGGCGACATCCCGCAGGGCGGATATGCACGCATAAAAAAAGGTTCTTCGCGGAGTCTGGGGAAAGAGCGGATTGACAGTCAGGGAAGCGGGTAGATTGGCAGTCGCCAAACGAACCAACCCCACCCCCTGCTGTCGCCGTGCATCCTATTGATCTTGCTGCTTTCTGGCCAGGCTACGAAGTCATCGCCTGCCACCCATCTGCCGACAGCACCCTGCTGATCGAGCTCAAGCCTCACGCCAGCGCTGTCCCCAAATGCGGGCGCTGCGGTCAGGCCAGTCCATTAATCCACGAACGGCGGATTCGCCGGGTGCGTGATCGCGATCTGTTCGACCAGCGCGTCCTGCTCCAACTGCCGGTGCGCCGCGTCGACTGCCTGCGCTGTGGTCGGGTGACCGAGCGGATCGACTGGCTGGAGCCAGCGTCGCGCTTGACCCAGCGCTTGCGCATCTGGCTCGAGGCTTTGCTGCAATTACTGCCCATCAGTCACGTCAGTCGCCTCGTCGGTCTGCATTGGCACACGCTCAAGCAGCTCGACAAACGTCGTCTAGAGGCCGCAGTCGGTGCTTTCGAGCCGGGTGATGTTCGCCGCCTGGTGATGGACGAGTTCGCTCTTCACAAAGGACATCGTTACGCCACCGTGATCATGGATGCGCAGCGGACACGCGTGCTGTGGGTCGGGCATGGCAACAGCCGCGAGGCGATTCAGCCGTTCTTCGAACTGCTCGGTGAGCGCTGCCAGCAAATCGAGGCCGTGGCGATGGACATGAACACCGCCTTCGATCTGGAAGTAAAACAGCATTGCCCCCGTGCCGAAGTGGTCTACGACCTATTCCACGTGGTGGCTCGCTATGGCCGGGAGGTGATCGACCGCATCCGTGTCGATCAGGCCAACGCGCTACGCCAGGACAAAGCGGCACGCAAGGTAATCAAGCAGAGTCGTTGGTTGCTGCTGCGCAATCGCGAAAACCTCAAGGATCAGCAAGCCGTGCAGTTGCAGGAAATCCTCGAGGCCAACCAGCCACTGGCCACGGTCTACGTGCTCAAGGATGCGCTCAAGGAAATCTGGTACGCCCCAGCGTGCGGGAGGGTTGGCGCCGCTGGCGGGACTGGTTGCGCCACGCCAGGGACAGTGGCCTGGCCCCGCTGCAACGCTTCGCTCGCAATCTGCGCAAATACGCCCGAGGCATCCTGGCCAGCGCTCGCTTCCCCATGCACACCAGCCTGCTGGAAGGGGTAAACAATCGCATCAAGGTGATCAAGCGCATGGCCTATGGCTTCAGGGACTCCGCCTACTTCTTCCTGAAAATCAAGGCCGCCTTCCCCGGGAAAGCGCGATGAACCTAAAAAAAGGGACACCACAGTCCGTGGCGTCCCTATGAATGGAGAGAGGGCTGAATATCCTCTCGACCGGTGAGACGTGGCGCTGCGGGAAGTCCCGTCGCGCCGGGCATAAAAGAAGGGATGGGGGATAACCCATCCCTGAAGGGTGAGAGGCGGGTACTGCCCCTCGACCGGTGAGTCGTGCCCGGCTCGCGCCGGGCGGTGCATCAGGCGCGCAGCGGGATCAGGCGCGGGGCGATCATGTTCTCCGGGCGCAGGATGTCGGCCAGGGTGGCCTCGTCCAGCAGCTTCTCCTCGCGCACCAGCTCCAGGACGCCGCGGCCGGTTTCCAGCGCGACCTTGGCGATGCGGGTGGCGTTCTCGTAGCCGATGTACGGGTTCAGCGCGGTCACCAGGCCGATGCTGTGCTCCACCAGCTGGTGGCAGCGCTCGACGTTGGCGGTGATGCCGGTGATGCAGTGCTCGCGCAGCATGTCCATGGCGCGTTGCAGCAGGCGGATCGAGTCGAAGATCTTGTAGGCGATCAGCGGCTCCATCACGTTCAGCTGCAGCTGGCCGCCTTCGGCGGCGATGGTCAGCGCCAGGTCGTTGCCCATGATCTCGAAGGCGCACATGTTCACCGCCTCCGGGATCACCGGGTTGACCTTGCCCGGCATGATCGAGCTGCCCGGCTGGCGCGGCGGCAGGTTGATCTCGTTGATGCCGGTGCGTGGGCCGCTGGAGAGCAGGCGCAGGTCGTTGCAGATCTTCGACAGCTTGACCGCGGTGCGCTTGAGCATGCCGGAGAACAGCACGAAGGCGCCCATGTCCGAGGTGGCCTCGATCAGGTCGGCGGCCGGGACCACCGGCTGGCCGCTGATGGCCGCCAGGCGCTGCACGGCCAGGTGCTGGTAGCCGGGGTCGGCGTTGATGCCGGTGCCGATGGCGGTGCCGCCGAGGTTCACTTCGGTCAGCAGTTCCGGGGCCAGGCGGCGCAGGCGGTCGAGGTCTTCGCCCAGGGTGGTGGCGAAGGCATGGAATTCCTGGCCGAGGGTCATGGGCACCGCGTCCTGCAGCTGGGTGCGGCCCATCTTCAGTACGTTGGCGAACTCCTCGCCCTTGGCGGCGAAGGCCTGGATCAGGCTGTCGAGGCTGGCCAGCAGGGTGTCGTGGCCGAGCAGCAGGCCCAGACGGATGGCGGTCGGGTAGGCGTCGTTGGTCGACTGCGCCATGTTCACGTCGTTGTTCGGGTGCAGGTACTTGTACTCGCCCTTGGCGTGGCCCATCGCTTCGAGGGCGATGTTGGCGATCACCTCGTTGGCGTTCATGTTGGTGGAAGTACCGGCGCCACCCTGGATCATGTCGACCACGAACTGCTCGTGGAAGTCACCGCGGATCAGCCGAGCGCAGGCTTCGCTGATGGCGGCGTGCTTGTCGGCGGGCAGGTGGCCCAGCTTGTGGTTCGCATCGGCCGCGGCCTGCTTGACCATCGCCAGGGCGACGACCAGCTTCGGGTAGTGCGACAGCGGCACACCGGAGAGGCGGAAGTTGTTCACAGCGCGCAGGGTCTGGATGCCGTAGTAGGCGTCAGAAGGTACTTCGAGGGTGCCGAGGAGGTCTTTCTCGATGCGGAACGATGCAACAGGGGACATGATGAGATTTTTCTCAGGAGGACACGGCCAGCGCCGCGATGCCCAGTAGACTAGGGATTTCGCCGATCGTCGGCCAATGCTGTTGGAAGCTGTCTCATGCACAAACGGCATAATGTATTCTGTGACGACCTGATGACGGCGAGCGTATGGCCATGCTATGCGCGCCCGTTCATCCACTGACCTATCGATCAGGACCATCCCGCCGCGCCGGGAGGAGACGACGTGAACCTGGAAACCAAATGGCTGGAGGACTTCAGCACCCTGGCCACCACCCGCAGCTTCTCCCAGGCCGCGGAGAAGCGCTTCGTCACCCAGCCGGCCTTCAGCCGGCGCATCCGCAGCCTGGAGGACGCCCTCGGGCTGACCCTGGTGAACCGCCAGCGCACGCCCATCGAACTGACCGAGGCCGGCCAGCTGTTCCTGGTCACCGCGCGGGCGGTGGTCGAGCAGCTCGGCCAGGTGGTGCGCCACCTGCACCACCTGGAGGGCGGGCAGGGCGAAGTGCTGCAGTTCGCCGCCGCCCACTCCCTGGCCCTGGGCTTCTTCCCGGCGTGGATCGCCCGGCTGCGCGCCGAGGGCCTGAACATCGCCAGCCGCCTGGTGGCGACCAACGTCGGCGAGGCCGTGCACCTGCTGCGCGAGGGCGGCTGCGACCTGATGCTGGCCTTCTACGACCCGGACGCGGCGCTGCAGATGGACCCGGAAGTGTTCCCCTCGCTGCACCTGGGGCGCACCGAGATGCTCCCGGTGTGCGCGGTGAACTCCGCCGGCCTGCCGCTGTATGACCTCGACAGCGGCCAGAGCGTGCCGCTGCTGGCCTACAGCGCCGGCGCATTCCTCGGCCGCGGCGTCAACCTGCTGCTGCGCCAGCGCAACCTGCGCTACACCACGGTCTACGAGACGGCCATGGCCGACAGCCTGAAGAGCATGGCGCTGCAGGGCATGGGCGTGGCCTGGGTGCCGCGCCTGAGCATGGAGGCGGAGCTGGCCCGCGGCGAGCTGGCGGTGTGCGGCGGGCCGCACTGGGTGGTGCCGCAGGAAATCCGCCTGTACCGCTGCGCCCTGGTGCGCAAGGCGCAGATCCGCCTGCTCTGGCGCAAGCTGGAAGGCGGCCTGGGGCTGGGCGAGAGCGCCTGAGGCGGGGACGGCCGGGGCTATGATGCTTATTTGATAAGCATTATCATTTGCGCCTTTGCCAGGGGTTTCCCCCTCGCGCCGGCCCGGCGCGGACCGCTGGCGAGCCCGCCACCCCATGTCCGACCACGAGTCCCCCGTCCGGCCGCCCGCGGCCGAACCGACGGCGCCCGGCGAAAGCGCAGGGCGCGAGGACTTCCTGCGCGTGTTCCTCAGCCAGCGTCCGCGCATGGAGGCCCTGGTACGCCGCCGCGTGGGCTGCCGGGCCACCGCCGCGGACCTGGTCCAGGAACTCTTCCTGCGCTTCTGGAAGCGCCCGCAGGAACCGGTGGAGGAGATGGGCACCTACCTGCTGCGCAGCGCGCGCAACCTGGCCATCGACCACCTGCGCGGCGAGGACTCGCGCGGCCGCACCCTCAGCGTGCTGCTGCCCGACGAGGACGCCGCGCAACCGTCGCCGGAACAGGCGGTGCAGGCCGGCGCCGAGCTGGAGCGCGTCGAACGAGCCCTGCGCGCGTTGCCCGAACGCACCCGCCACGTGTTCCTGCTCAGCCGCGTGCACGGCCGCACCTACGGCGAAATAGCCGAGGCCATGGGCGTTACCCGCAGCGCCGTGGAAAAACATATGATGCGCGCCCTCGATGCCTGCAAGGCGAGCCTGGAGCCCGCCGCACCGGCCGCCCGCAGCGGAGCTCCACGCCATGACGCCTGACACCCCGACCCTCCCGGCCGACGCCCGGCGCCAGGCGCGCCAGTGGCTGGTGCGCGTGCACGGCGGCGAGGCGGATGCCGGGGCGCTGCAACGCTGGCTGGACGAAGCCCCGGCGCACGCCGAGGCCTACGCCGAAGCCGAGGCGCTCTGGTGCCTCAGCGAAGGCCCGGCGCGGCGCCTGGCGGCGGAGGAGGGCGCTGCCCTGCAGGGCTACCTGGCCGCCATGCAGCACCCGCCGCGAAGCCGCAGGCGCGGCAACCCGCGGCGCTGGCTGTACCCGCTGGCCAGCGCCGCCTGCCTGCTGCTGATGCTCTGGGCCGGCGGCTGGTGGCAGCCGGGGCACTGGTACGCCGACCTGGCCGCCGACTACGTCAGCGCCCCGGGCGAAGTGCGCGAGGTGACGCTGGTCGACGGTTCCACCCTGACGCTGGACGCCGACAGCGCTGTGGCCGTGTCCCTGGACGGCGAGCAGCGCCGCGTCGAGCTGCTGCGCGGCGCCGCCTCCTTCGCCGTGCGGCACCTGCCCAGGCCTTTTGTGGTGCGGGTGGGCGAGGGCGAGGCACGGGTGCTGGGCACCGAATTCGAAGTCCGCCGGCTGGGCGACCAGGCCCGCGTCACCGTGGCCGAGGGCCGCGTGGCGGTGCGCGCCAGCCGGGCCGTGGGCGCGCCGGAGGTGGTGCTGGGCGCCGGCGAGCGGGTGAGCTTCGGCGCCACCCTGGGCGCCCCCGAGAGCGCCGACGGCCGCGCCGCGCTGGCCTGGCGCCAGGGCTGGCTGACCTTCTACCGCGCCTCGCTGGGCGAGGTGCTGGAGCGCCTGGCGCCCTGGTACCCGGGGCGCATCCTGCTGCTGGACGACGAGCTGGCGCAGCGCCGCGTCAGCGGCAGCTTCCCCAGCCACGACCCGCAGGCGGCGCTGGATTCGCTGCAGGCCGTGGTGGGCTTCCGCCAGCAGCATCTGCTGGGGCGTTTCGTGCTGATCCGCTGACGCGAAAAAAATTTCCGCCGGGCACTGAGGTACCCATAGGGCTGCTCCGTGTAGTGGGCATGAATGCGATTTATTCGCAGTTGAAATCCGCCCTTCGAGTCCCGAGAACCCCATGAAAGCGCAGCGTCCCCGTACCACCCTCAAGCCCCTGACCCTCGCCCTGCTCGGCGCCCTGGCCGGTGCCGCGAACCTGCCGGCGCTGGCTGCCGAACCGGCTGCCGCCAGCCTGGAGTCGCGCTACGCCTTCGCCCTGGCGGCGCAGCCGCTGCCCCAGGCGCTGAGCGAATTCAGCCGCGTCACCGGCCTCAGCGTGGTCTACACCGAGGAGGCGCCCTACGCCCTGCAGGCGCCGTCGCTGCGTGGCCAATACAGCGCCGCCGAGGCCCTGGAGCGCCTGCTGGCCGGCTCCGGCCTGCGCTTCCGCCCGCTGGACGGGCGCAGCGTCACCCTCGAACGCATTCCCGCCGACGCCCTGAGCCTGGACGCCACCACCGTCTCGGCGATGGCCAGCGCCGAACAGAGCTACCAGCCGGCACCGCTCAGCTCGATCAACCGCGCCGGCACGCCGGTCATGGAAACCCCGCAGAGCATCGTCACGGTGCCGGCCCGGGCGATCCGCGACCAGCAGCCGCGCAACCTCGACGACGCGCTGAACAACATCAGCGGCGTGACCCAGGCCAACACCCTCGGCGGCACCCAGGACGCGGTGATGAAGCGCGGCTTCGGCGACAACCGCGACGGCTCCATCATGCGCGACGGCCTGCCTTCGGTGCTGGGCCGCAACCTCACCGCCACCGCCGACCACGTGGAAGTGCTCAAGGGCCCGGCCTCGCTGCTCTACGGCATCCAGGACCCGGGCGGGGTGGTCAACGTGGTGAGCAAGAAGCCGCAGTTGGCGCGGTACAACGCGGTGACCCTGCGCGGTTCGACCTACGCCCACGGCAAGCAGGGCAGCGGCGCGCAGATCGACAGCACCGGCAGTATCGGCGACTCGCCGCTGGCTTACCGGCTGATCGTCGACCACCAGGACGAGAACTACTGGCGCGACTTCGGCCAGCAGCGCGAAACCCTGGTGGCGCCCTCGCTGGCGTACTTCGGCGAGGCCACCACCGTCACCCTCGGCTACGAGCACCGCGAGTTCAAGACACCCTTCGACCGCGGCACCGCCATCGACCCGCGCACCAACAAGCCCCTGGACCTGCCGCGCACCCGGCGCCTGGACGAGCCCTTCAACATCACCGAAGGCCGCTCCGACCTGACCCGCCTGGACATCGAGCACCAGCTCGACGAGCAGTGGAAGGCGCACCTGGCCTACGGCTGGACCCGCGAGACCTACGACGACAACCAGGCGCGGGTGACCGCGGTGAACAGCGCCAGGGGCACCGTCACCCGCCGCGTCGACGGCACCCACGGCGCGGTGAGCAGCGACAGCTTCGCCACCGCCTCGCTGCTGGGCGACGTGCAGCTGGGCGGCCTGCGCCACGAACTGGTGCTGGGCATGGACAGCGAGAAGCGCAAGATCTACCGCGCCGACCTGATCCGCAGCACCGCCAGCAACACCCTGGACTACAACGACCCGGTCTACGGCCAGGTGTCACCGGCCACCCAGGTCAGCCCCGGCGACAGCGACCAGACCGACAAGCTGCGCAGCGACTCGCTGTTCCTGCAGGACTCCTGGCACCTGGACGAGCACTGGATCCTGGTCGCCGGCGGGCGCTACCAGATGTTCGACCAGTACGCCGGGCGCGGCCGGCCGTTCCAGGCGAACACCGACCTGAACGGGCAGAAGTGGGTGCCGCGCGCCGGCGTGGTCTACCGCTTCGATGACCAGTTCTCGCTGTACGGCAGCTACACCCGTTCGTTCAAGCCCAACTCGACCATTGCGCCGCTTTCCACCGGCCAGGTGATCGACTCGGCGATCCAGCCGGAGGAAGCCAGTTCCTGGGAGATCGGCGCAAAGATGGATATTCCCGGGCGCATCAGCGGCAACCTGGCGTTCTTCGACATCCGCAAGCGCAACGTCATGGTCAACCAGCTCGACGCCAACGGCGACACCGTGGTGCGCACCGCCGGCAAGGTGCGCAGCTATGGCGCCGAACTGGACCTGGCCGGCCAGCTGAGCGAACGCTGGAGCCTGCTCGGCAGCTACGCCTGGCTCGACGCGGAAGTGACCGAGGACCCGGAACTGGAAGGCAACCGCCTGCAGAACGTGGCCAAGGAAACCGCCTCGCTGTCGGCGGTGTACGACGCCGGGACGATCTTCGGCGGCGACAGGCTGCGCCTGGGCAGCGGCGCCCGCTACGTGGGCAAGCGCGCGGGCGACCCGGCGAATTCCTTCGAGCTGCCGTCCTACACCGTGGCCGATGCCTTCGCCAGCTACGACACCCAGCTGGGCGGGCACAACGTCGGCTTCCAGTTCAACGTGAAGAACGTCTTCAACCGCGAGTACTACCCCTCGGCGGCGAACAACCTCTACGTCGCGGTGGGGGAGCCGCGGCAGTTCGAGGTTTCCACGACGGTGGAGTTCTGAGGGGAGGGTCTTTTCGTAGGAGCGAGCTTGCTCGCGAACGGAGTTCTGCCAGGTGGACCAAGTGCTCGGCCTGAAGAGCGCCCTCTCCCTAACCCTCTCCCTGAAGGGAGAGGGGACCGTTGGGCAGGGCTGGGTGTTTTGGAGTCAGCCGGCAGCACTGAAGGTTCCGGTTGAAACCATGCCTTCTCTCGGCACGGACAAGCCCCCTCTCCCTTCAGGGAGAGGGCTGGGGAGAGGGAGCGGAGTCACCTCAACACACCAGAGCCGCCGGGAAACACCGTTCGCGAGCAAGCTCGCTTCTACAAGCTCGGCAGACTTACATCTCCACCACAATCCGCCCCTCGATCTGCCCGGCGCGCATCTTGTCGAAGATGCCGTTGATGTCCTCCAGCTTGCCGGCGCTCACCGTCGCCTTCACCAGCCCCTCGCCGGCGAAGTCCAGCGCCTCCTGCAGGTCGGCGCGGGTGCCGACGATGGAGCCGGTGATGTGCAGGCCCTTGAGCACCACGTCGAAGATTGGCGTGGGGAAGTCGCCCGGCGGCAGGCCGACCAGGGACACGGTGCCGCCGCGGCGGGCCATGCCGATGCCCTGGCCGAAGGCGCTGTTGGACACCGCCGTCACCAGCACGCCGTGGGCGCCGCCGATGTCGCGCTGGACCACTTCCACCGGGTTTTCCTGCTTCGCGTTGATGGTCAGGCTGGCGCCCAGTTTGCGCGCCAGCTCCAGCTTGGCGTCGTCCACGTCCACCGCCGCCACGTGCAGGCCCATGGCCTTGGCGTACTGCACCGCGACGTGGCCCAGGCCGCCGATGCCGGAGATGGCCACCCACTGGCCGGGGCGCGCCTTGGTTTCCTTCAGGCCCTTGTACACGGTGACGCCCGCGCAGAGGATCGGGGCGATCTCGGTGAAGCCGACGCCCTTGGGCAGGATGCCGACGAAGTTCGGGTCCGCCAGCACGTATTCGGCGTAGCCGCCGTTCACCGAGTAGCCGGTGTTCTGCTGGTGCGTGCAGAGGGTTTCCCAGCCGGTCAGGCAGTGCTCGCAGCAGCCGCAGGCGGTGTACAGCCAGGGCACGCCGACGCGGTCGCCTTCCTTCACCCGGGTCACCCCGGCGCCCACCGCGGCGACGTAGCCGACGCCCTCGTGGCCGGGAATGAACGGCAGGCTCGGCTTCACCGGCCAGTCGCCCTCGGCGGCGTGCAGGTCGGTGTGGCAGACGCCGGAGGCCTCGATCTTCACCAGGATCTGGCCGGGGCCGGGCAGCGGCACCTTCACTTCCTCCAGGCGCAGCGGCGCGCCGAAGGCGTGCACCACTGCGGCTTTCATGGTCTGGGGCAGTGTCGAGGACATGACGAAGCTCTCCTTGTGCAAACGAACGGGGGCGGGCGAAAGCCTGTCTGCGCCGCGGGTTGCATCAGTCTGAACCCTTGAGCCTAGGCGATATTGAGCTGGAGCAAGGGCCGCTCGCCTCATCCCTTGGTAGCACCTGCCCAACGGCCCGCGCACGGACTCCACGAACGGCGCGGCCTTGCGGTATACTGCGCCGCCTCCGAACCGGCCCCGCTCGTCGGTTCGTCCATGTACAAGCCACGCCCGGGACCGGAATGCGTGGCTTGTTGGTTTTTGACGCGCAGCACGCGCACCACCAAGAGGCACGACGATGAGCGTACTGGTTGGCGTGATCATGGGCTCCAAGTCCGACTGGAGCACCCTTAGTCACACCGCGGACATGCTGGACAAGCTGGGCATCCCCCATGAAGTGAAGGTGGTTTCCGCCCACCGCACCCCGGACCTGCTGTTCCAGTACGCCGAAGAGGCCGAAGGCCGCGGCATCGAGGTGATCATCGCCGGTGCCGGCGGCGCCGCCCACCTGCCGGGCATGTGCGCGGCCAAGACGCACCTGCCGGTGCTCGGCGTGCCGGTGCAGTCGTCCATGCTCTCGGGCGTCGATTCGCTGCTGTCGATCGTGCAGATGCCCGGCGGCGTGCCGGTCGCCACCCTGGCCATCGGCAAGGCCGGCGCCATCAACGCCGCGCTGCTGGCGGCGAGCATCCTCGGCGGCAAGCACCCGCAGTACCACGACGCGCTCAAGCGCTTCCGCACCGAGCAGACCACCTCGGTGCTGGACAACCCCGACCCCCGCGAGGCCTGAGCAGAACCATGAAGATCGGTGTCATCGGTGGCGGCCAGCTGGGCCGCATGCTGTCCCTGGCGGGCACCCCGCTGGGCATGGACTTCGCCTTCCTCGACCCGGCGCCGGACGCCTGCGCCCAGGCCCTGGGCGAGCACATCCGCGCGGACTACAGCGACCAGGACCACCTGCGCCAGCTGGCCGACGAAGTGGACCTGGTGACCTTCGAGTTCGAGAGCGTGCCGGCCGAGACCGTGGCCTTCCTCTCGCAGTTCGTGCCGGTCTACCCCAGCGCCGAGGCGCTGCGCATCGCCCGTGATCGCTGGTTCGAGAAGTCGATGTTCAAGGACCTGGGCATTCCCACCCCGGCCTTCGCCGACATCCAGTCCCAGGCCGACCTCGACGCCGCCGCGGCCAGCATCGGCCTGCCGGCGGTGCTCAAGACGCGCACCCTGGGCTATGACGGCAAGGGCCAGAAGGTCCTGCGCAAGCCCGCGGACGTGGCCGGCGCCTTCGCCGAACTGGGCAGCGTGCCCTGCATCCTGGAAGGCTTCGTGCCCTTCACCGGCGAAGTCTCGCTGGTAGCGGTGCGCGCCCGCGACGGCGAGACGCGCTTCTACCCGCTGGTGCACAACACCCACGAGAACGGCATCCTGCGCCTGTCCGTGGCCAGCAGCGAGCATCCGCTGCAGGCTCTGGCCGAGGACTACGTCGGTCGCGTGCTGGACAAGCTGGACTACGTCGGCGTGCTGGCCTTCGAGTTCTTCGAGGTGGACGGCGGCCTGAAGGCCAACGAGATCGCCCCGCGCGTGCACAACTCCGGGCACTGGACCATCGAAGGCTCCGAGTGCAGCCAGTTCGAGAACCACCTGCGGGCCGTCGCCGGCCTGCCGCTGGGCTCCACCGCCAAGGTGGGCGAGAGCGCCATGCTCAACTTCATCGGCGAAGTGCCGCCGGTGGACAAGGTGCTGGCCATCGCCGACTGCCACCTGCACCACTACGGCAAGGCCTTCAAGGCCGGGCGCAAGGTCGGCCACGCCACCCTGCGCAGCAAGGACCTGGCCACCCTGAAGGCGCGCATCGGCGAAGTCGAAGCCCTTATCGGCAAGGGCTGACAACCCCGGTCGCCCGTCCCTCATGGCGGGCGGCCGCGCGGAACGCCAGGCTTTCCTACACTGTCAGACAAAGGGCGCGCCGGTTGGCGCGTCCATCCACAGGAGGGAAAACCATGGGTTTAATCGGAACCATCGTCATCGGCCTGATCGTCGGCCTCATCGCTCGTTTCCTGAAGCCAGGGGACGACAGCATGGGCTGGATCATGACCATCCTGATCGGCATCGGCGGCTCGCTGCTGGCCACCTACGGCGGCCAGGCCGTGGGCATCTACCAGGCCGGGCAGGCCGCCGGCTTCATCGGCGCGGTGGTCGGCGCGGTGATCCTGCTGGTGATCTACGGCATCGTGAAGAAGAGCTGATCCACCCGTCGTACGCCGGGTAGCGCCTCGCGCTGGTCATTTGCCCGGCGATCCCCAAGAATGTGCGCCGATTCCCGCTCGCCCGGCCAGGGCGGGCGGCGAAGGTCTTCGCCGTCTTCCCGTTGCGTGGGCGCCTGCTGCCGGCGCCCGAGAGCCCATCCATGCGCCGTACCCTGCTCGCCTGCAGCCTCGCGCTGCTCACCGGCCTGGCCCATGCCGCCGACATCCCGGAAACCGACTGGCTGCAACTGATGCCGCCCAGCGACCGCAAGGCGCTGGAGGAAATGCCCGAGATCGACCACAACAGCCCGGAAGCCGCCGGCACCTTCACCCAGAAGCAAGGTGGCCTGAAGCAGAAGGGCAAGCTGCCGCAGGTGATGTTCTCGACCAGGACGGTCGCCGCGCTGGATGGCAAGCAGATCCGCCTGGGCGGCTACCCGGTGCCGCTGGAGAACGACGCCAGGGGCCGCGTCACCGAGTTCTTCCTGGTGCCCTACCCGGGCGCCTGCATCCACGTGCCGCCGCCGCCGCCGAACCAGATCGTGCTGGTGCGCTACCCCAAGGGCATGAAGATCGACGACATCTACAGCCCGCTGTGGGTGACCGGCAAGCTGAAGGTGGAGAAGGTCAGCAACGAGATGGCCGACGCCGCCTACGCCATGGACGAGGCCAAGGTGCGGGCGGTGCAGGAGAGTGATCTGTAGCGTGCCTTGCTCTTCTTAGGAGCGAGCTTGCTCGCGAACCCGGTTCGGTGCTTGGCCTGAAGAGCGCCCTCTCCCTAACCCTCTCCCTGAAGGGAGAGGGGACCGTTCGGCGTGGGTGGGTATTCCTGAGTTAGCCGGCAGCCCCGGCGCTTTCGGCTGAAACCATGCCTTCTCTCGGCACGGACAAGCCCCCTCTCCCTTCAGGGAGAGGGCTGGGGAGAGGGAACGGAGTCAACCCAACACACCAGAGCCGCCGGGAAACACCGTTCGCGAGCAAGCTCGCTCCTACGAAAAGACGCGCAGCCTAACCCTCCAGCCCCTCGCTCCAGATTTCCACCGCCATCGTCTCGCTACGCCCCGGCGCCACGCTCAGCACGTCGTCCCAGACCCGCGCCGTCTCGATGCACAGCATGCGCTGCCAGGCGTCGTCGGCGAACTGCGAGAGGCGCTGGGCCTTGTCGATCCAGGGGTTCCACAGCACCGCCGAGCGCGAGTGGCTGGCCTGGATGTGGATGCCGCGGTTCCACTGTGGGTCGCGGATCACCAGGGGGCGGTCGACGTCCAGGTAGATGCGGTCGGTCTCGCCCTGGATGCGCACCACGCCGTCCTGGCGGCGTTCCTCCCAGTTCTCCAGCGTCTCGATGTAGCGGCAGCCCTGCAGGCCGTCGACGCTGAGCTGGCGGGCGTCGCTGACGGCGAAGTAGGTGTGCAGCGCCTGGCTCAGGGCCAGCGGCTTGTCGCCGAGGTTGCGGGTGGTCAGTTCCAGGGCCAGGCGCTCGCCGAAGCGCATCACCAGGCTCAGTTCGGCGCAATGGGCCCAGCCCGGCAGGCCCTGGCGGGCGTCGAGCTTCCAGTGCACGGCCAGCGCGCCCTGTTCGTCGGCGATGTCGTCCAGTTGCCAGTCGATGCCGCGCACCAGGCCGTGGGCCGGCGGCTTGTCGCCCTCGTATTCGGTGCGCACCTGCACCGGGTTGCGCGCCAGGTCGCCGAACCAGGGCCAGCACACCGGCACGCCGCCGCGCAGGGACTGGCCGCGCTTGTACCCGGCCTGCTCGCTGAGCCACACCAGCGGCGGCTGTTCGTGGGGCTGGTAGCTGAGCAGCTGGGCGCCCTGCTGGGCGATCAGCGCCTCGCCGAACTCGGTGTGGATGCGCCAGCAGGGCAGCTCGTCGATGGTCGTCTGTTCGACGCGGGGGGTGATGTAGGGGCTGCTCATGGGGGCCTCCGGCACTGCAAGGGGAAAGGATTCAGTATCACCGATCCCCCGGCGGCCGGGCAGTTCCCCGAAACGGCTTTTTTCAGCCTTGGCGCAGGCTTTCCAGGCTGCGCCGCTGGCGCCCCTGCGCGTCGAAGTTGGCCGCGTCGAGCCAGGCCTCGAAGGCTGCCTGGCGCACCGGCCATTCGCTGTCGAGGATGGAGAACCAGGCGCTGTCGCGGTTGTGGTCCTTGACCACCATGTGCTGGCGGAAGGTGCCCTCGTAGACGAAGCCCAGGCGCTCGGCGGCGCGCATGGAGCGCGCGTTCAGCGCGTTGCACTTCCACTCCAGGCGCCGGTAGCCCAGCTCGAAGGCGCGCCTGGCCAGCAGGTAGACCGCCTCGGTGGAGGCCGGGCTGCGTTGCATGACGCGGCCGAAGGCGATGTGGCCGATCTCGATCACCCCGTCCTTCGGGGTGATGCGCAGGAAGCTCAGCAGGCCGGTGACGCGGCCGCTGTTGCGCTCGCGCACGGCGTAGAACTGCGGGTCGGCGCTGGCGGCGTTGCCGGCGATCCAGGCGTCGAAGGCGGCGCGCTCGGGGAAGGGGCCGTAGGGCAGGTAGTCCCACAGCACGGGGTCGGATTCCGGGCCCTGCAGGGCTTCCCACAGGTCGTCGCCGTGGCGCGCGGCGTCCAGCGGCTCCAGGGCCAGGTAGCGGCCTTCCAGGGTTTCCCGGGCCGGGGCGGGCACCGGCTGCCAGTGCAGGGCGGGTTGGGTGTCGGTCATGGCGGTGCTCCGATCAGAGGATCTTGCGGTATTGGACGAAGCCGGAGCGGTCGGCGATCCGGTCGTACAGGTGCATGGCGTCGGTGTTGGTCTCGTGGGTCAGCCAGTGCACCCGCGAGGCGCCGGCGGCGCGCGCCATGGCGTAGACGTGCTCGATCAGCTCGCGGCCGATGCCGCCGCCGCGCAGGCCTTCGGCGACGTAGAGGTCCTGCAGGTAGACATAGTCGCCCTGGGTCCAGCAGGAGCGGTGGAAGATGTAGTGGACCATGCCGATGGCCTTGCCGTCGCGCCAGGCCAGCGCCGCGTGCATGGGTTCGGCGGGGTCGAGGAAGCGCTGCCAGGTCAGGGCGCTGGTGGCTTCGTCGATCACGGTCTTGTAGAAACGCTGGTAGCCCTGCCAGAGCGGCAGCCAGGCGGCATGGTCGTCGGCGGTGACGGAGGCGATCTCGAGCGGTGCGGTCATGGGGTGGCCTTTGTCCTTGGGGTCTGGTTCCAGACTAGAGCGGGAATTGGTTCCGCTAAAGAGCCATTCATGGTCCAATTCGAGGAGCCATTTCCGGAGCCTGCCATGAACGCCCCGCTGCCTTTCGACCCGTCCGGCATCCGCCTGGACCCTGCCAGGGGGCTGGGCCAGCAGCTGTTCCAGGCGCTGCACGAACGCATCCTCGACGGCCGCCTCGGCGCGCGCTCGCGGCTGCCGGCCAGCCGCGACCTGGCCGCCGCCCTGGGGGTGTCGCGCAACACCGTGGTGCGCGCCTACGAGCAGCTCTACGCCGAGGGCTACATCGAAGGCCACACCGGCGATGGCACCTACGTCGCCGAACGCGTGCAGCCGCGCAGCGCGCCCGCCCCGCAACCGGGCAAGGTGCCCGAGGTGGCGGCGCTGGAGCGCTTGCAGCGGCACCACCTGCCCAGGCCGCCGAGCGGTGCGCCCAGGGCCTTCCGCGTCGGCGTGCCGGCCTTCGACCTGTTCCCCTTCGAGACCTGGGCGCGCCTGCAGGCGCGCTTCTGGCGCGACCCGCCGGCGGACTGCCTGGGCTACGGCGACGCCGCCGGCGAATGGCGCCTGCGCGAGCTGATCGCCGCCTACCTGCGTAGCGCGCGTGGCCTGCATTGCGAGGCGGGGCAGGTGATAGTCACCAGCGACGCGCAGCAGGCCATCGCCCTGTGCGCCCAGGTGCTGCTCGCCGCGGGCGACCACGTGGCCATCGAGAACCCCGGCTACCGCGCCGCCGGCCATGCCTTCGCCACCGCCGGCGCGCACCTGCACGGGGTGGCGGTGGACGCCGAGGGCCTGCGCACCGAGCAACTGCGCGAGCTGCCGGACTGCCGGCTGGTCTACCTCACCCCCTCGCACCAGTACCCCACCGGCGTCACCCTGTCGCTGGCGCGGCGCCTGGCGCTGCTGGAGTGGGCCGAGCGCAGCGGCGGCTGGATAGTCGAGGACGACTACGACGGCGAGTACCGCTACGCCGGCACCCCGCTGATGCCCCTGGCGGCGCTCGACCGCCAGCAGCGCGTGCTCTACGTCGGCACCTTCTGCAAGATCGCCTTTCCCGCCCTGCGCCTGGGCTACCTGGTGGTGCCGCCGGCCCTGGCCGAGGCCTTCGCCCGCCGCCGCGCCCTCGACGTGCGGCATTCGGAGGTCGGCACCCAGCGGGTGATGGCCGACTTCATCGCCGAAGGCCACTTCCAGCGCCACGTACGGCGCATGCGCCGGGCCGCCCGGGCCCGGCGCGACGCCCTGCTGCGCGGTTGGCCCGAGGTGCCCGGCTGCGCGCCCATGCCGCCGGTGGAGGCGGGGCTGCACCTGTGCGTGCGGGTGGAAAGCCGCGAGCGCGAGCGCTGGCTGGTGGAGCGCGCGCTGCAGGCCGGGGTGGAGGTCAACGCGCTGAGCGACTACTGGCTGCCCGAATCGACGGAGCCCGAAGACGAGCGCGCCGGCCTGGTCATGGGCTTCGCCGCCGTGCCCGAGGCGCGTATCGCCGAGGCCCTGAAGGCCCTGCGCAAAGCCTGGAAACTTCCGCTTTCGTAGGCGCCCCCCTCGATCCTACGAAGAGCCCGGGGGCTTTTCCTCGCGCTCGGCCCAGTAGGTCTGCTTGTGCCCGCGGCCCTGGTACTCCAGGGCCAGGGCCTCGGCCTCGTCGCGGCTCAGGCCGCGGCGCACGACGAAGCGGTTGCCGTTGTCGTCCAGCCGCCACAGGCACCAGTCGCGCGCTTCAGGCATCGAAGGTCGAGGTCTTGCGCAGGCGCAGCGCGAGCAGGATCAGCAGCACGCCGAAGAACAGCGCATAGGCGCCGATCACCCAGACCACCGCCACCGCGCCGGCGCCGGGGTTGGCGATCATCAGCACGCCGAACAGCACCGACAGCGCCCCCGACAGGCCCAGCCACCATTCGTTGGCCAGGCTCTTGCGCAGGCGGAAGGCGGCGACGATCTGCAGCACGCCGGTGGCCAGCGCCCAGCCGGCGATCAGCATCAGCAGGCCCAGCGCCGTCAGCGCCGGCCAGAAGAAGGCCACCAGCCCGGCCAGCACGCCCAGGGCACCGACCAGCCACAGCGGCCAGATCGGCCGTTGCGACTCGCGCATGCTGGCCGCGGCGATCAGGGTGAAGACGCCATCGACGAAGGCGTAGGCGCCCCAGACGATGACCAGCACGGTGAGGGCGATGCCCGGCCAGGCGATGGCGAGGACGCCGAACAGCACGGCGGCGATGCCGCGCAGGGCGATCCATTTCCAGTGCCGGCCCAGGGCTTGCCACAGGGGATGATCGTTCATGGGGTTCTCCAGCGGGGTTCGCCAGAAACCATAGCAGCCCCGTGCCCGTGGACGCTTTTCGTAGGAGCGAGCTTGCTCGCGAACCCCGCCCATTCGCGAGCAAGCTCGCTCCTACGAAGAGCCGGGCAAAAAGAAAGCCCGGCGCGAGGGCCGGGCGAAAGGGCCTGCCGGGGCAGGCGGGTGGCGTCGGGCGGGACGTCACCGGGGAGCCGTGGATCAGCCGGCGGCCAGCTCGCCGCCGGCTTCCGGCCGCGGGCCGTGCAACCGCTCGTAGTCGGCGCGCATGGCCTTGTGCAGGCCGAACATGAACAGGATCAGCACCGCCGAGAAGGGCAGGCCGGCCAGCACCACCACCGTCTGCATGGCGGTGAAGTTGCCGGCGAACAGCAGGCCGATGGTCACCAGGGTGACGATCGCCGACCAGAGGATGCGCAGCCAGTTCGGCGCGTCCTCGTCCAGGTCGCCGCCCTCGCGGGACAGGTTGGCCAGCATCACCGAGCCGGAGTCCGCCGGGGTGAGGAAGAGCACGAAGCCGACGAAGATCGACACGCCGATCACCACCTTGGCGAAGGGGTAGTGCTCCAGCAGCAGGTAGATCGACATCGACGGCTGCTCCAGGGCGGCCTTGCCGAGGTCGGCGGCGCCGTGGTTCATCACCAGGTCCAGGGCGCTGTTGCCGAATACCGAGAGCCAGGCCAGGGTGAAGCCCAGGGGGATCAACAGCACGCCGCAGACCAGCTCGCGCACCGTGCGCCCGCGGGAGATGCGCGCCACGAACATGCCCACGAAGGGCGCCCAGGAAATCCACCAGGCCCAGTAGAACAGCGTCCACAGGCCCAGCCATTCCTCGCTCCTGGCGGCGCTGCCGCCGGTGTAGACGTAGAGGTCGAAGGTCTTGAGGACCAGGCCGTTGAGGTAGTCGCCCAGGTTCTGCACGAAGCCGTTGAGCAGCTCCAGGGTGGAACCGCAGACCAGCACGAACACCAGCAGCGAGCTGAACAGCACGATGTTCAGGTTGGACAGCCGGCGGATGCCCTTCTCGATGCCCGAGACCGCCGCCAGGGTGGCCACCAGGCTCATCACCAGCAGCACGATCAGCAGCGTGGTCTTCGAATGTTCCATGCCGGCCAGGTACTCCAGGCCGGAGGACACCTGCAGCGCGCCTATCCCCAGGTTGGTGACCAGCCCGAGCAGGGTGACGAAGATGCCGAAGATATCCACCGCGTGGCCGGCGCCGCCCTTCACCCAGCGCTCGCCGAGGATCGGCAGCAGCGCCGAGCGCAACGCCAGCGGCTGGCGGTGGCGATAGGCGAAGTAGCCCACGGCCAGGCCGACCAGGGCGTAGATCGCCCAGCCGTGCAGGCCCCAGTGCAGGAAGGTCAGCTGCAACGCCTGGCGCGCCGCCTGCGGGCTGCCGGCGACACCCTCGGGCGGGTGGTAGAGGTGGTCGATGGGCTCGGAGGCGGCGAAGTACAGCAGCGAGATGCCGATCCCCGAGGAGAACAGCATGCCGGCCCAGGCGCCGTAGCTGAAGTCGGGCTTCTCATGGTCGGCGCCGAGCTTCAGCGTGCCATAGCGTGAGAAAGCGACCCAGGCGACGAAGAACAGGTAGGCCCCGATGGCCAGCATGTAGTACCAGCCGAAGCTGTGCGACAGCCAGGCCTGGGTACGGGCCAGGGCGGCGCCGGCGCTGTCCGGGAAGAAGATCAGGATGGCGGTCAGAACCAGGATCAGGGCGGTGGAGCCGAAGAACACGATCGGGTTCAGACGGGCCTGCTCGTTTGTTTTTCTTGGCGAAGCAGAACTCATTTTTCAGGGGGACCCCATGGCAGTGAACGCATGGCGGCCGGCGACAGTGCGCGAGGCACGGCGACGGGCCGCGAACCACAGACACAGCATTGCCGCCGCGACACTTCCGGCCGGGATTCTGCGATCCTTGGCCATTGGAGAGCGGCGCGGTGATGAACGGCTCGGGCCCGCTTGCACGCAAGGGCTCGGGAGGGTTCACGGAGCGCAGCTTATTCTTAGTTGATTGAACGTTCAATAAAAACAAAATAGACTGGCCCACATTGACGCCGGACGGCACAGCCACGTCCCGCGTGAGGAGAGAAACCAATGCCCAAGGTCGGTATGCAGCCGATTCGCCGTTCGCAACTGATCCACGCCACCCTCGAGGCCGTGGACCAGGTCGGCATGAGCGACGCCAGCATCGCCCTGATCGCCCGCCTGGCGGGGGTCTCCAACGGCATCATCAGCCACTACTTCCAGGACAAGAACGGCCTCCTGGAGGCGACGATGCGGCATCTGATGTCGGCTTTGAGCAAGGCCGTGCGCGAACGCCGCGCTAGCCTGCGAACCGACGATCCGCGCGCCCACCTGCGGGCGATCGTCGCCGGCAACTTCGACAACAGCCAGGTCAACGGCCCGGCCATGAAGACCTGGCTGGCGTTCTGGGCCAGCAGCATGCACCAGCCGTCCCTGCGCCGGCTGCAGCGGATCAACGACCACAGGCTGTATTCCAACCTGTGCTGGCAGTTCCGCCGCGAGCTGCCGCTGGGCCAGGCGCGCAGCGCCGCCCGTGGCCTGGCCGCGCTGATCGACGGCCTGTGGCTGCGCGGCGCGCTTTCGGGCGACGCCTTCGACACCGAGCAGGCGCTGGCTATCGCCTACGACTATCTCGACCAACAACTGGCCAAGCGCACCGGATAGCGGGCGCGGCCTTACGTGCTGAAACCATAAGAGAGGACAACCGACCCATGGCTCGATTCGACGTTCAGAAGCTCTACATTGGCGGCCGCTACGTGGAGGCCACCAGTGGCGCCACCTTCGAGACCGTCAACCCGGCCAACGGGGAGGTCCTCGCCCTGGTGCAGCGGGCTTCGAAGGAAGACGTCGAGCGCGCCGTCGCCAGCGCCGTCGAAGGCCAGAAGGTGTGGGCGGCGATGACCGCCATGCAGCGCTCGCGCATCCTGCGCCGCGCCGTGGAAATCCTCCGCCAGCGCAACGACGAGCTGGCCGAACTGGAAACCCTGGACACCGGCAAGCCGCTGGCCGAGACGCGTTACGTCGACATCGTCACCGGCACCGACGTGCTCGAGTACTACGCCGGCCTGGTGCCGGCCATCGAGGGCGAGCAGATCCCGCTGCGCGAGACCAGCTTCGTCTACACCCGCCGCGAGCCGCTGGGCGTGGTCGCCGGCATCGGCGCCTGGAACTACCCGATCCAGATCGCCCTGTGGAAATCCGCCCCGGCCCTGGCCGCGGGTAACGCGATGATCTTCAAGCCCAGCGAAGTCACCCCGCTGAGCGTGCTCAAGCTCGCCGAGATCTACACCGAGGCCGGCCTGCCCGATGGCGTGTTCAACGTCCTAACCGGCAGCGGCCGCGAGGTCGGCCAGTGGCTGACCGAGCACCCGCTGATCGAGAAGATCTCCTTCACCGGCGGCACCTCCACCGGCAAGAAGGTCATGGCCAGCGCCTCCAGCTCCTCGCTCAAGGAAGTCACCATGGAGCTGGGCGGCAAGTCGCCGCTGATCATCTTCGACGACGCCAACCTCGACCGCGCCGCCGACATCGCCGTCATGGCCAACTTCTTCAGCTCCGGCCAGGTCTGCACCAACGGCACCCGGGTGTTCGTCCCGCGCGGCCTGCAGGCGCGCTTCGAGGAGAAGGTGCTGGAGCGCGTGAAGCGCATCCGCCTGGGCAGCCCGCAGGATGCGAACACCAACTTCGGCCCGCTGGTGAGCTTCGCGCACATGGAGAGCGTGCTCGGCTACATCCAGGCCGGCAAGGACCAGAAGGCCCGCCTGCTGTGCGGCGGCGAGCGCGTCACCGAAGGCGAATTCGCCAAGGGCGCCTACGTCGCCCCCACCGTGTTCACCGACTGCCGCGACGACATGACCATCGTCCGCGAGGAAATCTTCGGCCCGGTGATGAGCATCCTCGTCTACGACAGCGAGGAAGAAGTCATCCGCCGCGCCAACGACACCGAGTACGGCCTGGCCGCCGGCGTCGTCACCCAGGACCTGGCCCGCGCCCACCGGGTGATCCACCGCCTGGAGGCGGGCATCTGCTGGATCAACACCTGGGGCGAGTCGCCGGCGGAAATGCCGGTGGGCGGCTACAAGCAATCCGGCGTCGGTCGCGAGAACGGTCTGACCACCCTGGCTCATTACACTCGCATCAAGTCCGTGCAGGTGGAGCTGGGCGACTACGCCTCGGTGTTCTGACCACCGCGATCGAGCCCTGAGCGGCCGGTCGCCGGAGCGACCGGCCATTCCGACCTTCAGACACCGGCGCGCCCAGCGTCGCGGGCGGTGTCGTGCCCAGAAAAAGAGGTAGGCCTGCATGACCCAGGAATATGACTACATCATCATCGGCGCCGGTTCCGCCGGTAACGTCCTCGCCACCCGCCTGACCGAGGACCCGGACGTCAGCGTGCTGCTGCTCGAGGCCGGCGGCCCGGACTACCGCGCCGACTTCCGCACCCAGATGCCCGCCGCGCTGGCCTACCCGCTGCAGGGCCGCCGCTACAACTGGGCCTACCTCACCGACCCCGAGCCGCACATGAACAACCGCCGCATGGAATGCGGGCGCGGCAAGGGCCTGGGCGGCTCCTCGCTGATCAACGGCATGTGCTACATCCGCGGCAATGCCATGGACTTCGACGGCTGGGCGAAAGAGAAGAGCCTGGAGGACTGGGCCTACCTCGACTGCCTGCCGTACTTCCGCAAGGCCGAGACCCGCGACATCGGCCCCAACGACTACCACGGCGGCGACGGCCCGGTCAGCGTGACCACGCCCAAGGCCGGCAACAACCCGTTGTTCCACGCCATGGTCGAGGCCGGCGTGCAGGCCGGCTACCCGCGTACCGAGGACCTCAACGGCTACCAGCAGGAAGGCTTCGGCCCCATGGACCGCACCGTGACGCCCCAGGGCCGTCGCGCCAGCACCGCGCGCGGCTACCTGGACCAGGCCCGCGAACGCGCCAACCTGACCATCGTCACCCACGCCCTGACCGACCGCATCCTGTTCAGCGGCAAGCGCGCCATCGGCGCCAGCTACCTGCAGGGGGACGACAATACGCCGAAGGAAGTGCGCGCGCGCCGCGAAGTGCTGGTGTGCTCCGGGGCCATCGCCTCGCCGCAACTGCTGCAGCGTTCCGGCGTCGGCCCGGCGCCCGTGTTGCGCGACCTGGGCATCGAGGTGGTGCACGACCTGCCGGGCGTCGGCCAGAACCTCCAGGACCACCTGGAGATGTACCTGCAGTACGCCTGCAAGCAGCCGGTGTCGCTGTACCCGGCGCTGCAGTGGTGGAACCAGCCGCAGATCGGCGCCGAGTGGATGTTCCTCGGCAGCGGCCTGGGCGCCAGCAACCAGTTCGAGGCCGGCGGCTTCATCCGCACCCGCGACGAGTTCGAATGGCCGAATATCCAGTACCACTTCCTGCCGGTGGCGATTAACTACAATGGCAGCAACGCGGTGAAGGAGCACGGCTTCCAGGCCCACGTCGGCTCCATGCGCTCGCCCAGCCGCGGGCGGATCCAGCTGACCTCGCGCGACCCGCGCAAGCACCCGAGCATCCTCTTCAACTACATGTCCAGCGAGCAGGACTGGCAGGAGTTCCGCGACGCCATCCGCGTCACCCGCGAGATCATGGCGCAGCCGGCGCTGGACGCCTACCGCGGCCGCGAACTGAGCCCGGGCCTGGACAAGAAGAGCGACGCCGAACTGGACGCCTTCGTCCGCGAACACGCCGAAACCGCCTTCCACCCCTCCTGCTCGTGCAAGATGGGCGAGGACGACATGGCGGTGGTCGACGGCCAGGGCCGCGTGCACGGCATGGAAGGGCTGCGCGTGGTGGATGCGTCGATCATGCCGCTGATCATCACCGGCAACCTCAACGCCACCACCATCATGATCGCCGAGAAGATCGCCGACCGTATCCGCGGCCGCCAGCCGCTGCCGCGCAGCACCGCGGACTACTACAAGGCCAACGGCGCACCGGTGCGGGGCAAGCCGATGCGGGCGTGAGTTCCAAGCAGGAATAGGGAAGGGCGCCACGAGTTGGCGCCTTTTTCTTCATATGGGTGGGAGCGATAAGGAAGTAACCGGCTGAATCCGGCCTCTGGTCTGGCACGGACTGGCCCCCTCTCCCTTCAGGGAGAGGGCTGGGGAGAGGGAAAAGCGATATCAGGGAGCGCAGGACTCGTCACCACTCCGAGCTGCTTCCAGCCAAAGAGGACTGTCCCTCACCCCCGCCGCGGCGGCACCGGCCTAGTCCGCCCGCTGCCATCGATGGCCACGAACACGAACACCGCCTCGGTGACCTTGCGCCACTCGCTGGACAGCGGATCGTCGCTCCACACCTCCACCAGCATGCGGATCGAGCTGCGCCCGACCTCCAGCGTCTGGGTATAGAAGGACAGCTGCGCGCCCACCGCCACCGGCACCAGGAAGGCCATGCGGTCGATCGCCACCGTGGCCACGCGGCCGGCGGCGATGCGGCTGGCCATGGCGGTGCCGGCCAGGTCCATCTGCGACACCAGCCAGCCGCCGAAGATATCGCCGAAACCGTTGGTCTCGCGCGGCAGCGCGGTTATCTGCAGTGCCAGGTCGCCCTGCGGGATGGGGTCTTCTTGTTCAAGCTCGATCATAGGTAAGGGCCTCTTGCCCCGACGGTCTCGATTCAAGGTACGAAAGGAAAAGCTCTCCCAAGAGTCCTGTTTTGTGTTGCTTCCTACAGAAACTTGGGACAACTTTCTGATCGGCCCCGCGCACATGGCTTGGGCATTATATAGAGGCCGGCCTGCGGCAGCGACCGCAGAATTCCCCATAACAATGTTGCGCTGACGAGTATCCATTTGCCATGGTTCGCCGTTCGCGATCCCGTGTCAGCGCCGCCAACCTGCCGAGAAACCTTGCATGCCTTCTGCGAATACCCCAGCCGCCCGTCCGCTCACCCGCAGCGACTACAAGACACTGTCCCTCTCCGCCCTGGGCGGCGCCCTGGAGTTCTACGACTTCATCATCTTCGTCTTCTTCGCCACCGTGGTGGGCAAGCTGTTCTTCCCCGCCGACATGCCCGAATGGCTGCGCCAGCTGCAGACCTTCGGCCTGTTCGCCGCCGGCTACCTGGCGCGGCCGCTGGGCGGCATCGTCATGGCGCACTTCGGCGACCTGCTCGGGCGCAAGAAGATGTTCACCCTGAGCATCTTCATGATGTCCGTCCCGACCCTGCTCATGGGCGTGCTGCCCACCTACGAGCAGATCGGCATCTGGGCGCCGCTGGCGCTGTTGCTGCTGCGCGTGGTGCAGGGCGCGGCCATCGGCGGCGAGGTGCCCGGGGCCTGGGTGTTCGTTTCCGAACACGTGCCTTCGCGCAACGTCGGCTTCGCCTGCGGCACCCTCACCGCGGGGCTGACCGCGGGCATCCTCATCGGCTCGCTGATGGCCACGGTGATCAACAGCTTCTATAGCACCGAGGAAGTGTTGGCCTACGCCTGGCGCATCCCCTTCCTGCTCGGCGGCATCTTCGGCCTGTTCTCCGTCTACCTGCGCCGCTGGCTGCACGAGACCCCGGTGTTCGCCGAACTGCAGCAACGCAAGCAACTGGCCGACGAGGTGCCCCTGGGCGTGGTGGTGCGCGAGCACCGTCCGGCGGTGGCCATCTCCATGCTGCTCACCTGGCTGCTGTCGGCGGCCATCGTCGTGGTCATCCTCATGACGCCCTCGGTACTGCAGAGCGTCTACGGCGTGCCGGCGGCCACCGCGCTCAAGGCCAACAGCCTGGCGATCATCTTCCTCACCGGCGGCTGCATCCTCGCCGGGCGCATCGTCGACCGCATCGGCGGGGGCCGTACCTTCATCGGCGGCAGCCTGCTGCTGGGCGTGACCTCGTGGATCTTCTACAGCAGCCTGAAGACCCATCCGGACTGGCTCTTCTCTTTATATGCACTGACCGGCCTGTGCGTCGGCATCGTCGGCGCCGTGCCCTACGTCATGGTCAAGGCGTTCCCGGCGGTGGTGCGCTTCAGCGGCCTGTCCTTCTCCTACAACCTGTCCTACGCGATCTTCGGTGGCCTGACGCCGATGGTGGTGGCGCTGCTGATGAAGGAAGACCCCATGGGCCCCGCTTACTATGTGGCTGCGCTGTGCCTGGTCGGCTTCCTCACCGGCTGCTTCCTGCTGCGCCAGGAACGCCTGGCCAGTGGGGCTTCGCTGGTCACCAATTGATCGATCGGACAGGTTTTTCAGAAAAGTTTCAAAAAGTCGTTGACGGGCATTCTGAAGTCCCTATAATGCGCACCACTCCCAGCGACGAAGCGCTGAAAGAGCTTGAAAATCAAGCACTTAAGTGGATTCGAAATTGGGGGTGGTGGTCAGGCAGGTGCTTCACTTGCCGCCTTTCGGTTCAATAACTGCTCCGGCAGCGGGCCGAAAAGGAAGATCGCCGAGGTGCTTGACAGCGAGTTTGAACGCTGTAGAATGCGCCTCCCGCTGACGAGAAGCTTCGGCCGATCGAAAGCGCAAGCGGTTGAGTAGGAACGAAAAATTCTGAAAATAACGCTTGACGGAATGAGAGGTTGGCGTAGAATGCGCGGCCTTGGTTGAGACGAAAGAATCAACCGCTGCTCTTTAACAAGTTGAATCAAGCAATTCGTGTGGGTGCTTGTGAGCTAAGACTGGTGATCGCAAGATTATCAGCATCACAAGTAACACTCGTGAATTCGAGAGTTTTTTGCGATTGCTGAGCCAAGTTTAGGGTTTTCTCAAAACCCGATCAGTATTGAACTGAAGAGTTTGATCATGGCTCAGATTGAACGCTGGCGGCAGGCCTAACACATGCAAGTCGAGCGGATGAAGGGAGCTTGCTCCCTGATTCAGCGGCGGACGGGTGAGTAATGCCTAGGAATCTGCCTGGTAGTGGGGGACAACGTTCCGAAAGGGACGCTAATACCGCATACGTCCTACGGGAGAAAGTGGGGGATCTTCGGACCTCACGCTATCAGATGAGCCTAGGTCGGATTAGCTAGTAGGTGGGGTAATGGCTCACCTAGGCGACGATCCGTAACTGGTCTGAGAGGATGATCAGTCACACTGGAACTGAGACACGGTCCAGACTCCTACGGGAGGCAGCAGTGGGGAATATTGGACAATGGGCGAAAGCCTGATCCAGCCATGCCGCGTGTGTGAAGAAGGTCTTCGGATTGTAAAGCACTTTAAGTTGGGAGGAAGGGCTGCAAGTTAATACCTTGTAGTTTTGACGTTACCAACAGAATAAGCACCGGCTAACTTCGTGCCAGCAGCCGCGGTAATACGAAGGGTGCAAGCGTTAATCGGAATTACTGGGCGTAAAGCGCGCGTAGGTGGTTTGGTAAGATGGATGTGAAATCCCCGGGCTCAACCTGGGAACTGCATCCATAACTGCCTGACTAGAGTACGGTAGAGGGTGGTGGAATTTCCTGTGTAGCGGTGAAATGCGTAGATATAGGAAGGAACACCAGTGGCGAAGGCGACCACCTGGACTGATACTGACACTGAGGTGCGAAAGCGTGGGGAGCAAACAGGATTAGATACCCTGGTAGTCCACGCCGTAAACGATGTCGACTAGCCGTTGGGATCCTTGAGATCTTAGTGGCGCAGCTAACGCGATAAGTCGACCGCCTGGGGAGTACGGCCGCAAGGTTAAAACTCAAATGAATTGACGGGGGCCCGCACAAGCGGTGGAGCATGTGGTTTAATTCGAAGCAACGCGAAGAACCTTACCTGGCCTTGACATGTCCGGAATCCTGCAGAGATGTGGGAGTGCCTTCGGGAATCGGAACACAGGTGCTGCATGGCTGTCGTCAGCTCGTGTCGTGAGATGTTGGGTTAAGTCCCGTAACGAGCGCAACCCTTGTCCTTAGTTACCAGCGGGTTATGCCGGGCACTCTAAGGAGACTGCCGGTGACAAACCGGAGGAAGGTGGGGATGACGTCAAGTCATCATGGCCCTTACGGCCAGGGCTACACACGTGCTACAATGGTCGGTACAGAGGGTTGCCAAGCCGCGAGGTGGAGCTAATCCCACAAAACCGATCGTAGTCCGGATCGCAGTCTGCAACTCGACTGCGTGAAGTCGGAATCGCTAGTAATCGTGAATCAGAATGTCACGGTGAATACGTTCCCGGGCCTTGTACACACCGCCCGTCACACCATGGGAGTGGGTTGCTCCAGAAGTAGCTAGTCTAACCTTCGGGGGGACGGTTACCACGGAGTGATTCATGACTGGGGTGAAGTCGTAACAAGGTAGCCGTAGGGGAACCTGCGGCTGGATCACCTCCTTAATCGAAGATCCCGGCTTTCTCATAAGCTCCCACACGAATTGCTTGATTCACTGGTAAGCGACGGTTAGGCAACCCTATATGGGTCTGTAGCTCAGTCGGTTAGAGCGCACCCCTGATAAGGGTGAGGTCGGCAGTTCGAATCTGCCCAGACCCACCAATCGTTGGAAAAGAGGGGGCCATAGCTCAGCTGGGAGAGCGCCTGCTTTGCACGCAGGAGGTCAGGAGTTCGATCCTCCTTGGCTCCACCATCTCCGAATCGTCGAAAGCTCAGACATGAGTGTTCCGCTGCGAACATTGATGTCTGGTCTTTGTACCGGAACCGTTCTTTAAAAATTTGGGTATGTGATAGAAGTAGACTGAATGATCTCTTTCACTGGGGATTGTTCAAGTCAAGGTAAAATTTGCGAGTTCAAGCGCGAATTTTCGGCGAATGTCGTCTTCACGTTCGAGACGTATGACCAGATTGCTTGGGGTTATATGGTCAAGTGAAGAAGCGCATACGGTGGATGCCTTGGCAGTCAGAGGCGATGAAAGACGTGGTAGCCTGCGATAAGCTTCGGGGAGTCGGCAAACAGACTGTGATCCGGAGATCTCTGAATGGGGGAACCCAGCCAGCATAAGCTGGTTATCACACACTGAATCCATAGGTGTGTGAGGCGAACCAGGGGAACTGAAACATCTAAGTACCCTGAGGAACAGAAATCAACCGAGATTCCCTTAGTAGTGGCGAGCGAACGGGGACTAGCCCTTAAGCTTCTTGGAATCTAACAGAACGCTCTGGAAAGTGCGGCCATAGTGGGTGATAGCCCCGTATGTGAAAGGTTCCAGGAAGTGAAATCGAGTAGGACGGCGCACGTGAAACGTTGTCTGAACATGGGGGGACCATCCTCCAAGGCTAAATACTACTGACTGACCGATAGTGAACCAGTACCGTGAGGGAAAGGCGAAAAGAACCCCGGAGAGGGGAGTGAAATAGAACCTGAAACCGTATGCGTACAAGCAGTGGGAGCCCACGTGTTGGGTGACTGCGTACCTTTTGTATAATGGGTCAGCGACTTATATTCAGTGGCGAGCTTAACCGAATAGGGGAGGCGTAGCGAAAGCGAGTCTTAATAGGGCGTTTAGTCGCTGGGTATAGACCCGAAACCGGGCGATCTATCCATGAGCAGGTTGAAGGTTAGGTAACACTGACTGGAGGACCGAACCCACTTCCGTTGAAAAGGCAGGGGATGACTTGTGGATCGGAGTGAAAGGCTAATCAAGCTCGGAGATAGCTGGTTCTCCTCGAAAGCTATTTAGGTAGCGCCTCACGTATCACTCCAGGGGGTAGAGCACTGTTTCGGCTAGGGGGTCATCCCGACTTACCAAACCGATGCAAACTCCGAATACCTGGAAGTGTCAGCGTGGGAGACACACGGCGGGTGCTAACGTCCGTCGTGAAAAGGGAAACAACCCAGACCGTCAGCTAAGGTCCCAAAGTTATGGTTAAGTGGTAAACGATGTGGGAAGGCTTAGACAGCTAGGAGGTTGGCTTAGAAGCAGCCACCCTTTAAAGAAAGCGTAATAGCTCACTAGTCGAGTCGGCCTGCGCGGAAGATGTAACGGGGCTCAAACCATACACCGAAGCTACGGGTGCATCGCAAGATGCGCGGTAGAGGAGCGTTCTGTAAGCCTGTGAAGGTGAGTTGAGAAGCTTGCTGGAGGTATCAGAAGTGCGAATGCTGACATGAGTAACGACAATGGGAGTGAAAAACTCCCACGCCGAAAGACCAAGGGTTCCTGCGCAACGTTAATCGACGCAGGGTTAGTCGGTCCCTAAGGCGAGGCTGAAGAGCGTAGTCGATGGGAAACAGGTTAATATTCCTGTACTTCTAGTTACTGCGATGGAGGGACGGAGAAGGCTAGGCCAGCTTGGCGTTGGTTGTCCAAGTTTAAGGTGGTAGGCCGAACACTTAGGCAAATCCGGGTGTTCAAGGCCGAGAGCTGATGACGAGCTTTCTTTTAGAGAGCGAAGTGGTTGATGCCATGCTTCCAGGAAAAGCTTCTAAGCTTCAGGTAACTAGGAACCGTACCCCAAACCGACACAGGTGGTCGGGTAGAGAATACCAAGGCGCTTGAGAGAACTCGGGTGAAGGAACTAGGCAAAATGGCACCGTAACTTCGGGAGAAGGTGCGCCGGTGAGGGTGAAGTATTTACTGCGTAAGCCCACGCCGGTCGAAGATACCAGGCCGCTGCGACTGTTTATTAAAAACACAGCACTCTGCAAACACGAAAGTGGACGTATAGGGTGTGACGCCTGCCCGGTGCCGGAAGGTTAATTGATGGGGTTAGCGAAAGCGAAGCTCTTGATCGAAGCCCCGGTAAACGGCGGCCGTAACTATAACGGTCCTAAGGTAGCGAAATTCCTTGTCGGGTAAGTTCCGACCTGCACGAATGGCGTAACGATGGCGGCGCTGTCTCCACCCGAGACTCAGTGAAATTGAAATCGCTGTGAAGATGCAGTGTATCCGCGGCTAGACGGAAAGACCCCGTGAACCTTTACTGTAGCTTTGCACTGGACTTTGAGCCTGCTTGTGTAGGATAGGTGGGAGGCTTTGAAGCGTGGACGCCAGTTCGCGTGGAGCCAACCTTGAAATACCACCCTGGCATGCTTGAGGTTCTAACTCTGGTCCGTTATCCGGATCGAGGACAGTGTATGGTGGGCAGTTTGACTGGGGCGGTCTCCTCCTAAAGAGTAACGGAGGAGTACGAAGGTGCGCTCAGACCGGTCGGAAATCGGTCGTAGAGTATAAAGGCAAAAGCGCGCTTGACTGCGAGACAGACACGTCGAGCAGGTACGAAAGTAGGTCTTAGTGATCCGGTGGTTCTGTATGGAAGGGCCATCGCTCAACGGATAAAAGGTACTCCGGGGATAACAGGCTGATACCGCCCAAGAGTTCATATCGACGGCGGTGTTTGGCACCTCGATGTCGGCTCATCACATCCTGGGGCTGAAGCCGGTCCCAAGGGTATGGCTGTTCGCCATTTAAAGTGGTACGCGAGCTGGGTTTAGAACGTCGTGAGACAGTTCGGTCCCTATCTGCCGTGGACGTTTGAGATTTGAGAGGGGCTGCTCCTAGTACGAGAGGACCGGAGTGGACGAACCTCTGGTGTTCCGGTTGTCACGCCAGTGGCATTGCCGGGTAGCTATGTTCGGAATAGATAACCGCTGAAAGCATCTAAGCGGGAAACTAGCCTCAAGATGAGATCTCACTGGGGACTCGATCCCCCTGAAGGGCCGTCGAAGACTACGACGTTGATAGGTCGGGTGTGTAAGCGCTGTGAGGCGTTGAGCTAACCGATACTAATTGCCCGTGAGGCTTGACCATATAACACCCAAACAATTTGTGTGTTGGACGGTGAAGTCGACGAACCGAAAGTTCGTGAGAGCCGCAAATACCTGTCACATACCCGAATCGGGATGAGCGTGAGCGCAAGCCACGAGCATCCGAAAGAATTGCTTGACGACCATAGAGCGTTGGAACCACCTGATCCCATCCCGAACTCAGTAGTGAAACGACGCATCGCCGATGGTAGTGTGGGGTTTCCCCATGTGAGAGTAGGTCATCGTCAAGCACCTATCCCAAAACCCCTGATCAGCCTGGCTGGTCGGGGGTTTTGCTTTGGCGCGGGGAAAACCATTCCCCTGTAGGAGCGCGCCCTGCGCGCGAATCGCGGGCAGGGCCCGCTCCTACGCTTCACCCCTCGCGCCAGGCCTCCCCCTCCTGTAGGAGCGGATCTCATCCGCGATCCGGCCGGCAGGCCGGCGATGCCGTTGGGGCCAGCGGCGGATAACCGCGAACGGTTATTCGCCCTACGTCTGAAATATTCCGTAATAAATACCGTCACATTTCTCCTTCGAGCCCGTCGGTTTTCATCTGGCTGTCACATTGCTTTCATAGAGTCTGCTCGCGCCCCAACGCGTGGCGCCGAATTCCAGCCAGTCGGCCTTTCCCCAAGGAGCAAGGCATGAAACTCAAGCGTTTGATGGCGGCGCTGACCTTCGCCGCCGCCGGCGTGGGCGCTGCCAGCGCTTTCGCGGCGATCGACCCGGCGCTGCCGGACTACCAGAAGACCAGCGGCGTCTCTGGCAACCTGTCCAGCGTGGGCTCGGATACCCTGGCCAACCTCATGACCCTCTGGGCCGAGGAGTACAAGCGCCTGTACCCGAGCGTGAACGTGCAGATCCAGGCCGCTGGCTCCTCCACCGCCCCGCCGGCGCTCACCGAGGGCACCGCCAACCTCGGTCCCATGAGCCGCAAGATGAAGGACGTCGAGCTGCAGGCCTTCGAGCAGAAGTACGGCTACAAGCCCACCGCCGTGCCCGTCGCCGTCGATGCCCTGGCCGTCTTCGTGCACAAGGACAACCCCATCAAGGGTCTGACTATGCAGCAGGTCGACGCCATTTTCTCCGCCACCCGCCTGTGCGGTGCCAAGCAGGACGTGAAGACCTGGAGCGACCTGGGCCTGGGCGGCGACTGGGCCAACAAGCCGGTGCAGCTGTTCGGCCGCAACTCGGTGTCCGGCACCTACGGCTATTTCAAGGAAGAGGCCCTGTGCAAGGGCGACTTCAAGCCCAACGTCAACGAGCAGCCGGGCTCCGCCTCGGTGGTGCAGTCCATCAGCCAGTCGCTCAACGGCATCGGCTACTCCGGCATCGGCTACAAGACCGCCAGCGTGAAGACCGTGGCCCTGGCCAAGAAGCAGGGCGACCCCTACGTCGAGGACAACGAGCAGAACGCGCTGAACGGCACCTACCCGCTGGCCCGCTTCCTCTACGTCTACGTGAACAAGGCGCCGAACAAGCCGCTGGACCCGCTGGAGGCGCAGTTCCTGAAGATGGTGCTGTCCAGGAGCGGCCAGGAAATCGTCGTCAAGGACGGCTATATCCCGCTGCCGTCCAAGGTCGCGGCGAAGGCGGTCAAGGAGCTGGGACTCTAGGTAGCGCCGGCCCGCCAGCCGTCCCTGGGCTGAGCGGTAGGTGATCCGGCCCGTTGGCAGGCAACTGCCGACGGGCTTCGTCTCGTCATCTAAGTGTCATGTTTCTGTCATAGACTGCCGCAAGCGTGTCGCCCCATGAACGACCTGGCCACTTCAGCAATGAGCAACTCTTCCCCCGAGCGGATCGACTTCAATACCCCGACCCTGCGCCGCAAGCGCCGCATGCGCGCCCTCAAGGACCGCCTGACGCGCTGGTACGTGCTGGTCGGCGGGCTGTCGGTGCTGGTGGCCATTACCCTCATCTTCTTCTACCTGGCCTACGTGGTGCTGCCGCTGTTCCGCGGCGCCGAGCTGGATGCCCGCGCCCCCTGGCCCCGGCTTGGCTGAAGGGCGTGCAGGCGCCCCTGCTGCTGAGCATCGAGGAGCAGAACCAGGTCGCCATGCGCGTGGCCGCCGACGGCCAGGTGCTGTTCTTCGACCTGGACAGCGGCGCCGAACTCAGCCGCCAGGCGCTCAAGCTGCCGGCCGGCAGCCAGGTGGTCTCCATCGCCGAGGACCAGCCGGGGCACCCGATGGTGGCGCTCGGCCTGTCCAACGGCCAGGCCCTGGTGTTCCAGCACAGCTACCAGGTCACTTACCCGGACAACCGCAAGACCATCACCCCGCAGGTCGACTACCCCTACGGCGAGACGCCCATCAGCCTCGACCCGCAGGGCCGCGCGCTGGAGCACGTGGCCCTGGCCTCCGACGACGACGGCCTGCTGCTGGCCGCCTCCACCGGCAGCCAGATGTTGCTGCTGAGCCTGACCAGCCAGGAGAACATGCTCACCGGCGAGACCAGCCTGGAGCGGGAAGCCGTGAACCTGCCGCAGATCGCCGACCCGGTGAAGGCGATCTACATGGACCCGCGCAAGCAGTGGCTGTACGTCATCAACGGCCGCGCCCAGGCCGACGTCTTCGACCTGCGCACCCGCCAGCTCAACGGCCGCTACAAGCTGCTCGACCATGCCAACCGCGAGGTCACCGCCAGCGCCCAGCTGCTGGGCGGCATCTCGCTGATGATCGGCAATTCCGACGGCGGCATCAGCCAGTGGTTCATGGCCCGCGACACCGACGGCGAGCCGCGCCTGGCGCACGTGCGCGACTTCCAGCTGGGCAGCAAGCCGATCACCGCCATCGTCCCCGAGCAGCGCCGCAAGGGCTTCGTCGCCCTGGACAGCGCCGGCGAGCTCGGCGTGTTCCACAGCACCGCGCACCGCACCCTGCTGGAACAGCAGGTGGCACCGGCCAGCGGCGTGCTGGCCCTGTCGCCGCGGGCCAACCGCCTGCTGCTGGAGCAGGGCGGCCAACTGCACGGCTTCGACCTGAGCAACCCGCACCCGGAGGTCTCCTGGAACGCGCTCTGGGGCAAGGTCTGGTACGAGAACTACGACAAGCCCCAGTACGTCTGGCAATCCACCGCCGCCACCACCGACTTCGAGCCCAAGCTGAGTCTCGCGCCGCTGACCTTCGGCACCCTCAAGGCGGCCTTCTACGCGATGATCCTGGCCGCCCCGCTGGCCATCGCCGCGGCCGTCTACACCGCCTACTTCATGGCACCGGCCATGCGCCGCAAGGTCAAGCCGGTGATCGAGCTGATGGAAGCGCTGCCGACGGTGATCCTCGGCTTCTTCGCCGGCCTGTTCCTTGCGCCCTACGTCGAAGGCCACCTGCCGGGCATCTTCAGCCTGCTGCTGCTCACCCCGCTGGGCATCCTGCTCGCCGGCCTGCTCTGGAGCCGCCTGCCCGAACGTATCCGCCTGGCGCTGCCGGACGGCTGGGAAGCGGCCATCCTGATCCCCGTGGTGCTCGGCGTCGGCGCCTTCGCCCTGTGGCTCAGCCCGCACCTGGAAACCGCCTTCTTCGGCGGCGACATGCGCCTGTGGATAAGCCACGAGCTGGGCATCACCTACGACCAGCGCAACGCCCTGATCGTCGGCCTGGCCATGGGCTTCGCGGTGATCCCGAACATCTTCTCCATCGCCGAGGACGCCATCTTCAGCGTGCCCCGCAGCCTCACCGACGGCTCCCTGGCCCTGGGCGCCACGCCCTGGCAGACGCTCACCCGCGTGGTGATCCTCACCGCCAGCCCGGGCATCTTCTCGGCGCTGATGATCGGCATGGGCCGCGCGGTGGGCGAGACCATGATCGTGCTGATGGCCACCGGCAACACCCCGGTGATGGACATGAACATCTTCCAGGGCATGCGCACCCTGGCGGCGAACGTGGCAGTGGAAATGCCCGAGTCGGCGGTGGCCAGCACCCACTACCGCGTGCTGTTCCTCTCGGCGCTGGTGCTGCTGACCTTCACCTTCGTGATGAACACCCTGGCCGAGCTGATCCGTCAGCGGCTGCGGAAGAAATACGCGTCGCTCTGACCGGCGTCTGAAGAGGCTCTTTTCGGTGAAACAGAAACAGGATTCGGTGAAAGCCTGGTTCGCCAGCGGTTCTCCCTGGGTATGGATGAACGCCGGCGCGGTTTCCATCGCGGTGATCATGACCCTCGGCCTGCTGGCCGTCATCGCCGTGCGCGGCCTCGGCCATTTCTGGCCGGCCGACGTGCTGGAGGCCCGCTACAGCGTGCCGGGGCAGGAAGCCAGGGTGCTGATCGGCGAAGAAGTGCAGGTCGAGGAAGTGCCGCGCGAGCGCCTGCGCGGCGCCGGCCTGCCGGTGCCCGCCGAAGGCCCGGAGTTCATGACCCGCGAACTGCTCAAGCTGGGCAACCGCGACCTCTACGGCAGCGACTTCTCCTGGGTGATCGGCGACTGGCTCACCGAGCGGCGCTGGCCGCGGGAACTGGTGGCCCTGGAGCGTCGCGAGTGGGGCAACTTCTATGGCTACCTGGTCAGCGTGAAGCAGGACGGCCAGGTGCTGGCCCGGGGCGCCGACGCCATGCCCGAGCTGCAGGCCCGCCTGCGGCGGGTGGAAGGGTTGTACGGCCAGCTCTACCAGCTGGAGAAGAAGGACATCGGCGGCGTCAACCACGAACTGGAGCGCCTGCGCCTGAAGGAGCGCCGCCTGCAGTTGCACGATGGGCTGGACGCCGCCGCCCAGGCCGACCTGGCCGCCGCGCGCGCCGAACTGCAGGGGCGCTACCAGGAATACGAAGGGAAGCTGACGGAGCTGCGCCAGCAGTTCAACCGCGACAGCGTGGTAATGCGCGACGCCGGCGGCCGCGAGCTGGAGATCAGCCTCGGCAAGCTGGTCCACGCCTACCAGCCCAACGCCATGGGCCTGGGCGCCAAGCTGGCGTTCTACTTCAAGAAGCTCTGGGAGTTCCTCAGCGAGGACCCGCGCGAGGCCAACACCGAGGGCGGCATCTTCCCGGCGATCTTCGGCACCGTGATGATGACCCTGGTGATGGCGGTGATCGTCACCCCGTTCGGCGTCATCGCCGCGGTATACCTGCGCGAGTACGCGCGCCAGGGCCTGCTGACGCGGGTGATCCGCATCGCCGTGAACAACCTCGCCGGGGTGCCGGCCATCGTCTACGGCGTGTTCGGCCTGGGCTTCTTCGTCTACGTGCTGGGCGGCTCGATCGACCGGCTGTTCTTCCCCGAGGCCCTGCCGGCGCCGACCTTCGGCACCCCGGGGTTGTTCTGGGCCTCGCTGACCCTGGCGATCCTCGCCGTGCCGGTGGTGATCGTGGCCACCGAGGAAGGCCTGTCGCGCATCCCGCGGGCGATCCGCGAGGGCTCCCTGGCCCTGGGCGCGACCAAGGCCGAGACGCTGTGGAAGATCGTCCTGCCCATGGCCAGCCCGGCCATGATGACCGGCCTGATCCTCGCCGTGGCCCGCGCCGCCGGCGAGGTGGCGCCGCTGATGCTGGTGGGCGTGGTCAAGCTGGCGCCGTCGCTGCCGGTGAACGGCAACTACCCCTACGTGCACCTGGACCAGAAGATCATGCACCTGGGCTTCCACATCTACGACGTCGGCTTCCAGAGCCCCAACGTCGAGGCCGCGCGGCCGCTGGTGTACGCCACCGCGCTGCTGCTGGTGCTGGTGATCGCCCTGCTGAACTTCTCCGCCATCGCCATCCGCAACCGCCTGCGCGAGAAGTACAAGGCGCTGGAAAACTGATCCGCGGCCGCCGCCCGTGCAGGCGGCGGCCCGAGCCTCCAACGGGAGAGACGAGATGCAACAAGAACCCCATCGCCATGGCATCGACCTCGCAGCCCTCGGCCGGCCGATCCGCGAGGGCCTGCGCCTGGACAAGGAAACCGTGGCCCTGGAAGTGCCCGGCCTGAACCTGTTCTACGGCCAGAAGCAGGCGCTGTTCGACATCGCCATGCAGGTCCCCAAGCAGCGCGTGACCGCCTTCATCGGCCCGTCCGGCTGCGGCAAGTCGACCCTGCTGCGCTGCTTCAACCGCATGAACGACCTGGTCGACGATTGCCGCGTGGAAGGCGAGATCCGCCTCGACGGCCACGACATCTTCGCCCGCGGCGTGGACGTGGCCGAGCTGCGCCGCCGCGTCGGCATGGTGTTCCAGAAGCCCAACCCCTTCCCCAAGACCATCTACGAGAACGTGGTCTACGGCTTGCGCATCCAGGGCGTGAACAAGAAGCGCACCCTCGACGAGGCCGTGGAATGGGCGCTCAAGGGTGCAGCCCTGTGGGAGGAGGTGAAGGACCGCCTGCACGAGTCGGCCCTGGGCCTGTCCGGCGGCCAGCAGCAGCGCCTGGTGATCGCCCGTACCATCGCGGTGGAGCCGGAAGTGCTGCTGCTCGACGAACCCTGCTCGGCGCTCGACCCGATCTCCACGCTGAAGATCGAGGAACTGATCTACGAACTGAAATCCAAGTTCACCATCGTGATAGTCACCCACAACATGCAGCAGGCCGCGCGGGTCTCCGACTACACGGCGTTCATGTACATGGGCAAGCTGATCGAGTTCGGCGACACCGACACGCTCTTCACCAACCCGGCGAAGAAGCAGACCGAGGACTACATCACCGGGCGCTACGGCTGAGGGCCAGGCGGCGGTCGCAATAAATCTGCAACCTTCGGCGCGTAGCCTGCAGCTTTCGCGGAGCGAAACCACATGATCAACAAAGAAAGTCTCAGCCATCACATCTCCCAGCAGTTCAACGCCGAGCTGGAGGACGTGCGCAGCCACCTGCTCGCCATGGGCGGGCTGGTGGAGAAACAGGTCAACGACGCGGTCACCGCGCTGATCGACGCCGACTCGGGCCTGGCCCAGCAGGTGCGCGAGATCGACGACCAGATCAACCAGATGGAGCGCAACATCGACGAGGAATGCCTGCGCATCCTCGCCCGCCGCCAGCCGGCGGCCTCCGACCTGCGCCTGATCATCAGCATCTCCAAGTCGGTGATCGACCTCGAGCGCATCGGCGACGAGGCCTCGAAGATCGCCCGCCGCGCCATCCAGCTGTGCGAGGAAGGCGAGTCGCCGCGCGGCTACGTCGAGGTGCGCCACATCGGCGGCCAGGTGCGCAAGATGGTGCAAGAGGCGCTGGACGCCTTCGCCCGCTTCGACGCCGACCTGGCGCTGTCGGTGGCGCAGTACGACAAGACCGTCGACCGCGAATACAAGACCGCCCTGCGCGAGCTGGTGACCTACATGATGGAAGACCCGCGGGCCATCTCCCGCGTGCTCAACGTCATCTGGGCCCTGCGCTCGCTGGAACGCATCGGCGACCACGCGCGCAACATCGCCGAACTGGTGATCTACCTGGTGCGCGGCACCGACGTCCGCCACATCGGCCTGACGCGCATGAAGGAAGAGGTGCAGGGCAAGTCCGATAGCTGAGTCGATTTTCGCGAAAAGCCCCATACGGATTCGCTTTTGCCGCCTGAGCCGAGTGCTCTTCGTAGGATGGGGCGTACCCAGCAGGACCATCGGCGGATAACCGCGAACGGTTATTCGCCCTACGTCGAGGGTGGGTTGGGCGTAGGGCGAATAACGTTCAACGTTATCCGCCGTTTGACCTTGATCCCATGCGCGCTTCGGGGGCGGCCTCGAAGCACCTGTTCCCGGCCAACCCGAGTCCAGTCGAGACGCCGGCCGCCTCAGAAATTCAACGTCAGCATCTCCGCCAACCGCCGCCCCTGCGGATCGCGGGCGCGGCTGTTGTGCTTCAGCGCCTGCTGCAGGCAATGGATGAAATGCCGCGAGGTCGCGTCCAGCCCCTGGTCGCGCAGGCGGATGATGCTGATATCCCCATCCGGCAACGGCTCCTCTAGCTCCAGGGCCCGTGCGCCGCTGCGCAACGGTTCGCAGAGCAGCATCGGCTGCGGGGCGTAGCCGAGCAGGCCGGCATCCACGATCAGGCTGCTGAGCATGCCCGAGGAATGGGCGCAGACGATGCGCTCGCGGGCGATCTGCAGGCCGTGCTGGCCGAAGAGCTCGTAGGTGGTCTCGGCGTAGCGGTCGTCGGTGAAGTTCATCGTCCAGTCGTGGTCCAGCAGCTGCTTCAGCGAGCGCGCCACGGCCAGCGGGTGGTCGTTGCGGGCCACCACCTGCATGCGGTAGTACGCCAGGGGCTGGTGCACGAACTCCGCGCCCTGGAGGATGCACGCCGGGCCCAGGACGAACTGCATGCGGCCCGTGCGCAGCAGCGGCAGGATCAGCGCCTGCAACCCCTCGTACAGCTCCAGCTGGACGTGCGGCATATCCTTGCGGAAGGCCTGCAGGGCCTCGCCCAGCAGGGTCTGGCCGAACCAGGGGGTGACGCCGACGCAGAGCGACGCCGCGCCCTCGCCGCGCAGGCTGGCCAGCTCCTGGCGGGCGCTTTCCAGCTGGGTGGCGATCTGCCGGGCGCGGGGCAGCAGCACCTGCCCGGCGGTGGTCAGGCGGGCGCCGCCGGCGTGCCGCATCAGCAACGGCAGCCCCTGTTCCTCCTCCAGCTCGCGCAGGGCGCGGGTCACCGCGGCCTGGCTGAGGCCCAGGCCACGGGCCGCGGCGCGGATGCCGCCGCCGTCCGCCACTGCTACCAGGGCCTGCAACTGATGCAGTTTCAAGGTGGGTCCCCCCTCCGAACACCGGAGATCGTCACGACAACATTTTTTTGGCTTATGCGCAGCGGGCGCCAGCGCTAGGGTAATTCACGCCTAGCGCACCGGCCGGTCCAGGCATCGATCCAGTCCAATCCCACAAGAAAACAGGAGCGAGCCGATGAACAAAGCCTGCATCGCGCCGGGCATAGCCGCTATCGTCCCGGAAATGGTCGAACTGCGCCGGGCCATCCATGCCGAACCCGAACTGGGTTTCGAAGAGTACTCCACCCGCGAGCGGGTCATCGAGCGGCTGCGCGCCTGGGGCTACGAGGTGGCCGAGATGGCCGGCACCGCGGTGATCGGCACCCTGCGCAACGGCCCCGGCCCGGCGCTGGGCCTGCGCGCGGAGCTGGACGCGCTGCCCATCCAGGAACAGAGCGGGTTGCCCTGGAGCAGCCAGGTGCCCGGCAAGATGCACGCCTGCGGCCACGACGGGCACACCGCCATGCTCCTGGCCGCGGCCTGCGAGCTGGCCCGCGAGCGCAGCTGGCGCGGCACCCTGCACCTGTTCTTCCAGCCCGCCGAGGAAGGCCATGGCGGCTCCGGGGCCAAGCGCATGCTCGACGAGGGCGTGCTGCAGCGCTTCCCCTGCGACGCCCTGTTCGCCATGCACAACCTGCCCGGCCTGGCCGAGGGGCGCTTCATGGTCATGCCGGGGCCGTGCATGGCCTCGGCCGACAGCCTGACGATCCTCATCCACGGCCGCGGCGGCCACGGCGCCATGCCCCAGCAGACGGTGGACCCGATCCTGGCCGGCGCGACGCTGGTCACCGCCCTGCAGAGCCTGGTGTCGCGCAACGTGCCGCCGTCCGAGGCGGCGGTGCTCACCGTCGGCGCCTTCCTGGCCGGCGACGCCAGCAACGTGATCCCCGACAGCGCCGAACTGCGCCTGAGCGTGCGCGCCCTGAGCCCGCAGGTGCGCGAACTGCTGCTGCGGCGCATCGGCGAGCTGGCGCGGCAGCAGGCGGGCAGCTTCGGCGCCCGCGCCGAAATCGAGGTCGAGGCGGACGGCTACCCGGTGCTGGTCAACGACGTCGAGTGCGCGGAACTGGTCCGCCAGCTGGTCCTCGACTGGCTCGGCGAGGACGGCCTGGTGCCCGACCCGCGGCCGATCCACGCCAGCGAGGACTTCGCCTTCTGGCTGGAGCAGGTGCCCGGCTGCTACCTGATGATCGGCAATGGCGACGGCGAGGGCGGCTGCGCGGTGCACAACCCCGGGTACGACTTCAACGACCGCATCCTGCCGCTGGGCGCGACCCTCTGGGTGCGCCTGGCGCAGCGCTTCCTGGCCTGAACCCTCCAGACGAGCAGGGAATACCGACATGACAACAAGAACGACTTCCTTCGCTGTGAGTGCCGAACCCTCCCGCGCCGGGCGCACCCGCGCCATCGCCGCGGTATGCCTGGGCAACGCCCTGGAGTTCTACGACTTCCTCGTCTACAGCCTGCTCGCCACGCTGATGGCGCGGCTGTTCTTCCCCTTCGGGGAAAACCCGCTGACGTCCCTGCTGCTGTCCTTCGCGGTGTTCGGCACCGGCTTCGTCATGCGCCCGCTGGGCGGCCTGGTGATCGGCCTGTACGCCGACCGTGTCGGGCGCAAGGCGGCGATGCGCCTGACGCTGTGGCTGATGGCCCTGGGCGCGCTGCTGTTCACCCTGGCGCCGACCTACGCCCAGGCCGGGCTGTTCGGGCCGCTGGTGGTCATACTCGCGCGGCTGCTGCAGGGCTTCGCCGTCGGCGGCCAGGTGGGGACCGCCACCACCATCCTGATGGAGTACGCCGGGGCCGGCTCGCGGGCTTTCTATTGCAGCTGGCAGGTGTTCAGCCAGAGCCTGGGCGTGCTCATGGGGGCACTGGTGGTGCTGGCCCTGAGCAACCTGCTCAGCGCCGAGGCCATGGACGCCTGGGGCTGGCGGGCGGTCTTCGCGGTGGGCATCCTGGCCATCCCGATCAGCGAATACATCCGCCACCGCCTGGAGGAAACCCTGCCCGCCCAGGCGCAGGGCGACCGCCAGCCGGCGCCGGCCAGCCAGGGCCTGGCGCTGCTGTGCCGGCACCCGCGCCAGCTGGTCACCGGCGTGCTGCTGGTGACCGGCGTCTCGGTGCCGGTCTACATCACCCAGTTCTACCTGGCCAACCACGCCATCGGCGTGCTCGGCATGCCGCTGGGCGTCGCTACCTGGGCGGCGGTGGTGAGCTGCCTGCCGTCGCTGCTGCTGGCGCCCCATGCCGGGCGCCTGAGCGACCGCATCGGCCGGCGCCGCTCGATCTTCTGGCCGCTGCCGATCCTGCTGCTGGCGATCTACCCGGCGTTCCTGCTGCTCAACCACTCCCCGAGCCTCGCTACGCTGCTGCTGATCGTGGGGCTGCTCAACATCCCGCTGACCTACTGCATGGTGGCTTCCCTGGCGATCCTGCCCGAGCTGTTCCCGGCGGCGATCCGCGCCACCGGGCTGTCGGTCACCTACTGCGTGGGCGTGGCGCTGTTCGGCGGCTTCGCGCAATTCTTCGCCGCCGGGCTGATCGGCCTGACCGGTAGCCCGAACGCGCCGGCCTGGTACATGGTCGGGGCCATCCTGCTGTGCCTGGCCGGGTTGCGCATGGCGCCGGAAACCGCCGGGCGAACGCTGGATTGAGTGACGGACGTGTCCGACCGGTCACGCCGGCATGGCATCCTGCCAGCGCCCGAGGCTATCCTTCGCCTTGGCGTTCCAGGGAGTCGACGATGAGCAAGGTCAGTGTTCTGGTGGTGGATGATGCACCCTTCATCCGCGACCTGGTGAAGAAGGGGTTGCGCGACCATTTTCCGGGGTTGCGCATAGAGGAGGCGGTGAACGGCCGCAAGGCCCAGCAGCACCTCGCCCGCCACGCGGTCGACCTGATCCTCTGCGACTGGGAGATGCCGGAGATGTCCGGCATCGAACTGCTCGGCTGGTGCCGCGCCCAGGCGCCGCTGAAGGACGTGCCCTTCATCATGGTGACCAGCCGCGGCGACAAGGAGAACGTGGTCCAGGCCATCCAGGCCGGGGTGTCGGACTACATCGGCAAGCCCTTCTCCAACGACCAGCTGGTGAGCAAGGTGCGCAAGGCCCTGAGCCGCAGCGGCAAGCTCGACACGCTGCTGGCCTCGGCGCCGCAGCGGAGCCTGGCCGGCGGCCCGCCGAACGACTCCCTCGCCGCCCTCACCGGCGGCAAGGCCGAGGTGGTGCGCCCCACGGCCGCGCCGGCCGCAGCCCCGCCCCGGCACGCCCGGCGCCTGCTGCCGCACCGGCCGCCGCCGCCGCTGCACGGGGCAAGGGCCAGGGCCAGTTGCGCCTGCCCAACGCCAGCCTGCCCTGCGTGATCCGTGGGCTCAGCCTGAAGGAGGCGCAACTGGTGGTGAAACGCGGCCAGGTGCTGCCGCAGGTGCTGGAAACCGCAGTGCTGGACCTGGAGGAAGACAACGAGGTGGCGCGCCTGAACGGCTACCTGCACTCGGTGGCGGCGCTGGAGCCCAAGCCCGACAGCGAGTGGCTGCTGCTGTTGCTGCGCTTCGTCGACCAGGACCCGCAGAAGCTCGACTACCTGTCGCGGCTGATCGCCCGCGGCAGCACCCAGAAGCACTACGTCCCCGGCGCCTGAGGCCTGCTTCACAGCCCGACGGCCGGCGGCTCGCCGCTGCCGGGCGCGGCTGCTAGTCTTGCTGGCGTCGAATACCTATAACCAGAGTCGACATGCTAGGGCGCCTTTTCTTCCTTTGTGGCCTATGGATGGCCACGGGGCCGGCTGCGGCCGTGACCATCTACAAATACGTCGACGCCAATGGCGTGGTCACCTACACGGACAAGGCCGTGGCGGGTGCGCAGGTGTTCGTCTTCCGCGACCGCATGGTCGAGCACCTGGAGCAGCAGGTGAAGCTGCAGACGCTCAGGCACGACGGCTTCGAGACCCTGCAGGTGCGCAATGACCTCTACGCGCCGGTGGAGGTGGAGCTGAGCGTGAACGCCGCGCAGAACGCCGTGGGCGCGCCGGAGCGGCCGATCCGCTGGGTGCTGGCGCCGCGCAGCGCCATCCGCCTGGCCACGCTGAGCCCGCGCGATGCGTCGCGGCCGATGCAGTACAAGCCCAGGCTGCGCTACGCCCTGGGCGACCCGCGCCTGCAGCCGGTGCCCTACGACTATCCGCTGCCCTGGCGCGGCGGGCCCTTCCGCCTGAGCCAGGGCGCCAACGGCAAGTACAGCCACTTCACCCCCAAGAGCCGCTACGCGCTGGACATCGCCATGCCCGAGGGCACGCCCATCGTGGCCGCCCGCGGCGGTACCGTGGTGAAGGTGGAGAACGCCCAGAGCGGCCGTGGCAACAACCCTTCCGGCAACTTCGTGCGCATCCTCCACGACGACGGCACCATGGGTGTCTACCTGCACCTGATGCGTGGCTCGGTGCTGGTCAGCGAGGGCCAGCGCGTCGGCGTCGGCACGCCCCTGGCGCGCTCGGGCAACACCGGCAACAGCAGCGGCCCGCACCTGCACTTCGTGGTGCAGCGCAACGTCGGCCTGGCGCTGGAATCCATCCCCTACGACTTCGCCCAGCCGGTGGGCACCCTGCCGAACTTCGCGGTGGTCAAGGAGTAGCCAGCTTCCCGGCGAAGGCCGCGCGCAGGTCGGTGGTCGGCGGCGGGGCGAAGCGCAGGCGCTCGCCCATGCCGCGCAGGTAACTCTCCAGGCAGGCACAGGCGCGCTGTGCGTCACCTTCGCCGAGGGCTTCGAGCATTTCCCCCTGTTGCCGGCAGCTGTCCAGGGTGTGGGCCTGGCCGCGACCGAGGGCGATGCTCACCGCCAGGCGCTCCAGCAGCGGGCCCAGCAGGTCGGGCAGCAGGGGGTTGGCGGACAGCTGCGCCAGGCGCAGGTGCAGGCGCCGGGCCAGGTCCTGCGCGCCCAGCGCGTCGCCTGCGGCCAGGCACCGGCGCTGGGCGGCGAGCAGGTCGCGCAGTTCCGCCAGGCGCTCGCCGTCCAGGTTCCCGGCCAGGCGCCGGAGCATGTCGCTTTCCAGCAGCAGGCGGGTTTCCAGCAGTTGCCGCAGGTGCTGCGGGTCGGGGCGGGCGACGCTGGCGATGCGCCGTGGCGCCAGTTCCACCGCGCCTTCCCGGGCCAGGCGCTGCAGGGCGCGACGCACGCTGCTGGGGCCGGCATGGAAGATCCGCCCGAGGGTTTCCTGGCTGAGCGGCGCGGCGGGGCGCAGGCGCCGCGAGAGGATGGCCGCGTGCAGGTCCTCGTAGATCCGCTGGGCCTGGCCCCGGCGGCGCGGGCCCGTTTCGCCGTTCATCGCCCCGTCCCCGCTTCCGGCACGCGCAGCACCAGGTTCAGGCGCAGGCCTTCGTTGAGAATGTGCTGGCGCATGGCCTGGCTGGCGCCTTCGCTGTCGTGCTGGCGGATGGCGCGGACGATGGCCTCGTGCTCGGCCAGCAGTTCCTCGGCGTGGGCGGCGTTGCGCTGGATGAGGTGGTCGCTCTGCTCCAGGGCGCCGCCGATCTGCTGCGAGACGCTGAGGAAGATCGGGTTGGAGGTCAGCGCCACCAGCTTGCGGTGGAAGGCGTTGTAGGCCTCGACCAGGGCGGCGGTGCGGCCGTCCTCCACCGCTTCGCGCATGTCCAGCAGCAGCAGGCGCAGGCGGCCGAGGGAATCGCTGTCGATGCTCTGCGCCACCAGTCCGGCGATGAAGGGCTCCAGGGCGTAGCGCAGTTGCAGCACGTCCTCCAGGGTGGCGGTGGCCGGGGCGCGGATCTCGCGCAGGGCGCCTTCCTCGCGTTCCAGCACCAGCACCCCCTTGCCGGGCAGCGAACGGACCACGCCGAGGGTCTCCAGCACGGTGATGGCTTCACGCAGGCTCGGCCGGCTGATTTCCAGCTGCTCGGCCAGTTCGCGCTGGCCCGGCAGCATCTGGCCGGCCGCCCAGCGCCCCTGTTCGATGGTGTCTAGCAGTTTCTGAACCACTGAATTGACCAGCTTGGATGAGGAAAACATGGTGACTCCTGAGGCAGTAAGTAGGAGGGGCCCATCCGGCCCCACCATTGCGCACCGCACCCATGGATGCGGTACGCGTGGCGGCTGTGGTCAGCCGCGCAGTTCGCCCTTGCTCGAGGCGGGCGTCACATTCTGGGTGGCGCCGGGTTCGCCAGTCAGTACCGCCCGGGTGCGTTGCAGGTCGATGTCGTTTTCCCAGCGGGCGATGACCACGGTGGCGACGCAGTTGCCGATCAGGTTGGTCAGCGCCCGGCCGATGCCCATGAACCAGTCCACCGAGAGCACCAGCACCAGGCCGGCGGCGGGGATGGCCGGTACCGCGGCGAGGGTGGCGGCGAGGATCACCAGGGCCGAGCCGGGGATGCCGTGGGCGCCCTTGGAGGTTACCAGCGACACCAGCAGGATGGTCAGCAGGTCGCTGATGGCCAGCGGCGTGCCGGTGGCGTGGGCGATGAACACCACCGCCAGGGTCAGGTAGATGGAGAAGCCGTCGAGGTTGAAGGAGTAGCCGGTGGGGATCACCAGGCCCACGGTGGAGCTGCGGATGCCCATGTTCTCCAGCTTGCGCATCACCTGCGGCAGCACGGCATCGGAAGAGGCGGTGCCGAGGACGATCAGCAGTTCCTCGCGGAAGTAGCGCAGGAACGGCCGCAGGCGCACGCCGCTCAGGCGCAGCACGGTGCCCAGCACCAGGCACACGAAGACGATGCAGGTGAGGTAGAACACCAGCACCAGGGCGCCCAGGTGGCTCAGCGACTCCAGGCCGTAGCGGCTGGTGGTGAAGGCCACCGCGCCGAACACGCCCAGCGGCGCCAGGCGCACGATCATGCCCATGATGCGGAAGACCACGTGGCTGAACTCGTTGATCAGCCGCGCCACGCCGCTGGCCTGTTCACCCACCAGGTTCAGGGCGCTGCCGAACAGCACGGCGAACACCAGCACCTGGAGGATGTCGTTGTTGGCGAAGGCGCTGAACACCGAGGTGGGGATCAGGCCCATGATGAAGTCCACCGGCCCGTGGATGTCCTTGGTGTGCGCGGTGTAGGTCGCGGCATCGCCGGCGGAGAGGCCGTTCAGGTCGATGTTGGCGCCGCTGCCCAGGCCGCTGCCGTAGGCCACCAGCAGGCCGAGGAGGAGGGCGAGGGTGGTGAGGATCTCGAAATAGACCACCGACTTCAGGCCGATGCGCCCGACCTTCTTCAGGTCGCCCGCGCCGGAGATGCCGTTGACCACCACGCAGAACACGATGAGCGCGATGAGCATCTTGATCAGCTTGATGAAGCCGTCGCCCAGCGGCTTGAGCTGGGCCGAGAAGTCCGGAAGGCCGACACCGAACAGCACGCCGAGGGCCAGGCCGAGCACCACTTGCAGGAAGATCGAGCGGGAACAGCGGTGGATGAGCATTGGGGGGTCTCCGTTGTCTGCGCCCGTCCGCATCCACGAGGGAGGGCTGAGGCGCGCAGTTATTGTTCTGGTATTACCGGTCAGACCAGTTCAGGGTATGCCCATGGGGCGCCGCCGGCAAGTGCGGAGTGGGGGATGGTGCGACGAATGGTTCCGGGGAAGGGGGAATTAGAGGGGGTTAAGGCTCTAGGGCAGTGCTCTTGCGGGGGATGGATTCTGTCCGGGGCAGTCGGCAGGGTGATTCAACTGGTCAGACCGGTATGGGTGGCGAGTCCAATCGCGGACGGAGTCCGCTCCTACAGTCCCAGGAAACACCGTGTAGGAGCGGACTTTGTCCGCGATTGGCGGATAACGCCGTAGGCGTTATGCGCCCTACGAAAACACCGCCATGGCTCCATGCCCTGGCTTGCAGCTTGCAGCTTGCAGCTTGCAGCTTGCAGCCGCTTCAATCCAACTTCACCACCTTGGCCAAAACGATCTTCGGCCCCTTCATCTTCTTCACGATGATGCGCAGGCCGTCGGCTTCCAGCACTTCTTCCTCTTCCGGCACGCGCTTGAGGGTCTCGTAGATCAGGCCGGCGAGGGTGTCCGCCTCGATGTGGTCGAGGTCGATGCCCAGCAGGCGCTCTACCTTGAACAGCGGGGTGTCGCCGCGCACCAGCAGCTTGCCCGGCTGGTAGGCGAGGATGCCGCGCTCGGTCTTGCGGTGCTCGTCCTGGATGTCGCCGACCAGCACTTCCAGCACGTCTTCCATGGTCAGGTAGCCGATCACCTTGTGGTCGGCCTCCTCCACCAGGGCGAAGTGCGCGCCGCCCTGGCGGAACTGCTCCAGCAGGCGCGACAGCGGCATGTGCTTGGTCACCAGCTCCAGCGGGTGGGCCAGCTCGTCGAGGTCGATGGTTTCCGGCTGGCTGTCGGTGGTCGCCAGTTCCAGCAGCAGGTCCTTGATGTGCAGCAGGCCGGTGAACTCGCCCTTCTCGGCGTCGAACACCGGGTAGCGGCTGTACTTGTGCCGGCGGATGGTCGCCAGCACGTCGGCCAGCGGCGCGTGGCGTTCCAGGTAGACCAGGTCTTCGCGGGAGTTGGCCCAGTCCACCACTTCCAGCTCGCCCAGCTCCACCGCCGAGGCCAGCACGCGCATGCCCTGGTCGCTGGGGTCCTGGCCGCGGCTGGAGTGCAGGATCAGCTTGAGCTCCTCGCGGCTGTAGTGGTGCTCGTGGTGCGGGCCCGGCTCGCCCTGGCCGGCGATCTTGAGGATGGTGTTGGCGCTGGCGTTGAGCAGCCAGATGGCCGGGTACATCAGCCAGTAGAACAGGTACAGCGGCACCGCGGTCCACAGCGACAGCAGCTCCGGCTTGCGGATCGCCCAGCTCTTGGGGCCAGCTCGCCGACCACGATGTGCAGGTAGGAGATGATGAAGAAGGCGCTGAAGAAGGACACGCCGCGGATGACTTCCTCGGAATGCACGCCCACCGCGGCCAGCAGCGGCTCCAGCAGCTCGGCGAAGGCCGGCTCGCCGACCCAGCCCAGGCCCAGGGAGGCCAGGGTGATGCCCAGCTGGCAGGCGGAGAGGTAGGCGTCGAGCTGGTTGTGCACCTTGCGCAGGATGCTGCCGCGCCAGCCGTGCTGCTTGGCGATGGTCTCCACGCGGGTGGAGCGCAGCTTGACCATGGCGAACTCGGCGGCGACGAAGAAGCCGTTGAGCAGGACGAGGAGAAGGGCGAAGAGTACGAGGCCGAAATCGGCGAAATAGGTCAGCAATTCGCTACTGGGGGAAGGGTCCATGGTTCTGTTGGCTGATGAATGAGCGAGTAAGCATGGCGGCAGCGTGCGGCCGTGGCAAGACGACGTTGGTTCAGGCGACCTGCTGCCGGGGGAAGTGGCAGACGAAACTGCTGCCCTTGCCCGGCACGCTGCTGATGTCCAGGGTGGCGCGGTGGCGGATCAGCACGTGCTTGACGATGGCCAGGCCCAGGCCGGTGCCGCCGGTGCTGGCGTTGCGGCTGGAGTCCACGCGGTAGAAGCGTTCGGTCAGGCGCGGCAGGTGCTTGGGGTCGATGCCGATGCCGCTGTCCTGCACCGCCAGGTGCGCGCCCTGCTCGTCGCCCCACCAGCGGATGCGGATCTCGCCGCCCTCGGGGGTGTACTTCACCGCGTTGAACACCAGGTTGGAGAAGGCGCTGCGCAGCTCCGCCTCGCTGCCCTTGAGCTTCACCTTCGGGTCGGCCTCCAGGCTGATGCGGTGCTCGCGGGCGCCGGACAGCGCCTGGGCGTCGTTGCGGATGGCCAGCAGCATCAGGTCCACCGCCACCGGCTTGTTGTCCGCTGGGTAGTCGGTGGCCTCCAGCTTGGCCAGCAGCAGCAGGTCGTTGAGCAGGCCCTGCATGCGCGCGGCCTGCTGCTGCATCTGCTGCAGGGCGCGGGCCCAGCGCGGGTTGATGTTCTCGGCGTTGTCGAGGAAGGTCTCAAGGTAGCCGGCGATCACCGTCAACGGCGTGCGCAGCTCGTGGGAGACGTTGGCGACGAAGTCCTTGCGCATCTGCTCCAGGCGCTGCACGCGGGTGACGTCGCGGGCCAGCATCAGGTGCTCGCCGTTGCCGTAGAGGGTGATCTGGAACTGCAGCAGCAGCTTGTCGTCCACTGGCGAGGGCATGTCCAGCGGCTCCTGGTAGTCGCCGCGGGCGAAGTATTCCTTGAAGCGCGGGTTGCGGATCAGGTTGGTCACCGCCTGGCCGCCGTCCTGCGGGCTCTTCAGGCCGAGCAAGCGTTCGGCGGCGAGGTTCCACCACTCCAGGTTGCCGTCGGCGTCGAGCATGACCACCGCATCGCGCAGCGCCGCGGTGGACTCCTGCATGCGGTCGATCACTGCCTGCAGGCGTCCGCGGGCGCGCTGGTTGCGCCGCTGCAGGTGGTAGATGCTGTCGAACACCTCGCCCCACAGGCCGTAGCCGTCCGGCGGCGGTTCGTCCTCGCGGTGGTTCTTCAGCCATTTGTGCAGGCGCAGCACCTGCCAGAGGGTCCAGCCGAGGTAGATGCCCAGGCAGCCTGCCAGGGCCCAACCGTATTGCCCGCTCACCACGCCGATCAGCGCGGCGGCGACTATCAGCAGTAGCAGATGGCGGATCAGGGCGCCACGCCAGTCTTGGTTCACCAGGTCCTTTCCTTGTGAATATCAGGCGCGGGGGCGCGGTCAGCTCTTGGTGGAGAAACGATAGCCGGTTCCACGGACCGTCTGCACCAGGTTCTCGTAGACCTCGCCCAGGGCCTTGCGCAGGCGGCGGATGTGCACGTCGACGGTGCGCTCCTCGACGTAGACGTTGCCGCCCCACACCTGGTCGAGCAACTGGCCGCGGGTGTAGGCGCGCTCCTGGTGGGTCATGAAGAACTGCAGCAGGCGGTACTCGGTGGGGCCCATCTCGGCCGGCCTGCCGTCGATGGTGACGCGGTGGCTGATGGGGTCGAGCATCAGGCCGCCGACCTCGATCGGCGTCTCGCTGTCGCCGGCGCCGGTGCGGCGCAGCACCGCCTTCAGCCGCGCCACCAGCTCGCGCGGCGAGAAGGGCTTGGTGATGTAGTCGTCGGCGCCGACCTCCAGGCCCTGGATCTTGTTGTCCTCCTCGCCCTTGGCGGTGAGCATGATGATCGGGATGTCCTGGGTCATCTCGTCGCGCTTCAGGCGCCGCGCCAGCTCGATGCCGGAGGTGCCCGGCAGCATCCAGTCGAGCAGGATCAGGTCCGGCTTGCGGTCGACGATGGTGGCGTGGGCCTGCTGCGCGTTCTCCGCCTCCAGGCATTCGTAGCCGGCCATCTCCAGGGCCACGGCGATCATCTCGCGGATCGGCGCTTCGTCGTCAACGATGAGGATTGTCTTGCCAACCATGGTCTCGCCTCGGGAATTCTGTACTGCGCCGCATTAGATAACGGAATTATTACAGCGATGTGACGCGGGCATGTTAGCCGAGGCACATGCCCGGCGGGTGGCGGGGCGCTCTACTATGCTGATGTGACCGCCCCCACCGGGCGGCCCCACGCGCGTTCCCGGGGCCGTTGTGACGGCCTGCCCGACCTGCCGCCGTTTCCGGCCGCGCCTCCCTTGCGAGTCCGACCTCAGAAGAGGAGATTCACGATGAATTGCAAACACCTGGCGCTGGCCCTGTGCCTGGCGCTGCCGGCCATGGCGGCGCAGGCGGCGGAACCGGCGACCACCAAGAACGGCACGCTGGTCGATGCCAAGGGCATGACGCTGTACACCTTCGACAAGGACAGCGGCGGCAAGTCGGTGTGCAACGACAAGTGCGCGCAGAACTGGCCGCCCCTGGCCGCCGAGACCGGCGCCATGGCCAGCGGCGACTGGAGCGTGATCACCCGCGACGACGGCACCCAGCAGTGGGCCTACAAGGGCAAGCCGCTGTACACCTTCGTCCAGGACAAGGCCGCCGGCGAGGTGAAGGGCGACGGCAAGATGAACGCCTGGCACATCGCCAAGCCGTGATGCGGCGGGGGATACCCCTGTAGGAGCGGGCCCTGCCCGCGATTCGCGCGCAGGGCGCGCTCCTACAGGGAGCACGGGGCGTAGGGCGATACATCCTGCTCTTGTAGGAGCGAGCTTGCTCGCGAACCGCATGGCACCGCATTTGTTCGCGAGCAAGCTCGCTCCTACAGGAAGCCGTGCCTTGCCCGTAGGGTAGGCGCCAGGCTCAGCGCAGCGCGTAATCCACCACGGTACCGACGAAGATCGCCAGGCCCGCCCAGTGGTTGTGCAGGAAGGCCTTGAAGCAGGCCTGCGGGTCGCGGTCGCGGGTGGAGTGGAATTCCCAGGCGAAGCAGCCGGCGGCCACCACCAGGCCGGCGTAGAACCACAGGCCCATGTGCAGCTTGCCGGCGGCCAGCACCAGCAGCAGGAGCATCAGGCCCTGCAGGCTGAGGTTGATCACCCGGTCGGCGTCGCCGAAGAGGATGGCGGTGGATTTCACCCCGATCTTCAGGTCGTCCTCGCGGTCGGTCATGGCGTAGTAGGTGTCGTAGGCCACCGTCCACAGCACGTTGGCGAAGAACAGCAGCCAGGCCGCGGCCGGCAGCGTGCCGCTGGCGGCGGTGAAGGCCATGGGGATGCCCCAGGAGAAGGCCGCGCCCAGCACCACCTGCGGGTAGTAGGTGTAGCGCTTCATGAAGGGGTAGAGCGCGGCGATGGCGGCGCCGCCGAAGGACAGCCAGATGGTCTGCTCGTTGGTGCACAGCACCAGCACGAAGCTGGAGGCCAGCAGGCTGAAGAAGGCGATCCAGGCCTCGCTCGTGGTGATCTTCCCGGTGGCCAGGGGCCGCGCCTTGGTGCGCGCCACGTGGCCGTCGAAGTCGCGGTCGGCGAAGTCGTTGATCACGCAGCCGGCGGCGCGCATCAGCACGGTGCCGAGGACGAAGATCACCAGGTTCTTCAGGCTGGGCAGGCCGCCGCTGGCCATCCACAGCGCCCACAGCGTCGGCCACAGCAGCAGGTAGATGCCGATGGGCTTGTCCATGCGCGTCAGCTGGATGAAGTCCCAGGCGCGGGGGTGCAGGCGGGCGAGGGGTTTGATCAGGGCGGCGAACATGGCGGGCTCCGACGGACGATCGGAGGATTATACGGCCTCGACTCCGGCAGCGCGCCACAGGCGCGGCAGGAACACCTCGGCCACCAGCACGCCCAGGCGGTCGCGGCGGAAGCACGAGCGGCGGCCCCAGAGCAGCACGCGGCGCACTTCCAGGGGCAGGAAGGGCGCGGGGTACAGGCACACCTCGATGACGTCGCGGCGGAAGGCGCTGTCGCTGAACAGCAGCTCGCCGAGCGAGCGCCTGCCCAACTGCGCCAGGTCGAAGCCCGAGGCCTCCAGGGCCGAGCGGGCCGCCACGCTGCGGGCGAAGACCCACGGCTGGCCGTGGCCGCGCAGGTAGACCTCGCGTACCCAGCCCTGGCTGTGGCTGGGCACGCCCAGGGCGGTGCACTCGTCGTTGCGCAGCACCTGCCAGCCTTCCAGCAGCGGTTCGACGCTGAAGGCGCCTTCGGCGAGGGCGGTGAGGCGGCGGGTCAGGGAGCCCTGGTCGAACAGCCAGTCGTGCACGGCGGGTTCGACGTTCGCCGGCAACTGGTCTTCGTTGAGCCAGTTCGGCAGAGGTACGGAAAGGTCGGACACGGGAATTCAACGCTGACGTAGGACCGCCGCAGGGTACCACGGATCGATGATCGTTAGCCTGCGACCTATCGCCCCCCGCGCCTCATTCCCAGCCCTGCAGGCGCATGGTGGCGCGGACCAGGCGCTGCTCCTCCTGCTCGATCTCGCGCAGGTTGTCGCGGATGCTGTGGATATGTTCGCGGGCGGCGCGCTGGGCCTGGTCCGGCAGGCGCTCGACGATGGCGTTGTACAGGCGCGTGTGCTGGCGGTCGATCTGCCGCTTCTGCAGCGGCCGGTGGTAGAGGTTGTTCACCGAGGCGAACACGGTGCTGAGCATCAGTTCGCTGAGCGACTGCAGGGTGTGCACCAGCACCGGGTTGTGCGAGGCCTCGCTGATCGCCCGGTGGAAGGCGTGGTCGCGGCGGGCGTGTTCGCGCGGGTCCGGCGGCGGCGTCTCGCTCTGGGCCAGGAGCATCTCCTCGTAGCGGCGCTTGAGCAGGATCAGGTCGGCATCGGTGGCGCGCAGCGCGGCCAGGCGCGCCGACTCGCCTTCCAGCAGGGCGCGCACCTCCAGCAGGTCGTAGAGGGTCCGTGGCTGCGAGGCGAACAGGTGCATCAGCGGCGTGGCGTCGTTGGCCCGGCTGAGGTCGGCGACGAAGGAGCCGCGGCCCTGCTCGGTGTCGATGATGCCGCGCCCGCGCAGGATGCGCAGGCCCTCGCGCAGCGCCGAGCGCGAGCAGCCGAGCTTGTCCACCAGGCGCCGCTCCGAGGGCAGGGCCTGGCCGACCTTGAGCACGCCATCGACGATCAGCCGCTCGATGCGCTCGGCCACCTGGTCGGCGACCCGCGCGCGGGCGCCGCTGCTTTGGCTTTCCATTCGTCCTCCAACTGGTCCTACCAGTTCGAATGCATGGCGCCACTCTAGACCACCCGATGCGCTTTGATAAGGCCGCTGAACGGCCTCCTGGCCGAAAGTCGAGTGTCTAAACTGGTAGGACCAGTGCTGCGGCAACTGGACGCAGGTTCGTCCGACGGTCCAGTCTGCGCCGACCTGAGACCCGTCAGTCCAGCAGCCGCCCCGGTTCGCCGGGGCGGCGCCACCCATAAGAAAAACCACCGTGTGAGACCCGATGAACATCCTCTACGATGAGCGCCTCGACGGCGCACTGCCGAAGGTGGACAAGGCCGCGCTGCTCGCCGAGATGCGCGCCGCGCTGCCGGACCTGGAGATCCTCCACGAGGCCGAGGACCTGCGCCCCTACGAGTGCGACGGCCTCTCCGCCTACCGCAGCACGCCGATGCTGGTGGTGCTGCCCGAACACGTCGAGCAGGTGCAGACCCTGCTGCGCCTGTGCCACCGCATGCAGGTCCCGGTGGTCGCCCGTGGCGCCGGCACCGGCCTGTCCGGCGGCGCGCTGCCGCTGGAGCAGGGCGTGCTGCTGGTGATGGCGCGCTTCAAGCGCATCCTCGAGGTCAACCCCGAAGGCCGCTATGCCCGGGTGCAGCCCGGCGTGCGCAACCTGGCCATCTCCCTGGCCGCCGCGCCCCACGGCCTGTACTACGCGCCGGACCCGTCGTCGCAGATCGCCTGCTCCATCGGCGGCAACGTCGCCGAGAACGCCGGCGGCGTGCACTGCCTGAAGTACGGCCTGACGGTGCACAACCTGCTCAAGGTGGACATCATCACCGTCGACGGCGAACGCCTGACCCTGGGCTCCGACGCCCTCGACAGCCCGGGCTTCGACCTGCTGGCGCTGTTCACCGGCTCCGAGGGTATGCTCGGCGTGGTGGTCGAGGTGACCGTCAAGCTGCTGCCCAAGCCGCAGGTGGCCAAGGTGCTGATGGCCAGCTTCGACGACGTCGAGAAGGCCGGCCGCGCGGTCGGCGACATCATCGCCGAAGGCATCATCCCCGGCGGCCTGGAGATGATGGACAACCTGTCGATCCGCGCCGCCGAGGACTTCATCCACGCCGGCTACCCGGTGGACGCCGCGGCCATCCTGCTGTGCGAGCTGGACGGCGTGGAATCCGACGTCCACGAGGACTGCGAGCTGGTCGATGCGGTGCTGCGCAAGGCCGGCGCCACCGACGTGCGCCTGGCCCGCGACGAGGACGAGCGCGCCAGGTTCTGGGCCGGGCGCAAGAACGCCTTCCCGGCGGTGGGGCGCATTTCCCCGGACTACTACTGCATGGACGGCACCATCCCGCGCCGCGAGCTGCCGCGCGTGCTCAACGGCATCAGCGAACTGTCCGAGGAGCACGGCCTGCGCGTGGCCAACGTGTTCCACGCCGGCGACGGCAACATGCACCCGCTGATCCTCTTCGATGCCAACGTCCCCGGCGAGCTGGAGCGCGCCGAGGCCCTGGGCGGGAAGATCCTCGAACTCTGCGTGGCGGTGGGCGGCAGCATCACCGGCGAGCACGGCGTGGGCCGCGAGAAGATCAACCAGATGTGCGCCCAGTTCAACGCCGAGGAGCTGACCCTGTTCCACGCGGTGAAGGCCGCCTTCGACCCCCAGGGCCTGCTCAACCCCGGCAAGAACATCCCGACCCTGCATCGCTGCGCCGAGTTCGGCGCCATGCACATCCACCACGGCCAACTGCCGTTCCCGGAACTGGAGCGCTTCTGATGCAGACCCAGCACTTCGACCCCCAGGCCGGCCACGACCGCAGCGCCGAGCTGCTCGAACAGGTGCGCCAGGCCCTGGCGGAAAAGACCGCCCTGGCCATCCGCGGCGGCTCCAGCAAGGCCTTCCTCGGCCGCTGGGTGGAGGCCCGCCCGCTGGACGTGGCCGGGCACACCGGGATCGTCTCCTACGATCCCACCGAGCTGGTGATCACCGCCCGCGCCGGCACCCCGCTGCGCGAGCTGAACGCCGCACTGGACAGCGCCGGGCAGATGCTCGCCTGCGAGGCGCCCTGTTTCACCGACAACGCCACGGTCGGCGGCATGCTCGCCGCCGGGCTGTCCGGCCCGCGCCGGCCCTGGGCCGGCGCGGTGCGCGATTTCGTCCTGGGCACGCGGCTGATCAGCGGCCTGGGCACCCACCTGCGCTTCGGCGGCGAGGTGATGAAAAACGTCGCCGGCTACGACCTGTCGCGCCTGCTGGCCGGCAGCTTCGGTTGCCTGGGCGTGATCACCGAAGCCTCGTTCAAGGTCCTGCCCAAGCCGCGCTGCCGCATCAGCCTGCGCCAGGAAATCCCCCTGGAGCGCGCCCTGCTGCGCCTCGGCGAATGGGGCCAGCAGCCGCTGCCGCTGAGCGCCGCGGCCCACGACGGCAAGCACCTGTACCTGCGCTTCGAAGGCAACGAAGGCTCGGTGCGCGCCGCCTGCGACCGCATCGGCGGCGAGGCCCTGGACGACGCCTGGTGGGACGACCTGCGCGAACAGCGCCTGGACTTCTTCCGCGACCCGCGGCCGCTCTGGCGCCTGTCGCTGCCGGCGCTCAGCGCGCCGCTGGCGCTACCCGGCGAGCAACTGCTGGACTGGGGCGGCGCGCAGCGCTGGCTGAAGCCCGAGGCTGGCGCCGCGGAGATCCGCCAGGCGGTGAGCGCCGTCGGCGGCCACGCCACCTGCTTCACCCCGGGCCAGGTCGACGACCCGCTGCACCCGCTGCCGGCGCCCCTGCTCAAGCTGCACCGCTCGCTGAAGCGCCAGCTCGACCCGCAGGGCATCTTCAACCCCGGGCGCATGTACGCCGACTTCTGACGCGGATAGACCTATGCAGACCAACCTGAGCGAAGCGGCCAAACGCCTGGCCCACGCCGAGGAAGCCGAACGCATCCTGCGCAGCTGCGTGCACTGCGGCTTCTGCAACGCCACCTGCCCGACCTACCAGGAGCTGGGCGACGAACTGGACGGCCCGCGCGGGCGCATCTACCTGATCAAGCAGTTCCTCGAACAGGACGAGGTCAGCGAGAAAACCCAGGAACACCTGGACCGCTGCCTGACCTGCCGCAACTGCGAAACCACCTGCCCCTCGGGCGTGGAGTACCACAAGCTGCTGGACATCGGCCGCGCCGCCATCGAAGTGCGCGTGCCGCGGCCGCTGGGCGAGCGCCTGCTGCGCGGCGGCCTGCGCGCCATCGTGCCGCGCCCGGCGCTGTTCAAGGCGCTGGTGAACACCGGCGAGGCGCTGCGGCCGATCCTTCCCGTGGCGCTGCGCAGTCACCTGCCGCGGGCCATAGCCCCGGCCGGTGTGCGCCCGGCGGAGCGCCACAAGCGCCGCGTGCTGATGCTCGAAGGCTGCGTGCAGCCGGCGTTGTCGCCGAACACCAATGCGGCCACCGCGCGGGTGCTGGACCGCCTCGGCATCAGCATCGCCACGGCCGCCCAGGCCGGCTGCTGCGGCGCCGTGGACTACCACCTCAACGCCCAGGACACCGGCCTGGACCGCGCCCGGCGCAACATCGACGCCTGGTGGCCGGCCATCGAGAACGGCGCCGAGGCCATCGTGCAGACCGCCAGCGGCTGCGGCGCCTTCGTCAAGGAATACGCCTACCTGCTGCGCGACGACCCGCAGTACGCGGCCAAGGCCAAGCGCGTCAGCGAGCTGGCCAAGGACCTGGTCGAGGTGATCCGCGCAGAACCCCTGGAAAACCTCGGCCTGCACTGCGACCAGACCCTGGCCTTCCACTGCCCCTGCACCCTGCAGCACGCCCAGAGGCTCGGCGGCGCCGTCGAGGCGGTGCTCAAGCGCCTGGGTTTCAACCTCACCGCGGTGCCCGACAGCCACCTCTGCTGCGGCTCGGCCGGCACCTATTCACTGACCCAGCCGGAGCTCTCGCACAAGCTGCGCGACAACAAGCTGGACGCCCTGGAAAGCGGTCGGCCCGACCTGATCGCTACCGCCAACATCGGCTGCCAGACCCACCTCGACGGCGCCGGACGCACCCCCGTCCGGCACTGGATCGAGCTGGTCGACCACGCCCTCACCACCGGAAGCTGACGCCATGCAAAGCAAAGCCGTACTGACCCAGGGCGAAGTCGCCCGCATCCTCGCCGCCGCCCGCGCCGAAGCCCAGGCCAACCAATGGGCGGTGGCCATCGTCGTGGTCGACGACGGCGGCCACCCGCTGGCCCTGGAGCGCCTCGACGGCTGCGCGCCGGTCGGCGCCTACATCGCCACCGAGAAGGCCCGCAGCGCCGCCCTGGGCCGCCGCGAGACGCGCCTGTACGAGGAAATGATCAACAACGGCCGCACCGCCTTCCTTTCCGCCCCGGTGCTGCAGGGCACCCTGGAAGGCGGCGTGCCGGTGATCCACGAGGGCCAGGTGATCGGCGCGGTCGGCGTGTCCGGCGTGCAGGCCGCGCAGGATGCCCAGGTGGCCAAGGCCGGCGTGGCCGCGCTCTGAGCACTCGACGAACACAGGAGAACCTTGCGATGACCCAACGAATCACCCGCCAGCGCCTGCAGGTCGCCGACGTACTGCAACGCTTCATCGAGGACGAGGCCCTGCCGGGCACCGGTGTGCAGGCCGAGGCCTTCTGGCAGGGCTTCGACGCCCTGGTCCACGAGCTGGCGCCGAAGAACCGCGCGCTGCTCGCCGAGCGCGACCGCCTGCAGGCCGAGCTGGACAACTGGCACCGCGCCCACCCCGGCCCGATCCAGGACATGCCGGCCTACCGCGCCTTCCTCGAATCCATCGGCTACCTGCTGCCGGCGCCCGCCTCGGTGCAGGCCAGCACCGCCAACGTCGACACCGAGATCACCCAGCAATCCGGCCCGCAGCTGGTGGTGCCGGTGATGAACGCGCGCTATGCGCTGAACGCCGCCAACGCCCGCTGGGGCTCGCTGTACGACGCGCTCTACGGCACCGACGCGATCAGCGAGGACGACGGCGCCGAGAAGGGCAAGGGCTACAACCCGCGCCGTGGCGAGAAGGTCATCGCCTTCGCCCGCGCCTTCCTCGACCAGGCCGCGCCGCTGGCCCAGGGCAGCCACGCCGACGCCACCGCCTACCGCATCGAGCAGGGCCAGCTGCGCGTGACCCTGGAGGACGGCAGCGTCGCCGGCCTGGCCCAGCCGCAGAAATTCGTCGGCTACCAGGGCGAGCCGCTGGCGCCCAAGGCCGTGCTGCTGAAGAACAACGGCCTGCACTTCGAGATCCAGATCGACTCCACCAGCCCCATCGGCCAGACCGACGCCGCCGGCGTGAAGGACGTGCTGGTCGAGGCCGCGCTGAGCACCATCCTCGACTGCGAGGACTCGGTCGCCGCGGTGGACGCCGAGGACAAGACCCTGGTCTACCGCAACCTGCTGGGCCTGATGAAGGGCGACCTCAGCGAGGCGGTGGAGAAGGGCGGCAAGAGCTTCGTCCGGCGCATGAGCGCCGACCGCCAGTACACAGCTGCCGATGGCTCGGCGCTGACCTTGCACGGCCGCTCGCTGCTGTTCATCCGCAACGTCGGCCACCTGATGACCACCCCGGCGATCCTCGACGAGAGCGGCGCGGAAATCCCCGAGGGCATCATGGACGCGGTGCTCACCGGCCTGGTGGCGATCCACGACCTGCAGCGCAAGGGCAACTCGCGCACCGGCAGCGTCTACATCGTCAAGCCGAAGATGCACGGCCCGCTTGAGGTGGCCTTCGCCGACGAACTGTTCGGCCGCGTCGAGGACGTCCTCGGGCTGCCGCGCAACACCCTGAAGATGGGCATCATGGACGAGGAGCGGCGCACCAGCGTCAACCTCCAGGCCTGCATCGGCGCCGCCGCGGCGCGGGTGGTGTTCATCAACACCGGCTTCCTCGACCGCACCGGCGACGAGATGCACAGCGCCATGGAAGCCGGCCCGATGCTGCGCAAGGGCGACATGAAGGGCACGAAATGGATCGCCGCCTACGAGCGCAACAACGTGCTGGTCGGCCTGGCCTGCGGCCTGCGCGGCCGCGCGCAGATCGGCAAGGGCATGTGGGCCATGCCCGACCTGATGGCGGCCATGCTCGAACAGAAGATCGGCCACCCGAAATCCGGCGCCACCACCGCCTGGGTACCGTCGCCCACCGCCGCCACCCTGCACGCGCTGCACTACCACCAGGTGGACGTGCAGGCGGTACAGGGCGAGCTGCAGAAGGTCGACCTGGCCAGCGTGCGCGACGAGCTGCTGAACGACCTGCTGAGCGTCCCGGTGGCCGCGTCCGCCGACTGGAGCGCCGAGGCCCGCCAGGAGGAGCTGGACAACAACTGCCAGGGCATCCTCGGCTACGTGGTGCGCTGGGTCGAGCAGGGCGTGGGCTGCTCCAAGGTGCCGGACATCCACGACGTGGGGCTGATGGAAGACCGTGCCACCCTGCGCATCTCCAGCCAGCACATCGCCAACTGGCTGCACCACGGCGTGGTGCCCGAGGCCCAGGTGCGCGAGACCCTGGCGCGCATGGCCAAGGTGGTGGACGCGCAGAACGCCGGCGACCCGGCCTACCGCCCGATGGCCGCGGACTACCAGGGTTCGGCGGCCTTCCAGGCGGCCAGCGACCTGGTCTTCAAGGGCCGCGAGCAGCCCAGCGGCTACACCGAGCCGCTGCTGCACGCCTGGCGCCTGCGCTACAAGGCGCAGCACTGAAGCTGCCCTTGTAGGTGTAGGAGCGAGCTTGCGCGCGAACGGGGCTCACCCGAGGCTTCGGTGTCCTGCTGTGACTCCGCTCCCTCTCCCTAACCCTCTCCCTGAAGGGAGAGGGGACCGTTCGGCGTGCTCGGATATTTCAGAGTCAGCCGGCAGCTCTGCAGTTTCCGGCTGAAACCATTCCTTCTCTCGGCACGGGCTAGCCCCCTCTCCCTTCAGGGAGAGGGCTGGGGAGAGGGACTCTTCAGGACGCGCACCAACCCCAGCCGGCAGAACACCGTTCGCGAGCAAGCCCGCTCCTACGAAAAGCCAACCCCCCCACGCACCACCCATCTTTGGTTGGCCCTGAATGAGCGTCCAACCGCCCAGCGGCGTCTTGGCGCACGCCGGGAATTGCGTTAGCGTGCGGCCGCAACCGTGGTAACCCGCTCGAGGGGTAGACAATGAAAAAGTGGCAATGCGTAGTCTGCGGACTCATCTACGACGAATCCCAAGGCTGGCCGGAAGAGGGCATCGCAGCGGGCACCCGCTGGGAAGACGTGCCCGAGGACTGGCTGTGCCCGGACTGCGGCGTCGGCAAGCTGGACTTCGAGATGATCGAGATCGGCTGAGCCGTCCCGGCATCCCTGCGAGCGGCGGCCAGTGGCCGCCGTTTTCGTCTCCGGTCCCGTGCTTGAGCGCTTCGCGCGGTTGGCCGCGCTGCCGCCGGGCGGCGGCGACCCTGCCCTTGGCGGGGGGCCGAAAAGTGCGCTAGGTTGCCCTGGCAACCCGCAGGAGGTTCGACGATGCGCAAGTGGCAATGCGTGGTCTGTGGCTTCATCTACGACGAGGCCCTCGGCCTGCCCGAGGAGGGCATCGCCCCCGGCACCCGCTGGGAAGACATTCCCGCCGACTGGTTCTGCCCCGACTGCGGCGTGGGCAAGATCGACTTCGAGATGATCGAAATCGCCTGACAGGCCCCGCGAAACCCTGAATTCCACCGAGCCGGCCAGGGCCGCTCGGTCCCGTTCGATGTGGAGAATCCAATGAGCGAGAACGCACCGCTGGTGATCATCGGCACCGGCCTGGCCGGCTACAACCTGGCGCGCGAATGGCGCAAGCTGGACGCGGAAACCCCGCTGCTGCTGATCACCGCCGACGATGGCCGCTCCTACTCCAAGCCGATGCTCTCCACCGGCTTCTCCAAGAACAAGGACGCCGACGGCCTGGCCATGGCCGAGCCGGGCGCCATGGCCGAGCAGCTGAAGGCGCGCATCCTCACCCACACCCGCGTCACCGGCATCGACCCGGGGCACAAGCGCATCTGGATCGGCGAGGAACAGGTCGAGTACCGCGACCTGGTGCTGGCCTGGGGCGCCGAGACCATCCGCGTGCCGGTGCAGGGCGACGCCCTGGACGCCATCTTCCCGATCAACGACCTGGAGGACTACGCGCGCTTCCGCGCCGCAGCCGCCGGCAAGCGCCGCGTGCTGCTGCTGGGCGCCGGCCTGATCGGCTGCGAGTTCGCCAACGACCTGTCCGCCGGCGGCTACCGGATCGACGTGGTCGCGCCCTGCGAGCAGGTCATGCCCGGCCTGCTGCACCCAGCTGCCGCGGCGGCCGTGCAGGCCGGCCTGGAGGGCCTGGGCGTGCGCTTCCACCTGGGCCCGGTGCTCAACCGCCTGGAGCGCGCCGGCGAAGCCCTGGAGGCGCACCTGTCGGACGGCCAGGTGATCCCCTGCGACCTGGTGGTCTCGGCCGTCGGCCTGCGCCCGCGCATCGACCTGGCCGCCGAGGCGGGCCTGGAGGTCAACCGCGGCGTGGTGGTGAACCGCGAGCTGCGCACCTCCCACGCCAACATCTACGCCCTGGGCGACTGCGCCGAGGTCGACGGCCTCAACCTGCTCTACGTGATGCCGCTGATGAGCTGCGCCCGCGCCCTGGCCCAGACCCTGGCGGGCAAGCCGACGGCGGTGGCCTACGGCCCCATGCCGGTCACCGTGAAGACCCCGGTGTGCCCGCTGGTGGTCTCGCCGCCGCCGCGCGGCAGCGATGGCCAGTGGCTCGTGGAAGGCTCTGGCGCGGACCTCAAGGTGCTGTGCCGGGATACCGCCGGTCGCTTGCTCGGTTACGCCCTGACTGGCGCGGCAGTCGGTGAAAAACTCTCGCTGAACAAGGAGTTGCCGGCACTTCTGGCTTGAAAGTCCTCGGTTATGGCGTTTCCGTCATGGGAATGTATCCGCAAATTGTCTGACGATACTGGCGTACCAGCTTGCGGCGTGCCATCCTCCCCCCGTCTGCCGCAGCCTAGAGCCTGTAGGGCCTGGGCCGCGGTGCCTTAGGCGCTGTTGGGAAGACAGCACGGACACAAAAACAACAAACCGTCAAAGAGGCATCTATGCGTAAACCAGAACTCGCCGCCGCGATCGCCGAAAAGGCCGACCTCACCAAAGAACAAGCCAACAAGGTGCTGAACGCGCTGCTGGATGAGATCACCGGCGCGCTGAACCGCAAAGACAGCGTCACCCTCGTTGGTTTCGGCACCTTCATCCAGCGCCACCGTGGCGCCCGCACCGGCAAGAACCCGCAGACCGGCCAGCCGGTGAAGATCAAGGCCAGCAATACCGTCGCCTTCAAGCCGGGCAAGGCCCTGAAGGACGCTGTCAACTAAGGCTGTTCCCAGCCCCGGAGCCCATGCGGCTCCGGGCTACCAAACGGTTACATTTCCCTTCGAAAGTACGGATGTAGTCCTTTCTCGATCCCGCTACAATGCGCAGCCATCTGTCTCGAACGCGTCGAGGTCTGTGCATGAAATTCCGTCTTCTGTTGTGGTTCCTCGGCCGTATGATGGCCAGGTCCTCGCGCGACAACCCGGCCTTCCGCAAGCAGCTCGAAGGCAAGGACCTGGTGTTCCAGCTGCACAGCCTGGACGGCAAGGTCGCCCGCCACTACATCGTCCACGACCAACGCGTCAGCGCCCGCCGCGGCGTGCACCCGCAGCCGGCCTTCGCCATCGGCTTCCGCGACAGCGCCTACGGCTTCGCCACCCTCACCTCGAAGAACCCGCAGCTGGCCTTCATGCAAGGCATCCAGAACAAGGACATCCAGATCCAGGGCAACCCGGCGCTGGTGATCTGGTTCCAGGGCCTGGTGAAGTACCTCAAGCCGAAGAAGAAGGCTGCGGCCAAGGCGGTGGAGAAGGAAGCGGCCTAAGGCCATGCCCCTGTAGCCGGACATATCGGCGCGGATCGCGGATGAGATCCGCTCCTACGCTGCGCCACCCACACCGCTCCCATGTAGGAGCGCGCCCTGCGCGCGAAATCGCGGGCAGGGCCCGCTCCTACAGGTCTGTCCGCGATGGCCAATGGCGGACACGAAAAAGCCGCTTCCTCGAAAGGAGGCGGCTTTTTTCATTTCCGCAGCCAGATCAGTGCGGGCTGTTCATCTGCGAGGCCAACTCGCGCAGCACGGCTTCGGCGTCCAGTACCTTGCGCACCGCGTCTTCGGCCCTTTCCCGGGGGATGTCCAGGCGGTCGAGCAGGGCCTGCGGCACGCCCTGCTGCGGGCCGCTGCCGATGCCGTTCTGGCGCAGCAGGCGGGTGGCCAGGCACACCAGGTTGGCGTAGGCGGCGTTGGGGCCGGCGTAGTCCGGGTCGTGCTGGAAGCGCAGGGCGGTGTAGATCTCTTCCGGCATGTCCCAGGCGCGCATCAGCCAGGCGCCGATCTGCTCGCGGGTGATGCCCAGCAGGTGCTGCTCCACCAGGTCGTGGGGCACGTGGGGGTTGACCTCCAGGTGGCGGCAGATCAGCGAGAAATGCGGCGGGAAGATGTGCGCCAGGACCAGGTAGCCGATGCTGTGCAGCAGCCCGCCGAGGTAGGTCAGGCCGGCTTCCGGGCGTTCGGCGCGGGGCACGGCGCGGGTCAGGCCCTCGATCACCGCGGCGGTGTAGATCGCCTGCTGCCAGTAGGGCGTGGCGTGCTGCGGCTGGTCCTTGGGCAGGCTCAGGGTCTTGCCCAGGGCCAGGCCGAGGGCCAGGTTGATCACCAGGTCGAAGCCCAGCACGCGGACGATGGCGTCTTCCACCGAGCGGATCTTGCCCGGCGCGGCGTAGTAGGGCGAGGCGGCCCAGCTGACCACCTGGGCGGCCAGCGCCGGGTCGGTCTCGACCACGCCGGTGATGTCGTCCACGGTGGCGTTGGGGTCCACCCGCAGCTTGATGATCTTCTGCGCGGTCTTGGGCAGCGGCGGGATCTCGATGGTCTCTTCCAGGCGCTGCTGGATGCGCCGCGCGGTGAAGGCCTGCACCGCCTGGGTGATCTCGGCGCGGTCGTCGTTGGGGCGGTCGAGGTTCGGCCGGATCTGCTCCAGGGGCACGCCGAAGCGCGCCGCGCTGGCCTTCTCCAGCAACTGGCGGAAGTCGCCGGTGGCGATCTCCAGCAGGGTGCCGGGGTTGCCGGACTCGATCAGCAGCTGCGGCTCCTGCAGCAGGCGCTCGTCGTACAGGCAGGGCGAGCTGGTCAGCGGCGGCAGCGCCGGCAGGCGGCTGAGCTGGTGCTTGCCGAGCATGCGTTCCAGGCGCTCGGGCTTGATCGCCAGCAGCTTGCGCCCGGTCAGTTCGGTGAGGCGGTTGAGGTCCAGCAACTGGTTCTGCGGGAAGAGCACCAGCAGGGTGCCCACCGAGTCTTCCAGCAGGCTCGCCTGCACGCGGCGCGCGCTCGGCAGTTGGTCGCTGTCGGGCAGCTCGCGGCAGGGCACGCCGAGGCGGCCGAGCAACTGGAGGATGACCGAGGGGGCGGGGAGGGCTTCGGCGAGTGCGGCTTCGCTCATGGGCTTTGTGATCCGGTTAGCAACTGCTGCCGGGAGTATACCCAGCGGCTATTCGTGACTGGCCAGTCATCCGACCGGTGAAATTGAAGCGGGTCACACTTGGCCGTATTGCTGGCCGTGTCGGAGCCAGCGCTCCAGCAGCGGGCCGACGTGCTGCGGCCAGCGCGCCAGCAGGGCCTGGGCGGCGTCGCGCACCGCCGGCAGCAGGTCGGCGTCGCGCATCAGGTCCGCGACCTTGAACTGTAGCAGACCGGTCTGCCGCGTCCCGAGCATCTCGCCGGGGCCGCGCAGCTCCAGGTCGCGCTCGGCGATGACGAAGCCGTCGCAGGTCTCGCGCATGATCGCCAGGCGCTCGCGGCCGATCTGCGACAGCGGCGGGTGGTAGAGCAGCACGCAGTGGCTCGCCGCGCTGCCCCGGCCCACGCGCCCGCGCAGCTGGTGCAGCTGGGCCAGGCCGAGGCGCTCGGGGTTCTCGATGATCATCAGGCTGGCGTTGGGCACGTCCACGCCGACCTCGATCACCGTGGTCGCCACCAGCAGCTGCAGCAGGCCTTCCTTGAAGGCCTCCATCACCGTGGCCTTCTCCGCCGGCTTCATGCGCCCGTGGATCAGGCCCACGCGCAGCTCGCCGAGGGCCGAGGCGAGCTCCTCGTAGGTGGTCTCGGCGGCCTGGCAGGTGAGTTCCTCGGATTCCTCGATCAGCGTGCACACCCAGTAGGCCTGGCGGCCTTCGCGGCAGGCGGCGCGGACGCGCTCGATCACCTCGATGCGGCGGCTGTCGGCGACCAGCACGGTGTTCACCGGGGTGCGCCCGGGCGGCAGCTCGTCGAGGATCGAGGTGTCCAGGTCGGCGTAGGCACTCATCGCCAGGGTCCGCGGGATGGGCGTGGCGGTCATGATCAACTGGTGCGGGCAGAGCCGGCCGTCGATGCCCTTCTGGCGCAGGGCCAGGCGCTGCTGCACGCCGAAGCGGTGCTGCTCGTCGATGATCACCAGGGCCAGGCGCTTGAACTTCACCTCGTCCTGGAACAGCGCGTGGGTGCCGACCACCATGGGCACGCCGGCGGCGATCTGCTCCAGCGCGGCGGCGCGCGCCTTGCCCTTGAGCTTGCCGGCCAGCCAGGCGACCTCGATGCCCAGCGGCTGCATCCACTTGCTGAAGTTGAGGTAGTGCTGCTCGGCGAGGATTTCCGTGGGCGCCATCAGCGCCACCTGGTAGCCGGCCTCCAGGGCCTGCAGCGCGGCCAGGGCGGCGACCACCGTCTTGCCTGCTCCGACGTCGCCCTGCACCAGGCGCAGCATGGGTTCGGGCTGCGCCAGGTCGTAGGCGATCTCGGCGCCCACGCGCTGCTGCGCGCCGGTGGGGGCGAAGCCGAGGTTGGCCAGGAAGCGCTGCGGCAGTTTCTTCGCCGGCGGCAGTTCGGGCGCGTGCTGGGCGCGCAGGCTCTCGCGCAGGCGCTGCAGCGACAGCTGGTGCGTCAGCAGCTCCTCGAAGGCCAGGCGGTGCTGGGCCCAGTGGCGGCCCTCGGCCAGTTCTTCCAGGTTGGCGTCCGGCGGCGGCCGGTGCAGGTAGCGGATGGCCTCGTCGAGGGGCGCCAGGCGGTAGTCGCGGGCCAGCTCCTCGGGCAGCCAGTCGGGCAGGCTGTTCGGCCCCAGGCGCGCCAGGGCCTGCTGGCTGAGGGTGCGCAGGCGCTGCTGGGTGAGGCCCTCGGTGGTCGGGTAGATGGGCGTCAGGGTCTGTTCCACCGGGGCTGGCGTCGCGTCGTTCAGCGCGCGGTACTCGGGGTGGTAGATCTCCAGGCCCGAGGCGCCGGGACGGGCCTCGCCGTAGCAGCGCAGGTGGGTGCCGCGCTTGAGGCCTTCCTTCTGCGCCTGGCTGAAGTGGTAGAAGCGCAGGCTCAGGGTGCCGCTGCCGTCCTGCAGGCGCACCAGCAGGCTGCGGCGCTTGCCCATGACCACGTCGGCGCCGGAGACCACGCCCTCGACCACCGCGTCCTGGCCCGGGCGCAGCGCGCCTATGGGGGTGACGCGGGTGCGGTCCTGGTAACGCAGCGGCAGGTGGAAGAGGATGTCCTGGAGGTTCTCCAGGCCCACCCGCGCCAGCTTTTCCTCCAGCGCGGCGCCGACGCCCTTGAGCGCCGTGACCGGAACGTTGGCCAGCTCGGTCATGCCGGTTGGGCGTCGCCCTTGGCGGTCGGCCGGGCCACCGAGCACAGGCGGATGGAGTCGGCCAGCACCTCGATGGCGCGCGGCCGCGGGAAGCTGGCGCGCCAGGCGATGGCCACGGTGCGCAGCGGCGCCGGCGCGGTGAACGGGCGGATCTCGATCACCCCGGGGGCGTAGTGGTGGCTGTCCACCGCCGAGAACGGCAGCACCGACACGCCCAGGCCGGAGGCGACCATGTGGCGGATGGTCTCCAGCGAGCTGGATTCCACGGTGGTGTGGCGGTTCTCCTCGCCCTTGCGGGTGGTCGGGCAGGCTTCCAGCACCTGGTCGCGGAAGCAGTGGCCCTCGCCGAGCAGCAGCAGGCTCTTGTCGTTGAGCATCTCGGCGTCGATGGTCTGCCGGGCGGTCCAGGGGTGGTCGGCCGGCATCAGCACGTAGAAGGGTTCGTCGAACAGCGGCAGGGTGAGGACGTCGGCCTCCTGGAACGGCAGGGCGATGATGATCGCGTCCAGCTCGCCGGTGCGCAGCTTGTCGCGGAGGATGTGGGTGAAGTTCTCCTCGATGTACAGCGGCATCTGCGGCGCCACCCGGTGCAGCTGCGGGATCAGGTGCGGGAACAGGTACGGGCCGATGGTGTAGATGGCGCCGACCTTCAGCGGCGAGGTCAGCTGGTTCTTGCCGGCCTGGGCCAGTTCGCGGATGCCCTGGGCCTGCTCCAGCACCTTCTGCGCCTGGGCGACGATGCCTTCGCCCACCGGGGTGAGGCGCACCGCGCTCTTGCTGCGCTCGAAGATCAGCACGCCGAGTTCGTCCTCGAGCTTCTTCACGCCGACCGACAGGGTCGGCTGGCTGACGTGGCAGCGCTCGGCGGCGCGGCCGAAATGCTGCTCCTGGGCGAGCGTGACGATGTAGCGCAGTTCGGTGAGTGTCATGGCGACTAATCCGTTGAGTTGGGCCAAGCATAGCGGCTGCGCGGTTGCGAACCAACCGCGCTAAACTCCGGGGCCCTGTCTTTAGGAGGCGAAGATGTCCGCGAATGTTCTGATCGCCGGTTGCGGCGACGTCGGCAGCCGCCTCGGCCGCCAGTTGGCCGCCGATGGCTGGCGCGTGTACGGGCTGCGCCGCGATATCACCGCGCTGCCCGCGGGCATCCTGCCGGTGGCCGGCGACCTGGGCGGCGTCGACTGCCCGCCGGCCTGGCCCGAGGGCGAACTGGACTACCTGGTGTACGCCGCCGCCGCTACCCAGCATGACGAGGCCGGCTACCGCGCCGCCTACGTCGAGGGCCTGCGCCACTGCCTGGGCTGGCTGCGCCAGCGCGGGCAGCGGCCGAAACGGCTGCTGTTCGTCTCCAGCAGCGGCGTCTATGCCCAGGCGGACGGCGAGTGGATCGACGAGACCTCGCCGGCCGAGGCGCAGCAGTATTCGGGGCGGGTCATGCTGGAGGCCGAGCGCGTGGCGCTGGACAGCGACATCCCCGCGAGCGTGGTGCGCCTGACCGGCATCTACGGCCCCGGCCGCGAGTGGCTGCTCAGGCAGGTGCGCGAAGGCTACCGGGTGGCCGTCGAGCCGCCGCTGTACGCCAACCGCATCCACGCCGAGGACGCCGCCGGGCTGCTGGCCTGCCTGCTGCGCGCCGATGCCGCGGGCAAGCGCCTGGAAGACTGCTACATCGGCGTGGACGATGCCCCGGCGCCGCTGGCCGAGGTGCTGGACTACCTGCGCGGGCTCATGGGCGTCGCGCATTGGGCGGACGAGCAGAGCGTGCGCCGCACCGGCAGCAAGCGCTGCAGCAACGCCCGCGCCAGGGCGCTGGGCTGGGTGCCGCGCTACCCGAGCTACCGCGAGGGCTACGCCGCCATCCTCGCCGGGCGCGAGGACTGAAGTGGACGCCAACCGGCTGCTGGCGCGCCCCTGGCTGCCCGGGGTGGAGCTGTTCCACGCGGACTTCTCCGGCCAGCCGTTCGGCCGCCACAGCCACGACGCCTTCGCCATCGGCGCCATCCTCCAGGGCGCCGGCGGCTACCAGTGCCGTGGCGCGCGCCACGTGCTGCCGGCCGGCACCCTGTCGCTGATGAACCCGGAGGAGCCGCACACCGGCAATGCCGAAAGCGAGCGCCTGGTCTACCGCATGCTCTACATCGAGGAATCGCGGCTGCTGCCGCTGCTGGGGCGCAAGCAGCTGCCGCGCGGCTTCCAGGAACTGAACCCGGGCGACGACGGCCGTGTCGCGGCTTCCCTGACGCGGGTGGCCGGGGAATTCGAGCGCAACGACGCACTGGGCCTGGAGAGCGAGCTGCTGGCATTGCTGGAGCTGGTCTTCGTGCGCCACGGCGGCATGCGCCCAGCGGCACCGGCGAGCCGCGACGGCGGCGTCACCGCGCGGCTGCGCGACTATCTGGAAGGCCACTACCGCCAGGCGGTGAGCCTGGAGCAGCTGGCCGCCCTGGTGCAGCGTCACCCGCGCCACCTGATCGAGAGCTTCCGCCGCGCCTACGGCGTGCCGCCGCACACCTACCTGCTGCAGCGCCGGGTGCGCGAGGCCAAGCGCCTGCTGGTGGAGGGCGCCACGCCCATCGAGGCGGCGCTGGAGCTGGGCTTCTGCGACCAGGCGCATTTCTCCACTACCTTCCGCCGCTTCACCGGGGTCACCCCGGGGCGTTTCCGCAGCGCCACGCGCACCTGAGTTTCCTACAAGACCGCCGCCGCGACGCCTGGCCAGACTGGCTTCCCGCCACTTCCGGGAGAACGCCATGTTCGCCGCCTTCGCGCTGGTCGCCAGCACCCACTTCGCCGCCCTGCTGTCGCCGGGGCCGGACTTCTTCCTGCTGATCCGCGCCGCCCTGCTGCGCGGCCGCCGCCACGCCGACGGCTGTGCCAGCGGCATCGCCCTGGCCAACCTGGCGAGCATGGGGCTGGTGCTGCTGGTCCTCGGCCAGTTGCCCGACCTGGCGAACCACGGCCTGCGGGCGGTGCAGCTGCTGGGCGGGGCCTACTTCGTCTGGCTGGGCGCCCAGGCCGTGCTGGCCCGGCGCGAACTGGAGATGCCGGGGGAATCCGCAGGGCAAGGCACCGGAGGCTTCTTCCGTGGCCTGCGCGAGGGCTTCCTGGCCAGCAGCCTGAACCCCAAGCTGCCGATCTTCTACACCGGGCTGTTCGGCGTGCTCGGGCCTTTCCACCTGCCAGCCTGGGCGCTCGGGGCGTGCGTGCTGTGGATGGGCGCGGTGGTGCTGCTCTGGGACCTGGCGCTGGTGCGCCTGCTCGACCGGCGGCGCTGGCGCGGCTGGCTGCAGCGCCGGGTGCGCACGCTGGACCGCGCCTGTGGCGCCCTGCTGCTGGCGCTGGGCGGCTGGTTGCTGTGGCTGGGCGTGCGCTGAAGGCGCCGCGCGGGGCGGCGCCGTGGGTTCAGTCGCGCTCCAGCAGCCAGACGCGCTTGCCCGGGGTGTATTCGGGCATCTCGTCGGCCTGGGCGCGGTTCACCGCTTCGAAGAGTTCCAGCTTGTCGTCCTCGCGCTGGAACAGGTACTCGCGGCCCTGGCGGCCCTGCTGCAGCCAGATGCTGTCGCTGTCGCCGCTCATGGCGGCGCAGTCGCCGGCCAGGCACAGGGCGTAGCGGTCGGCGCCGGGCATGCCCTCGACGCGGCCGTCGGCCTGGAAGGTCACCTTGGCGCCTTGGCCCTGGCCTTCCTGGATCACCCAGGTGCCCTTGAGGAAGCTGCCGTACAGGGCGCGCTGGAAGCTGGCGCCGATGGGCGCCTGGGCCTGCTGTTCGGGGCGGGCGAAGCGCTGTTCCGGCCAGTTCTCGCTGCCCACCTGCACCAGTTGCTTGCCGTCCACCGCCAGCGCTTCCTGCTTGCTGCCGTAGAAGGCCACCTGCCAGTGCTTCTTGTCCGCCGGGTCCTGGCTCAGCTGGCCTTCGCCCTGTTCGAAACCGTTGCTGTAGGTGGCCTGCTGGTTCCTGGTGTCGAGCCGCCATTCCAGGTTGGGGCCGTAGGCCAGCAGCGCTTCGCGCAGCTTGCCGCTCTTGCTGGCGGCGTCGATGGCGGCCTGGTTGATCCAGGTGCCGGACGGATCGGGGGTGCCGGCGCAGCCGGTCAGCAGGCCAAGCAGGGCGCTCAGGACGAGGGCGCGACGCATGCGGGTGCTCCTTGCGGACGAACGGGGAAAAACGAACGGGGCCGCGAGGGCCCCGTTCGGGAGGAGAGGATCACTCCAGGACGACGATGGCGTCCATCTCGACCTGGGCGCCCTTGGGCAGGGCGGCCACGCCGATGGCGGCGCGCGCCGGGTAGGGCTGGGTGAAGTAGCGGCCCATGATCTCGTTGACCTTGGCGAAGTGCGACAGGTCGGTGAGGAAGATGTTCAGCTTGGCCACGTCGTGCAGGTAGCCGCCGGAGGCCTCGATCACCGCCTTGAGGTTCTCGAACACCTGCACGGTCTGCTCCTCGAAGCCCTCGACCAGTTCCATGGTCTGCGGGTTCAGCGGGATCTGGCCGGAGACGTAGACGGTGTTGCCGGCCTTGATCGCCTGGGAGTAGGTGCCGATGGCCGCGGGGGCCTTGTCGGTGTGGATAACGGTCTTGGTCATGTCGACTCCTTGCGAGGGGTGGGATCAGCTGCGCACGCGGGTGATCCGGACCACCCCCTTGAGCGCGCGCAGCTTCTTGATGACGCGGGCCAGGTGCACGCGGTCGTGTACGCTGACCACCAGTTGGACCACGCTGACGCGACCGTCGCGCTCGTCCATGCTGATCTTCTCGATGTTGCCGTCGGCGGCGTTGACGCTGGTCGCCAGCAAAGCGATCAGGCCGCGCTGGTGTTCCAGCTCGACGCGCAGCTCGACGTTGAACTCGCCGGTGACATCCTTGGCCCAACTGAGCTGGATGCATTTTTCCGGGTTGTTGCGGATTTCGCTGATGTTCTTGCAGCTTTCCAGGTGCACCACCATGCCCTTGCCGGCCGACAGGTGGCCGACGATGGGGTCGCCGGGGATCGGCGTGCAGCACTTGGCGTAGCTCAGCACCAGGCCCTCGGTGCCGCGGATCGCCAGCGGCCCCTCGGCGTTGGTGGCGGCGGCGTTGCCTTCGCTGGAGAGCAGGCGGCGGGCGACCACGTAGGCCATGCGGTTGCCCAGGCCGATCTCTTCCAGCAGGTCCTCGAAGACCTCCATGCGGTACTCGTTGAGCACGCCCTGGATGCGTTCGGCGGGGATCTTCTCCAGGTGGCTGTCGAAGCCGGCGAGGGTCTTGTTCAGCAGGCGCTCGCCGAGGCTGATGGACTCGGAGCGGCGCTGCTGCTTGAGCGCATGGCGGATGTGCGTGCGCGCCTTGCCGGTGACCACGAAGTTGAGCCAGGCCGGGTTCGGCCGGGTGCCCGGCGCGGTGACGATCTCCACCGTCTGGCCGCTTTGCAGCGGCTCGGACAGCGGCGCCAGGCGGCGGTTGATGCGGCAGGCGATGCAGCTGTTGCCGACGTCTGTGTGCACCGCGTAGGCGAAGTCCACCGCCGTGGAGCCCTTGGGCAGCTCCATGATGCGGCCCTTGGGCGTGAAGATGTAGACCTCGTCCGGGAACAGGTCGATCTTCACGTTCTCGATGAATTCCAGCGAGTTGCCGGCGCGCTGCTGCAGTTCGAGGATGCCCTTGACCCACTGGCGGGCGCGGGCGTGGGTGCCTTTCTGCACCTCGTCCTCGTTGGACTTGTACAGCCAGTGCGCGGCGATGCCGTGGTTGGCCATCTCTTCCATCTCGCGGGTGCGGATCTGGATCTCGATGGGCACGCCGTGCATGCCGAACAGGGTGGTGTGCAGCGACTGGTAGCCGTTGGCCTTGGGAATCGCGATGTAGTCCTTGAAGCGGCCGGGGAACGGCTTGTACAGGTTGTGCACGGCGCCGAGCACGCGGTAGCAGGTGTCGACCTTGTCGACGATGATGCGGAAGGCGTAGACGTCCATGATCTCGTTGAACGCCTTGCGCTTGCCGCGCATCTTCTTGTAGATGCTGAACAGGTGCTTCTCGCGGCCCAGCACCTGGCCTTCCATGCCTTCGCAGGCGAGGCAGTTGACCAGCGATTCCTGGATCTTGCCGACGATCTCGCGGCGGTTGCCGCGGGCCTTCTTGACCGCCTGGCGGATGCGCTCGGAGCGCATCGGGTGCATGGCCTTGAAGCCCAGGTCCTCGAACTCCACGCGCATGCTGTGCATGCCCAGGCGGTTGGCGATGGGCGCGTAGATTTCCAGGGTTTCCTTGGCGATGCGCCGGCGCTTCTCGCCGGACAGCACTTCCAGGGTGCGCATGTTGTGCAGGCGGTCGGCCAGCTTGACCAGGATCACGCGGATGTCGCGGGCCATGGCCATGGCCATCTTCTGGAAGTTCTCGGCCTGGGCCTCGGCCTTGGACTCGAAGTTCATCTGGGTCAGCTTGCTGACCCCGTCCACCAGTTCCGAGACGGTCTCGCCGAACTGCGCGGTGAGCGCTTCCTTGGCGATGCCGGTGTCCTCGATCACGTCGTGCAGCATGGCCGCCATCAGGCTCTGATGGTCCATGTGCATGTCGGCGAGGATGTTGGCGACGGCGAGCGGATGGGTGACGTAGGCCTCGCCGCTGCGGCGGCGCTGCCCGTCATGGGCCTGCTCGGCGTAGTAGTACGCACGGCGGACCAGGTTGACCTGGTCCGGGCCGAGGTAGCTCGAGAGCCGGTCGGCGAAGGCGTCTATGCTCGGCAAGGCATCACCCCCTGCCGAGTGGACGGCGCCTGTGGTCGTCGGCCGGTCATCGAATTACAGGGCCTCGTTGTTGGCCTCGTCCTCGAAGGCGGCGAACAGCGGTTCTTCTTCAACCACGTCCTCCTGCTGAACGACTTCAGCATCGACCAGGCCGGAAGCGATCTCGCGCAGGGCGACCACGGTGGGCTTGTCGTTTTCCCAGGCTACCTTCGGCTCCTTGCCGCCGGTGGCCAGCTGGCGCGCGCGCTTGGTGGCGAGCATGACCAGCTCGAAACGGTTATCGACGTTGTCCAGGCAGTCTTCGACGGTGACGCGGGCCATGGTGTTCCTCGTTGCGGAAAAATGGAGCCCGGGTTTCCGGGCGGACTGAATAGTCTAAAAAATCGCCAATCTTTATGGAAGGGCCGTTTGTTATGCCGACGGCTGCAACAACTCGCCGAGCAACCGCTCGTGGCGCTTCTGCTGGGCGTCCTGGCGCAGCTGGCGGGCCCGGAAGATCGACTTGAGGTCTTCCAGAGCATGGGCGAAATCGTCGTTGATCACCAGATGATCGTACTCGACGTAGTGGCTCATTTCGTTGACGGCCTCGTACATGCGCCGCTCGATCACCTCGTCGCTGTCCTGGCCGCGGTTGGTCAGGCGCTGGCGCAGGGCGTGCTGGCTCGGCGGGAGGATGAAGATCGACTGCGCGTGGGGCATCAGCCGGCGCACCTGCTGGGCGCCCTGCCAGTCGATCTCCAGGATCAGGTCGAGGCCTTCCTCGAGGGTCTTTTCCACCCAGCGCTGCGAGGTGCCGTAGAGGTTGCCGAAGACTTCCGCGTGCTCGAGGAACTCGTCGCGCTCGAGCATGGCGGTGAAAGTGTCACGGCCGACGAAATGGTAGTTCACCCCGTCCACCTCGCCCGGGCGCATGCCGCGGGTGGTGTGGGAGACCGAGACGCGTACGCTGGGCATGGCCTCGAGCAGCGACTTCACCAGGCTGGTCTTGCCGGCGCCGGAAGGCGCGGAAACGATGTAGAGGGTGCCGGACATGGCTGAATCCTGGGGCTATGGGTGGAAAGCGAGCGTGCGGCTCACTCGATATTCTGGACCTGCTCGCGCATCTGTTCGATGAGCACCTTGAGGTTCACCGCGGCCTGGGTCGAGCGCGGGTCGAAGGCCTTGGAGCCGAGGGTGTTGGCCTCGCGGTTGAGCTCCTGCATGAGGAAGTCCAGGCGGCGGCCGGCGGCGCCGCCGGCCTTGAGCACGCGGCGCACCTCGGCGACGTGGGTGCTCAGGCGGTCGAGTTCCTCGGCGACGTCGCTCTTCTGCGCCAGCAGGACCATTTCCTGCTCCAGGCGCTGCGGGTCGGCTTCCAGCTTCAGTTCGGCGAAGCGGTCGAGGATCTTCTGCCGCTGGTTGCCGAGCATCTGCGGCACCAGTTCACGCAGGTTGGCCACTTCTTCCTGCATGGCGCCCAGGCGCTCGTCGATGATCCGCGCAAGCTCGGCGCCTTCGCGGGCGCGGCCGGCCTTGAGCTCGTCCAGGGCCTGGTTGAAGGCGGCCATGGCCTCGGCGTTGAGCGCCTGCGGGTCGGCGGCGTCGCCCACCAGCACGCCCGGCCAGGCCAGCACGGCCAGCGGGTCGATCGGCGCCGGCTGCTTGATCAGCGCGGCCACGCCCTCGGCGGCGCCCACCAGTTGCGCGGCGCGCTCGCGGTCGACCTGCAGCGGCTTGCCGGCGGTGTCTTCGTTGAAGCGCAGGGTGCATTCCACCTTGCCGCGCGACAGGCCCTGGCGCAGCGCCTCGCGCACCGGGCCCTCGAGGTCGCGGAAGCTTTCCGGCAGGCGCAGGTTCGGCTCCAGGTAGCGGTGGTTCACCGAGCGCAGTTCCCAGCTCAGAGTCCCATTGGTCCCGGCCCGTTCGACGCGGGCGAAGGCGGTCATGCTGTGAACCATGGGGTTACCTCGTAGTGATTCGGCTGAGAGCCTGGTTACGACCTGCTGCGCGTCGGCATGACTGCGTTGAAAGCAGGCGAGTGATGCTCATTTAGCGGACTAAACTGCGCTCCCTCGCCTGCTTTCGCCTTGTCCTGCTCTAGCTCGCGAGATCGTAAACAGGCTCTGAAGCGATGAAATGTCATCGTGAACCGGCAATTGTACCCCAGCGCGGCGGGCCATCGCACGCCGGCGGTGGTTGCCGGCGGGCGCGGGCCTCTATAATGGCCGCCAGTATCCGTTCGAATCTCGCATAGGAAGTCTCGATGAACCGTCCCAGTGGCCGCGCCGCCGACCAGTTGCGCCCGATCCGCATCACCCGCCACTACACCAAGCATGCCGAAGGGTCGGTGCTGGTGGAGTTCGGCGACACCAAGGTGATCTGCACCGTCAGCGCCGAGGCCGGCGTGCCGCGCTTCCTCAAGGGCCAGGGGCAGGGCTGGCTGACCGCCGAGTACGGGATGCTGCCGCGCTCCACCGGCGAGCGCAACGCGCGCGAGGCCAGCCGCGGCAAGCAGGGCGGCCGCACCCTGGAGATCCAGCGCCTGATCGGCCGCTCGCTGCGCGCCGCGCTGGACCTGACCAAGCTGGGCGAGAACACCCTGTACATCGACTGCGACGTGATCCAGGCCGACGGCGGCACCCGCACCGCGTCCATCACCGGCGCCACCGTGGCGCTGATCGACGCCCTGGCGGTGCTGAAGAAGCGTGGCTCGCTCAAGGGCAACCCGCTCAAGCAGATGGTCGCCGCGGTGTCCGTGGGCATCTACCAGGGCGTGCCGGTGCTGGACCTGGACTACCTGGAGGACTCCGCCGCCGAGACCGACCTGAACGTGGTGATGACCGATGCCGGCGGCTTCATCGAGGTGCAGGGCACCGCCGAGGGTGAGCCATTCCGCCCGGCCGAGCTGAACGCCATGCTGGAGCTGGCGCAGCAGGGCATGCGGGAGCTGTTCGAACTGCAGCGCGCCGCGCTGGCCGACTGACACGGGAGGGCGGGGATGAATGACGAACTGCAGGTACGGCCGAGCCAGGAAGCACGGCAGTGGGCGATGTTCTGCCACTTCTCCGCCTTCCTCGGCCTGGTCTTCCCCTTCGGCAACCTGCTGGGCCCGCTGATCGTCTGGCAGATCAAGCGCGAGTCCGATCCCTTCGTCGACAGCCAGGGCAAGGAAGCGCTGAACTTCCAGATCACCGTCAGCCTGGCGATGCTGGTGAGCTTCTTCCTCTGCCTGCTGGTGATCGGCTTCCTGCTGCTGGCACTGGTCTGCGCCGTCGCCCTGGTGCTGACGGTGATAGCGGGGGTCAAGGCCAACGAGGGCCGCGACTACCGCTATCCGTTCACCTGGAGGCCGATCAAATAGGCGGCAGGCTACAGGCGGCAGGCCACAGGCGAAAAGCGGTGGCCGGCGCGGGCTGGGCTCTTCGCTCCTGCCTGCAGCCTGCCGCCTGAAGCCTGCAGCTCGTCTTAAATGCTCAACGTCCAGTCATAGTCGATGATCAGCGGCGCATGGCGCGAGAAACGCGGCTGCCGTGGCAGCTTGGCGCTGCGCACGAAGCGGCGCAGACCCGGGGTGAGGATCTGGTAGTCGAAGCGCCAGCCCAGGTTCAGCATCTCGGCCTGCTCGCTGTCCGGCCACCAGCTGTACTGGTCGCCTTCGCGGTTCACTTCGCGCAGGGCGTCGACGTAGCCCATGTTGCCGAACACCTCGTCCATCCAGCCGCGCTCGGGCGCGAGGAAGCCGGGCATCTGCTGGCACTCGCGCCAGTTCTTCACGTCCAGCTTGTTGTGGGCCAGGTACAGCGACCCACAATAGATGTACTCGCGGCGCTTGCGGCGCTGCTTGTTCAGGTAGGCGGCGAAGTCTTCCATGAACTTGAACTTCTGGTTCAGGTTCTCGTCACCCTCCTGCCCGCTCGGCAGCAGGATGCTGGCAATACTCACCTTATCGAAATCGGCTTGCAGGTAGCGCCCGTAACGATCGGCCATCTCGAAACCCAGCCCGCTTATGACGGCCTTGGGTTGCAGACGACTATAGATTGCGACGCCACCCTGGCTGGGCACTTCTGCATCGCAGGCGTACAGGAAGTAGCCATCCAGCTGGTAGGACGGGTCATCCAGATCGAAAGCGGAGGCGCGGGTATCCTGCAAGCAGATCACGTCGGCATTCTGGGCTTGCAACCAGCTGAGCAATCCCCGCTCGGCTGCAGCCTGAATACCATTCACGTTCACACTGATGATCCGCATAAATGGCCCCCAAAATCACGTGTGTGTATGATACCCGAGCTCAAACGGTTTAGCTAAATTCATACCGGCCGGTTCTCTCCCATGCAGGCATATCAACGCGATTTCATTCGTTTCGCCATCGAGCGCGGTGTACTGCGCTTCGGTGAATTCACCCTCAAGTCCGGGCGCACCAGCCCCTATTTCTTCAATGCCGGCCTGTTCAACAGTGGCCTGGCATTGGCCAGGCTGGGGCGCTTCTACGCCGCCGCGGTGGTCGACAGCGGCATCGATTTCGACGTCCTGTTCGGCCCGGCCTATAAAGGAATCCCGCTGGCTGCCGCTACAGCTGTGGCCCTGGCCGAGCAGCACGGCCGCGACCTGCCCTGGTGCTTCAACCGCAAGGAAGCCAAGGACCACGGCGAAGGCGGTACCCTGGTGGGCGCGCCGCTGGCCGGCCGGGTGCTGATCGTCGACGACGTGATCACCGCCGGCACCGCGATCCGCGAGGTCATGCAGATCATCGAGGCCCAGGGCGCCAGGGCGGCCGGCACGCTGATCGCGCTGAACCGCCAGGAGCGCGGCAAGGGCGAGCTGTCGGCGATCCAGGAAGTGGAGCGTGACTTCGGCATGCCGGTGGTCAGCATCGTGTCGCTGGAGCAGGTCCTCGAGTACCTGGCCGGCGACGCCGAGCTCAAGCGCCACCTGCCGGCGGTCGAGGCCTATCGCGCGCAGTACGGAATCTAACCAAACAGGGTGTCCGGCATGGCCAAGCAGGGTGCTTTTCGCCGTGGTGCATTGATCGGGTTGCTGGCCGTCGGGCTGGCTGGGCCGGTGCTGGCGGCGAATTCCGCCGGCAATCCCGCGTCCGGCGGCGCCGTCGAGATGTACCGCTACGTCAACGACAAGGGCGTGACCGTCATCGACCGCCTGGGCGTGCCGTCGCAGTACATCGGCAAGGGTTACGAGGTGCTCAACGAGCAGGGCCGGGTGGTCCGCGTGGTGCCGCCGGCGCCGACCGCGGAGGAAATCCAGCAGCGCAAGGCCGCTGCCGCCCAGGCCAGTTCGGATGCGCAGCTGCTGCGCCTGTACACCAGCGTCGAGGACGTCGACCGCGCCCGCGAGCGCAAGCTGGCCGAGCTGGATGGCCTGAGCAGCGTGGCCCGGGGCAACCTGCAGTCGGTGAAGACGCAGCAGGGCAACCTGCAGGCCCAGGCCGCCGACGCCGAGCGCGCCGGACGCCAGGTGCCGCAGCAACTGGTCGAGCAGCTGGGCAACCTGAAGGACGAGGAGCAGCGCTTGCTGCGCGACATCGCCCACTACCAGCAGCTGCGCGCCCAGGCCAAGGCCACCTTCGACGCCGACCGCGCGCGCCTGGCGCAATTGCTCGGCGCCTCCCGCTAGCCCGTCAGCTGGCGGGCAATCGCTCGAAAGCCGCGATGCGCTCGCGCAGCCAGTCCGGCAGGGGCTGGCTCTGCCGCTGGTCGTTGGCGTAGGCGTAGATCAGCTCGCCGAGGGTCAGCGGCTGTTCCTCGCACCAGATCGCCACCTGGAAGGTCAGGCTGCTGCGCCCCAGGCGCGCGACGCGCACGCCCATGTCCAGCCAGTCGTCGTAGCGCGCCGGGGCGAAGTACTCCAGGCTGCTCTTCACCGCGAACAGGTCGCCGCCGCCACGCAGCAGGTCGGCCGGGTAGCGGATCTCCAGGTTGCGGTAGTACTCGGTGGTCGCCACGTCGGCATAGGTCAGGTAGTTGCCGTTGAAGACGATGCCTTGTGGGTCGACCTCCGACCAGCGCACGCGCAGGCCGTGGAAGAAGCGGAATTCGTGGCGCTCGGGGAAAACTGAAGGCATTGCGGCCTCCGCGGGGAAGAGGGGAACCGCCACGGCGGGCGCCGTGGCGGGCAGTGCTCAGTGACGCGGCTTGCGGTTGCTGATCAGGGTACCGACGCCGCTGTCGGTGAAGATCTCCAGCAGCACGGCGTTGGGCACGCGGCCATCGATGATGTGCGCGCTGGTCACGCCGCCCTGCACCGCTTCCAGGGCGCAGCGGATCTTCGGCAGCATGCCGCCGTAGATGGTGCCGTCGGCGATCAGGCCGTCCACCTGCTCGGTGGTCAGGCCGGTGAGCACCTGGCCCTGCTTGTCCATCAGGCCGGCGATGTTGGTCAGCAGCATCAGCTTCTCGGCCTTCAGCGCCTCGGCCACCTTGCCGGCCACCAGGTCGGCGTTGATGTTGTACGACTCGCCGTTGGCGCCGACGCCGATGGGCGCGATCACCGGGATGAAGTCGCCCTTGACCAGCATGTTCAGCAGCTCGGTGTTGACCCCGGTGACTTCGCCGACGTGGCCGATGTCGATGATCTCCGGCTTGGTCATCTCCGGGGTCTGGCGGGTGACGGTGAGCTTCTTCGCGCGGATCAGCTCGGCGTCCTTGCCGGTCAGGCCGATGGCGCTGCCGCCGTGGCGGTTGATCAGGTTGACGATGTCCTTGTTCACCTGGCCGCCGAGGACCATCTCCACCACGTCCATGGTCTGCGCGTCGGTGACGCGCATGCCGTCGATGAAGTGGCTTTCGATCGACAGCCGGTTGAGCAGGTCGCCGATCTGCGGGCCGCCGCCGTGCACCACCACCGGGTTGATGCCGACCGCCTTCATCAGCACCACGTCGCGGGCGAAGCTGTTCTTCAGCTCGTCGGTCTCCATGGCGTTGCCGCCGTACTTGATGACCAGCGTCTTGCCGACGAAACGGCGGATGTAGGGAAGCGCTTCGGCAAGGACGCGGGCTACCTGGGCTGCGTCATCGCGGCTCTGGGACATGGTGCTGGGCTCCGGCATGGTCAGGTCAGAAGGGGATGGTCAGGGCGGGGTCGACCGCCTTGAGCTGGGTGCGGAACACGTCCTTGATGCGTTCCAGTTCGGCTTCGGAGTCCGCCTCGAAGCGCAGCACCAGCACCGGGGTGGTGTTGGAGGCGCGTACCAGGCCCCAGCCTTTGGGGTAATCCACACGCACGCCGTCGAGGGTGGTGAGGTTGGCATCGCCCCACTGGCCGCCGCGCTGCAGCGCGTCGATGAGGGCGAACTTGCTCTCGTCGGTGACGGTGATGTTGATCTCCGGGGTGGAGATGTCCAGCGGGAAGGCGGAGAACACGTGTTCGCTGTCGCGCTTGTCGAGGCTGATGATCTCCAGCAGGCGGGCGGCGCTGTAGATGCCGTCGTCGAAGCCGAACCAGCGCTCCTTGAAGAAGATATGGCCGCTCATCTCGCCGGCGAGCAGGGCGCCGGTTTCCTTCATCTTCTTCTTGATCAGCGAGTGGCCGGTCTTCCACATCACCGGGCGGCCGCCGTAGCCGCTGATCAGCGAGATCAGGCGGCGGGTGCACTTGACGTCGAAGATGATGTCGGCGCCGGGGTTGCGCGAGACCACGTCCTTGGCGAACAGCATCAGCAGACGGTCGGGGTAGATGATGGTGCCTTCGTTGGTCACCACGCCCACGCGGTCGCCGTCGCCGTCGAAGGCCAGGCCGAGGTCGGCGCCGGTTTCCCTGACCTTGGCGATCAGGTCTTCCAGGTTCTCCGGCTTGCCCGGGTCCGGGTGGTGGTTGGGGAAGGTGCCGTCGACGTCGCAGTACAGCGGGATGACGGTGCAGCCCAGGGCCTCGATCAGTTGCGGGGCGATCACGCCGGCCACGCCGTTGCCGCAGTCCACCACCACTTTCAGCGGCTTGGCCAGGGCGATGTCGTCGCGGATCTGCTGGAAGTAGCGCGGCAGGATGTCCAGCTGCTGAACGTTGCCCACGCCGGAGGCGAGGTCGTTGTTCTCGATGCGCTCGCGCAGGGCCTGGATCTGCTCGTTGGCCAGGGTCTCGCCGGCGACGACGATCTTGAAGCCGTTGTAGTTCGGCGGGTTGTGGCTGCCGGTGAGCATCACGCCCGACTTGCCTTCCAGGACGTTGGCCGCGTAGTACAGCACCGGGGTCGGTACCATGCCGATGTCGGTGACCTGGCAGCCGCAGTCGAGCAGGCCCTGGATCAGTTGCTGGACCAGCTCCGGGCCGGACAGGCGGCCATCGCGGCCGACGCTGACGCAGGGCTCGCCACGGGCCAGGCTCTCGGAACCGATGGCGCGGCCCACCCAGTAGGCGGTTTCGGCGGTCAGGGTGTCGCCGACCACGCCGCGGATGTCGTAGGCGCGGAAGATGCTGGCGGGCAGTTGCGGTGCTTTGGGCGTGCTCATGACGGGGGTTTGCTCCAATCCCAGGAGGTCCTGGTCTTCATCAAGAATGTCGATGTCCAGAATGTCGGTGTTCTGGAACAGTGGGTCGACCAGCTGCGTCTCGGCGCTGGCCGGCTTGTCGATCTTCGCCGCCACCGGGCGCGGCTCGGGCGCTGGTGCGGGGCTGGCGGGGGCCGGGGGCTCGACCTTGCGCCTGGGCTGCCGCGCCAGCGCCTGGGCCAGCGGTTGCAGTGCGGCCAGGCCGACTTCAGGTGCTTTGGCAGTGCGCGGGCCACCGAGTTCCTGCAAGTACTGACCGATGGCCTGGGCGTCCTGGCGCAGGCGCCGTTGCAGGGCGCTCTGGGCGAGGTACACGCCCAGCAGCGCGCCGGCCAGGGCCAGCAGCGCGGCGCAGCCCAGCAGCGCCGGGGAGTACAGGGTCGCGGTCAGGGCCGGGCCGGGGGTGAAGGTGAGTTTCCAGTTCGGGTTGCCGCTGGCCAGGTTCAGCGCTGAGGCGTTGCTGGCCTCGCCGCGTTGCAGCAGGACCTGCGCCGGCGAGCTGCCGAACTGCTGGGCCAGTTGCAGCTGGCCGGTGTCGGCGGGCAGGTCCGGCAGGGCCTTGAGCAGGCGCTGCAGGTCGAAGACCAGCATCAGGCTGCCCTGGATGGCGTTGTCCGGGCCGCGCAGCGCGGTGGCGCTGTACAGCAGCCAGCGCTGGCCGACGCGGTAGGCCTCGGGGGCGACGTTCTGCCCGCTCTCGGCGCGGCGCAGCATGTCCAGGGCGGCGTAGTTCAGCGGGCCGGGGCGCTGGTTGTCCTGGCTGGCCTGGCCGCTGGCGTTGAGGTGGGCGTCCACCAGGCCGTCCTGGTGCCAGTGGGCGAGGGTGGCCTCCAGGGCGCGGGTGCTGTTGGCATCGGCCAGCGCCGGCAGCAGCGCGGGGTTGGCCGCCGCGCTACGGGTATCGGCGGCGAGCTGGAGCAGGGCCTGGCGCAGGACGCCGGACTGGCTTTCGCCCCAGGCGCTGGCCAGCTGCTGGCGGTGCATCTGCTCGGCGCTGCCGAACAGGCTCAGCCACAGCAGGGCGCCGGCGGCGGCCACGCCGAGGGTCGCCACGCCGAAGGCCGGCAGCAGCGACTTCAGTTCCGGCCGGGACGTCGAGCCCGCCGAAACCTTCGGCGGCGGGGCGACTTCCGGCAGGTCGGCCGTTCCCTTGGCAGTGCGTTGGAAAAGTTTCATGCAACATCTCCTCGGCGAATCGTCCTGGAGGATTGTGTCAGTGGCTGCCGGAGTGCCCGAAACCACCGGCGCCACGCTGGCTCTCGTCGAAGCTGTCGACCAGCTCGAAATGCGCCTGCACCACCGGCACCAGCACCAGTTGGGCGATGCGCTCGCCAATGGCGATGGTGAAGGGGGTGTTGCCGCGGTTCCAGCAGGAGACCATCAGCTCGCCCTGGTAGTCCGAGTCGATCAGCCCGACCAGGTTGCCCAGCACCACGCCGTGCTTGTGGCCCAGGCCCGAGCGCGGCAGCACCAGCGCGGCCAGGCCGGGGTCGGCGATGTAGATGGACAGGCCGGTGGGGATCAGCAGCGTCTGGCCCGGTTCGAGGACGGTGTCCTCCTTGAGCATGGCGCGCAGGTCCAGGCCGGCGGAGCCGGGGGTGGCGTACTGCGGCAGGGGGAATTCGGCGCCCAGGCGCGGGTCGAGGATCTTGGCTTGCAGGGAATGCATCGGGTTCTCAGTGCTGGTTCAGGCGGTCGGCGATGAAGGCGATCAGCTGGCGGGCGATCTTGCCCTTGCTGGTCTGGGCGAAGGCAGTTTCGTGCAATTCGCGGTCGATCACGGTGATCGCGTTCTCTTCGCTGTTGAATCCGATCGAGGGATTGGCCACGTCGTTGGCCACGATCAGGTCGAGGTTCTTGTCCTTGAGCTTGCGCGAGGCGTACTCCAGCAGGTTCTCGGTCTCCGCGGCGAAGCCCACGCTGAACGGCCGGTCGGCGCGCTGGGCGAGGGTGGCGAGGATGTCCGGGTTGCGCACCAGCTGCAGCAGCAGGCCGTCGCCCTTGGTCGGGTCCTTCTTCAGTTTCTGCGCGGCCACCACCTCGGGGCGGTAGTCGGCCACCGCGGCGGCGGCGATCAGCAGGTCCGCCGGTATCGCGGCCTCGCAGGCGGCGAGCATGTCGCGGGCGCTGACCACATCGACGCGGCTCACCCGGTCGGGCGTGGGCAGGTGCACCGGGCCGGTCACCAGGGTCACCCGCGCGCCGGCTTCGGCGGCGGCCTCGGCGAGGGCGAAGCCCATCTTCCCGGAGCTGTGGTTGGTGATGTAGCGCACCGGGTCGATGTTTTCCTGGGTGGGGCCGGCGGTGATCAGCACGTGCCGGCCGGTCAGCGACAGGAACTGGAAGCAGTCGGCGGCGCGCTGGGCCAGCTCCTCGGCCTCGAGCATGCGCCCCGGGCCGACGTCGCCGCAGGCCTGGCTGCCGGCGGCCGGGCCGAAGAAGCGCAGGCCGCGGCCGCGCAGCAGCTCGGCGTTGGCCTGGGTGGCCGGGTCGCGCCACATGGCCTGGTTCATCGCCGGGGCCAGGGCGACCTGGGCGTCGGTGGCCAGCACCAGGGTGGTCAGCAGGTCGTTGGCCACGCCCTGGGCCAGGCGCGCCATGACGTCCGCGGTGGCCGGGGCGATCAGCACCAGGTCGGCCCAGCGGGCCAGCTCGATGTGGCCCATGGCCGCTTCGGCGGCGGGGTCGAGCAGGTCCAGGTGCACCGGGTGGCCGGACAGCGCCTGGAGCGTCAGCGGGGTGATGAACTCACGGCCGCCCTGGGTCATCACCACGCGGACTTCCGCGCCCTGGTCGCGCAGGCGGCGGACCAGTTCGGCACTCTTGTAGGCCGCAATACCGCCGCCCACGCCGAGAACGATGCGTTTTCGATAGAGCCGCTGCATAGGCCCGCCTTATCTTCGGAATTGGATGACGCGCGTCTGGGCCGGAGACGCCTCCCCAGGCCTCCGGTCGCGCGAAAGGGACGGGCTAAGATAGCACAGCGCCCGCCCCGGCACAGCGGGCGGCTCGACAGGGAGGCTGCATGAGCATTCGTCACTGGCCCGCCGCGGAACGCCCGCGGGAAAAACTCCTGGAACAGGGCGCCGGCAGCCTCAGCGATGCGGAGCTGCTGGCGATCTTCCTGCGCACGGGCGTGGCGGGCTGCAGCGCGGTGGACCTGGCCCGGCGCCTGCTGAAGGAGTTCGGCAGCCTGCGCGCGCTGCTGGAGGCCGACCAGGCCAGCTTCAGCAGCCACCTGGGCCTGGGCCGGGCGAAGTACGCGCAACTGCAGGCGGTGCTGGAAATGGCCCGCCGCCACCTGGCCGAGCAGCTGCGCCGCGATTCCGCCCTGGAGAGCCCGCAGGCGGTGCGCGACTTCCTCAAGGCGCGGTTGCGCCACGAGGCCCACGAGGTGTTCGCCTGCCTGTTCCTCGACGGCCGGCACCGCGCCCTGGCCTTCGAGGTGCTGTTCCACGGCTCCATCGACAGCGCCAGCGTGTACCCGCGCCAGGTGGTCAAGCGCGCCCTGGCGCACAACGCCGCGGCGCTCATCCTCACCCACAACCATCCGTCGGGCATCGCCGAGCCGAGCCAGGCCGACCGCGTGCTGACGCGGCGCCTGAAGGACGCCCTGGCGCTGGTGGACGTGCGCGTGCTCGACCACTTCATCGTCGGCGACGGCGAGCCGCTGTCGATGGCGGAGATGGGCTGGGTCTGACGCGCGCCGGGCGGCTGGCAGCGGCCACCCGCCCGGCGAGGGGCCTCAGAGGCTGACCTTGGAGAAATCCTGGCGGCCGAAGGGGTTCACGGCGTAGCCCTTGACCTCCTTGCGCAGCAGCACCGAGGCCGTGGGGTGCGCCAGCGGCAGCCACAGGGCCTGGTCGTGGATCAGCCGCTGGGCGTCGTGGTAGAGCGCGCTGCGCTTGTCCTGCTCGCTGAGCGCCTTGCCCTGGCTGATCAGGCTGTCCAGCTTCGGGTCGCAGAAGCGCGCGAAGTTCAGCCCGGACTTCACGCTGGCGCAGGAGAATTGCGGGGTGAGGAAGTTGTCCGGGTCGCCGTTGTCGCCGGCCCAGCCCATGAACAGCAGGTCGTGCTCGCCGGCCTTGGCGCGGCGGATCAGCTCGCCCCATTCGATCACCCGCACCTCGGCCTTGACGCCGATCTTCGCCAGGTCGGCCTGCAGCAGCTGCGCGCCCAGGCTCGGGTTGGGGTTGAGCAGGCTGCCGCTGGGGCGCGTCCAGATGGTGGTCCTGAAGCCGTCCTTGAGCCCGGCCTTTTCCAGCAGCGCCCGGGCCTGGGCCGGGTCGTAGGGGTAGCCGGGAATGTCCTTGGCGTAGCTCCAGGTGTTCGGCGGGTAGACGCCCTCGGCGGCGCTGGCGCTGCCCTCGAACACCGACTTCAGGTAGGTCTGGCGGTCGAAGGCGAGGTTGATCGCCTGGCGCACCTCGGGCTTGTCCAGCGGCGGGTGCTGGCTGTTCAGGGCGACGAAGGCGGTCATGAATGCCGGCGTCTGCTCGACGCGCAGGGCCGGGTCCTTGGCCGCGGCCTCGACGTCCAGCGGCTTGGGCGACAGGGCGATCTGGCATTCGCCGCGCTTCAGGCGCTGCAGGCGCACGTTGGCGTCGGGGGTGATGGCGAACAGCAGGTTGTCCACCGCCGGCTTGCCGGCGAAGTAGTCCGGGTTGGCTGTGTAGCGGATCTGCGCGTCCTTCTGGAAGCGCTTGAACACGAAGGGGCCGCTGCCGATGGGCTGGGCGTTGAGCTTCTCCGGGGTGCCGGCCTTCATCAGCTGGTCGGCGTACTCGGCGGAATAGATGGAGGCGAAGCCCATGCTGAGCATGGGCAGGAAGGTGGCGTCGGGGTGGCTGAGGGTGAAGCGCACCTGGTGTTCGTCGACCTTCTCCAGGCCTTTTATCAGGGCCGGCAGCTGTAGCGACTGGGCGTGGGGGAAGCCGCTCTGCGCCACCTTGTGCCAGGGGTTGGCGGGGTCGAGCATGCGCTGGAAGCTGAACAGCACGTCGTCGGCGCCCAGTTCGCGACCGGGGTTGAAGTAGTCGGTGTGGTGGAACTTCACCCCGGCGCGCAGCCTGAAGTCGTAGGTCAGGCCGTCGGCGGAGACCGTCCAGCTCTCGGCCAGGCTCGGCACCACCTTGCCCTGCGCCGCGTCGAACTCCACCAGGCGGTTCATCAGCACGTCGGCCGAAGCGTTGGTGGTGGTCAGGGCGTTGAACTGCACGACGTCGAAACCATCGGGGCTGGCCTCGGTGCAGACGCTGAGGGTGCTGGCGCCGGCCAGGGCGGGGGCGAGCAGCAGGGCGAGGGGAAACAGACGCATGACGGACTCCGGAAATGGTGGGAAAATGCCCGTCCCGTGGGCTGGGCGCAGTCATGCAAGGCCGTTGTCGGCCTTGAACCGGCTACCCTAGACCAAGCCGCGGCGGCCGACAACGGTGAAAGGCGACGAACGGCAACGGCGGCGGGCCGCGGCCGCGCGGCGCCGGCATGTGGATAAGCTGCCTGCGCCCTTGCGGCTCTAAGTGCCTTTCTGATATAAAGCTGCGCTCTTTTCTGGGGCCCTGCCCCGTCGACTCGGAATCGAGCGGCGGACGGGCAGGTAAGACCCGGGTGGAAAACCGAGTATCAACGAGTTCAAGCAGCCAACCCATGCCGGGTTTGGCATGTGGTTTACAGAGGGCTGAGCCATGTCGAGAGTTTGCCAAGTGACCGGTAAGGGTCCGGTTACCGGGAACAACATTTCCCACGCACACAACAAAACCCGCCGCCGTTTCCTGCCGAACCTGCAGCACCACCGTTTCTGGGTTGAGTCCGAGAAGCGCTTCGTACGCCTGCGCGTTTCCGCCAAGGGCATGCGTATCATCGACAAGCGTGGCATCGAGGCCGTCCTGAACGACCTGCGCGCCCGCGGCGAAAAATTCTAAGGAGCTGCAATCATGCGTGAACTGATCCGTCTGGTGTCCAGCGCCGGTACCGGCCACTTCTACACCACCGACAAGAACAAGCGCACCAAGCCTGAGAAGATCGAGATCAAGAAGTTCGATCCGGTCGTTCGCAAGCACGTGATCTACAAGGAAGCCAAGATCAAGTAATTGATCCGGCCCTTGCGAAGAAACCCGCCACCTGGCGGGTTTTTTCATGCCTGCGCGGTGGGGTCGTTCGTGCCACCGGGGCGTCCGGCGCGGCCGGTGAATCCCTACGATGAAATATCCGCGCGCACCGACAAACCACTCAGGACAGTCCCCTCTTCCTTCAGGTCGGGGCGCATAGCCGAGGGTTGGGGAGAGGGTGCTCTTCCCCCAATACATACGCCCCCGGCAAAAACAAAAACGCCGCTTTAGAGAAAGCGGCGTTTTTCGTCGAACGGCTATCAAGCCTTCTGTTCGAAGATCACATAGACCTTGCGGCAGGGCTCCAGCACCTCCCAGGTGCCCTTGAAGCCGGCCGGGATGACGAAGCGGTCGCCGGTGCGCACGGTCTTGGCGCCGCCGTCGGCGTCGTGGATCACCGACACGCCCTGGAGGATCTCGCAGTACTCGTGCTCGGTGTAGCTGACGGTCCAGTGGCCGACTGCGCCTTCCCAGATGCCGACGTTGAACTGGCCGCAGGGGCTGGCGTAGTGGTTGCGCACGCTTTGCTCGGGATCGCCCTTGAGGACCTTCTCCGGCGCCGGGCGGTAGTGCTCGGCGGCGGTGCCGGCCTGGGCGAAGTCGACGATCTGCTCGATGTTCATGCTGACTCTCGTTTTATTGTGGGTTATGCGAGTGCCGCGCCCCTGCGGGCGGGCCCGGACGGAGGCGGAATCGACCGAGTCTATGTTTAATAAAACGAACGTGACAAGGCGTTTTTGCCCTAAAGTGTCAAAAATATTGAAAATTCGCCCATCCCGGTTTAGGGTGGCGGACAGCGTGGCCCTCGCGCCGCCTTGCAGAATTTCTGACAGCGCGCCCTTCCCCCGGGCGCCGGGACTTCATAAGTAATTCAATAAGAGGACAAGTTGTCATGAGTACCCTCACTCGCGCCGACTGGGAAGCTCGCGCCCAGAACCTGAAGATCGAAGGCCGCGCCTTCGTCGATGGCCAGTACGTCGACGCCGTCGATGGCGCCACCTTCGATTGCATCAGCCCGGTGGATGGCCGCTTCCTGGCCAAGGTCGCCAGCTGCGACGCCGCCGACGCCGAGCGCGCCGTGCAGGTTGCCCGCGCCGCCTTCGAGGCCGGCGTGTGGTCGCGCCAGGCCCCGGCCAAGCGCAAGAAGATCATGATCCGCTTCGCCGAACTGATGATGCAGCACGCCGAGGAGCTGGCCCTGCTGGAAACCCTGGACATGGGCAAGCCGATCAGCGACGCGCTGAACATCGATGTCGCCAGCGCCGCCAACAGCATCCGCTGGAACGCCGAAGCCATCGACAAGGTCTACGACGAAGTCGCCGCCACCCCGCACGACCAACTGGGCCTGGTCACCCGCGAAGCCGTGGGTGTGGTCGCCGCCATCGTGCCGTGGAACTTCCCCCTGCTGATGTCCTGCTGGAAGCTCGGCCCGGCCCTGGCCACCGGCAACTCGGTGATCCTCAAGCCGTCCGAGAAGTCGCCGCTGACCGCCATCCGCGTCGCCCAGTTGGCCATCGAGGCCGGCATCCCGAAAGGCGTGCTGAACATCCTGCCGGGCTTCGGCCACACCGTGGGCAAGGCCCTGGCCCTGCACATGGACGTCGACACCCTGGTGTTCACCGGTTCGACCAAGATCGCCAAGCAACTGATGGTCTATGCCGGCGAGTCCAACATGAAGCGCGTCTGGCTGGAAGCCGGCGGCAAGAGCCCGAACATCGTCTTCGCCGACGCGCCTGACCTGAAGGCCGCCGCCGAATCCGCCGCCAGCGCCATCGCCTTCAACCAGGGCGAAGTCTGCACCGCCGGTTCCCGCCTGCTGGTGGAGAAGTCCATCAAGGCCGAGTTCCTGCCGCTGGTGGTCGAGGCGCTGCAGGCCTGGAAACCGGGCAACCCGCTGGACCCGGAAACCAACGTCGGCGCGCTGGTCGACACCACCCAGATGAACAACGTGCTGGGCTACATCCAGGCCGGCCACGACGACGGCGCCAAGCTGGTGGCCGGCGGCAAGCGCACCCTGGAAGAGACCGGCGGCACCTATGTCGAGCCGACCATCTTCGACGGCGTGACCAACGCCATGCGCATCGCCCGCGAGGAAATCTTCGGTCCGGTGCTGTCGGTGATCGAGTTCGAGGATGCCGAGGAAGCCGTGCGCATCGCCAACGACACCCCGTACGGCCTGGCCGCCGCGGTGTGGACCGGCAACCTGTCCAAGGCCCACCTGATCGGCAAGGCCCTGCGCGCCGGCAGCGTGTGGATCAACCAGTACGATGGCGGCGACATGACCGCGCCCTTCGGCGGCTTCAAGCAGTCGGGCAACGGTCGCGACAAGTCGCTGCACGCCTTCGACAAGTACACCGAGCTGAAGGCCACCTGGATCAAACTGTAAGACGATCCTGGCCTGAAAGCAGGTCGGCCCCGCGCGTTCGCTGGGGCCGGCTCTGACAAAGAGCCATACCCGCGGCCGGGTTTCCCCATGGGGAGCCCGGCCGCTTTGCATTGCGCACCGGGCTCGGCATCTGGCCCGGAGTGCGCTCCGGATGGAACGGGAGAACGACAATGCGTTGGGGTGCCTATTCCGCTGTCTGCCTGTCGGTCATCAGCATCGGCCTGGCCCTCGGCCTGACCATGCCGCTGGTGTCCCTGCGCCTGGAGGGCTGGGGCTACGGCAGTTTCGCCATCGGCGTGATGGCCGCCACACCGGCCGCCGGCGTGCTGCTCGGCGCGCTGATCTCCGGGCGCCTGGCCGCGCGCCTGGGCACGCCGCGGCTGATGCGCTGGTGCCTGCTCAGCGGGGCCTTTTCCGTCGGCCTGCTGGCGCTGCTGCAGAGCTACCCGGTGTGGCTGCTGCTGCGCCTGCTGATCGGCGTGCAACTGACCGTGGTGTTCATCCTCGGCGAAAGCTGGATCAACCAGCTGGCGGTGGAGAAATGGCGCGGCCGCCTGGTGGCCCTGTACGGCACCGGCTATGCGCTGAGCCAGCTGTCCGGGCCGGTGCTGCTGACCTTCATCGGCACCGCCGACGACCGTGGCTTCTGGCTCGGCGTCGGCCTGTTGGTGTTCGGCTCGTCGCTGTTGATAGGTCGCAGCGGCGCGCCCCGGGTCGATCCGCACAGCGCCTCGGGGCGCGGGTTGTTCGCCTTCTGCGCCAAGCTGCCGGCCGTCGCCTGGGCGGTGGTGCTGTTCGCCGGCTTCGAGGCGATGATCCTCACCCTGCTGCCGGTCTACGGTGTGCGCCAGGGCTTCACCCAGGCGGTGGCGCTGACCATGGTCACGGTGGTGGTGGTCGGCGATGCGCTGCTGCAGCTGCCCATCGGCTGGCTGGCCGACCGCGTGTCGCGCCAGGCGCTGTTCAAGGGCTGCGGCATCGTCCTGCTGCTGAGCAGCCTGGGCATCCCGCTGCTGCTGCACGGGCCGGCGATCTGGCCGGTGCTGGTGCTGTTCGGCGCGAGCGCCGGCGGGCTGTTCACCCTGTCGTTGATCCTCATCGGCGAGCGCTACCGCGATGACGCGCTGGTCCGCGCCAACGCGCACATCGCCCAGCTGTGGGGCATCGGCTGCCTGATCGGGCCGCTGACCACCGGCGCGGTCAGCCAGTGGGTGAGCGGCCATGCGCTGCCGCTGATGATGGCCCTGGGCGCCTTCGGCTTCGTCGTGCTGGTGTGGCGCAAGGGCCTGCCGCCGGTGGAACTGCAGGGCGATGAACTACCCGAGGTGAGTGGGCGCTGAGGCCCGCCGATTGCGCCGAGGCGCTCTTCGTAGGGCGCATAACGCCCCAAGCGTTATCCGCCGTCATCCTGGCGCCGATGTGCCAGCCAACGGCGGATAACCGCGAACGGTTATGCGCCCTACGGTTCCGGGGGAGCATCGGCGGGCCCTACAACATCCTCTCCAGGCCGATTGCGCCGGCGATCCAGGCGTTGAAGCGGCGCCACAGGCTGCCCGGCTCGTGGTGCAGCACCCGTGGGTGGCCGTCGATCTCGTCGACCCAGGTCAGCCGCGGGCGGCTGCCGCTGCGGTCGATGCGCACCTGGTAGCTGACGCTGGGCGACATCCCGGCCAGCGCCAGCTTGCGCGTCTGTTCCGCCAGCGCCGGGCTGTCGACGATGACGCCGACCTCGGTGTTCCAGATGATCGAGCGCGGATCGAAGTTGAAGGAGCCGATGAACACCTGGCGCCGGTCGAAGACGATCGCCTTGCTGTGCAGGCTGGCGCTGCTGGAGCCGCGCACCGTCCAGGGCGCGCCGGCCAGGCGCTGGTCCGGCTGGGCGCGCAGCTCGTGGAGCTTCACCCCGTGCTCCAGCAGGGCCATGCGGTAGGGCGCGTAGCCGGCGTGCACGGCCGGCACGTCGGTGGCCTCCAGGGAGTTGGTCAGCAGGCGCACGCTGACGCCCCGGTCGGCGCGGCCGGTGAGGTAGGTGACGCCGCTGTCGGTGGGCACGAAGTAGGCCGAGACCAGGATCAGCTCCTTCGACACCTGGCGGAACAGCGGGTCGAGCTGGGTGCTCAGTTGTTGCTGCGGGCGGCTCTGGCCGCGGTCCAGGACCTTCAGCGGGTCGTCCCAGATGGCCCGGCCGGGGGCCCAGACCAGATCGTCGAGCCAGCTGTCGAGGTTGGTCGAGGCGCCGCGCAGGTGCAGGCGCTGCAGGTAGGCCGAGTGGCGCACCCGGCTCTTCTCCAGGTAGCTGTCCAGGTGGCGCCGGGCGCGTTCGAGGTCGGCGCGCTCGGGCTTGCCCCACAGGTAGTCCTCGATGGGCCGGCTGATGGCGCTGTTCCAGTACTGGTCGAAGCTCTGCCCCAGCTCCGCGGCCACCGGGCCGACGCCGAGCAGGTCGAGGTCGCTGAAGTTCATTTCCGCCTTGGCGCCGAAGTACTCGTCGCCCAGGTTGCGCCCGCCGACGATGGCCACGCTGTTGTCGGCCAGCCACAGCTTGTTGTGCATGCGCCGGTGCTGCTCGGCGAGGTTGAACAGGCGCCCGAGGTTGCGCGTGATGCCGGTGCTGCGGCCCAGGTGCAGCGGGTTGAACAGGCGCACCTGGATGTTCGGGTGGGCGGCCAGGGTGCCGATCTCGTAGTCCCAGCCGTCGCTGCTGGTGTCGTCGATCAGCACGCGCACGCGCACGCCGCGGTCGGCGGCCTTGAGCAGCTCGTGGATGAGCGCGCGGGTAGTGAGGCCGTCGTGGACGATGTAGTACTGGATGTCCAGGCTGCGCTGGGCGGCGCGGATCAGCTCGGCGCGGGCGAGGAAGGCGTCGCTGCTGGAGGCCAGCAGGCGGAAGCCGGAGGCGCCGGGGTGCGCCGCCGCGCGCCGCTGCACGGCGTCGCCGAGGGCCGTGCCGCTCGGCGACAGGGCGTGGGAGGGCGTGGGCAGGGGAACGCTGGCGCAGCCGCCGAGCAACAGCAGCGCCAGCAACAGGAAGCGTTGTAGCAAGCGGGAGTCTCCTGGCGTCCCGGTTGGCGGGACTGCGGAGATTCTAGCCGCTCAGCGCCTCCTTGAAGCGATACCAGGCCATGCCCAGCGCCAGCAGCGGCGAACGCAGCAGCCTGCCGCCGGGGAAGGTGATGTGCGGGACCTTGGCGAACAGCTCGAAGCCGCTGCCCTGCTGCCCGGCGATCGCCTCGGCGAGCAGCTTGCCGGCCAGGTGGGTGGCGTTCACCCCGTGGCCGGAATAGGCCTGGGCGAAGTACACGTTGGGCTGGTCGGGCAGGCGGCCGATCTGCGGCAGGCGGTTGGCGCCGATGCCGATCATGCCGCCCACTGGTAGTCGATGCGCACCTCGGCCAGGTGCGGGAACACCTTGAGCATCTTCGGCTGCATGTAGGCGGCGATGTCCGCCGGGTCGCGCCCGGAATAGTGGCAGGCGCCGCCGAACAGCAGGCGGTTGTCGGCCGAGAGGCGGTAGTAGTCCAGGGCCACGCGCTGGTCGCACACCGCCATGTTCTGCGGCAGCAGCTCGTGGGCCAGGTCGGCGGGCAACGGCTCGGTGGCGATGACGTAGCTGCCGGCCGGCAGCACCTTGCCGTCGAGGTAGTTGTTCAGGCCGTTCTGGTAGGCGTTGCAGCCGATCACCAGGGTCCTGGCGCGCACGCTGCCCTTGGCGGTGCGCACGCGCACCTCGGCGCCGTAGTCGATGTGGGTGACCTGGGAATCCTCGAACAGGCGCACGCCCAGGGATTGCGCGGCGGCCGCCTCGCCCAGGGCGAGGTTGAGCGGGTGCAGGTGGCCCGAGCCCATGTCGACCATGCCGCCGACGTAGCAGTCGGCGCCGACGATGCCGCGCATCTCCTCCTGCGGGACCAGGCGCAGTTCATGGGTGTAGCCCAGGCCCTTGAGCTCCTCGTAGTCCTCGCGGAAGCCCTCGACGTCCGAGGCTTTGTTGGCCAGGTCGCAGTAGCCCCAGGTCAGGTCGCAGTCGATACCGTACGTCTCCACGCGCTGGCGCACGATCTGCACCGCCTCCAGGCCCATCAGCTTGAGCTGGCGCACGCCGTCCTTGCCGATCACCGGCGCGAACTGCTCGACGCCGTGGCCGACGCCGCGGATCAGCTGCCCGCCGTTGCGCCCGCTGGCGCCCCAGCCGATCTTGTGGGCCTCCAGCAGGACCACCGAGAAGCCGCGCTCGGCCAGCTCGATGGCGGTGTTCAGCCCGGAGAAGCCGCCGCCGATGATGCACACGTCAGCCTTTTCCTCGCCGGCCAGGGGAGGGCACTCGATGCGACGGTTGACGGTCGCGGCGTAGTAGGAAGGGGCGTGCTGGTCGGTGTGCACCGGGAGGCGAACGCGGGCGTTCATGTGCGATATCCTGATTATAGTGTTGTTAAAATTTTACGCAGGATAAACGCCGGCTTCCCGCCACGCCAAGGGGGAAGCCGCAAAAGTTCGACAGGCTGTTGCGATCAGTCGGGAATCGGCAGGGTCAGGCTTTCCTTGACCTCTTCCATGACGATGTAGCTCTTCGACTCGCGCACGTGGGGCAGCTTCAGCAGGATGTCGCCGAGCAGCTTGCGGTAGGAGGCCATCTCCGAGATGCGCGCCTTCACCAGGTAGTCGAAGTGGCCGGACACCAGGTGGCACTCCAGCACGTGGGGCAGCTTGAGCACCGCGCGGCGGAAGTCCTCGAAGGTGTCGCCGGACTTGTAGTCCAGGCTGATCTCGACGAACACCAGCAGGCTGGCCTTGAGGTACTGTGGGTTCAGCCGGGCGTTGTAGCCCATGATGATCCCTTCGCGCTCCAGGCGCCGCACGCGCTCGGTGCAGGGGGTGGTGGAGAGGCCGACGCGCTCGCCCAGCTCGGTGAAGGAAATGCGCCCTTCTTCCTGGAGGATGCGCAGGATATTGCGGTCGATCTTGTCCAGTTCGCGGCGGCTTTGGTGCTGGGTTCTCATGGAGGCTGCTCGGGGCGGTGCTTATGGTTGGTGATTGTCGCCAAATATAGACGTTAAGCCAGTGGATATCACTGCCCTTGATCTTCTGCGGGCACGCCGCCAGCCTGTTCCCAGGTCCGCGCCGGATGCGCGGGCCTTCCACTCCGCCGCTGGAGCCTGGCATGCGCTCGACCCGTACCCGAATCCTGCTGTTGCTGGCGCTGCTCGTGGTGCTGCTCGCCGTCTGGGCGGGGCAGGCCCGGCAGCGGCTGCTCGCGGAGCAGGGCATCACCGGCCTGGACTGGCAGGGGCCGGGCATTTCATTGGACGGTCTGACGCTGCAACGGCTGGCCGTAACGCGGGAAAAATCCGCTTCACTCCTGGAAATCCAGGCTGATCAGCTGCGCCTGGGCTGGCCGCGGCGCATCGACGGGCGCTGGCGCCTGGGCGGCCTGGAGCTGCAGCGGCTGCACGTGGGGTCCTGGCCCTCCGCCGCGGCGACGGAAGCGCCGGGGGAATGGCCGACGCCCGACCAGGTGGGCCTGTGGCTCGGCCTGCTGCCGCAGCGGGCCGTCCTGCAGCGCGCCGAGTTCGAACTGCCCTGCGCTGGGCAGCAGCGCTGCACCCTGGTCGGCAGCCTGCACTGGCAGCAGCTGCCCGGCAATGCCGCGTCCCTGGCCGCCGAACTGCAGCAAGGCGGCCAGCGCCTGGCCCTCGACGGCACCCTGCGCCCGGAACAGGACGCCTGGCGGCTGGCGCTGAAGGCCGATCTGGACGGCGAACGCCTGGCCGACCTCGACGCCAGCTGGGCGCCGGCCGAGCGCCATTGGCGCGGCAGCCTGGCCAGCCCTGGAGTGCCACCGCTGGACGCCGTGCGCGCCTGGCTGGCGCCCTGGTTGCCGACGCCGACCCTGCCGGTTTCCCTGCCCGAGGCCGGGCGCCTGCGCCTGAGCTGGGACAGTACCCTGGGCGGCGACGGCCCCTGGCCGGACTGGCCCGCACTGCGCGACAGCCAGGGTGAACTGGAGCTGGCCATGCAACTGCCGCAGCCCTGGCCGCTGCCGGGCCTGGGCGCCTTGCAGGGCGACCTGCAGTTGCAGGCGGTAGCGACCCAGCCGGGACAGTGGCGGCCGCGGGTGCTGGACGGCGACCTCTACCTGGCCGACCTCTATGGCGACTGGCTGCAGGCGCTGCCGGTCGGCCTGCGCCCGGCCAACCTGCGCCTGGGCCTGCAGCCCGACGACAGCGCCCCCGGCGCGGTACGCCTGGACCTGCGCGGCAAGGGCGCCAGCGAGCTGCGCCTGCAGGGCGTGCTGGCGCTGGTCGAGGGCGAAGCCTTGTCCCTGGCCCTGAGTCAGGCCCGCCTGCAGGCCCAGGTGTCGGACCTGCAACTGCCCGGCCTGCGTCTGGGCAAGGCGGCGCTCGACCTGCCGCTGGACGGCGAGATTGGCCAGGCCGCGGCCAGCCTGCGCCTGGGCAAGGGCGCCAAGCTAGGCTTGGGCAGCCTGGCCGGCCCCCAGGGGCTGAAGGCCAGCAAGCTCAGTGCGATACCGGACAAGGCCACGCTGGCCCTGGGGTATGCCGCCGGCCAGCCCTTCAGCCTGGGCTTCGACGGCGCCGTGCAACTGGCGGTCGGCGAGCTGCGCCAGGCGCACCTCAAGCCGCTCGCCTGGAGCTACCAGGGCCAGCTCGGCGCCGGCCTGGCCCAGCAGCAGCTCAAGGGCCGGTTGCAGAATAGCGGGGGCCTGGCCGCCGACGTCGAGTTGCGACACCAGGCCGATGGCGCCCTGGACGTTACGGCGCAACTGCCGGAATTCTTCCTGCGCAGCGGCAACCCGCTGGCGGCCAGCCTGGCCGACTGGCCGGCGCTGCTCAGCCTGAACAACGGCCGCCTGCAGGTCCGCGCGCAGTGGCGCCTGCCGCCGGGGCAGGTCGCCCAGCAACTGGACCTGACGCTGAACGGCCGTGGCCTGGAAGGCGTCTACGACCGCAGCGAAATCCACGGCCTGGACGGCGAGGCGAAACTGCAGCTGCGCGGCTCGCAGCTGACGCTGCAGTTGCCCGGCCTGCGCGTGGCGCAGCTCAACCCCGGCGTGCTGCTCGGGCCCCTGCAGTTCCAGGGCGGCTACAGCGCCGGCCTGGACCAGCCGCTGGCCGGCCGCCTGGACTGGCGCCAGGCCGAGCTGAAGCTGTTCGGCGGCCGCGCCTGGCTGGACGCCGGCGTGCTGCAGCTGGCCCGCGACAACCCGGCGCAGAGCCTGCACCTGCAGGGCGTGCTGCTGGAGGAAATCCTCAAGGCCTACCCCGCCGAGGGCCTGGCCGGCAACGGCATCCTCGACGGCGAGCTGCCGCTGCTGATCGGCCCGGCCGGGCTGCGCATCCAGGGCGGCCAGGTGGCCGCGCGGCAGCCGGGCACCCTGCAGTTCCGCTCGGAGAAGATCCGCGCCCTCGGCCAGAGCAACCCGGCCATACAACTGGTGGCGACCATGCTCGACGACTTCCGCTACGAGCGCCTGGCCAGCCGCGTGGATTATGCTGAGGGCGGCCGCCTGCTCCTGGCCCTGGCCATCAGCGGCCGCAACCCGGCGCTGGAGCAGGGGCGGCCGGTGAACCTCAACGTCAACCTGGAGGAGAACATCCCGGACCTGCTGACCAGCCTGCAGCTGAGCGACCGGGTCAGCGACACCATCCGCAAGCGCGTGCAGGAACGCCTGCGCAACCCGCCACCTGCCGCGCCCTGATCGCAAGGAGAACCGCATGCGCCCAAGCGCACTCATCGCCGTCCTGGCCCTGCTCGGGCTCAGCCAGGGCTGTACGCCGACGGTACAGCTGGCGGCGCCCAAGGAGCCGATCAACATCAACCTCAACGTGAAGATCGAGCACGAGATCTACATCAAGGTCGACAAGGCCCTGGATGGCATCATCAACGAGAACAGCGGTCTGTTCTGAGGAGCTTCTACATGACACTGCGCAGCAAACTCGGCGTCGCCCTGCTGGCCCTTTGCGTCAGCCTGCCGGCCCTGGCCATGAGCCTGGAGCAGGCCATGTCGGCCCTGGGCGGGGCCAAGGCCCAGGGCCTGGTCGGCGAGCAGCCCGACGGCTATCTCGGGGTGGTCAGCAACAGCGGCCAGGCGGCCGACATCGCCGCCCAGATCAACGCCGCGCGCCGCGCCGAGTACCAGAAGGTGGCCGGCCAGAGCGGCGCCAAGCTCGGCGACGTGGAGGCCCTGGCCGGGCAGAAGGCCATGGACCGCACCCCGGCCGGGCAATACATCCAGCTCAACGGCAAGTGGGTGCGCAAGTAAGGGGATTTCCCTGGTGGCGCCGCCTGTCGGGCGGCGCCTGCGACCCGCCGTCGCGGCAGCGCTTATTCCTGCCGGCCCCGCCCCCGGCGGGAGTAATTCCCGTGTTCGCCGAAGCCCACCGAATTAGTTGCTGAAAACCGCGATCCGACATAGTTGCATGGCTATGGGTTTTTCAGGTGTTTTTGTGGATTGTCTGGTGGATGCGCCTCCATGAAAGGCCTTTCTGCCAAGAATTTTCTTCAATTACAGCCTGTTAAATAGTGATTATTTCTGCGGTCGAATTCCTATACTGCGCGCATCTGACGTTCAAAATAAGAAACGTCGCGTGCCCCACGCGACGTAGGAGGCAGCGATGCGCGTTCTGGTCCTTGGCAGCGGTGTGATCGGCACCGCCAGTGCTTACTATCTGGCCCGTTCCGGCTTCGAAGTGGTGGTGGTCGACCGCCAACCCGGCCCGGCCCTGGAAACCAGCTTCGCCAACGCCGGCCAGGTTTCCCCCGGCTACGCCTCGCCCTGGGCCGCCCCGGGCATCCCGCTCAAGGCCATGAAGTGGCTGCTGGAGAAGCACGCTCCGCTGGCCATCAAGCTCACCGGCGACCCCAGCCAGTACGCCTGGATGTGGCAGATGCTGCGCAACTGCAACGCCGCCAGCTACGCGGTGAACAAGGAGCGCATGGTGCGCCTGTCCGAGTACAGCCGCGATTGCCTCGACGAGCTGCGCGCCGAGACCGGCATCGCCTACGAAGGCCGCACCCTGGGAACCACCCAGCTGTTCCGCACCCAGGCCCAGCTCGACTCCGCCGCCAAGGACATCGCCGTGCTGGAAAGCTCCGGCGTGCCCTATGAAGTCCTCGACCGCGCCGGCATCGCCCGCGTCGAACCGGCCCTGGCCAAGGTGGCCGACAAGCTGGTCGGCGCCCTGCGCCTGCCCAACGACCAGACCGGCGACTGCCAGATGTTCACCACCAAGCTGGCCGAGCTGGCCCAGGGCCTGGGCGTGGAGTTCCGCTTCAACCAGAACATCCAGCGCCTGGACTTCGCCGGCGACCGCATCAACGGCGTCTGGATCGATGGCCAGCTGGTCACTGCCGACCACTACGTGCTGGCCCTGGGCAGCTACTCGCCGCAGATGCTCAAGCCGCTGGGCATCGACGCCCCGGTCTATCCGCTCAAGGGCTACTCGCTGACCGTGCCGATCACCAACCCGGACATGGCGCCGACCTCGACCATCCTCGACGAGACCTACAAGGTCGCCATCACCCGCTTCGACCAGCGCATCCGCGTCGGCGGCATGGCCGAGATCGCCGGTTTCGACCTGTCGCTGAACCCGCGCCGCCGCGAAACCCTGGAAATGATCACCACCGACCTCTACCCCGAGGGCGGCGACGTCAGCCAGGCGACCTTCTGGACCGGCCTGCGCCCGGCCACCCCGGACGGCACCCCGATCGTCGGCGGCACCCGCTACCGCAACCTGTACCTGAACACCGGCCACGGCACCCTGGGCTGGACCATGGCCTGCGGTTCGGGCCGCTACCTGGCCGACCTGATGGCGAAGAAGCGCCCGCAGATCAGCACCGACGGCCTGGACATTTCCCGCTATAGCAATGCCTCGGAGAGCCAGAATGGCCATCCAGCGCCTGCACACTAATGGCCGCATGAGCCAGATCGTCGTCCACAACGGCACCGTCTACCTGGCGGGCCAGGTGGGCGACGACATGGGCGCCGGCATCGAGCAGCAGACCCGCGAGGTCCTGGCCAGCATCGAGCGCCTGCTCGAGGAGGCCGGCAGCGACAAGACGCGCATCCTCTCGGTGACCATCTACCTGAAGGACATCGACGCGCACTTCGCCGGCATGAACGCCGTCTGGGACCAGTGGCTGCCGCAAGGCACCGCCCCGGCCCGCGCCACCGTGGAGGCCAGGCTCTGCGAGCCGGAGATCCTGGTGGAGATGTCGGTGGTCGCGGCGCTGCCGTAAACCTTTGCGTGGGGCCTGGTCGGATTGCCAGGCCTTTTTTTGCTTCATGGCCTTCGCCGGGCGAGTCCGCCCGCGAATCGTCATACCCGAATAACAGAGAGTTCCCGCCATGCGTCCAGCCCGTGCCCTGATCGACCTCCAGGCCCTGCGCCACAACTACCGCCTGGCCCGCGAAGTCAGTGGCGCGCGTGCGCTGGCGGTGGTCAAGGCCGATGCCTACGGCCACGGCGCGGTGCGCTGCGCCAGGGCCCTGGAGGCGGAAGCCGACGGCTTCGCCGTGGCCTGCATCGAAGAGGCCCTGGAGCTGCGCGAAGCCGGCATCCGCGCGCCCATCCTGCTGCTGGAAGGTTTCTTCGAGGCCAGCGAGCTGGAGCTGATCGAGCGCCATGACTTCTGGTGCGTGGTGCACTCGGCCTGGCAACTGGAGGCCATCGAGCGAGCGCGCCCGGCCAGGCCGCTGACGCTCTGGCTGAAGATGGACTCGGGCATGCACCGCGTCGGCTTCTTCCCGCAGGACTACGCCGCCGCCCTGGCGCGCCTGCAGGACCTGCCGCACGTGGCCAAGGTGGTGCTGATGAGCCACTTCGCCCGCGCCGACGAGCTGGACTGCGTGTGCACCGAGGAGCAGGTCGCCGCCTTCGAGGCCGTGCGCGCCGGCCTGGGCCAGCCCTACGAGGTCAGCCTGCGCAATTCTCCCGGCATCCTCGGCTGGCCGGGCGTGCCCAGCGACTGGGTGCGCCCGGGCATCATGCTCTACGGCGCCACCCCCTTCGAACAGGCCCAGCCGCTGGCCGACCAGCTGCGCCCGGTGATGACCCTCGAGTCGCAGGTCATCGGCGTGCGCGAACTGCCGGCGGGCGAGCCGGTGGGCTATGGCGCGCGCTACGTCGCCGAGCGCCCGGTGCGCGTCGGCGTGGTCGCCATGGGTTACGCCGACGGCTACCCGCGCCATGCGCCGGACGGCACCCCGGTGTTCATCGACGGCCAGGCCAGCCGCATCATCGGCCGGGTGTCCATGGACATGCTCACCGTCGACCTCACCGACCTGCCCGGCGCCGGCCTTGGCAGCCGCGTCGAGCTGTGGGGGCCGAACGTCCCGGCCAGCGCACTCGCCAGCCTGTGCGGCAGCATCCCCTACCAATTGTTCTGCAACCTCAAGCGCGTACCGCGTGTCTACAGCGGCGACTGAGCGACGAACTGTGTAAAGTTTGCGCAGTATCTGAGACCGATCTGTTGTAAATACTGAACGGTGTTGCCATGATACGGAGCACTTCGGAACCCGCTCGCCGCAAGGCGCAGGCGGGTTCCGGCCGTTAGAGCCTGGCAGAACAAGAAATTAAGGAGGACTCCACCCTTGGACGTTGGCGCTCGTCTGCAAGCCATCCGCAAACTCAAAGGGCTGTCCCAGCGTGAACTCGCCAAGCGCGCGGGCGTCACCAACAGCACCATCTCGATGATCGAGAAGAACAGCGTCAGCCCGTCGATCAGCTCCCTGAAGAAGGTGCTGGGCGGCATTCCCATGTCCCTGGTGGAATTCTTCTCGCTGGACATCGAGCAGGACAGCAACACCCAGGTGGTCTACAAGGCGGACGAACTCAGCGACCTGTCCGACGGCGACATCGTCATGAAGCTGATCGGCAAGGCCTACCCCAGCCGCGCCATCACGCTGCTCGACGAGACCTACCCGCCAGGCGCCGATACCGGCAACGACATGTACTCCCACGAAGGCGAGGAGACCGGTGTGCTGGTCGAAGGCCGCCTGGAACTGACCGTCGGCGACGAGGTGTACATCCTCGAGAGCGGCGACAGCTACTATTTCGACAGTACCCGCCCGCACCGCTTCCGCAACCCCTTCGAGGCGCCGGCGAGGCTGATCAGCGCGACGACTCCGGCAAATTTTTAGAGGCGGCTGAGCCGCCTGCGACCGTATGACGCAAGGCCTCCGCGGCCCTTGCAATTGTTTCAGGCGCGCGGTCTTCCGTTATACTTGCGCCCGCCCGCGCCGCCGAGACTGCGATGGATACCGTGCCCGGGCGTACAAGCCACGATGAGGGTAAAAGGGTGAACCTGATAAAGAAAATCCTGGTGGCCCAGGCCGCCGTACTGGCCCTGCTGGCCGCTGGCGCCCAAGCCACGACCAATGACGACATCGCCAAGCGCCTGGAACCGGTGGGCAAGGTCTGCGTCCAGGGCAAGGAGTGCGAAGGCGTCGGCGCCGTCGCTTCCGCCGGAGGTGGCGGTGCGCCGCGTTCGGGCGAAGAGATCGTCGGCAAGGTCTGCACCAACTGCCACGGCACCGGCCTGCTGGGCGCGCCCAAGGTGGGCGACAAGGGCGAGTGGGGCAAACGCGCCAAGGAGCAGGGCGGCCTCGACGGCCTGCTGGCCAAGGCCATCTCCGGCATCAACGCCATGCCGCCGAAAGGCACCTGCGCCGACTGCTCGGACGACGAGCTGAAGGCCGCCATCGAGCACATGTCCGGCCTCTGATCCACGGCCTGACCTGACAGGAAAAGCCGCTTACGGGCTGATGCTGTCCGCTTAAGAAAGAATGCCGTTTCTCTGTTTGGGGAAACGGCATTTTTCATAGGGGGCTTCGTTTGCGGTTATGGCCCTGCGCCCCGATCCCCAACCCGTCATTCCCGCGAACGCGGGACGCGGCTCCATCGCGAACAGCGCTTGCGCTGGCCCGAAGGGGAATGACCCAGAAGCGTGGGGGCTTGGTGTAGCGCGCCGCTCCGAGTGCTCGGACGTTTCTCTGGAAACCAGTAGGGCGCATAACGCCTACGGCGTTATCCGCCGAATCGCGGACAGAGTCCGCTCCTGCGGTTCAGGGAAGCACGGGTGTAGGAGCGGACTTTGTCCGCGATTGGATTCACCGGCCACGCCGGCCACCCCGGTGGCACGAACGGCCCCCTCTCCCTCCGGGAGAGGGCTGGGGAGAGGGCGCGGAGGTAGGTCGAGCGCCTTCGCTGAACCACCGCATCGCTTGAATGAAAAGACGGCGGAGCGTCCCCGGCGGTTTCCGGTCCAAACTGGACAGGGAACCCACGGAGGATCGCACCTTGGCGCACCGCTGCACCCTCGACGAAGTCGTCGACCGACTGTTGGCCGGGCTCGATGGCCCGATACGCCTGGGCCTGCCCTGGGCCTTGGCAAGCCCAACCATCTGGTCAACCAGCTCTACCGGCGCCTGGGCGAGCAGCCGGCGCGCCAGCTGACGCTCTACACCGCGCTGTCGCTGGGCCGGCCCCGGGCCGGCAGCGAGCTGCAGCGGCGCTTCCTCGAACCCTTCGTCGAGCGCCTGTACGGCGACTACCCGGAACTCGACTACCTGCGCGACCTGCGCCAGGGCAGCCTGCCGCCGAACGTGCGCGTCGAGGAGTTCTACCTGCAGCCGGGCAGCCTGCTGGACAGCGCGCCGGCGCAGCAGAACTACATCAGTTGCAACTACAGCCACGTCGCCCGCGACCTCGACGCCAAGGGCATCAACGCCGTGGCCCAGCTGGTCGCCCGCGACCCGGCGCGCCCCGGCAGGCTGAGCCTGTCGTGCAACCCGGACATCACCCTCGACCTGCTGCCCATGCTGCGCCGCCGCCGCGCGGCCGGCGAGCGCATCCTCTGTATCGCCGTGGTGCACCGCGACCTGCCGTACATGCCGGGCGACGCCGAGGTCGACGAGGACGTCTTCGACCTGCTGGTGGAGCAGCCGGCGGACGCCAGCACGCTGTTCTCCACGCCCTACATGCCGGTGGGCTGGCAGGACCACTGCATCGGCCTGCACGCCAGCGCCCTGGTGCGCGACGGCGGCACCCTGCAGGTCGGCATCGGCGCCATGGGCGATGCCGTGACCTCGGCGCTGCTGCTGCGCCAGCGCGACAACGCCGCCTACCGCGACCTGCTGGCGGCCCTGGCGGTGCCGCAGCGCCACGGGCAATTGATCGACCGCGAGGGCGGGCTGGGCCCCTTCAGCGAAGGCCTCTACGGTTGCAGCGAGATGTTCGTGCCGGGCCTGCTGGACTTGGCCGAGGCCGGCGTGCTGGGGCGGCGGGTCTATCCACAGGTACAGCAGCAGCGTGCGGACGCCGGCGAGGCCGTGCCCGGCGGTGTCTGGCTGCATGGCGGCTTTTTCCTCGGCCCGCAGGCTTTCTACCAGCGCCTGCGCGAGCTGCCGACCGAACGCCTGGCCGGCATCGGCATGACCGGCATCGGTTTCGTCAACAACCTCTACCACGACGAGGAACTCAAGCGCCAGCAACGTCGCGACGCGCGCTTCATCAACAGCGCCTTCACCGTGACCCTGCTCGGCGCCGGGGTGGCCGACCAGCTGGAGGACGGCCGCGTGGTCAGCGGCGTCGGCGGGCAGTACAACTTCGTCGCCCAGGCCCACGAGCTGCACGGCGGGCGCTCCATCCTGTTGCTGCGCAGCTGGCGCGAGAGCGGCGGCGAGGTCAGCTCGAACATCGTCTGGAACTACGGCCACACCACCATCCCGCGGCACCTGCGCGACATGGTGGTGACCGAGTACGGCATCGCCGACCTGCGCGGCCGGAACGACGCCGAGGTGATCGAAGCGCTGCTGGCCATCGCCGACTCGCGCTTCCAGGACGGCCTGATCGCCGAGGCCAAGGCGGCGGGCAAGCTGCCGGCGGACTTCGAGTTGGACCGGCGCTACCGCGACAACCTTCCCGAGCGCCTGCAGGCACTGTGCGCGCAGCACCGCGAGGCGTTGCCGGAATACCCGCTGGGCTGCGATTTCACCCCGGAGGAACGCGACTTGCTGCGGGCTCTGACCTGGCTGAAGAGCAAGCTCAGGCTCAGCGAGATCCTCGAACTGGGCAAGGCCACTCTGGACGCGCCGGAGCCGGAAGCCTTCCCGGCACACCTGCAGCGCATGGGCCTGGAGCAGCCGGACGGCTTGCGCGAGGAGCTCTACCAGCGCCTGATCCTCGCCGGCCTGCACGCCACCCGGAACGGCTTTGTGTAGGAGCGAGCTTGCTCGCGAACGACCCCGCTGCGGAATCCGTTCGCGAGCAAGCTCGCTCCTACGAAGAGAATGGAGGGCATGAAAAAGGCGGGAACCCTTGCCGGGCGCCCGCCTTTTTCACGTCTCGGTCCGGATCAGTCGAGGAACTCGACCTCGCCACCCGCCAGGGACTTCACCCGGGCCAGGGATTCGACGCGGTAGCCTTCGCTTTCCAGCAGCTTGCGGCCGTCCTGGAAGGACTTCTCGATGACGATGCCCAGGCCGGCGATGCTCGCCCCGGCCTGCTGGATCAGGTCGATCAGCGCCTTGGCGGCGTGGCCGTTGGCGAGGAAGTCGTCGATCACCAGCACGTGGTCGGCGGCGGTCAGGTGCCGCGCGGAGATGGCGATAGTGCTCTCGGTCTGCTTGGTGAAGGAGAACACCTTGGAGATCAGCAGGTCGTTCTTCAGCGTCAGCGACTGGAACTTGCGGGCGAAGATCACCGGGATGCCCAGCTCGAGGCCGGCCATGACCGCCGGGGCGATGCCCGAGGCCTCGATGGTGACGATCTTGGTGATGCCCTGGCCCTTGAAGCGCTCGGCGAACTCGTGGCCGATCTGCTTCATCAGCAGCGGGTCGATCTGGTGGTTGAGGAAGGCGTCTACCTTGAGGACCTGGTCCGACAGGACGATGCCTTCGCTACGGATTTTGTCTTTGAGGGTGTTCAATTTTGGTGCTTCCTGGCGAAGCTGCTGTCGCGGGTGAAGCGCGCAATTCTACCTCGGAAGCACCGGCCTGCGCGACCTTCCGACAAAAGAAGAAGCTGATCGGGTGGACAGCTTCCGCTGGCCGTCGCCGTGGCATTCCATTGTAGGAGCGGGCCCTGCGCGCGAATCGCGGGCAGGGCCCGCTCCTACAGGTTGGCGGCGCATTTCCCGTCCGTGCCGGACGGCCATCGCGATAGTTGCTCCTACGAAGACGCAGGCTCTGCCGGGCTTCAGCGCTTGAGCAGCGCGCGGATGTCCGCCAGGGCGGCGTTGCCCTTGGCCGCCTTCACTTCCTGGGGCGCGTCCTCCTGGCCTTCCCAGACCAGGTCTTCCGGCGGCAGCTCGTCGAGGAAGCGGCTCGGCGAGCAGTCGATGATCTCGCCGTACTGCTTGCGCTTGGCGGCGAAGGTCATGGCCAGGTTCTTCTTCGCCCGGGTGATGCCGACGTAGGCCAGGCGCCGTTCTTCCTCGATGCTGTCGGCCTCGATGCTGGAGCGGTGGGGGAGGATCTCCTCTTCCACGCCGAGGATGAACACGTAGGGGAATTCCAGGCCCTTGGACGCGTGCAGCGTCATCATCTGCACGCCGTCGGCGCCTTCCTCTTCCTCCTGCTGGCGTTCGAGCATGTCGCGCAGGACCAGCTTGGCGATGGCCTGCTCGATGGTCATGTCGCCGTCCTCGTCGCGCTCCAGGGTGTTCTTCAGCGCCTCGATGAGGAACCAGACGTTGCCCATGCGGAAGTCGGCGACCTTGTCGCTGGAGGCGTTCTGCCGCAGCCAGTTCTCGTAGTCGATGTCCATCACCATGCTGCGCAGCGCGCCGATCGGATCGCTGCCGGCGCACTGCTCGCGGACCTTGTCGATGAAGCGCTTGAAGCGCTGCAGGCGTTCGACGTAACGGGCATCCAGGTGTTCGCCCAGGCCCAGCTCGCCGGTGGCGGCGAACATCGAGCAGCCGCGCTCGGTGGCGTAGTTGCCGAGCTTCTCCAGGGTCGCCGAGCCGATCTCGCGGCGCGGCACGTTGATCACCCGGAGGAAGGCGTTGTCGTCGTCCGGGTTCACCAGCAGGCGGAAGTAGGACATCAGGTCCTTCACTTCCTGGCGGGCGAAGAAGCTGGTGCCGCCGGACAGGCGATAGGGAATCTGGTGGTGCTGCAGCTTCAGCTCGATCAGCTTGGCCTGGTAGTTGCCGCGGTAGAGGATGGCGAATTCGCTGTAGGGCCGCTCGGTCTTCAGGTGGATGGTGAGAATCTCCATGGCCACCCGCTCGGCCTCGGCTTCCTCGTTGCGGCAGCGGATCACCCGGATCGGGTCGCCTTCGCCCATCTCGCTCCACAGCTGCTTCTCGAACACGTGGGGGTTGTTGGCGATGAGGATGTTGGCGCACTTGAGGATGCGGCTGGTGGAGCGGTAGTTCTGCTCCAGCATCACCACCTTCAGCGAGGGGAAGTCGTCCTTCAACTGCATCAGGTTTTCCGGGCGCGCGCCGCGCCAGGCGTAGATCGACTGGTCGTCGTCGCCGACCACGGTGAAGTGCGCGCGCTGCTGCACCAGCAGCTTCACCAGCAGGTACTGGCTGGCGTTGGTGTCCTGGTATTCGTCCACCAGCATGTAGCGCACGCGGTTGCGCCACTTCTCGAGGATGTCCGGGTTGTCCTGGAACAGCTTCACCGGCTGCAGGATCAGGTCGTCGAAGTCCACCGCGTTGTACGCGCGCAGGGTGCGCTGGTAGTGCAGGTAGACCATGGCCGCGGTCTGTTCCTTGGGGTTGCGCGCCTTGGCCAGGGCTTCCTCGGGGAGGATCAGGTCGTTCTTCCAGGTACCGATCAGGCCCTTGATCTCGTCCAGGCCGTCGTCGCCGGAGTACTCCTTCTGCATGATGTCCGTCATCAGCGCCTTCACGTCGCTCTCGTCGAAGATCGAGAAGCCGGGCTTGTAGCCCAGGGCGGCGTATTCCTTGCGGATGATGTTCAGGCCCAGGTTGTGGAAGGTGGACACGGTCAGGCCCTTGCCCTCGCCGGGGCGCAGCAGGGTGCTGACGCGCTCCTTCATCTCGCGCGCGGCCTTGTTGGTGAAGGTGACGGCGACGATGTACTGGGCGCGGATGTCGCACTGCTGGACCAGGTAGGCGATCTTGCGGGTGATCACGCTGGTCTTGCCGGAGCCGGCGCCGGCCAGCACCAGCAAGGGGCCGCCGACGTAGTTCACGGCCTCTTGCTGCCGGGGATTGAGTCGGGACATGGGGAAGGAGGAAATTTCATGGCGAAGCGGGCGGCCATTCTACCAGCCCCGCCCGGGGCTGCGGAAAAACGGCGATCTGTGACGCCGTCGCGTTTCGCCGTTTTGGATAAATTCATACTTGTATTAGGCTTGTGGCAGCATTAGTTGAAGAAAACTCTGAAGAGTTTCCTTGGTTCCGCGCCGACAGACGGCAACGCACGGGCGCTGGAACGCCAATCCGGATGGCCGGGGCATGGGATGGCGCCCGGGGTATTCCTTTTCTTTTCATGGGGGTCGCTTGGCTGCGTCGGTCGAGTCCACGCGCCTGCTCCTGCTGGCCGAAACGCCGCAGTGGGCCCAGCTGCTGCGCGAGCATCTCGCCGCGCTGGGCAATGCGTATTCGCTGATCACCGCACCTTCCTGGGAGTCCGCCCGCAGCCTGTTCGACGAGGACGAGGTCGGCCTGGTGCTGGCCACCCCGGGCAGGCTGCCTTCGCGGGAGAACTGCCGGCTGCCGGTCATCCTGCTGCTGGAGCGCGAACCGGCGCAGGCGCCGGCCGGCGTGGCCGACTGGCTGACGCCGCAGCAACTGAGTGCCGAAGTGCTGCGCCGTTCCCTGCGCTACGCCCGCGAGCGCAGCGGCCTGGAGGCCACCCTGCAGCGCCTGGCCGAGCAGGACCCGCTGACCGGCATCGCCAACCGCCAGGGCTTCCAGACGCTGCTGGCCGCGCAGCTGGACGAGTTCCAGGGCCGCGGCCTGGCCCTCGGCCACCTCGACCTGGACAACTTCCGCCACGTCAACGACGCCCTCGGCCACCAGGCCGGCGACCGCCTGATCCTGCAGGTGGTGGCGCGCCTGCGCTCGCAGCTGGAGCACGGCGACCGCCTGGCCCGCCTGGGCAGCGACGAGTTCGCCCTGCTGCTGGACACCCGCCGCGACCCGCGTCGCGCCGAACGCCTGGCCGAGCGCATCGTCGAGGTGCTGGGCGAGCCCTACTGGGTGGAGGGCGAGAGCCTGCTGCTGGGCTGCAGCCTGGGCCTGGCCCATGCCCGCTCCGGCGACAGCGCCGACGCCCTGATGTGGCACGCGCACATCGCCATGCAGCAGGCCAAGATGGGCCAGGGCTGCACCTTCCACCTGTTCGACGAGCGCATCAACCGCGGCGCGCGCAGCCTGGCCGAGCTGGAGAGCGAGCTGCGCCGGGCCCTGCGCCGCGACGAACTGGAGCTGCACTACCAGCCGCGCCTGGACCTGGAGAGCGACACCATCGTCGGCCTCGAGGCCCTGGTGCGCTGGCGCCACCCCAGCCGCGGGCTGCTCACCCCGGGGGACTTCGTGCCCCTGGCCGAGGAGAGCGGGCTGATCGTGCCGCTGGGCTACTGGGTGATCGCCCGCGCCCTGCGCGACATGCAGTGGCTGCTCGGGCGCGGCCTGCCGCCGCTGCACATGGCCATCAACCTGTCGTTCCGCCAGTTCCAGGACAGCCAGCTGCTGCCCACGCTGCAACGGCTGATCGCCGAGCGCGGGGTGGATGCGCGCTGGCTGGAGTTCGAACTCACCGAAACCGCCGTGATGCGCCGCAGCGAGCAGGTCCTGCAGACCATGCAGACGCTGGGGCAACTGGGGGTGCGCTTCTCCCTGGACGACTTCGGCACCGGTTTCTCCTCCTTCGTCCACCTCAACAGCCTGCCGATCACCCTGCTGAAGATCGACAAGAGCTTCGTCGGCGGCATGTCCGAGCGCGCGGAGAACCGCCAGCTGGTGCGGGCCATGATCAACCTGGCGCACAACCTCAACCTGGAAGTGGTCGCCGAGGGCGTGGAAAGCGCCGAACAGCGGCAGCTGCTGCGCCAGTTCGGCTGCGACCAGGTGCAGGGCTACTGGATCAGCCGCCCTCTGCCGCTGGCGGAGCTGGCGCGCTTCCTGGTGTTCGGCGCCGGGCGCGCGCTCAGGCAGCGGGACCCGGCCGGTAACTGAAGCCCGGCGCCACGGCCGGGCGCAGCAGGCGCGCGGTGCGCGCCTCGAAGGCCAGGCACAGGCCCAGCGCGGTGCACGCCAGGCCCGCCGCCAGCCCCCACCAGACGCCGTGCGGGCCCCAGCCGAAGGGGAAGGCCAGCAGCCAGGCCAGCGGCACGCCCGCCAGCCAGTAGCCGGCCAGGCCCACCAGGAAGGTGGTGCGGGCGTCCTTGAGGCCGCGGATGGCGCCCATGGCGATGCTCTGCAGGCCGTCGAACAGCTCGAACCAGGCGGCGATCGCCAGCAGGCTCACGGCCAGTTGCACCACCGCCTGGTTGGCCGGCTGGTCGAGGTCCAGGAACAGGCCGATGACCTGGCGCGGCGCCAGCCAGAACAGTAGGGCGAAGGCGAACATGCACAGCGCGCCGAAGCCGATACCCACCCGCCCGGCGCGGCGCGCCTCGGGCAGGCGGCCGGCGCCGTAGTGCTGGCCGATGCGGAAGGTCACCGCGTAGGAAATCCCCACCGGCACCATGAAGGCCAGGTACACCGACTGGATGGCGATCTGGTGCGCGGCCAGCGCGGTGGTGCCGATGGCGCCCATGCACAGGGTGGCCACGGCGAACATCCCCGACTCCACCGCGTAGGTGCCGCCGATCGGCAGGCCCAGGCGCAGGGTCTCGGCGACCTGCCCGCGCTGCGGCCGGCCCAGGCCGCGCAACAGCGGGTAGCCGGCGTAGGCCGGGTGCCAGCGCAGGTACAGCGCGAGGATCAGCGGCAGGGCGTTCATCACGATGGCGGTGACCAGGCCGATGCCGGCCAGGCCCAGGCGCGGCAGGCCGAACCAGCCTTCGAGGAAGGCGTAGTTCAGGCCCAGGTTGGCCAGCGCGCCGAGCACGCTGATGGCCATCACCGGGCCGGGCCGCTCGATGGCGCTGGTGAAGCCGCGCAGCACCATGAAGGCCAGGTAGCCGGGCAGGGCGAAGAGAATGCTGTGCAGAAAACTCATGGTGCCGTGCACCGTCGCCGGCGCCTGGCCGAGCGCCAGCAGCAGCGCCTCCAGGTTCCACAGCAGGCTGCCGGCCAGCAGCGCCAGGCCCAGGCCGACCCACAGCCCGGCGCGGGTGGCGGCGGCCGCGCCGGCGCTGTCGTGCGCGCCATGCCGGATCGCCACCAGGTTGCCGGTGGCCGCCACCACGCCGCTGCACACGGTGGAGACGAAAGCGTAGGTGGAGGCGCCCAGGCCCCCGGCGGCCAGGGCCTCGGGGCCGAGCTTGCCCATCATCAGGGTGTCGGTGAAGACCATGGCGACATAGGCCAGCTGGGCGGCGATCAGCGGCCCGGCCAGGCGCAGGATCGCCCGCAGTTCGGTGTGGTAGGGGGTGTGCATGGCATGAGTCTGGCTTGGGCTGGGCCGTGTCCGGCGCGTCCCGGGTTCGTCGATTGGCCCATTCTGGTGGGGCGTGGGGCCTTCCCACAAAAGGAAAAAAGCGATGCAATACATGAGTCAGACTCATGCATGAAGGCCCGCCATGTCCCGCCGCCTGCCACCGCTCTATGCCCTGCGCGCCTTCGAGGCGGCCGCCCGGCACGCCTCCTTCACCCGCGCCGCCGAGGAACTGGCCATCACCCAGAGCGCGGTGAGCCGCCACGTGCGCACCCTGGAGGAGCACTTCGACTGCCAGCTGTTCCAGCGCCAGGGCCGCCAGCTGCGCCTGACCGAGCCGGCGCGCCTGCTGCTGCCGGGCCTGCGCGATGGCTTCGACGCCCTGGAGCGCGCCTGCGCCAGCCTGCACAGCGACGAGGACGTGCTGCGCCTGAAGGCGCCCTCGACCCTGACCATGCGCTGGCTGCTGCCGCGCCTGAGCATCTTCCGCATGGCCAACAGCGATATCGAGGTGCAGCTGACCAGCGCCTGGATGGACGTCGACGCGGTGGATTTCGCCCGCGAGCCCTTCGACTGCGCGGTGCTGCTCGGCGATGGGCATTTCCCCGCGGAATGGGAAAGCTGCCTGCTGTTCCCCGAGTGGCTGATCCCGGTCGGCGCCCCGCAGCTGCTCGACGATGGCCCCTGGGACGTCGGGCGGCTGGCCGCCGCGGAACTGCTGCACCCCACGCCGGACCGCCGCGACTGGCGCCGCTGGCTGCAGCGCATGGGGCTGTGCGACCAGGTGTCGCTCAAGGGCGGCCAGGTGTTCGACACCCTGGAGCTGGGCATAGTCGCGGCCACCCGCGGCTACGGCCTATCCATCGGCGACCTGGTGATGGTCGCCGAGGACGCCGCCGCCGGCCGCCTGGCCCTGCCCTGGCCCAGCGCTGTGGCCAGTGGCGAGAGCTACTACCTGGTGTGGCCGAAGGCGCGCCGGCAGCAGGAGCGCCTGCGCTGTCTGAGGGACTTTCTTCTCGCCGAAGTCAGCGCAATGCGACTGCCTCAGGTGGAAGTACTGGAGTAGGTTGTAGGACGTTTCCAGACCCCCTGCGGCCGGAATGCGCATGCGACGCCCAGCCGCCTGTCTGGCCCTTTTCCCCCTTGCTACGGTCGTGGAGGAGGGGGAAACGCCCGGCGCCAATGATGGGCCACAGCCCGCATCGCCGCGCCTTCCCCGACATTCGCAACCGGGGGAACATTCGATGAAAACCTGTGGACTACTGTTCGGCATCCTGTTGCTCGGCGGCCTGGCCAACGATGCCGTGGCCACCACCGAACTCCAGCACTGGCCGGCGCCCGCGGCGAAGCAGCTCGACGCGCTGATCGCGGCCAACGCCAACAAGGGCGCCTACGCCGTCTTCGACATGGACAACACCAGCTACCGCTACGACGTGGCCGAGGCGCTGCTGCCGTACCTGGAGAACCACGGCGTGCTGACGCGGGAGAAACTGGACCCGTCGCTGGCGCTGATTCCCTTCAGGGACCGCAAGGAGCATAAGGAAAGCCTGAATAGCTACTACACCCGCCTGTGCGAGTTCGACCACCGCGTCTGCTACCCCTGGGCCGCCCAGGCGCTTTCCGGCCTGACCCTGCGCGAGCTCAAGGGCCACGTCGACGCCATGATGGCGAGCGGCAAGCCGGTCAAGAGCGACTACTACGACGGCGACACCCTGCGCAGCGTCGAGGTGCAGCCACCACAGTTGTTCAGCGGCCAGCAGGAACTGTTCAACCGGATGATGGAGCACGGCATCGAGGTCTACATCCTCACCGCCTCCCACGAGGAACTGGTGCGCATGGTCGCCAGCGACCCGAAGTACGGCTACAACGTGAAGCCGGAGAACGTCATCGGCGTCAGTACCCTGCTCAAGGACCGCAAGACCGGCGCGGTGACCACCGCGCGCCGGCAGATCACCGAAGGCAGGTACGATCCCGAGGCCAACCTGGACCTGGAGTTCACCCCCTACCTGTGGACGCCGGGCACCTGGATGGCCGGCAAGACGGCGGCCATCCAGACCTACATCGACCCGTGGAAGAAGCCCATCCTGGTGGGCGGCGACTCGCCCAGCAACGACGGCCACATGCTGTTCCACAGCACCGCAGACGACGGCCTGCGCCTGTGGGTGAACCGCAAGGCCAGCTACATGGACCAGCTCGACGCCATGATCAAGGCCAACGCCGAGGCCCAGTCCGCCCTCGGCCAGCCGGCCGGCGCCGACAGGAACTGGCTGGTGGTCACGCCCGAGGAGATTCTCTGAGCCACCGGCGGGGCGGCCCGTTGCGCCGCCCCGCCGCTTCCAGGCATGCCCTGTCGCTCCTGGCCAAGTCCTGGCGCGCAGGCAACGCCCGAGGTCGCGTTCATCGCAGGACTGCAACACGGCTTTGCTAGGGTGAAGGCTGGACTAGTCCAGGGAACGGCCCGCGCCGGGTCTTTCCACCCACAAGACCACCTCGGGGGAAACCAGATGAAACCCATGCGCACCCTGCTCGCCGCGCTGCTGCTCGGCGGCCTGGCCAGCACCGCCTTCGCCGCCACGGAACTGGCGCACTGGCCGGCGCCGGCCGCCAAGCAACTGGACGCGCTGATCGCGGCCAACGCCAACAAGGGCGCCTACGCCGTCTTCGACATGGACAACACCAGCTACCGCTACGACCTGGAAGAGTCGCTGCTGCCCTTCCTGGAAATGAAGGGCGTGCTGACCCGCGAGAAGCTCGACCCGTCGCTGAAGCTGATCCCCTTCAAGGACGTGGGCGGCCACAAGGAAAGCCTGAACAGCTACTACTACCGCCTCTGCGAGGTCGACGACCTGGTCTGCTACCCCTGGGTCGCCCAGGTGTTCTCCGGCTTCACCCTCAAGGAACTCAAGGGCTACGTCGACGAACTGATGGCCTACGGCAAGCCGGTCCCCAGCACCTACTACGAGGGCGACGCGGTCAAGACCATCGAGATCCAGCCGCCCAGGGTCTTCACCGGCCAGCAGGAGCTGTACAACAAACTGATGGAGAACGGCATCGAGGTCTACGTGATGACCGCCGCCCACGAGGAACTGGTGCGCATGGTCGCCAGCGATCCGAAGTACGGCTACAACGTGAAGCCGGAGAACGTCATCGGCGTCAGCACCCTGCTCAAGGACCGCAAGACTGGCGCACTGACCACCGCGCGCAAGCAGATCAGCGAAGGCAAGTACGATCCCAAGGCCAACCTGGACCTGGAAATCACCCCCTACCTGTGGACCCCGGCGACCTGGATGGCCGGCAAGCAGGCCGCCATCCTCACCTACATCGACCAGTGGAAGCGCCCCATCCTGGTCGGCGGCGACACCCCCAGCAGCGACGGCTACATGCTGTTCAACGGCACCGCCGAGAACGGCATCCACCTGTGGATAAACCGCAAGGCCAAGTACATGGACCAGCTCGACGGCATGATCAAGAAGAACGCCGAGGCCCAGGCCAGGCTGGGCCAGCCGGTCACCGCGGACAAGAACTGGGTGATAGTGACGCCGGAGCAGATCCAGTGATCGCCGGATACCGCCAGCCAGGTGCATAGGTGAAGTTCTTAAGGATTATCCGTTCGCTGTTGCGGACTTGTCCGATCCTTAACGTGGGAATTTCTCCAGGGCACTGCTTGTAGCTTCACCTGAATGGGACCGGGCGGATTGTCCGCCCGGTCTGCATTTCAGGAGAGCGCCCATGCCCGTCGGTTCGCCAGCCTTTCGCGTCCTGGCCGTGCTCGCCCTGCTCGCGCCGATCGGTTCCCTGGCTGCCAGCGAGGATTTCAACGCTGCAGCGGTCGGCTCGTATCAGGAGCCCGGCTTCAACAGCAACCGGCAGTTCGCCGATGGCGAACAGGTCGACAGCATCGACCCCTTCAGCGGAGCGCTGAAGATAGTGACCAGGGACCTGTTCATTCCGGGCAACGGCGGCCTGGATATCGAGGTGCTGCGTAACTATCAGAGTGTCACCAATTCCCGGGGCCATACAGCAACGGCCACATCGAGAGGACGCCCTTCGGTACGGGATGGGACCTGCACTTCGGGCGTCTCTGGGTTTCGGATACCTACAATCGTCTTGCCCAGTCCGACAACAATCGCGGCTGCCAGATCGGGCAGGTGGCCTCCAACCTCAATCCCATTCTCGAATTACCCGATGGTTCGCGGCATGTCCTGGCCAATGGCGATGGCAGCGATCATGCCTTCGTCAGCAAGGCGCGCTGGATCGGCCGCTGCCTTCCCACCAAGCAGAACAAGGGGATGGCGGTCTGCTGGTGTTCTCCCCCGATGGCCGGAAGTACGTCTTCGACCTCCTTGGCACCGTTTCTCCGGACAAGCAACTGCGCAGCTATTTCGTCACGCGCATCGAAGATGCCGACGGAAATGCCCTCGACTTCAGCTACAACATTTCGAAATCCAACAAACTGGCACGGCATCACCTGCTCAAGCGCATCACGGCGACGGATGGACGCGTGGTCGACTTCAGCTACCACGACGAGAATGGCCCGAGGGCCGTGCTGACGGGCGTTTCCGCCAATGGCGTCAGCATCGGTTACGGCTATGCCGACGCCAACTGGAACGTCGGAGCCAAGCCCCACTACCTGACCAGTGTGAACTACCCCGACGGCACTCGCTGGGCGTATGCCTACAACAATGCGAACTCGTTGGTGGGTACCGTGCCCGGTCGTTTCTCGATGACCGGCATGACCAGTCCGCTCGGCCTGCGTGTCGGTTACGCATACGGCTTCCAGCAGATGGGCGTCGATCCTGCGGAGAAGCTCAACGTCGTACAGCGCAGGACCCTGTCCGGGATATTGGGAACGCAGCCGCGCGACCTCGTCTGGGAGTACCAATACGTCAAGGGCTTCGCTCCCGGGAACGACCAGACCTTCGAGCGAGGGCCGCTGCAGTGCGTCACCTACGAGCATGTAGGTACCAATACCATCGCCAATGGCGCCTCGGGTGTCGACCAGGGCCTGTGGAAGGTCGGCAGTCTGGTGCGCAAGACCATGACTGGCCGGGCGGGAGTGGGCTGCGGGCCGACATTGCGTGAGGAGACCTACGCCTGGGACCGCCAGGAGATTTCCCCGCAGAAGGAAATGCGCCGCTACAACCTGCTCGTCGAGAACAGGACCCGGGCCCCCGTACTGGTCCAGCGCGCCATCACCCAGGATGGCGCCACCTATGTGACCCGCTACACCCACGATGCCTACGGCCAGCCGTTGACCGTGGCCGAGCAGGGGCAGGGCAGCAGGACGACCCGGTTTCGCTATACCCGTCCGGGCGGGCGCTGGATGCTCGGCAAGGTTTCCCACCAATCCATTTCGGGTATTCCCGGCGAGATAGCCAACAGCTATACCGGCAGCGGCCGGCTGGCACAGAAATCAATGTTCGGCGTGGTCACTCGCTATGCCTACAGTGCCGGTGGCGACCTGACCAGCGAGACCGATGCCAATGGCCATGTCACCACGTATGCCGACCACTTCCGGGGAATTCCCAGGCTGACTCGCCAGGCCGATGGCGGGCTGGTCCGGCGTACGGTGAACCCTACCGGCACCCTGGCGTCGCTGACCGATCCATTGGGCCGGGTCAGCAGCTATACCTACGACGCGATGAACCGGGTAACCCGCATCCAGTTACCGAAAAGCAGCCATACCCGCTACGACATCAACTATGCCTTCGGTCCCACGGGCGTCATGCAGACGGCCGTTCGTGCCGGCTATACGCTGGCCAGGCAATACAACTCCCTGGGCCAGCTCATCGTCCAGATCGAGGCCGGCGGTGCATCGACCATCGAGACTGCTGCCATCTACCGGGCGGATGGCCAGAAGATAAGTCTTTCGCTGCCCGGCTACGGGGGGCTGAATCCCCATGCCCAATATTACGAGTACGACGGCCTCGGGCGGCTCACGCGAGTGCGCCATGCCGATGGCAGCGCCGCCACGACCGCCCATGGCGCAGGCAACGTCCAGACGCAGTGGGACGAGAACGGCAACGCGACTACCAGCCATTACCTGGCCTATGGCGACCCGGACCAACGCGAACGGGTACGCATCGAACAGCCGGGGGCGTCGTCACCCGTGTCGGCCGTGATCCCCTGGGGCGCGTCACCGTGCTCGAACAGGGTGGCCTGCGGCGCACCTATGCCTATGACAGCCGTGGTTTCCTGGTGAGCGAATACAACCCGGAAACCCTGACGACCCAGTATGGGTACGATGCTGTAGGCAACCGTATCAGCCGCAAGGTCGGTGCGGCGGCCACCGACCATTTCATCTACGACGCCATGAACCGCCTGGTGTCGAGCAGCTATGGCGGCGTACAGACGTTCACCCGCAGCTACGATCCGGGTGGCCGGCTGGTGCGCCAGACGTCCTATCAGGGCACTGTCTGGGACTTCGCCTACAACGCCCACGACCAGATCATCCGCGAGACCCTCACCGAGCCCGGCGCATCGCGCGCGCTGACCATGGGGTATGGCTACAACTCGCGGGACCAGTTGCACACCATCACCTACCCCAGTGGCCTTGAGGTCTTCTACAACCCCGATGTGTATGGGCGCCCGACCCAGGTGGGTGCTTTCGCCCATGGCGTCAGCTTCCATGCCAATGGCGCGCTACGCTCGCTGACCTACGCCAACGGCAGGACCCTGAGCATCGGCCAGGACCCCCGGCGCCTGCGCCCGACCGACAGGCGCGTGGGCGGGCTACCGCAGTTCAACGTGCCCATGGCGCTGCGCTATGGCTATGACACTGCCGGTAACCTGACCCAACTGGTCGACGAGGTGGATGGCCGTCACAGTCAGTCGATGCGCTACGACGGGCTGAACCGCCTCGTGTCCGCCAATGGCGCCTGGGGTGAAGCGAGCTATGGCTATAACGGCCGCGGCGACCTGACCTTCCAGCAGACCGGTGGCGCCCGGATCGACTACAGCTACGACGGCCAGGGGCGCCTTGCCGCGCTCAATGGCTCCCTGAATGTCGGTTTCACCTACAACAATCGAGGCAACGTCACCCAGGGACGGTCGCGCTACATGTATAACAACGCGAGCCAGATGTTGCAGTACTGCATCAGCCCGCAATGGGACTGTCCCTTCCCCAGCGAAACCTACCGCTACGATCCACGTGGCTACCGCAGTGCGACTGCATTCGCCAACGGCACCCAGGTGTTCTCCCTGTATGGCCAGGAGGGGCGCTTGCTGCGCGAGGACTTTCCCGTCGATGGCGGGTTCGTCGAGCACATCTACCTGGCGGATGAGCGGATCGCCTCCCGCATGCAATGCGAGTTCGTCGACGACGACGGCAACGGCGTCTCCAACTGCAAGGAAAAGCGCTACCCGGTGAATGGTCGCCAGGGCACCGTTTTCTGACTATCGGCCAGGGGGAACGATCATGCGTCAATGGATAAAGCTGGCTGGCCTTTGCCTGCTGCTGCTCTGCGGCATGGTTAACGCCAACGAGGTCTTCGTCACCTACTACCACAACGACCATCTGGGCTCGCCGGTGGCTGCCACCGACGAAACCGGAAACCTGCTCTGGCGAGAGCATTACCGGCCCTATGGAGAACGCCAGGACCGCCCCGGCTACCAGGGCTACGGCACGCTCGGTTTCACCGGTCATGCGCAGAACCAGGCCAACGGCCTGGTCTATGCCGGGGCTCGCTATTACGACCCCTTGATAGGGCGATTCCTGTCGGTGGATCCGAAGGAGGCCAGCGAGGAAACACCGGGAAGTTTCAATCGCTATGCCTATTCCCTGAACAATCCCTACGGCTACAGCGATCCGGATGGACGTTGGGTGGCCGCCGCGTTGGGTGTGCTGGATGCTGGATTGACGATCCATGGCATCTATTCCGAGTACCGCAGGGGCGGAATGGAGGCCGCGCAGGCGGAGGTGGGCAAGGCTGTAGCGGCTCATTTGGTGGGAGGTTTGGCCGGGAATGTACTCAGGCGGGGGTATATTCTGGCAAAGGAAGGATCCATTGCTGCAAAAGCAACAATAGCAATACCTGAAAACCGAGTTGGTCATATCTTTAGAAAGGCTGAAGGACACATACCCGATAATCCCGCCAATCGAGAGTTACTTACAAACTTGGCGAATGACAATAAATCAGTGCTTGGGGTGGATCGCCACGGAACCATCTGGTCTGCGAAGTTATTGCCGGATGGTAGCCAGGCATGGGTGCAAACAAGAGGAGGCCAGGTGATCAATGGCGGAATTAATAAAGCACCTAAGCCATATGACCCTGAAAGAGGATTGGCATCACTTAAGCCAAGAGGAAGTAAAGATGGAAAATGATAAAAGATTGACTCTAGAACAAGCTTTTTGTGCGATGTTTTACTTTCTTGAACATGAATATGAGCTAACAAAATCTGAGGACATAGCGATAATACTTAGCTCTCTTGATTGGACAGTCTTGTCTGATAACTCGGGACCGCCAGATCCTGCAGCATGGGACGATTGGCTTGAAGCAGTAAAGAAAGCCAAAAAAGACAATCCTGCTTGGTAGTTGAGTTGCTGCTTGCGCGGGTAACTGCTAGATATAGGGAACATCTAGTTTTCATGCCTTTCGCGTATTTCCTCTCATATTGAAAGTTTTACTAATAGTCCAGGCTCTTTTCTGCAGTTTAGTGACGGGTTGACGGCTTGTTAAATGGAGTGGCTTTTTTATTCGAGGCTTTAAATTTTCTAACCTGAGTTAAGGCGGGTTGGAGGATCGAGCGTCATATTGAACGAGGTCGCACTACAATAGCGCTGGATCTTTTTCTGGATTTCTAGACGTCAAGGGACGGCATGAAGCTTGAAATTGACAAAGACTTCGAGTTACTAGGATATAGCGATTGTCGCTATAAGAAACTGACCATCGAGGTCCAATATAAAGGAGAGCCTGTCGCTCAGATTAATCAAGATATGGGGAGGGATAGGTTAGAGTTAGAAATTTTTGTCGGGCTAGGTAGTTCAAGCCTGAAAGTTCCGTTGTCTGGATTTGTAGATGCTTTGATTCTGGCCAGGGACTCAATTTCGAAAGAAATTGAATGCTGAACGTATTCCAAAAATATTCGATTGTTGGAATAGGTGCACGTGGAAACCCAACTGTGGAATTTGGACGGTCAGTAGGTGTTGGCGGAAGAACTGGTCCAACTGTTACAAGAGGGTAAAGGTTGGCTAGTGATATTTTTTCGGGTCGTAATGCTCGGTGAGATAAATCAAGATATAAGAGCTATAGCTGTTGGATATAGTGGTAATGGTGAGTTATTGATCCGCTATTTTCTTGATCGTAAATTAATTGATTTTGATCGATAAGTTTAATATAGATCACCTGAATACAGTCGAACCTAAACGGGATTTTACTCCCCTTTGTAGGTTTGTTTACTCTCGGCGGGAGAGGATCTAAGTTGCAAGGTTAATCGGATCTAAACTTGGCGTTCAAGCCAGGCTTGGTGATTCTGTTAGTCGTGAGCTGCTTGCAGGGGCTGGAAATTTTCAGATTTTATATTTTTAGACTTTGTGAGAGTTTTACAGTTTGGAAAAAAGAGATAGCTCCCTCCAGTCATTCGACTATCTGCTCATTCTGCGAGGGGCTTGCGCCTTTGCAGTGGTGTTGAGACATTATCCGTTTGAGTTCTATACGGCTCTTGGTACCTCCCACCTGGAGTGGCTGTTGCGACCCTTCGGCTACATACCGGTTCTTGTTTTTTTCTGCTTGAGTGGGTTTCTGATTACCCAGAACTTTATACTCGGTCGTTATGAGCCGGGTTCTATTTTAGGTGTTTGGGGGACTACAGAAATAGAGCGTTGAGAGTGTTGCCGTTGTATTATTTTTCTATTCTCGCCTGTGTCTTGATCTATTGGCCCGAGTCATTCTATCGCTGGGATGAGACTCTGGCTTTGTTTGGGTTCGTTGGTGCATATAAGATTGATGGTGGCATAATTTTCAATCATGTTTACTGGAGCCTTCCTGTCGAGGTGGTTTTCTTCGTCCTGGCGCCAGTCTTGTTCTTTTTCATGCGTTGGCTCTGCTTGAGCCTTGGTGCGCTTGGAGCCTTGCTCTTCATTATTCTTGCATACTTTATATACAGCGCAATTGTATTCTGGGATATTCCTTATGACGATGGCTTTTTAATGAGTCGCGTGATATGGAACCGACTGGCTCACCATGATGTGATTTACAATTTCGAAGTGTTTCTTCTGGGCGGGATTGCGGCCTTTTATGTCAATGGTCAATCTCGGAGAGGTACTGTGCGTGGCCAATTGTTTTTCAAAGTTTCACTGGCATCGTTGATTCTGCTGATGTTCGCGAGAACTGGAATTGTAGGAGATGCTCTGTTTCAGAAAGGCAAGGTTGACGCCTTCACTCTCTACCTTCTCTTGCCATTGCTTGGACTCTGGTTCCTGGGCTTTACGATGCTTTACGCCAAGCCGCAGCTTATCCGCGTGTCGCGGATTGGTTTGCTCTTCCGACGGGCTCTTGAGGCACTAGGGCATTGGTCATATGGAGTTTATCTCTTTCATATGCCGATTCTTTCCATCGTCGAGAAATTCGATATCCTCTCCGGTAGTGCATACCAGAACTCTGTCATGAGTTTCCTGGCGTTGATTTGCGTAATTGCCTTTTCGGCGATGACTTATCGTTTAATAGAAAAGCCTGTAATGAGGTTCAGGATGCGCTCCGGTCATTTGGTATCGAGTTCGGCGTGAGTTTGGTCGGTTATCACGCCCCGGCTCAGCGCCGGGGCTCGGCCAACTGCTGCAGGCCATGCTCCAGGCTGGCAGCGGACAACTCGCCCATGTGGCTGTGGCGCAGCCGGCCGTCGGCGGCGTAGAAGAACGTGGTCGGCATGCCGTAGGCACCGGTGGCCTGGCCGAACTGGTTGCCGCTGTCGAGCAGGACTTCCCGGGGCTTCAGGTGCTGGCTGGCGAGGAAGCCGGCCACGGCCTCGGCCGACTCGCCCTGGTTGGCCAGCACGAAGCGTACGTCCGGGCGCGCCTGCTGGGCGGCTTCCAGCACCGGCATCTCGCGCCGGCAGGGTGGGCACCAGGTGGCCCAGAGGTTGACCACCAACGGGCGGCCGTCCAACTGGCCGAGATTCACCGGCCGGTCTTGAAGGTCGCTCAGCGCCAGGGCCGGCAGTCGCTGGCCGCGGTCCAGGGCGGAGACCAGCGCGGTGCCGCCTCCCCAGACGCAGACGCCTGTCACCAGGGCGATGGCCAGCGGCCGGCGCAGGCCGTCGTTGCGCCAGGCCAGCCAGGTGCCGAGCAATGCCGCGGCGAGTGCGCCCGGCCAGGCCAGGAAGCCGCCGTCGCGGATGTCCAGCACGCCCCAGGGCGCCGCCGCGTATTGCCCTGCGTAGCGCGCGACGAAGGCCAGGCGCGCCACCAGCAGGCCGGCCAGGAGCATGGCGAACAGCGCCCCCTCGGGGTTGCCGCCACGCCTGCGCCCGGCCAGCCAGCCGCCCAGCAGTGCGGCGAGGAAGCCCAGGTAGAGCAGGGCCTGGGGCATGGGAATGGCGAGCGGGCCGAGGATCAGGCTGGTCATGGCGGTCTCCGGGAGGCGGGTCGCGAGTATCGCAGTCCCGCGCTGCCGGGCGTGAGCGGTGCTGTGGATAAATGTTTCGACCCCATATTGCCCCGAGGCACGGCGTTCCCCCGTAGGAGCGGACTTCGTCCGCGATAGCCGGAGGTTCCGGCGCGGTTCGCGGATGAGATCCGCTCCTACGCCGCTCACCCACGCCATTCCACTGTAGGAGCGCGCCCTGCGCGCGAAATCGCGGGCAGGGCCCGCTCCTACAGGGAAATGCCACACCTTCCGGCAACCTGTAGGAGCGAGCTTGCTCGCGAACGGACTTCGCAGCGGGGTTTATTCGCGAGCAAGCTCGCTCCTACGAAGAGCATTTCGGCGCGGGCCGCAAGACAGTTGCTCCTACGACCGTGCCTCCTCACGCCAGGGCTGTGTCTTCCCCGGCCTCGGCGTGCAGCTCCTCCACCAGACGCGTGGCGCAGGCGCCGACCTTGCGCACGGCTTCTTCGATGCGCGGCAGGTCGCGGTTGGAGTAGTTCAGGCGCAGGCAATTGCGGTACTTGCCGGAGGCCGAGAAGATGCTGCCGGCCGCCACCTACACGCGCTCGGCCTGCAGTTCGCGGTTCAGCCGCACGCTGTCGAACTGCGGGTGCAGTTCCACCCAGAGCATGAAGCCGCCCTGTGGCCGGGTGGCGCGGGTGCCCTCGGGGAAGTAGCGGGCGATCCAGTCGGTCATCAGGTCGCGGTGGCGCTGGTACTGGGCGCGCATGCGGCGGATGTGCGGCTCGTAGTGGCCGCCGCCGACGAACTCGGCCAGGGCCATCTGCGGCTGCGGCGCGCAGGTGCCGCTGGCGATGTACTTGAAGTGGAGGATGCGGTCCAGGTAGCGCCCCGGCACCACCCAGCCGGTGCGCAGGCCCGGCGCCACCGTCTTGGAGAAGGAGCTGGCCAGCAGCACGCGGTCGTCGGTGTCGAACGACTTGATGCTACGCGGCCGCGGGTAGGCATAGGCCAGCTCGCCGTAGATATCGTCCTCGAGGATGGGCACGTCGTAGCGCTGGGCCAGGCTGAGCAGGGCGCGCTTGCGCGCGTCGGGCATGATGTAGCCCAGCGGGTTGTTGCAGTTGGGGGTGAGCAGGATCAGCTTCACCGGCCATTGCTCCATGGCCAGCGCCAGGGCTTCCAGGCTCACCCCGTTGGTCGGGTCGGTGGGGATTTCCAGGGCCTTCAGGCCGTACGCCTTGAGCGCCTGCATGGCGCCGTGGAAGCTCGGTGAGTCGATGGCGACGATGTCGCCCGGCTGGCAGATGGCGTGCAGGGTGATGGCCAGGGCCTCCTGGCAGCCGGTGGTGATGACGATTTCGCTGGGCGGCACCTGGCAGCCGGAGTCCAGCATCAGCCGGGAAATCTGTTCGCGCAGGGCCAGCGAGCCCTGGATGCCTTCGTAGCCCAGGGCCTGCAGGTCGGTGCGCCGCGCGGCATTGGCCATGGCGCGCTGCAGCGGCTTGAGTGAAGGGCTGGCGATGTCCGGGGTGCCGCGGCCGAGCTGGACGAAATCGCCGCCGGGGGCGCGGCGCACCTGCTCCAGCACCTGGTCCCACTGCGATACGTCCACCGGCCGCTGCGCCGGGCGGGTCATCGCCGGCATGGCCGGTTGCGGGCGTCGTTCGGGGACGAAGAAGCCGGACTTGGGCCGCGGCTCGACCAGCCCTGCATCCTCCAGCACCCGGTAGGCCTGCTGCACGGTGCTGATGCTGACGCCGTGCTCCTCGCTTAGCGCGCGCACCGAGGGCAGGCGGTCGCCGGGGCGGTAAAGCCCCTGCTCGATGCGTTCGCCCAGGGTGCTGGCCAGTTGTGCGTAGCGCTTCATGACAGTTGCCCCGTGCCGCGCCATGGCGGCGAAGACCAGTACAGATCGGGCAAAAATACGCCATTCAGTTGGTTTTTTCCGCTTTCTGTATGGAAAAAATTCCATTTCTTTGAATCTGTAATGAAGCGAGCCCATTCGCCACCCTATCCACAGGCTCGGAGAAGGAGGGGCGACATGAACGGCATGACAGATGTGCGCTTGACCCTGTACCAGCGCGAACTGCTCGGCCTCGACGACGGCAAGCTGGTCCCGCGCGGCCCGGCGGAAAGTCGCTGGCGGCAGTTCTGGCGGCGGGTGCGCACGCGCAGGCAACTGCTCGAACTCAGCGACGAACAGCTGCGCGACATCGGCATTTCCCGCGAGCAGGCGCGCATCGAGGCGCTGCGGCCGTTCTGGCGCTGCTGAGCTTCAGTGCCCGGCGCGGTATTGCAGGGCTTCGGCCAGGTGCGCCCGGGCGATGCGCTCGGCGCTTTCCAGGTCGGCCAGGGTGCGGGCGACCTTGAGGATGCGGTGCAGGGCGCGCAGGGACAGGTCCAGGCGCTCGCCGGCGGTTTCCAGCCAGGCCTGGTCCTGGTCGTCCAGTGCACAATTCTGGTGCATCGCCTTGAGGTCGAGAACGGCGTTCGCGCAACCCTGCCGCGCCATCTGCCGCTCGCGGGCGCGGGCCACCTGCGCGGCGACCTCGGCGCTGCCCAGGCAGCCCTCCTGGGGACGAGGCGCGTGGTCTCGCGGCCCACGGTCAGGTGCAGGTCGATGCGGTCCAGCAGCGGGCCGGACAGCTTGGCGCGGTAGCGCTGGATCTGCTCCGGGGTGCAGCGGCAGCGGCCGCTGGGGTCGCCGAGGTAGCCGCAGGGGCAGGGGTTCATCGCCGCCACCAGTTGGAAGCGCGCCGGGAAGCGCACCCGGCCGTTGGCCCGGGCGATCACGATTTCTCCCCCTTCCAGGGGCTCGCGCAGCACTTCCAGGACCTTGCGGTCGAATTCCGGCAACTCGTCGAGGAACAGCACGCCTTCGTGGGCCAGGGTGATCTCCCCCGGTTGCGGCCGGCTGCCGCCGCCCACCAGCGCGGCGGCCGAGGCGCTGTGGTGCGGCTGGCGGAACGGGCGCTGCGGCCAGTGCGTCAGCGGCCCACGCCCGGACACGGAGTGGATGGCCGCCACCTGCAGCGCCTCGTCTTCGCTCAGCGGCGGCAGCAGCCCCGGCAGGCGGCTGGCCAATAGCGTCTTGCCGGTGCCCGGCGGACCGCTCAGCAGCAGGTTGTGCGACCCGGCGGCAGCCACCAGCAGGGCGCGCTTGGCCGCGGCCTGGCCCTGGACCTCGGCGAGGTCGGGGTAGGGCGGGGTTTCCCGCAGCAGGCCGCGGGCCTGGTAGGGTGGCAGGGGCGCCTGGCCGGTCAGGTGCGCGGCCAGCTCCAGCAGGTGGCCCACGGCGTAGACGGTCAGGCCGCTGGCCAGGCTGGCTTCCTCGGCGTTTTCCTTCGGCACCACCAAGGCGCGGCCCGCCGCGCGCGCCGCCAGGGCGGCCGGCAGCACGCCCTGGACCGGGCGCAGGGCGCCGGACAGGGCCAGTTCACCGAGGCATTCCAGGCCGTCCAGGTTGGCGCCGGCCAACTGGCCGTTGGCGGCGAGCAGGCCCAGGGCGATGGCCAGGTCGAAGCGCCCGCCGTCCTTGGGCAGGTCGGCCGGGGCGAGGTTGAGGGTGATGCGCCGGGCGGGGAACTCGAAGCCGGCGTTGAGGATGGCGCTGCGCACGCGGTCCTTGCTTTCCTTGACCGCGGTTTCCGGCAGGCCGACCAGGGTCAGCGACGGCAGGCCATTGGCCAGGTGCGCCTCGACGGTGACACCGGGGGCTTCCACGCCCACCTGGGCGCGGCTGTGGACGATGGCCAGGGACATGGCAGGGCAGCTTCTTCCAGAGCAAACCCCGAGTTTAGGAGGTCACTGATGCCGGGGTCATGCTCGCTGCCGCTGTAAGGGCGCTAATGTCCGGTAGGAAACTTCTCGTTGGTCAGGGGCAATGGAAGGGGGCTTTCGTAAGCCGGCCCAAGTCGATGCCGTGCAGCCACGCGCCAGGTCATTCGGCCTCGGCGGGCGGCGCGAGTTTGGCCTCCAGTTCGGCGACCTTGGCTTCCAGCGCCTCCAGGCGGGCGCGGGTGCGGGCGAGCACCACCATCTGGCTGTCGAACTCGTCGCGGCTGACCAGGTCGAGCTTGCCGAAGGCGCTCTGCAGCAGGACCTTGAACTGCGCCTCCAGCTCGGCGCGGGGCAGCGGCGATTCACCGCCGAAGAGGCGGATGGCCTGTTGGCCGAGGGCGTCGAGGAAGGCTTTGGGCGGCAGCATGGCGAGGGTTTCCAGTTGGGACTGGGTGGGGAGTCTATCACGCTGCCCGGTGCCGCTGGCGCGGACCGGGGCAGCCGCCGCAGGTTCTGCGTGCTAGCGCGGGGCATCGGCCTGGGCCGTGGACAGGTCCGCGAAGACCTTGGCGAACATGGGCGCCAGGAGCCGGCTGCCCGCCGCGTTCAGGTGGTTGTCATCGGCGTAGTAGGCCTGTCCTTCCCGGCCGCCGTAGCACTGCCCTTCGTCGCACAGGTAGGGAAGCGGATCGAGAATGTTCACGCCGCAGGCTTCGCGGGCGCGGTCCTGCACGCCCCAGACGAAGCCGTTGCGCGCCTCGTAGTCGGCCCGGCTGAGGGTGACTTGCGGCGCCTTCCCCTGGAGCATCTTCCTGCTCATCACATCCGGCACGTCGACGCGCATTTCCGGTATCGGCCGCACCAGGTAGACCGGGCGCTGCCGCGCCAGGGCGCAGGCGTGGTCGATGTAGAGCCGGGTGAACGCCTCGAGCCATTCGCTGCTGGGCTCGTCCACGGGCGAGCTGACGTAGGCCTGCGGCCGGTTCTTGCGGTTCTGGTCGATGCCGTTGTAACCCAGCGGGTAGACGGAGGTGCGGGTAACGATGATCAGCGGCACCCGGCTGGGCGCGTCGCCGAGTTCGGCCGGCAACTGCCGGCGCATGCGGTTGCAGGTGTCCTCCGGGTTGTCGCGCGGGTGTTCGCGGATGTGCAGCCCGGGAACCGGCAGGCAGGCCGGCGCGGCCCGCAGGTAGATGCCCTGGCCGGCGTCAGGCAGTGCGAGTTGCGCGGCGGTGACCACGGAGGCGGCGTGGCTGTCGCCGATGAGCATGGCCTGGATGTCCGGCCCGCCATACACGCAGCCCGCGCCCTTGCTCAGGCACTCCCCGTTGCGCGGCGTGCCCTGCAGGGCCTGTTCCCGCATCGCCAGGATGTCCGCGGGCATCCGTTGCGGGAAGCCTTTCGCCCTGACCACCACCTGCGCCATGTAGCCGGCAAGGATCATCAGGCCGGCCAGTCCGGCCACGGCGAACGCTCGCCGGCTAGTGCCCAGCCAGCGCCGCGTCGGTTGTTCCACCAGCCGGTAGGAGAGCTCGCCCAGCAATAGTGTCAGCAGCAGGGCTGCGGCGATCCACAGGGGTGCTTGCCGGTGGCCGGCATGGAACAGCCAGGCGACCAGCGGCCAGTGCCACAGGTACAGGGAGTAGGAACGCGTGCCCAGCCACTGAACGGCGCCATGGGTGCACCACGACGAGGCTTCCCGCCGGGCCGCCAGCACCATGGCGGTTCCCAGGGTCGGCAGCAGCGCCAGCGCACCGGGCCAGGCGGCGGACTCGTCGAGCAGGAACACCGACGCCCCTATCAGCGCCAGGCCGCCGGCTTCCAGCAGGCGCCGCGCCGTCGCCGGGAGCCCGAGGTTCGAGCAGAGCAGGAAGCACAACCCGCCCAGGAGCATTTCCCAGGCGCGGGCGGGCAGGAGGTAGAAAGCCTTTTCCGGATGGCTGGCGGTCAGCGTGATGCACAGCGCCAGCGAGCAGGAGAACAGCGCCAGGTGCACGCCCACGAGCGTGCCGCGCCGGGGCAGCAGCTTCCAGGCGAGGGCGAGGATTAGCGGCAACGCCAGGTAGAACTGCCACTCGACGGACAGCGACCAGGTGTGCAGCAGCCATTTTGCCTGGCTGGCGCTGTCGAAGTAGCCGGCTTCCTTCAGATACAGGTGATTGGACAGGAAGGCCAGGGACTGTCGGGCGTGCCGGCCGAGGGTCTTGTAGTCGTTTGGCGCGAGCAGCAGCCAGCCGACGGCCAGCACGACCGCGCAGACCACCAGCAACGCCGGAAGGATGCGTCTGGCCCGGGCCCAGTAGAATGCCAGGACGGAGAAGTCGCCACGCTGCAGGCCGGTGCCGATGATCCCCGCCATGAGGTAGCCGGAGAGCACGAAGAACACATCCACGCCGGCGAATCCGCCGTCCAGTCCGCCGACGTCGAAGTGATAGAGGGTGACCGCGACCACCGCCAGGGCGCGCAGGCCGTTGATGTCCTGCCTGAAGTGGTTGGCGGGCGTGGGTTTCGTCTGGCCGGACCGGGCGCGGCGGCTGGGGAGAAGGCTCATCGCTGGTTTTCCGCAAATCGGCGAAAGATAGGTCTTTCGACTCCTGCGGCGACGCCCGCTCGGATGCTGAGGAACTTGCCTTCAGGCTTTCGGAAAATCCCTTCGGAGAGATGGCCCTGGTCCAGCGCTGGTCGAGCCTCTTCCCTATGGCGCAGCCCGGATGGCCCAGGTCGGCCCCCGGGTTGGCGGGAAAAAGGGGGCGCTGCACGATTTTTGCGCAGGCTTGGCGGCATGACTGCCCGGTTCTGGTGCGCGACATGGCACCCGGCCATCGCCCCGGCGCCGCTGTTTTTCGCTAAGAGGCTGAATCGGCGGGCTTTTCGCCGAGCTGGCAAGGTTCCTGCTTCGGCGCTGACATAGCGTGCACCGATGCAGGTCCGGTGCGGCTGGCGGAGCTGACGAGCGCTTCGCGGGAAGCGGCTGGAAGAGGTCGGAGTGCTGAGGTAGGGCGGCCGGCGCGTTACAAAGCCAGACACTGCGCTTAGACTTGTCCCCGGGTTCGTTTTCCTGGGGCGAGTCCACCAAAACACGGGAGAGAGTTTCATGAAGCTAGTCACAGCCATCATCAAGCCGTTCAAGCTCGACGACGTGCGCGAGTCGCTGTCCGAGATCGGCGTGCAGGGCATCACTGTGACCGAAGTCAAGGGCTTCGGCCGGCAGAAGGGGCACACCGAGCTGTACCGTGGTGCGGAATACGTCGTCGACTTCCTGCCCAAGGTGAAGATCGATGTGGCCATCGCCGATGACCAGTTGGACCGCGTCATCGAGGCCATCACCAAGGCCGCCAACACCGGCAAGATCGGCGACGGCAAGATTTTCGTCGTGAATCTGGAACAGGCGATCCGCATCCGTACCGGCGAGACCGGTACCGACGCCATCTAAGCCAACCGAACCCCCCGCCCCAGGAGAAACAACAATGACTCTGCGCAAGTTCGCAGGGCTAGGCGCCCTATTGCCCCTCGCAATGCCCGCACTGGCCATGGCCGACGAGGCAGCGGCCCCCGTCCTGAACAGTGGTGACACCGCCTGGATGCTGATTTCCAGCGCCCTGGTGCTGATGATGACCATCCCCGGCCTGGCGCTGTTCTACGGCGGCATGGTGCGCGCCAAGAACGTCCTGTCGATCATGATGCAGTGCTTCGCGATCACCGCGCTGATCAGCATCCTGTGGGTCGTCTACGGCTACAGCCTGGCCTTCGACACCGTCGGCATGGAGAAGGGCGTGATCAACTTCGCCTCCTTCGTCGGCGGCTTCGACAAGGCCTTCCTCAGCGGCCTGACCAGCGAAGGCCTGACCTCCGCCTCGGCGCTGTTCCCGGAAAGCGTCTTCGTGATGTTCCAGATGACCTTCGCGATCATCACCCCGGCGCTGATCGTCGGCGCCTTCGCCGAGCGCATGAAGTTCTCCGCGCTGCTGATCTTCACCGGCCTGTGGTTCACCCTGGTCTATGCCCCATCGCGCACATGGTCTGGAGCGGTGACGGCGGCCTGCTGTGGGACTGGGGTGTACTGGACTTCGCCGGTGGCACCGTGGTGCACATCAACGCCGGTGTCGCCGGCCTGGTGGCCTGCCTGGTGATGGGCAAGCGCAAGGGCTACCCGACCGCCGCCATGGCCCCGCACAACCTGGGCTACACCCTGGTCGGCGCCGCCCTGCTGTGGGTGGGCTGGTTCGGCTTCAACGCCGGTTCCGCCGCCGCCGCCAACGGCACCGCCGGCATGGCCATGCTGGTGACCCAGATCGCCACCGCCGCCGCCGCCCTGGGCTGGATGTTCGCCGAGTGGATCACCCACGGTAAGCCCAGCGCCCTGGGCATCGCTTCGGGCGTGGTCGCCGGCCTGGTGGCCGTGACCCCGGCCGCCGGCACCTGCGGCCCGATGGGCGCGATCATCCTCGGCCTGGCCGCCGGCGTGATCTGCTTCTTCGCCGCCACCAGCCTCAAGCGCGCCATCGGCTACGACGACTCCCTGGACGCCTTCGGCGTGCACGCCGTCGGCGGCATCGTCGGCGCCCTGCTGACCGGCGTGTTCGCCGCGCCCGCCCTGGGCGGCTTCGGCACCGTCACCGACATCGGCGCCCAGCTGTTCATCCAGTTCAAGGGCGTGGCCTTCACCATCGTCTACACCGGTATCGTCAGCTTCGTGATCCTCAAGGTGCTGGACCTGGTCATCGGCCTGCGCGTCACCGAGGAAGAAGAAACCGTGGGCCTGGACCTGGCCCTGCACAACGAGCGCGGCTACAACCTGTAAGTTCGCTCGGGTTCGACGAAGGGCGCCCTCGGGCGCCCTTTGTTTTTTTCTGCGCTTCGCTAGAATGCGCCCCGATCGGTAGCCAACAGGAGGCCCCGCCATGTGGAAGCAGACCCTGATCACCCTGCGCCCGCGGTCGCGCGGTTTCCACCTGGTCACCGACGAGGTGCTGGCGGCATTGCCGGACCTGGCGCATTGCCGGGCCGGCCTGCTGCACCTGCTGTTGCAGCACACCTCGGCGTCGCTGACGCTGAACGAGAATGCCGACCCCTCGGTCCGGCGGGACTTCGAGCGATTCTTCAATCGCCTGGTGCCGCAGGGCGAGCGTGGCTACGAGCACGATTACGAAGGGCCGGACGACTTGCCCGCGCACTTCAAGGCCAGCCTGCTGGGCTGCCAGCTGACCCTGCCGGTCAGCGCCGGGAGACTGGCGCTGGGCACCTGGCAGGGCATCTACCTGGGCGAACACCGCGATCACGGCGGGCCGCGCAAGGTGCTGGCGACCCTGCAGGGCGAGGCTCTGTGAATTTTTTCCGGCAGCGTTCGTCAAAGCGCGCGGCTGGGCTATAACTAACCTGCTTTGCAGCACCACGAGGTTGAATAATGAGCGACGAAGAACTGGAACAAGACGAGTTGGAAAGCGGCGACGAGGACGACGGCGAGGAGTTGGCTGCAGCTGACGATGGCGACGCCGAAGGCGAAGCCGACGAGGCCCCGGCTTCCTCTGGCGGCAAGAAAGCCAAGGCAGTCGTAGAAGAAGAGGAACTGCCCTCGGTCGAGGCCAAGCAGAAAGAGCGCGACGCCCTGGCCAAGGCCATGGAAGACTTCCTCTCCCGTGGTGGCAAGGTCCAGGAGATCGAGCCCAACGTGGTCGCCGATCCGCCGAAGAAGCCGGACAGCAAATACGGCAGCCGCCCTATCTGAGGGCGACGTCGTGAAAAAGCCCGCCCTCCCCGCCAGGGGAGCGGCGGGCTTTTTCTTTGTGACGGCCTGTGGGGGCGGGCAGGTGGTGAGGTGCCGTTCCTGCAGGGGCGGCTTTTCGTAGGAGCGAGCTTGCTCGCGAACAGTGGTTACCGGTGACGTAGGTGTTGGGTTCAAGAGCGCCCTCTCCCCAACCCTCGGCTGCGCGCCCCGCCCTGAAGGGAGAGGGGGCTGTCCTGAGCGAAGGGAGAATCCTGAGTCATCCTGAAACGCCTAACCACCCCCCGTCATTTCCGCGAACGCGGGAGTCCAATAACGGCGGTTCGCGAGCAAGCTCGCTCCTACGAAGAGCAGTGCCGCTGTTGATTTTGGACTTCCAGAGAAACAACCGAGCGCACCGGAACGCCCCTTCAGAAGGCCGAGCGAAACCGGCGCTCAGGAGGTCATGCGACATGGATGTCGCTAGAGCCCCGATCAGCACAGGGACGTGCTGTCGGGGCGGGCCTCCGTGGCGGGGGAATTCGTGAGGGTAGCCCGGCTTCATCGGGCCCGTATGTCGGGGCAAGCCTTTTTGGTTCCTTTTTGCGGGGGTGGCCTTCCACCGTTTGACAAAAGGGACTCGCCCGAGGGGGCGAAACGAGAGATATCAACGCACTCGGTGCGGCGCGCTACACCAAGCCTCAAGCCAATTGGGTTTCCGAGTTCGCGGAAACGGCGGATAACGCCTGGGGCGTCATCCGCCCTACAGGCGCGCCAGCACCCCGGGCAGTTCCGCGAGGCTGTGGATGATCGCGCTGGGGGCTTCCTCGCCGTCCCAGGCCTTGCGCGCCGGGTTGAACCAGATGGCCTGCAGGCCGGCGCGGCGGGCGCCGGCGATGTCGTCGCTGGGGTGGTCGCCGATGTGCACTGCCTGCTGCGGTGCCACGCCGGCGCGCTTGAGCGCTTCCTGGAAGGGTTTCGGGTCGGGCTTGCCGATGCCCAGTTCCTCGGCGCACAGGGCGAACTGGAAGTAGTCGGCCAGGCCCAGGCGGCGCACGTCGGCGTTGCCGTTGGTGAGCACGCCGAGGATGAAGCGGTTGGCCAGGGCTTCCAGTGTCGGGTGCACTTCGGGGAACAGGCTGACCTGGTGGCGCGCGTGGAGGAAGACCTGGAAACCGGCCTCGGCCAGGTCCGCCGCTTCCGCCTGTGGATAACCGGCGTCGAGCAGGGCGTGCAGGAGGATGCGCCGGCGCAGTTCGCTCAGGCGGTGCCTGAGCATCGGGTCCTGCTGCATCAGCCGTGCGCGGATCGCCCACAGGTGCTCGATGGGCACCGGGCCGAGCTGCGCGGCGTTCGCCGCCAGCCACTCGCGCAGGGTGGCCTCGGCGCTGTTCATCACCGGGGCGACATCCCAGAGGGTGTCGTCGAGGTCGAAGGTGACCAGCTGGATACTCATTCCTCGGCTCCTGTATCGCTGTCTTTCCTGCCGCGCCGGGCGCGGGGGTGGGCCTGGTCGTAGACCTTGGCCAGGTGCTGGAAGTCCAGGTGGGTGTAGATCTGCGTGGTGGCGATGTCGGCGTGGCCGAGCAGCTCCTGCACCGCGCGCAGGTCCTGGGAGGATTCCAGGATATGGCTGGCGAAGGAATGCCGCAGCATGTGCGGGTGCAGGTGCTGGCCCAGCTCGCGCACGCCGGCCTGGCGCACGCGCAGCTGCACGGCGCGCGGCGTCAGGCGCTTGCCGCTGTGGCCGACGAACAGCGCGCGGTCGGCCGGGCGGGCCTGCTCGCGCAGCGGCAGCCAGTCCTCGATGGCCTGGCGCGCGGCGCGCCCCACCGGCAGCTCGCGGACCTTGTTGCCCTTGCCGAGCACCCGCACCAGGCCGGCGGACAGGTCCAGGCCGTCGAGGTCCAGGCCGACCAGTTCGGACAGGCGCAGGCCGGAGGAGTAGAACAGCTCCAGCATGGCCTGGTCGCGGCGGGCGATGAAGTCGTCCTCCAGGGCGCCGTCGAGCAGTTGCCCGGCGCGGTCGGCATCGAGGGTGCGCGGCAGCTTGCGCGCGGCCTTGGGCGCGGCCAGGCCGTCGGCGGGGTTGTGCCGGCAGCGGCCCTCGCGGATCAGGTACTGGTAGAGCCCGCGCACCGCCGAGAGCAGCCGCGCCAGGCTGCGGCTGGCCAGGCCTTGTGCATGCAGGCGGGCGACCTGCGCGCGCAGCTCGCGCACCTGCAGGTCGGCCCAGTCGGCGATGCCGTTCTTCTCGCACAGCGCCACCATCTTGAGCAGGTCGCGCTGGTAGCCGGCGAGGGTATGCGCGGACACCTGGCGCTCGCTGCGCAGGTGTTCGAGAAAGGCATCGATGTCAGCTACAAGCTTCAAGCTTCAAGCTCCAAGTGAAAAGCCCGGCTTCCACCGCGTCGCTCTGCTTGCGGCTTGAAACTTGAGGCTTGCCGCCGCCTTTCTAGCGTACCGACCGCAGCGGCGTGGAGAAGCGCGGCAGGACGCGGGCCAGGACCTCGGCCACGTAGCCGAGGAACAGGGTGCCGAGGGAGCTCTTGTAGTGCTGCGGGTCCGGGCTGCCGATGGCCAGCACGCCGTGCAGGCCCTGGTAGTTCAGCGAGACCACCGCCGCCGAGCCGACGCCGTCGCGCTCGGCTTCGCCGAACAGGAAGGCCAGCTCGTGGGGGCGCAGCACGCCGCACACGGTCTTGCCGCCGGAGAGCAGGCCACCGATGGCCTGGTGCGCCTCGGCGCTGCTCACCGAGCGGCCCACCGGCAGGTTGTTGTCGCTGAACAGGATGAAGCTGACGTAGGGCACCTGGAATTCGTGGCGCAGGCTGTCTTCCACGGTGCTGACCACGTCTTCCAGGCTGGTGGTGTCGAGCAGGTCGAGCACCAGGCGGCGGGTCTTGTCGAACAGCCGGTCGTTGTCGCGGGCCACGTCCATCAGCTGCGCCAGGCGGTGGCGCATCTCGATGTTGCGCTCGCGCAGCAGGCGCACCTGGCGCTCCACCAGCGAGACGGCGTTGCCGCTCTCGTGGGGGATGCGCATCTCCGGGATCAGCTCGTCGTGCTCGACGAAGAATTCGGGATGCTGGCGCAGGTACTCGGCGACCTGTTCGGCATCCAGCGGCGGGCGGTGTTCCGGGCTGTTCTCGGTCATGGGCGTCTCGGCTTGGCGTCTCGGGTTACAGGCGGACCTGGCCTTCGTACACCCGCACGGCGGGCCCGGTCATCATAACCGGCTGGCCGGGGCCTGCCCACTCGATGTTCAGGCGGCCGCCCGGCAGGTCGATCTGCACCGGCGAGCGCAGCCAGCCCTGGCGGATGCCGGCCACCGCGGCGGCGCAGGCGCCGGTGCCGCAGGCCAGGGTCTCGCCGACGCCGCGTTCCCACACGCGCAGGCGCGCATGGTTGGCGTCGAGCACCTGCAGGAAGCCGATGTTGGCCTTGGCCGGGAAGCGCGGGTGCACCTCCAGTTGCGGGCCCAGGGTGCGCACCGGGGCGGTGTCGACGTTGTCCACCCGCAGCACGCCGTGGGGGTTGCCCATGGAGATGGCGGCCAGTTCGACGCTCTGCCCGTCGACGTCCACGGTGTAGCTGGTGGCCTCGGCGTCGGCGACGAAGGGCACCTGTTCCGGCGCCAGGCGCGGCGCGCCCATGTCCACGGTGACCTGGCCGTCGTTGGCGACGCTGAGCTCGATGATGCCGCCCTTGGTCTCGACGCGGATGGTCTTCTTCATGGTCAGGCGCTTGTCCAGCACGAAGCGGGCGAAGCAGCGCGCACCGTTGCCGCACTGTTCCACTTCGCTGCCGTCGGCGTTGAAGATGCGGTAGCGGAAGTCGACGTCGGGGGTGCCCGGCGGCTCGACGATCAGCAGCTGGTCGAAGCCGACGCCGGTGTTGCGGTCGCCCCAGGTCTTGACGTGGCGGGGCAGCACGTGGGCGTGCTGGCTGACCAGGTCGAGGACCATGAAGTCGTTGCCCAGCCCGTGCATCTTGGTGAAGCGCAGTAACATGGTCTCGGCCTCACTCCGGCAGCAGGCTTTCGCCGGCGTAAAGCTCCTGGACGGTCTCGCGGCGGCGCACCTCGAAGGCCCGCTCGCCATCCACCAGCACCTCGGCGGCGCGGCCGCGGGTGTTGTAGTTGGAACTCATGACGAAACCATAGGCGCCAGCCGAGCGCACCGCCAGCAGGTCGCCTTCCTCCAGGGCCAGCTCGCGGCCCTTGGCGAGGAAGTCGCCGGTCTCGCAGATGGGGCCGACCAGGTCGTAGGTGCGTTTCTCGCCAGCGCGCGGGACGACCGGGCTGACTTCCATCCAGGCCTGGTACAGCGCCGGGCGGATCAGGTCGTTCATCGCCGCGTCGATGATGGCGAAGTCCTTGTGCGCGGTGTGCTTGAGATACTCCACGCGGGTCAGCAGCAGGCCGGCGTTGGCCACGATGTAGCGGCCCGGCTCGAACACCAGGGTCAGCTGGCGGCTGCCCAGGCGCTCGCGGATGGCGCGGATGTAGTCGCTGGCCGGCGGCGGGGTTTCGTCGCGGTAGCGCACGCCCAGGCCACCGCCCAGGTCCAGGTGGCGGATGAGGATGCCGCGCGCGGCCAGGCGGTCGACCAGCGCCAGCAGGCGGTCGAGGGCGTCGAGGAAGGGCTCGAGCTGGGTCAGCTGCGAGCCGATGTGGCAGTCAACGCCCTTCACGTCCAGGTTCGGCAGCTCGGCGGCGCGGGCGTAGATGGCCTCGGCATCGTCGATGTCGACGCCGAACTTGTTCTCTTTCAGCCCGGTGGAGATGTAGGGGTGGGTCTGGGCGTCCACGTCCGGGTTCACCCGCAGCGACACCGGCGCCTTGACGCCCAGTTCCGCGGCCACTTCCTGCAGGCGCTCCAGCTCCATGGTGGATTCGACGTTGAAGCAGTGCACGCCCACTTGCAGGGCGCGGCGCATGTCCTCGCGGGTCTTGCCGACGCCGGAGAACACCACCTTGGCCGGGTCGCCGCCGGCGGCCAGCACGCGTTCCAGCTCGCCGCGCGAGACGATGTCGAAGCCCGAGCCCAGGCGCGCCAGGACGTTCAGCACGGCCAGGTTGGAGTTGGCCTTGACCGCGAAGCAGACCAGGTGCGGCAGGCCCTGCAGGGCGTCGGTATAGGAACGGAACTGCTGCTCGATGTGAGCGCGCGAGTAGACGTAGGTGGGCGTGCCGAAGCGCTCGGCGATGGTCGACAACGCCACGCCTTCCGCGAACAGTTGCCCGTCACGGACGTTGAATGCCTCCATGTGCTGCTCCCTTACAGACCGTAGCGGTCCTTGCTGTGCTTGCTTTGGGCTTGCTGGTCGTCCGGCAGGTAGAGCGGGCCTTTCTGGCCGCAGCCGGCGAGCGCGGCGCTGAGCACGGCGAGCGCGACGAAGGGAAGAAGCAGTCGCTTCATGGCGGAATCCTTGTGATCAAAGCGTAATTGGACCGGAGTATACCGGCCCCCCGGCGCCTTGCCTATGCAACCAGGCTCCCGCCCGGCGGGCCTTGCAAAGGGGCTGGGGGGGCTGCTCGCAGCCGCGACGGCGCCTGTTCCAGCGCGAGTACGGCACCTGCCGCGACCCCGTCGCGCAGTCATACGATGGATGGGCGGCGGCGCGCCGGAACAGTCCCGTCCCTTCGGGTTGCGCGGAAAATGCCGCCATGCGTCGTTGCGGGACTTGGCAAGGGGCGACCATTCCCGGCGTCCCGCGTCTAGCCTGACGACATTTTTCGCAGCAACGCGGTTTGCGATCAGCCCCCGCCAGCCCCTAGCATCTGAAGGAAAAAACGGAGGATCCATGCAAGCCCCCGTCCCACTCGCCGGCTCCATCTCCATCGCCTACGTGCAGGGCCTGGTGGACCATCTCGAACGTCGCGGCGTCGCGCCGCAGCGGCTGCTGGCCGGCGTCCAGCTCGACCCGGCGGTCCTCGACCAGCGCGAGGCGCGCATCGCCGCCAGCGTCTATGTCGACCTGCTGGAGCTGGGCCTGGCGCTGAGCGGCGACGCCGACCTCGGCCTGCACCTGGGCGAGGCGGTGCGCCCCGGCCACTTCGGCGTGCTCGGCTACCTGCTGATGAGCTGCGCGACCCTCGGCGACGCCCTGCACCGCCAGGCCCGCTACGCCGAGCTGGTGGGCAGCCTGGGCCGCGTCGAACTGGCCGACGAGCCGCCGCGCGCCGGCCACGAGCCGCTGGTGCGGCACAGCTGGGAGCCGTTGCTGCCGCGCCAGCAGCGCCAGCTGGCGGAGGAGACCCTGGCCTGCTGGCTGCGTTTCGGCCACTGGATCAGCGGCCGCGACCAGGCACCGCTGGAGGTGCGCTTCCGCCACCCGGCGCCGGCCGACATCGCCGAGCACCGGCGCATCTTCCGCTGCCCGGTGCTGTTCGGCCAGGCGGACAACGCCCTGGTGTTCCCCCGGCGCCTGCTGGCGCTGCCCCTGGAGCAGGCCGACAGCCAGATCCAGCGTACCCTCGACGCCTACGCCGGGCGCCTGCTGGAGAGCATCCGCCGTGGCGACGGCGTGCTCGAGCGGGCCCGCCAGTGCCTGGCCGAGCGCCTGCCGGAGCAGGCGGTCGACCTCGAGGCCCTGGCCGGCGAGCTGGCCCTGAGCCCGCGCACCCTGCAGCGCCGCCTGCGCGACAGCGGCCTGTCGTTCAGCCGCCTGGTGGACGAGACGCGCCAGCAACTGGTGCTGCACCACCTGCGCGACCCGGCGCTGGAGCTGGCCGACGTCGCCAGCCTGGTCGGCTTCAGCGAGACCGGCTCGCTGGCGCGGGCTTTCCGCCGCTGGACGGGGCAGAGTCTCGGGCAATACCGGCGTACACTGCAGCCTTTGGCAGATTCCTGAGGACAATGCATGAGCAGCATGAGCGAAGCCCGTTTCCACGACCTCGTCGACGAGGTACAGACCACGGTGGAAGACGCCTTCGATGACAGTGACCTGGACGTGGACCTGGAAAACTCCGGCGGCGTGCTGACCGTGCGCTTCGAGAACGGCAGCCAGCTGATCCTCAGCCGCCAGCCGGTGCTGCGCCAGCTGTGGGTGGCGGCGCGCTCCGGCGGTTTCCACTTCGACTACGACGAGTCCGGCAGCCTGTGGCTGAGCGACAGCACCCGCGAGCCGCTGGGCGCGCTGCTCAACCGGGCGACCCTGGAGCAGGCGGGTACGGATGTCGAGTTCCCCGGCCTCTGAGGCGCCGGTGCCCTCGCCCTGCTGCCGGCGCTGCTGCCTGGACGAGGGCGACGTCTGCCTGGGCTGCGGCCGCAGCCTGGCGGAGATTCTCGAATGGAACCAGGCCGATGGCGAGCGCCGCCGGCAGATCGTCGAGGCCGCCCTGGCGCGCCGCAAACCGCTGTGGCCGTACCCCTGAGCGGGTGGCCTTGCTTATTCGCGGCACTGTGTTAGTGTCCGCTGAAAACCCCGCCTTGGGCGGGGTTTTTCTTTTTTCGATCCACTGCCAAGGAGTCTGCCGGCCATCATGACCACCGCACCGTCCATCACCGTTACCCGTCTCGACCTGCAACGTCTGGAGCGCCTGCTCGACAGCCTGGATGAGTACGGTCCCGCCGCCGAAGCGCTGGAAGCCGAGCTGTCCCGCGCCAACGTGGTCGGCCACGACGAGGTGCCGCCGGGCGTGGTGACCATGAATTCCACGGTGCGCTGCCGCGAGGAAGGCAGCGGCAAGGAGTACCTGCTGACCCTGGTCTACCCGGAAGACGCCGGCGGCGAAGGCAAGGTGTCCATCCTGGCGCCGGTGGGCACCGCGCTGCTGGGCCTGACCGTCGGCCAGAGCATCGACTGGCCGGCCCCGGGCGGCAAGACCCTCAAGCTGAGCCTGCTGGACATCACCTATCAGCCCGAGGCCGCCGGCGACTACAACCGCTGAGGCCTCCCGGCGATGGACGCAGGCCCCGGGGCCGCGCTTCAGGCATCGGCCAGGGCCTGGTTCAGCGCGCTTTCCAGGCGCTGCTTGTAGCGCAGGTAATGGATGCTCTGCAGCGCCGGCTCCGCGGCCACCGCCGACAGGTCGAGGTCGGTGATGTAGCAGGGGTAGCGCTCCTGCCCGCGGCGCTGGGCGAGGATGTGCCGGGCCACGGCCTGGAACAGCCCGGCGCCGTACTCCAGTTCGGAGAATTCGCGGTGGTTGCAGTACAGGGTGATGCGCGACCGCTGTCCGGCCCCCGGCTCGACGATCGCCTGGACGTTGTAGTAGGGCCGCTCCTGTGCGCTCGGCGGTACGCTGCGGCGCTCCACCCGGCGAGCCCGTCCGCGGCCGGCCGGTAGCAATTCGTAATAAAGAATTTCCTGCACCGGCTGCGCCTCGCCCAGCGGCAGCTGCGCGCTGCGCCGGTAGAGCATGGCCTGGAGGAAGCGCTGCAGCGGCACCAGCAGGGTCTGCTCGTCGTCGCAGGCCTGGCGGCCGTGCCACAGGGAATTGCGTTCATCCAGCAGGTAGAGCGCGGCCTGGCCCTCGTCCAGGCGGTAGACCACCTGCAGGCAGCCGGGGCGGCCGAGCGGCAGCACCAGTGCCAGGTCCTCGCCTTCCAGGGCGTGGCGGTCCAGGTGCAGCGGGCTGTAGGCGCCCTGGCGCTCGCCCAGGTGTTCGAGCAGGGCCGGCAGGTCGGCCAGGCTCTGGTGGCTGACCTGGCCCGGCTGCAGGCGCAGCAGGTGGTACTGCTGGCGGATCTGCAGCAGGTAGCGGCCGCCGTTGCCGCTGGCCAGCTGGGTGTAGGCGTCCTGGAACAGTTCCTCGACGCGCTGGGCGATGGCCGCCGCGCGGTTGCGGCAGAAGCAGCGCACCAGCAGGCGCGGCGGCGCGGCGTCGGCGGGCAGGGCGTTGAGGAAGTCGCGCAGGCAGTCGAGCAGCGCGCCGGGGCCGGTGTAGCGGCTGACCAGCAGTTCGTTCCAGCTGTTCAGGGTGACCTGGTCGAGGGTCAGCACCAGGTTGTCGCGCATCCCGGAATAGCCCAGCGCGTCGGTGCGCCCGCTGGTCATGTGCAGGTTGGCCTGGCTGTGCTGGCGCAGCGGGTCGAGGCCGACGTTCACCAGGATCAGCACGCTGGCGGGGGCGCTGGGGCGCAGCAGGGCGCTTTCGGCCACTTCCTCCAGGGGCATGGGCATGGCCTGTTGCAGGCCGAGCAGCAGGTTGCCCAGCTCGTGCTCGCTCAGGTCGCTGTCGCCGGGCTGCAGCGACAGCCGGGTGCCGCCGTCGATCACGCCGTTGCGGTGGCTCCAGGCCAGCAGCTCGACCAGCTCGCGGGCGCGCTTGAGCGGCGCGTAGTCGGCCAGCTCGGCGCCGGTCAGGTTGCCCGGGAACAGCGCCCAGGAACCGCCCTCGGCGGCGTTGCCGGCGGGCAGGCGGGCGAGGGTGAGGAGGTCTTCGCCCAGGTCCGGGGCGATGCCCGGGTTGATGTGCTCGACCTTGCCGGCCTTGCGCTCGAAGGCGGCGTACAGGCGCCGGCCGAGCACGCCCAGGTCGCGCGGGTCGATGCCGCTGGCGGCCTGCTGCTGGCGGGCGAAGCGCGACAGGAAGCGGTAGCTGAAGGTCAGTTCGTTGACCAGGGCACGGCGCTCCAGGGTGACCTGGCGCACCTTCCACTGGCTGCGCGCGTCGAGCAGGCCGAGCACCCGCTCGTCCCAGCCCCAGGCGCCGGCCAGGCGCTCCATCAGCAGGCGCTGCCAGCTCTTGCGGCCCTGCTGCGGGCGGCGGCTGAGCTTCTTGCCGACCTTCAGGTACAGGCAGCGGCGCACCAGCTCCAGGCGCTCCTGCTCGCCGCGGGCGGCCAGGTATTCCTCCAGGCGCCGGTAGAGCAGGATGTACGGGTCCAGGTCGTCCAGCGCCAGGCGCCCGGCGTACACCTCGGCCTTGAAGCGCAGGGCCAGGCAGGCGACCTGCGGGTGCTCGCTGGCGTAGACCTCGCTGAGCAGCAGCTTGAGCACCGCCTTGTAGGGCGAGGAGATGCCCTTGAACAGCTGCCACATGCCCGAGCCGACGAACTCGCCGGGCGGGATGTGCGCCAGGTGGCCGAGGTCGAGGACCTCCTCGTGGCGGATGAAGCGCTTGCTCAGCAACTGCTCGACGTAGTCGCGGTAGCGGCCTTCCTCGTACACCGGCACCAGCCACCACAGCGGTGTGCGGCCGCCGAGCCAGATGGCGGTGCGGTAGAACTCGTCGAGCAGCAGGTAGTGCTGGCTGGTGCCGCAGTCGTCGGAGGTCAGCCGGGCGTTGCGCGCGCCGCTGACGAAGCCGCGCGGGTCGATAAGGAAGCAGTGCACCTCGGCGCCCTGGCTGGCGGCCCAGCGCTCCAGCAGCTCGCACTTGCGCTGCAGCTCGGCCACCGCGCCGGGCGCGAGCCCGGGGGCGTGGCAGACCCACAGGTCGAGGTCGCTCCGCTCCTCCTGGGCCACCGTGCCCAGGCTGCCCATCAGGAACAGCCCGTGGATCGGCAGGTCGGCCTCGCCGCGGCGCGGCTTGTAGGCGAACGAGCGGGTCAGGCGCTGGGCCTCGGCCAGCAACTCGTCGTCGGGGACGAAGCCGCACAGCCCCGCCGGGGTGGCGCCGGAGACGTAGCCGGGCAGCAGCGGATGGTTGACGTCCAGCAGCAGCGGCAACAGGCGCAGCACCAGCTGCTGGCGGCTCGACAGCGCGGCCATGGCGCGCTCCAGGCGCCCCTGGTTGACCGCCAGGAAGCGCTTGCGCAGGCGCGCCAGGACCTTGCGGTCGATGCCGTCGTCGATGTCCGGACGAATCTCGTGGGTGAAGGTCATGGCCTGCCGCGGTCAGCTGTCGGGCGGGCATGGCTGAATGCCATTACCCTGTGCTCTGCACTGTATATCGACCGCGGCGGGGCTGTCCTTAAGGGATTGGGGGAGGGCCGCCGATGGATGGCGGCCGCACGGCTCAGGCAGGCTTGAGGATGCCCAGCAGCACCTGGGCGTGTTCGGCGGCGTCCAGCCCCAGGCTGGTCAGGTAGCCGCCGTCGGGCTGGTCTATCAGGCCCTTGGCGTGCAGCCGCCCGGCCGCGGCGACGGCCGTCGGGCCCGCATCATGGTGGATCTTCAGGCCCGCCTGGGTGTTCTCGAGATCGAACAGGGCAAGCAATTCCAGTTCCGCTACCAGCTCTTGGGTGAAGGCCATGGCGACTCCTCGGTGGCGATGTGGCCCCAGTTTAGCCACAGCCACCCCGCCGTCGGCAAGCTCATTCCTCGCCGGGCAGCTGCGGCAGATCGCGCAGGGCCTGCTCGTACCAGGCGCCGTCGAAGGCGCGGTCCTCGGCGAGCATCGCCTGGATCTCGTGGGCCAGCACCATGGCCATCATCTCCAGGGCCTCCTCGCGCTCGTAGCCGACCAGGGTCAGCTTGTTGAATACCGCGCGGGCCGCCGCCGGTTCGCCGCCTTCGATCTGGTTCTCGATGGCCTGGATCAGGGTTTGCGCCGCGAAGGATTCTTCGCTGTCGTCGATGTCGCTCATGCCGGGTGGCTCCGTGCGGGCTTGTGCAGCCGGGGGAAGTTGTCCAACCTGCGCTGACCTGGATGGCCGCAGAAGGACGCGGATGCGACATGATCACCTATTACACCCTCGACGGCGACCGTCTGCAGCGCCACGCCGGCGAGGTCGGCGCGGCCATGCCGCCGGGCACGCTGTGGATCGACCTGCTGCACCCCACCGAGGAGGAGGAGCGCGCGCTGGAGTCCTTCATCGAAGTGGATGTGCCGACCCGCGAGGAAATGGCCGAGATCGAGGACTCCTCGCGCTTCTACGAGAACAAGGGCGCGCTGTACATGACCACCTCGGTGGTCAGCGGCATCCGCGAGCACCGGCCGACCACCGCGGAGGTCACCTGCGTGCTCACCCCGCAGTGGCTGGTGACGGTGCGCTACGCCGACGTGCTGTCGTTCCGCACCTTCGAGACGCGGGTGCAGCGCAGCGGCTGCAAGGGCACCAGCGACCTGCTGTTCGTCAGCCTGATGGACGCGGTGGTCGACCGCATCGCCGACGTGCTGGAGTCGGTGCAGGGCCAGCTGGACACGCTGTCGCGGGACATCTTCACCGACCACGGCGAGCTGCCCCGCTCCCGCGTGCCCAAGACCGACCTGCAGCAGATCGTCAAGCACCTGGGGCGGATGAACTCGCTGCTGTCCAAGCTCAACGAGAGCCTGCTCAGCGTCAGCCGGCCGCTGGCCTACTTCCGCCAGAGCGGCAACGGCAACGCCTGGATCAGCGAGGAGGCGCGCCTGGGCATGAAGTCGGTGGAGCGCGACGTGCGCTCGCTGGGCGACTACCAGTCGAAGATGTCCGCGGAGATCACCTTCCTGCTCGACGCCACCCTGGGCCTGATCAACATCGAGCAGAACAGCATCATCAAGGTGTTCTCCATCGCCGCGGTGCTGTTCCTGCCGCCGACCCTGGTGGCCAGCGTGTACGGCATGAACTTCCAGCACATGCCGGAGCTGGCCTGGGCGGCCGGCTACCCCATGGCGCTGGTGGGCATGGTGGTCTCGGCGATCATCCCCTACCTCTGGTTCAAGTACCGCGGCTGGCTGTAGCACCGGCGGGGCGCGCCTGGCGTTGACGTCGATCAAGAACGCCGTGCGCGGCGGCTAGCACAGTGGAGGGATTACCCGCCCGTCTCACAGGAGGAGACCATGCCGCAGCCCGACACCAAGACCCCGCCCGTCCTCGCCGCCCTGGAGGCCCCGACGCCGACCCGCGGCGGCGAGGAAATCCGCGCCCAGAGCCATGGCCCCGTCGCCCTCACCGTGGCCATGGCGCCGCGCGGCAGCAACGAGGATTCCGGCTCCGCCGGCCTGCCCTCGGCCTACCCCTACCGCAAGCGCCTGCAGCGCAAGGAGTACGAGGCGCTCAAGGCGCAGTTGCAGGTGGAGCTGCTGAAGGTGCAGAGCTGGGTGAAGGAGACCGGGCAGCGCATCGTGGTGCTCTTCGAGGGCCGTGACGCCGCCGGCAAGGGCGGCACCATCAAGCGCTTCATGGAGCACCTGAACCCGCGTGGCGCGCGGGTGGTCGCCCTGGAGAAGCCCAGTAACGCGGAAAGCGGCCAGTGGTACTTCCAGCGCTACATCCAGCACTTGCCCACCGCGGGGGAAATGGTCTTCCTCGACCGCTCCTGGTACAACCGCGCCGGCGTCGAGCGGGTGATGGGCTTCTGCACGCCGCGCCAGTACCTGGAGTTCATGCAGCAGACGCCGGAACTGGAGCGCATGCTGGTGCGCAACGGTATCCATCTGTTCAAGTACTGGTTCTCGGTCAGCCGCGAGGAACAGCTGCGGCGCTTCGTGTCGCGCCGCGACGACCCGCTCAAGCACTGGAAGCTGTCGCCGATCGACATCCAGTCGCTGGACCGCTGGGACGACTACACCCAGGCCAAGGAGGCGATGTTCTTCCACACCGACACCGCCGACGCGCCCTGGGTGGTGGTCAAGTCCGACGACAAGAAGCGCGCGCGGCTGAACTGCCTGCGCCACTTCCTGCACACGCTGGACTACCCCGGCAAGGACCTGGCCATCGCCCACGCCCCCGACCCGCTGCTGGTGGGGCGCGCGGCCCAGCTGGACCGCGACGAGCTGGCGCGCCCGCATGTCGCGCCGTCGGCGGTGCCGGCGGTCGAGGCCGGCGAGCCCGCACCGGCGGCCTGAGGGGCTGCCGGGCAAGCGCTCGCCTCACTGGGCCTGGCTGAGCCGCATGAGCTGGTCGGTCAGCTCGCGGGCGTGGCGCTCGACGATGATCGGCGCCCAGGGCCGGCCGGAGGTGCTGACCAGGGCGTTGCTCTTGCTGTTCATGTCGCCCAGGGCCGTGCCCAGGTAGTTCCAGCGTGTGTGCAGCTTCTTCTCGGCATCCCCGGGCGGCAGGCGGCCGATGTCCTTGTCGATCAGCGGCAGCAGCACGCTCTCGTCCTGGCCGAGGTAGCTCTGCGGCGCCTCGCGGGCGATTTCCAGGCCGCCCAGGTAGGCGCGGCCGAGGTATTGCACGGCGAGGTACTCCACCCGTGCCGGCAGTTGCCACAGCGGCAGCTCGCCGGGCTTGGCCGGCGGCGGTACGAAGCGCTCGACCTGGCCGAGGAAGTCGCGCAGGGCGCGGCTGAGGTCCTTGGAATAGGTCCAGGGCAGGTCCTCTTCCCTGGGACCATAGGTGGTGCCGGCGCGGACCTGGCCCAGCAGTTCCTGGTAGGCCTTGCGCAGGCCGTCGTCGGCCTTGGCGTAGCCCTTGACCGCGGCATCCAGGGCGGCCAGGTCGGCCTTCAGCTGGTTGGCGTGGACTTCCTGGAAGCCTTCGCCGCGCAGCAGCATCAGGCTGCCCAGGGCCCGGCAGGCGTTGACCTGCATGCCCTGCAGCTGCAGCTCGTCGCTGGGCAGGTTGGCCCGGGCGGGCAGGGTGAACAAAGCGAACAGACACAGGAACAGGTACTGCAGGAGATGCTTGCGGTTCATGGCGGGAATTTCCCTGTTGTTCTTGTTGGCCGCCTGGCCACGCCGGCGATGGGCGTGGCGGGTTCGCGGATTGCGCCGGCCGTGCCTGGCCGGCCGGCGCCCTGCGCGGGGGCGCCGAACCGGGGCGCGCTCCCCCGGCGCCCCGCCCCGTGATCCGGGGCTTGCAACAGGCTAGCGGCTAGGCGGGCCGGTGCAACCATCCGAAAGAGTGATTTGCCAACGCCGTCATGCCGGATCGCCGGCGGCCAGGCGCAGGCCGTGGGCGTCGAGGATCTCGATGCCGGCATAGCTCAGGCGCAGCACGCCGCGGGCCTCCAGCTCCTTGAGCAGGTGGTTGGTGGTCTGCCGCGACAGCCCGAGCATGGCCGCCAGCTGTTCCTGGGGCAGGTGCAGCTCGCGCTGGCTGGCCTGGGCCTCGCCGTAGCTGGCGGCCAGCATCAGCAGGCGCCGCGCCAGGCGTTGCGCGGCCGGCAGCAGGGCCTGCTCCTCCAGCACGGTGAAGGCCAGGCGCAGCTTGTGGCTCATCAGCAGGGCGAAGTCGCGCCAGTACTGCGGCTTCTCGGCCAGCAGCGCCTGCAGTGCCGGCAGCGGCACCTGCAGCAGGGTGGTGGGGCCTTCGGCGTAGGCGTCGTGGGTGCGCGGCTGGCCGTCGAACAGGCAGATCTCGCCGAACCAGTTGGGCGCTTCCACCAGCGCCAGCAGCGCCTCCTTGCCGCTGGCGCCCACTGCGCCGACGCGCATCCGCCCTTCGACCACGCAGTACAGCCCGCAGGGGGCGTCGCCGCGGGCGAACAGGCGCTGCCCGGCGGGCAGGCGGCGGACGATGGCGGCCTGGCCGAGGGCTTCGCGCAGTTCGGCGGGCAGGCCGTGGAACCAACGGCCGGAGGCGATGCGTTGCAGGCAGTCGGTGGTGTCGGGCATGGGCTTTGTCGGCTAGTTGACAGAGTGGTACGGCAGTCCAAGCCATGATGCCAGTACTTTGCCCGAGAACGACAGAACAATGAAAACACTCGTCGACCACCTGGCGCAGTACGCGGCCTACCACCGCGACCGGCGCAACATCCTCAGCCACTTCATCGGCATCCCGATGATCGTCCTGTCCATCGCCGTGCTGCTGTCGCGCCCGGGCCTGGAGGTTGGCGGCCTGCTGCTGGCCCCGGCGACCCTGCTGGCGCTGGCCTCCCTGGTGTTCTACCTGCGCCTGGACCTGCGCTTCGGCGTGCTCATGGGCGTGCTCCTGGCGCTGTCGCTGTGGACCGGCGCGGTGCTGGCCGCGGGTACCACCGCCAGCTGGCTGGCCTGGGGCATCGGCCTGTTCGTGGTGGGCTGGGTGATCCAGTTCGTCGGCCACTGGTACGAGGGACGCAAGCCGGCCTTCGTCGACGACCTGGTGGGGCTGATCGTCGGCCCGCTGTTCGTCGCCGCCGAGGCGGCCTTCCTGCTCGGCCTGCGCGACGAGGTGCGCAGCGCCGTCGAGGAACGCGCCGGGCCGACCTGCATCCGCGAGCGCAAGGCCGCGGCCTGAGGCCCTAGCCCGTGCCGGTGAGCCGGCGCAGGATGTCCGCGCTGCGCGCATCGGCGGGGAAGAAGGTCTCCAGCGCCAGTTCCGAGAGGGTCACGTCCACCGGCGTGCCGAACACCGTGATGGTGCCTATCAGGCTGAGCACGCCCAGTTCGGTGCGCAGCTCCACCGGTATCAGCACCATGTCGCCGCTGGCCTGTTCCTCGTGGGGCGGCGCCGGGTAGCCCGCCAGTTCGTCGCGCAGGGCCTGCAGCTGCGGGTCGCCGCTGGCTTCGATGTCCCGCTGCAGGCGCGCCATCACGTGGGCCTTCCACGGCCCCAGGTTGAGGATGTTCGGCGCCAGGCCCCGCGGGTGCAGGCTCATGCGCAGCACGTTGCAGGGCGCGGCGAGCAGGTCGGGGGCCACGCCGATGAGGAAGACGCCCACCGCGTGGTTGGAGGCCAGCAGGTTCCAGTGGCGGTCCACCACCATCGCCGGGTTAGGCTCGTGGGCCTTGAGCAACTGGTCGATGGCCTGGCGCGCCACGGTCAGCGCCGGGTCGTCCAGCGCCCGCTCGGAATACACCGGCGCATAACCGGCGGCGCCGAGCAGGCGGTTGCGCTCGCGCAGCGGGATGTCCAGCTGCTCGGCCAGGTGCAGGAGCATCTCGCGGCTGGGCAGGGCGCGGCCGGTCTCGACGAAGCTCAGGTGGCGCGTGGAGATGTCCGCGTCGCAGGCCAGGTCGAGCTGGCTGAGGCGGCGGCGCTGGCGCCACTGGCGCAACAGGGCGCCGACGGGAAGGGTTTGGCTGTCCATGGCAACGAACGATAGACCTGCCGCCGGTGCACGGCCATTACCTGGCAGGTAATCGACGCTGTGCCCGCCGCGGCGGATTCTGCAGCCAGGCGCCGCGGACCGGCGGCGCTTCGTCCAGGAGGATTCGCCATGACTCTGCTGCAACCGTCCCCGCTGCTCCGCCGTTCCCTGCAACTCGACGCCCTCGCCAGCGGCGCCACCGGCCTGCTGCTGGCGCTGGCCGCCAACCCCTTGAGCGGGCTGTTCGGCCTGCCCGCCGCGCTGCTGATGGTGGCCGGCATCGTGCTGCTGCCCTTCGCCCTGGTGCTGGCCTGGATGGCCAACAGCGAACTGCTGTCGCGCACCGGCGTCTGGGCGGTGATCGCCGCCAACCTGCTGTGGGTGCTGGAAAGCCTGTTCCTGCTGCTCAGCGGCTGGGTGCAGCCGAGCGTACCGGGCTGCGCCTTCGTCATCGGCCAGGCGCTGGCGGTCGGGGTGCTCGCCGAACTGGAGTTCTTCGGCCTGCGCCGCTCCGCCGTGCCCCATGGCCTGTGATGGGCGAAGGGCGGCCCCGCGGGGCCGCCCGCCGCTTCAGGCCAGCGCCTCGCGGACGAAGTCCAGGCGGTCCTGGCCGAAGAACATCTCGTCGCCGACGAACATGGTCGGCGCGCCGAACATGCCGCGCTTGATGGCCGCCTCGGTGTTGGCCTTGAGCGCGTCCTTCACTTCCTGCTCGGCGCTCAGCGCCAGCAGCGCCTGCGGGTCGAAGCCGGCCTCGGCCAGCAGCGGGCCCAGCACCGCCGCATCGCCCAGGTTCAGGGCGTCCACCCACATGCCCTTGAACACGCAGGCCAGCAGCGCCTCGAAGCGTTCCGGCTGGCGCAGTTGCACGCCGGTGGCGGCGCGCATCAGCAGCAGGGTGTTGATCGGGAAGTGCGGGTTCATCTTAAGCGGCACGCCGTAGCGGCGGGCGAAGCGCGCGATGTCGATCAGGGTGTAGCGGCCCTTGGCCGGCACGGCGATGGGCGAGGCGTTGCCGGTGGCCTGGAACACCCCGCCCAGCAGCACCGGGCGGTACACCAGTTCGGCGCCGGCCTTGGCGCAGATGCCCGGCAGTTGGGTGTAGGCCAGGTAGGAGGTGGGGCTGCCGAAGTCGAAGTAGAACTCGACGCTCTTGCTCATGGGGTGATCTCTCTTGTCGTGGTAGTCGGGATTCACCAGCGCTCGATCCAGGGGCGCAGATCCAGTTCGAAGGTCCAGGCGTCGCGCGGCTGGCTGTGCAGGTACCAGTAGTTGTCGGCGATGTGCTCGGGATCGAGGATGCCGTCCTGGTCCTTCAGCGCGTACTTCTGCGGGAAGTTGTCGCGGATGAAGTCGGTGTCGATGGCGCCGTCCACCACCACGTGGGCCACGTGCAGGCCCATGGGCCCCAGTTCGCGGGCCATGCTCTGGGCCAACGCGCGGATGCCGTGCTTGGCCCCGGCGAAGGCGGCGAACCCGGCGGCGCCGCGCAGCCCGGCGGTGGCGCCGGTGAACAGCAGGGTGCCGCGCTTGCGCGCGACCATGCGCCGGGCCACCGCCTGGCCGGTGAGGAAGCCGGAGAAGCAGGCCATTTCCCAGATCTTGAAGTACTTGCGCGCGGTCTCGTCGAGGATGCTGCAGGGCACGTTGGCGCCGATGTTGAAGACGAAGGCCTCGATGGGGCCGATGTCGCGCTCGATGGTTTCCACCAGTTCCGCCACCTGCTCTTCCTTGCGTGCGTCCGAGGCGAAGCCGTGGGCCTCGCCGCCTTCGGCGCGGATGGCGTCGACCAGCGGCTGCAGCTTGTCGGCCGAACGCCGGGTGACGCAGGCGACGTAGCCCTCGCGGGCGAAGCGGCGGGCGATGGCGCCGCCGGTGGCGTCGCCGGCGCCGATGACCAGCACCACTTTCTTGTCGTTGGGGGAGGCAGCGCTCATGGTCCGTTTCCTCTTTTCGTTATAGGTAAACGATCGTTTGGTAAACGAACGTTATGTTATGCTTCCGACAGCCGTCAAGCCGTTTTCGGAGCCCACGCCATGCGTTACTCAGCCAGCCACAAGGAAGAAACCCGCCAGCGCCTGCTGGAGAGCAGCGGCGCCATCGCCAAGCGCGAGGGCTTCGCCAGCGTCGGCGTGGACGCGCTGATGAAGGCGGTGGGGCTGAGCGGCGGCGCCTTCTACAACCACTTCCCGTCCAAGGATGCGCTGTTCGCCGCCATCGTCGAACGCGAACTGACGCGCAGCGCCGAACGCCTGGGCAAGGCCGGCGACAGCCAGGGCCGCGAGCGCCTGGAGCGCTGCCTGCAGCGCTACCTGACGCTGGCCCACGTGCAGAACGTCGATGGCGGTTGCGCCATTCCCGCCCTGGGCGCGGAGATCGCCCGTGCCGACGAGCCGTTGCGCGGCACGGTGGAGGCGGCGATGCTCGGGCTGCAGCAGGCCTGGGCGGAGGAGCTGGGGAGTGCGGAGGATGCGTGGGCGATGCTTGCCCAGTGTGTGGGGGCGTTGTTGCTGGCGCGGATAACGGCCAGTGAGGAGACGCAGCGGGCGATCATCGAGTCGAGTAAAGCGTTCCTGCTGCGGCGGTTGGAGGATGGGGTTTCTTCGTAGGAGCGAGCTTGCTCGCGAATGGTGTTCGCCGGTTGCTTGGGTGCTGAATTTGAGCCCGTTCCCTCTCCCCAGCCCTCTCCCTGAAGGGAGAGGGAGCTAGTCCGTGCCGGCGCGAAGGCCGTGCCTCATGGAGGTATCGGGCTTTATGCGTAGCATCAGGGAGAGCTGAAATAGCAGAGCACGCCGAACGGCCCCCTCTCCCTTCAGGGAGAGGGTTGGGGAGAGGGGCGGAGTCAACCCAAAGCACCGTAGCCAGAGGGACACGCCATTCGCGAGCAAGCTCGCTCCTACGAAAAGCCCCGGGCCTTGGAGGCCGCATCAAGCAACCCCCCGAAGAAGCAGCGGCTCAGATGTTCGCCACCTGCTGGTAGGCCTTGGGCTTGAAGTACAGCGTCTCGCCGCGGGCCAGGCCCACCAGGCTGTCGTGGTCCTTGACCACTTCGGCCTCGATCAGCTCGTCCTGGCCGTCCACCTTCAGCGTCACCCGGGTGATGGCGCCCAGCGGGCGGATGTCGCGGACTTCGGCGGCGCGGTGGGCTTCCACCGCCTGGCGCGACAGCGACACTTCGTGCGGGCGGAACAGCACGTGCTCGTCGTTGCCCAGGTGCAGGCGGTTGGAGTCGCCGAGGAAGTGGTAGACGAAGTCGCTGGCCGGGTTCTCGTAGACCTCGCCGGGCGAGCCGATCTGCTCGATCACGCCCTTGTTCATCACCACGATACGGTCGGCCACTTCCATGGCCTCTTCCTGGTCGTGGGTGACGAACACGGAGGTGAGGTTGATCTCCTCGTGCAGGCGCGCCAGCCAGCGGCGCAGCTCCTTGCGCACCTTGGCGTCGAGGGCGCCGAAGGGTTCGTCCAGCAGCAGGATCTTCGGTTCCACCGCCAGCGCGCGGGCCAGCGCGATACGCTGGCGCTGGCCGCCGGAAAGCTGTTCCGGGTAGCGGTCGGCGAGCCAGTCCAGCTGCACCATGTTCAGCAGCTCGTGGACCTTCTCGGCGATGCGCGCCTCGCTGGGGCGTTCCTTCTTCGACTTCATGCGCAGGCCGAAGGCGACGTTGTCGAACACCGTCATGTGGCGGAACAGCGCGTAGTGCTGGAACACGAAGCCGACGTTGCGGTCGCGCACGTCGTGCTGCGAGACGTCCTCGCCGTGGAACACGATGTTGCCGGCGTCCGGGGTCTCCAGGCCGGCGATGATCCGCAGCAGGGTGGTCTTGCCGCAGCCGGAGGGGCCGAGCAGGGCCACCAGCTCGCCGCTGTGGATGTCCAGGTTGATGTCATTGAGCGCCTTGAAGGCGTTGAAGTTCTTGCTGACGTTACGGATTTCGATACTCATGGCTTATTCCTCGTCAGCTTTGACTTTCAATCGGGACAGGCGCGACTCGCTCCACTGCTTGAGCAGCAGGATGACCAGGGCCATCAGCAGCAGCAGGGTGGCGATGCTGAAAGCGGCGACGTGATTGTATTCGTTGTAGAGGATCTCGACGTGCAGCGGCAGGGTGTTGGTGACGCCGCGGATGTGCCCGGAGACCACCGATACCGCGCCGAACTCGCCCATCGCCCGCGCGGTGCACAGCACCACGCCGTAGATCAGGCCCCATTTGATGTTCGGCAGGGTGACGTGCCAGAACATCTGCCAGCCGTTGGCGCCGAGCAGGCGCGCGGCCTCTTCCTCCTGGGTGCCCTGTTCCTGCATCAGCGGGATCAGCTCGCGGGCGACGAAGGGGAAGGTGACGAAGATGGTCGCCAGGACGATGCCGGGCACGGCGAAGACGATCTGGATGTCGTGGTCGCTTAGCCAGGGGCCGAAGTAGCCCTGGGCGCCGAACAGCAGCACGTAGATCAGGCCGGCGATCACCGGCGAGACCGAGAACGGCAGGTCGATCAGGGTCACCAGGATGCTCTTGCCGGGGAACTCGAACTTGGTCACGCACCAGGCGGCGGCCACGCCGAACACCAGGTTCAGCGGCACCGAGATGCCCACGGCGATCAGTGTCAGCTTCAGCGCGGCCAGGGCGTCGGGCTCGAGGATGGCCTCGAAGAAGGTGCCGAAGCCCTGCTTCAGCGCCTCGCTCAGGACCACGTAGAGCGGCAGCAGCAGGAACAGGGCGAAGGCCAGCCAGGCCAGGCCGATGAGCAGCCGGCGGCCCCAGGGGTTGCCACGCCGGGCGGCGTTCGCCGCTTGTGCGGTGGAAAGCGTTGCGGAACTCATGGCGCGCTCCTCAGGGGGTCTCGATGCGGCGTTGCAGCAGGTTGATCAGCAGCAGCAGGACGAAGGCCACCACCAGCATCAGCACGCCGATGGCGGTGGCGCCGGTGTAGTCGTACTGGTCCAGCTTGACCATGATCAGCAACGGCAGGATCTCGGTCTTCATCGGCATGTTGCCGGCGATGAAGATCACCGAGCCGTACTCGCCGACGCCGCGGGCGAAGGCCAGGGCGAAGCCGGTCAGCCAGGCCGGCAGCAGCGCCGGCAGGAGCACGTGGCGGAACACCTGCAGCGGCTTGGCGCCCAGGCAGGCGGCGGCTTCCTCGACCTCGCGGGGGATGTCCGCCAGCACCGGCTGCACCGTGCGCACCACGAAGGGCAGCACCACGAAGGTCAGCGCCAGGGTGATGCCCAGCGGGGTGTAGGCGATCTTGAAGCCGAGCTCGGTGGCGAAGCGGCCGACCAGGCCGTTGGGGGCGTAGAGCGCGGTCAGGGCGATGCCGGCCACTGCGGTGGGCAGGGCGAACGGCAGGTCGATCATGGCGTCGATGATCTTGCGCCCGGGGAACTCGTAGCGCACCAGCACCCAGGCCAGCAGGGTGCCGATCACGCCGTTGATCAGGGCGGCGATGAGCGCGGTGCCGAAGCTCAGCTTGAGCGCGGCGAGCACGCGCGGGGCGGTGATGATGGTCCAGAACTGTTCCCAGGTGAGCTCGGTGGTCTTGAGGAACAGGGCCCCCAGCGGAATCAGCACCAACAGGCTGAGATACACCAGGGTGTAGCCCAGAGTCAGCCCGAAGCCGGGTATGACCGGGGAGATGCGTCGTGACATTGAAACCTCTCGGTTAGCTACAAGCCAAAAGCCACAAGCGGCAAGCGAGCTGTTTGCAGCTTATGGCTTGTCGCTTGTGGCTACGCGGTTTACTGCGCCTGGTAAATCTTGTCGAAGATGCCGCCGTCGTTGAAGAACTTGGGCTGCGCGACCTTCCAGCCGCCGAAGTCCTTGTCGATGGTCACCAGGTCCAGTTTCGGGAACTGGTTGGCGAACTCGGCGGCGACCTTGGCGTTGCGCGGGCGGTAGAAGTTCTGCGCGGCGATGCGCTGGCCTTCCTCGCTGTACAGGTACTTCAGGTACTCCTCGGCGACCTTGCGGGTGCCCTTCTTGTCGACGGTCTTGTCGACCACCGCCACCGGCGGCTCTGCCAGGATCGACAGCGAGGGCACGACGATCTCGAAATTCTCGCCGCCCTGTTCCTTCTTGGCCAGGAAGGCTTCGTTCTCCCAGGCCAGCAGCACGTCGCCGATGTTGTTGTTGGCGAAGGTGATGGTCGAGCCGCGGGCGCCGGTGTCCAGCACGGGCACGTGCTTGTACAGGTCCTTGACGTAGGCCTCGGCCTTGTCGTCACTGCCGTACTGCTTCTTGGCCCAGGCCCAGGCGGCCAGGAAGTTCCAGCGGGCGCCGCCGGAGGTCTTCGGGTTCGGGGTGATGACCTCGACGCCCTGCTTGGTCAGGTCGCCCCAGTCCTTGATGCCCTTGGGGTTGCCCTTGCGCACCAGGAACACGATGGTCGAGGTGTAGGGGGTGCTGTTGTCCGGCAGGCGCGCCTGCCAGTCGGCCGGCAGCAGGTTGCCGAGCTTGTTCAGTTCGTCGATGTCGCCGGCCAGGGCCAGGGTCACCACGTCGGCCTTCAGGCCGTCGATGACGGCGCGGGCCTGCTTGCCGGAACCGCCGTGGGATTGCTGCACGGTCAGGTCGTCGCCGCCCTGGGCCTTCCAGTGCTTGATGAAGGCCGCGTTGTAGGCCTGGTACAGCTCGCGGGTCGGGTCGTAGGACACGTTCAGCAGTTGGGTGGCCGCGGCCGCGGGGCCGGCGACCAGCGTGGAAACCAGTGCACTGGCCAGGGCGGCCAGGGCGAAACGGCGGATGGACATGTGCAGCTCCTGGATACGAATCTTGGTGTTGTGCTTGTTGGCGTGTTCTTATCGGGGCGTTGCGGCGGGCCCCGCAGGGCCCGGGAATCAGCTCTGGCGGCTGGCGGGCTGCTGCAGGCGGAACTTCTCCTTGCGCTCGATCTGCACCACCTGGCCGTTGTGCACGGTGATCTCGACGGCGCCGAAACGCAGACCGCGCAGGGCGCTCTGCACTTCACGCAGGATGTTGGCTTCGTCCTGGCCTTCCAGGCTACGGAGGGTTGCGCTCATGATCTGGGCTCCTTGGTGGGCTTCGCCGGGCCGTCCCGGGTGGGCGGCGCGTGCGGTGTGAGCGCATCTTAGGCAGGAGTCGAATATTCTTAAAAATACTATTTAAGAATTTTTATATTCCACAAGGTTTTAACTTGGCTGGCGCGATGCCGCCCGTGCCCAGGGCAGCTCGTCGGCGGGCTGCGGGCGGCCGTACCAGTAGCCCTGGCCGGCGTCGCAGGCGTGGTCGAGCAGGAAGGCCGCCTGGTCCGGACGCTCGATGCCCTCGGCCACCACGTGCAGGCCCATGCTCCGCGCCAGGGCGATGATGGCGCGGGCGATGGCTGCGTCCTCGGCGTCGTCGGGCAGGCCGGCGACGAAGCCCTGGTCGATCTTCAGCTTCTGCACCGGCATGCGCTTGAGGCGCATCAGCGAGGAATAGCCGGTGCCGAAGTCGTCGATCGCCAGCTGCACGCCGAGCCCGCGCAGGCGCTGCAGCAGGGCCACCGACTGGTCGATGTTCTGCATGATGGCGCTCTCGGTCACTTCCAGCTCCAGGTGCCGCGGCTGCAGGCCGCTTTCCTGCAGGGCGCGAGCCACCCGCTGCTCCAGGCCGTCTCGGCCGAACAGGCGGCTGGACAGGTTCACCGCGACGAACTCCAGCGCCACGCCCTCGTCCAGCCACTGGCGCATCTGCCGGCAGGCCTGGTCCAGCACCCAGGTGTCGATGGCGGCGATCAGCCCGCATTCCTCGGCCACCGGGATGAATTCGCAGGGCGGCACCAGGCCGCGTTGCGGGTGCTGCCAGCGCACCAGCGACTCCACCCCGACCACCCGGCCGCTGGCCAGGTCGTGCACCGGCTGGTAGTACACGCGCAGCTCGTCGTGCTCCAGCGCCTGGCGCAGGGCCGCCTCCACCTGCACGTGGGAGCGGGCGCGGGCGGTCAGTTCCGGGGTGTAGAAGGCGTACAGGTTGCGCCCGCTGGCCTTGGCCTGGAACAGCGCGGCGTCGGCGTGGCGCAGCAGGTGGTCGACGTCGCGGGCGTCCTCGGGGAACAGGCTGACGCCCAGGCTGGCGGAGATGTAGACCGGCTGCCCCTGCACCTCGAAGGGCGCGTGCATGGCTTCCAGCAGGTGCTGGGCGAGGCTGCTGGCATGGTGCGGCTGCTGGCTTTCCAGGACCACGGCGAACTCGTCGCCGCCCAGGCGCGCCAGGGAGGCGTGCTCGTCGAGGCAGCCGCGCAGGCGCTCGGCCACCGTCTTGACCAACTGGTCGCCGGCGCTGTGGCCGAGGCTGTCGTTGACGTGCTTGAAGTGGTCCAGGTCGAGCAGCAGCAGGGCGCCGCCGCCCTGTTCGCGCTCGGCGCGGGCCAGGGCCTGTTCGAGGCGCTCGCGCAGCAGCAGGCGGTTGGGCAGCCCGGTGAGCGGGTCGTGGTGGGCGAGGAAGTCCAGCTCGTGCTGCGAGCGCTTGATGCTGCTGAGGTCGGAGAACACCGCGACGTAGTGCGTCAGGCGCCCCTGCTCGTCATGCACGGCGCAGATGTGCTGCCATTGCGGGTACACCTCGCCGCTCTTGCGCCGGTTCCAGATTTCCCCGCACCACAGGCCCTCGGTGTTCAGGGCCTGCCACATGCGCTGGTAGAAGGCATCGTCCTGGCGCCCGGACTTGAGCATCGAGGGGTTGCGCCCCACCACTTCGTCGGCGCTGTAGCCGGTGATGCGCTGGAACGACGGGTTGACGTGGAGGATCACGCCCTTCTCGTCGGTCACCAGCAAGCCTTCCTGGGTCGCCTCGAACACTGCCGCGGCCTGGCGCAGGTGGTCGTTGGCCTTGCGTTGCTCGGTGACGTCGCGGCTGACGCCGGTCATGCGCAGCGGCTCGCCGCCGTGGCCGCCGCTCAGGCGCGCGCGGGCATGCACCCAGCGGTAGCTGCCGTCGGCGTGGCGCAGGCGGTAGGTGCATTCCAGGCGCTCGCTGCGCCGCTGCAGGAGGTCGCGGTGCTGGGCCAGCACGCTGTCGCGGTCGTCCGGGTGCAGCCGCTGCTCCCAGGTGCCGAAGCTGTCGCCCAGTTCTTCCGCGCTCAGGCCGGTCATCCGCGCGTAGCCGGGCGAGTAGAACACCCGGTGCTGCTCGATATCCCACTCCCAGAGGCCGTCGTCCAGGGCGTCCAGGGCCCGCTCGAAGCGCCGTTCGCTCCGCTCGCGGGCGGCCAGGGCGCGCCGCATCCACTTCAGCTGCCGGGCCATCAGCAGGAAGAGCACGCCGGCGCTGATGGCAAAGAAAAGATACTTTTTCGCCACCAGCCATGGCAGCAGGTTGCCTTCGCCGACCGCCAGGCGCAGCAGCCGGTCGCTCGTCAGCCCCCACAGGCAGGCGAACAGCAGGTACAGCAGGCAGATGCGGAGGGCACTCGGGCGTGGGTTCATTGCGACGAGGGGGACGAGTTATTGGCTGCGCAGTATAGAGGATGGCCAATGGCCCCTGTTCATATCAAAAAGACCGGATGGTTTTCCCGCCGCGCTTGGTGATAATGCGAGCTGGCCTGGTTCCAGGCTCATCGACCATTGCCGAGGTTCATTATCATTCATGTGGTACAACGGTTTCCTTGATCTGCCGCTGTGGCAACTGATCGTGGTCACGCTGGCGCTCACCCACGTCACCATCGTCAGCGTGACTGTCTACCTGCATCGCTATTCCGCCCACCGCGCCCTCGAACTGCATCCGGCGCTGCAACACTTCTTCCGTTTCTGGCTGTGGATGACCACCGGGATGAACACCCGCGAGTGGACCGCCATCCACCGCAAGCACCACGCCAAGTGCGAGACCGCCGAAGACCCGCACAGCCCGGTGTACAAGGGCCTGGGCACCGTGCTGCGCAAGGGCGCCGAACTCTACCGCGAGGAAGCGAAGAACCCGGACACCCTGCGCATCTACGGCAAGAACTGCCCGGACGACTGGCTGGAGCGCAACCTCTACGGCCGCTTCCCGCTGGGCGGCATCGCCCTGATGGTGCTGATCGACGTCGCCCTGTTCGGCGCCCTCGGCCTGACCGTCTGGGCCGTGCAGATGGCCTGGATCCCGTTCTGGGCCGCCGGCGTCATCAACGGCCTGGGCCACGCCGTGGGCTACCGCAACTTCGAGTGCCGCGACGCCGCCACCAACCTGGTGCCCTGGGGCATCGTCATTGGCGGCGAGGAGCTGCACAACAACCACCACACCTACCCCAACTCGGCCAAGCTGTCGGTGAAGAAGTGGGAGTTCGACCTGGGCTGGGCCTGGATCAAGCTGTTCTGCTTCCTGCGCCTGGCCAAGGTGGCGCGGGTGGCGCCGATCGCCCACCGGGTGGAAGGCAAGGGCAGCCTGGACATGGACACCGCCATGGCCATCCTCAACAACCGCTTCCAGATCATGGCCCAGTACCGCAAGCTGGTGATCGGCCCGCTGGTCAAGCAGGAACTGGCCAAGGCCGACGCCAACGTCCGCCACCTGTTCCGCCGCGGCAAGCGCCTGCTCTCCCGCGAGACCAGCCTGCTGGAAGAGTGCCACCACGCGCGCATCGAGCGCCTGCTGGCGCACAGCCAGGCCCTGCAGGTGATCTACGAGAAGCGCCTGGCGCTGCAGCAGATCTGGCTGAAGACCAGCGCCAACGGCCACGACATGCTGGCCGCCATCAAGCAGTGGGTGCAGGAGGCCGAGGCCAGTGGCATCCAGTCGCTGCGCGACTTCGCCGAACAGCTGAAGACCTACTCGCTGCGCCCGGCTGTCTGAGCCCGGCCGATATCTGAGAGGTCCATCACAAAAAGCCCGCCGTTCGGCGGGCTTTTTCTTTTTTTGTCGAGCACTTGGCTAATTTTGCGGTCATAGACCACTCGATTAGTTGTAGGAAGCTGACACATGGACGACAGGTACAGGGCGCCGCAGGATCTCGACGAAGCGCTGCTGGCATTGCTGCACAGCCGCGCCGAAGTGGAGCGCCTGAAAGAACGCGAGCAGCTCTTCAGCGCCCTGCTGGCCAGCGTCAACGCGGTGCTCTGGGCCTTCGACTGGCAGGCCCAGCGCATGGTCTACGTCAGCCCCGCCTACGAGCGCATCTTCGGCCGTTCGGCGGCCCTGCTGCTGGCCGACTACAACGAATGGCTCAACGCCATCTACCCGGACGATCTCGACTACGCCGCCAGCAGCCTGCTGCAGGTGCTCGAGCGTGGCGCCGTGGAGCAGCGCGAGTACCGCATCCTGCGCGCCGACGGCGAGGTGCGCTGGCTCAGCGACAAATGCTTCATCAGCCAGCACAGCGAGGCCGGCCTGCCGTTGATGGTGGTCGGCATCGCCGAGGACATCACCGACAAGAAACACTTGGAAAGCGAGCTGCAGCGCCTGGCGACCACCGACGTGCTGACCCAGAGCAGCAACCGCCGCTACTTCTTCGACAACGCCGAGCAGGCCTTCAACGAATCCAAGCAGGCCGGCGCGGCCCTGGCCTTCCTCCTGCTGGACGTGGACGACTTCAAGAAGGTCAACGACCGCTACGGCCACCAGGTCGGCGACCGCGTGCTGCAGCGCGTGGCCCAGTGCGCCTCCGGCGCGCTGCGCCGCGGCGACCTGTTCGGCCGCATCGGCGGCGAGGAGTTCGCCGTGCTGCTGCCCGGCTGCGACCAGGTGACCGCCCGGCAGATCGGCGAGCGCCTGCAGCGCGAGGTGCAGCGCCTGCGCTTCAAGGAAGACGAGCAGACCTTCGGTATCAGCGTCAGCCAGGGCCTGACCCTGCTGCTGCCCCACGACGAGAACCTCTCGGCGCTCTACGGCCGGGCCGACGCCGCGTTGTACCAGGCCAAGCGCAACGGCAAGGACCGTATCGAGCAGGCCTGAGGCGGCGCTTTTCCGCGCCGCTACCTCTTTCGCCCCCGTCCCGTACCCCTATCGGGAAATGGATTGGCGGGGCGCGATGGCGCATTATTTATTCCAAAATGAAATTACATTTTAATAATTAATTCTTTTTGGATTTATTCCCGATTGCTTATCGTTGCCCCAGCGTGGCCGTAGGGTCCAGGCAATGAAGTCCGGTGAGCATGGCGACAAACCGCCAGCCAGGCCGGGGAAGGTGGCGGATTTCCGCTGACCAGCGCGCAGCGAAGGAGCCGGCTACGGGATGCCAACCCGCGCCAGTCCACGTGTCGGGACATGCCGGGCCGATTGGCCCGGGGTTTGCCATGTCGGGGTGAAGCCTCAGGTTTCGCCCACAAGAACAAGACACGAGCATTCACCATGACGCTGCCATGCCTTTCCGCAAGTTCCTTCCTGCCTGCTTGCCCACGTAGAGACCCCGCCTAGGGGCGTCCGACTGACCGACCGCCATTCGCCTGCAGGCCCGGGCCGTGCCCGGCCGTGCGACTGGGCGGAGGAATTTGCGCCGTGCGGCGCCTGGCGCTTTGCCGACTTCACACAAGATCAATAAATGGGGATTACCAATGAAGAGTCGTAACATCACGCAATCCACCCTGGCGTTGGCCGTGGCGGCCGCTGCCCTTGGCGCCCATGCTCCGCTGGCCAGCGCCGGCGGCTTCATCGAGGACAGCAAGGCCAGCCTGACCCTGCGCAACTTCTACATCAACAGCGACAACCGCAATGGCACGGCCGAGCCGAGCAAGCAGGAGGAATGGGGCCAGGGCTTCCTGCTGAACTACACCTCCGGCTTCACCGAAGGCACCGTCGGCTTCGGCGTCGATGCGCTGGGGCTGCTGGGTGTGCGCCTGGACAGCGGCAAGGGCACCCACTACAACCCGACCAGCTCCAGCTTCTCCGGCACCGTGTTCCCCACCGATGGCGATGGCCGCGCGGTGGACGACTTCTCGCACCTGGGGGCGACCGCCAAGGTGAAGGTTTCCTCCACCGAACTGCGCTACGGCACCCTGCTGCCCAAGCTGCCGGTGGTGACCTACAACGACGGTCGCCTGCTGCCGCAGACCTTCGAAGGCGGCCAGATCACCTCCAACGAGTTCAAGGACCTGACGCTGATCGGCGGCCAGCTGGAGCACACCAAGGGCCGCAGCTCGAGCAACAACGAGGGGCTGTCCATCGCCGGCGCCAACAACGCGCGCACCGGCGAGTTCGTCAACAAGTTCTACTACGGTGGCGTCGACTACAAGCTGACCAAGGACCTGACCCTGCAGTACTACTACGGCAACCTGCAGGACTTCTACAAACAGCACTTCCTCGGCCTGCAGCACAACTGGGCGATCGGCCCGGGCGTCCTGAAGAGCGACCTGCGCTACTTCAACAGCAGCGACGACGGCAAGAACAGCCATGACTCGCGCTACTACACCTCCGGTTACTACGGCAACGGCGTGACCAAGGGCGAAGTCGACAACAAGGCCTACAGCGGCCTGTTCACCTACATCGTCAGCGGCCACAGCTTCGGTGTCGGCTACCAGCAGCTCAGCGGCGACAGCGACTTCCCGTTCATCAACAACGGCGATGGCGCCACCGCCTACCTGATCACCGACGTGCAGATCGGCAAGTTCCTGCGTGCCGGTGAGCGTACCTGGCAGGCCCGCTACGGCTACGACTTCGCCCAGGCCGGCCTGCCGGGCCTGACCTTCCAGGCCCTGTACCTGCGCGGCGACAACATCGACACCGCCCGCGGCGACCAGAGCGAGTGGGAGCGCGACATCACCCTGGCCTACGTGATCCCGGACGGTACCTTCAAGGGCCTGGGCTTCACCTGGAAGAACGCCTCGCTGCGCAGCGGCCTGCCGGCCCAGGGCGCTACCCCGGCCCAGCGCGACCAGGACGAGAACCGCCTGATCGTCAGCTACACCCTGCCGCTGTTCTAGAGCCAGGGCTTTCCGTAGGAGCGCGCCGGAGGTTGCGGCTATCGCGGACAAGGTCCGCTCCTACGGGGGGAGGCCATGCCTCACGGCGAGGTGGATTGTAGGAGCGGGCCCTGCCCGCGATTTCGCGCGCAGGGCGCGCTCCTACAGGGAAGCACCGTGTGTGGGGCCGGCCCATCGCGGACGGAGTCCGCTCCTACGAGAAGCCATGCTCGCCTGCGGATCTTGCGATGGGTACCGTGATGAAAAAGGCCGTCGTCCCTTGCGGGGCGACGGCCTTTTCGTTGGCGGCTGCCGGCTCAGCGTTTCTGCGGCGCCGGTTGCTGCTGGGTGATGCAGTGGATGTTGCCGCCGCCCAGGAGGATTTCCCGGCCCGGCACCATCACCACTTCGTGCTCGGGGAACACGCGCTGGAGGATGGCCTTGGCCTCGGCGTCCTTCGGATCGTCGAAGCTGGGCGCGACGATGCCGCCGTTGACGATCAGGAAGTTCACGTAGGAGCCGGCCAGGCGGATCGACGGGTCGCGCTCCTGGCTGCCTTCCACCAGGTCGACGCCGGAGCACTCTTCCTCGGTCGCATGCAGCGGGCCGGGGATCGGCATCTTGTGCACCACCAGCTGCCGGCCCTTGGCGTCGCGCGCCTGTTCCAGCACGCGCATGGCGGCCTGGCAGCGCGGGTAGTTGGGGTCGTTGACGTCGTCGGTCCAGGCCAGCAGCACTTCGCCCGGGCGCACGTAGCAGCAGAAGTTGTCGACGTGGCCGTTGGTCTCGTCGTTGTACAGGCCGTCCGGCAGCCAGATCACGCTGTCCACCGCCAGGTGCTCGCGCAGGACCTGCTCGATCTCCTCGCGGGACAGGTGCGGGTTGCGGTTGCGGTTGAGCAGGCATTCCTCGGTGGTGATGACGGTGCCTTCGCCATCCACGTGGATGGAGCCGCCCTCGAGCACGAAGCCTTCGGTGCGGTAGCGCCCGCAACGTTCGACCTGGAGGATCTTCGCCGCCACCTGGTCGTCGCGCAGCCAGGGGAAGTACAGGCCGCCGTCGAGGCCGCCCCAGGCGTTGAAGGTCCAGTCCACGCCGCGCACGGCGCCCTGGTCGTTCACCACGAAGGTCGGGCCGGTGTCGCGCACCCAGGCGTCGTCGTTGCTGATCTCGATCACCCGGATGGCGTCGCTCAGGCGCGCGCGGGCGTTCTCGAACTGGGCGGCGGAAACGCAGACGGTGACCGGCTCGAAGCGCGCGATGGCCTCGGCCACGGCGCTGAAGGCGGCCTGCGCCGGCTTGCCGCCCAGGCGCCAGTTGTCCGGGCGCTCGGGCCAGACCATCCAGGTCTGGGTGTGGGGTTCCCATTCCGCCGGCATGCGGAAGCCGTCGGCGCGGGGGGTACTGGTCAGAGTGGTCATGGGATCACCAGGTGCGGGCAGCTACGGACGAAGCGGCGGGAGGGATCGCCTCCCACCGCGCGGGGTCATTCGGAGAGGTTCTCTCCGTCGAGGGTCGCGATCGGCCAGTATAGGTTCGGACGGCGGTCGCGGAACACACCCCAGGCGGTGCGGACTTTCTCCAGGGCGTCCAGGTCGAAGCTGTGCACCAGGATGCCTTCCTCGGTCTCGCCCAGTTCCTGGACCTTCTTGCCGAACTGATCGGCGATGAACGAGGAGCCGTAGAAGGTGATGTCGTAGCCGTCCTGCTCTTCCTTGCCGATGCGGTTGGAAGCCACCAGCGGCATCAGGTTGGCGCCGGCATGGCCCTGCTGCACGCGCTGCCAGTGGTCGCGCGAGGTGATGCTGGCGTCATGCGGCTCGCTGCCGATGGCGGTCGGGTAGAACAGCACCTCGGCGCCCATCAGCGCCATGCTGCGGGCGCATTCGGGGAACCACTGGTCCCAGCAGATGCCGACGCCGATGCGCGCGTAGGCGGTGTCCCAGACCTTGAAGCCGGTGTCGCCCGGGTTGAAGTAGTACTTCTCGTGGTAGCCGGGGCCGTCCGGGATGTGGCTCTTGCGGTACACGCCCAGGTTGCTGCCGTCGGCGTCGATGATGGCGATGCTGTTGAAGCGCGCGCGGCCGGCGCGCTCGAAGAAGCTGATCGGCAGCACGACCTTCAGTTCGGCAGCGACCTTCTGGAAGTGCGCGATGGCCGGGTTCTCTTCCACCGGGGTGGCCAGCTGGGTGTAGTCGGCGTTGGGCTTCTGGCAGAAGTAGGGGGTCTCGAACAGTTCCTGGATCAGGATGATCTGCGCGCCCTGGGCGGCCGCCTGGCGCACCAGCTTCTCGGCATTGGCGATATTGGCCTGGACATCCCAGGAGCACGCCATCTGGGTGGCGGCGACGGTGACGGTACGGGTCATGGAACACCTTTTTATTCGGATACTTATCGGCCTTCCGGATTAGGCGGCGGCCGCAGGGTGCCGCAAGAAGGCGTGAGGTCGGCGCCTTTCGCGGAACTGAGGCGATTTATATCCGATAAAAATCGGCTTTTAAAGCGATATTTTTCTATCGAAGGGCTGAATCCGATGAAAAGGCAGATAAATATCGGACTTAAAGCTGCAAGCGATAAGCCCCAAGCCGCAAGCGAAAGCAGCTCCTGCTTGCAGCTTGCAGCTTGAGGCTTACAGCCGCCGTTTAGGCAAAAACGGCGGCAAATACAGCCCCAGATAAGCATCGAACACCCGCATGCCTTCCTCGGCCAGGCGCGGTTCGATGCGGCCGTGGCGTTGCATCGAGAGGGCGTAGACGCGGTCGCCCAGTTCCATGGCCAGGCTGAACACCTCGATGTCCGCCGGCAGTTCGGGGAGGTGGAAGTGGCGGTCGAACAGCGCCTGCATGGAGCGGCCCAGCTCCATGTCGTGCTGGCGGTCGGCGAGGGTCACCTCGGCCAGGCCGTGGCTGGCGAGGATCAGCTGGCGCGCCGCGGCATCGGCGGCGTAGACGGCGAGCATGCGCTCTTCCACCAGCCGCGAGAGGTCGTGCCAGTCGCGCAGGGCCTCGTGGTCCACCGGCGCCGCCAGGCAGGCGCGGAAGGCGGCGTGGACTTCGCCGGTCAGCGCCTGCAGCAGCGCCGGCACGCTGGGGAAGAAGTGGTAGACCGAGGACGGCGGTATGTCCGCCCGCTCCGCCACGGCGTAGATCGACAGGCCGGCGGTGCCGTCTTCGGCGAGCAGGGCGCGGGCGGCGTCGAGGATGCTGGCGATGCGCGCCTGGCTGCTGGCGCGGGGCTTGCGGAAGCTGGTGGGGCGGGCATGGGGTTCTCCGGGCATGAGCGGCTATTGGACTTCAGCTCATGCGCCCGGAGCAAGTTCGCAGGCTTGGCGCCGCCGTGGCGTGGCGGCGCGCCGCTGGCCGTCAGTGGTCGGCCAGCAGCTTGTCCCAGGTTTCCTTGAGCACCGGGGCGGTCTTTTCCGGGGCGATTTCCAGGGCGAACAGGCGGCGCTTGGTCTCCTGGTCCGGGTACAGGCCCGGCTGCTGGCGCAGTTCGGCGTCGAGGAAGGCCGCGGCATCGACGTTGGCGTTCGGGTAGAGGGTGGCGGCGGTGACCTGGGCGGCGACCTTCGGCTGCAGCATGAAGTCGATGAAGCGCAGGGCCAGGTCCGGGTGCTGGGCGCTGCTGGGCACCACCAGGTTGTCGATGAACAGCACCGAGCCTTCCTGCGGCACCACGAAGTGCACCGGCTGCCCGGCGCGGGCCGCGTGCAGGGCGTCGCCGACCCAGGCCATGGCCACGCACAGCTTGCCGTCGTTGAGGTCCTGGATGTAGCGCTCGCTGTCGATGTAGCGCAGGTTCGGGCGCAGCGCCGCGAGCACCTGGCCGGCGCGGCGGATCTGCGTCGGCGCGCTGCGGGCGAAGTTGCGCCCCTGGTAGTTCATCAGCACCGAGAAGGTCTCGTCGGGCGCGTCCAGCAGGCTCAGCCCGCAGCTCTTCAGGCGCGCGCTGTATTGCGGGTCGAACAGCAGGCCCCAGCTGTCCGGCACCGGCCCGCCCAGGGCCTTCTCGGCCTGCGGCTGGTTCACCGCCAGGCCCACGGCGCCCCACAGGTAAGGCACGGCATGGCGGTTGTCGGGGTCGACGGCGGCCAGCTTGCTCATCAGTTGCGGGTCGAGGTGGCTGCGGTTGGGCAGGCGGGTGAAGTCCAGCGGCTGGATCAGCTTGTCCTTGATCAGCTGCGGCAGGTCGTTGTGGGAGGGGACGGCGACGTCGATCTTCTCGCCGGAGTGCAGCGCCTGTTTCAGTTCCTCGGCGGTGCTGTAGGTGTGGTACTCGACACGGACGCCGCTGGCCTTCTCGAAATCCTTGAGCGCTTCCGGGGCGATGTAGTCGTTCCAGTTGTAGACGCGGATGACGTCCTCGGCCTGGGCGAACAGTGGGCAGAGCAGCAGCAACAGCGGGGCGAGCAGGCGTGGCATTGGCATTCTCCCTGTATGTCAAGGCACAGCATGGACGGCCGGCGGCCATTCCGGGGCTTGGTTGCAGCGTGGAGCGGCAGAGCAGGGTGAGGCGAGGTAAGCCCGCCCGGCCGGGAAGGCATGGCGCAGTCGTGCACTGCGGCCGCCCGGCGGGCAAGGCGATCGGACGAACGCCGGCGCGGGGCCGGCGTTGTCCGGGGTGTTTCCTATACGGTGTGCAGGTACCAGTTGTACTCGAGGTCGGAGATCGAATACTCGAACTCCTGCAGCTCGTGTTCCTTGCACGCGACGAAGATGTCGATGTACTCGGGGCTGATGTACTTGTTCATCACGTCGCTGTCGTCCAGCTCGCGCAGGGCATCGCGCAGGTTGTTCGGCAGGCTCTGCTCCAGTTGCTCGTAGGCGTTGCCCTCGATGGGCGCGCCCGGCTCGACCTTGTTGGTCAGGCCGTGGTGGACGCCGGCGAGGACCGCGGCCAGCAGCAGGTAGGGGTTGGCGTCCGCGCCGGCTACCCGGTGTTCCAGGCGTACCGCTTCCGCTGCGCCGGTGGGCACGCGCAGGGCCACGGTACGGTTGTCCAGGCCCCAGCTCGGCGCGTTCGGCACGAAGAAGGCCGAGCCGAAACGGCGGTAGGAGTTGACGTTCGGGCAGAGGAAGGCCATGGAGGCCGGCAGGGTCTCGAGCACACCGCCGATCGCGTGACGCAACGCGGCGTTCTGCTCGGGATCCTCGCTGGCGAAGATGTTCTTGCCGTCCTTGTCCAGCAGCGACACGTGAACGTGCAGACCGTTGCCGGCCTGGCCCGGGTAGGGCTTGGCCATGAAGGTCGAGTCCATCTCGTGGTCGTATGCCACGTTCTTGATCAGGCGCTTGAGCAGCACCGCGTAGTCGCAGGCCTTGAGCGCATCGTTGACGTGGTGGAGGTTGACCTCGAACTGCGCCGGGGCGCTTTCCTTGACGATGGCGTCGGCCGGGATGCCCTGGGCGCGGGCGCCGTCGATGATGTCCTGCAGGCAGTCGGCATACTCGTCGAGGTCGTCGATGGAGTAGACCTGTACCGATTGCGGGCGCTTGCCGGAGATGGGCGAACGCGGCGGCTGCGGACGGCCGTTCACGTTCTCCTGGTCGATCAGGTAGAACTCCAGTTCGAAGGCCGCGACTATGCTCAGGCCGATGTCGGTGAATTTCTGGATGACCTGGCGCAGGACTTCACGCGGGTCGGCGAAGAAGGGCGCGCCTTCCATTTCATGCATGGTCATCAGCAGTTGCGCGGTTGGGCGCTTCTGCCAGGGTTCCATGGCTATGGTGTCGGGGATGGGATAGCAGACACGGTCGGCGTCGCCAATGTCCAGGCCAAGGCCGGTGCTTTCAACGGTGGAGCCAGTGATGTCGAGGGCAAACAGCGAAGCGGGGAGATTGATGCCTTTCTCGTAGACTTTCGGCAGGTTGGTGCGCTCGATGCGCTTGCCGCGAACCACGCCATTCATATCTGCAATAAGGAGGTCGACGAACTGGACCTCGGGGTGTTCCTTCAGGAACTCGGTCGCTTCTGAGAGCGGAACGGCACTCGGGGGTACCGACATGGTGCAACACCTTTATTGTTAAAAATATCAATCATTCGGGGGCTAGGGTGTGAGTCAATCCGAAAGGCCTGTTGATGTCAATAGCGCCACTTTCTGCCCGCTTATGGTGCAAGGTGGCCATTTCTGGGGCATTTCGGCTTGTCTCAGGGGCCGTGAAAGCGTGTTGTCATGGGATGTTCAGCGAGGCGTGTGCGATTTTTTACAGGACTATTGTGTAAAAAAATGAACAGCGCTAAGCTCGGTCGCAACCCATAACACTTACAAGCACGGGTGTCCCATGTCTCGCCTGCCGTTAATAGGCGTGACCGCCTGCGTCAGGCAAGTCGGTCATAAAACCAGCCATACCGTCGGCGACAAATACGTCAGCGCCGTGGTGGCCGGGGCCAATGGTCTACCGTTGATCATTCCCGCCCTGGGCGAGGCTCTCGACCAGGACACCTTGCTCTCCAGCCTCGATGGGCTGCTGTTCAGCGGATCACCGTCGAACGTCGAGCCTCATCATTATAGTGGGCCCGCGAGCGATGCAGGCACTTTGCATGACATCGCCCGAGACGCTACTACACTGCCGCTCATTCGCGCTGCGATCGCCGCTGGCGTGCCGGTACTCGGCATCTGCCGCGGTTTCCAGGAGATCAACGTGGCTCTCGGCGGCACGCTGCACCAGAAGGTGCACGAAACTTCAGGATTCATGGACCACCGCGAGCCGGACGACGAGCCGGTCGAGGTGCAGTACGCCCCGCGCCACGTCGTCGACGTGCAGCCGGGCGGCGTTCTCGCCGGCATCGGCTTGCCGGCGCAGATCCAGGTCAATTCCATTCATGGCCAAGGCGTTGCACGTCTGGCGCCGGGCCTTCGCGTAGAAGCACTGGCGCCTGACGGGTTGGTCGAAGCCTTCTCCGTAGAAGGTGCCAGGGCCTTCGCCCTCGGCGTGCAGTGGCACCCGGAGTGGCAGGTCCGATCCAATCCCAACTATCTCGCCATCTTCCAGGCATTCGGCAAAGCCTGCAGCAAGAGGGCGGGGCAACGTTGAGCCCGGCGGTTGGGGCCGGGCTCTCACACCCTGAGGTCTTTATGACTACCAAGCTAGACCAGCTGACCGGCTGGCTGAAGGAACGCAAGATCACCGAAGTGGAATGCATGATCGCCGACCTGACCGGGATTGCCCGGGGCAAGATCGCGCCGACCAACAAATTCCTCAACGAGAAGGGCATGCGCCTGCCGGAGTCCGTGCTCCTGCAGACCGTGACCGGTGATTACGTCGAGGACGACATCTACTACGACCTGCTGGACCCGGCGGACATCGACATGGTCTGCCGCCCGGACGAGAATGCCGTGTTCCTCGTCCCCTGGGCCATCGAGCCCACCGCGATGGTCATCCACGATACCTACGACAAGCTCGGCAACCCCATCGAGCTGTCGCCGCGCAACATTCTCAAGCGCGTGCTCAAGCTCTACGCCGACAAGGGCTGGAAGCCGATCGTGGCGCCGGAGATGGAGTTCTACCTGACCAAGCGCAGCGACGACCCCGACTACCCGCTGCAGGCCCCCGTGGGCCGTTCCGGGCGCCAGGAGACCGGCCGCCAGTCCTTCTCCATCGACGCGGCGAACGAATTCGACCCGCTGTTCGAGGACATGTACGACTGGTGCGAGGCGCAGGGCCTGGACCTGGACACCCTGATCCACGAGGAAGGCACCGCGCAGATGGAGATCAACTTCCGTCACGGCGATGCCCTGGACCTGGCCGACCAGATCCTGGTGTTCAAGCGCACCATGCGCGAGGCCGCGCTCAAGCACAACGTGGCCGCGACCTTCATGGCCAAGCCGATGACCGGCGAGCCGGGCAGCGCCATGCACCTGCACCAGAGCATCATCGACATCAAGACCGGCAAGAACATCTTCTCCAATGCCGACGGCACCATGAGCGAGCTGTTCCTGCACCACGTCGGCGGCCTGCAGCGCTTCATCCCCGAGGCCCTGCCGCTGTTCGCCCCGAACGTCAACTCGTTCCGCCGCTTCCTGCCCGACACCTCGGCGCCGGTGAACGTCGAGTGGGGCGAGGAGAACCGTACCGTGGGCCTGCGCGTGCCGGATTCCAACCCGGAGAACCGCCGCGTGGAAAACCGCCTGGCCGGCGCCGACGCCAACCCGTACCTGGCCCTGGCCGCCAGCCTGCTGTGCGGCTACATCGGCATGGTCGAAGGCATCAGACCCAGTGCCCAGGTCAAGGGCCGCGGCTACGAACGCCGTAACCTGCGCCTGCCGCTGACCATCGAGGCGGCACTGGAAACCATGGAAGGCAGCAAGACCCTTGAACAGTACCTGGGCAGCAAGTTCATCCGCGGCTACGTCGCGGTGAAACGTGCCGAACACGAGAACTTCAAGCGGGTGATCAGTTCCTGGGAGCGGGAGTTCCTCCTGCTGTCCGTCTGATCGGCGTGGGGTCCGGCCCTGCCGGCCGGGCCCCGTGTTCATTACAGAGAGGTTTTACCAAAATGACGAAACAGACCAGCGCCCAGACCCAACACTGGCAGGCGCTCAGCCGCGAACACCACCTGGCTCCGTTCACCGACTACAAGCAGCTGAACGAGAAGGGTGCGCGCATCATCACCAAGGCCGAGGGCGTGTACCTGTGGGACAGCGAGGGCAACAAGATCCTCGATGGCATGGCCGGCCTGTGGTGCATGAACGTCGGCTATGGTCGCAAGGAGCTCGCCGAGGTCGCCTACAAGCAGATGCTCGAGCTGCCCTACTACAACCTGTTCTTCCAGACCGCGCACCCGCCCGTGCTGGAACTGGCCAAGGCCATCGCCGACATCGCCCCCGAAGGCATGAACCACGTGTTCTTCACCGGCTCCGGCTCGGAGTCCAACGACACCGTGCTGCGCATGGTCCGCCACTACTGGTCGATCAAGGGCAAGCCGCAGAAGAAGGTGGTCATCGGCCGCTGGAACGGCTACCACGGCTCCACCGTCGCCGGCGTCAGCCTCGGCGGCATGAAGGCCCTGCACGGCCAGGGCGACCTGCCGATCCCGGGCATCGTGCACATCGCCCAGCCCTACTGGTACGGCGAGGGCGGCGACATGTCGGCGGAAGAGTTCGGCGTCTGGGCCGCCGAGCAGCTGGAGAAGAAGATTCTCGAAGTCGGCGAGGAGAACGTCGCCGCCTTCATCGCCGAGCCGATCCAGGGCGCCGGTGGCGTGATCGTCCCGCCGGAAACCTACTGGCCGAAGATCCGCGAGATCCTCGCCAAGTACGAGATCCTGTTCATCGCCGACGAAGTCATCTGCGGCTTCGGCCGTACCGGCGAGTGGTTCGGCAGCCAGTACTACGGCAACGCCCCGGACCTGATGCCGATCGCCAAGGGCCTGACCAGCGGCTACATCCCCATGGGCGGCGTAATCGTCCGCGACGAGATCGTCGATACCCTGAATGAGGGTGGCGAGTTCTACCACGGCTTCACTTACTCTGGTCACCCCGTGGCCGCAGCGGTGGCCCTGGAGAACATCCGCATCCTGCGCGAGGAGAAGATCGTCGAGACCGTGAAGGCGGAAACGGCACCCTACTTGCAGAAGCGCTGGCAGGAGCTGGCCGACCACCCGCTGGTGGGCGAGGCCCGCGGCGTCGGCATGGTGGCCGCGCTGGAGCTGGTGAAGAACAAGAAGACCCGCGAGCGCTTCGAGAACGGCGTCGGCATGCTGTGCCGCGAGCACTGCTTCCGCAACGGCCTGATCATGCGCGCGGTGGGAGACACTATGATTATTTCGCCGCCGCTGGTCATCACCAAGCCGGAGATCGACGAGTTGATCACCCTGGCGCGCAAGTGCCTCGATCAAACCGCCGCCGTAGCGCTGTCTTGAGTCTTTCACCGGACCTTTGACAGACTGCGCCTGTGCGTTGGCCAGGCTCACCGGGTGGTGAAGGCGGGAAGCCGCCGACGCCACCCGGAACATCAAAAACAATTGGAGCTACCCGCATGTTCAAGACCTTCGGCAAGACCCTGCTCGCCATGACTCTGGCGGGCGCTGTGGCCGGCATGGCACAGGCCGATGACAAGGTACTGCACGTTTACAACTGGTCCGACTACATCGCCCCGAACACGGTCGACGAGTTCACCAAGGCCACCGGCATCAAGGTGGTCTACGACGTCTACGACAGCAACGAAGTGCTGGAGGCCAAGCTGCTGGCCGGCAAGTCGGGCTACGACGTGGTGGTGCCGTCGAACTCCTTCCTGGCCAAGCAGATCAAGGCCGGCGTCTACCAGCCGCTGGACCGTTCCAAGCTGCCGAACTGGAAGAACCTCAACCCGGACATCATGAAGACCCTCGAGGTCAGCGACCCGGGCAACAAGTTCGCCATCCCCTACATGTGGGGCACCATCGGCATCGGCTACAACCCGGACAAGGTCAAGGCCGCGCTGGGCGACAACGCCCCGGTGGATTCCTGGGACCTGGTGTTCAAGCCCGAGAACATCCAGAAGCTGAAGCAATGCGGCGTGAGCTTCCTCGACTCGCCCACCGAGATGCTGCCGGCGGCCCTGCACTACCTGGGCTACAAGCCGGACAGCCAGGACCCGAAGGAAATCAAGGCCGCCGAGGACCTGTTCCTGAAGATCCGCCCGTACATCACCTACTTCCACTCCTCCAAGTACATCTCGGACCTGGCCAACGGCAACATCTGCGTGGCCATCGGCTACTCGGGTGACATCTACCAGGCCAAGTCCCGCGCGGTGGAAGCCAAGAACAACGTGAAGGTGGCCTACCACATTCCGAAGGAAGGCGCCGGCGCCTTCTTCGACACCGTGGCCATTCCGAAGGACTCCGAGAACCCCGAAGGCGCGCTGAAGTGGATCAACTTCCTGCTCGAGCCGAAGGTGATCGCCGAGATCTCCGACACCGTCTCCTACCCGAACGCCAACGCCGCGGCCACTCCGCTGGTGAACGAGGAAATCCGTAACGACCCGGGCATCTACCCGAGCGACGAGGTCATGAAGAAGCTGTACGCCTTCCCGGACCTGCCGGCGAAGACCCAGCGCCTGATGACGCGCAGCTGGACCACCATCAAGTCCGGCAAGTGACGGCATGGCCCGGCCGCTCGTCCCGAACGGCCGGGCCCTTGCGGAAAGCGGTGGCGCCGCTGCCGCCTTCCGGAACACACGGATCATCTGCAGTGGGATGACCGTTGGTTGCAGCGCTCTCGTTTCCGACCGGGCTGCATTTAGCGCTCGTGCGCGCCACGGAAGGCCCTGAACAAGCTGTAAAAAAGCCAACCAGACAAAGAAGCTTCATAACAACGAGAGGACCGACGTGTGCGAATTCCCTTCCGCAATACCCTGATCGCCGCCATCTCAACGTTGGGCCTGGGCGCCGCCGTGGCGCAGGCCGAGCCGACCGTCCACATCTACAACTGGAGCGACTACATCGGCGAGACCACCCTGGCCGATTTCGAGAAGGAAACCGGCATCAAGCCGGTGTACGACGTCTTCGACTCCAACGAAACCCTCGAAGGCAAGCTGCTGGCCGGCCGCACCGGTTACGACATCGTGGTGCCGTCCAACCACTTCCTCGGCCGCCAGATCAAGGCCGGTGCCTTCCAGAAGCTGGACAAGAGCCAGCTGCCGAACTGGAAGAATCTCGATCCCAAGCTGATGAAGCAGCTGGAAGCCAACGACCCGGGCAACCTGTACGGCGTGCCGTACCTGTGGGGCACCAACGGCATCGGCTACAACGTCGACAAGGTCAAGGCCGTGCTCGGCGTCGACAAGATCGACTCCTGGGCCGTGCTCTTCGAGCCCGAGAACATGAAGAAGCTCAGCCAGTGCGGCGTCGCCTTCCTCGATTCGGGCGACGAAATGGTGCCGGCCGTGCTCAAGTACCTGGGCCTGGACCCCAACAGCACCAACCCGGCCGACTACGAGAAGGCCGAGGCCAAGCTGATGGCGGTACGCCCGTACGTCACCTATTTCCATTCCTCCAAGTACATCTCGGACCTGGCCAACGGCAACATCTGCGTCGCCGCCGGGTTCTCCGGCGACGTGTTCCAGGCCGCCAACCGCGCCAAGGAAGCCGGCAAGGGCGTGAACATCGCCTATGCGATCCCCAAGGAAGGTGCCAACCTGTGGTTCGACATCCTGGCGATCCCCAAGGACGCCTCGAACCCCAAGCAGGCCCACGCCTTCATCAACTACCTGCTCAAGCCCGAGGTGATCGCCAAGGTCAGCGATTACGTCGGTTACGCCAACCCGAACCCCAAGGCTGGCGAATTCATGGATGAGTCCGTGCGCGACAATCCCGAGGTCTACCCACCTCAGGAGGTACTCGACAAGCTCTTCGTGCAGCACGAGCTGCCGCCGAAGATCCTGCGCCTCATGACCCGTTCCTGGACCAAGATCAAGTCCGGCAAGTAAGCAATCCGAGTACGCTCGGCCGCGGGGGCCGGGCGTCTAAAAGTTGGGAGTTGTGGTAATGGCTATAGCCTCCGGTGCCTACAAGAAAGCCCTCGCGGGCGACCAGCAGCCCAAAGAGGTGTTGGTAAAAATCGACCGGGTCACCAAGCAGTTCGACGAAACCCTTGCGGTGGACAGTGTTTCCCTGACCATCAAGAAGGGCGAGATCTTCGCATTGCTCGGCGGTTCCGGTTCCGGTAAATCCACCCTGTTGCGCATGCTGGCCGGCTTCGAGCGGCCGACCGAAGGTCGCATCTTCCTGGACGGCCAGGACATCACCGACCTGCCGCCCTACGAGCGGCCGATCAACATGATGTTCCAGTCCTATGCGCTCTTCCCGCACATGTCGGTGGCGCAGAACATCGCCTTCGGCCTGAAGCAGGACGGCCTGCCCAAGGCCGAGATCGACAAGATCGTCGAGGAGATGCTCAAGCTGGTGCAGATGACCCAGTACGCCAAGCGCAAGCCGCACCAGCTGTCCGGCGGCCAGCGCCAGCGCGTGGCCCTGGCCCGTTCGCTGGCCAAGCGGCCGAAGCTGCTGCTGCTCGACGAGCCCATGGGCGCCCTGGACAAGAAGCTGCGTTCGCAGATGCAGCTGGAGCTGGTGGAGATCATCGAGCGCGTCGGCGTGACCTGCGTGATGGTGACCCACGACCAGGAAGAGGCCATGACCATGGCCCAGCGCATCGCCATCATGCACCTGGGCTGCATCGAGCAGATCGGCAGCCCGATGGACATCTACGAGACCCCGGCCAGCCGCCTGATCTGCGAGTTCATCGGCAACGTCAACATGTTCGACGGCCAGTTGGTCGAGGACGTGCAGGATCACGCGGTGATCGCCTGCCCGCAGCTGGAGAACCCGATCTACATCGGCCACGGCATCAGCACCCGTGCCGAAGACAAGCGCATTACCTACGCGCTGCGTCCGGAGAAGGTCATGGTTTCCGCGCAGAAGCCGGAGAACCTCGAGCACGAGGGCTTCAACTGGGCCCAGGGCACCGTCTACGACATCGCCTACCTCGGCGGCCACTCGGTGTACTACATCAAGCTGGCCTCGGGGATGATCGTCCAGGCCTTCATGGCCAACGCCGAACGCCACGTGGCGCGCCCGACCTGGGACCAGCCGGTGTACATCAGCTGGTACGACGACAGCGGTGTGGTGCTGCAATCATGAACATCAGCAAATCGCTCATGAAGCGCCTGCCGCGTGGCCGGCACGCCGTGATCGGTGTGCCGTTCATCTGGCTGTTCCTGTTCTTCCTGCTGCCCTTCGCCATCGTGCTGAAGATCAGCCTGGCGGCAGCGGACGTGGCCATCCCGCCGTACACCGAAGTGTTCCAGTACGCCGACCAGACCCTGCAACTGGTGCTGAACCTCGGCAACTACCTGATGCTGACGGACGACCCGCTCTACATCGACGCCTACCTGGGCTCGCTGAAGATGGCGGCGATCAGCACCTTCCTGTGCCTGCTGATCGGCTACCCGATGGCCTACGCCATCGCCCGCGCCAGCAAGGAAATGCAGACCGTCCTGCTGCTGCTGATCATGATGCCGACCTGGACGGCGATCCTGATCCGCGTGTACGCCTGGATGGGCATCCTGTCCAACAACGGGCTGCTCAACGGCTTCCTGATGTGGCTGGGGGTGATCAACGAACCGCTGACCATCCTCAACACCAACCTGGCGGTGTACATCGGTATCGTCTACTCGTACCTGCCGTTCATGGTGATGCCGCTGTACGCCAACCTGGTGAAGCACGACATGAGCCTGCTGGAAGCCGCGTCCGACCTCGGCGCGCGCAACTTCACCAGCTTCTGGAAGATCACCGTGCCGCTGTCGAAGAACGGCATCATCGCCGGCTGCATGCTGGTGTTCATCCCGGCGGTGGGCGAGTTCGTCATCCCGGAACTGCTCGGCGGCCCCGAGACGCTGATGATCGGTAAAGTGCTGTGGCAGGAGTTCTTCAACAACCGTGACTGGCCGGTGGCATCCGCCCTGGCGGTGGTCATGCTGGCGATCCTCATCGTGCCCATCATCCTGTTCAACAAGAACCAAGCGAAGGAACTGGAGGGCAAGGTATGAACAAGCGCTGGTCGTTCTCCAACATCATGCTGGTGTTGGGCCTGCTGTTCATCTACGTGCCGATGGTCATCCTGGTCATCTACTCCTTCAACGGCTCCAAGCTGGTGACGGTGTGGGGCGGCTGGTCGGTGAAGTGGTACGTCGGCCTGCTGGACAACACCCAACTGATCAGCTCGGTGTTCCGCTCCCTGGAAATCGCCGTGTACACGGCGATTTCCTCGGTGGCCCTGGGCACCCTGGCGGCCTTCGTGCTGACGCGCATCCCGCGTTTCCGCGGGCGCACGCTGTTCGGCGGCATGGTCACCGCGCCGCTGGTCATGCCCGAGGTGATCACCGGTCTGTCGCTGCTGCTGCTGTTCGTGGCCATGGCCCAGCTGATCGGCTGGCCGCAGGAGCGCGGCATCGTCACCATCTGGATCGCCCACACCAGCTTCTGCTCGTCCTACGTGGCGGTGGTGGTGTCGGCGCGCCTGCGTGAACTGGACCTGTCCATCGAGGAAGCGGCCATGGACCTGGGCGCCAAGCCCTGGAAAGTGTTCCTGCTGATCACCATCCCGATGATCGCGCCTTCGCTGGCGGCCGGCGGCATGATGTCCTTCGCCCTGTCGCTGGACGACCTGGTGCTGGCCAGCTTCGTGTCCGGCCCCGGCTCCACCACCCTGCCGATGGAAGTGTTCTCCGCCGTGCGCCTGGGCGTGAAGCCGGAGATCAACGCGGTGGCCAGCCTGATCCTGCTGACCGTCTCGCTGTTCACCTTCTTCGCCTGGTACTTCACCCGCCAGGCCGAGGAGCGCCGCAAGCGTGCCGTCCAGGAGGCCATGGAAGCCACGGCCACCGACTGGCAGAAAGGTTCGCCGGCCACCGCCTGACGTCGTCTTGTCGGCCGGCTGCAGCCGGTGCCTGCGAAAGCCATGGGCCACCTTCGGGTGGCCCATGTTTTTGGGGGTGCGGACATATGCCGAAGGGCAAGAAGAATCTGTTTTCTCAGAAGAATCTGACAGTCAATCGCTGCAACTTCCACGCATTTGCCAACTACTATTCAGTGTGTCCGTTGGCGGTTGCCGGCTATTCCCCGCAGCTTGGTCGGCCTCCGTGATCCCGGGCAACTTGCCAGTGCTTACCACAGCACCCAGGCGGGAGGTGGCGCGCAAATACAACACCCCGACAGTTATCCCTAGGGGGAATAACGCGCCAGGGAGCTTCGGCGCCTCCCGCAGTCCCTTCTCACGGAAACGACGAACCCCGCATTGCGCGGGGTTCGTCGTTTTCGGCGCTACCTAGCGGCCCTGCGGGACCAGCCTGAGCAGGCCGTGGCTGTTGGCGGCGACCTCGTCGGGCTGGAAATGCTCGGCGTGGTAGCGGCCTTCGACGTAGTCCTCGGCCTGGTCCTTGTAGTGCGCGTCGAAGAGCACGCCGCTCTGGCCCACCGGGTTGATGCCCAGGGCGTGGGTCGGGTCGGCGAAGTCCACCAGGCGCCGCGTCGAGGGCCCGTAGGTGACGGCCCAGGGCGCCGGGCCGATGGGCGCCGAGAGATTGTTCGGCACCTCGTGGCCGCCGGGGGCGGCGAAGGGGCCGATGTTGAACAGGCGGTCCAGCGGCTTCTGCATGCCCAGCGGGTGCACGTGGGTGAGGGTGTGCGCCTCGCCCCATCTCCAATTGGCCGGGTCCTGGCCGAAGGTGTCGCGCAGGTGCGCAAGGCTCGCCTGCCAGGCGGCCCTGACGATGTCCGCGCGGCTTTCCTTCTGCGCCGTGCCGCGGTCGTCCCACCAGGGCGACGCGTCGTCGGCGGCCAGCCGCGGCAAGGCGCTGTCGATCGCCCGGGTGCTCAGCAGGGTGTTGAAGAAGGCGTCGCCCATCTCGTCGTGCATGGCGGCGTAGGCCAACTGGTAGAGGAACTGGCTGAACAGGGTGGCGGCCACCGAGTCCAGCGGGTAGTCGCCCTTCCAGGCCGCCAGTTGCTCCACCAGTGCCTTCTCCTGGTCGCCGGCCGCCACCTGGCGCAGGCTCGGCAGCAGCGGGGCCAGGGTGCGCGGGCCGTAGTCGGTGCCGGTGTCCAGCTGCAGCGCCTGGCTGTTCTGCAGGTCCCACTTCACCGAGGTGTCGGCCAGGCGTTGGTCCAGGCGCTGGCCGCGGTCGGCCAGGTTGTAGTAGCCGGGGATCGGCCGGCCGTTGGCGGGCACCGGTTGGAAGTTGGCCGAGACGATGTAGCCGCGCGCCGGGTTCTCCTCGTGGGGGTTCTCGACGAAGGGGTAGAAGCCGTCCTTGTCCGCCGCGGCGGTGCTGCCGTCGAGGATGAAGTTGGGCTCGACGCCGGCCGGGCGCCGCGGCAGCTGCGCCGAGGCCCACCAGGCGATGTCGCCGCGGGCGTTGGCCCAGACCACGTTGAGCCCCGGCGCGTGGATCTGCGCGGCGGCGGCGCGGGCCTTGTCCAGGGTGTCGGCGCGGTCGAGGTGGTAGAAGGCGTCCAGCAGCGGGTTCTCGGTCTGCAGGAAGCCCCACCACATGGCGATGGGCGTCTTGCCCGAGGCGGCGCCCAGGGCGTCGTTGACGATCGGCCCGTGGGGCGAGCTGCGCAGCACCAGCCTGACCGGCGCCTGGCCCTTGACCGCGATGCTCTGCTCCTCGCGCTGCAGGTCCACCCACTGGCCGTGGTACCAGACCTGCTCGGGGTTGGCCGGGTTGGTCTTCTCGGCCACCAGGTCCATGTCGTCGTTCTGGAACATGGTCAGGCTCCAGCCGAAGTCCTTGTTGTGGCCGAGCATGGCGAAGGGCACCAGGGCCTGGTGGTGGCCGTAGAGTTCGAAGCCCGGGGCGCTGAGCTGCGCCTCGTACCACACCGAGGGCGCGGCGAAGCGGATGTGCGGGTCGCCCGCCAGCAGCGGCCTGCCGCTGCGCGTGCGGCTGCCGGAGACCACCCAGGCGTTGCTGCCCTCGTACTGTGGCAGGCCGGCGGCCTCCAGGGCCTGCTGGCTGATCTGCGCCAGGGCGCCGAGGTCCTTCCAGTCGCCGGCGGCCAGCGCGGTGGGCCGCTGCAGCACGCCCTCGGGGTGCCAGGCCAGGTCGAAGGCCTTCAGGTAGTCGGCGCCCAGGTCGTCGCGGATGTAGGTGAGCACCGGCTCGGTGCGCAGGGCCACGGCGAAGCTGTAGGCCAGGTAGCCGGACACGGCGAGGGTGTCCTCCACCGTGAACGGCCGCTTGGGAATGCCCAGCACGTCGAACTCCAGCGGCTTCGGGTGGCTGGCCTGGTACTGGTTGATGCCGTCCAGGTAGGCCTGCAGGGCTTTCCAGGCCGGCGACTGGCGGTCCTGGCGGGCGGCGTACTCGGCGGCATGGCTGCGCAGGCGCAGGGTGCGAAACAGGCGGTCGGTGTCCACCAGCTTGGGCCCCAGCACCTCGGCCAGTTCGCCGTTGGCCAGGCGGCGCAGCATCTCCATCTGGAACAGCCGGTCCTGGGCGTGCACGTAGCCCAGCGCGCGGTACAGGTCGCTTTCGTTCTGCGCACGGATGTGCGGCACGCCACGCTCGTCGTAGCGCACCTCGACCTCGGCCTGCAGCCCCGGCAGCCCGGCCAGGCCGTCGCGGGTCGGCTGCTTGCCATGCAGGTACCAGGCGCCCCCGGCGGCGGCCGCCGCCACCAGCACGGCAAGAACGGTCAACGTACGTTTCATGCAAGGCTCTCCTTGTTGTTCTGCGCGGATTCTGCGCATTCGCGCCGGGCGCTTGCATTGACCAAACGCCCGCAAGCTGCAAGTCTTCGGTCAAAAGGAGGCCGCATGCCCGCTGCGCGCGCACCACTCACCCACTCGGCCACCCTGCGCCGCCTGCTCTACGAGGCCCTGGCCAGCCTGGGGCTGGAGCCGGCGCGCATCTACCGCCAGGCGCTGCGCCGGGTGCGCCTGGCGCCGGTGAGCGCCGACGGCCGCCTGCTGCACGACGAGGTGCCGTTGTTCTGGGCGGCGCTGCCGGAGCTTAGCGGCGACGCGGACATCGGCCTGCACCTGGGCGAGGCGATGAAGCCGCGCCTGCTCGACGTGGTCGGCTACCTGCTGCTCGCCAGCCGCGACCTGGAGCAGGCGCTGCACAGCTTCCTGCGCTTCCAGCACATCCTTTCCGGCGGCCTGGCCGCGCAGCTGCGCGAGGAGGGCGAGCAGGTGCGGCTGGTGCTCGACATCCACTACCGCGACTGCCCGCCGCTGCGCCAGCAGATGGAATGCCTGCTGCTGCTGTTCATCAAGCTGCTGAAGGCGGTCACCGACGACGAGTTCGCCTGTTCCGCCATCGAGTTCCGCCACGCCGCGCCCCGGCGCCTGGCCGAGCACCGCCGGCTGTTCGGGCTGACGCCGCGCTTCGCCTGTGAACACGACGCCCTGCTGTTCCCCCGTGCCCTGCTGCGACGCCCGTCGCGCACGGCCAACGCTGCCTTGCACGGCGTGCTCACCCGGCATGCCGAGGAGGAATTGCAACGCCTGCAGGAGAACGACCTGCGCAACCGCCTGCGCTACCTGCTGGCCCACCGCCTGGGCCGCGAGCCCTGCACCCTGGAGGCCTGCGCCGAGCTGCTGGGGCTGCCGGCCGGGGCCCTGCAGCGCAGCCTGGCCGGGCAGGGCAGCGGCTTCCGCGAGCTGCACGAGGAAGTGCGCCGCCAGCGCGCCACCGAGCTGCTGGCCGAAGGCGTGGCCATCCGCGAGGTCGCGCGGACCTGCGGCTTCGCCGAGCTGTCGCCGTTCTACCGCGCCTTCCGGCGCTGGTTCGGGGTGCCGCCGGAGGCCTACCGGCGGCGTTTGCGGGAGATGGCGCAGGCGCGTTGAGGCGACCCGCGCCGGGTTCATTCGGCCAGCGGGATCTCGCGGGACACGTCCAGCAGGGCCATGGCGTCGAGCTGTGTCTCGATCTGCAGGAAACGCATGGCGCGCGTCGGCGAGACGGCCTTGGCCATGCGCGTGATGTAGCGGTTGCGCAGGTCCAGGCGCATCTGCTGGAGCTTCTCGGCGCGCGTGATCAGCTTGCTGGCGTCGGCATCGGCGACCTTGCCGGTGTTGTAGGACCTGGCGTAGTCGAGGATCAGCGCCAGGTGCTGCTTGCTCAGCTTCTCGGCTTCGCTGCGGTAGGTGTTGTAGATCGGCCAGAACGCCTCGCCTTCCTTGTCGGTGAGGTTCATGTTGGCTTCGACGATGCGCTTGCGCTTGTAGTCGATGTCGGCCAGGCGGTTGTCGATCTCGGCCTTGTGCTCGGACATCACCTGGTCGGGGTTGGGCGCCTGGTCGTCGGCGACGGCCAGCAGCGGCAGGGCGAGCAGGGCGCACAGGGCGAGGGTGGGGCGTAGCGGCATGGGAGGCTCCTTGTAGTCGCGCGCCGGCCCTTCATGGGCCAGCTCCGGCAAGTGTAGATGCTGGCGCCCGGCTGTCCGCCCGCCAGGGGCAATAGCAGCCTTGCGCGAGGGTCTGGGTGGCCTGCACCGGGCGGCCGTCGACGAGGGCCTGCAGCACCGGCTCGATGAAGCTGTTGGCCGAGCTGCACACCGCGCCTTCGCTATAGGGACCGAAATAGGCCAGGCGGCCCTGGCGGTCCCAGATGGCCACTGCCGGGCTTGCCGGCAGCGCCTCGGCGCCGGGCGGCATGGCCAACGGCTGCAGGGCCTGGAGGGTGGCGGGCAGGCGGCCCTGGCTGGCGGGTTTCTGTACGGCGAAGAACTGCACGCCGAGCGGCGCGAAGCGCGCCAGCAGCTCGGCCAGGTGCTGCTGGTTGCCGACGTTGCACGGGCAGGCCGGGTCCCAGAAATGCACCAGGCGGATGGCGCCTGGGCCGGCCAGCCCCGCCGGCAACTGCAGGCCGGCGCCGCTGAACAGCGTCGGCTGGGTGTCGAAGGGGCGGATGTAGCGCTGCTGGAACCACTGGTAGGCGCCCAGCAGGGTGGCGCCGGCGAGCAGTGCGGCCAGGCTGGCGAGGATGAGCTTGCGGCGGGCAGGCATGGCGAATCCCGGTAAGATAGCCCCCAAGAGTGCCATGCCGCCGCCCGCGGCAGAACGGCCCGGTTGCCGCCGGGCACTCGCCCCCGTGCCACCGTAAACGCGGAAAACCCCGATGCCAGAAGCCTTCCAGCCCGATCTGCTGCGCCAGCGCCTGCGACCCCTGACCGCAGCCGGGCGCGATGGCCAGGTCGCCGCCTACCAGTCCTTCTACGGGCTCGACCTGGCGGCCCGCTACCCGGGCCTGGACAGCCGCCTGGGCTATCTCGAGTGCGCCGGCTACCGCATCGCCGTGCAGACCTGGCGCCCGGCCCTGGCCCGCGGCAGCCTGCTGTTGCTGCACGGCTACTACGACCACATGGGGCTGTACGGCCATGTCGTCGACTGGGCGCTGGGCCTGGGCCTGGCGGTGATCGCCTGCGACCTGCCGGGGCACGGCCTGTCCGACGGCGCGGCAGCCAGCATCAACGACTTCGCCGAATACCAGGCGGTGCTCGCCGGCCTGCTGGACGCGGCGGCGCAGCTGGACCTGCCGCAACCCTGGCACCTCTTCGGGCAGAGCACCGGCGGCGCCATCCTGCTGGACTACCTGCTCACCGGCGCGCCGCGCCCGGAGCTGGGCCACACCCTGCTGCTGGCGCCGCTGGTGCGGCCGCGGGCCTGGGGCTGGTCGAAGCTCAGCTACCAGCTGCTGCGGCCCTTCGTCGATTCCATCCCGCGCAAGTTCACCGACAACTCCAACGACGCCGGCTTCCTTGCCTTCCTCCGCGATCGCGACCCGCTGCAGCCGCGCATCCTGCCCACCGCCTGGGTGGGCGCGCTGGCGCGCTGGATCCCGCACATCGAGGGCGCGCCGCCCAGCCCGCGCAACCTGCTGGTGGTGCAGGGCGACGCCGACGAAACGGTGGACTGGCGCTACAACCTGAGGGTGCTGGAGGAGAAGTTCGAGCGCATCGAGTGCCTGCTGCTCACCGGCGCGCGGCACCACCTGGCCAACGAGAGCGAGGCACTGCGCCGGCGCTACTTCGACTTCCTCGGCGAGCGCCTGAGCTAGTTGGCGGGGGACGCCAGCCCGGCTTTCACCGCGGCCAGGGCGGCCTGGTAGTAGGCCTGGCCGGCCGGCGACTCGGCGAAGTCGGCGAACTGCTGCAGCTCGGCGTCGGAGAGGCTGCGGTAGACGTACAGCAGGGTGTTGTCGAGGTCGGCGCCGATCTGCTGCACGACGTTCTGCCGCTGCCCTTCGAGCAGCCCCTGGCCCTGGCCGAGCAGGCCGGGGAGCATCTGGCTGAGGCTGTCGGCGGCCACGCTGGCCAGCGCCATGCTGACCTCGGCGCCCGCTTCGCTGGCCGGCAGGGCACGGCTCAGGCGCTGGGCGAGCTGCTGGCGCTGCGGCGTGGCCTGCTGGCGCGGCAGGCCGTTGGCGTACTGGGCGAGCTGGTCGCTGCGGGTGGCGAGGGTTTCCGCGGCGGCGATCTTGTGCCCCAGGGGCGATTCGAAGAAGGCCAGCGCCGGCCCGCTGTCCGCCAGGTTCTGGCGCAGCCCGGCCAGCGCCCGGGCATCGATCTGCGCCGGGGCGAAGCGCTGGTTGCTGTTGTTCACCAGGGCCTGGTACAGCGCCGGCGGCAGGTTGGCCTGGTAGCGCTTCTGCGCGGCGTGCAGGGCATCGTTGAAGTGCGCGCGTTGTTCCGGCCAGCCGGCGGCCTGGTACAGGCGCTGGTAGTCGTCGGCCAGGACGGGTAGGCCCAGCATCAGCAGGGCTAGGGCAAGCAGTGCACGCAAATCGGGTCCTCCTGGCGACAGTGGCCATCCGCCGCGGCTATTGTCGGCAAGCCCGGCCCCGCTTGTCGAGGCGCTTGTCGCCGGCGTTACAATAGCGCATGAACCCGCATTCCGATTCCTCCCCCCTGCAGAACGCCGTCGACGACCTGGCCGAACGGGGCTGGTCGCTGCAGCGCGACTTCCTGCCCGCGGACCTGGTCGCCGCCCTGGCCACGGAGTGCCGCAAGCGCGCCGCCGCCGGCGAGCTGGCCTCGGCCTCGGTGGGGCGCGGTGCCGGCCAGGCGGTGCGCGAGGGCATCCGCGGCGACCGCATCCAGTGGCTGGAGCCGGGCCAGGCCGTGGCCTGCGATCGCTACCTGGGGCTGATGGACGAGTTGCGTGTGGCGCTCAACCGCGCGCTGTTCCTGGGCCTGGAGGACTTCGAGTGCCACTTCGCCCTGTACCCGCCGGGCGCCTTCTACCAGAAACACCTGGACCGCTTCCGCGACGATGACCGGCGCAGCGTGTCGGCGGTGCTCTACCTCAACGACGGCTGGCTGCCCGAGCATGCCGGCGAGCTGCGCCTGTACTTCGCCGACGGCAGCCACGACGACGTGCCGCCGCTGGGCGGCAGCCTGGTGCTGTTCCTCTCCGGCGAGTTCCCCCACGAGGTGCTGCCGGCCCACCGCGAGCGCCTGTCGCTGACCGGCTGGTTCCGCCGCCGCGGCGATGCCCCGCTCTAGGGCTCAGTGGCCCCAGACGCGGATGGTGCCGCTGATGTCCTGGATGTCGCGGACCTCCAGGCTGCCCAGGCGGCTTTCCCCGACGTAGAGGTCGCCGGCGACGCGCACGCGGATGGTCTGCGCCGGCAGGCCGCCGGCATTGAGCTGCTTGTTGATGGTGGTCAGGTCCGGCAGGGTCAGCGCCAGCTGCTGCTGGCCGTTGCTGCCCTGGACCACGTCGACCTGCAGGGTCGGCAGCTCGACGCCGAAGACCGGCAGGCTCAGGCCCAGTTGCGCGGCGCCCAGGGGCAGCGCGCCGCCGCGGCCGTCCGGGCAGACGGCGGCGCTGGTGCAGCCGTTGTCGATCTTCACGTTGCGCAGCGAGACGCTGCCGCCGTCGTCGACCCAGGCGGCCTTGCCGATGCTGGCCATGACGTCGGCGCGGATGCTCAGGCCGTCCTGGCCGCTGATGCGGCCGAGGTTTTCGTTGTCCAGCGGTTCGAGCGCGGCCTGGCTGGCGCCGGCGGCGCACAGCAGCAGGCCGCCGAGCAGGTGCGGCAGGCTGTCGAGAAACTTGACCATGGTGGCGGTTCCCTCGCGGTGGGCGACATGGCGAGGCAGTCTGCGCGCGATGCGGCCGGCCCGCCATGTCGGCGCGGCAGTTCCAGCCGAAGGATGGGCCCGGCCGCCGTCGGCGGCCCGCCATCGGTTGCCAGGTGACCGGGGCGGATGTGCGGGCTAGTCTGTTGCGATCGAAAAGGGAGCGCTTCGCCCATGCAGAAGATTCTCGTCAGCCGCTGCCTGCTGGGCCACCGGGTGCGCTACGACGGTGGCAGCCACGGCCCCTTCGACCTGCTGGAACGCTGGCAGGCGCAGGGCCGGGTGGTCGCGCTGTGCCCGGAAGTGGCCGGCGGCCTGCCCACGCCGCGGGCGCCGGCGGAGATTCCCGGCGGCCGCGGCGCCCTGGTGCTGGAGGGCCGGGCGCCGGTGGTGACGGTGAACGGCGAGGACGTCACCGGCGCCTTCGTCCGCGGCGCCGAACAGGCCATGGCCCTGGTCGACCGTCACGGCATCCGCCTGGCCATCCTCAAGGCGCGCAGCCCCTCCTGCGGCAACCGCGAGAACTACGACGGCAGTTTCTCCGGCCTGCGCGTGCCCGGCGAAGGCGTCACCGCGGCGGCGCTCAAGCGCATGGGCGTACTGGTGTTCAGCGAAGAGGAGCTGGACGCGGCGGCGGTCTGCCTGGCCGGCCTGGAAGCCGGCGGCTGAGCGCGCTGTGGTAGCCTGAAAGGCGCGGCGTAGAGCCACCCGACAGCCCTTGTAGCACTCTTTCCCTTGAGCCGTCGGCGTGGCGGCCTATGCTGAAGAGTCCCGCTGGAGGCTCGCTTTAGCGTGCCGGGCCTCCCCATCCCGCTCACAAGGAGAACTCCATGAAGCTCACGTTGCCTTGCCTCGGCCTCGCCGGCCTGCTGCTCGCCGCCTCCACCGCCGCGCTGGCGGCCGGCATGCCGCGTACCCCGGCGCCCGAGGGGCCAAGGTGTATTTTATCGAACCGCAGGACGGCGCCACCGTCGGCCAGACCTTCACCGTCAAGTTCGGCCTGGAAGGCATGGGCGTGGCGCCGGCCGGCGTCGACGCGCCGAGCACCGGGCACCACCACCTGCTGGTCGACCTCAAGGAGCAGCCGGCCATGGACATGCCGCTGCCGATGACCGACAACATCCGCCACTTCGGCAAGGGCCAGACGGAAACCAAGATCACCCTGCCGCCGGGCAAGCACACCCTGCAGCTGCTGCTGGGCGACAAGAACCACGTGCCCTTCGAGCCGAACGTGGAGTCGCAGAAGATCACCGTGATGGTGAAATGAGCCATCGGCTCGCTCCTACAAAAGAAGCCGCAGGGCGCAATGAAAAAGGGAGGCCGAGGCCTCCCTTTTTCATTGCCGGCGTGCCTTAGAACAGGACGCGGCTGCGGATGGTGCCGTTGACGTGCTGCAGCTTCTCCAGCGCCAGGTCCGAGTACTCGGCGTCGACGTCGATCACCACGTAGCCGACCTTCTCGTTGGTCTGCAGGTACTGGCCGGAGATGTTGATGCCGTTGTCGGCGAACACCTTGTTGATCTCGCTCATCACGCCCGGGATGTTGGCGTGGATGTGCAGCAGGCGGTGCTTGCCGGGGTGCGACGGCAGGGCCACCTCGGGGAAGTTGACCGAGGACACCGAGGTGCCATTGTCGCTGTACTTGACCAGCTTCTCGGCCACTTCCAGGCCGATGTTGGCCTGGGCCTCGGCGGTGGAGCCGCCGATGTGCGGGGTGAGGATCACGCGGTCCAGGCCACGCAGGGGGCTGGCGAACTCTTCGTCGTTGGACTTGGGCTCGACCGGGAACACGTCGATGGCGGCGCCGATCAGGTGCTCGTCCTTGATAGCGTCGGCCAGGTGGTCCAGCTCGACCACGGTGCCGCGGGCGGCGTTGATCAGGATGCCGCCCTTCTTCATGGCGCGGATTTCCTTCTCGCCGATCATCCACTGGGTGGACGGCAGTTCCGGCACGTGCAGCGAGACGATGTCGCACAGGCCCAGCAGCTCGTGCAGCGAGCCGATCTGCTGCGCGTTGCCCAGCGGCAGCTTGGTCACCACGTCGTAGAAGAACACCTGCATGCCCAGGGCCTCTGCCAGCACCGAGAGCTGGGTGCCGATGGAGCCGTAGCCGACGATGCCCAGCTTCTTGCCGCGGATCTCGAAGGAGTTGGCCGCCGACTTGATCCAGCCGCCGCGGTGGCAGGAAGCGTTCTTCTCGGGGATGCCGCGCAGCAACAGGATGGCCTCGGCCAGCACCAGCTCGGCCACCGAGCGGGTGTTGGAGTAGGGCGCGTTGAACACCGCGATGCCGCGCTCACGGGCGGCGTTCAGGTTGACCTGGTTGGTGCCGATGCAGAAGCAGCCGACGGCGATCAGCTTCTTGGCGCAGTCGAAGACTTCCTCGGTGAGCTGGGTGCGGGAACGGATGCCGATGAAGTGGGCGTCGGCGATCTTTTCCTTCAGCTCGTCGCCGGACAGCGCGGTCTTGAGGTACTCGATGTTGGTGTAGCCGGCGGCCTTGAGGGTATCAACGGCATTCTGGTGCACGCCTTCCAGGAGAAGGAATTTGATCTTGCTCTTGTCGAGAGAAGTCTTGCTCATCTGCTTGAACCTGTAGTCCCGGGATAATGGCTAGAAAATGAACAGCTCTGGCCGAACCGGCCGGTGCCGCAGCTCGGCGCCAGGTGGCGAACTGCGTGGGGTGCGTATGCTAGCATGTTCTCCCTTTTCCTTGTCCGGTTGCGACCTGAGCTGTTCTCAGGACGACCATGAACCATTTGAGAGTTCCTCCGATGACCCGCGAAGCCCTGATCGAATCGCTCAAGCCCCTGCTGGAGCCCGGCAAGCTGCTGACCGATGCCGATTCCCTGGATGCCTATGGCAAGGACTGGACCAAGCATTTCGCCCCGGCGCCGCTGGCCATCGCCTTCCCCAAGAGCATCGAGCAGGTGCAGGCCGTGGTGCGCTGGGCCAACGAGCACAAGGTCGGCCTGGTGCCCTCGGGCGGCCGCACCGGGCTGTCCGCCGCCGCCGTCGCCGCCAACGGCGAGGTGGTGGTGTCGTTCGACTACATGAACAAGATCCTCGACTTCAACGCCTTCGACCGCACCGTGGTGTGCCAGCCGGGCGTGGTGACCAAGCAGCTGCAGCTGTTCGCCGAGGAGCAGGGCCTGTACTACCCGGTGGACTTCGCGTCCTCCGGTTCCAGCCAGATTGGCGGCAACATCGGCACCAATGCCGGCGGGATCAAGGTGATTCGCTACGGCATGACGCGCAACTGGGTGGCCGGCATGAAGGTCGTCACCGGCAAGGGCGACCTGCTGGAGCTGAACAAGGACCTGATCAAGAACGCCACCGGCTACGACCTGCGCCAGCTGTTCATCGGCGCCGAGGGCACCCTGGGCTTCGTGGTCGAGGCCACCATGCGCCTGGAGCGCACGCCGAAGAACCTCACCGCGATGGTCCTGGGTACCCCCGACTTCGACTCGATCATGCCGGTGCTGCACGCCTTCCAGGGCAAGCTCGACCTGACCGCCTTCGAGTTCTTCTCCGACAAGGCCCTGGCCAAGGTCCTGGCCCGCGGCGACGTGCCGGCGGCCTTCGAGACCGACTGCCCGTTCTACGCCCTGCTGGAGTTCGAGGCCAGCACCGAGGAAGTGGCCAACGAGGCCCTGGCCACCTTCGAGCACTGCGTGGAGCAGGGCTGGGTGCTGGACGGCGTGATGAGCCAGAGCGAGCAGCAGCTGCAGAACCTGTGGAAGCTGCGCGAGTACATCTCCGAGACCATCTCGCACTGGACGCCGTACAAGAACGACATCTCCGTCACCGTCAGCAAGGTCCCGGCCTTCCTCAAGGACATCGACGCCATCGTCGAGGCCAACTACCCGGACTTCGAAGTGGTCTGGTTCGGCCACATCGGCGACGGCAACCTGCACCTGAATATCCTCAAGCCCGAGAACCTGTCCAAGGACGAGTTCTTCGCCAAGTGCGCCACCGTCAACAAGTGGGTGTTCGAGACCGTGCAGAAGTACAACGGCTCCATCTCCGCCGAGCACGGCGTGGGCATGACCAAGCGCGACTACCTGGGTTACTCTCGCTCCGAGGCCGAGATCGCCTACATGAAGGCGGTCAAGACGGTGTTCGATCCCAACGGGATCATGAACCCCGGCAAGATCTTCGCCGAGTGAGCTGATCCAGCAGTAGATCCCAGCAGGGCCGGTTCACCGGCCCTTCGCTTGTCTGGGCCGAGGGATTCGGCCGGCAGCGCCCGCGGGAGGCGGGCACCGCGCAGCGTCACGAGCGCCGCGGGGCATCCCATTCATCCGTCCAGGAGTCGGTCATGAGTTACCAGCATCAGTACGTCGACGGCACCCGCATCCACTTCCCGCTGGGCAAGGTGGTCTGCGTCGGGCGCAACTACGCCGAGCACGCCAAGGAGCTGAACAACCCGGTGCCCACCGAGCCGCTGCTGTTCATCAAGCCCGGTTCCTGCACCGTGCCGGTGGAAGGCGGCTTCGTCATCCCCGAGGGCCGTGGCGACGTGCACTACGAGGCGGAGATCGCCGTGCTGATCGGCAAGCCGCTGTCGCGCCAGCCCAGCGCGGAAGAGGTGCTGGACGCCATCTCCGGCTACGCCCCGGCCCTGGACCTGACCCTGCGCGACGTGCAGGCCAAGCTCAAGGAGAAGGGCCTGCCGTGGGAGCTGGCCAAGTCCTTCGACGGCGCCTTCGTGCTGGCGCCCTTCGTCAGCGCCGACCGCTTCCCCGACCCGACCGACATCGGCATCCGCCTGAGCATCGATGGCGAAGTGCGCCAGGACGGCAATAGCCGCGACATGCTCAACCCGATCGTGCCGCTGATCCAGCACATCTGCGGGCACTTCTCGCTGCAGCCGGGCGACGTGGTCTCCACCGGCACGCCGGTGGGCGTGGGCCCGCTCAAGCGCGGCAGCGCGCTGGTGCTGGAACTTCCCGGCGCCAGCCGGTTCGAAAGCCGCGTCCTCTGATCCGTACCCCGCCAAGGGCCGCCCTCCGTGCGGCCTTTGCTTTCTGCGGGGCGTTGCCAAACCCAGACAACAAGAACCCTCGATGACCCAGGTCCGATCCTCCCGTCTTCTGCGCTGGCTGCTGCTGGCATTGCTCTTCGCCGCCGTGGTGCTGGTGGTGCTGGCCAAGCTGTTCCACTGGGACGACCGTGCCCGCCTGTGGTGGCAGGAAGAGAACACCAGCGCGCAGGACCGCGCCGACAGCGTCTGGCTGCCCGGCTATCGCGCGGTGATCCAGGGCAAGCCGCTCAAGGGCGGCCTGGAGGGGCAGGAGACCTCCGACCTGGCCTACAACCCGGTGACCCGCACGCTGTTCACCGTGACCGGCAAGAAGCCGCTGCTCGGCGAGCTGTCGCTGGACGGCGAGGTGCTGCGGGTGATCCCGCTGCTGGGCCTGGAGAACCCGAGGGGGTGGCGGTGCTGCCCAACGGCAACGTCGCGGTGACCGACGAGCGGCAGAACTCCCTGACCATCTTCCACCTCGACCCGCAGACCCACGAGCTGAGCACCGCCAAGCTGGCCAGCTTCGACCTGGGCAACCTCGGGGAGAAGAGCAACAAGGGCTTCGAGGGCATCGCCTGGGACCCGGCGCAGAAGCGCCTGCTGCTGGGCCGCGAGCGCGACCCCATGACCCTCTTCAGCTGGGCCAGCGACGGCAGCCCGGGGCTGACCGGCAGCATGCAGCCGCTGCCCAGCGAACAGCTGTACATGCGCAACGTCTCGGCGCTCAGCGTCGACCCGCGCACCGGCCACACCCTGGTGCTGTCGGCGGAATCGCACCTGCTGCTGGAGCTGGACGAGAAGGGCGAGCCGGTCAGCTTCATCAGCCTGCTGGGCGGGCTCAACGGCCTGCACGACAAGATCCCGCGCGCCGAGGGCGTGGCCATCGACGAGCAGGGCACCATCTACATGGTCAGCGAGCCGGAGCTGTTCTACGTGTTCCGCAAGCTCAAGGACGACGGCAAGGGCGGTTAAGCCTGGATTAAGCGCGGATTCAGGCTGGTTTCAGCAGGCTTGGCTAATCTGGCTTCAACGAAAACAGCCAGGAGGCTACTTCATGAAATCCATCCGTCTTCCCCTGATCGCCGCCATCGCCCTGTTCTCTGGTGCCACCTTCGCCGCCGGCGGCTACACCGGCCCGGGCAGCGACGCCGCCAAGCCGGCCGCGAGCGGCCCGGTGAACACCGTGAAGACCGCCCAGGCCGCCGCCGACGACACCCCGGCGGTACTCGAGGGCGTGATCACCAAGCGCCTGCACGGCGAGCACTACGAGTTCAAGGACGCCACCGGCAGCATGCAGGTGGAGATCGACCACGACGACTGGCCGCAGGGCGTGGACATCTCCGACAAGACCAAGGTGCGCCTGACTGGCGAGGTCGACCACGAGCGCAAGGGCGTGGAGATCGATGTAGATCGCGTGGACGTTCTGCAGTAACGAGATGCATATGAAAAGGCCGCGCCGGGAGTGATCCTGGCGCGGCCTTTTTGCATTCGGCTTTTCGTAGGAGCGAGCTTGCTCGCGAACGGTGCTTGCTCGGGACTTTGGGTGTTGGGCTGTAGAGCGCCCTCTCCCTAACCCTCGGCTGCGCGCCCCGCCCTGAAGGGAGAGGGGACCGTTGGGCAGGGTCGGATGTTCTGGAGTCAGCCGGCAGCTCTGCAGTTTCCGGCTAAAGCCATGCTCCTCTCGGCACGGACTAGCCCCCTCTCCCTTCAGGGAGAGGGCTGGGGAGAGGGAGCGGAGTCAACCTGGCGCGCCAGGGCCGCCGGGAGACGCGGTTCGCGAGCAAGCTCGCTCCTACAGGGAATGGCGATCAACCAACGCTCTCGAACCCCTGCAACACATTCACCGCATTGATCCCGATCTCCTCCACCGCATACCCGCCCTCCATGACGAACAGCGTCGGCAGGCCCAGCCTCCCGATGACCTCCCCCATGCGCAGGTAGTCCGGCGAGTCCAGCTTGAACTGCGAGATGGGGTCTTCCTTGAAGGTGTCCACGCCCAGGGAGACGATCAGCACTTCCGGCCCGTAGGCGGCTATCTGGCGGATCGCCGCCTGCAGCGCCAGGCTCCAGACCGACCAGTCGCTGCCCGAGGCCAGCGGGTAGTTGAAGTTGAAGCCTTCGCCCACGCCCAGGCCCTTCTCGTCGGCGTAGCCGAGGAAGTAGGGGTACTCGAAGCGCGGGTCGCCGTGGATCGAGGTGAAGAGCACGTCGGCGCGGTCGTAGAAGATGTCCTGGGTGCCGTTGCCGTGGTGGTAGTCCACGTCGAGGACGGCCACCCGAGCCGCGCCCTGGTCGAGGATGGCCTGGGCGGCGATGGCGGCATTGTTCAGGAAGCAGTAGCCGCCCATGTAGTCGGCCGAGGCGTGGTGGCCCGGCGGGCGGCACAGGCTGAACACCGAGCGGGCGCCCTTGGCCAGTTCGGCCTGGCCGGTCAGGGCCACGTTCGCCGAGCTGGTGATGGCCTGCCAGGTGCCGGCGGTGATGGGCGCGCCGGCGTCGAAGCTGTAGTAGCCCAGGCGCCCGTCGATGCTGTCGGGCTCCTTCTGCCGCAGGCGCCGGGTCGGCCAGGCGATGGGCAGCATGTCGTGGCTGCGGCCGGTGGCCAGCCAGTCGCGCCAGGCGTGCTGGAGGAAGTTGACGAAGCCCTCGGTGTGGATGCGCCGGATCGGCTCCAGGCCGAAGTCGCGCGGGGCCTGGATTTCGCCCAGGCCCACGGCCTTGACGCGGTCCAGGACCATGTCGGCGCGGCTGGGCTTCTCGAAGCAGGGCGTGAACTGGCCGCCGATCAGCTCATGCTGGCCGTGGTGCAAGCGATGGTCGTCGGTGTAGATCGTCAGCATCTTGCGCTCCAGTGGGCGCCCGGCGGCGCCCGGTTGGGTCCGTGGGGTGTCAGGCGTTTTCCTCGAAGTTCACGCTCGGCGCCTTGCGGCGGAAGCCGCCGGTGTGCAGCGCCAGGTAGACGAAGCCGACGGCGAACCAGCTCAGGCCGACGATCAGCGTCAGCTGCGACAGGCTGGTCCACAGCCAGAGGGTCAGGCACAGGCCGACGAAGGGCACCAGGCCGTAGCGCAGCAGGTCGGCCGGCGTGCGGCGGCCTTCGACGCCCAGGTAGGTGCGGATCACCGCCAGGTTGACCACCGAGAAGGCCACCAGGGCGCCGAAGCTGATCATCGAGGCCAGGGTGGTCAGGTCCAGCACCAGGGCCAGCAGGGAGATGGCCGAGACCACCAGGATCGCCACCACCGGCGTCTGGAAGCGCGCGTGCAGGGTGCCGAACAGGCTGCGCGGGAGGATGCCGTCGCGGCCCATGGTGAAGAGGATGCGCGACACCGAGGCCTGGGACGCCAGCGCCGAGCCGATGCAGCCGGCGATGTAGGCGGCGGTGAAGAAGTTGCCGAGGAACTGGCCGCCGGCCTTGAGCATCACCTCGTTGGCCGCCGAGTCGGCGTTCTGGAACACGCTGCCGGGGAACACCAGCTGGCTGATGATCGCCAGCAGGGTGAACATCAGGCCGGCCAGCACCGTGGTGATGATGATCGCCCGCGGGATGTCGCGGCGCGCGTCACGGGTTTCCTCGGCCATGGTGGAGACCGCGTCGAAGCCCAGGAACGACAGGCACAGCACCGCGGCGCCGGCCATCAGCGGGGCGAAGCCGGGCTTGCTGCCGTCGCCGACGAAGGGCGCGGCCAGGTCCAGGGCCGGGGCGCCGGCCAGGCTCTTCAGCGACATGCCGACGAACACCACGATGAACACCAGCTGGGCGCCGACGATGGCGTTGCTCATGCCGGCCACCTGGCTGATGCCCACCACGTTGAGCACGGTGACCAGGGCGATGGAGGCGACCACGAAGACCCACGCGGGGATTTCCGGGAAGGCGATGTTCATGAACAGGCCGATGAGCAGGTAGTTGATCATCGGCAGGAACAGGTAGTCGAGCAGCAGCGACCAGCCGGACAGGAAGCCCACCGCCGGGCCGAAGCTCAGGCTGGTGTAGGAGTAGGCGGAGCCGGCGATCGGGTACTTGCGCACCATGAAGCTGTAGGAGGCGGCGGTGAACAGCATCGCCAGCAGGGTGATCAGGTAGGCGCTGGCGGTGCGCCCGCCGGTCATCTCGGTGACCACGCCGTAGGTGGTGAACATGGTCAGCGGGACCATGTAGACCAGGCCGAAGAAGACCAGGGCGGGCAGCCCCAGGATGCGTTTGAGGCGGGCGTCCGCCTGGGCTTGGGGGGCGTTGCCGGTGCTGGCGCTCATGCGGGCGCCTTGTTCGATGGCCATCGATGTTTCCTCGCGAATTCTTGTCGTTGTTGCGCTGGCGCGGGGCGCCGCTGGCGGCCGCGCGGACGGAGCGGGGCGGTCAGCCGCAGCGCTGCCGGCGGACGGAACGGGCGAGGAAGGGGTGGGCGCGGTGACGGCCGCGAACCGGGGTGGAGCAAGGGCTGTTCATGAGCGTTCTCGGGGCATTGTTCTTGTGGATGCTCGCTGGCGGCGCTCCCTGGATGCCGCCGCATGCTGCGGCGGCGGTCGCGGCCCTGGCGGCCATTCCCTGGGCGAGTACCCGGACTTTAGGCCGCCGCGCCGCCCCGCAGAACCCTGTAAAGGGTCAAAAAGGGATCGAAGTGGCCAAACTGACTGTCAGCCCTGCGGCGGGCGCCCGTCCCGCCGCAGGACCCACCGGTCATTTCTTCAGCTTGGTCCAGACCTTGGCGCGCAGCGCCAGGGACTTCGGCGAGCACAGCTGGAACGGCTTCAGGCGGTCGATCTTGTCTTCCGGGGTGTTGATCGCCGGGTCGTCGAACAGCTCCTTGTCCATGAACTTCTCGGAGCCGGTGATGGCGTTGTTGTACTTGGCGAAGTTGGAGGCGGCGGCGATGTTCTCCGGCTGCATCATCCAGTTGAGGAAGACGTGGGCTTCCTTGATGTTGGTGGCGTCCTTGGGGATGGCCAGGTTGTCGATGAACAGGCGCACGCCTTCCTTCGGATAGACGTAGACCAGGCTGGCGCGCTGGGCGTGGGCGCGGTGGAAGGCGCCGTTCCACTGCTGGTGCATGTACACCTCGCCGGCGGCCATGCGCTCGATGGTGCCGTCGCTGTTGTACATCGCCAGCAGCGGCTTCTGCTTCAGCAGCAGGTCGAGGACCTTCTCGGCCTGTTTCGGGTCCTCGGTGCACTCGTCCACGCCGAGGTAGTAGGTCGCCGGGGCCCACAGCTCCTCGATGGAGTTGAGCGCCACCACCTTGCCCTTGAACGCCTCCGGCGGCTCGAAGAACGGCTTCCAGCTCTCGTCGAACTTGCCGCCCGGGGCCTTGGCGCTGTCGTAGCTGTAGCCGGTGCTGCCCCACAGGTAGGGCACGGTGTAGTCGTGGCCGGGGTCGTAGGAGAGTGTCTTGAACTTGTCCTTGAGGTTGGCCAGGTTCGGCAGCTGCGACTTGTCCAGTTTCTGCAGCAGGCCTTCCTTGACGAAGATCTCGATGAAGCTGTCCGAGGGCACCACCACGTCGTAGGCGCCGCCGCCGGCCTTGAGCTTGGCCAGCAGGGTCTCGTTGCTGTCGTAGGAGTCGAGGGTGGCGTGGATGCCGGTGTCCTTCTCGAACTTCTTCAGCAGCTCCGGCGGGAAGTAGTCCGACCAGTTGGCGAAGTGCAGGGTGCCGTCGGCGTGAGCCTGGCTGGCCAGGGTCAGGCCCGCCAGGGCGGCGGCCTTGAGGGCCAGGGGAAGGCGGCGGATGGTCATCGGTGAAGCTCCTGTGCGAATGGTTTTTATCGGGAGGCAGTCAACGCCGGCGCTGGCCGACGTAGTACGACAACGCAACGAACGCGATGGAAATCAGCAGGATGATCGAGGAGATCGCATTGATCTTCGGCGATATGCCCATTCTTATGGAACTGAAGATGTACACCGGCAGGGTGGTGGCCCCGGCGCCGGCGACGAAGTAGGTGATGACGAAGTCGTCCATCGAGATGATGAACGCCAGCATCGCCCCGGAGAGGATGCCGGGCATCAGCAGCGGGCAGGTCACCTTCCAGAAGGCCTTCCAGGGCGAGGCGTAGAGGTCCGCCGCGGCCTCCGCCAGGCGTGGGTCCATGCCCTCCAGGCGGGCGCGGATCGGCAGGTAGGCGAAGGGGATGCAGAACACCACGTGGGCGATGAGGATGGTGAACAGCGACAGCTTCAGGCCGATGAAGGCGAAGAACATCAGCGTGGCCACCGCGACCACTATCTCCGGCACCAGCAGTGGCAGGCCGAGCACCCCGTTCATCAGGCTCTGGCCGCGGAAGGCGCGGCCGCGCATGCCCAGCGCCGCCAGGGTGGCGAGCAGGGTGGCGAACACCGTGGCCAGGCTTGCGACTATCAGCGAGTTCTTCGCCGCGCGGACGATCTCCGGGTCGTTGGCCACCACCGCGTACCACTTGAAGCTGAAGCTTTCCCACAGGGTCGCCGACTGGCCGCTGTTGAAGCTGAGCACCACCAGCACCAGGATCGGCACGTAGAGGAAGGCGAAGAACAGCCAGGCGGCCGGGCGCACGCCGGCGAAGCGCCACAGCGGGTTCAGCGAGTTCATGGGTGACCTCCGGCGGCGCCCTGCCTGAAGCGCATGCTGTAGACCAGCATGGCGGCGAGGACGAAGGCGAGCAGGGCGAAGGACAGCGCCGCGCCGAACGGCCAGTTGTGCGCCGTGCCGAACTGCAGCTGGATCAGGTTGCCGATCATCAGCGACTTACCGCCGCCGAGCAGCTCGGGAATGATGTAGTTGCCCAGCGAGGGGATGAACACCAGGATGCAGCCGGCCACAACGCCGGGCATCGCCAGCGGGATGATGATGCGCCTGAGCGCCTTCCAGCGGTTGGCGCCGAGGTCGAAGGCGGCTTCCACCAGGCGCCAGTCCATCTTCTCCAGGCTGGTGTAGATGGGCAGCACCATGAACGGCAGGTAGGTGTAGAGCAGGCCGATGATCACCGCGTTGTCGGTGTACAGCAAGCCGATGGCGGCGTCGCTGAAGCCCAGCTTGTGCAGGCCCTCGTCGATCAGCCCGCCGTTGCGCAGCAGCAGTATCCAGGCGTAGACGCGCACCAGCAGGTTGGTCCAGAACGGCACCGTGACCAGGAACAGCAGCATGTTGCGCCGGCGCTCGTCCTGCAGCGCCAGGTACAGCGCGGTGGGGAAGCCGATCAGCAGGCAGCCGGCGGTGGTCAGGATGGACAGCCAGAAGGAGCGCTGGAAGATGCCCAGGTAGTCGGTGTTGAACACCAGGGCGTCGTCCAGGTCGCGTTCCCAGAGGAAGTTGATGTACGCCTCCAGGGTGTGCTGGCCCCACTTCACGCCGCCGTAGTCGCCGGGGGCCTGGATGGACACGGCGAACATGATGCCCAGCGGCAGCACCAGGAACACCAGCAGCACCAGCATGGCCGGGGTGGTCAGCGCCAGCCGGGCGCGCAGGCTCTTGCGCTCGGCCTGCAGGCGCAGCGTACTCATTCGGCCAGCACCCGGATGGCGTTGCCGGGCACCCGCACGCGCACCTGAGCGCCGGGCTGGTGGGCGCCGACCGCGCCCTGGCGGTTCTGCTGGCGCACGCGGAAGCCCGGCTGGCCCGCGACCTTCAGGTGGTAGACGGTATCGGTGCCGACGTAGACCACGTTCTCCACCACGCCTTCCAGCTCGCCGTCCTGGGCCAGCTCGGTGCGTTCCGGGCGGATGGCCAGGGTCACCTTGCCCGGCAGGGTGGTGGCGGCGGCCAGGCGCTGGCCGTCGGCGAGCACCACGCCATCGCCACTGGCCTCGGCCTCGAGGAAGTTGGTCTCGCCGATGAAGTCGGCCACCCAGCGGTTGGCCGGGGCGTCGTAGATCTCGGTGGGGGTGCCGATCTGCAGGACCTGGCCCTTGTTCATCACCGCGATGCGGTCGGACATGGTCAGGGCTTCTTCCTGGTCGTGGGTGACGAAGATGAAGGTGATGCCGGTCTCGTGCTGCAGGCGCTTGAGCTCGATCTGCATTTCCTTGCGCAGCTTCAGGTCCAGCGCCGAGAGCGATTCGTCCAGCAGCAGCACCTTGGGCCGGCTGGCCAGCGCGCGGGCCAGGGCGATGCGCTGCTGCTGGCCGCCGGAGAGCTGGTCGGCGCGCCGCGAGCCGACGTCGGGCAGGCGCACCAGTTCGAGCATGGCCTTCACCGTGGCCTCGGTCTCGGCCTTGGGCTTGCCCTGCATCTCCAGGCCGAAGGCGATGTTCTGCGCCACGGTCATGTGCGGGAACAGGGCATAGCTCTGGAACACGGTGTTGACCGGGCGGCGGAAGGGCGGGAGGCCCTGCATGGGCTCGCCGTAGAGGCGGATGCTGCCGGAGGTGGGTTGTTCGAAGCCGGCGATGAGCCGCAGGAGGGTGGTCTTGCCGCAGCCCGAGGGGCCGAGGAGGGTGAAGAACTCGTTGGCGCGGATGTCCAGGGACACGTCGTCCAGGGCCTTGAGGCCTTGGCCGGGGGTACCGAATTCCATGCCGATTCGCTCGATGGCAATCGCGCTGGTCATGCTTCAATACCATGCAGTTAAGCAGTTGTTATTGTTTGCGGTTGTGCGGTTCTGCCGACCGCTTCACCTAGCTGCGGCTTGATAATGGCCCTCCTTTTCGCAGCGGCAGAACGATAGAACAGGCCAATAAGGGATAAATCAGGCCAAGTTGAAGGGCCATATTCACCGGCCATGGCAACCCGTCGTTCCCCTGTAGGGCGCATAACGCCTACGGCGTTATCCGCCGTTGTCGTCGGGCTTCGGTGCATCGGCCAACGGCGGATAACCGCGAACGGTTATTCGCCCTACGTCCTGCTCTTCGTAGGAGCGAGCTGTGCCGTCTGGTGGGGACGCGATTGGCCCTAGCCGCGGTACAGGCTCGGACTCGCCCCGCTCCAGCGCTGGAAGGCGTGGCGGAAGCTGGCGGTCTCGCTGTAGCCGAGCCGCTCGGCGATCAGGTAGATCGGCAGGTCGGTGTCCTTGAGCAACTGCCGGGCCTTGTCGTAGCGCACCTCGTCCAGCACCTGCTGGTAGCTGGTGTTGTGCTGCTGCAGGTGGCGGCGCAGGGTGCGGCTGGAGCGGTGCAGGTGGCGCGCCACCTCGTCCAGGCCGCGGGCTTCCTGCAGGTGGTTGGCGAGGTGGCGGCGGATCAGTTCGAGGATGTCGTCGCGCCCGCTCATGGCCGCGCTCAGGCGCTGGCATTGCTGCAGGCCGTTGTGGCAACTGACCGGGTCGGCCAGCGGCAGGACGCGGTCGAGCAGCGCCGGGCCCAGGCACAGGGCGCTGGTGGCGGCGCCGAACTCCACCGGGCAGCCCAGGCGTTCGGTGTAGGTGCTGGCATGCAGCGGCGGTCGGTAGGCCAGCAGCAGGCGCCGCGGACGCACCGACTCGCCGAGCAGGTCGCGCACCACGGTGAGCAGCGAGGTCAGGCACAGCTCGGTGTTGAACACCGTCAGCTCCGGCGCGTAGCGGTAGCCCTCGGCGCTCAGCCAGACCTCGTCGCCGTGGTCCTGCAGGGCCAGGCGGAAGTAGGTGCCGAGCAGGTCCGGGTGGGCCAGGGCCAGCTGCAGGGCGTCGCGCAGGGTGCGGCTGGCCAGCATGCTGTAGCCGAGCATGCCGTAGGCCGAAACGTGCATGCGCAGGCCGAGGTACAGGCCCAGGGCCGGGTCCTGGTGGCAGTTCAGGGCATTGGCGAACACCCGCAGTTCCTGGGCGTGGCTGATGAATTTCTCCGGCGTCAGCAGATCGGCCTCGGCGATGCCGCTGCCTTCCAGCAGCCGTCCGCGGGGGATGCCGGCCTGGCTCAGCACCTCGGTGGCCAGCACCACCGTGTGCAGGGTGGTCAGGGTTCGCTGCTCGGGAAGCTGGACGGCGCTCATCGGAACTCCTTGCGGGGGCGGTGAGGACTCGGGATTACGCTAGCCTGACTCTAGCCTTGGAGAAATTTCCTGCACGGCGATTAAGCCTGGCTTCAGCGGCCCTGTGCTATTACTGCGCGCTCCCATCGACATGGACCTGCGATGCTCCGTTCCATCACCCCGCGCCGCTGCCTGGCGGCGCTGCTGCTGCTCCTGCTGCTCGCCCTGGCCTGGCTCGGCCAGCAGTTCCGCGTCTACGAACGCGCCTGGTTCGCCGTGCGCGAATGGCACCATGCGGAAAGCTGGCGTGAGCAGTCGATCTGGCTGCCCGACTACCGCGTGGAGATCGAGGCGCAGCCCATCGAGGGCCTGGACGACGACGTCTCGGCGCTGACCTACGACCCAGAGCGGCGCAGCCTGTTCACCGTCACCAACCAGCCGGCGCAGATCGTCGAGCTGTCCCTGGACGGCCGCGTGCTGCGCAAGATCACCCTGCACGATTTCGGCGACACCGAGGCCATCGAGTACATCGGCCCCGGCCTCTACGTGCTCAGCGACGAGCGCCGCCAGCGGCTGTTCAAGGTGCGCCTGGAGAACGACACCCGCGAGCTGGACGCCGCCCAGGCGCAACAGCTGTCCCTGGGCCTGGGGCCGATGGGCAACAAGGGCTTCGAGGGGCTGGCCTACGACTCGGTCGGCCAGCGCCTGTTCGTCGCCAAGGAGCGCGACCCGGTGCGCATCTACGAGGTCCACGGCTTCCCCCACACGCAGCCCGACAAACCCTTCGCCGTGCACGTGCTGGACGACCTCAAGCGCGACCGCCGGCTGTTCGTCCGCGACCTTTCCAGCCTGCAGTACGACGAGGGCAGCGGCCACCTGCTGGCGCTGTCGGACGAGTCGCGCCTGGTGCTGGAGCTGGACGTCAACGGCGAGCCCATCAGCAGCCTGTCGCTGCTGCGCGGCATGCAGGGGCTCAAGCGCAGCGTGCCACAGGCCGAGGGCCTGGCCATGGACGAGGCGGGCACGCTGTACCTGGTCAGCGAGCCCAACCTGTTCTATGTGTTCCGCAAGGCTGTGGACGTAGAGTCCCGGTAACAAAAGCATTACATTGTCGCCCCCAGGCACTGGCGCCATCCGGAGCGGCAATGAACATCATCAGCGAGGCCCTGATCAATCGACGGCTCAACAAGGCGTTGAGTGGCCATCGCTGCCGCCTGGCCGGCGGGATCAAGTCGCTGCGCGACGGCGCGCGGCTGACCCTGGAGCCGGGGGTGAAGATCGGCAAGGCGAAGATCTATTCGCCCTCCCTGGAGATCGGCGCGTACACCGACGTGGTCAGCGGCTGCGAATTCCTCGACGTCTCGCACATCGGCCGCTACTGCTCGATCGCCACCGGCGTGGTGATCGGCCAGGGCCGCCATTCGCACCCGATGGACTGGCTGACCACCCACAATTTTCCGTCCAACCCCAGGCTGATCGGCCGCCCGATCCTCCGCGACGAGCCCCGGTGCCCCTCGTCCATCGGCCATGACGTGTGGATCGGCCGCGACGTGCTGATCCTCGACGGCCTGACGGTGGGGACGGGGCGGTGATAGGCGCGCAGTCCCTGGTCAACAAGGACGTGCCGCCCTACGCGGTGGTCGCGGGAAGCCCGGCGCGGGTGATCCGCTACCGCTTCCCGCCGGAGCTGATCGAGCGCCTGCTGGCCAGCCGCTGGTGGGAACTGCCGCTGGAGGCCCTCGGGGAATTGCCGCTGGACGACCCCCGGGCCTGCCTGGCGCAACTGGAGCGCGAGGCCCCGCAGGCACGGGACAAGCCGCCGCGCCTGCAGGTCAGTTCCAGGCCCTGGGGGATCGAGCGGCTCGGCGGCTGAGCCGCCTCAGGTATCGTCGCTGATACCGGCGTCCGGCGCGTAGCGCTTCACCGAGGCGATGCCGTTCTCGGCGTTGGCGCGGCTGGCGTACATCTGGCTTTGCCCGACCACCTGGCCGTTGGTGGCCTTGAGCACGAAGTAGTGCTTGCCGTTGCTCGCTTCCTTCACCTCGAAGGCGCCCTCGCGCTGCGAGTTCCTGCGCACCGACTCGATGCCCTCGGTGGCCGAGGTCTTGGCCTTGTACAGCTCGCTGCTGAGGACGACCTCGCCGTTGCTGGCGTGCAGGGTGAAGTGGAACTGGCCGTCGCTGGCCCTCTTCAGATGGTATTTCGCGGACATGGCTGCCTCCTGTGCTGAGCCGTATACCCAGACCCAGGGTAGACGTTCGGCGGCCGGCCGACGGAAAGTTTCAGGGGCCCTTGAGAGGGCCGGTGGTGGCCGCCCGGACGGCGGCCACCGGGGCTCAGGCCTTGAGCGTCTTCACGCCCTCGGCGGTGCCGAGCAGCAGCAGGTCGGCCGGGCGCGCGGCGAACAGGCCCACGGTGACCACGCCGACGATGTTGTTGATCTTCTCTTCCAGGGCCACCGGGCTGTCGATGCGCAGGTTGTGCACGTCGAGGATGATGTTGCCGTTGTCGGTCAGCACGCCGTCGCGGTAGACCGGGTCGCCGCCCAGCTTGACCAGCTCGCGGGCCACGTGGCTGCGGGCCATGGGGATGACTTCCACCGGCAGCGGGAAGGCGCCGAGCAGCGGCACCAGCTTGCTCTGGTCGGCGATGCAGATGAACCGCTTGGCCACGGCCGCGACGATCTTCTCGCGGGTCAGCGCGGCGCCGCCGCCCTTGATCAGCTCCAGGCGCTCGTTGCTCTCGTCGGCGCCGTCGACGTAGAACTCCAGCTCGCTGACGCTGTTCAGGTCGTAGACCGGGATGCCGTGGCCCTTCAGGCGCTGGGCGGTGGCCTCGGAGCTGGCCACGGCGCCGTCGAACTCGGCCTTGTGCCTGGCCAGCAGGTCGATGAAGAAGTTGGCGGTGGAACCGGTGCCGACGCCGACGATGCTCTTGCTGTCGAGGTGCGGGAGGATGTGGTCGACGGCGGCCTGGGCCACGGCCTGCTTGAGCTGGTCCTGGTTCATCTCTGGGTTCCGGCAAAGGGGCTTGGGGCGCGAATTATAGCGGGGCCGCCGGGCGAATGTGGATTCGCCGCTCCCGCCGGCCGCCGACTGGAGTAGACTGCCGGCTTTGTGCCCCGTCCCTGCGAAGCCCGCCCCGATGCTCGAACAGTACGTCAAGAAGATCCTCACCTCGCGCGTCTACGACGTCGCCGGGGAAACGCCCCTGCAACCGGCCCGCCGCCTCTCCGAGCGCCTGGACAACCAGGTGCTGCTCAAGCGCGAGGACCTGCAGCCGGTGTTCTCCTTCAAGATCCGCGGCGCCTACAACAAGCTGGCGCAGCTGAGCCCCGAGGAACTGGCGCGCGGCGTGGTCACCGCCTCGGCGGGCAACCACGCCCAGGGCGTGGCCCTGGCGGCGAAGGAGCTGGGGGTGAAGGCGACCATCGTCATGCCGCGCACCACGCCGGAGCTGAAGGTCCAGGGCGTGCGCGCCCGCGGCGGCAAGGCGGTGCTGCACGGCGACGCCTTCCCCGAGGCGCTGGCGTATTCGCTGAAGCTGGTGGAAGAGAAGGGCTACGTCTACATCCACCCCTACGACGACCCGGACGTGATCGCAGGGCAAGGCACCGTGGCCATGGAGATCCTCCGCCAGCACCCGGGGCGCCTGGACGCCATCTTCGTGCCGGTGGGCGGCGGCGGGCTGATCGCCGGCATCGCCGCCTACGTGAAGTACCTGCGCCCGGAGGTGAAGGTCATCGGCGTCGAGCCGGACGACTCCAACTGCCTGCAGGCCGCCATGGCCGCCGGCGAGCGCGTGGTGCTGAGCCAGGTCGGGCTGTTCGCCGACGGCGTGGCGGTGGCGCAGATCGGCCAGCACACCTTCGACGTCTGCAAGCGCTACGTCGACGAAGTCATCACCGTCAGCACCGACGAAATCTGCGCGGCGATCAAGGACATCTACGACGACACCCGCTCCATCACCGAACCCGCCGGCGCCCTGGCGGTGGCCGGGATCAAGAAGTACGTCGAGCGCGACAACGCGCGCGGGCAGACCCTGGTGGCCATCGACTCTGGCGCCAACATCAACTTCGACCGCCTGCGCCACGTCGCCGAGCGCGCCGAGCTGGGCGAGAAGCGCGAAGCCATCATCGCCGTGACCATCCCCGAGCGCCCGGGCAGCTTCAAGGCCTTCTGCGAGGCCATCGGCAAGCGCCAGATCACCGAGTTCAACTACCGCTACAACACCGACAGCGAAGCGCACATCTTCGTCGGCGTGCAGACCCACCCGGACAGCGACCCGCGCGCCGTGCTGGTCGAGCAGTTGCGCGAGCAGGGCTTCCCGGTGCTGGACCTGACCGACAACGAGCTGGCCAAGCTGCACATCCGCCACATGGTCGGCGGCCACTCGCCGCGGGTCAGCGACGAGCAGGTGTTCCGCTTCGAGTTCCCCGAGCGCCCCGGCGCGCTGTTCAACTTCCTCAACAAGCTCGGCGGGCGCTGGAACATCACCATGTTCCACTACCGCAACCACGGCGCCGCCGACGGCCGCGTGGTCGCCGGCCTGCAGGTGCCGGAGGAGGAACGCCACAAGGTGGCGCAGGCGCTGGAGGAAATCGGCTACCCGTACTGGGACGAGACCGACAACCCGGCCTACAAGCTGTTCCTCGGCTGAGGCCGGGCGGCCGGGTGGGGAACGCCGGGGCGGCACGCGCTGTCCCAGCTCAACCCGCCGGCCGGCAGCGCTGCTAGGCTGAGGGAACAGCCCGAATCGCGACAGGGACCGCCCGCATGGAAACCTACCAGACCCTCAAGATCCTCCACGGCGTCGCCGTGGCCGTGCCGCTGCTGGCCATCGCCGGCCTCGCCTGGTACGGCTGGCGCAGCTGGCGTGGCGGGGATGCCGGCGTGCTGGCCAAGGCGCTGCAGCGCATCGGCCTGGCCGCCTGGGTGCTGGTCGCCGGCTGCGTGGCCAGCCTGCCGCTCACCGGCTGGCAGATGGTCCACCGCGCCGGCCTCCCGCTGGGGCAGACCTGGCTGCTGGCCAGCGCCTGCCTGTTGATCCTGGTGGCGATCTTCTGGCTGCTGTTCACCGGCCGCCTGTGGCGCATCCGCCGCCTGGCGGCGAGCGCCCGCGACAGCGGCGAGCCACTGGCCGAGGGGGTGGTGCGCGAGCTGCGCTTCGGCGCGGTGTTCTTCGCCCTGGCCCTGCTCAGCTGGCTGGCGATACTCGCGCTGATGCTGGCCAAGCCGCTGTGAGATCGACGGCGACGGAGCGCCGATGAGTCCCTACCTGCTGCTCAAGACCCTGCACATCCTGTCTTCCACGCTGCTGTTCGGCACCGGCCTGGGCTCGGCCTACTACGCCTGGCGGGCCTGGCGCAGCGGCCACCTGGAGGCGATCCGGGTGACTTTCCGCCACCTGGTCACCGCCGACTGGCTGTTCATCGCCACCACGGCAGTGTTCCAGCCGCTCAGCGGCGCCGCCATGGCGCACCTGGCCGGTTGGCCGCTGGACTCGGGCTGGCTGTTGTGGAGCCTGGCGCTGTACGTCTTCGCCGGCGCCTGCTGGTTGCCGGTGGTGTGGCTGCAGATCCGCGTGCGCGACATGGCCGAGGCGGCGCACCGTGATGGCACGGCGCTGCCGCCGCGGGCCTTCCTCTACATGCGCTGGTGGTTCGCCCTGGGCTGGCCGGCGTTCCTGGCCTTCCTGGCGATCTTCCACCTGATGGTCAACAAGGGCTTCTGAGACGGCTCAGTCGCGCAGGCTGAGCACCGGCCAGCCGCGCGCCTGGGCGGTGGCGCGCAGGACCTCGTCCGGGTCGACAGCCACCGGGTGGGCCACCACTTCCAGCAGCGGCAGGTCGTTGCGCGAGTCGCTATAGAAGTAGCTGTCGTCCAGGCTCATGCCGGTTTCCTGCAGCCAGCGCTGCAGGCGCGTCACCTTGCCGCCCTGGAAGCAGGGCACGTCGAAGGTGCGGCCGGTGTAGAGGCCGTCGCGCATCTCGCACTCGGTGGCGATCAGCGTTTCCACGCCCAGGCGCTCGGCGATGGGGCCGGTGACGAAGCGGTTGGTGGCGGTGATGATCACCAGGCGGTCGCCGGCGGCGCGGTGCTCGGCCAGCAGGGCTTCGCCGCGGGGCAGGATGATCGGCTCGATGATCTCTTCCATGAACTGGCGATGCCAGGTGGCCAGCTGCTCCAGGCTGTTGCGGCCGAGGATCGCCTGGGTGAAGGCCTGGTAGGCGAACACGTCCAGGGTGCCGGCCTGGTAGTCGGCATAGAAGGCGTCGTTGCGCGCCTGGTATTCGCCGGCGTCGACCAGGCCGCGCTGGCACAGCCATTCGCCCCAGCTGTGGTCGCTGTCACCGGCCAGCAGGGTGTTGTCGAGGTCGAAGAGGGCCAGGCGCGCCATGGTTCACCGTTGATTGCGAAAGCGGAAAAGTCGCCTAGAGTAACGGCTTTTGCCTGCCCTGCCCATGCGCGCCAAGCCTCGCGTTGCTGCTGTCACAGGCTTTGTGGAACAATGCGGGCACACGCGTTTTCGAGGATGTACCGCCGTGATCGATCCCGATGGTTTTCGCCCCAATGTCGGCATCATCCTCTCCAACGAGGCCGGTCAGGTTCTGTGGGCGCGGCGCATCAACCAGGAGGCCTGGCAGTTCCCGCAAGGCGGCATCAACGCCCGGGAAACTCCTGAAGAGGCGCTGTTCCGCGAGTTGAACGAGGAAGTTGGCCTGGAGGAGCAGGATGTGCGCATTCTCGCCTGCACCCGCGGCTGGTTGCGCTATCGTCTGCCGCAGCGGCTGGTGCGTACCAACAGCCAACCGCTGTGCATCGGCCAGAAACAGAAGTGGTTCCTGCTGCGCCTCACCGGCGACGAGAACCGGGTACGCATGGATGTGACCGGCAAGCCGGAATTCGATGGCTGGCGCTGGGTGAGTTACTGGTATCCCCTGGGGCAGGTGGTGACCTTCAAGCGCGAGGTCTACCGGCGGGCCCTGAAGGAACTGGCGCCGCGCCTGCTGGCGCGGGACTGAATAGGAGATAAGGCCCTGAGCATGCTCAACACGCTGCGCAAGATCGTCCAGGAAGTGAACGCCGCCAAGGACCTGAGGGCGGCGCTGGGCATCATCGTGCTGCGGGTCAAGGAAGCCATGGGCACCCAGGTGTGCTCGGTCTATCTGCTCGACGCCGACACCAACCGTTTCGTCCTGATGGCCACCGAGGGCTTGAACAAGCGCTCCATCGGCAAGGTCAGCATGGCCCCCAACGAGGGCCTGGTGGGCCTGGTGGGCACCCGCGAGGAGCCGCTGAACCTGGAGAACGCCTCCGAGCACCCGCGCTACCGCTACTTCGCCGAGACCGGCGAGGAACGCTACGCCTCCTTCCTCGGCGCCCCGATCATCCACCACCGCCGGGTGATGGGCGTGCTGGTGGTGCAGCAGAAGGAGAAGCGCCAGTTCGACGAGGGCGAGGAAGCCTTCCTGGTGACCATGAGCGCGCAGCTCGCCGGGGTCATCGCCCACGCCGAGGCCACCGGTTCGATCCGCGGCCTGGGCAAGCTTGGCAAGGGCATCCAGGAGGCCAAGTTCGTCGGCGTGCCCGGCGCCCCCGGCGTGGCCGTGGGCAAGGCCGTAGTGGTGCTGCCGCCGGCCGACCTGGAAGTGGTCCCGGACAAGCCCATCGACGACGTCGAGGCCGAGGTCGAGCGCTTCAAGCAGGCCCTGGAGTCGGTCCGCGAGGACATGCGCAACCTCTCCAGCAAGCTCGCCACCCAGCTGCGCAAGGAAGAGCGCGCGCTGTTCGACGTCTACCTGATGATGCTCGACGACGCCTCCATCGGCCAGGAGGTCAAGCGCATCATCCGCTCCGGACAGTGGGCCCAGGGCGCCCTGCGCCAGGTGGTGATGGAGCACGTCGCGCGCTTCGAGCTGATGGACGACGCCTACCTGCGCGAGCGCGCCTCCGACGTCAAGGACATCGGCCGGCGCATCCTCGCCTACCTGCAGGAAGAGCGTAAGCAGAACCTGACCTACCCGGACCAGACCATCATCGTCAGCGAGGAACTGTCCCCGGCGATGCTCGGCGAGGTGCCCGAGGGCAAGCTGGTCGGCCTGATCTCGGTGCTTGGCTCGGGCAACTCCCACGTGGCGATCCTTGCCCGCGCCATGGGCATCCCCACGGTGATGGGCGCGGTCGACCTGCCGTATTCCAAGGTCGATGGCATCGACCTGATCGTCGACGGCTACCATGGCGAGATCTACACCAACCCGTCGCCGCAGCTGGTCAAGCAGTACGGCGAAGTGGTCGCCGAGGAGAAGGAACTGAGCAAGGGCCTGGCCGCGCTGCGCGAGCTGCCCTGCGAAACCCTCGACGGCCACCGCATGCCGCTGTGGGTCAACACCGGCCTGCTGGCCGACGTGGCCCGCGCCCAGGAGCGCGGCGCCGAGGGCGTTGGCCTGTACCGCACGGAAGTGCCGTTCATGATCAACGACCGCTTCCCCAGCGAAAAGGAGCAGCTGGCGATCTACCGCGAGCAGCTCTCGGCTTTCCACCCGCTGCCGGTGACCATGCGCACCCTGGACATCGGCGGCGACAAGGCGCTGTCCTACTTCCCGATCAAGGAAGACAACCCCTTCCTCGGCTGGCGCGGTATCCGCGTCACCCTCGACCACCCGGAAATCTTCCTGGTGCAGACGCGCGCCATGCTCAAGGCCAGCGAGGGCCTGAACAACCTGCGCATCCTGCTGCCGATGATCTCCGGCACCCACGAGCTGGAAGAGGCGCTGCACCTGATCCACCGCGCCTGGGGCGAGATCCGCGACGAAGGCGTGGACATCCCCATGCCGCCGATCGGCATGATGGTGGAGATCCCCGCAGCGGTGTACCAGACCCGCGAGCTGTCGCGCCAGGTGGACTTCCTCTCGGTCGGCTCCAACGACCTCACCCAGTACCTGCTGGCGGTGGACCGCAACAACCCGCGCGTGGCCGACCTCTACGACTACCTGCACCCGGCGGTGCTGCAGGCGCTGAAGAAGGTGGTCGACGACGCCCACGCCGAAGGCAAGCCGGTGAGCATCTGCGGCGAGATGGCCGGCGACCCGGCGGCCGCGGTGCTGCTGATGGCCATGGGCTTCGACTCGCTGTCGATGAACGCCACCAACCTGCCCAAGGTGAAGTGGCTGCTGCGCCAGATCACCCTGGGCAAGGCCCGCGAACTGCTCGGCCAGCTGATGACCTTCGACAACCCGCAGGTGATCCACAGCTCCCTGCACCTGGCATTGCGTAACCTCGGCCTCGGCCGGGTGATCAATCCCGCGGCGACCGTTCAGGGCTGACCTGGCGCGCCGCCTTCCCCGGAGCTGAGTCGTCCCCGGGGCCCTGTACAACCGGCACTGCCGGGAGAAGGCTTATGGACGAGCAGCAAGCGCTCGCGGGCGACCGCGAAGCCATCGAGAAGACCCTCCGCTATGCCCTGGAGATCGTCAGCGACGGCATCTGGGACTGGGACATCCGCAGCGACGACGTCAAGCGCAGCCCGGGCTGGTACCGCATGCTCGGCCACCCGGTCGACGGCCTGCCGGAAAACGTCGCCACCTGGCACTCGGTGATCCACCCGGACGACTTCCCCCGCGTCATGCGCAGCTTCCAGGCCTACCTGGACGGCCGGCAGGCGGCCTACGCCGAGGAGTACCGTTGCCTCTGCGCCAATGGCGAGTACCTGTGGATAAGGGACCACGGCCGCTTCGTCGAATTCGACGAGCAGGGCCGCGCCACGCGGATGATCGGCGCCCACCACAACATCCACGAGCGCAAGCTGATCGAGCTGGAGCTGAAGCGGCGCAACGAGGAACTGCGCGAACTCAACCGCAACCTCGAGCAACTGGTCGAACAGCGCACCGAAGCCTTGCGCCAGGCCAACCTGGCCCTGGCCGAGCAGGCCGCGGTGGCGGTGCGCCTGAGCGAGACCGACCCGCTGACGCAGATCTTCAACCGGCGCCGCTTCGAAAGCAGCCTGCAGCAGGAGTGGCAGCGCTTCCAGCGCCACGACCAACAGGTCAGCCTGCTGATGTTCGACCTCGACCACTTCAAGCGCATCAACGACCTCTTCGGCCACCCTGTCGGCGACCGCGTGCTGGTGGCGGTGACCCAGGCGGTGCGCCAGACCCTGCGCGAGGAAGACTGCTTCGCCCGCTGGGGCGGCGAGGAATTCATCGTGCTGCTGCCCAACACCCCGGTGGCCTCCGCCACCCGCCTGGCCGAACGCCTGCGCCTGCACATCCGCGAGGCCTGCGGCGACCTGGAGCAACCCCTCACCGCCAGCTTCGCCCTGGCCGGCATGCGCCGCGCCGAATCCCTGGAGGGCCTGCTGCGCCGCCTGGACGATGCCCTCTACCGGGCCAAGCGCCTGCGCGACGCCATCGAGGTATGCTAGGCCGCAGTGCATGGTGTAGGAGCGGGCCCTGCCCGCGATTTCGCGCGCAGGGCCCGCTCCTACATGGAGATGGCGTGGGTGGGGCGGCGTAGGAGCGGATCTCATCCGCGAATCGCGCCGGAACCTCCGGCTATCGCGGAAAAGTTCCGCTCCTACGGGAGGGAATACCGTGCCGCCCGGCAACTGTAGGACGAACCCGCAACCCCCTCCCTAACCCTCCCCCGCAAGCGGGAGAGGGGACCGTCCGTGCCTGCTGGAAGCGTGTGCCTCACGGCTGATCCCGTAGGGCGCATAACCGTTCGCGGTTATCCGCCGTTGGCCCCCGCGCGGGATTGGCATTCGGAACGGCGGATAACCCCTCCGGGGTTATTCGCCCTACGGGTGCCTTTCGTAGGCGCGAGCTTTCCCCCGTAGCGGGCCCTAGGCGTCGAGCAGCAGGCGCACCTCGCCCAGATGGGCCCCTTCCGGCCCGAAGCTGCGTTCGATGAATTCCCGGCGCCCGTCGGCATGCACCCGCAGCACGCTGCTGGCGCGGGTACCGTAGTTGGCGCTGGCGATGAATACGCTGGACAGCAGGCGCTCGGTGGCCAGGCCGACGCCGGTTTCCGGCAGCCGTTCGTCGCCGGGGCGCTCGCGGTCGCCGAGCAGCCCCAGCAGGGCCCCGGGCTCGGCTTCGTCGAGGTGCTCCTCGAGGGCGGCGCGGGCGCGCAGCAGCTTGGGCCAGGGCGTATCCAGCGTGGCATTGGACAGGCCGTGCAGCCCGGCCGGCAGTTCCCGTGGCCCGCCGTCGCGGGGGTTGAAGTAGCAGAGCTGGCGGGCGTCGCCGACCAGCAGGTTGAACCCGGAATATTCGCTGGCGCGGCGCTGCACCTCGGCGAGGTAGGCCAGCGGTGCCTGGCGGCCGCGCAGGAAGCCGGCCACCAGTTCGCCGCGGGAGCGCGGCCCCAGCGGCTGGCCCGGATCACGCACGTTGGTCAGGGCGGCGAAGCGCCCGCCAGGCCCCAGGCCCATCCACGTACCGCCGGCCTCCAGGTCGCGCCCGGCATAGACCTCCGGCGCATCCTCCCAGGCCGCCAGCGGCAGGGTGGGGCGGGCATAGAACTCGTCGCGGTTGGCCGCGACTATCAGCGGCATGGCGTGTCCGGGGCGCCAGGCAAGGACGATCAGGCACATGGGGCAGGGCCCTGCGGTGGTGGTCCAGGCAGGGTAGGTAACTGGCGGTGGCAACTCAATAGCCGGCGTTACCCGGGCAGGGCGGAAGATGACATTTTCGTCATGTTCCGCCCCGGCAAGCCCGTTGCGCCGCGGGCGGCTGCCGTCGCCGGCGCATTTTCGGTACCATGCCGCTTTTGCCACCCGAGGTCTCCATGGAGTTCCTTCTCTACCTGGTGCTGGGTGCCTGCGCGGGGGTGCTGGCCGGGTTGTTCGGCGTCGGCGGCGGCCTGATCATCGTCCCGGTGCTGGTGTTCAGCTTCACCGCCCATGGCTTCCCCGTCGAAGTGCTGACGCAGATGGCGGTGGGCACGTCCCTGGCGACCATCGTCTTCACCTCGGTCAACTCCATCCTCGAGCACCACCGCCGCGGCGCGGTGCTCTGGCCGGTGTTCCTGTGGATGACCGTGGGCATCGTCGTCGGCAGCGCCCTGGGCGCGCTGACCGCCTCGGCCATCAAGGGCCCGGTGCTGCAGAAGATCATCGGCACCTTCGCCGTGCTCATCTCCATCCAGATGGCCCTGGGCCTGCAACCCAAGGCTGGCGGCAGCCTGCCGGGCAAGAGCGGGCTGGGTGCGGCGGGTGGCTTCATCGGCTGGGCCTCGGCGATCTTCGGCATCGGCGGCGGCTCGCTGACCGTGCCTTTCCTGTCCTGGCGCGGCGTCTCCATGCAGCAGGCGGTGGCTACCTCTTCCGCCTGCGGCCTGCCCATCGCCATCGCCGGGGCGATTTCGTTCATCGCGGTCGGCTGGCACCGGCCCGAACTGCCGCAGTGGAGCTTCGGCTTCGTCTACCTGCCGGCGCTGGTGGGCATCGCCGTCACCAGCATGTTCTTCGCCCGCATCGGCGCGCGCCTGGCGCACCGCCTGCCGGCCAAGGTGCTCAAGCGCCTGTTCGCTCTGCTGATGTTCTGCGTCGGCATGAGTTTCCTGATCAAACCCTAGGAGTAAGCGATGCTGCCCTATCCACAGATCGACCCCGTCGCGGTGTCGCTGGGCCCCCTGAAGATCCACTGGTACGGGCTGATGTACCTGATCGGCATCGGCGGCGCCTGGCTGCTGGCCTCGCGCCGGCTGAACCGTTTCGATGCGACCTGGAGCAAGGAGAAGCTCTCCGACCTGGTGTTCTGGGTCGCCTGCGGCGTGGTGCTGGGCGGGCGCCTGGGCTACGTGCTGTTCTACAAGCTGGACTTCTACCTGGCCAACCCGCTGAACCTGTTCAAGGTCTGGGAGGGCGGCATGTCCTTCCACGGCGGCCTGCTGGGGGTGATGCTGGCCACCTGGTGGTTCGGCAAGCGCAACGGCAAGAGCTTCTTCCAGCTGATGGACTTCATCGCCCCGCTGGTGCCGATCGGCCTGGGCGCCGGGCGCATCGGCAACTTCATCAACGCCGAGCTGTGGGGCAAGCCCACCGACGTGCCCTGGGCGATGATCTTCCCGCCCTACAGCGACCCCGCGCAGCTGCCGCGCCACCCCTCGCAGCTGTACGAGTTCGCCCTGGAAGGCATAGTGCTGTTCGCCATCCTCTGGATTTTCTCGCGCAAGCCGCGGCCGACCGCCTCGGTCTCGGGCCTGTTCATCCTCTGCTACGGCTGCTTCCGCTTCTTCGTCGAGTTCTTCCGCCTGCCGGATGCCGACCAGGGCGCCGGCGGCAACGGCGGCCCGGGCTACCTGGCCTGGGACTGGCTGACCATGGGCCAGCTGCTGTGCGTGCCGATGATCCTCGGCGGCATCGCGCTGATGGTCTGGGCCTACCGCCGCGCGGCGGCGAAGCCGGCGACCCACTGAGGGAGCGGCCGCTTTTCGTAGGAGCGAGGGGGCGCCTGGTTCTTGCTCGCGAACCCAACGTCTCTGGCTTCCCGCGTTCGCGGGAGTGACGGGGTGGAAGGATGGTGTCTGACCTACAAGCCACTCCGAACGGCTCCCTCTCCCTTCAGGGAGAGGGTTGGGGAGAGGGCCGGAGTCAACCCCAGACCCAGTGCTCACCGGCAGACACCCCTCAAGCGCGATCCCAGACCTCGAAGGCATAGGCCGGCGTTTCCGCCGTGGCTTCATGCTCGATGCTGGACGCCAGGTGCCAGCGGCTTTCGTCCAGCTCGGGAAAGTGCGCGTCGCCCACCGGGCTCAGGGCCACGCGGGTCAGGTACAGGCGCTCGGCCCTGGGCAGGGCCTCGGCGTACAGCTGGGCGCCGCCGATCAGCATCAGCTCCTCGGCTTCCTCCTCCCGGGCCCAGGCGTCGGCGCGCTGCAGCGCGGCCTCCAGCGAGGTGAAGACTTCCGCGCCTTCCAGCTGCAGGCCGGCCTGGCGGCTGACCACCAGGTTGAGCCGGCCGGGCAGCGGGCGGCCGAGGGAGTCCCAGGTCTTGCGGCCCATGATGATCGGCTTGCCGAGGGTCAGCGCCTTGAAGTGCTTGAGGTCGGCCGGCAGGTGCCAGGGCAGGCGGTTGTCGATGCCGATCACGCGGTTCTCGGCGAGGGCGGCGATCATCGCCAGCGGCAGGCGGGAAGGGGCTTGGGACATCGTGGCTCCGGTCATGTGCTCAGGGTGATCCATCGGTGGCAGAGGATACCAGCCGCTGGGCCGGCGCGTCGTTCGCATAGGGCGGCACGCGCATGAAGAAGGTGCCGTCCTCGTTGACCTGGGTGATGCCGGTGGCCAGCACCTTGCGGTAGTCCCTGAGGTTGAACACCAGCCTCTGGTCCGGCTGCTCGGCCTTGAGCAGCACCTGCGCGTAGGTGATGAGGATCTCGAAGATCTTCAGGTCGCCCGACTGCAGCCAGATGTACGAGGGGCCGGCCAGGGTGGGCGGATCGAAGCGCGGCGGCGGGCTGCCGGCCGGGCGGGCGAAGCGCAGGTGCAGGCCTTGCTGGTCGAGCCAGGCGGCGTCGACCTTGCCGTCGATGCCCACCAGCGGGAACACCTGGTGGTAGTTCAGGCGCATGGCGTTGTCGCGCAGCAGGGCGCCGGGGCGCTCCAGCTCGACCAGCGAATCCAGGTGCAGGCCGACCAGGCTCATGGCGCCGTAGGCCGGCACGCCGAGGACCTTGACCTGGTCCGGCTGGTAGAGGATCTCGTCGCCCTCCAGGCGCACGCTGCCGGACAGCCGCAGCGGCAGCCAGGGGCCGATGCCCAGGGGCTGCACCTGGCCGCTGACCAGCAGGCGCTCGCCGTCCACGCTCATGGCGAAGTCGCGCAGCATGCTCTGTGGATAAGCCAGGATGCGCTGGTTGAACAGGTTGGCCAGTTGCTGCGGGTCGAGGATCACCTCGCCCTCGGTGACCTGGATGCGCATGTCCTGCGGGCGGTCGAAGTCCACCGGCGCGCCGGCCTGCAGCGGCAGCAGCCAGCCCTTGAGCTGCGGGCTGTGGAAGCCGATGCCGCCTTCGAAGTACATGTCCACGTTATGCAGCAGCAGGCCGACGCCGTCCTGGCCGGAATCGCGAATCCCGCCCGGGCGGCTGGCGGCGTGGCCGGCCTCCGGCGGCGTCTGCTGGAACCAGCCTTGGCGCAGCAGCTGCAGCTCCTGCTGCTGGCGGTCGATGGCGGTTTGCGCCCAGGCCGGAACGGCGGCCAGCAGGGGCAGGGCGAGGACCAGGGGCAGCAGGCGCTTCATAGGGCTTTCTCCTGCGGCGCCGGCGCCTTCACCGGCGACACCGCGATGTGCACCATGCCGTCCTGGCGCAGGCGGATCTCGCCATACTGCAGCTGGCGGCGGTAGTCGTAGAGGTTGAACAGCAGCGGCTGCCCGGGGCTGAGGCTGGTGAACAGGGCGTAGGCCTTGACCAGGATGGTGCGGGCCATCTTGATGTCGCCGCCCTGGATGAACATGTAGCTTTCCGGCGCCTGCAACTGCGGCCATTGCAGGCCGGCCAGGTCCTCGCCCAGCAGCAGGTCCATGCCGCCGTCGGCCAGCTTCAGGCTGCGCACGGCGAAGTCCAGGCGCGGTGGCGGGAACAGGCCGTCGAGGTCGACCAGGATGCGGTTGCCGAGCAGTTGCATGTGCGCGGTGTGCAGCTGCAGCACCTCGGACATCTCGATGGAGGCGGCGCTGAGCGAAGGGGTGACGTCCACGCCGTCGACGAAGATGCGCTGCGGCACCAGGGCCACCTTCAGCGGGCCGGCCTGCTCGATCCGGGTGAGCATCCGCAGCGGCCGCCAGCGCCCCTTGCGCAGCAGCTCGCCGTGCACTTCCTGGCCGTCCTTGCGGGTGCTCAGCACCAGGTTGCGCACCGGCGCGTCGGCGCTGCGCAGTTCGGCGTTGAGCAGGGTGGCGAGGGTGGCGTCGGCGACGAAGATGTCGCCGGCCTGGATGCGCGCCACCATGGCCCTGGGGTCGTCGAGCATGAGCGGCGTGCCCTTGGGCCCCACCGAGCTCATGCGGATCAGCATGCGGCGGATGAAGAAGCCGATGTCGTCGTGCAGGCGGAAGTCGGTGTGGCTTATCCACAGCTTCGACTCGTCGCTGTCGGAGGCGCGCTGGCCAACCTTCTCGTCCAGCTGGCGCGGCGGCACCGCCTGCATCAGCGGGGTGTCCGGGCCCCAGTCGGAGGGCCGGGGCGGGGGCGTTTCCACGGCCGCCGCGCGGGCGGCGGCCAGCAGGAGCAGGGCGCAGGGCAGGACGCGCGGCATGGCGGGCCTCGTTGTTGTTGTTCTGGTTGGCTTTGGCACCCTATACCCGTGCGCGCGCCGGGTAAGCCCTTCCTTGGTTCGGTCGGTGGTCGCCGGTGTTACCCCCGCGGGCGGACGCGGCACGGCGCAGCGGTTATGCTTGCGCCCAGGAACCAGCGCCGGAGACCCCGTGAGCGATACCGCCCCACCTTCCGCCTTCGACCGACTGTGGCTGTGCGAAGCCGTGCGCCTGCGCGAGGAGCAGGCCGGCCCGCTGGAGGATGCCGAAGCCAACCGCCGCGCCATCGCCGCCGGCGGCGAACTGCCCCGGCGCATCGAGCACCGCGCCCTGTGGCTGGCCGGGCGCGACCAGCTGGACAGCGCCCTGCGCCTGTGGAAACAGGGCGCGCAACTGGCCTTCTACCTGCTGATCGTCCTCGCCCTGCTCAGCGGCGCCGGCCTGGCGCTGGCCGCACTGGGTGACGGCCAGCGCCCGGTCAACGTGTTCTGGGCCCTGGCCAGCCTGCTCGGCCTGGACCTGCTGATGCTGCTGGGCTGGGCCTGCGGCTTCGCCCTCGGCGGCGGCGAGGCGGCCGGCGCCCTGGGCCGCCTGTGGCTGTGGCTGAGCGGCAAGCTGGCGCGCGATGCCCGCGCCGCGCAACTGGCGCCGTCGCTGCTGGTGCTGCTCGGCCGCCAGCGCCTGACGCGCTGGGCCCTGGGCATGCTGGTCCACGGCCTGTGGCTGCTGGCCCTGGGCGCGGCCCTGGTGGTGCTGCTGGCATTGCTGTCGACGCGGCGCTACGGCTTCGTCTGGGAAACCACCATCCTTGGCGGTGACACCTTCGTCTTCCTTACCCAGGGCCTGGGCGCGTTGCCTTCGCTGCTGGGCTTCCCGCTGCCGGACAGCGACCTGGTGCGCGCCAGCGGCGACGCCCTGGTGGCCAGCGAGGCCGCGCGCCACGCCTGGGCCGGCTGGCTGGTGGGCATCCTGCTGGTCTATGGGCTGCTGCCGCGCCTGCTGCTCTGGGCCTTCTGCCTGTGGCGCTGGCGCAGCGGCCGCGCGGCGTTGCGCCTGGACCTCTCGCTGCCGGGCTACAGCCTGCTGCGCGAGCGCCTGCAGCCCGGCAGCGAGCGCCTGGGCGTGAACGACGCCGCGCCAGTCAGCCTGGTCGAGCCGCAGGCGCAGAACCCTGCGGCCAGCGCAGAGGGCGCCTTGCTGGTGGCCATCGAACTGGACGACAGCCAGAGTTGGCCGCCGAAGTTGCCGGCCGGCGTGGCCGATGCCGGCGTGCTGGACGATGGCGCGCAACGCCGTCGCCTGCTGGAGCAACTGACCCGCTATCCGCCGGCGCGCCTGGCCATCGCCTGCGACCCGCGGCGCTCGCCGGACCGCGGCACCCTGGCGCTGATCGCCGAGCTGTCGCGCTGCGCCGGCGCCACCCGCGTCTGGCTGCTGCAGCCGTCGGCGGGCATCGGCCTGGACAGCGACCGCCTGGCCGACTGGCATGCCGCCATCGACAAGCTGAACCTGCCGCACAGCGGCGCATCGCCCCTGGCCTGGCTGGAGAGCGGACATGACTGAGCCCCTCAGGCTGGCCGTGGTCGGCCATACCAACGTCGGCAAGACCTCGCTGCTGCGCACCCTGACCCGCGACGTCGGTTTCGGCGAGGTCTCGCACCGCCCCAGCACCACCCGCCACGTCGAGGGCGCGCGCCTGTCGGTGGACGGCGAGGCGCTGCTGGAGCTGTACGACACGCCGGGCCTGGAGGACGCCATCGCCCTGAGCGACTACCTCGACGCCCTGGAGCGCCCCGGCGAGCGCCTGGACGGCCCGGAGAAGCTGCGCCGCTTCCTCGACGGCAGCGAGGCGCGCGGGCGCTTCGAGCAGGAAGCCAAGGTGCTGCGCCAGTTGCAGGCCTCCGATGCCGGGCTCTACGTGATCGACGCCCGCGAGCCGGTGCTGGCCAAGTACCGCGACGAACTGGCAGTGCTCGCCGGCTGCGCGCGGCCGCTGCTGCCGGTGCTGAACTTCGTCGCCAGCGCCAACCACCGCGAGGAGCAGTGGCGCGAGGCCCTGTCGCGCCTGGGCCTGCACGCCCTGGTGCGCTTCGACAGCGTGGCGCCGCCGCTGGACGGCGAACGGCGACTCTACGAAAGCCTGGCGCTGCTGCTGGAGAAGTCCCGCCCGCAGCTGGAGCGGCTGGTCCAGGACCACGAGGCCCAGGCCGTGGCGCGGCGCGAGGCCGGCGCCAAGCTGATCGCCGAACTGCTGGTGGATGTCGCCGCCTGCCGCGACCTGGTGCCCGGCGACGCCCAGGCCATCCGCAAGGCCACCGAGGCCCTGCGCGACCGCGTGCGCAAGCGCGAGGAAGCCTGCGTACAGGCCCTGCTGCGCCTCTATGCCTTCCGCAAGGACGATGCCCGCGCCGCCGACCTGCCGCTGCTGGACGGGCGTTGGGGCGATGACCTGTTTAACCCCGAAACCCTGCGCCAGCTCGGCGTGCGCCTGGGCGGCGGCGTGGCTGCCGGCGCCGCGGCCGGCGCCGGCATCGACCTGCTGGTGGGCGGCCTGACCCTGGGCGCCGCCACCGCCCTCGGCGCCCTGGCCGGCGGCGCCTGGCAGACCGTGGGTCACTATGGCCAGCGCCTGCTCGGCAAGCTCAAGGGCCAGCGCGAACTCTCGGTGGACGACAGCGTGCTGCGCCTGCTCGCCCTGCGCCAGCGGCAACTGCTGGCAGCGTTGCAGGCCCGCGGCCACGCGGCCATGGAAGCGATCCGCGTCGATTCACCGGAAGACAAGCAGTGGCGCGAAGGCAAGCTGCCCGAGGCGCTGCGCAAGGCGCGGGCGCACCCGGAGTGGTCGACCTTGAATGGCCGCAAGCGGGTGGACAAGAGCGAACGCCAGGAACAGGTCGACGCCCTGGCTCAACAGCTATTGGTGCCGTAGGGCGTATAGCCGTTCGCGGTTATACGCCGTTTGACCTTGCTCGAAGGGCGTTGCGGGTTCGAACACGAAGCGCCTTCGGGTTCAGCCACGGAGTTGGCTCGTGGGCAAGGTGTAGCGGCGGATAACCGCGAACGGTTATTCGCCCTACGTTCAGCCCAGCGTGATCATTTCCACCGCGGCCTGTCCGTCCGCGATGCTCAGGATCGCCAGCGCGATCGGCAGCTTGAAGCGGCGCGGCCCGGCGCTGCCAGGGTTCAGGTAGAGCACGCCGTTGCGCACTTCCTGCAACGGCTTGTGCGAATGCCCGGCCAGCACCACGTCGAAGCCTTCCGCGCGCGGATCGACGGCCAGTTGCTTGAGGTCGTGGATCAGGTACAGGCGCAGTCCGCCCAACGCCAGGACCAGGGTCTCGGGGATCGCCGCGGCCCAGGCTTCGGTGTCGTTGTTGCCGCGCACCACGTCCAGCGGCGCCAGTTGGCGTAGCGCATCGAGAATGCCCGGCTTGCCGATGTCGCCCAGGTGCAGGATGCGCTCGCAACCCCGCAGGGCATCCAGGGCCTCGGGGCGCAGCAGGTTGTGGGTGTCGGCGATCACGCCGACGCGCAGGGGAGTGCTCATGCCCCCCAGCATAAACGACGACGCCACCGGCAGGTGGCGTCGTGGCGGGCTCAGTGCCGGGCCTGGGCCGCCGGCGTTTCCGGCAGGAACCAGTTCAGCAGCAGGGCGCAGATGCCGCCGGTGGCGACGCCGGATTCCAGCACGTTGCGCAGCGCCGCCGGCATGTGCGCGAGGAACTCCGGCACCTGCGACACGCCCAGGCCCAGGGCCAGGCTGACCGCGATGATCAGCAGCGCGCGGCGGTCCAGCTGGACGCTGGCGAGGATGTTGATGCCCGAGGCGGCCACCGCGCCGAACATCACCATGGCCGCGCCGCCGAGCACCGGCTCGGGCACCGCCTGGATGACCCCCGCGACGCTGGGGAACAGGCCCAGGAGGATGAGCATCGCGGCGATCCACAGGCCGATGTGGCGGCTGGCCACGCCGGTCAGCTGGATCACCCCGTTGTTCTGCGCGAAGACCGAGCTGGGGAAGGTGTTGAAGAGGCCGGCCAGCAACGAGTTGGCGCCGTTGACCAGTACCCCGCCCTTGATCCGCTGCATCCACAGCGGGCCTTCCACCGGCTGCTTCGAGACCTTGCTGGTGGCGGTGACGTCGCCGATGGCTTCCAGCGAGGTGACCAGGTAGATCACCAGCATGGGGATGAACAGGCTCCAGGAGAAGCTCAGGCCGAAGTGCAGCGGCACCGGCACCTGGAACCGCGCGGCCTGGTGCATGCCGGTGAAGTCCAGGCGGCCCAGGTAGCCGGCCAGCACGTAGCCCACGGCCAGGGCGATGACGATGGCGCCGCTGCGCATCCACACCACCGGGATGCGGTTGAGCACCACGATGATCGCCAGCACCACGCCCGACAGCAGCAGGTTCTCGCCGTTGGCGAAGGTGCCGTTGGCCATCGCCGAGAAGCCGCCGCCCATGCTGATCAGGCCGACCTTGATCAGGGTGAGGCCGATCATCAGCACCACGATGCCGGTCACCAGCGGGGTGATCAGGCGCTTCACGAACGGCAGGATGCGCGACACGCCCATCTCCACGAAGGAGCCGGCCATGACCACGCCGAAGATGGCCGCCATCACCTGTTCCACCGGCGTGCCCTGCTTGACCATCAGCGCGCCGCCGGCGATCAGCGGCCCGACGAAGTTGAAGCTGGTGCCCTGGACGATCAGCAGCCCGGCGCCGAACGGCCCGAAGCGCTTGCACTGGACGAAGGTGGCGATGCCGGAGATGACCAGCGACATGGACACGATCAGGTTGGTGTCCCGCGCGGAAACGCCCAGCGCCTGGCAGATCAGCAGGCCGGGGGTGACGATGGGCACGATGATCGCCAGCAGGTGCTGCAGCGCGGCGAGCAGCGTGACGGGCAGGGCGGGGCGGTCTTCCAGGCCGTAGACCAGGTCGCGCTGGGCCTTGTCGGCGGTGACGGGGTTCTCGAGGAAGCTCATGGCGGCAGTCCGGGAAAAAGAGCGGGATTTTACGGGGTGGGAGCGGGATCGCACAGTGCCATAGAGCAGGGCTTGGCGAGGTGGGCGACGAAATTTGTCAGGTATGGAAAGTTCGGTAGTCAGAATCTGCCGCTGAACGTCATGTTTTTGAATGCTGTCCAGAGGCTCTTTGTTCAAGAGAAAATTCAACTTTCTATCGGGGAAATGGACTACATATTCGCCTTGTCCAGAGTCATTCAATTCACTTTGCCGATGTCTCCCGGAGAGCTTGGTGAATACAGACAAATAACTCATGGAGTTTGAAAAATGAATAGATACTGTTCGTTGCAGAAGGGTTTTACCCTGATTGAGTTGATGATAGTTGTGGCGATTATTGCCATTCTGGCGGCAATCTCCATTCCAGCATATCAGGATTATGTGGCTCGAAGTAAGGCAGCAGCAGCACTTGCTGATCTGGCTACTCACAAGGCGCAGTTCGAATTGGATATGAGTGCAGGGCGCACTCCCTCCTTAGCTAGTGTGGGGTTTCCTGCCAATAATACTGCGAACTGTTCCGGCATCACTGTAGGAGGGACTGGAATGACGTGCACTATTCGCAACCCGGGACGCTTGGGTGCTACAGCATCGGTGGCATTGAATTACTCAGTGAACGAGTATGAGACGGATGGCTCTATTAAAACACCGGGGGGATTTACGTGTGCTGTGAGTACAGCAATGCCTGCAGAGTTTATTCCTGCTGGCTGTACGGCAGGTTAATTTAAAACGTATTAGCTCTGGCGCCGTTGAATAACGGCGGATAACGCTAGCGCGTTATGCGCCCTACGGATTGAGGTTGGAGTTCCAGAGGAACATCCGAGCCCGCCGAAGCGGCGCAACACCATTAACCCCAACGCCCAACAAAAAACGCCGTTTCCCTAGAGAGGAAACGGCGTTTTTCCTTGACTGATCGGTATTAGTCGTTCGCGCCGGGCTTTTAATTGGTAGTTGCCTATCAGCCGTCCAGCAACGCCTTATTCCGCACCGCCCCCTTATCCGCACTGGTAGCCAGCAACGCATAAGCCTTCAGCGCGGTACTGACGCGGCGGGCGCGCGGTTGCGCCGGCTTCCAGCCCTTCTTGTCCTGCTCGATGCGGCGGGCGGCCAGTTCCTCGTCGCTGACCAGCAGGTTGATGCTGCGGTTGGGGATGTCGATCAGCACCTTGTCGCCGTCCTGCACCAGGCCGATGGCGCCGCCGGCAGCGGCTTCCGGGGAGGCGTGGCCGATGGACAGGCCCGAGGTGCCGCCGGAGAAGCGGCCGTCGGTGAGCAGGGCGCACTGCTTGCCCAGGCCCTTGGACTTCAGGTAGCTGGTGGGGTAGAGCATTTCCTGCATGCCCGGGCCGCCTTTCGGGCCTTCGTAGCGGATGATCACGATGTCGCCCGGCTTCACTTCGTCGGCGAGGATGCCCTTCACCGCCGCGTCCTGGCTTTCGAAGATCTTCGCGCTGCCTTCGAACACGTGGATGGATTCGTCCACGCCGGCGGTCTTCACCACGCAGCCGTCCAGGGCGATGTTGCCGTAGAGCACGGCCAGGCCGCCCTCGGCCGAGTAGGCGTGCTCGACGCTGCGGATGCAGCCTTCGGCGCGGTCGTCGTCCAGGCTCGGCCAGCGGGTGTTCTGGCTGAACGCGGTCTGGGTGGGGATGCCGGCCGGGCCGGCCTTGAAGAAGGTGTGCACGGCTTCGTCGCGGGTCTGGGTGATGTCCCACTGGGCGATGGCGTCCTTCATCGAAGGGCTGTGCACGGTCGGCACGTCGGTGTGCAGCAGGCCGCCGCGGGCCAGTTCGCCGAGGATGGAGAAGATGCCGCCGGCGCGGTGTACGTCTTCCATGTGGTACTTCTGGATGTTCGGCGCCACCTTGCACAGCTGCGGCACCTTGCGCGACAGGCGATCGATGTCGCGCAGGTCGAAGGCGATCTCCGCCTCTTGCGCTGCGGCCAGCAGGTGCAGGATGGTGTTGGTCGAGCCGCCCATGGCGATGTCCAGGGTCATGGCGTTCTCGAAGGCCTTGAAGCTGGCGACGTTGCGCGGCAGCACGCTGTCGTCGCCCTCGCCGTAGTAGCGCTGGCACAGCTCCACGGCCAGGCGCCCGGCGCGCAGGAACAGCTGCTCGCGGTCGGCGTGGGTGGCCAGGGTCGAGCCATTGCCCGGCAACGATAGGCCCAGGGCCTCGGTCAGGCAGTTCATCGAGTTGGCGGTGAACATGCCGGAGCAGGAACCGCAGGTGGGGCAGGCGCTGCGCTCGTATTCGGCGACCTTCTCGTCGGAGCAGGAGTCGTCCGCCGCGACCACCATGGCGTCCACCAGGTCCAGGCCGTGGCTGGCCAGCTTGGTCTTGCCGGCTTCCATCGGCCCGCCGGAGACGAACACCACCGGGATGTTCAGGCGCAGGGCGGCCATCAGCATGCCGGGGGTGATCTTGTCGCAGTTGGAGATGCAGACGATGGCGTCGGCGCAGTGAGCGTTGACCATGTATTCCACGGAGTCGGCGATGATCTCGCGGCTCGGCAGGGAATAGAGCATGCCGTCGTGGCCCATGGCGATGCCGTCGTCCACGGCGATGGTGTTGAATTCCTTGGCCACGCCGCCGGCCTTCTCGATCTCGCGGGCGACCAACTGGCCCAGGTCCTTCAGGTGCACGTGGCCGGGCACGAACTGGGTGAAGGAGTTGGCGATGGCGATGATCGGCTTCTTGAAGTCTTCGTCCTTCATCCCGGTGGCGCGCCAGAGGGCGCGGGCGCCGGCCATGTTGCGGCCGTGGGTGGAGGTTTTCGAGCGGTAATCGGGCATGACGGGTTCCTGCGGCTAATCAGGTCTCGATGGGAGCCTTCCGGGTCGTCATGGCGACGGCACGCAGCGGGTGGCGCGGGCCGGCGAGACCTCGGACGGGCTCTTTTAAGTCGTATCGTGAGCGTCGGGCGCACCGGATGCAAACGGCAGATGAGGTTGCACGGGCGTTGGTGGCGCGGGGCGTGGCGGGGTCACCGCCTGCTCGGCCGGGGGCTCACAGGTCCGCCGGGGGATAAATGGCAGGAATCCCCCGATTCTACGCCCGCCCCGACCGCCAGGGGAAGGCTGGCGGTCGGGCTGGCTTGCGTGGACGGCGCCAGGGCGCCAATCCTTGCTTGCAGCTTGCAGCTTGCAGCTTGCAGCTTGCAGCTGGCTTCAGCCGTTCGGCAGCAGCCGCACGGTCAGGCTCTTGATGTAGCGGGTTTCGGCGATGGCCGGGTGCACCGGATGGTCCGGGCCCTGGCCGCCGCGCTCCAGCAGCTGGAGGTTGCGGTCCAGGTGGCGGGCGCTGCCGAGCAGGATGTTCTGCAGGTCGTCCTCGGGCAGGTGCATGGAGCAGGAGGCGCTGACCAGGATGCCGTCCTTGTTCAGCAGGCGCATGGCCTGTTCGTTGAGGCGGCGGTAGGCGGCCTCGCCGTTCTTCAGGTCCTTCTTGCGCTTGATGAAGGCCGGCGGGTCGGCGATGACCACGTCGAAGCGCTCGTCGGCGGCCTTCAGCTCGCGCAGGGCGTCGAACACGTCGCCTTCCACGCAGGCGACCTTCTCGGCCAGGCCGTTGAGGGTGGCGTTGCGCTCCACGCCGTCGAGGGCGAAGCCGGAGGCGTCCACGCACATCACTTCGCTGGCGCCGAAGGCCGCGGCCTGGATGCCCCAGCCGCCGATGTAGCTGAACAGGTCGAGCACGCGCCTGCCTTTCACGTAGGGCGCCAGGCGCGCGCGGTTCATGCGGTGGTCGTAGAACCAGCCGGTCTTCTGCCCGGCCAGCACCGGGGCCTCGAAGCGCACGCCGTTCTCTTCCAGGGCGACCCACTCGGGCACTTCGCCGTAGGCGTTTTCCACGTAGCGCTCCAGGCCTTCGGCATCGCGCGCGCTGGAGTCGTTCTTCCACAGCACGGCGCTGGGCTTGAGCACCTGCAGCAGGGCGGCGAGCACGTCGTCGCGGTGCTTCTCCATGGCCGCGGAGGCGAGCTGCACCACCAGCACGTCGCCGAAGCGGTCCACCACCAGGCCGGGGAGCAGGTCGGAGTCACCGTAGACCAGGCGGTAGAAGGGCTTGTCGAAGAGACGATCGCGCAGGCTGAGGGCGACGTTGAGGCGGTGAACCAGCAGCGACTTGTCGAGAACGTGCTTGGTATCGCGGGAGACCAGGCGTGCGCAGATGAGGTTGTTGGGGCTTAGCGCCACCACGCCCAGCGGCTTGCCGTTGGCCATCTCGAGGATCGCCTGGTCGCCGGCGGCGAAGGCGTTCAGCGGGGTGGCCTGGACGTCCACTTCGTTGCTGTAGACCCACAGGTGGCCGGCGCGCAGGCGGCGCTCGGCATTGGCTTTCAGACGCAAGCTGGGCAGGGTCATGGCGGTGCTCCGGGAAAAAGAGCGAGATTATAACCGTTGCCCGCCGGGGTTGCCGATGCCGCGCAGGCGTGGCGGCCGAGCATAAAGTTCGTGCCGAGGCTGCCGATGAAGTTCTGTCTAAATCGGCAGTTCCAGAAGTGCTCCGTCTGGGTAAACTGTGCGCCCCGTCAACTTTTCCAGACCGTCCCCATGGTCCAAGAACTCTCCGCCGAACAGATCCGCCAGACCCTGCAGGGCATCAGTGTGCCGCCGCAACCGCAGATCATGGTCGACCTGCAGATGGAACAGGTCATGCCCAACCCTGACCTGAAGGCCATCGCCAAGCTCATCAGCCAGGACCCGGGGTTGTCCGGTGCCTTGCTCAAGCTGGTCAACTCGCCGTTCTTCGGCCTGGCCAACCGTATCACCTCGATCCAGCGCGCGGTCAACCTGCTCGGCAGCCGCTCGGTGATCAACCTGATCAACGCCCAGTCGATCAAGGGCGAGATGAGCGACGACACCATCGTCACCCTCAACCGCTTCTGGGACACCGCCCAGGACGTGGCCATGAGCTGCCTGACCCTGGCCAAGCGCATCGGCTACGAGCCGGTGGACGAGGCCTACGCCCTGGGCCTGTTCCACAACTGCGGCATCCCGCTGATGCTCAAGCGCTTCCCGCACTACATGGCGGTGCTGGAGGAGGCCTACGCCAGCGCCAGCGACGAACGCCGCGTGGTGGATACCGAGAACCGCGTGCTGAACACCAACCACGCCGTGGTCGGCTACTTCACCGCGCGCTCCTGGCGCCTGCCGGAGCACGTCTGCGAGGCCATCGCCAACCACCACAACGCGCTCTCGGTATTCAGCGAGGAAAGCAGCCGCAACACCCAGCTGAAGAACCTCCTGGCGATCCTCAAGATGGCCGAGCACATCTGCGGCTCGCACCGGGTGCTGGGCAACCAGCCGGAAGACCACGAGTGGCAGAGCATCAGCGCCCTGGTGCTGGATTACGTGGGGCTGACCGAGTACGACTTCGAGAACCTGAAGTCGAGCATCCTCGAGCTGGGGGTGGGGCAGGGGAGCTACTAGGGATCGCGGACGGAGTCCGCTCCTGCGATCGTGCTTCCCCGCAACCGTAGGGCGTATAACCGTTCGCGGTTATACGCCGTTGGCGGGAACACCTATGCCCTTTAAGAGCGCCCTCTCCCCAACCCTCTCCCGCAAGCGGGAGAGGGGGCTGTCCTGAGCGGCGTCGAAGCCAGGCACCATCCTCATACCCCCGCGAACGCGGGAACCCAGAAAACAGCGTAGGAGCAACTGTCTTGCCGGTTGCGCCGAGGTGTTCTTCGTAGGAGCGAGCTTGCTCGCGAATGAGCCCCGCGGCGGACTGTGTTCGCGAGCAAGCTCGCTCCTACGAAAAGCTGTGTTTCCTGGAAACGTAGGAGCGGGCCCTGCCCGCGATTCGCGCGCAGGGCGCGCTCCTACAAGTGCACGAGAACCGGCCGAAGCGCGCCAAGGTACGGGATGGCGCGGCCCTCAGTCGAGCATGTCGCCGAAGCGCTCGTCCTTCCTGTACACCAGCGGCTGGGCGAAGCCCGGTACCGTCAGTTCCTCGGCGCTGATGCGGATGTCGCGGTCGTCGATCATGTCGTTGCCGAAGTTGTAGATGATGTCGAACTGGCCCTTGAGTGCCTGCTCCTCGTAGCGCCGGGCGGCGGCGCGGGTTTGCTCGCGGCGTGCCTGGTAGGCGTCGAAGGCGGCGGCGCCGTGGCGCTTGCGCAGCATCTTCTCGGCCAGGCGCGGGGAGAGCAGCACGCCGGTGGCGTTGTTGCCGCCGAAGCCCTTGGAGTTGATGAAGCAGACGTCGAGGTCGTCGCGCTTGCGGTCCCTGGTGGACAGGGCGATGCGGTCCTTGTGGACGTCGTCGGCGAAGGTCTCGACGGTCTTGATGCCCGGCAGCAGGCCGTACTTGAAGGTGCCCAGGGCGGAGACCAGCTGGTCGGCGCTGGCGGTGGCCAGGGAGTGGCCGACGAAGGCCTTGACCGCCGCCACCGGCCAGTCGGCGATGCCGAAGGCCTTGGCCACGCGGTCGAGGATTTCCGACTCGGTGACGCGGTTGGCCGGGGTGCTGGAGCCGTGGGCGTGGACGAAGCTGTGGCGGCGCACGCCTTCCTCGCCGACGATCTGCATGGCGGCGGCCACGGCCTTGGCCATGGTCAGGTAGTTGCCCGGGCCGGGGGCGGAAATGGATTTCTTGAAGCCGTCGGCGTTGATGAAGACGTCGGTCACCGCGCCGTGGATGTCGGCGCCCAGCTCCAGGGCCAGGGCATCGTCCATCAGCACCACGTACTGGCTGGATTCGGCCAGGGTGAAGCCGCAGTTCTCGCCGAACGGGCGGCTGGCGCGGCGGAAGTCCACGTCCGGGCGGCCTTCGATGTTGCGCAGGCCTTCTTCGGTGGCCAGGGCGCTCATGGCCGCGTAGCCCTCGACGATTTCCGAGGTGATCGGCGCTTCGCTGTTGCCCACCACCACCACCCGCGCCTGGCCGGAGGTGATCGCCTCGATGCCCTTCTGCAGGTTGTAGAGGAAGGTGGCGCAGGCGCCGGTGACGCTGCCGGTGAGGCCGACGCTGCCCAGCACGTAGGCGTTGATGAAGTCGGTGGGCATGCTGTTGAAGCCCAGCGGCAGCTGCTTGGCACTGACGCGGTGGCCCTTCAGGCGCGACTGCAGCAGGCCGCCGAAGCCGTTGTCGTCGAGCTGGCTCATGATGCTGCTGGAGAACACGGCGATTTCGTCGGGCTGCACGCGGTCGACGATGCGCTGCCAGTCGATGCCGGTGGAGCGGATGGCGTCGGTGGCGCCCACCACGGCCATCTGCAGGCCGCGCGGGTGGAAGCGCGAGGCGTACAGCTCGCCCGGCTCGAAGCCGGTGGGCAACTGGCCGGCGGACTTCACCGGCATCTCGCGGTAGCTGTCGACCTTGACCTCGACGCTGTCGTGGAGGGTCACGCGCACCTGGTTGTCGGCCAACTCTTCCACCGACCAGTTGGCCGGCAGCGGCTCGGGCAGCTGCTTGCGGGTGGTGGTGAAGCTCAGCGGCTGGGCATCGCTGGCTTCCAGGGTGAGGTTCTTGTGCCAGTGCGCGGCATCGACGTCGAAGTACTGCTTCTCGATGCGGCGGATCAGGGTGGAGCCGAGGATCTGCGCGGCATGCCGCTGCTCGATGGCGGCCAGGTCCAGGCGCGCGCCGTCGGCGGCGTCCAGGTAGTGGCCGTCCTCGAACCTGACCAGCTTCATCATCACCGCCAGGCCGGCGAGGGTTTCCTGGCGGGCGGCCGCGTCCAGGGACTCCAGGACGGTACGGCGGAACGCGTGGTGGAAGGAACTGCGACCCGCGGCGTTATACCCACCAAAACCAACGATGACCGGTAGTCGAGACATCTCTCGCAAACTCCTTCATATAGGCCCGTCCTGTACAGGACCGGATGGCGCGACCAGGTTGCACGCGAGGCGCTGAAAGGCGGCATCACGGATCGGGGGCACAAGCCCGGCGGCGGCTCTGTGATTGGAATGCTTATGCTGACGAGGATGATGACTGTCGAGTCACGCTTTTGGCCAGGGATTGACGGCGAAAGGCGACGAACTTGCATGGATGGGGGCGCTCGCGCGGCTGCGCGAAGACGCCGGGAGCCAGGACGGCTCCCGGGCGGGGTTGCAGTGCGGGCTCAGCGGTACTCGATGCCGGGCTTCCTGGTGCTGACGCGGGTGCCGGATTTGCCCTGGGTGATGGCCACGATGTTTTCCAGCGAGCCGATCACCGCGTCCTTGCCGGTGGCGCGGGCGAATTCGGCGGCGGCCTGGACCTTCGGGCCCATGGAGCCGGCGGCGAAGCCGAGGCGTTCCAGTTCGTCCGGGTGGGCCTGGGCGATGGCCTTCTGCGTTGGCTTGCCCCAGTCGATGTAGGCCGCGTCCACGTCGGTGGCGATGATCAGGATGTCGGCGTCCAGTTCCTGGGCCAGCAGCGAGGAGCACAGGTCCTTGTCGATCACCGCCTCGACGCCGGAGAGCTTCTTGCCGGACTCGTCGTACATGGTCGGGATGCCGCCGCCGCCGGCGCAGATGACGATGGTGCCTTTCTCCAGCAGCCATTTCACCGGGCGGATCTCGAAGATGCGCTTGGGCCGCGGGCTGGCCACCACGCGGCGGAACTTGTCGCCGTCCGGGGCGATGCTCCAGCCTTTCTCCTTGGCCAGGGCTTCGGCTTCTTCCCTGGCGTAGACCGGGCCGATCGGCTTGGTCGGTTTCTGGAAGGCCGGGTCCTTGGCGTCCACCTCGACCTGGGTGAGGATGGTGGCGAAGGGCACTTCGAAGGGCAGCAGGTTGCCCATTTCCTGTTCGATCATGTAGCCGATCATGCCCTCGGTCTCGGCGCCGAGGACGTCCAGCGGGTAAGGCGTGACCTTGTCGTAGGCGGCGCCCTGCAGGGCCAGCAGGCCCACTTGCGGGCCGTTGCCGTGGGCGATCACCAGTTCATTGCCAGGCGCCACTTTGGCGATCTGTTCGGCGGCGATCCGTACGTTTTCGCGTTGGTTGTCCGCAGTCATGGGTTCGCCACGACGCAGCAGGGCGTTCCCGCCCAATGCGACGACGATACGCATAGTCATTTCCTCCTGAGAGTGAAAACGCCCCCGGGCCAGCAGACGTGGCCCGGGATGCGCATTCGTCGATCACATGTCGGCGAGGGTCGAAACGAGGATCGCCTTGATGGTGTGCATGCGGTTTTCCGCTTGCTCGAAGGCGATGTTGTAGGGGGACTCGAAGACGTCTTCGGTGACTTCGATGCCGTTCTTCAGGTTCGGGTACTGGGCGGCGATCTGCTGGCCGACCTTGGTCTCGCTGTTGTGGAACGCCGGCAGGCAGTGCATGAATTTCACCCGCGGGTTGCCGGCGGCTTTCATGATGTCCATGTTGACCTGGTAGGGCAGCAGTTCCTTGATGCGCTCGCCCCAGGCTTCCACCGGCTCGCCCATGGACACCCAGACGTCGGTGTGGACGAAGTCCACGCCCTTGACGGCTTCCTTCGGGTCCTCGGTGAGGAGGATGCGGGCGCCGCTTTCCTCGGCGAATTTCTTGCAGGCGGCGACGTGTTCGTCGCTCGGCCACAGCGCTTTCGGTGCGGCGATGCGCACGTCCATGCCGAGCTTGGCGCCGATCAGCAGCAGGGAGTTGCCCATGTTGTTGCGGGCGTCGCCCAGGTAGGCGTAGGCGATGTCGTGCAGCGGCTTGTCGCTGTGCTCGCGCATGGTCAGCACGTCGGCCAGCATCTGCGTCGGGTGGTATTCGTCGGTCAGGCCGTTGAACACCGGCACGCCGGCGTACTGCGCCAGTTCCTCGACGATTTCCTGCTTGAAGCCACGGTACTCGATGGCGTCGTACATGCGGCCGAGCACCCGGGCGGTGTCCTTCATGCTCTCCTTGTGGCCGATCTGCGAGGAATTGGGGTCGATATAGGTGACATTGGCGCCCTGGTCATAGGCGGCGACCTCGAAGGCGCAGCGGGTGCGGGTGGAGGTCTTCTCGAAGATCAGGGCGATGTTGTTGCCCTTGAGGTGTTGCTGCTCGGTGCCGGTGTACTTGGCGCGTTTCAGGTCGCGGGACAGGTCGAGCAGGTAGCGCAACTCGCGGGTGCTGTGGTGCATCAGGCTGAGCAGGTTGCGGTTGTGCATGTTGAAAGCCATGTTCTTTCTCCTTGTGGGATGGAATCTCGGCCCTCGTCAGTACAGCTTGTGGCTGGCGGGGCGGGCGGCCCTGGCTGGGGCCGCCGCGTTGGGCAGGGTGGGCTTCGGCGATCAGTAGTCGATCGGGTCGCGGATGATCGGGCAGGTCATGCAGTGGCCGCCGCCACGGCCGCGGCCGAGCTCGCCGGCGCTGATGGTGATGACTTCCACGCCGGCCTTGCGCAGCAGGGTGTTGGTGTAGGTGTTGCGGTCGTAGCCGATGACCACGCCGGGCTCGACGCAGACCACGTTGTTACCGTCGTCCCACTGCTCGCGCTCGGCGGCGAAGCTGTTGCCGCCGGTCTCGACGATGCGCAGTTTCTTCAGGCCCAGGGCCTCGGCGACCACGCTGATGAAGTCCTTCTCCTCGCGCTGCACGTTGATGCCGTAGGGGCTCTTCTCGTCCGGGCGCAGGGTGAAGGCGACGATTTCCTTGACCACTTCCGGGAAGACGGTGACCAGGTCGCGGTCGCAGAAGCTGAACACGGTATCCAGGTGCATGGCCGCACGGGATTTCGGCAGGCCGGCGACTATGACTTTCTCCGCGGCGCCCTTGGCGAACAGCGACTGGGCGACCTGGCCGATGGCCTGGCGGGAAGTCCGCTCGCCCATGCCGATCAGCACCACGCCATTGCCGATGGGCATGACGTCGCCGCCTTCGAGGGTGGAGGAGCCGTGGTCCTTGTCCGGGTCGCCGTACCAGACTTCGAATTCGGCGTTGGTGAATTCCGGGTGGAACTTGTAGATCGCGGTGGCCAGCAGGGTTTCCTGGCGACGCGCCGGCCAGTACATCGGGTTCAGGGTGACGCCGCCGTAGATCCAGCAAGTGGTGTCGCGGGTGAACTGGGTGTTGGGCAGCGGCGGCAGCAGGAAGCTGGAGTGGCCCAGGTAGTCGCGGAACATTTTCAGCGGCTTGGAGCCTTCGGTTTCCGGGATATCGTCGGCGGTCACGCCACCGATGAGGAATTCGGCCAGTCGCCGCGGCTCGAGGCCTTCCAGCCAGGCACGCAGCTCCTGGGTCAGGCCCAGGCCGACGCTGTCGGCGGTGATCTTGCGATCGAGGATCCATTTCAGCGCTTCGGGGTTCTGGACGGTCTCGGTCAGCAGGTTGTGCATTTCCAGGACGTCGACGCCGCGCTCGCGCATCTTGGTGACGAAATCGAAGTGGTCGCGCTTGGCCTGGTTAACCCAGATCACGTCGTCGAACAGCAACTCGTCGCAGTTGCTAGGGGTCAGGCGTTGGTGGGCAAGACCGGGCGAGCAGACCATCACTTTGCGCAATTTGCCAGCTTCGGAGTGGACGCCAAGTTTGGTTTTTTCCGTGCTCATGAGTGTCTCCAGTGATGTCACAGAGTGAGGAAACCGTCGTAGAGGCCGTAGGCCGCGATCAGGGCACCGATCACGACACCTGCGAAGATGAGCTTCTCGACGTTGGTGAAGATCGGTTGACCGACTTCACGTTTCGCTTTCGCGAAGAGGATGACGCCTGGTGCGTACAGCAGCGCCGACAGCAGCAGGTATTTCAGGCCACCGGCGTAGATCAGCCAGACGGCGTAGATCACCGAGATGCCCGCGATGATCAGGTCCTTGTTGCGCTCGCTCGCGTCCTGCTCGTAGGTCTCGCCGCGCACCGTCAGCAGCAGCGCGTAGGCCGCCGACCAGAAGTACGGGATGAGGATCATCGAGGTGGAGAGCAGCAGCATCTTGGTGTACGGGTCCATGCCGCTGGAGTCGCCCGAGGTGAAGAAGACGATGACCAGGAAGACCTGCACGCAGATGTTGGTCAGCCACAGGGCGTTGGCCGGCACCTGGTTGGCGTTCTCCTTGCGCAGGAACTCCGGCATGGTGTGGTCCTTGGCCGCGGCGAACATGATCTCGGCGCACAGCAGCACCCAGGACAGCAGGGCACCGAGCAGGGAGATCAACAGGCCGACGCTGATCAGCACCGCGCCCCAGTGGCCGACCACGTGCTCCAGCACCAGCGCCATCGACGGGTTCTGCAGCTTGGCCAGTTCCGGCTGGGTCATCACGCCCATGGACAGCACGTTCACCAGCACCAGCAGCAGCAGCACGGTGATGAAGCCGATGACCGTGGCCTTGCCGACGTCGCTGCGTTTTTCCGCGCGGGAGGAGAAGATGCTCGCGCCCTCGATACCGATGAACACCCACACGGTGACCAGCATCATGTTGCGCACCTGGTTCATCACGCTGCCCAGGTCGGGATTGCTCAGGCCCCAGATGTCGGTAGTGAAGATGTCCAGCTTGAAGGCGAACAGGCAGATCAGGATGAACAGGAACAGCGGCACTATCTTGGCGATGGTGGTGATGGTGTTGATGAACGCCGCTTCCTTGATCCCGCGCAGCACCAGGAAGTGCAGGGCCCATAGCAGCACCGACGCGGCGATGATCGCCGGGATGGTGTCGCCCTTGCCGAAGACCGGGAAGAAGTAGCCCAGGGTGCTGAACAGCAACATGAAGTAGCCGACGTTGCCCAGCCACGCGCTGATCCAGTAACCCCAGGCCGAGGAGAAGCCCATGTAGTCACCGAAACCGGCCTTGGCGTAGGCATACACACCGCCGTCGAGGTTGGGCTTGCGGTTGGCGAGGGTCTGGAAGACGAAGGCCAGGGTCAGCATGCCGACCGCGGTGATGGCCCAACCGATGAGAATGGCGCCGACGTCTGCACTGGCGGCCATGTTTTGCGGAAGAGAGAAGATACCCCGCCGACCATGGATCCGACGACCAGAGCGGTTAGTGCCCCAAGTCGTAGTTTTTGGCTGCTTTCTTGCGACATTTTCGGAATCTCCCTATAGGAGTTGGAGAGTGTAGTCATTAGGCGCCGACTGTCAGGGGACCCCCTGACCTAAATCAATAGCCTGCTAACAAATGTTTCCAACTGCGCAGCGGTGTCGGTCCGCTTGAAGAAGAACGATAGGAGAGGTTTGCCGAGATCGCCTGATTTAGAGGGGATTCATGTGAAATCCGGATGGCGTTTCGGTGACCGTCCGGCTTTTTATTGATGGTGTGAATGGGTTCCTGCGTCGGGGCCCTCATCAGGAAAATCTGTCAGAAGTTATTGCGGGCCGGATGCCAGGCAGAAAAAAGCCCGACATGGTGGTCGGGCCTGGCTTTCTTGCTTATCGAGCGTTGCCCGCACAGGGTCGCTACACGGGCGGCGCCCCCCAGGGAAGAAGGGCGCCATGGCCGGATGGCCGGAGAGACACCGCCGGGCTTGTGGCCCGCCGGGCGCCACGACGCGGGGTCGGAGCGAGAGGGATGCGCAAGGCACCGGGGCGGTGTACCGCAAGCTCCGTGCCATCGGCGAGGGGCGCTGGAGTGGCCGTGTTGCCTGGGCTTCAGCGAGCGGATCGAGACGGTATCGGCAAGATTCCGCCTATGCGTCGGGGTCTTCGGCGGGATTTCCGCCAGGAGCTTCCGAGATCGCTCTTCCCCATTACTGTTTGCTGATGCCGCCTTCCTGCTTTGCCCCGCCGAAAGTGAAGAATTTATAGATGAGGAAAGTGGCGAAGGCCGGAACGGCCAGGGAGATGGCGTGGGCCAGGCCGTCGGCGATGTTCTCCAGGCCTGCCTGGCGGAACAGGTAGCGAAAGCCCAGGGCTGCCACCCAGACCACCGGCATGAAGGCGATGTTGACCAGCAGGAACTCCCTGGCCTGGGCTGCTATGGGACGCGGCGAACCGGGAAAGACGAAGCGTCGGTTGAGCAGGAAGGCAACGCTGATCCCGACCAGGTAGGCCAGGAGCACCGCCAGCGAGTAGTTCAGTTCCTTGCTGAGGGCATAGCGGCTGCACCAGTTCGCCAGCGCTGCGGTGACGCCCACGCCGATGAACGTGAGGAACTGCATGGAGAAGAAGTGCCTGATCATTTCTCCGCTGCCTGCCTGGCCATCTTGCGGCCGAAGTCGATGCTCTCCGAGATGCCGCGGTCTTCCGGGTAATAGTAGGAAGTATCCGCCGCCCACAAGCCGCGTACCGGCAACTCGACTGGCGGCAGGTGCTCCAGGTAGCCCGGGTCGCAGATGGGCTGGGCATAGCGGTAGCGGCTGGCGCGCATTTCCAGGAAGTCGGCGTCGGTGAGCTGCGGATTGATCTTCTGCAGGTAGCGTTTCACCTTGTCGAGAAATGCCTGGTCCGGCTCCTGGAACTTGGGATGTTCACCGGGCATGTAGAAGGGGACGTAGACGATGTGTTGATCCAGCGGGCGCAGGTTGCTGTATTCCACCAGGCCGGGGATGTCCATCTCGGGGTCGTTGGTGTTGAGCCAGAAGTTCTCGGTTACCGCCTTGCGCAGCTTGGCGATGACGCAGACCACGGCGATGTTCTTCACCGAGCGGAAGGCGTCGAGGGTCACTGTCGGCAGATCCGGCATCAGTCGTGGCACATAAGGCAACGGAATGGTACTGACGACCTTGTCGAAGGTATGCAATTCGCCACCAGCCTCCACGCCACTGACCTTGCCGTTCTCGATCACGACCTTGCTTGCCGGCGTTCCCAGGCGGAACTCGCCGCCATGTTGCTGGATGTAGTCGCGCAGGCCATGCAGCAAGGTCTCCGAGCCCCCCTCCAGGTACCCCAGCTTCTCCTTGAACAGGTTGTAGCGGGAGCGGCCGATACGGCGGATGCGGCTCCAGATCCAGGCCGCCGAGAGGTTGTCCGAATAGTCGTAGAACTTGTAGTCGAACAGCCGGCGCCAGAGTACCTCATAGGCTTCGGCACCCACCCAGCGCTTGATCCAGCCGGTCGCCTCGACATGGTCCAGCGGACGCCAGTCGTTGCGCTTGGTGGACAGGAAGGCGTGCAGGCCGTAGCGGAACTTGGCGATGAAGCTCAGGCCCGAGAATTTCAGCAGGGCGAACGGGTTGCCCCAGGGCTGCACCTTGCCCTGGTACCAATAGCCCATTCTGGTTTCCACCCAGTGCATCCTGTCGGCCAGGCCGAGTTCGTCCAGCACCTTGAGGAAGGCGTGGTCGGAGATGCAGTGGAAATGGTAGTAGCGCTCGATCGACAGGCCGCCGAAGTCGAAGTGGGCGGTCATGCCGCCGACCCGATCGTCGGCCTCGAAGATCACCGGGCGATGGCCGTCCCTGACCAGTTGGTAGGCGACGGCCAGGCCCATCGGACCTGCGCCGAGCACGGCGATGCGTTGATTGTCCTTCATCAGAATTCCAGTACGACCTTGCTGTAGGTGGGGTGCTTGAAGGTTTCCTCCACCGCCTTGGCGAACGGCGTGGGGCGGACCTGGAAGATACCCGGCCAATCGATGACTTCGAACTCGTCGCGGGCCACCAGGGCCTTGAGCTGATCGGCGGTGAAGGGCGGGTTCTTGTCGAACAGGGCCCAGATCTTCAGCAGCACGTAGAAGAGCCTGTAGGGAATCTTCAGCAACAGGCACCTGGCGCCGGTGGTGTTGCGGATGGTGCGGATGATGTCGATGTAGTCGATCTCTTCCAGGCCGGTGATGTTGTACACCTGGCCGGCGATGCGCGACTCGATGCAGCTGACGATGATGCTGCTGAAGTCGCCGGCATACAGCGGCTGGCGCATGTAGCGGCCATCGCCGGGGATCGGGAACACCGGCACCTTCTGCATGAAGCGCGACAGCCAGCCCAGGTGCTTGCGGTCGAACCAGCCGAACATCAGGGTTGGGCGCAGTACGACGCAGCTGATCCCGCTCTCGAGGACGATGCGTTCCTGTTCCTTCTTGGTATTGGTGTAGTGGTCGTCGGCGACCGATTCCACCACCGAGGAACTGATGTGCACGGTATAGGGAATCTCGTAGCGCTTGATCAGTTCGAGGATGCGCTCGGTCGAGGTGATGTTGTTGCGCACGAAGGGCTCGGGGTTGGGATCACCGATCTGGGCCTGCAGCATGACCACGGTGTCTGCGCCTTCGAAGTGCTTCTCCCAGTCGCCGCTTTCGGCGAGGTCGGCGTACTCGATGGTCAGCTCGGGGTGCAGGCTGCGCAGGATGTCCAGGTTGGCGCGGTGCTTGTCGAGGATCACCAGGTTGGTGTAGCCGCGTTCCTTGAGCTGGGCGACCAGGTTCTGGCCGACCAGGCCGGCTCCGCCGGGGAGGAGGATTTTCCTTTGCATTACTCGTGGTGCCTCGTTTCTTGAATAGGGGCAATGCCTGACGTCAGTGGGCCTTGTCCAGGCAATAGGCCTGGATCCGGTTCAATCGGAGTGTCCCGAGGGATTCGGAAAGGTCTATACGAACGGTATCGTCTCCGCGGGACTTGCGGAACGCCAGTTGGGCGACCACGTGTCCTGCCGGATAGTAGCGTTGCAGGGAGTGTCGCTCGCTGAAGCCGTAGTTAGTTCCCCAGTAGACCTGGATGCCTCCCGCTCCGGGACGTTCGGTGTCGACCAGCAATCCGACGTAGCGACTGCCCTTGCACTGGTCCAGACGGAAGCTGACTTGATTGTCCGTATCGGTAGAGATGAGCTCGTTTCTTGCCGGCGAACGCTGCAAGCCCCGCAGAGACAATTGCGTGAGGTCTATGTCATGGCTTTCGCCGGGGTAGCGCGCGCGCATTGGGTATGCGCTCCAGCCCGGGAAGCTCTGGAGCTTGGGAGCCAATGGGATGGAAATGTCCGGGGCCTGTTCCGCGAAGCGGGCGTAGGCTTTCCACTGGAGTTCTCCTCTATCGACGGTGCTGAAGAGCAGGTACGAGATCAATGCGAACGTGGTAAGTACCACGAGCCCGTGCCGTGGGCTGCGTGACAGACAGGCGGCAATCGCCATGAAGCTCAGCGCGTAGGGGATCAGGAAGTAGCGTGCGCCCCCGCCCAGGGGACTCAGAACCTGGGGCTCGTGCTTGGCGGTGCTAAGACCGGCCAGGAGGCAAGTCATGACTACCAGGAACAATGCGACCAGGGTGTGTTTCTGATTCTGATGCAATTGCCGCCAGCTATGGTGGATGGCCAGTATTCCCGCTGTCCAAAAGCCCAGGGACAGGACGATGGCCAGTGAGCTCGATTTGCCAAAGCAGAAGTAGGCCTGGACCGGGCGAAGCCAGTGCAACAGGTTCGGGTCAAACGAGGCCGCCATGTTTGGCCGTCCGTTCAACGCCAGCGCCGTGGCTTGTATGCAGGCGCCGATCAGCAGGATTGCATAGGAGATTCGGCTCTTCGCTTGGCCGCCAGAGATCACAGCAATATAAAGTGCGAATGGCAGGCCCAGGAGGACGAACGGTCCGGTCAGACAAGCTACCGCCAGCAACAGATTGCCGACAAGGCCAAGGTGCTTTCTGTCCCAGTGGCACATATAGAGCAGTAGCGCGGTGCCGATATACCACTGCGAGTTGGTCAGGGTGAATAGGGTTTCACCGGTTTGCGGGGTACAACTGAATGCCAGGCAGAGCAGGGTAGCGATCAATGGGCTGCGGGTATGCCGCAGGGCATAGTGCAACAGTGCCCATGCCGCGGCTAGGTATGCGCAGAGCCAGGCAAGATTGAAAATCAGGGGCGTCGACAGCAGTGGGGCGGCCTTGGCGATCAGGGCCACTAGGCGGGGGTACAGGTGGATGTAGCCCGCATAGACGGTCCACACCGATTCCAGGCCGCGGTTTGCCTGTTCGATGAATACCCGACCGTCTTCGGCCCAGAGCGAGGCCGTGATCAGGTTGGGGTTGCCTATGCGTAGGGCCAGCAACACCAGCAGTGCCAAAGTGACGCCCAGATAGAGGGCGACCTTACCTCGGTCGGTGAGCGAGGTGGAGAACGGCCGTTGCATCGCCTGTGCTTGGTCCATGGGAGCATTCATAGGAAAGGATCAGTTGGTTGAGGTCAGTTCTGCGATTGGATGGTGCAACTCGGGTTTTCTCCTTGCAGCCGTAGCGGGCCGGTGCTGGCCGAAGCCTTTACGTAACCGGTGAAACCCCAGTCCTCGTGATGATTTAACAACTTTGCCAAATACGGACGTGGTGTATTTGCCAATGCATAACCGGCAATCAGGCCCTGGGAGTCGACTATCCAGACCTTCCGGGGAGACTGCCCGGCGTCCGGAGAAAACAGCCGGCCTTCTATTCGCCGGTACTCCGGAGTTCCGTTGATTTCTACCAGGTGCTCAATGCTGCCCTGGCAAACGCTTGTTCCGTGAGTGTCCAGGGTATGACCGATGGATTGCCCAACATCCTTGATCGCATCATTGGCGAAGATCGATTCGTTCAGCCGCCGAGCTTCTTCGGAGAAAGCAACTGCCTGCTGATAGGATGGATAGATGTGCTGGATGGTGTCGTTGTCCTCTACGCCCATTTCCAGGGCCAGGGCAGCCAGCATTCTGGCTTGTGGTTCGGTAGATCCAATCTTGAAAGCGTGCCACTGGGCAGGCAGGAAACCCAGCAGGAAGAACAGGCCGGCCAGCTGTGCCAAGGCGCTTCTCGTCAGCAGGCTATGCCAGCGTTGTATGAAGAGCACCAGGACTGCGCACCAGGCCATCAGTGCCGGGGTGGTATAGCGACTGCTGAGGGCTTGTTCGAGGCCGAAGTTCAGTCGCCCGCCCGCGGTACCCAGTGCAGTGGCCCCTATGTAGCCCAGGTAGATGGCAAGGCAGAGCGCCAGTGGCCGCTGGCGCCATTCTTTTGCGGCCAGCAGGGCGAACCCCAGGCTGCTAAGGCAGATCAACAGGCCTGCATACATGGCCAGTCGTGGGCCGCCGCCAAGGTGGAATAGAGGGCTGCCAAGGTACAGCAGTACATAGCGCAGCAGGTTGGTCGGCTGTGAACTGAGTGCCGCTGACAGGGAGCTATGGCCGGAAATGGAATGGTAGCCATGGAAATAGGCGAACAGGGTCAGAGCCGTCAGCAGTGCCAAGGTGACGATTCTGGCCACGCTCAATCGCAAGATGCTGGCCAGCAGCAAGAGACATGGAAGGGCCAGCACCCCGTTCGCCATGGTCCCGGCGCTGGCTACGCCGATAAGACAAGCAAACGGGAATAACCACTTGCTCTGTTGGCTCTTCCACAGTAGGAACAAGGCCAGTAACGGCAGGGATTGCGCGGCAAAAAACTGGGACTGGAAGCCCCAGTTGAAGTTCTCGTGTTGTACCCAGGAAAAGCACAGGGTGATGATCGCGGCGTAAATGCAAAACCGCAGGGGCCTTGCTTCCTTCTCTGGCAAGCCGGCCCGAGCGATGGCTATGAATGTCCCTGCGGCGAGGGCTGCCAGCAGGAAGTTGCAGAGAATCAGGAAGTGGGTGCTGCCGTTGAACAGATGCATGTCCAGCCAGAACAGCAGCCGGGACAGGATGATCCGGTGTTCGTTGTGCTGGGCGAACCAGGCACTGGTGTCTCCCTGGGAAAGGCGCATGTCGAACGCGATATAGCCTTCCCACATGTCCCAGAAGGGGACCGGCGAGAAATTTAGGGCCTCGATGGCGATGGTCGATGCCAAGGTGAGGGCGGCAAGGGAGGCGCAGATGAGCCAGCCATGGCGCAGGAACGCTCGCCTCACAGAGACAGCCTGTTGAACACCACGCCCGGGATGCTACGGATGATCAGCATGATCCCCGCCCAGAACGCCGGGGTATAGATGCTGTCCTTCTTCTTCTCCAGCGCGCGGACGATATCGCCAGCCACCCGCTCCGGGGTCGCCACCAGTGCCTTGGGCAGCGGTAGCCCCTGGGTCATCGGGGTGTCGACGAAGCCGGGCTTGATGGTCAGTACGTGTACGCCGACCTTGAACAGGCGTGCGCGTAGCCCTTCGCAGAAGGTGGTGACGGCGGCCTTGGCTGTGCCGTAGAGATAGTTCGAGGGCCGGCCACGGTCGCCGGCGACCGAGGAGATCACCGCAATGCTGCCGTTGCGTTGCTGTTCCAGGCGGTTGGCCAGGCGGGTCAGCAGGGCGATCACGCTCAGCCCGTTGCTGGAAAACTCGCGCAGGGCCAGGTCGACATCCTGCTGGCAGGCCGCCTGGTCGGGCAGGGTGCCGTGGGCGATCAGGCTGATGTCGAGGCTACCGAGGCTGGCGACGGCGCTGGCCAGCATGGCTTCGTGGCCCAGCAGATCGTTCATGTCCAGGGCGTAGGTCTGTACCTCGCTGGCGCCGCGGGCGCGCAGGTCGTCGGCTACCTGGCCGAGTTTCTCTTCGTTGCGTGCCACCAGGAAGAAACGGGCCCGCTCGGCGGCCCATTGGCGGGCGCAGGCTGTGGCGATGGCGGAGCTGGCGCCGACGATCAGGATGTTCTTCATGCTTGGGTCACACGTTTCCAGAAGAGGGAGAGAAGGGCCGGGTCGCGCAGTGCTTCGACTTGCTGCCAGGCGGGATAGAAGGTGCGGAAGTCGCTACCCGACATGTGCGCGTCCTTCGCCGGGTAGAGGCGGCCGCCTGCTGCCCTGACGATCTGGTCGAGGCGACTGAACAGTCCCGACTCCAGGCGCTGGTGCTGGGGAAAGTCGAGGGCCAGGGACACCCCTGGCATCGGGAAGGACATCAGGCCCGGGGAAGGCACGTCGCCACAACGTTTCATCACCGCCAGGAAAGAGCCGCTGCCGCTGGCCGCGATGCTGGCCAGGATGTCCGCCATGGCGGATTCGGCGGCAGACTCCGGTATGACGCACTGGTACTGCTGGAAACCCTTGCGTCCGTAGATGCGATTCCAGTGCAGGATGCTGTCCAGCGGATAGAAGAACGGGTCATAGCTGCCTTGGGCTGCGTGCCGTCCGGGCTTGTGCAGGTGGAAGTAGGCGTTGTTGAACAAGTTCAGGCTGAGCTTGTTCATCAGGGTGACCGGTGGAGTCAGCGGCACGCTCAGGCGCGTCCGCCCATCGACCTCGAGGGCGCCCTGCCGGGCGTGATTGCCTACCGAGAACACGCCGCGCCCGGCAGAGTGGCCCTTGGCCAGGCAATCGATCCAGGCCACGGTGTACTCGTGGGTCTTGTCGAACTCCTCCGACAGGCTGAAGAACTCGCCCAGGGAGTCGAAGCGCACGGTGACGCTGTCGATGCGGCTGGAGGCGATCGGCATCAGTTGCAGCTCGACCCAGGCGATGACGCCGGTCAGGCCAAGGCCGCCGATGCTGGCCTGGAAGAGCTCGGGGTTTTCCGCGGTGCTGCATTCCAACAGGGCCGCCTGGTCCGAGCGGAGCAAGGCGAAGCGGCGTACATGGCGGCCAAAGGTCCCGCGGACGTGGTGGTTCTTGCCGTGCACGTCGTTGGCTACCGCACCGCCCAGAGTCACGAACTTGGTGCCGGGGGTGACCGGCAGGAACCAGCCTCGGGGGATAGCGACCGCGAGCAGCTCGGCCAGGGTCATTCCCGCCTCTGCGCGGACCAGCCCCTGCTCCCAGTCGGCCGCCATCAGTCGGTCCATCTGGCGCGTCTGCAGCAATTCGCCGCTGGCGGCTAGGCAACTGTCACCGTAGCTGCGGCCATTGCCGTAGGGCAGTGTCCCTTCGGTTGCCAGGCGCTGGAACAGCGACGGCAATTCATCGCGCCAGGCGCAAGGGTGCAGTTCCTGAGGGGCGTAAGGGTAACGCCCCCAGGAAGCCAACTGGCGGGCCATCAGGCGGCCACCCAGAAGATCAGTGCGAAGCACGCGCCGATGAGCAGACTGGTGCGATCCTTGATGGCGAAGACCACAGGGTCGTCGTGCATCAGCCCACGGTGGGTCAGCATCCAGATCCGGGTAATCCAGTAGAGCAGCAGCGGGCAGGCCAGCCAGATCAGCTGTGGATAGTGGTACATCGCCGCCGTGCTGCCATCCTGGATGTAAAGCGCCAGCACCATCACCGACAGGTAGCCCGACGATGCCCCCAGCGAGGAAACCATTTCCAGGTCATCGGGGTAGTAGCCGCGCCCCCGGGTCTTCTGGTTCTTGCCCTTCATCCTGGCATCGCGCAACTCGGCGTAGCGCTTGACCAGCGCCAGGCTGAGGAAGATGAACATCGAGAACGCCAGCATCCAGAAGGTCAGCTTCACCTCGAAGGCGAAGGTGCCGGCAATGATGCGCGAGGTATAGAGCATCGCCAGGACCAGTACGTCCACGGCCATTCGGCGCTTCAGCCAGAAGGAGTAGGCCAGTGTCAGCAGGTAGTAGGCCAGTAGCGCAAGGCTGAACTTCCACGGCAACAACAGCAGCGCACCGCTGAATCCGGCCAGCAACAGCAGGGGGAACGCGAGCAGGCCGCTCTTGATCGACAGCGCACCGCTGGCGAACGGCCGGCGGAATTTGCTCGCGTGGTGGCGGTCGTCTTCAAGGTCCAGCAGGTCGTTCAGCACGTAGACGCTCGATGCGCACAGGCCGAAGAAGAGGAATGCCAGCAACCCGTTGAGCAACAGCTGAGGTTCCAGAAGACGATGGCTGGCCAGCAATGGCACGAAGATCAGGGCGTTCTTCGCCCATTGGTGCATGCGCAAGGCCTTGATCCAGGTGCGGGCGACCTGCACCTCATGCTTGAGCTCTTCCTCGACGTTGCCGTGGCTGTGGGCACGCTGGCTGATCTTGCCACTGGAGTTCACCACATAGGCGCGGCGGGCAGCCTGCCAGACGGGTAGGTCATCGCTGGAGTTACCGGCGTAGTCGAAGCCCTGCATGCCGAATTCGGCGACCAGCGCATCACGTTTGCGATGCGCCGAAAGGTTGATGTGCTCGTCGGTCGCCAGGACCTGGTCGAACAGGCCGAGGTGTTCGGCGATCTGCTCGGCGTAGCTACGGTGGCTGGCCGTTGCCAGAACGATGCGATGGCCCTCTTCCTTTTTCCGTTGGATCAGCTCGAGGACTGCCTTGTTATAGGGCAGTACCGAGACGTCCACTGGTGCCACGTCGGCAAGGCGACTTTTCAGGTTCGCCTTGCCTCCGGCCAGCCAGCGTAGCGGCGACAACGCCTTCAGGGGATGGCGCTTGAGAAAGCTCAGACCGGACTCTAGCAGTAGGTCGCTGTGGATAAGGGTGCCATCAAGATCGACGACCAAGGGAGCTGACACGTACTACTACCTCGACAAGTCCATGAGAAGAGTCCATTGAACACGAATGCCTTTACGTTCTTGTAAATCTGCAAGCGCAGGATACTAGCTGCTGAATTGGTGTAGAAAAAGCCGATAACTGACAGAGGGGGCCTCAATCTTCCCCTGGCGTACCTTCTGGCTGATTGAACAGCAGCCCGTGCTTGCGCAACTTGTCGTGCAGGGTCTTGCGCGGTACGCCCAGCGCCTCGGACAGGCTTCGCAGCGAGGCGTGCTGGTTGGCCATCTCGGCGGCGATCAGGGCGCGCTCGAAGGCTTCCACCTGCTCGTTCAGGGAGTCGCCGGAAATCGCAGCTGGCATGTGCGCCACCTGTTCGTCGAGGCCGAGGTCCAGGCCCAGGGCGAAGCGTTCGGCGACGTTCTGTAGCTCGCGCACATTGCCCGGCCAGCTGTGGCCGAGCAGTTGCGCGCGTTGTGCCGGCGCTAGGCTGCGCGGCGGGATGCCGTGGCGCTGCGCGGCTCCCTCGGCGAAATGCTGGAACAGCAGCAGGATGTCCTCGCCGCGCTCGCGCAGGGGCGGAATGCGCAGGCTGGCGACGTTCAGGCGGTAATAGAGGTCGGCGCGGAAGCGGCCGTCGTCGGCGGCCAGGCGCAGGTCCTCCTTGGTCGCGGCGATGATGCGGATGTCCAGGGGATCAACTGGTTCGAGCCGAGCCGCTCGACCACCCGTTCCTGTAGCAGGCGTAGCAGCTTGACCTGCACATCCAGGCTCATGCTCTCGATCTCGTCGAGGAACAGGGTGCCGCCGTTGGCGAACTCGAACTTGCCGATGCGGCGCTTCTGCGCGCCGGTGAACGCGCCCTGCTCATGGCCGAACAGCTCGCTTTCCACCACCGACTCGGCCAGGGCGCCGGCGTTGATAGCGACGAAGGGGCCGTTGCGCCGGCCGGAAAGGTCGTGCAGGGCGCGGGCGACCACTTCTTTGCCGGAGCCGGTCTCGCCGAGGATCAGCACGTCGGCTTGCAGGCCGGCCAAGGCTGCGACCTGCTCCTGCAGGCGCTGCATGCCGGCCGACTGGCCGACCAGGCGCCCCTTCAGTTCCTTGCGCTCGGCCAGGGCCATGCGCAGGCTGCGGTTCTCCAGCACCAGGCGGCGCACCTCCAGGGCGCGACGCACGCTGTCGAGCAGGGCGTCGCTGGGGAAGGGCTTCTCGAGGAAGTCGTAGGCGCCGGCGCGCATGGCCTTGACCGCCAGGGGCACGTCGCCGTGCCCGGTGATCAGGATCACCGGCAGCTCCGGGTCCTGGGCGTGCAACTGCTCCAGCAACTGCAGGCCGTCGACGCCAGGCATGCGGATATCGCTCACCACCACGCCCGGCCAGTCGCGCGCGAGGCTGGCGTCCAGATCCCTGGCATCGCCCAGGCTGGTGGCATGGAAGCCGGCGAGATCGAGGGTCTGGCCCAGCGCCTGGCGCAGGTGCGGATCATCGTCGATCAGCAGGACCTGGGTATCGGCTGCGAATGCGGCGCTGCTCATGCGCGGGTTTCCTCCTGGGGCGTCGGCATCACGCCGGGGATGCCCGGCAACAGGTGCAATTGTACGAGAGCGCCGCCCTCGGGGTGATTGCCCAGTTCCAGGCGGCCGCCGAGGGCGCGCAGCAGAGTGTCGCAGATGGCCAGGCCGAGGCCGAGCCCCTTGGCGCTGGTCTTGGTGGTGAAGAAGGGTTCGCGGGCGTGGGCCAGGGCCTGTTCGGAGAAGCCCGGGCCGTTGTCGCGCAGGTACAGGACGATGCCGTCCGGCGTCTGCTCGGCCGTGAGCCAGAGGCGCCGTGGCGGGGCCTTCTCGCTGAGGGCGTCGAGCGCGTTGGAGAGCAGGTTGGCGAGGATCTGCCGCAGGCGCGTTTCCCCTGCCTGCACCCAGATTGGCGCATCGGGCAGGTCGCGTTGCAGTTCGACGTTCATCGCCTGGCGCCGACTGGCCACCAGCGCCAGGGCGTCGTTGATCGCGGGCTGCAGGGCGACGTTTTCCGGCGCGCGACGGGCGCCTCGGGCGTAGGCCTTGAGGTGGGCGATGATCGAGGCCATGCGCTCGGTCAGCGAGCTGATCTGCTCGAGGTTGCCGCGGGCGTCGTCGAGGCGCTGGTGGTCGAGCAGCACCCGGGCGTTGTCGGCATAGCTGCGGATGGCGGCGAGCGGCTGGTTGAGCTCGTGGCTGATGCTCGCCGACATGGTGCCCAGGGCCGTCAGCTTGCCGGCCTGGACCACTTCGTCCTGGGCGTGCATCAGCTCGCGCTGGGCCTGTTCGCGGTCATGCACCTCCTGCTGCAGTCGGGCATTGGCGCCTTCCAGTTCCTGGGTACGCTCCAGCACGCGCATTTCCAACTGGCGCTTGGCCCGGGCCTCCAGGGCGATACGCTCGAGGTAATGGCGGCGGCTGATGCTCAGCAGGACGAGCAGCAGCAGCAGGGTCATGAGGGTTGCACCGCCTATCAGCAGCACGCTGCGTACCGGGCGGTCGATCTGCGTCTTCGGCGTGTAGATGCTCACTGTCCAGCCGGTTTCCGGCAGCTCGCGGCTGAGGCTGATCCAGCGTTTCTCGTCGATCTGCAGAGGCTTGGGGTCGAGCACCGGATAGGGGATGTTCTCGGCGATCTCGCGCCGCTTGGCCGGTGACAGCGGACGGCTGGCATGGAAACGCCAGGCGCCGTTGGAGGAAAGGATGACCACGCCATTGCTGTCGGTGACCAGCAACTGCTCCGGCGTGTTGCCCCAGAGCTGCTCCATATGCTCCAGGTCCAGCTTGACCACCAGGACGCCCAGCAATCTTTCGCCTTCGCGAACGTCACTGGCGAAGTAGTAGCCACGCCGGTTGGAGGTGGTGCCCAGGCCGAAGAAGCGCGCCGGTTTGCCCTGCATCGCCTCCTTGTAATAGGGACGGAAGGAGAAATTGCGGCCGACGAAGCTGTCCGGCTGGTCCCAGTTGGAGGCGGCCTGGGTCAGGCCGTCTGGGCGCATCAGGTAGATGACGTCGGCGCCGGTGCGCCGGCAGATCTCCGCCAGACGGGCATTCGCCGCATCCCGGGTTTCCAGGTCTTCGGTTTGCCGCAGGGTGGCTCGCAGCGCCGGCAGCTCGCTGAGGATCGGTGGCAGGTCCTCGTAGCGGCGCAGCGTACCTAGCAGGTTGCCGACGTAGAGGTCGAGGGTCTGCTGGTTCTGCTCGGCGAGTTGTTCGCTGTAGTAGCGCTCGGCGAAGTGATAGAGGGGCCAGAGCAGAGCCAGAAGCAGAACGGCGAACAAGGAAAGTGCAGGGTAGCCCGTGGGGATCAACAGTTTCATGGGCGACTCCTGACTCCTGTCGGCTAGTGGATGGGGACTCTACCAGCGCGACGTCAACAGTCCGGTGGTTCTGCAAACGGTAGGCCACGAACTGGAGTACACGACAGAACATTTCGCAGATATCAATTGTTGAGAGCCGCCGCGCTCATTGCTCATTGTATGGCCAGTCCGGAAAGTCCCCGCGTACGTCGTATAACGGCCACACCCTTATGCTACCGCACCGGGAAAGGCTTGCTGCGCGGGCGAGACTTCGAGACGGATGGCAGGAATAGCCGGCTGGCGCCAGTCAGGCTGAAATCGAGCACGGCAGGGCTGATCTGCACTATTGCGACGTCCGGATGAAGTATCTGCACATCGTTGTCATATTGATCAAGTTCTGGCTCTATGATCAAGTGCTGATAGCGGTTGTTGACAGCTTTGTCCTCGCCTTGGCGGCCGCGACCATGGGTTGACGGTGGCTAATGCAACCTACGGGTCATGGCCTGACCCTCAGGCTTCGTCGCGACAGGCGCTGAGCACCGCGCCGAGCAGGCGGTCGAGCGCTGCCGCCTTGTCCAGCTGGCTGGTATCCAGCACCAATTGTGCGGCATCCGGCGTTTCGTAGGGCGATGAAATGCCGGTGAAGTCCGCGATTTCTCCGTTTCGCGCCTTGTGATATAGCCCCTTCGGATCGCGGGATTCGCAGACTTCCAGCGGCGTGCTGACGTGGACTTCATTGAAACGATCCGCGCCTATGATCTCGCGGGCCATGGCGCGATCCTCCCGGAAAGGGGAAATGAAGGCGCTGATGACGATCAGCCCGGCATCGTTCATCAGTTTCGCGACTTCCGCCACGCGCCTGATGTTCTCCGTCCGGTCGGCCGCCGAGAAACCGAGGTTGCGGTTCAGGCCGTGGCGGACGTTGTCGCCATCAAGCACAAAGCAGGCCCGGCCGAGGTCGACCAGGGCATGCTCGAGCGCGAAGGCCAGGGTCGACTTGCCTGCGCCACTGAGGCCGGTCAGCCAGATGGTGCAGGGGCGCTGACCGAACAGTTGGCGGCGCTTGCCGGGAGGCATGCTGCCGTGATGCCAGGTGATGTTTTCCCGATCGTACGAGGTCATGGGCGTCCTGCTGTTGGGCCACCCCTCGGGGTGGCCTTGTTATTGTTGTGTCATTGCCAGCGCTAGGGTGCCTCTTCCGGGGTCGCCGCTGCAACCGCATCCAGCGGCCGGGGTGTCAGCAGTAAGCTGCGTCGTGCCAGGCTGGGCGTGCCGGCCGAGCTCGCCTGCTCCAGCACGGGTTTGACCCGCGGCGGCCAACCCAGGCCGAAGTCGGTATTGGTCAACGTCAGGTTAGGGTTGTACGCGTAGTCGCTGAGGATATCCGGCCAGCGTTGCAGCATGTAGTCGACTTCCTTCTCGAAGCGCGCCTGCTTCTCCGGCGTATCTTCCGCCCCACGACTGGCGGACTCGTGGTGGTAGAGCTCGGCGTAGGGAGTCCAGACGTTGGTGTATCCGGCCTCCAGCAGGCGCAGGCAGAAGTCGACATCGTTGAAGGCGACCTTCAACTGCACTTCGTTCAGGCCGCCGAGCTCATCGAAGGCCTTGCGACTCACCAGCAGGCAGGCCGCGGTGACGGCCGAGAACTCCTGGGTCAGCAGGGCTCGACCGAAGTAGCCACCGTGCTCCTTCGGCAACAGGCGATGGGCATGTCCTGCCACGCCTCCCATGCCGATCACCACGCCGGCATGCTGCAGCCTGTCGTCCGGATACCAGAGGCGGGCGCCAACCGCGCCTACCCCGGGCTGGGCGGCCAGGGCGACCATTTCCTCCAGCCATTGCGGGGTGATCACCTCGATGTCGTTGTTGATCAGGCCTATGTATTCGCCGCGCGACTGGCGGACGGCATTGTTGTTCAGCGCCGAATAGTTGAACGGGCCGTCATCGCGGATGATCTTGATCCGTTCGTTCTGCGACAGCTCCGCGAAGTATTCCAGGGCGGCGGGGTCGTCGGAGCCGTTGTCGACCAGGAGGATTTCGTAGGCCGGGTAGGTGGTGAGTCCCAGGATGCTGTCGATGCATTGCTTCACCAACTCGCGCGCATTACGCGTCGGGATGATCAGGCTGACCAATGGGGCTGGTTCCGGCACCTGGTACTGCACACGGTACATGCCGATCGGCAGCAGCATCGTTTTGCCTGCACAGCCGGTGCGCTGCAGGTGATCACCCAGTGCCTTGAGGCCGGCGAGTGCTGCGTAGGGCTTCTCGTCGGACGCCAGTGCCGTGCTGCCACTATGGATGCGCCAGTGATAAAGAACATGGGGGATATGGACTATCTGCCCGCGTTCCAGCTGCTCAACGCAGCGCAGCGCCAGATCGTAGTCCTGAGAGCCTTCGTAGCCGACGCGGAAGCCGCCCACGGACTCGACGAGATCGCGGCGATAAACGCCCAGGTGGCTGATCATGTTCTGCGAGCGGAATAGGTACAGGTTCCAGTCCGACTTGAAATAGGGTGCGGAACGCTTGCCCTGTTCGTCTATCTTGTCTTCATCGGAATAGAGCACGCCGGCGTCGGGATTTTCATTGATCGCCTTGGCTACAGTGTAAAGGGCGTGCTCTGCCAGCAGATCGTCCTGATCCATCAGCGCAATATAATCGCCGCTGGCAATTTCCAGTGCCGAGTTGCTGGCATTGGAGATATGGCCATTGTTTTCCCGATAGACCACCTTGACTCGGGGGTCGGCGGCGCTGAAGCGATCCAGAACTTCCTTTACGCCTTCGTTCTTGGAGGCGTCGTCGGCAATGCACAGTTCCCAGTGCGAATAGGTTTGTGCGATGACCGACTGGATGGCGGCTTCCAGCAGATGCAGCGGCGGGTTGTACACCGGCATGACTACCGAGATTTTCGGCTGCAGGGCCAGTCGCTCGCCAGCATCGACCAACTGCTGGCGATAATCGTCGGAGATGCTGTCGAAGTTGCTGATCCACTGCGTGTAGTCGTAGGGGGGCTCGCCTGCCAGCGGGGTGTCCGGGGATTGGCCCAGGAGCAACGAGCGGTTCTCCCGGCGCAGCCGAGAGCGGAATCCCGACAGGCCGTCGCGTTTCAGGATGCGGAGCCCTTTCCTGAGCGCTGGTACAAGACCTTGCTCCCGCTGGATGACGTTTTGCGAGACTATGGCCAGGCGCTTCACGCGGTGGGTGACGGGGGCCAGTTTGAATCTGGCCTCACGCAGTCGGCGGCCGGCGAAGCGTAGCGGGCGGGTGATCTTCCAGCTCAGCGAGGCATGGGTGAGCGCCAACGCGTTGGAGAGCGAGCTTTGCGCCTCCTGGGCCTGCTGCAGATGTGCCATCAAATTGCGCACATGCTGTTGTGTGCCAGCCAGTTCATCCTGCGTCTGCGCACATTTATTCTGTAGATCGGCCAAATCCGCTGTCTGTCGAACAAATTGCGCGACAACCTGTTGCTTGCTCAGCAGTTCCAGATCGACCCGTACCTCAAGGCCCGCCTGTGCCGGGAATACTTGCGGAACAAGCAGGTAGGGGTCATTGCCGATGGAGTAGAACAGGTTGGCATTCTGGCCGGGGAAAATCTCCTGAATATCGGCGCGAAGCGCCTGATCGGGAGCTTCGGAGAAACGCCAGAGCGTTTCCTGTTGGCTATTGAGCACGACGATATCGTGAATGACCATCCAGGTGGGCTGGTCGGCCGGATCCAGGCGTAGACGAGCTACCGCTCCTTGTGCCTGATCGATGGTGAAGCAGAGTTGTTGCCGGCCGGGGCGGATCTGTTGCCGCAGGGCGCTGCCTTCCGAGTACTCTTCGTCCGCGCTGGCAAAGTACAGGCTGGCGAATTGAACCGCCGAGGCGTGGTCTGGTACCAATGGAGAATCGGGCTTCCAATCCTCCAGGACGCTTTGCGATATCCCGGTGACCTGCTGTTGAAATTCGATTTCCCGTGCGAGATAGCGTGTCAGGTCCGCCTCGTCCAGGGGCAGACCGGCTGCCTCCATGGCTCGCTCGATGAAGCCCCTGCGGGATATATCTGGGGCCTCTGCAAGAGGCACGATCTCGCTTGCATGGTGCAGCAGGAAGAACAACCCGCGGAAAACGATATTTCCCAGTTCGACATCCGTAGTGGCGCGCCACTCCAGATCGAAGAGCTGGGGTGTGCCGTCCGGGGCTATGATGATGTTTTGCGGCAGCGCGTCGAGGAACTCGGCAGGCAGCAGGGTACGAATGGTGACGTCCGCCACGTCCCCTGCAATGCCGGATAGGTCGAGAAGATACTGGCAGTGAGCACCGATCAGTCTTGCAAGTTCGGCGAGGGTCCAGCCGGGCGTCTTGAACAGTTCCAGGTAGCGCTGGCTGAAGACGTGGCCTGTCTTGTAGCTTTCTTTCCCTGGAAGATCGAAGCGATAGGTATCGGAGTCTGCCTGGCTGGCCTGGGCCAGTGGTCGATAGACGACTTCGATGCCCCGGCCCTGAGTTTCTCTGAAGAGTGCTTCCTTGCAGAACTGGACGCGGCGTTCGGTGCTGTAATGGAAGGCCAGGATATCGGCATCGAGCGCAGACTGTTGGCGGGGGCTGGCGGCGATGATGAAGGAGTTGGCCAACTCCATTCCCAAGCGATTTTCGAAGATGACCGGCCAGGCGCTGCCCAGGTTGAAATAGGGCTCGGGCGGCAGTTGCGGGTCTGCCAGGACACTTTGCCAGGCAAGGGCTGCGGCATCGAAGTCGGGCGCGGTGCTGCCCCGTTCGGTCACGATGGATTTCGGGAACTTGTAGTCAGGGAACGGCGCCAGGAAGTCGATGGCTGCATAGCCGGCCTGGCGAAGCAGCCGATCTAGAGCATGGCGGCCGAAGGTCTGCGGCTGGCCGTCGCGGTAGCGCCCTTCGATGCCGTACATGGGTTGGCCCAGGTGATCTTCCGGGGCGCCGGCAAAGTACTTTAGGCCTAGCTGGTTTTCGATCGCGATCAGCAACCGGCCGTCCGGCTTGAGCAGCTGCAATGCCTTTTGCAGCATGCGCAGAGTCGGTGTTTCGCCTGGCGTAAACAAATTGGCATATTCGAGAACGCCAATCAGTGTGATGACGTCGAAGCGTTCCTCGCTCTGGAAGTCTTCGAAACGCTCGGCCAGGACGGAGACGTTGTCCAGGTCCCGGGTGCGGCTGGCAGCGATGGTGGCGCGGCGCGGGCTGCCTTCCAGGGCCAGTACCTGGCCACCGGCTTCACCGAGGTAGCGGGTGATTGCACCGCAGCCGGCGCCGATCTCCAGGGTCCTGCCCCGAGCAGGTGCGCGAAGGGGCGCAGCACGTTGCCCCGTTGCGAGCTCAGGTGGTAGAGCGTCTGCCAGTCCCGGCATTGCTGGCGCAGCTCGGCCGAGAACACGGACGTGTCAGTGGCTTGCCGCACGATGCGAGCCAGCCGGTTTTCTGCGCTGTCGCCGTCGTTATAGGCAATACCGGCAAATTCGGGGCGCATCCAGATCCCCTGCTCGGCAACGAACACATAGCCCTTGCTCTCAAGTTGGAACATCAACGAGTACCTGATTCATTTCCATGGTCAATCCTAGGTCAACGAGTCCCAGGACTGTCTCGGTGGGTGCCACCACCAGGTGTATGGAGTCATAGCGACGATCATGCGGGACTATGTCCTCGCCCTGTCGTGAAGCTATGCCCAGTGAAAGAAAATAGTCGCCGCAGGCCAAGTGATTGTGGAACTGCAGGCGCATGCGCAGCACCTGCCCCGGCTGGCCAGAGCCCTGGAACTGATCGCAGCCCAGCAGGAAGGAGTTGCTGCCGCAGAGGGTGACGCCCTCCTTGGTCTTGATGTTGAAGCCTAGGATCGGATTGACCACCAGGTGATTGAAACGGATGGCCACATCCAGCGTGATCTTCGTTCCAGATTCCGCGCTGTGGGAGAAGGCACGTCCATCGGCACGCAGCTCGAAGTCGAGGATGCTTGCGCCACCGTCGCCCCAGCGGTATTCGTGGGGGTTGTAATGGGGCCGGCTGGCGAAGGTATCCTCGTCGAAGCTGAGCTGCGATTCCTCCGCAGCCAGTTGCGCGACAGGTGCCTCGGTGGAGTTGCCCTCGCGTTTCTCGCGGCCGAACAGCAAATCCATGTAGCGATTCATCACCGGCCGCGGTTCGCCGATCATCCGTACCCGGTGCGAATCCAGGAGAATGGCGCGCGAGCAGTGGGTGACCACCTGTTCGCTGGAGTGGGTGACCAGCAGGATGCTGGTGCCATTTTCCTTCAGCTGGCGCAGGCGCTCGAAGCATTTGGCCTGGAAACGTGCGTCCCCGACGGCCAGCGCCTCGTCCACGATCATGATGTCCGGGTCGACTTGCGCCTGCACCGCAAAGGCCAGGCGCAGCGCCATGCCGCTGGAGTAGTTCTTCACCGGCTGGTCGATGAAGTCGCCGATGTCGGCGAAGGCCAGGATGCTGTCGAAGCGCTGGTCCACTTCCTGGCGGCTCAGCCCGAGGACCGAGGCGTTCAGGTAGACGTTCTCGCGCCCGCTGAATTCGGGGTTGAAGCCCGAGCCCAGCTCCAGCAGCGCGGCGATGCGGCCATGGGTTTCGACCTCGCCGCTGGTCGGCATCAGGGTGCCGCAAATGATCTGTAGCAGGGTCGACTTGCCGGAACCGTTACGGCCGACGATGCCCACGGTTTCGCCACGGGCAATTTCGAAGTCGATGTCCTTCAGCGCCCAGAATTCCCGGCCATAGTGGGGCGCGGGGCGGCCCAGCAAGCGGTACAGGCGTGGCATGAACGCCTGTTTCAGGCGGTCATGGGGCTTGTCGTATGTCGTGAAGCACTTGCTGATACCGCGGACGCGGATCGCCACATCGTCAGAGGACATCCGCAAAACCTCGACGGGTCTTCTGGAACCAGGCATAGCCGAGCCAGGCGGTCAGGCTGGATGCCAGCATGTAGAGCGCCAGGCCTCGCCAGGCCGGCAGGTGGCCCCAGATCAGCACATCCCGGGCCTGCTCGATGATGAAGGTCAGCGGGTTGGCCATCATCAATGGGCGCAGGTTTTCCGGCAGCGCGGTGACTGGGAAGAACACCGGGGACAGGAACAGCATGATGGTGGTGAGGATTCCGATTGTCTGGCCCACGTCGCGCAGGTAGACGCCAAGGGAGGCGAGAAACCAGGCCAGGCCCAGGGTGAAGATCATCAGTGGCAGCAGGACCAGCGGCAGGAATACCGATGTCCACTGCAGGGTGCCGGTAATCAGCAGTTTGGCGCCCAGCAGTACGACGACGCTCACCAGGCTGTGGAAGAGCGCCGCAGCCAGGCTGACCACCGGCAGGATCTCCAACGGGAAGACCACTTTCTTCACGTAGTTGACGTTGCCGAGAATCAGCGTCGGCGCCCGGTTCAGCACTTCGGCGAAGAGGCCGTGCACGATCATCCCGGCGAACAGGATGACGGCGAACTGGCCGCGGCTTTCATCTTCGCTGCCGCCCCAGCGGGCCTTGAATACCACCGAGAACACGAAGGTATACACCGCCAGCATGAACAGCGGATTGAGGAAGGACCACAGCAGCCCCATGACCGAGCCCTTGTAGCGCCCCACCACTTCGCGGCGGGTCATTTGCACGATCAATTGTCCATGGGCCCACAGGCTGCGCAGTAGAGACGGCAGGGAGACCGGGGCCGCAGCATGGGGGTTCATGCGTAGCACTCGGCCTCTGAGAACGACTTGCCGACCTGGTCCTTGGCCGAGAGCTGCGGAGCGACGCCATCGAGACGCTCGAGCATCCAGTCCACGCCCACCTCGGCATCGTTCCAGGCCAGGCAGCGCTCATGCTGCGGCGCGTAATAATCGGTGGTCTTGTAGAGGAAGTCCGCCGACTCCGACAGCACCACGAAGCCATGGGCGAAGCCTTCCGGCACCCACAGCTGGTGCTTGTTTTCCGCGCTCAGCAGCGCGCCCACCCACTTGCCGAAGGTCGGCGAGGAGCGGCGCATGTCCACGGCGACGTCGAAGACTTCGCCATTGACCACGCGCACCAGTTTCCCCTGGGGATTCTGGAGCTGGTAGTGCAGGCCGCGCAGCACGCCTTTCGACGAGCGCGAATGGTTGTCCTGGACGAACTTGACCGGGCGGCCGATGGCTTCCTCGAATTGCTGGTGGTTGAAGCTTTCGAAGAAGAAACCCCGGTCGTCACCGAAAACCTTGGGCTCGATCAGGACCACTTCGGGGATTGCAAGACGGGTGGCTTTCATCAGTAGACGGTCTCGACCAGCAGGCGTTTCAGGTATTGGCCATAGCCATTCTTGGCCAGAGGGGCGGCCAGGGCTTCCAACTGCTCGGCGCTGATCCACTTCTGGCGGAAGGCGATCTCTTCCGGGCAGGCGACCTTCAGGCCCTGGCGGTTTTCCAGGGTGGCGATGAAGTGGCTGGCCTCCAGCAGCGAGTCGTGGGTGCCGGTGTCCAGCCAGGCGTAGCCGCGGCCCATGATCTCCACGGAAAGCTTGCCGGCTTCCAGGTAGGCCTTGTTGACGTCGGTGATCTCCAGCTCGCCGCGGGCGGAGGGCTTGATGTTCTTGGCGATGTCGACCACCTGGTTGTCGTAGAAGTACAGGCCGGTCACCGCGTAGCTGGACTTCGGCTTGGCCGGCTTCTCTTCGAGGCTGATGGCCTTGCCATCGGCGTCGAACTCGACCACGCCGTAACGTTCCGGATCATGCACGTGATAGGCGAAGACGCTGGCGCCAGCATCGCGCTGCATGGCGTTGAGCAGCAGCTCCTGGAAGTCGTGGCCGTGGTAGATGTTGTCGCCCAGCACCAGCGCGCAGAGGTCGTTGCCGATGAACTCCTCGCCGATCAGGAATGCCTGGGCCAGGCCATCCGGCGAAGGTTGCACGGCGTATTGCAGGTTCAGGCCCCACTGGCTGCCGTCGCCGAGCAGTTGCTCGAAGCGCGGGGTGTCCTGCGGGGTGGAGATGATCAGGATGTCGCGGATGCCCGCCAGCATCAGGGTGCTGAGCGGGTAGTAGATCATCGGCTTGTCGTAGACCGGCAGCAACTGCTTGGAGATGGCCAGGGTCGCCGGGTGGAGGCGGGTGCCGGAACCCCCGGCGAGGATGATGCCTTTGCGTTTCATACTGCTCCCTGGTCTACCAGTTCCCGGATCATGCGTTGGACATGGTACTCCCAGGCGGGCAGTACCAGGCCGAAGGTGCGTTGCAGCTTGTCGTTGGCCAGGCGCGAGTTGTCCGGGCGTTTCGCCGGCAGCGGGTATTCGCTGGTGGCGATGGGGGCGATGCGCTCCGGCGTGGCGCGCAGGCCGGCGCCCAGGCGGATGGCTTCGCCGATGACGAACTGGGCGTAGCGGTGCCAGCTGGTCTCGCCGCTGGCTACCAGGTGATAGGTGCCGCTGGCCCGCTCGCGCAGGTCGGCATCATGGGCGAGGCGTTGCAGCGCCAGGGCGGTGACGTCGGCGATCAGCTCGGCGCTGGTCGGTGCGCCCACCTGGTCGGCGATGACGCGCAGTTCGTCGCGCTCCTTGGCCAGGCGCAGCATGGTCTTGGCGAAGTTCGCCCCGCGCGTGGCATAGACCCAGCTGGTACGGAAGATCAGGTGGTGGCAGCCGCTCTCGCGGATGGCGAGCTCGCCTTCCAGCTTGGTCTGGCCATAGACGCCCAGGGGGCCGGTGGCGGCATCTTCCTCGAAGGGCGCTTCGCCGCTGCCGTCGAAGACGTAGTCGGTGGAGTAGTGCACCAGCCAGGCATCGATTTCCCGCGCGGCCTGGGCCAGGGTAGCAACCGCCTCGGCATTGATCCGGCGGGCGGCGTCGACGTCGCTTTCGGCCTTGTCCACCGCTGTGTAGGCGCCGGCGTTGACGATCACGTCGGGGCGCTCTTCGGCGACTAGCCTGGCCAGGCCCGCCAGGTCACTCAGGTCGGCCCGCTGCCTGTCGCAGACCACCAGTTGCGCCAGGGGCGCCAGGGCGCGCTGGAGTTCCCAGCCGACCTGGCCGTTGGCGCCGAGTAGAAGGATCTTGTTCATGCGTACTGCTTACCTACCCATTCGCGGTATGCGCCGCTGGTGACGTTGTTCACCCAGGCCTGGTTGTCCAGGTACCAGCGCACGGTCTTGCGGATGCCGGTCTCGAAGGTTTCCGCCGGCTTCCAGCCCAGCTCGCGCTCGAGGCGGGTGGCGTCGATGGCGTAGCGACGGTCGTGACCGGGGCGATCTTTGACGAATGTGATCTGCTCGCGGTAGCTCCGTCCGTCGGTCCGCGGCTGCTCCTGGTCGAGGATGTCGCACAGGGTATGGACCACGTCGATATTGGCTTTCTCGTTCCAGCCGCCGACGTTGTAGGTCTCGCCCAGCTGGCCGGCTTCCAGCACGCGGCGGATGGCCGCGCAATGGTCCTTCACGTACAGCCAGTCGCGGACCTGCTGGCCGTCGCCGTAGATCGGCAGCGGCTTGCCGGCCAGGGCGTTGTGGATGACCAGCGGGATCAGCTTCTCGGGGAAGTGGTAGGGGCCATAGTTGTTCGAGCAGTTGGTGGTCAGCACCGGCAGCCCGTAGGTGTGGTGGTAGGCGCGGACCAGGTGGTCGGACGCGGCCTTGGAGGCCGAGTAGGGGCTGTTCGGCTCGTACTTGTTGCTTTCGCGGAAGGCCGGATCGTTCGGGCCCAGCGAGCCGTAGACCTCGTCGGTGGAGACGTGGAGGAAGCGGAAGGCGGCCTTGGGCTCGTCGGCCAGGCCGTTCCAGTAGGCGCGGACCGCTTCCAGCAGGCGGAAGGTGCCGACGATGTTGGTCTGGATGAAATCTTCCGGGCCGTGGATGGAGCGGTCCACGTGGGATTCGGCGGCGAAGTTCAGTATGGCGCGGGGCTGGTGCTCGGCCAGCAGGCGGGAAACCAGTTCGCCATCGCCGATGTCGCCGTGCACGAATACGTGCCGCTCGTCGTCGTCCAGGCTGGCCAGGTTCTGGCGGTTGCCGGCGTAGGTCAGCTTGTCGAGGCTGATGACCTTTTCGTCATTGCCTGCCAGCCAGTCGAGAACGAAGTTGGCGCCGATGAAGCCGGCGCTGCCGGTCACGAGAATGGTCATGGGTCAAAACCTCTGGAAAAGAGTAGCAATGAACAGCCCCAGGTTGCCCTGAAAGGTCTGGCGGTAGATGCCTGCCTTGCGCGCCAGCCTGAGTCGTTGCAGGAGCGGGGCCGCTCGAGCCCGGGCGAACAGGTCAAGGACTTCCAGGCTGTGCGGTGTCAGATGACTACGCATGGGAGCCAGGGCTGCCAGATTCGCCTCGTTCCACGTCTTGAAGGTGCCTTTCAGGAGCCTGCGCAGGCGCTGCAGTCGGCCGCGGATCGATATGTTGGAACCAATCAGGTTCTGCGAATGCTGGCGGTAATTCAGCGTGGGCTCGGGATCATAGCAGACCTCTCCCCCGCAGCCGGTGACCAGGATATACGACCACCAGTCATGGGAAACGATGTGGCTGGATTCCCGGGTCGTTGCGAGCAGCTTTCGGGTTTCTTCGTTGAAAAGCATGGTGTTGCCGCCGGCAATGCTCTGCACCAATGCATTTTCGAAGGACAGGGGGCCTCGAACAGCGGGGAGAGGCCGATCGGTTTTCCCGCCTCGTCGATCAGGCGAGTGCGCGAGCAGTGCAGCAGGGGTTTTTCTGCCGGCCGGCTGGAGATCCAGGCCAATCCGCGCTCGAGTTTCTCGGGCGCCCAGATGTCGTCCTGGTCACAGAATGCGTAGTAACAGGCCTGGACGCCTGCTGCCCTGACCAGTGAAAGGAAGTTGGCCGAGAACCCTTTTGCTGGCCCCCGGTGCAGTACCAGTCGTCCTTCGCCCAGCTGCCGTTGATAGCGCTGCAGGATGGCGAGTGTCGCGTCCCGGGAGCCATCATCCGAGGCATGAATGATCCAGTTACCATGGGTCTGGCTGATCAACGAGTCCAACTGCTCCGCCAGATAACGCTCGCCGTTGTAGGTGGAAAGCAGGATTGCGACCGTACCGGAAGCTTGCTCTGCCTTCCCTGTGCGGTGAGGGAGCGATGCCGATGCCTGATTCAATATGCCGCCCTTGGCTTTGTCGCCCCGATCAATGGGTAACTGATAATTATTCTCAGGTTAGCCTTAGGTGGCTGATTTGCTGAGTAAAACTCGATTATATGCATGGTCGCTTGCTAGTAAACCAGCGGGAGTAGCCATTGGGCGGGCAGGAAGCTCTCGCCTGCGACCTCAATATCTAGTGAAGGTTCCCTGTAGGTGGCGAAATGGGGCTTCTGGACTGCCGTGGAGGCGATCACATGCTTGTCTCAACGGGCGCCTGATTTCTGGCTGACCTGTGGGCAAGGACCCTACAGGGTAATCCTGCTAAGATTGCAAAATTTTGACAGATGGATAGGGCTACTTGCTCGGTCGATCACGTCACGTCTTTTGGGCAGTGAGGTTACAGGTGAGGCGCATATTCGATCCCAGGCTTTTATACGCCGCTTATTTCTTCGGCGTAGCAGGGATATTTCTGACGGTATTTGCCAAATATTGTGCAAGGGCGCAGGGTCCTTTGCCGCCGGAAATGATCAAAGGGCTATTACCCTTGGTTGAGCTTGTGATTCTTGGCGGGTTGGGTGTCATTATTTCACCCATGCGTCGTGCACGCTCAAGCGTATGGCGATGGGGGATTTATCTGGCTCTTCCTTTGGCCGTCGGCATGGTTTATGTCGCTCAGTCTTATTCGCTATATCTGTCCAATAGCTACATCACTGTTCTTGCGATGGAGAATAGTGCGGAAAGCCGCTTGACGACTACCTGGCTGCTAAAGGCAATGATAGGTACAGTGGTGTTGGGTTGGGTTTTTCTGCTGTTCTCTCACACATCAAGGCGCTATCGCGAGGTGAGGCAGGCACCAAGATTGTTTGTCGGAGTATGGGCCGTTGTTTTGGTTGGCTATCTCGTAACCTTCCTTGCAACCGCGCATGAGCGTGGCGCCATTTCTCTGCAGAGGAACCAGGCGCCTCTCCTGTCTCTGTTGCGGACTACCTATATCCTGGCTGAGCGTCGCATGGATGAGTTTCGTCCCGCTGCTTCGGAATTTGATGGGGATATCTATTTCGTCAAGGATAGTGAGTTTCCGTTCAAGAAGAATTATGTCTACAACAGTGCTCTTCCTTTCGAGAGAGTCGTTCAGACCAAGAAGAAGCGTAATGTCATAGTCATTTTCACCGAGGGTATGTCGGCGCGCCTGATCAATGCCTATGGCGGAAGCCATCCTGGCTTGACGCCAAATATCGATGCGCTCTTGGACCGCTCCATGCGAGTCGACAATTATTTTAATCACACCGCGGCGACCTATCGAGGGCTCCAGGGGCAGATGGCTTCCGGCTATCCGGGAACGGGAGGTGCGCAGTCTGGTGCCGGCTGGGGTGAGGGTGAAAATGCGCAATCCCTGGCGCGTATTCGCTACAGGACACTGCCGCAAATATTTCGCACGCGTGGATATGACACTTACTTCTTCTCGCCGCATCATGATTCAGTCCAGTTGAACACTATGCTGCGTGCTTTGGACTTCGACCAGGTCTATTCATTCGACAGCCTGAATGACGAGTTCCTGCAAGGTAAGGCTACTCTGACTGCCGGATCTCTTAGTGACAAGGATCTTTTCCGATCCCTGAACGCAATGCTGGAGTCCAGAGCCCAGACTGCAAACGATAGGCCTTTCTTTATTGGCCTTTACGACATCGGTACCCATGCGTTTCTGGATGTTCCACAAGGGGGCGAGAAATATGGGGATGGCAAGAACTCCGTTCTGAATCGTATGCACAACTATGATCAGCAACTCGGGCAGTTCTTGAGTTATTTCTTCTCTTCGAAGTACGCCAAGGACACGGTTCTGGTATTTACGGCGGACCATGCAACCTATCCTGAACCACCCTTTGTCGACGCGGTGCGGGGGAGAACTATCAGCCATATTTCGTGGATCGAATTCCCCTGGCTATCTACGACCCCGCCCATGTGCTGCCCCAAGAGTTTGATGCCGATGGGCGGAGTTCAATCGACTTCGCTCCCACGCTGCTGCACCTGCTGGGTGTGCAGAAGGTTGCCAACAGCTTCATCGGGCGTTCGATCTTCGATGCAAAGCGGATCGTTCCCTTTGGTGTCGCAGCAATTGGTGGCGACATCTTCATGACCACGAGGGACGGTGTCGTCATGGAACCGGGGGTTCCCCTCGGCGATAAGGAGCAGTTCTTGAAGTACGCGGACTACATCAGGACCTACTACACGCTGGAAAAGGAGAATCGCATCTTTCCTGATGAGCGGGTACAGATTGCCCATGCGCAGGGGCAAGATGGTGATTCGTCCGAGCGCAGTGCCTCTGCCGCCCTGCACTAGGTGGGGCTGGCATAGGCCAGTCAAAGAAAAGGCCCGCATTTCTGCGGGCCTTCGTCTGTATGGTGCCGGCACCAGGAGTCGAACCCGGGACCTACTGATTACAAGTCAGTTGCTCTACCAGCTGAGCTATACCGGCAAGGAGGGACGCCATTATAGCCACGCGCCGGGCGGTGTAAACCTCTGATTTTCCAGCCTGTGTCCGCTTGCTCAGTGGCCGCTGGCGGCGGCTCCCGGCTTGGCGCCGAAGGGGGGCTTGGCGAGGCAGATGACGGCCAGCAAGGTCAGGAACAGCCAGCCCAGCAGGGTGAAGTATTCCACCGTGGAAAGCATGTAGGCCTGGCTCTCCACCATGCGGTCGAGCATGGCCGCGCTGTGCTGGTTGGCGCCGCCCAGCAGGTCCAGGGCGTTGCGGGTGGCCGGGTCGTAGGTGCTCAGGCTTTCCGCCAGGTGGGCGTGGTGCAGGGTGGCGCGGCGGTCCCAGATCCAGGTGGTGAGGGAGGCCGCGAAGCTGCCGCCCAGGGTGCGCAGGAAGGTGGCCAGGCCCGAGCCGTCGGCGATCTGGTCCGGCGGCAGGTCGGAGAGCAGGATGCTCAGGATGGGCATGAAGAAGAAGGCCACGCCCAGGCCCATGAGGGTCTGCACCAGGGCGATGTGGGCGTAGTCCACCTCGGTGTTGAAGCTGGCGCGCATGAAGCTGGTGACGGACATCACCAGGAACGCCAGGCCGGCGAGGACGCGCAGGTCGAAGTTGTTGGCGTAGCGGCCGACCAGCGGCGAGAGGAACACCGGCAGGATGCCGATCGGCGCCGCCGCCAGGCCCGCCCAGGTGGCGGTGTAGCCCATCTGCGTCTGCAGCCACTGCGGCAGCAGCAGGTTCATGCCGAAGAAGCCGGCGTAGCCGCCCACCAGCGCCAGGGTGCCGAAGGTGAAGTTGCGGTGCACGAACAGGCGCAGGTTGACGATCGGGTGCTTGTCGGTCAGTTCCCAGATGATGAAGGCCGCCAGGGCGATGACCGACACCACGGTGCCGCCGACGATGAAGTTCGACTCGAACCAGTCCAGGTCGTTGCCCTTGTCGAGCACGATCTGCAGGGCGCCCACGCCCAGGACCAGCAGGATCAGCCCCATGTAGTCCATGGGCGCGTGCTTGATCACCACCGGGCGTTTCTTCAGTTGCTGGTAGACCACGAAGGCGGCGAACAGGCCGATGGGCACGTTGATGAAGAAGATCCACGGCCAGCTGTAGCTGTCGGTGATCCAGCCGCCGAGGATGGGCCCGGCGATCGGCGCCACCACCGTGACCATCGCCAGCAGCGCCAGGGCCATGCCGCGCTTGGCCGGTGGATAGATGGAGATCAGCAGCGTCTGGGTGATCGGGTACAGCGGCCCGGCGACGAAGCCCTGCAGGGCGCGGAAGCCCACCAGCATGCCCATCTGCTGGGCCACGCCGCAGAGGAAGGAGGCGATCACGAAGAGAATGGTGGCGGCGATGAACAGCCGCACCTCGCCGACCTTGCGGCTCAGCCAGCCGGTCAGCGGCAGGGCGATGGCGTTGCTCACCGCGAAGGAGGTGATCACCCAGGTGCCCTGCTCGGCGCTCACCCCGAGGTTGCCGGAGATGGTCGGCAGGGCGACGTTGGCGATGGTGGTGTCCAGCACCTGCATGAAGGTCGCCAGGGACAGGCCGATGGTGGCCATCACCAGGCTGGGCGGGCTGAAGGCGGCGTTGCTGTTCTCGCTCATGATGCTTCCGGGCTCAGCGCGCGGCGGTGCTGCGGCTGCGGCCGTCGGCCATGTTGGCGTGGATCAGTTGTTCGATGAGCTGGTCCGCCGAGGCCAGTTGCTGCTGGTAGACGTCGGTGGAGAACAGCGCTTCCTTCGGCGACTGCTGCGATAGGGCCGGGCCGCTCTGGTCGTGCAGGTCGACGTTGACGTCCATCGACAGGCCGATGCGCAGCGGGTGTTCTTCCAACTGCCTGGCGTCGACGCGGATACGCACCGGCACGCGCTGGACGATCTTGATCCAGTTGCCGGTGGCGTTCTGCGCCGGCAGCAGGGAGAAGGCGCTGCCGGTGCCCACGCCCAGGCTTTCCACGCTGCCTTGGTACTTGACGGTGCCGCCGTAGAGGTCCGAGCGGATCTCCACCGGCTGGCCGATGCGCATGTGCTGCAACTGGGTTTCCTTGAAGTTGGCGTCGATCCACACCTGTTCCAGCGGGATCACCGCCATCAGCGCGGCGCCCGGCTGCACGCGCTGGCCGACCTGCACGGTGCGCTTGGCCACGTAGCCTGTGACCGGCGCGACTATCACCGCGCGGGCGTCGTCCAGGTAGGCCTGGCGCAGCTTGGCGGCGGATGCCTTGACGTCGGGATGGGAGGCGACGACGGTGTCGTCCACCAGGGCGCGGTTGGTGTCCAGCTGCTGCTCGGCGCTGGTCAGCGAGTTGCGCGCGGTGTCCAGGGCGTCACGGGCGTGGGCCAGTTCCTCCTGGGAGATGGCGCCGTCGCTGGCCAGGTTCTGCCGGCGCTTGAAGTCGGCCTCGGCCTTGGCCAGGGCGACCTTCTTCGCGGCGACGTCGGCCTTGTAGCCGTCGACGTTGCTGAACAGCCCGCGCACCTGGCGCACGGTGCGGGCCAGGTTGGCCTCGGCCTGCTGCAGGGCCACGTCGGCGTCGCTGGGGTCGAATTTCACCAGTACCTGGCCCTTCTGCACCAGGTCGCCGTCGTCGGCGCCGATGCTGACCACGGTGCCGGTGATCTGCGGGGTGATCTGCACCACGTTGCCGTTGACGTAGGCATCGTCGGTGTCTTCGTGCCAGCGCCCGTAGAGGAACTCCCAGAGCGCCGCGGCGATGCCGGCGAGGATGACGACGGCGAGCAGGATCAGCAGCCAGCGCTTGCGCTGGGGGTTGCCGCCGGTGGTTTCTTGGGTGTCGGTGGTCATGGCGGTTGCCTCTCAATGCGCGGCGGCCGCGCCCGCCTGGGCGAGCGGCGCGGAAGACGGGGGGACGGAGTCGGCCTGGAAGCCGCCGCCCAGGGCTTGCACCAGCTGGACGGAAAGGTCGATGCGCTGGGCTTCCAGGTTGGCCAGCTGGCGCTCGGCGAGCAGCAGTTGCTGTTGCACGCTGAGGGCGTCGAGGTAGTTGCCGACACCTTCGCCGTAGCGGCGCATGGCCAGTTCGAAGTTGGACTTGGCGATGTCGCGGGCCTCGCGCTGGTCGACCAGTTGCTGCTCCAGCGAGCGCAGCTGGCCGAGGTCGTCGCTGACCTCGCCCAGGGCGCCGACCAGTGTCTTGTTGTACTGCGCCACGGCCAGGTCGTAGTCCGCGTCCTTGCCGGCCAGGTTGGCGCGCAGGCGGCCGCCGTCGAACAGCGGCAGGGAGATGGCCGGGGCGACCTGGTAGAAGCGGCTCGGCGCCTCCAGCAGGTCGCTGGTGTGCATGCTCGCCAGGCCGATCATCGCGCCCAGGTTGAGGTTCGGGTAGAACTGCGTCTTCGCCGCCTGGATGTCCTTGCCCGCGGCCTCGACGCGCCAGCGCGCGGCGACTATGTCCGGGCGGCGGCCGAGCAGTTCCGCCGGCAGGTCGGGCGGCAGGTTCAGGGCATCGGGCTTGAGCGGCTGCGGGCGCTGCAGGTCGAGGCCGCGGTCCGGCCCCTGGCCGAGCAGCACGGCCAGGGCGATGCGGTCGCTGGCGATCTGCTGCTCGGCGGCGGCCAACTGCTGGCGGGCGCTGGCCACCTGGCTCTGGGATTGCTGCAGTTGCACCTTGCTGTCCAGGCCGGCATCCATGCGCTTGCGGCTGAGGTCGTAGATGCGCTGGGAGCGTTCCAGCTCATCGTGGGACAGGTCGCGCACGGCGAAGGCGTGGCCCAGCTCGCTGTAGGCGCGGGCCACGTTGGCCGAGAGGTTGATGGCCGCGGCCTGGCGGTCCACCTCGGCGGCGTTGGCCTGGCCGAGGGCGGCTTCCCAGGCGGCGCGCTGGCCGCCCCAGAGGTCGAAATCGTAGTTGAAGCCCAGCGACAGGTACTTCACCGCCGCGTAGTGCCCGCCCGTTGGCGCGGGGAGCACGCTGGTGGGGGCGCGGATGCCGGCATAGCTGGCCTTGCCGTTGAGGGTAGGCATGCGTTCGGCATCGGCGGCGTTGGCCGAGGCGGCGGCCTGGCGGGCGCGGGCATCGGCGATCTGCAGGTCCGGCGTGCCTTTGAGGGCTTCGTCGATCAGGCCGTCGAGCTGGGCGTCGCCCAGGCTGCTCCACCAGTTCCGGCGTGGCCAGGCGGCGCTGGACAGCGGCGTGCCGTCGAGGCTGCGGCCGGCCTGCAGCGAGGCGCTGTCGAGCGCCTTGCCGCTGGGGGCCAGGCCCGAGGAGCTGACGCAACCGGCCAGCGCCACGGCGCTGGCCAGCAGGGTAGCGGCGGGTAAGCGGAATGCGCGCATGGCTTACTTCTCCTGCGGCGCGCCGGGCGCGACGCCATGGCTGCTGAGGATCTTGCCCAGCAGCCGGGTGAGGGTCAGCAGTTCCTCGGGGCTGAGGCAGCCGACCAGTTCGTTCATCGCCCGCACGGCGATCTGCGGCGCCTGGGCGTTCACCGCCTCGCCGGCGGGGCTGAGCTGCAGGCGCACGCTGCGCCGGTCGTTGGGGCAGGGCTGGCGCAGCAGCAGGTCCTTCTTCGCCAGGCGGTCGAGCATGCGCGTCATCGAGCCGCTGTCGATGGACAGCTCGCGGCACAGCTCGCCCGGGGTGTTGGCGCGGTTCTGGCCGATGAAGAACAGCACCTTGAATTGCGCGGCGGTGATGTCCAGGTCGATCAGGTGCTTGTCCAGCAGGCGGTCCTTGAGGATGGCTGCCAGCCCCAGCAACTGGCCGATCGAGCCCTTGAACGGAAAGTCCGAGACGCGGTAGTGATCCATGGCAAGGCTAATAACTGTCTAGGCAGGTAATCTATTTCAAAATAATACTGCCTAGGCAGCTAATGACAAATAGCGGATTGTTGCAAATGGGCAACAATCCGTTCCTGAATGCACTATGGGAGCGTTCCGCGAAACAGGACGTGCCCGGCCCTTGTGCGGCACAGCCCTGTTCCCGGTGCTTATGCACAATGCCGGGGCACGGGCGAGCGACTCGTGCTAAAAAAGCCTCAGCGCTTTTCAGGTTTTTCTTAAATATATGTTTTTAAAAGAAATTACCTGATCTGTTCAAAATTCGAACAGTGCTGCGCCAGCGGGCCAGGGGCGGGCCGCAGAGGCGATTTTCCCGATCTTCTCAACAGAGTTATCCACAGCTTCTGTGGGCTTCTCTCTGGAACGCTCGTACTAGACGTGCTCGGCGAGGATGAGCAGGTTGCGCGGGGTGAGCTGGGCGGCGCAGAAGCGTCCCAGGCGTACCCGGTAGCCCTGTTCGACGAGGAACAGCGCGCGGTCGAGCAGCAGCCAGAGTTCCAGCGGGCGGCGGAACAGGCCACGCACCAGCTCCAGGTTGCGCACCTGCGCCAGGCGCTGCCAGCCCTGGGCCTCCAGCGCGTTCCAGTCACGTTCGGCGGGGCGGGGCAGGCCCTTGAGCGCGGCCAGGTCGCGGCAGTAGTCGGCGAACGGCTTGTGCAGCCAGTCCGCCGGTACCGAGGGCACCGGCAGGTAGCTGTCCGCGCCGCGCAGTTCGCGCTGCAGCAGGTCGAAGGCCAGGCGCCGGGCCATGGAGTTGTCGCGCTGGCGCCGCACCCGGGCGCCGGCGGTGACCGTCTCGGCGAGCGGCAGGCGCAGGTCGTCCTGGTCCAGCTTCAGGCGCGAGGCGCCCGCGGCTGTGGATAACGGCTGGTAGTGCTCGCCAGCGATGCGGTTGTAGCAGCAGGGCGCCACCGCCAGTTGCCGGCAGCGTCTGCTCGCCGCCAGGCGCAGCAACTGGACGTGCAGGTCGCCGCAGGCATGCAGGGCCACGGCGGTCTGGCCGGGCTGCAGGTAGCGGGCGGCGCCCTCGGCGAGCACGTCCTGCTCGACGTGCATGGCGCGCAGGCCCAGGCGGTCGCTCAGGCGCTGGCCGTCGGTGACCAGCGCGAGGTCGCGCTCCAGGCTCAGCAGCGGCTGCCCGCCATGGGCCAGCAGGCGCCCCAGGTGGCCCTTGCCGGCGCACCAGTCCAGCCACTGGACGGAGGGCGTGGCGAAGTCCAGGCGGCTGGCGAAGGCCTCGATCTGCTGCCACTTGCGCCCGGGCACGTCGACCTGGAACTGCGTCGGCAGCTTGGGCAGGGCATGGGATGGCAGGTCCCCGACGTCGCTCAGTTGGGCGGCACGGCGCGCCAGCTCCGGGAAAGGCGCCGGCGCGGGCAGGCGTTCGGGCTGGTTGTGCGCGGCATCGGCCTGTTCCAGGTCGCGCCCGCGCAGCCAACTGGCCAGTTCCCGGTGCTGGGCTTCCCAGGACAGCTCCAGCAGGGTGAAGGGCTTGGGCCGCCACAGCCCCTGGTGGGCGAGCAGGAAGGCATCCAGGGCCTGGAAGCGCTGGAGCAGGTCGTCGTCGGTGAGGCGGTTGGCCACGGCGGTGCGCTGGGGATGAGTGGCGGGGCGGCGATTATAGCGGCCCCGCCACGTCCGGGAAGCGCCGGTCAGCGCCCCTGCATGGAGTCCACCCGCAGCCAGCGCTCGGCGAGGCGGAACAGGCGGGTGAGGACCAGGGTGATGACCAGGTAGAACACCCCGGCGAGGCAGAAGAACAGCATGGCCTCGTAGGTGCGGGCGATGATGGTGCGGGTCATGCCCATGATGTCGAACAGGGTCACGGTGTAGACCACGGCGCTGGCCTTGAGCATGAGGATCACCTCGTTGCTGTAGGCCGGCAGGGCGATGCGCGCGGCGCGCGGCAGGATGATGTGCAGCAGCGCCTGCCGGCGCGACATGCCCAGGGCCCGCGCCGCCTCCACTTCACCCACCGGGATGGCGTGGATGGCGCCGCGGAGGATCTCGGCGATGTAGGCCGCGGTGTGCAGGGTCATGGTCAGCAGCGCGCACCAGTAGGGATCGCGCAGGTACGGCCACAGCGGCCCCTGGCGCACCGACTCGAACTGCGCCAGGCCGTAGTAGACGATGAACAGCTGCAGTAGCAGCGGGGTGCCGCGGAAGAAGAAGATGTAGCTGTAGGGCAGCGCGCGCACGTACCAGTGCCGCGAGGCGCGGGCGATGCCCAGCGGCAAGGCCAGGGCCAGGCCGGCGACCACGGCGAAGGCCAGCAGCTCGAGGGTCAGCCCGGCGCCCTGGAGCATCTTCGGCAGCCACTTGAGGATCAGCTCCATGTCGTTCATAGCTCGTTCCTCACGAAGCCACGGCCGGCGCGGCGCTCCAGGAAGTGCAGGGCGGCCATGACGAAGACGGTCAGGCCCAGGTAGATCAGCGCGGCGGTCATGTAGAAGGTGAAGGGTTCCTTGGTCGCGTTGGAGGCGACCTGGGCCTTGCGCATGATCTCGTCGAGGGTGATCAGCGAGACCAGGGCGGTGTCCTTGAGCAGGATCAGGTACAGGTTGCCCAGGCCCGGCAGGGCCACGCGCCACACCTGCGGCAGGACGATGCGCCAGAAGATCCGCGGGGCGGACAGGCCCAGCGCCTGGCCGGCCTCGCGGTGGCCCTTGGGCACCGCCAGCAGGGCGCCACGGAAGACTTCGGTGGCGTAGGCGCCGAAGCACAGGCCCAGGGCGCAGGTGCCGGCGGCGAAGGGGCTCAGGGCCAGGTCGGGCTTGCCGAACAGGTCGCCCAGGGCGTTCAGCCCGGCCACGGTGCCGAAGTAGATCATCAGCACCCAGAGGGTTTCCGGCACGCCGCGCACCAGGGTGGTGTAGGCGCCGCCGAGCATGCGCAGCAAGGCATTCTTCGAGGTCTTGGCGATGGCGCCGAGCAGCCCGAGGATCAGGCCGAGGCAGACCGCGGCCAGGGACAGCTTGAGCGTCATCAGGGTGCCGGCCGCCAGCTGCGGGCCGAAACCGTGCAGGTCGAAAATCATGGGGATCACGCCTGAAGGGGCGCGCCCTGGGTTACAGGGCGCACCGGACTGGCATCAGTAGATGCTGAAGGGGAAGTACTTGTCGTTGATCTTCTTGTAGGTGCCGTCGTCGACGATTTCCTTCAGGGCGGCGTTCAGCTTGTCACGCAGCGGGTCGCCCTTGCGCACGGCGATGCCGATCTTGTCGTTGTCGAACACCGGCTGGCCCTTGAACTCGAAGTCCTTGCCGGCGTCGCTCTTGAGCCAGTCGTACTGCACGAACTTGTCGGCCAGCACGCCGTCCAGGCGGCCCGAGGACAGGTCCAGGTAGGCGTTTTCCTGGGTGTCGTAGAGCTTGATGGTGACGGTGTCGGCCATGTTGTCTTCCAGCCAGGTGCCGGCGATGGTCGCGCGCTGGGCACCGATCACCTTGCCTTTCAGGTAGCCCTTGTCGGTCTTGAAGTCCACCGATTTGGGCGCCACGAACTGCAGCTTGTTGGTGTAGTAGGGGTTGGTGAAGTCCACCGCCTGCTTGCGCTCGTCGGTGATCGACATGGAGGCGACGATGAAGTCGAACTTCTTGGCGTTCAGCGCCGGGATGATGCCGTCCCAGTCGGAGGTGACCACCTCGCACTCGACCTTCATCTTGGCGCACAGGGCCTTGCCGACGTCGAGGTCGAAGCCGACCACCTGGCCGCTGGCGTCGATGCCGTTGAAGGGCGGGTAGGCGCCTTCGGTGCCGATGCGCAGCTTCTCGGCGGCGACCGCGTGGGCGCCGAAAGCCAGGGTGGCGGCAGCGGCCAGAAGGATCTTCTTATAGTTCTTCATGCAAAGTTGCTCCGTTAGCGGTGGCTGGACATGAACTGCTTGCAGCGCGCGGACTGCGGGTTCCCGAAGACCTGCTCGGGGGAACCCTGTTCCTCGACCAGGCCCTGGTGGAGGAACACCACTTCGCTGGAAACCTGGCGGGCGAAATTCATCTCGTGGGTGACCAGCAGCATGGTGCGGCCTTCTTCGGCCAGCGCGCGGATCACGTTGAGCACTTCCTGGACCATCTCCGGGTCCAGGGCCGAGGTGGGCTCGTCGAACAGTATCACCTTGGGTTGCATGGCCAGGGTGCGGGCAATGGCCGCACGCTGCTGCTGGCCGCCGGAGAGCTGCGCGGGGAAGGCGTGGCGCTTGTCGGCGATGCCGACCTTGGCCAGCAGGGCCTCGGCGATCTCGATGGCTTCGGCGCGGCTCTTGCCCAGCACGCGGCGCGGCGCCTCGATGATGTTGTCGAGGATGCTCATGTGCGGCCAGAGGTTGAAGTTCTGGAAGACGAAGCCCAGTTCGCTGCGCAGGCGGTTGATCTGGCGGTTGTCGGCGGCGACCAGCGCCCCGTCCTTGGCCTTCTTCAGCTTGAGCTCTTCGCCGGCGACGATGATCTGGCCCTGGTGCGGGTTTTCCAGCAGGTTGATGCAGCGCAGGAAGGTCGACTTGCCGGAACCCGAGGAGCCGAGAATGGAGATCACGTCGCCTTCGCGGGCGGTCAGGGAAATGCCCTTGAGCACTTCCAGGTCGCCGTAACGCTTGTGCAGGTTACGGATTTCCAGCGCGGGTATGGCCTCGGCCATTGGGGGCTCCTCTATTGTTGTTCGGATGCTTCGCGGCGCGCCGCGGCAGGGGGTAGGGCCTTCCTGGCGAACGCAAGCTATCACGCGACCCGGGGGGCGCCAAGCGTTCGGGGGCCGCGCCGGGCCTGGATAGTGGCATCTTGTCGCATTGCCGCAGTGCCTTGTCGCCTGGGCTGAACACCGGGGTGCCGGAGGCCTGGCGAGGGGGCTGGCGGAACGAGGGGCGCGATAGTGCCAGCTTCGCCGGCGGGGGAAAAGGCCGCGGGCCCCGACCTTGGTCGGGGCCCGGGAGGGTCACTGGGTGATCTGCTGCTCGCCGCCGCTGTCGTCGCGGCTCTCTTCGTCGAGCTGGTCGAGCTGGCCGGCCATCAGCGCCGGGCGGCCGCCGATGCGCGGGCCTGGCAGTACGCTGCCGCCGGCGACCCGGGTGGGATGCTCGCTGGCGTCGATGGCCGATTTGCGCGGCTGCGTCTGCACGTGGAAATCGGTGATCTCGATGATGCCCTTGCCTTCGGCCAGCAGGTGGAAGGAGAAGGCCTTGCGCGCGCGCTCGTTGTCGAAGCCGAAGGTCACCTGCAGCGGCTTGTCGCGGGTCAGCAGCGGGAACTCGGGGATCGCCAGGTCCACCGGGCGTTCGAACTCGCGGGTCTTCAGCTGCACCTTGGCGCCGGCCTTGTCCATCTGCAGCGCGCGGATCTTCAGGTTCACGGTGGTGTGGCTGTCGGCCGGGAACTCCAGGTACTGGGCGCCGATCAGGTTGTCGGTGTACTCGTTGGTGACCTGCGGCTTGATGCGGATCTTCTCCTGGGTGGCGAACTGGTATTCGCCGCCCGGGCCGCTGCCGGTCACCGAGTGGTCGAGGAGGCCGGCGCGGGCGGCGACCAGGCGGGCGTCGCGGCCGCTGAAGCGCCCGACGAACTGGGCGCTGTCGGCGATGAAGCCATCGCTCTTGTAGCGCCGGCAGACCTGCTGGAAGTCGCATTCGGTGAAGGTCTGCTTGCCGTCGTGGAAGCGCAGCATGCCGTTGGTGAAGGAGACCATCTCGCGGCCGTTACTGTATTCGCGGAACAGCGAGCGCCCGGAAACGTCCTTCGGCGGGGTGAAGCCGAAGTAGTCGAGGACCGAGGCGTCCATGTCGACGTGGCCGTAGACGCCGCTCTTCACCGGCGGCAGGGCCGCCTGCTCGGGGCCAGCACCAGGTTCAGGCCCCAGGAGGAGGCCAGGCGCACGTTGTCGATGCCGTGGGATTCGTCGGAGGTGACGATCACCAGGGTGTCCTTGAGCACGCCCTGCTTCTCCAGCCCGGCGAGGAAGGCGTCGACGGCGTCGTCCAGGTAGCCCACCGCGGCCTGGCGCGGGGTGGGGTACCTGGCCAGGTATTCCGGGGTGGCCGAGTACGGCTGGTGGGTGCCGACGGTCAGCAGGGTGAGCATCCACGGCTTCTTGTCCTTGCGCAGCTGGCCGACGTAGTCCAGTGCGCCCTCGAAGAAGGCCTTGTCGTCCATGCCCCAGGCGAACTCCAGGTAGGGCTTCTTCTTGAACCAGTCGCGGCCGAGGGTCTTGTCGAAGCCCATGGCCGGCATCACCTTGTCCTTGGCCATGAAGCGCAGCCCGGCGCCCTGCAGGAAGTGGGTGCTGAAGCCGTGCTGGCGCAGCTGCGCCGGCAGGCACTCGGCGGCGCGGCCGGGGTTGGACAGCAGCTCGACGCCCTTGGGCGTGCCGTTGTCCAGCTTGCTGTAGTCACCGCACAGCAGCGCGTACAGGCCGCGGATGGTCTGGTGGCTGTGCACCACGTAGTCCGGGGTGGTCATCGAGCGTTCGGCCCAGGCGCTGAGCTTGGGCATCATGGATTCTTCGTAGCTGCTGCTCAGGGCGGCGCGGTTGGTCGCCACGTAGGCCCCGGGGATGCCTTCCATGGTGATGATCAGCACGTTCTTCGCCGTGCCCGGGCCGGCCAGCAGCGGGGTTCCGGACAGGTCGAGCTGGGTCAGCCCGGTGACGTCGGGCGGGGTGTCGCCCTGGTCGCCGGCCAGCCAGTCCTCGACCGCCAGCTCGCCCTGGCTGGCGCCGCCGGCCAGCAGGCGGTGCGGCAGGTTGAACTGCTTCCACACGTCGACGTCGTTGGGGATCACGTACTGCAGGCCGAAGTGGGCGCCCAGCAGGGCCACCGGCAGGCTATAGGCCAGGCGCGACAGGCGCTGCTCGCGGCGCCGCCAGAGCAGCGCGCAGAGCGCGATGGCGCCCAGCAGCGCGCCGGCCAGCCACGGGTGGGCGATGCCGCCGCCCTGGGTGGAGTTGCCGACGAAGGTCGGGTCGGCGAGGAAGTGCAGGTCGCTGGGATCGGGCATGCGGCCCACGGCGCTGACCAGCTCGGCGTTGCCGATCGTCATCAGCGCCCACAGCAGCATCACCGGCAGCGCGAGGAACAGGCGCAGGCGGTGCAGCAGCAGGACCAGCAGGCTACCGATGGCCAGGTCGGACAGGTAGCCGTAGAGGTTGCCCCAGCCAAAGGCATGGCGGCTGGCCAGCGGGATCACCAGGAACAGGATGGCAAGCGTCGCGAGGTTGCCGCGTTGTTGCCACCAGCGCTTTAGAGGATGCACGAGCACTCCCTTTTCAGGCATCGGGGACCTGAAAGTATCCCATCCATCGGGCGGAAATCATCCGGAATGTCATCATTCTGAAAAAACGTTCTGCTACGCGCCAGTAGACAACGTAACCCGGGGAGTATTCGCCGGGCGGGCGACCAGCGGTGCAGGGGCGGCGGTGATCGGCTGATGGGGCGGGGAATGCAAAAAGCCCCTGGTTCTGGCGAACTCAGGGGCCTTTCGGAAGCTTGGTGCCCGGGGACGGAATCGAATGATTACCTGCAGGTCGTGCCAATGCTGGGTTTCTGGCTTTCCCGAAGAAGAACGAAACCTTGCTGTTGGACCTTCAAACCGAACCGTAAAGGCTTGATTCTTCCTGCGAGCCAAGCCCTGCCGCACCCACGGGGCTTGTCATTTCTCAGCAGCCTAAACCAGAACCTGCCGAGTGCTGGCGATCAATTGGTTGACTTGGCGAACCACCGATTCATCAGTAGGTGTCTCGGGCCCCCTTCCCTCCGGGCATGGCATGCTAGGCGTGGTCCCAAATAGCCTGCAGATAAGTGGGCGCTGCTCATACGCCTCGCAACCATTGACGCCAAGGTGGACGCAGCTCCACTCCGCCAAGGCTGTATCGTGCTCGGCCTCACTCTTGACGGGTAATCGGGCCATCTCTTCCGAAGACGCAGTGACCGGTCCGCAGCAATCGTGGCAGCCAGGCTTGCATTCAAAGCCAGGGATTTTCCGACGCAACTGATCGATCCTGCGGCTAACACTGTTCATTTTCGCTTCCTGATTTGGCGCGCGGATTGTACATCCATGACTACGCGGTTCATCACCACATCCGCGGGGAACACTCAGCCTTGCCATCACCTGCTCTGCTGCGAAGCGTGCCTTCGCTGCGGCGGGTCGCGGGTTTTCAGCGAGCGTTTGTATTCGTGTCCAGGGATGGGGCGGAGCTCATCGGGAACGCGGCGTCGGAGATAGAAGACTCCGCTCTGGGGATGCTTGAAGGGCTGTGCCATGAAGGATCGCGCGCGGTATCGGGGTGACCCGCCGATCATGCGGCTGGAGTCGGCCATGTGTACCCACCTTGTGTACCAGTCGGGTGGGCTTTAGCCGTGCTTCAGAAAGACAAAGCCCCTGATCTCTTTCGAGATCAGGGGCTTAGGTGTCTTGGTGCCCAGGGACGGAATCGAACCGCCGACACGGGGATTTTCAATCCCCTGCTCTACCAACTGAGCTACCTGGGCAACGTGGCGCGCATTAAAAGGGTTTTCGTTTGGGGTGTCAAGCGTGCCGCGAAAAAATTTTCAGTTAATACCGAAACTTACGCGCTCGGCGGGACGTAGCCCTCGGCCTGGGCGTATTCCTCGCCGGAGAGGAACTTGTCCATCTCGGCCTGGAGGAACTTGCGGTCCTCGGCGTTCATCATGTTCAGCCGGCGCTCGTTGATCAGCATGGTTTGGTGCTTCTGCCACTCGTCCCAGGCCTTGCGCGACACGTGCTCGTAGATGTCCTGGCCCTTGGCGCCGGGGTAGGGCGGGCGATCGAGGCCGGGCAGCTCTTCTTTGTACTTGCGGCACATCACCATTCGGCTCATGTCATCTCTCCTGCATTCAACGCGTCGGCTGCCCGTTTGAGCAGCTTCTTGACCGGGGCCGCGAGACCGAGCCGCGGCGGCGTGGCGAGGTTATACCAGAGCCAGTCGCCCTCGGCCACGCCGCCGGCTGCGTCCTCCACGCGCACCAGCCAGGGCTCGATGGCCAGCTGGAAGTGGCTGAAGGTGTGGGTCAGGCCGGGCAGCGCGTGGCGTTGCCCCAGGCGCAGGGCGTGCTGCGCGGCGAGCGGGTCGAGCTGGGCGAGGTCGTCCAGTTCCGGGAAGCTCCACAGGCCGCCCCACAGGCCCGTGGACGGGCGGCGGTAGAGCAGGATGGCGCCTTCGCGGTTGGCCAGGATCGGCATCAGCGTGCGCCGCTGCGGCAGCTCCTTGCGCGGCTTGGGCACCGGGTAGGCGCTTTCGCGGCCGAGCAGGTGGGCGCGGCAGCCTTCGCTCAGCGGGCACAGCAGGCAGCTGGGCTTGCTGCGGGTGCAGAGGGTGGCGCCCAGGTCCATCATCGCCTGGGTGTAGTGGTTGACCCGCGCATGGGGGGTGAAGCGCTCCGCCGCTTCCCACAGTTGCTTCGCCACCTTGGGCTCGCCCGGGTAGCCGTTGCAGGCCAGGTAGCGGGCCAGCACGCGCTTGACGTTGCCGTCGAGGATGGGCGCGCGCAGGTCCATGGAGATGCTGGCGATGGCCCCGGCGGTGGAGCGGCCGATGCCGGGCAGCTCGGTGAGTTGCTCGAGGTCGCGGGGGAATTCGCCGCCATGGCGCTCCATCACCAGCTTCGCGGTCTTCTGCAGGTTGCGCGCGCGGGTGTAGTAACCCAGCCCGGTCCACAGGTGCAGGACTTCGTCCTCTGGCGCTGCGGCCAGGTCGGCGACCGTGGGCAGCGCCGCCATGAAGCGGTCGAAGTAACCCAGCACAGTGCTCACCTGGGTCTGCTGCAGCATGATTTCCGACACCCACACCCGGTAGGGGTTGATGTCGCGCTGCCAGGGCAGGTCGTGGCGGCCGTGGCGGTCGTACCAGTCGAGGACCGCGGTATTGAAGCGTTCGGGGGTCATTTCTTCTTCAGCAGGTTCTTCAGGGCGTCCTTCAGGTCGGGGCTGACCTTGTCGCCGAATTTCTCTTCGAGTTTCTCGTTCAGGCGCTGCCCGGCCAGTTGCCCGGCGATGCGGCCGATACCTTCCTGGTCCAGGCGGCAGGCCTTGGCACCGAGTTCCAGCGGGCCACGGCAGCGCAGCGGCCATTCGATGCCGACGTAGCGCTTGTTCACCTCGCAGGCCGGATCGGGCATGTCGCTCTTGTCGCCTTCGATGATCACGCCGACGCGGTAGTCCATGCCCAGCACGCGCAGGTCGAGGTCGCCGTCGCCCTTCACCGTCAGGCCGGGCACCGCGACGCGCAGGTCGGGGTTGCTGGCCACGCCGTTGCGGAAGGTCAGGCTGCCGTTGAGCTCGCGGAAGGGGGTGTCCTTGCCGCCGTGCTCGGCGCTCAGGCTCTTCCGGTTGAGGGTGGCGATGCCGCGGCACAGCTGCTCTTCCAGGTTGGCGTTGAGCAGCACGCCCTTGCTCAGCTTGAAGTTGGCCTTGCCGTTCAGGTTGTCGATCCAGGCCTTCTGGCTGTTGCCCTGGGTGGTGATGTCCGCGTCCAGGTTCAGCAGGCCGGTGACCGGCGGCTTCTGGCCCTGGACTTCGAGGAGTTTCTCCACCGGCACGCCTTCGATGTGCTTCTGCGCCGCCAGCAGCGCCACGTCCTGGCGCACGTCGAGGCTGGCCTTGGCGTTGAAGCGGCCGTCGTAGAGTTCGCCGCGCATGTCGTCGAGGCTGAACTGGCCGTTCTGCCCGCGCAGCTTGAGCACGGCGTTCTCGATCGGCAGCTTGTCCAGGGTGAGCTGGCCGAGGTTCAGGTCGAGGTCTAGGTCCAGCGTGCGCAGCTTGGCCAGCGGCAGCAGCGGTGCGTCGCTCCAGGCCTGCTGGGTCGGGGCGTTGGGCAGTGGGCTATCGCCCTTGCCGGTGGCGCTGGCGACGGTGGCGTCGACTTCCGCCTTGCGGCTGGCGCTGGCCGCCTCGGCGCCTTTGGCGGCCTTGGCCGGCAGGTAGCGGTCGAGGTTCAGCCTGTCGCCGCTGAGCTGGGCGCGCACGGCCTGCCTGGCGATGTCCGCCAGGCCCAGGCTGCCGCTGAAGCTGCTGTCGTCGAGCTTGAGCTGGATGTCGCTGAGGTTGACGCTGTTGCGGCTGCCGTCCAGGCGCGCGGCCAGCTCCAGCCTGGTCAGGGTGTTGCCGTCGGCCATCTCCGGCAGTTTCTGGCCGAGGCCTTCGAGGAATTCGCGCAGGTTGAACGGGGCGATGGACAGGCCGCCGGTGAACTGCGGGTCCTTGTCGAGGTTGCGCGCCTTCAGCTCGCCAAGGGCGCGCAGCTGGTTGACCGACAGCTTCAGGCCGTTCCACTCGGCGACCTGCGCGGCCTGGTCGAGCAGCAGCTGGCCCTGGGCGGAGAAGGTCGCGGTGCGGCCCTGCAGCTGGTCGCCGGCCAGCTCGCCGGAGAGCTTGGCGTCTTCCAGCTGGTAGCGCTTGAGCGCGCGGTCGAAGCGCAGGTTGCCGGTCAGCTCGGTCTTGGCGCGGGTCACCGGCTGGTTGGTGCCCAGGTAGGCGTTGAGCTTGAAGGGGATGCTGCTGCCTTCGCGGATGGCGCCGGTGTTCAGGTCCAGGCCTTCGACGGTGTACTGCTTGCCGCTCTGCTCGTCGCTGTAGTCGATGCGCGCGCCGCTGACGTTGAGGCTGTCGATGTCCAGCTTCATCGGCGTGGACGCGGTTTCGGCCGGCGCCTTGGGCGCTTCGGCGGGCGCGCTGGCCTGGCCGGCCGGCGTGGCGGGAGTGGCGCCGGCGGGTTGGGCCGGCTTGCCGATGTCTTCCCAGTTGCCCTTGCCGGCCTTGTCGCGGTTCAGCGTCAGGGTCAGGCCCTGCGCGCGGATGTCGCTCATCTGCACCTCGCGGCGCAGCAGCGGCAGCACCCGCACCGACAGGCCCAGCAGCTGCAGGTCGGCGAACGGCTTGTCCGGGCTGCGCACGCTGGCCACGCTGGTGTCGTGCAGTTCCAGGCCGAGCCAGGGGAACAGGCTCCAGCCGATGTCGCCGCGCAGGTCCAGCTCGAGGTTGGCCTTGTCGCGGGCGAGCTGGCGGATCTCGTCCTTGTAGTCGTTGGGGTCGAAGAAGTGGGTGAGGATGAAGCCGGCGGCGACTACCAGTAGCAGCAGGGCGAGGACGGCTATGCCCAGGATCTTGCCGAACGCTTTCATGGACGGGTCCTTGTTCTGGCGGCGGGTGAATTGGCGGGAGTATATCAATGCGCCCGCCCGCTTCAGCAGGCGGCGGCGACGCGTTCGGCGATGGCCAGGCTGGCGGTGAGCCCCGGCGACTCGATCCCGAACAGGTTGACCAGGCCCGGCAGGCCGTGGTCCACGGCGGTTTGGATGACGAAGTCGGAAGCGGGTTCCCCGGCGCCGCTCAGTTTAGGACGAATCCCAGCGTAGCCGGCCTGCAGACGTTCGGCGTCCAAGCCCGGGAAGTAGCGGCGGATGGCCTGGGCGAAGGGCTCGCGCAGCGCTTCGTCGACCAGATAGTCGATGGTTTCCAGGTAACGCACGTCCGGGCCGAAGCGCAGCTGGCCGCCGAGGTCGAGGGTGGCGTGTACGCCCAGGCCGGCGGTGTTGGCCTCGGGCATCGGGTAGATCAGGTGGCTGAACGGCGAGCGGCCGCCGTAGGTGAAGTAGCGGCCCTGGCACAGGTGCAGCGGCGGCACGCCTTGCAGGCCTTCGGTGCGCGCGGCCAGTTGCTGGGCGAACAGGCCGCCGGCGTTGACCACCTGTGCGGCCTGGATGCTGAAGGGTTCGCCGACGCTGACGCCCTCGGCGATCCAGCCATCGGCGGCGCGGCGCAGGCTGTCGATGCGGGTGTCCAGCACCAGCTGCGCGCCGCGGTTTTCCGCGGCGTGCTGCAGCGACAGCATGTAGACGTGGCTGTCGATGATCCCGGTGCTCGGCGAGAGCAGGGCGGCCACGCCACGCACCGCCGGCTCCAGCGCGTGCAGCTGGGCGGCGTCCAGCGGCTGCAGGTCATGTACGCCGCTGGCTTCGGCATTGGCGGCGAGGGCTTCCAGCTTGCCCAGTTCGGCGTCTTCCACGGCCACCAGCAGCTTGCCGATGCGGCTGTGCGGCACGTCGTGGCTGGCGCACCAGGCGTACAGGCGCTCGCGGCCCTCCAGGCAGAGTTCGGCCTTGAGCGAGCCGGGCGGGTAGTAGAGGCCGGCGTGGATGACCTCGGAGTTGCGGCTGGAGGTGTGGCTGCCGATCAACCGTTCGGTTTCGACGATCAGCACGCTGCGTCCGGCGGCGGCCAGGCGCGCGGCGCAGGCCAGGCCGACCGCGCCGGCGCCTATGACCAGGATGTCGATGTCGTTCATGCGTCCTCGGTGGCCCGTTGCAGCACTGCGGCGATGGCTGCGCGGGCCTGCGGGCTGTTCTTCCAGCAACTGCTGCCGGTCAGCGCGGCGCCGGCGCCGAGGATGCTCTGCGCATCGCTTTCGCGCAGCTTGCCGAAGCTGTCCAGGCCCATCTGTTCCAAGCGTTGCAGGACCGTCGGGCCGACGCCCTTGAGGGCGAGCAGGGCCGCGCGTTCGCGTTCTTCGAAAGGCATGTGCCTCGTACCTCGTGGTTGCGCAGTCCGTCCCAGGCTAGCAGCTCAGGTCCATTCCAGGGCCAGGCCCAGGTGCCCGGCCAGTTCCGCGGCCTCCGCCTGTCCGGCCGGGGCCTGCAGGTGCAGCGGGCAGCCGGCGAGCACGGCCTGGCGCTGGGCTTCTTCCAGCAGCCGCCGGGCCACGCCGCGGCCGCGGGTGACGCGGCGCACGCACAGGCGCGAGAGGCGCCAGGCGTCGGCGTCGCGGCGTAGCCAGGCGGCGCCCAGCAGGCGGTCGTTGAAGCGCCCGGTCAGCAGCGTGCCGGCGGCCAGCGCGGCGTCCACCAGGGCCTCGCCATCGGCGAAGGGCGCGAGCAGCCAGGCCGGCGCCTCGGCGTAGAGCCTGGCCAGGTCCTGGCGGTCCTGGGCGGAGGGCTGGGCAAGGTGTTCGACGATCACGGGCATGGCGGCATCCTCGGCGGGGACGCGCAGTTTACGGACAAGCGGTGGCCCGCGGCCAGCGCCGCCGACCGTCGCCCGTAGCCCTGCGCGGCCCGCCGCGCCTATAATGCGGGCCCTCTTATAATTAAGTGCAGTGTTAGCTGTGGAGCTGGTGATGGCCGAACGCAAGGCAACCGTCGCGCGCGACACCCTGGAAACCCAGATCAAGGTGTCCATCGACCTGGATGGCACGGGCAAGGCCCGTTTCGATACCGGGGTGCCCTTCCTCGAGCACATGATGGACCAGATCGCCCGCCATGGCCTGATCGACCTGGACATCGAGTGCAAGGGCGACCTGCACATCGACGACCACCACAGCGTCGAAGACATCGGCATCACCCTCGGCCAGGCCTTCGCCAAGGCCATCGGCGACAAGAAGGGCATCCGCCGCTACGGCCATGCCTACGTGCCGCTGGACGAGGCGCTGTCGCGCGTGGTCATCGACTTCTCCGGCCGCCCCGGCCTGCAGATGCACGTGCCCTTCACCCGCGCCAGCGTCGGCGGCTTCGACGTCGATCTGTTCATGGAGTTCTTCCAGGGCTTCGTCAACCACGCCCAGGTGACCCTGCACATCGACAACCTGCGCGGGCACAACACCCACCACCAGATCGAGACGGTGTTCAAGGCCTTCGGCCGCGCCCTGCGCATGGCCATCGAGCTGGACGAGCGCATGGCCGGGCAGATGCCGTCGACCAAGGGGTGCCTGTAATGCAGACGGTCGCCGTCATCGACTACGGCATGGGCAACCTGCACTCGGTGTCCAAGGCGCTGGAGCGCGTGGGCGCCGGCCGCGTGCTGGTGACCAGCGACGCCGCGGTGATCCGCGAGGCCGACCGCGTGGTGTTCCCCGGCGTGGGCGCCATCCGCGACTGCATGGCCGAGATCAGGCGCCTGGGCTTCGACGCGCTGGTGCGTGAAGTCAGCCAGGACCGCCCCTTCCTCGGCATCTGCGTCGGCATGCAGGCGCTGCTGGAGCACAGCGAGGAGAACGGCGGCGTCGACTGCATCGGCCTGTTCCCCGGCCAGGTGCGCTTCTTCGGCAAGGACCTGTACGAGGACGGCGAGCACCTGAAGGTGCCGCACATGGGCTGGAACCAGGTCAAGCAGACCCTCGACCACCCGCTGTGGCACGAGATCCCCGACGAGGCGCGCTTCTACTTCGTGCACAGCTACTACATCGAGGCGGGCAACCCGCGCCAGGTCGCCGGCCGCGGCCACTATGGCCGCGACTTCGCCGCCGCGCTGGCCGAGGGCCCGCGCTTCGCCGTGCAGTTCCACCCGGAAAAGAGCCACACCCACGGCCTGCAGTTGCTGCAGAACTTCGCCGCCTGGGACGGCCGCTGGTAGGCCATGGCGCGCCAGAAGGACAAGCCGGCGATCCTCCAGCTCGATGGCGCCCAGCGCCAGAGCGCGGCGCGGGCCATCCAGCGCTTCCTCGAGGAGCGTTTCGAGCTGGACGTCGGCTCCTTCGAGGCCGAGGAAGCGCTGGACTTCTTCATGCGCGAGTTCGGCCCGCTGTTCTACAACAAGGCGATTCTCGATGTGCAAGCGCACCTGAAGGACAGGTTCGAAAGCATCGAAAGCGACTTGTGGGCGCTCGAGAAGAGCTGACCCGACCCTATTCACGACTTGGATTCGAGCAGGTTCAACCGATGCTGATCATCCCCGCAATCGATCTGAAGGACGGCGCCTGCGTGCGCCTGCGCCAGGGCCTGATGGAAGACGCCACCGTCTTCTCCGACGACCCGGTGGCCATGGCCGCCAAATGGGTCGAAGGTGGCTGCCGCCGCCTGCACCTGGTGGACCTCAACGGCGCCTTCGAGGGCAAGCCGGTCAACGGCGAGGTGGTCACCGCCATCGCCAGGCGCTACCCGAACCTGCCGATCCAGATCGGCGGCGGCATCCGTTCGCTGGAAACCATCGAGCACTACGTGCGCGCCGGCGTCAGCTACGTGATCATCGGCACCAAGGCGGTCAAGCAGCCGGAATTCGTCGGCGAGGCCTGCCGCGCCTTCCCCGGCAAGGTGATCGTCGGCCTGGACGCGAAGGACGGCTTCGTCGCCACCGATGGCTGGGCCGAGGTCAGCGAAGTGCAGGTCATCGACCTGGCCAGGCGCTTCGAGGCCGATGGCGTGTCCGCCATCGTCTACACCGACATTTCCAAGGATGGCATGATGCAGGGCTGCAACGTCGAAGCCACCGCCGCCCTGGCCAACGCCACGCGCATCCCGGTGATCGCCTCCGGCGGCATCCACAACCTGGGCGACATCCAGAAGCTGCTGGACGCGCGCACCCCGGGCATCATCGGCGCCATCACCGGCCGGGCGATCTACGAGGGCACCCTGGACGTCGCCGAGGCGCAGGCGCTTTGCGACAAGGCAGCGGCAGGCGGCAGGCTGTAGGCTGCAGGTAAGAGCTTGGCGTGGTTTGGGTGGGCGGTATGCTGTTCGCCTGAAGCCTGAAGCCTGAAGCCTGAAGCCTGAAGCCTGAAGCCTGAAGCCTGAAGCCTGAAGCCTGAAGCCTGAAGCCTGAAGCCTGAAGCCTGAAGCCTGAAGCCTGAAGCCTGAAGCCTGAAGCCGCTTTCGGAGAAAGCTATGACATTGGCAAAACGCATCATCCCCTGCCTCGACGTGGACAACGGCCGCGTGGTCAAGGGCGTCAAGTTCGAGAACATCCGCGACGCCGGCGACCCGGTGGAGATCGCCCGGCGCTACGACGAGCAGGGCGCCGACGAGATCACCTTCCTCGACATCACTGCCAGCGTCGATGGCCGCGACACCACGCTGCACACCGTCGAGCGCATGGCCAGCCAGGTGTTCATCCCGCTGACCGTCGGCGGCGGCGTGCGCACCGTGCAGGACATCCGCAACCTGCTCAACGCCGGCGCGGACAAGGTCTCGATCAACACCGCCGCGGTGTTCACCCCGGAGTTCGTCGGCGAGGCCGCCGCGCGTTTCGGCTCGCAGTGCATCGTGGTCGCCATCGACGCCAAGAAGGTCTCGGCGCCGGGCGAAACCCCGCGCTGGGAAATCTTCACCCATGGCGGACGCAAGCCCACCGGGCTGGACGCGGTGGAGTGGGCGAAAAAGATGGAAGGCCTGGGCGCCGGCGAGATCCTCCTGACCAGCATGGACCAGGACGGCGTGAAGAGCGGCTACGACCTGGGCGTGACCCGCGCCATCAGCGAGGCGGTGAACGTGCCGGTGATCGCCTCCGGCGGCGTCGGCAACCTCGAGCACCTGGCCGCCGGCATCCTCGAAGGCAAGGCCGACGCGGTGCTGGCGGCGAGCATCTTCCACTTCGGCGAATACAGCGTGCCGGAGGCCAAGGCCTACCTGGCCAGCCGCGGCATCGTGGTGCGCTGAAGCGGCGCGGCGCACGCCCGATGTGCAGGCCCGGCCCGTCCCGCGACGGCCCGGGCCTTTTTCATGGCCGGCCGCAGGCCCCGTGCCAGAGCGCTCCGCCGCGGCTTCCGGAAGGCGTGATGCGGTCCGAAAGATGCAAGGCCGAATGATGGCAAACTTGCGGTAAGCTCTGTGCCTTCGTTTTCGACCAGGAATGCTTCTCGATGCTGAAACGCCTCCTGCTGGCCAGTACCCTGCTATTGGCCGGCACAGCGCATGCGGAAATCTCCCCGGACTACAGCATGGTCCTGCTGACGGAGAACTTCCCGCCCTACAACATGGCCATCAACGGCAAGAATTTCGCCCAGGAAGACAACATCGACGGCATCGCCGTGGACATCGTCCGGGAGATGTACAAGCGCGCCGGCATCAAGTACAGCATGACCCTGCGCTTCCCCTGGGAGCGCATCTACAAGCTGGCGCTGGAGAAGCCGGACTACGGCGTCTTCGTCACCGCGCGGCTGCCGGAGCGGGAAAACGCCTTCAAGTGGGTCGGCCCCATCGGCCCGGACGACTGGGTGCTGCTGGCCCGCGGCGACAGCCCCATCGCCCTGAAGAGCCTGGACGAGGCGAAGAAATACAAGGTGGGCGCCTACAAGGGCGACGCCATGGCCGAGTACCTCGCCGAGCACGGCTTCGAGCCGGTGCTGGTGCTGCGCGACCAGGAGAACGCCGGCAAGCTGCAGAAGGGCGAGATCGACCTCTGGGCCAGCGGTGACCCGGCCGGGCGCTACCTGGCCAAGCAGGTCGGCGTCGGCGGCCTGAAGACGGTGCTGCGCTTCAACAGCGACCAGCTGTTCCTGGCGCTGAACAGGGAAACCCCCGACGAAGTGGTGCAGAAGCTGCAGGCCGCGCTGGACAAGATGCGCGCCGAAGGCTTCGTCGACGATGTACTGAACAGCTACCTGTGATTCGCCGGCGCCGCCCGAGGGGGCGGCGCCGCGATGCGTTGCCGGCCACGGCCGGAGCTGTGCCAGGGACGGTGTACGGGACGGGAATCGCGTCCGCGATGCAGGGATGCCGCTAGCCATAACGATAACCAAGCGAGCGGTATGACCATGCTGAAACTCAAGACCTGCGGGCTGTTCATCGGCCTGCTGCTGGGGGCCGCCACGGCCCGCGCCGAATTGCCCGCCGACTACAAGGTGGTGCTGCTGACGGAGAACTTCCCGCCGTTCAACATGGCGGTGGACGACAAGAACTTCGCCCGCGACGAAGGCATAGACGGCATCAGCGCGGACATCGTCCGCGAGATGTTCAAGCGCGCCGGCATCGGCTACACCCTGAGCCTGCGCTTCCCCTGGGACCGGCTGTACAAGCTGACCCTGGACCGCGCCGGCTACGGCCTGTTCTCCACCACCTACACCCCCGAGCGGGTGCCGCTGTTCAAGTGGGTCGGCCCGCTGGCGAAGACCGGCTGGGTGGTGCTGGCGCCGCCGGGCAGCAAGATCACGACGCTGAAGGACGTCAAGGAAGCCGGCAAGTACAAGCTCGGCGCCTACAAGAACGACGCCGTCAGCCAGGCCCTGGAGAGCCAGGGCATCCCGGTGGTCAACGCCCTGCGCGACCAGGAGAACGTGAAGAAGCTGATGAGCGGGCAGATCGACCTCTGGGCCACCACCGACCCGGTGGGCCGCTACCTGGCCAAGCAGGAGGGCGTGACCGGCCTGCAGACGGTGCTGCGCTTCAACGAGGCGCAGCTGTACCTGGCGTTGAACAAGGACACCCCGGACGAGGTGGTCGAGCGCCTGCAGAAGGCCCTGGACCAGATGCGCGCCGAGGGGTACGTGGACGAGGTCACCAACAACTACCTCTGAGGCACGGCCTGTCGGCCGGATCGCGGACGGAGTCCGCTCCTACGCCCGCCATGCATCTGTAGGGCGGATAACCGTTCTCGGTTATCCGCCGTAGGGTTCTGAGGATGCACGATTGTAGGAGCGGGCCCTGCCCGCGATCGCGCGCAGGGCGCGCTCCTACAGGGGTGGGCGCGACGTAAGCAACTGTCTTACAGGCCACACCAGGGTGCTCTTCGTAGGAGCGAGCTTGCTCGCGAACCGCATGGCACCGCGTTTGTTCGCGAGCAAGCTCGCTCCTACGAAAAGCCAGGCCCTCCTGCAACGTAGGAGCGGACTCCGTCCGCGATTCTGTCGGCAAAGCCGGGCGCTGATGCGAATAACCGTTCGCGGTTATCCGCCGTCGGCTTCTCAGCGGTAGACGCCGTCCTTGCCGTGGGCCGCCATGGCGCGGTTGCCGCGTTCGGCGATCAGCAGGTCGGGCTTCACCAGTTCGATGCCGGCGGCCTTCAGCTTCGGCAGTTCGCGCAGCAGCACCCGCAGGGTGGCCGGGCGCGGGTGGCCGATCAGCAGCGCCGAGCCCTGCTTGCGCGCCAGGGCCACGCCGGTCTGCAACTGATGGGCGATGCTTTCCTCATCCGCCTGGTCGTCGAGGAAGACGTCGCGGGACAGGCTGGCCAGGCCGCGCTTCTGCGCCTCGGCGGCGGCCACCGTGGCGGCGCTGGTGCGGCTGTCGAGGAAGAACAGGTGGCGTTCCTGCAGGGTGCCCATGAGCAGGTCCATGCCGGCGCGGTCGGCGGTCATGCGGCTGCCTTCGTGGTTGTTCACGCCCTGCACGAAGGGCACCGCGGCCAGTGCCGCGTCCAGGCGCCGGGCGAGTTCCGCCTGTGGCAGGTCCGGGCTCCAGGCGTAGGGGCCGCCGGCCGGGTCCATCGGCAGGTGCAGGATCAGGGTGCGCCCGCGCTGGTGGGCTTCGCGGGCCAGTTCGGCGGCGTGCGGGGTGTCCGGCATGATCGCCAGGGCCACCGCCGCGGGCAGTTCGAACACCTGGCGGTCGCGCGCCAGGTTCTGCCCGAGGTCGTCGATCACCACGCTCAGCAGGGGCCTGGCTTGCACCTGGCCGAGCAGGGCGGCCAGGCACAGGCCGAACAGCAGCCGTGCCCGGCGCACCGGTCAGTTGCCGCGGCTGACGCTGAGCCCCTTCAGCAGGCTGAGGGCCTGGCTCAGCTGGAAGTCGCTGTCCTGCGGGGCGGCCGCCGGCGCCTTGCCCGACTGCGTCGGACGGTCCTTGCCGCCGTTGCCGTTGGCCAGGTGGCCCTGCAGGTCGGCTTCCTTGAAGCCTTCGAAGTCGCTCTGCTCGCGGGTCACCTTGGCGCGTTCCACCTCGATGTCCGGGACTATGCCCTGGGCCTGGATGGAGCGCCCGTTGGGGGTGTAGTAGAGCGCGGTGGTCAGCTTCAGGGCGCGGTCGTTGTTCAGCGGCAGCACGGTCTGCACCGAGCCCTTGCCGAAGCTGTCGGTGCCCATGAGGATGGCGCGTTTCTGGTCCTGCAGGGCGCCGGAGACGATCTCCGCGGCCGAGGCGGTGCCGCCGTTGATCAGCACCACCAGTTGCACGCCCTCGCTGGGGTCGGCCGGGTCGGCGGAGAAGCGCAGCTCGGAGTTGGCGATGCGGCCCTTGGTGTAGACGATCAGGCCCTTGGTGAGGAAGGCGTCGGCCACTTCCACCGCGGACTGCAGCACGCCGCCGGGGTTGTTGCGCAGGTCCAGGACCAGGCCCTTGAGCTTGCCCTTGTTGTCCTTCTTCAGCTGCGCCAGGGCCTTGACCACCTCGTCGCCGGTGTTGACCTGGAACTGGGTGATGCGCAGGTAGCCGTAGTTCGGCTCCAGCAGCTGGGTCTTGACGCTCTTGACCTTGATGATGGCGCGCTTGAGGCTGACGTCGAACGGCCTGCCGCCGCCGCGCACTATGGTCAGGATGATGGACGAGCCGGGCTTGCCGCGCATGCTGTCCACCGCCTCGTTCATCGACTGGCCCTTGGTCGGCTTGCCGTCGATCTGCACGATCAGGTCGCCGGGCTGGATGCCTGCCGCGGCCGCCGGGGTGTCGTCGATCGGCGACACCACCTTGATGAAGCCGTCCTCGGTGCCCACCTCGATGCCCAGGCCGCCGAATTCGCCGCTGGTGCTTTCCTGCAGCTCGGCGAACTCTTCCGGGTCCAGGTAGGCCGAGTGCGGGTCGAGGTTGCTGAGCATGCCCTTGATGGCGTTCTCCAGCAGGGTCTTGTCGTCCACCGGCTCGACGTAGGCGGCCTTCACCCGGTCCAGGACCTCGGCGAAGGTACGCAGTTCGTCCAGCGGCAGCGGCGCCTCCTTGCCGCTGGCCGCGGCGGGCGCGGCGGGCGGTGTCTCGGCGGCCTGGGCCGCCCCGATACCGAGCAGCAGGGCCAGGGTGATGAGACGGAAGCGATGCGACATGTTTGGCTCCTAAGGCGTGTCCGCTGCTTATCCTTGCGTGCGGCACCAGGTAGTGGGGTCCGTCGGGCGGCCCTGATGACGAATGGCGAAATACACCGCCGGAGTGTCCTGCCCGCCGCTGGTGCCGACAGTGGCGATGGGATCACCGGCCTTGACCGTATCCCCGGCGCCTTTCAGAAGACTCTGATTATGACCATAAAGGCTCAGGTATCCACCACCGTGGTCGAGGATAACCAGTAGCCCCGCGCCGCGCAGCCAGTCGGCGAACACCACCCTCCCACCATGCACGGCGCGTACCGTGCTGCCGGCGCTGGCGCCGATCAGCACGCCGTCCCAGGTGGCGCGCGGGTCGTCGCCACGCGGGCTGCCGAAGCGCGCCAGGATGCGGCCGTTGACCGGCCAGGGCAGTTTGCCGCGGGTGGCGTCGAAGGCGCCGCCGAAGCCGGTGCCGCTGGACACCAGCGGGCCGCTGTAGTCCGCGCGGGGCTTGGCGGACTTGTCGCTGCCAGCGCTGCTGGCCATCTCGCGTTCGCGGCGGGCCCGCTCGCGTTCGGCGGCCAGGGCGCGCTGGCGCGCTTCCTCGGCTTCGCGGGCCTGGCGGGCCAGGGTTTCCTCGATGGTCTTGAGCACCTTGTTCAGTTCCGCCTGGGCCTGCTGGCGGTCCTGGAGCTTGCGGTTGCTGTCGCTGTAGTCGCTGTTGAGCTTGGCCAGGGCTTCCTGGCGCTGCTTGCGCGCCTCGGCCAATTCCTGGCGGCGGGACTCGAGGTCCTGCTGCTGGGCCAGTTGCTGGCTCTTCTGGGTGGTAATGTCGCGCTCGACGTTCTCCAGCTGGCGCAGGGTCTCGTTGAAGGCGTTGAGCTGTTCCAGGCGCGCGCGGTTGATGTAGTCGTAGTAGGTGAGGGTGCGGCTGAACTTCTCGGGGTGTTCCTGGTTCAGCAGCAGCTTGAGGTATTCCTCGCGGCCGCTCTGGTACGCGGCGCGGGCCTGGATGCCGATCAGCCTTTGTTGCTCAAGGCGCGCGCCCTGGAGTTTTTTTTTCTCCTCGTCCAGGCGCTGCAGCTCCTTTTCGCTCTTCTCCAGCTCCTCCTGCAGCGCCTTGACCTGCTTCTCCAGGTCGCCCATCTGGGTCTCGGTGGACTTGAGCTGCTTCTGCACCCCGGATTTCTCTTCCTGGATGCCGCTGAGGGTCTTCTTCAGCTCGGAGATGTCTTTCTGCGTCTGCTCGATCTGCTTCTGCGTCTCGGCACGATCGTCGGCGACGGCCGCCAGCGGGCTCAGCAGGCAGATCAGCAGCAGGGAGGCGAGGGCGCGATGCATGGAGTGGCGGGCACCTGAGGGCGGGGTCGGCCTAGTATGCATAAAAAAATCGTTACAAGCTGCAAGGCGCGAGCGGCGAGTGAAAAGCGTCACGCCGCCCGCTCCCTGCGGCGAGTCACTCCAGGGTGACGATGGAGGTGCCGGTCATCTCGGCCGGCACCGGCAGGCCCATCAGCGTCAGCATGGTCGGCGCCACGTCGGCCAGCACGCCGCCTTCGCGGATGCGCAGCTTGCGCTTGCCGACGTAGATGAAGGGCACCGGCTCGCAGGTGTGCGCGGTGTGCGCCTGGCCGGTGCTCTCGTCTTCCATCTGCTCGACGTTGCCGTGGTCGGCGGTGATCAGGGCTTCGCCGCCGACCTTGTCCAGCGCCGCGGCGATGCGCCCGACGCAGGTGTCCAGGCACTCCACGGCCTTGACCGCGGCCTCGAACACGCCGGTGTGGCCGACCATGTCGCCGTTGGCGTAGTTGACCACGATGACGTCGTAGCGCTGGTTCTCGATGGCCTCGACGATCCTGTCGGTGACTTCCGGCGCGCTCATTTCCGGCTGCAGGTCGTAGGTGGCGACCTTCGGCGAGGGGATGAGGATGCGTTCTTCGCCCTCGAAGGGCTCTTCGCGGCCGCCGGAGAAGAAGAAGGTGACGTGGGCGTACTTCTCGGTCTCGGCGATGCGCAGCTGGGTCTTGCCGTTCTTGGCCAGGTATTCGCCCAGGACGTTGTCCAGGGACTCGGGCTTGAACGCGCTGGGCGCGGGGATGCTGGCCGCGTACTGGGTGAGCATCACGTACTCGGCCAGGTGCAGTTCGCGCCGGCGCGGGAATTCCTTGAAGCCCGGCTCGACGAAGGCGCGCGACAGTTCGCGGGCGCGGTCGGCGCGGAAGTTCATGAACACCACGGCGTCGCCGTCTTCCACGCGCACCTGCTCGCCGATGCGGGTGGCCTTGACGAACTCGTCGCTCTCGCCGCGCGCGTAGGCGGCGTTGAGCGCGGCCACGGCGTTGTCGGCGGTGAATTCGGCCGCGCCTTCGGTGATCAGGTTGTAGGCGGCTTCGACGCGGTCCCAGCGGTTGTCGCGGTCCATGGCGAAGTAGCGGCCGATGATGCTGGCGGTGCGGCCCCTGCCGATGCGGGCGAAGGCTTCGTCGACCAGTTTCAGCGACGGCTCGGCGCTGCGCGGCGGGGTGTCGCGGCCGTCGAGGAAGGCGTGCAGGTAGATCTTCTGCGCGCCGCGCTGGGCGGCCAGTTCGGCCATGGCGACCAGGTGGTCCTGGTGGCTGTGCACGCCGCCGTCGGAAAGCAGGCCGAGGATGTGCACGGCCTTGCCGGCGCCCACGGCCTTGTCCACCGCGCCGGTCAGCACCGGGTTGTCGAAGAACTCGCCATCGCGGATGGCCTTGGTCACGCGGGTGAAGTCCTGGTAGACGACGCGCCCGGCGCCGAGGTTCATGTGGCCGACCTCGGAGTTGCCCATCTGCCCGTCCGGCAGGCCCACGTCCATGCCCGAACCGGAGATCAGGCCGTGCGGCTGGGTGGCCAGCAGGCGGTCGAGGTTCGGCTTCTTCGCGGCGAAGATGGCGTTGTACTCGGGGCTGTCGCTATGGCCGAAGCCGTCCAGGATGATCAGGACCAAGGGTTTGGGCGATGCAGTCATAGGTGCGGCTCTTTCCAAAACGGGGGTCAGAAAAGGATCGGCATTTTACCGTCTGGGGGCGACGGGCGCCATGATTGGCAGGGTTCAGCCGTCAGGAGGGCGCGTGTATACTGGCCGGCATTTTTACCTGTGGATGCCTTGCGCCATGTCGTCGTTCCTTCCCCGTCTGATCGAATTCGCCACCCATCACTACCTGCTGGTCGGCGCCCTGGTGGTGCTCCTGGTCCTGCTCGCGCTGCACGAGCTGAACAAGGCCGGCCGCGCGCTGTCGACCCGCGAGCTGACCGCGCTGGTCAATGCCGAGCAGGGTGTCGTACTGGACATCCGCCCGAGCAAGGAGTTCTCCGGCGGCCACATCTCCGGCTCGCTGAACATTCCGGCCGACAAGCTGAACAGCCGCATGAGCGAGCTGGACAAGCACAAGGCCAAGACCATCATCGTGGTCGACGCCATGGGCCAGCACTCGGGCACCTGGTGCGGCGTGCTGAAGAAGGCCGGCTACAACGTGGCCAAGCTGGGCGGTGGCATCGGCAGCTGGCGCGGCGACAACCTGCCCCTGGTGAAGTGAGATGCAGGCGGTTCTGATATACACCACGGCCTGGTGCCCCTACTGTATCCGCGCCAAGGCGCTGCTGGACAGCAAGGGCGTGGCCTACGAGGAAATCGGCGTGGACGGCAAGCCCGACCTGCGCGCCGAAATGAGCCGCAAGGCCGGCCGTACCTCGGTACCGCAAATCTGGATCGGCAGCACCCACGTTGGCGGCTGCGACGATCTCTACGCGCTGGAACGCGCGGGCAAGCTGGATGCGCTGCTGTCGGCGTGATCCCCTATTACTGCAAACGAGCCACAAGAAGGTCCTGAAATGACTGAGCAAGCTAGCAACGGCGCCAACGAGCAAGAAAACGGCCCGCAGTTCTCCCTGCAGCGCATCTACATCCGCGACCTGTCCTTCGAGGCGCCCAAGGCTCCGGAAATCTTCCGCCAGGAATGGCAGCCGGCGATCAGCATGGACCTGAACACCCGCCAGAAGCAGCTCGACGGCGACTTCTACGAAGTGGTGCTGACCGTTTCGGTGACCGTGAAGAACAAGGAAGACGTGGCCTTCATCGTCGAAGTGCAGCAGGCTGGCATCTTCCTGATCAAGGGCCTGGACGCTTCCAGCATGAGCCACACCCTGGGCGCCTTCTGCCCGAACATCCTCTTCCCCTACGCCCGCGAAGCCCTGGACAGCCTGGTGGTACGCGGCTCGTTCCCGGCGCTGATGCTCTCGCCGGTGAACTTCGACGCCCTGTACGCCCAGGAAATCGCCCGCCTGCAGGCCTCCGGCGAGATTCCTTCGGTCCAGTAAGGTCCGTCGTAGCGAAGAAAGGCGCCCACGGGCGCCTTTTCTTTTGCCCGTGGTTTTTTGGCGATGACGTTTCTGCCGCACCTGTAGGAGCGGGCTCTGCCCGCGATTCGCGCGCAGGGCGCGCTCCTACGAAAAGCATCTCTGCGCGTTCAACTTTGGTGCGCGTGCACTAGCAAGGCGCCTTCTCGGCCAGCCTGCGCGGGCATTTCGGCCATGTCTTTTCTGCCTGGACGTCCACGGGGGAATTCTCTGAAAACCCCATGAATACTGGCCTGCGCGGCTGTGTTGAAGTGAAATCCCAGCCCTTTCGCAAAATTGGCACAGCCCCTGCAATGGTCCCAATGACGATTTCGGGGGCCTCGGTACAGGCAGGCTGGGGAAACCCCACTTTTACACAAGGCGCGCCGCCGCGACCCGATGCGGTGGATGGCGCGAACGGTTCGGGGGTCCTGGTACAGGCAGGCCGGGGAAACCCCCTTTTTACACCGGAGGTCCGCAATGCGGCCTCCGCCCCTTTCGGGGCCCTCGGTTCAGGCAGGCCGGGGAATCCCCTTCTTTCTTCCCGAGGGTTGCCGCCGGCGCCCTCAGCGCAATTGCGGATGGACCCGCAGCACCCAGTCCCCGTCCTTCTCCTCGCTGTCCCAGCTACCGCCCAGGTGGCGGGTGGACAACAGGGTTATCCACAATTGTCCGTCGCGGTTCTCCACGCGCCAGCGCAGCGGCTGGCCGTCCAGGCGCATCTGGCCTTCCGTCGCCGCGCCCGCCGCCCGCACGCGCAGCGCCAGGGCGCCCTCGATCTGCCCGGCCTCGACCGTGGCGCGCTGGTCGAAGCGCAGCAGCAAGGTGCCCTCCTGGGCCTGTACGGCGAGCAGGCGCGGCTCGCCCGGGGTGGGGCCGGTGAGGCGGCCGAGCATCAGGCCGATCATCAGCCCGCCGATGGCCAGCGCCGAGAACACCCGCAGCCACGGCCGGGGCCGCACATCCGCCGCCGCGGGAGTAGAATGCCGGCCGTCCTCAGGCCCGGAGCGCTGCATGTTCCACGTCATCCTCTTCCAACCGGAAATTCCACCGAATACCGGCAACATTATCAGGCTCTGCGCCAATTCCGGCTGCAGCCTGCACCTGATCGAGCCGCTGGGCTTCGAGCTGGACGACAAGCGCCTGCGCCGCGCCGGCCTGGACTACCACGAGTACGCCCCGGTGCAGCGCTACGCGAGCCTGGAGGCCTGCCTGGAGAAGCTCGGCCACCCGCGCCTGTTCGCCTTCACCACCAAGGGCTCCCATGCCTTCCACGAGGTCGCCTACCAGCGCGGCGACGCCTTCCTGTTCGGCCCGGAAAGCCGCGGCCTGCCGGAGGAAGTGCGCAACGCGCTGCCGCCGGAGCAGCGCCTGCGCCTGCCCATGCGCCCCGATTGCCGCAGCCTGAACCTGTCCAACACGGTCGCCGTGACCGTCTATGAAGCCTGGCGCCAGCTCGGCTTCGCCATGGATTGAGCAGCGATTGATCGATCCGGCGCAGGGCCCGTGGGGTCTGCGTCGTGGCCATTCATCCCAAGGTTGTCCACAGGTGGGCGCACAGTGATTGTGGGCAAGGTGGGAAATCCTGCACAGAATTCAGCCGGGGCTGCGAGGCCCGCGGGGCCTGGGCTGCGGGGCGATCGTTCCCCGGCCTGTGCACAGGGTTATCCACAGGTTCTGGGAGTATTTCGGGGGTGTTGTAGGAGCGAGCTTGCTCGCGAACCGCATTACCCCTTGGCGACGGTGTGTCGGCTCAACTCCGCCCCTCTCCCTAGCCCTCTCCCTGAAGGGAGAGGGGACCGTTCGGTGTGCTCGGGTGTTTCGGCGTTAGCCGGCTAGCGCGTGGTTTCCGACTGACTCCAAATTCTTTCTCGGCACGGACAAGCCCCCTCTCCCTTCAGGGAGAGGGTTGGGGAGAGGGAGCGGAGTCAAACTGAAATACCAAGGCCGCCTGGAAACTCCGTTCGCGAGCAAGCTCGCTCCTACAAGGTGCAAGAACGCTTCCCCGCGAAAAAGGGGCCCGCAGGCCCCTTCGATCGCTCCAGGGGCGCTTCAGTCGTCGCCTTCGTCGTCCGGGCCATCCACTTTCATGCCCAGTTCCTTGATCTTGCGCGTCAAGGTATTGCGTCCCCAGCCCAGCAGCACGGCGGCATCGCGGCGGCGGCCGGCGGTGTGCTTCAGGGCGGTCTCGATCATGATCCGCTCGAACGCCGGCACGGCGCTGTCGAGCAGGCTCGACTGGCCGCGGCCCAGGGCCTGGTCGGCCCAGTGGCGCAGGGCCTGTTCCCAGTTGGCCGCCGGCAGGCTGTCCTGGGGCTGGGTCAGCAGCTCCGGCGGCAGGTCGTCGATGTGCACCTCGCGGCCGGAGGCCATCACGGTGATCCAGCGGCAGGTGTTCTCCAGCTGGCGCACGTTGCCCGGCCAGCCGAGGTTCTTCAGGTATTCCTCGGTTTCCGGTTTCAGCAGCTTCGGCTCCACCGCCAGCTCCTGGGCGGCGCGGGCTAGGAAGTGCCGGGCCAGCGCCGGGATGTCCTCGCGGCGGTCGGCCAGGCGCGGGATGTGGATGCGGATGACGTTCAGGCGGTGGAACAGGTCCTCGCGGAACTTGCCTTCGCGCACCAGGTTTTCCAGGTTCTGGTGGGTGGCGGCGATGATCCGCACGTCGACCTTCACCGGGGTGTGGCCGCCGACGCGGTAGAACTCGCCGTCGGCCAGCACGCGCAGCAGGCGCGTCTGGGTGTCGGCCGGCATGTCGCCGATCTCGTCGAGGAACAGGGTGCCGCCGTCGGCCTGCTCGAAGCGCCCGCGGCGCTGCGCGGCGGCGCCGGTGAAGGCGCCCTTCTCGTGGCCGAACAGCTCGGACTCCATCAGGTCCTTGGGGATCGCCGCCATGTTCAGCGCGATGAACGGCTCGGCCGCGCGCGGGCTGTGGCGGTGCAGGGCGTGGGCGACCAGTTCCTTGCCGGTGCCGGACTCGCCGTTGATCAGCACCGTGATGTTGGAATGGCTGAGGCGGCCGATGGCGCGGAACACCTCCTGCATCGCCGGCGCCTCGCCGATGATCTCCGGGGTGCGCGCCTGGTTCGCCGGCGCTTCCAGGCCCTGCTGCTCCTGGGCGTGCTGGTTGGCGCGCTTGACCAGGGACACGGCCTCGTCGACGTCGAAGGGCTTGGGCAGGTACTCGAAGGCGCCGCCCTGGTAGGAGGCCACCGCGCTGTCCAGGTCGGAATGGGCGGTCATGATGATCACCGGCAGGCGCGGGTGCAGCTCGCGGATCTGCGCCAGCAGGTCGAGGCCGCTGGAGCCGGGCATGCGGATGTCCGAGATGATCACGTCCGGCTGCTGCCGGCCGAGGCGGTGGATGACGCTGTCGGCGTTCTCGAAGCTGACGGTGGTCATGCCTTCCTGTTGCAGGGCTTTTTCCAGTACCCAGCGGATGGAGCGGTCGTCGTCGACGATCCAGACGGTCTCTGAACGGCTCATGGGTGGTGCACTCCTTGTTCCAGGGGCAGGAACAGACTGAATACGGTGTGGCCGGGGTGGCTCTCGCATTCGACCAGCCCCTGGTGCTGGCTGATGATGTTCTGGGTGATGGCCAGGCCCAGCCCGGTACCGTCCGGGCGGCCGCTGACCATGGGGTAGAAGATGGTGTCCTGCAGCTCGGCCGGGATGCCCGGGCCGTTGTCGATGATTTCCACCTTGCACACCAGGCGGTGGCGCGTGTGGCCGATGGTGAACTGGCGCAGGGTGCGGGTGCGCAGGGTGATGCGGCCCAGGCGCAGTTCGTTGTGCGCGGCGACGGCCTGCATGGCGTTGCGCACGATGTTGAGCACCGCCTGGATCATCTGCTCGCGGTCGAGCAGCAGGTCGGGAATGCTCGGGTCGTAGTCGCGGATCAGCGGGATGCTGCCCTGGGTCTCGGCGCCCACCAGGCTGCAGACGTGCTCCAGCACTTCGTGGATGTTGGTCACCCGCAGTTGCGGCAGCTTGTTCGAGCCGAGCATGCGGTCCACCAGGTTCCGCAGGCGGTCGGCCTCCTCGATGATGACGTTGGTGTAGTCCTTGAGCGACTCGTCGGGCAGCTCGCGGGACAGCAGCTGGGCGGCGCCGCGGATGCCGCCCAGGGGGTTCTTGATCTCGTGGGCCAGGCCGCGCACCAGCAGCTTGGTGGTCTCCTGCTTGGACAGCTGGGCCTCTTCCTTGGTGATGCGCATCAGCCGGTCGCGCGGGTGGACCTCCAGCAGCAGCAGGGTCTCGCGGCGGTTGAGGATGGGCGTCACCGCGTAGTCGACGGTGATGCTCTGGCCGGTGAGCGAGGTCAGGGTGGCTTCGCGCTTGGTGAACGGGTGCGCTTCCTCCACCGCCTGGCGCAGCGACTGCAGGGCCTCCTGGGACTCGGTGAACAGCTCGCTGATGAACTGCCCGTGGCTACGTTGGCCGCTGACCGCCAGGAGCATCTCGGCGGCCGGGTTCATGTACTCCAGGCGCAGTTCGGCGTTGAGCAGGATCACCGCCGTGGTGAGGTTGTCGAGCAACAGTCTGAGCTGGGTTTCTGTAGGCATGGCGGGCAGCGTTCCAAGGTTGGGCAGGAAAATGCAAAAAGCAAACCAAGCCCCGAAAAGACGCGCCAGGCCGCGATCTGCGCCGACTCGTGGCATTTCCTCAGGGAAAACGCGCCGTAGTCGTGACCCGAAATGGGGAGAGTATAGAAAGTGGTGCAGGCTTGCGCACCAAAGTGGTGCGCATTCTCGGGAAAGGCTTCTTAAGAGGGCGTGGGAAGCTTTGCCGGGCTCAGCGCTGGGCGGCCAGGGCCGGTTGCCCGCTGGCGTCGGCCTCGGCGACCGAGACGCGCTTCATGTGGAACGGCTGGTTTGGCGTCTGTTCGAGGGTCTGGCCGCGCTGGTCGAGGATTTCCACCGACAGCTGGTGGGTGCCGCGATCCAGGTTGTGCAGGGGGAATACCGGGCTGCGGCTGGGCGCGCCCACCGGCACGCCGTCGAGGAACAGCCGGTAGCTGTGCCCGGGCAGCAGGTTGGGGTCGCTGGAGACGGTGACGATCAGCTCGCCGTCGTTGGCGCGCACGGTGGCGTCGGGCTCGGGCACCAGGATGCGCAGCACCTGGTATTGCGGCGGCTGTGGCGGCAGGGCCTGCGCGGCGGGCGCATACAGTGGCGGGGGCATGTTCGGCATGGCGTTGGGTGGCGCCAGGTTCAGGCGCTGGGCGTTGCTGCGCGTGGGCTGGTCGGTGAAGACGCGGTTGCCGTCCTTGTCGATGTAGGTATAGACCTCGGCGCTGGCCTGGAACGCCGCCAGCAAAAGCAGGCCGAGCAGCAGTGGGCGCTTCATCAGTTGCCGCTCCTCGGCATGGGCCTGACGCGCGCCGGGCTGTTGGTGCTGATGCGCTGCAGGGTGAAGCTGACCGGCGCGCTGGATTGCAGCACGCGCTCGCCCTGCACCACGTCCACCGAGAGGCTGTGCTCGCCGCGTTCGAGGTTGCTCAGGCTGAAGCGCGTAGAACTGCTGGGCGCGCCGTAGGGCTGGCCGTCCAGGCGCAGCTGCAGGCGGTCGCCCATGGCCAGTTGCGGCTGGATGGCCACCTCGATGTCGAAGTTGCCGTTGTTGGCGCGCAGGGCCTCCTCGTCGGGCAGGCCGGCGATGGCCAGGATGGCGTAGCGGGCCTGGCGCTGCTCGCCGTCGCCGCCGCCCAGCGGTGCGCCGGGGGACTGGGCGCCCACGGTGTTGGTCGGCGGCAGTTCCACCGGCTTGGCGCTCACGCCGCTGGGCGGCTGGTTGGTGAAGACCGTCTTGCCGTTGGCGTCGGTGTACTTGTAGATCTGCGCGCTGGCCGGCACGGCCAGGGCGAGCAGCAGGCAGATGACTGGCACGCGCATGCGTGATCTCCCGGAAGGCAATGGGCTAAGCCTTGCATCGGCGCCGACGGGTGGCAAGCGAAACGCCATCCCGCGGTCCGGTTTGCGTGGAAGTTAACAGTGTGCAGCCGACGGACAGCTGCTGCTTTTCTAGAACTTATTTGATATCTAGCGCGGTTTCGTTGTTGATTTCTGCGTTTTCTGACAAATGTCAACGGTATTCCCGGGGGCATGGCTTGAGATAGGCGCATCGAATCGTATGCGCGCCTCGTGCCGGGGCGTCCGGAGTTAACGCCATGTCCATCCATTCGTCCCATCCCCTGCGCTCCGCCTGGAGCCTGGCAGTTGGCGCCTTGAGCGGGAGGTGCCGAGCATGACCCTGCTGCTGCCCCTGATCATCGCCCTGCTGCTGGTGGCCTTGCCGCGCCTGCTGCCGCTGCCCGTGGCCAGCACCGCCGGTGTACCGGCCGCTGCCGCCGCCACCTGGCACGCCTGCGAGCTGCCCGAGCCGCCGGCCTTGCCCAGGCCGCAGGCCGGCGCGGCGCCGAGCAACCTGCTCTACCTGCCCCTGGGCCTGCACCCGGCCGACCGTTGCCTGCATGGGCCGCTGGTGGTGGAAGGGCTGATACGCATCCGCCCGCCGCTGCAGTTCTGGCGGATCTCCGCGGGGGAAATCCGCTTCGGTGACTGTTCCCGCACGCCGACCGGCATCGCCAGGGTCGGCGGTGGCCGCAACCAGGTCGAGGAGGGCGAGTACCGCGTGGCCGCCGGCGGTTGCCTGGAGGGCGACCTGCTGGTGCGTGGCGACCTGTTCCTCGGCCGCTATTCCCGCGTGCTCGGCTCGGTGCAGGTCGAGGGTGGCGTATGGATGGACGAGGGCGCGGAAGTGGCCGGCGGCATCCTGGCCCGCGGCTCGGTGCGCGTCGGCCGCCGTTCGCGCGTCGCCGGGCCGCTGAGCGCCGGGCGCAGCATCAGCCTGGGGCGCGATTGCGTGGTCGGCGCGCAGGACTGGCCGACCACCGTGAGCGCCGACCGGGTGCGGATCAACGAAGGCTGCAAGGTCTACGGCCAGGTGCTGGCCGAGAAGGGCGCCCAGGTCAACGCCCTGGCCGGCGCCGAGGCCTCGCGCGAGCCGGTCTGAGCCGGCGGTTTCAGATGCCGCCGTCGGCGGGCTCGGCGGGGGCCTGCGGGTCTTCCTCGCGCGGCTTGCGCATGCGTGAGAGCTGCACGTTCAGGCGCGGCATGGCCAGTTCCAGCCCGGCCTTGTCCAGCTTCTGGCGCAGGCGCAGGTTGAAGGCGCGCTGCACCTCCCACTGGCGGATCGGCGCGGTCTTGAAGCGGAAGCGCAGGATCGCCTGGCCGTTGTCGAAGCTCTCGACGCCCTGCATTTCCAGCGGCGACCAGATCGCCCGGTTGATGCTGCGGTCGTTGCGCAGCTCGCCGGCCACGTCCTTCACCAGCGCCAGGGCGTCGTCGATCGGCATGCTCGCCGGCACCGGCCAGCGGAACATGGCGTAGCCGAACTGCCGCGAGTAGTTCTTGATGCTCTTGATCTCGCTGAACGGGATGGTGTGCACCACGCCGTCCAGGTCGCGCAGGCGCACGGTGCGGATGGTCAGGCCCTCCACCGTGCCCAGGTGGCCGCCGACGTCGACGTAGTCGTCGATCGACAGCGAGTCCTCGATGATGATGAACAGCCCGGTGATCAGGTCGGCCACCAGCGATTGCGCGCCGAAGCCGATGGCCAGGCCGATGACGCCGGCGCCGGCCAGCAGCGGGGTGACGTTCATGCCCATGTTGGCCAGGGCGACGATCAGCGCGATCACCGCGATGGTGATGAAGAGCACGTTGCGGATCAGCGGCAGCATGGTCAGCGCGCGGGTGTTGGCGCGGTTCTTCCCGCCCAGGCCGAGGCTGTGCTGCACCGCGGTGTCGGTGAGGATCCAGATCAGCCAGGCCACCAGCAGGGTGCTGCCGAAGCTGATCAGCTTGAGGCTGATCTGCGAGCCGTCGCCCTCGGCGAAGCCGATCAGCGACATGCCCCAGACGCGCAGGCCCACCTCCAGGAACACCAGCAGGGTGGCGATGTGCAGCAGGGTGTAGCCGAAGTTCTGCAACTGCTCGATATAGGGCGCGCTGCGCCGGCTGCTGCGTTGCGCCGAGCGCAGGTGGGCGCGGCGGATCAGGCCGTTGACGGTCATCGCCACCACCGCGATCAGCGCGCACAGCAGGGCCCGGCGCAGGGCGTAGCTGCTGTCGCCGGCGGTGACCACGGTGGCGAACAGCGAGATGCCCACCAGCAGCAGGACCGGCACGTACCACAGCGAGCCGACCAGCTCCACCAGCTCGTGCAGGCCGCGGCGCTTGAGGCGGCGCTCCAGCGGCTGGTTGCGGATCAGGTGGGCGATGGGGCGGCGGAACTGCAGCACGAACAGGGCGGTGAACAGCGCGGCGCAGATGTTCGCCAGCGAGCCCACGGCCAGCGCGATGTTCTGCCCGAGGCTGTCGGTCACCCGCGGGTCGTGCATCACCTCGCCCAGGGCCGCCAGGCTGCCGATCAGCCACAGCGGGCGGAAGGCGCGGCGCCGCAGGATGTTCAGCGCCCGCGCGCGGTGCGGGCCGCCGAGCAGCGACAGGGAGATCACGCAGAGCGCGGAGAACAGCGTGCCGCACACCAGCACGTAGGCGACCACCATGGCCACCAGCTTGCCCAGGGAACTGGGCAACACCACGGAGAGGTAGACGGTGATCAGGAAGGCGACCAGCCAGGGCCCCAGCTTGCGCAGGGCGAACAGCAGCAGGTCGCGGGTCTTGGGGTGCTGCGGCAGCTCCTCGGCCAGCCCGAAGCGCTCGCGCATGCGCCGCGCCACCCAGCGCAGGCCCAGGGCCAGGCAGGCCCAGAGCAGGATCACCAGGGAGAAGTCGAGGATCATCCCCGGCCATTCCTGCAGGGACGGGGTGCGTTCCTGCAGCTCGGCGCCGGCCTGCTGGAACAGGCCGCTCCAGCGCAGCGCCGGGCTGTTGCTGCCCTCGAAGCGTTTCTCCAGGCTGCCCAGGGTGTCGCCGATCAGGCCCAGCACGCCGCCCTGGTCTTCCGCGCCTTTCTTGGTGGCGTCGCGCAGCTGCTTGAGCTTTTTCAGCAGGTCGGCGCGCTGCTGGTCGTTCTCCAGTGTCTTGATCACCTGGTCCAGCGACTGCTGCAGCTGCGCCTCGCTGACCTTGCCATCGCCGCCGCCGGTCACGCCGGGAATGCTGGGCAGCGCGGCGGACGCCGGCCCGGCGAGGAACAGGCCCAGGCAGCACAGCAGCAGGAAGCGGCGAAGAAGGTCGGTCACGAATGGCACTCCGGAGCAGGGCGAAACTCGCCACATCATACAGATGCCGGGGGCTGAGCCGAATTGGGGGGAGGGGGCTCGCTTTGTAGGAGCGGGCTTGCTCGCGAATGGAGTTTCCAGGTGGGCTGGGTGTTTCGGTTTGGCGCCGTTCCCTCTCCCCAGCCCTCTCCCTGAAGGGAGAGGGGGCTTGTCCGTGCCGGCTGAAAGCAAGGTTTCAGCCGGAGGCCACGATGTCCAGCTGACTCTAGAGTATCCAGGCACTCCGAACGGTCCCCTCTCCCTTCAGGGAGAGGGTTAGGGAGAGGGCGCTCTTGAGGATGCACACCGCCCCCACCGGCAGAACACCATTCGCGAGCAAGCTCGCTCCTACGAAAAGCGACAGTCCGGAACACCAACAATAAAAAAGGCCTCCCGAAGGAGGCCTTGAGTTCGATGCTTCTTTATAGGTATTCGTGGATCAGACGCTGTAGTACAGGTCGTATTCCAGCGGGTGCACGAAGGTGCGCACCTTGATTTCTTCCTCGGACTTCAGCTCGATGTAGGCATCGATGAACTCGTCGGTGAACACGCCGCCCTTGGTCAGGAACGCGCGGCCCTTGTCGAGTTCTTCCAGCGCCTCTTTCAGGCTGCCGCAAACCTGCGGGATCTCTTTCGCCTCTTCCGGCGGCAGGTCGTACAGGTTCTTGTCGGCGGCATCGCCGGGGTGAATCTTGTTCTGGATGCCATCCAGGCCGGCCATCAGCAGCGCGGCGAAGGCCAGGTAGGGGTTGGCGGCCGGGTCCGGGAAGCGCGCTTCGATGCGGCGGGCTTTCGGGCTGGAGACGTAGGGGATACGGATCGAGGCGGAACGGTTGCGGGCCGAGTAGGCCAGCATGACCGGGGCTTCGAAGCCCGGGACCAGACGCTTGTAGGAGTTGGTCGACGGGTTGGTGAAGCCGTTCAGGGCCTTGCCGTGCTTGATGATGCCGCCGATGAAGTACAGGGCGGTGTCGGACAGGCCGGCATAGCCTTCGCCAGCGAAGGTGTTCTTGCCATCCTTGGAGATGGACATGTGCACGTGCATGCCCGAGCCGTTGTCGCCGTACAGCGGTTTCGGCATGAAGGTCACGGTCTTGCCGTAGGCGTCGGCGACGTTGTGCACGCAGTACTTCAGGGTCTGGACTTCGTCAGCCTTGGCGACCAGGGTGTTGAACTTCACACCGATTTCGTTCTGGCCGGCGGTGGCGACTTCGTGGTGGTGGACTTCGACCACCAGGCCCATTTCTTCCAGGGCGTTGCACATGGCGGTACGGATTTCGTGGTCGTGGTCGACCGGCGGTACCGGGAAGTAGCCGCCCTTCACGCCCGGGCGGTGGCCCTTGTTGCCGGTTTCGATGTCGGCGTCGGTGTTCCAGGAAGCCTGCTCGGAGAAGATCTTGAACATCGAGCCGGAGATGTCGGACTTGAACTTCACTTCGTCGAAGATGAAGAACTCCGGCTCCGGGCCGACGAACACGGTGTCACCGATACCGGTGGACTTCAGGTATTCCTCGGCGCGCTTGGCGATGTTGCGCGGGTCGCGCTCGTAGCCTTGCATGGTGCTCGGCTCGATGATGTCGCACACCAGGATCAGGGTCGGCTCTTCGGTGAAGGGGTCGAGCACGGCGGTGCTGTCGTCCGGCAGCAGGATCATGTCGGAGGCTTCGATGCCTTTCCAGCCGGCGATGGAGGAACCGTCGAACATCTTGCCGGCTTCGAAGAAGTCATCGTCCAGCGCGTCGCGGGCCGGCATGGTGACGTGCTGCTGCTTGCCTTTGGTATCGGTGAAGCGCAGGTCTACCCACTTCACGTCATGGTCTTTGATCAGTTGGTGCGACTTGTACGACATGCTGTCCTCCAGGAGGGATTAGAGCTGGGAGCTTTCTGTGCCCCAGTATCGGGTGATGCCGGCCGGAATACTCCGCCAGGGCAACCTGCCTCACAAGAGAGCAAGTAGCGTGCCAGTGCCCGATTTTGGACAGAGCCCCGCGCTACAGGGCTTTGCGCACGGTACCGGGCGTGAATGGCGGAATTGTTGCACCGATTTGGTGCTGCATAATGGTGCGTGAGTCCATTTTGGTGCACTAAAAAGATTCTGCACGTGGCTGCTCAAGTCTTGAGCAATTTCGGGTATAATTCTGCCCCTTTTTTTCGTCCCTTCGGGCTTGCGCCTTTTCTCGCATGAAACTCATCGTCAAGGTCTTCCAGGAAATCACCATCAAGAGCCGGCCGGTGCGCAAGCGCTTCATTCGCCAGTTGGCGAAGAACATCCGCACCGTGCTGCGCGACCTGGACCCGCAACTGCTGGTCGAGGGCGAATGGGACAACCTGGAAGTGGAAACCCGGGTGACCGACGCCAAGGCGCTGCGCGAGATGATCGAGCGCCTGACCTGCGTGCCGGGCATCGGCCACTTCCTGGAAGTGCACGAATACCCGCTGGGCGACTTCGACGACATCCTCGAGAAGTGCAAGCAGCACTTCGGCCACCTGCTGCCCGGCAAGGTCTTCTCCATGCGCTGCAAGCGCGCCGGCAAGCACGCCTTCACCTCCATCGACGTGGAACGCTACGTCGGCGGCGGCCTGCGCCAGCACTGCGGCGCGGCGGGCGTGTCGCTGAAGAACCCGGAAGTGCAGGTGCGCGTGGAAATCCGCCATGACCGCCTGTACGTCATCCACGCCCAGCACGAGGGCCTGGGCGGCTACCCGCTGGGCGCCCTGGAGCAGGTGCTGGTGCTGATGTCCGGCGGCTTCGACTCCACCGTGGCGGCCTACCAGATGATGCGCCGCGGCCTGATCAGCCACTTCGTGTTCTTCAACCTCGGCGGCCGCGCCCACGAGCTGGGCGTGATGGAAGTGGCCCACTACCTGTGGGAGAAGTTCGGCCGCTCGCAGCGCGTGCTGTTCGTCAGCGTGCCCTTCGAGGAAGTGGTCGGCGAGATCCTCACCAAGGTCGACGACAGCTACATGGGCGTGACCCTCAAGCGCATGATGCTGCGCGCCGCCAGCCGCGTGGCCGAGCGCCTGGAGCTGCACGCGCTGGTCACCGGCGAGTCGATCTCCCAGGTGTCCAGCCAGACCCTGCCGAACCTCTCGGTGATCGACCGGGTGACCGACACCCTGGTGCTGCGCCCGCTGATCGTCAGCCACAAGCAGGACATCATCGACACCGCGACGAAGATCGGCACCGCCGAGTTCGCCAAGCACATGCCCGAGTACTGCGGCGTGATCTCGGTGAACCCGACCACCCAGGCCAAGCCCTACCGCGTCGATCACGAAGAGACCAGGTTCGACATGGCCGTGCTCGACCGCGCCCTGGAGCGCGCCACCCAGATGACCGTCGACCGCGTCATCGACGAGCTGGGCAAGGACCTGCCGGTGGAGATGGTCGACGAAGTGCTGCCCGGGCAGATCGTGGTCGACATCCGCCACCCCGACGCCCAGGAAGACGAACCCCTGGCGCTGGAAGGCATCGAAGTGCTGGCCATGCCGTTCTACGCGATCAACAGCAAGTTCAAGGAACTGGACCCCAACCGCCAGTACCTCCTGTTCTGCGACAAGGGCGTGATGAGCCGGCTGCACGCTCACCACCTGGTCAACGAAGGGCATACCAACGTGCGGGTATACAGGCCCGTGGGCGACAGGCCGCAGGCGGCAGGCGGCAGGCAGTGATAGGCGCCCGACCGACCCGCAACGCGGTGGAGCCGCAGCAACTGCGCCCCCCCGATGCTGTAACCGGATTTGCACACATTGCCTGCAGCCTGAAGCCTGCAGCCTGAAGCTTTCTTTACCGAGACAGACACCGTGATCGAAAAACTCCGCAACATCGCCATCATCGCCCACGTCGACCATGGCAAGACCACCCTGGTGGACAAGCTGCTGAAGCTGTCCGGCACCCTCGACCGCAAAGAAGCGGAATCCGAGCGTGTGATGGACTCCAACGACCAGGAAAAGGAACGCGGCATCACCATCCTGGCGAAGAACACCGCGATCAAGTGGAACGGCTACAACATCAACATCGTCGACACCCCCGGCCACGCCGACTTCGGTGGCGAGGTGGAGCGCGTGATGAGCATGGTCGACTCCGTGCTGCTGGTGGTCGACGCCCAGGACGGCCCCATGCCGCAGACCCGCTTCGTGACCCAGAAGGCCTTCAAGGCCGGCCTGCGCCCGATCGTCGTGGTCAACAAGATCGACCGTCCGGGCGCCCGTCCCGACTGGGTGATCGACCAGATCTTCGACCTGTTCGACAACCTCGGCGCCACCGATGAGCAGCTCGACTTCCCGATCGTCTACGCCAGCGCCCTGAACGGCATCGCCGGCATGGACCACGAGAAGATGGACGACAACATGGACGCCCTGTTCCAGGCGATCATCGACCACGTCCCGGCCCCGGTGGTGGACACCGAAGGCCCGTTCCAGATGCAGATCTCGCAGCTGGACTACAACAGCTTCCTCGGCGTGATCGGCATCGGCCGCATCGCCCGCGGCAAGATCAAGTCCAACACCCCGGTGGTGGCGATCAGCGACGACGGCACCAAGCGTAACGGCCGTGTCCTGAAGATCATGGGCCACTCCGGCCTGCAACGCGTGGAAGTGGCCGAAGCCGAAGCCGGCGACATCGTCTGCGTCTCGGGCATGGAAGAACTGTTCATCTCCGACACCCTGTGCGACCCGCAGAACGTCGAGGCCCTGCCGCCGCTGACCGTCGACCAGCCGACCGTGAGCATGACCTTCCAGGTCAACGACTCGCCGTTCGCCGGCAAGGAAGGCAAGTTCGTCACCAGCCGCAACATCAAGGAGCGCCTGGAGAAGGAACTGCTGCACAACGTGGCCCTGCGCGTCGAGCAAGGCGACAGCCCGGAGAAATTCAAGGTCTCCGGCCGTGGCGAGCTGCACCTGTCGGTACTGATCGAAACTATGCGCCGTGAAGGCTTCGAGATGGCCGTGGGCCGTCCGGAAGTGGTGATCATCGAGAACGAGGCCGGCGAGAAGCAGGAGCCCTACGAGAACGTCACCATCGACATCGAAGAGCAGCACCAGGGCTCGGTGATGGAACAGATGGGCCTGCGTAAGGGCGACCTGAGCAACATGATCCCCGACGGCAAGGGCCGTGTGCGCCTGGAATACACCATCCCGGCGCGTGGCCTGATCGGCTTCCGCAACAACTTCCTGACCCTGACCTCGGGCACCGGCATCCTGACCTCGACCTTCAGCCACTACGGCCCGATCAAGGCCGGCGAAGTCAGCAACCGTCAGAACGGCGTACTGGTCTCCATGGCCACCGGCACCGCGCTGACCTACTCGCTGGAAACCCTGCAAAGCCGCGGCAAGCTGTTCCTCGGCCCGGGCGACGAGATCTACGAAGGCCAGCTGGCCGGCATCAACAGCCGCGACAACGACCTGGTGATCAACCCCACCAAGGGCAAGAAGCTCGACAACATGCGCGCTTCGGGCAAGGACGAAGTCATCGCCCTGGTTCCGCCGATCCGCTTCACCCTGGAGCAGGCGCTGGAGTTCATCGCCGACGACGAGCTGGTGGAAGTGACGCCGAAGTCCATCCGCCTGCGCAAGAAGCTGCTGAACGAGAACGACCGCAAGCGTTACGAGCGTAGCAAGGTCTAAGTCCAAGAGCGGCTGCAGGCCTCAAGCGGCAAGCTGCAAGCGAAAGACAAAGGCCCCGTCGGAGCGATCCGGCGGGGCCTTTTGCCTTGTCTGTGGCTGGCGGCCCGGCGCTGGCGTCATATCCTGTGGAATCAGGGTGCCTGCGCCGCGTGGGGCGATATACTCGGAGCCTTGCGCGCCGCTGGATGGGGCGTTTCCCTTCAAGGATGTGAATGCATGCAATGGATTTTCATGCTGATCGGCCTGGTGCTGGGCGCTGCCTGGGACGAGTCGATCACCGATGGGTTGCTGGGGGCCGGGCTGGGGCTGCTGTTCGGCCAGGCGCTGGTGCTGCATGGGTTGCAGCGGCAGAACGCTGCGCTGCGCCGGCAGCTGGAGCAGTTCGCCGAGCGGTTCGAGGCGGGCACCGAGGCGTTGTACCAGCGCCTGTTGCGCCTGGAGCAGGGTGGGGCCGGGCCGGTTTCGCCGCCTGCCGAGGCCGTGGAGCCTGTCGTTGCGCCCGAGGCGCCGGCCGTCGCCGAGCCGGAGCTGGAATGGGAGATCGAGCTGCCCGAAGCGCCGGCGCCGGCCGCGGCCAGCGCTGCGCCGGACTGGTCGTTGCAGCCCCGGGAGCCTTCGCCGGCACCGATCCCGCCCACCGTCGAATCCCCCGTCGTACGTGAAGCCTCGGCCTGGGAGGCCGAGCCGGCTGCGCCGTCCGGCCCGACCTGGTTCGACCGTGCCCTTGGCGCGGCGCGTGACTGGCTGTTCGGTGGCAATACCGTGTTGCGCGTCGGCGTGCTGTTGCTGTTCCTCGGCCTGGCCTTCCTGCTGCGCTATGCCTCCGAGCGCGTGGTGGTGCCCGTGGAGCTGCGCTACATGGGCGTGGCCGCCGCCGCCATCGCCCTGCTGGGCCTGGGCTGGTGGCTGCGGCATAAGCGCGCGACCTATGGCCTGCTGTTGCAGGGCACCGGCATCGCGGTGCTGTACCTGACGGTGTTCGCCGCCATGCGCCTGCACCCCTTGCTGACACCCGGCCAGGCCCTCGGCCTGCTGGTGGCGGTGACGGTGTTCTCCGCCGTGCTGGCGGTGCTGCAGGATGCGCTCGGCCTTGCCGCCGCGGCGGCCCTGGGTGGTTTCGCCGCGCCCATCCTGACGTCCACCGGCGCCGGCAACCACGTCGCGCTGTTCAGCTACTTCGCCCTGCTCAACGCCGGCATCTTCGCCATCGCCTGGTTCCGCGCCTGGCGCCTGCTCAACCTGATCGGCTTCTTCGGTACCTTCGGCATCGGCTTCGCCTGGGGGCTGCGCTCCTACACGCCGGAGCTGTTCGCCAGCACCGAGCCCTTCCTGCTGCTGTTCTTCCTGATGTACGTGGCCATCGGCCTGCTCTTCGCCCGCCGCCGCCTGCGCGAGGCCGCCGGGCTGGAGGAGGGCGCCGGGCGCGACGAGACGCTGCGCTGGTCGCTGCGGCAGACCGACTACGTCGACGGCACTGTGCTGTTCGGCGCGCCGCTGATCGGCTTCGGCCTGCAGTACGCGTTGATCCGCCACCTGGCGTTCGGCCCGGCGTTCAGCGCCCTCGCCCTGGGGCTGTTCTACATGGGCCTGGCGCGCCTGCTGGCCGGGCGCACCGCCGGCCGCGCCCTGCTGCTGGTGGAAGCCTGCCTGGCGCTGGGCGTGGTGTTCGGCAGCCTGGCCATTCCCCTGGGCCTGGATGCGCGCTGGACCTCGGCGGCCTGGGCCGTGGAGGGTGCCGGCATCTACTGGCTGGGCCTGCGCCAGGGGCGGCGGCTGGCGCGGATGTTCGCCCTGCTGCTGCAGGTGGGCGCGGCCATCGCCTTCCTGATGGGCCTGCGCCCGGGTGTGGATAACCTGCTGGACGGCGCGCCGCTGGGCGCCCTGATGCTCGGCGTGGCGCTGCTGTTCAGCTACTGGCGGCTGCGCCGCCACGGCGACGCCGGCCTCTGGCCCTGGGAGCCGCGCTACCAGCCGCTGCTGGCGGTCTGCGGCCTGGCCTTCCTGTACCTGATCGCGCCGGTGTGCTTCGCCGTGCCGGGTACCGCCATGGCCTGGGCCCTGGCCGGCCTGGCCACGGTATTCGCCGGCCTGCGCCTGGGTTCGCGGACCTTCCTGTTCTGCGCCTTCGCCGTGCAACTGCTGGGCGGCGCGCTGTTCCTCGCCGACCTGCAGGCGGCCGACGGCGGCGCCGGCGTGCTCGGCAGCGGCTGGACCGGCCTGTTCGGCGCCAGCCTGATCGGCCTGGCGCTGATCGCCGGGATGATCCTCGCCGCGCGCGACCCGCTGGTGCGCGACGACCGCCGGCTGATGCTCGGCCTGAGCGCCGTGCTGCTGGCCGGCCTGGCCTTCGTCAACCTGGCGGTGCTGTTCGTGCTGCCCTGGCGCAGCGCCGCGGCGGTGTGGGCCGGCAGCGGCCTGCTGATCCTCTGGCTGAGCCTGGCCCTGCAGCAGCGCGCCAGCTTCCTGTTCGGCCTGCTGCTGCAGGTGCTGGGCGGCGCGGCGCTGCTGTTCGGCGGCTCGACGCTGTTCGCCGGGCTGTCCGGCGAGGGCCTGACGCCCCTGGCCCATAGCGGCTTCTGGTGCCCGGCGGTGCTGGCCCTGGCGGCGCTGGTGGGCGCCTGGCGCCTGCACCGGGCGGGGCAGGGCGGGCAGGTGCTGCAACTGGGGGCGCTGACCCTGGAGCGGCTGTCGCAGCTGCTGCTGGCCTGGGGCGCCGGCTGGTGGGCGCTGACCGCGCTGTGCGAGATCGTCCGCTTCGTCCCGGCGCCGCGGCGCGAGCACGTCGCCCTGCTGGTGGCGGCGCTGAGCGTGATGCTCTGGGCCTTCGTCGCCCGCCGCGAGCCGTGGCGGGCCCTGGCGCTCGCCTGCCTGGCCCTGGCGCCGGCGGGCGTGCTGGCGCTGGCCAGTGCCTGGCACCTGGAATACCAGCCGCTGGGCGAACTCGGCTGGCTGGGCTGGGGCGCGCTCTTCGTCGCCCACTTCTGGTCGCTCAGGCGCCTGGAGCCGGTGCTGCCGGCGCTGCCCCTGCGCGGCGCCCACGTCCTCGGCTGCTGGCTGTTGCTCGCGGTGCTGGCGCTGCAGCTGCGCTACCTGTTCCTGGCCCTGGCCGAGCACTACAACGCCTGGCGCTGGCTGGGCTGGGCGCTGGTGCCGAGCGCCTACCTGATCCTCATGGGCGCGCGCCGTAGCCTGCCCTGGCCGGTGGCGGCCTTCCCCCGCGAATACCGCGCCCTGGCCGCGGCGCCGGTGGCCGTGGCGCTGCTCGGCTGGTTCTGGCTGGTCAACCTGGTCAGCGACGGCGCCGCGCAGCCGTTGCCCTACCTGCCGCTGCTCAACCCGCTGGAGCTGGGCATGCTGATCGTGCTGGCGGCGATCTTCCTGTGGAGCCGCGAAGGGCTGCCGTCGCTGGGCCTGCCCGGCGAGCAGGTGCGCCTGCCGGCCCAGGCGCTGCTGGGCGCTTCGCTGTTCGCCCTGCTGACCATGGCGGTGTGCCGCACCGCGCACCACTGGGGCGGCGTGCCCTTCGCCCTGGAGCCGCTGCGCGCGTCGATGCTGGTGCAGGCCGGGCTGTCCATCGTCTGGACGCTGATCGCCCTGGGCCTGATGGTCGGCGGCCACCTGCGCGGGCGGCGCGACCTGTGGATGGTCGGCGCGGCGCTGATCGGCGTGGTGGTGGTCAAGCTGTTCTTCGTCGAACTGGGCAACAGCGGCAGCCTGGAACGCATCGTTTCCTTCATCGGCGTCGGCGTGCTGCTGCTGGTCGTCGGCTATTTCGCCCCGCTGCCGCCGCACCGCGGGCAAGGGCAACAGGAGCAACCCCCCGCATGAAGCTGGCTTCCCTCATCCTCTGCCTGGCCGCCGGGCTGGCCCAGGCCGCGGAAAACCCCGCCGACTACCCGCAGCAGGTGCCCCTGCGGCTGCAGGGCGAAGGCCCCTGGTACCGCCTGCAGGTGCCGATGAGCGTGCAACTGGCCGCCGCCCATGCCGACCTGCGCGACTTGCGGGTATTCGACAAGGAAGGCGAGGCGCTGCCCTATGCCCTGAGCGCGGCAGCGGTGCAGGGCAGCAGCACCGCCCATGAGGCCGTGGCCCGGCTGTTCCCGCTGTACGGCGCCGAAGCCGACCCCGGCCAGCAGGCCGGCCTGCGCATCCAGCGCAGCACCACCGGCACCCTGGTGGAAGTGCTGCCCGGCGCGGCCCCCACGCCGACAGGCGAGCGGCGCAGCGGCTGGCTGCTGGATGCCGGCGACGCCGACTTCCCCTTCGAGCGCCTGGCCCTGGACTGGAGCAGCGAGGCCGAGGGCTTCCAGCACTTCCGCATCGAGGCCAGCGACGACCTGCTGCACTGGCGCAGCTGGGGCGACGGCCAGCTCGCCCGGCTGAGCTTCAACGGCGAGCGCATGGACGTCAGCGACGTGGCCCTGCCCGGGCAGAAGGCGCGCTACCTGCGCCTGTCCTGGCCGAGCGGCGGCACGGCGGTGACGCTCAAGGGCGCGCGCCTGCTGGGCCGCACCGACCAGGCCGCGAGCACGCCGCTGGTGTGGTCCGAGCCCATCGCCGGGCGCCGCGAGCCGGACGGCAGCTACCGCTGGGACCTGCCCCTGGCGCTGCCGCTGGAACGGGTACGCTTCGAGCTGGACCCCGCGGCGCAGCGCCTGATGGCGCCGGTGGCGCTGTCCACGCGCAACGCGACGGGGAAGGGCAGCCGGGACGACTGGTACCCGCTGGCCCGCGGGGTGCTCTACGACCTGCCGGTGGACGGCCGCCAGGTGCGCCAGGACGAACTCTTCCTCGCCGGCCAGCCGGTGCGCCAGCTGCGCCTGGTCACCGACGAGCGCGGTACCGGCCTGGGCAGCGCTGCGCCGAACCTGCGCGTGGCCCTGCGCGCCCGCGAGCTGGTGTTCCTGGTGCGCGGCAGCGCGCCCTACCAGTTGGCCCTGGGCAAGCGCGACGCCACCTCGGCCAGCCTGCCGCTGGGCGTGCTGATCCCCGGCTACCAGCCGGACAAGCCAGCGCGGATCGGCCAAGCCAGCCTGGATGGGGCTCTGCAGGCCGCCGCGGCGGAAGCGGCCGTGGCCGGCGCCGGCGACTGGAAGCGCATCGGCCTGTGGGCCGTATTGCTGGGCGGGGTGTTGTTGCTGGGCGGGATGGCCTTCAGCCTGCTGCGCGGGCAGCGGGCTGGCCAGTGAGCAAATACCGGGAAATGGAGAAATTACGCCAGCTTATGTAGGGAAATGCGTCAAGAACGCTACTCTGCGCGATTGTTCTGATACTGTTAACGGCGTTGCACTCTACCTATAAGAAAAAGCATGGAGTCAGCCGCATGATCAAACAGGTGCTTTCACCCCTGGCCGCCGCCTGCCTGCTCGGCATCGCCGGCCAAGCCGTCGCGTCACCTTCCCCGTATTCGACCCTGGTGGTGTTCGGCGACAGCCTCAGCGACGCCGGCCAGTTCCCCGACGCCGACGGCCCCGCCGGTGCCTCCACGCGCTTCACCAACCGCGTGGGCCCGACCTATCTCGACGGTAGCGGCGAGGTCTTCGGGCCCACCGCGGCAATGATCCTCGGCGGCAAGCTGGGCGTCGCCGCCGGCGACCTCGGGCCTTCCACCTCGCTGGTGAACGCCGCCGAAGGTTTGCCGGACGGCAACAACTGGGCGGTGGGGGCTACCGTACCGACCAGATCTACGACTCCATCACCGCCGCGGGCGGCTCGGTGGTCAGCTCCGGCGGCGAGACCCGTACCCGCGACGGCTACCTGGTCGGCCGCGTCGCCGACCCCAACGCGCTCTACTACCTCACCGGCGGCGGCAACGACTTCCTGCAGTTCCGTATCACCGACGATCCTTCCGCCCGCGCCGCCGCCGGGCGCCTGGTGGACAGCGCCCAGGCCCTGAGCCAGGCCGGCGCGCGCTACATCGTGGTCTGGCTGCTGCCCGACCTGGGCCTGACCCCGGCCACCAACGGCACTGTCCTGCAGAGCTTCGGCACCCAGCTCAGCGGCATCTTCAACGAGGAATTGGTGAGCCAGCTGGCCAGCAGCGGCGCCAACGTCATCCCGCTGAACATCCCGTTGATGCTCAAGGAGGTGCTCGCCGACCCGGCTGCCTTCGGCCTGGCCGCCGACCAGAACCTGGTGGGCACCTGCTTCAGCGGCAACAGCTGCCCGGAAAACCTGACCTACGGCCGCAACGGCAGCAACCCCGACCCGACCAAACTGATCTTCAACGATGGCGTGCACCCGACCATCGCCGGCCAGCGGCTGATCGCCGACTACGCCTACTCGATCCTGTCCGCGCCCTGGGAGGCCACCCTGCTGCCGGAGATGGCGCTGGGCACCCTCAACAGCTTCCAGGACGGCATCCGCAGCCAGTGGCTGGCCGACTGGGGCGACTGGCAGGGCGTGGGCCAGTGGCGCGGCTTCGTCAGCGGCGGCGGCCAGCACCTGGACTACGACGACCAGGACAGCGCCGCCGATGGCGACGGCTTCGGCTACAACCTCAACCTCGGCGGCAGCTACCGCATCGACGATGCCTGGCGCGTCGGCGTCGCCGCCGGCTTCTACCGGCAGAAGCTGGAGGCCGGCGCCGAGGATTCCGAGTACAAGCTCAACAGCTACCTGGGCAGCCTCTTCGTGCAGTTCCAGGAGGACCGCTGGTGGGCCGACGCCGCGGTGACCGGCGGCTATCTCGACTACGAGGATGCCAATCGCAAGTTCGCCACCCCCGGGGTGACCATCGAGGAGAAGGCCGACACCGACGGCAACCTGCTCGCCTTCAGCGGCCGGCTCGGCTACGACATCGCCCAGGGCGGCGAGGCCTGGCACCTGTCGCCCTTCGTCAGCGCCGACTGGGCGCGGGTGAAGGTGGACGGCTATGCCGAGGATGGCGGCGACGCCGCCTCGCTGGCGTTCGACGAGCAGAACCGCTATTCCCGGCGCCTGGGCGCGGGCCTGCAGGGCAAGTTCGCCTTGTCGGCGCAGACCCAGCTGTTCGGCGAGGTGGCAGTGGAGCGCGAGTATGCCGATGACACCCGCAACATCGGCATGAACCTCACCAGCCTGCCGGACATCGGCTTCACCCTGCAAGGCTACACCCCGCAGAGCCACCTGCAGCGCGCGACCCTGGGCTTCGCCCAGAAGCTGACCCCGGAACTCTCGCTGCGCGGCGGCTACAGCGCGCACCGCAGCGACGACGACCTGCAGCAGGGCATCAGCCTGGCCCTGAGCCTCGATTTCTGAGGCGGCGTTCGGAGGCGGCGTTCGGAGGCGCAACTGTCTTGCAGGCGAGGTGCTCTTCGTAGGATGGGTTGAGCCTGCGAAACCCATGCGGCCGTGGCGATGGGTATCGCTTCGCTCAACCCATCCTACGACGGCGTTCCTGCTCCTTGTATGGCTTGCTCGCGAACCTGCTCCGCTGCGGACCATTCGCGAGCAAGCTCGCGCCTACGAAAGCCCCCGCGGGCTGCCCTCGACCACCGGGGCGCCCATGGCAGCGACTGACGGCCGCAGCACAGAGGGAACCGACCACCGGCGGCGCGCTCCAAGCTCAGGACGGACGCGCCGCACGGGAGGCGGCGCGGTCGATTCCACGCTAGAATGCGCGCAGTTTTTTCCTACCTCTCCCCCGGAGTCCTTCCATGTCCCGCGTTACCCTCAGCCGCTACCTCATCGAGCAGACCCGCAGCCACAACACTCCGGCCGACCTGCGCTTCCTCATCGAGGTGGTGGCGCGTGCATGCAAGGAGATCAGCCATGCCGTGTCCAAGGGCGCCCTGGGCGGCGTGCTGGGCAGCATGGGCACCGAGAACGTGCAGGGCGAGGTACAGAAGAAGCTGGACGTGATGTCCAACGAAATCCTCCTGGAGGCCAACGAGTGGGGCGGCCACCTGGCCGGCATGGCCTCCGAGGAAATGGACAACGCCTACCAGATCCCCGGCAAGTACCCCAAGGGCGCGTACCTGCTGGTGTTCGACCCGCTGGACGGCTCCAGCAACATCGACGTCAACGTCTCGGTCGGCACCATCTTCTCGGTGCTGCGCTGCCCCGAGCAGCACCTGAGCCAGAACGACAGCCTCAACGAGCAGGCCTTCCTCCAGCCGGGCACCAGGCAGGTCGCCGCCGGCTACGCCATCTACGGCCCGCAGACCATGCTGATGCTGACCCTCGGCGACGGCGTCAAGGGCTTCACCCTGGACCGCGAGCTGGGCAGCTTCGTGCTCACCCACGACAACATCTGCGTGCCGGAAAGCACCGCCGAGTTCGCCATCAACATGTCCAACCAGCGCCACTGGGAAGCCCCGGTGCAGCGCTACGTCAGCGAACTGCTGGCCGGCAAGGAAGGCCCGCTGGGCAAGAACTACAACATGCGCTGGATCGCCTCCATGGTGGCCGACGTGCACCGCATCCTCACCCGCGGCGGCATCTTCATGTACCCGCGCGACGCCCGTGAGCCGGAGAAGCCCGGCAAGCTGCGGCTGATGTACGAGGCCAACCCGATGTCCTTCATCATCGAGCAGGCCGGCGGCGCCGCCACCAACGGCACCCAGCGCATCCTCGACATCCAGCCGGAGTCGCTGCACCAGCGCGTGGCCGTGTTCCTCGGTTCGAAGGAAGAGGTCGAGCGCGTCACCGGCTACCACCAGGCCTGATGAGCGCGCTACCCGCCTGGCAGGCGTTGCTCGACTGGTGGTTCGGCGACGCCCTGCGCGCCAGCGACGTCGCCGCCCAGCGCAACGGCCTGTGGTTCGGCAAGAGCGCCTGCGAGGACACGGCCTCGGACAACCGTTTCGGCGGCCTGGTGCGCCAGGCCCTGGATGGCGCTCTGGCCGACTGGGCCGGCTCGGCCCAGGGCTGGCTGGCGCTGATCCTGCTGCTGGACCAGCTGCCGCGGATGATCTTCCGCGACACGCCGCGCGCCTATGCCGGCGATGCCCGCGCCCAGGCGCTGGTGCGCCGCGGCCTTGCAGCCGGGCTGGACCGCCAGCTGCAGCCGATCGAGCGGGTCTTCGTCTACCTGGTGCTGGAGCACGCCGAGGACCTGGCACAGCAGGAACAGGCCGTGGCCGCCTTCGCCGCGCTGCACGAACAGGCCGATGAGGTGGACAAGGCGCTGTTCGCCGACTTCCTGGACTACGCCGAGCGTCACCGCGAGGTGGTCGCGCGCTTCGGCCGCTTCCCCCACCGCAATGCCATCCTTGGCCGCGAGTCCAGCGCCGGGGAAGTCGCCTTCCTCAAGGAACCCGGCTCGCGTTTCTGACTCCAAGGGTGCGTTTCGCGTGGCCTGTGCCACGCTTGTCCAACGGACCATCCGACAATGGAGTTGCCCATGTCCTTCCGCCGTATCGCCCTGATCGCCGTCTGCATCGCCATGGCCGCCTGCAGCAAGCTCAACCAGGAGAACTACTCCAAGCTCAAGCCCGGCATGGCCAAGGCGGAGGTGGAGGCCCTGCTCGGCAAGCCCACCGAGTGCTCCGGTGCGCTGGGCGTGTCCAGCTGCACCTGGGGCGACGACAAGACCTTCATCAGCGTGCAGTACGCCGGCGACAAGGTGCTGATGTTCTCCGGCCAGGGGCTCAAGTGAGATGAACGCCGCGCTGCGGGTGCTCGTGGCGCTGCTCGCGCTGGGCGGCGGCGCCGGGCACGCCGAGGAGCGGCCGCAGACCATGCAGGTCGACCCGCAGCGCTACGCGGGCACCTGGTACGAGCTGGCGCGCAAGCCGATGTTCTTCCAGCGCGCCTGCCTGCAGTCCGAGGCCCACTACCGCGTGCGCGCCGACGGCAGCATCGGCCTGCTCAACCGCTGCCGCACCGCCGATGGCAGCTGGAAGCAGGTGACCGGCACGGCCACCCCGCAGGTGCCGGGCAGCACCGATGCCTTCTGGGTGCACTTCGACAACTGGGCGTCGCGCCTGCTCCCCGGCGTGGTGCGCGGCGACTACCGGGTGATCTACGTCGACGCGGACTACCAGACCGCCCTGGTCGGCAACCGCGACCGCGACCACCTGTGGCTGCTGGCGCGGCAGACCAGCCTGTCCGAGGCGACCCTGCGCCGCCTGCTGGCCGAGGCCAACCGCAATGGCTACGACACCAGCGATCTGATCTGGCGGAGCAAGGATAGTGCGATAGCGGGGAATTGAGGGATGGATGTTTTGTGGGGGTGGTGTCTGCCGGTAACGTAGGCGCGCTACTTGACCTCCGCTCCCTCTCCCCAGCCCTCTCCCTGAAGGGAGAGGGGGCTAGTCCGTGCCGAGAGAGATGAGGGTTTCAGCTGGAAACCGTTGGAGCTGCCGGCTAACGCCAGAATACCGGACCCTGCCCAACGGTCCCCTCTCCCTTCAGGGAGAGGGTTAGGGAGAGGGAAAAGGGGTTGCCCCGGAGATGAATCTGCCGGCAAACGCCATTCGCAATCAACAAAAGCCAGGCGTAGGGCGAATAACGCCCCGCGTTATCCGCCGTCTGGCCTATGCCAACAACTCCCGCAACACCCCCGCGAACTCCCCGGCACTGCGCTCTTCCAGCGCATGCCGGCGCTCCCGCACCACCCACTGGCCGTTGACCATTACGTCGCGCACCTGGCGGTCGCCGCCGGCGAACAGCCAGCGGTTGAGCAGGGTGTCGGGGGTGGCGGTGGCCAGGTAGGGGTCGTTGCCGTCGAGCACCAGCAGGTCGGCGCGGCGGCCCGCGGCCAGTTCGCCCACCGGTTGGCCCAGGGCCTGGGCGCCGCCTTTCAACGCCGCTTCGTAGAGCGTCTGGCCGACATTGGGCTGGTCGCCGCGGTACAGGCGGTTGCGCTTCTGGTCGCGCAGGCGCTGGCCGTACTCCAGCCAGCGCAGTTCCTCCACCACGCTCAGCGACACGTGGCTGTCCGAGCCGATGCCCAGGCGCCCGCCGCGGGCCAGGTAGTCCACCGCCGGGAAGATGCCGTCGCCCAGGTTGGCCTCGGTGGTCAGGCACAGGCCGGCCACCGCGCCGCTGGCGGCCATGGCGGCGACCTCGTCGGGCTCGGCGTGGGTGGCGTGGACCAGGCACCAGCGGCCGTCCACCTCGATGTTGTCGTACAGCCACTGCAACGGCCGGCGCTTCGACCAGGCCAGGCAGTCGTCGACTTCCTTCCGCTGCTCGGCGATGTGGATGTGGATGGGGCTTTCGCTGCTGTCGGACTCCAGCACCTCGGTGATCTGCTGCGGCGTCACCGCGCGCAGCGAGTGGAAGCACAGGCCGACGCGCTGCGCCGGTTGCGCCGCCAGGCGTGGCTGCAGGCCGTGGATCAGTTCGAGGTAGGCGTCGGTGCCGTTGATGAAGCGGCGCTGGCCCTCGCTGGGCGCCTGGCCGCCGAAGCCGGAATGGCTGTAGAGCACCGGCAGCAGGGTCAGGCCGATGCCGGCCTCGCGCGCGGCCTGGCTGATGCGCAGCGCCAGCTCGGCCGGCTCGGCGTAGCGCTGGCCGCCCTGGTCATGGTGCACGTAGTGGAATTCGGCGACGCCGGTGTAGCCGGCCTTGAGCATCTCGATGTACAGCTGGCGGGCGACCACCTGCAGCTGCTCCGGGGTGATGCGGCCGACCAGGCGGTACATCAGCTCGCGCCAGGTCCAGAAGCTGTCGTTGGGGTTGCCGGCCACCTCGGCCAGCCCCGCCATGGCGCGCTGGAAGGCGTGCGAGTGCAGGTTGGGCATGCCCGGCAGCACCGGCCCGTGCAGGCGCTCGGCGCCCTCGCCGGTGGCGTTGGCCTCGACCCGGGCCAGCAGGCCGTCGGCGGAAACCTCGAAACGGACATCGCGCGCCCAGCCGCTGGGGAGCAGGGCGCGTTCGGCGAACAGGGCAGGCATGCTGGGGTCCTCGCAGGGCTCTTCGAATTTGTATATACATATACAGACGTTTAGGATGGCCGTAAACTACGAGACGCGCCCGGCGGTCGCCACGGGGCTTGTATGCACCGGTCGATTCCGGTACATGCCGGAGGACAAGAGCGCATCGCGCCGCTGCCTTCCCGCCACTGCCCACCGTCGCCACGACAAGGAGTACTCCCGTGCCCGCATCGTCCACGCCCACCCCGCCCGCGGAGGGCTCCTCGCTGGCCTCGCAGATGGGCGAGCTGCCCGCCCCGCTGTACGCGCGGGTGAAGCAGATGATTGTCCAGCAGATCCAGTCCGGCGCCTGGCCGCCGCACCACCGGGTACCCTCCGAAAGCGAACTGGTCAGCGAGCTGGGCGTCAGCCGCATGACCATCAACCGCGCGCTGCGCGAGCTGACCAACGACGGCCTGCTGGTGCGCATGCAGGGCGTGGGCACCTTCGTCGCCGAGCCCAAGGGCCAGTCGGCGCTGTTCCAGGTGCAGAACATAGCCGAGGAAATCGAAGCCCGCGGCCACCGCCACCATTGCGTGGTGGTGCGCCTGGAGGAGGAGAAGGCCAGCGCCGAGCGCGCCCTGGCGCTGGACGTGCGCGAGGGCCAGCGGGTGTTCCATTCGCTGATCGTGCACTACGAGAACGACGTGCCGGTGCAGATCGAGGACCGCTACGTCAACGCCGCGGTGGCCCCGGACTACCTCAAGCAGGATTTCTCCGGGCAGACGCCCTTCGCCTACCTCACCCAGGTGGCGCCGCTCAGCGAGGGCGAGCACGTGGTCGAGGCGGTGCTGCCCGGCCCCGAGGACTGCAAGCTGCTGAGCATCGAACGCCACGAGCCCTGCCTGCTGATCCGCCGGCGCACCTGGTCGGGGCGCAACACCGTGACCAGCGCGCGCCTGCTCTACCCGGGCTCGCGCTACCGCCTGGAAGGACGCTTCTCTTCATGAACCACCGCCTGTTGCGGGCCGCCGACTACCCGGTGATGCCTTGGAAGAACGGCGCGGGCAGCACCCGCGAAATCCTCCGCGACGCCGGCGACGGCCTGGAGGGCTTCGGCTGGCGCCTGTCCATCGCCGACGTCGGCGCGCCGGGGCCGTTCTCCGCCTTCGCCGGCTACCAGCGGGTGATCACCGTGCTGGAAGGCCAGGGCATGCGCCTGACCGTGGACGGCGTGCCGTCCCGCGAGCTGCGCGCCCTGGACGCCTTCGCCTTCGATGGCGCCAGCGCGGTGGACTGCGAGCTGCTCGGCGGCGCCATCCGCGACTTCAACCTGATCTACTCGCCCGCGCGCTACCGCGCGCGGCTGCAGTGGCTGCGGGTGCAGGGCGAGCTGGCGCTGTTCGGCAGTGCCGCCACGGTCCTGCTGTTCAATGCCGGTGAGGCTGCCGTGGCCCTGCGCCGCGATGGCCAGGCCCTGGGCAGCCTGGCGCGCCAGGACTGCCTGCAGGTGGAAAACGATGGCTGCCTGGCCGAGTACCGCCTGGCGTCCGCCGGCGCGGCGGACGTCTGCCTGATCGAGCTCGAGCCGCGCTGAAACCGGCGCCCGCCGCCAGGGCGGGCGCCGCCTTCCTCAGCCGTACAGCCGCGAGTAGTCCAGCCAGCGGCTGAGCGCACCTTCCTCCACCCAGGCGCGGGCCGCGGCGATGTCCGGGGCGAAGTAGCGGTCCTGGTCGTAGGCCGGCACCTGGGCGCGGATCATCTTCAGCACCTCCTGCAACTGCGGCGAACTCTGCAGCGGCGCGTGGAACTCTACGCCCTGGGCGGCGGCCAGCAGCTCGATGGCGACCACCGCCGAGCTGTTGCCGGCCATGTCCTGCAGGCGGCGGGCGGCGAAGGTGGCCATGGACACGTGGTCTTCCTGGTTGGCCGAGGTCGGCAGGCTGTCCACCGAGGCCGGGTGGGCCAGGGTCTTGTTCTCCGAAGCCAGGGCCGCCGAAGTCACCTGGGCGATCATGAAGCCGGAGTTGAGCCCGCCCTCCTTGACCAGGAACGCCGGCAGGCCGGACAGCGCCGGGTCCACCAGCTGGGCGATGCGCCGTTCCGACAGCGCACCTATCTCGGCGATGACCAGGGCCAGCACGTCGGCGGCCATGGCCACCGGCTCGGCGTGGAAGTTGCCGCCGGAGAGCACGTCGCCGTCGGCGCTGAACACCAGCGGGTTGTCCGACACCGCGTTGGCCTCGCGCAGGAACACCCCGGCGGCGAAGCGCAGGTGGTCGAGGCAGGCGCCCATCACCTGGGGCTGGCAGCGCAGGGAATAAGGGTCCTGCACGCGCTTGCAGTCGATGTGCGACTGGTTGATCGCGCTGTCGTGCAGCAGCTCGCGGTAGAAGGCCGCCACGTCGATCTGCCCGGGCTGGCCGCGGACCGCCTGGATGCGCGCGTCGAAGGGCACGTAGGAGCCCTTGAGCGCCTCCACCGTCAGGCTGCCGGCGATCACCGCCGAGACGAACAGCTTCTCCGCCGCGAACAGCCCGCGCAGGGCCAGGGCGGTGGACACCTGGGTGCCGTTGATCAGCGCCAGGCCTTCCTTGGGCCCCAGCACCAGCGGCTGGCAGCCGGCGATGGCCAGGCCCTCGCTGGCCTCCATGACGCGGCCCTGGTGGCGCACCTGGCCAACGCCGATGAGCGTCGAGGACATGTGCGCCAGCGGCGCCAGGTCGCCGCTGGCGCCCACCGAGCCCTGGGACGGGATGCACGGGTAGACGCGCGCCTGGTAGAGCTTGAGCAGGGTGTCGATCACCGCCATGCCCACGCCGGAGAAGCCGCGGGCCAGGGAGCCGATCTTCAGCGCCATGATCAGCGCCACGCTGGCGTCGTCCAGCAGCGGGCCGGTGCCGGTGCAGTGCGACAGGATGAGGTTGCGCTGCAGGGTGACCAGCGAATCCTCGGGGATGGAGGTGCGCGCCAGCAGGCCGAAGCCGGTGTTGATGCCGTACACGGTGCGCTGGTTGGCGATGATCTGGCTGACCGTGCGGGCGCTGTTCTCGATGTTCGTCCGGCAGGCTTCATCCAGTTGCAGCGCGGGTTGCCGCTGGTGGATGGCGCGCAGTTGGTCGAGGGAAAACTGGCCGGGGGTGATCTGCAGGGTTTCGGACATGACGGCTCCCGTGTTCCGGAGTGTTACCGCGCTCGGCGGCGAGACTATCTATTCCTGTATATACAAGTATGAGCAATAAGCGAGCCAGCCCGCCCGGCCGGCAGGCGGCGGCGCCAGCCTCTGCGAGAAGGCCGGGCGGAACGTCCCCGGCCGGGGAATGAGGAAGGGCGGTGGCAGCCCCCGGAAATGAGGCGAGCTGTAACGGCCAGGCGTTACCGAATGCTACGAAATGGAGCAGCCGATCACCGTTCTGGTGCAGTCGTTCGCCTGGCGCGGCGGCCTTGCCGGCCGTGCTCGGTGCGCGGGGTTATCCGGTTAATTCTTTTTAAATCAAATGCTTGAGATTTATACCGACCACGCCAAGAGCCCCCGGCGGGGGACTTGGCCTTTCCTTTGCTTATACTTGTATGTACAAGCATATACGTGACAGGAGACGCCGCTTCCTGCACCGATGCCCACCCCGAATCCCTTTGCCGGAAGCCGAGCGCCCCGGCTTTCGCACCCGAGCCCAAGACTGCCTTGAAGGAGCCTGCCGTGACCGAATCCAGCAAATTCCGCGACGTCGAAATCCGCGCCCCGCGCGGCACCCAGCTGAACGCCAAGAGCTGGCTGACCGAAGCGCCGCTGCGCATGCTGATGAACAACCTCGACCCGGAAGTCGCGGAGAACCCCAAGGAACTGGTGGTGTACGGCGGCATCGGCCGCGCCGCGCGCAACTGGGAGTGCTACGACAAGATCGTCGCCACCCTCAAGGAGCTGAACGACGACGAGACCCTGCTGGTGCAGTCCGGCAAGCCGGTGGGCGTGTTCAAGACCCACGCCAACGCCCCGCGCGTGCTGATCGCCAACTCCAACCTGGTGCCGCACTGGGCCACCTGGGAGCACTTCAACGAACTGGACGCCAAGGGCCTGGCCATGTACGGCCAGATGACCGCCGGCAGCTGGATCTACATCGGTAGCCAGGGCATCGTCCAGGGCACCTACGAAACCTTCGTCGAGGCGGGCCGCCAGCACTACGCCGGCAACCTCAAGGGCCGCTGGGTGCTGACCGCGGGCCTGGGCGGCATGGGCGGCGCCCAGCCGCTGGCGGCCACCCTGGCCGGCGCCTGCTCGCTGAACATCGAGTGCCAGCAGAGCCGCATCGACTTCCGCCTGAAGACCCGCTACGTCGACGAACAGGCCAAGGACCTGGACGACGCCCTGGCGCGCATCGCCAAGTACACCGCCGAGGGCAAGGCCATCTCCATCGCCCTGCACGGCAACGCCGCCGAAATCCTCCCGGAGCTGGTACGCCGCGGCGTGCGCCCGGACATGGTCACCGACCAGACCAGCGCCCACGACCCGCTCAACGGCTACCTGCCGATGGGCTGGACCTGGGAGCAGTACCGCGACCGCGCGCAGACCGAGCCGGCCGCGGTGGTGAAGGCCGCCAAGCAGTCCATGGCCGTGCACGTGAAGGCCATGCTGGAGTTCCAGAAGCAGGGCGTGCCGACCTTCGACTACGGCAACAACATCCGCCAGATGGCCAAGGAAGAGGGCGTGGCCAACGCCTTCGACTTCCCCGGCTTCGTCCCGGCCTACATCCGCCCGCTGTTCTGCCGCGGCATCGGCCCGTTCCGCTGGGCCGCGCTGTCGGGCGACGCCGAGGACATCTACAAGACCGACGCCAAGGTCAAGGAGCTGATCCCCGACGACGCCCACCTGCACCGCTGGCTGGACATGGCCAGGGAGCGCATCAGCTTCCAGGGCCTGCCGGCGCGCATCTGCTGGGTCGGCCTGGGCCAGCGCGCCAAGCTCGGCCTGGCGTTCAACGAGATGGTCCGCAGCGGCGAGCTGAAGGCGCCGATCGTGATCGGCCGCGACCACCTGGACTCCGGCTCGGTCTCCAGCCCCAACCGTGAAACCGAAGCCATGCAGGACGGTTCCGACGCCGTGTCCGACTGGCCGCTGCTCAACGCCCTGCTGAACACCGCCAGCGGCGCCACCTGGGTTTCGCTGCACCACGGCGGCGGCGTGGGCATGGGCTTCTCCCAGCACTCGGGGATGGTGATCGTCTGCGACGGCACCGACGAGGCCGCCGCGCGCATCGCCCGCGTGCTGACCAACGACCCGGGCACCGGCGTGATGCGCCATGCCGACGCCGGCTACCAGATCGCCATCGACTGCGCCAAGGAGCAGGGCCTGAACCTGCCGATGATCACCGGCAAGTGAGGAACGGGGGCGGCGCCGCCGCCCCGGGCCAGGGAGGAACCGCCGCGCGGGTGGGGGCGCGGCGGTCGGGCCGAGCGCAATCCGTCCTCTGACACTACAAGAACCCCGGCCCGGCGCCGGGGTGGAGAAGAAAAGCGATGTCCCAGGCCAGCGACAGTTCCAGCAAGCCGCTGATCGAGCGCCGCTCGATCAACTACATCCCCGAGGCCGAGCGCCACGGCAAGCTCTACAGCCAGTTCACCCTGTGGCTGGGCGCCAACCTGCAGATCACCGCCATCGTCACCGGGGCCCTGGCCGTGGTGCTGGGCGGCGACGTGTTCTGGTCGCTGGTCGGCCTGCTCATCGGCCAGCTGCTCGGTGGCACGGTCATGGCCCTGCACGCCGCCCAGGGGCCCAAGCTGGGCCTGCCGCAGATGATCTCCAGCCGCGTGCAGTTCGGCGTCTACGGCGCGGCCATCCCGATCGTGCTGGTGTGCCTGATGTACCTGGGCTTCACCGCCACCGGCACGGTGCTTTCCGGGCAGGCGCTGGGCCAGCTGTTCGGCGTCAGCGACAGCGTCGGCATCCTGATCTTCGCCAGCGTCATCGTCCTGGTCACCGTGCTCGGCTACCGGGTGATCCACTACATCGGCCGCATCGCCAGCGTCGTCGGGGTGATCGCCTTCTTCTACCTGTTCAGCCGCCTGATGAGCCAGACCGACGTCGGCGCGCTGCTGCAGATCCGCCACTTCAGCTGGAGCAGCTTCCTGCTCGCGGTGTCCCTGGCGGCCTCCTGGCAGATCGCCTTCGGCCCCTACGTGGCCGACTACTCGCGCTACCTGCCCGGCGCCACCTCGTCGGTGAAGACCTTCCTCGCCGTCGGCGCCGGCTCGGTGATCGGCTCGCAGGTGGCGATGACCCTCGGGGTGTTCGCCGCGGCCATGGCCGATGGCCAGTTCGCCGGCCGCGAAGTGGCCTACATCGTCGGCCTGAGCGGCAGCGGCGCCGCCGCCGCGCTGCTGTACTTCAGCATCGCCTTCGGCAAGGTGACCATCTCCACGCTGAACTCCTACGGCAGCTTCATGTGCATCGCCACCATCATCAGCGGCTTCCGTGGCCACCTGGAGGTGAGCCGCCTGCAGCGCCTGGTGTTCGTGCTGGTGATCGTCGGCACCGCCACCCTGATCGCGCTGCTGGGCCAGTATTCGTTCCTCGGCGCGTTCAAGTCCTTCATCCTGTTCCTGCTGGCCTTCTTCACCCCGTGGAGCGCGGTCAACCTGGTGGACTACTACCTGATCACCCGTGAGCGCTACGACGTGCCGGCCCTGGCCGACCCCGACGGCCGCTACGGCCGCTGGAACCTGCCGGGGATCAGCGTGTACGTGGTCGGCGTGCTGGTTCAGCTACCGTTCATCTCCACCAAGTTCTACACCGGCCCGCTGGTGGATTACCTGGGCGGCGTGGACATCTCCTGGATCATCGGCCTGGTGGTGCCCGCCGTCCTCTATTACCTGGTCGCCCGGCACAGCCGCCGGGCGGTGCCGGACCGGCTGATCCTGCCGGCCCGTACCTGAACCGGCCCGGCCGCGCCCGGCCAGCGGCGCGGCCCCTTGCACTGCCGAACCTCATTTTCCCGTTTAGGAGCATCAGATGAACAATTCCAAGAAGACGCTGCTGGGCCTGATCCTTTCCGCCGGCTTGCTGGGCTCGATGGCCCAGGCCCAGGCGGCGGGCTGGTGCGAGAGCGGCAAGCCGGTGAAGTTCGCCGGGCTGAACTGGGAGAGCGGCATGCTGCTCACCGACCTCATGCAGTTCATCCTCAAGAACGGCTACGGCTGCAGCACCGACAGCCTGCCGGGCAACTCCATCACCATGGAGCAGGCCCTGGCCAACAACGACATCCAGATCTTCAGCGAGGAATGGATCGGCCGCAGCGACGCCTGGAACAAGGCCGCCGCCGCCAACAAGGTGGTCGGCGTGGGCGCGCCCATCGTCGGCGCCACCGAGGGCTGGTACGTGCCGCGCTTCGTGATCGAGGGCGACAAGGCCCGCGGCATCGAGGCCAAGGCGCCGAACCTCAAGGCGGTCACCGACCTGGGCCAGTACGCCGAGCTGTTCCGCGACCCGGAGGAGCCGGGCAAGGGCCGCTTCTACAACTGCCCGGCCGGCTGGACCTGCGAGCTGGAAAACTCCGAGATGCTCAAGAAGTACGGCCTGGAAGACAAGTACACCAACTTCCGCCCCGGCACCGGCCCTGCGCTGGATGCCGCGGTGCTGTCCAGCTACAAGCGCAAGGAGCCGATCCTCTTCTACTACTGGTCGCCGACGCCGCTGATGGGCCAGGCCGACCTGGTCAAGCTGGACGAGCCGGGGGTGAACAAGGACGTGAAGATCCAGGTCGGCCTGTCGCGCAGCTTCCACGACGAGGCCCCGGAGCTGGTCGCGGTGCTGGAGAAGGTCAACCTGCCCATCGACCTGCTGAACCAGAACCTGGCGAAGATGGCCAAGGAGAAGCTGTCGTCCGAACAACTGGCCAAGGCTTTCCTCAAGGAGCACCCTGAGGTGTGGAGCGCCTGGGTCAGCGAGGACGCCGCGAAGAAGATCCAGGCCGCGCTCTGACGCCGCCGGGCCGGGGGAGCCCGCTCCCCCGGCGATGCCCAACCCTTGCGAGTAAGCGCCATGTTCCCTGAACGCTTCACCTTCTCCATCGCCGACGTGGTCAACGGCTGGGTCGACGCCCTGGTGACCAACTACGGCGACGTCTTCCGGCACATTTCCGACACCCTGCTGTGGGCCATCGTCAACCTCGAGAGCCTGCTGCGCGCCACGCCCTGGTGGCTGATGCTGGCGATCGTCGCCGGCATCGCCTGGCACGCCACGCGGCGCCTGGTGCCGACCCTGGTGATCACCGGCCTGCTGTTCCTGGTCGGCGCGGTGGGCCTGTGGGACAAGCTCATGCAGACCCTGGCGCTGATGATGGTGGCCACGATCATCTCGGTGCTGATCGGCATCCCCCTGGGCATCCTCGCCGCCCGCAGCGACCGCCTGCGCGCCATCCTGCTGCCGCTGCTGGACATCATGCAGACCATGCCCAGCTTCGTGTACCTGATCCCGGTGCTGATGCTGTTCGGCCTGGGCAAGGTGCCGGCGATCTTCGCCACCGTGATCTACGCCGCGCCGCCGCTGATCCGCCTCACCGACCTGGGGATTCGCCAGGTCGACCGCGAGGTCATGGAGGCGGTCACCGCCTTCGGCGCCAACCGCCGCCAGCAGCTGTTCGGCGTGCAGCTGCCGCTGGCCCTGCCGAGCATCATGGCCGGCATCAACCAGACCACCATGATGGCCCTGTCGATGGTGGTGATCGCCTCGATGATCGGCGCCCGCGGCCTGGGCGAGGACGTGCTGGTGGGCATCCAGACCCTCAACGTCGGCAAGGGCCTGGAGGCGGGCCTTGCGATCGTCATCCTCGCCGTGGTCATCGACCGCATCACCCAGGCCTACGGCCGCTCGCGTCACCACGAGGCCAGCAAATGAGCAAGATCCAGGTCAAGAACGTCTACAAGATCTTCGGTGCCCGCGCCGACGCCGCGCTGGCGATGATCCGCCAGGGCAAGAGCAAGGCCGAGGTGCTGGCCGCCACCGACTGCGTGGTCGGGGTGAACGACCTGTCGCTGTCCATCGAGGCCGGTGAAATCTTCGTCATCATGGGCCTGTCCGGCTCCGGAAAGTCGACCCTGGTGCGCCACTTCAACCGCCTGATCGACCCCACCAGCGGCGAGATACTGGTCGACGGCGAGGACATCCTGCGCTACGACGCGCGCCAGCTGGAGGACTTCCGCCGGCGCAAGATCAGCATGGTGTTCCAGAGCTTCGGCCTGCTGCCGCACAAGAGTGTGCTGGACAACGTCGCCTACGGCCTGAAGGTCCGTGGCGAGAACAAGGCGCTGTGCCAGGAGCGGGCGCTGCACTGGATCGCCACCGTGGGCCTGAAGGGCTACGAGAAGTCCTACCCGCACCAGCTCTCCGGCGGCATGCGCCAGCGCGTCGGCCTGGCCCGGGCGCTGGCCGCCGACACCGACATCATCCTCATGGACGAAGCCTTCAGTGCCCTCGACCCGCTGATCCGCGCGGACATGCAGGACCAACTGCTGGAACTGCAGAAGACCCTGCACAAGACCATCGTCTTCATCACCCACGACCTGGATGAAGCGGTGCGCATCGGCAACCGCATCGCCATCCTCAAGGACGGCCAGCTGATCCAGGTCGGCGCGCCGCGGGAAATCCTCCACCAGCCGGCCGACGAGTACGTCGACCGCTTCGTCCAGCGCCGCGTGGCCAACCTGTAGTCCGGGAGTTCCGATGTCCTCCGCTTCCATCATCACCTTCGGCGACGCGTCCCTGCACTGGCAGGACGTGGTCGCCGTGGCCCGCCACGGCGCCCGCCTGGAGCTGTCGGCGGCGGCCTGGGCGCGCATCGACAACGCCCGCGCCATCGTCGAGCGCATCGTCGAGCGCGGCGAACGCGCCTACGGCATCAGCACCGGCCTCGGCGCCCTGTGCAACGTGGTGCTCGAAGGCGAGCAACTGGCCCAGCTGTCGCGCAACACCCTGCTCAGCCACGCCTGCGGCGTCGGCGAGGCGCTGAAGGACGAGCAGACCCGGGCGATCATCTGCGTCGCCATCGCCAACTACAGCCTCGGCAAGTCCGGCCTGCACCGCCGCGTGGTGCAGGCGCTGCTGGAACTGCTCAACCGTGGTATCACCCCGCGCGTGCCGGCCCAGGGCTCGGTGGGCTACCTGACGCACATGGCCCACGTCGGGGTGGCCCTGCTGGGCGTCGGCGAGGTGAGCTACCAGGGGCGCATCGTCAGCGCCGCCGAAGCGCTGGACGCCGAAGGCCTGGCGCCGGTGGAGCTGGGCGCCAAGGACGGGCTCAGCCTGGTCAACGGCACGCCCTGCATGACCGGCCTGTGCTGCCTGGCCCTGGAAGACGCCACGCGCCTGGCGCACTGGGCCGACGTCATCGGCGCCATGAGCTTCGAAGCCCTGCGCGGGCAGACCGACGCCTTCGACGCGGAAATCCTCGCGCTCAAGCCGCACCCCGGCGCGCAGCTGGTGGGCGAGAACCTGCGGGCGCTGCTCGATGGCAGCGAAGTGCTCGCCAGCAGCCGCGGCATCCGCACCCAGGACGCCCTGAGCATGCGCTCCATGCCGCAGATCCACGGCGCCTGCCGCGACCAGCTGGCCCATGCCGCGCGCCAGGTGGAGATCGAACTGAATTCGGCCAACGACAACCCGCTGGTGCTGGGCACGCCCGAGCACTACCGGGTGGTGTCCCAGGCCAACCCCCACGGCGAATCCGTGGCCATGGCCGCCGACCTGCTGTGCATCGCCGTGGCCGAGCTGGGCGGCGTCGCCGAGCGCCGCCTGGACCGCCTGATCAACCCCCTGGTCAGCGGCCTGCCGGCATTCCTGGTGAGCCAGCCGGGGGTCAACTCGGGGATGATGATCGTGCAGTACGTCGCCGCTGCCCTGGCCGGCGAGAACCGCCAGCTGGCGCAGCCGGCGGTGGTGGACAACTACGTCACCTCGGGCCTGCAGGAAGACCACCTGAGCCTGGGCACCAGCGCCGCGCTCAAGCTCGGCCGCTGCATCGGCAACTGCCAGCAGATCCTCGCCATCGAGTACCTGCTGGCCGCCCAGGCTTTCGAGTTCCTCAAGGAACAACGCTTCGGCGCCGGCACCACGCGGGCCTGGGAGCTGCTGCGCGAACAGGTACCGGCCTACGACACCGACCGCTGGCTGGCCCCGGACATCGCCCGCGCCGCCGCGCTGCTGGCCGACCGCCGGGCGCTGCAGAACGTCGGCGCGAGCATCGGGAGACTGCAATGAAACAGCTCTGGCACAACTGCCATGCCGCCACCATGGCCGGCGGCAAGTACTCGATCATCGAGGACGCCGCCCTCCTCACCGAGGGCGCGCGCATCCACTGGATCGGCCCCCATGCCGAACTGCCGCTGCACGAGGTGCAGCGCAGCCATGACCTGGGCGGCGCCTGGCTGACCCCGGGGCTGATCGACTGCCACACCCACCTGGTGTTCGGCGGCGACCGCAGCGCCGAGTTCGAGCTGCGCCTGCAGGGCGCCAGCTACGCCGAGATCGCCGCCGCCGGCGGCGGCATCGCCAGCACCGTGCGTGCCACCCGCGAGGCCAGCGAGGAGGAGCTGCTGGCCAGCGCCATCAAGCGCGCGCGGCCATTGCTGGCCGACGGCGTGACCGTGCTGGAGGTGAAGTCCGGCTACGGCCTGGACCTGGCCAGCGAGCGCAAGATGCTGCGCGTGGCCCGGCGCCTGGGCGAGGTACTGCCGGTGACGGTGCGCGCCACCTGCCTGTCGGCCCACGCCCTGCCGCCGGAATACGCCGGCCGCGCGGACGACTACATCGAGCGGGTGTGCTCGGAAATCCTCCCGGCGTTGGCGCAGGAAGGCCTGGTGGACGCGGTGGACGCCTTCTGCGAGCACCTGGCGTTCTCCCCGGCGCAGGTCGAGCGGGTGTTCCAGGCCGCCAAGGCGCTGGGGCTGCCGGTGAAGCTGCATGCCGAGCAACTGTCGTCGCTGCATGGCTCCAGCCTGGCGGCGCGCTACCAGGCGCTGTCTGCCGACCACCTGGAATTCATGACCGAGGAAGACGCCATCGCCATGGCCAGGGCCGGCACCGTCGCGGTGCTGTTGCCGGGGGCCTTCTTCGTCCTGCGCGAAACCCAGTTGCCGCCGATGGAGGCCCTGCGCAAGCACGGCGTGGCCATCGCCCTGGCCAGCGACCTCAACCCCGGCACCTCGCCGGCGCTGTCGCTGCGCCTGATGCTCAACATGGGCTGCACCGCCTTCCGTCTCACCCCCGAGGAAGCCCTGGCCGGCGTCACCCTGCACGCCGCCCGCGCCCTGGGCCTGGAAGCCGACCATGGCAGCCTGGAGGCGGGCAAGCTCGCCGACTTCGTCGCCTGGGACATCCAGCGCCCGGCCGAGCTGGCCTACTGGCTCGGCGGCGACCTGCCCAAGCGCATCATCCGTCACGCAGAGGAAGTCTCCTGTGGATAACGTACTGAGCTTCAGCCGCGGCCGCGTGCCGCTGCTGGTGAGCATGCCGCACCCCGGCACCCGCCTGACCCCGGCCGTGGAGAACGGCCTGGTGGACGAGGCGAAGGAGTTGGCCGACACCGACTGGCACATCCCGCGCCTGTACGACTTCGCCCGCGAGCTGGGCGCCAGCACCCTGGCCGCCAACTACTCGCGCTACGTCATCGACCTCAACCGCCCGGCCGACGACAAGCCGCTGTACTCCACGGCCACCACCGGCCTCTACCCGGACACCCTGTTCGACGGCCGCCCGCTGTTCCACGAAGGCCAGGCGCCCTCGGCCGAAGAGCGCGCGCGCTACCTGGCGGAGGTCTGGACGCCCTATCACCGAACGCTCGCCGAGGAGCTGGCGCGGCTGAAGGCCGAGTTCGGCTATGCCCTGCTGTGGGACGCCCACTCGATCCGCTCGCACATCCCGCACCTGTTCGACGGCCGCCTGCCGGACTTCAACATCGGCACCAACTCCGGCAACAGCTGCCCGGCCGACCTCGCCGAACGCCTGCAGGCGGTGTGCGCAGAAGCCGAAGGCTACAGCCACGTGCTCAACGGCCGCTTCAAGGGCGGCCACATCACCCGCCACTACGGCCAGCCGCAGCAGGACGTGCACGCGGTGCAGCTGGAACTCGCGCAGTGCAACTACATGGACGAGCAAGCGCCCTTCGCCTACTGCGAAGACCTGGCCGCCCCGACCGCCGCGGTGCTGCGGCGGATGCTGGAAACCTTCCTGGCCTGGGGCCGCGAGCGTTACGGCCGTTGACGCCGATGTAGGGCGAATAACCGTTTGCGATTATCCGCCGTTGCGCACTGTAGGAGCGGGCCCTGCCCGCGATTCGCGCGCAGGGCGCGCTCCTACAGGGGAATGGCGTGGGTGAGGCAGCGTAGGCGCGGATCTCATCCGCGAATCGCGCCGGAACCTCCGGCTATCGCGGACAAAGTCCGCTCCTACGACCGTGCCCAGCCGCTGGCCAATGAAAACGGCGGATAACGCCGTAGGCGTTATGCGCCCTACGGGTCAGGATGACGCCTGATTTTCCAGCCGCTCGGGACGGCCCCCTCTCCCGCTTGCGGGAGAGGGTTGGGGAGAGGGGGCGGGGCCAACCCCAGGCACCGTGGCTGCCGGGAAACGCGATTCGCGCGCAGGGCGCGCTCCTACATCGGAATGGCGTGGGTGGGGTAGCGTAGGATCTCATCCGCGAATCGCGCCGATACGTCCGGCTATCGCGGAAAAGTTCCGCTCCTACGACCGTGCCCAGCCGCTGGCCAATGAAAACGGCGGATAACGCCGTAGGCGTTATGCGCCCTACGGGTCAGGATGACGCCTGATTTTCCAGCCGCTCGGGACGGCCCCCTCTCCCGCTTGCGGGAGAGGGTTGGGGAGAAGGGCGGGGCCAACCCCAGGCACCGTGGCTGCCGGGAAACGCGATTCGCGCGCAGGGCGCGCTCCTACAGGGGAATGGCGTGGGTGGGGTAGCGTAGGAGCGGATCTCATCCGCGAATCGCGCCGATACGTCCGGCTATCGCGGAAAAGTTCCGCTCCTACGGGTGGGAATGCCGTGCCTCAGGGCGACCTGTAGGAGCGGACTTCGTCCGCGATTCGCGCGCAGGGGACGGCGCGAGCGTCACTCCCAATCCAACCGCGCCAGCTTCCATTCGCCATCTTCCAGCCACCATTCCAGCTTCACGTCGTACAGCCTTGCGCTGTCGGGGATCAGCCCCTCGGCGCCGGTCAGGCCGACCTTGGCCTCGGTGTAGCCGCGGCGCGACACCGCCGGGTCGATCCAGCTGTTCTTCGCCGGGGCCAGCACGCCTATGTTCTGGTGGCGGAGGAACAGGACCGCCATGGTGCGCCGGGCCCAGTCGCGGTCGTTGACCTGCTGGGCGCGGAAGTCGTCGGCCAACTGGTCGAGCACGGCGCCGGTCTTCTTCGCTTCGATGTTCGCCTGCAATTGCTGCACGGCGGCTTCCAGAGCGGCCTGCGGGTCGTCCTTGCCGCAGCCGGCGAGCAGGGCGAGGCACAGCAGCAGGGGCAGGGCGAGGATCCTGGCCAGCATGTCGAACTCCTTTTCAGGGACGGGGAGCCCGGCACCGTAGCGCAGATGCTTGGCTTGCGGCCACGCCGGGAGTGTTTCCAAAGTTCGCCGCTCAGGGCGCCTGGAGGAACCGCCCGGGGTCGATGAAGAACATCTTCTTCCAGCCCTGGGTCTCGTCGGTCGCCGCCCAGGGCCGCGGCAGCAGCGACAGCACCGCGTAGTGCAGGTGCGGCGGCTTGCCGGCGGCATTGCCCGAGCTGCCCACCGCGCCGACCACCTGGCCGCGGCCCACCGGCTGCAGCGGCGCCACGTTCCAGGCCTGCAGGTGCGCCAGGTAATGCAGGCGCCATTTCGGCCCGAGGATCAGTACCACCTTGCCGCCCAGGCCGATCTCGCCGCGGTACAGCACCAGCCCCGGGACCGGCGACAGCGCCGGGGTGCCGGCCTCGGCGAAGATGTCGATGCCCTTGTGCACCCCGGAGATGCCCCAGGGCTCGTACCAGAAGGAGCGGCGGTTCCAGTCCCGCTGGCTGGCGCCCTGCACCGGGATGACCGGCCGCTCCGGCAGCAGCATCGGCACGGCCAGCAGCGCGGCGAGCGGCAGCAGCCAGCGGCGTTTCACACCTGCAGGCCCAGGTGGCGGATCAGCGGCGCCGGCGCGGCCAGGCGCTCCCAGACGTCGTCGAGCAGCTCGGCGGGGTAGAAGGAGGGCAGGGCGCCCAGGTCGGCACGTGGCACCCAGGCCACCTCGCGGATGTCGAATTCGTCGCCGCCCAGGCCGCGCAGGTTGTCCAGGCTCAGCTCGCCCCGCCAGGCGTCGATGCGGTAGAACAGCTCCATGTGGAAGCGCCCGGCCAGCGGCTCGGCGAATTCGCGGACGTACACCAGCGGCCCGACCTCCACGTCCAGCCCGGTTTCTTCACGGCATTCCCGCTTCACGGTGTCGCGCGTCGAGTGGTCGCACTGCGACTCGAAGCCGCCGCCCGGGGGATCCAGTAGACGTCGCCGGCCACCTCGTGGCGCACCAGCAGGATGCTCTGCTCGCGGACCAGCAGGCCGGCGGCGCGGATGCGGTGTTGCAGTGGGTTCATCGCCAGTCGAGCCTCGCCAGCTTCCAGGTGTCGCCGTCGTGCCGCCATTCCAGGCTTACGCTGTAGGGGCGGTTGCGCCGGCGCTCGGGCAGCAGGCCGTCGCCGCCGGTCAGCGCCAGTTCCGCCCGGGAATGGCCGACGTCGGCGTAGTTGCGGTCGACGCGGCTGCTGCGGCCCAGGGTGATGAAGCGCACCCGCGGCTGCTGGACGAATACCTGTGCCAGGGTCCGGCGCACCCAGTCGCGGTCGTACTCGCCCTGGGCGCGGAAATCCTCGTGCAGTTGCGCCAGCACGGCGCTGGTGGCGCGCTCGTCGAGGTTGCGCTGCAACTGGCGCACCGCATCGTTCAACTGGCCCTGGGGGGAGTCGCCGCTGCACCCGCCCAGCAGACAAATGACGCACAGCAGGCAAAGATACAACTTCCTCGGCATCCCGAGTGAACTCCTTTATCGGTTTTGCGCGGGCACAGGTATCATGCCCGACACGCAAGGGATGGTATCCGGTCGAGGGACGGACCGTACGTAAAGATTCAGGAGTGCGCCATGCAGCTTTTGTATCCGGAAATCAAGCCTTACGCCCGGCACCAACTGGCCGTCGACGAACCGCACGTCCTCTACGTGGATGAGAGCGGCATACCGGACGGCTTGCCGGTGCTTTTCGTGCACGGCGGCCCGGGTGCCGGTTGCGACGCCCTGTCCAGGCGTTTCTTCGACCCCAACCTGTACCGCATCGTCACCTTCGACCAGCGCGGCTGCGGCCGTTCCACGCCCTTCGCCAGCCTGGACGAGAACACCACCTGGCACCTGGTGGCCGACATGGAACGCATCCGCCAGCACCTGGGCATCGAGAAGTGGGTGCTGTTCGGCGGCTCCTGGGGCTCGACGCTGTCGCTGGCCTATGCCCAGGCGCATCCCGAGCGCGTCCACGCGCTGATCCTGCGCGGCATCTTCCTGTGCCGCCCGCAGGACCTGCGCTGGTTCTACCAGGAGGGCGCCAGCCAGTTGTTCCCCGACTACTGGGAGGACTACCTGGCGCCGATCCCGGCGGACGAGCGCGGCGACCTCATGCAGGCCTTCCGCAAGCGCCTGGTGGGCAGCGACCAGATCGCCCAGATGCACGCCGCGCGCGCCTGGTCCACCTGGGAAGGGCGCACCGCGACGCTGCGGCCCAACCCGGCGGTGGTCGACCGCTTCAGCGACCCGCACCGCGCGCTGTCCATCGCCCGCATCGAGAACCACTACTTCGTCAACGCCGCCTTCCTCGAGCCGGACCAGCTGCTGCGCGACATGCACCGCATCGCCCACCTGCCCGGCGTCATCGTGCACGGCCGCTACGACGTGGTCTGCCCGCTGGACAACGCCTGGACGCTGCACAAGGCCTGGCCGAACAGCGAGCTGCAGATCGTCCGCGACGCCGGCCACGCGGCCAGCGAGCCGGGCATCGCCGATGCCCTGGTGCGCGCCACCAACGAGATCGGCCGGCGCCTGCTGAACCTGCCCCCGGAGGCCGAATGAAGGCGCTGATCCAGCGCGTGAGCGCCGCGCGGGTGGAAGTCGACGGGGAAATCGTCGGCGCCATCGACCAGGGCCTGCTGGCACTGGTCGGGGTCGAGCCGCAGGACGACGAGGCGAGCGCCCAGCGGTTGCTGCACAAACTGCTTAACTATCGAGTGTTCGCCGATATTGAAGGTAAGATGAACCTTTCTCTGGGCGACACCGGCGGCGGCCTGCTGCTGGTCTCGCAGTTCACCCTGGTCGCCGATACCCGCAAGGGCCTGCGGCCGAGTTTTTCCAGCGCGGCGCCGCCGGCCCGGGGCGCCGCGCTGTTCGAACATCTCGTGGATCAGGCACGAGCCCGTCATCCGCTGGTCGCTACCGGCCGGTTCGGCGCCAACATGCAGGTCCACCTGGTCAACGACGGGCCGGTGACCTTTCTTCTGGAGGCGTGAACAGGCGGCAGTCCGTAATCGGGCCGCAGGATGATGGCAACTCGCATGCGACTAGAACAATGGCTCCCCGGAAGCCCGGGCCGCAAGGCCGGGCAAGGGTTCTTCGCGATCGCGGGGAATCATTCGGGCTCACCGGGGTCGGAATTCAATCGCCGGCACCTTGGCATTGCCAGGGCCGGCCTTGGTTTTTTCAAGTTCACGGACGAGGGGACTCGTGATTTTTCGTTCCGTTCAACACACCGCTTCCCGTAATTTCCTGCGCGACCTGATGCTGGTCGGCTCCGCTTTCCTGGCTCTGGGCGCCAGTCACGCCTGGGCTTTCAACATCGATGACGTCGCCGGCGAGGCGAAGAAACTGGCAGGCGAGAAGTACAGCGCGCCGGCCAGCAACCTGCCGTCGGTATTCAGCGAAATGAAGTTCGCCGACTACCAGCAGATTCGCTTCCGCATGGACAAGGCCTACTGGGCCGACGAGAAGGAGCCGTTCAAGCTCAGCTTCTATCACCAGGGCATGCACTTCGACACCCCGGTGAAGATCAACGAGGTGACGGCCACCAGCGTCAAGGAGATCAAGTACGATCCTGCGCGTTTCGACTTCGGTTCGCTGCAGTTCGACGCCAATGCCACCAAGGACCTCGGCTACGCCGGGTTCCGCGTGCTCTACCCGATCAACAAGGCCGACAAGCTCGACGAGATCGCTACCTTCCTCGGCGCCAGCTACTTCCGCGTGGTCGGCAAGGGCCACGTCTACGGCCTGTCCGCCCGCGGCCTGGCGCTGGACACCGCGCTGCCGTCCGGCGAGGAGTTCCCGCGCTTCCGCGAGTTCTGGATCGAGAAGCCCAAGCCCCAGGACAAGCACCTGGTGATCTACGCCCTGCTGGATTCGCCGCGGGCCACCGGTGCCTACCGCCTGGTCCTGCGCCCCGGCAAGGACACCGTGGTCGACGTGCAGGCCAAGGTGTTCCTGCGCGACAAGGTCACCAAGCTCGGCATCGCGCCGCTGACCAGCATGTTCCTGTTCGGCTCCAACCAGCCCTCGGAGCAGCACAACTTCCGTCCGGAGCTGCATGACTCCACCGGCCTGCAGATCCATGCCGGCAACGACGAGTGGATCTGGCGCCCGCTGAACAACCCGAAACACCTCTCGGTGAGCAGCTACGCGGTGGAGAACCCGAAAGGCTTCGGCCTGCTCCAGCGCGGCCGCGAGTTCAGCCGCTACGAAGACCTGGACGACCGCTACGACCTGCGCCCGAGCCTGTGGATCGAGCCGCGCGGCGAGTGGGGCAAGGGCAGCGTCGAGCTGGTCGAGATCCCCACCCCGGACGAGACCAACGACAACATCGTCGCCTTCTTCAACCCGGAGAAGCGCCCGGAAGCCGGCCAGCCGCTGGAATACGCCTACCGCATGCACTGGACCATGGACGAGGACGCCCTGCATTCGCAGAAGGTCGCCCAGGTCAAGCAGACCCTGCGCTCGGTGGGTGACGTCAAGCAGGCCAACCTGATCCGCCAGCCCGACGGCAGCACCGCCCTGGTGGTGGACTTCGAGGGCGCCAACCTCAAGGTCCTGCCGGCCGACGCCGCGGTGACCACCCAGGTGAGCACCGACGACAATGCCGAGGTCAAGGAGAACAACCTGCGCTACAACCCGGTGACCCAGGGCTGGCGCCTGACCCTGCGGATCAAGGTGAAGGATCCGAAGAAGCCGACCGAAATGCGTGCGGCCCTGGTCAAAGATGGACAGACCCTGTCCGAAACCTGGAGCTACCAGCTGCCTGCCGATGAATAACACCACCACCCACAAGGCTTCGCTGGGCGAATACCTCGAGCACCTTCCGCTGACCGCGGAAGGGCGCGAGCGCCTGGCGCGCAGCGCTTCCTTCAGTGACCTGCACCAGCGCCTGGCGGAGGAGGCCGGCACCGCGCCGGCCGCCACTGACGACGTGGCGCTGGGCTCCATCGGCCCGCGCCTGCTGCTCGGCTACGGCCAGGAGCTGCAGGAAACCGGCATGCTCGGCCTGGACGACAACGGCCGCGCCTACCTGAGGGCGGCCCCGCCGATCCAGCGCACCAAGGTGCTGCCCGAACCCTGGCGGACCAACGTGCTGGTGCGCGGCTGGCGTCGCCTGCTCGGTCGCAGCAACCCGTCCAAATCCGCGCGCGACCTGCCCAAGGCGCGCTGGCAGCGGGTCGGCTCGCTGCGCCGGATGATCCTGCTGCTGCTGATGCTCGGCCAGACCAGCATCGCCACCTACTACATGAAGGGCATCCTGCCGTACCAGGGCTGGGCGCTGATCGACCTCGAGGAGATCAACCGCCAGACCTGGCTGCAGACCCTCCAGCAGGTGCTGCCGTACCTGATCCAGTTCGGCGTGCTGCTGCTCTTCGCCATCCTCTTCTGCTGGGTCTCGGCCGGTTTCTGGACCGCGCTGATGGGCTTCTGGGAACTGCTCAGCGGCCGCGACCGCTACCGCATCTCCGGCAGCAGCGCCGGCAACGAGCCGATCGCGCCCGATGCGCGGACCGCCATCGTCATGCCGATCTGCAACGAGGACGTGCCGCGGGTGTTCGCCGGCCTGCGCGCCACCTTCGAGTCGGTGGCGGCCAGCGGCGAGCTGGACCACTTCGACTTCTTCGTCCTCAGCGACACCTACCAGGCCGACATCGCCGTGGCCGAGGAGCAGGCCTGGATCGAGCTGTGCCAGGAGACCAAGGGCTTCGGCAAGCTGTTCTACCGCCGGCGCCGGCGCCGGGTGAAGCGCAAGAGCGGCAACATCGACGACTTCTGCCGGCGCTGGGGCAGCCAGTACAGGTACATGGTGGTGATGGACGCCGACAGCGTGATGAGCGGCGACTGCCTGGCCAAGCTGGTGCGGCTGATGGAAGCCAACCCGGAGGCGGGGATCATCCAGACCGCGCCCAAGGCCTCGGGCATGGATACCCTCTATGCGCGCATGCAGCAGTTCGCCACCCGCGTCTACGGCCCGCTGTTCACCGCCGGCCTGCACTTCTGGCAGCTGGGCGAGTCGCACTACTGGGGGCACAACGCGATCATCCGCATGAAGCCCTTCATCGAGCACTGCGCCCTGGCGCCGCTGCCGGGCAAGGGCTCGTTCTCCGGGGCCATCCTCTCCCACGACTTCGTCGAGGCCGCGCTGATGCGCCGCGCCGGCTGGGGCGTGTGGATCGCCTACGACCTGGAGGGCAGCTACGAGGAACTGCCGCCGAACCTGCTGGACGAGCTCAAGCGCGACCGCCGCTGGTGCCACGGCAACCTGATGAACTTCCGCCTGTTCCTGGTCAAGGGCATGCACCCGGTGCACCGCGCGGTGTTCCTCACCGGGGTGATGTCCTACCTGTCGGCGCCGCTGTGGTTCTTCTTCCTGGTGCTGTCCACCGCGCTGCTGGCGGTGCACCAGCTGATGGAGCCGCAGTACTTCCTGGAGCCGCGCCAGCTGTTCCCGATCTGGCCGCAGTGGCACCCGGAGAAGGCCATCGCGCTGTTCTCCACCACCCTGACACTGCTGTTCCTGCCCAAGCTGCTCAGCGTCATGCTGATCTGGGCCAAGGGCGCCAGGGCCTACGGCGGCGTGGTCAAGGTCACCCTGAGCATGCTCCTGGAAATGCTCTTCTCGGTGCTGCTGGCGCCGGTGCGCATGCTCTTCCACACCCGCTTCGTGCTGGCCGCCTTCCTCGGCTGGGAAGCCCAGTGGAAGTCGCCGCAGCGTGACGATGACGCCACGCCGTGGAGCGAGGCGCTGCGCCGCCATGGCATGCAGACCCTGCTGGGCCTGGCCTGGGCGCTGCTGGTGGTGTGGCTGAACCCGCGCTTCCTGTGGTGGCTGTCGCCCATCGTCGGTTCGCTGATGCTGTCCATCCCGGTGTCGGTGATCACCAGCCGCGTCAACCTGGGCCTGGCCTCGCGCGACGAGAAGCTGTTCCTCATCCCCGAGGAATACGACACCCCGCGCGAGCTGCGTTCCACCGACGAGTACACCTACCAGAACCGCTGGCAGGCGCTGAAGGACGGCTTCGTCCGCAGCGTTTCCGACCCGCTGCTCAACGCCCTGGCCTGCGCCATGGGCACCGCCCGCCACGCCCGCTCCGAGGCCATCGAGGCGGCGCGCCAGCGGCGTGTGCAGCAGGCCCTGGAAGGCGGCCCGCAGGCCGTCGCCGGCGAGGCCCGCCTGGCCCTGCTGAGCGACCCGGTGGCGCTGTCGCGCCTGCACCTGCAGGTGTGGGAAGGCGGCCACGAGAACTGGCTGGAGCCCTGGCGCAAGTCGGTGCAGGCCGACGCGCACAGCCCGGCGCTGCCCCTGGCGCCGCCGGCCGGCGCCGGCGTGGGCATGCCGGCCGCGCAGTCCTGAGGGCGTGCCACTCCCCGCCGCCCGGCGGGGAGTGGCAGGTCGTCGCGACGGTTTTCCCGGCACCGGACTGCTGTTAACCTGCGCCATCGATCCAGAAAGTCTCCCGACGGACGGCGACAGAGGGTAGGATTCGCACCCTTCAGCGCCCGGCGAGGCTTTGCGCGGCAGAAAGACCGCCACTGGATGCCGTGCCGGAGTGCGCACGATTCAATTTCGACTGTCTGGGAGTGTGGGGAATGAAAAAGTATCTGGCATCGCTGCTGGCGGGCGTCTGCGCCCTGGTCGGCGTGACCGCGGCACAGGCCGGCGCCATCGACGAGGCGGTCAAGCGCGGCAGCCTGCGGGTAGGCATGGACCCGACCTACATGCCGTTCGAGATGACCAACAAGCGCGGCCAGATCGTCGGCTTCGAGGTCGACCTGCTCAAGGCCATGGCCAAGTCCATGGGCGTCAAGCTGGAGCTGGTCTCCACCGGCCTGGACGGCATCATCCCGGCGCTGCTGACCGACAAGTTCGACATGATCGGCTCGGGCCTGACCCTGACCCAGGAGCGCAACCTGCGCATCAACTTCACCGAGCCCTTCGCGGTGGTCGGCCAGACCCTGCTGATCCGCAAGGAACTGGAAGGCACCATCAAGTCCTACAAGGACCTGAACGATCCGAAGTACCGCATCACCTCCAAGGTCGGCACCACCGGCGAGTTCGTCGCCAAGAAGCAGTTGGCCAAGGCCCAGTACCACGGCTTCGACAACGAGCCCGAAGCGGTCATGGACGTGGTCAACGGCAAGGCCGACGCCTTCATCTACGACTCGCCCTACAACGTGGTGGCGGTCGGCAAGTTCGGCGCCGGCAAGCTGGTGTTCCTCGACCAGCCGTTCACCTACGAGCCGCTGGCCTTCGGCCTGAAGAAGGGCGACTACGACTCGATCAACTTCATCAACAACTTCCTCAAGCAGATCCACGAGGACGGAACCTACGATCGCCTGCACGACAAGTGGTTCAAGAGCACCGACTGGCTGAAGGACATGGAATAATCCGCGTCCCAAGCTGTTCGACCCGACGCGCAGGCCCCGGCCTGCGCGTTCGCATTTTCACGGTACAGATACGTGACTAGAAACAAACGCCCCACCTGGCCCTGGCATGGGCTGACCGCGCTGATCCTCCTGCTGATCGGCCTGGCCATCTGGTATTCCACCTCGCTGATCTCCTACGAGTGGCGCTGGAACCGCGTTCCCCAGTACTTCGCCTACCAGGCGGAGGAGCCGCAGCGCGCCGAGAGCGTGTCGCGGGTGGAGAAGATCGAGGACTCCGGCCGCGAGGCCCGCGTCACCCTGGTCGGCGACGACGGCCGGCAGCAGGTGCTGAACGTGGCCGGCGACAGCCTGCAGTTCTCCGAGAACGACGACGTCGACGAAGGCGACGTGGTCGGCGTGCAGCGCCACTGGGCCGCCGGCCCGCTGGCCTGGGGCCTGTGGACCACGCTGTGGATCTCCTTCGTGTCCGGCGCGATCGGCCTTGCCATCGGCCTGTTCACCGGCCTCTGCCGGCTGTCGAAGAACCCCACGCTGCACGACCTGTCGACGCTCTATGTCGAGCTGGTGCGCGGGACGCCGCTGCTGGTGCAGATCTTCATCTTCTACTTCTTCATCGGCACCGTGCTCAACCTGTCCCGCGAGTTCGCCGGGGTGGCGGCGCTGGCGCTGTTCACCGGCGCCTACGTGGCCGAGATCGTCCGCGCCGGCGTGCAGTCCATCGCCCGCGGGCAGAACGAGGCGGCGCGTTCCCTGGGCCTGAACGCGGCGCAGTCGATGCGCCACGTGATCCTGCCGCAGGCCTTCAAGCGCGTGCTGCCACCGCTGGCCGGGCAGTTCATCAGCCTGGTCAAGGACACCTCGCTGGTCTCGGTGATCGCCATCACCGAACTGACCAAGAGCGGCCGCGAGGCCATCACCACCTCGTTCTCCACCTTCGAGATCTGGTTCTGCGTGGCCGCGCTCTACCTCGTCATCAACCTGCCGCTGTCGCACCTGGCCGGGCGGCTGGAACGGAGGCTCGGGCAAAGTGATTGAAGTCCGCAACCTGACCAAGGTGTTCGACACCCGCGGCCACGTGGTGCGCGCGGTGGACGACGTGACCACCCGCGTGGACAAGGGCGAGGTGGTGGTGGTGATCGGGCCCTCGGGCTCGGGCAAGTCCACCTTCCTGCGCTGCCTCAACGGCCTGGAGGAGTTCGACTCCGGCTCGGTGAGCATCGACGGCCTCGACCTGGCCGACCCGAAGACCGACATCAACGCCTACCGCCGCGAGGTCGGCATGGTGTTCCAGCACTTCAACCTGTTCCCGCACATGACGGTGCTGGAGAACCTGTGCCTGGCGCAGAAGGTGGTGCGCAAGCGCGGCAAGGCCGAGCGCGAGGCGAAGGCCCGGGCGCTGCTGGAGAAGGTCGGCATCGGCCAGAAGGCCAACGAGTACCCCTCGCGCCTGTCCGGCGGCCAGCAGCAGCGCGTGGCCATCGCCCGTGCGCTGTGCATGGACCCCAAGGTGATGCTGTTCGACGAGCCGACCTCGGCGCTGGACCCGGAGATGGTCGGCGAGGTGCTGGACGTGATGAAGGCCCTGGCGGTGGAAGGCATGACCATGGTCTGCGTCACCCACGAGATGGGCTTCGCCCGCGAAGTGGCCGACCGCGTGCTGTTCTTCGACCACGGCAAGCTGCTGGAGGACGCGCCGCCCGCGCAGTTCTTCGAACAGCCGGCCGACCCGCGGGCGCAGAGCTTTTTGCGGCAGGTGCTTTGAGCGTTTGGTGAATGAAGAAGCCGCCCCTTGGGGCGGCTTTTTTATTGCCTGCAGGAGCGAGCTTGCTCGCGAACCGTGTTTCCCTTTGGCCACTGAGTGTCGGTTGAACGCCGCTCCCTCTCCCTAACCCTCTCCCTGAAGGGAGAGGGGACTGTTCGGCGTGAAGTGGTTCTTCAGTACTCGCCGGAAACAGCGGGCTTGCAGGATGACGCTGGACTTTTAAGCAACGCCAGACGGCTCCCTCTCCCTTCAGGGAGAGGGCTGGGGAGAGGGCGCTCTTCGCGAATGCCTGCCGCGAACCAATTCGCGAGCAAGCTCGCTCCTACAGGTCCTGCGCACGGGCAAGTTCCGTAGGATGGGTGGAGCGAAGCGATACCCATCACCATGACCGCATGGGTTTCGCTCAAGCTCAACCCATCCTACGAAAGCATCCCGGCGCCACCTTTCCCGCCCACAAGAAAAAACCGCCCCAAGGGGCGGTTTCTTCAACGGCTGGCTATCAGCGGTTGCGCGTCAGCAGAGCCGGGCGTTCGCCCTTGTCGCGGCGCGGTTCCAGTTCTTCCAGCTGCTCGGCGGTGGGGAAGCGGTCGCCGCGGACCAGGTCGCGCTTGTTGATCACCACCGGCTGGCGGGTCGGCTTGGCGGCGCCGTACTCGCTCGGCTCGCGCAGCGGTGCATCGCTCATCAGCGAAGGTTGGCCCTTGCCGCCGCGCTTGCGGGCGGCGCGCTGCTTGCCCTGGGCGTTGCCACCCTGGCCGCCACGGGCCTGGCCGTTGGCGTTCTTGCCGCGGCCGGCCTGGCCACCCTGGCCGGTGCCTTTCTGGCCCTGCTTGCCCTGCTGCTTCTGGCCTTGGCCCTGACCTTGACCCTGGCCCTGGCCGCGGGCGCGCTGGCCTTGCGGGGCCTGCTGGCCCTGGCCCTGGCCGCCACGGCGGCGCTGGCCACGGACCACGTCCTTGTCCGGGAAGGGACTGACGTAGTCGGCGCGGTTGCCGAAGTTGTCGTAGTCGTCGTCGAGGAACTCCTCGGGGTCGCGGTCCGTGCCCTGGGCCTGCGGCTTGGGTTGCCTGGCTGGCTTGGGCTGGCTGTCGCCGCGCGGGGCCTGCTGGCCCTGCTGCTCGCCCTGGGCCTGGACGTCGCCCTTCTTCTTGCCGCGGCCGCCACGGCGGCGGCGCTTGCCAGCGGACTTCTCGCCCGGCTCGGCGCCGTCTTCGGCCTGGGCGGCCTCGGCGGCAGGTTGCGCCTGCTGCGGCTCCCTGTCCTTGGGCTTGCGCTCGCGCTTGGCCTTGTCCTTGCGCGGCTGGCGCTGGGGCTGTTCCCTGGGTTCGGGCAGGGCCACTTCCGGCAGCGTCGCCTCGGGGTCGAAGCCCTGGGTGTCGCCGGCGGGAATCTGCTGCCTGGTCAGGCGCTCGATGGCCTTGAGCAGCTTCTCTTCCTCGGGGGCCACCAGCGAGATGGCCTCGCCGCTGCGCCCGGCACGGCCGGTGCGGCCGATACGGTGGACGTAGTCTTCCTCGACGTTGGGCAGCTCGTAGTTGACCACGTGGGGCAACTGGTCGATGTCCAGGCCGCGGGCGGCGATGTCGGTGGCCACCAGGATGCGCACGTCGTTGGCCTTGAAGTCGGCCAGGGCCTTGGTGCGCGCGTTCTGGCTCTTGTTGCCGTGGATCGCGGCGGCCGGTAGGCCGTGCTTGCTCAGGTATTCGGCGAGGCGGTTGGCGCCGTGCTTGGTGCGGGTGAACACCAGCACCTGCTCCCAGGCGCCGAGGGTCACCAGGTGGGCCAGCAGGGCGCGCTTCTGCGCCGAGGGGATGCGGAACACGCGCTGCTCGATGCGCTCGACGGTGGTGTTCGGCGGGGTGACCTCGATGCGCTCGGGGTTGTGCAGCAGCTTGTTGGCGAGGTCGGTGATGTCTTTCGAGAAGGTCGCCGAGAACAGCAGGTTCTGGCGCTTGGGCGGCAGCTTGGCGAGGACCTTCTTGACGTCGTGGATGAAGCCCATGTCGAGCATGCGGTCGGCTTCGTCGAGGACCAGGATCTCCACGTGGGAGAGGTCGACGCTGCCCTGGCCGATGAGGTCGAGCAGGCGGCCGGGGCAGGCCACCAGCACGTCGACGCCCTTGGCCATGGCCTGGACCTGCGGGTTCATGCCGACGCCGCCGAAGATGCAGGCGCTCTTGAGCGGCAGGTCGCGGGCATACACCTTGAAGCTGTCGTGCACCTGGGCGGCCAGCTCGCGGGTCGGCGTCAGCACCAGCACGCGCGCCTGGCGCGGGCCGTGGCGGTGTTCGCGGTCGGGGTGGCCTTCGGGGAACAGGCGCTCGAGCACCGGAAGGGCGAAGCCACCGGTCTTGCCGGTGCCGGTCTGGGCCGCGACCATCAGGTCGCGACCTTGCAATACGGCGGGAATCGCCCGCTCCTGGACAGGGGTGGGCTGGCTGTAGCCCGCCGCCTCTACTGCGCGGGCCAGCGCCTCGGAGAGACCGAGGGAGGAAAAGGACATGCGGGGTATTCCTATATGGGCCGGCGGCTGGCCGGCGAAAGTGAAGTCACCAAGTTCTTCGAACTCCTCTGTGCCCTCGTCCCCTGGCGGGGATGAGGGGCGGCGCGGGGCGCTGCGTATGCACCCAGGGCCGAGCTACTGGCAGGGGCCCTCGCGGGCTCCTCCGGGGGCCGACGGCGAAGGCCGCCGGCCTGGGTTTGCGCCCGGCCCCGGAAGGCGAGAGGCGCTGCCAGCGCTGGCCTGCCGTTCAGAGCAGGTCCTGCTGGCGTAGGTGCCGGCGTATCGCCTCGAGCCTTGGGCCGAGGAGATGACGCAACACCTTGTGGTTCAGCCATTCACCGAGCTGCTCTTCCACCGGCTGGTCGGGATGGCGCTCGATGACGTTGGTCGCGGCCTTTTCCCACCAGACGGGGCCGCAGGCCCGGTCGAACTCGTTGTCGTAGTCATGGCACCCGTAGAACAGCTCCAGGCTGAACTGGCGCATCGGGGCCGGCAACGGCAGTGTTCTCAGCTTGTACAGCAGGCGCGCGGCCCGTGGTGGACGCGGCAGGCGGTCGGTCACCAGTTGGGTGTCGTCGAGAGCCGGGGTGCTGAGAAGGGACGTTCGGTGCTTGTGCAGCCAGGCCTGGACTTTCGCCCGGAACAACTGCTTGCGGCTCCAGTAATGGTGGATGAGGTCGGTACAACCGACAGGTTCCAGTTGTCTGTAGGCCGCAATCGCCAGAACGAACTCTTCAAGATTATAGGCTGCGCGGGCAATTGGGTAGAGGTCATCCATCAATTCCAACGAACGGTCGAGTACGCCGGCGTCTTCGCGGGCCAGCCCGATCACCCCGGAATTGATCAGCGGCGTCCGTTCGCCGGCCAGCCCGCGGGCCTTCAGGGGCTCGATCAACTGCCGGTAGACGGGGGCCGGCGAGTCGCCCAGCAGGTGGCTGACGGCGTTGCACAGCAGGGCGCCGCGCCGCACGCGGGCGAACAGCCGGGCGGGCGATGCGTGGAAGAAGGTGTCGGTATCGATCAGTACGGCGGCGGGCTTTTCGTCGAGCACTTGGCGCAGGGCCACGTGCTTGGCGCGGAAGTGGTAGTGGTGCGGCCCATACCAGCTGGCCAGGGTGCGCTCGTCGAGGCGGCGCACCCGCACCGGCAGCCCGGCATAGGGGGTGCCATCGTCGGTGATGACCTGGATGTCCAGGCACAGCTGCGGCGTTGCCCGTGCACGGGCGATGGCGCTGGCGATGCTGAACAGGGCTTCCTGGTGGTAGGTCTGGCGACCGTACACCAGGTAGATCAGGGACGGGGCATGTGCCATGCCGTGTGGAACCTCTAGCGTCCTGGCCGGTGAACCGCCGCCCGCTGCGGGCGGCGGAGCGCCGCTGCGCTAGCGGGGCAGCTTCAGGTTTTTCCACAGTGCCAGGCTGGGGTCGGCCTGGTTCAGCGTATAGAAATGCAGACCAGGGGCGCCGCCGTCCAGCAGGCGTTCGCACATTTCGGTGATCACCTGCTCGCCGAAGGACTGGATGCTGGCGATGTCGTCGCCATAGGCTTCCAGCTGCTTGCGGATCCAGCGGGGAATCTCGGCGCCACAGGCATCCGAGAAACGCGCCAGCTTGGAGTAGTTGGTGATCGGCATGATGCCCGGGACGATCGGGATGTCGACGCCCAACTTCTGTGCACGCTCGACGAAGTGGAAATAGCTGTCGGCGTTGAAGAAATACTGCGTGATTGCACTGTCGGCCCCGGCCTTGACCTTGCGTACGAAATTGGCCAGATCGTGCTCGGAATTGCGAGCCTGCGGATGAACTTCCGGGTAGGCAGCGACTTCGATGTGGAAGTGGTCGCCGCTCTCGGCGCGGATGAACTCCACCAGCTCGTTGGCGTAGCGCAGCTCGCCGCTGGCCATGCCCATGCCCGAGGGCAGGTCGCCGCGCAGGGCGACGATGCGCTGGATGCCGGCGTCCTTGTAGTGGGCCAGCAGGGCGCGCAGCTCGGCCTTGGTGTCGCCGACGCAGGACAGGTGCGGCGCGGTGGGGATGCCCACCTCGCCGTCCAGCTGCAGGACGGTGACCAGGGTACGGTCGCGGGTGGAGCCACCGGCGCCGTAGGTGCAGGAGAAGAAGTCCGGCTTGTAGCCGGCCAGCTGGCGCGCGGTGGCCAGCAGTTTTTCATGCCCGGCTTCGGTCTTGGCGGGGAAGAACTCGAAGCTGAAGCGGCGTTCTTGAGAAGACATAGGAGAATCCTTCGGGCTGCAGGCTACAGGCCGCAGGCTGCAGGCGGGATGTGCCTGCGACCTGCAGCCTGAAGCCTGCCGCCTGTGGCCTTAGTAGCGATAGGTATCCGGCTTGAACGGACCTTCGACGGTCACGCCGATGTACTCGGCCTGTTTCGGCGTCAGCTGGGTGACCACGCCGCCGAAGCCCTTGACCATCTCCAGGGCGACTTCCTCGTCGAGTTTCTTCGGCAGCACCTCGACGCTCAGGCGCTTGGCCTTTTCGCTGGCCGGCAGGTCGGCGAACTTGCGCTCGAACAGGTGGATCTGCGCCAGCACCTGGTTGGCGAAGGAGCCGTCCATGATCCGCGACGGGTGGCCGGTGGCGTTGCCCAGGTTCACCAGGCGGCCTTCGGCGAGCAGGATCAGGTAGTCGTCGTTGTGCGGGTCGAAGCCGTCCTTGCCGGTGCGGTGGATCTTGTGCACCTGCGGCTTGACCTCTTCCCAGGCCCAGGTCTTGCGCATGAAGGCGGTATCGATCTCGTTGTCGAAGTGGCCGATGTTGCAGACCACGGCGCGCTTCTTCAGGGCCTTGAGCATGCCGGCGTCGCAGACGTTGACGTTGCCGGTGGTGGTGACGATCAGGTCGATCTTGCCCAGCAGGGCGGCGTCGACGCTGGCCTCTGTGCCGTCGTTCACGCCGTTCTTGTACGGGGAAACCACTTCGAAGCCGTCCATGCAGGCCTGCATGGCGCAGATCGGGTCGACTTCCGCGACCTTGACGATCATGCCTTCCTGGCGCAGCGACTGGGCCGAGCCCTTGCCCACGTCGCCGTAGCCGATCACCAGCGCCTGCTTGCCCGACAGCAGGTGGTCGGTGCCGCGCTTGATGGCGTCGTTGAGGCTGTGGCGGCAGCCGTACTTGTTGTCGTTCTTGCTCTTGGTCACCGAGTCGTTGACGTTGATCGCCGGGACTTTCAGGGTGCCGGCCTTGAGCATGTCGAGCAGGCGGTGCACGCCGGTGGTGGTTTCTTCGGTGATGCCGTGGATCTTCTCCAGCATCTGCGGGTATTTCTTGTGCAGGATTTCGGTCAGGTCACCGCCGTCGTCCAGCACCATGTTGGCGTCCCACGGCTGACCGTCCTTGAGGATGGTCTGCTCGATGCACCATTCGTATTCCTGCTCGGTCTCGCCCTTCCAGGCGAATACCGGGATGCCGGCGGCGGCGATGGCGGCGGCGGCCTGGTCCTGGGTGGAGAAGATGTTGCAGGAGGACCAGCGCACTTCGGCGCCCAGGGCGACCAGGGTCTCGATGAGCACGCCGGTCTGGATGGTCATGTGGATGCAGCCGAGGATCCTGGCGCCTTTCAGCGGCTGGCTGGCGGCGTACTTGCGGCGCAGGCCCATCAGTGCCGGCATCTCGGACTCGGCGATGATCAGCTCGCGGCGGCCCCAGGCGGCCAGGGAAATGTCGGCGACCTTGTAGTCGGTGAAACCGGCAGGCGTCATGACAGCGCTCATGCGTAACTCTCCATTCGTTGTCTGCGAATGGGCGCCGTTGATGCGTTAACGGCCGGCGGACGCCGACCGGGACGCGCCCCGTCCGAGCCTGACAGGCTGAACCCGGTGCGGGTCCGGCCTGCTGCAGCGCCCCTCGGAACGGGTGGCGGGAACGGCCGGAGCGGAGCCGGCCGGTGAAGCCTGCGGATTATAGCGATGCCGGGCGGCAAGCCAAAGGTTTTCCGTCGTCCGCCGGGCCCGCCCGCGCCGCGCCAGGGGCCGTGAATACCCTGGCGCGGCGGCGCGCGGGTTCAGATCACGCCCTGCTCGCGCAGCTTGCCGATGGCGGCGGCGTCCAGGCCGAGCACGTCCTCGAGTATCTGCTCGGTGTGCTGGCCGAGGGTCGGCGGGGCGTTGCGGTACTCGACGGGGGTCTGCGACAGGCGGATCGGGCTGGCCACCTGCGGCACGGTCCCGGCCAGCGGGTGCGGCAGGTCCACGCGCAGGCCGCGGGCGATCACCTGCGGGTCGGCGAACACCTGGGCCAGGTCGTTGATCGGCCCGCAGGGCACGCCGGCCTGCTCCAGCGCGGCGATCCACTGCGCGGTGGTGCGCATCACCGTGGCCTGGCGGATCAGCGGGATGAGCACGTCGCGGTGGGCGACGCGGGCCTTGTTGCTGGCGAAACGTTCGTCGTCGGCCCATTCCGGGTGCCCGGCCAGTTCGCAGAACTTGCGGAACTGCCCGTCGTTGCCGACGGTGAGGATCATGTCGCCGTCGGCGGTGGGGAAGTCCTGGTAGGGCACGATGTTCGGGTGGGCATTGCCCAGCCGGCGCGGCGGGATGCCGGTGGTCAGGTAGTTCAGCGTCTGGTTGGCCAGGCAGGCCACCTGCACGTCGAGCAGGGCCATGTCGATGTGCTGGCCGATGCCGCTGACGTCGCGGTGGGCGAGGGCGGCGAGGATCGCGGTGGAGGAGTACAGGCCGGTGAGGATGTCGGTCAGCGCCACGCCGACCTTCACCGGGCCTGCGCCTTCCTCGGCGTCGGAGCGCCCGGTGATGCTCATCAGCCCGCCCAGGCCCTGGATCATGAAGTCGTAGCCGGCGCGCTTGGCGTAGGGGCCGGTCTGGCCGAAGCCGGTGATGGAGCAGTAGATCAGCCGGGGGTTGAGCTGCTTCAGCGACGCGTAGTCCAGGCCATAGGCCTTGAGGCCGCCGACCTTGAAGTTCTCCAGCACGATGTCGGCCTTGGCCGCCAGCTCGCGCACCAGGCGCTGGCCCTCGGGCTGGGTGAAGTCGATGGTGAGGGATTTCTTGTTGCGGTTGGCCGACAGGTAGTAGGCCGCCTCGCTGGTGTCGCGGCCCTCGGCGTCCTTGAGGAACGGCGGGCCCCAGGCGCGGGTGTCGTCGCCGCTGCCGGGCCGTTCGATCTTGATCACTTCGGCGCCGAGGTCGGCGAGTATCTGCCCGGCCCAGGGGCCGGCCAGGACGCGGGAAAGGTCGAGAACGCGGATATGGGACAGAGCAGACATACGTCAGCCTCAAGCGGTAAGCCACAAGCTGCAAGCAAAGCGGCTTTCGCTTATGGCTTGCAGCTTGCGGCTTGTAGCTGCCTTAGAAGAAGGCCTGGATTCCGGTCTGGGCGCGGCCGAGGATCAGCGCGTGGACGTCGTGGGTACCCTCGTAGGTGTTCACCACTTCCAGGTTGACCAGGTGGCGGGCCACGCCGAACTCGTCGGAGATGCCGTTGCCGCCGAGCATGTCGCGGGCCATGCGGGCGATGTCCAGGGCCTTGCCGCAGCTGTTGCGCTTCATGATCGAGGTGATTTCCACCGCGGCGGTGCCTTCGTCCTTCATCCGGCCCAGGCGCAGGCAGCCCTGCAGGGCGAGGGTGATCTCGGTCTGCATGTCGGCCAGCTTCTTCTGGATCAGCTGGTTGGCGGCCAGCGGGCGGCCGAACTGCTTGCGGTCCAGGGTGTACTGGCGGGCGGTGTGCCAGCAGGCCTCGGCGGCGCCCAGGGCGCCCCAGGAGATGCCGTAGCGCGCCGAGTTCAGGCAGGTGAACGGGCCGCGCAGGCCGCGCACCTCGGGGAAGGCGTTCTCTTCGGGGACGAACACGTTGTCCATCACGATCTCGCCGGTGATCGAGGCGCGCAGGCCGACCTTGCCGTGGATGGCCGGGGCGGACAGGCCTTCCCAGCCTTTCTCCAGGACGAAGCCGCGGATCTGGCCTTCGTCATCCTTGGCCCAGACCACGAAGACGTCGGCGATCGGGCTGTTGGTGATCCACATCTTGGCGCCGGACAGGCGGTAGCCGCCGTCGACCTTCCTGGCGCGGGTGATCATCGAGCCCGGGTCGGAGCCGTGGTTCGGCTCGGTCAGGCCGAAGCAGCCGATCCACTCGCCGCTGGCCAGCTTGGGCAGGTATTTCTGGCGGGTGGCCTCGTTGCCGAACTCGTAGATCGGCACCATGACCAGGGACGACTGCACGCTCATCATCGAGCGGTAGCCGGAGTCGACGCGCTCGACCTCGCGGGCGATCAGGCCGTAGCACACGTAGTTCAGACCGCTGCCACCGTACTCGGCGGGGATGGTCGCGCCGAGCAGGCCGGTCTCGCCCATCTCGCGGAAGATCGCCGGGTCGGTCTGCTCGTGGCGGAAGGCCTCCAGCACGCGCGGGGCCAGCTTGTCCTGGGCGAACTGCTGGGCGCTGTCGCGCACCATGCGCTCTTCTTCGGTGAGTTGCTGATCCAGCAGCAGCGGGTCTTCCCAGTTGAAGCTTGCTTTGGTGGCCATCGGGTTACCTCGGGGCAGTGACAGGGTGTCCAACCAGTTTAGGCGGACGCAGTGCGGTCGATCCTAGTCAGCCGCCGACCGGTGCGGCAACCGACTAATTCGCACGCTGTTGTGCTATTTTCTCACTCCGTGATTGCCAGGGCCCCATGAAACGAATGTTTGAATGGCCTGTTTCCCAGGCTTCGCGGATCACGAGATTCCCAAGAGGCATTCGATGCGGCGCAAGATCCCCACCACCGCGGCGCTGGTCAGCTTCGAGTCGGCGGCGCGCCATGAAAGCTTCACCAAGGCCGCCGAGGAACTGTCGCTGACGCAGAGCGCCATCTGCCGGCAGATCGCCGGGCTCGAGGCGTTCCTCGGCGTCGAGCTGTTCCGCCGTTCGCGGCGCGGCGTCAAGCTCACCGAGGCGGGGCTGGGCTACAGCCGGCGCATCGCCGCGCGGCTCGACGCGGTGGAGCGCGACACCCTGGCGGTGATGGGCCAGCAGGGCGGCGGCAGCATCGAGCTGGCCGTGGTGCCGACCTTCGCCACCCAGTGGCTGCTGCCGCGGCTGAAGGCCTTCAAGGGCCTGTACCCGGAGGTCACGGTCAACCTGACCAACCGCACCCGGCCCTTCCTCTTCGCCGACACCGACTTCGACTGCGCGCTGTACTTCGGCGACGGCGCCTGGTCCGGCACCGTGAAGCACTTCCTCATGCGCGAGAACCCGGTGCCGGTGTGCAGCCCCGAGCTGCTCGAAGGCCGCGCCAGCCTCGGCGCCGAAGAAATCGCCGCGCTGCCGCTGATGCAGCAGACCACCCGGCCCTACGCCTGGCGCCAGTGGTTCGGCTCCCTGGGCATGAGCGTCGCCCACGACATGAGCGGCACCCGCTACGAGCTGTTCTCCATGCTCGCCCAGGCGGCCATGCTGGGCATGGGCGTGGCGCTGATCCCGCCCATGCTGATCCAGCGCGAGCTGGCCGAGGGCCGGCTGATCGTGGCGATGCAACATGCCTATTTGAGCGAAAACGCCTATTACCTGATGATCCCCGAGCGCAAGGTGGAGTCCGCCATCGTCCGGGCCTTCCGCGACTGGCTGGTGGAACAGGCGCGCATCTACCGCGAAGAGGCCGGCCTGGGCTGACCCGGGCCGGGCGAGAAGCGGCGATCCGCGCGATAATCGCGCAGCCGGCGGGGCTCGACCCGTCATCTTGCCTACGAAGGCATCGCGCTCACGAGGCGCAACCAGCAAGGAGTCACCATGAATTTCCACACCCGCAAATGGGTCAAACCCGAAGACCTCAACCCCAACGGCTCGCTGTTCGGCGGCAGCCTGCTGAAGTGGATAGACGAGGAGGCGGCCATCTACGCCATCGTCCAGCTGGGCAACCAGCGCGTGGTCACCAAGTTCATCTCCGAGATCAACTTCGTCAGCTCGGCGCGCACCGGCGACATCATCGAGATGGGCATCACCGCCACCGACTTCGGCCGCACCTCGATCACCCTGACCTGCCACGTGCGCAACAAGATCACCCGCAAGAGCATCCTCACCATCGACAAGATGGTCTTCGTCAACATGGGCCCGGACGGCCTGCCGGCGCCCCACGGCAAGACCGAGATCACCTACATCAAGGACCAGTTCAAGGACGACGACATCGACGAGGCCTGAACCGGACCCCGGCCTGGCGCCTGCCTCCGGGCCCGCAGCGACGCCGGAGGCTTTGCATCCGCGCGGTTTCGTGTGAGCCTGTGCCCGCCCACGGCGGGTGCGGGCCAACGCGCTCCCCTGCCGTACCACCACAGAAGAAGACCGGGGAGACACCATGCAAGCGCCCATCGCATCCACGCTGCGCCGCCTCGTCGCGGCCACCTGCTGCGCCGTCCTGCTGGGCGGCGCCGCCCAGGCCGCCGAGCCCAAGGCCGACCTCAAGCCCGAGGCCGGCACCTTCAAGATGGGCATGCAGCCCTGGCTGGGCTACGGCCAGTGGTACGTCGCCGAACAGGCCGGGGCCTTCAAGGCCAACGGCCTGGACCAGGTCGAACTGGTCAACTTCACCGAAGACAAGGACATGAACGCCGCCCTGGCCAGCGGCCAGATCGACGGCGGCAACCTCGCCACCCACACCGCCATGGCCATGGTCGCCGCCGGCCTGCCGGTGAAGATCGTCCTGCTGCTGGACCAGAGCACCAGCGCCGACGCGCTCATCGTCGACCCCTCGATCAAGACGCTGAAGGACCTCAAGGGCAAGCAGGTCGCCTTCGAGGAGGGCACCACCAGCGACATCCTCCTGCACAGCGCGCTGCGCAAGGCCGGCCTGAGCCTCGCCGACGTGCAGCCGGTGCCGATGCCGGCGGCCAACGCCGGTTCCGCGCTGATCGCAGGCCAAGTGCCGGCGGCGGTGACCTACGAGCCCTACCTGAGCGCGGCCAGGCAGCAGAACCCGAAAGTGAACCTGCTGTACAAGGGCTCCGACGACCCGGGCATCATCAGCGACGTGTTCGTGGTCCGCGACGAGGTGCTCAAGCAGCGTCCCGGCCAGGTGCTGGCCCTGCTCAAGAGCTGGGAGGCCGGCCTGAAGCACTACCAGGCCCACACCGCCGAAGGCCGCGCGGCCATCGCCAAGGGCGTCGGCGCCGAGCCGGCGGAGCTGCAGAGCGCCTTCGACGGCGTGCGCTTCTATTCCCTGGGCGAGAACAAGGCCGAGCTCAAGGGCGCCTTCGTCAAGGAGTCCTTCGGGCACATCCAGAAGGCCGCCACCGAGGCCGGCATCATCGAGCAGCCGGTGACCCCGGAGCAGGCCGTCGACGCGCGCTTCGCCGAGGCGCTCTGACGCACCCCGCGCGCCGGCCGCAGGGCCGGCGCGCGCTACCCCCGTTACCCCGAGCCTTGCATGAACGCCCGTAAACCTTCCCCGCTGTTCGTCATCGGCAAGCCGCTGGCGCGCCGCCACCTGCTGCTGATCGGCGGCGGCGTGTTCGTCCTGCTGGCCCTGGCCTGGTGGGCGGCCGGCGCCAGCGGCGCGGTGCCGAAGATCTTCCTGCCGGCCCCCGGCGACGTCTGGGCGCGCATGCTCAGGCTGGCCGCCGATGGCACCCTGTGGGCCGACCTGAAGGTCAGCGTCTACCGCATCCTGGTGGCCTTCGCGATTTCCTCGGCGATGTCCATCGTCATCGGCGTGTTCGCCGGCTGCTACGGCTTCTGGAAGGCCGCCACCGAGCCGCTGGTGGACTTCGTGCGCTACATGCCGGTGGTGGCCTTCGTGCCGCTGAGCATCCTCTGGGCCGGCACCAGCGACTTGCAGAAATTCCTCATCATCTGGATCGGCACCTTCTTCCAGCAGGTGCTGATGGTGATGGACGCCATCAAGCGCGTGCCGCCGGACTTCGTCGGCCTCGGCCGGACCCTGGGCATGCCGGACCGGCGCATCCTCCTGAAGATCGTCCTGCCCAGCGCCCTGCCGGGCATCTGGGACGCCCTGCGGATCAGCCTGGGCTGGGCCTGGACCTGGCTGGTGCTGGCCGAGCTGGTGGCCGCCACCTCGGGCCTGGGCTACCGCATCGTGGTGTCGCAGCGCTTCTTCCAGACCGACACCATCATCGGCTACATCCTGCTGCTCGGCCTGCTGGGGCTGGTCACCGACCAGGCCATGCGCGCCGCCGAGCGCGTCCTGTTCCGCTACAACCGGAGGCGCGGCTGATGGCGACCCTGGAGATTTCCGGCCTGAACAAGAGCTTCCAGGTTGGCAAGCAGCGCCGCGAGGTGCTGCGCAACATCGACCTGACCCTGGCGGACAACGAGTTCGTCTCCATCGTCGGCACCTCCGGCTGCGGCAAGAGCACCCTGCTGTCCATCGCCGCAGGGCTCGAGGACTTCGACAGCGGCAGCGTCAAGGTCGACGGCGTACCCATCGCCGGCCCCGGCCTGGACCGCGGCGTGGTGTTCCAGGCCTACACCCTGCTGCCCTGGCTGACCGCGCGGCAGAACGTGGAGTTCGCCCTCAAGGCCGCCGGCCGCTCGCGCGCCGAGTGCCGCGAGATCGCCGCCGAGCACCTGCAGCTGGTGAAGCTGGAGAAGTTCGCCGACGCCTACCCCACGGAGCTTTCCGGCGGCATGAAGCAGCGCGTGGCGATCGCCCGGGCGCTGTCCTACCGGCCGAAGATCCTGCTGATGGACGAGCCCTTCGGCGCGCTGGACGCCATGACCCGCCACCAGATGCAGGAGCTGCTCACGCGCATCTGGGAGACGCACCGGCTGACGGTGATGTTCGTCACCCACGACGTCGAGGAGGCGGTCTACCTGTCCGACCGCATCGTGGTCATGGGCCTGGGCCCGGGGCGGATCAAGACCACCTTCGACGTGGGCCTGCCCCGCCCGCGCCGCGAGGAGATGGCCGGCAGCGCCGAATTCATCGAGCTGCAGCGCCAGGTGCTGCGCTCGATCCGCGAGGAAGAGGCCGGCGTCGCCGTGCTCTGAGGCTCACCAGCGGCCGGAGGCCCCGCCGCCGCCGCTGGAACCGCCGCCACCGCCGAAGCCGCCACCACCCCGGCCACCGAAGCCGCCGCCGCCGAAACCGCCGCCGCGCCCGCCACGGAAGAAGCCGGCCGGCAGCAGGAAGAAGGGGTAGGCGATGAGGGCGAAGACGAAGGCGCTGACGCCGTTGTTGACCAGCGCGGCGAAGCTGAAGGTCAGTACCAGGCTGAGCAGCCCGGCCAGCATGCCGACCGCGACGCTGCACGCCACGTAGCGGCCGAAGCTGCGCTGGCGCATGAACGGCAGCGGCAGCAGGCGCCCCAGCAGCGGCACGCCGGCCAGCAGGGCGAACAGGGGCAGCAGGCTGCCGGCCGGCAGGCCCAGATCGTCGCCCTGGGTGGCCTGCTGCGGTTCGGGCAGCGCCTCGCCGTCGATCAGCTTTTCCAGGCTGTCCACCCCGGCCTGCACGCCGCCGGCGAAGTCGCCTTCGCGAAAGCGCGGCACCATCTGTTCACGGATGATGCGCCCGGCCAGGGCATCGGTGATGGCGCCCTCCAGGCCATAGCCGACCTCGATGCGCAGGGAGCGGTCGTCCTTGGCCACCACCAGCAGCACGCCGTCGTCCACGCCCTTGCGGCCCAGCTTCCACTGTTCGAAGGCGCGCACCGCGTACTGCTCGATGCTCTCCTCGCCGGTGCTGGGGATCATCAGCACCGCCAGCTGCGCGCCCTTGCGCTGCTCCAGGGCCGCCAGCCGCTGTTCCAGCCGGTCGCGCTGCTGGGCGTCGAGGGTGGCGGTGAGGTCGGTGACCCGCGCGCTCAGCGGCGGCACGGCCACCTCGGCCTGCGCCAGGCCCGCGCCGCACAGCAGGGCCAGCGCCAGCAGCCAGGCGCGCATGCTCATTGCGCCGGTTGTGGCTGCGGCGTGCCGAAGTCGACCTTGGGCGCGGTGGAGATGGCCGCCTCGTTCTCCACGCTGAAGTTGGCCTTGGGCTGGTAGCCGAAGAGCTTCGCGGTGATCACCTGCGGGAACTGGCGGATCAGCACGTTGTAGTCCTGCACCGCCTTGACGTAGCGGCCGCGGGCCACGGTGATGCGGTTCTCGGTGCCTTCCAGCTGCGTCAGCAGGTCCTTGAACAGGCCGTCGGCCTTGAGCTGTGGATAATTCTCGGTGACCACCAGCAGCCGCGAGAGCGCCGAGCTGAGTTCGCCCTGGGCCTGCTGGAAGCGCTGCATGGCCGCGGCATCGCCGAGCTGGTCGGCATTGAGGGTGGTGCTGCCGACCCTGGCCCGGGCCTCGGTGACCTGGGTGAGCACGGCGGCCTCATGGGCGGCGTAGCCTTTCACCGTGTTGACCAGGTTGGGCACCAGGTCGGCGCGGCGCTGGTACTGGTTGAGCACCTCGGACCAGGCCGCCTTGACCTGTTCGTCGCCGGCCTGCATGGCGTTGTAGCCGCAGCCGGTGAGCAGGGAGACGAGGACGTAGCAGCACAGGAACTTGAGCATTCGGGGCATGGCAGGGGACTCTGGCGATCGCGAAACCCCCAGTCTAGACCAGTCACGCGCCCCGGTGCGGGGTCGCCTGCACGGTTCAGGCCTTTCCGAGGCTTGCCGGGCATGGGGGGCGAAGCGCTAGAATCGCAACTGGTCTATACCAGGAAGCCCCGCCTTGTTCGCCACCGCCCTGGTGCTGCTCGCCGCCGTGCTCCACGCGGCCTGGAACACCCTCGTCAAGTTCAGCGCCGACCGCCTGCTGGTGGTGGCCTGCATGGATGTCGTCGGCCTGCTCGTGGCCCTCGCCCTGCTGCCCTGGATCAGCTTGCCGCCGGCCGACGTCTGGCCTTGGCTGGGCACCGCCGTGGCCCTGCAGCTGGTCTACCGGGTGCTGCTGATCCAGGCCTACAAGGTCGGCGACCTCGGCCTGGTGTACCCGCTGATGCGCGGCCTGTCGCCGCTGGTGGTGCTGGCCCTGACCCTGGTGGTGGGCGGCGAGCAGCTCAGCGACCGGCAGGTCCTCGGCATCCTGCTGATCCCCGTGGGCATGCTGTTCCTGCTCAAGGGTGGCGGCGGCTCGCGGCTGCCCTGGGTGGCCTTTCCCATCGTGCTGCTGATGGGCCTGTGCATCGGTAGCTACACCTGGACCGACGGCCATGCCCTCAAGCGCTGGCCGCAGCCGCTGGACTACCTGGTGTGGCTGACGCTGCTCTCCGGCGTGCCTTTCCCGCTGATAGCCGTCGCCGCGCGCACCCGCGCCTTCGCGCGCTTCTGGCAGACGCAGTGGAAGCTCGGCCTGAGCGTCGGCCTCTGCGTGATGGCCAGCTACGGCCTGGTGCTCTGGGCCATGCAGCTGGGCTCGGTGGCCGAGGCCGCGGCGCTGCGCGAGACCAGCGTGGTGCTGGTGGTGCTGTTCGGCATGCGCTTCCTCAAGGAACCCTTCGGCCTGCCGCGTCTGCTGGCCTGCAGCCTGGTGCTGGCGGGGATGCTGGTGATGAAGTTGTGAGATTGGCCGCAATGGCGGGCATATCCGCCTGGCGGCCACTGACGCTCGCCTATGCTTGGCAGCAACCTGCCATCTTCCCAGCCGACGAGACCTCCGTTCATGCCCATCGCCTTCTGGTGCATCCTCATCGCCCTGTTCCTGCCCTACCTGGGCACCAGCATCGCCAAGTTCACCGGCGGCGGCTTCGGCCCCCGGCAGAACCACGACCCGCGCACCTTCCTGGCCAGCCTGGAGGGCTACCGCAAGCGCGCCAACGCCTTCCAGCTGAACAGCTTCGAGGTCACCCCGGCCTTCGCCATCGCCGTGCTGGTGGCCTACGTGGTGGGCAATGCGGAACCGGCGACCCTCGACACCCTGGCCATCGCCTGGCTCACCAGCCGCCTGCTCTACCTGATCTTCTACCTCGCCGACCTGGCGCTGCTGCGCTCGCTGGTGTGGTTCGTCGGCATGGCGCTGATCGCCGCCTTCTTCGTGGTCTCTGCATGAGCCGCGCCTGAACCGCGGCTGAACGGTTCGCGCATCGCTGCGGCGCATCGCCGCAGACGGGCGAGCGGGCTCTGGATCAATGCCGGGCAGCGGCGGATAATCCGCCGCTCCCGTGTCTGGCCCGTTCCTACAAGAGTCCGCTCATGAAGCTGAAGACCCTGCTCGTCCTGCTGTTGGCCGGTGCCGCCCTGGCCGGCTGCCACCGCCTCGACCCGAATTCCCCGCTGGCCAAGCGCCAGGCGATCTTCAAGCAGATGCTGCACGCCAGCGAGGACATGGGCGGCATGCTGCGCGGCCGCGTCGTCTTCGATGCCGAGAAGTTCCGCGCCAACTCGGTGAAGCTCAATGAACTGGCCAGCCAGCCCTGGCAGTACTTCCCCACCAGCAAACCGGCCGACGAGGGCGGCGACAGCCGCGCCAAGGATGACCTGTGGCAGCGCCAGCTGGAGTTCCAGGCCGACGCCAAGACCCTGCAGCAGGCCGCCGCCGCGCTGGAGACCAACACCCGCCAGGCCACCCCGACCGCCGACGGCGTGCGCAAGGATCTGGCCGCGGTGGAAGACGCCTGCGAGGCCTGCCACAAGAAATTCCGCGCGCTCTGACGGGCGCTTGGCTTTCGTGGGAGCGAGCTTGCTTGCGAATGGAGTTTTCCTGCCGCACTGTCGCTTCAGGTCGACTCCGCCCCTCTCCCCAGCCCTCTCCCTGAAGGGAGAGGGGGCTTGTCCGTGCCGAGAGAGGTGATGGTGTCAGCCGGAAACCGCTGGCGCTGCCGGTTGACTCAGGAATACCTGAGCACTCCGAACGGTCCCCTCTCCCTTCAGGGAGAGGGTTAGGAGAGGGGCGGACTTATCCCTGGCGCCATTGCCGCCGGGAGGCACCGTTCGCGAGCAAGCTCGCTCCTACAGGTAGCCGCTACTCCTCCAGCTCCCGCTTGGCCTGCTCCAGCTCGGCGCGGGCCTCGGCCAGCTTGTCCTTGCGCTTCTCGATCTTCTCCGCGTCGCCCTTGGCCATGGCCTTGCGCAGGTCGTTCTCGCGCTGGCTGACCTCGCGCTCGGCGTCCAGCACACGCTGGGTGCGCTTCTGCGCCAGGCTGCCGTCGGTGCAGTAGGTCCTCGCCTGCTCGAGGGCCGTCTCCAGGCCGGCGATGGCGCCCTTGTCGCCGCGTGCGCGGGCTTCCTCCAGCTTGCCGGCGATGGCCGCCTGCTTGGCGGCGCAGCCGGTCGGGGGTTGCGCGGACTCTGCGGCGAAGGCGCTGGCGGCGAACAGTGCGGCGAGGGTCAGGGTAATGGTTCGGAACATTCTCGGGTCCTGCGTTACCAAAAGGGATATCGATGCTGGCGAACGTCTAGAGTTTGCCATTAAGTGCGCGCGTGGGGGTTGCCCCACGGCAGTCCGCGGCCTGGTCGATCCGTTGAGCACGCTCCGTCGGGCGGAGCGGGGGAGGCTGGATGCGTATCGCGATTCGCCTGGTTCAGGCGCTGATCCTGCTGTTGCTGGCGGCCTTGCTGGTGGGCGCCTGGTACCTGCTGCCCGGCGAGCAGCTGCGCCCGCCGATGCTCACCGGGGTGAGCGAGGACAGCTCCTTGCGCGCCGGCGGCATGCGCCGTGGCTACGTGCTCTACGTGCCGCCCAACCTGGCGCCGAACCCGGCGCTGCTGGTGGTGCTGCACGCTTCGCGCAGCAATGGCCAGCTGATGCGCCGCGACAGCGGCTTCGGCTTCGACGCCCTGGCCGACCGCGACGGCTTCCTGGTGCTCTACCCGGACGGTTTCGAGGGCCACTGGAACGACTGCCGCAAGGCCGCCAGCTACAGCGCGCGGACCCGCGACATCGACGACGTGGCCTTCCTCACCCGGCTGGTGCGCCGGGTGCAGCGCGAGCGCCAGGTGGACCCGCAGCGGGTGTTCTTCGCCGGCTACTCCAACGGCGGGCAGATGGCCCTGCGCATGGCCGCGGAATCCAAACTGCCCCTGGCCGGCATCGCCCTGGTGGCGGCCAGCCTGCCGAGCGTGGAAAACGACGCCTGCGCGGCGCAGCAGCGGGCCGTGGCGGCGTTGCTGATGAACGGCACGCGCGACCCGATCAACCCCTACGACGGCGGGCGGGTGAAGCTGTTCGGCTTCGGCGACCGCGGCGAGGTGCTCTCCAGCGAGGCCTCGGCCGGTGAGCTGGCGCGGCGCAACGGCATCGGCGCGGCGGCGCAGCGCGAGCCGCTGACGCGCCCCGGCCCGGTCTGGTCGGAGCGCTGGCTGTGGCAGGGCGAAGGGCTGCCGCCGGTGGAACTGGTGAGCGTGCACGGCGGCGGCCACCTGTTGTCGCAGCCGGGCTATCGGCCGCCGCGCCTGCTCGGCATCGCCGACCCCGAGCTGGACGGGCCGGCGGAGATCTGGCGCTTCTTCAACCAGTTGCCGGTGGTTCAGACGTCCACGGTGCCGTAGGGGTCGAAGCCGCCCCTTTCGCCCGGGTAGCCGCCCGGGTTGGCCACCACCCGGGCACGGCCGATGCGGTAGTCCAGGGCATCGTGCACGTGGCCGTGCAGCCACAGGTCGCACTGCTGCACCAGCTGTTCCAGGTCCGAGGCGAAGGCCGGCGACAGGCTGTCGCCGACGTATTGCGGCGGGATGGAGCGGGCGCTGGGCGCGTGGTGGGTGACCACCACGCTCGGCCCGGCGAAGGGCTCGGCCAACTGTGCCGCCAGCCAGTCCCGCGAGGCCTGGAACAGCTGCTGGCTGAGCGCCGGGGTGAAGGGCGCGGTGAACCAGTCGATGCAGCTGAAGTCGGGCATCAGGCGCAGCGCGCGCTGCAGCGTCAGGGGCAGGGTTTCCTCGCCGTAGAGCAGGAAGTCCGTCCACAGGGTGGCGCCGAGGATGCGTACGCCATCGATGACCACCGCGTCGTTCTCCAGGAAGTGGATGTCCAGGGCGCGGGCCAGGTTGCGCATGGCCTGGGTCAGTTCGGGCAGGTCCGAGTCGTAGAACTCGTGGTTGCCGGCGACGTAGACCACCGGGGTGTCGGGAAAGGCCTCGCGGGCCCAGTGCAGGCCCTGCAGGTGCTCGTGGATGTCGCCGGCCAGCACCACCAGGTCGGCGTCCACCGCGGGCAGCTCGCGGCGGCCGCCGAAGTGTTCGTGGTGCAGGTCGGAGAGGACGCGGATACGCATGGCGGGGGCTCCTGGCTCGATCCGGCATTGTGCGGCAGGCCCGCGGACTTGCCCAGCGCTTGACCTGGGTCATGGCAAGCCCGATCGACGGATAATTCCCACACTTTATTCAGGGATGATTAAGGCCTCGCCGCCAGCTTCGAGCCAGCAAGGTAATCCACGGGAGGCCCCATGAAATTCGTCTGGATCGTCCTCGCCGCCGTGCTGGCGGCGTTCGGGCTGGCGCTGGTGCTCGATCCGCCCGCCACCTTCGATGTCTGGGTACTGCGCAAGCAGGCCATCCTGCTGAGCGGCGTCGCCGCCTTCGCGCTGATGTCGGCGATCATGCTCCTGGCGGTGCGCCCGGCCTGGCTGGAACGGCCGCTGGGCGGGCTCGACCGCATGTACCGCGCGCACAGGTGGGCGGGCATCCTGGCCATCGTCCTGGGCCTGCTGCACTACCTGATGGAACTGGGCGGGCCGCTGCTGGCGGCGTTCGTCGCCAAGCCGGCGAAGGGGCCGCGGGTGGAGACCTTCCTCGACGTCTTCCGTGGCTCGGCCAAGGAACTGGGCGAGTGGTCGGCCTGGCTGCTCGCCGCCATGCTGGTGCTGACGCTCTGGCAGCGTTTCCCGTATCACCTGTGGCGCTACGTGCACAAGGTGCTGGCGCTGGTGTACCTGGTGCTGGCCTTCCATGGCGTGGTGCTGGCGCCGGCCGGCTACTGGACGCAGCCGCTCGGCTGGCTGCTGGCGCTGTGCGCGGCGCTGGGCTCGGTGTGCGCGCTGATCGCCCTGAGCGGGCGCATTGGCCGGCGGCGCACGCACCAGGGCGTGGTGGTGGCGGTGGAGCGGCCCGGCGAGCGCATGCTGGAGGTCACCTGCCGGCTCGGCCGCGACTGGCGGCACAAGGCCGGGCAGTTCGCCTTCCTCACCTGCGACCGCCTGGAGGGCCAGCACCCCTTCAGCATTTCCAGCGCCGACCGCGGCAACGGCGAGGTGCGCTTCAGCATCAAGGCCCTGGGCGACTACACCCGGCGCCTGCAGGACGCCCTGGCGGTGGGTGATGCGGTGAAGGTCGAGGGACCCTACGGCTGCTTCGACTTCCGCCGTGGCGGCGAGCGCCAGGTGTGGATCGCCGGCGGCATCGGCATCACGCCCTTCCTGGCCTGGCTGGAGGCGCTGCAGCAGCACCCGGCCGATGCGCCGGAGGTGGAACTGCACTACTGCGTGCGCAGCCCCGCCGACGCCATCTACGCCGGGCGCCTGCGCGAGCTGTGCGACGGCCTGCCCAGCGTCGCGCTGAAGGTCCACTACAGCGCCGAGGAGGGCTACCTGCGCGGCGACGACCTGGCCATGGCGCCGGATGCCGACGGCCGCTGGCCGAGCCTGTGGTTCTGCGGCCCCCAGGGCCTGGCCGACCTGCTGCGCCGCGACCTCGGCCGGCGCGGCATGCCGGCGCGCAATTTCCACCAGGAAGCCTTCCGCATGCGCTGAGGGCTCAGAAGCCTTCCACCCCGGCGGCGGCGAGCTGCTCGCCCAGGCGTCGCACCTCGCCGTCGGCGAAAAAAGCCTGCAGCTGCCGGGCGCGGACCGCTCCGATGCCCGGCAGCTGGCGCCAGTCGCCCGCCTGCCGGGCGGCCAGTTCGGCCCAGCGCTCGTTCGCCGGCAGCTCGTCGGCCTGGGGCGCGCCGAGGGCCCGCAGCCAGCGCGCGAAGGGACGCTGCCTTGCGGCACGGAACTGGCGGTGGAGGGCCTCGCCGCCGGGGACCTGCCGCAGGCTCTGCGCGGAGAGTTCCAGCCAGTCCAGCAGCCCTTCCAGGTGGCCCGCCTGCAGCAAGGTTCGCCAGGTTCCAGGGCCGACGCCTTCCAGGGCCAGCCCCTGCTCGCCGCCCAGCCAGGCGAGGCGGGCGAGGAACTGTTCCTCGCAGCCGGGCGTCGCCCGCCAGCAGCTGAGCGCATGGTAGCGCCCGGGCTTCGGCGGCTCCACCGCAAGGCGCCGGGGCGAGCGCCAGACCACGCTTTCCAGACGCGGGATGGTCAGGCCGGCCAGGGCGATGGCCACCTGGTCGCCGGGGCGGATGTCCAGGGCCTGCCAGCGCCGCGTCGAGCCGAGGCTGACCTGGGCGATGCGGCGGTCGTCCAGCATCACCGGCTGCAGTTCCAGCAGCGGCGTCACCCGCCCGGTGCGGCCGATGCGGAAATGCACCCGGCGCACCTCGGCCAGGGCCTGGCGGTAAGGGTATTTCCAGGCCAGCGCCCAACTGGCGCCCCCGGCCTGCCAGGCATTCGCGGCGGGGCGCGAGCCCTGGCGGACGACGATGCCGTCGCTGGCGAAGGGCAGGGGGCTGCGGTACCAGTGTTCGCGCTGGCGGCGGATCGTCTCGAAGTCCGGTGCCGGCAGGGTGAGGGCGGCGCTCTCGGCGAAGCCCAGTTTTCGCATCAGCGCCAGGCGGGCCGGCATGTCCGTCGGGCCGAACGGCAGTTCCCAGACGAACAGCCCGACCTGCGCGACTTCCGCGCCCGGCTCGCTGCGCGCCATCAGCCCGGCCACCTTGCCGCGGGCGCCCAGGCCGCCCCGTTGCGCCTGCACGTGGCCCGGCAGGCGCCAGTAGAGTTCGCCCTGCAGCACCCGCCGGCCCGCGCCGGGCAGGCGCTGCGGCACGGCCGGCAGGCGGCGGGCATTGGCGGTCCAGTCCTGGCCGCGCAGGCCGTCGCCGCGGCTGATGGCCTGGCGCAGTTCGCCGTCCTGGTAGACCAGTGTCACGGCCACGCCGTCGACCTTGGGCTGCACCCAGAGGTCCTCGCGCCCCGCCACCCAGCGGCGGACGCCAGTGGCGTCGGCGGCCTTGTCCAGGCCGGTATGGGCCGCGGGGTGGCGCAGCTTGCCGCGGCTGGCCGAAAGCGGCGGGGGCGGCTCGATGGCGAGTTGTGGATAACAGCCGCGCCAAAGGCTGAAGCGTTGCCGGGCCTGGTCGTAGAGTTCATCAGCGATCGGGCTTGCGCCGCGCTGGTGGTAGGCCTGGTCCCAGGCTTCCAGTTGCTGGCGCAGGCCCAGCAGTTCTTCGCGGGCGCGCTGTTCGGGCCAGTCGGGGCAGGCCATGGAGAGGGTAGGGACGAGCAGCAGGGCTGAGGCGAGCAGGGCTTTCATCGGCGGGCTTTCTTGCGCCTGGAGGGGGTTCCAGGCTAGGCGCGCCGCTGCCGCGAAGGGGCCGGGTGGGACGTGGGAGGTTTCCGGGATGCGGCGTCATCGCGACCAGCGCTTTGTGGATGGATTCAGGGAGCGTCGTGATTCCACTTCACGCCGAACGGTCCCCTCTCCCGCTTGCGGGGGAGGGTTAGGGTGGGGGAGCGGAGTACAGGATTGGCAATGGAGTGTCGGCGAAGTCCATTGCCCTCACCCCAGCCCTCTCCCAGAGGGAGAGGGGGCCGTTCGGAGTGGGTGGATAACGCAGCGTTAGCCGGCAGGTTCGTAGGGCGTATAACCGTTCGCGGTTATACGCCGTTGGCCGGTGCGCCGATGCCCTTCATGGAACTGTAGGAGCGAGCTTGCTCGCGAACGGGGTTTGCCGGGGGTGTAGGTGGGGTTGAGAGCGCCCTCTCCCCAGCCCTCTCCCTGAAGGGAGAGGGGGCTGTTCGGAGTGGCCGGAGAATTCGAAGTCATCCTGAAGCGCCTAACCCCACCCCATACGAAAAATGCCGTTTCCCCTAACCAGAGAAACGGCACTCTTCCTTACAGCGAACAGCCCGCCGGAGCAGGCTGTTCTGTCGGGCAGACCTTACAGACCGGCCGCGTCACGCAGGGCGGCGGCCTTGTCGGTGCGCTCCCAGGTGAAGGCGGTGAAGGTGTCGTCGCCGTAGGTCAGCTCGTACGGGTTGCGGCCGAAGTGACCGTAGGCCGCGGTGGGCTGGTACATCGGGTGCAGCAGGTCGAGCATCTTGGTGATGGCGTACGGGCGCAGGTCGAAGTGCTCGCGGACCAGTTGGACGATCTTGTCGTCGCTGATCTTGCCGGTGCCGAAGGTGTTCACCGAGATGGAGGTCGGCTGGGCCACGCCGATGGCGTAGGACACCTGGATTTCGCAGCGCTCGGCCAGGCCCGCGGCGACGATGTTCTTGGCCACGTAGCGGCCGGCGTAGGCGGCGCTGCGGTCGACCTTGGACGGGTCCTTGCCGGAGAAGGCGCCGCCGCCGTGGCGGGCCATGCCGCCGTAGGAGTCGACGATGATCTTGCGCCCGGTCAGGCCGCAGTCGCCCACCGGGCCGCCGATGACGAAGTTGCCGGTCGGGTTGATGTGGAACTGGGTGTCCTTGTGCAGCAGCTCGGCCGGCAGCACGTGCTTGATGATCAGTTCCATCACGCCTTCGCGCAGGTCGGCGTAGGAGACGTCCGGGTTGTGCTGGGTGGACAGCACGATGGCGTCGATGCCTACCACCTTGCCACCTTCGTAGCGGCAGGTGACCTGGCTCTTGGCGTCCGGGCGCAGCCACGGCAGCAGGCCGGACTTGCGCGCCTCGGCCTGGCGCTCGACCAGGCGGTGGGAGAAGCAGATCGGCGCCGGCATCAGCACGTCGGTCTCGTTGCTGGCGTAGCCGAACATCAGGCCCTGGTCACCCGCGCCCTGGTCTTCCGGCTTGGCGCGGTCGACGCCCTGGTTGATGTCCACGGACTGCTTGCCGATGATGTTCAGCACGCCGCAGGTGGCGCCGTCGAAGCCGACGTCGGAGCTGTTGTAGCCGATGTCGATGATGACCTTGCGCACCAGGTCTTCGAGGTCGACCCAGGCCGAGGTGGTGACTTCGCCGGCGATGATGGCGACACCGGTCTTCACCAGGGTCTCGCAGGCCACGCGGGCGTACTTGTCCTTGGCGATGATGGCGTCGAGCACCGCGTCGGAGATCTGGTCGGCGATCTTGTCCGGATGGCCTTCGGATACGGATTCGGAGGTGAAAATCGAGTATTCGCTCATCTAACGGTTCCTGTCTTTACCGGTGGGTGAGGACGCTTCGCGAATCCGGCTTGGCGAAATGCCGCACCTGGATCTGAAAGCCATTACGTAAACCAATGTACAAGCTCTCGCCGGGGGCGAGCCCCGCGGCATCGGCCCAAAGGGCCAGGTCTTCCTGTTCGAACCCCAGCCAGAGGTCCCCGCAGGCTTCGCGGGCCCAGCTCTGGTCGTGGCTGCACAGTTCGGTCACCAGCAGGCTGCCGCCCGGCTTCACCAGGCGCGCCAGCTGGCGCAGGGCCTCGGCGGGCGCCGCGAAATGGTGCAGCACCATGTTCAGCACCACGCAGTCGGCCGGTTCGGCGGCGTCGCGCAGGGCGTCGGCCAGGTCCAGCCGCACGTTCGTCAGCCCTGCCTCCAGGCAGCGCCGGCGGGCCAGGTCGAGCATGGCCACGCTGTTGTCCAGCGCGGTCACCCGCGCGAAGCGCCGGGCCAGCTCGGGGAGGAACCCGCCGTCGCCGGGGCCGACTTCCAGCGCCGTGGCGCCGGGGGCGAAGCTCAGTGCGTCGAGCAGCGCCAGAACGCTTTCGCGGTATTGCGGCAGCCCCGCGATCAGGTCCTGCGTGGCCTGGAACTTCTCCGCGCTGCGGGCGAAGTAGTCGCGGCTGACCGCCGCACGCTGGGCATGCACCGCGGCGACGCGGGCGTCCACCTCGGCCGGCAGCGCCAGCTCGTCCACTTCCGCCAGCAGCGCCCCGTGCAGCTTGCCGCCGAGGCTGTCGGCCTGGGGCAGGGCGCGGCGGTAGAAGATCGCGTTGCCTTCGCGGCGCGTCGCCACCAGGCCGGCCTGGGCCAGCACCTTGAGGTGGTGGCTCATGCCCGACTGGCGGATGGCGAAGATCTGCGCCAGCTCCAGCACGCCGAACGAATCGTTGGCCAGCACCCGCAGCACGTTCAGCCGCAGCGGGTCGCCGCCGGCCTTGCACAGCGCGGCCAGCTCGTCGCAGGCATCGTGGCGGATCAGGGGCATGCGCAGGCTCATAGGGGGCGGAGTCTAGAGGCCCGCGGCGATGGTGGCAACGGCTGTATCAAAAAGTTTTGATATTGGAGACGGAAGGTAGCGGCAAGCTGCAGGCCACAAGCTGCAGGCAGGAGCTGGACGGGCCCGCCGCCTGCCGCCTGTAGCCTGCGGCCCGATTGTCATTGCCCCGCGATGGCCGGCTGGGCGAAAATGGCCGCCTTTTTTCATCCCTTCGATCAATCGAAGCAGCCCCCGCAGGAGATTCAGCGATGCCCAGCCGTCGTGAGCGAGCCAATGCCATCCGCGCACTGAGCATGGATGCCGTGCAGAAAGCCAACAGCGGCCACCCCGGTGCCCCCATGGGCATGGCGGACATCGCCGAAGTGCTCTGGCGCGACTACCTCAAGCACAACCCGGTGAACCCGCAGTGGGCCGACCGCGACCGCTTCGTGCTGTCCAACGGCCACGGCTCGATGCTGATCTACTCGCTGCTGCACCTGACCGGCTACGACCTGGGCATCGAGGACCTGAAGAACTTCCGCCAGCTCAACTCGCGCACCCCGGGCCACCCGGAGTACGGCTACACCGCGGGCGTGGAGACCACCACCGGCCCGCTCGGCCAGGGCATCGCCAACGCCGTGGGCATGGCCCTGGCGGAGAAGGTGCTGGCCGCGCAGTTCAACCGCGAAGGCCACGCCATCGTCGACCACTACACCTACGCCTTCCTCGGCGACGGCTGCATGATGGAAGGCATTTCCCATGAAGTCGCCTCCCTGGCCGGCACCCTGCGCCTGAACAAGCTGGTCGCCTTCTACGACGACAACGGCATCTCCATCGACGGCGAGGTCCACGGCTGGTTCACCGACGACACCCCGAAGCGCTTCGAGGCCTACGGCTGGCAGGTGATCCGCAACGTCGACGGCCACGACGCCGACGAGATCAAGACCGCCATCGAGACCGCGCGCAAGAGCGACGCGCCGACGCTGATCTGCTGCAAGACCGTGATCGGCTTCGGCTCGCCGAACAAGCAGGGCAAGGAAGAGTGCCACGGCGCGCCGCTGGGCAACGACGAGATCGCCGCCACCCGCGCCGCCCTGGGCTGGAACCACGGCCCGTTCGAAGTCCCCGCCGAGATCTACGCCGAGTGGAACGCCAAGGAAGCCGGCGCCGCCCGCGAAGCCGAGTGGAACCAGCGCTTCGCCGCCTACCAGGCCGCCCACCCGGAACTGGCCGCCGAGTTCCAGCGCCGCATCAAGGGTGAACTGCCGGCCGACTTCGCCGAGCAGGCCGCCGCCTACGTCGCCGAGGTCGCCGCCAAGGGCGAGACCATCGCCAGCCGCAAGGCCAGCCAGAACGCGCTGAACGCCTTCGGCCCGCTGCTGCCGGAACTGCTGGGCGGCTCCGCCGACCTGGCCGGCTCCAACCTGACCCTGTGGAAGGGCTGCAAGGGCGTGACCCCGGCCGACGCTTCCGGCAACTACGTGTTCTACGGCGTGCGCGAGTTCGGCATGAGCGCCATCATGAACGGCGTGGCCCTGCACGGTGGCTTCATCCCCTACGGCGCGACCTTCCTGATCTTCATGGAATACGCCCGCAACGCGGTGCGCATGTCCGCGCTGATGAAGCAGCGCGTGCTCTACGTGTTCACCCACGATTCCATCGGCCTGGGCGAGGACGGCCCGACCCACCAGCCCATCGAGCAGCTGGCCAGCCTGCGCCTGACGCCGAACCTGGACACCTGGCGCCCGGCCGACGCGGTCGAGTCCGCGGTGGCCTGGAAGTACGCCATCGAGCGCAACGACGGTCCCTCGGCGCTGATCTTCAGCCGCCAGAACCTGCCGCACCAGGCGCGCGACGCCGAGCAACTGGCCAACGTCGCCCGCGGCGGCTACGTGCTCAAGGATTGCGCCGGCGAGCCGGAACTGATCCTGATCGCCACCGGTTCGGAAATCGGCCTGGCCGTGCAGGCCTACGACAAGCTCAGCGCCGAAGGCCGCAAGGTGCGCGTGGTATCCATGCCCTCCACCAGCGTCTTCGAGCAGCAGGATGCCGGCTACAAGCAGGCCGTGCTGCCGGTGCAGGTCGGTGCGCGCATCGCCATCGAGGCCGCCCATGCCGACTACTGGTACAAGTACGTGGGCCTGGAAGGCCGGGTGATCGGCATGACCACCTTCGGCGAGTCGGCCCCGGCCCCGGCGCTGTTCGAGCACTTCGGCTTCACCGTCGACAACGTGCTGGAAGTGGCCGCCGAGCTGCTCGACGCCTGATGCCGTGAACGCCGGGGCGCCACGCGCGCCCCGGCGAACCAAGGGATAACAATGTCCAAGCGCCCTTACCGTGTCGCCCTCAATGGCTACGGCCGCATCGGCCGTTGCGTGTTCCGCGCCCTCCACGAGCGCGGCGCGAAGGCCGGCTTCTCCGTGGTCGCGCTGAACGACCTGGCCGACCTGGCGAGCCTGGAATACCTGACCCGCTTCGACTCCACCCACGGCCGCTTCCCCGGCGAGGTGAGCGTGGCCGACGGCTGCCTGCACGTCGGCGGCGACTGCGTGAAGGTGCTGCGCCAGGCCGAGCCCGAGGCCATCGACTGGGCCGCGCTGGACGTCGACCTGGTGCTGGAGTGCTCCGGCGTCTACCACAGCCGCGCCGATGGCGAGCGCTTCCTCGCCGCCGGCGCGCCGCGGGTGCTGTTCTCCCAGCCCATGGCCAGCGAGGCCGACGTCGACGCCACCGTGGTCTTCGGCATCAACCAGCAGCAGCTGTCCGGCGCCGAGAGGCTGGTGTCCAACGCCTCCTGCACCACCAACTGCAGCGTGCCGCTGCTCAAGCTGCTGAACGAGGCGGTGGGCATCGAGTACGTGTCGATCACCACCATCCACTCGGCGATGAACGACCAGCCGGTGATCGACGCCTACCACCACGAGGACCTGCGCCGCACGCGCTCGGCGTTCCAGTCGGTGATTCCCGTTTCGACGGGGCTCGCGCGGGGCATCGAGCGCCTGCTCCCGGAACTTGCCGGGCGTATCCAGGCCAAAGCCATCCGGGTGCCGACGGTGAACGTCTCGGCGCTGGACATCACCCTGCAGGTTTCCCGCGACACCAGTGCCGCGGAGATCAACCGGGTGCTGCGCGAGGCCGCCAGCAGCGGGCCGCTCAAGGGCCTGCTGGATTACACCGAACTGCCCCACGCCAGTTGCGACTTCAACCACGACCCGCACTCGGCGATCGTCGACGGCAGCCAGACCCGCGTCTCCGGGCCGCGCCTGGTGAACCTGCTGGCCTGGTTCGACAACGAGTGGGGCTTCGCCAACCGCATGCTCGACACCGCGGGGCACTTCCTGCGGGTCGCCGCCAGTGAACGTTAAACACACAGCCCATACAGGACTGACGTCATGACCGTTTTGAAGATGACCGACCTCGACCTCCAAGGTAAGCGCGTGCTGATCCGCGAGGACCTCAACGTGCCGGTGAAGGACGGCGTGGTGAAGAGCGACGCCCGCATCCTGGCCGCGCTGCCCACCCTCAAGCTGGCCCTGGAGAAGGGCGCGGCGGTGATGGTCTGCTCGCACCTGGGCCGCCCCACCGAGGGCGAGTTCTCCGAGGAGAACAGCCTCAAGCCGGTCGCTGATTACCTGAGCAAGGCCCTGGGCCGCGACGTGCCGCTGGTGCGTGACTACCTCGACGGCGTCGAGGTCAAGCCGGGCGAGCTGGTGCTGTTCGAGAACGTGCGCTTCAACAAGGGCGAGAAGAAGAACGCCGACGAGCTGGCGCAGAAGTACGCCGCGCTGTGCGACGTCTTCGTCATGGACGCCTTCGGCACCGCCCACCGCGCCGAGGGCTCGACCCACGGCGTGGCCAAGTTCGCCAAGGTCGCCGCGGCCGGCCCGCTGCTGGCTGCCGAGCTGGACGCCCTGGGCAAGGCCCTGGGCAACCCGGCCCGGCCGATGGCCGCCATCGTCGCCGGCTCCAAGGTGTCCACCAAGCTCGACGTGCTCAACAGCCTGGCGCAGATCTGCGACCAGCTGATCGTCGGCGGCGGCATCGCCAACACCTTCCTCGCCGCGGCCGGCTACAAGGTCGGCAAGTCGCTGTACGAAGCCGACCTGGTCGACACCGCCAAGGCCATCGCGGCCAAGGTCAGCGTGCCGCTGCCGGTGGACGTGGTGGTGGCCAAGGAATTCGCCGAAAGCGCCGTTGCGACCGTCAAGGCCATCGCCGACGTCGCCGACGACGACATGATCCTCGACATCGGCCCGCAGACCGCCGCGCAATTCGCCGAGCTGCTGAAGTCGTCGAAGACCATCCTGTGGAACGGCCCGGTGGGCGTCTTCGAGTTCGACCAGTTCGGCGAGGGCACCAAGACCCTGGCCCTGGCCATCGCCGAGAGCCCGGCCTTCTCCATCGCCGGTGGCGGCGACACCCTGGCGGCCATCGACAAGTATGGCGTGGCCGAGCGGATCTCCTACATTTCCACTGGCGGCGGCGCCTTCCTCGAGTTCGTCGAGGGCAAGGTCCTGCCGGCCGTGGAGGTGCTGGAGCAGCGCGCCAAGCCGTAAGCGCACGAGCGATTCGGGGCAACCTTGCGGCGTCCTCGGGGGTCACAACCTTCGAGGACGGGACAAAGGAGAGCAATCATGCCCCACGTCGCCCTTGGCTTCGCGTTTTGCCTGATACTGGCCGGCTGCAGCGGTGCTGGCGGCAAGCCCGCCACCTGCGAGCTGGTCAGCCCGCCCGAGGTGATGGTCCCCAGCGACCAGAACCGCGAGCGGGTGGAGAGCCTGAGTACCGGCGATCCGACCCCGGCCGGGAAACCGGTGAACTGCCCCTGAACGGGGGCGCCGGTGCGGCGCGGGGCTGAATGGACATACGGCATCGCCGTGAGAGGGAGAATTGCCCGATGAAGCGTTACCTCGCCGCCCTGGCCCTGGGCGCCCTGCTGGCCGGTTGCTCCAGCCACCCCGCGGGGAGCGGCGCCGGCGCCGCCAAGGGGGCGGGTGGAACCACTGGACCTGCGACAGCGGCGCCGTGGTGATCTGGCGCTACGTCGAGGGTACCCGCTCGTCGGTGGTGGACCTGCGCCTGGGTGAGGACGACGTCGTCCATCACCTGGAGGAGGAACCCGGCGGCTCCGGTGCTTTCTATAGCGACGGACTGGTCGGTTTCAGCGTTACCGGCGACCAGGGGCTGATCTACTGGGTGGAGAGCAACGACCTGATCGGCCGCGGCTGCCACGCACGCTAGCTCCGGTATGGCGCCGTGCGGCGCAACAGACTTGAATGCAGCCTGCCCCTGCGGCAGGCTGTCGAACCATAGAACGAGCCCAACTTCCTGGGAGAAGTGAAAACATGGCACTCATCAGCATGCGCCAAATGCTGGACCACGCCGCCGAGTTCGGCTACGGCGTCCCGGCTTTCAACGTCAACAACCTCGAGCAGATGCGCGCCATCATGGAAGCGGCCGACAAGACCGATTCCCCGGTGATCGTGCAGGCCTCGGCCGGCGCCCGCAAATACGCCGGCGCGCCCTTCCTGCGCCACCTGATCCTGGCGGCCATCGAGGAATTCCCGCACATCCCGGTGTGCATGCACCAGGACCACGGCACCAGCCCGGACGTCTGCCAGCGTTCGATCCAGCTGGGCTTTTCCTCGGTGATGATGGACGGCTCGCTGAAGGAAGACGGCAAGACCCCGGCCGACTACGACTACAACGTCCGCGTAACCCAGCAGACCGTGGCCTTCGCCCATGCCTGCGGCGTGTCCGTGGAAGGTGAGCTGGGCTGCCTGGGCTCCCTGGAAACCGGCATGGCCGGCGAGGAAGACGGCGTCGGCGCCGAAGGCGTGCTGGACCACAGCCAACTGCTGACCGACCCGGAAGAAGCCGCCGACTTCGTCAAGAAAACCAAGGTCGACGCCCTGGCCATCGCCATCGGCACCAGCCACGGCGCCTACAAGTTCACCAAGCCGCCGACCGGCGACATCCTCGCCATCGACCGCATCAAGGCGATCCACGCGCGCATCCCCGGCACCCACCTGGTGATGCACGGCTCCTCCTCGGTGCCGCAGGACTGGCTGGCGATCATCAACGAGTTCGGCGGCGAAATCCCGGAAACCTACGGCGTTCCGGTCGAGGAAATCGTCGAAGGCATCAAGTACGGCGTCCGCAAGGTGAACATCGACACCGACCTGCGCCTGGCTTCCACCGGCGCCATCCGTCGCTTCCTGGCGAAGAACCCGAGCGAATTCGACCCGCGCAAGTACTTCGCCAAGACCATCGAAGCCATGCGCGATGTCTGCATCGCCCGCTACGAAGCCTTCGGCACCGCCGGCCACGCCTCCAAGATCAAGCCGATCTCCCTGGAAGGCATGTTCCAGCGCTACGCCAAGGGCGAGCTGGAGCCGAAGATCAACTGATCCGGCCCCGCCCCCGAAGAGCCCCGCCCCGGCGGGGCTCTTTCGTATCCACGCCCCCGGAGGCCGCCATGCGTTGGCTCGTTCCCCTGCTGATGCTCCTGCTCGCCGGTTGCGCTGCGCAGCCGCCCGGCCCGCCTGCGCCCGCCGAAGCCCCCGCGCCGCGAGCGCCCACGCTCGATTTGCCGGCGGATGCGCAGAACTGCCTGAGCCATACCGAGTGCACGCTGAAGACCTCGCGCTCGCTGCTGTTCGTCTTCGACTACGCCGCGGCCGGCGCGCCGCTGGTGGTCAGCGAAGGGCGCCTGCTGAGCACTCCGGAGAAGGTGCCGAACCGGGGCTGGCCGGCGCTGCGCATCCAGCTCGCCGAGCCCGATGGCGGGCGCTTCGAGTTCCACAGCCAGTGCCGGCAGAAGCGCTGCCGGATCAGCGAGGCCAGGCTGCTCGCCTGCTACCGCGACTACCTCGAAGGCCAGGCCTGCCGGCTGCGCTGAGTGTGCTATACCGGAGGGCGATCCCCTACAGGAGAGCCGTTCCATGGACAGCGTTCACGCCAGCGCCCAGCAGGGCTTCGGCCAGGAGGCCGAGACCTACGCCCACGGGCGCCCCGAATACCCCGACGAACTGCTCGGCTGGCTCGACGGCAGCCTCGGCATCCATGCCGCCAGCAAGGTGGCCGACCTGGGGGCCGGCACCGGCAAGTTCACCCGCCTGCTGCTGCGCACCGGCGCCGAAGTGACCGCCATCGAGCCGATGGCGGCCATGCGCGAGCGCCTGCACCAGGAGCTGCCCGACGTGCGCGTGCTGGAAGGCACCGCCCAGGGCATGCCGCTGGCCGACGCCAGCCTGGACGCGGTGCTCTGCGCCCAGGCCTTCCACTGGTTCGCCAAGCCCGAGGCGCTGCGCGAGATCCATCGCGTGCTGCGCCCGCGCGGCCACCTGGGCCTGGTGTGGAACGTGCGCGACGAGCGGGTGGACTGGGTCGCCGAACTGGCCCACATAGTCGCGCCCTACGAGGGCAGCACCCCGCGCTTCCACACCGGCGAATGGCGCCGCGCCTTCGCCGGCGCGCCCTTCGGCCCGCTGCAGCTGCGCGAGTTCAGCTACCGCCACGTCGGCCCGCCGGAGCAGGTGATAGTGGCGCGGACCCTGTCGATCAGCTTCATCGCCGCGCTGCCGGCGGAGCAGAAGGCGCGGGTCGAGCAGCGCCTGCGCGAGCTGATCGCCAGCCACCCGGCGCTCAAGGACCAGGCCGAGGTGGCCTTCCCCTACCGTACCGAAGCCTATTCGGCGGTGGTGCTGGACTGAGACTGCGAAGGGGCGCGCGGATCGGCTAGACTGCGCGCCCGTCACCACGACCCGACCTCCATGCAACCGCTCCGCTACCTCCAGGCCTACCCGCAACAGCTGCAGGACCAGGTCCGCCAGCTAATCGCCGAGGACCGCCTGGGCGAGTACCTGCAGCGCCGCTATCCCGCTCGCCACGAGGTGCAGAGCGACAAGGCGCTGTACGCCTACGCCATGCAGCTCAAGCAGGAGCACATGCGCAACGCGCCGGCGGTGGACAAGGTGCTCTACGACAGCAAGCTGGACGTGGTGCAGCGCGCCCTGGGGCTGAACACCGCGATCTCGCGGGTGCAGGGCGGCAAGCTGAAGGCGAAGAAGGAGATCCGCGTGGCCTCGCTGTTCAAGGACGCGGCGCCGGAGTTCCTGAAGATGATCCTGGTGCACGAGCTGGCGCACCTGCGCGAGCGCGACCACAACAAGGCCTTCTACCAGCTCTGCGAATACATGCTGCCGGGCTACCACCAGCTGGAATTCGACCTGCGCGTCTACCTGACTTGGCGCGAGCTGGGCTGAGGCCCCGGCGCCTGGCGCGCCAGGATGCCGCGGGAAGCTCCCGGCGATCGGATGGGGGTCGACCGCACAGGAGCCTTCCCCCGCCGCACCCGGAGAGTAATCAAAACGCTTGGCACATTGCCATCAGTCTTTTCGGAATTTTTTCCCATTCGGGGCAAAAAACGTTTCCGTGCCCCCGGGGCGGCCGGCGTGGCCGGTGAGCCCAATCGCGGACGGAGTCCGCTCCTACACCGGTGCTTCCTGGAACTGTAGGAGCGGACCTTGTCCGCGATAGCCGGATGTATCGGCGCGTTTCGCGGATGAGATCCGCTCCTACGCCGCCCCACCCGCACCATTCCCTGTAGGAGCGCGCCCTGCGCGCGAATCGCGGGCAGGGCCCGCTCCTACAGGCTAGCGGGAGGCATGATATTCCTCCTGTAGGAGCGGACCTTGTCCGCGATAGCCGGATGTATCGGCGCGGTTCGCGGATGAGATCCGCTCCTACGCCGCCCCACTCGCGCCATTCCGATGTAGGAGCGCGCCCTGCGCGCGAATCGCGGGCAGGGCCCGCTCCTACAGGCTAGCGGGAGGCATGATATTCCTCCTGTAGGAGCGGACCTTGTCCGCGATAGCCGGATGTATCGGCGCGGTTCGCGGATGAGATCCGCTCCTACGCCGCCCCACCCGCGCCATTCCGATGTAGGAGCGCGCCCTGCGCGCGAATCGCGGGCAGGGCCCGCTCCTACAGGCTAGCGGGAGGCATGATATTCCTCCTGTAGGAGCGGACCTTGTCCGCGATAGCCGGATGTATCGGCGCGTTTCGCGGATGAGATCCGCTCCTACGCCGCCCCACCCGCGCCATTCCGATGTAGGAGCGCGCCCTGCGCGCGAATGGCGGGCAAGGCCCGCTCCTACAGGCTGCCGGGAGGCATGATATTCCTCCTGTAGGAGCGGACCTTGTCCGCGATAGCCGGATGTATCGGCGCGGTTCGCGGATGAGATCCGCTCCTACGCCGCCCCACCTGCGCCATTCCGATGTAGGAGCGCGCCCTGCGCGCGAATCGCGGGCAGCGTCCGCCGAACGTCAGCCCACAAAAAACGCCGTTCCCCTCGTCAGGAGAACGGCGTTCTCGCAAAGCCAGCGTGCGCGATCAGAACAGGTCCATCGGCGCGCCTTCGTCGGCCGGCAGCGGCGTGCCCGGCGCACCGCTGCCCAGTTCGCTCATGGGCGGCGGGGTGTCTTCGCTCTTGAACAGCTCGAAGTAGGCGCCCGGTGTGCCCGGCGGCGCGGCGCGGCCGCTGAGCGGGTCGATGCGCAGGCTGACCAGGCCGGAGGGCTCGGGCAGCGTGTGCGAGGGCTTGTCCTTGAGCGCCGCGCCCATGTAGCGCATCCAGATCGGCAGCGCCACGTTGCCGCCGAACTCGCGGCGGCCGAGGCTTTCCGGCTGGTCGAAGCCGACCCATACGGTGGTCATGTAGTCGGCGTTGAAGCCGGAGAACCAGGCATCCTTGGAGTCGTTGGTGGTGCCGGTCTTGCCGGCCAGGTCGTCGCGCTTGAGCGCCAGGGCACGGCGGCCGGTACCGCGCTTGATCACGTCCTGCAGCATGCTGGTCATGATGTAGGCGGTGCGGGCGTCGATGATGCGCTCGGCCGGGGCCGGTTCGAGGGTGGTTTTCGCATGGGCCGGGTCATCGTCCTGCGCCGGCGCGGCGACGGGCTGCGCGGCCTCCTTGTCGGCGACCTGCGGGTTGTCCTCCACCGGCACGCTGGGCGGGTTGGCCTGGTACAGCACCTGGCCGTCGCGGCTTTCGATGCGTTCGACCACGTAGGGGCTGATCTTGTAGCCGCCGTTGGCGAAGGTGCTCCAGGCGCCGGCGATCTCCAGGGGCGTCAGGGTCGCGGTGCCCAGCGCCATGGACAGGTTCGGCGGCAGTTCCTGGGCGTCGAAGCCGAAGCGGCTGATGTACTGGCGCGCGCGCGCCACGCCCAGGGCCTGCAGGGTGCGGATCGAGACCATGTTGCGCGACTTGTACAGTGCCTCGCGCAGGGGGATGGGGCCGAGGAAGGTGTTGGTGTCGTTCTTCGGCCGCCAGACCTTGTCCAGGTACTCGTCGACGAACACGATGGGCGCATCGTTGACCAGGCTGGCGGCGGTGAAGCCATTGTCCAGCGCGCAGCTGTAGATGAACGGCTTGAAGCTGGAGCCGGGCTGGCGCTTGGCCTGGACGGCGCGGTTGTAGCTGCTCTGCTCGAAGGAGAAGCCGCCGACCAGGGCCATGATGGCGCCGTTGTCCGGGTTCAGCGAGACCAGCGCGCTCTGCGCCGCCGGCACCTGGGTCAGGCGCAGGGCGCCGTCGTCCTTGCGCTGCACGCGGATCACGTCGCCGGGCTGCAGCACGTCGCCGGGCTGGCGCGGCGCCGGGCCCATGCTGTTGCTGCTGAGGAAGGGGCGGGCCCACTTCATGTTGTCCCAGCTGATGGTGTCGTCCTTGCCGTCGCGGGTGACGACCATCACGCCGCTCTTCTCCACGCGGGTGACGATGGCCGGCTCCAGGCCGCCGATCGGGCGCTGCTGGGCCACGGCCAGGCGCCAGGCGTCCAGCGACTTGCCCGGCAGGCGCGCCTCGGGGCCGCGGTAGCCGTGGCGCTGGTCGTATTCCTGCAGGCCTTCGCGCAGGGCGTCGTTGGCGTATTGCTGCAGGTCGCTGTGCACCGTGGTGTAGACCCGGTAGCCCTCGGTATAGGCGTTGCCGCCGTAGCGGCCGACCATCTCGGCGCGGGCCATCTCGGCGATGTAGGGGGCCGCCAGCTCCGGGCTCGCCACGTGGTAGGAGGCGCCCACCGGCTCGGCGACGGCCTCCTGGTAGCGGGCCTGGTCGATGAAGCCGAGCTTGTTCATCCGCTCGAGGATCCAGTTGCGCCGCTCGAGGCTGCGGCTGGCGTTGGCCAGCGGGTTGTAGCGCGAAGGCGCCTTGGGCAGGCCGGCGATCATCGCCATCTGCGCCAGGCTCAACTCCTTGATCGACTTGCCGTAGTACACCTGGGCGGCGGCCTCGATGCCGTAGGCGCGGTTGCCGAGGTAGATCTTGTTGACGTACAGCTCGAGGATCTCGTCCTTGGTCAGTTCGCGCTCGATCTGCAGGGCCAGGAGGATTTCGGTGATCTTGCGCGAGAAGCTGCGCTCGTTGGTGAGGAAGTAGTTCTTCGCCACCTGCATGGTGATGGTGCTACCGCCGGTCTGGATGTGACCGGTCGACAATAATTGCGCGGCAGCGCGCATCAGGCTCTTCACGTCCACGCCATAATGGTTGGCGAAATTGTCGTCCTCTGCCGACAGAAGGGCATGGATGAAATCCGGGGGATGTCAGCGAAACGGATAGGCGTGCGGCGCATCTCGCCGAACTCTGCTATCAATTTGTTATCACTGCTGTAAACCCGCAGCGGAATCTGCAGCTGCACGTTGCGCAGGGCGTCGACCGAAGGCAGGCTGGGGCTCAGGTACAGGTAGGCGCCACTTAAACCGAGCAGCACTCCACAAAAAAGGGTGACGCAAGTCCACCACAGAAACTTCAGCAGGCGCATTGGCAGGTCTTGGATTTCCAGGGAAAAGAGAGAGTTAAGCGAAAGGCGCGGCGAAAAGGGAAAAGCTGATCACATTATAAGCAGTTTTTTTGCCGGCGAGCTATTTGCGCGGGTGTCAAGTCTGGTATCTAATGTCAAAAAACATAAATCGTCCGTAAGTCTCGGATGCTGATAGGAAATCAGTCGTGCTAGGGCTCTTCACTAAGAAAGCGAACACACTGCTGGGGATCGACATCAGTTCGACTTCGGTCAAACTCCTCGAGTTGAGCCGTTCGGGCGGGCGCTACAAGGTAGAGGCCTACGCCGTCGAGCCGCTTCCGCCGAACTCGGTGGTCGAGAAAAACATCGCCGAACTGGAGGGGTCGGCCAGGCGCTGTCGCGGGTGGTCGCCAAGGCGCGCACCGGCGTGAAGACGGCTGCCGTGGCGGTCGCCGGCTCGGCGGTCATCACCAAGACCATCGAGATGGACGGCGGGCTTTCCGAGGACGAGCTGGAGAACCAGCTCAAGATCGAGGCCGACCAGTACATTCCCTACCCCCTGGAGGAGGTCGCCATCGACTTCGAGGTCCAGGGCGTCTCCGCGCGCAATGCCGAACGCGTCGACGTGCTGCTGGCGGCCTGCCGCAAGGAGAACGTCGAGGTGCGCGAGGCCGCGCTGGCCCTGGCCGGGCTCACCGCCAAGGTGGTGGACGTCGAGGCCTATGCGCTGGAGCGCGCCTTCGGCCTGCTCGGCGACCAGCTGGGCGGCAACGCCGACGAGCTGACCGTCGCGGTGGTCGACATCGGCGCCACCATGACCACCCTCAGCGTCCTGCACCACGGCCGCACCATCTATACCCGCGAGCAGCTGTTCGGTGGCCGCCAGCTCACCGAGGAGATCCAGCGCCGCTACGGCCTGTCGGTGGAGGAAGCCGGCCTGGCCAAGAAGCAGGGTGGTCTTCCGGATGACTACGACAGCGAAGTGCTGCAACCGTTCAAGGATGCGGTGGTGCAGCAGGTCTCGCGCTCCCTGCAGTTCTTCTTCGCCGCGGGCCAATTCAACGACGTCGACTACATCCTGCTCGCCGGCGGCACGGCCTCGATTCCCGACCTGGACCGGCTCATCCAGCAGAAGATCGGCACCCCGACGCTGGTGGCCAACCCCTTCGCCGACATGGTGCTGAGCGGCAAGGTGAATGCCGGGGCGCTGGCCAGTGACGCGCCGGCGCTGATGATTGCCTGCGGTCTGGCGATGAGGAGTTTCGACTGATGGCGCGCATCAACCTACTGCCATGGCGGGAGCAGCTGCGCGAGGAGCGCAAGCAGCGCTTCCTGATCGCCCTGGGCGGCGTGCTGCTGCTGTCCGGCGGCCTGGTCTTCCTCGGTGACCAGTACTTCAGCTCGGCGATCGAGAACCAGAGTGCGCGCAACGACTTCCTGCGCAAGGAAATCGCCGTGCTGGACGCGCGCATCAAGGAGATCAGCGAGCTGAAGACGCGTCGCCAGCAACTGCTGGAACGGATGAAGATCATCCAGGACCTGCAGGGCAACCGGCCGATCATCGGGCGCGTCTTCGACCAGTTGGTGCGGACCCTGCCCGATGGCGTGTACTACACCGGCCTGAAGATGAACGGCCACACCATCGCCATCGCCGGCGCCGCCGAGTCCAACAATCGCGTGTCCAACCTGATGCGCAACCTGGACGCCTCCGACTGGCTGACCTCGCCCAACCTCACCGAGGTCAAGGCGATCACCCAGGGCGCCGTCGACCAGGCCAACACCTTCCAGCTCACCGTGCAGCAGACGCAGCCCGGCGAGAAGGTCAAGGAGCAGGAGAAGAAGACAGTCGCGCAAGGAGCCAAGAAATGAGTCTGGCCGATTCCCTGCAAAGCCTGCGCAAGATCGACATCAACGAGCTGGACTTCAACAACGTCGGTTCCTGGCCCGCCGCGGTCAAGGTGATCGCCGGCGCGCTGCTGATGGTGCTGGTGCTGGTGCTCGGCTACCAGTTCCACCTCAAGGACCTGCAAGGCGAGCTGGACCAGCGCCGGGCCGAGGAAGAGACGCTCAAGCAGCAGTTCGGCACCAAGGCCTTCCAGGCGGCCAACCTGGAAGCCTACAAGAACCAGATGAAGGAGATGGAAGAGTCCTTCGGCGCCCTGCTGCGCCAGCTGCCCAGCGACACCGAGGTGCCCGGGCTGCTCGAGGACATCACCCGTACCGGCCTGGGTAGCGGCCTGGAGTTCGAAGAGATCAAGCTGCTGCCGGAAGTCACCCAGCAGTTCTACATCGAGCTGCCGATACAGATCAGCGTGGTCGGCGGCTACCACGACCTGGCGACCTTCGTCAGCGGCGTGGCCAGCCTGCCGCGGATCGTCACCCTGCACGACTTCGAGATCAAACCCGTGAGTGCGGACAGTACCACCAAGCTGCGCATGACCATCGTGGCCAAGACCTACCGCTACAACGACAAGGGCGTGCAGGCCAAGCCGGCGGCCAACAAGGCGGGGGCGAAGAAATGAACAAGCGCCTGATGCTCTGTGGTCTGTTGCTGCTCAGCCTGAACGGCTGCGGTGCGGGCGGCGATTTCGCCGACCTGCAGGCGTACATGGACGAGGTCCGTGCGCGGCCCAAGGGCGCCATCGAGCCCCTGCCCAAGTTCCAGCCCTACGAGGCCTTCACCTACAACGCCTCGTCCCTGCGCAGTCCGTTCCAGCCGCCGGTGAAGATCGACCTGGCGATCAAGCAGAAGGGCTCCAAGGTGGTCAAGCCCGACGAAACGCGGGTCAAGCAGTTCCTCGAGGGTTTCAACATCGAGACCTTCGAGATGGTGGGCACGCTGTCCAATCAGGAGGGTACGTTCGCCCTGGTCCGCGGTGCAGGAGGGGTGCACCGGGTCAAGGTCGGCGATTACCTGGGGCGCAACGATGGAAAGATCGTTTCCATCAGCGAAGGCAAGATCGATGTAGTCGAGATCGTTCCTGACGGTGAGGGTGGCTGGCTCGAACGTCCGCGCAGCCTGACTCTCAAGGAGCGCTCCTAAGGGCGGGGATGACCATGGATAACAAACTGCTGTCTGCACGACGGATACAGACGACGATGAACAGAACTATGACCCGCCTGGGCCTCGCCCTGTTGGCCGGCCTTTTCGCGCCGAGCCTGCTCGCCGCCAACCTGCAGAGCGTCGACGTGGCGTCGCTGCCGGGGGATCGCGTGGAGCTCAAGCTGGGCTTCGACGAGCCGGTGACCGCGCCGCGTGGCTACACCATCGAGCAGCCGGCGCGCATCGCGCTGGACCTGCCGGGCGTGCAGAACAAGCTGGGCAGCAAGAACCGCGAGCTGGGCGTGGGCAACGCGCGCAGCCTGACCGTGGTCGAGGCCAAGGACCGCACCCGCCTGATCATCAACCTGACCAGCCTAGTGCCGTACTCCACCCGTACCCAGGGCAACAACCTGATCATCCTGGTCGGCCAGGGCGGCGGTGCGCCGGTCGCGGCGGCCAGCTCCGCGCCAGCCGCGGCCCCGGCCTATGCCGCGGCGCCCCGCCCGGTGCAGCCCAAGCCCTATGTGCCGGTGGGCAAGGCGATCCGCAACATCGACTTCCAGCGCGGCGAGCAGGGCGAGGGCAACGTGGTCATCGACCTGTCCGACCCGAGCGTCAGCCCCGACATCCAGGAGCAGGGCGGCAAGATCCGCCTGGACTTCCCGCGCACCCAGCTGCCCGACAGCCTGCGCGTGCGCCTGGACGTGAAGGACTTCGCCACCCCGGTGCAGTTCGTCAACGCCTCGGCGGCCGGCGACAAGGCCAGCATCGTCATCGAGCCCAGCGGCCTGTACGACTACCTGGTGTTCCAGACCGACAACCGCATGACCGTCAGCATCAAGCCGATGACCGCCGGCGATGCCGAGAAGCGCAAGAAGGACAGCTTCGCCTACACCGGCGAGAAACTGTCGCTGAACTTCCAGGACATCGACGTGCGCTCGGTGCTGCAGCTGATCGCCGACTTCACCGACCTCAACCTGGTGGCCTCGGACACCGTGCAGGGCAACATCACCCTGCGCCTGCAGAACGTGCCCTGGGACCAGGCACTGGACCTGGTGCTCAAGACCAAGGGCCTGGACAAGCGCAAGGTCGGCAACGTGCTGCTGGTGGCGCCGGCCGACGAGATCGCCGCGCGCGAGCGCCAGGAGCTGGAAGCGCAGAAGCAGATCGCTGAACTTGCGCCCCTGCGCCGCGAACTGATCCAGGTGAACTACGCCAAGGCCTCCGACATCGCCAAGCTGTTCCAGTCCGTCACCGGCACCAGCTCCGGTCCGGGCGCCCAGCCTGCCGCCGGTAGCGACAACCGTGGCTCCATCACCGTCGACGACCGCACCAACGCGATCATCGCCTACCAGACCCAGGACCGCCTGGACGAGCTGCGCCGCATCGTCTCGCAGCTGGACATCCCGGTACGCCAGGTGATGATCGAGGCGCGCATCGTCGAGGCCAGCGTCGACTACACCAAGGAGCTGGGGGTGCAGTGGGGCGGTTCGCTGAACAACCGCGGCAACTTCAACATCAGCGGCGGCACCAACAGCGCGACCAACACCTTCGTCGACCTGGGCGTGACCACTGCGACGCCGACCTCCGGCATCGGCATCGGCTTCGTCACCGACAACACCACCCTGGACCTGCAGCTCAACGCCATGGAGAAGACCGGCAACGGCGAAGTGGTGTCGCAGCCCAAGGTGGTCACCTCGGACAAGGAAACCGCGAAGATCCTCAAGGGCTCGGAGATTCCCTACCAGGAAGCCAGCTCCAGCGGCGCCACCTCGGTGTCGTTCAAGGAGGCCGCGCTGTCCCTGGAGGTTACCCCGCAGATCACCCCGGACAACCGCATCATCATGCAGGTCAAGGTGAACAAGGACGAGCCCGACTACCAGAACGCGCTGCTCGGCGTACCGCCGATCAAGAAGAACGAGGTCAACGCCAAGGTGCTGGTCAACGACGGTGAAACCATCGTCATCGGCGGGGTGTTCTCCAACACCCAGACCAAGACCACCTCCAAGGTACCGTTCCTCGGCGACGTACCGGTCGTCGGCCGCCTGTTCAAGAACGACTACGTGCAGGACACCAAGAACGAGCTTCTGGTTTTCCTCACTCCCCGGATCATGAATAATCAGGCCATTGCCATCGATCGTTGATCAATGCCGTGCCCAATTTGATTCTGGTAGGCCCGATGGGTGCTGGAAAGAGCACCATCGGGCGTCTTCTTGCCAAAGAGCTGCACCTCGACTTCAAGGACTCCGACAAGGAGATCGAACAGCGCTGCGGAGCCAACATCCCCTGGATCTTCGACGTCGAGGGGGAGGCCGGCTTCCGTGAGCGGGAAACCGCCATGCTCGCCGAGCTCTGCGACGGCGATGGCGTGGTGATCGCCACCGGCGGCGGCGCCGTGCTGCGCGAGGCCAACCGCGCCGCGCTCAAGGCCGGCGGCAAGGTGGTCTACCTGCACGCCTCGGTCGACCAGCAGATCGCCCGCACCGCCCGCGACAAGAACCGGCCGCTGCTGCAGAAGCCCAACCCGGGGCAGATCCTGCGCGACCTCATGGCCCTGCGCGATCCGCTCTACCGGGAAGTCGCCGACGTGGTGGTGGAAACCGACGAGCGGCCGCCGCGCCTGGTGGTGCTGGAGATACTCGATCGCCTGCGCAGGCTGGAGCGCCATTAAAGGGCGCCCGGTTCTGCGTTATCCTAGTGCCCTTTCCTGTCTGGGGGCTTCATGCGCACACTCACTGTCGATCTCGGCGACCGCAGCTACCCGATCCACATCGGCGAAGGGCTGCTGGACGACCCGCGCCATTTCGCGCCCTACATCCGTGGGCGGCAGGTCGCCATCGTCACCAACGAGACCATCGCCCCGCTGTACCTGGCGCGCCTGCAGAAGACGCTGGCCGACTACGCGCAGATCGCCGTGGTCCTGCCCGATGGCGAGGCCTACAAGCAGTGGGAAACCCTGCAGTTGATCTTCGATGCCCTGCTGCAGGCGCGGCATGACCGCAAGACCACCCTGATCGCCCTCGGCGGCGGCGTGGTCGGCGACATGACCGGCTTCGCCGCCGCCTGCTACCAGCGCGGCGTCGACTTCATCCAGGTGCCGACCACCCTGTTGTCCCAGGTGGACTCCTCGGTGGGCGGCAAGACCGGCATCAACCACCCGCTGGGCAAGAACATGATCGGCGCCTTCTACCAGCCGCAGGCGGTGGTCATCGACGCCGCCTCGCTGCGTACGCTGCCGGCCCGCGAGCTGTCCGCCGGCCTGGCGGAAGTCATCAAGTACGGCCTGATCTGCGACGAGCCCTTCCTCGCCTGGCTGGAAGACAACGTCGATGCGCTGCTGGCGCTCGACTCCGCCGCCCTGGCCGAAGCCATCGAGCGTTCCTGCGCGGCCAAGGCACGCGTGGTGGGCGCCGACGAACGGGAGTCCGGGGTGCGCGCTACCCTGAACCTGGGCCACACCTTCGGCCACGCCATCGAGACCCACATGGGCTATGGCGTCTGGCTGCACGGCGAAGCCGTGGGCGCGGGAACCGTGATGGCACTGCAGATGTCGCATCTGTTGGGCTGGCTGACCGCCGCCGAGCGCGATCGTGGCGTGCGCCTGCTGCAGCGGGCGAAACTGCCGGTAGTGCCGCCGAAGGAAATGAGCGCCGGGGACTTCCTCGAGCACATGGCGGTGGACAAGAAGGTGCTCGACGGCCGTCTGCGCCTCGTATTGCTGAAAGGGCTGGGGGATGCGGTGGTCACTGCGGACTTCCCTCGTGAGATTCTGGAAGAAACCCTGCGTGCTGATTACCAGGCCCTGGTCGATCAGTTAGGAGAACATTGAGGTCCCATGTCCAGCTTGCATGCCGATGAGGCCTTCCTGGCCCACTACCAGTTCAGCCACGACCCCTTCGCTCCGCGGGTTCCTGGCTTCAAGTTCTTCCCGGCACAGCGCAAGCCGGTGCTGGGCCAACTGCACCACCTGGCGCGCTACAGCCACCTGCTGCTGGCGGTGACCGGTCCCCTGGGCAGCGGCAAGACCCTGCTGCGCCAGGCCCTGGTGGCCAGCACCAACAAGGACGCGGTGTCCAGCGTGGTGATCTCCGGCCGCTCGGCGGCCGACGAGGCCACCCTGATGCGCCAGCTGGCCCAGGGCCTGGGCATCACTCAGGTGAGCATCGAGGCCATCCTGGCCAAGGTCGCCCAGCTGGCGATCACCGGGCAGGACGTCTACCTGCTGGTGGACGATGCCGAGCAATTGCGCGACGGCGCCCTCGAAGTGCTGCTGTTGCTGGCCGCCGGCAACAGCGAGGCGCGCCTGCACGTGTTCCTGTTCGGCGAGCCCGAGCTGCTGTCGCGGCTGGAGGCGCTGTCCGAGGGCGAGGAACGCTTCCACGCCATCGAGTTGCAGCCCTACAGCGAGGAAGAGACCCGCGAATACCTGGCGCAGCGCCTGGAAGGCGCCGGCCAGGGCGCGGAGCTGATTTCCGACGACCTGCTGGCCGACATCCACGAGCAATCCGGCGGCTGGCCGGGCTCGATCAACCAGGTGGCCCGCGATGCCCTGATCGAGGCGATGCTGGCCGACCGTGGTGGTGCCCGCAAGGCTGCCCCCGGCGCCGGCCTGCGCCTGCCGAAGAAGCATCTGCTGATCCTCGGCGTGGTCGCCATCGGCGTGGTCGCCGCCTGGTTCATGCAGGGCCGCACCAGCAAGCCGGATAGCGCCGCCACCCAGGCTTCCGCGCAACTGCCGATGGGCTCCGCCGCGCAACCGGGCGCCGCCCAGGCGCCGGCCTCGGGTTCCGGCCCCTCGGTGGAATTCGCCGGCTCCAACCAGCCGGTGCCGCTGCCGCTGGTGGGCGAGGCCCAGCCGGTGATCCGCGAGCCCATGGCCCAGGCCGGTGGCCAGGAAGATGCCGACGAGGGCGCCATGCCCGCGCCAGGCGTGCCGCCGACCGTGACCACCTCCGCACCGCCGCTCGCGCCGCTGGCCGGCAAGAGCGCGGCGCAACCGCTGAACCCGGTGCCGCCGGCGCCGAGCGTGGCGAGCGCTCCGGCGCAGCCGGTGGTTTCGGCGCCGGCTCCCGTGCCGGCGCCGGCCAGCAAGCCGGTGGCCAAGGCCGAGCCGGTCAAGCCGGTCGCCAAGCCCGCGGCCAAGCCGGCCGAGCCCAAGGCCGTGGCCAAGGCGGCGCCGAGCAAGCCTGCCGCCGCCCCGGCCAAGGCCAGCGCCGCCGCCGGTGGTGCCGGCAGCCAGTGGTATCGCTCGCAGCCCGCGGGGAATTATGCTGTGCAGGTACTGGGCACCGGCTCCGAGGCCAGCGCCAAGGCCTACATCAGCAAGCAGGGTGGCGGCGAGTACCGCTACTTCCGCAAGACCCTGCAGGGCAAGCCGTTCTACGTGGTGACCTACGGCAGCTTCCCCAGCCGCGCCGCCGCCCAGGCCGCGGTGAAGAGCCTGTCGGCCAAGGCCCAGGGCGGCAAACCCTGGCCGCGCACCTTCGCCAGCATCCAGCAGGAAATCGCCGGCGCCCACTGACGGCACTGTCGCAAAAATGAAAACCCGCCAGTCACAAGCACGACTGGCGGGTTTTTTCTTTCAGGAATGCGACATTCAGTTTCAGCCCCTCGCCAAAAATTTGTGACGCGCCTTTTACCTATGTACAATGGCCTCCCTTTGCCTGTCGGAAACTTGCCGCTTGAGCGAGAAGACAGGCGAAGTCGCTGAATTAAAAAAGTTTTGCCGGTGAGAGTTCCCTATGAAAGCAGGTCTGTACCATCCTGAGACGTTCAAGGATAACTGCGGATTCGGCCTGATCGCCCATATGCAGGGCGAGCCAAGCCATGAACTTCTGCAAACCGCCATCGAAGCACTGACCTGCATGACCCACCGAGGTGGGATCAACGCGGACGGGAAGACCGGGGACGGCTGTGGGCTGCTGATCCAGAAGCCCGACGAGTTCCTGCGTGCGGTGGCCAAGGCCGAATTCGCGACCGACCTGCCCGCCCAGTATGCGGTGGGCATGGTCTTCTTCAACCAGGACCCGGTGAAGGCCGAGGCCGCTCGCGCGAACATGAACCGCGAGATCGAGGCCGAAGGCCTGCAACTGGTCGGCTGGCGCAAGGTGCCGATCGACACCAGCGTGCTCGGCCGCCTGGCCCTGGAGCGCCTGCCGCAGATCGAGCAGGTGTTCGTCGGCGGCGAAGGCCTGTCCGACCAGGACTTCGCCGTGAAGCTGTTCTGCGCCCGCCGCCGTTCCTCGGTGGCCAACGCCGCGGATGCCGACCACTACGTCTGCAGCTTCTCGCACAAGACCATCATCTATAAGGGCCTGATGATGCCGGCGGACCTCGCCGCCTTCTATCCGGACCTCTCGGACGAGCGCCTGAAGACCGCCATCTGCGTCTTCCACCAGCGCTTCTCCACCAACACCCTGCCGAAGTGGCCGCTGGCCCAGCCGTTCCGCCTGCTGGCGCACAACGGCGAGATCAACACCATCACCGGCAACCGCAACTGGGCCCAGGCCCGGCGCAGCAAGTTCACCAACGAGTTCATGCCGAACCTCGACGAGCTGGGCCCGCTGGTCAATCGCGTGGGTTCGGACTCCTCCAGCATGGACAACATGCTCGAGCTGATGGTCACCGGCGGCATGGACATGTTCCGCGGCCTGCGCATGATCATTCCGCCGGCCTGGCAGAACGTCGAGACCATGGACGCCGACCTGCGCGCGTTCTATGAATTCAACTCGCTGCACATGGAGCCGTGGGACGGCCCCGCCGGCGTGGTGCTGACCGACGGCCGCTATGCCGTGTGCCTGCTCGACCGCAACGGCCTGCGCCCGGCGCGCTGGGTCACCACCAGGAACGGCTACATCACCCTGGCCTCGGAAATCGGCGTGTGGGACTACAAGGCCGAGGACGTGCTGGCCAAGGGCCGCGTCGGCCCGGGGCAGATCCTCGCGGTGGACACCGAGACCGGCCAGCTGCTGCAGACCGAGGACATAGACAACCGCCTGAAGTCGCGCCACCCCTACAAGCAGTGGTTGCGCCAGAGCGCGCTGCGCATCCAGGCGACCCTGGAGGACGACCAGGGCGTGGCCAGCTACGACAGCGACCAGCTCAAGCAGTACATGAAGATGTTCCAGGTCACCTTCGAGGAGCGTGACCAGGTGCTGCGCCCGCTCGCCGAGCAGGGCCAGGAAGCGGTCGGCTCGATGGGCGACGACACCCCGATGGCGGTGCTGTCCAAGCGCATCCGCTCGCCCTACGACTACTTCCGCCAGGTCTTCGCCCAGGTCACCAACCCGCCGATCGACCCGCTGCGCGAGGCGATCGTGATGTCCCTGGAAACCTGCCTGGGCGTCGAGCAGAACATCTTCGAAGAGTCGCCGCACCACGCCAACCAGGCCATCCTGACCACCCCGGTGATCTCCCCGGCGAAGTGGCGCAGCCTGATGAACCTGGAGCGCCCGGGCTTCGACCGTCACCACATCGACCTGAACTACGACGAGACCGTCGGCCTGGAAGCGGCCGTGCGCAACATCGCCGACCAGGCCGAGGAAGCCGTGCGCGCCGGCAAGGTGCTGCTGGTGCTGTCCGACCGCCACATCGCCCCCGGCAAGCTGCCGGTGCACGCGGCCCTGGCCGTGGGCGCCGTGCACCATCGCCTGGTGCAGACCGGCCTGCGCTGCGACTCCAACATCCTGGTGGAGACCGCCACCGCCCGTGACCCGCACCACTTCGCGGTGCTGGTGGGCTTCGGCGCCTCCGCGGTCTACCCGTTCCTCGCCTACGAGGTGCTGGCCGACCTGATCCGCACCGGTGAAGTGCTGGGCGACCTCTACGAGGTGTTCAAGTACTACCGCAAGGGCATCTCCAAGGGCCTGATGAAGATCCTCTCGAAGATGGGCATCTCCACCGTGGCTTCGTACCGCGGCGCCCAGCTGTTCGAGGCGATCGGCCTGTCCGACGAGGTCACCGGCCTGTGCTTCCCGGGCGTGCCCAGCCGCATCCAGGGCGCGCGCTTCCTCGACATCGAGAACGAGCAGAAACTGCTGGCCGGCGAGGCCTGGAACAACCGCAAGGCGATCCAGCAGGGCGGCCTGCTGAAGTTCGTCTACGGCGGCGAGTACCACGCCTACAACCCGGACGTGGTCAACACCCTGCAGGCCGCCGTGCAACAGGGCGACTACGAGAAGTTCAAGGAATACACCGCGCTGGTGGACAAGCGCCCGGTGTCGATGCTCCGCGACCTGCTGCAGGTGAAGCCCGTCGAGCAGCCGCTGAGCCTCGACGAGATCGAGCCGCTGGAGTCGATCTTCAAGCGCTTCGACGCCGCCGGCATCTCCCTCGGCGCGCTGTCGCCGGAGGCCCACGAGGCCCTGGCCGAGGCGATGAACCGCCTTGGCGGGCGTTCCAACTCCGGTGAGGGCGGCGAGGACCCGGCGCGCTACGGCACGCTGAAGAGCTCGAAGATCAAGCAGGTGGCCACCGGCCGCTTCGGCGTGACCCCGGAATACCTGGTCAACGCCGAGGTCCTGCAGATCAAGGTGGCCCAGGGCGCCAAGCCCGGCGAGGGCGGCCAGCTGCCCGGCGGCAAGGTCAACGGCCTGATCGCCCGCCTGCGCTATGCGGTGCCCGGCGTGACCCTGATCTCTCCGCCGCCGCACCACGACATCTACTCCATCGAGGACCTGGCGCAACTGATCTTCGACCTCAAGCAGGTCAACCCGCAGGCGCTGGTGTCGGTGAAGCTGGTCTCCGAGCCGGGCGTGGGCACCATCGCCGCCGGCGTGGCCAAGGCCTATGCCGACCTGATCACCATCTCCGGCTACGACGGTGGTACCGGCGCCTCGCCCATCACCTCCATCAAGTACGCCGGTAGCCCGTGGGAGCTCGGCCTGGCCGAGGCGCACCAGACCCTGCGCGGCAACGACCTGCGCGGCAAGGTCCGCGTGCAGACCGACGGTGGCCTGAAGACCGGCCTGGACGTGATCAAGGCGGCCATCCTCGGCGCCGAGAGCTTCGGCTTCGGCACCGCGCCGATGATCGCCCTGGGCTGCAAGTACCTGCGCATCTGCCACCTGAACAACTGCGCCACCGGCGTGGCCACCCAGAACGACAAGCTGCGCAAGGACCACTTCATCGGCACCGTCGAGATGGTGACGAACTTCTTCACCTTCATCGCCAGCGAGACCCGCGAGTGGCTGGCCAGGCTGGGCGTGCGCAGCCTCGCCGAGCTGATCGGGCGCACCGACCTGCTGGAAATCCTGCCCGGCGAGACCGCCAAGCAGGGCAACCTCGACCTCACGCCGCTGCTGGGCAGCGACCTGATCCCGGCCGAGAAGCCGCAGTTCTGCGAAGTGGAGAAGAACCCGCCGTTCGACCAGGGCCTGCTGGCCGAGAAGATGGTCGAGCTGGCCCGCGGCGCCATCGAAGGCGCCAAGGGTGGCGAGTACGCGCTGGACATCTGCAACTGCGACCGTTCCATCGGCGCGCGCGTGTCCGGCGAGATCGCCAAGGTCCACGGCAACCAGGGCATGGCCAAGGCGCCGATCACCTTCCGCTTCAAGGGCACCGCGGGGCAGAGCTTCGGCGTGTGGAACGCCGGCGGCCTGCACCTGTACCTGGAAGGCGACGCCAACGACTACGTGGGCAAGGGCATGACCGGCGGCAAGCTGGTGGTCACCCCGCCCAAGGGCAGCCCGTTCAAGACCCAGGAGTCGGCCATCCTCGGCAACACCTGCCTGTACGGCGCCACCGGCGGCAAGCTGTTCGCCGCCGGCACCGCGGGCGAGCGCTTCGGCGTGCGCAACTCCGGCGCCCACGCGGTGGTGGAAGGCACTGGCGACCACTGCTGCGAATACATGACCGGCGGTTTCGTCTGCGTACTGGGCAAGACCGGCTACAACTTCGGCTCCGGCATGACCGGGGGCTTCGCCTATGTCCTGGACATGGACAACACCTTCGTCGACCGTGTGAACCATGAGCTGGTGGAAATCCAGCGGATCAGCGGCGAGTCGATGGAGGCCCAGCGCAGCCACCTGCGCAAGGTCCTGGTGGAATATGTCGAGGAAACGGCGAGCGAGTGGGGTGCGAACCTGCTGGAGAACCTCGACGACTACCTGCGTCGGTTCTGGCTGGTGAAACCGAAGGCCGCCAGCCTCGGTTCCCTGCTGACCAGCACCCGTGCCAACCCGCAGTGAAGCCGCTATAGGCGCCAGGCCACAGGCTGCAGGCCGGCCTGGCCCTTACCGTGTAGTTTGCCTGCGGCCCGCAGCCTGAAGCCTGCGGCCGCTGTAAATGAGGTCTTGAAATGTCTGAACGTCTCAACAATGACTTCCAGTTCATCGAAGTCGGGCGCAAGGATCCGAAGAAGAAACTGCTGCGCCAGCGCAAGCGCGAGTTCGTGGAAATCTACGACCTGTTCAAGCCGCAGCAGGCGGCCGACCAGGCTCACCGCTGCCTCGGCTGCGGCAACCCGTACTGCGAGTGGAAGTGCCCGGTACACAACTTCATCCCCAACTGGCTGAAGCTGGTTTCCGAAGGCAACATCCTGGCCGCCGCCGAGCTGTCGCACCAGACCAACACCCTGCCGGAAGTCTGCGGCCGGGTGTGCCCGCAGGACCGCCTCTGCGAGGGGGCCTGCACCCTCAACGACGGCTTCGGCGCGGTGACCATCGGTTCGGTGGAGAAGTACATCACCGACACCGCCTTCGCCATGGGCTGGCGCCCGGACATGTCCAAGGTCAAGCCCACCGGCAAGCGCGTCGCGGTGATCGGCGCGGGCCCGGCCGGCCTGGGCTGCGCCGACGTGCTGGTGCGCAACGGCGTGACCCCGGTGGTGTTCGACAAGAACCCGGAGATCGGCGGCCTGCTGACCTTCGGCATCCCCGAGTTCAAGCTGGAAAAGACCGTGCTCAGCCGCCGTCGTGAAGTCTTCACCGGCATGGGCATCGAGTTCCGCCTGAACACCGAGATCGGCAAGGACGTGACCATGCAGCAACTGCTCGACGAGTTCGACGCGGTGTTCATGGGCATGGGTACCTACACCTACATGAAAGGCGGCTTCCCCGGCGAGGACCTGCCCGGCGTGCACGACGCGCTGGACTTCCTGATCGCCAACGTGAACCGCAACCTGGGCTTCGAGAAGTCCCCCGAGGACTTCGTCGACATGAAGGGCAAGCGCGTGGTGGTCCTGGGTGGTGGCGACACCGCGATGGACTGCAACCGCACCTCGATCCGCCAGGGCGCCAAGGCCGTGACCTGCGCCTACCGCCGCGACGAGGCGAACATGCCCGGCTCGCGCAAAGAGGTGAAGAACGCCAAGGAAGAGGGCGTGAAGTTCCTCTTCAACCGCCAGCCCATCGCCATCGTCGGCGAGGACAAGGTGGAAGGCGTGAAGGTGGTCGAGACCCGTCTGGGCGAACCGGACGCCCGCGGCCGCCGCAGCCCCGAGCCGATCCCGGGCTCCGAGGAGATCATCCCGGCCGAAGCCGTGCTGATCGCCTTCGGCTTCCGCCCGAGCCCGGCTCCCTGGTTCGACGAGCACCAGGTCGAGATCGACAACCAGGGCCGCGTCATCGCCCCGGCCGCCGCGCAGTTCAAGCACCAGACCAGCAACCCGAAGATCTTCGCCGGCGGCGACATGGTCCGCGGTTCCGACCTGGTGGTGACGGCGATCTTCGAAGGGCGCACTGCGGCGGAAGGCATCCTCGATTACCTCGGCGTCTGACACCTGCTTTTGTAGGAGCGAGCTTGCTCGCGAACAAACCCCGCAGCGGGGCCAGGGTTCGCGAGCAAGCTCGCTCCTACGAAAAGCAAAGGCACATGGCGCTGCGGCAGAATGCCGCGATGGACAAAAGGCACGGCCCCCGCCGTGCCTTTTGCTTTGGGCTTTGCGAAAATGCCCGCACTTTTTTGCCGGATGCCGCCATGACTGCCCTGAAGAACGATCGCTTCCTCCGTGCCCTGCTCAAGCAGCCCGTCGACGTCACCCCCGTGTGGATGATGCGCCAGGCCGGCCGCTATCTCCCGGAATACCGCGCCACCCGCGCCAAGGCCGGGGACTTCATGAGCCTGTGCATGAACCCGCAGCTGGCCTGCGAGGTGACCCTGCAGCCGCTGGACCGCTACCCGCAGCTGGACGCGGCGATCCTCTTCTCCGACATCCTCACCATCCCCGACGCCATGGGCCAGGGCCTGTACTTCGAGACCGGCGAAGGTCCGCGCTTCAGGAAGGTGGTCTCCAGCCTGGCGGACATCGAGGCGCTGCCTATCCCCGACCCGGAGAAGGACCTGGGCTACGTCATGGACGCAGTGCGCACCATCCGCCGCGAGCTGAACGGCCGGGTGCCGCTGATCGGTTTCTCCGGCAGCCCCTGGACCCTGGCCACCTACATGGTCGAGGGCGGCTCCAGCAAGGACTTCCGCAAGTCCAAGGCGATGCTCTACGACAACCCGCAGGCCATGCACGCGCTGCTCGACAAGCTGGCGCAGTCGGTGACCAGCTACCTCAACGGGCAGATCCGCGCCGGCGCCCAGGCCGTGCAGATCTTCGACTCCTGGGGCGGCAGCCTGTCGTCGGCGGCCTACCAGGAGTTCTCCCTGGCCTACATGAAGAAGATCGTCGACGGCTTGGTCCGCGAGCACGACGGCCGCCAGGTGCCGGTGATCCTCTTCACCAAGGGCGGCGGCCTGTGGCTGGAGTCCATGGCCGAGGTCGGCGCCGAGGCCCTGGGCCTGGACTGGACCTGCGACATCGGCAGTGCCCGCGCCCGTGTCGGCGACAAGGTGGCACTGCAGGGCAACATGGACCCGTCGGTGCTCTATGCCAACCCGGAAGCCATCCGCCGCGAGGTGGCGCGCATCCTCGGCGCCTACGGCCAGGGCAGCGGCCACGTGTTCAACCTCGGCCACGGCATCACCCCGGAAGTCGACCCGGCCCATGCCGGCGCCTTCTTCGAGGCAGTGCACGAACTGTCGGCGCAGTATCACTGACGCGTAGGGCGAATAACCGTTCGCGGTTATCCGCCGCCGGCCGGAGCATCGGTGCCCGGGGATGGCGGCGGATAACGCCGTAGGCGTTATGCGCCCTACGGGCCGGGCGGGAAATTCGCTGCCAATCTGTAGGAGCGGGCCCTGCCCGCGATTCGCGCGCAGGGCGCGCTCCTACGAAACATGCACCCAACGAAAAGGCCCCGCCATCGGCGGGGCTTTTTCATGGGCGCGATGGCTCAGGCGGCGTCGGCGACGATACCGGCGGCGCGCTGGGCCTTGCGGCGGTTCGACACCAGCAGGCCGGAGCACACCACCACTATGGTCAGCAGGGCGGTGGCGACCACCTCCATGCGGTGGTCCGGGCGGATCATCATGATCACCAGCGCGGCGCCGATGAACAGGATCACCGCCCAGGTCAGCCAGGGGAACAGCCACATCTTCAGCGTCAGCTGGTGGCCCTGGGCGAGCAGCTTCTTGCGCATGTTTAGCTGCGAGATGGCGATCACCAGGTACACCAGCAGGGCGATGGCGCCGGAGCTGGCCAGCAGGAAGTTGAACACTTCGGCCGGGGCCAGGTAGTTGGCGAAGGTGCACAGGAAGGCCATGGCGGTGGACAGCAGTACCGCGTACACCGGGGTGCGGCTGGCGCTGGTCACCTGGGCGATGCGCGGGGCGTCGCCGCGCTTGCTCAGCGAGTACATCATCCGCGAGGCGGTGTAGAGCGCCGAGTTCAGGCAGCTGGTCACCGAGACCAGGACGATGATGTCGACGATCAGCTTGGCGTAGGGCACGTGCAGCTGGTCCAGCACGGTCTGGTAGGAGCCCATGCTCACCAGGCGCGGGTCGTTCCACGGCACCAGGCAGACCACGATCAGGATCGACAGCAGGTAGAACAGGGCAATACGCCAGATCACCGAGTTGGTGGCGCGGGTGATCTGCTGCGCCGGGTCCTTGGACTCGGTGGCGGCGATGGTGACGATCTCCGAGCCCATGAACGAGAACATGGTGGTCAGCAGGGCGGCCAGCACGGCGCCCCAACCCTTGGGAATGAAGCCGCCCTCGGCGTACAGGTGGCTGATGCCGCTGACCTCGGTGTTCAGCGAGAAGCCGAAGATGGCCGCGCAGCCCAGGACCAGGAAGGCGATGATCGAGCCGACCTTGATCAGCGCCAGCCAGAACTCGAACTCGCCGTAGTTCTTCACGCTGAACAGGTTGGTCACGGTCAGTGCCGAGGTGATCACGAAGGCCAGCACCCAGACCGGCGCGCCGGGGAACCAGGCGTGGATGATGGCCGCGGCGGCGTTGGCCTCCAGCGGGATCACCAGCACCCAGAACCACCAGTACAGCCAGCCGATGGTGAAACCGGCCCAGTGGCCGATGGCGCGGTCGGCGTAGGTGGAGAAGGAGCCGCTGTCCGGCTGCGCGACGGCCATTTCGGCCAGCATGCGCATGACCAGGACCACCAGCAGGCCGGCGACCAGGTAGGAGACCATGACGCCCGGGCCGGCTTCGGCGATGGCGTGGCCGGAGCCGACGAAGAGGCCGGCGCCGATGGCCCCGGCGATGGACAGCATGGTGACGTGGCGGTTCTTCAGGCCCTGGGCCAGACCGGCGGATGGGGTACTGCTCATGCGTTACCTACAGCGAGAAAAGGAAGGAAATGCGTCCTGCGCAGCCGAAGCCGTTTTGATAATCCAACGAGGTGTTCCTTTTCCTGAACGCAAGATGTGCGCCATATTTTGTTACGACCTTGGTCGTAGGCGCGAAATTTCTGGGTAGAAGCGCCACAACGCCCCAGGCTAGAGGCGTTGCGTTCACAGGTATGTCATATCTGGAGGCGACACTGGCATATCCGTCGCCGACATGACTTCAATTGAGTGTGTAGAAAATACTCAATTGTGCGAGGCGCTCAAAGCGGGAAGGGTGCGCGGTAACATTGCCAGGCGCGCCAGGTGCAGGGCCACCAGCACGGCGACCGCCAGCAGCGCGGCGATGAACAGGCCCACGCCGGTCCAGCCGAAGTGGTGCCAGAACACCCCGCCGGTGGTACCGGCCACGCTGGAGCCCAGGTAGTAGCTGAACAGGTACAGCGACGAGGCCTGGCCCTTGGCCTTCAGCGCGCGGCGGCCGATCCAGCTGCTGGCCACCGAGTGCGCGGCGAAGAAGCCGAAGGTGAACAGCAGCATGCCCGCGACTATCAGCGGCAGCGTCGGCAGCAGGGTCAGCAGCAGGCCGCTGAGCATCAGCACTATCACCGCCCAGAGCACCTTGCGCCGGCCCAGGCGGTCGGCCAGCGAGCCGACCCAGGCGGAGCTGTAGATGCCCACCAGGTACACCAGCGAGAGTACGCCGACCACGGCCTGGCTCAGGTGGTAGGGGTCGGCCAGCAGGCGGTAGCCGATGTAGTTGAACAGGGTGACGAAGGCGCCCATCAGCAGGAAGCCCTCGAGGAACAGCCAGGGCAGGCCGGCATCGCGCAGGTGCGAGGCGAAGCCGTCGGCCAGTTGCCGGAGGTTCAGCGGCGTGGGGCGGAAGTTGCGCGATTCCGGGAGGATGCGCCAGAACACCACGGCGGCGAGCAGCGCCAGGCCGCCGAGGATGGCGATGGCGGCGTGCCAGGACACGAAGTCCACCAGCACCCCGGTGATCAGCCGGCCGCTCATGCCGCCGATGGCGTTGCCGCCGATGTACAGCCCCATGGACAGGCCGATGTGCTGCGGGTGGATTTCCTCGCTCAGGTAGGTCATGCCCACCGCGGCCAGGCCGCTGAGCGACAGGCCGACCAGCGCGCGCATGGCCAGCACCCCGTGCCAGGTGGGCATCACCGCGCTGGCCAGGGTGAAGAGGGCGGCGAAGGCCAGCGAGGCGACCATGATCGGCTTGCGCCCGATGGCGTCGGAAATCGGCCCGGTGACCAGCAGGCCGAGGGCCATCATGATGGTCGCGATGGACAGCACCAGGCTGCTCTGGGCGGCGGACAGGGCGAAGGTCTGCGACAGCACCGGCATCATCGGCTGCACGCAGTAGAGCAGGGCGAAGGTGGCGAAGCCGCCGGAGAACAGCGCAAGCGAGGTGCGCATAAAGGCCGGGGTGCCTTTCTCGATGTAGCTCTCGATGTCGTTCACGGCGCCGGCCAGCGCCTGGTTGGCCGCTTCGGCGGCCTGCAGCAAGGCGGGTTCGGAATCCGACGAAGCCCGCACGGCAGAGTGACTCACAACTCACCTCGATTCTGGGAAGGGGTGCGCCTCGCGGCGAGCGAATACGGCCCGCGCAGCCAGGCTGGCAGAAAGTGGAAAGTCGTTGTTGGGCTTATGTGACAAGGATAGGGAAGGGCTTTTATTATTTCCAATATATTGATCGACACGTTTGATATGTAATTCGAATCATTGAGGTGCCCCATGGAGCTGCGCCACCTGCGTTACTTCATCGCCGTCGCCGAAGAACTGCATTTCGGCCGCGCCGCCGAGGCCCTGGGTATCTCCCAGCCGCCGCTGAGCCAGCAGATCCAGGCGCTGGAGGAGGAGATAGGCGCGCGCCTGCTGGAGCGCACCAACCGCCGGGTGGCGCTGACCGAGGCGGGCCGGCTGTTCCTCGACGAAGCCCGCCAGGTGCTCGCCCAGGTCGACCGCGCGGTGCTGCTGGCGCGCCGTGCGCACCAGGGCGAACTGGGCGAGCTGCGCATCGGCTTCACCGCCTCGGCGCCCTTCACCTCGGCCATCCCGCGCAGCATCCACGCCTTCCGCCAGGCCTACCCCGAGGTGCACCTGGACCTGCAGGAGATGAGCAGCCGGCAGATCGTCGAGGCGCTGCAGGAAGAGCGCCTGCAGGTCGGGGTGATCCGCTCCTTCCAGCTGCCGGCCTCGCTGGAGGCGGTGGAGCTGTTCAGCGAGCCGCTGGTGGCGGTGCTGCGCGCCGACCACCCGCTGGCCCGCGAATCGCTGGAAGGCCTGGAGCTGGCGGCGCTGGCCGACGAGCCCTTCGTGTTCTTCCCGCGCAGCTACGGCACCGGCCTCTACGACCAGTTGCAGGCGCTGGCGCGGCAGGCCGGCTTCACCCCGCGCATCAGCCAGGAGGCCGGCGAGGCCATGACCATCATCGGCCTGGTGGCGGCGGGCCTGGGCGTGTCCATGCTACCCGGCTCGTTCCGCCGCACGCGGGTGGACGGGGTGGTCTACCGCACCCTGCTGGACCCCGGCGCGACCAGTTCGGTATGGCTGGTGCGGCGGCGCAGCGAAAGCTCGCCGGCGGCGCTCGCCTTCATCGAGCTGGTCACCCGCGGCGCGGCGGCCTAGCCGCCCGGCGGCATGCGCAAGTGCTCGCCCTCGTCATGGGCATTGCATAGAATCCGGTGTCACTTGAACGGCTTGGAGGGGTGCTCATGCGTCGCGTGGTTTTCAATCAGAAGGGCGGGGTCGGCAAGTCGAGCATTGCCTGCAACCTGGCCGCCGTGAGCGCCGCCGAGGGCTACCGCACGCTGCTGGTGGACCTGGACGCCCAGGGCAACTCCACCCACTACCTCACCGGCCTGACCGGCGAGGACGTGCCCATGGGCATCGCCGACTTCTTCAAGCAGACGCTGGCCAGCGGCCCCTTCGCCCGCAAGGGCAAGGTGGACATCTACGAGACGCCGTTCGACAACCTCCACGTGGTCACCGCCACCGCCGAGCTGGCCGACCTGCAGCCCAAGCTCGAGGCCAAGCACAAGATCAACAAGCTGCGCAAACTGCTCGACGAGCTGGCCGAGGACTACGACCGCATCTACCTGGACACCCCGCCGGCGCTGAACTTCTACACCGTTTCCGCGCTGATCGCCGCCGACCGCTGCCTGATCCCCTTCGACTGCGACAGCTTCTCCCGCCAGGCGCTGTACGGCCTGCTGCGCGAGATCGAGGAGCTGAAGGAAGACCACAACGAGGACCTGGAGGTGGAAGGCATAGTGGTCAACCAGTTCCAGCCGCGCGCCAGCCTGCCGCAGCAACTGCTCGACGAACTGGTGGAAGAGGAAATGCCGGTGCTGCCCGTCTACCTGATGAGCTCAGTGAAAATGCGCGAATCCCACCAGGCCTGCACCCCCCTGATCTACCTCGACCCCCGCCACAAACTGACGCAACAGTTCGTCGAACTGCACGGCCTCCTCGAAGCCTGACACCTACCGCCTACCGCCTACCGCCTACCGCCTACCGCCTACCGCCTACCGCCTGAAGCCGCTCTTCAAGCACTAACCAGCAAATCGCAAGGCGGCCGGCGCAGGTAGTAGCGCGCCGTGCTGCCCAGCAGGGCCTGCTGCAGCGCGCCGCGGCCGCGGCTGCCAAGCACCAGCAGCTGCGGCTGCCAGTCGGCCAGGCTGTGGTCCAGCGCCTCGCGGACCCCCATCGAACTCACCCGGCACTCCAGCTGCGGCAGCGGGCCGCCCACCTGCTGGCCCTCGTCGTGCATCAGTTGCTCCAGCAGTTCGCGCTGCTCGTCCAGGCGCTCGCGCAGCCGCGCGGGGTCGTTGCCGGCGTCGTAGGCATGCAGGGCCAGCAGTTCGCCGCCCGGTGCCAGCCAGGCGCAGGCGCTGCGCCAGGCGTGGCAGGCGCCGACGGAGAAGTCCAGGGCGCTGAGCGCCCGCCGGTAGGGGCGTAGCTGCGCGTCGGCCACCAGCAGCGCGGGCACCCGGCTGCAGCGCAGGATCTGCTCCAGGGTAGTGCCGTCGAAACGTTCCACCAGCGCCTGGCGGTGGGTGCCGGTGACCAGCAGATCCGCCTGCAGCTCCGCCGCGGTGGCGGCTATCACGCTGGCCGGGCGGCCCTCGGCGACCAGCGGCTGGTAATCCGCCAGGCCAGCGCTGCGGGCGCTGTCCTGCAGCGCGGCGACGGCGCTCTGCCGGGCCTTGGCCAGCAGCGGTGCGCCCAGGGGTTGTTCGATGACGTGCAGCAGGCTGACGCGGGCGCCGTGTTCGGCGGCCAGTTGCGCGGCGCGACGCACGGCGACGTCGGCTTCGACGCTGAGATCGTGGGCGACCAGGATGTGCTTGGGCATGGTGGGATCCTCCGGCGGTCCCACCACTCTGGCCCAGCTGCGCGCGCCCATGTTGACGCAGCGCAAGGGCCGCGGATCAACGGCTGCGCAGCTGATAGACGGCGCGGCTCTCGGCCACTACCTCGCCGTGGATGTCCTTGAGTTGCAGTTCCAGCACGTACTCGGCCTTGCCGTTGAGCGTGGCTTCCTCGGCGATGCGCTGGAGCTCGGCCTCGTCCAGGCGCGCCTCCACCCGCACGTCGCTGGCCGCCGGGCGGCGGAAGCGCAGGCCGGCTTCCTTGACGATGGGGTAGAAGCGGTGGCTGTCGAAGCTGGTCAGGGTGATGACGCCGCCGGGCAGCTCGGCGAGGGTGAAGAGCGCGCCGGCGTACATGTTGCCCAGGTGGTTCTCGTTGCCGTGCAGCGGCATGCACAGGCGCACGTGGCCGCGTTCGAGGATTTCGGCCTTGAGTCCGCAGCGCTTGACGAAGGCGATGTGCTCTTCGGTCATCTGGCGGACGAATTCGACGGGAAAGGACATCGGGCGGCTCCGTTTCTTGTGTTGTTCAGGCAAGCCTAGCCGCCCTGCCGTGGCGGGCAATGACCGCTTCGCTCAGGCGCGCTGACCGAAGCGGTCGCGGTGCCTCACAGGCCCTGCCGGGCCAGCCAGTCGAGCAGTTGCGGCAGCGGCAGGGCGCCGCTCTGGCGCGCCACTTCGCGGCCGCCCTTGAACAGGATCAGGCTGGGGATGGAACGAATGCCCAACTGCCTGGCCAGGCGCTGGTTGGCCTCGCTGTCCAGCTTGGCCAGGCGGCAGCGCCCGGCGAGGCGCGCGGCGGCCTGCTCGAAGGTCGGCGCGAAGGCCTTGCACGGCCCGCACCAGTCGGCCCAGACGTCCAGCAGCAGCGGCAGGTCGCCCTTGAGCTGGGCGGCGAAGCCGGCCTCGTCGACGGCGAAGGGCTTGCCCGGCAGCACATCGCCCTTGCAGCGGCCGCAGCGCGGGTGGTCGCCCAGGCGCGCGGCCGGCAGGCGGTTGAGCCCGCCGCAATACGGGCAGGGAATCAGCAGGGGGTCGGACATGGCGCGGCTCCAGCGGGTGATTTCCCCAATCTGGAGCCGCGCCCGGCGGATATCAAGCTGCGGCGGCGGCCAGGGCCTGTGCGAGGTCGGCGATGATGTCGTCGCTGTGCTCGATGCCGATGGACAGCCGCACCATGTCCTGGCTCACTCCGGCGCGGGCCAGTTCCTCGGCGTTGAGCTGGCGGTGGGTGGTGCTGGCCGGGTGGCAGGCCAGGGACTTGGCGTCGCCGATGTTGACCAGGCGCACCACCAGCTTCAGCGCGTCGATGAAGCGCGCGCCGGCCTCGGCGCCGCCCTGGATGCCGAAGGACAGGATGGCCGCCGGCTTGCCCTCCATGTAGCGCCTAGCCAGGGCGTGCTCGGGGTGGTCGGGCAGGCCGGCGTACTTCACCCAGGCCACCTGCGGGTGCTGCTCCAGGTAGTGGGCGACCTTCAGGGCGTTCTCGCAGTGGCGCTCCATGCGCAGGGCGAGGGTCTCCAGGCCCTGGAGGATGAGGAAGGCGTTGAACGGTGACAGCGCCGCGCCGGTGTTGCGCAGCGGCACCACGCGGCAGCGGCCGATGAACGCGGCCGGGCCGAAGGCCTCGGTATAGGTCACGCCGTGGTAGGACGGGTCCGGGGTATTGAGCAGCGGGAAGCGGTCCTTGTGCTGCGCCCAGGGGAACTTGCCGGAGTCGACCACGATGCCGCCGATGCTGGTGCCGTGGCCGCCGATGTACTTGGTCAGCGAGTGCACCACGATGTCCGCGCCGTGCTCGAAGGGGCGGCAGAGGATGGGCGTGGCCACGGTGTTGTCGACGATCAGCGGCACGCCGTGGCGGTGCGCGGCGTCGGCCAGGGCCTGGAGGTCGACGATGTTGCCCGCCGGGTTGCCGATGGACTCGCAGAACACCGCCTTGGTGCGCTCGTCGATCAGCGCTTCCAGGGCGGCCACGTCGTCGTGGGGGGCGAAGCGCGTCTGGATGCCGAAGCGCGGCAGGGTGTGGGCCAGCAGGTTGTAGGTGCCGCCGTAGAGCTTGGCCACCGAGACGATGTTGTCGCCGGCCTCGGCCAGGGTCTGGATGGCATAGGTGATGGCGGCCATGCCCGAGGCCACGGCCAGCGCGCCCACGCCGCCTTCCAGGGCGGCGACGCGCTGCTCCAGCACGTCGTTGGTGGGGTTCATGATGCGCGTGTAGATGTTGCCGGCCACCTTGAGGTCGAACAGGTCGGCGCCGTGCTGGGTGTCGTCGAAGGCGTAGGAGGTGGTCTGGTAGATCGGCACGGCCACCGCCTTGGTGGTCGGGTCGGGGCTGTAGCCGGCGTGGATGGCCAGGGTTTCCAGTTTCATCGTGCGTGCATCCTTGGTGGGCAGAAAGGCCCGAGGATGCGAGCGGCCCCGCCCGCGGTCAATGACCCGGAGCAATGCCCGGCGGGCGCCGCTAGATCGCTTTTCGCTGAGCTTATAACCGCTCAGGAGGAACAGCTGATCTCCAGGTGGCGGCCCCAGTCCGGCGGGCGGCGGGTGAAGGCCTCGCGCCCGGGCTGTTCCTCGAAGGGCCGGCTGAGGGTTTCATGCAGCTCGCGCACCACCGAGTAGTCGCCCTGTTCCGCGGCGGCGATGGCTTCCTGGGCCAGGTAGTTGCGCAGCACGTACAGCGGGTTCACCGCGTGCATGCGGGCGCGGCGTTCATCCTGGCTGCCGCCCTCGCGTTCGGCGCGGGCGCGGTAGTCGGCGGCCCAGGCGTCGAAGCCGGCGAGGTCGACGAAGTCCTCGCGGACCACCGCCAGCGCCGCCTCCGGCGCCTGCTCGCCGAGCCGGCGGAAGAACAGGCTGTAGTCCACCGCGCCGCTCTGCATGGCCTGCAGCAGGCGCTGCAGCAGCTCCAGGTCGCCGTCCTCGGCCGTGGTGAAACCCAGGCGGCGCCGCATCAGGTCCAGGTAGTGGGCCTGGTACAGCGGCAGGAACAGGCCAAGGGCCTCGCGCAGCTCGTCCACCTCGACGAAAGGCGTCAGCGCCTGGGCCAGGGCCGCCAGGTTCCAGTGGGCGATGGGCACCTGGTTGTTGAAGCTGTAGCGCCCGGCGTCGTCGGAGTGGTTGCAGATGTGCCTGGCGTCGAAGTCGTCGAGGAAGGCGTAGGGGCCGTAGTCGAAGGTGATGCCGAGGATCGACATGTTGTCGGTGTTCATCACCCCGTGGCAGAAGCCGTAGGCCTGCCAGTGGGCGATGAGTCCGGCGTTGCTTTCCACCACTTCGCGGAAGAACGCGGCATAGGGCCGCTCCTGCGCCAGGCAGTCGGGGAAGTGGTTGGCCAGGACGAACTCGCCCAGTTCCTTCAGCTTGTCGTGCTGCTGGGTGTAGTAGAAGTACTCGAAGTGGCCGAAGCGCACGTGGCTGGGGGCCAGGCGCAGCAGCATGGCGGCGCTTTCCTTCTGCTCGCGCCACACCGGGGTGGCCGAGCCGGTGACGCAGAGCGCGCGGCTGGTGGGGATGCCCAGGGCGTGCAGGTATTCGCTGGCGAGGAATTCGCGGATGGAGCTGCGCAGCACTGCGCGGCCGTCGCCCATGCGCGAGTAGGGCGTCTGCCCGGCGCCTTTCAGGTGCAGGTCCCAGTGCTCGCCGGCGTCGTTGACCACCTCGCCCAGCAGCAGGCCGCGGCCGTCGCCCAGGCGCGGGTTGTAGGCGCCGAACTGGTGGCCGGAGTAGACCATGGCCCGCGGCTCGGCCTCGGACCAGAGCTTGTGCCCGGAGAAGATTTCGGCGAACACCGGCTCCCCGGCTACCGCCGGGTCGAGGTCGAGCAGCGCCATCGCTGCGGGGCTGGCCACCACCAGGCGCGGCTCGGCGATGGGGTCGGGCAGGACTTCGGTGGAGAAGGCGTCGCCCAGGCGGGCGAAGCGGTTGTCGAAGGTCAGTTCGTCGAGCTTTTTCACGGTCACAAGGCGGCTCCGGTAAGTCCGAGCATTGTGCTCGGACTTGTCCGGAGCCGTCCAGACTCAGGGCTTGCTGCCGGGCGGCAGCGGCGGGTCCTGGTCCTTCACCGGCGCCCCGGGCAGCGCCAGGGGCAGCTGGGTGACGTTCTGCGCCAGGTGGATTTCCTTGCCCTCGCCGTTCTTGACGAACACGTCCAGCTGGTTGAAGGCCATGTCCACGCCGTGCTCGCGGAAGCTCAGGGCGATGGCGGTGAGCAGTTCGTCCACCGCCGGGTTGCGGTCGCCCAGCTCGCGCACGTGGAAGCGCAGCTCGTAGTCGAAGGTGCTGGCGCTGATGGCCAGGAAGTACAGCGACGGCGCCGGGTCGGTGAGCACCCGCGGGTTGGCCCGCGCGGCCTCGAGCATGAGCTTGCGCGCCAGGGCCAGGTCGGTCTCGTAGGCCAGGCCGATCTTGATGGTCACGCGGGTCACGGTGTCGCTCAGCGACCAGTTGATCAGTTGCCCGGTGATGAAGGTCTGGTTGGGGACGATGATTTCCTTGCGGTCGAAGTCGGTGATGGTGGTGGCGCGGATGCGGATGCGGCTGACGGTGCCGGACAGGTTGCCGATGGTCACGGTGTCGCCGATGCGCACCGGGCGCTCGAAGAGGATGATCAGGCCGGAGACGAAGTTGGAGAAGATCGCCTGCAGGCCGAAGCCCAGGCCCACCGAGAGGGCCGCCACCAGCCACTGCAGCTTGTCCCAGCTCACCCCCAGGGTGGACAGCGCGCTGACGATGCCGACGCCGCTGATGGCGTATGACAGCAGGGTGGTGATGGCGTAGGCACTGCCCTGGGCCAGGGTCAGGCGCTGCAGCACCAGCACTTCCAGCAGGCCCGGCAGGTTGCGCGCCAGGGCCATGGTCACTGCGGCGATGACCAGCGCCATGAGCACGTCGCCGAGGCTGATCGGCAGGTTGGTGGCGCTGTCGCCGGTGCCGCCGGTGTACTGGTAGAGGGTGACGTTGTCCAGGTAGGCGGCGACGCTGATCAGGTCGGCCCACACCCAGTACAGCGCCACCACGAAGCCGATCAGCAGGCCCAGGCGGATCAGGCGCAGGGACTGTTCGTTGATCTGCTCGATGCCCAGGGTCGGTTCTTCCGCGGTCTCGCCGCCGTCGACGCCTTCCTTCGGCGGGTTCTGCCGCTTGGCCTGGGCGCGCTGGTAGGCCAGGCGCCGCGCCGCCACGCTGAGGCCGCGGACGAAGGTGGCCTCGATCACCACCCAGACCATCAGCAGGAACAGGGTGTCGATCAGCCGGTCGCTCAGGCGCAGGGCGGTGTAGTAGTAGCCGAAGCAGACGGCGACGAAGAGCAGCACCGGCAGCGCGGTGAAGAGCGCGCCGACGATCATCTTCACCGCCGACGGCCGGCTGGTGCTGGGGCTGGCGAAGAGCATGCGCGCCATCAGCCAGGTCATCACCGCGAAGCCGGTGAGCACCACGGCGATGCCGATCACGTCATCGGCCAGGCTGCCGGGCTGGCGCTCGGCCACGGTGACCACCGCGGCCAGGGCCATCACCACCACGCCGAGGCGGCGGATCAGCTTGCTGCTGAAGCGCATCTGGGCCTGGCTCCAGTGGAAGTGCCGCTCGGCGATGCCGCCGGGGCTGAGGATGCGGTGCGCGGTGTAGAACACCAGCCAGACCTCGGCCATCTGCAGCAGCGCGGCGCCCAGGGTGGCGTTCTGCCCGCGGGCGTCGAGCATCAGGGCCAGGCCGGCGATGGCCAGGGTCAGGGTCCCGGGCAGCGCCAGCAGCACCGCCAGCAGCAGGGCCAGCGGGGTGTGCGCCTGGCTGTCGCGCTTGAAGTGGCCGATGTCGTCGTTGATCGAGGCGAGCTTGTCGTAGAGGTAGCGGCGCTTCCACAGCAGCCCGGCGATCAGCAGCAGCAGCGGCAGGAACAGCAGCGGGCGGTCCACCAGGCCCTCGCCCACCTCGACCACCGCCGAGCCCCAGGGCACCTCGGAGAGCTGGTGCTGCAGCAGCACCGGGGTCATCTTGAACCAGGACAGGTCCAGCGGGCGGTTGCTGGGGATCCAGAACATCTGCTCGTCGAGGGTGGCGCGCAGGTTGTCGCTGGTGTCCTTGAGCTGCTTCTGGTTCAGCTGCAGGGTGATGGCCTCGTTGAGCACCGCGTTGAGCTCGTGGTTGAGGCGCTCCATCAGCTCGCCGCGGGTGTCCACCAGGTTCGCCAGGTCCTTGCGCAGCTGCGCGGTGACGGCTTCCTGGGGCTGCTGGGCGAGCAGGTTGTCGATGTACAGCTGCGGGTTGGCCAGTTCGTCGCGCTTCTGGTTCAGCTCGAACTGGTACAGGCGCAGGTCGGCGATCTCGTCGGCCAGCTCCTGGTCGGTCTTGATCTTCGGCAGCGACTGCTTCTGCTGGTAGAGCACCTTGGACAGCAGCAGGCTGCCGCGCAGCACGTTGATCTGCTGGTCGAGGGTCTGGTCGAGCTGGGTCAGGCTGTCCAGGTGCTGCTTGGCCTCGAGGTTGCGGCGGGTCAGCTCGTTGAGGCGGTCGGTGGTGCGCAGCAGGTAGTCGGACAGGCGCAGGTTCTCGGCGCTCTCCTGGCTCAGCAGGCTGTCGCTGCCGGTGCCCTGGCTGCCGTCGCGGGCCAGTTCGGCGACGGTCTTCTCCGACTGCTCGCGGCGCATGCCGCTGATCATGGTCTGCAGTTCGAGAGTCTCGCGCTCGGCGCGGGCCACCTGTTCGCCGAGCAGGTCCTGCTGGCTGCTGGCCAGGTCCTGCAGCAGGTTGTTGCCGGCCAGCTGCTGGCGCAGCAGCTGGATCTGCGCGTTGAGCGCGGCCTGTTCGGCGAGCAGCTCGTTGCGCCGCTCGGGGGCCAGCGCCTTGCCGGTCTCCTTGCCGGCCTTGAGGATGTTGCCGATCTCCAGCAGGCGCGACTGGGCGCTGCTGATATCGGACTGGGCGCGTTCCGGGCGGGTCTGCGCGGTGATGTACTGGCTCTTCGCGTCGGTCAGCTGCTTCTGCCAGTCGGCCAGCTGGGTGGAGCGGTCGTTGAGCAGCATTTCCAGGCGGCTGACGTTCTCCCCGGCGTAGCGCTGGGTCGCCGGCTTCTCGCTGCTGCCCTTCAGGCGCGCCAGGCTGCGCTGGTTCTCCAGGATCTGCCGGGGCGCGTCGGCCAGGCTGGCCTTGAGCTCGGCCAACTGCTTCTCGCTGTCGTCGCGGGCGCCGAGCAGCTTGAGGGTGCGCTCCAGGCTGGCCTTGGTGACCTTGGCATCGGCGTCGGCGAGCTTGCGATCGGCCAGGCTGTCGAGGCTCTGCTGGACGGCGTCGGCGGACGGTGGCTGGTTGGTGTCCTCGGCGTGCACGGGGAGCACGGCGAGGCAGCCGCCGAGCAGGACGGCGGCGAGCAGGTTGCGCAGCGGGAATGGCATGGTCGCGGGCGGCTATCGATAAGTTGCAGTGAGGGTAGGTGTGCCCGGCGGCGCCAGCAAGAGGGAGCGGCGCCACCAGGCGTTCGGCAGGTTCAGAGGAACAGCCCGGGGCCCGGGCGACCTTCGGGGAATTTGACCCCCACCTTGCGGATCTTGTTCCCGTCCAGGGCGGCCACGGTCCAGGTCAGGCCGTTCCACTCCACCTGGTCGCCGATGATCGCCTGGCCGCCGATCTGCTGGGCGATGAAGCGGCCGAGGTTCTGCTCGCCGTCGACGCCGTCGAGCTTGAGGCCGTAGAGCGAGGCCACCGCGGAGAGCTGGGCGTCGCCCTCCAGCACGAAGTCGCCGAAGAAGCGCGCGCCCAGGCCGCGGTCCGGGGCCTGGCTGAACAGCTTGCCGAGGGCCGACAGGTCGTGCTCGTGGCCGATCACGCAGAGGATGTCGTCGGCCTCGAGGATGGTGCTGCCGGAGGGGTGCAGCAGCTGGGTGCCGCGGAACAGCGCGGCGATGCGGGTGCCCTCGGGCATCTTCAGCTCGCGCAGGGCCGCGCCTATGCACCACTTTTCCTTGCTCAGGTGGTAGACGAACAGCTCCCATTCGCTGGTCGGGTGCACTTCCAGGCCGGCGCGGGAGATCGGCGCCGGGTCCGGCGGCACCACCACGCGCAGCAGCTTGGCCGCCCAGGGCAGGCTGGTGCCCTGCACCAGCAGCGAGATCAGCACGATGAAGAAGGCCACGTTGAAGAACAGCTGGGCATTGGGCAGGCCGGCCATCAGCGGGAACACCGCGAGGATGATCGGCACCGCGCCGCGCAGGCCGACCCAGGCGATGAAGGCCTTCTCGCGGCCATGGAAGGCGCGGAACGGCGCCAGGCCCACCAGCACCGACAGCGGCCGGGCGAAGAGGATCATCCACAGCGCCAGGCCCAGGGCCGGCAGGGCGATGGGCCAGAGGTCATGGGGCGTGACCAGCAGGCCGAGGACCAGGAACATGCCGATCTGCGCCAGCCAGGCCATGCCGTCGAGCATGTGCAGGATGCCGTGGCGCGAGCGGATCGGCTGGTTGCCCAGCACCAGGCCGCACAGGTAGATGGCCAGGATGCCGCTGCCGTGCACGGCGTTGGCCAGGGCGAAGATCAGCAGGCCGCCGCTGATCGCCAGCAGCGGGTAGAGGCCGCTGGCCAGCTGCATGCGGTTGATCACCTGCAGCAGCAGCCAGCCGCCGCCCAGGCCGAGCACGGCGCCGATGCCGAACTCGCGCAGGAAGTGGGCGAAGAAGCTCCAGCTCAGCTCGCTCTGGCCGTGGGCGAGCATGTCGATCAGGGTGACGGTGAGGAACACCGCCATGGGGTCGTTGCTGCCCGACTCGATCTCCAGGCTGGCGGTGACCCGCTCGTTCAGGCCCTTGCCGCCGAGCAGCGAGAACACCGCCGCGGCGTCGGTGGAGCCGACGATGGCGCCGATCAGCAGGCCCTCCATCCAGCTCAGCTTGAACAGCCAGGCGGCGGCCACGCCGGTGAGCCCGGCGGTGATCAGCACCCCCACCGTGGCCAGCGACAGCGCCGGCCAGAGCGCCACGCGGAAACTCGCCACGCGGGTGCGCAGGCCGCCGTCGAGGAGGATCACCGCCAGCGCCAGGTTGCCCACCAGGTAGGCCATGGGGTAGTTGGAGAAGCCGATGCCGCCGGGCCCGTCGGTGCCGGCGACCATGCCCACGGCGAGGAAGATGACCAGGATCGGGATGCCCAGGCGCGAGGACAGCGAGCTGACCAGGATGCTCATGCCCACCAGCACCGCACCGACCAGGAAATAGGTGTTGATCGAGACGGCATCCAAGGTGTCGTGGCTCCTGGCGGGGCGAGGGGGAGTGGCGGCGCTGACGGAACGGATGCAGGCCGCATGCCAAGGGATTCTAACCTGCGGATTTGCAAGGCTGTCAAAGGCTAATTGCGGCGTCTTTCAGCGAGCTTTCAGGGGCCTTTCACCGATGCCGGATCCCCCTGTAGGAGCGAGCTTGCTCGCGAACCGCCGAAGGTTCCAGGATGACACCTGGCTTCCCGCGCATGCCGATCGGCCCCCTCTCCCTTCAGGGAGAGGGTTGGGGAGAGGGGCGGAGCCCAACCCGGCACACCGTTGCAACCGGGATACTCCGTTCGCGAGCAAGCTCGCTCCTACGAAAGGCAGCCTGTCGCCAGGGTTTGGCCCATAAAAAAAGGTTCATCGCGCTTTCCCGGGGAAGGCGGCCTTGATTTTCAGGAAGAAGTAGGCGGAGTCCCTGAAGCCATAGGCCATGCGCTTGATCACCTTGATGCGGTTGTTTACCCCTTCCAGCAGGCTGGTGTGCATGGGGAAGCGAGCGCTGGCCAGGATGCCTCGGGCGTATTTGCGCAGATTGCGAGCGAAGCGTTGCAGCGGGGCCAGGCCACTGTCCCTGGCGTGGCGCAACCAGTCCCGCCAGCGGCGCCAACCCTCCCGCACGCTGGGGGCGTACCAGATTTCCTTGAGCGCATCCTTGAGCACGTAGACCGTGGCCAGTGGCTGGTTGGCCTCGAGGATTTCCTGCAACTGCACGGCTTGCTGATCCTTGAGGTTTTCGCGATTGCGCAGCAGCAACCAACGACTCTGCTTGATTACCTTGCGTGCCGCTTTGTCCTGGCGTAGCGCGTTGGCCTGATCGACACGGATGCGGTCGATCACCTCCCGGCCATAGCGAGCCACCACGTGGAATAGGTCGTAGACCACTTCGGCACGGGGGCAATGCTGTTTTACTTCCAGATCGAAGGCGGTGTTCATGTCCATCGCCACGGCCTCGATTTGCTGGCAGCGCTCACCGAGCAGTTCGAAGAACGGCTGAATCGCCTCGCGGCTGTTGCCATGCCCGACCCACAGCACGCGTGTCCGCTGCGCATCCATGATCACGGTGGCGTAACGATGTCCTTTGTGAAGAGCGAACTCGTCCATCACCAGGCGGCGAACGTCACCCGGCTCGAAAGCACCGACTGCGGCCTCTAGACGACGTTTGTCGAGCTGCTTGAGCGTGTGCCAATGCAGACCGACGAGGCGACTGACGTGACTGATGGGCAGTAATTGCAGCAAAGCCTCGAGCCAGATGCGCAAGCGCTGGGTCAAGCGCGACGCTGGCTCCAGCCAGTCGATCCGCTCGGTCACCCGACCACAGCGCAGGCAGTCGACGCGGCGCACCGGCAGTTGGAGCAGGACGCGCTGGTCGAACAGATCGCGATCACGCACCCGGCGAATCCGCCGTTCGTGGATTAATGGACTGGCCTGACCGCAGCGCCCGCATTTGGGGACAGCGCTGGCGTGAGGCTTGAGCTCGATCAGCAGGGTGCTGTCGGCAGATGGGTGGCAGGCGATGACTTCGTAGCCTGGCCAGAAAGCAGCAAGATCAATAGGATGCACGGCGACAGCAGGGGGTGGGGGTTGGTTCGTTTGGCGACTGCCAATCTACCCGCTTCCCTGACTGTCAATCCGCTCTTCCCCCAGACTCCGCGAAGAACCTAAAAAAAAGCCCCGGACGTGACCGGGGCCCGAAGGTACATGGGGACTAGAACCAGGCGTCCCGCATGCTCGAACAGGTATCGTCGCGGGCCTCCAGCAGGGCCAGCTCGTGGTGGCAGGACGGTACTTCCCAGGTCAGGAAGTAGCGCGCGGCCTGCAGCTTGCCGCGGTAGAAGTCCTCGTCGGCGGCGTTGCTCACGCCGTTATGGATCGATGCCAGGCCTTCCTCGGCGCGGATCGCCTGTTCCAGCCAGCGCCAGCCGATGATGGTGTGGCCGAACACCTTCAGGTACAGCGCCGAGTTGGCCAGGCCCTGGGCCACCTTGCCCTGCATCAGGTCGCCGAGCAGCGCCAGGGTCACCTCCGACAGGCGCGCCAGCAGTTGTTCCAGCGGCTGGCGCAGGGCGTCCAGCGACGGGTACGCCCGGGCGCGCTCGCAGGCCTGGTGGATCAGGCGGGTCAACTGCTTGAGGCCGGCGCCGCCGTTCTGCGCCAGCTTGCGGCCCAGCAGGTCCAGCGACTGGATGCCGTGGGTGCCCTCGTGGATGGGGTTGAGGCGGTTGTCGCGGTAGTACTGCTCCACCGGGTATTCGCGGGTGTAGCCGTGGCCGCCGAGAATCTGGATGGCCAGTTCGTTGGCCTTCAGGCAGAACTCCGAGGGCCAGGACTTGACGATCGGGGTGAGCAGGTCGAGCAACTCGTGGGCCTGCTTGCGCGCATCCTCGGTGGGCAGCGTCTCGCAGTCGTCCACCAGGCGCGCGGCGTACAGGCCGAGGTCGAAGGCGCCCTCGACGTAGGCCTTCTGCGTCAGCAGCATGCGCTTGACGTCGGCGTGCCCGATGATCGACACCTGCGCCGAGGTCGGGTCCTTGGCGTCCACCGGGCGGCCCTGGGGGCGCTCGCGGGCGTATTCCAGGGAGTACAGGTAGCCGGCGTAGCCGAGCATGATGGCGCCCATGCCGACGCCGATGCGCGCCTCGTTCATCATCTGGAACATGTAGGCCAGGCCGTGGTGCGGCTTGCCCACCAGGTAGCCGACGCAGTCGCCGTTGTCGCCGAAGTTCAGCGCGGTGGAGGTGGTGCCGCGCCAGCCCATCTTGTGGAACAGCCCGGCCAGGGCCACGTCGTTGCGCTTGCCGAGGCTGCCGTCCGGGTTCACCAGGAACTTGGGCACGATGAACAGCGAGATGCCCTTCACCCCGGGCGGCGCGTCCGGCAGCTTGGCCAGCACCATGTGGACTATGTTTTCCGAAAGCGGGTGGTCGCCGCCAGAGATGAAGATCTTGTTGCCCTTGATCCGGTAGCTGCCGTCGGCGTGGGGTTCGGCGCGGGTGCGGAGGTCGGCCAGGGAGGAGCCGGCATGGGGCTCGGTCAGGGCCATGGTGCCGAAGAAGCGGCCTTCGATCATCGGCTGCAGGAACAGGCGCTTCTGCTCGTCGTTGCCGAAGGACTCGATCAGGTGGCTGGAGCCCATGCTCAGCATCGGGTAGGACGAGGTGGCGATGTTGGCCGACTGGAAGTGCGCGAAGCAGGCCCGCGAGAGCAGGTGGGGCAATTGCATGCCACCCTGTTCGAAGCTGCGCGAGGCATTCTGGAAGCCGGCTTCGTTGAAGGCGTCCACCGCCGGCTTGACCTCGGGGATCAGCACCGCGGCGCCGTCCACGTACTGCGGCTCGTGCTCGTCGTTCTTGCGGTTGTGCGGGGCGAAGAGTTCCTCGGCGATGCCGCGGGCGGTGGCCAGGGCGGCGTCGAAGGTCTCGCGGTTGTGCTCGGCGAAGCGCTCGCGTTGGGTCAGGGCCTCGGCGTCGAGCACTTCGTAGAGCTCGAAGGCGAGGTTGCGGGAGCTGAGCAGGGTCTCGGACATGGTCGGCCTCCAGGGGAATGGCCGCAGTCTAGTCTGGTGAATGAAGCGGGCACAGCAACATCGACGAGCGTGATAAAGGCCTAAAACAATGCCGGTGCAGCTAAACTGCACGCCCCCAAGGAGTCTGCCGTCCATGAACTACCGTCACGCCTACCACGCCGGCAACCACGCCGATGTCCTCAAGCACCTGGTCCTGTCGCGGATCTTCGCCCTGATGGTACGCAAGGACACGCCCTTCGCCTTCCTCGACAGCCATTCCGGCATCGGCCTGTACGACCTGCAGGGCGACGAGGCCAGCCGTACCGGCGAGTGGGAAGCGGGCATCGGCCGCCTGTGGCAGCTCGACGAGGTGCCGGAACTGGCGGCGGACTACATGGAAGTGGTGCGCGCGCTGAACCCCGACGGCGAACTGCAGTACTACCCCGGCTCGCCGGAACTGGCGCGGCGCCTGACGCGCTCCCAGGACCGCGTGCACCTGAACGAGCTGCACCCGGAGGACGGCCGCCTGCTCAAGGCCAACATGGGCGGCGAGCGGCGCATCGCCGTGCACCAGAACGACGGCTGGCTGCTGCCGCGGGCGCTGCTGCCGGTGCAGGAGAAGCGCGGCGTGCTGCTGATCGACCCGCCCTTCGAGGAGGCCGACGAACTGGAACGCTGCGTCATCGCCCTGGAAGAGGCCATCGGGCGCATGCGCCAGACGGTGGTGGCGATCTGGTACCCGATCAAGGACGAACGCCAGCTCAAGCGCTTCTACCAGGGCCTGGAACGCAGCAAGGCGCCCAAGCTGCTGCGCGTGGAACTGCTGGTGCACCCGGCGGACAGCGCCGACCGCCTCAACGGCTCCGGCCTGGCCATCGCCAACCCGCCGTGGCCGCTGGAGGACGAACTGCGCGAGCTGCTGCCCTGGCTGGCCGAGGTGCTGGCGCAGAGCGAGGGCGGCTGGCGGCTGGATTGGCTGATCGAAGAAGCTGCAAGCGGCAAGCTTTAAGCCGCAAGCAAGAACATCCAGGGCGTAGGGCGTATAACCGTTCGCGGTTATACGCCGTTGGTCGGGTCTCTCCTGGCGCCCTGGTGCCAGGGCCAATCGGCGGATAACGCTGGCGCGTTATGCGCCCTACGATGTTGGGCTTGCAGCTTGCAGCTTGCAGCTTGCAGCTTGCAGCTTGCAGCTTGCAGCTTGCAGCCTCCGGCTACGCCGGCAGGCACACCCCGGTCCCACCCAGCCCGCAATAGCCGTTGGGGTTCTTCGCCAGGTACTGCTGGTGGTAGGCCTCGGCGTAGTAGAACGGCGGCACCTCGCGGATCTCGGTGGTGATCTCGCCGTAGCCGCTGGCGCTCAGTTCCTGCTGGAAGGCCGCGCGGCTGGCTTCCACCGCGGCCTTCTGCGCCTGGTCGTACCAGTAGATGGCCGAGCGGTACTGGGTGCCGGTGTCGCCGCCCTGGCGCATGCCCTGGGTCGGGTCGTGGGATTCCCAGAACACCTTGAGCAGCTGCTCCAGGCTGGTCTGCTGCGGGTCGAACACCACCAGCACCACCTCGCTGTGCCCGGTCAGGCCGGAGCAGACCTCGTCGTAGGTGGGGTTGGGCGTCAGGCCGCCGGCATAGCCCACCGCGGTGACCCACACCCCCGTCTGCTGCCAGAAGCGCCGCTCGGCACCCCAGAAGCAGCCGAGGCCGAGGACGATCTGCTGCAGGCCGCCGGGGAACGGCGGGCACAGCGGGTGGCCGTTGACGTAGTGGGTCTCCGGCACCGGCATCGGCGCTTCGCGGCCGGGCAGGGCCTGGGCCTGGGTGGGCAGCTCCTGCTTGTGCACGAGTATCTGCGAGCGAAGGGTCATGGCATTCGTCTCCTCTGGAAGAGCGGTAATGGACTCTCGGAACAAGCAGAGATTACAGCGGTGAAGGATTATCTGGGGTGTTCCGGCAGTAAGTGATCAAGCTTTCCTTGCTTGGGAGGAATTTTCTTCTACCCCTGTAAGGCATGCGACGCTGGGAAGTTGAGGAAGTCGGACGTTTCGTATTTGCAGTGACTTGGATCATGCATTGCTCGCGACCAGTTTGACGCTCATTGGTGTCGAGCCGGAAAAGAGCCCCATCCGAATGCCCCAATATTCAAGGATGGGCCCGCCATGCAGAGGATGTTCCGAACCATCATTCGTTCGACTCTCGTCGTGCTGATTTCCTGCGTTGGAACAACCGCACTGGTTGCGCAGGCGTCATCGCCACATACGGCATCAATGGCAGCCGCGGCCGAATCCGGCAAGTTTCCCCGTGTCTTCGAAGAACCATTGTTGGCAGATGGCCAGGCATCCCGAGCCCAGACCAAGTTAATGCTCAATGCATTGCACGCCTATCGTGAGCAAAGTGACCCCGCTGACCTCGGGCGTTTCGAGGTACTGCTCAAAGCCTGGCCAGATCTGCCCTGGCGCGTTTCCCTGCAAACCAACCTGGGGTTGACTTACTACCACTACGGCTATTTCAGCCGAGCGATCTCGGCCTGGGAGGATGCCTGGCAGCGAGGCAAGTCATTGCGTCAGCCGGAGCAGAGGGCCGTGGTGGATCGGGCGGTGGGGGAACTCATCCGCATGTATGCGCGCATTGGCCGCGCCGACCGTGTGGAGGCGTTGCTGAAGGAACTCGAAAAGCGCCCAGTCAACGGCAGCGCCACCGAGATGGTGGCGGGTGCGCGGGAGGGGCTCTGGGTCATGCGCAATGAGCCTGGCATCTCCTATCTCTGTGGGCCGATGGCCCTGCGCAGCATCCTGGCGACCGGCACGACCAGTTCAGGGCCATCGTCGTCTGTCGTCACCCAGGCGAGACCGGGGGCCCTGAGTGTGTTGGATGCATATCGCTCCAAGCCGAACGGCGTGAGCCTGAATGAGGTCGATGCGCTGGCGAGGCAGACCGGCCTCGATCTGGTCGTGGCTTATCGCGATGGCGCACAGGACATTCCGCTGCCAGCTGTCGTGCACTGGAAGGTCAACCACTATGCCGCCATTGTCGATGAGAAGGATGGGCGCTATCACCTGAAGGACCCAACTTTCGGTACGGATCTGTGGATCAGCCGCGATGCCCTGGACAGCGAGTCAAGTGGCTATTTCATGATCCCCTCTGAAGTCGCGAGAAAGCCGGGGTGGCGCGCTGTCGCAATGGAAGAGAGCAAGCGTGTACGAGGCATGGGGTATCCCAGCAGCGGTGACTCTGACGCCTATACACCAGACGATGACAAGGAGTGTGATCCCTGCAATCCGGGCAAGGGCATGGCGCATGCCAATGTCCATAGCATGCTGGTCAGCCTGAATATCCAGGACACCCCGGTGGGGACGAATCCGCCGTATGGACCCAAGCCCAAGGTCACCTTCACCTACAACCAGCGCGAGTCACTTCAGCCGACCAGCCCACGCTACTCCAACGTTGGGCCGAAATGGACGTTCAACTGGCTGAGCTACATCCAGGACGATCCTACGTTGGCAGGCGCCAAGGTGAAGCGCTATGTCGCCGGGGGTGGCGGCCTCAATTACAGCGGTTACAACAGTAGCACCGGTATGTTTGCCGCAGAGCGCCGGCAGAGGGCCACTCTGGTGAAGACGGCGAACAACCCAGTGCGCTATGAGCGGCGCCTGCCGGATGGAGGCGTGGAGATCTACGCACAGTCCGATGGTTCCACAGCCTACCCACGCAAAGTACTTCTCTCCCAGGTCAAGGATCCGGTTGGTAATACCTTGACCTTGAATTATGACTGGCAGACGCGCTTGGTAAGCCTCAAGGACGCCACTGGCGGAAAAACATCCTTCGTCTACGACAACCCTGGCAATCCTCTGTTAATCACTCAGGTTATCGACGCTGCTGGTCGCAAGGCCAAGCTCGACTATGACGCCAGGGGGCGGCTGGTCAGGATCGTCGATCCTGCAGGCATGGCTTCGGAGTTCACCTATGCAGCCGGTGACTTCATAGACAGCATGACTACGCCCTATGGGACCAGCCGCTTCACATACGGAGAATCGGGCGTCGGCCGTTGGTTGGAGCTTACCGACCCGAGCGGAGCCACTGAACGCGTGGAGTACCGTCGTCAGACCGCTGAAATTCCTTCTAGTGACGCGAAGGTTCCGGTAGGGATGCGCCTGGCAAATAGCCGCCTCGATGCACGCAATACCTTCTACTGGGGCAAGGAGGCTCATGCACAGCATCGTGGCGACTATACCAAGGCACGTATCAAGCACTGGCTGTATGGGCAGAATAACGCCAACATAACTTCCGGGGTGCTGGAAAGTATCAAGTATCCGCTGGAGAGTCGGATTTGGTTCAATTATCCAGGACAAAGCGGATTCAACAACAATGGGGTTTCGGAAAAGCCCTCCCTGAAGGGCCGTGTGCTGAGCGATGGTACTACCCAGATTGAGCGCTACGTCTATAACAGTGCGGGCAGTCTTATCCAGTACACCGATCCGAGGGGGAGAGAACTGCACCTTGAATACGCTGCCAATCAGATAGACCTACTGAAGATCAAGCGCAGAACTTCCACTGGTTTCGTCACGCTGGGCAGCTATACATGGAATGAGTTACACAGGCCCACCAGTTACACCGATGCGGCGGGTAATATGACCCGTTGGAGTTATAACCGTAGAGGGCAACTGGCTTCGGTAATCAATCCATTGGGAGAAAGGTATAATTACATCTACCATGGCAATGGTCATCTCTGGAGAATCGTGAACCCCTATCACAGGGCTCAAGGGTTCTTCGAGTTCGATAATGCCGGCAGACTCGCCAAGCATACCGATTCGCAGGGGATGGAGGTCGCCTACTTCTACGATGATCTGGATCGCCTCACCCGTATTGACTATCCCCAGAGCGCACGGAGTGAAACTTTCCAGTGGAACCGTTTGGACCTTGTCGGCTGGCAAAGGCGGGATGGACGCCTTACTACCTACACTTATGACAATCTGGGGCGCCGACTCTCGGAAGTGATGTCCGGGGCCTCGTCTGGCGGCACCGGTAACGATCAGATCCAATACGGGTACGACCGAGCGGGCAGGCTGACTTCGCTCACTGATGGCAACGGCAACGTCACCACCTGGCAGAGGGATATCCAGGGGCGCGTCATTGCCAAGATGTACGCCGATGGCAAAGTGGAAAAGTACGGCTACGAAACCGCTACCAGCCGCCTGTTCGATGTGACCGATGAGTTGGGGCAGCGGCGCATCTACACCTATCACCAGGACAATCTGCTGAGGAGCAAGGGCTACTTCCGGCCAAAGTTCCCAACACCCAATGTAGTTTTCGGTTATGACGAATATTTCCCTCGCCTCACTTCCATGTATGACGGTATCGGCACGACCTATTATGGCTACGCCGCCAAGCCGAGCGGCGGGTTGGGGCAGGACAACCTCGTCAGCGAAGACGGCCCTTTCACCAATGACACCATCGCTTATACATACGACCGCTTGGGGCGGGTGACCAAAAGGAGCATAGGCACCCAGGTCGAAACCTTCGCCTACGACAAGCTGGGCCGCCGCGTGAGCCACTCCAGTCCACTGGGAGATGCCTCGTACTCTTACCTGGGGGACAGTGGGCAACAGCTTCAACAGACCTGGTCCGGCAGCCCGCTCACTACTCTTCGACAGTACTTGCCGAACGAGCAGATGCGGCAACTGGAAAAACTGACCCACATCGGTAGCGGCTGGCGTGACGAACAGGGTTTCGCCTATGACGACGCCGAGCGGATCGTATCCATCACCCGTACATCCGATGCCGGTTCCGACCAGGCCATTACCGAGACCCACGACTACGACCACCGGGACCGTCTGCTCAGGACCCAGGTGCATGGGCAGGGATCCATTGGGTACGATTTCCGCTACACCCGCGATGCCGCCGACAACATCGTCGAACAGCAGCTGACGACCTCCGGGCCGCAAAGCACGCCGGTCAACGTGGTGAACCAGATCGACAAGCCCGGTTATCGGTACGATGCCAATGGCAGCCTGCTATCCGACGGAGACCGTGAATATACCTGGGATGCCGAGAACCGCCTGGTGCAGGTGAAGAACCTTACCAGCGGCGCCTCCGGCAAGCTCGAGCCCGGCCAGGTCACGCGCTTCAGGTACGACGGATTGTCACGCCTGGCGGTGGTCACGGAGACGCCGCCATCCCTCTCCACCGACCCCGAGACCCGCTACCTCTGGTGCGGCAGCAGCCTGTGCCAGGCCCGCAATAGCCGCGACATGCTGCTGACTGCCTATTTCGAAGACGGCCAGATACTGGAGGGCCGGGCCGAGTACTACGTGAAGGACTCCTTGGGCAGTGTGATCGGCCGTAGCACGGGTAGCGGACCCCTGCAGCGCCTCCACTACACACCCTACGGAGGCAGCCGGAGCACCCCGGACGATCCTCAGCCGAGTCCGGCCAACAGCAATGGCACCTTGGCGAGAGGTTTCGCGCAATTGCACTGGCATCAGGCCAGTGGCCTGTACCTGGCCCTCTACCGGGCCTACGACCCGGAATCGGGGCGATGGCTGAGCCGTGATCCGATTGGGGAACGAGGGGGATTAATCTTTATGCGTATGTAGAGGGAAATCCTATTTCGTTGCATGACGCTAAAGGTCTTGCCGCTGAGGGAGCTGCGGTTGGAGCAAGCGTCGGAGCCGTTGCTGGTGGTGCGGTTGGCACGATTGCAGGTGGCCTGGGTGGAAGCGTCATTCCTGGATTTGGCACTGTCGGAGGAGGGCTGGCGGGGGCAACAGAAGGTGCCCTATGGGGGGCTGCGGGAGGTGCAGCAGTCGGCAGTCTCATACAGGATGCTTACAACTGGTGTACAAAAGATGATGAAGAACCTTGCGAGGAAGAGGTCAAGCATTGTGAGCAGATTTGTGAGGACTCAGTGTCTGACTCTGGTCGGCAACACGTATGGGGAGGCAGCTGGAGCACCTGCATGATGGGCTGTGTTTCTCAACGCTGCGGAGGTAATAAAGTAAATTGAATCAGACAGTTGAAATCAAGAGGTTGGATAGTCTCATAAGAGGCCGGAATTATGAGGAGGCTCTCAGTGTTTGCAATCTTCTGCTAGAGAAAGAAAGCAGCCTTGGGGATCTGGATGTTTTGCGTAAAAGATCCCATGTATATAGCTTGCTAGGCGATTATCAGTTGGCCATTGACGATCGCCTTGAGCTTATTTCTCGGGCGCGTGAGCAGAGCGATTTTTTCTTTGCTTCTCTATATTGTATTAGGGTTAATAGGTTGAGGGATGCATATAGGATAGTGAATTCAGGGATTTTAGAGTTGCCTGCTTCTGTACATGCTCCCTTTGCTGAAGAGCTTATTTTTCTTAGGGGTTACATACTTCTAAAGTTAGGGCTATACCAAGAGGCACAGGAGGCATGCGGCCACATAAAGGATGGTATGAAGATGTGGGTTTCTAATTTAAATAGACCAATCTCAAAAGATGATCTTAAAGATGCGGCTGAGCAGCGTAATAGTGAATTCGATCTAGGCTGCTGATACGTATAGTCAACTTTCGAAGGCGGCCAGATACTGGAGGGCCGGGCCGAGTACTACGTGAAGGACTCCTTGGGCAGTGTGATCGGCCGTAGCACACGGGTAGCGGACCCCTGCAGCGCCTCCACTACACACCCTACGGAGGCAACCGGAGCACCCCGGACGATCCTCAGCCGAGTCCGGCCAACAGCAATGGCACCTTGGCGAGAGGTTTCGCGCAGTTGCACTGGCATCAGGCCAGCGGCCTGTACCTGGCCCTCTACCGGGCCTACGACCCGGAATCGGGGCGATGGCTGAGCCGGGACCCGATTGGGGAGCGAGGAGGAATTAATCTTTATGCATATGCCAATGGAAACCCACTGAAGTATTCTGATCCTAAAGGACTTGCTGCAGTAGCGCTTTGTTTTATTCCAGGCGTCGGTTGGACTGCATGCGCTGCAATGGCTGAGGCAGCAGTCTCTGCCTGTGCTTATATAGGTTCAGCAGTAGGAGGGGCCCTACTTGGCGGCTATCTAGCGAATGAGGCCTTGCAGAATGATGGAGCTAATTCAGGCAGTAGCTTTCCTGACAGAGATCTCCCGAGAGACAAGAACGGTAACCCAACACCTGAGCCTGATGCGGAGGGACCACACTCTCAACTTGGTCAGAAAGATGGTCGCAATGGTAAATATGATCAGGCTAGAGAGTTTGATGTGGCTGGCAAGCCAGTTCGAGACATAGATTTCACAGACCATGGTCGCCCACAAAATCACGCAAATCCACACCAGCATCCGTATGAGCCCAACCCAACAGGTGGAACTCCGAGGCGCGGAAATCCACAGCCACTATGAGGGTTAGTTATGAGGGAAACTTTAATTGTAGAGCCGCCAATTTCAGGGCGGGTAGTGAGTAACTATCTTTCCAAAACACTGAAAAGTGGTGAGGTTTGCAAATTAAGGAGCATAGAAACTCTATGCACTGAAAATTGTGAGGGTCTAGGCAGGCTCTGGCGTGAGGTAACTGAAAATCAAAATGTAGAAATAAAAATACATGAGCTTGTATCTGTATTGAGAAATGCTGATCAAGTTGTATCACTACATATTATTATAGAGGGCTTGCCGAGTCAGGAGTTGGTGATAGATGATGGAGAGTTGGTTGCGAATACTATAGTCATGCATGATGATTGAGTTATATGGGGCTGTGAAGGTCGAATAATATAGATCGTATGATGGAAATGCCACGATCTGAGTTCTGGTTTTCTCAGCTATTAGAGAAAGTCCGAAAAATGTTCCCTGATTTTGTGGAGGCGTATGAGCCTCGTTAAATGGTTTTCTCGGTGCAGTAATTGAACTTCGTTAATGCCGAGTGCTGTGGAAAGTGTAAGCAGACCTACAAGGAGTTGCTCTTGGTCGAGATGGGGCGTCGTGGAAGGGGTTTAGTGTCCTAGTCGAGCCGCATTATCCCAAGGAGGCAAGCGGGATATCCTGGTCAAGAAGCTTGTTGCACCAAGTGAGAGAGGAGCCATGAGCGAGTTTCTTTTCAATGGACTGGTTTACTTGCTGGGATTCGTAGGTTTAGCTGCTGTCGGATTGATTCCTTATAGGATGTGGCAAGTGTTGAGGGGCACGCTAAAAGGTAGGAGTTAGGAGCGGGAAAAAATATTGGTTTTTCTTGCTTTATTTTTTGCAGTAATGGCCCTGGGGAGCGATTTTTACATTGCGGGGCGAGTTTTTAAGTGCCTTACCAGAACGTACTGTAGGCTGGCCGAGCATAGCTAGTGACTGGGTGTATCTGGTAGTGTTAGGAATTGTGTACTTGGTCTTTGAGGTTGTGGGCCTTTTTACCCGGGGGATTGGCCGAGCCAAGAAAGTTGGGTGTTCTATATGACTGCGTGATTGCACTGATATCGGACCTACAGTCCGGAGTCAGTAGGAGTAGGATGGCTAAGTCATGTCCGGTTGAAGAGCGAGGGGGCTAATCTTTATGAATATGTAGGGCGGTAAGGGATTGAGTCATGTTAAGTGCCACGCAATGAAGGGCGGTGGAGCGAGGTGAATGAGTGAATATATCAGAAGTGATCTTGCTGCTTAAGGAGTCTTTTTCACATCCTACATCGACTCCGAATGTTGGGAGGGAGGATAGGGAGAGATATATTAGGGATAATCAAGAGTGTTTAATTGAGCATGTCGTTGAACCAGTTGCTGTTGAAGCTTATACAGCCGAGTGGACTAGAGAGTTTACGGGGTTTACTGCTGATTCTTATGAAATGCTGTGCATTGCAAAAAGCAAGAATGAAGAGTTGCTTTATGATGAGAGAAATAAGACTTTTTCTTTGGCTATAAGAAATGATAGGGGGAAGCTGTATATTATTGGGTATGCATCGTCAGATGCGTTGGCTGAGTGGCTTGGGTAATCTCTATGGGAAAATATATCCACTTGGACCTGTTCAGTTCCAAGGGGGCGGGCGTCTCTACCAAATCCACATTACTCTCTGAACGCGGCCTTATGTCGGACGACCTGCAGCCGAGTCCTGCCAACAACAGAGGTTTCGTGCAACTGCACTGGCATCAGGCCGGCTAGCGGCCTATTTTTAGTGGCGGTATTTGTTATGAATGGCTTGCGCAGGCCAGGATTAAAAATAATAGTTTTTATATGGGGCTCCAACGCTTTAGGGTACCTAGGCTATGTTTTTTATTGGCATGGCTGGTAGCGTTTTTTAGATTTTTTGAAAAAATAGACTAGTGCTTTGCTGGGCTGGTTAAGTAAAACTCTTCTCCTAGTGCTCCGTGCTACATGGCCTATAAAAAGGCATCGTTTGTCTGAGGATGAATGTGTCGCTGGCTTGGGATCTAAATCCCCGGGAATGGGTGTTACAGATGGATTGAGTGCAGAAATTGTATACTCGCTCACTACGCTCTTTTCTCTAGTCCTATAATTTCAATTCCTATGAAGAACTCCTTCAATACTATATTGCGTATGCGGGGGTGAATTTTTATTGCGATTAGATAGGCGAGAGAGATAGATGTAGAGAGGGAAAGTCTTTTGGGCGGAGTTTGGTGATTTATTTAGCGCGCTAGCAGTGAAGAAAATTTTAAGGATAACTGCGGGAAAAGGAGAGGCAGACACATGGCGGATAGTAACGTTCGATATATAGCAGAGCGAGTGCTGCTGGTGGCAACGAAGAATGACCTCAGGAGAAGATAAATAAAAATAAAAACTCTGAACCAAAAATCGTCGAGCAATCGATGGTAAAGTTTCCGTTTGATGGTGCTGTGGCGATATGCCGCGTGGAAATAGAGGGGTTAACGGAACGTAGCTTCGACGTCTATGGGATGGACTCTCTGCAAGCGATAAATTTAGTTTACAATATCGAAAAATTGATTAGACGCCTAAGCGCTGAGTATGATTTCTATTGGTCATCAGGAGAGCCTTACTTCGACGGTTAGTCATGTTTTTAATGGGCATGCATGTATGGGACGATTCTCAACAGTTCTATGAGTGTATATACAGAGCTATGGAAACAGCGAAAGCAGCAAACAACCTGCTGGCGGCCGTTAGGGATGAATATAGGCGCTTGGCATCAGGGTGAGAGAGCAGAGCTCCCTATTGCTGCCTATAAAGTACTAGATAATACACTGGAGCTGTTTTGGTTCGCCCAGCAAATTGCTGCATGAATTCCAGACGGTGACTGGAAGCTTTTAATTGCCGACAACTCGAATGTCCTTGCAAAGGATGAGAGTGTACTCCTGTATCAAGGAACCTTGAGCCCCACCCAGGTAGAAGCATCTAATAAGCTATTTAGGTTTGGTGCTGAGAGGGGGCGAAATTTCGAAAGTAATGTGGCTACAGTGTGCGCTATATTTATTTTTTTGATATTCGAGGGATATACCTACCTCATATCATCCAACAGCAGTGATCTCTAGATTCTAGACGTTCAAGGTGGTTATGCTCACCTATATGCCAATGGGACTGAAATATCCGAGGCCGAAAATTTGCTTCAGAGCTTTGATAGAAGCCCATTGTTCACGCCACAATGAGTTGTCGAGTAACTTTGACCGTGAGGGGCGTAAATAATTTAGCCTACGGTGCTCAGCCCTCCCCAATTCGCCCATTTTTCTGACTATGCCGAAATTTAATTACGATGAGGTTGTTTTCACAACAGCCGAGGCTTCCTCAAATGCTCGTCCAGGTGCGAAGGCGTGGATCGTTGGAGTATTCGAAAAGCGAAGGAGCGAATTTTTGAAGTCTTTTCCGGATGGGGTCGTATATCTAATTGAGTTCGAGGATGGTAGCTCGGTGGAGGTAATGGAAAATCATTTGAAGCCTTATACCGAGTAAACATAGAAAGAGGTAAGTGGAGTATATGCTATCCAATAGTATTTATGATGGTAATTTACTATCCCTTTCCACGCGGAACGGTGATCTTGAAATTGGAATATCATCCGGAGGGGGATTGAGAAAGATAATAGTCGGCGGGCTTGAAAGGTTGCGTGTTTCAGATTTTAAAGAAGGGAATATTATAAACGCTGCTTATGTGTTCTCCGGTAAGGACGATTCATGCAGCGAGGAGCGCATGGGTGCATTGTTGAAATATGTTTACGATATAGATGATGCGGGCTTGAAAAACAATGAAAGCCTGCGTTTTTTGACTGGAAAGATTGAGGAAATCAAAAGAGGCATGTTGCTTGTTCTAGAGATCGAGCCATCTTGCGGTGGGTATGTGGTGGCTGTTGACAAGTCTATTTCGCTGGTGTGACGGTACGCATAGATGGGTGGTGAAAATTCATTCATGGCGATTTCGCTTTGATTTCAGGTCGCGTGAATATGGAAGCAAGAGAGAATAGAGATGCCGATATTGCAGAATCAGATAAACCTCGATGATTGGGAACCGGTCGTTTCTCGTTGCGACGCAGAGGGTTTAATCAATAGGTTCGGTGGTTTTTCGGACTGCATAATTGTTGAAAGCTACATCTGGGGGGAGTGCTACGTGGACGAAGAGCTTTGTATCCTTTACCCCAGGTTAAGTGCCGCGGACCAAAAGGCAAGAGCAACCTTTCAACGCCAAGGTTTGAATCAAAAAGCTGTTGAGCTTCTATTTATTGGCCTAAAAAGTATTTACATAAAGTGTAGAGGCGATGCAGACGACGGAATAATAAATTTTGTCGCCATTACCGAGGATGGCGGCAGGGGCGATAGACGTTTTCTCGCTAAATCATCCTCTGCTCCAGAGGTGGAGCCGATATTTTCTATTTGTGCTCGTTCAATCTATTGGCGGGTGCTTTAAAAAAGCTAAGAGGCCAAGAGTCTATATTCCAATAAACGACTCGGGATCACCAGAAGTCCTAAGACTAATTCGCATGACTTCTGGTGTCGCCGTGGCTTGGCAATGGCCGTTTAGCCGACTCGAGCAAGGTCGAGTGAAAGGTGTCGCTCGACCTCAGTCGGGCGTGTGCGAGCGGCAGGGGTAGCGCTGCAGGCTGCTGGCGAGCAGGGCGCCGGGGATCGGCTTGTCGAACAGGTAGCCCTGGCCGATGTCGCAGCGGTTGCGCCGCAGGAAGGCCAGCTGCGCCGCGGTCTCGACGCCTTCGGCGACCACCTGCAGCTTGAGGTTGTGGGCCATGGCGATCACCGCCGAGGTGATTTCCATGTCGTCCTGGTTGTCGGGGATGTCCTTGATGAAGCTGCGGTCGATCTTGATCACGTCGATGGGGAACTTCTTCAGGTAGCTCAGCGACGAGTAGCCGGTGCCGAAGTCGTCCATGGCCAGGGTCAGGCCCAGCTGCTTGAGGCGTTCCAGCTGCTGCTTGGTGTCGGCGGTGGCGTCCAGCAGCAGGCTTTCGGTCAGCTCCAATTCCAGGCGCCCGGCCGGTACCTGTTCTTCATGGAGGATGGCTGCGATGGAGCCGACCAGGTCGGGGTCGCTGAACTGCTTGGGCGACAGGTTGATGGCGATGTTCAGGTCGCCCAGGCCGGTTTCCGCCAGCTCGCGGCCCATGCGGCAGGCCTCGCGGATCACCCACTTGCCGATGGGGATGATCAGCCCGGTTTCCTCGGCCACGCTGATGAACTGGTCCGGGCGGATCATGCCCTTCTCCGGGTGCTGCCAGCGCAGCAGCGCTTCCAGGCCGAGCAGCTGGCCGCTGCGCAGGCACAGCTTGGGCTGGTAGTGCACCGCCAGCTCGTTCTGCACCAGGGCGCGGCGCAGGTTGCTCTCGACGAACAGCTTGTGGCTGGCCTCGGCGGTCATTTCCTCGGTGAAGGTCTGCAGCTGGTGCTTGCCGTTGGCCTTGGCCTTGTGCAGGGCCAGGCCGGCATTCTTCATCAGCGTCTGCGGGTCCTGGCCGTGCTGCGGCGCGTAGGCCAGGCCAATGGAGCCGGTGATGTTGATCAGCTGGTTGTCGACGAACAGCGGCTTGTCGAGCACGTCGAGGATCTGCGCCGCCACCCGCTCGCCGCGGCCGGGGCTGGATTCCTCCAGCAGCACGGCGAATTCGTTGCTGGCGAAACGCGCCAGGGTGGTGCCGTCCACCAGGCTGCTGCGCAGGCGCCGGGCCAGGCTGGCGAGCAGCTTGTCGCCGGTCTGGTGGCCGAGGCTGTCGTTGATCCGCTTGAAGTTGTCGATGTCCACCAGCAGCAGGCCCAGGGGCGGGCCGGAGCCGGCGCGCAGGCGTTCTTCCAGCACGTTGATGAAGTAGTGCCGGTTGGCCAGGCCGGTGAGGTTGTCGCGGTAGGCGAGCTTCTCGATGTGCTGCTGGGCCAGCTTGCTCTGGGTGATGTCCTCGTAGATGCCGATGTAGTGGGTCAGCTCGCCGTCGTCGGCGTAGACCTTGGACAGCGACAGCTGCCCCCAGTAGGGCTCGAGGTTCTTGCGCCGGCTGCGGAACTCGCCCTGCCAGCTGTTCTGGTTGACCAGGGTGGAGCGCGCGTCGAACAGCAGCTCGCTGAGGTTGGCCAGGGCCGGCACCTCGGCCAGGCGGCGGCCGCGCACCTCGTCGGCGCCGTACTGGGTGATGGCGGTGAAGCTGGGGTTGACGTACTCGATGACGCCGTCGCGGTCGATCAGCAGGAAGGCGTTGGCGCTCTGCTCGACGGCGCGCTGGAACAGGTGCAGGGCGCTGGAGGCGCTGCGCCGCTCGTGGTTCATCAGGACCTGGGCATACTGGTCGGCCAGCTCGCCGGCGAAGGCGATCTCGTCGCTCTGCCACAGGCGCACTTCGCCGATGTGCTCCAGGCAGAGCACGCCGACCACTTCGCCGCCGACGCGGATGGTGGCGTCGAGCATGGCGCTGATGCCTTGCGGGCGCAGGTAGGCCTCGGCCAGCTCGCGGGTGCGCGGGTCCTGCAGGACGTTGTGCGCGTCGATGGCGCGGCCGCTGTTGATGGCGTCCAGGTAGTTGGGGTAGCGGCTGGCGTCGAAGCCGCGCGGCAGCTCGAACTGGTCGATGTCGCGGCGGTACACCGCCAGCGGCTCCATGTGGTCGTCGTCGGTCAGCCGCCAGATGCCGGCGCGGGCCACGTCGTAGGCCTCGCTGGCGGCCTGGGCGATCAGCTGCGCGGCCTCCAGCAGCGGGTCGCTGGACTGGTAGCGGTGCCGCGCCAGGCGCACGATCAGGTTCTGCTGGGCGCGCGAGCGCACCAGGTGCTGCAGGTGCTCGTCCTGGGAGCGCTGGTACATCTCCAGGGACATCTGCAGGCGCAGGTTCTGTTCCGCCAACTCGCCCTGGGTTTCCTGGCGGGCGCCTTCCTCGTCCTGCAGCAGGTAGCCGTGGAGCAGCTGGCGGCCGCGCTGCTGGAAGGCCTCGCCGACTTCCAGCAGGTTCAGCACGCCGCGGGGCGTGTGCAGGGAGTAGCGCACCTGGTAGTAGGCATGTTCCACCAGTTGCTGCTGGATCTGTTCGTGCAGGCGGTGCCGCGCCTCGGGTTCCATCAGGCTGGCGTAGGGGGCGTCGAGCAGGCCGCAGAGCTCGGCGGCGGCGACGCCGAAGGCGCGCTCGCAGGCCGGGTCGAGGAACAGCAGGGTCCAGCTCGGTTCATTCAACCGCTCGAAGCGCAGCAACCCCAGCCGCGAAGGGACGGGGAGCTGGGTGACAGCCTCGACCGCCGGGCGATTGGCGGTATCGGGATGACTCTTCATGCTCGGCGGTTTTCCACTACTGGGCGAGGTACTTTGCCTCGGCCGACTTCTGCTGGGCGAAGGCAAGGGTGCATGATGCGGTTTTGTCTGACAAGCAATGCCTGTATCGGCGGGACCGGGAGGATTTTGAGCCGCGTGCGGGGTGCCGTTGATCGGAGAATGCCACGCGTCATGGCGTTTTGCCATTATCGCGGCTGGCGGAAATAAAAAAAGCCCCGTCATCCGGCGGGGCTGGAGAGAACGAGCGTGGCGTGCCCGTTGGTGGAAAGCGATCGGCCCCCGGGCGGGGGCCGATGCGGTTACAGCAGCAGGGTGCGGATGTCGCCGAGCAGCTCGCCCAGGCGCTTGGTGAAGCGTGCGGCGGCGGCGCCGTTGATCACCCGGTGGTCGTAGGACAGCGACAGCGGCAGCATCAGACGCGGCTGGAAGGCCTTGCCGTCCCAGACCGGCTGCATGGAAGCCTTGCTCACCCCCAGGATCGCCACTTCCGGCGCGTTGACGATCGGCGTGAAGCCGGTGCCGCCGATGTGCCCGAGGCTGGAGATGGTGAAGCAGGCGCCCTGCATGGCGTCGGCCGAGAGCTTCTTGGTGCGCGCCTTTTCCGCCAGTTCGGCGGCTTCGGCGGCCAGCTGCAGGAGGCTCTTGCGGTCGACGTCGCGGATCACCGGCACCAGCAGGCCGTCCGGGGTGTCCACGGCGAAGCCGATGTGCACGTACTTCTTGCGGATCAGCGCCTTGCCGCTGGGGGCCAGGGAGCTGTTGAAGTCCGGCAGTTCCCTGAGCAGGTGGGCGCAGGCCTTGAGCAGGATCGGCAGCACGGTCAGCTTGACGCCGGCCTTCTCGGCGGCGGCCTTCTGCGCGATGCGGAAGGCTTCCATGTCGGTGATGTCCGACTGGTCGAACTGGGTCACGTGGGGCACGTTCAGCCAGCTGCGGTGCAGGTTGGCGGCGCCGACCTGCATCAGGCGGGTCATGGCCACTTCTTCCACTTCGCCGAACTTGCTGAAGTCCACTTCCGGGATCGGCGGGATGCCCGCGCCACCGCTGGCGCCGCCGGCCGGGGCCGACTTGGCGCGCTGCAGCTGTTCCTTGACGAACAGTTGCACGTCTTCCTTGAGGATGCGGCCTTTCGGGCCGGTCGCCTTCACTTCGGCCAGCTCGACGCCGAACTCGCGGGCCAGCATGCGCACGGCGGGGCCGGCGTGGACCTTGGCGCCGTCGCGGCTGGGCGCGCCCACCGGGGCCGGGGCTTCTGCCTTGGCGGCGGCAGGGGCCGGCGCTGCGGCAGCCGGAGCGGCCGGTGCAGCAGCCGGGGCCGGCGCGGCAGCCGGTTGCTCGGCGGCGGCCGGGGCGGCGGCGCCCGCGACCTTGAGCTTGAGGATCAGGTCGCCGGTGCCGACTTCGTCACCGATCTTGATCGACACGCTTTCCACCACGCCGGCGGCCGGCGAGGGGATTTCCATGCTGGCCTTGTCCGATTCCAGGGTGATCAACGACTGGTCGGCCTCGACCGTGTCGCCGGCTTTCACCATGACTTCGATGACGTTGGCCTTGCCCGCCGAGCCGATGTCCGGGACGGCGATGTCCTGGACGCTGGCTGCCGCCGCCGGGGCGGCGGCAGGGGCGGGTGCAGCGGCCGGGGCCGGAGCCTCGGCCTTGGGCGCTTCGGCAGCCGGGGCGGGTGCCGCGGCCGGAGCCTCGGCTGCGCCACCCTCGACTTCCAGCTCGAGGATCTCGTCGCCTTCCTTCAGGGTGTCGCCCACCTTGACCTTCAGGCTCTTCACCACGCCGGCCTTGGGCGAGGGGATTTCCATGCTGGCCTTGTCGGATTCCAGGGTCAGCAGGCTCTGGTCGGCCTCGACCTTGTCGCCGACCTTGACCAGCAGTTCGATGACTTCACCCTGACCGTTGCCGATGTCGGGTACGCGGATCAGCTCACTCACAATGCGTCTCCTCAGCAGTCCAGCGGGTTGCGTTTGTCGGGGTTGATGCCGAACTTGGCGATGGCCTCGGCCACCACCTTGGGTTCGATATCACCACGGTCGGCCAGGGCTTCCAGCGCGGCCAGCACGACCCAGCGGCGGTCCACCTCGAAGAAGTCACGCAGCTTGCGACGGCTGTCGCTGCGGCCGAAGCCGTCGGTGCCCAGGACCTTGTACTCCTTGCTCGGGACCCACTGGCGGATCTGCTCGGCGTACAGCTTCATGTAGTCGGTGGAGGCGATGACCGGGCCCTTGCGGCCGCCCAGGCATTCCTCGACGTAGCTCTGCTTGGGCTTCTGGCCCGGGTGCAGGCGGTTCCAGCGCTCCACGGCCAGGCCGTCGCGGCGCAGCTCGTTGAAGCTGGGCACCGACCAGACGTCGGCGCCGATGCCGAAGTCCTCGCGGAGGATCTTCGCCGCGGCTTCCACTTCGCGCAGGATGGTGCCGGAGCCCAGCAGCTGCACGTGGTGGGCCGCGCCCTTGGTGTCCTCGTCGAGCAGGTACATGCCCTTGATGATGCCTTCCTCCACGCCCTTGGGCATGGCCGGCTGGACGTAGTTCTCGTTCATCACGGTGATGTAGTAGAAGATGTCCTGCTGCTCTTCGATCATCTGCCGCGAGCCTTCGCGGATGATCACCGCCAGCTCGTAGGCGTAGGTCGGATCGTAGGTGCGGCAGTTCGGGATGGTCCCGGCGAGGATGTGGCTGTGGCCGTCCTCGTGCTGCAGGCCTTCACCGTTGAGGGTGGTGCGGCCGGCGGTGCCGCCGATCAGGAAGCCGTGGGCGCGGCTGTCGCCGGCGGCCCAGGCCAGGTCGCCGATGCGCTGGAAGCCGAACATCGAATAGAAGATGTAGAACGGCAGCATCGGCTGGTTGTGGGTGGAGTACGAGGTGCCGGCGGCGATCCAGCTGGACATGGCGCCGGCCTCGTTGATGCCTTCCTCGAGGATCTGGCCCTTCTTGTCCTCGCGGTAGAACATCACCTGGTCCTTATCCACCGGCTCGTACAGCTGGCCGACGGAGGAGTAGATGCCGAGCTGGCGGAACATGCCTTCCATGCCGAAGGTACGGGCTTCGTCGGGCACGATCGGCACGATGCGCGGGCCGAGTTCCTTGTCCTTGACCAGCTGCGAGATGATCCGCACGAAGGCCATGGTGGTGGAGATTTCGCGGTCGCCCGAGCCGTCGAGCATGGCCTTGAGGGTTTCCAGCGGCGGAACCGGGACCTGGAAGCTCTTCTCGCGGCGCACCGGCATCACGCCACCCAGGGCGGCGCGGCGCTCGGCCAGGTACTTGGCCTCGGCGCTGCCTTCCTCGGGGCGGTAGAACGGCAGGTTCTCGAGGTCGGCATCCTTGATCGGGATGTCGAACTTGTCGCGGAACGACTTCAGGCTCTCGACGTCGACCTTCTTGACGTTGTGCGCGATGTTCTTCGCCTCGCCGGAGCCTGTGCCATAGCCCTTGATGGTCTTGGCCAGGATGACGGTCGGCTGGCCCTTGTGGTTGACCGCCTGGTGGTAGGCCGCATAGACCTTGTAGGGGTCGTGGCCACCACGGTTGAGCTTCCAGATCTCGTCGTCGGAGAGGTCCTTGACCATCTCCAGCAGCTCCGGGCGCGCGCCGAAGAAGTGCTCGCGCACGTAGGCGCCGTCCTTGGCCTTGTAGTTCTGGTATTCGCCGTCGATGACCTCGTCCATGCGCGCCTGCAGCAGGCCGGCGGTGTCCTTGGCGAACAGCGGGTCCCAGAAGCGGCCCCAGATGACCTTGTTGACGTTCCACTCGGCGCCGCGGAACACGCCTTCGAGTTCCTGGATGATCTTGCCATTGCCGCGCACCGGGCCATCGAGGCGCTGCAGGTTGCAGTTGATGACGAAGATCAGGTTGTCCAGCTTCTCGCGGCCGGCCAGGGAGATGGCGCCGAGGGATTCGGGCTCGTCGCACTCGCCGTCGCCCATGAAGCACCAGACCTTCTGCTTGCCGGCGGGGATGAAGCCGCGGCTTTCCAGGTACTTCATGAAGCGCGCCTGGTAGATCGCCTGGATCGGGCCCAGGCCCATGGACACGGTGGGGAACTGCCAGAAGTCCGGCATCAGCCACGGGTGCGGGTAAGAGGACAGGCCGTTGCCGTCCACTTCCTGGCGGAAGTTGTTCAGTTGGTCCTCGCTGATGCGCCCTTCGAGGAAGGCGCGGGCATAGACGCCGGGGGAGGCGTGGCCCTGGAAGAACACCAGGTCGCCGCCGTGCTCGTCGGTCGGGGCCTGGAAGAAGTAGTTGAAGCCGATGTCGTAGAGCGTCGCCGAGGAAGCGAAGGAGGAAATGTGGCCGCCCAGATCCGGGTCGTGCTTGTTCGCCTTCATCACCATGGCCAGCGCGTTCCAGCGGACCAGCGAGCGAATGCGGCGTTCCATGAACAGGTCGCCGGGCATGCGTGCTTCGTGGGTCACCGGAATGCTGTTGCGGTAGGGGGTGGTGATGGCGTAGGGCAGTTGGGTGCCGGACCGGCTGGCCAGCTCGCCCATGCGGGTCATCAGGTAGTGGGCGCGGTCTTCACCTTCACGGTCCAGGACCGATTCCAGGGCGTCCAGCCATTCCTGGGTTTCGACGGGATCGAGGTCTTGCATGGCTTGCTCCAGGGCGGAAAGGCTTCCAGAATCGAAAGCCAGTAGATCGTTGCCGATAGCAGCGCCGGCCTCGTGGGCGACGCCGCGAATTCTTGGAAGTGCACCGGGGGGTGGTTCCGGCGGGTTGTAGTTTTACTACAAAACGCGAGTGGATACAGCCCTTCGCCGAAAAAAGTTAGTAGTAAAACTACAGGCGCCCGAATGGCGGGGCTTCCGCGGGGTTGCCGTTCATCAGGATCGATGCATGACTCTGCCGTCCCGGGCCGCCCTGCCGGCCACCCTCAAGCCCCTCGCCGAGCGCGCGGGGCAGGCCTTCAGCAACGCCGTTGCCAGTCTTCCCGCCGAACATGCCGCCCTTTATGGGCAGTGGTCCGCCGAGCGCCACCACGATTTCGCGCTGGTCTGCGCGGCCAGCGACTTCGTCGCCGAACAGGCGGCGCGTGACGCCGTGGGGTTCCTCGAACTGGTGGCCAGCGGTCAGCTGGACCGCCCGCTGGAGCGCGGCGAGATGCGCGCGCAGCTGGAGGCGCTGCTGGCCGACTGCGCCGACGAGGACGAGCTGGGCCGCCGCCTGCGCCGCTTCCGCCGGCGCCAGCAGCTGCGCATCGTCTGGCGCGACCTGACCCGCGGCAGCGACCTGGCCGGCACTTGCCGCGACCTTTCCGACCTCGCCGACAACGGCATCGACCTGGCCTACCGCTGGCTCTATGAAAGGCACTGCCAGCAGTTCGGCACGCCCATCGGCCACCGCTCCGGCCTGCCGCAGCAGCTGGTGGTGCTGGGCATGGGCAAGCTGGGCGCCGGCGAGCTGAACCTGTCCTCGGACATCGACCTGATCTTCGGCTACCCCGAGGGTGGCGAGACCCAGGGCGCACGCCGCGCGCTGGACAACCAGGAGTTCTTCACCCGCCTGGGGCAGAAGCTGATCAAGGCGCTGGACGCCATCACCGTCGAAGGCTTCGTCTTCCGCGTCGACATGCGCCTGCGCCCCTACGGCTCCAGCGGCCCGCTGGTGCACAGCTTCGCCGCCCTGGAGCAGTACTACCAGGACCAGGGCCGCGACTGGGAGCGCTACGCGATGATCAAGGCGCGGGTGGTCGGCGGTGACCAGGACGCCGGCCAGCGCCTGCTGGAGCTGCTGCGGCCGTTCGTGTACCGGCGTTACCTGGACTTCTCGGCCATCGAGGCGCTGCGCAACATGAAGCAGCTGATCCAGCAGGAAGTGCGGCGCAAGGGCATGAGCGAGAACATCAAGCTCGGCGCCGGCGGCATCCGCGAGGTGGAGTTCATCGCCCAGGCCTTCCAGCTGATCCACGGCGGCCGCGACCTGAGCCTGCAGCAGCGGCCGCTGCTGCGGGTGCTGGCGACCCTGGAGGGGCAGGGCTACCTGCCGCCGGCGGTGGTCGCCGAGCTGCGCGAGGGCTACCAGTTCCTGCGCTACGCCGAGCATGCCCTGCAGGCCATCGACGACCGGCAGACACAGATGCTGCCGGAGGACGAGCTGTCGCGCATCCGCGTGGCCTTCATGATGGGCTTCGCCAACTGGTCGGCCTTCCACGAGGCGATCAGCCACTGGCGCGAGCGCGTCGACTGGCACTTCCGCCAGGTGATCGCCGACCCCGACGAGGACGAAGGCGGCGAGAGCGAGGGCGCCACGCCCGGCGCCGAGTGGCTGCCGCTGTGGGAAGAACAGATGGACGAGGAGTCCGCCTGCCGGCAACTGGCCGAGGCCGGCTTCGCCGAGCCGGCGGCGGCCTTCAAGCGGCTCATCGACCTGCGCCACGGCAACCAGGTGCGCGCCATGCAGCGCCTGGGCCGCGAGCGCCTGGACGCCTTCGTGCCGCGCCTTTTGAACATGCTCGCCGAGCACGAGAAGCCGGACCTGACCCTGGAGCGCGTGCTGCCCCTGGTGGAGGCGGTGGCGCGGCGATCGGCCTACCTGGTGCTGCTCACCGAGAACCCCGGCGCCCTGGAGCGCCTGTTGACGCTGTGCGCGGCCAGCCCGATGGTGGCCGAGCAGATCGCCAGGTTCCCCATCCTGCTCGACGAGTTGCTTAATGAAGGTCGCCTGCTCAGTCCACCGCAGGCGCCGGAGCTGATCGCCGAGCTGCGCGAGCGGCTGATGCGCATCCCCGAGGACGACCTCGAACAGCAGATGGAGACCCTGCGCCACTTCAAGCTGGCCCACGGCCTGCGCGTGGTGGCCTCGGAAATCGCCGGCACCCTGCCGCTGATGAAGGTCAGCGACTACCTGACCTGGCTCGCCGAGGCCATCCTCGAACAGGTCCTGGCCCTGGCCTGGCACCAGCTGGTGCAGCGCCACGGCCGGCCGCTGCGGGCCGACGGCACGCCCTGCGACACCGACTTCATCATCGTCGGCTACGGCAAGGTCGGCGGCCTGGAGCTGGGCCACGGCTCGGACCTGGACCTGGTGTTCATCCACGACGGCGACCCGCAGCGCGAGACCGACGGCGCCAAGCCCATCGACGGCTCGCAGTTCTTCACCCGCCTGGGGCAGAAGATCATCCACTTCCTCACCACCCAGACCACCTCCGGCGCGCTCTACGAGGTGGACATGCGCCTGCGCCCCAGCGGCGCCGCCGGCCTGCTGGTGAGTTCGCTGGCGGCTTTCCAGGCCTACCAGCAGAACGAGGCCTGGACCTGGGAGCACCAGGCCCTGGTGCGCGCCCGCGTGCTGGCCGGCAGCCCGCGCGTGGCCGAAGCCTTCGAGGGCATCCGCGCCGCGGTGGTGGGGCGCCATCGCGACCTGGCCGAGCTGCGCCGCGAGGTCAGCGAGATGCGCGCGAAGATGCGCGACAACCTGGGCACCCCCGCGACCGCCGCCGGCACCGCGCCGAATGCCTTCGAAGCCGCGGCGCCCTTCGATCTCAAGCAGGATGCCGGTGGTATCGTCGATATCGAATTTATGGTGCAATATGCGGCCCTTGCCTGGTCGTGGCAGCACCCGGAGTTGCTGCAGTTCACCGACAACATCCGCATCCTGGAAGGGTTGGAGCGGGCTGGCCTGATCGCCAGCGAGGACGTCCGTTTCCTGCAGGAGGCCTACAAGGCCTATCGCGCAGCCGCGCACCGTCTGGCGCTGCAGAAACAGCCAGGGGTAGTGGGCGGCGACCGTTTCCATGAAGAACGCCGCGGAGTGATGCGGGTCTGGCGCGAGCTCGAGCTCGCCTGATCCCGGGCAGTACGCACAGGTCGCCGGCGGGGCTGGGTTCCGCGGCGACCGGACGACGAATTTCTGTGAGGAGCTGGCAAATATGTCGATGGCCGATCGTGATGGCGTGATCTGGTATGACGGCGAACTGGTGCAGTGGCGCGACGCGACCACCCACGTTCTGACCCACACCCTGCACTACGGCATGGGCGTGTTCGAGGGCGTGCGCGCCTACAACACCCCGCAGGGCACCGCGATCTTCCGCCTGCAGGCCCACACCGACCGTCTCTTCGACTCGGCGCACATCATGAACATGAAGATGCCGTTCACCAAGGAAGAGATCAACGAAGCGACCCGCGCCGCGGTCCGCGAGAACAACCTGGAAAGCGCCTACATCCGCCCGATGGTGTTCTACGGAAGCGAAGGCATGGGCCTGCGCGCCGCCGGCCTGAAGGTCCACGTGATAGTCGCCGCCTGGCACTGGGGCGCCTACATGGGCGACGACGCCCTGGAGCAGGGCATCAAGGTGCGCACCAGCTCCTTCACCCGCCACCACGTGAACATCTCCATGACCCGCGCCAAGTCCAACGGCGCCTACATCAACTCGATGCTGGCCCTGCAGGAAGCCATCTCCGGCGGCGCCGACGAGGCCATGATGCTCGACCCCGAAGGCTACGTGGCCGAGGGTTCGGGCGAGAACATCTTCATCATCAAGGACGGCGTGATCTACACCCCGGAAGTCACCGCCTGCCTGAACGGCATCACCCGCAACACCGTGCTGACCCTGGCCAACGAGCTGGGCATCAAGGTGATCGAGAAGCGCATCACCCGCGACGAGGTGTACATCGCCGACGAGGCCTTCTTCACCGGCACCGCCGCCGAAGTCACCCCGATCCGCGAGGTGGACGGCCGGCAGATCGGCATCGGCCGCCGCGGCCCGGTGACCGAGCAACTGCAGAAGGCCTACTTCGACCTGGTCACCGGCAAGACCAGCGCCCATCCGGAGTGGCGCACACTGGTACGATAAGCTGCAAGCATCGAGCCTCAAGCCGCAAGCGGGAGCACTTCCGGCTTGCGGCTTGAAGCTTTCAGCTTGAAGCTTCCCGACTATGAATATTCTGATCGTAGGTCCCTCCTGGGTCGGCGACATGGTGATGGCGCAGACGCTCTTCGAGTGCCTGAAGCGCGAACACCCCGACTGCCAGATCGACGTGCTGGCGCCCGACTGGAGCCGGCCGATCCTCGAACGCATGCCCGAAGTGCGCCAGGCCCTGAGCTTCCCGCTCGGCCACGGCGTGCTCGACGTCGCCGCGCGCCGGCGCATCGGCAAGTCCCTGGTTGGCCGGTACGACCAGGCGATCCTCCTGCCCAACTCGCTCAAGTCCGCCCTGGTGCCGTTCTTCGCCGGCATTCCCCGGCGCACTGGCTGGAAGGGCGAGATGCGCTTCGGCCTGCTCAACGACATCCGCAAGCTCGACAAGCAGCGCTACCCGCTGATGATCGAGCGCTTCATGGCCCTGGCCTACCCGCCGGGCACCGAGCTGCCCAAGCCCTACCCGCAGCCGCGCCTGGCCATCGACCCGGCCAGCCGCGACGCGGCCCTGGCCAAGTTCGGCCTGAGCCTGGACCGCCCGGTGCTGGCGCTGTGCCCCGGGGCCGAGTTCGGCGAGGCCAAGCGCTGGCCCGCGGAGTACTACGCCAAGGTCGCCGAGGCGAAGATCCGCGCCGGCTGGCAAGTGTGGATCTTCGGCTCGAAGAACGACCACCCCGGCGGCGAGGACATCCGCTCGCGGCTGATCCCCGGCCTGCGCGAGGAGTCGCTGAACCTCGCCGGCGAGACCGCCCTGGCCGAGGCCATCGACCTGATGTCCTGCGCGTCCGCCGTGGTCAGCAACGACTCCGGCCTGATGCACGTGGCCGCCGCGCTGAACCGCCCGCTGGTGGCGGTGTACGGCTCCACCTCGCCGCAGTTCACCCCGCCGCTGGCCGATGCCGTGGAAATCGTCCGCCTGGGCCTGGAATGCAGCCCCTGCTTCGACCGCGTGTGCCGCTTCGGCCACTACAACTGCCTGCGTGAACTGCCGCCCGGGCAGGTACTGCAGGCACTCGACCGCCTGGTCGCGGACCCGGTCGACGTCGAATGAGGGTACTGCTGATCAAGACGTCGTCCCTGGGCGACGTCATCCATACCCTGCCGGCGCTCACCGACGCCGCCCGGGCCATCCCCGGCATCCAGTTCGACTGGGTGGTCGAGGAAGGCTTCGCCGAGATCCCGGCCTGGCACCCGGCGGTGGCCCAGGTCATCCCGGTGGCCATCCGGCGCTGGCGCAAGAACCTCTGGCAGACACTGAAGAACGGCGAGTGGCGGCGCTTCAAGAAACGCCTGCGCGAGGTCGACTACGACCTGGTGATCGATGCCCAGGGCCTGCTCAAGAGCGCCTGGCTGACGCGCTACGCGAAGAAGGTGCCGGTCGCCGGGCTGGACAGGGAATCCGCGCGCGAGCCGGCGGCCAGCCGCTTCTACGACCGTGGCTACCGCGTCGCCTGGGGCCAGCATGCGGTGGAGCGCGTGCGCCAGCTGTTCGCCCAGGCGCTGGACTATCCATTGCCCGCGGGCGTCGGTGACTACGGGCTGGACCGCGGCCTGCTGATCGATCAGAGCGCCGGCGAGCCTTATCTGGTCTTCCTGCACGGCACCACCTGGGTCACCAAGCACTGGCCCGAGGCCTACTGGCGCGAGCTGGCCGAGCGCATGGGCGAGCGCGGCTGGTCGGTCAGGCTGCCCTGGGGCAACGACAACGAGCGCCAGCGCGCCGAGCGCATCGCCCAGGGCTTGGAAAACGCCTCGGTGCTCCCCAAATTATCCCTCGCAGGCATGGCCAAGGTCCTGGCCGGCGCTTCCGCCTGCGTGGCGGTGGACACCGGGCTCGGACACCTGGCCGCCGCCCTGGACGTGCCGACGCTGTCGCTGTTCGGCCCGACCAACCCCGGGCTGACTGGCGCCTATGGGCGTTCCCAGGTGCACCTGGCCAGCGACTGGCCCTGCGCACCCTGCCTGCAGAAGACCTGCACCTACCAGCCGACGGCCGAAGACAAGCGCCAGTTCGACCTGCGGCAAGAGCAGCCCCTGTGCTTCACGCGCCTGAACCCGCAGCGCGTGGCACTGCAACTGGAGGCGCTGCTGCTGGCCCCGGAGACGCTTCGATGACCCTGGCTTTCGTCCTGTACAAGTACTTCCCGTTCGGCGGGTTGCAGCGCGACTTCATGCGCATCGCCCTGGAATGCCAGAAGCGCGGCCATGCCATCCGCGTCTACACGCCGATCTGGGAAGGCGAGGTGCCGCCCGGCTTCGACGTTCGCGTGGCGCCGGTCAAGGCACTGTTCAACCATCGCCGCAACGAGAAGTTCAGCGCCTGGCTGGCCGCGGACCTGGCCCGCGACCCGGTGGACCGGGTGATCGGCTTCAACAAGATGCCCGGCCTGGACGTCTACTACGCCGCCGACGGCTGCTTCGAGGACAAGGCGCAGACCCTGCGCAACCCGATCTACCGCCGCTGGGGCCGCTACAAGCACTTCGCCGATTACGAGCGGGCGGTGTTCGCCCCCGAGTCGAAGACCGAGGTGCTGATGATCTCCGAGGTGCAGCAGCCGCTGTTCGTCAAGCACTACGGCACCCCGGAGCAGCGCTTCCACCTGCTGCCCCCGGGCATCGCCCTGGACCGCCGGGCGCCGGCCAACGCCGCGGAAATCCGCGCCGACTTCCGCCGCGAATTCAAGCTGGCCGACGATGACCTGCTGCTGGTGCAGATCGGCTCGGGTTTCAAGACCAAGGGCCTGGACCGCAGCCTCAAGGCCCTGGCGGCGTTGCCGCGGGCGCTGCGCAAGCGCACCCGGCTGATCGCCATCGGCCAGGACGACCCCAAGCCCTTCCTGCTGCAGGTCAAGGCCCTGGGCCTGTCGGACCAGGTGCAGATCCTCAAGGGCCGCAGCGACATCCCGCGCTTCCTGCTCGGCGCCGACCTGCTGATCCACCCGGCCTACAACGAGAACACCGGCACCGTGCTGCTGGAGGCCGTGGTGGCCGGGCTGCCGGTGCTGGTCACCGACGTCTGCGGGTACGCCCACTACATCGCCGAGGCCGATGCCGGCCGCGTGGTGCCTTCGCCCTTCGAGCAGGACGCCTTCAACCGCATGCTGGCGCAGATGCTCGAAGACGACGCGGCGCGCGCCGCCTGGTCGCGCAACGGCCTGGCCTTCGCCGACACGGCGGACCTGTACTCCATGCCGCAGCATGCCGCGGACGTGATCCTCGCGGAGCGCCCATGAACATCCAACTCCCCGCTCTCCCTGCTTTTCCCGTAGGAGCGAGCTTGCTCGCGAACCCGCTTGACGCCACACCCATCGGGAAAAGCGTTCGCGAGCAAGCTCGCTCCTACGAAGGGCTCCCGCCATGAAGCTCGAGCTGCACGAGCCCTTCGAGCGCCTGTGGGCCGGCAAGGACCCCTTCGTCGAGGTGGAACGCCTGCAGGGCAAGGTCTACCGCGAGCTGGAAGGCCGCCGCACCCTGCGCACCGAGGTCGATGGCCGTGGCTACTTCGTCAAGATCCACCGCGGCATCGGCTGGGGCGAGATCTTCAAGAACCTGCTCAGTGCCAAGCTCCCGGTGCTCGGCGCCGGCCAGGAGCAGTGCGCCCTGGAGCGCCTGCACCAGGCGGGCGTCGCGACCATGACCGCGGTGGCCTATGGCGAGCGCGGCAGCGACCCGGCGCGCCAGCACTCGTTCATCGTCACCGAGGAGCTGGCGCCCACCGTCGACCTCGAACAGCTCTCGCTGAACTGGCTGCGCGAGCCGCCGGCGCCGCGCTTCAAGCGCGCGCTGATCGACGAAGTGGCGAAGATGGTCGGCACCATGCACCGCGCCGGGGTGAACCACCGCGACTGTTACATCTGCCACTTCCTGCTGCACACCGACCGGGCACCGACGCCCGACGACCTGCGCCTGTCGGTGATCGACCTGCACCGCGCCCAGACCCGCGCCGCCACGCCGCGCCGCTGGCGCGACAAGGACCTGGCCGCGCTGTACTTCTCGGCGCTGGACATCGGCCTGACGCAACGCGACAAGCTACGCTTCCTGCGCGGTTACTTCCGCAAGCCCCTGCGCGACATCCTCCGCGAGGAGGCCGCGCTGCTCGCCTGGATGGAGCGCAAGGCCGCCAGACTCTACGATCGCAAGCAGCGCTACGGAGACCTGCTCTGATGTCGGGCTGGACCCTGGAACCCGCCTACAGCCACCTGTCCGCCGACTTCGGCAGCCTGGACGCGGTGTTCGCCCTGCAGGGCGAGCGCCTGACCAAGGACCCCAAGTCCGAAGTGATCCGTATCGAGCGTGACGGCGTGCGCTACTACGTCAAGCGCTACAACAGCGCCGGCAAGGGTTACCACCGCTACCTCGCGCGGCCGCGGATCAAGGCCGAGTGGCAGAACCTCAAGCAGTTCGCCAAGTGGGGCATCCCCACCGCCGAAGTGGTGGCCTGGGGCCTGGAGCGCCGGCGCGGCGCCTTCGTCCGCGGCGCCATGATCACCCGCGAGGTGCCGGGCACCGAAGACCTGGCCGCGCTGGCCCGGCGCAACGACCCGCGCCTGCGCGACCGCGCCTGGGTCGACCACGTCAGCCGGCAGCTGGCGGCGCACACGCGGCTGATGCACGACCACCACTTCACCCACAACGACCTGAAGTGGCGCAACATCCTGGTCGATTCCGCCGGCACCGTGTATTTCATCGACTGCCCGATCGGCGACTACTGGGTCAGCTTCATGCTGCGCCACCGCATCACCAAGGACCTGGCGACCCTGGACAAGGTGGCCAAGCACCACCTCACCGCCACCCAGCGCCTGCGCTTCTACCTGCAGTACCGCCGGCGCGAGCGGCTGAACGCCTCGGACAAGCAGCGCGTCCGGCGCATCGCCCATTTCTACGAGGGACGCGAGTGAACGACTTCATCGCCGACGACGACCGCGAGCGCCTGCAAAGCCAGGGCCTGGCCGGCTTCGACGCGCTCTGGACGCTGCCGCTGGAGGCAGTGGACGAGCCCAACACCGAGCGCGGCGGCTGGAGTAGCGTGTTCCGCCTGGAGCTGGACGGCGGCGCGTACTACCTCAAGCGGCAGAGCAACCACCTCACGCGCAGCCTGCTGCGCCCGGGCGGCGAGCCGACCTTCGCCCGCGAGTTCCGCAACATCCAGCGCTACCAGCAGCTGGGCATCCCAGCGTTGCAGGCGGCCTTCTTCGGCGAGCGCCGCGAGGGCGGCGAACGCCGCGCCATCCTGGTGACCCGCGCGCTGGACGGCTGGCGCGACCTGGACGCCTGGCTGAAGGACTGGTCCGGCCTGCCGCCCGAGCGCCGCCAGGCGATCCTGCACGCCTGCGGCATGCTCGCCCGGCGCCTGCACGAGGCCGGGCAGATGCACGGCTGCTTCTATCCCAAGCACATCTTCCTGCGCGAGGCCGGGGACGGCTTCCAGGCCTGCCTGATCGACCTGGAGAAGACCCGCCCGCTGTGGTTCGGCCTGCGCGACCGCGTCAAGGACCTGGAGCCGCTGCTGCGCCGCGCCCCCGACTGGAGCGAGGTGGACGTGCGCCAGCTGCTCGCCGCCTACCTGGGCAGCGCGGCCAGCGGCGCCGAGGTGGACCACTGGTACAAGCGCCTGGGCGCGCGCCGGCGCAAGAAGGAGAAACGCGGGTGAGGCTGGGCGAACTGCGTAACGCCGGGCGCCAGCCGACGCTGCCGCTGCGGCTGGAACTGGCCGATGGCGCCGGCCCCGCCGAGCTGCGCCTGGACAGCCTGCTGCGCGTGCTGCCGGGCCGGCGCTACGTCGGCGCAGGCAACTGGCGCGGGCGCCAGGTGCTGGCCAAGCTGCTGGTCGGCGGCAAGGCCGCGCGGCACTTCCAGCGCGAGCTGGCCGGCGTGCGCCTGCTCGCCGAGCAGGGCCTGACCACGCCGCTGCTGCTGGCCGACGGCCTGGGCGAAGGCGAGGGCGGCTGGCTGCTCTTCGAATTCCTCGGCGGCGCCGAAAGCCTCGGTGACGCCTGGCGCGCGGTGGAGGCCGAGCCGGCGCTGTCCGACGCCCAGCAGGCGGTGCTCGGCGAGGCCCTGGCGGCCATCGCCGAGCTGCACGCCAAGGGCCTTTGGCAGGAAGACCTGCACCTGGACAACCTGCTGCGCCACGACGGCCGCCTGTACCTGATCGACGGCGCCGGCATCCGCGCCGAGACGCCCGGCCAGCCGCTGTCGCGCAAGCACGTGCTGGAAAACCTCGGGGTGTTCTTCGCCCAGCTGCCGGCCAGCCTCGACCCCTTCCTCGAAGAGCTGCTGGTGCACTACCTGCTGGTCAACGGCGAGCACGCGCTGCCGCTGGAGGCCCTGCAGAAGGAGATCGCCCGGGTGCGCCGCTGGCGCGTCGCCGACCTGCTGAAGAAGATCGGCCGCGACTGCAGCCTGTTCAGCGTGCGCCGCGGCGCCTTCGGTCTGCGCGCGGTGCGCCGCGAGGAAGAGGCCGGCCTTGCGCCGCTGCTGGCCGAGCCGGACGCTTTCATTGACCGGGGGCATGTCTACAAGACCGGCGGTGCCGCTACCGTGGCGAAAGTGGAGCTGGCCGGCCGGCCGCTGGTAGTGAAACGTTACAACATCAAGAACCTGCTGCACTGGCTCAAGCGCTTCTGGCGCCCCAGCCGCGCCTGGGCGTCCTGGCGCGAGGGCAACCGCCTGGAAGCCCTCGGCATCGCCACCGCGAAACCCCTGGCGGTGCTGGAACGGCGCTGGCTGTGGCTGCGCGGGCCGGCCTTCCTGATTACCGATTACCTGGGCGGGCAGGATATAATCGCCCGTTTCAAACCCCATCTGGACGATCCGGACGGGGCCGGCATGCCGCCGGAGGCCGAGCTGAAGGCCCTGGACAGCCTGTTCGCGGCGCTGCGGCGCGAGCGCATCAGCCACGGCGACCTCAAGGGCCACAACCTGTTCTGGCAGGGGGCGGGCGAGACGGGGCGCTGGGCGCTGATCGACCTCGACGCCATGCACAAGCACCACGGCCAGGCCGGTTTCGAACGCGCCTACGCCCGCGACCGCGCACGTTTCCTGCGCAACTGGCCGCAGGACAGCGCGCTCCACCGGCTGCTGGATGAACGCATACCCAAGGCCGGCGTCCAAGCGCAAGACCGACCCGGGAAGTGAAGGCTCCGACGAGCCGACGAAGATCATCGCCTGGGCCCCGCTGACGGGGCCGGGCTTTACCAAGAGGCAACACCAGTGGCATTGACCATCCTCGGCCTGTCCGGCGCCGTAAGCCATGACCCTTCCGCCGCCCTGTACATCGACGGCAAGCTGGTCGCGGCGGTCGAAGAAGAGCGCTTCGTCCGCGACAAGCACGCGAAGAACCGCATGCCCTACGAGTCGGCCAAGTTCTGCCTGGAGCAGGCCGGGATCAAGCCGTCCGACGTCGACGTGGTGGCCATTCCCTTCGCCCCCATCAGCCTGTTCGGCAAGGCCCGCTGGCACTACGCCAAGCGCTACGCCTACGCCCCGGACCGCGCGCTGGACGCCATCCTGCTCGGCAACCGCCGCTACAAGCGCTACTACAAGCGCATCGAGTGGTGCCTGCAGCAGTTGGGCTTCGACCTGAAGAAGGTCAAGATCCAGCCGGTGGAGCACCACCTGGCGCACGCCTCCAGCGCCTACCACTGCTCCGGCTTCAAGGAGAAGACGGCGATCCTCGGGATCGACGGCAAGGGCGAGTACGCCACCACCTTCTTCGGCTGGGGCGAGAACGGCAAGATCCACAAGATCAAGGAATTCTACGACCCGGACTCCCTCGGCGGCCTGTACGGCGCGATCACCGAGTACCTCGGCTTCGACATGCTCGACGGCGAGTTCAAGGTCATGGGCATGGCGCCCTACGGCGATGCCAGCAAGTACGATTTCTCGCGCCTGGCCAAGTTCGAGAACGGCGAGCTGATCATCAACACCGACTACGCCAACGTCATCGGTTTCCGCCGCTACAAGGAAAAGGGCAAGGGCTACTACTTCTCGCCCAAGCTGATCGAGTGGCTGGGGCCCAAGCGCGAAGGCGACATCGCCGACGACCCGTACATCCACTACGCCGCCAGCATCCAGGCGCTGTTCGAGAAGCTGGCGCTGGAGATGATGGACTACTACCTGGGCGACATCCTCCGCGAAACCGGCAAGATCGCCTTCGCCGGCGGCTGCGCGCTGAACGTCAAGCTGAACCAGAAGATCATCTCGCGCCCGGAAGTGAAGGAGCTGTACGTGCAGCCCGCGTCCAGCGACGCCGGCACCGCGGTCGGCGCCGCCGCCTACGTGTCCTGGGAGCGTGGCGTGCCGGTGGAGAAGATGGAGCACGTCTACCTCGGCCCGCAGTATAGCAACGAAGACGTCATCGCCGCCTGCGCCCGCCACGCGGCGGCGCCGGCCTGGCGCAAGATCGACAACGTGCCCGAGCTGATCGGCAAGGTGCTGGCCGACGGCAACCCGGTGGCCTGGTTCCAGGGCCGCATGGAGTTCGGCCCGCGCGCCCTCGGCGGGCGTTCCATCCTCGGCTGCCCGAGCGTGCCGGGCGTGGCCGACCGCATCAACGCGCAGATCAAGTTCCGCGAGCGCTGGCGGCCGTTCTGCCCGTCGATGCTGGATACCGTCGGCCCGCAGATGTTCAAGATCGACCACCCGGCGCCGTTCATGACCTTCACCTTCGAGGTCAACGAAGAGTGGAAGACCCGCGTGCCGGAAGTCGTCCACGAGGACGGCACCTCCCGCGCCCAGGTGCTCAAGCGCGAGTTCAACCCGCGCTACTACGACCTGATGAAGGAGCTGGAGAAGCTCACCGGCAACGGCGTGGCGCTGAACACCTCGCTGAACCGCCGCGGCGAGCCGATGATCTGCTCGCCGACCGACGCGCTGAACATGTTCTACGGTTCGGACCTGCAGTACCTGATCATGCAGGATATCCTCGTGGTCAAGGAAGGTGCGCCGGCCTATGACTCGTTCGGCTGAACCGCGGGTACTGCAATTCTGCCACGGCTATGACGGGCCTTTCCTCGACTGCGCCCGTCAGTACGCCAGCCTGTTCGCCGGCACCGGCTACCGGGTGACCACGGTGTTCCTCACCGGCGCGCCCGACGCCGAGGTGGCCTCCGGCTGCGCCAGCGACGAGGTGTTGTTCCTCGACTACAGCTCGAAGGACGTGCGCGGCCTCAAGCTGCGCGCCATCCGCGACCTGCGCGAGATCGCCCGCTCGCGCGACTTCCGTTTCTGCATCGCGCACCGCTTCAAGCCGACCTGGGTGGCCATGCTCGCCACCCGCCTGCCGGTGATCGGCGTGCACCACGGCTTCGGCGACTACCGCCGGCTCGGCCGCAAGCTGTTCGCCAAACTGTTCGCCAAGCGCCTGAGCCTGCTGGCGGTGTCCAACGCGGTGCGCGACGAGCTGCGCCAGTGCCTGCCGGCCTGGCCGGCCGAGCGCATCGAGACGCTGTACAACCGCGTCGACGTCGACGCCCTGCAGGCCGAGCAGGTGGAGCGCTACCCGGCGCGCCAGCACCTGCGCCTGGCGGACAACGCCTGGGTGGTCGGCAACGTCGGCCGCCTGCACCCGGACAAGGACCAGGCCACGCTGCTGCGCGGCTTCGCCGCGGCGCTGCCGCAGCTGCCGCCGGCCGCGCTGCTGGCGATCCTCGGCAAGGGCCGCCTGGAGGAAGACCTCAAGGAACTGGCCCGCGAGCTGGGCATCGCCGAACGGGTGCTGTTCCTCGGCCAGGTGCCGGACGCGCGGCGCTACTTCAAGGCCTTCGATGTGTTCGCCCTGAGTTCCGACCACGAGCCCTTCGGCATGGTCCTGCTGGAGGCCATGGCCGCCGGCGTGCCGCTGATCTCCACCGCCGGTGGTGGCGCCGGCGAGATCGTCGAAGGCTTGGGCATCCTCTTCCCGCTGCGCGACGACGCGGCGCTGGCCCAGGGCCTCGGGCACCTCGCCGCGCTGGATCGCCAGCAGCGCGAGGCCTGCGCCCGGCTGATGGACGAGCGCCTGCGCAGCCGCTTCTCCGACGAGGCGGTGCGCCGGGAGTTCTGGAGCCTGCCGCTGGTCCGCGCGCTGACGCGCGGTGCTTCCGAATAGACTGCCCGCTGGCCGGGATGCGAAAAGGTGAGTCTTGAAAGTCCTGTTTCTGGTTCAGAAAGAACAACGCGCCATTCTCGACCGCCTCTACGACGGCATCGCCGAACACTGCGAATGCGACCTGCGCTGGCTGAGCAGTGACGAGCAGGCCAACCTGCGCCGCTACTTCCGCGAGCAGGTGGACGTCACGCGCTACGACCGCATCCTGTTCTTCCTGCGCTTCAAGAAGGAAATGCGCCAGGCTTCCTTCATCGCCAGCGTGCCGAACCTGGTGATCCTCGAACACGACGCCTACCAGAACTACATCCCCTGCAAGTACACCGGCAAGTTCAGCGCCCACTACCGGCGCATGCCCTGGGCGCGGGTGATCAGCTCCGGCGCGGTGGTCGCCCGGCGCCTGCGCGAGGAGGGCTTCGACGCCGTCTTCGTGCCCAAGGGCTACGACCAGGACCTGCTCCACGACCTGGGCCGCGAGCGCGACATCGAGCTGGCCTTCGTCGGCAGCACCGGCAGCGTGGCCTACAGCGGGCGCAAGGCGCTGCTCGACGAGCTGGGCAAGGTGGAGAACCTGCTGGTCACCAAGACCAACTCCGGCGCGGACTACCTGAACACGCTCAACCGCATCCGCTTCTTCGTCAGCGCGGACGTCGGCATGGGCGAGTACATGATCAAGAACTTCGAGGCCATGGCCTGCGGCTGCGTGCTTTTCGCCTACGATCAGGGGGAAGAGGAGAACCGTGCGCTGGGCCTGGCCGACATGCAGAACGTCGTCTTCTACCGCGACATCCCCGAGCTGCGCCGCAAGCTGCAGGTGCTGCGCGAGGACCCCGCCCTGGCCGCGCGCATCGCCGAACAGGGCCGCCGGCTGGCCGAGGAAGGCTTCGGTTTCAGCCGCATCGGGGCGCGCATCGTCGAGGCGATGGCACCACCCTTGCGCCCTCGCCCGCAACCGGGCAGGCTGGAACGATTACGCCGGGTCTTGGGAATTTGAACATTCATGCGTCGAAGCTTTCGCGGCGGCCGTCGGGGCCGGAGGTGGTCGTGGCCAAGCCGCTGATCTCCGTGCTGGTACCCTGTTACAACCGCGAACGCTACATCGAGGAGGCCCTGCTGAGCATCCTCGAGCAGGACTACCCGAACTTCGAGCTGATCGTCGTCGATGACGGCTCCCAGGACGCCAGCGCCGAGAAGATCGAGGCCTTGCGCCAGCGCTACGGTTTCCAGTTCTACCGGCAAGCCAACCAGGGCGTGAGCGCCGCCCTGAACACGGCCCTGGGCCATGCCCGCGGCGAGTTCATCGCCACCCCCGACTCCGACGATGTGATGCTGCCGGGCCGCCTGTCGCTGCAGGCCGCCTACCTCGAGGCGCACCCGGATGTCGGCTGTGTCGGCGCGCGGGTGATCTACGTCGACGCCGAAGGCCGGCGGCTGAAGGCCGAGGAGGGCAAGCCGCTGCGCAGCTACAGCTTCGTCGAGCTGCTGTCCCGCGCCCACGCCATCGGCGCCCCCGTGGCCATGTATCGACGCGAGGCATTGGACCGTGCCGGCGGCTATGACCCGGAGATTCGCATCCAGGATTTCCAGATCACCCTGAAGATCGCCCGCCTGGGTTATCGCACGGATGTGTTGCCGGAGCTGGTGACGCTCTACCGCAGGCACCCGGGCAACATGTCCAAGACCGCCTACCAGCGGCAGCTCGACTACGACCTGATGGCCATCGCCCCCTACCGCGGCCAGCCCGGCTACTCGCAGGGTTTCACCTGCGTGATCAACAAGGCGCTCAAGCACTCGGTGGTGTCGGACAAGGCCTATGCCCTGCGGCTTCTGCTGAGGCTGCCGCCGTGGCGCTGGAACCGCGTGACCTGGCGCCGCCTGCGTCACCTGATGTTCAAGTTCCACGAGGGATGAGCGCGTTCGGGATGAAGTCGATGTTATTGCAGGCATGGCAGACCTGGCGGCCCGCCGCGGGCCGGGGTGGCGTGCCTGTCGCCCACCGGGACCGCGTGGCCGAGGCGATGCTGGGGTTCGGCGTGTTCTGGACCCTCGCCGGGGTGCTGCTGACGCCGACCATGAAGTTCTACTACACCACGGTGGCGCTGTTCGTGTACCTGCCGGCGCTCTGGCTGGTGATCGCCCGCCGCGCCGAACTGGGGCGGCTGATCGTCGAGCGCAGGGAAATGTGGTTGTTCCTGGCGCTGTTCGCCTGGGCCAATCTCTCGCTGCTGTGGGCCGTCGGGGATTTCGACCGATTGTCGCGGGTCAAGCAGTCGAGCCTCTTCGTGTTGCTGGTCTGCGGCTGGTTGCTCTGGGCGCGGGCCAGCGAGCCACGCCTGCGCGGTACCCTGATAGCGCTCGGCCTGCTCAACAGCCTCTATTGCCTGGCCGCGCTGCTCTGGGCCCCGGCCTACGCGCCCGGGCGCCTGAACGGCTTCGGTGGCTTCCTCGACAATCCCAATGCGGCCGCCTACGCCACGGCCTTCCTGCTGGTGATGGCGCTGCCGCTGCGCCCGGCGGGGCGCGGCTGGCGGCTGGCCTGGTTGCTGCTGCAGCTTCCCCCGCTGTTCTACGTCGCCCTGTGTGGCAGCCGCGGAGCGTTGCTGGCGCTGATGGCCACGGCGACGTTCTGCCTGGTGCTGCTGCCGGGCTGGCGCTGGCGCCTGGCTGCCCTGTCGACCCTGGTCGGCGGGGCCGCGCTGTTCTGCCTGGAGCCGAGCCTGATGGAACGGGGGGATTCGGAGCGGCTGGAACTGTTGCGCAGCGCCTTGCCGATCCTGCGCGAGCATTTCTGGATCGGCGTGGGCTATGGCACCACCTACGAGGTCCAGGGCTGGGCCGGTGGCTACCATGGCAGCACCCACAACTTCCTGCTGCATACCGCCTTGCAGTACGGGATTCCGGCGCTGCTCGTCTGGCTGCTGCTCTGGGCGATGCTGGGGCTGCGGGCCTGGCGTAGCCGCCATACGCAACTGGGCCTGGCGCTGCTGCTGCTGTGGGTCTTCGCCAGCGTGGCCATGCAGTTCGACGTGTTCAGCCTGTGGGAGCGCACCCGCGCCATGTGGCTGATGCCCTGGGCGGTATTCCTGCTCGGCCTGAGCCTGGAGCGCCCGGCCGGGGAGGCCGGCGGCGAACTCAACCGGCGTTGAGGATGCCCTGCAGTTCGCGGGCGTCCCAGCGTACCTTGCCGTGGCGCAGGTAGCCCGCGCTCAGCTCGTTGCCCTTGTCCGCCAGCAACCACTGCCGATCCTCGGCGTAGCGCAGCATATGCGCGAAGTTGCGCTTGCGCTGCAGGCGGCCGAGGGCGCGGCGCTGGGTCTTCATGTCGGCGATGTCGATCAGCCCCAGTTCGCCCTGCGGGGTCTGCACCACGTTGCCCAGGTGCAGCGAGCGGAAGTACACGCCGCGTTCGTGCAGGCGGGCGATCAGCTCGCCCAGGCGCTCGCGCAGGGTTCCGTCGGCCTGGCCGGCGGCGATCAGCTGGCGCAGCGTCTGGCCTGGCAGCGGGCGGTAGTGCACCAGGTCGCGGGCGATGGCGGGCACGCGGTAGACGCCGATCACCTCGGGGCAGGGGATGCCCAGCCGCTGCAGGGCCTGGGCGTTGTCGGCGAAGCGCCGGGCGTAGGGGTAGAGCGCCGCCGAGGAGACCAGCCGCTTGCGCCGGAACAGCTTGACGAAGTTGCCGTCGGGCAGGCGCAGGACCTTGTCGCCATGCCCGTCGGCTTCCAGCACGGTGGCACCGGCGCGCAGCGATTCATAGGCGGGAAGGTCGAGCTGTTGCATACCGGGGTTCCTGGACGGGGCCGGCTATAGTAGCCCAGGCGCCGGGCAAACGAGAGGCCTGTGTTATAATCGCCGGCCTTTTCAGCGTGCGATTCTTTCATGACCGGCAAAGACACCGCAGAGCCCTCGAGCCTGAAGATCTACTTCCGCCTGCTCACCTACGTGCGGCCCTACTGGGGCATGTTCGCCCTGAGCATCGTCGGCTTCCTGATCTTCGCCGCCACCCAGCCGATGCTGGCCGGCATCCTCAAGTACTTCGTCGACGGCCTGACGCACCCGGACGCCAAGCTGTTCCCCAACGCCCCCTGGCCCTGGCTGCGCGACCTCTCGCTGCTCTACGCGGTGCCGCTGCTGGTGGTGCTGATCGCGGTCTGGCAGGGCATCGGCTCCTTCCTCGGCAACTACTACATCGCCCGCGTCTCCCTGGGCCTGGTGCACGACCTGCGGGTGGCGCTGTTCAACAACCTGCTGACGCTGCCCAACCGCTATTTCGACAGCCACAACTCCGGGCACCTGATCTCGCGCATCACCTTCAACGTGACCATGGTCACCGGCGCCGCCACCGACGCCATCAAGGTGGTGATCCGCGAAGGCATGACCGTGGTCTTCCTGTTCCTCTCGCTGCTGTACATGAACTGGAAGCTGACCCTGGTGATGGTCGCCATCCTGCCGGTCATCGCCCTGATGGTGACCAGTGCCAGCCGCAAGTTCCGCAAGCAGAGCAAGAAGATCCAGGTGGCCATGGGCGACGTGACCCACGTCTCCTCCGAGACCATCCAGGGCTACCGCGTGGTGCGCAGCTTCGGCGGCGAGGCCTACGAGCGCGAGCGCTTCCTCGACGTGAGCCGGGAGAACACCGAGAAGAACCTGCGCATGAACAAGACCTCGGCGATCTACACGCCGATGCTGCAACTGGTGATCTACAGCGCCATGGCCGTGCTGCTGTACCTGGTGCTGCTGCTGCGCGGCGACGCCACCGTCGGCGACCTGGTGGCCTACATCTCCATGGCCGGCCTGCTGCCCAAGCCGATCCGCCAGCTCTCGGAGGTCAGCTCGACCATCCAGAAGGGCGTGGCCGGCGCCGAGAGCATCTTCGAGCAGCTCGACGAGAAGCCCGAAGTGGACCATGGCAGCGTCGAGAAGGAACGCGTGCAGGGCCGCCTGGAAGTGAAGAACCTCAGCTTCACCTACCCGGGCAGCGAGAAGCGCGTGCTCAACGACCTCAACTTCAGCGTCGAGCCGGGGCAGATGGTCGCCCTGGTCGGCCGCTCCGGCAGCGGCAAGTCGACCCTGGCCAACCTCATCCCGCGCTTCTACGACCACAGCGAGGGCAAGATCCTCCTCGATGGCGTGGACGTCGAGGACTACCGCCTGCGCAACCTGCGCAAGCACATCTCGCTGGTCACCCAGCAGGTCAACCTGTTCAACGACAGCGTGCTCAACAACATCGCCTACGGCGACCTCGCCAGCAAGCCGCGCAGCGCGGTGGAGAAAGCCGCCGAGGATGCCTTCGCCCGAGAGTTCATCGACCGCCTGGCCGAAGGCTTCGACACCGAGGTGGGCGAGAACGGCGTGATGCTCTCCGGCGGCCAGCGCCAGCGCCTGGCGATCGCCCGCGCGCTGCTCAAGGACGCCCCGCTGCTGATCCTCGACGAGGCCACCTCGGCGCTGGACACCGAGTCCGAACGGCACATCCAGGCCGCCCTGGAGAAGGTCATGGAGGGCCGCACCACCCTGGTGATCGCCCACCGCCTGAGCACCATCGAGCGCGCCGACCTGATCCTGGTGATGGACCAGGGCCACATCGTCGAGCGGGGCACCCACGACGAGCTGATCGCCCTCAACGGCTACTACGCGCGCCTGCATGCCAGGCAGTTCGCCGACGAGCCGGCCGAGGACGGCATCGGCGAGTCGGCCTGAATGGCCCTGCTCGATCGCCTGCGCGTCGTCCGCGAGCGCGGCTGGACACCCATCGACGCCGCGGCCTACGCCGAGGCCTGGCAGCGCTTCGGCGGCAGCGTGGCGACCCACCCGCAGGTGGTGGAGCGCCTGGCGGGCCTGGCCGGCATCCCGGTGCGCTACCTGGGCTGGGTCGCCGACGGCCAGCTGCGCGCCGCCATCCCCACCTGGGGCCGGCACCTGGCGCTGTCCAAGGAAGTGCTCAAGCGCGAAGGCAAGAAGGCGCTGTTCGACCTGGGCAACGCCGAGGTCATCCTGCCGATCGCCGAGGATGCGCGCATTGCCCTGCGCCATCGGGTGCGCTATCTGTCCGAGCTGAACCAGCCGCAGGTGACCGACGCCCGCCGGCAGGACGAGGAACTGGCGCTGAACCGCGCGCCGGCGGACTTCTCCAAGAAATTCCGCTACAACCAGCGCCGCGAGCTGCGCCTGCTGGAAGAGGCCGGCGGCGTGCTGCAGCCGATGGACGAACTGGGCCCGGCCGAACAGGCGCGCATCTACGCCGAGCTGTTCCAGCGCCGCTGGGGCTTCGAGGTGCCGGGCAAGGCGCGCCTGGCCGAGGTGCTCGGGCTGATGCGCGAGTTCATGCGCGGCTCGCTGGTGCGCCTGGACGGCGAGCCGGTGGCGATCCAGATCCTCTACCGCGTCGAGTCGCCGAAGTGGATCAGCGTCGAATACATCAACGGCGGCGTGGCCCCGGAGAACCGCGAGTTCAGCCCCGGCAGCGTGCTCACCCACGTCAACACCCAGCAGGCCTGGGCCGAAGCCGAGGCGCTGGGCAAGCCGCTACGCTATTCCTTCGGCCGCGCCGACCGCGAATACAAGGACCGCTGGTGCCACCGGGTGCCGGTGTTCCAGGTGTAACGGCACAATCCCGTCATTCCCGCGAACGCGGGAACCCAGTGGCTGTGTAGGAGCGGACTCCGTCCGCGATCGACCCCGGAGAACCCCATGAGCGCCCGCAAGCAGCAACTGCTCAAGGCCCACCGCCGCAAGAAGCGCCTGGTGCTGCTGGTCGCCCTGCTGGCGCTGGTGGCGCTGGCGGTCTTCGCACCCTGGTGGAGCGTGCCCCTGGCCGTGCTGCTGGGCTGGGTGGCCCACGAGGCCTGGTTCGCCGACCACCTGTTCTACTCGCCGCGCGACGACTACCGCTACGACTTCCCGGAAGGCCAGCTGAGCCTGCCGGCGTCCCTCGGCCCCCACGGCCTGCACGTCGCCACCGATGCGCTGCCCGGGGACTACGAGACGCTGCTCCTGCAGATCCGCGTCAGGGCCAACTGGCTGGGCCGCTGGCTCGACCCGCAGGTGCTGATCGAGGGCAGCGAGGGCATCGACCGCCAGGACTTCGAGCGCGGCGTGAACGGCGTGCGCTACCTCAACCTGTCCGGCCAGGGCGCGGCCCTGCGCGGTGGGCACCTGCGCATCCGCGGCCGCCACTGCCGCCTCGACAGCCAGGGCACCCTGCACGCCTTCCACAACCCGGACTACGCCGAGCGTCGGCTGATGGTCATCGCGCCCCACGCCGACGACGCCGAACTGGCCGCCTTCGGCCTATACAGCCGCGCCGAAGAGGTGAGCATCGTCACCCTGACCCAGGGCGAGATCGAGGCCGGGCACTACCAGCGCCTGGGCCTGGACCAGGCCGCCGCGGCGCGCCTGAAGGGCCGCCTGCGCACCTGGGACAGCCTGGCCGTGCCGCTGTGGGGCGGGGTGCCGGCCAGCCGCTGCGTGCAACTGGGCTACTACTGCCTGCAATTGCCGGCGATGTGCGGCGAACCGGACAAGGGCTTCGGCTCGCGGGAGTCCGGCGAGAGCGACATCCGCGACCTGCGCCGGCACAACCCGCTGAAGCTGCCGGCCGACGCCGACGGCGTGCCCAGCTGGAACAACCTGGTGGCGGACCTGGCGGCGCTGCTGGAGCACTTCCGTCCCGAGGTGCTGGTCACCCCGCACCCGCAGCTGGACCCCCACGCCGACCACGTGCACGCCACGCGGGCGCTGCAGGAGGCCATCCAGCTCAGCGCCTGGAAGCCGCAGACACTGCTGCTCTACGCTAACCACCTGCACGACAACGACCGCTGGCCCATGGGCCCGGCCGAAGGCGGCGTGGCCCTGCCGCCGTGCATCGAAGCGCTGCCGGCCGACGCCCTGTGGAGCCCGGCGCTGGACGCCGCCACGCGCCTCGACAAGGCCCAGGCCCTGGCCATGCAGCACGACCTGACGGTCCCGCTGCCGGCCAAGAAGCGCCTGCGCCGGCTGATCCAGCAGGCCCTGGCCGGGCGCCGCTGGCCGGCCAGCGGCGAGGACGAATTCTTCCGCAAGGCGGTGCGCCGCCACGAGCTGTTCTGGGTGCGCCCGCTGCGCTGAACGACCGGTGCCCGGCGCGAGGCCGGGCGAGCGGCTATGGTATTATCCGCGGCGATTTCGACCTGCGGAGTTCCCATGAAACTGACCATGCCCCGTTTCGATCAGGCCCCTGTGCTGGTGGTCGGCGACGTGATGCTCGACCGCTACTGGCACGGCGCGACCTCGCGCATCTCGCCCGAGGCGCCGGTGCCGGTGGTGCGGGTCGAGCAGCATGAGGACCGCCCCGGCGGCGCGGCCAACGTCGCGCTGAACCTGGCCGCCCTGGGCGCCCCGGCCTTCCTGGTCGGCGTCACCGGCGAGGACGAGGCCGCCGCCAGCCTGGCCGACAGTCTTGGCGCGGTGGGCGTGACCACCCGCTTCCAGCGCATCGCCGGGCAGCCGACCATCGTCAAGCTGCGCGTCATGAGCCGGCATCAACAGTTGTTGCGGGTGGACTTCGAGGAACCCTTCAGGACCGACGCCCAGGCCCTGGCCCGCGAGACCGAGGCGCTGCTGGACCAGGTCCGCGTGCTGGTGCTGTCGGACTACGGCAAGGGCGCGCTGAAGAACCACCAGGCGCTGATCCAGGCTGCGCGCAAGCGCAACATCCCGGTGCTGGCCGACCCCAAGGGCAAGGACTTCTCCATCTACCGCGGCGCCAGCCTGATCACCCCGAACCTCTCCGAGTTCGAGGCCATCGTCGGCCGCTGCCAGGACGAGAACGAGCTGGTGGCCAAGGGCCTGAAGCTGCTCGGCGACCTGGAGCTGGGCGCGCTGCTGGTGACCCGCGGCGAGCACGGCATGACCCTGCTGCGCCCCGGCCACCCGGCGCTGCACCTGCCGGCCCGCGCCCGCGAAGTGTTCGACGTCACCGGCGCCGGCGACACCGTGATTTCCACCCTGGCCGGCGCCCTGGCCGCCGGCGAGGACCTGCCCCAGGCCGTGGCCCTGGCCAACCTGGCCGCCGGCATCGTGGTCGGCAAGCTCGGCACCGCCGCCATCAGCGCTCCCGAACTGCGCCGCGCGGTGCAGCGCGAGCAGGGCTCCGAGCGCGGCGTGCTGGGCCTGGAGCAACTGCTGCTGGCCATCGAGGACGCCCGCGCCCACGGCGAGAAGATCGTCTTCACCAACGGCTGCTTCGACATCCTCCACGCCGGCCACGTCAGCTACCTGGAACAGGCCCGCGCCCAGGGCGACCGGCTGATCGTGGCGGTCAACGACGACGCCTCGGTGGGCCGCCTGAAAGGCCCGGGCCGGCCGATCAACAGTGTCGACCGGCGCATGGCGGTGCTCGCCGGCCTCGGCGCGGTGGACTGGGTGGTGAGCTTCAGCGAGGACACCCCCGAACGCCTGCTCGCCCAGGTGCGCCCGGACGTGCTGGTCAAGGGCGGCGACTACTCCGTCGACCAGGTGGTCGGCGCCGACATCGTCAGCGCCTACGGCGGCGAAGTGCGCGTCCTCGGCCTGGTGCCGAACAGCTCCACCACCGCCATCGTCGAAAAGATCCGCCAAAAGCGCTAACGTCGATATCCCCTGGACGTAGGGCGTATAACCGTTCGCGGTTATACGCCGCCTGACCTTGGCTGAACCTCTGCTCGCTGCCAAACTCGAAGCGCCCCTCACCCGTCGCGTCAGACTCGGAAGCTCCGGCCGAATCCCATACGGACTCCAGGGCGCTCCGGGCTCGACCTCGAAGCCGCCGATGTGGCCGGGCGTAACGGCGTACAACCGCGAACGGTTGTACGCCCTACGTTCCCAGTGACCGCCGTGCCATGCGTTCCCGGCAAAGCGGTCATGGTCTCGCCGCCGCCTCCCGGCGCATGATCCCCGGCATCCCATCCCCCCGTGGAGCGAGATGCCATGACCACCGACGTGCAGGGCCGCGCCCTGGCCGTGCTCAACCGGGTGGCCCAGGCCGACTGGCCGGACCGCCTGAAGCTGCGCAAACCCTTCGAGAAGCTGCTCTACACCGGTAGCCGCACCGGCTTCCGCATGGCCAGCCAGCGTGCCGCCAAGCAAACCAAGACGCCGCGCAAGGTCGACCCGGACGGGCTCTTCGACCTGACGCTGTCCGACGAACAGCAGATGCTGGTGGACATGCTCGAAGGCTTCGCCGCCGAGGTGCTGCGCCCGGCCGCCCACGATGCCGACGCCGACGCCGGGGTGCCCGCCGAACTGCTCAACCAGGCCCTGGAACTGGGCCTGGCCTACTACGGCGTGAGCGAAGTGCACGGCGGCATGGCTGGCGAACGCACCGTGCTGACCAACGCGCTGATCGCCGAGGCCCTGGCCCGTGGCGACCTGAGCCTGGCCGCGGCGCTGCTGGTGCCGCTGTCGGCGGCCAACTGCATCCGCCGCTGGGCCAGCCCGCAGCAGCAGGCGCAGTGGCTGCCGGCGTTCGTCGGCGAGGACGGTCCGCCGCTGATCGGCATCGCCGTGGGCGAGCCGCAGTTGCTGGCCGACCCCGCGCAGCTGAAGACCCAGGCGCGCAAGCGCGGCCGCCATTACCTGCTGTCCGGCGAGAAGTGCCTGGTGGTACGCGGGCTGGATGCCAGCCAGTTGCTGGTCGCCGCGCAGACCGCCGACGGCCCGGCGCTGTTCCTGGTCGACGCCGCCGCCAAGGGCGTGGAGCGCCGCCCCGAGCCGGCCATGGGCCTGAAGGCCGCCGGCACCGCGCGCATCCGCCTGAAGGGCGTGAAGGTCGACGCCGGCCGTCGCCTGGCCGCGGAGAAATTCGACTACCAGGCCTTCCTCGACCTCAGCGGCCTGGCCTGGTGCGCCCTGGCCCTGGGCACCGGGCAGGCGGCGCTGGACTACGTGATCGGCTACTGCAACGAGCGCGAGGCCTTCGGCGAGCCCATCAGCCACCGCCAGGGCGTGGCCTTCATGGTCGCCGACATCGCCATCGAACTGGACGCCATGCGCCTGATGACCTGGCGCGCCTGCGCCCTGGCCGAGCGCGGCCAGCCGTTCCACCGCGAGGCCTACCTGGCGCGCCTGCTCTGCGCCGAAAAGGCCATGAAGATCGGCACCGACGCCGTGCAGCTGCTCGGCGGCCACGGCTTCACCAAGGAACACCCAGCCGAGCGCTGGTACCGCGACCTGCGCGCCCTGGCCGTGATGGCCGGCGGCCTGCACCTCTGAGGAGCGCCTGCATGTACCTGGAAACCCCGAAGAAATTCCGTGGCCTGGTCAACCAGGCGCACCAGGTGGCGGAAAACTACCTGCGGCCGATCTCGCGCAAGTACGACAAGGCCGAGCACGCCTACCCCAAGGAGCTGGACCTGCTGGCCGCGCTGCTGGACGGCATGAACGCCGGCTCGCCGGACGCCGTGGGCGCCACCTCGGCCAGCAAGCGCAAGGGCGCGGCGGCGGAGGAGGGCGTGAAGAACGGCGGCAACCTCTCCGCCTGCCTGGGCGTGATGGAAATGTGCTGGGGCGACGTTGGCCTGCTGCTGGCCATGCCGCGCCAGGGCCTGGGCAACGCCGCCATCGCCGCGGTGGCCAACGACGAGCAGCTCAAGCGCTTCGGCGGCACCTGGGCGGCCATGGCCATCACCGAGCCGGGCTGCGGCTCGGACTCGGCGGCCATCCGCGCCACGGCCACCCGCGACGGCGACCACTACGTGCTCAATGGCGAGAAGATCTTCGTCACCTCTGGCGCCCGCGCCGACGCGGTGGTGGTCTGGGCCACCCTGGACCGCGGCCTGGGCCGCGCGGCCATCAAGTCCTTCGTGGTGGAGAAGGGTACCCCGGGCATGACCGTCACCCGCTTGGAGAAGAAGCTCGGGATCAAGGCTTCGGACACCGCCTCCATCAGCTTCGCCGACTGCCGGGTGCCGGCGGCCAACCTGCTGGGCAATGCCGAGATCGACGTGCAGAAGGGCTTCGCCGGCGTCATGGAGACCTTCGACAACACCCGACCGCTGGTGGCGGCCATGGCGGTCGGCGTGGCCAAGGCCTCGCTGGACCGCGCCCGCGAACTGCTGAAGAAGGCCGGCTGCCGCTTCGACTACGCCAGGCCGCTGCTGAGCGTGTCCCACGCCGAGGCGACCCTGTACCGCCTGGAGGCGGAATGGGAGGCCGCACGCCTGCTGACGCTGAAGGCCGCATGGATGGCCGACAACCGCCAGCCCAACTCCAGGGAGGCCTCCATCGCCAAGGCCAAGGCCGGGCGGGTGGCCAACGAGGTCACCCTGAAGTGCGTGGAACTGGCCGGAGCCCTGGGCTACGGCGAGGACGAGCTGCTGGAAAAATGGGCGCGGGATTCGAAGATCCTCGACATCTTCGAGGGCACCCAGCAGATCCAGCTGCTGATCGTGGCGCGCAGGCTGTTGGGCAAGACCTCCAGCCAATTGAAGTGACCGGAGCAGCCGTTCACATGTAGGAGCGCGCCCTGCGCGCGATTCGCAGGCAGGGCCTGCTCCTACAGGTTGGGGACGTACGCAGGCGTAATGCTCTTCGTAGGATGGGTTGAGCTTGCGAAACCCGTGCGGTCGTGGCGATGGGTATCGCTTCGCTCAACCCATCCTACGGGGTGTTGTGTTTGCCGGAGGGCGTAGGAGCGGACCTTGTCCGCGATAGCCGGAGGTTTCGGCGCGATTCGCGGATGAGATCCGCTCCTACGCCATCCCACCCGCGCCATTCCGATGTAGGAGCGCGCCCTGCGCGCGAATCGCGGGCAGGGCCCGCTCCTACAGGGGTGCCTTCAGGCCGTGCGCCGGCCCTTGCCGGAGTTGCCGTTGGCCGGCGGCAGGCTGTCGAGCCAGTCGCGGAAGCGGATGCGCTCGTCGCGCACCAGCCAGCCGTCCTGCTCGGCGAAGCTTTCCGAGAGCCACAGGCCGCGGGTCGCGGCTTTCACCAGTTCGCCCTTGCGCAGGGTGAAGAGCGTGCCGGTGGGCTGGCCGTGCTCCAGCGGCAGCAGGTAGAGGTCCGGCCGTCGGCGGTCCAGGCGGGCCACCAGCGGGCCGCTTTCCAGGCGCTCGTCGACGTGGAACAGGCTGACGTCGCGCACGTCCCTGGGTAGCTCCATGCGCATGTCGTAGACCAGTTGCAGCGAGGCAGTGGGCAGGTGCACGTAGGCCTGCGGGCGCTCCAGCAGGCGCAGGGCGCCGGCCTGCACCGGGCGTGCGGCGCCGGACAGCGGCGTCAGCGAGAAGTGGCTGGCCTCGCGGTAGCGCAGGGTGTCCTGGTAGGGCGTCGGCAGCCAGGTGTCGCCGAAGCGCCCGCCCAGCCAGCCGTCGGCGGTTTCCACCAGGCATTCCTCGGCCACTTCCTGGATGGCGGTGAGCAGCGGCAGGTTCAGCTCGTGGGATGGCACGTAGCCGGAAATCAGCTTGAGCACGGTGTCGCCGCGGTCGGCGCGCTGCTGGCGCACCAGCACCCAGTAGTCGCGGCCCTGCCAGTTGAGCGTCAGGCGCACCGACACGCCCAGGTTGGCGAGCTCGGCGGTGAAGTGCCGGGCATCGGCCACCTGTACCGGGCGGCGGCGCCCCAGGACCTGGGAGAAATTCAGCGGCAGGCCGAGGCCCTGGTAGACCAGGCTGTCGGGGTTGGCCTCGACCAGCAACGGCAAGGTCTTGAAGGCGGTCGGGTCCTTGCGGGCGAGCGTACGGGGCATGGGCGGTCCTCGTCGTACAGGGCGCGTCGGGCCGCCCGCGGGGTGGGCGGCCTGGCCGATCGTTCCGGGTTGCCAGTGGCTACGGCGTTGACGGCGAACTTCGAAAACCCTCGATTATTTCGAGGTTAACCCTGAAAGGGTCTTGGTTTTCGGCTGTTTTTCCTGTCAGCGAGCTTTTGGCGGCAATTTTGCGTGCCGCGGTTTTTCACCGCGGAGTCTGAGCATGGCACAGGAATGCGCCCTTTGTGTCAACCTTGGATGACTGCCGATCAACGGTCGTGGCGGCACCGTACCCGGCTGGCAGCCCTCAGCCGCCGAGGACTTCGGCCGCCAGCGCGACGTTGTGCCGCAGGTGCTGCGGGTTGATGGTGCCGACGATGGCCGCGCCCACGCCGGGGTGGCCGAACACCAGCTCGAAGCTGGCGCGCACCGGGTCCTGGCCTTCGGCCAGGCAGGCGTGGCCACTGGCCAGGGCCTTCTTCACCAGGATGCCGCGGTGGTGCGCCAGGGCGTGATCGATCACCGCTTTCTCGGCCTGTTCGCCGAGGTTGTAGGTGACCATGGCGCAGTCGCCGCGCTGCAGCGCCAGCAGGCCGCCGTCGACGGTCTTGCCGGAGAAGCCGAAGCCGCGGATCAGGCCTTCCTGCTTGAGCCGCTCGAGGGTTTCGTAGACCTCGGTGTGCTGCAGGACGTGCAGGTCGTTGCCGTCGGAGTGCACCAGCACCAGGTCGATGTAGTCGGTTTCCAGGCGGCGCAGGCTGCGCTCCACCGACAGGCGGGTGTGGGCGGCGCTGAAGTCGAAGCGCGACTGGCCGCCGTCGAACTCCTCGCCGGTCTTGCTGACGATCACCCAGTCCTGGCGCTGGCCGCGCAGCAGCGGGCCGAGGCGCTCCTCGCTGCGGCCATAGGCCGGCGCGGTGTCGAGCAGGTTGATGCCCAGCTCGCGGGCCAGCGCCAGCAGGTCGGCGGCCTCGCGGTCGTCGGGGATGCGGAAGCCATTGGGGTACTTCACCCCCTGGTCGCGGCCCAGCTTGACGGTGCCCAGGCCCAGCGGCGAGACGTTCAGGCCGGTGCTGCCCAGCGGGCGGCGCAGCGCGTGCAGGCCGCTCATGGCAGCAGTTCCTCCCACACCGGGCGGGCCATGGGCGGGCGCGGCAGCTCCGGCAGCGCAGCGCCGGCGGCGGGGCGGATGCCGTCGCGGTCCAGGGCCTCGAAGACGCGGTCGGCGAAGTTCGGCGCCAGCGCCAGCTTGGTCGGCCAGCCCACCAGCAGGCGGCCCTGGTCGGCGAGGAAGGCGCTGTCCGGGCGCAGCAGGCCGGACTGCGCCGGTTCGGCGCGGTCCACCCGCAGGGTGGCCCAGCGCGCGGCCGACAGGTCGACCCAGGGCAGCAGCTTGCGCAACTCGCGCTGGGCCTCGGCGATCTGCTCGGCTTCGCTGCGGGCCACGCCTTCGGCTTCGGCGATGTCGCCGCCGAGGTACCAGACCCACTGGCCGTCGGCGGCCGGGTGGGTGGTCACGGTGACCCGCGGCTTGGGCCCGCCGCCCACGCAGTGGGCGTACAGCGGCTTCAGCGTCGGCGCCTTGAGCAGCACCATGTGCAGCGGGCGGCGCTGCATGGCCGGCTGGTCCAGGCCGAGTTCGCGCAGCAGCGCCTCGTTGCCGGCGCCGGCGGCGAACACCACGCGCTGGGCGCGGATGTCGCGGCCGTCGACGCGCAGGCCGACCAGCTCGTCGCCTTCGCGCAGCGGCTCGATGCGTTCGCCGGCCAGCAGGCCGTCCCCGGCCAGCACCGCCAGGTGGGCGATGAGGCTGGGCACGTCCAGCACCAGTTCCGAGAGGCGGTAGGCCTTGCCCTTGAAGGCCTTGTCCTGCAGCGCCGGCGGCAGCTCGTCGCCCTTCACCTGGGCCACGCGGCTGCGCACCGCCTTGCTGGCGAAGAAGCTGGTGAGGTTGCCGGCCAGGCCGCCCGGCGACCACAGGTAGTGGGCGTCGGAGAGCACGCGCACGCCGCGCAGGTCCAGCTCGCCGTCGCCGGCCAGGCACTGGCGCCACAGCGAGGGCATGTCGGCGATGGCTTCCGAGGCGCCGGTCAGCGCGCCGTGCAGGGCGTACTTGGTGCCGCCGTGGATGATCCCCTGCGAGCGCATGCTCTGCACGCCGCCGAGCGCGGTGTTCTCCAGCAGCACGCTGGATAAGCCGGCGCGACGCAGGCGGGCATTCAGCCAGAGGCCGGCGATGCCGCCGCCGACGACGAGGATGTCGGTGCTCAGGGGTTGGGTCATGGAAGGGCGCGCCTCGCGTGAAACGAAGCGCGCAGTATAACCGAGGGGCCGTGGCTCAGTGGCCGACGCTGCGCGAGAACAGCTGGATCACCACCACGCCGCTGACGATCAGGCCCATGCCCAGCACGGCCGGGCCATCGAGCTTCTGCTGGTAGAGCACCAGCGCGGCGACGCTGACCAGCACGATGCCCAGGCCGGCCCAGATGGCGTAGGCGATGCCCACCGGGATGCTGCGCACCACCAGGGTGAGCATCCAGAAGGAGATGGCGTAGCCGACGATCACCAGCAGCAGGGGCAGGGGCGTGGACAGGCCTTTCACCGACTTCAGCGAAGCGGTGGCGATGACTTCGGCGACGATGGCGATGGCGAGATAGAGATAGCCGGGCATGTTCAGTCCTCCCCAGGAGCGGCCGGGCGGGCGGCCGATATTGCGAATAGCGACATTCTAGTGTTCCTGGCGATGGGATAAAGTCATTACCTATCTGAAAAGGAGATAGGCCATGCAGTGGAACCTGGACCAGTTGCGACTCTTCGTCAGCGTCGCCGATCAATCCTCCTTCTCGGCGGCGGCGCGCCAGCTCAAGCGCGTGCAGTCAGCGGTGAGCTCGTCCATCGCGCTGCTGGAGAGCGACCTGGGCGTGAGCCTGTTCGACCGCAGCAGCGGCCGCCAGCCGGTGCTGACCGAGGAGGGCAGGGCGCTGCTCGACGAGGCCCGCGAGGTGCTGCGCCAGTGCGAGCGCCTGGAAAGCCGCGCCGCCGCCCTGGTGCGCGGCGAGGAAGCGCGCCTGCGCCTGGCCCAGGACGAGGCCATGCCCTACCAGCCGGTGCTCTCCAGCCTGCAGGCGCTGGCCCGGGCCTTCCCGACCCTGGAAGTGCAACTGGCCAGCGGCGCCCAGGGCGACGTGGCGCGCAAGCTGCTGGAGCGCCGTGCCGACCTCGGCCTGCTGTTCCACCACGAGGGCATGCCGGACGAACTGGAGCGCCAGCACCTGGGCACCATCGAGATGGTCACGGTGTGTGGCGCCGGCCACGCCCTGGCCCGCCTGGACTACGCCGACCGGCGCGAGCTGGCGCGGCACCGCCAGTTGCTGATGGCGCCGCAGGACAGCCATTACCCCGGCGGCGAGCAGATCAGCCCGCTGGTGTGGCGCGCCGACAGCTTCTACGCCATGGCCGAGCTGCTGATGCGCGACCTCGGCTGGGCCTGGCTGCCGCGCCACGTGGCGCAGTACCCGGCCTACCAGCCGCTGCTGGTGGAACTGGCCAGCGACTGGACGCCGCCGCCGCTGGTGGTGGAGCTGGTCTGCCGCCGCGACGAGCCCCTGGGCCCGGCGGCGCAATGGCTGGGCAGATGCTTCGCCGAGCACCTGAAGGAATAGGACGCACGACTGTAGGAGCGGACTCCGTCCGCGATGGCTCGCCCCCGCGCCATCGATCGCGGATAAATCCGCTCCTACGGTAAGCCCCGCGCGAACGTCCGGGTGTTATTTGCTACTCTCCGCCGCCATGAACCGGACCCTCTATACCCTGCTGTTCCACCTGGGCCTGCCGCTGGTCGCGCTGCGCCTGTTCCTGCGTTCGCGCAAGGCGCCGGCCTACGCCCGGCGTATCGGCGAGCGCTTTTCCTTCGGCCTGCCGAAGATGCAGCCGGGCGGCATCTGGGTGCACGCCGTGTCGGTGGGCGAGAGCATCGCCGCGGCGCCGATGATCCGTGCCCTGCAGCAGCGTTATCCACAGCTGCCGATCACCGTCACCTGCATGACGCCGACCGGCTCCGAGCGCATCCGCGCGCTGTTCGGCGACAGCGTGCAGCACTGCTACCTGCCCTACGATCTGCCCTGGGCCGCGTCGCGCTTCCTGGAACGGGTGAAGCCGCGCCTGGCGGTGATCATGGAAACCGAGCTGTGGCCCAACCATATCCACCAGTGCGCCCGCCGCGGCATCCCGGTGGCGCTGGCCAACGCGCGCCTGTCGGAACGCTCGGCGCGCGGCTATGCGCGCTTCGAGGGGCTGACGCGGCCGATGCTCGGCGAGATGAGCTGGCTGGCGGTGCAGACCGAGGCCGAGGCCGAGCGCTTCCGCCGCCTGGGCGCGCGCCCGGAGTGCGTGAGCGTGACCGGCTCGATCAAGTTCGACCTGAGCATCGACCCCGCACTGCTCGCCCGCGCCGCGGCCCTGCGCCACGACTGGCAGACCGAGGGCCGGCCGGTGTGGATCGCCGCCAGCACCCACGCGGGGGAGGACGAGATCGTCCTCGCCGCCCACCGCAAGCTGCTGGAGACGCATCCGGATGCCCTGTTGATCCTGGTGCCGCGCCACCCGGAGCGCTTCGACGGCATGTTCGAGCTGTGCCGCCGCGAGGGCTTCGCCACGCTGCGGCGTTCCAGCGGCGAGCCGGTGCAGGCAGCCACCCAGGTGCTGCTCGGCGACACCATGGGCGAGCTGCTGTTCCTCTACGCCCTGGCCGACGTCGCCTTCGTCGGCGGCAGCCTGGTGCCCAACGGCGGCCACAACCTGCTGGAGCCGGCGGCCCTGGGCAAGCCGGTGCTGGCCGGACCACAGCTGTTCAACTTCCTCGAGATAGCCGCGCAACTGCGCGAGGTCGGCGCCCTGCGCGAAGTGCTGGATGCGCCGACCCTGGCGGTGGCGGTGGGGCAACTGTGGGATGAGCCAGCGGTGGCGCAGCGCATGGCCGAGGCCGGGCGGGGTGTGCTGCGGGCGAACCAGGGGGCTTTGCAGCGGTTGCTCGATGGGCGCGGTTGTTGGGGTAGGGTTTTCGTAGGAGCGAGCTTGCTCGCGAACGGTGCTGGCCTGTGGCTTCGGTGCCTTGGCCTGACTCCGCACCCTCTCCCTAACCCTCTCCCTGAAGGGAGAGGGGACTGTTCGGCAGAAACGGGTATTGCGGAGTCAGCCGGAAACTCTGGCGTATCCGGCCGACACGGGGCTTGCAGCCGGCACGGACGGCTCCCTCTCCCTTCAGGGAGAGGGCTGGGGGTGTTGCGGGCGAACCAGGGGGCTTTGCAGCGGTTGCTCGATGGGCTGGCGCGGTTGTTGGGGTAGGGTTTTCGTAGGAGCGAGCTTGCTCGCGAATGGAGTTCGCCGGTGACTTCGGTGCTTTGGCTGGACTCCGCTCCCTCTCCCTAACCCTCTCCCTGAAGGGAGAGGGGACCGTTGGGCAGAGCTGGGTGTTCTGGAGTTAGCCGGCAACACCGAAGGTTTCCAGCTGAAACCATCACGTCTCTCGGCACGGACTAGCCCCTCTCCCTTCAGGGAGAGGGATGGGGAGAGGGGACGGTGGTGACCTCATGCACCGCCATGACCGGGAAACTCCGTTCGCGAGCAAGCTCGCTCCTGCAGAAAGGCGCCGTGTCAGAACGTCGGCGGCGTGATCACCCAGAGCACCACCGCATCCACGTCCCCCGGGTTGCCGTAGCGGTGCGGCTCCTGGCTGGAGTAGCTGAAGCTGTCGCCCTCGTTCAGCTGGAAGTAGCGCTCGCCCACCCACAGCTCGAAGGTGCCGCTGAGCAGGTAGCCGGCTTCCTCACCCTCGTGGCTGTAGCTCTGCTGGCTGTAGGTGCCCGGCGGGAAGCGCGAGTGGAGGATCTCCAGCTGGCGGCTGGGCTGCGGGCTGAGCAGTTCGTCGACGATGCCGTCCTCGTAGTGCACGCTGGTGCGGGCGTTGCGCCGCACCACGTAGCCGGCGTCGGCCGGGTCGGCCTGCACTTCGCTGGCGAAGAACCACTGGATGGTCACCCCCAGGCTGCGGGCGATGTTGAACAGCGCCGGGATCGACGGGTAGGCAAGGTTGCGCTCCAGCTGGCTGATGTAGCCGGCGGTGAGCTTGCTCTGCTCGGCCAGCTCGGCCAGGGTCATGCCGCGCCGCTTGCGCAGGCCGCGGATGCGCGTGCCGAGGAATTGCGCTTCGGGGCTGGCGGGGGCTTCCTGCGGGGCTTTCGGGCTCATGCGGCAAAGGTCCTGGAGAAAAACGGCTACAGGCTACAGGCTACAGGCGGCAGGCTGAAGCGGCTCTTGCTTTTGCCTGCAGCCTGTCGCCTGCCGCCGCCCCTATATCGCCCAGGCTGCCTTGAGGCCTTCGTAGATGGCTTCTTCGGCTGTGCGCGGGGCCAGGCAGTCGCCGATGCGGCGGAATTCCACCAGGCCTTCCAGTTCCGCGGCGAGGTCGTCCACCGGCTGGTGGCCCTGGCACAGCACGAGGGTGTCGATGTCTTCGAAGATCATCGGTTCGCCGCTGGCGCTGTGCTGCAGGTAGACGCTGCTGTCGTCGCAGCCGTACAGCCGCGCGTAGGGGTTATCTCGATGCCCAGGCGGTGCAGCTCGCCGGCCAGGTGGTCGCGTACGTACAGCGGCAGGTTCTCGCCGGCGTGGGTGCCGTTCACCGCCAGGCGCACCTGGTGGCCGGCGCGTACCAGTTGCTCGGCGATGCCGGGGGCGATCCAGTCGCAGCGCCAGTCGGTGACCAGCACCGAGCGGCCGACCTGCACCTCGCCGCGCAGCACCTGCCAGGCGTCCACCACCTGCAGTTCGCCGCCGCGCTCGAACGGCGGCCAGTAGGGCCTGGCGCCGGTGGCGACTATCATCAGGTCGGGTTTCTCGGCTTCCACCAGGGCGCGGTCGACGCGGGTGTTGCGGCGCACTTCCACGCCGGCCAGCTGCATCTCGCGCTGCAGGTTGGTGGAGGCGCCGCCGAACTCGGCGCGGCGCGGCAGCAGTTGCGCCAGGTTGACCTGGCCGCCGAGCTGCGCGCCGGCTTCGCAGAGGATCACCTCATGGCCGCGCTGGGCCGCCACCGCCGCGGCCTTCATGCCCGCCGGGCCACCGCCGGCCACCAGCACGCGCTTGCGCTGCACGGCCGGTTCGATGCGCCCGTACTGCAGCTCGCGGCCGGTTTCCGGGTGCTGGATGCAGGAGATCGGGTAGCCGCGGTGGAAGTGGCCGATGCACGCCTGGTTGCAGGCGATGCAGGCGCGCACGTCCTCGACGTGGCCGCTCTCGGTCTTGCTCGGCATCTGCGGGTCGCAGATCAGTGCGCGGGTCATGCCGCACACGTCGGCCTGGCCGCGGGCGATGATCAGCTCGGCTTCCTGCGGCTGGTTGATGCGCCCGGTGACGAACAGCGGGATGTCCAGGCGCGCCTTGAAGGTCGCGGCGTTGCTGGCCAGGTAGGCGGCCTCGATGGCCATCGGCGGGACGATGTGGATGGCGCCGCCGAGGGAGGCGGAGGTGCCGGCGACTATGTGCACGTAGTCCAGCTCGCCCTGCAGCGCCCGCACGGCCTGCAGCGATTCGTCCTCGGTGAGGCCCTCGGGGTCGCGTTCGTCGGCGGAGATGCGCAGGCCAACGATGAAGTCCTCGGCGGTGGCTGCGCGCACGGCGGCGACCACTTCGCGGGTGAAGCGCAGGCGCGCGTCGAGGTCGCCGTTGTAGCCGTCCTTGCGCTGGTTCACCCGCGGGTTGAGGAACTGCGCCGGCAGGTAGCCGTGGCTGGCCACCACTTCCACGCCGTCCAGCCCGGCCTGGTGCAGGCGCCGCGCGGCGGCGGCGTAGCCGGCGACTATCTCGTCGATCATGCGCTGGTCCAGCTCGCGCGGCATCACCCGGAAGCGCTCGTTGGGCGAGGCCGAGGCGGAGTAGGCCACCGCCAGCAGGCCGTCGCTGGACTCCATGATCTCGCGCCCGGGGTGGAAGATCTGCGACAGCACCACGGTGCCCTCGGCGTGGCAGGCCTCGGCGACGCGGCGGTAGCCGGGGATGCATTCGTCGTCGGTGGCCATCAGCACATGGGAGGTGTAGCGGGCGCTGTCGTGCACCCCCGCCACCTGCATCACGATCAGCCCCACGCCGCCCTTGGCGCGGGCCTGGTGGTAGGCCACCAGTTGGTCGTTGACCAGGTTGTCGGTGGGCATCGAGGTGTCGTGCCCGGTGGACATGATGCGGTTCTTCAGGCGCTTGCCACGGATTTCCAGCGGGCTGAACAGGTGCGGGAAGGCATTCGTCACGGACTTCGTCCTTTCTTGTCGTTCTGCGGGAGGTCAGGCGTTGCGGGCCTGCCAGTCGACCGGGTAGAGGGCGTAGAACACGCAGGCCTTCTCGCCTTCGTAGGCCAGGGGCGTGCGCTCGGGCACCCAGATCACGTCGCCCGGCGCGGCCTCGATGACGCGCTCGCCCAGGCGCAGGCGGAAGTGGCCTTCCAGCACCACGATCAGCTCGTCGTAGAGCACCGTCCATTCGATGGAGCAGCCGTCGAAGCGGGCCAGGCCGGCGCCCATGGTCTGGCTGTCGGCCGGGCCGATCAGGCGGCAGATGGCCGCGCGCTCCGGCGGCTGGCCGGCGTAGGGCTGGAACTGCAGGGCGGACTGCTGGAAGTGGATGACGTCGGGCACGGTGGGGACTCCTGGCGCTGGGTTTTGTTGTTATCCAAGTAACGCCATGGAAATTTACCTTCAGTAAAAAATCAACTTGTTTTTTTAAAAATGACTGGGTAGTTTCGTGTCCATGCCCCGTCGCCGACGGGGTGTGCCCAGCGACGTACTCCACAACAACTACAAGAGGAGATGCGCATGAACCGTGCTCCACGGTGTCTTCCCGCGCCGGCTGCCCCACGCCGCAGCGCCCCTTCGCCTCTGACTGCCAGCTGCCATCAGCGAGTTGTTCCGGTACGCCCAACCCACCTCCGCCGTGCCACCGCGGTGGCCACGGTTCGCATTCACAGAGGGTCCGCTCGATGATTTCGCGCAAGAACGCTTTGCAACCCCTGCTGCTGCTCCTGGGACTCGGTCTCGGCAGCGCCCAGGCGCAGGATTCCATGGTCGTGGTCGGCTATGGCGGTGCCGGGCAGAAGGCCCAGGACCTGGCCTTCTTCCAGCCCTTCGCCAAGGCCAGCGGGGCGCGCCTGACCCAGGCCGAGTACAACGGCGAGATGGCGCGCATCAAGGTGATGACCGACACCGGCCACGCCGACTGGGACGTGGTGCAGATCGAGGGCCCGGACCTGGCGCGCAACTGCGACCTGGGCATGTTCGTGCCGCTGGACTGGAAGCAACTGGGCGGCGCCGACCAACTGGTGCCCAACGCCGCCAAGGAGTGCGGCTCGGCTGCGCTGGTCTGGGGCGTGGCCATCGCCTACGACGCCGACAAGCTGAAGACCGCGCCCAGTGGCTGGCAGGATTTCTGGGACCTGCAGAAATTCCCCGGCAAGCGCGGAATGCGCAAGCGCGCGGTGTACAACCTGGAGTTCGCCCTGATGGCCGACGGCGTCGCGCCGGCGGACGTGTACAAGGTGCTCTCCACCAAGGCGGGCGTCGACCGCGCCTTCGCCAAGCTCGACCAGATCAAGCCGTCGATCCAGTGGTGGGAGGCCGGCGCCCAGCCGCCGCAGTGGCTCGCCGCCGGCGACGTGGTGATGACCACCAGCTACACCGGGCGCATCGCCGATGCCCACAAGAGCGGGCGCAACCTCGACCTGGTCTGGCCGGGCGCGCTGTACGGCATGGACTACTGGGCGATCATCAAGGGTTCGCAGCACGTCGACCTGGCCAAGCGCTTCATCGCCTTCGCCAACCAGGCCGACGCCCAGGTGGACTACGTGCACAACATCCCCTACGGCCCCACCAACAAGCAGGCCGCTGAACGCCTGCCGCAGGACCTGGCGCGCTGGGTGCCGACCGCGCCGGCGAACATCAAGGTGGGCCTGGCCATGGACGACGAGTTCTGGGCTGACCATGGCGAGGAGCTGGAGGAGCGCTTCAACGCTTGGGCGGCGCAATAGGTCAGGAGCGGCTGCAAGCTACAAGCTGCAGGCAAGAGCGAAGAGCCGGTCCCCCCTGTAATTGGATGGACTCACCCTCACCGAGGCGTCGAGGCGCCACGGTGGCATTCTAAGAAGCCACCGACAGTGAGGGTGAGGCCATGAAAAAGCATACGACGACGAAGAAGCCCATGTCTGCAGTCGATGTGTCGACTTGCACGACAGTCGCCGTGGATTTGGCGAAGAAGGTATTCCAGGTGGCCGGGGAAGATGCCCAGGGCCAGTTGGTGTACGAGCAGCGGATCAAGTCGCGTGAAGCGTTTCAGGTGTTCCTGCAGAAGCTGCCGAAGGGCGTGACGGTGCTGATGGAAACCGGTCCGGGCGCGCAAGCCTGGGCCCGGTTGCTGCAGATGCAGGGCAACCCGGTGCGTATCCTGCCGGCCCAGCGTGTGGCCGAGCACCGTAGCGGGGCAAAGAATGATCGCAATGATGCCCATGCCATTCTGCGAGCGGGACGGGATTGCAGCATCGCGTCGGTGCCGGTGAAGAGTGTCGCGGCGCTGGCGATGCAGGCCTGCCACCGGATTCGGCGTGGCTATGTGCGGCGGCGTACGGCCACGGGTAATCAGATACGCGGGCTACTGCTGGAGCAGGGCATCGCCCTGGCTCAGGGGGAGGCTGCCTTGAGCCAAGGTGTCCCCCGAGTGCTGGAAGACGCCAGCCAGCCCTTGCCGGATCTGCTGCGTGAGCTGATCGACGAGATGCTGAGCGAGTGGAGGCGACTGGGCGAGCGCATCGCAGCGTTGACCGAGCGTCTGGAAGCGTGTGCCAATGCGGACCAGGCAGCGAAGCGGCTGATGACGGTGCGTGGCATTGGTCCGATCACTGCCACGGCGCTGCTGGCCAAGCAGACCGAACCGGAACGTTTCGCCAATGCGCGCCAGTTCGCCGCCTACTTCGGTATCGTGCCCGACCAGCACAGCAGCGGGCAGAAGGTGCGACTGGGCAAGATGAATAAACGTGGCGACGCCTATGTGCGCAGCCTGATGGTGGTGGGCGCGCATGCGGTATTGAAGCAACTGCGGCCGGATTCCGAGCACCCGGACGACCGTCGCCTGCAACGCTGGCTACAGCGCCTGGGGCGCAAGGGGGCGGCCGTGCGACTGGCCAACCGCAACCTGCGGATCGCCTGGGTACTGTTGCGCAGCGAGCAGACCTACCAGCGCAAGCCGAACGCTTGCCAGGAGATTGAGATGAGTCACTGATCCAACGAGTTCCCGCCACCGGGGCGCCAAGCCGCTCCAACCCCTGCTGAAGAACATTGACCCCTGGTCAGACCGTCGCGGATTGATGCCTACGCTCCTACTGGCCTTCGAGGCCTCTTTGTAATCGGCATTCCGCGGGCTTACCCAATGTTGGCCAGAAGCCCGACGTGGCTTCCTCGAACAGGCCTAATACATAGATGCAATCGGGTTCCTCTGTTCAAAAGCGGGTTGACGGTGGGGGTGAGTCCATACATAGGAGCGAGCTTGCTCGCGAACCAAACCCGGCACCGTGCCCGCCCGGTTCGCGAGCAAGCTCGCTCCTACGAAGAGCCCCGCACATGCTCTTCCCTGTAGCCCGAACAACAAGAGGAACCCCGGCATGACCATCCCGATGCCCTCCCGTGAAACTTGCTCCGCCGAAGAGTGGAAGCTGCGCGAGGAGCTGGCCGCCTGCTATCGGCTGATCGCTCATTTCCGCATGAGCGACCTGATCTTCACCCACATCTCCCTGCGCCTGCCCGGGCCGCAGCATCATTTCCTGATCAATCCCTATGGGCTGATGTTCGACGAGATCACCGCCTCCAGCCTGGTGAAGATCGACCTGGACGGCAATCCGGTGGAGCCGACGCGCTACAAGGTCAACCCGGCCGGCTTCGTCATCCACAGTGCCATCCATGCCGCCCGCGAGGATGCCCGGTGCGTGCTGCACACCCACACCCGCGCCGGCTGCGCGGTGGCCGCCCAGGCCGGGGGGTTGCTGCCGCTGAACCAGATGTCGATGGAGTTCTACGGGTGCCTGGGCTACCACGACTACGAAGGCATCGCCCTGTCCTTCGACGAGCAGCAGCGCCTGGTGCGCGACCTCGGCGACCACCTGGGGATGATCCTGCGCAACCACGGCCTGCTGACCGTGGGCGAGAGCGTGAAGCAGGCGTTCCTGCGCATGTACTACCTGGAGAAGGCCTGCGACATCCAGGTCGCCGCCCAGGCCGGCGGCGAGCTGGTGATCCCGCCGGACGCGGTGTGCCGGCGCACCGAGCGCCAGTTCAACGAACCGGCGCGGCCGCAGGCCGAGGGCGAGCTGAGCGACCCGGATGGCTACGACCTGGCCTGGGAGGCGCTGCTGCGCATGCTCGAGCGCACCGCGCCGGACTACAGGAACTGACGTAGGGCGTATAACCGTTCGCGGTTATACGCCGCCTGACCGTGCCGGTCGTCCACGCCAAGGTCGACCTCGAGCGGTCCGCAACCCCGCCCTGCGCCCCTGCATGGAAATGACGTGGGTGGGGCGGTGTAGGAGCGGATCTCATCCGCGATCCGCACCGGAACCTCCGGCTATTGCGTAGGGCGTATAACCGTTCGCGGTTATACGCCGCCTGACCGTGCTGGTCGTCCACGCCAAGGTCGACCTCGAGCGGTTCGCAACCCCGGTCAAGCGGCGGATAACGCCGTAGGCGTTATGCGCCCTACGGGTTAAGCGACAAGCCCGGCTTTCGCCGGGCTTGTCGTTCATTGCTGGGTCCGTGCCTTGCTGCTGCTTTCCAGCTGCTGCTCGGCGGCCTTGGCCAGGTCCGGCGGGAGGAAGTCCTTGTCCGGGTTGTAGTCGGCCTTGAGGTAGGTGCCCAGGGCCTGCAGGTCGGCCGGGCTGAGGGTGCCGGCGGTCTGCTTCAGGCGCAGGTTGTCGAGGATGTAGTCGTAGCGTGCGTTGTTGTAGTCGCGCACGGCGCTGTACAGCTGGCGCTGGGCGTCGAGCACGTCGACGATGTTGCGGGTGCCGACCTGGTAGCCGATCTCGGTGGCTTCCAGCGAGCTCTGGTTGGAGATGATCGCCTGGCGCCGCGCCTTCACCGTCTCCACGTCGGTGTTCACCGCGCGGTGCTGGTTGCGCGCGTCCTGCACCACCTGGCGGCGCTGGCTTTCGCGCAGTTGCTCGCTCTGGTTCAGGCGCTGGTACGACTCGCGCACCTGGGAGCTGGTCAGGCCGCCGCTGTAGATCGGGATGTTCAGCTGCACGCCGACGCTGGTCTGGTCCACCCACTTGCCATAGGTGGGGCCGGTACCGCTGTTGGTGAAGCCCAGGGCGTCGTTGTCGCCCTTCTGGTACTGCACCACCGCGTCCACGGTCGGCAGGTGCCCGGCCTTGCGCTGGCGCAGCGTTTCCTCGGCGGCGGTGACCGCGAAGTTGCTGGCCTGCAGGGCGATGTTCTGCTGCACCGAGGTGTCCACCCAGGCCTTGGCGTCGTTGGGCGTGGGCACCACCACCGGCAGCGAGTGGAGGATGCCCTCGATGCCGCTGTAGTCGCGGTTGGTGAGCGTCACCAGGGCCTGGAAGGCATCTTCCACGGCCTGCTCGGCGACGATGCGGTTGGCCCGCGCGGTGTCGTAACCGGCCTGGGATTCGAGCACGTCGGTCTTGTCCGACAGGCCGACGTCGAAGCGTTCGTTGGACTGGTCGAGCTGGCGCTTGAAGGCCGCTTCCTCGGCCTTGCTGGCGGCCAGGTTGTCCTGGGCGCGGAGCACGCCGAAGTAGGTCTCGGCGGTCTGCAGGATCAGCCGCTGCTGGGTGGCGGAGAATTCCAGCTGGGCCTGTTCGCTGATGTTTTCCGCGGCCTTGAGCTGGAACCAGCGGTCGGCGCGGAACAGCGGCTGGCTGAGGCTGGCCTGGACCAGCTGGCTGCTGCGGTTGAGGGTGGCGTCCGGCGTGTCCAGCGAGGTGCGGGTGTTGCCCAGGCTGCCGCCGGCGTTGATCTGCGGCAGCAGGCCGGAGCGGGCCTGGGGTACGACTTCCTTGCGCGCCAGGTAGTCGGCCTGGGCGGCGGCGAGGTCGGCGTTGTTGTCTACGGCATCCTTGTAGACGTTGATCAGGTCGGTCTTGCTCGGCAGTGGAGCGACGCTCGACGTGGGCTGGGCTGCCCAGACGAAACCTGTGGAGGCGGCCACGGCGACAGCCAGGGAGAGTCTGCGCAGCATTCGTTCGTCCTAGAAAGTGTGCGGGTGGGGCAAGGCTACGGTCGCCCCGATTGGCGGTCAAGGCGCCATCTTGGGGCAATTCGTTGCAGGAGTGTAGTTGCCGGTGTGTGACCGCGAAGTCGCTTCGGATACTTTCGGCCCGGCGGCATTGGCCAAGCGCCGAACTCTTGTTTAGACTGCGGACGTTCTTGTCGGGGTGCCCCATTGCGAGGGGCTGAGATCGGATAGTTCCGGATCCCGTTGAACCTGATCGGGTTAGCACCCGCGTAGGGAACAAGAAGTCCGCGTCCCCAGTGCCTTTCCGGCCGGCCCCAGCCCTCCCCGGACGCGTCCTTTCTCCGCAGTGCCTTGCGGCTCCCGCGTCACCCAGGTTCTCCCGACAATCAACCCAGGAGAGCCAGGATGAGCACCCAGAAGAACAACGTCACCCGCCTTGAACAGCTCGACCGCCAATCGGCGAAGCCCTTCCCCAACTCGCGCAAGGTCTACCTGACCGGCTCGCGCCCGGACATCCGCGTACCGGTGCGGGAAATTTCCCTGGCCGATACGCCCACCGCCTTCGGCGGCGAGAAGAACCCGCCGGTGTACGTCTACGACACTTCCGGCCCCTATACCGACCCGGCCGTACGCATCGACCTGCGCAAGGGCCTGCCCGACGTGCGTTCGCGCTGGATCGACGAGCGCGGCGACACCGAGGTCCTCCCCGGGCTGACCTCCGAGTTCGGCAAGGCGCGCCTGGCCGACGCCAGCCTCGACGCCCTGCGCTTCGCCCACGTGCGCACCCCGCGCCGGGCCAAGGCCGGGCGCAACGTCACGCAGATGCACTACGCGCGCCAGGGCATCATCACCCCGGAGATGGAATACATCGCCATCCGCGAGAACATGAAGCTGCAGGAGGCCCGCGCCGCCGGCCTGCTCGACGCGCAGCACCCGGGGCAGAGCTTCGGCGCCAGCATCCCGCAGGAAATCACCGCCGAGTTCGTGCGTGACGAAGTGGCCCGCGGCCGCGCCATCATCCCGGCGAACATCAACCACACGGAGCTGGAGCCGATGATCATCGGCCGCAACTTCCTGGTGAAGATCAACGGCAACATCGGCAACAGCGCCCTGGGCTCGTCCATCGAGGAAGAGGTGGAGAAGCTCACCTGGGGCATCCGCTGGGGCGCCGACACGGTGATGGACCTCTCCACCGGCAAGCACATCCACGAGACCCGCGAGTGGATCCTGCGCAACAGCCCGGTGCCGATCGGCACCGTGCCCATCTACCAGGCGCTGGAGAAGGTCAATGGCATCGCCGAGGACCTGACCTGGGAAATCTTCCGCGACACCCTGATCGAACAGGCCGAGCAGGGCGTGGACTACTTCACCATCCACGCCGGCGTGCTGCTGCGCTACGTGCCGCTGACCGCCAAGCGCGTCACCGGCATCGTCTCCCGCGGCGGCTCGATCATGGCCAAGTGGTGCCTGGCGCACCACCAGGAGAACTTCCTCTATACGCACTTCGAGGACATCTGCGAGATCATGAAGGCCTACGACGTCAGCTTCTCGCTGGGCGACGGCCTGCGCCCGGGCTCGGTGGCCGACGCCAACGACGCCGCCCAGTTCGGCGAACTGGAAACCCTCGGCGAGCTGACCCGCATCGCCTGGAAGCACGACGTGCAGGTGCTGATCGAAGGCCCCGGCCACGTGCCCATGCACCTGATCAAGGAGAACATGGACAAGCAGCTGGAATGCTGCGACGAGGCGCCGTTCTACACCCTCGGCCCGCTGACCACCGACATCGCCCCCGGCTACGACCACATCACCTCGGGCATAGGCGCGGCGATGATCGGCTGGTTCGGCTGCGCCATGCTCTGCTACGTGACGCCCAAGGAGCACCTGGGCCTGCCGAACAAGGACGACGTGAAGACCGGCATCATCACCTACAAGATCGCCGCGCATGCTGCCGATCTCGCCAAAGGTCACCCGGGCGCGCAGATCCGCGACAACGCCCTGTCCAAGGCGCGCTTCGAGTTCCGCTGGGAAGACCAGTTCAACCTCGGCCTGGATCCGGACACCGCCCGTGCCTTCCACGACGAGACGCTGCCGAAGGACTCGGCCAAGGTCGCGCACTTCTGCTCCATGTGCGGGCCGAAGTTCTGCTCCATGAAGATCACCCAGGAAGTCCGCGACTACGCCAAGGAGAACGGCCTGACCGACGAGCAGAAGGCCATCGAGGCCGGCTTCCAGGAACAGGCCGCGCGCTTCAAGGATGAAGGTTCGGTGATTTACAAGCAGATCTGAAGAACGGCGGCAGGCTGCAGGCAGGAGCGAAGCGCTCGCCTGGCACCGCCTGTGGCCTGTAGCCTGCCGCCTGTAGCCAATTTTCCCCTTGAGCCTTGCATCCATCGTGACCAGTTTCCCTACGACCAATTATTCCCCGGCCATCGCCGTCGGCGCCGCCCAGCGTGTGCTCGGCCTGCGCGACCTGTTCTCCCTGTGGTTCTCCCTCGGCATCGGCCTGATGGTGCTGCAGACCGGCGCGCTGCTGGCGCCCGGCCTGGGCCTGGCTGGCTCGCTGCTGGCGATCTTCCTCGGCACCCTGGTCGGCGTGCTGCTGCTGGCCGCCGCCGGGGTGATCGGCAGCGACACCGGGCTGGCCGCCATGGCTTCGCTCAAGCTCAGCCTCGGTGGCCACGGCGCGGCGCTGCCGGCTGTGCTCAACCTGCTGCAACTGGTGGGCTGGGGCGCCTTCGAGGTGATCGTCATGCGCGACGCCGCCAGCCTGCTGGCCGCGCGCGCCTTTGGCGAGGGCAGCCTGTGGACCAGTCCGGCGCTATGGACCCTGGTGTTCGGCGCCCTGGCCACCCTGCTGGCGGTCAGCGGGCCGCTGGCCTTCGTCCGCCGCGTACTGCGCAAGTGGGGCATCTGGCTGCTGCTGGCGGCCTGCGTCTGGCTGACCTGGGACCTGCTGCGCCGCGTGGACCTCGCGGCCATCTGGGCCCGTGGCGGCGACGGCTCGCTGCCGCTGGCGGTGGGCTTCGACATCGCCATCGCCATGCCGCTGTCCTGGCTGCCGCTGATCGCCGACTACTCGCGCTTCGGCAAGCACGCCGGGCAGGTCTTCGGCGGCGCCGCCCTGGGCTTCTTCATCGGCTGCTTCTGGCTGATGGGCCTGGGCGTGGCCTACACCCTGGCGTTCGCCCAGGGCAGCGACGCCAACGCCCTGCTGCTGGCCCTGGCCGGCGCCGGCATGGGCATCCCGCTGCTGCTGATCCTGCTCGACGAGTCGGAGAAGGCCTTCGCCGACATCCACTCGGCGGCGGTTTCCAGCGGCATCCTGGTGCCGCTGAAGGTCGAGCACCTGGCGTTGATCATCGGCGTGCTCTGCACCCTGATCGCCTGGTTCGCGCCGCTGGCGCAGTACCAGAATTTCCTGCTGCTGATCGGCTCGGTGTTCGCGCCGCTGTTCGGCGTGGTGCTGGTGGACCACTTCCTGCTGCGCCGCCGCGCCGCCGCCGAGGTTCGCCCAGGCCTGCGCTGGGGCTCGCTGCTGGCCTGGGCCGGTGGCGTGGTCACCTACCACCTGCTGGCCAACTACGCGCCGGACCTGGGCGCCACCCTGCCGGCGCTGCTGGTGGCCGGGGTGCTGCAACTGCTGCTGGGGCGCCTCGGCGCCAGGGGCTGACCGGCCTGCCGGCCGGATCGCGGACGGAGTCCGCTCCTACAGTCTGCAATGAGGCACGGCGTTTCCCGTAGGGCGAATAACCGTTCGCGGTTATCCGCCGTTGGCCGGAGCACCGATGCCCGACGACGACGGCGGATAACGCCCTAGGCGTTATGCGCCCTACAGGTTGACGCCGAACTTCGCGTTTATGCCGGACAGCCCCCTCTCCCGCTTGCGGGAGAGGGGCAGCGTCAATCCTAAGCACGGTGCCGCCGGTGAGCGCCGTTCGCGGACAAGGTCCGCTCCTACAGTCTGCAATGAGGCACGGCGTTTCCCGTAGGGCGAATAACCGTTCGCGGTTATCCGCCGTTGGCCGGAGCGCCGGTGCCCGACGACGGCGGCGGATAACGCCCTAGGCGTTATGCGCCCTACAGTTCCGGGGAGGCACGGCCGTAGGAGGACTCCGTCCGCGATTGGGCGCCCGGCTACTGCGCACCACGCCCCGGGAAATAGTAGGGCTTCACGATCCCGTTGAGCCGCGGATAGGGAATCTTCAGCTCCGGGTGCCCGACCGAGTGCGGGGCGATGCGGTCGATGTCGTACTTCAGCGTCAGCGCGCCGAAGGTCAGGGCGAAGTGCGGGGTCTTCTGGAACGGCCAGTCCCTGAGGAAGTTCGCGTCCTGCTCCACCAGCTTGTTCTGCACCACCCAGGCCTGGTGGGCCAGGCGCGCGGTATCCCAGAACGCCTGTTCCTGGCCGGGCAGCAGCACGTCCTGCAGCGTCAGCACCTTGTGCAGGCGGCGGTCGTAGTTGATGAAGGCGCGGCCCGGGCGGCCATACTCTCCACCGGTGAAGACGTAGCTGGACAGTTCGAGGATCACCAGGCCGTCATGCTGCTCGCGTATCTTCGCCTGCAGGTAGCTGCTCCAGCCCGGCTTGGCGCTGGCCAGGAAATCCCGCTCGTAGCCGGCGAGGCTGGCCGGGCGCGGGTCGTCCGGGGTTTCCCGGGTGAGTTCGAGCAACTGCTGCTCGATGGCGGCGTCGAGCGCGGGTTCGCCGTCGAAGCCCAGTGTGTCCAGGTTGAACAGCGGGCACTGCTCGCCCTGGCAGCCCGGCTGCAGGTGTTCGAAGGTGGTGTGGCGGGCGCTCAGCGGGTCGCCCAGGCCCGGGCCGAAGAGGCTCTGGCAGCCGCCGAGCGCCAGCAGCAGGCCCGCGGCGGCAAGGGTTTTCAGAAAATGCATGGGAATCCTTCTTTGCGTGTCCGGCGGCGATCGGCCGCGCGGCTTGGACCGGCGAAGCCGCGCCGGGTTCGCCGCGCCGCCGAGTGTAGCAGTGTCGCGCGGCTCCCCGCCGGGCGGTGGCGGAAAGAGGCTGCACGGGGCACGGTGTCGCGCTAGGATGGCGCGAAGTTCAACCGATCAGCGAGTGTGTGGGATGGCGGATATCTTCAAGGCGGGCCCGGACGATGTGGAGATCACTCGGCGCGAGGAATGCTTCCGCGGCTTCTATCGCATCGAGCGTCTGCACCTGCGTCATCGCCAGTTCGCCGGCGACATGGGGCCGCTGATCAGCCGCGAGCTGTTCGTCCGCCACGATGCCGTCTGCGTGCTGCCCTACGACCCGCACCGCGACGAGGTGGTGCTGATCGAGCAGTTCCGCGTCGGCGCCATGGAGGCCGGGGTCAACCCCTGGCTGCTGGAGCTGGTCGCAGGCTTGATCGACAAGGACGAGGAGCCCGAGGAAGTCGCTCGCCGCGAGGCCGTGGAAGAAGCCGGCCTGCAGCTCGGCGCGCTCTGGCCGATCAGCCAGTACCTGCCTTCGCCGGGCGGCAGCAACGAGCTGGTGCACCTGTTCGTCGGCCGTTGCGACAGCAGCCTGGCCTCGGGCATCCATGGCCTGGAGGAGGAGGGCGAGGACATCCGCGTCCACGTGCTGGCCCTGGAAGATGCCCTGCAGGCCGTGCGCGACGGGCGCGTCAACAACGCCGCGAGCATGCTCGCCCTGCAATGGCTGGCGCTGAACCGTGCCGAGGTCCGTGGGCTATGGGTGTGAACCTGCTGCGCGAGCGCTACCGCGTCGACCTCGCCGGGCTGCAGGCCACCTGCGAGGCCAACTACCTGCGCCTGATGCGGTTGCTGCCGGACATGCGCGAGGTGCAGTCGCAACGCCGCGTGGCGCTGAGCGAGGGCGAACGCCTGCTCGGCGTGCTGGCCCTGGAGGTGATCGAGGCCTGCCCCTACACCACCACCCTGCAGGTGCGCCAGGAGCTGGGCCTGCCCTGGCTGCCCGCGCCGCGCCTGGAAGTGCGCGTCTACCATGACGCGCGCATGGCCGAAGTGGTCGGCGCCGAGCAGGCGCGCCGCCTGCTGGCCATCTACCCTTATCCGAACCAGGCCATGCACCAGCCGGACGAGAAGAGCCAGCTCAACCTCTTCCTCGGCGAGTGGCTGAGCCATTGCCTGGCCTGCGGCCACGAGCTGGAGCCGGTGCTGCAGCGCTGAAACATGGGTAGTGGCACTGCGCCATGATAGAATGTCGTTCGTCTGGCCGACGGCGAGCTTACTGTGAACTGTGACTCTTTCCCGGTTTGCCCGGCACCGGGGCTGTCACCATACTTCCTTCAACGACGACGCCTCGCCTGACAGGAGAAGGCGCATTGCCTGCGAAAGAATTTTCCTCAAATGAGCCGGTGCTGCTGGTGCAGCTCTCCGACAGCCATCTGTTCGCCGAGCATGATGGCCGACTCCTTGGCATGGATACTGCGGACAGCCTGAAGCAGGTGGTGAAGCGGGTTCTCGAGGAGCAGCCGCAGGTCGACCTGGTCCTGGCGACTGGTGATATCTCGCAGGACGGTTCCGTGGAATCGTACCGACGTTTCCTGGATATCTGTTCCAGCATCCAGGCGCCGAGCCGCTGGTTCCCCGGCAACCACGACGAGCTGGCGCCCATGCGCGAAGTCTGCGCCGACAGCGACCGGCTCGACCCGGTGCTCGACCTGGGCGCCTGGCGCATCGTCCTGCTCGACTCCACCATTCCCGGCGCGGTGCCCGGGCAGGTGTCCGCCGAGCAGCTCGCCCTGCTGGACGAGGCCCTGCACGGCGCGCGCGAGCGCCACGTGCTGGTGGCCTTCCACCATCACCCGGTGAGCATCGGCAGCCAGTGGATGGACCGCATCGGCATCCGCAACCCGCAGGACCTGTTCGCCGTGCTCGACCGCCACCGCCAGGTGCGCTGCCTGCTCTGGGGCCACGTGCACCAGGAGATCGACCGCCTGCGCGGCGACGTGCGCCTGCTGGCATCGCCTTCCACCTGCGTGCAGTTCGCCCCGGGCAGCGAGGACTTCGGCGTGGACAGCCTGGCGCCGGGCTACCGCTGGTTGCGCCTGCTGCCCGATGGCGGCGTGCAGACCGGCGTGTCGCGGGTCACCGGCATCGATTTCCAGGTGGACTACAGCGTCCAGGGCTACTGACGCGTGCGGCTTGCAGGCAGCGGCTCGCTGCTTGTAGCCTCCCGCACCATGACCGACATCCTCTATATCCACGGCTTCAACAGTTCCCCGGCCTCGCAGAAGGCCCGCCAGATGATGGCCGTCATGGGCCGCCTGGGCTTGCAGGCGCACCTGCGGGTGCCCGAGCTGCACCACCACCCGCGCCAGGCCATGGCCCAGCTCGAGGCGGCCATCGGCGAGCTCGACCGGCCCTTGCTGGTCGGCAGTTCCCTGGGCGGCTACTATGCGACCCATCTTGCCGAGCGGCATGGCCTCAAGGCCCTGCTGATCAACCCGGCGGTGCTGCCCCACGGCCGTTTCGACGGCTACCTGGGGCCGCAGAAGAACCATTACAGCGGCGAGGAGTGGGTGCTGACCCAGGAACACGTCGACGCCCTGGCGGAACTCGAAGTGCCGCCGCCGGTCGATGCGGCGCGCTACCAGGTGTGGCTGCAGACCGGCGACGAAACCCTCGACTACAAGGTGGCCGCGGTGTTCTACCGGGCCTGTGCCTTGCGCATCGAGGCCGGCGGCGACCACAGCTTCCAGGGCTTCGCTCGCTGGCTGCCGGCGCTGCTGGCCTTCGCCGGGGTGCCGGCGAGCCGCTGGCACGACCTCGATTTCTCCACTTTCGACTGAATTTGCTGACTGAAAAGGGACCCCATGGCCCAGCAGAACGCCTATACCGCAGAAGCCATCGAAGTCCTCTCCGGCCTCGATCCGGTGCGCAAGCGCCCGGGCATGTACACCGACACCACGCGGCCCAACCACCTGGCCCAGGAAGTCATCGACAACTCCGTGGACGAGGCCCTGGCCGGCCACGCGAAGAGCGTGCAGGTGATCCTCCACGAGGACAACTCGCTGGAAGTGATCGACGACGGCCGCGGCATGCCGGTGGACATCCACCCCGAAGAGGGCGTGCCGGGGGTCGAGCTGATCCTCACCAAGCTGCACGCCGGCGGCAAGTTCTCCAACAAGAACTACCAGTTCTCCGGCGGCCTGCACGGGGTGGGCATCTCGGTGGTGAACGCGCTTTCCACCCAGGTGGAAGTGCGCGTCAAGCGTGACGCCAACGAATACCGCATGACCTTCGCCGACGGCTTCAAGGCCAGCGACCTGGAAGTCGTCGGCAGCGTCGGCAAGCGCAACACCGGTACCACCGTGCGCTTCTGGCCCGACCCGAAGTATTTCGACTCGCCGAAGTTCTCCGTCAGCCGCCTGAAGCACGTGCTCAAGGCCAAGGCCGTGCTCTGCCCGGGGCTGCTGGTCAGCTTCGAGGACAAGAGCAGCGGCGAGCGCGTCGAATGGCACTACGAGGACGGCCTGCGTTCCTACCTGGCCGACTCGGTGTCCGAGCTGCCGCGCCTGCCGGAAGAGCCCTTCTGCGGCAACCTGGCCGGCAGCAAGGAGGCGGTGGACTGGGCCCTGCTGTGGCTGCCCGAGGGCGGCGAGTCGCTGCAGGAAAGCTACGTCAACCTGATCCCCACGGCCCAGGGCGGCACCCACGTCAACGGCCTGCGCCAGGGCCTGCTCGACGCCATGCGCGAGTTCTGCGAGTTCCGCAACCTGCTGCCGCGCGGCGTGAAGCTGGCGCCGGAAGACGTCTGGGAGCGCATCGCCTTCGTCCTCTCGATGAAGCTGCAGGAACCGCAGTTCTCCGGGCAGACCAAGGAGCGCCTGTCCTCCCGCGAGGCCGCGGCCTTCGTCTCCGGGGTGGTCAAGGACGCCTTCAGCCTGTGGCTCAACGCCAACCCCGAGCTGGGCCTGCAGCTGGCCGAACTGGCCATCAGCAACGCCGGCCGCCGCCTCAAGGCGGGCAAGAAGGTCGAGCGCAAGAAGATCACCCAGGGCCCGGCGTTGCCCGGCAAGCTGGCCGACTGCGCCGGCCAGGACCCGATGCGCGCCGAGCTGTTCCTGGTGGAGGGCGACTCCGCCGGTGGCTCGGCCAAGCAGGCGCGGGACAAGGAGTTCCAGGCGATCATGCCGCTGCGCGGGAAGATCCTGAACACCTGGGAAGTGGACGGCGGCGAAGTCCTGGCCAGCCAGGAAGTGCACGACATCGCCGTGGCCATCGGCGTCGACCCGGGCGCCGCCGATCTGACCCAGTTGCGCTACGGCAAGATCTGCATCCTCGCCGACGCCGACTCCGACGGCCTGCACATCGCCACCCTGCTGTGCGCGCTGTTCGTCCGCCACTTCCGCCCGCTGGTGGAAGCCGGGCACGTCTACGTGGCCATGCCGCCGCTGTACCGCATCGACCTGGGCAAGGAAGTCTTCTACGCCCTGGACGACGCCGAGCGCGACGGCATCCTCGACCGGCTGCTGGCCGAGAAGCGCCGCGGCAAGCCGCAGGTCACCCGCTTCAAGGGCCTGGGCGAGATGAACCCGCCGCAGCTGCGCGAAACCACCATGGACCCGAACACCCGGCGCCTGGTGCAGCTGACCCTGGAAGACGCCGAGGGCACCGTCGAGATCATGGACATGCTGCTGGCCAAGAAGCGTGCCGGCGACCGCAAGTCCTGGCTGGAGACCAAGGGCAACCTGGCCGAGGTCCTGGCCTGATGCGCCGCGTCCTGGCCGCCCTGGCGGCCGTGCTCGGCTGCGCCCAGGTCCTGGCGGACGCGCCCGCGGTGGGGCAGGGGCCGGCCCTGCAGTTCCTTTCCGAGCACGCGGTGGAAGGCATGCCCGGCGGCAACCTGTCGGGGCTGGCGCTGTGCGGCGGCGAGCTGTGGACGGTATCCGACCGCGACGACGACCGCCTCTACGGCCTGCGCCCGGACGAAGCCCCGGGCAGCGTCTGGCAGGCCCGCGCCGAGACCTTCAGCGTGCCCGGGCTGCCCGACAGCGGCCTGTCCTGGGGCGCCCGCGCGCGCACCTGGCTGTACGGCCTGGTGCGCGGTGGGGCCATGGACTTCGAAGGTGTCAGCTGCGACGGCAAGGGCAACCGCTACCTGGTCAGCGAGGCCTATGCCGGCGTTCTGCGGGTGCCGGAGGCCGGCGCCGCGCAATGGCTGGAGCTGCCGCCGACTCTGTTGCGCCAGGCGCGCGCCAGCGGCCTGCTGATGGTCAACAACGCCTACTACGAAGGCCTGGCCATCGACGCCGACGGCAAGCGCCTGTGGCTCGCCGCCGAACGCCAGCGCCGCGGCCTGCTGCGCCTGCGCAACGAGAACGGCAGCTGGAAATGCGACGGCGCCTGCGTGCTGCTGAGCGAGGGCGGCACGGCGCTGCCGCCGCCACAGCTGGAAAGCGACAAGCCGCTGGCCCTGGACTTCTCCGACCTGGCGCTGTACCAGGGCAAGCTGTTCACCCTGGAACGCCTGGTCCACCAGGTCTGCCGGCGCAACGCCGACAGCGGCGCCGCCGAGCGCTGCTGGTCGTTCGCCGACGGCGCCCTGGCCCCGCCGCGCCGCTACGCCTTGCCCTATGGCGTGGCCGAGGCCCTGGTGATCGACGACAAGGGCGCCTGGATCGGCCTGGACAACGGCGATGCGGCGCGCGCCGACGGCGATGCGCGGCCCTACGTGCTGCGCTTCGCCGCCCCGGCGGAGGGCTGGCTGGGTGGCAAATGAGCGAAGCACAACCCGGACGCCGCCTCGGCAAGGCCATGATGCTGCTCGCCTGGCTGGCCGGCATCGGCCTGGCCACGCACTTCTTCGGCCTGTGGGAAAAGCGCCAGCACAACCCCAACGTCCAGCCGCAGTCGTTGCACGGCGACGGCTACGTGGAATTGCGCCTGCTGGGCAACCGCCAGGGCCACTACGTGTTCGACGGGCTGATCGACGGTACGCCGGCGACCTTCCTGCTGGACACCGGCGCCAGCGCCGTGGCCGTGCCGGAAGCACTGGCCCTGCGCCTGCAGCTGCAGCGTGGCGCACCCATCGACCTGGATACCGCCAACGGCCGCACCCGGGGCTGGCGCACGCGCCTGCAGCGCCTGGAGCTTGGCGACATCCTGCTGCGCGACGTGCCGGCGATCATCGCCCCGGGCATGGGCGGCAACGAGGTGCTGCTCGGCATGAGCGCACTCAGACAACTCGAATTCTCCCAGCGCGACGGCACCCTGGTGCTGCGCCAGAACACTTCCCCGTGAGGCACGCATGAGCGAAACCCTCGATCTGAGCCTGGAAGGCGTGGAGCGCCGCTCCCTCGCCGAGTTCACCGAACAGGCCTACCTGAACTACTCCATGTACGTGATCATGGACCGCGCCCTGCCGCACATCGGCGACGGCCTCAAGCCCGTGCAGCGGCGCATCGTCTACGCCATGAGCGAGCTGGGCCTGGACGCCGACTCCAAGCACAAGAAGTCGGCGCGCACCGTCGGTGACGTACTGGGTAAATACCACCCCCACGGCGACTCGGCCTGCTACGAGGCCATGGTGCTGATGGCCCAGCCGTTCTCCTACCGCTACCCGCTGGTGGACGGCCAGGGCAACTGGGGCGCGCCGGACGATCCCAAGTCCTTCGCCGCCATGCGCTACACCGAGGCGCGCCTGTCGCGCTACGCCGAGACCCTGCTCTCCGAGCTGGGCCAGGGCACCGCGGACTGGGTGCCGAACTTCGACGGCACCCTGGAGGAGCCGGCGGTGCTGCCGGCGCGGCTGCCCAACCTGCTGTTGAACGGCACCACCGGTATCGCCGTGGGCATGGCCACCGACGTGCCGCCGCACAACCTGCGCGAAGTGGCCGCGGCCTGCGTGCGCCTGCTCGACCAGCCGGACGCCGGCGTCGGCGAACTGCTCGAGCACGTGCAGGGCCCGGACTTCCCCACCGAGGCGGAGATCATCACCCCGCGCGCCGACCTGCAGAAGATCTACGAAACCGGCCGCGGCTCGGTGCGCATGCGCGCCGTGTACCGCGTCGAGGACGGCGACATCGTGGTCACCGCGCTGCCGCACCAGGTCTCCGGGGCCAAGGTGCTGGAGCAGATCGCCGCGCAGATGCAGGCCAAGAAGCTGCCGATGGTCGCCGACCTGCGCGACGAGTCGGACCACGAGCACCCCACCCGCATCGTCATCATCCCGCGCTCCAACCGCGTGGACGCCGACGAGCTGATGACCCACCTGTTCGCCACCACCGACCTGGAAAGCTCCTACCGGGTGAACCTCAACGTCATCGGCCTGGACGGCAAGCCGCAGGTCAAGGACCTGCGCCAGCTGCTGACCGAGTGGCTGACCTACCGCACCGACACCGTGCGCCGCCGCCTGCAGTTCCGCCTGGACAAGGTGGAGAAGCGCCTGCACCTGTTGGAAGGCCTGCTGATCGCCTTCCTCAACCTCGACGAGGTGATCCACATCATCCGCACCGAGGAGCAGCCCAAGCCGGTGCTGATGGAGCGCTTCGCCCTCACCGACGTGCAGGCCGACTACATCCTCGACACCCGCCTGCGCCAGCTGGCGCGCCTGGAAGAGATGAAGATCCGCGGCGAGCAGGAAGCGCTGGCCAAGGAGCGCGCCAAGCTGCTGGCGATCCTCGGCTCCAACGCCAAGCTGCGCAAGCTGGTGCGCGACGAGCTGATCGCCGACGCCGAGGCCTATGGCGACGACCGCCGCTCGCCGATCGTCGAGCGCGCCGAGGCCAAGGCCCTCTCGGAAACCGAGCTGATGCCCACCGAGCCGGTCACCGTGGTGCTCTCCGACAAGGGCTGGGTGCGCTGCGCCAAGGGCCACGACATCGACGCCGAAGGGCTTTCGTACAAGGCCGGCGACACCTTCAAGGCCGCCGCGCCCGGACGTTCGAACCAGTACGCGGTGTTCATCGACTCCACCGGGCGCAGCTACTCGCTGGCGGCCCACAGCCTGCCGTCGGCGCGTGGCCAGGGCGAGCCGCTCACCGGCCGCCTGACGCCGCCGCCGGGCGCCAGCTTCGAGCGCGTGCTGCTGCCCGAGGACAGCGCCCTGTACGTGCTGGCCTCGGACGCCGGCTATGGCTTCGTGGTCAAGGGCGAGGACATGCAGGCCAAGAACAAGGCCGGCAAGGCCCTGCTCAGCCTGCCCAACGGCGCGCAGGTGATGGCCCCGCGGCCGGTGGCCGACGTCGAGCAGGACTGGCTGGCGGCGGTGACCACCGAGGGCCGCCTGCTGCTGTTCAAGGTCTCCGACCTGCCGCAACTGGCCAAGGGCAAGGGCAACAAGATCATCAGCGTACCGGGCGAGCGCGTGGCCAGCCGCGAGGAATACCTGACCGACCTGGCAGTTCTGCCGCCGGGGGCGACCCTCGTGCTGCAGGCCGGCAAGCGCACCCTGTCGTTGCGCGGCGACGACCTGGAGCACTACAAGGGTGAGCGCGGCCGGCGTGGCAACAAGCTGCCGCGTGGCTTCCAGCGGGTCGATGCACTGCTGGTCGAGTCGCTGTCTCAGGACTGAAACGCTCTGCGATACACTCTGCCTCTGGAGCTATGGCGCCGGTTAAGGGATGATAGGTCCCTTTGACACGGGCGCCTTGGCTCCATTGTCGTTTTGGTTAGTGGTTTTTTGTAGCAAGTGACGCCGATCTTCGGCGAATTAACGGTGATTGCACGATGAGCGCCCTGCGCGTCCTCGCATGTCTTTCCCTCGTCGGCCTCCTCGGGCTGGCGGGCTGTACGGTGAATCGACCGACCCAGCTGTACCAACTGGACGCCGGGGCGACCCCGGTGCCCACCCGCGACAACGGTATCGCCGTACTGCTCGGGCCGGTGCAGCTGGCCGACTACCTGCAACGTGAGTCCATGGTCCAGCGCCAGGCCGATGGCATCCTCAACCTGTCCACCGAGGCGCGCTGGGCCGGCAGCCTGGAAACCAACGTCAGCCAGTTGCTGGTGCGCCAGTTGTCCAGCAGCCTGGACACCACCCGCCTGGCGCTGTTCCCGGAACAGCCGGGGTTCACCCCGCAGGTGCAGGTGATGCTGACCATCAGTCGCCTGGATTCCGGTCCGAAGGAGCCGGCGGTGCTGGATGCGCGCTGGCGCCTGCTCGACCAGAAGGGCACGCTGCGCGACAGCCGCGTGTTCCATGAAGAGGAAAAGCACGACGGCAGCCTGCAGGACCAGGTCCGCGCGCAGAGCGAGCTGCTGCGCCGCCTCGCCGGGCAGCTGGCCCAGGACGTGCGCCCGGTGGCGGTGGCCGCCGAGCAGCCGGCGGCGCCACGCAAGCCGGCCGCGGCCGCCGAACAGGCCGCCAAGCCCAAGGAAGAAGGGCCGAAGATGCCGTTGGTGGTGCCCATCCACAACAACGCCGAAGTCTTCCGCTTCTGATCGCCGACGGCCCGCGGGTGTCCTGCCCGCGGGCCGCTCTTCGTTGACGAATTCTTGACCATGACGGTGCTAACAAGGCTGCGGTTCTGCCGGCGCCGTTGATCGGAATCCCTTCGGTTGGCGCCCGGCGGGGGTAGGTCCTTGCCACCGTCCATCTCCTTGTCGCCCTTGCCCTCCAGGCTGGCCAGCCTGGGCCCGGCCGCCCGCGCCTGGCTGCTGGGGGTGCTCGCCCTGCTGCTGTTCTGCGCCCAGGCCAAGGGGCGGGCGATCATCGGTTTCGACTCGCGCTTCGTGCTGTTCGCCCAGGAGATGCTGCGCCACGGGCCGAGCCTGTTCCCCACCACCTACGGCGAACCCTACCCGGACTACCCGGGCACTTCGACGTTGCTGATCTACCTGCTGTCGCTGCCTTTCGGCCGCGTCGACAGCCTGGGCGCCTGGCTGCCCTCGGCGCTGGCCGCGGCGGCCGTGGTGGTCCTGGTGTACCGCCTGCTGGAGCCGATCTCGCCGCGCTGGGCGCTGCTCGCCGTGGCGCTGTTGCTGCTCACCGCGACCTTCGTCAGCGAGACCCGCGCGGTGTCGCTGGACCAGATGGTCTCGGCCCTGGCCCTGGGCGCCTTCTACCTCGCCCGGCGCGACCGCGGGCGCCCGCTGCCGCCCTTGCTGGCGCGGCTGGGGGCGCTGCTGCTGGGTGGCTTCCTGGTCCGCGGCCCGCTGGGCCTGGTGATTCCCGCCGCGGCGGTCTGCGCCTTTTGGTTGGCGGCGCGGGACTGGCGCCGGCTGCTGGTCTTCGGCCCGTTCGCCGCGGCCCTGCTGGTGCTCGCCTGCCTGGCGCTGCTGGGCGCGGCCCAGCTGAGCGGCGGCCCCGGCTTCGTCCGGGAAGTGCTGCAGATGCAGGTCATCGGCCGTCTCGACGGCAGCGCCGGGGCCAGCTCGCCCTTCTACTACTTCCTCAGTGCGCCCGGCAATTACGCCCTGGCCTTCCCCCTGGCGCTGCCGGCGCTGTTGCTGCTGCCCGGCGCACGCGGGCGGGGTGAAGACGAGGGCACCCGGACCCTGCTGCTGGCCTGTGTCCTGGCTGCGCTGCTGGTGATGCTCGGCCTGTCCGTGCCCCAGGCCAAGAAGGCCCGCTACATCCTGGCGGCGGCGCCCTACCTGGCGATAGTCGCCGCCTACCCCTTCCAGGTGGCAGGCAGCCGCCTGGCTTCGGCGTTGCGCTGGGTCATGCAGGCCCTCTGGGCAATCCTGCCCGGGGTGCTGGCGCTGGCCCTGGCATTCGCCTGGCGGCGACTGGGCGGGCACTTGCAGGGCTATCACCTCGCCCTGTACGGCACCCTGGCCTTGTTGCTGGTCCTGCAGGGCTCTGCCCTGTGGATGCTGCGCCACCCGCGGCTACGGGCGCCGGGGCTGGCCGGCTGCGCCGTGCTGGCGCTGTGGGCGGCCTACATCCTCGCCTTCGAGCCCATGGAGCGCGGGCTGTACGGCACGCGCGCCTTCGCCCTGGCTGCCGACGCGGCCATGGCCGCCAGGCCGGCGCCGGTGGTTTTCGTCGGCCTGGGCAGGGACGCCAAGGCGATCAAGTACCTGGTCAACCTCGACCACGACCTGGCGCCGGGCTTCATCGACCAGGACAGCCAACTGCAGGGGCTGCAGGGTCCGCTCTACCTGGTGATGTCGGCCGCGCGCCGGGATGCCTTGCGGGCGTCGTCAGTGGCTGGCCTGAAGCCCCTGGTGGCGGCGGATTTCGACCATGAGCCCCATGTGCTGCTGTACCTGCCCGCAACGCAGCAGGCGCACGAGTGACGGGCAGGGCGGGTAGGCAGGAGGGACGCAAGGCCGGCCAGCCCACGGGGGCGGCCGGCCTTCTGCTCAGGAGGTGCGCAGGGCGCGCATGCGGGTGAGCTGGCGTTCCAGCATCGACGGGTAGGGTTCCTTCAGCCATTCCACGCAACTGGCCTCGGCCGGGTTGGCGATGGCGCGGACGCGGGCACGCTGGCGCACCTGCTCGTCCTCGGCGATGACACGCTCGATCAACAGCAGGTTGCGGCTGTGCTGGCTGAGGTTCAGGGCGTTCTGCACGGCGCTTTCCTGCAGCAGTTCGGCCTGGGCCAGCTCCGCCAGTTCGTCGCCCTGGGTCAGGCCCAGTTGCAGTTGCAGGGTGATGCCGCTGTCCACCACCTCGATCTGCAGGGCGTGGCCGAGGGCGCGCATCAGCTCGCCGCAGCAGAGGGCGTGGGTGAGGTAGTCGTCGTCGTCGCGGGCGTGGAAGAGGATCAGGCTGCCGCCGTCGCTGAGGGTGAACAGCTGGCCCTTGTACAGGCGCGCGGCCTGCTCCAGGCAGTCGCGGTAGCGTTCCAGCAGGTCCACCAGGCGGCTGCGCGGCAGGCGCCGCAGCTGCTCCTGGTTGCCCAGCTGCACGGCCAGCACGGCGCAGGGGTTGGGCAGCACCGGCTCGGGTTCTTCCTCGGCGGTTTCCTCGGCCTCGTCAGCTTCTTCGGCGAAGTCCTCGGAAAATTCCTCTGCGGCCAGGGGCGCTTCTTCGTGCAGTTCGTCCTCGGCGAAGATGTTCTCGTCGAACTCATGCTCGTCGCGCGGCAGGTCGAGGCGGGGTTCGCGCTTGTCGTCCGGCTCGCCGGCGGTTTCGCCCTCTGCGTCCTTCTCGACGGGGTCTTTCGCGGGCTTCGCCGGCGCCGGTGCGGCGGCCTTCGGCGCTGCCTTGCGGGGCGCGGGGGCGGGCGCAGGTTCCGGGGCCGGCGGCTTCTCCGGCACCAGGCGGGCCTGGAGCTGGCGGGCCAGGTCGCCGATCTCGTTCTGCAGGCCGGCGCCGGGGGCGGGGTCGTCCGGGTCGCGCAGCCACACGCGCAGCTGCAGCAGCGGGGTGGAGATGTGGCGGCCCAGGCGCAGGCTGAGGGTCAGGGTGAGCAGCAGCAGGATCAGGCTGATCAGGCCCATGCTCTGCAGGCTGACCATCATCGGCTGCTGGAACTGCTCCATGTCCAGGCTGATGCGCAGCTGGCCGGCCATGACCTCCTGGAAGGTGATCTGCGTCGAGTAGACCCCCTCGGTGTCGCCCAGCAGGCCCTGCTTGGGCCGCGAGCCGGCCTCGGCCAGGGTGCGGCCGTCGGCGCTGTAGATGGCGGCGTGGGCCACCAGCGGGTTCTTGGTCAGGTTGCCCAGCAGCACGTTGAGGCTGAGGATGTCGTTGGACACCAGCAGCTCGGTGGCCGAGGCCGCGGTCTGGGTGGTCAGGCTCTGGCCCACGGCATCGGCCTGCTGGTGCATGGCCTGCTTGAACTGCATGCCCATCACCCAGGCGTAGATCAGCAGCGCCGCCGCCACCAGCACCAGGCTGTGGATGGCGATGCGCAGGGCGATGGGCACCCGGCGCTGGCGCAGGGCGTGGTACAGCAACAGGAAGAAATTGTCGGGCTTGACGGACGTGGGCCGGGTCACAGCGGGCTCGGTCTTCTATGAAAGGACAGTCCCGGCAGTATAACGGCGCCCTGGGAAGGGGCAAAGCGCCGGTCCGCCCGTGATCCGGCCGGCGCGCACGATCCGATCGGCGGTTGTGCCGCCGGCGGGCGAGGCGACGGCCGAGAAAGGCGGTAGAATGTGCGCTTTTTCCATGGCGGAGACTGCGCCTTGCGCGAAATCGTCCTGATCAACATCACCGGGGAAGACCGCCCCGGCCTCACCGCGGCCATCACCGGCGTGCTGGCCCAGGGCGGGGTGAACATCCTCGACATCGGCCAGGCGGTGATCCACGACACCCTGTCCTTCGGCATCCTGGTGGAGATTCCCGACACCGAGCGGGCCTCCGCGGTCCTCAAGGACGTGCTCTTCACCGCCTACGAACTCGACCAGCAGGTGCGCTTCACCCCCGTTTCCGAGGCCGACTACCAGCAATGGGTCGGCGGCCAGGGCAAGCCGCGCCAGATCGTCACCCTGCTGACGCGCCGGGTGACCGCCGAGCAGTTGCAGCGGGTCAGCTCGATCACCGCCAAGTACGGGCTGAACATCGACCACATCGACCGCCTGTCCGGGCGCATGCCGCTGGACATGCCGGCCGAGCGCGGCAAGGGCTGCATCGAGTTCTCCGTGCGCGGCGAACCGGCCGACCCGGTGGCGCTGCGCGCCGAGTTCCTCAGCGTGGCCCAGGAACTGAACGTCGACATCGCCTTCCAGCGCGACTCGCTGTACCGCCGCAACCGCCGCCTGGCGGTGTTCGACATGGACTCGACGCTGATCGAGGCCGAGGTCATCGACGAGCTGGCCAAGGCCGCCGGCGTCGGCGAGAAGGTCGCCGAGATCACCGAGCGCGCCATGCGCGGCGAGCTGGACTTCCGCGCCAGCTTCAAGGAGCGCCTGGCGCTGCTCAAGGGCCTGTCCGAGGACGTGCTCGAAGAGATCGGCGCCTCGCTGCGCCTGACCGAGGGCGCCGAGACGCTGTTCGCCGAGCTCAAGCGCCTGGGCTACAAGACCGCCATCCTCTCCGGCGGCTTCACCTATTTCGCCCGCCAGCTGCAGGCGAAACTGGGCATCGACTACGTCTTCGCCAACGAGCTGGAGATCGTCGACGGCAAGGTCACCGGCGTGGCCGTCGAGCCGATCGTCGACGCCCAGCGCAAGGCCGACCTGCTGCGCGAACTGGCGGCGAAGGAAGGCCTGCAGCTGGAGCAGACCATCGCCGTAGGCGACGGCGCCAACGACCTGCCGATGCTCGGCCTGGCCGGCCTTGGCGTGGCCTTCCGCGCCAAGCCGCTGGTCAAGCAGTCGGCCAAGCAGGCCATCTCCACCCTGGGCCTGGACGGCATCCTCTACCTGCTGGGCTTCCGCGACCGCGAGGGCGTGGACGGGCGTTGAGCCGGCAGAAGCCTGGGGAAATGCCGCGGCGAACCGTAGGGCGTATAACGCTCCGCGTTATACGCCGCTTGACCTTGGCACCAGGCCGCTCGGGGTTGAGCTGGAAAAACGCCTGGTTGGAATGCGGAGCCGGCGAGGGCATGGGTGTAACGGCGTATAACCGCGAACGGTTATACGCCCTACGGAGACCCATCACGGAGCTCGGTGTCGACCTGTAGGAGCGCGCCCTGCGCGCGATTCGCGGGCAGGGCCCGCTCCTACAAATGAGTCCGTGCGCCGAGGTGCCTTTCGTAGGATGGGTTGAGTTTACGAAACCCATGCGGTCGTGGTGATGGGTATCGCTTCGCTCAACCCATCCTACGGGGTGCCGTGTTTGAGCAGATCACTCCTCCGAGGAGAAGTCGTAGTCCATCGCCTGGCTCGGGCCCTGCAGGTAGCGGCCCTGGATGTAGTTGGCGCCGGCCTGCCAGAGGGTGGCCAGGGCGGTGGCGCTCTCCACCATCGGCACTATGGTCAGCTTGGCCTGGGCGTGCAGGCTGGCCATCAGGGTGCGCAGGTTCTCCTGGTTCTCCGGGCGGCTGAGGTCCTGCACGTAGGAGCCGTCGATCTTCACGAAATCGACGTTCATGTGCTTGAGCGTGCTGAACGGGTTCAGGGCGCAGCCGAACTGGCCGAGGGCGACCTGGCAGTGCAGCTCGGCGAGCCCCTGGCTCAGGGCCTTGGCCTGCTTGAGGTGGGCCACGGCGTCGGTTTCGCTGATCTGCAGGATCAGCGAGTCGGCCGGCAGGCGCGCGGCCTTCAGGGCCACAGCCAGCCAGGGCAGCAGCCCGGCGTCCTGCAGGCTGGGGCCGGACAGGTGCACGAAGAGCTTGGTGTCGTGGCCCTTGGCGCGGTGCTCGGCGAGCAGCTTGATGGAGTTGAGCAGCACCCAGCGGTCGATGCGCTCGGCCAGGCCTCCGGCCCTGGCCGCGCCGAGGAAGTCGGCGGCGGGTACTTCCTCGCCCTGCGGGTTGAGCAGGCGCAGCAGCACTTCGTACAGCTCGTGGCTGTCGCCGCGCAGGCTGATGATCGGCTGGAACAGCAGGCGGAAGGCGTTCTTCTCCAGCGCCTGCTGGACGATGGCCAGCAGGTCGCCGCGGCTGGCGGCGGCGGCCAGTTCGTCGGCCGGGTCGTAGAGCTTGATGCCGTTGCCCTCGGCCTGGGCGATTTCGTCGGCGCAGCGGTGGGCGCGCTCGATGACGTCCTGGGCGCGGCTGGTCTTTTCGTCGAGCCCGGCGCAGCCGATCGACAGGGTGACCTGGGCGGTGCGCCCGTGGATGTCGAACAGGTGGCCCTCGATGCGCTTCAGCAGGCTGGCGAACAGCGCCTTGCTCTGTTCCGGCGTCTGGCCGTCGAGCAGCACGCTGAAGGCGTCGTCGCTGAAACGGGCCAGTTGCGCGTTCTCGGGGAAATGCTCGCGCAGCAGGTGGGCGAGGTCGGCCAGCAGCAGGTCGATGCTGGCGATGCCCAGGCTCAGCTGCAGGTTCTGCGCACGGTCGAGCAGCAGGTAGGCGAGGGTGGCCGGCTGGCCGGCAGTGACGGCGCGCTCCACGGCGGCATCCATCAGGTCGAGGAAGTGGGCACGGTTGAACAGGCCGGTGACCAGGTCCTGGCTGCTGACCTCGCGCAGCTTCTCCTGCAGTTCGCTGTTGTCCTGCTCGGCGCGGATCACCACCTGGATGCAGGGCTCGCCGTCATAGGTGGCCGGGGAAAAGCCCATGCGCGCTCGCAGCGCCTGGCCATCGACGCGCACGCCGCTGCACAGCAGCTCGTTGTCGCCGTCGCCGTGCTGGTAGCCCTTGAGGAAGTCCTTGAAGGTCGCCTGGTCGGCCGGGGCGATCAGGTCGATCATCGGCAGCCCTTCCAGCTCCTCCGCGTCCTCGTAGCCGAACAGCGCGACGTAGGCGCGGTTGGCATAGATGTGCATGCCGTCGTGGACGTAGGTGATGGCGTCCACCGAACTGTCCAGCAGCAGCTGGCAGCGTTTTTCCGCCTCGCGCAGGGCGACTTCGGCGGTGCGCCGGGCGCGGCGTTCCTCCAGGGCGGCGATTTCGCGGTTGGCCACCAGCACCAGGCGCTCGTCCTCGCCCTGGGGCAGGGCGTCCTGGGCGCCGAGGGCCAGGGCCTCGGTGATGCTGTCGGAGTCGTTGCCCTCGACAAGCTGGATGAAGGGGATGTCCTTGGCCTGGCGGCGCAGGCTGGCCAGGGCCTCGTCCGGCGCCAGGGCGCCGCTGTGCGGGGCGGCGATCAGCAGGTCCCAGGTCTGTTGCAGGGCTTCGGCGAGGTCTTCGCTGGAGGTGACGCGGTGGACGCGGGTCGCGCGCCCGGCATTGCGGAACAGGCTGACCAGGCGCTCGGCCTCGTTCTGCGAGTCTTCCAGGATCAGCAGGCGGACGGTTTTCTTTTCATTGGCCATGAAGAGCTGCTTATAGCGCGCCGGATGGCAGCCAGGAGGCGACGAATGGAGTGCGGCCGAATCTACAGCGACTTCCAGAGTGAGTCAAAGTCTTCCTCCCCATGCCCCGTATGGCTGCTCGTCCCTGTGACGGGCTTATCGTCGGCGCCCTTCGGACGCTCCTGGGTACTGTATTCGAACTGGCTGAAACTGCCGGTGGCGGTGAGCTTGCGCGTCAGGGTAGCGCGGCGTTCCTCGCCGTGCAGGTTGATCTGCACGCGGCTGCCTTCCTGGAAGGGCAGGCGTGGCGAGATCAGTGTCGCCGGCCGCGAGATGGCGGCGATTTCCGGCAGCAGCAGGGCGCGCAGGTAGTGGCTGCTCTGCTCCGACTTGCGCAGCAGTTGCAGGCCGCAGGGCTGGGCGATGGGGGCGATCAGTTCGATGCCCATCTGCGTGCCGCCGCCGCGGACCTGGCGGATCCAGCGCACCACCGCGACGCTCCAGCTGTGCCCGGGGGCATCCTGGATGCCGAGCAGCTCGCCGGCCTGCAGCTGGCTGGGGATTTCCTTCGGCCAGGTCAGGCAGTAGCCGCCGGGGCTGTGGTTGACGATGGACAGGGTGAAGACCGGGTACTCGTCGCTGGCAGCGGCCCCGGCGGCGTCGGGCGAGCCCTGGTCCGCCGACCGCAGCGGCTGGTATTCGATTTCCTCCAGCGGCATGCCCGGTTGCCAGTCGGTGACCTTCTGCGCGTCGAAGGCATTGGCCCAGGCGTCGTTCACTTCCGCCTGGAAGGTCGCCTGCACAGGTTCTGGCAGCTTGAGCAGGTCGGCGAAGGGGCGTCGGCCGGACAGGTAGTAGTGCAGTGCGCTCATGCCGATGCACAGGGTCAGCTGGCCCTGGCCGGAGGTGCGCTGGAAGCTGCGTTCGGCGATGTCGCCCCAGGCGCTGGCCAGGTGCTGCAGCAGGTCGATGCTGATGCGCTCGCCGCCCTTGAGCGGCAGCTTGTCGCGTTGCTCGGCGGGGGCCTGCATGTATTCCTTGATCGCCGCCACCAGGCGCTGCGGGTCCATGCCCAGGCCGTTGTGCAGGTCGCTGGCCTTGTACAGCGAACGGTAGCGCGGTGGGCCGTCCACCTGTGGGGCGACCACGAACAGGCTGGACGGCAGGTCGGCCTCCTGCAGGCGTACCAGCGAGCCCCAGGCCTCCAGGGCCTCGGCCACCTGGGCGATGCCGGCCTGGCGCATCTGGTTGCAGCGGGCGCAGCCCAGCAGCAGGGCCACCAGGTAGGCCTGTTCGACGTTCAGGCTGTTGCCATGCTTGGCAAGGTCGTCGCGGACCGCCAAGCCCTGCACACCCTTGCTGCGGGCCAGCTGGTAGAGCTGGTGCAGCTCCAGCCACAGGCTTTCCGGCACCGGGCAATAGAGCTGCTGGGCGCGGATCAGCGGGCCGCAGAGACTGCGGATGGCCCGCTGCAGGGCGAGGGTGAGGATCTGTGCGCGTTCGCGGGTGAAGCGCGGTGCCTCGCGCACCACCACCAGCTTGTAGCCCACGGCCAGGTGGTTCTGCAGGGCCTGGCAGAGGTTGGCGACCTTGCGCGGGCGCTCGTCGAGGACGATGGACTGGTTGAGAAAGTGGCGTTCGAGGTTGTGGCAGACCGACTGGACTTCCGGGCGGAACAGCTCCAGCAGCTGCAGGCGGGCCTCCACCGGGAGTTTCAGCTGGTTCAGCTCGATCAGGCCCTGGTACAGCTGGCGTGCGGTCTCGCCGAGGTTGGCCTTGGGCAGGTGGTCCAGCCAGTATTTGATATCGCGCGCAGTGACGTTGCAGAAGCTCAGGCTTTCCTGCGTCGGGGTGGGGACGCGCAGCAATTGCTGGGGACTCGTATTGTCCATGGTCGGATGAGGTGCTCCACGATCTGGGCCGTTCGCTGGACCGTTGTGCCGGTCTTGGGCGCCGGTTTTTTCCAAACTCTAGCAGTATCCACCTGAGAAGGCAGCCCGTTCCCTGGTTGGGAGACGGGCCTGCCGTTGGCTTTCAGGTAACAGGCCGGTTACAGGGGCCCCGGCTTGCGCCGGCTCACGCCTGGCGGGCGTTGCCCAGCAGCTGGCCCATGCGCACCGGGCTGCCGGCGGCCAGTTGTTCGGCCCAGGCGACCTGCTCGGGGCCGAACAGCACGATGGCGGTGGAGCCCAGCTTGAAGCGCCCCAGTTCCGCGCCTTTTTCCAGGTGGATGGGCTGGCGGGCCGCTTCGTCGTAGGCGAAGGCCTTCAGCTCGCGCCTGGGCGGGGTGACCAGGCCGGCCCACACGGTTTCCACCGAGGCGACGATCATCGCGCCCACCAGCACCACGGCCATGGGGCCGCGCTCGGTATCGAACAGGCAGACCACGCGCTCGTTGCGGGCGAACAGCTCCGGCACCTGCTCGGCGGTGAGCTGGTTCACCGAGAACAGCCGGCCGGGCACGTAGACCATCTCGCGCAGGGTGCCGGCCAGCGGCATGTGCACGCGGTGGTAGTCCTTCGGCGAGAGGTAGACGGTGGCGAAGCTGCCGCCCATGAAGGGCGCGGCGCGCTCGGCGTCGCCGCCCAGCAGTTCGCTCAGGCTGAAGCTGTGGCCCTTGGCCTGGAAGATGCGCCCGTGCTCGATGGGGCCGAGCTGGCTGATGGCGCCGTCGGCCGGGCAGAGCACGCCGCCGGGCGTCTCGTCCAGCGGCCGTGCGCCCTCCTTGAGGGCGCGGGTGAAGAAGGCGTTGAAGTGCTCGTAGGCCTGCAGGTCTTCCACCAGCGCCTCGCGCATGTCGACCTGGTAGCGGCGGGCGAACCAGCCGATCAGGCGGTTCTTGAACCAGGCGGCGCGGCATTCGGCCGCGCAGCCGACCAGGCGCGACAGCAGATGGTGCGGCAGCAGGTACTGGCCGAGGATGAACAGACGATCTTTGAACGACATTCCTTAAACCTCTACGGGGGTGTCGGGGTGGTTGCCCCATTCCGACCAGGAGCCGGCGTAGCCCTTGACCCGCGGGTAGCCGAGGGCCTTGGCCACCAGGTAGGTGAAGCCGGAACGGTGGTGGGTCTGGCAGTGGGTGATCACTTCCTTGTCCGGGGTGATGCCCAGGTCGCGGAGGATCTGCGCCATGTCGGTGCGGATGCGCAGGGCGCGGGCCGCGTCCATGCCGGCGGTCCACTCGAAGTTGACCGCGCCGGGGACGTGCCCGCCCTTGGCCGCCAGCACCTTCTGGCCGCTGTATTCGCTGGGGTTGCGCGCATCCCAGACGGCCAGGTCGGCGGCGCCCAGGCGGCTCTGCAGGTATTCGCGGGTGGCGGTGGGTTCGTCGTGCAGCGTCAGCGGCAGCGGGCCGCCGGCTGGCGCCGGGACGTCGCGGCTCAGTTCGCGGCCTTCGGCCAGCCAGGCGTGCAGGCCGCCGTCCAGGTAGTGGTAGTGCGGGTGGCCGATGACGTCCAGCAGCCAGATGAAGCGCCCGGCCCAGCCGCCGCCTTCGTCGTCGTACACCACGTACACGGCGCCCGGGTTGTGCCCCAGTTCGCCGAACAGCGCTTCCAGGTCGGCCTTGGCCGGCAGCAGGCCGGGCGCCGGCGGCTGGCCCCACTGGGTGCGCGCGGGGGCGACGAAGCGGGCGCCGGGCAGGTGGCCCTCGGCGTAGCGCGCCGGGCTGGTCAGGTCGACCAGGATCAGCTCGGGGGCGTCGAGGCGGGCGGCCAGCTCGGCCGGTTCTATCACCAGGGGCAGGTCGGAAAAGGCGGACATGTCGGCATCTCCCTGAAGGCGGGTGTCGTGGGACGGGATGGCGTGAGCTGGCGCCCTGGGCTACCCGCGAAACCCAGCAGTTTAACGAAAAAGCGCGCGGCGCTGGCGGGCAATCGCTTCAGGGCGTGTCACTGGGCCGGCGCCGCGCCGAATTGCTGCAGGGCCCGCTCGATGCACTGGCAGGTCTTGTCGAAGGCCTGGCCCTGCACGCTGCCGATGGGCTGGCCGTGGCGGTCGGCCACCACCAGCATCACCACGCGCTGGCCGCGGGCCAGGGAGCGCAGCAGCAGGTGGTCGCCGGGCAGCGCCGCCTTCAGGCGGCCGGGCAGCAGCGCGGAGTACTCGGCCATGTTGGCCGGGGTGAGGTGCAGGCGCGCCGGGCGTTCCAGCAGGCGGCGCAGCAATTGGCTGCCGGCCACCGGCAGCTGCAGGTTCTGCTCCGCCGGGGCCAGGCCGAAGCTGCGGCGGGCCTGCAGCAGGTTCTGCTGGCGGTCGGCGAGCAGCAGCACGGCACGGTCCAGGCCGCAGGCGTGCAGGGCTTCGGCCGCGCATTCCAGCAGGGGCACCAGGTTGCCGAACGGGCTGGGCGTGCGCAGCAGTTCGGCGCACAGCCGGCGCCACTGCCCGGGGTCGCCGGCGGCGGGTGCATCCGCGGCCGCGGCGTTGTGTCGCGGCTGCCAGCGCTGGCTTTCCCACGGCCAGAGCAGTGCCTGGGCCGGGTGCCAGTAGCGGGCGTCGGCGTCGCGCCGGGCGCTCTCCACGGCCAGGGCGTGGACCTGTTGCTGCAGCGCCTCCAGCGGCTCCTGCAGGTAGAGCGCGGTGAGCCGCTGCCAGCGCAGCATGTGCGGCCCGCCCCAGGACTGGTGCGCGGCCATCGCCAGGCTGTTGGCCAGGAGAATGGTGTTGGCCGGGCGGGTCAGCCAGCGCGCCAGCTCGGGGTCGGCGTCCAGGCGCTGCTGCTGGGCCAGCGGTTCGCTTTCGGCGTGCGCCAGGTGCAGGGCGCGGACCAGCAGTTCATGGTCCTCGCCGAGCAGGCGCAGGCCCTGGCCGATCCACTCCGGCAGGCGCCAGCGCTCGGCCAGGGCCGCGCACAGCGGCAGCAGGCGCATGCCCAGCAGTTCCTGTTCCACCTCGGCGCTGGCGCGGCCTTCGCCGAGCACCTGCTGCTGCCATTGTTCGAGCAGCTCCGGGCGCGCCGTGGCCAGCGCCCAGACCGGCGCCAGGATCAGCAGGCTGCCCCAGTGGATTTCCTGCCACAGGCGCGCCAGACGGCTGGCGAACAGGCCGCTGGCCTGGTGCATGGCGTGGCGGCTGATCAGCAGCATCTGCCCCAGGGCCGGCGGCATCTGCGCGGCGGGCACGCTGGGCAGGCTCTCCAGCAGGGCCGTGGCGCGCACCAGGCCGAGGCGGCTGAGGGCCACCTCCAGGCTTTCCGCCGGGTTGTCCCGGGCCATGCGCGCGCGGTTGGCCTCGCGCAGGATGGCCAGGGCCAGGGTCGGGCAGTCCTGCAGCAGGTCGGCGATGTCGCGCAGGGACCGGCGGTTGTCCGCCAGGGCGCGGCGCACGCGCTCGTGCTGTTCGGCGGGCACCGGCAGCGGCAATTCCTCCAGCAACTGGAGCCAGGAGGCGAGGCGCTGCGGGTCGGGTGTCTGGATGGGCATGCTTGGGCCGCCGAACTGGTTTTTACAATTTGCAGCCTATAGTCTTGCGCGGTTTCTCCGATAACAAGAGGGCGGCGCATATTGGCGCCCCCGTCCCGTCCACCGTTCCAGTCGACTCTTCAATGGCAAAAATCATCGGCATCATTGTCCTGCTGGGCAGCGTCCTCGGCGGCTACCTGCTCTCCGGCGGCAAGATCATGGCCATCGTGCAGCCCTTCGAAGTGCTGATCATCGGCGGTGCCGCGCTGGGCGCCTTCCTCCAGGCGAACCCCGGCAGCACCTTCATGACGGTGCTGAAGAAGGCGCCGAAGATGTTCAGCAACCGCTTCACCCACGTCTTCTACCTGGAAGTGCTGGGCATGCTCTACGAGATCCTCAACAAGAGCCGCCGCGAGGGCATGATGGCCATCGAGGCCGACCTCGAGGAACCCGCCTCCAGCCCGATCTTCAGCAAGTACCCGGCGGTGCTGAAGGACGAGCGCATGACCGCCTACATCTGCGACTACCTGCGCATCATGTCCTCCGGCAACATGGCCCCCACGAGCTGGAAGGCCTGTTCGACATGGAGCTGGGCAGCCTCAAGGAAGACTTCGAGCATCCGTCCCACGCGGTCACCCGCGTCGCCGACGCGCTGCCCGGCTTCGGTATCGTCGCCGCGGTGCTGGGCATCGTGATCACCATGGCCCTGCTCGGCCAGGGCAGCCAGGCGGAGATCGGCCACCACGTGGCCGCCGCGCTGGTCGGTACCTTCCTCGGTATCCTCGCCGCCTACGGTTTCGTCGGCCCGCTGTCCAACGCGCTGGAGCACGACGCCAAGGAAGAGCTGAACCTCTACGAGGCGATCAAGGCCTGCCTGGTGGCCTCGGCCTCGGGCATGCCGCCGTCGCTGGCGGTGGAGTTCGGCCGCAAGGTGCTGCTGCCGGCGCACCGTCCGAGCTTCAGTGAGCTTGAACAGGCGGTACGCGGGCGCTAAGCGATGGACAACAACCAGCCGATCATCGTCAAGCGCGTCAAGCGCTACGCCGCCGGCCACCACGGCGGTTCCTGGAAGATCGCCTTCGCCGACTTCGCCACGGCGATGATGGCGTTCTTCCTGGTGCTGTGGCTGCTGTCCTCGGCCACGCCGGAGCAGAAGAAGGCGATTTCCGGCTACTTCCAGGACCCCATCGGCTTCACCGAGAGCGCCAGCCCCTACGTGATCGACCTCGGTGGCACCCCGACGCCGGCCCCGGACAAGACCCTCAACCCGCAGATCCAGGCACAGCCGGAGGCGGACGAGACGCGCATCAGCCCGGAGTCGGAGAAGGAGGTCAACCCCGCCGAGGCCGAGCGCCAGGCCGAGCAGATCGAGCACGAGCGCCTGGAGCTGCTGCTCCAGGAGCTGCAGAACAAGGTCGACGAGAACCCCACGCTGCGCCGCTTCAAGGACCAGATCCTGTTCGAGATCACCCGCGACGGCCTGCGCATCCAGATCGTCGACGCCGAGAACCGGCCGATGTTCGACCTCGGCAGCGCACGCCTGCAGCCGTACTTCGAGGACATCCTGCTGGCCATGGCCGAGACCATCAAGCAGGTGCCGAACAAGATCAGCATCAGCGGCCACACCGACGCCAAGCCCTACGCCGGCGACGAGTTCGGCAACTGGGAGCTGTCGGCCAACCGCGCCAACGCCGCGCGCCGCGCCCTGGTGGCCGGCGGCTACCCGGAAGGGCAGATCGCCCGGGTGGTGGGCTACGCCTCGTCGCAGCTGTTCGACCGCAAGAACCCGCTGAACCCGGTGAACCGGCGCATCGACATCATCGTCCTGACCAAGCGCGCGCAACGCGCCATCGAAGGCCAGGACGGCACGGCCGAGGAACCGGCGGCCAGCCAGCCGGCCACGCCGCCTGCCGGCGCCGCACCGGCACCCCAGGGCAGCGCGCCGGCGCCTGCGTCCCAGCCGCTGCCGGCCGGGCAGGTGCGCGAGAAGCTCAACCTGTTCGACGACGGCAAGCTGAAGCTGGACGAGCTGAAGAAGCAGTGAGATGAGCGCCTGGCGCTCCGACAGGGTTGTCGGAGCGCGGTCGTCGATCAGTAATCCGTTTCCGGCAAGCTGGTGAGAATGTGCCGATAACTGGCCATGCGCTGCGGGCTGATGCGGCCGTCCTCCAGCGCCTGGAGCAGCGCGCAGCCCGGCTCGCGGTCGTGCTTGCAGTCGCGGAAGCGGCAATGCCCGAGCAGGTCGCGGAACTCGATGAAGCCGGCCTCGACGTCGTCGCGGGTGACGTGGCCCAGGCCGAACTCGCGGATGCCGGGGGAGTCGATCAGGTCGCCGCCGGCGGGGAAGTGGAACAGCCGCGCCGTGGTGGTGGTGTGGGTGCCCTTGCCGGTCACCTCGGAAAGATCGCCGACGCGGGTGTCCACCCCGGCAGCAGGGCGTTGACCAGCGACGACTTGCCCACCCCGGACTGGCCGACGAACACGCTGACGTGGTCGTTCAGCGCCGCGCGCAGGGCGTCCATGGCCAGGCCGTTGAAGGCCGAGACCTCCAGCAGCGGGTAGCCCAGGTCGCGGTAGGTGCCCAGCAGGGCATCGATCTGCTCGGCGTTCTGCTCGTCGATCAGGTCGGCCTTGTTCAGCAGCAGCAGCGGCTGGATGCCGGCGTGCTCGGCGGCGATCAGGTAGCGGTCGATCAGGTTGGCGTGGGGCTCGGGCCGCGGGGCGAAGACGATGACGATGCGGTCGACGTTGGCCGCCACCGGCTTGAGCAGGCCGCGCATGTCCGGGCGGCATAGCTCGGAGGTGCGCGGCAGCTGCGCGACTATTACGCCGATGCCCTGGTTGCCCGGGCGCCAGACCACGCGGTCGCCGGTCACCAGCGGCGGCAGGTTGGCGCGCAGGTGGCAGCGCAGCACCTCGCCGGCGTGCTCGCCTTCCAGCGCCTCGACTTCCACCTGGACGCCGAAGTGGGCGATCACCAGGCCGTTCTGCTCCGGCCCCAGGTCGCCGCCCTCCAGTTCCTCCAGGGCGCGTGACTCACGCTTGGCGGCACGCGCGGCGCGCTCTTCCTGGATCTTTTCGATGCGCCAGCTCTGCCGGCGGGTGAGATGACGCTTGGCCATAGGCAACCCGAGTGAAAAATCGCCGGCGAGTTTAGCATGCCCCGGCGCGCTTCCCGCTAAACTAGGGGGCTTGAGCCGAGGAGCGCAGCATGCAGAACCCACAGAACCTGATCTGGATCGACCTGGAGATGACCGGCCTGGACCCGGACCGGGACCTGATCATCGAAATGGCCACCATCGTCACCGACAGCGAGCTGAACATTCTCGCGGAAGGCCCGGTGATCGCCGTGCACCAGAGCGAGGAGGCCCTCGCCGGCATGGACGAGTGGAACACCCGCCAGCACGGCCAGTCCGGCCTGACCCAGCGCGTGCGCGAAAGCACCATCGACGCCGCCCAGGCCGAGGCCATGACCCTGGCCTTCCTGGAGAAGTGGGTGCCCAAGCGCGCCTCGCCGATCTGCGGCAACAGCATCTGCCAGGACCGCCGCTTCCTCTATAGGCACATGCCGAAGCTGGAAGCCTACTTCCACTACCGCAACCTCGACGTCTCCACCCTCAAGGAACTGGCCGCCCGCTGGGCCCCGCAGGTGCGCGACGGCTTCAAGAAGGGCAATACCCACCTGGCGCTGGACGATATCCGTGAGTCCATCGCCGAGCTGCGCTATTACCGCGAGACCTTCATCAAGGTCTGAACCCTCGCTTTTCGTAGGAGCGAGCTTGCTCGCGAACGGGGTTTCCAGGCGGCTTATGGTGTTTCGGTTCGGCTCCGCTCCCTCTCCCTAACCCTCTCCCTGAAGGGAGAGGGGACCGTTGGGCAGGGTTTGATGTTCTGGAGTCAGCCGGCAGCTCCGATGGTTTCCAACTGAAACCATTCCTTCTCTCGGCACGGACAAACCCCCTCTCCCTTCAGGGAGAGGGCTGGGGAGAGGGTGCTCTTCAGGGCTCGCTCCGGCCCTGCCAGCGGAACACTTTCGCGAGCAAGCTCGCTCCTACAGTCCCACCCCATGCCGCCGCAGCGCCCATTCCACATGCTCGCGCACCAGCTCCGACGGAAACTCCCGCCGCGCCTTCAGCGCCTCGACCACCGGGATGCTGGTCGGCGCGTTGCCCAGGCCCACCGCCAGGTTGCGGAGCCAGCGCTCGTAGCCGGCGCGGCGTAGCGGCGAGCCCTCGGTGCGGCTGAGGAATTCCTCCTCGCTCCACAGGAACAGCTCTGCCAACTCTGCATTGTCCAGGCCGTGGCGGGGCTGGAAGTCGCCCTGTTCGCTGGGCCGGGCGAAGCGGTTCCAGGGGCAGACGATCTGGCAGTCGTCGCAGCCGAACACCCGGTTGCCCATGGGCGCGCGCAGTTCCTCGGGGATCGGGCCCTTCAGCTCGATGGTCAGGTAGGAGATGCAGCGCCGTGCGTCCAGCACGTAGGGGCCGACGAAGGCGTTGGTCGGGCAGATGTCCAGGCAGGCGCTGCAGCGCCCACAGTGCTCGCTGCCGTGGGGTTCGTCCAGGGGCAGCGGCAGGTCGGTGAACAGCTCGCCGAGGAAGAAGTAGCTGCCGGCCTTGCGGTTGAGCAGCAGGGTGTTCTTGCCGATCCAGCCGAGCCCGGCCTGTTCGCCGATGGCCTTTTCCAGCACCGGCGCGCTGTCGACGAAGGCGCGGTAGCCGAACGGCCCGACTTCCGCCTGGATGCGCTCGGCCAGCTGCTGCAGGCGCTTGCGCACCAGCTTGTGGTAGTCGCGGCCCAGGGCGTAGCGCGACACGTAGGCCTTTTCCGGCTCGGCCAGGCGCTGCGCCATGCGCGTGTCGCCGGGCAGGTAGTCCATGCGCAGCGAGACCACCCGCAGGGTGCCGGGCACCAGCTCGTCCGGGCGCCAGCGCTTGCTGCCGTGGGCGCCCATGTAGTCCATCTCGCCCTGGTAGCCGGCGGCCAGCCAGCGTTGCAGGTGCTCGCCGTGGCTTTCCAGGTCCAGCCCGCCGATGCCCACCTGCTGGAAGCCCAGTTCGCGGCCCCAGGCCTTGATGCGCTCGGCGATGGTGCTGTAGTCGGAAGTGGAATCGTGCATGGGAGGGCGGGAAAGCGGGACCGGGGTAGGTATAATTCTGCCAGACCGCGCCGACCGGCGCCCGATTCCCCGCGGAAACCCGATGAATTCGCATCCTTACGACAGCCTGCCGACCGCGCTGTACAGCGCCCGGCAGGTGCGCGACCTCGACGCGCGCCTGATCGCCGCCGGCACCCCCGGCTTCGAACTCATGCAGCGTGCCGCCCACGCGGCCTGGCGCGCCCTGCGCCGGCGCTGGCCGGACGCCGGGCGCCTGACGGTGCTGGCCGGGCACGGCAACAACGCCGGCGACGGCTACCTGGTCGCCGCCCTGGCCCGGCGCGCCGGCTGGAACGTGCGCGTGCTGGCGGTGGGCGATACCGCGCGGCTGGCCGGCGACGCCGCCTCGGCCCATGCCGAGGCCCTGGCCGCCGGCGTGACCATCCTGCCCTGGCACGAACACGCCGAACTGCATGGTGTGCTGGTGGATGCGCTGCTCGGCACCGGTCTTGGCGGCACGGTGCGTGATCCATACGCGACGGCCATCGCACGCATCAACGCCAGCGGCCTGCCGGTGCTGGCCATCGACATCCCCTCCGGCCTCAGCGCCGACACCGGCCAGGTGCTGGGCTGCGCGGTGCGCGCCGACCTGACGGTGACCTTCATCGGCCTCAAGTTCGGCCTGTTCACCGCCGAAGGCCCGGACCAGTGCGGCGAGCTGGCCTTCGACAGCCTGGACGCCGACCCCGCGCAACTGCCCGGGGACGCCCAGGCCACGCGCCTGGCGCCGACCAGCCTGGCGCACCTGGCGCCGCGGCCGAAGGCGGCGCACAAGGGGCTGTTCGGCCACCTGCTGCTGATCGGCGGCGACCACGGCATGGGCGGCGCCAGCCTGCTGGCCGGCGAGGCGGCCCTGCGCAGCGGCGCCGGGCTGGTCTCCGTCGCCACCCGCGCCGCCCACGTGCCAGCGGCGCTGGCGCGTTGCCCGGAGCTGATGACCCGCGGCGTGTCCTCCTCCGCCGAGGTGCTGCGCGCCGCCGAGCGCGCCAGCGTGCTGGTGGTCGGCCCCGGCATCGGCCGCAACGCCTGGGGCCGCTGCCTGGCCAGCGCCGCGGCCAGCCTGGCGCTGCCCCAGGTGTGGGACGCCGATGCCCTCAACCTGCTGGCGGAGGGCCAGGTGCAGCGCCCGTCGGGCAGCCTGGTGATCACCCCGCATCCCGCCGAGGCGGCGCGCCTGCTGGGCCGCTCCACCGCCGAGGTGCAGGCCGACCGGGCCGCCGCCGCGCGCGAGCTGGCCAGCCGCTACCAGGCGGTGGCCGTGCTCAAGGGCGTCGGCAGCCTGGTCGCCGCCCCGGATGGGCGCCTGGCGCTGTGTTCCCATGGTCACCCGGCCATGGCCACCGCCGGCCTGGGCGACGTGTTGTCCGGCGTGGTCGGCGCGTTGCTGGCGCAGAAACTCGAGCCCTTCGACGCCGCCTGCCTGGCCGTCTGGCTGCATGCCCGCGCCGGCGAGGTGCTCGGCGCGCAGGGGCGGGGTCTCGCCGCCAGCGACCTGATCCCTGCCGTTCGTCAGTTGCTCGAGGAGTTCGCCCCATGCCTGAACTGAAGCTGTTCGCCGACGGCGAGGAGGCCATGTACGCACTGGGGGCGCGGATCGCCCAGGCTACCGGCGGGCACGGGGTGATCTACCTGCACGGCGACCTCGGCGCCGGCAAGACCACGCTCTCGCGCGGCATTCTGCGCGGCCTGGGCCATGCCGGGGCGGTGAAGAGCCCGACCTTCACCCTGGTCGAGCCCTACGAGTTGGGCGAGGTGCGCGCCTTCCATTTCGATCTGTACCGCCTGGCCGACCCCGAGGAGCTGGAATATCTGGGCATCCGCGACTACTTCGAAGGCGACGCCCTGTGCCTGATCGAGTGGGCCGAAAGAGGCACGGGCATTTTGCCAAAGGCCGACCTGGACATTACCATTACTCCGCAAGCGGGCGGCCGCATGCTGCGCCTGGAACCGCACGGAGTGCGGGGCGAAGCCTGGTGCGCCGTCCTGGCTACGGGAGCATGAGAAAAAACATGGGTTGGGGGTTGCGCCTTCGGGCGCTGTTGGCCGGGTTGTTCATCCTGCTGGCGCTGGGCGCCGGCGAGGTTCTTGCCGCCGCGCAAATCACGCAGATCAAGAGCGTGCGCCTGTGGCGCGCACCGGACAACACCCGCCTGGTGTTCGACCTGTCCGGCCCGGTGCAGCACAGCCTGTTCACCCTCAGCGCGCCCAACCGCATCGTCATCGACCTGAGCGGCGCGCAGATGAGCACCGCGCTGAACCAGCTCAAGCTGAAGAACACCCCCATCACCTCGGTGCGCTCGGCGCAACGCTCGCCCACCGACCTGCGCCTGGTGCTGGACCTGTCCGCCCAGGTGACGCCCAAGAGCTTCGTCCTGCCGCCCAACCAGCAGTACGGCAACCGCCTGGTGGTGGACCTGTACGACCAGGGCGCGGACATCACCCCCGACGTGCCCGCCACGCCCACGCCGAACCAGCCGGCCACCCCGGTGACGCCGACGCAGCCGGTGGCCAAGGCGCCGGTGCCGGCCGGCGGCAAGCGCGACATCATCATCGCCATCGACGCCGGCCACGGCGGCGAGGACCCGGGCGCCTCCGGCCCCAGCGGCCTGCACGAGAAGAACATCACCCTGTCCATCGCCCGCGAGCTGCAACGGCAGATCAACCAGATGAAGGGCTTCCGCGCCGAGCTGACGCGCACCGGCGACTATTTCATCCCGCTGCGCGGGCGCACCGCCATCGCGCGCAAGAAGGGCGCCGACCTGTTCGTCTCCATCCACGCCGACGCCGCGCCCAGCCGCAGCGCCTTCGGCGCCTCGGTGTTCGCCCTCTCCGACCGCGGCGCCACCTCCGAGACCGCGCGCTGGCTGGCCGACAGCGAGAACCGTTCCGACCTGATCGGCGGCGACGGCAGCGTCAGCCTGGACGACAAGGACCACATGCTCGCCGGCGTGCTGCTCGACCTGTCGATGACCGCCACCATGTCCTCCAGCCTGGACGTCGGCCACAAGGTGCTGACCAGCGTCGGCCGCGTCACCTCGCTGCACAAGAACCGCGTGGAGCAGGCCGGCTTCATGGTGCTGAAGTCGCCGGACATCCCGTCGATCCTGGTGGAGACCGGCTTCATCTCCAACCCCGGCGAGTCGCAGAAGCTCAACAGCGCCTCGCACCAGCAGGCCCTGGCGCGCTCGATCGCCGCGGGCGTGCGCCAGTACTTCGTGCAGACGCCGCCGCCGGGTACCTACATCGCCTCGCTGCGCGACGGCGGCCAGCTTTCCAGCGGGCCGCGCCAGCACGTGGTGCGCGCCGGCGAGAGCCTGTCGATGATCGCCGCGCGCTACGACGTGAGCATGGCCACCCTGCGCAGCACCAACAACCTGAAGAGCGACAGCGTGCGGATCGGCCAGGTGCTGAACATCCCGGCCACCGCCCTGGCGGCCCAGCAATGAACGCGTTGCACCGCATCCAGCTGCTGAGCCCGCGGCTGGCCAACCAGATCGCCGCCGGCGAGGTGGTCGAGCGCCCGGCCTCGGTGATCAAGGAGCTGCTGGAGAACTGCCTGGACGCCGGTGCCAGGCGCATCGACGTCGAGGTGGAGCAGGGCGGCATCAAGCTGCTGCGGGTGCGCGACGACGGCGGCGGCATCCCCGCCGACGACCTGCCGCTGGCCCTGGCGCGCCACGCCACCAGCAAGATCCGCGAGCTGGAAGACCTGGAAAGCGTCATGAGCCTGGGCTTCCGCGGCGAGGCCCTGGCCTCCATCAGTTCGGTCTCGCGGCTGACCATGACCTCGCGCACCGCCGACGCCGAGCAGGCCTGGCAGGTGGAGACCGAGGGCCGCGACATGCAGCCGCGGGTGCAGCCGGCGGCGCATCCGGTGGGCACCAGCGTCGAGGTTCGCGACCTGTTCTTCAACACCCCGGCGCGGCGCAAGTTCCTGCGTGCCGAGAAGACCGAGTTCGACCACCTGCAGGAAGTCATCAAGCGCCTGGCCCTGGCCCGCTTCGACGTGGCCTTCCACCTGCGCCACAACGGCAAGACCATCTTCAGCCTGCACGAGGCCGGCGACGAAGTGGCCCGCGCGCGTCGCGTCGGCGCCGTGTGCGGCCCGGCCTTCCTCGAGCAGGCGCTGCCCATCGAGATCGAGCGCAACGGCCTGCACCTGTGGGGCTGGGTCGGCCTGCCGACCTTCTCCCGCAGCCAGCCGGACCTGCAGTACTTCTACGTCAACGGCCGCATGGTGCGCGACAAGCTGGTCGCCCACGCGGTGCGCCAGGCCTACCGCGACGTGCTCTACAACGGCCGCCACCCGACCTTCGTGCTGTTCCTGGAGGTCGACCCGGCGACGGTGGACGTCAACGTGCACCCGACCAAGCACGAGGTGCGCTTCCGCGACAGCCGCATGGTCCACGACTTCCTCTACGGCACCCTGCACCGGGCGCTCGCCGAGGTGCGTCCGGACGACCAGCTGGCGCCGCCGGGGGCCACCACCCTGACCGTGCCGCGCCCCACCGGGCAGGCCGCCGGGGAATTCGGCCCGCAGGGCGAGATGAGCCTGTCCGACAAGGTCCTGGAGGCGCCGGCCGCGGCGCGTACCTGGAGCGGCTCCGGAGGCTCCTCCGGCGGCGGTGGCGGCTATTCGTACCAGCCGCCGCGCCAGGACCTGCCGCCCGCCGCCGAGGCCCAGGGCGCCTACCGCGCCTATTTCGCGCCGCTGCCGGAGCAGTCCGCGCCCCAGCCGCTGCCCGAGAGCGCCCAGGACGTCCCGCCGCTGGGCTATGCCCTGGCCCAGCTCAAGGGCATCTACATCCTCGCCGAGAACGCCCACGGCCTGGTGCTGGTGGACATGCATGCGGCACATGAGCGCATCACCTACGAGCGCCTGAAAATCGCCATGGACAGCGAGGGCCTGCGCGGCCAGCCGCTATTGGTGCCCGAGTCCCTCGCGGTGAGCGAGCGCGAGGCCGACTGCGCCGAGGAGCACTCGGCCTGGTTCAGCCGGCTCGGCTTCGAGCTGCAGCGCCTGGGCCCGGAAACCCTGGCGATCCGCCAGGTCCCGGCGCTGCTCAAGCAGGCCGAGGCGACCCAGCTGGTGCGCGACGTGCTCGCCGACCTGCTGGAATACGGCACCAGCGACCGCATCCAGGCGCACCTCAACGAGCTGCTCGGGACCATGGCCTGCCACGGCGCGGTGCGCGCCAACCGGCGCCTGACGCTGCCGGAGATGAACGCCCTGCTGCGCGACATGGAAATCACCGAGCGCAGCGGCCAGTGCAACCACGGCCGGCCTACCTGGACGCAGCTGGGCCTGGACGAGCTGGACAAACTCTTCCTGCGCGGGCGTTGAAATAAAGCCAGCCGCAAGCCAAGTGCAGTAAACTGCGCGCCAATCGATTCAGCGCGCGGTTGGCGCGCGCCCGTTGCGCCGAAGAGTTGCCGATGTCCTCCCTGCCTCCCGCCATCTTCCTCATGGGCCCGACCGCCGCCGGCAAGACCGACCTGGCGCTGGAACTGGCGCGGCTGCTGCCCTGCGAGCTGGTCAGCGTGGATTCGGCGCTGGTCTACCGGGGCATGGACATCGGCACCGCCAAGCCGTCCAGGGAGATACTCGAACAGTTCCCGCACCGCCTGATCGACATCCGCGACCCGGCCGAAAGCTATTCGGCGGCGGAATTCCGCGCCGACGCGCTGGCGGCCATGGCCGAGATCACCGCGGCGGGACGCATTCCCCTGCTGGTCGGCGGCACCATGCTGTATTTCAAGACATTGCTGGAAGGCCTGGCGGACATGCCCGGCGCCGATCCGGCGGTGCGCGCCGAACTCGAGGCCTGGGCCGCGGCCGAAGGCTGGGCGGCCCTGCATGCGGAGCTGCAGCGGGTCGATCCGGAGTCGGCGGCACGCATCCACCCCAACGACCCGCAACGCCTGGTCAGGGCGCTGGAAGTGCAACGCGTCAGCGGCTTGTCGATGAGCGACCACCGTCGTCGCCAGGCGGCTGAAAATGCCGGTGCCAGCGCGCCAGGCGGGGCGCAATTGCCGTATACTGTGGCGCAACTGGCGATTGCACCTCAGCAGCGCCAGGTACTGCACGCGCGAATCGCGCAACGTTTTCGTCAGATGCTGGAACAGGGCTTCATCGCCGAGGTCGAAGCACTTCGCGCGAGAGACGACTTGCACGCCGGGCTGCCATCCATTCGTGCCGTGGGCTACCGACAGGTATGGGAATACCTCGAGGGCAAACTGTCCTACGCTGAGATGGAGGAGCGCGGCGTGATTGCCACCCGGCAACTAGCCAAGCGCCAGTTCACCTGGCTGCGCAGCTGGGGCCATCTACACTGGTTGGACAGTCTGGCAGGCGACAATCTGCCGCGTGCCTTGAAATATCTTGAGGCGGTCTCCATATAGGTTCGAGACCATAATTCAGCCGTCTATCCTTGGGGTTACCGACGGCAAGAAGCCATTCGACTACTACTAAATCTATTGATTCCCTAAAGGAGTGCGGCATATGTCAAAAGGGCATTCGCTACAAGACCCTTACCTGAACACCCTGCGTAAAGAACGCGTACCGGTCTCCATCTATCTGGTGAACGGCATCAAACTGCAAGGTCAGATCGAATCCTTCGACCAGTTCGTGATTCTGCTGAAGAACACTGTCAGCCAGATGGTCTACAAGCACGCCATTTCCACCGTCGTGCCCAGCCGTCCGGTGCGTCTGCCCAGCGGCGATCAACCGGTCGAGCCGGGCAACGCTTGAGGGTAGCCCGCCTTGTTCTTTGAGCGCCCGGGTGGTGGGGAACGGGCCATCCTGGTGCATCTGGAAGGTCAGGACCCCGAGGCGCGCGAAGACCCGCAGGAATTCCAGGAGCTGGCCCGTTCGGCGGGTGCGGAGTCGGTGGCGTTCGTCAACGTTTCGCGCCATCAGCCGTCGGCCAAGTTCCTGATCGGCAGTGGCAAGGTCGATGAGCTGCGCGACCTGGTGCAAGCCCAGGAAGTCGAGCTGATCATCTTCAACCACACCCTGACGCCCAGCCAGGAACGCAACCTCGAACGCGTCCTCGAATGCCGGGTGCTCGACCGTACCGGTCTGATTCTCGACATCTTCGCCCAGCGCGCCCGCACCCACGAGGGCAAGCTGCAGGTGGAACTGGCCCAGCTCGAGCACATGAGCACGCGCCTGGTGCGCGGCTGGACCCACCTGGAAAGGCAGAAGGGCGGTATCGGCCTGCGCGGCCCGGGTGAAACCCAGCTGGAAACCGACCGCCGCCTGCTGCGCGCACGCATCCGCCAGATCAAGCAGCGCCTGGAGAAGGTCCGCAGCCAGCGCGAACAGGCCCGCCGTGGCCGGCGCCGGGCGGAAATCCCCTCGGTTTCGCTGGTCGGCTACACCAACGCCGGCAAGTCCACGCTGTTCAATGCCCTGACCACGTCCGAGGTCTACGCGGCCAACCAGCTGTTCGCCACCCTCGACCCGACCCTGCGCCGGCTCGAGCTGGAGGACGTCGGCCCGGTCGTGCTGGCCGACACCGTGGGCTTCATCCGTCACCTGCCGCACAAGCTGGTCGAGGCCTTCCGCGCTACGCTGGAAGAGTCGAGCAACGCCGACCTGCTGCTGCACGTGATCGACGCCCACGAGCCGGAGCGCGACGCGCAGGTGGAGCAGGTGCACGCGGTGCTGACCGAGATCGGCGCCAACGAGCTGCCGATGCTCGAGGTGTACAACAAGATCGACCTGCTGCCGGGAATGGACGCGCGAATCCAGCGCGACGAGACCGGCAAGCCGGTGCGGGTCTGGCTCTCCGCCCGTGACGGGCGCGGGCTGGAACTGCTGGAAAAGGCGGTGGCCGAGCTGTTGGGCGACGACCTGTTCGTCGGTACGCTCTGCCTGCCGCAGCGCCTGGGGCGCCTGCGCGCACAGTTCTTCGAGCTGGGTGCGGTGCAGTCCGAGGACCATGACGAGCAGGGACGCGCCGTTTTGCAGGTTCGCCTGCCGCGTGTCGAGTTGAACCGCCTGGTCAGTCGCGAGGGATGGCAGCCGGCGGAGTTCATTGCGCAACACACTTTGCAATAAAGCCCGGGACGGTGCTTTTGGCACCGAGGCGGGCATTCGGTAGCATGGGTGGTCGCGCCGCAGGCGCGTTTCGCGTTACTAGATGGAGAGCGCTATGGCTTGGAACGAGCCGGGTGACAACTCGAACAAGAATGATCAGGACCCCTGGGGTGGGCGCCGTGGTGGCGGCCGCCAGGGCCCTCCGGATCTCGATGAGGCCTTCCGCAAGCTGCAGGACAGCCTCAATCGCATCTTCGGCGGCAAGAAACCGCGCGGCGGCAGCCCCGTCGGCGGCAAGGGCGGTGGCCTGGGCCTGTTCGGCATCGGCCTGGCCGTGCTCGCCGTGCTCTGGCTGTACAACGCCATCTACGTGGTGGACGAGCAGGAGCAGGCGGTCATCCTGCGCATGGGCAAGTACTACGACACCGTGGGCCCGGGCCTGAACTTCTACTTCCCGCCGATCGACCGCCGGTTCCAGGAGAACGTCACCCGCGAGCGTGCCTACAGCAAGCAGGGGCAGATGCTCACCGAGGACGAGAACATCGTCGAGGTTCCGCTGACCGTGCAGTACAAGATCAGCAACCTGAAGGACTTCGTGCTCAACGTCGACCAGCCCGAGGTCAGCCTGCAGCACGCCACCGAGAGCGCCCTGCGCCACGTGGCCGGTTCCACCACCATGGACCAGATCCTCACCGAGGGCCGCGAACAGATGGCCACCGATGTGCGCGATCGCCTGCAGCGCTTCCTGGACACCTACAAGACCGGTATCACCGTCACCCAGGTGAACATCCAGAGCGCCGCCGCCCCGCGCGAGGTGCAGGAAGCCTTCGACGACGTGATCCGCGCCCGTGAAGACGAACAGCGCGAGAAGAACCAGGCCGAGGCCTACGCCAACGGCGTGGTGCCCGAAGCCCGTGGCCAGGCCCAGCGCATCATCGAGGAAGCCAACGGCTACCGCGACGAGGTGGTGTCCCGCGCCGAGGGTGAGGCGGATCGCTTCAGCAAGCTGGTCGCCGAGTACCGCAAGGCGCCCGAGGTGACCCGCGAGCGCCTGTACCTGGACTCCATGCAGGACGTGCTGTCGCAGAGCAGCAAGGTGCTGGTCACCGGGCAGCAGGGGCAGAACAACCTGATCTACCTGCCGCTGGACAAGATGATCGACGGCCGTGGCTCGGCGACCCCGGGCAGTGGCGCGACGGGCACGACGAGCAGCACGCCGGACATCGGCTCGCGGGTCGCCAGCGACCTGCAGCAACGTGACCTGCGCACCAGGGAGAGCCGCTGATGAGTAACAAGTCCCTGATCGCCCTGATCGCCGCCGTGGTGGCTGCCGTGGCGCTGTGGAGCAGCATCTACGTGGTGCAGCAGACCGAGCGTGCGGTGCTGTTGCGCTTTGGTCGCGTGGTCGAGCCGGACGTGCAGCCCGGCCTGCACTTCAAGATTCCGTACGTCAACCAGGTGCGCAAGTTCGACGGCCGCCTGCTGACCCTGGACTCGCCGACCCAGCGCTTCCTCACCCTGGAGAAGAAGGCGGTGATGGTCGACGCCTACGCCAAGTGGCGCGTCTCCGATGCCGAGCGCTTCTACACCGCGACCTCGGGCCTCAAGCAGATCGCCGACGAGCGCCTGTCGCGGCGCCTGGAAGCCGGCCTGCGCGACCAGTTCGGCAAGCGCACCCTGCACGAAGTGGTGTCCGGCGAGCGTGACGCCCTGATGGGCGACATCACCGCGTCGCTCAACCGCATGGCGCAGAAGGAACTGGGCATCGAGGTCATCGACGTGCGCGTCAAGGCCATCGACCTGCCGAAGGAAGTCAACCGCAGCGTGTTCGAGCGCATGAGCACCGAGCGCGAGCGCGAGGCCCGCGAGCACCGCGCCAAGGGCCGCGAGCTGGCCGAGGGCATCCGCGCCGACGCCGACCGCCAGCGCCGCGTGCTGCTGGCCGAGGCCTATCGGCAGTCCGAGGAAACCCGCGGCGAGGGCGACGCCAAGGCGGCGGCGATCTACGCCAAGGCCTACAGCCAGGACCCGGAGTTCTACGCCTTCACCCGTAGCCTCAAGGCCTATCGCGACAGCTTCGCCGACAAGAAGGACGTCCTGGTGCTGAGCCCGGAAAACGAGTTCTTCCGTTACCTGGAGAAGTCCAAGCCCTGAGTGGGGTTCTCCGGCGGGCGGCAGCGCCCGCCGGAGAAAACGTGTTATCATGGGTCAGCCGGGAAATCCCGGCTTTTTTGCGTCCGCGAGATCTGTGTACAAGGGCCATGTGGCAGGAATTCGGCAAAGCGTTCTGTCTGTTGCTGGTGCTGGAGGGCATCCTCCCTTTCCTGTATCCGCGTGGCTGGCGTGAGGCCGTCAGCGGGCTCGGTCGCCTCGACGACCGGCGCCTGCGGCTCATCGGGCTGGGCAGCATGCTGCTCGGCACCGGCCTTCTTTACTGGATTCACTAGATGAATTGCCGCCCGGCTGAAAGGGGAGAGGCGACATGGCAACGGTAGACCGCTGGCTGCTGCCAGATGGGATCGAAGAAGTGCTGCCACCTGAGGCGGCGCGCGTCGAAGCAGCCCGGCGTCAGGTGCTGGATCTGTTCCAGCGCTGGGGTTACGAGTTCGTCGTCACCCCGCACATCGAATACCTGGAGTCCCTGCTGACCGGTGCCGGCCAGGACCTGGACCTGCGCACCTTCAAGGTCACCGACCCGGCCTCGGGCCGGCTCATGGGCTTCCGTGCGGACATCACGCCGCAAGTGGCGCGCATGGACGCCCACAGCCTGCGCCGCGAAGGTCCGAACCGCCTGTGCTACGCTGGCAGCGTGCTGCATGCCCGCCCGCGTGCCCTGGCCACCTCGCGCAGCCCGATCCAGTTGGGCGCCGAGCTTTACGGCGACGCCAGCCCGGCGAGCGACGTCGAAGTCATCAGCCTGATGCTCGACATGCTGGCCATGGCCGAGGTGCCGGACGTGCACATGGACCTCGGCCACGTCGGCATCTACCGTGGCCTGGCCCGTGCCGCCGGCCTTTCCGGCGAGGCCGAGCAGGCCCTGTTCGACGCCCTGCAGCGCAAGGCGGTGGATGAAGTCGCCGCGCTCACCGACAGCCTGCCGGCCGAACTCGCCGGCATGCTCCGCGCCCTGGCCGAGCTGTGCGGCAGCCGCGAGGTGCTGGAGCAGGCCGCCGCAGTGCTGGCCGGCGCGCCGGCGGTGGTCAAGGCCGCCCTGGCCGACCTGGTCGCCATCGCCGACGCCCTGGCGCAACGCTTCCCGCAGCTGCCGCTGTACTTCGACCTCGGCGAGCTGCGCGGCTACCACTATCACACGGGGGTGGTGTTCGCCGCCTTCGTGCCCGGCGTCGGCGAGTCCATCGCCCAGGGTGGTCGCTACGACCACATCGGCGCCGACTTCGGCCGTGCGCGGCCGGCCACCGGCTTCTCCACCGACCTGAAGACCCTGGTGACCCTGGGCCAGGCTCAGTTGGACGCGCCGGTGCAAGGCATCTGGGCGCCGGCCGAAGGGGCCGGCCTCTGGCAGGCGGTGCAGCAGCTGCGCCGCGACGGACGGCGCGTGGTTCAGGCGCTGCCCGGGCAGGATGCGGCTTCGGCGCGCGAGGCGGGTTGCGATGCGCAACTGCAGCTGCGCGAAGGCAATTGGCAGGTGGTGCCCTTCTGACCCGTGATCGACGGGCACCGCGAGTTTCCGCCGGCCGAGGCCGGCACCGAATATCCACGATGGGGACAAGTGTTATGGGTAAGAATGTCGTAGTCCTGGGCACCCAGTGGGGTGATGAGGGCAAAGGCAAGATCGTCGACTTGCTCACCGACCAGGCTGCTGCCGTGGTTCGTTACCAGGGCGGCCACAACGCCGGCCACACCCTGGTGATCGACGGCGAGAAGACCGTGCTGCACCTGATTCCGTCGGGCATCCTGCGCGAAGGCGTGCAGTGCCTGATCGGCAACGGCGTGGTGCTGGCGCCCGATGCGCTGCTGCGCGAGATCGTCAAGCTGGAAGAGAAGGGCGTACCGGTGCGCGAGCGCCTGCGCATCAGCCCGTCCTGCCCGCTGATCCTGTCCTTCCACGTGGCCCTCGACCAGGCGCGCGAGAAGGCCCGCGGCGACGCCAAGATCGGCACCACCGGCCGCGGCATCGGCCCGGCCTACGAAGACAAGGTCGCCCGTCGCGGCCTGCGCGTGGCCGACCTGTTCCACCGCGAGCGCTTCGCCGCCAAGCTGGGCGAGCTGCTGGACTACCACAACTTCGTCCTGCAGAACTATTACAAGGAGCCGGCGGTCGACTTCCAGAAGACCCTGGACGAGTGCATGGCCTACGCCGAGCAGCTCAAGCCGCTGCTGGCCGATGTCACCTCGACCCTGCACGACCTGCGCCGCGCCGACCAGAACATCATGTTCGAAGGCGCCCAGGGCTCGCTGCTGGACATCGACCACGGCACCTACCCGTTCGTCACCAGCTCCAACACCACCGCCGGCGGCACCGCCACCGGCTCCGGTTTCGGCCCGCTGTACCTGGACTACATCCTGGGCATCACCAAGGCCTACACCACCCGCGTGGGTTCGGGCCCGTTCCCGACCGAGCTGTTCGACGACGTCGGCGCGCACCTGGCCAAGGTCGGCCACGAGTTCGGCGCCACCACCGGCCGTGCCCGCCGTTGCGGCTGGTTCGACGCCGTGATCCTGCGTCGCGCCATCGAGATCAACAGCCTGTCCGGCCTGTGCCTGACCAAGCTGGACGTGCTCGACGGCCTGGAAACCGTGCGTATCTGCACCGGCTACAAGAACGCCGCCGGCGAACTGCTGGTCGATGCGCCGACCGACGCCGACAGCTACATCGGCCTGCAGCCGGTGTACGAGGAGCTGCCGGGCTGGAGCGAATCCACCGTCGGCGCCAAGACCCTGGAAGCCCTGCCGGCCAATGCTCGCGCCTACATCGCGCGCATCGAGGAGCTGGTCGGTGCGCCCATCGACATCATCTCCACCGGCCCGGACCGCAACGAGACCATCGTCCTGCGCCATCCGTTCGGCTGATCCGTCGCGGCGCTAGCTGCTGCGAAGGGTGTGAAGAGCCGCTTCTCCTGATGGGGAAGCGGCTTTTTCGTTTGGGGCTGGGGCTCTTCGTAGGAGCGAGCTTGCTCGCGAACCCTGCTCGCCTGTGGCTACGGTGCCTTGGTTTGACTCTTCCCTCTCCCCAGCCCTCTCCCTGAAGGGAGAGGGGGCAGTCCGTGCCGGCTGAAATCTAAATTTCAACCGGTAGCTTTCGGCATTGCCGGCTGACTCCAAAGTATCCAAACACACCGAACGGTCCCCTCTCCCTTCAGGGAGAGGGGGCTATCGGGGCGAACGCCAAACGCTCACCAATAAACACCCTTCGCGAGCAAGCTCGCTCCTACGAAAAAGCCCCCAACCCCACTCCGCCGGTAAATGGCCACCTCGACGGCACGCCCCTTGCTGGCAAATGGCATCGGCGCATCCCGCGCCAGTATTCCGTTACCCGAGGAGGCACTCCGTGTCCGCCGTCCTTTCGCTTTTGCGCAGCCGCCTGCTGCGCCCCGTGTTCATCGCCCTGGGCCTGGCGCTGCTGGTGCAGTTGCTGATCGCCCTGTGGCTCACCCGCAGTACCGTGGACCAACTGGTGGCCGACCTGGGCGAACGCCTGGGCGGCCAGTCGCAGCGCCTGGCCGGCGAACTGGAGCGCGCCGGTGGCGAGCTGAGTTCCGGGCTGACCGAGTTGTCCGCCCGCACCCGCGAGCGCCTTGGCGCCGCCTTGTCGGCGCGCCTGGAGGAGGAGCGTGGTGAAACCCGCCGGAGCCTCGAACAGAGCCTGCGGCAATCCGCCGAGCAGCTCGCCCAACTGCTCGCCGCCGTGGCGCCCAAGGCCATGTGGGACAACGACGTGCCGACGCTCTCCGAATACGCCCGGCGCGCCCAGGCCAACCCCAACGTGCTCTTCGTGGTCTACGACGATGCCCAGGGGCAGCACCTGACGCGCTACCTCAACCGCGAGGACCCGCGCATCCAGGCGCTGCTCGCCAAGGGCCAGGGCGAGCGCGCCCTGGACAAGGTGCTGGAGGCGGCGGCCCACGACGATTCGGTGATTCTCGCCAGCGTGCCCATCAGCCCCAATGGCGTGGTGATAGGTACCGTGCGCCTGGGCATTTCCACGGCCGAGGTGGAAAAGCAGGTGGAGGCCCTGGACAAGAGCTTCTCCGCCCTGATCGCCAGTGGCGACCAGCTGGTGGCCGACAGCCTGGCCGGCGCCGCCGCGGACAGCAACAAGGCGCTGAGTGCCCGCCTGCAGGCGGCGCAGCAGGCGGCCGGCGAGATGAGCCAGGGCGCCCGCGGCGCGGTGGAAGCTTCCGCCAGCAGCCTGCGCTGGCACATCGGCCTGGGGCTGTTGCTGGTGGGGCTGGGTGTGCTGCTGGTGCTGGCCCTGGTGCTCGGGCGGCGGGTGGTCAATCGCCTGCGCCTGTTGATCGATGCGCTCGACGACCTGGCGGCCGGGGAGGGCGACCTGACCCGCCGCGTGCGCCTGGACAGCCGTGACGAGGTGGGTGAGATGGCGACCGCGGTGAACCGCTTCGTCGACAAATTGCAGCCCATCGTCCGCGAGGCGGGGCAAGTGGCGCAGCGTACCGGCAGCGAGATCGCCGCGCTGGCCTCGCGCAGCGCCAGCGCCGAGGCGGCCGCCGACCGCCAGCGCAACGAGGTGGCGGGCAGCCTGGAGGCGCTTGCCGGTATGGCCGCGGAGGCCCAGCTGGAAAGCCAGGCCATGCAGGAGGCGCTGCTGCGCGTGGCATCCATCCGCAAGGCGGCCGACGACAACGCCGCCATCGCCCGGCGCGTCGGTGGCCTCATCGAGACCCTGGAGTCCCGCGTGCAGAGCGGCGCCGGGGTGATCGAGAAGCTGGCGCAGCAGAGCGAGCAGATCGAGGTGGTGCTCTCGGTGATCCACGGCATCGCCGAGCAGACCAACCTGCTGGCGCTCAACGCCGCCATCGAGGCGGCCCGCGCCGGCGAGAGCGGCCGCGGTTTCGCCGTGGTGGCCGACGAGGTACGGGCGCTGGCGAGCAAGACGCAGCAATCCACCGGCGACATCCAGACGCATATCGACGCCTTGCAGCGTGGCGCGCGCGAGGCGGTGGAGGCCATCGGCCAGGCGCGCGAGCAGGCGGTGCAGGGGCTGGCCGCGCTGCATGACAGCGAGCGCCTGCAGCGCGAAGTGCAGCGGGCCGTGGAGGAGGTGCATGGCGCCATCGAGTCGGCGGCCCATGCCGCCGAGCAGCAGGCCGCCGGTGCGGTCGCGGTGCGCGGGCGTGTCGAGGTGATCCATGCCGAGGCGGGGCGCGCCGCGGAAGCCGTGGCGGCAACCGCCAGCAGCGGGCGTGTGCTGGATGGCCTGGCGGCGCAGCTGCGCGCCAGCCTGGGGCAGTTCAAGGCATGAGGGGAGGGGCTGGGCGATGTGCCCGGCCCGCACCTGCGAACGACGGAAACGAAAAAGCCGAGCAGTGCTCGGCTTTTTCGCTTGAAGATGGTGCCCAGGAGAAGACTCGAACTTCCACGGTGTTGCCACCGCTAGGACCTGAACCTAGTGCGTCTACCAATTCCGCCACCTGGGCATGCTTTTCAGCATGGGGTGCGATGATCGCTCATCGTCTTGCGGTATTGCAACCTTTCGGTCGCTTCGGCGTCTCAATGTCCGGTTATCAGGGTTCCGAACCGCCGCGATACAGCCATTGGCTCTATCGTGAAAAATGGTGCCCAGGAGAAGACTCGAACTTCCACGGTGTTGCCACCGCTAGGACCTGAACCTAGTGCGTCTACCAATTCCGCCACCTGGGCACTGGATGCGATGATTGCTCATCGTTTCCGTGTTACAACGTCTCAGTGACGCTGTGGGCGCGAACTATACGGAGCCCACTTTGGCTTGTAAACCCCTGATGCGATAAAAAATTTATTCTTGGTCAAAGCTGACCGACGAGCGGATTTCGCGCTTCAATAAGCAGATGACGCTCATATCTATAGACGAATAAGGTGCTCTCACCCTGATGGCCGATTGGCAAACCCTCGATCCCGAGGCCGCCCGCGAAGCGGAAAAATACGAAAACCCCATCCCCAGCCGCGAACTCATCCTGGCGCACCTCGCCGAACGCGGCGCGCCTGCGACCCGCGCGCAACTGCTGGAAGAATTCAAGCTCGCCGACGAGGAGTCGGAAGAAGCCCTGCGCCGTCGCCTGCGCGCCATGGAGCGCGATGGCCAGCTCATCTATACCCGCCGCGGCGCCTACGCCCCGGTGGACAAGCTCGACCTGATCCGCGGCCGTATCGCCGGCCACCGCGACGGCTTTGGCTTCCTGATTCCCGACGACGGCAGCGACGACCTGTTCCTCAGCCCCACGCAGATGCGCCTGGTGTTCGATGGCGACCGCGCCCTGGCGCGGGTCTCCGGCTTCGACCGCCGCGGCCGCCGCGAAGGCGCCATCGTCGAGGTGATCGAGCGTGCCCACGAGACACTGGTCGGCCGCTACTTCGAAGAGGGCGGCATCGGCACCGTGGTCGCCGACAACCCGAAGATCCAGCAGGAAGTGCTGATCGCCCCGGGCAAGAACGGCACCGCCAAGCACAACCAGTTCGTCCAGGTGCGCATCGAGCAGTGGCCCAGCGTGCACCGCCAGGCCCAGGGCGAAGTGGTGGAAGTGCTGGGCGACTACATGGCGCCGGGCATGGAGATCGAAGTCGCCCTGCGCAGCTACGACATCCCCCATGTCTGGCCCCAGGGCGTGGAGACGGAAGCGGCCAAGCTCAAGCCCGAAGTGGCGGAGAAGGACAAGGAGAAACGCGTCGACCTGCGCACCCTGCCGTTCGTGACCATCGACGGCGAGGACGCCCGCGATTTCGACGACGCCGTCTACGCCGAGAAGCGCAAGGGCGGTGGCTGGAAGCTGTACGTCGCCATCGCCGACGTCTCCCACTATGTAAAAGTGGGCTCGGCGCTGGACGAGGAGGCGGCCAAGCGCGGCAACTCGGTGTACTTCCCCGAGCGCGTCATCCCCATGCTGCCGGAAATCCTCTCCAACGGCCTGTGCTCGCTGAACCCGCTGGTCGACCGCCTGGCCATGGTCTGCGAGATGAACCTGTCCAAGGCCGGCAAGATGACCGGCTACCAGTTCTACGAGGCGGTCATCCACTCCCACGCGCGGCTCACCTACACCAAGGTCAGCCAGTACCTGGAGACCCCGGACAGCCCCGAGGCCGCGCGCCTGGCCGAGCAACTGCCGAACGTGGTGCCGCACCTGCGCACCCTCTATGACCTGTACAAGGTGCTGGTCGCCGCCCGCCACGTGCGCGGCGCCATCGACTTCGAGACCCAGGAGACGCGCATCGTCTTCGGCGCCGACCGCAAGATCTCGGAGATCCGCCCGACCCAGCGCAACGACGCGCACAAGCTGATCGAGGAATGCATGCTGGCGGCCAACGTGGCTACCGCCAAGTTCCTCGAGAAGCTGGAAATCCCCGCGCTGTACCGCGTCCACGATGGCCCGCCGCAGGAGAAGCTGAACAACCTGCGGCAGTTCCTCGGCGAGCTGGGCCTGACCCTCTACCGCGGCAAGGGCGAGCCGACCCCCGGCGACTACCAGGCGCTGCTCGAGTCCATCCAGGGCCGCCCGGACTTCCAGCTGATCCAGACGGTGATGCTGCGCTCGCTCAGCCAGGCGGTGTACAGCCCGGAGAACCACGGCCACTTCGGCCTGAACTACGAGGCCTACACCCACTTCACGTCGCCGATCCGCCGCTACCCGGACCTGCTGGTGCACCGCGCCATCCGCAGCGTGGTCCGCTCCAAGCGCGAGACCGACCTGGTGCAGCGCGCCGGCGCCACCAGCATGGCCAAGGCACGCATCTACCCGTACGACGAGCCGCGCCTGGAGCAGCTCGGCGAGCAGTGCTCGATGACCGAGCGGCGCGCCGACGAGGCCACCCGCGACGTCACCAACTGGCTGAAGTGCGAATACATGCGCGACCGCGTCGGCGAGACCTTCGACGGCGTGATCACCGCGGTCACCGGCTTCGGCATCTTCGTCGAGCTGACCGACATCTATGTGGAAGGCCTGGTGCACGTCACCGCGCTGCCCGGCGACTACTACCACTTCGACGCCGTGCACCACCGCCTGGCCGGCGAGCGCACCGGGCGCAGCTTCCGCCTCGGCGACACCACCCAGGTGGTGGTGGCGCGGGTCGACCTGGACGAGCGCAAGATCGACTTCGAACTGGCCGACAACGTGCTCAGCGCGCCCATCGGTCGCAAGAAGCGCGGCGACAAGGCCGAAGCGGCCAAGCCCGGCAAACCTGCCAAGGCCGCCAAGCCGGCCAGGGCCAAGGGCCAGCCGCGCGAGCTGGCGCAGGAAGTGCCGGAGCCGCCGCTGCCCGGTGTGCAGCCGCGCAAGCGCAAGGTCGGCGTGGTCCAGGCGTTGCCCTCGGTCGCGCCGGAAATGCTCGCCAAGGCCGACGAGATGCTCGGCAACACCGACGTCAGGAAAAGCCGCGCGCTGAAGCAGGCGTTGCTCGACGAAGCCAAGGTGGGTAGCAAGCGGCCGCCGGCCAAGGCCCAGGGCACGCCGGCGAAGAACGCCAAGGCCGCTGCGGAGAAGCCGCGCAAGCCGTCGAAGCAGAAGGCCAAGGCCGCCAAGCCGAGCAAGCATCGCAAGGGGCCGTCCAAGCCCAAGGCGGAAGGCACCGGCCAGGGCGACGCGGCAAGCAAGCGTAAGGCGAAGCCATGAGCCAGTGGGAAAAGGTCTACGGCGTGCACGCCGTGGAGGCTTTGCTGCGCCATCACCCCAAGCGCGTCAAGCAGCTGTGGCTGGCCGAGGGCCGGCACGACCCGCGGGTCCAGGCGCTGGTGGAACTGGCCGGGCAAATGCGGGTGCCGGTGGGCACCCGTGACCGCAAGGAGCTCGACGAGTGGGCCGAGGGCGTGCACCAGGGCGTGGTCGCCGAGGTCAGCCCGAGCCAGGTGTGGGGCGAGAACATGCTCGAGGAACTGCTCGAGCGCACCCCGGGGCCGGCCTTGCTGCTGGCCCTGGACGGCGTCACCGACCCGCACAACCTCGGCGCCTGCCTGCGCACCGCCGATGCCGCCGGTGCGCTGGCGGTGATCGTGCCCAAGGACAAGTCGGCGACCCTCAACGCCACCGTGCGCAAGGTCGCCTGCGGCGCCGCCGAAGTCATCCCGCTGGTGGCCGTGACCAACCTCGCGCGCACCCTGGAGAAGCTCCAGCAACGCGGCCTGTGGGTGGTCGGCACGGCCGGCGAGGCGACCCAGACCCTCTACGAACTGGACCTGACCGGGCCCACGGTGCTGGTCATGGGCGCCGAGGGCAAGGGCATGCGCCGCCTGACCCGCGAGCACTGCGACTACCTGGCCAAGCTGCCCATGGGCGGCAGCGTCAGCAGCCTGAACGTGTCGGTGGCCACCGGGGTTTGCCTGTTCGAGATCGTCCGCCAGCGCCAGGTGAAAAAGGCCTAAGAGCGGCTGCAAGCGACAAGCGACAAGCGACAAGCTGCAGGCAAGAGCGAAGAGCCAGTCCCGTCCCCCTGTAGGAGCGAGCTTGCTCGCGAACCAAACCCGGCACCGTGCCCACCCGGTTCGCGAGCAAGCTCGCTCCTACGAAGAGCCCCGCACATGCTCTTCGCCTGTAGCCTGTAGCTGCTCAATTATTCATCAATCCGCCTTGCGCCAACCCACCCCTTTCCCTAGAATGTCGCCCCTTGCCGTCCGGGCAGGCGTTTACGCGTCCACCCGTCGGCAAGTCAAAAAGACATTCACTCCTTGCCTGACCGCATCGTCGGCAGGCTGCAACCCGTAAGGAGCATTTATGCGTCATTACGAAATCGTGTTCCTGGTTCACCCGGACCAGAGCGAGCAAGTCGGTGGCATGGTCGAGCGTTACACCAAGGTCATCGAAGAAGACGGTGGCAAGGTTCACCGCCTGGAAGACTGGGGCCGTCGTCAACTGGCTTACGCCATCAACAACGTGCACAAGGCTCACTACGTTCTGCTGAACGTCGAGTGCAGCGCCAAGGCCCTGGCCGAGCTGGAAGACAACTTCCGCTACAACGACGCCGTCATCCGTAACCTGGTGATCCGTCGCGACGAAGCCGTTACCGGCCAGTCCGAAATGCTGAAGGCCGAAGAGAGCCGCAACGAGCGCCGCGAGCGCCGTGAGCGTCCCGACGCCAACGAAAACGAGTCCGCTGACGGCGAAGACAGCCGCGACAGCGCCGACGAGTAATCCCGGACCAGTATTGAGGAGCCGATAACATGGCACGTTTCTTCCGTCGTCGTAAGTTCTGCCGTTTCACCGCTGAAGGCGTCAAGGAGATCGATTACAAAGATCTCAACACCCTGAAGGCCTACGTTTCCGAAACCGGCAAGATCGTTCCGAGCCGCATCACCGGCACCAAGGCCAAGTACCAGCGTCAGCTGGCGACCGCCATCAAGCGCGCTCGCTACCTGGCCCTGCTTCCCTACACCGACAGCCACGGCCGTTGATCGGGCAGTCGACGTAGCTTTGATGGATAGATCGCATGCGCGCATTGGCTGAATTCGTCATGCGAGGCCGCATGCAGGCGACCCTGGTGGTCGTCGCAGCCGCGGTACTGCAGCCGTTCTTCTGGCTCGGTGCCGCCGCCGGCAGCCTGGTGCTGCTGCGCCGTGGAGCCAGCGATGCCATTGGCATCCTGGCCTGGGCGCTGCTCCCGGCCCTGGCCTGGTGGTACCTGGGCGACCCCACGGTCACCCTGGTGATGCTGGGTTCGGCGGCCCTGGCGCAGGTGTTGCGCACCAGCATGTCCTGGAATCGGGTCATGCTGGCCAGCGTGGTGTTGGGCGTGTTCTTCGTGCTGCTGTTGAGCACGGTGTCCGCCGGCCTGGTTGCAGGCCTGGCGGAGGCGTTTGGCAAGGTGCTGCCGCAGGTGCTGTCGGAAGCGAAGCTTTCGGCGGACCAGCAGGCCGAGCTGCAGGCGGGGTTGGTCCCGGCCATTACCGGCCTGTTGGCCGCCTCGTTGCAGCTGATCAGCCTGTTGTGCCTGATGCTGGCGCGCTACTGGCAAGCGGCGCTGTACAACCCGCAAGGGTTCGGCCGCGAGTTCCGCGCGCTGCGCCTGGCGCCGCCGGTGGCCATCGCGCTGCTGCTGGGCGTGCTGGTGGTGCCGTTGCTGGGCCCGCAGTTCGCCGTGGTGGCGCCGCTGTGCACCGTGCCGCTGCTGTTGGCCGGGCTCGCGCTCGGCCACGGGCTGGTCGCGCTGAAACGCCTGCCGGGGTTCTGGCTGGTGCTGTTGTACGGCCTGGCGCTGGTGCTGGGGAATGTGATCTGTCTGGTTGCTGTCGTCGATAGTCTGTTTGATTTTCGTGGTCGCCTGGTACGTCGCCAGGGCTCCACGAACGGTGAAGGTTAAAAGTTAAGAGGTAAGACTCAAATGGAAGTCATCCTGCTGGAAAAGATCGCCAAACTGGGCAACCTGGGCGACAAACTGAACGTCAAGGGCGGCTACGCCCGTAACTACCTGCTGCCGCAGGGCAAGGCCACCGCCGCCACCCCGGCCAACGTCGCTGCTTTCGAAGAGCGCCGCGCCGAGCTGGAAAAGGCTGCCGCCGCGAAGAAGGCTGACGCCGAAGCTCGCGCCGCCCAGCTGGCCGAACTGATCGTCACCATCGGCGCCCACGCCGGCGACGAAGGCAAGCTGTTCGGTTCGATCGGCACCCGCGACATCGCCGAAGCGGTTTCCGCTGCCGGCTACCCGCTGGAAAAGGCCGAAGTGCGCCTGCCCAACGGTGCCCTGCGCACCGTCGGCGAATACGACATCGAAGTGCAACTGCACACCGACGTCGAAGCGACCCTGCACGTGGTCGTCGTCGCCGAGTAAGCGATCCGTCGCTGCGACGCCGTGCACACCTTGCGTGGACGCGGCAGTTCGCTAACATCGGGCACGGTACCGCCGAGCGGTATCGTGCCCTTTGTTTTTCTGCTGCCCCCTGATTCCTTTACGCCGAGCCCATGAACGACATCACCGTCCCCGAGCAGTACGACCTGCAAACGGCATCCCTCAAGGTGCCGCCGCATTCGATCGAAGCCGAGCAGGCGGTGCTGGGTGGCCTGATGCTCGACAACAACGCCTGGGAACGGGTCTCGGACGCGGTGTCCGATGGCGACTTCTACCGCCACGACCACCGGCTGATCTTCCGCGCGGTGTACAAGCTCGCCGAGAGCAGCCAGCCGATCGACGTGGTGACGCTCTCCGAACTGCTGGAGCGCGAAGGCCAGCTGGCCCAGGTCGGCGGCCTGGCCTACCTGGCGGAACTGGCGAAGAACACCCCGTCGGTGGCGAACATCAAGGCCTATGCGCAGATCATTCGCGAGCGCGCCACCCTGCGCCAGCTGATCGGCATCAGCAGCGACATCGCCGACAGCGCCTTCAACCCCGAAGGCCGCAGCGCCAACGAGGTGCTCGACGAGGCCGAGCGGCGCATCTTCGAGATCGCCGAGGCGCGACCGAAGACCGGCGGCCCGGTAGGCATCGGCGACATCCTGGTGAAGACGATCGACCGGATCGACCACCTGTTCAACACCAACGACGCCTTCACCGGCATCTCCACCGGCTTCACCGACCTCGACGAGAAGACCAGCGGCCTGCAGCCGGCCGACCTGGTCATCGTCGCCGGCCGTCCGTCCATGGGCAAGACCACCTTCGCCATGAACCTGGTGGAGAACGCGGTGCTGCGCACCGACAAGGTGGTGCTGGTGTATTCCCTGGAGATGCCCTCGGACTCGATCGTGATGCGTATGCTCTCGTCCCTGGGCCGCATCGACCAGACCAAGGTGCGTTCGGGCAAGCTCGACGACGACGACTGGCCGCGCCTGACCTCGGCGGTCAACCTGCTCAACGAACGCAAGCTGTTCATCGACGACACCGCCGGCATCTCGCCCTCGGAAATGCGCGCGCGCACCCGGCGCCTGGCCCGTGAGCACGGCGAGATCGCCCTGATCATGGTCGACTACCTGCAACTGATGCAGATCCCCGGCTCCTCCGGCGACAACCGCACCAACGAGATCTCCGAGATCTCCCGCTCGCTCAAGGCCCTGGCCAAGGAATTCAACTGCCCGGTGGTGGCGCTGTCGCAGCTCAACCGCTCCCTGGAACAGCGCCCCAACAAGCGCCCGGTGAACTCCGACTTGCGCGAATCCGGCGCCATCGAGCAGGACGCCGACGTGATCATGTTCGTCTACCGCGACGAGGTGTACCACCCGGAGACCGAGTTCAAGGGCGTCGCCGAAATCATCATCGGCAAGCAGCGTAACGGCCCCATCGGCACCGTGCGCCTGGCTTTCCTCGGACGCTTCACGCGCTTCGAGAACCTCGCCCCGGGGATGTACAACTTCGAAGACGAATAACGCCCCCTGCGGGGAGCGCCGTGTTTTTGTAGGAGCGGGCCCTGCCCGCGATTCGCGCGCAGGGCGCGCTCCTACAGGTGAATGCCGCGGGTGGCGTGGCGTAGGAGCGGATCTCATCCGCGATCCGCGCCGAAACCTCCAGCCATCGCGGACAAGGTCCGCTCCTGCGCCCATGTTTTCCTGCTGCTGCGGCGGCGGGGCGGTTATGCTCCTCGTTCTGCTCAGCTTGTAGCTCGGGACCCCCATGCGCCCCCTCATCGCCCATATCGATCTCTCCGCCATCCAGCACAACTACGCCCTGGCCAAGCGCTGCGCGCCGGGCCGCGAGGCGTTTGCCGTGGTCAAGGCCAATGCCTACGGGCATGGCGTGCGCGAGGTGGTGACCGCGCTGCATGACGACGCCGACGGCTTCGCCGTGGCCTGCCTGGAGGAGGCCGCCGAGGTCCGGGCGCTGCACGGCACCGCGCGCATCCTGCTGCTGGAGGGCTGCTTCGAGCCGAGCGAGTGCCGGGTGGCTTCGCAACTGCGCCTGGACATCGCCGTGCAGGGGCCGGAGCAACTGGCGACGCTGCTGGCCAGCAGCCTGCCGCGCCCGCTCAACGTCTGGCTCAAGCTGGATTCGGGCATGCGCCGCCTGGGCTTCTCCGCCGCGGCCCTGCGCGCGGTCTTCCCGAGCCTGCGCGGCGCCGCGCAGGTCGCCGAGCTGAACCTGATGAGCCACTTCGCCTGCGCCGACGATCGCGGCCACGCGCTCACCGAAGAGCAGCTGGAATGCTTCCTCGGCCTGCTCGACCTGGACTTCGACCAGCGCTCGCTGGCCAACTCCGCCGCCGTGCTGAGCATCCCGGCGGCGCACATGGACTGGATCCGCCCCGGCATCATGCTCTACGGCGCCTCGCCCTTCGCCGACCTGGGCGCGGCCGAGATGGGCCTGCGCCCGGCCATGAGCCTGCACGCGCAGGTGATGGCCATCCGCGAGGTGGCGGTGGGCGAGAGCGTCGGCTATGGCGCCACCTGGGTGGCCGGACGGCCATCGCGCATCGGCACCGTCAGCTGCGGCTACGCCGACGGCTACCCGCGCCATGCGCCCAGCGGCACGCCGGTGCTGGTCGACGGCCGCCGCGCGCCGCTGGCCGGACGGGTCTCCATGGACATGCTGGCGGTGGACCTCACCGACCTGCCCGACGTGGCCGTCGGCGCCCCGGTGGAACTCTGGGGCGCGCAGTTGCCGGTGGACGAGGTGGCCGCCAACGCCGGCACCATCGGCTACGAACTGCTGACCAAGGTCACTGCGCGGGTGCCTCGCAAGTACAGCGCCTAGACCAACCGGTCCGAAGTCTTCAGCGTCTCCAGCCAGAAGTCGCCGTTGCCGCCGTCCTCCCCGGCCAGCGCGTAGCTGGCCCGGCCGCTGCCCTTGACCTGGTACAGCGCCTGGTCGGCGGCCTTGTACAGCTTGGCGAACTGCAGGGCGTGGCGCGGGTAGATGGCCACGCCGATGCTCGGGGTGATGCTCAGCTCCAGGCGGTCGAACTGCACCGGCCGCGACAGCTCGCTGAGCAGGCGCACGGCGATCTCCCGGGCGTGGCCTTCGGCGTCGGGGCCGGACACCAGCGCGGCGAACTCGTCGCCGCCCAGGCGCGCCACGCAGTCGCTGGAGCGCACGCACTGGCGCAGGCGGTGGCCGACGTGCTGGAGCATGAAGTCGCCGGCGTCGTGCCCGTGGCTGTCGTTGATCGGCTTGAAGTGGTCGAGGTCGATCAGCATCAGCGCCAGGCTCTCGCCGTGCTGCTGGGCGTGCTGCAGCGCCTGCTCGGCATGCTCCACCAGGTAGCGGCGGTTGGGCAGCCCGGTGAGCGGGTCGTTGTGCGCGGCATGGCGCAGCTGGGCCTCGCGCTCCAGCAGCAGGCGGTTGCTCTGCGTCAGCTCGGCGGTGCGCGCGGCCACGGCCTGTGCCAGGTCGTTCTGCGCGCTCTGCAGCAGGGTCATGCGCGCGCTCTTCTCGCGGTTGGCCTGCCCCAGGGCCTGGGCCTTCTCGCGCTTGAGTTCCTGGATGCGCGAGGTCAGGGCGAAGGAGAACAGGATGGACTCCATGGCCACCGATACCGGGAACAGGTAGGCGGTGGTCGGCGACGGCTGCACCACGCCCAGGGCGCGCATCACCGAGATGCTCACGCTGGACAGCACCAGGCCGAAGCCCACCAGGTACAGGCGCGCCGGCAGGGAGCCCTGCAGCGAGCGGGTGATGGCCGCGCCGAGCGCCGCCGGGATGCCGACGAAGGTGGTGGTGGCCAGCACCCAGCCGGCCTCGGAGCGGCCGACGAAGACGTTGAGCAGCACCGAGGCGACGTACAGCAGGCAGTTCAGCGTCAGCAGGTGGTGCGCCCAGGGCACGTTGCGGCGGGTCTGCAGCAGCGTCTGGGTGAAGCGGGTGACGCACAGGCCCCACAGCGAGGGCAGGGTGATGCGGTTCAGCCACCAGGGCACCGCGGCGTCCGGCCAGAGCAGCTCGAAGGCGTGGCCGGTCATGCCCATGCTGAACAGCAGGGCGAAGCCGGTGGTGAGCACGTACCAGAAGTAGGCGCGGTCGCGCAGGCTGACCAGGATGAACAGGTTGTACAGCAGCAGCGCGGCGATCAGCCCGTAGACGCCGCCGAGGAACAGGTTGGTCTCGGCGCGGTGGTCCTGCAGGTCGTCCTGCGACCAGATGCGCAGCGGGAAGGAGTTGCCGGCCGGGTCCAGGCTGCGCAGGTACAGGCGCAGCGGGCCTTCGCCGGCGGGCAGGTGGAACACCGGGCGGCGGTAGCTGCGGTCGCGGCCTTCGGCGAAGGGCACCGCCTCGCCCGAGCGCAGCTCGCGGTAGCCGCCCCGGCCGTCGGGCAGGTACAGGCGCAGGTCGAGCAGGTTGACCGCGTCCACCTCCAGCCACCAGCCGCCGGGCGGGGTGGCCTGGCGCTCGAGGTCCAGGCGCAGCCACCAGGGGTTGGGGCTCTGGCCGACGCTGGTGCGGCCCCTGGCGGGCACGAAGGCATCGTCCCGCCCGCGCGCCTGCTGCAGGTCCAGGCGCGCGCCCGGGTCTTCCAGCAGCATCAGGCCGTCGTTCAGCCAGCGCCCGCTGGCCCGTTCGTCGAGTACCAGGGGCTGGGCCGCGGCGCTGGCGCAACCGAGCAGGAGAAACAACAGACACCACAGATGACGCACGGCTGACACTCCCTGTTCCCGGCCGCTGCGGCCAAGCCTGTTGATACGGTGGAGCGAGTATAGCCAGTTGCCATCGCGGCGGCGCCGCCAATCGTCCCCGTCCGGCGGTCGTCCGGCACCGGGAAAAACCCCAGCGTCCCGGTCGGAATTGTTCACTTTTTGTGCTATATTCCGCGCCCGCGATTTTGCGACCCTATTCCTAGAGATACCCCGGTGCCCGTGATGCAAGCCGCCAAGCCGCTGTTCGACTATCCCAAGTTCTGGGCCGAGTGTTTCGGCCCGGCGCCCTTCCTGCCGATGAGCCGGGCGGAGATGGATCAGCTGGGCTGGGATTCCTGCGACATCATCATCGTCACCGGCGACGCCTACGTCGACCATCCGTCCTTCGGCATGGCCATCATCGGCCGCCTGCTGGAAGCCCAGGGCTTCCGCGTGGGCATCATCGCCCAGCCCGACTGGCAGTCGAAGGACGACTTCATGAAGCTGGGCAAGCCGAACCTGTTCTTCGGCGTGGCCGCCGGCAACATGGACTCGATGATCAACCGCTACACTGCCGACCGGAAGATCCGCTCCGACGACGCCTACACCCCCGGCGGCAATGCCGGCAAGCGCCCGGACCGCGCCAGCATGGTCTACAGCCAGCGCTGCCGCGAGGCGTACAAGGGCGTGCCGATCGTGCTCGGCGGCATCGAGGCCTCGCTGCGCCGCATCGCCCACTACGACTACTGGCAGGACAAGGTCCGCCATTCCATCCTGATGGACGCCAAGGCCGACATCCTGCTGTTCGGCAACGCCGAGCGCGCCGTGGTGGAAGTGGCCCAGCGGCTGTCGGCCGGCGAGCCGATCGAAGCGATCACCGACGTGCGCGGCACCGCCTTCGTGCGCCGCGACACCCCGAGGGCTGGTTCGAGCTGGACTCCACGCGCATCGACCGCCCGGGCAAGATCGACAAGATCATCAACCCCTACGTCAACACCCAGGACACCGCCGCCTGCGCCATCGAGCAGGACAAGGGCCCGCAGGAGGACCCGAACGAAGCCAAGGTGGTGCAGTTGCTGCCCAACCCCAGGCTGACCCGCGAGCACACCGTCATCCGCCTGCCGTCCTTCGAGAAGGTGAAGAACGACCCGGTGCTCTACGCCCACGCCAACCGCGTGCTGCACCTGGAGACCAACCCCGGCAACGCCCGGGCCATGGTGCAGCGCCACGGCGAGACCGACGTGTGGTTCAACCCGCCGCCCATCCCGCTGACCACCGAGGAAATGGACTACGTCTTCGGTCTGCAGTACGCCCGCGTGCCGCACCCGGCCTACGGCGGCGAGAAGATCCCGGCCTACGAGATGATCCGTTTCTCGGTGAACATCATGCGGGGCTGCTTCGGCGGCTGCACCTTCTGCTCCATCACCGAGCACGAGGGGCGGATCATCCAGAACCGCTCGGAAGACTCGATCATCCGCGAGATCGAGGAGATCCGCGACAAGGTGCCGGGCTTCACCGGGGTGATCTCCGACCTCGGCGGGCCGACCGCCAACATGTACCGCATCGCCTGCAAGGACCCGGAGATCGAGAAGCACTGCCGCAAGCCGTCGTGCGTGTTCCCCGGCATCTGCGACAACCTCAACACCGACCACTCCTCGCTGATCCAGCTGTACCGCCGTGCCCGCGACCTGCCGGGGGTGAAGAAGATCCTCATCGCCTCGGGCCTGCGCTACGACCTGGCGGTGGAGTCGCCGGAGTACGTCCGCGAGCTGGTCACGCACCACGTCGGCGGCTACCTGAAGATCGCCCCGGAGCACACCGAGCAGGGCCCGCTGTCGAAGATGATGAAGCCGGGCATCGGTAGCTACGACCGCTTCAAGCAGATGTTCGAGAAGTTCACCAGGGAGGCGGGCAAGGAGCAGTACCTGATCCCGTACTTCATCGCCGCGCACCCGGGCACCACCGACGAGGACATGATGAACCTCGCCCTGTGGCTCAAGCGCAACGGCTTCCGCGCCGACCAGGTGCAGGCCTTCTATCCCTCGCCGATGGCCACCGCCACGGCCATGTACCACTCGGGCAAGAACCCGCTGCGCAAGGTCACCTACAAGAGCGAGGGCGTGAACATCGTCAAGGGCGAGCGTCACCGCCGCCTGCACAAGGCCTTCCTGCGCTGGCACGACCCGAACAACTGGCCGATGCTGCGCGAGGCGCTCAAGGACATGGGGCGCGCCGACCTGATCGGCAACGGCAAGCACCAGCTGATCCCCACCCACCAGCCCGACGGCGACGGCGGCTACCAGAGCGCCCGGCGCAAGAACTCCACGCCGGTGGGCAGCAAGAAGACCGGCAAGCCGCTGCTGACCCAGCACACCGGCCTGCCGCCGCGCGCCAGTGACGGCTCGCGCCCGTGGAACAAGGACGAGGAGGGCAAGGCAGCGGCCTACGCCAAGGGCAAGAAGCGCACCACCAAGCGCCAGCCGAACATACCGCGCTGAGAAGCATGACCGACGACGGGGCCGCAAGGCCCCGTTTTCATTTCCCGGGCTGCTTTCGTAGGAGCGAGCTTGCTCGCGAACGGAGCCTACCGGCAACGACGGAGCCTAGGATAAGTCCGCCCCTCTCCCTGAAGGGAGAGGGGACCGTTCGGAGTGCTCGGGTATTCCTGAGTCAGCCGGCAGCGCCAGCGGTTTCCGGCTGACACCATCACCTCTCTCGGCACGGACAAGCCCCCTCTCCCTTCAGGGAGAGGGCTGGGGAGAGGGGGCGGAGGTCGGTCTGATACCAGCGTATCCGGGAAACGCCGTTCGCGAGCAAGCTCGCTCCTACAGGGAGACGACTGCACCCGGTCTATTCACAGAAACATTTTGGTACTATAGTTCCAAAATCATAAAAACAAGACCGGAGACCCCGCCATGCGTCGCGCCGCCCTGTCCCTCCTCAGCCTCGCCGTGCTCCTGGCCGCCTGCGGCGAGCAGGACAAACCCACCGCCGCGGTCAGCGCGGACTTCCAGAAAGACTTGCAGGCCCGGCTGATCAAGGCCAAGCCCGGCGAGGTCATCGCGATCCCCGCCGGCACCTACCACCTCGATCGCGGCCTCAGCCTCAAGGTGGACGGCATCACCATTCGCGGCGACGGCATGGACAAGACCATCCTCAGCTTCCGCAACCAGAAGGCTGGCGCCGAAGGCCTGCTGGTGGACGCCTCGGACTTCACCATCGAGAACCTGGCCATCGAGGACAGCAAGGGCGACGCGCTCAAGGTCCTGGGCGGGAAGAACATCGTCATCCGCAACGTGCGCACCGAGTGGACCAACGGCCCGGCCACCGAGAACGGCGCCTACGGCCTGTACCCGGTGCAGACCGAGAACGTACTGCTGGACGGCAACGTGGCGATAGGCGCGTCCGACGCCGGCATCTACGTCGGCCAGTCGCGCAACGTGGTGGTGCGCAACAACCGCGCCGAGCGCAACGTCGCCGGCATCGAGATCGAGAACACCATCGGCGCCGACGTCTACGACAACGTCGCCACCGGCAACACCGGCGGCATCCTCGTCTTCAACATGCCCAACCTGCAGCAGCCGGGGCGTGGCAGCCGGGTGTTCAACAACGACGTGCAGGGCAACAACCACGACAACTTCGGCCACAAGGGCACGCCGGTGGCCAGCGTCCCGGCCGGTTCCGGGGTGGTGGTGAACTCCAACGACGACGTGGAGATCTTCGACAACAGGATCGGCGACCACAAGACCGCCAACGTCATCATCAGCAGCTACTACAGCACCAACTACTCGGACAAGGCGACGCAGCCGAACTTCGACCCCTACCCCGAGGGCATCTACATCCACGGCAACACCTTCGGTCCCGGCGGCGACAGCCCGACCACCTGGAGCTGAAGGCGCTGAAGATCGCCAAGTTCGGCCTGAACGGGCGCCTGCCGGACATCCTCTGGGACGGCTACGTGAACCAGAAGAAGCTGGTCGACGGCAAGCTGCCGGACGACCTGGCCATCTGCATCGACAACGGCGACGCCGGCATCGTCAACGTCGACGGGCCCAACGGCTACAAGAACATCAGCACCGACATGAGCGGCCACCGCTGCAAGCTCAAGCCGCTGCCGAAGATCGAACAGGCCGGCCTGGGCGAGAAGGGGGGCAAGGCATGACGCGAGCCGCCTGCGCCTGGCTGTCGCTCGCCCTGGCCGTCGCGCTGGCCGGGTGCGGGCAGGAGGCGAAGCCGCGCTACCAGCCCGAGGGCGACGACTACCCGCAGGTCCTCAGCGGCTGGGGCATGCTGCGCCTGGGCGAGGGCCACCTGAAGCCTGCCGCCGAGGTGCTGCCCTACGACCTCAACACTCCGTTGTTCACCGACTACGCGCACAAGCTGCGCACGGTGTGGATGCCCGAAGGGCAGGCGGCGAAATACGCCGACGACCACTTCGACTACCCGCTGGGCACGGTGCTGACCAAGACCTTCTACTACCCCACCGACGGCCAGGGCCAGTTGCTGGAGAACGCCCAGGACGACCGCGACCCGCAGCAGGGCCTGGACCTGGCGAAGGTGCGCCTGGTCGAGACCCGCGTGCTGGTGAAGCAGAAGGACGGCTGGACGGCGCTGCCCTACGTGTGGGACGCCGGGCAGAAGGAAGCCCGCCTGGAGCTGGCCGGCGACAGCCAGGCCCTGGAGCTGCGGGATGCAGCCGGGCAGAAGGTGGCCTTCACCTACATGGTGCCGGACGCCAACCAGTGCTCCGAGTGCCACGCCGAGACCAAGGGCGCCGGCATCGCCCCGCTGGGGCCCAAGGCCCGGCACCTGAACAAGGACTTCGCCTACGCCGAAGGCAGCGACAACCAGCTGCGCCATTGGCAGGCGCGCGGTTTCCTGCAGGGCCTGCCGGAACTGGCGCAGGTGCCGCAGAACGCCCTGTGGGGCCACCCGCGCGAAGGCGAGAGTCTGGAGAAGCAGGCGCGCAGCTACCTCGACGCCAACTGCGGCCACTGCCACAACCCCAAGGGCGCGGCGCGTACCTCGGGCCTGTACCTCGACGCCCACGCCGAGCTGGGGGTGAACTACGGCTTCTGCAAGCAACCGGTGGCGGCCGGCGGCGGCACCGGCGGGCGCCGCGAGGACATCCACCCGGGGCACCCGGAGCTGTCGGTGCTGACCTACCGCGTCGGCAGCGACAAGCCCGGGGAGATGATGCCCGAGCTGGGGCGCGCGCTGGTGCACAAGGAAGGGCTGGAGGTGCTGGAGCGCTGGATCGCTTCGTTGCCGGGGAGTTGTAGCTGACGCCGGAGCTTCCATGCGACGTCGGTGCGTGGGGGACTCCGCTCCCTCTCCCTAACCCTCTCCCTGAAGGGAGAGGGGACCGTTCGGAGCGCTTGGGTATTCCCGAGTCAGCCGGCAGCTCCGGCGCTTCCGGTTAAAGCCATTGTTGACGTTGGCACGGACAAGCCCCCTCTCCCTTCAGGGAGAGGGTTGGGGAGAGGGCGCTCTACAGCCCAAAATCCCCAGCCAACCCCCGTTCGCGAGCAACCTCGCTCCAACGAAAGACCACCCAACCTTCTCCCCCTGTCACACCCCAAGGTCTAGGCTATCCCCACCGGGCGCCCCATTTCCGTGCGCTCCCGTGCCCGGCATGCGCCCCTGGGCCCGCGATGGTGCCCGGCGCCCGTGCGCAGCCCGTTCTACGGCCCCTGGCGGCTGGCACGGGACTTGCGCGGAAGCTGTGTCGCCCAGGCCCGCAGGAGGCCCGCCGTGTCGATCCATGTCGCCTTGCAGCACGTCACCCACTACCGCTACGACCGCGCCGTGAACCTCGGCCCGCAGCTGGTGCGCCTGCGCCCGGCGCCGCACAGCCGCACGCGCATTCTCGGCTATTCGCTGAAGGTCGCCCCGGGCAAGCACTTCATCAACTGGCAGCAGGACCCCAGGGCAACTACCTGGCGCGCCTGGTGTTCCCGGAGAAGACCGAGGAACTGCGGGTGGAGGTGGACCTGGTCGCCGAGATGGCGGTGTTCAACCCCTTCGACTTCTTCCTCGAGCCCTACGCCGAGCAGTTCCCCTTCGCCTACGGCGCCGACGAGCAGCGCGAGCTGGCGCCCTACCTGGCGCGCCAGCCGGCCAGCCCGCGGTTCGCCGAATACCTCGCCGGGGTGCCGCGCGAGGCCAGCCCCACCGTGGACTTCCTGGTCGCGCTGAACCAGCGCCTGGCCGGCGACGTGCGCTACCTGATCCGCATGGAGCCCGGCGTGCAGACGCCCGAGCAGACCCTGGAACTGGCCTCCGGCTCCTGCCGCGACTCGGCCTGGCTGCTGGTCCAGCTGGCGCGCCACCTGGGCCTGGCGGCGCGCTTCGTGTCCGGCTACCTGATCCAGCTCACCGCCGACCAGAAGTCCCTGGACGGCCCCAGCGGCACCGAGGTGGACTTCACCGACCTGCACGCCTGGGCCGAGGTCTACCTGCCCGGCGCCGGCTGGGTGGGGCTGGACCCCACCTCCGGGCTGTTCGCCGGCGAAGGCCACATCCCCCTGGCCTGCAGCCCCGAGCCGTCCTCGGCGGCGCCGATCAGCGGCGCGCTGGAAGAGTGCGAGGTGACGTTCAGCCACGAGATGCGCGTGGAGCGCGTGTGGGAAGCGCCGCGGGTGACCAAGCCCTACAGCGAGGAACAGTGGCAGGCGATCCGCGAGCTGGGTTCGCGCATCGACGCCGACCTCGCCGAGCAGGACGTGCGCCTGACCATGGGCGGCGAGCCGACCTTCGTCGCCATCGACCATCCCGACGACCCCGAGTGGAACACCGCCGCCCTGGGCCCGAACAAGCGCCGCCTGGCCGCCGACCTGTTCCACCGCCTGCGCCGCCACTACGCACCCAAGGGCCTGGTGCACTTCGGCCAGGGCAAGTGGTACCCCGGCGAACAGCTGCCGCGCTGGTCGCTGAACTGCTTCTGGCGGCGCGACGGCGAGCCGCTGTGGAACAACCCCATGCTCTACGCCGAGGAAGGCCGCAGCTACGGCGCCGACGCCGCCCTGGCCGCACGCTTCCTGCGCCGCCTGGCCGGGCGCCTGGGGCTGTCCGGCGACACCCTGTTCGCCGCCTACGAGGACTGGTTCTACTACCTCTGGCGCGAACGCCGGCTGCCGGCCAACGTCACCCCGGAAGACGCGCGCCTGAGCGATCCGCTGGAGCGCGAGCGCCTGTGCAAGGTATTCGAGCGCGGCCTGGGCGAGGAAGTCGGCCAGGTGCTGCCGCTGGCCCGCAGCGCCGCCGGCGACTCCTGGGAGAGCGGCCGCTGGTTCCTGCGCGGCGAGCATTGCCGGCTGATTCCCGGCGACTCGGCCATGGGCTACCGCCTGCCGCTGGATTCGCAGCCCTGGGCCAGCGAAGCCGACTATCCCTACGTCAACCCGGCCGACCCGAGCGTGGCCCAGCCGCCGTTGCGCCGCGCCGCGCAGATGCAGCAGCCGAGCCGCGAACGCACCCCGGGCGGGCCGGACGCCACGCGCCAGCCGCTGATGCACCAGTCCGCCGGCTGGATCACCCGCACCGCGCTCTGCGCCGAGCCGCGCGACGGCCGCCTGTACCTGTTCATGCCGCCGCTGGCGGAACTTGAGGCCTACCTGGAGCTGGTCGCCGCCATCGAGGCCACCGCCGGCGAGCTGGGCTGCCCGGTGCTGCTGGAAGGCTACGAGCCGCCGGCCGACCCGCGCCTGGTGAACTTCCGCGTCACCCCCGACCCGGGCGTGATCGAAGTGAACATCCACCCCTCGGCGAACTGGGACGAGCTGGCCGAGCGCACCGAGTTCCTCTACGAGGCGGCGCGCCAGTCGCGGCTGTCCAGCGAGAAGTTCATGGTCGACGGCCGCCACGTCGGCACCGGCGGCGGCAACCACTTCGTCCTCGGCGGCGCCACCCCGGCGGATTCGCCCTTCCTGCGCCGCCCGGACCTGCTGCGCAGCCTGGTCAGCTATTGGCACAACCACCCCTCGCTGTCCTACCTGTTCTCCGGCCTGTTCATCGGCCCGACCTCCCAGGCGCCGCGGGTGGACGAGGCGCGCAACGACGCCCTCTACGAACTGGAGGTCGCCTTTGCGCAGATGCCCGAGCCGGGCGCCGACTGCCCGCCCTGGCTGGTCGACCGCCTGCTGCGCAACCTGCTGGTGGACGTCACCGGCAACACCCATCGCGCCGAATTCTGCATCGACAAGCTGTACTCGCCGGACAGCGCCTCCGGGCGCCTCGGCCTGCTGGAGCTGCGCGCCTTCGAAATGCCGCCCCACGCGCGCATGAGCCTGGCCCAGCAACTGCTGCTGCGGGCCCTGGTGGCGCGCTTCTGGGCCGAGCCCTACGCGCCGCCGAAGCTGGTGCGCTGGGGCACCGAGCTGCACGACCGCTTCCTGCTGCCGCACTTCGTCGAGCAGGACTTCGCCGACGTCATCCACGAGCTCAACGCCTTCGGCTACCCGCTGCGCAGCGACTGGTTCGCGCCGCACTTCGAGTTCCGCTTCCCGAAATACGGCGACTACGCGGTGAAGGGCATCGACCTGGAACTGCGCCAGGCCCTGGAGCCCTGGCACGTGCTGGGCGAGGAGGGCGCCAGCGGCGGCACCGTGCGCTACGTGGACTCGTCCCTGGAGCGCGTGCAACTGAAGGTGAGCGGCATGGCCGCGGAGCGCTACGTGGTCACCTGCAACGGTCGCCCGGTGCCGCTGCGGCCCACCGGCCAGGTCGGCGAATACGTCGCCGCGGTGCGCTACCGCGCCTGGCAGCCGGCCTCCTGCCTGCAGCCGACCATCGGCGTGCAGGCACCGCTGGTCTTCGACATCGTCGACACCTGGATGCAACGCTCCCTCGGCGGCTGCCAGTACCACGTCAGCCACCCCGGCGGGCGCAGCTACGACAGCTTCCCGGTGAACGCCTACGAGGCCGAGAGCCGGCGCCTGGCGCGCTTCTTCCGGCATGGCCACACGCCCGGCAAGATGAGCGTGGAGGCGCCGCGCGCCGACGCCGAATTGCCGATGACCCTCGACCTGCGGCGGACATGAGCGCCGCCGCCCGCTAAAGTGAACAGGCCGCCTTGCACGCCGAGTCCCTGATGTCCGAGTTGCTCGCCCACTACCCGCTGTCCGCCACGGCGTACCACGAACTGCTGGACGCCGCGGGCGGCGTTCGCCCGCACTGGCAACGCCTGGTTCAGCGCCTGGAGCGCGCCAGCGCCGCGCAGCTGGAGCAGCGCCAGGCCCTGCTGGCGCGGCAGATCCAGGAAAACGGCGTGACCTACAACGTCTACGCCGACCCCAAGGGCGCCGACCGCCCCTGGGAGCTGGACCTGCTGCCCAACCTGCTGTCCGCCGAGGAGTGGGCGGGCATCGCCGCCGGCGTGGCGCAGCGTGGGCGGGTGCTCAATGCGCTGCTGGCCGACCTCTACGGCGAGCAGCGCCTGCTCGCCGAGGGCGTGCTGCCCAGCGAGCTGGTCTACGGCCACCCCAACTTCCTCTGGCCCTGCAGCGGCCTGCCGGTGCCCGGCGGCATCTACCTGCACAGCTATGCCGTCGACCTGGCACGCGATGCCGACGGCCGCTGGCACGTGCTCGCCGACCGCACCCAGGCGCCCTCCGGCGCCGGCTACGCCCTGGAGAACCGGCAGATCATCTCCCGCGCCCTGCCGGAGCTGTACCGTGAACTGCGCGTGCAGTACCTGGCCGGCTACTTCCGCACCCTGCAGGAAACCCTCGCGCACTGCGCCCCGGCCGACGGCGAGACGCCGCTGGTGGTGCTGCTGACCCCGGGGCGCTTCAACGAGACCTACTTCGAGCACCTGTACCTGGCGCGCCAGCTGGGCTTCCCGCTGGTGGAAGGCCACGACCTGACGGTGCGCGACGCCACCCTGTACCTGAAGACCCTCGGCGGCCTGAAGCGCGTGCATGCGGTGCTGCGGCGCCTGGACGACGACTTCTGCGACCCCCTGGAACTGCGCACCGACTCCGCTCTCGGCGTGCCCGGCCTGCTGGATGCCGTGCGCCGCGGCCGCGTGCTGGTGGCCAACGCCCTGGGCAGCGGCGTGCTGGAGTCGCCGGGGCTGCTGGGCTTCCTGCCCGCGGCCAGCCGCGCGCTGTTCGGCGAGGACCTGCTGCTGCCGGCGGTGCAGACGCGCTGGTGCGGCGAGCCGGGCGCCCTGGACACGGCGCTGGCCGAACTGGACCGCCTGGTCATCAAGCCGGCCTTCCCCTCGCAGAGCTTCGAACCCCTGTTCGGCCACACTCTGGGCCCGGCGGCCCGCGCCGAGCTGAGCCAGCGCCTGCGCGCGCAGCCCCATGCCTACGTGGCGCAGCGCCAGGCGCAGCTGTCCCAGGCGCCGGTCTGGCAGCAACGCGGCGCGCGCGGCGAGCTGCAATCCCGCGCCATCGGCATGCGCGTGTTCGCCGTGGCCGGCAGCGACGGGCGCTACTGGGTGATGCCCGGCGGCCTGACGCGGGTGGCCTCGGCGGCGGACGCCGAGGTGGTCTCCATGCAGCGCGGCGGGGCCAGCAAGGACACCTGGGTGCTGGCCGACCGCCCGGTCCACGGCGAGCCCCTGCGGCCGCGCAACATAGGCGCGCGCGACCTGATCCGGCAGGACCCGTACCTGCCCTCGCGGGTGGTGGAGAACCTCTACTGGTTCGGCCGCTACGCCGAGCGCTGCGACGACGACGCGCGCCTGCTGCGCGTGGTGCTGTCGCGCTACGTCGACGCCGACGGCGACGAGCAGGCCCTGCGCAGCGCGCTGGACCTGGCCGGCGCCATGGGCCTGGTCCCCCAGGGCGAGGCACCGCTGGAACAGCGCCTGCTGGCGGCCCTGCTGGACGAGCACTGGGGCAACAGCCTCAGCGCCAACCTGCGCCGCCTGCACTGGGCCGCCGCCCAGGTGCGCGGGCGGCTGTCGCGGGAGAACTGGCTGGCGCTGATGGAACTGCAGCGCGACCTGCAGGCGCTGGACGCGCGCGACACCGAACTGGGCGACGCCCTGGACTTCCTCAACCGCCTGCTGATGTCGCTGGCGGCGCTGTCCGGCTTCGCCCTCGACGACATGACCCGCGACGACGGCTGGCGCTTCCTGATGATCGGCCGGCGCATCGAGCGCATCCAGTTCTTCGCCGACGCCATCGCCGGTTTCCTCGACGGCGGCGCGGCCTGGGACCCGGGCGCCCTGGAGTGGCTGCTGGAACTGGGCAACAGCACCATCACCTACCGCTCGCGCTACCTCGCCGGGCCCCAGGCGATCCCGGTGCTCGACCTGCTGTTGCTGCACGAGCAGAACCCCCACGCCCTGTACTTCCAGCTGCAGGCCCTGGAGCGCTCCCTGGAGCGCCTGCACCAGGAGTTCGGCATGCCCCGCGAGCAGGAACTGACGCTGCTCACCGCGCGCCTGCTGGCCTTCGACTTCGCCACCCTGGAGAACGCGCTGTTCGGCAGCGCCGGGCAGGACGAGGTGCTCGCCGGCCTGGCGCGCCTGCTGCGCGAACTGGCGCAAGGCGCCGGCCAGGTCTCCGACCGCCTGGGCCTGCGCTACTTCGCCCACGTCGACGACATCAGCCAGCGCACGGTATCCACCTGATGGCCGAAGCCCAGCTCCGCCCCGCCCCCGCGCAAGTGGCGCGCTACCAGGTGTTCCACGACACCCGCTACCGCTATGCCGCGCCGGTGTCGCTGTCGCAGCAGCTGCTGCACCTGTGGCCACGTGAATGCCCCTGGCAGCGCTGCCTGGGCCGCGAACTGCAGATCGAGCCGCAGCCCACCCAGCGCAGCGACGGTTTCGACGTGTTCGGCAATCCGCTGACGCGCCTGGCCTTCGAACGCCCCCACGACGAGTTGCAGGTGAACGCCCGCCTGCAGGTCGAGGTGCTGCAGCGCCCGCCGCTGCAATTGCAGGCTTCGCCGGCCTGGGAACGGGTAGTCGCCGGCCTGGCCTTCAGCGGCCGCGCCCTGTCGGCGGAGGAACTGGAAGCCTGCCGCTTCCGCATGGAATCGCCCTACGTGCGCATCAAGCGCCAGTTCGCCGAGTTCGCCGCCGACTGCTTCCCGCTCGGGCGGCCACTGCTGGAAGGCGCGGCGGCGCTGATGCAGAAGATCTTCGACGAATTCGCCTTCGACGCCGAAGCCACCCAAGTGGCGACGCCGCTGATCGAGGTGCTGGAACGCCGCCGCGGCGTGTGCCAGGACTTCGCCCACCTGATGCTCGCCTGCCTGCGCTCGCGCGGCCTGGCCGCCCGCTACGTCAGTGGCTACCTGCTGACCCGCCCGCCACCCGGCCAACCGCGCCTGATCGGCGCCGACGCCTCCCACGCCTGGGTGTCGCTGTACTGCCCGGCCAACGGCTGGGTGGACTTCGACCCCACCAACAACATCCTCCCGGCCCTGGAACACATCACCCTGGCCTGGGGCCGCGACTTCGCCGACGTCTCGCCGCTGCGCGGGGTGATCCTCGGCGGCGGCAGCCACGATCCGGAGGTGCGGGTGACGGTGATGCCGCATTGGGAGCTGGCGGTGTAGGCGCGGATTGATCCGCGATGGCTGAGCCCGACCGTAGGGCGGATAACCGTTCGCGGTTATCCGCCGTTTCACCTTCCTTGCCGGCAACTTCGTGGTTGGGCTTGGCGCGGCTTGGGGGCGGCTTCGTGCTCGGCACCGAGCGGCATGGGGCGAAGGTCAAGCGGCGGATAACGCGGGGCGTTATTCGCCCTACGCCAAGCCCGCCATGGGCGTAGGGCGGATAACCGTTCGCGGTTATCCGCCGCCGACCGGAACACCGGTGCCCGAGGACAACTGCAGGAAAAACGCCGTCGTAGGATGGGTGGAGCGAAGCGATACCCATCGCCCCCGTCATCAGGCCTTCCGATGGGCCTCCATGTAGCGGCGCAGCAACTGGTTGATGCGCGTCTGGTAACCGCTGCCCTGGGCCTTGAACCACTCCAGCACGTCCGCGTCCAGGCGGATTGTGACGGTCTGCTTGGCCGGGACGCGCAGTTCGGCGTGGCGGAAGAAGTCCTCGCCCAGTTCGGGAATGTCACTGGTGTCGATGGCATCGTCGCCCTGTTCCACCAGCCGCTTCCAATCAGTCTTCGATGCTTTCGACATAGCGCCTCACCTCCTGGCGTGTGGCCTTGCGCGCCGAGATGATGCGGATCACCTCGCCCCGTCGTTCGGTATAGACCACCACGCCGACGAGCCGCCGGAGCCAGCCGATGGCGATCCAGCGCTCTTCGTCGTAGTCGAGTCGGTCATCGCGCAAGGCCAGCAGCGGGTGCTGGAAGATTTCCGGCACGTCGCGGAAATCGATACCGTGCTTGCGGATGTTGGCCTGGTTCTTGGCCTCGTCCCATTCGAACTGCATGGGATATCCTGTATTTACAGTTGTAAATACACTATAGCGCTTCCAGTGTGCTTGAGCACCTGTCCGGGCAAGCTGCAAACGGCGTGCTAGCTTTTCCCTGGTCATTTCCCAATCAACGGATGGGCCAGGCAATGGGCGACACGAACATCGTCAATGTGGGTACGGAGAAGTTCAACGAAATCTGGTCGCTGGTGCAGCAGTACGCCCTGGCCTTCGGCATCAAGATCCTCGCCGCCATCGCCTTCTGGGTGATCGGCCGCTGGCTGATCGGCATGGCGGTGGGCATGGTCCAGCGCGCCCTGGGCCGGCAGAGCGTCGACCCGACCCTGCTGCGCTACGTCGGCTCCTTCATCACCGTGACCCTCAACATCGTCCTGGTGATCGGCATCCTCGGCTACTTCGGCGTGCAGACCACCAGCCTGGCGGCGCTGATCGCCGCGGCCGGCGTGGCCATCGGCATGGCCTGGTCGGGGCTGCTGGCCAACCTCGCCGCCGGCGGCTTCATCATCGTCCTGCGGCCGTTCAAGGTCGGCGACTTCATCACCGCCGCCGGGGTCACCGGCACGGTCAAGGAGATCGGCCTGTTCGTCACCGCCATCAACACCCCGGACAACGTGATGACCCTGGTGGGCAACAACAAGATCTTCGGCGACACCATCCAGAACTACAGCCACAACGACTTCCGCCGCGTCGAGCTCAAGGCGCAGCTGTCCGGGGCGGCCGACTACGCCGCTGCCGCGGCGCTGCTCAAGGAACGCATCGCGCAGGTCCCCAACGTGCTCGCCGAGCCGCCGGTGGACGTCGAGATTCTCGAGTTCAACCTGGTCGGCCCGGTGCTGGCGGTGCGCCCGTACTGCCACAACGACAACTACTGGCAGGTCTACTTCGACACCAACCGCACCATCAAGGAGGCCCTGGGCACCGGCTTCCCGGCGCCGATGCCGGCGCAGACGGTGATCGTGCAGCAGGCCGGCGGCTGAACCCGCCGCCCAGGCGCCGGGGGCGGCCACCACGGCTGCCCCGGGCGTTCCCGCGAGCAAAACCGATGGGTGGTTGCTAGCGGGGGATGGCCGGTCTTTTAGTAGTCCCTTTCCCATTTATGTAAGACGTTTCAGTTTGCACTTGTGGCGAACATCCCGCTGAGGTTAGGGATGCGTCCGGCATATCCTCCATTGCCAACCATCGCACCCTGGATAGGCAGCGACCGCTCGATTGCCGGTCGCATCGTCCGCCATCCGGGGCCAGCATGCCGAACCTCCGTCTACCCGCCGCCTTCAGCCTGATCGAACTGCTGGTCTGCCTGGCGCTCCTGGCCATTGCTGCCAGCCTCGCCGTGCCCGCCTTCAACCAGTTGCTGCGCAACCAGCAGGCGCAGGTGGCGGCGGAACAGCTGCACGCGCTGCTGCTCTACGCCCGTGGTGAGGCGGCCACGCGGGGCCGACCGGTGTCCGTCCGCGCCGCCCAGGCCGATGGCTGGGCGGGGCCGCTGGAGGTGCGCGCCGGCACCGGGCTCCTGCGCCAGCAGGCGGGGCTGGCGCAAGTGGATGTCGAGGCGCCGCGGTCCGCAATCGAGTTCCGTGCCGACGGCAGCATGGGTGGCGCGGTGCGCGGCGACTTCTGCATCAGCGTCTGCCCCAGGGGCAGCCAGGCGTCCTGCCGCCACCTCAGGGTCCAGGGCAGCGGCCGGGTGAAGCTGCCCGCCGGCGGGAGGTGCGGGGCATGAGGCGGGCGCATCGCGGCTTCAGCATGATCGAGGTACTGGTGGCGCTGCTGGTGGTCGCCGTCGGCGCCCTCGGCATGCTCGCCCTGCAGGGGCAGGCGATGCGCCACAGCGTCGACGCGAACCTGCGCAGCAATGCGGTGATGCTCGCCGAGGAGCTGCTGGAGCTGATGCGCAGCAACCGCGACGCGCTGTTCGATGCGGCGGGCCAGCTGAATGGCGAGTCCGACTACTTCAAGGCGGAGAACGTGGCCTTTCCGTCGCAGTCGGCCAACTGCGCCTCGCGCAATCGCGGCGGTGGCGGCGCCGAGGTCGCCAGGGCCGACCTCCATTGCTGGCGCGAAAGGGTGGAGCGGTTGCTGCCGGTCACCCCGGCTGTTCTGGCCAGGCAGTTCGTGGTCTGCCGCAGCGGTCCGGCCGAAACCTGTTCGAGCGGGGCAGGGAGCCTGGTGATGATCCGCGTCGCCTGGGTCGATGAGCGTTCCAGGCTGTGTAACGACAGCGTGTGCAGCTACGTGCTGCGGGCGGAGCCCTGAGATGCGGGCCTGCCACTTGCGCGGTCGGCAGCGGGGGCTGTCGCTGGTCGAGCTGATGGTGGCGCTGCTGCTCGGCGCTTTCCTGATCCTCGGCGTGACCCAGCTGTTCCTCGACCAGAGGCGCCACGCCCAGTCCCAGTTCGGCCAATTGGCCAACCAGGGCAATGCCCGTTTCGCCGCCGCCTCCATCGAGCGCCTGGTGGCCCGCGCCGGCTACCGGGCCAGGCCGGAGCTGCAGATGCCCGCGGAGGCCTTCCCGCCACGCCCGGCCGGCAGGGGCTGCCCGGCGTTCGCCGCGGGGCAGACGGTGGCGCTGGCCTCCAGCCAGGCTGGCGCCGCGCTGTGCGTGCGTTACCAGCGCGGCATGGAGGCCGAGGAGGTGGATTGCAGCGGCGCCTCGCTGGGCTTCTCCGCGGCGCCGGCCACCGTGCTGGCCCGCCTGACGCTGGACCGCACCACCGGAGAACTGGGCTGCGCATCCGCCCTGGAGGGAGGCAGCATGGGCGCCACCGGCGTGCTGGTCGACGGCCTGGTGGACTTCAGCTTCCAGCCGGTCCCCAAGGCCGGCGACAAGGTGCAGCTGCTCGACCTGTACCTGCTGTTCGCCAGCGAGCGGGGCCTGCAGGGCGGCATCGCCAGCGACGTGCTGGACGACTGGGAGGCGCTGAGCGGCCGCAAGCCGGCCATCCCCGCCGACGATGGCCGCCTGCTGCAGATCGGCCTGGCCGGCGTCGCCCTGAGGAACCCGAGCCCATGAGCCCCCGCCCGAGCGCCCAGGCCCAGTGCGGCGCCGTGCTCATGGTGGCGCTGGTCATGCTGCTGATGATGACCTTGCTGGCCCTGGCCGGCATCACCGCCAGCCAGCTGGAAAGCCGCCTGGCCGGCAACCGCGCGGAACTGGCGCGCACCTTCAACGCCGCCGAGTCGGCCTTGCGCGAGGTGGAGCGGCGCCTGGCCCGCGAAACCCGGGAAGACGACGGCCGCGGCACCAGCTGCATCGATCGCAAGGGGCTTTGCGTACTGCTCGCCACCAGCGTCCGCAGCGTCAGCGACGAGCGTTGGCGGTGGCATTGGGGCAACGACCCGGACGCCTGGTGGGGCCAGGCGCAGAACGCCGTCGACTACCTGGGCTCCGACAACGTGAGCCGCTTCGAGCACAGGCTGCGCCAGCACGCCGCCTTCTTCGCCAGCGACGGCGGCGGCCTCAACCTCGGCAACCTCGGCGAGCCGCAGCTGCGCACCGATTACTACTACGTCGACGCCTTCGCCAGCGGCGATGCCGGGCGCACGCCGGTCATCCTGCAGTCGGTGTTCGCCCGGCGCTATGCCAATTGAGGAGAGCCGATGAACCCTCGCCATCACCTGCACCTTTTCATCGTCGGCATGGCCGCCCCTGGCTGGCCGCGCCGGCGGGCGCCGCGCAACTGAACATCAGCCAGCAGCCGCTGTTCCTCACCCAGACGGTGGCGCCCAACCTGATCCTGACGATGGACAACTCCAACAGCATGAAGTGGGCCTTCGTGCCCGACGTCACCGGCTACGAATCGACGAGGGTGCGCAATACGCGGCGGGCGAAGTCGGCCAGCTACAACCCGATGTACTACAACCCGGACATCGACTACCAGGTGCCGAAGAAGGTCGAGTTCGTCAACGGTGCCCTGAGGGTCAGCGACTACCGGATCAGCGACAGCGATCAGTTCAACTTCAGGCGGGTGCAGGTCAACGGTTTCAGCGGCATGCGTGGTGCGGTCGATCTGTCCAGCGACTATCGGGTGAGCTGGCAATACGACCCCACCGGTGGCCAGGCCACCAACTTCAACAGCAGCACCAACTATGGCGGGAGCACGGGGCGCATCTACCACCTGGCGGAGAACCCCGCCGCCGACTTCAAGACCGGCGGCTGGAGGCCCGACGACCGCACCCGCAAGGGCGTGCCGGCCTATTACTACCGGTATGACCCGAGCCTGCAGAAGAACTGCAGGCTGGACAACGACAACTGCTACCGCCTGGTGAACGTCTCGGCCAGTTCCGGGCCCGGCGGCCGCGACGAGCGGCGCAACTTCGCCATCTGGTACGCCTTCTACCGCAACCGTGCCCTGGCCACCCAGAGCGCCGCCAACCTGGCCTTCAACAGCCTGCCCGAGAGCGTGCGGCTGACCTGGCAGGACCTGAGCAACTGCACCACCCTGGATGCCTCGCGGGGCTGCAACGGCGTCAGCTACAGCGGCAGCAACCAGTTCCGGCCGTTCGCCAGCCAGGGCCGGGCGAACTTCTTCCGCTGGCTGGGGGACATCAACTACAACACCGCCACGCCCTTGCGCGTCGCGCTCGACCGGGCCGGCAAGTTCATCGCCAAGCGCGACGGGCCGGCCTACGACTTCCAGCCCGGTGGGCAGAAGCAACCGCAGTTCGCCTGCCGCCCCAGCTACCACCTGATGATGACCGACGGGAAGTGGAACGGGGGCGAGGGCTCCAGGGTCGGCAACCTCGATGGCGGCAACGTCACCCTGCCGGATGGCAGGCGGTACGCGCCGCTCGCGCCCTACCGGGACGGGGCCGGCAACACCCTGGCCGACCTGGCGTTCTACTACTGGGCCAACGATGCGCGCAAGGACATCCCCAACCAACTGGCGCCCCACATCGCCGCCGCCGATGCGGACGCCACGCGCCAGTACTGGGACCCGCGCAACAACCCCGCGACCTGGCAGCACCTGGTGACCTTCACCATGGGCCTGGGCCTCGGGCGCGCGCTGGAGAAGCCCCAGTGGGCCGGCAGCACCTTCGAGGGGCCCGGCTACCAGGGGCTGCTCGATGGCAGCATCGCCTGGCCGGCGGCCGCCGCGGACAGCGACAACAACGTCTACGACCTCTGGCACGCGGCGATCAATTCCCGCGGCGAGTTCTTCAGCGCCGAGGACCCGCAGCAGATGATCGATGCCTTCGCCAGCATCCTCTCGCGGATCGCCAGCCGCACGGCCTCGGCGGCGCGGCCGGCGGTGGCGGCGGGCGAGGTGAAGGACCAGGCGCACGTCTATGCGGCGTCCTTCTCCAGCGAGGACTGGAGCGGCGACCTGGTCAAGTACCGGCAACTGGCGGACGGCCGCCGGGAGGCGCTGTGGAGTGCCAAGGGGCTACTGGATGCGCGCACCGCGCCGCGCAGGGTCCTGATGCGCAAGGGCGGGGCCCTGGCCGAGTTCACCTGGGCCAACCTGGACGCCAGCCAGAAGGCCGCGCTGAACCGCACGCTCTCCGGCGACAAGGACACGCTCGGCGAGGCGCGCCTGGGCTTCCTGCGCGGCAAGCGCGACCTGGAGGGCGGGACCTTCCGCACGCGCGGCGCTCTGCTCGGCGACATCGTCAACTCGGCGCCGCTGCTGGTCGCGGCGCCCTCCCGGCCGGCCCACGCGCGGGACAGCCTGGAAGCCCCCGGCGCCTACAGCGAGTTCAAGGCGGCCCAGGCCGCGCGCGAGGCGGTGGTCTACGTCGGCGCCAACGACGGCATGCTGCACGCCTTCGATGCGGAGGCGGGCGAGGAGCTCTTCGCCTTCGTGCCCTCGGCAGTGGTGGGCAACCTGCACCGCCTGGCCGACCCGCGCTACGGCAGCACGGAGCACCGCTACTTCGTCGATGGCCCGCTGGTGGCCGAGGACGTGTTCTTCGACGGCGCCTGGCGCACAGTGCTGGTCGGCGGCCTCGGCGCCGGTGGCCGGGCTCTGTTCGCCCTGGACGTCACCGAGCCGCGAGCGCCGAAACTGCTCTGGGAAATCGAAGGCGGCGCCGGCCCGTTCGCCCGCCTGGGCCACAGCCTGCCGCGCCCGGCCATCGTGCGCCTGGCCAGCGGCCGCTGGGCGGTGCTGGCGGCCAACGGCTACGACAGCGTGCAGGACATGGCGGTGCTCTACCTGATCGACATCGGCAGCGGCGAGCTGATCCGCGAGCTCAACGTGAGCAAGGGCGGCGATGCCGCCAACGGCCTGTCCAGCCCGCGCGCGGCGGACATGGATGGCGACGGCATCGTCGACTACGCCTATGCCGGCGACCTGCTCGGCAACCTCTGGCGCTTCGACCTGCGCGGCGCCGGCGGCGAGGCGGTGGGCCTGGCCGGCCGGCCGCTGTTCCAGGCCCGGGATGCCAGGCAGAAGGTGCAGCCGATCAGCGCGACGCCCTGGCTGGTCCGGCACCCGTCCGGCCAGGGGGTGCTGGCGCTGCTGGGGACCGGCAAGTACTTCGAGGTGAACGATGCCCAGGCCGACACCAGCAAGGCCATGAGCCTGTACGGCATCTGGGACCGGCAGGTCGCCGGGGAGCCGGCCGACGGCGCCTCGACGGTGCAGCGCGGCCACCTGCAGGTCCAGCAGATCGAAGATGACGGCGATGGCTACCGGACGCTCAGTGACGAGCCGCTGGCCTGGGCACCCGCCACGCAGAAGCCGGGCGCTTCCGGCACGGGCAGGCATGGCTGGCTGCTGGACCTGCCGATGACCGGCGAACGCGTCGTCGCCGACCCGGCCGGCAGTGGCCGGCTGGCATTGTTCTCCACCCTGACGCCGAACGTCGATCCTTGCAGCGATGGCGTCAGCACCTGGCTGATGGCGCTGAACCCGCTGACCGGCGGGGCGCCGTTGGCCGATGCGCTGGACTACGACCGCAACGGCGTGATCGACGACCGTGACCGCGAGGGCGGCGCGAAGGTCGCCGGCCTGCAGTTCCCCGGCCTGGGCGGCACCACCATCGGTTTCGACCTCGACAGTGGCCTGGGCCTGGCCCATGGCAGCGAGGGTTCGCTGCGCTTCTTCGACGGCATCCGCCCGGGGCGGCAGAGCTGGCGGATGATGAGGGTCGAGCAATGAGGCGGCAGGTTCGGCCAGGCGGCTTCAGCTTGCTGGAGCTGCTGGTCGCGCTGGCGATCGTCGGCATACTCGCCGCCATCGCCTACCCCAGCTATATGGAACACGTCAACCGCGCCAAGCGCGCGGAGGGGCGGGCCTTGCTCCATGAGGTGGCAGCACGCCAGGAGCGCTTCTTCGCGCAGAATTTCCGCTATGTGGTGAGCGACGACCTGGTCGGCCAACTGGGCATGCAGGCCCTGTCACCCAATGGCTACTATCGGTTGGCGCTGGGGGAAGGGCCTGGCGGCTACCAATTGACCGCGGTGCCGCAGTGGAGCGACCCCCGCTGCAGCAACCTGACGCTCGACGCCACCGGGGTTCGCGGCCCGGCGGCGGTGGATTGCTGGCGCTAGGTCGGCGTGCGGTCGACCCACTTGGGCGCGGCCAGGGGCTTCCAGGCCTGCAGGGCGTCGACCAGCTCGGCCGGGGTGGCGCCGCGCTGCAGCATCTGGCGGTGTTCTGCGCGGACGAAGCGTTCCTGCACCAGGTGGTCGAGGAAGGTCAGCAGCGGGTCGTAGAAGCCGTCCACCTCCAGCACGCCCAGCGGCTTGGCGTGGTAGCCCAGCTGGCCCCAGGTCCAGACCTCGAACAGCTCCTCCAGGGTGCCGAGCCCGCCGGGCAGGGCGATGAAGGCGTCGCTCAGCTCGGCCATGCGCGCCTTGCGCGCGTGCATGCCGTCGACCACTTCCAGGCGGCTCAGGCCCTTGTGGCCGATTTCCGCCTCTTTCAGGCTCTGCGGGATGATCCCCACCACCTCGCCGCCGGCGGCCAGGGCGGCATCGGCCACCATGCCCATCAGGCCCACGGCGCCGCCGCCATAGACCAGGCGCAGGCCACGCTCGGCGATATGCCGGCCGAGGCTCTCGGCCGCTTCGCGGTAAATGGGGCTGGCACCGGGGCTGGCGCCGCAGAATACGCAGATGGAACGCAAGGTCATTGCCTGGAACTCCGTGACCGTCAAAACGGTCGTCAGAGTAACTGCTGCGTGTCCGCGCTCCAAGCCGCCATGGCCGACCTAGCCGCCGCAGGCGCCCTGGGCATAGCATGCGAGGACTTGCTGAAAAATTGTATACATGTTTGTATCCGATTTGTCGGGCATGGCGATGCTCTCCGTGTGTGGCATCCTTGGCGGTCTATGCTGGACGGGGCGCGCTAATTTGCCTCGTTGAAAGTTCGTATCAGCCTGATAGAACTGCATGCTGGCAAGACCATGGCGCCGCCCGCACCGAATTGACCTGGATCAGCAGGCGCCGCCCGACTATCGGGCAGTCTGCCGTTCCGGATTCTCCGCCCAACCTGCCCAGGAGGCTCGTATGTTCCACAAACTCGCTGCTGTCACCCTGCTCGGTCTGTTCAGCGCCCCGCTGCTGGCTGCCGAATGCTCGGTGGACATTCAAGGCAACGACCAGATGCAGTTCAACACCAACGCCATCAGCGTGGACAAGAGCTGCAAGACCTTCACCGTGAACCTGTCCCACCCCGGCGCCCTGCCGAAGAACGTCATGGGCCACAACTGGGTGCTGACCACCGCCGCCGACATGCAGGGCGTGGTCGCCGACGGCATGGCCGCGGGCCTGGACAAGAACTACCTGAAGGACGGCGACGCCCGCGTGATCGCCCACACCAAGATCATCGGTTCCGGCGAGAAGGATTCGGTGAGCTTCGACGTCTCCAAGCTCAAGGAAGGCGAGCAGTACATGTTCTTCTGCAGCTTCCCGGGCCACTCGGCGATGATGAAGGGCACCCTCGCGCTCAAGTGAGTTCGTCGGCCCGCACGAAAGCCCGGCTTGCAGCCGGGCTTTTTCGTTTTACCTTATCCCTGTACGCGGCGCCTCGTGTTGCGGTCGCCGCCAGGGGGAAGCATGTATCACGGTGAACGTTTCAATGCCTGGACCCACCTGCTCGGCGCCGTGGCGGCGCTGGTGGGCGGCACCTGGCTGGTGGTCGCCAGCAGCCTGCTCGGCGATGCCCTGAAGATAGTCGGCGTCTCGGTCTACAGCGGCAGCCTGCTGCTGCTCTACAGCGTCTCCACCAGCTACCACAGCGTGCGCGGGCGGGCCAAGGCGGTCCTGCGCAAGCTCGACCACCTGTCGATCTACCTGCTGATCGCCGGTAGCTACACGCCCTTCTGCCTGGTCAGCCTCAAGGGCGCCTGGGGCTGGACGCTGTTCGGCATCGTCTGGGGCCTGGCCGTGCTGGGCATGCTGCAGGAACTCAAGCCGCGCTCCGAGGCGCGGGTGCTGTCCATCGTCATCTACGCGGTGATGGGCTGGATCGTACTGATCGCCCTGGGCCCGCTGTACCGCGCCCTCGGCCCGGACGGCGTGGCCTGGCTGGTGGCCGGCGGGGCCAGCTACACCATCGGCATCCTGTTCTTCGCCTACGACGAGCGCTTCCGCCACTGGCACGGCATCTGGCACCTGTTCGTGATCGCCGGCAGCCTGCTGCACTTCATCGCGGTGTGGCTCTACGTGCTGCCGGCGCGGGGGGCGTAGGAGCGGATCTCATCCGCGAAGCGCGCCGGTGGTGCCGGCCATCGCGGACAAGGTCCGCTCCTGCAATCGTGTTTCCCGGTGACGTAGGCTTTGGGTTCAAAAGCGCCCTCTCCCCAACCCTCTCCCGCAAGCGGGAGAGGGGGCTGTCCTCTGCAGGGGGAAAGACCGGAGCCACCCTCGTACCTTCGTCATTCTTGTGAACGCGGCAACCTATTAGACAGTTGCCTCTACAGGGGCTCGGGGTGGGTGGGGCGCCAAAGTCACTGGGTTCCCGCGTCCGGGGGAATGACGAGGGTAGCTGGGCGTATCAGGATGATGCCGGGCTCGCCGAGCGCTCCGAACGGCCCCCTCTCCCTTCAGGGAGAGGGTTGGGGAGAGGGGACGGCGTTGATCCAAACACCAACGGTGTCCGGGGTGCGCCATTCGCGAGCAAGCTCGCTCCTACAGGGAACGGCGTCGGGCCGGCTCACGGCGCCTTCGGCAACTGGCGCTTGTGGTGGGTCTTCTCGTAGGTGCGCTTGATGATCTCGAAGGCTTCCGGGCTGACCGGCTGGCCGTGCAGGAAGGCGTCGATCTCCTGGTAGGTCACGCCGTGGGCGTGCTCGTCGGGCTTGCCCGGCGCCAGGTCCTCGAGGTCGGCGGTCGGCACTTTTTCCACCAGGAACTCCGGGGCGCCCAGGCTGCGGGCGATGGCGCGCACCTGGTGCTTCACCAGGCCGGTCAGCGGGGCGATGTCGCAGGCGCCGTCGCCGAACTTGGTGAAGAAGCCCATCACCGCCTCGGCGCTGTGGTCGGTGCCTACCACCAGGCCCTGGCGGGCGTTGGCGATGGTGTACTGGGCGACCATGCGCATGCGCGCCTTGGTGTTGCCCAGGGCGAAGTCCACTGTGCCGGCGGGCAGGCCGTCGAGGGCGCGGGTCTGCTCGGCCAGGGCCTGGACCGCCGGGCCGATGTTCACCGTGTGGCGCTCGTCCGGGGCGATGCAGTCCACCGCCGCCTGGGCGTCGGACTCGTCGCCCTGCACGTTGTACGGCAGGCGCACGGCGATGAAGCGGTAGTCCGGGTTGCCGGTCTGCTCGCGCAGCTCTTCCACCGCGCGCTGGCAGAGCATGCCGGCGGTGAGGGAGTCGACGCCGCCGCTGATGCCCAGCACCAGGGTCCTGGTGCCCGACTCGCGCAGGCAATCCTGGATGAAGCGGACGCGCCGCTGGATTTCGGCCTGCACCTGGGCATCGGACTGGAAGGGCGGCTGCACGTTGAGGTCTTTGGCGATGGTGTCTTGGATGGTCTTCATGGGGCTCCTCGATCCGGCTGTGGACAGGACGCGCCTGTCGGATGCGGAAAAAATACCAGCCCGCGGCGTGCCGGGCGATGCCCGGATGGTCGCGGGACGCTGGGATCAGGTTCTGGCCAGGTGCTCGCCGATCCACTCGACGAAGGCGCGCACCTTGGGCACCGCCGCGGCGTGCTCGGGGTAGGCCAGGTAGTAGGCGCTGCGGCTGTGCAGGGCGTGGGGCCAGGCGACCACCAGCTTGCCTTCATGCAATTCCTCTTCCACCAGGAAGCGCGGCAGCAGGGCCACGCCGCAGCCGGCCTGGGCGGCGCGGATGCACATGTAGAAGGTGTCGAAGCGCGGCCCGTGGAAGCTGTGCTCGCTGCGCCGGTCGAGGCTGGCGAACCACTCGTGCCAGGCCTCCGGACGGGTGGCGTTCTGCAGCAGCACCAGCTCGTCCAGCTGCAGCGGGTCGTCCAGCGGCTGCGCCGGGAGGATCGCCGGCGAGCACACCGGCAGCATCTCCTCGCCGAACAGGTGCAGGCATTCGGCGCCGGGCAGGGTGCCGGGGCCGAAGAAGAAGGCCACGTCGCAGCGCTGCTGCAGCAGGTCGTCGGGCTCCAGTTCCTGGCGCAGGTCCAGGTGGATGTTCGGATGGCGGTGGCGCCAGCCGTTGAGCAGCGGGATCAGCCAGCGCGCACCGAAAGTGGGCGGGGTGGACACGCGCAGCACCTCGGTCTCGCCGCCGTAGGACAGCAGGTAGCGGGTGGACAGCTCCACCTGGCTGAGGATCTTGCGCACCTCCTGCAGGTACAGCTCGCCTGCCGGCGTCAGCTGCAGGCGCCGGCGCACGCGGCGGAACAGCAGGTGCTGGAGCATCTCCTCGAGCTGCGCCACCTGCTTGCTCACCGCGCTCTGGGTCAGCGCCAGCTCCTCCGAGGCGCGGGTGAAGCTCAGGTGCCGGGCCACGGCTTCGAAGCACTGCAGGGCGGTCATGGAGGGCAGGTGGCGTTTGTTCAGCATCGCTCGGTGTCCGGCCGGGGCGCCTGGCGCCCCTGGCATGAATTTACGGAATGATGTGCATAGGAAACGTCGTTTGTTGGCCGCCCGCAAGCCGGTTATTACTGCTTGCATTCCAATGGCTTAACCGACCGGCTCAGGAGACGCGATGATTTCCGCACTGCTCGAGAAACTGGGGGTGGATTCCTCCCTCTACTCCAACGGCGACCATGTCATCCACAGCCCCATCGACGGCAGCCGCCTGGGCGCCGTGCGCCTGGAAAGCGCCGCCGAGGTGGAGCAGAAGATCGGCCGCGCGGCCCAGGCCTTCGGCGCCTGGCGCGCGGTGCCGGCGCCGCGCCGCGGCGAGCTGGTGCGCCTGTTCGGCGAAGAGCTGCGCGCGCACAAGGCCGAGCTGGGCGAGCTGGTGTCCTGGGAGGCCGGCAAGATCACCCAGGAAGGCCAGGGCGAGGTGCAGGAGATGATCGACATCTGCGACTTCGCCGTCGGCCTGTCGCGCCAGCTCTACGGCCTGACCATCGCCTCCGAGCGCCCCGGCCACCACATGCGCGAGACCTGGCAGCCGCTGGGCGTGGTCGGCGTCATCAGCGCCTTCAACTTCCCGGTCGCCGTGTGGTCGTGGAACACCGCGCTGGCGCTGGTGTGCGGCAACCCGGTGGTGTGGAAGCCGTCGGAGAAGACGCCGCTCACCGCGCTGGCCTGCCAGGCCCTGTTCGACAAAGCCCTGGCGCGCTTCGGCGACGCCCCGGCCTGCCTCGGCCAGGTGGTGATCGGCGACCGCGCCGCCGGCGAGGCCCTGGTGGACGACCCGCGCGTGGCCCTGGTCAGCGCCACCGGCAGCACCCGCATGGGCCGCGAAGTGGGCCCGCGCGTCGCCGCCCGCTTCGGCCGCAGCATCCTCGAACTGGGCGGCAACAACGCCATGATCCTGGCCCCCAGCGCCGATCTGGACATGGCCGTGCGGGCCATCCTGTTCAGCGCCGTGGGCACTGCCGGCCAGCGCTGCACTACCCTGCGCCGGCTGATCGCCCACGAATCGGTGAAGGACGAGATAGTCGCGCGCCTGAAGGCCGCGTACTCGAAAGTACGCATCGGCCACCCGCTGCAGGGCAACCTGGTCGGCCCGCTGATCGACGAGCGCAGCTTCCTGGCCATGCAGGGCGCGCTGGAACAGGCGCGCGGCGAGGGTGGCGTGGTGTTCGGCGGCGAGCGTCAGCTGCAGCAGCAGTTCCCCGACGCCTTCTACGTCTCCCCGGCCATCGTCGAGATGCCCGAGCAGAGCGACGTGGTGCGCAGCGAGACCTTCGCCCCGATCCTCTACGTGATCCCCTACGAGGACTTCGACGAGGCGCTGGCGCTGAACAACGCCGTGCCCCAGGGCCTGTCGTCCTGCGTGTTCACCACCGACGTGCGCGAGGCGGAAGCCTTCATGTCGGCCATCGGCAGCGACTGCGGCATCGCCAACGTCAACATCGGCCCCAGCGGCGCGGAGATCGGCGGCGCCTTCGGCGGCGAGAAGGAAACCGGCGGCGGCCGCGAATCCGGCTCCGACGCCTGGAAGGCCTACATGCGCCGGCAGACCAACACCGTGAACTGGTCGCGGGAGTTGCCGCTGGCGCAGGGGATAGTGTTCGATTGACTGCAAGCTGCAAGCTGCAAGCTGCAAGCTGCAAGCGCAAGACCAGGGTGTGACTTCTAGCCGTGGGTGAGGCGGCGGGCTCTTTCTTGGAGCTTGCCGCTTGCCGCTCGCGGCTCCTTGTACAAGGATCAGCGGATGTCGCTTCGCCAAGAGTGTCTGTGGGAACACCTGACCCCCGAGCGGCCGCAGGCGCCGTCGTTGCTGGGGGAGCGCAAGGCCGATGTTTGCGTCATCGGTGCCGGCTTCACCGGGCTTTCCGCAGCCCTGCACCTGCTGGAGGCGGGGCGCAGCGTCTGCGTGCTGGAGGCCCATCGCACCGGCCATGGTGGCGCCGGGCGCAACGTCGGGCTGGTCAATGCCGGCCTGTGGATTGCGCCGGACGAGATCGAGGCGGGCATGGGCGTGGAGGTCGGCGCGCGGCTCAACCGCATGCTGGGCGCGGCGCCCTCGCTGGTCTTCTCGCTGATCGACAGGTACGCCATCGATTGCCAGGCGCGCCGTGAAGGCACCCTGCACATGGCCCACAACCCACGCGGCCTGGACGACCTGCGCAGCCGCTGCGAGCAGTGGCAGCGCCGCGGCGCCCCGGTCGAGCTGCTGACCGGCGCGGCCTGTGCCCAGGCCTGCGGCACCGAGCGGATCGCCGGCGCGCTGCTCGACCGCCGCGCCGGCACCCTCAACCCCATGGCCTACGTCAGCGGCCTGGCCCGCGCCGTGGTGGGCCTGGGCGGCGAGCTGTACCACCACTCACCGGTGACCTCGCTGCAGCGCGAGGGCGATGCCTGGCGCGTTTCCACCGGCGACGGCAGCGTGCTGGCGCAGAAGGTGGTGATCGCCTCCAGCGCCTACACCGAGGGCGAGTGGACGCAACTGCGCCGCACCTTCTTCCCCGGCTACTACTACCAGGTCGCCTCGCGCCCGCTGGAGGGCGCGGAGGCCGCGCGCATCCTGCCCGGCGGCCAGGGCTCCTGGGACACCCGCCAGGTGCTCAGCAGCATCCGCCGCGACGCCGACGGCCGCCTGCTGCTCGGCAGCCTGGGCAAGGGCACCGGCAAGCCGGAGTGGTTCATCCGCAGCTGGGCCGACCGCATCCAGCAGCACTACTTCCCGCGGCTGGGCAAGGTGGACTGGGAATTCACCTGGACCGGCTGCATCGACTTCACCCCCGACCACCTGATGCGCCTGTTCGAGCCGGCGCCGGGGCTGCTCGCCATGAGTGGCTACAACGGCCGCGGGGTGACCACCGGCACGGTGGTCGGCAAGGCCTTCGCCGACTTCCTGCTGCGTGGCGAGGCCAGCGCCCTGCCCATGCCCCTGCGGCCGCTGGAGGAAATCTCCGCGGCGGGCCTGCGCAGTTGCCTGTACGAGGCGGGCTTCTCGCTCTACCACGCCGGGCAATGCCTGCGCGTGGTGCTCTAGCGGCCGCGTCCAGGGCGGGGCGCCCGGCCCCGTCCGCCTCATCTGGCCCCTTCTGCACTTTGGTCTAGCCTTTTTGGTGCGTTACCTCGAAGGGTGCGCACCGAGAATGTGCAGTTAGGTGACAGTGATGGTTACCGCTCGGGTTGCGCCCCGTGGCTGCTGGTTGTGCCAGCTCGCGGGATGGATGGTTGCACCCATTGGATGTTTGGGTTGCACCTTTTGTTTTAGGGGGTTGCACACGCCAAAAGCTGTTTTCTGCCGGCCCTGGCCGGTTCTGCTGTCCGACTTTTCAAATAACAAAAACGGATGGCACGCGGCTTGCTGTTGGCTAGGCGCCAACATCTGTTGTTTCGCGCGTCACCACAAAAACCTCAGGAGCAAAACTCCATGTCGCAGAAGATTTTCAGAAAAGGCTTTCTGGCCCTGGCGGTAACCGCCGCGATGGGCATGACTTCTCTCGCCCAGGCCGACGTCGTGATCGGCGTCGCCGGCCCGCACACCGGGGCCAACGCCTCCTTCGGCGAGCAATACTGGCGCGGAGCGACCCAGGCCGCGGAGGACATCAATGCCGCCGGCGGCGTCAACGGCGAGAAGATCAAGCTGGTGAAGGCGGACGACGCCTGCGAACCGAAACAGGCCGTGGCCGTGGCCAACCGCCTGGTGGACGAAGACAAGGCGGTGGCGGTGGTCGGCCACTTCTGCTCCTCCTCCACCATCCCCGCCTCCGAGGTATACGACGAGGCCGGCATCATCGCCATCACCCCGGGCTCGACCAACCCGGCGGTCACCGAGCGCGGCCTCTCCGGCATGTTCCGCATGTGCGGCCGCGACGACCAGCAGGGCATCGTCGCCGGCGACTACATCGTCGACGTGCTCAAGGCCAAGAAGGTCGCGGTCATCCACGACAAGGACACCTACGGCCAGGGCCTGGCCGACGCCACCCGCGCGCAGCTGAACAAGCGCGGCGTGAAGGAGGTGCTGTACGAGGGCCTGACCCGCGGCGAGAAGGACTTCAACGCCCTGGTCACCAAGATCCGCGCCTCCGGCGCCGAGGTCGTCTACTTCGGCGGCCTGCACCCCGAGGCCGGCCCGCTGGTGCGGCAGATGCGCGAACAGGGCCTGACCGCCAAGTTCATGTCCGACGACGGCATCGTCACCGACGAACTGGTCACCACCGCCGGCGGCCCGCAGTACGTCAAGGGCGTGCTGATGACCTTCGGCGCCGACCCGCGGCTGATCCCCGACGGCAAGGCGGTGGTCGAGAAATTCCGCGCCGGCGGCTTCGAGCCCGAGGGCTACACCCTCTACGCCTACGCCTCGGTGCAGGCCCTGGCGGCCGGCTTCAACGGCGCCGGCAAGACCGACCCGGCGGCTGCCGCCAAGTGGCTGAAGTCGCACCCGGTGCAGACCGTGATGGGCAAGAAGGAGTGGGACCAGAAGGGCGACCTGAAGGTCTCCGACTACGTGGTCTACGAGTGGGACGACAAGGGCAAGTACCACCAGCTGGACGCTTTCAAGAAGTGACCCCGGCCTGAAGCGCCGACTGCCGGCGCCGCCACGAGCGGCGCCGGCATCCCCCGCAGGTCGACGTCGCCCGCTGGCGGTCACGAGCCGCACCAGGGCGCCACGTCAGCCTTTTCCTGCCCCGCATGCGTGAGTACCCAATCGTGGACGGCATCTTTCTCCAGCAAATGATCAACGGGCTGACCCTCGGGTCGGTCTACGGCCTGATCGCCATCGGTTACACGATGGTCTACGGCATCATCGGCATGATCAACTTCGCCCACGGCGAGGTTTACATGGTCTCGGCCTACCTTTCCGCCATCGGCCTGGCGCTGCTGGCCTTCTTCGGCCTGCACTCCTTCCCGCTGCTGATCCTCGGCACGCTGATCTTCACCATCTTCGTCACCGGCGTGTACGGCTGGGCGATCGAGCGCATCGCCTACAAGCCGCTGCGCAACTCCACGCGCCTGGCGCCGCTGATCAGCGCCATCGGCATGTCGCTGATCCTGCAGAACTACGTGCAGCTGTCCCAGGGCCCGCGCCAGCAGGGCGTGCCGACGCTGCTCGAAGGCGCCTTCAAGCTCCACATCGGCGACGGCTGGGTGCAGCTGACCTACACCAAGCTGTTCATCCTGCTGGCCTCCTTCGCCGGCATGGCCGTGCTCACCTACGTGATCCAGTACACCAAGCTCGGGCGCATGTGCCGCGCCACCCAGCAGGACCGCAAGATGGCCTCGATCCTGGGCATCAACACCGACCGGGTGATCTCCTACGTGTTCGTCATCGGCGCCGCCATGGCCGCGCTGGCCGGCGTGCTGATCACCATGAACTACGGCACCTTCGACTTCTACGCCGGCTTCATCATCGGCATCAAGGCGTTCACCGCCGCGGTGCTCGGCGGCATCGGCTCGCTGCCCGGGGCCATGCTCGGCGGCCTGATCCTCGGCGTGGCCGAGGCGCAGTTCTCCGGCATGGTCAACACCGACTACAAGGACGTGTTCGCCTTCGGGCTGCTGGTGACCATCCTCATCTTCCGGCCGCAGGGACTCCTGGGCCGGCCCCAGGTATCGAAGGTGTGAGCATGGCTACCGCAACCGCTTCCGCCCCGCGCATCGACCTCAAGCAGAGCCTGGTGGACACCGTCCTCGCCGGCCTGGTCGCCCTCATCGTGTTCGGCCCCATCGTCGGCATCGTGCTCGACGGCTACAGCTTCAACCTGCAACCGGTGCGCCTGGCCTGGATGGTCGGCGCGGTCATGGCCGGGCGCCTGGTGCTCAGCCTGTTCCTGCAGACCGCCGCCGGCAGCCGCGTCCTCGACCGCTTCGAGGGCTCCGACTCCGGCATCCAGGTGCTGCCGCCGGGCTACAAGACGCGCCTGCGCTGGATAGTCCCGCTGCTGGTGGTGGCCGCAGTGGCCCTGCCGTTCTTCGCCAACAAGTACCTGCTCACGGTGGTCATCCTCGGCCTGATCTACGTGCTGCTGGGCCTGGGCCTGAACATAGTGGTGGGCCTGGCCGGGCTGCTCGACCTGGGCTACGTGGCCTTCTACGCCATCGGCGCCTACGGCCTGGCGCTGGGCTACCAGTACCTCGGCCTGGGCTTCTGGACGGTGCTGCCGCTGGCCGCCATCACCGCGGCGATGGCCGGGGCGCTACTGGGCTTCCCGGTGTTGCGCATGCACGGCGACTACCTGGCCATCGTGACCCTGGGCTTCGGCGAGATCATCCGCCTGATCCTCAACAACTGGCTGTCCTTCACCGGCGGCCCGAACGGCATGCAGGTGCCGGCGCCGACCTTCTTCGGCCTGGAGTTCGGCCGCCGGGCCAAGGAGGGCGGCACGCCCATCCACGAGTTCCTCGGCATCGACTACAACCAGAACCTCAAGTTCATCTTCATCTACGCCGTGCTGTTCCTGGTGGTGCTGCTGGTGCTGTACATCAAGCACCGGCTGACGCGCATGCCGGTGGGCCGCGCCTGGGAAGCGCTGCGCGAGGACGAGATCGCCTGCCGCTCGCTGGGTCTGAACCACGTGCTGGTCAAGCTCTCGGCGTTCATGCTGGGCGCCTCCACCGCGGGCCTGGCCGGGGTGTTCTTCGCCAGCTACCAGGGCTTCGTCAACCCGTCGTCGTTCACCTTCTTCGAGTCGGCGCTGATCCTCGCCATCGTGGTGCTCGGCGGCATGGGCTCGACCCTCGGCGTGGTGATCGCCGCCTTCGTGCTGACGGTGACGCCGGAGCTGCTGCGCAGCTTCGCCGACTACCGCGTGCTGCTGTTCGGCATGCTCATGGTGCTGATGATGATCTGGCGCCCGCGCGGGCTGATCCGCATCAACCGCAGGGGCTTCGCCGCACGCAAGGGGGTGGCGCCATGAGCGACAAGATTCTCAGCGTCGAGCACCTGATGATGCACTTCGGCGGCATCAAGGCGCTCAACGACGTCAACCTGGACGTGGAGCGCGGCTCCATCACCGCGCTGATCGGCCCCAACGGCGCCGGCAAGACCACAGTGTTCAACTGCCTGACCGGCTTCTACAAGGCCACCGGCGGGAAGATCCTGCTCAACACCCAGGGCGCCACCACCGACGTCATCAAGATCCTCGGCCAGCCGTTCCAGGGCGGCGACTTCGTCAACCCGGCGCAGTTCGGCAGCCGCCTGTACTACAAGATGTTCGGCGGCACCCACCTGGTGAACCGCGCGGGGCTGGCGCGCACCTTCCAGAACATCCGCCTGTTCCGCGAAATGTCGGTGGTGGAGAACCTGCTGGTGGCGCAGCACATGTACGCCAACCGCAACCTGGTCTCCGGCATCCTCAACACCCCCGGCTACCGCCGCGCCGAAAGCGACGCCCTGGACCACGCCTTCTATTGGCTGGAGGTGGTCGACCTGGTGGACTGCGCCAACCGCCTGGCCGGCGAGATGTCCTACGGCCAGCAGCGCCGCCTGGAGATCGCCCGGGCCATGTGCACGCGCCCGGAAATCGTCTGCCTGGACGAACCGGCCGCCGGCCTCAACCCGCAGGAGACCCAGGCGCTGAGCCGCATCGTGCGCTTCCTGCGCGACCACCACGGGATCACCGTGCTGCTCATCGAGCACGACATGGGCATGGTGATGAACATCTCCGACCACATCATCGTGCTCGACCATGGCGATGTGATCGCCCGCGGCCTGCCGGCGGAGATCCGCAGCAACGACAAGGTGATCGCCGCCTACCTGGGCGCAGACGAAGAGGAGGTCGCATGACGGCGCCGATTCTGGAATTCCGTGATGTGGATGTGTTCTACGGGCCGATCCAGGCGCTGAAGAAGGTTTCCCTGACCGTTGGCGAAGGCGAGACGGTGGCGCTGATCGGCGCCAACGGCGCCGGCAAGTCCACCCTGCTGATGTCCATCTTCGGCCAGCCGCGCGCGGCCGCCGGGCAGATCCTCTACCGCGGCCAGGACATCGCCCGGCGCTCGGCGCACTACGTGGCCTCCAACGGTATCGCGCAGTCGCCGGAGGGGCGCCGGGTGTTCCCCGACATGAGCGTGGAGGAGAACCTGCTGATGGGCACCATCCCCGTCGGCATGGACCACGTCCAGGAAGACATGCAGCGCATGTTCGACCTCTTCCCGCGCCTGAAGGAGCGGCGCAACCAGCGCGCCATGACCATGTCCGGCGGCGAGCAGCAGATGCTCGCCATCGCCCGCGCGCTGATGAGCCGGCCCCGGCTATTGCTGCTCGACGAACCCTCCCTGGGCCTGGCGCCCATCGTGGTCAAGCAGATCTTCCAGACCCTGCGCGAACTGGCGCAGACCGGCATGACGCTGTTCCTCGTCGAGCAGAACGCCAACCACGCGCTCAAGCTCTCCGACCGCGGCTACGTGATGGTCAACGGCGAGATCCGCATGAGCGGCACGGGCCAGGAGCTGCTGGGCAACCAGGAGGTGCGGGACGCCTATCTGGGAGGGCACTGACGTGCCAGCTGCAAGCTGCAGGCGGCAAGCGGCAAGCGAGAGCGCTGTTTGCAGCTTGTGGCTTGCGGCTTGGAGCTGATCCGGAGGATCTCATGGCAACTGTTCGTTTTCTGAGTAACGCCGACGTCGCCGAGCGCCTGGCTTATCCACAGCTGATCGAGGCCCTGCGCCAGGGCCTGGCCGGCAGCTGCGAGGCGCCGGTGCGTGGCTGCCATGCGCTGCCCGGCGACGCCACGCTGCTGACCATGCCGGTGTGGCGGCCAGGGCAGGACATCGGCGTCAAGCTGGTCACCGTGTTCCCCGGCAACGGCGCGCGCGGGTTGCCGGCGGTGGCCGCGCTGTTCTGCCTGTTCGACGGTGTCGACGGCCGCCCCCTGGCGCTGCTCGAAGCCTCCGAACTGACCGCCCGGCGTACCGCCTGCACCTCCGCGCTGGCGGCGGACCACCTGGCGCGACGCGATGCCGAGCGCCTGCTCATCGTCGGCAGCGGCACCCTGGCGCCGCACATGGTGCGGGCCCACTGCGCGGTGCGCGGGTACCGCGAGGTCGCCATCTGGGGGCGGCACCCGTCGAAGGTCGCCGCGCTGGTCGAGCGCCTGGCCGCCGAGGGCTACCCGGTGCGGGCCTGCGAAGACCTCGCACCAGGCGTGGCCGCGGCCGACACCGTCAGTTGCGTGACCACCTCCCGCGAGCCGCTGGTGCACGGCGAGTGGCTGAGCCCCGGCACCCACCTCGACCTGGTGGGCGCCTTCCTGCCGAGCATGCGCGAGACCGACAGCGAGGCCGTGCGCCGCGCGCGCATCGTCGTCGACACCCGCGAAGGCGCGCTGGAGGAAGCCGGCGACCTGTTGATTCCCCTGGCCGAGGGCGCCATCGCCGAATCGGCCATCCACACCCAGCTCAGCGACCTGCTGCAGGGCCGCGGGCTGCGCCGCGACGACCAGGAGATCACCCTGTTCAAGTCGGTCGGCTACGCCCTGGAAGACCTGATTGCCGCGCGCCTGCTGGTGGAGCAGGGGGCTAGCGGGTTATCCAGCGAAACTGTGGAGGACGCTGTGGATAAGGTTGGGGCAGCTGCCGCAAAGCACCGCCCCGGCCCGCCTGCGGGGCGTCGCCGGTTTTTTCGCCAGGTGGCGTAAAATCCTGTATATACAGACAGTTGGGCGGCTTGCGTGGGCGTCGGCGGGCCGTGCGGGTTGTCCACGGAATCTGTTGGGCAATCTGTGGATAAGCTTGGGAAAGCCGGCGCCGGCCCATGCCCTGCGCGGGGTGTGCGGCATTGGCCGGTTTTTCGCCTGGCCCTTGGCTGGGGAATGCCGGCCAGGCCACCACTGCGCTTGTCCCCGGCTGCTGTTGAAAAGCCTGTGGAAAACCTGGGAGCAGACTTCCCTGCGGTCCAGCCCCGGGCGCTTGCCGAACTGTTTGGCCGTTGTTGGCGGCGGCTGTAGCGCAGGTCGGGCGGGGAGGGCTGCTATCCTGCCAGGTCCGACAGAACATCCCGCCAGCAGAGGAATTGGCCCATGACTCCCACCCTGTTCATCACCGGCGCCACATCCGGCTTCGGCGAAGCCTGCGCCCGTCGTTTCGCCCGCGACGGCTGGTCGCTGGTGATCACCGGCCGTCGCGAGGACCGCCTGCAGGCCCTGGCCAAGGAACTGTCCAGCCAGGCCGAAGTACTGCCGATCACCCTCGACGTGCGCGACCGCGCCGCCGTGGCCCATGCCGTGGACAACCTGCCGGCCGGCTTCGACAAGCTGCGCGCGCTGATCAACAACGCCGGCCTGGCCCTGGGCGCCGACCCCGCGCAGGAATGCGACCTGGACGACTGGGACACCATGGTCGACACCAACATCAAGGGCCTGATGTACTGCACCCGCCTGCTGCTGCCCCGGCTGATCGCCCACGGCCGCGGCGCCAGCATCCTCAACCTCGGCTCGGTGGCCGGCCAGTGGCCGTACCCGGGCAGCCACGTCTACGGCGCCACCAAGGCCTTCGTCGAACAGTTCTCCCTGAGCCTGCGCTGCGACCTGCAGGGCACCGGCGTGCGCGTCAGCAACCTGGAGCCGGGCCTGTGCGAAAGCGAGTTCTCCCTGGTGCGCTTCGGCGGCGACCAGGCCCGCTACGACAAGACCTACGCCGGCACCGAGGCGCTGCAGCCCGAGGACATCGCCGAGACCATCCACTGGATCGTCAACCAGCCGCCGCACATCAACATCAACAGCCTGGAGATCATGCCGGTGAGCCAGGCCTGGGCCGGCTTCTCGGTGCATCGCAAGGGCTGAGGCGGCGGGTTGGGCCAGGACGTAGGGCGAATAACCGTTCGCGGTTATCCGCCGCTACACCTTGGCTCGAGCCGATCCCGTGACCAACCCTGGGCGACCTCCAGGGGCAGGCCAATCGGCGGATAACGCCGTAGGCGTTATGCGCCCTACGGTCGTCGCCCGCGCGTTATCATCCGCCAACTCCTCCCCGCCACAAGAGCCTCCTGATGAGCAAACCAGGCCAACGCGTGCTGGCTGAACTGCGCAAGATGATCGCCTCCGGCGAGCTGGCCGCCGGCGAGCGCATCGTCGAGATCCCCACCGCCGAGCGCCTGCAGGTGTCGCGCATGCCGGTGCGCATGGCGTTGCGCGTGCTGGAGCAGGAAGGGCTGCTGGTCAAGGCCGGCAACCGCGGCTACACGGTGCGCGAAGTCACCGAGGAGGACATCGCCGGCGCCGTCGAAGTGCGCGGCGTACTGGAGGGGCTGGCGGCACGCCAGGCCGCCGAGCGCGGCATCTCCGAGGACACCCGGGCGGTCCTGCAGACCTGCCTGGACGAGGGCGACCGCATCTTCGCCAAGGGCCACGTGCTGCCCGAGGACCTGGAGGCCTACCACAGCCTCAACATGCGCTTCCACCAGGCGATCATCGAGGCCAGCGGCAACCGCGCCATCGCCGAGGCCCTGGCGCGCAACGACCACCTGCCGTTCGCCTCGGTCAGCTCGCTGGCGGTGGACCGCGACAACCTCCCGCGCGAATACCAGCGTTTCAACTTCGCCCACATGCAGCACCACGCCGCCTACGACGCGCTGGTCAACGGCCAGGGCGCACGGGCCGAGGCGATCATGCGCGAGCACGCCAACGCCACCCTGCGCTACGCCGCGTACTTCCATCCGCCGCGGGAGGGGGTGGCGGTGTTGAAGAAACCCGCCGCGCCGGAAAAGGACTGGTCGTAGGAGCGGACTCCGTCCGCGATTCGCGGTTATCCGCGACCCCGAGCGGCCTTGGGCCAAGGTCAAACGGCGGATAACGCGGAGCGTTATTCGCCCTACGCCAAGCCCACCCCGAGCGTAGGGCGAATAACCGTTCGCGGTTATCCGCCGCCGGCCGGAGCTCCGGCGCCCGAGGATATAGGCGTTATGCGCCCCACGCCCAAGCCCACCCGAGCGTAGGGCGGCTATCCGCCGTCGGCCGCAGCACCGGCGCCGCCTCATGCGCCCTACAGGTCCAACACCAACCGCGCACTCCGCGACCGTGAGCAGCAGGGGTGAACTGGTCGTTGGCAGCCTGCTCGTCCTCGGTCAGGTACTGGTCACGGTGCTCCGGCACACCTTCCAACACCCGCGTCAGGCAGGTGCCGCAGATGCCCTGCTCGCACGCCACCTGCACCTCCACGCCGATGCCGCGCAGCGCTTCAACCACGCTCTGCCCGTCCTCCACGCGCACCACCTGGCCGCTGCTCGCCAGCTGCACTTCGAAGGCTTCGCCGCCGACGTCCGGCTCGGCGCCGAAATACTCGCGGTGCAGGCGTGCCTCGTCCCAGCCCAGGGCGCGGGCACTGTCCAGCACGTGCGCCATGAAGCCCGCCGGGCCGCAGGTGTACAGCTGCGCATCGCCCGCCTGGGCGGCCAGCAGCGCGGCCACGTCCAGGCGCCGCGCCGCTTCGCCGCCGTCGAAATGGCAATGCACGCGGGTGGCGAAGGCGGACTGTGCCAGGTACTCGACGAAGGCCGCCTGCCGCGCCGAGCGGGCGCAGTAGTGCAGTTCGAAGTCGGCGCCGCTGCGGGCCAGGTGCTCGGCCATGCTCAGCAGCGGCGTGATGCCGATGCCGCCGGCCAGCAGCAGGCGCCGCCCCGGGCCTTCGGCGAGGGGGAAGAGGTTGCGCGGTTCGCCAATGCGCAGCGGCTGCCCGGCCTGCAACCCGTGCACCGTGCGCGAGCCGCCGCGGGAGTCGGCGCAGCGCAGCACGGCGATGCGGTAGCGGTGGGTTTCGCCCGGCGCATTGAACAGCGAGTACTGGCGCACCAGCCCGCCGGGCAGGTGCAGGTCGATGTGCGAGCCGGCGCTGAAGGCCGGCAGGGGGCCGGCGTCGGCGCGGGCCAGGTCGAGGCTGAGGATGTCCGGGGTTTCCCGCTGCACGCGGGTGATGACGACGTCTAGCACGGTGGTGGTCTCACGCTTGGCCGGCCCCGCGGGCCGGCGCTGGAAGGGCGGTCAGGCGCTGGCGATCAGCGCGGCGGCAGGCTGGCGCTCGGTCTCGCAGAGGCGTTCGAGGATGCGCCGCGACTGCACGCCGCCGGCGTCGATGTTCAGCTTCAGCAGTGGCCGCTGCGGGTGGCGCAGCAGGTTCTGCTGCTGCTGTTCGAGCATCTCCAGGTCCTCGCCGAAGATCTTCCCCTGGCCCTCGCGGATGGTCGTGGTGAGCGCCGCGTCCCGGGGCTGGAAGTTGCGCGCCATGCCCCAGAAGTACCAGATGGAGGTCTCGGTCTCCGGGGTGATGAAGTCCACCACTATGCTCGACGCCTTGTGCTGCGCCGGCGCGTGGTAGCCGCCGTGGCCGGCGTGGGCCACGCCCACCTCGATCAGCACGTGGCTGGGCGGGGTGAAGCGGCAGATCTGCCAGCGGTCCACCGGCACGTCGTCGGCCAGGCCGTTGCCGCGCAGGGCCATGCGCCAGAAGGGCGGGGCCATGACGTTTTCCATGTGCCGCTCGGTGATCACCTCGTCGCCTTCCACGCGGGTCTTCGGCGCGGCTTCGTCGATCTCCTTCTGGCCGATGCTGCTGGCGTGCACGTAGGTCTCGTGGGTGAGGTCCATGAGGTTGTCGATCATCAGCCGGTAGTCGCACTGGATGTGGTACAGGCCGCCGCCGTAGGCCCAGTCCGGGTTGTCGGCCCATTCCAGGTGGTGGATCAGCGCCGGGTCGGCCTCGGTGGCGTCGCCCGGCCACACCCAGACGAAGCCGTAGCGCTCCTCCACGGCGAACCTGCGGATGGCCGGGAAGCCGCGCACGCGCTGGCCGGGCATGGACTCTGTGTGGCCCGAGCAGCCCATGGCCAGGCCGTGGTAGCCGCAGACCAGCTTGCCGTCCTCGACGAAGCCCAGCGACAGCGGCGCGCCGCGGTGTGGGCAGAAGTCCTCCAGCGCCGCTACCCGGCCCTCGGGGCCGCGGTAGAAGACCATCTTCTCGCCGCAGACCTGCCGGCCCAGGGGCTTGTCGGCGATCTCGTCGGGGGTGCAGGCGACGTACCAGGCGTTCTTCGGGAACATGGGGCGATCCTCATCTTGTGGTTGTTATTGGATCCAATGGTTTGCTTCGAGGGCGAAGGCTGTCAACCCGCATGGTCGAAAAATAATCAGTTCGTTAATCGAACGATTTTCCGGGATAGGCGAAAACTCCGATATTTGCTTGGTTTCTCCTGGGGCTGCGGTGCCGGAAAGGGGGCCGGCCAGCGATGCCTTGCCGATATTGGGATCCAATGAGGCTTGTTTTCGGGATCCACTGCTGCCAGGGTGTGCGCCACCGAGCCTCCACAAGAACAACAAGAGGAACCTGCCATGCCGGCCTTGCCTTGCCCGTGCTGCGTCCAGCCCCACGCCCCGTCGACCCAGGGGGTGCGCCCATGAACCGCGACCTGCGCGCCGCCCTCGACCAGGGCCCGATGAACCGCTTCCAGTGGACGGCCATCGGCATCTGCATCCTGCTCAACATGATCGACGGCTTCGACGTGCTGGTGATGGCCTTCACCGCCGCCTCGGTGTCCGCCGAATGGGGCCTGAACGGCGCCCAGGTCGGCCTGCTGCTCAGCGCCGGGCTGTTCGGCATGGCCGCCGGCTCGCTGTTCATCGCCCCGCGCGCCGACCGTTTCGGACGCCGCCCGCTGATCCTCTTCTGCCTGCTGCTGTGCGGCACCGGCATGCTGCTCTCGGCCTTCGCCCAGAGCCCGACGCAGCTGGCCCTGCTGCGCGGCTTCACCGGCCTTGGCATCGGCGGCATCCTCGCCAGCAGCAACGTGATCGCTGCCGAGTACGCCAACCGTCGCTGGCGCCCGCTGGCGGTCAGCCTGCAGTCCACCGGCTATGCCCTGGGCGCCACCTTCGGCGGGCTGCTGGCGGTGTGGCTGATCGGCCACTGGGGCTGGCGCTCGGTGTTCCTCGCCGGCGGCGTCGTCTCCCTGGCGGCCATCCCGCTGGTGCTGGCGGGCCTGCCCGAGTCCCTCGACTTCCTGCTCGCCCGGCGCCCGGCCAACGCGCTGGCGCGGGTCAATGCCCTGGCCGCGCGCCTGGACCTGGGGCAGCTGGACGAACTGCCGGCGGCGCGGGTGCGCGGGGCAGGGGGCGTGGCCGCGCTGCAGCTGCTGGCCCCCGCGCTGCGCCGCTCGACCCTGCTGATCTGGCTGCTGTTCTTCCTCGCCATGTTCGGCTTCTACTTCATCATGAGCTGGACGCCCAAGCTGCTGACCGCCGCCGGCCTCACCGCGCAGCAGGGCATCACCGGCGGCGTGCTGCTGAGCTTCGGCGGCATCTTCGGCGCCGCCCTGGTCGGCGCGCTTTCGGCACGCGTGCCGCTGCCGCGGGTGCTGCAGGGCTTCATGCTGGTCACCGCCGTGCTGCTGGTGCTGTTCCTCGGCTCGGCGTCGTCACTGGCCGCAGCGCTCGGCCTGGGCCTGCTCATCGGGGTGTTCGTCAACGGCTGCATCGCCGGGCTCTACGCGCTGTCGCCGCAGGTCTACCCGGCCGACGTGCGCGCCACCGGCGTGGGCTGGGCGATCGGCGTCGGCCGCCTGGGGGCGATCCTCTCGCCCACCGTGGCCGGGCTGTTGCTGGACGGCGGCTGGCAGCCGCTGCACCTGTACGGGGTGTTCGCCGTGGTCTTCGTCGCCGCCGCCCTGGTGCTGCTGGGCCTGCGCCCGCCGGCGCCGGCCGGTGAACCGCTGGCCGCGCACTGAGGGCGCCTCAATGCTGCCCGTCGATGATCGCCTCGGCGATGCTGTTGCGGAACCACTCCAGCGCCGCCGAGTGCTCGCTGCTGGCGCGCCAGTGCAGGGACACCTCGAACGCCGGCACGGCGAAGGGCAGTTCGAGCATCTTCAGCCCGCCCTCGGCGACGAACATGCGGGCGATCTGCGCCGGCAGGATGGTCAGCAGGTCGGTGCCGGGGATGATCTTCGGCAGCACCGAGAAGTGCGGTACGCGCAGGGCGATGCGGCGCTCCAGCTTCATCGCCTGGAGCACGTCCTCGGCGATGCCGTGGCCGGAGGTGCGCGTCACCACCACGTGGCGCTCGGCCAGGTAGCCGGCCAGCTCCAGGCGCTCGCCGATGCGCGGGTGGTCGGCGCTGAGCAGGCACACGTAGCGCTCCTGGATCAGCACCCGGCTGCGGCTGCCGGGCACCGCCTGGCGGCAGATGGCGGTGTCCACCTTGCCGCTGGCCAGCCAGTCGCCCACCTCGTCCACCTGCAGCGGCAGCACCTCCACCTCGGCCAGCGGCGCCTCGCGGTTCAGCCGCGCCAGGATCAGCGGCAAAAAGCCCAGCTCGCCGAGGTCGGACAGGGCGATGCGGAAGCGCCGCCCGGTGCTCGCCGGGTCGAACTGGCGGGTGCTCTGCACCGCGCCCTCGATGCGCGTCAGCGCCTCGCGCAGGGTGCCGTACAGCTGCTCGGCGACGAAGGTCGGCTGGATGCCGTCGCGGCTGCGGCTGAACAGCGGGTCGTCGAACAGCTCGCGCAGCCGCGCCAGGGCATAGCTCACCGAGGGCTGGGTGACGAACAGGCGCTCGGCGGCGGCGGTCACGCTGCCGGCCTCGTAGAGGGTGACGAAGGTGCGGATCAGGTTGAGGTCGATCTGGGCCATGGTATTCTCATAGATGGTTTTTATTTTCGATAGAAAGACTATCGATTTGATCGATTATCAGGCCGCTGCGACAGTAGCGCAAACCCAAGAACGAGCCTGAAGGGCCAGCATGAAAACCGTCCACTCCGCCTCCTACGACATCCTCCGGCGCCACGGCCTGACCACCGTCTTCGGCAACCCCGGCTCCAACGAGCTGCCGTTCCTCAAGGACTTCCCCGAGGACTTCCGCTACATCCTCGGCCTGCACGAGGGCGCGGTGGTCGGCATGGCCGACGGCTTCGCCCTGGCCAGCGGCCAGCCTGCCTTCGTCAACCTGCATGCCGCCGCCGGCACCGGCAACGGCATGGGCGCGCTGACCAATGCCTGGTACAGCCACAGCCCGCTGGTGATCAGCGCCGGCCAGCAGGTGCGCTCGATGATCGGCGTGGAGGCCATGCTGGCCAACGTCGAGGCGCCGCAACTGCCCAAGCCGCTGGTGAAGTGGAGCGCCGAGCCGGCCTGCGCCCAGGACGTGCCGCGCGCGCTGAGCCAGGCCATCCACATGGCCAACCTGGCGCCCAGGGCGCCGGTGTACCTGTCCATCCCCTACGACGACTGGGCGCAGCCGGCGCCGGCGGGCGTCGAGCACCTGGCCGCGCGCAACGTGGCCAGCGCCGGGCTGCCTTCGCCGGCGCAACTGGGGGAACTGGCCGGGCGCCTGTCGCGGGCGAGCAACCCGGTGCTGGTACTGGGGCCGGACGTCGATGGCGCCCGCGCCAACCCGCTGGCCGTGCAACTGGCGGAGAAGCTGCGGATGCCGGCGTGGGTCGCGCCCTCGGCCTCGCGCTGCCCGTTCCCCACCCGCCACCCGTGCTTCCGCGGCGTGCTGCCGGCGGCCATCGCCGGCATCTCCAGGCTGCTCGCCGGGCACGACCTGATCCTGGTGGTGGGCGCCCCGGTGTTCCGCTACCACCAGTTCGCCCCGGGCGACTACCTGCCCGCCGGTGCCGAGCTGGTGCACATCACCTGCGACCCCGGCGAGGCCGCCCGCGCGCCCATGGGCGATGCCCTGGTCGGCGATATCTTCCTCACCCTGGAGGCCCTGGTGGAAGCCGTCCGCCCCAGCGCCCGGCCGCTGCCCGAGGCCCTGCCGCGCCCGGCGCCACGCGCCGCCGAAGCCGGCCCGCTGCACCCGGAGACGGTGTTCGACGTGATCGACGAACTGGCCCCGGACGATGCCATCTTCGTCAAGGAATCCACCTCCACCGTGACCGCCTTCTGGCAGCGCGTGCAGATGCGTGAGCCGGGCAGCTACTTCTTCCCGGCCGCCGGTGGCCTCGGCTTCGGCCTGCCGGCGGCGGTCGGCGTGCAGCTGGCGCAGCCGCAGCGGCGGGTGATCGGCATCATCGGCGACGGCTCGGCCAACTACGGCATCACCGCGCTCTGGACCGCCGCGCAATACCGCATCCCGGCGGTGTTCATCATCCTCAAGAACGGCACCTACGGCGCCCTGCGCTGGTTCGCCGGGGTGCTCGACGTGCCCGACGCGCCGGGCCTGGACGTGCCCGGCCTGGACTTCTGCCAGCTCGGCCGCGGCTACGGCGTGCGCTCGGTGCAGGCGGCCGACGCCGCGAGCCTGCGCGAGGAACTGGCCCGCGCCCTGGCTGGCGACGAGCCGGTGCTGATCGAGGTGCCCACCCTGACCATCGAGCCCTGACGCGTGCGCGCCCTGCCTGGGGCGCTCCCCGCTACACCCACAGAAAAATAACAAGAGGTGGTTATGCACAAGACGACAGTCGCGGCGGTGATCGACGCCGCCCGCTTCAACCGCACCCACTGGCTGATCCTGGCCTGGGGCTGCTTCATCATGCTGTTCGACGGCTACGACATGGTGGTCTACGGCTCGGTGGTGCCCAGGCTGATGCACGAGTGGCAGCTCAGCCCGGTGCAGGCCGGCACCCTGGGCAGCTGCGCGCTGTTCGGCATGCTCTTCGGCGGCACCCTGCTGGCGCCCCTGGCAGACCGCTTCGGCCGGCGCCGCCTGGTGATCCTGATGACCCTGCTGGCGAGCCTCGCCGCCTTCCTCACCGGGCATGCGCGCAACCCGCTGGAGCTGGGCGTCTGCCGCTTCGGCACCGGCCTGGCGCTGGGCGCCCTGGTGCCCAGCGCGGTCAACCTGATCAGCGAGTTCGCCCCGGCCGGGCGCCGCGCCACGCTGATCACCGTGATGTCCAGCTTCTACTCGGTGGGCGCGGTGCTCTCGGCGCTGGTGGGCATCGCGCTGATCCCGCAGTGGGGCTGGCAGTCGGTGTTCTACGTCGCCGTGCTGCCGGTGCTGGCAGTGCCGCTGATGCTGCGCTACCTGCCGGAATCGGCGGCCTTCCTCGAACTCAAGGGCCGCCGCGGCGAGCTCGACACGCTGCTGGCCAAGGTCGAGCCGAGCTACCGTCCGGGCACCGAACTGGCGATCGCCGAGGTGGATGCCGATGCCGACAAGGCACGCCTGCCGCAGCTGTTCAACGCCGGCCAGGCGCTGGGCACCCTGCTGCTGTGGGTGGGCTTCGCCATGTGCATGCTGATGAGCTACGGCCTCAACACCTGGCTGCCGAAGCTGATGGCCAACGGCGGCTACCCGCTGACCTCCAGCCTGGTGTTCCTCGTCACCCTCAACGTCGGCGCCACCCTCGGCGCGCTGTTCGGCGGCTGGCTGGCCGACCGCCTCGGCACCCAGCGTACCCTGGTGCTGTTCTTCGCCCTGGCCGCGGCCTCGCTGGCGGCGCTGGGCGTCAACCCCGGCCCCTGGCTGCTCAACACCCTGCTGGTGATCGCCGGCGCCACCACCATCGGCACCCTGGCGGTGATCCACGCCTACGCCTCGCAGTTCTACCCGGCCCACGTGCGTTCCACCGGCGTCGGCTGGGCCGCGGGCATCGGCCGCCTCGGCGCCATCGCCGGGCCCATGCTGGGCGGCAGCCTGCTGGCCCTGGAGCTGCCGTTCCAGGAGAACTTCCTGGCCTTCGCCCTGCCCGGCGTCATCGGCGCGCTGGCCATCGGCTGCATCCGCGTACGCCCGCGCGCCGTCGGCGCGGCCTTCGCCGCCCCGGAAAAAACCGTTTGATCAGGAGACCGTCCATGACCGCTTACACCGACTTCCACCTGCAACCCCTCGCCGGCGAATGGCGCACCGGCAGCACCGGCAAGCCGCTGCGCGACAGCAACCCCTACGACGGCGGCCTGCTGGCGGAAATCCCCCAGGCCAGCCGCGAGGACCTGGACGCCGCCTACCGCAAGGCCGCCGAAGTGCAGCCGGCCTGGGCCGCGTTGCCGCCGGCGGAACGCGCCGCGTTGCTCTACCGGGTGGTGGAAGTATTCGACCGGCGCCGCGAGGAAATCATCGACTGGATCATCCGCGAGTCCGGCAGCACTCGCCTGAAGGCCACCCTGGAATGGGGCGCGGCGCGGGGCATCACCCTGGAGTCGGCGTCCTTCCCCAGCCGCGTGCACGGGCGCATCGTCGACTCCAACATCCCCGGCAAGGAAAGCCGCGTGTACCGCAGCGCCATCGGCGTGGTCGGCGTCATCAGCCCGTGGAACTTCCCCCTGCACCTGACCCAGCGCTCGCTGGCCCCGGCCCTGGCGCTGGGCAACGCGGTGGTGGTCAAGCCGGCCAGCGACACCCCGGTGTGCGGCGGCCTGCTGCTGGCGCGCATCTTCGAGGAGGCCGGGCTGCCGGCCGGGGTGCTCAGCGTGGTGGTCGGCGCCGGCAGCGAGATCGGCGACGCCTTCGTCGAGCACCCGGTGCCCGGCCTGGTGACCTTCACCGGCTCCACCCCGGTGGGGCGCAACATCGGGCGCATCGCCAGCGGCGGCGCGCACCTCAAGCACGTGGCCCTGGAACTGGGCGGCAACAGCCCCTTCGTGGTGCTGGAGGACGCCGACCTGGAACAGGCGGTGAACGCCGCGGTGTTCGGCAAGTTCCTGCACCAGGGGCAGATCTGCATGGCGATCAACCGCATCATCGTGGTCGACGCGCTGTACGACGCCTTCGCCGCGCGCTTCGTCGAGCGCGTGAAGCAGGTGAAGGTCGGCGACCCGCAGGCGGCCGAAACCGCCATCGGCCCGATCATCAACGCCCGCCAGCTCGAAGGCCTGCTGGAGAAGATCGAGCTGGCCCGCCGCGAAGGCGCCAAGCCGCTCTACGAGGGCGGCGTGCAGGGCCAACTGCTGGCGCCCCACGTCTACGGCGAGGTCGGCCCGGAGATGGAGATCGCCCGCGACGAAATCTTCGGCCCGCTGATCGGCCTGCTGTGCGCCCGCGACGAAGCCCACGCCCTGGAACTGGCCAACGCCAGCGAGTACGGCCTTTCCAGCGCCGTGTTCACCCAGGACCTCGAGCGTGGCGTGGCTTTCGCCCGCCAGGTGCGCGCGGGCATGACCCACGTGAACGACATCCCGGTCAACGACGAGGCCAACGCGCCCTTCGGCGGCGAGAAGAACTCGGGCCTTGGCCGCTTCAACGGCGACTGGGCGATCGACGAGTTCACCCGCGACCACTGGGTGAGCGTGCAACGGGAGGCGCGCCACTACCCGTTCTGATGCTCTAGCCGGTTCTGCCAGTAACCCCACCCACGGTGCGCCCATGCAGGCGCGCCGTGGGCCGCTGCACCCTGAAAAACGGAGAACAATAACAATGCAAAGCCGTCACACCGCCGTATTGCCGTCCCTCGCCTGCGCAGCGCTGCCGCTGTTCGCCTGCCTGCCCGCGCAGGCCGAGGAGGGCGGCTTCTTCGAGGACGCGCGCACCGACCTGGTACTGCGCAACTACGCGTTCAACCGCGACTTCCGCGACCACAGCGCCGGCAAGAGCCTGGTCAACGAATGGGCCCAGGGCTTCATCCTCAAATTCACCTCCGGCTATACCCGCGGCCCGTTGGGCTTCGGCGTGGATGCCCTGGGCCTGTACGGCGTGAAGCTGAACAGCAGCCGCGACCAGAGCGGCTCCGAGCTGCTGCCGGTGCACGACGACGGCAAGGCCGCCGACGAATACGGGCGTGTGGCGGTGGCCGCCAAGCTGCGGCTGTCGGCCAGCGAGCTGAAGCTGGGCGAGATGCTCCCGGACGTGCCGGTGCTGCGCTACGACGACGGCCGCCTGTTGCCGCAGACCTTCCGCGGCGCGGCGCTGGTGTCCCGCGAGTGGGACGGAGTGAGCCTGCATGGCGGGCGCTACGACCAGGTCAGCCTGCGCAACTCGGCGGACCTGCAGGACCTGTCGTCCTGGTCGGCGCCCACGGCGAAATCCGATGCCTTCAACTACGCCGGCGCGGAGTACCGCTTCAACGACCAGCGCACCCTGGTCGGCGCCTGGTACGCGCAACTGGAGGACATCTACACTCAGCGCTACTTCAACCTGCTGCACAAGCAGCCGGTGGGCGACTGGCTGCTGGGCGCCAACCTCGGCCTGTTCTTCGACCGCGACGACGGCCGCGCCCTGGCCGGCGACATCGACAGCCACACCGCCTACGCGCTGCTCTCGGCCAACCATGGCGGGCACACCTTCTACGTCGGCCTGCAGAAGGTCGGCGGCACGGGCATGTGGCAGTCGGTCTACGGCAGCAGCGGGCGGACCATGGGCAACGACATGTTCAACGGCAACTTCACCAACGAGGATGAGCGCTCCTGGCAGCTGCGCTACGACTACGACTTCGCCGCCCTGGGCATGCCCGGCCTGGTGAGCATGGTGCGCTACGGCAAGGGCGACAACGCCACCACCAAGGCCGGCAGCGGCGGCAAGGAATGGGAACGCGATGTGGAGCTGGGCTACACGGTGCAGAGCGGGCCGCTGAAGAAGCTCAACGTGCGCGTCAACCACGCCAGCAACCGGCGCAGCTTCAACAGCGATTTCGACCAGACGCGGGTGATCTTCAACTACCCGATTTCGCTCTGACGACGAGGGGCATTCGCGGGTCGGTGCGTGGGGCGACCCATCGCGGACAGAGTCCTCCTACGTCCGAGCCATGCCATTCCCCTGTAGGAGCGGGCCCTGCGCGCGATTCGCGGGCAGGGCCCGCTCCTACAATGGGGCGACATGGGAGACGCGAATTTTGATCCAGTCACCCCCGCGAACGAGGGAGCCCAGAAGACAGTTGCTCCTACGGTGCAGGTGCGTGGGGCGAATAACCGTTCGCGGTTATCCGCCGCTACACCTCGGCTCGGCCCGGCTTCGCGGCGAACCTTGGCGACCTCCACGGCCGGGCCAATCGGCGGATAACGCCGTAGGCGTTATGCGCCCTACGGGGGAGCGACGCGATACCCATCAACCCGCCAGCAACCAAACCCCGGCACCGGCCGAAGCCAGGCCCGCCACACGCACCAGCGGCGCCGCGGCCTGCGGCAGGAAGCGCACTAGCGCATAGCCCGCGGCATGCAGAGCGGCGGTGGCGCCGACGAAGCCGGCGGCGTAGGCCCAGGGGCTGGACAGTTCCGGCAGCTCCAGGCCGTGGGCGATGCCGTGGGCCAGGGCGAACAGTGCGGTCACCGCCATGGCCAGCGGCAGCGGTGGGCGCACCGCCAGGGCCACGCACAGGCCGAGGGCGAGCACCGAGGCGGCGATGCCGGTCTCGACGAAGGGCAGTTGCACGCCGTCGAAGCCGAGCAGGCCGCCGAGCAACATGGCGCCAACGAAGGTGCAGGGCAGCGCCAGGCGCGCCGCGCCCTGCTGCTGGGCGGCCCAGAGGCCGACGGCGAACATCGCCAGCAGGTGGTCGAGGCCGGTCAGCGGGTGCAGCACGCCGGCGGCCAGGCCGTGGTCGCCGTGGCCGGGGTGGGCGAAGGCGAGAGCCGGGGCGAGGCACAGCGCCAGGGCGAAAAGGCTTTTGCGCAGGGACATGGGAACTCCTGGGTGGGATTGTCTGGGAAACCGCTTCAGGCCGCGCTCAGCAGCCCCTGGCGTTCGATGAAGGCGATGATCTCGTCCAGCCCCTGGCCGGTCTTCTGGTTGCTGAACACGAAGGGCCGCTCGCCGCGCATCTTCTTCGCGTCGCGCTCCATCACCTCCAGCGAGGCGCCGACCATCGGCGCCAGGTCGATCTTGTTGATCACCAGCAGGTCGGACTTGCAGATGCCCGGGCCGCCCTTGCGCGGGATCTTGTCGCCGGCGGACACGTCGATCACGTACAGCGTCAGGTCCGACAGCTCCGGGCTGAAGGTGGCCGAGAGGTTGTCGCCGCCGGACTCCACCAGGATCAGCTGCAGCCCGGGGAAGCGGCGGTTGAGCTGGTCCACCGCCTCCAGGTTGATCGAGGCGTCCTCGCGGATCGCCGTGTGCGGGCAGCCGCCGGTTTCCACGCCGATGATCCGCTGCGGCTCCAGCGCCTCGTTGCGCACCAGGAACTGCGCGTCCTCCTGGGTGTAGATGTCGTTGGTCACCACGGCCAGGTCGTAGCGCTCGCGCAGGGCGCGGCACAGGGCCAGGGTCAGGGCGGTCTTGCCGGAGCCCACCGGGCCGCCGATGCCGACGCGCAGGGGTTGGGAGTTCATGCTGGGTTCTCCTAGGAACGGAACAGACGGCTGTATTGCGATTCATGGGCCATGCTCGCCAGGGCCAGGCCGAAGGGCGCGCCACCGGGCGCGTCCTCCGCCAGCGCGGCGGCGCAGGCCCGCTCGAGTTCGGGGAGCAGGCGCGAGGTGAGTTTCTGCGCGGCCAACTGGCCCAGGGGCAGGGCCTTCATCAGCACCGCGAGCTGGTTCTCCGCCCAGCTCCACAACCAGGCGCCCAGCGCCTGCTCCGCATCCAGGCCCCAGGCCCGCGCGGCCAGGGCCCAGGTGGCGGCCAGGGAGGGCTCCGGCTGCGCGGCGAGCCAGGCGCGGGCCGCTTCGTCCAGTTCGGGCAGGGCCGCCAGCAACTGGGCGAGGGAGAAGCCCATCTGCCGGCTTTCCAGGGCCAGCTCGCGGGTCTCGCGGCTGGCGCGGTGGCGCTCGGCGGCGTCGCCCAGGGCCAGCCAGTCGGCGGCCAGCGCGGCGCGCAGCAGCTCGGCTAGCAGCGGGCCCTCGAAGCGCGCCAGGTTCAGCTGCAACTGGTCGGCCAGCCAGGCGAAGGCGCTTTCGGCATCCGTCACCAGGCCGTGTTCCAGCGCCGCTTCCAGGCCCTGGGAATAGCTGTAGCCGCCGATGGGCAGCTGCGGGCTGGCGAGGCGCAGCAGGGGCCAGAGGCCTGTGCCGGTCACTTGCGTACCCCGAACTGGTGCAGCTTCGGCGCGTAGTTGAACTCCGCATCGCCCTGGTGCGAATGGTGGTGCCCGCCGCCGTAGGCGCCATGCTCGGGCTGGAACGGCGCCTCGATGCTTTCCACCGTGGCGCCCAGCTGGTCGAGCATGGCCTTGAGCACGTAGTCGTCCAGCAGGCGCAGCCAGCCCTCCCCAACCTGCAGCGCCACGTGGCGGTTGCCCAGGTGGTAGGCGGCGCGGTTCAGCTCGCGAGGGTTGGCGCAGGTCACGTGCATCAGCTGCTCGGGCGCGGCGCATACGCGCACCACGCGCCCGTCGTTGGCCAGCAGGCAGTCGCCATCGGCCAGCGGCGGCTGGCCGCGTTCGAGGAACAGGCCGACGTCCTCGCCGTCGCGGGCGTAGCAGCGCAGGCGGCTCTTGCTGCGCGCCTCGTAGTTCAGGTGCAGTTCGGCGTCCCAGCGGTCGCGGGGCTCGATGCGTTGGTGGATGACCAGCATGACGGTGTCCGGCAGTAGGCAATGGCCGAGCTACAGCAAGGGCCTTGCCAGGGGCGGGCGCGGCCAGCAACGGCGGGACCTGGGCGGGCTGTCCGAGTGATCAGGAATGGTGCGCGTGCGCGTTGCTGGTGCGCACGCAAATGGTGCGCACCAATGCGGGGCGGAATGGGCTTTTCGTAGGATCGAGGGGGGCGCCTAGCTCTTGCTCGCGAAGGGGGCTGGCCGGTGACGTTGGTGTTCGGGGTTTGGCTCCATTCCCTCTCCCTAACCCTCTCCCTGAAGGGAGAGGGGACCGTTCGGTGTGCCTGGATGCTCTGGAGTTCGCCGGATGCTGTGATACCCGGCTGAAGCCTTGCTGTCAGCCGGCACGGACTAGCCCCCTCTCCCTTCAGGGAGAGGGCTGGGGAGAGGGAGCGGAGTTGAACCCGTGCGCAGGTACCACCGGCTGGTTCGCGAGCAAGCTCGCTCCTACAAGGAGGCCCAGCCTCAACCCTCTCCCTTCAGGGAGAGGAGACCGTTCGGTGTGCCTGGATGCTCTGGAGTTCGCCGGATGCTGTGATACCCGGCTGAAGCCTTGCTGTCAGCCGGCACGGACAGGCTCCCTCTCCCTTCAGGGAGAGGGTTGGGGAGAGGGGCGGAGTTGAACCCGTGCGCAGGTACCGCCGGCTGGTTCGCGAGCAAGCTCGCTCCTACAAGGAGGCCCCAGCCTCAACCCTCTCCCTGAAGGGAGAGGGGAGCGTTCGGTGTGCCTGGATGCTCTGGAGTTCGCCGGATGCTGTGATACCCGGCTGAAGCCTTGCTGTCAGCCGGCACGGACTAGCCCCCTCTCCCTTCAGGGAGAGGGTTGGGGAGAGGGGCGGAGTTGAACCCGTGCGCAGGCATCACCGGCTGGTTCGCGAGCAAGCTCGCTCCTACAAGGAGGCCCCAGCCTCAGCCGCGCGGCTCGATGCCGTGCCAGTGCTTGGCGCCGATCATGATGAAACGCAGCTGCTGGGTGACCTTGGCCTCGGGCGTCAGGTGCGCCGGCAGCGCCTCGGCCGGCGCGTCGATCAGCTCGGGCAGGGTGGCGAACACCGTCTTCACCACCAGGTCGGCGATCACGTCGAGGTCCCGGGCCTGCAGGTGCGGCAGCTTGTTGAGCAGCGCCAGGTCCGCCGCCAGGTCGTCGGTGATGCGCTGGCGCAGGGTGCCGATGGCCTGGCGGATGGGCAGCGAACCGCCGTACTGCTCGCGGGCCAGGAACAGGAACTGGGTGCGGTTGGCGCTGACCGCGTCGAGGAAGATGCGCACCGAGGCCTCGATCACCCCGCCCAGCTCGAACTCGTTGCGCCGCACCACGCGCAGGGTCTGGCGGAAGGTCTCGTCGACGTCGGCCACCAGGGCCAGGCCGAGGGCGTCCATGTCGGCGAAGTGCCGGTAGAAGCCGGCCGGGACGATGCCGGCGGCGCGCGCCACCTCGCGCAGGCTCAGGCTGCCGAAGCCGCGGCCGCTGTCCATCAGGCCGCGCGCGGCATCCATCAGGGCCTGGCGGGTCTGCTGTTTCTGTTCGGCGCGGGGAGAGGACATCGGGGCTTCCATGGCGTGGGGCCCCGGCACTCTAGCAAATGGCCGGGGAAATCGGCGACTGCGCCGATGGCTTCAGTGAACGATTGTTGACTGAAAAGTGGCGGCATGCCAGTTTAGTGAACAAGTGTTTACTGTCTGGATGCCGTCCATGTCCCTGCTTCCCCTGGCCTGGCTGCGCGCCTTGCGCCCGCTGCTCGGCCCCCTGCGCGCGCTGGTGCGCCGGCATTGGCTGCGCGAGGCCGACGTCGATGCCGTGCTGGCCGCGTTCAACCCGGCCTGGGCGCTGAACCGGGTGTTCGCCCGCGTCGAAGGTCGCCAGTGGGTGGCCTACGACATGCTCGCCCTGCGCCTGCGGCCCAACGCCAACTGGCGCGGCGCGCGGCCGGGCCAGCACCTGCAACTGTTCGTCGAGCACGACGGCGTGCGCCTGGGGCGCAGCTACAGCCTGATCGCCGAGGTGGACGGCTGCCTGGAGATCGCGGTGAAGCTGCAGCCCGGCGGGCGCGTCTCGCCGCTGCTGCTGGGCCGGCTGTGCGTGGGCGACGTGCTGGAGCTGGGCGCGCCGGGCGGCGAGCTGCACTGGCCGCAGGACGAGCGCGGCGTGCTGCTGCTGGCCGCCGGCAGCGGCCTGACGCCCTTGCTCGGCCTGCTGCGCCAGGCCCTGGCCGACGGCTACCGCGGCCCGGTGACGCTGCTGCACTACGTGCGCGAACGCAGCCAGCGCGCCTTCGTCGACGCCCTGCAGGCTCTGGCCCGCGAGTACCCCAACTTCAGCCCGCGCTGGGCCATCAGTGGCGGCGCGGCGGCGGCCGGCGAACTGCGGGGCCGCTTCCGCGCCGAGCATCTCGATGGCCTGGCCGGCGAGCACGTGCTGGCCTGCGGCCCGGCCGGCTTCGTCGGCGCCGTGCGCGACACCCTCGCACCCCGCGCCGCCAGCCTGCAGTGGGAAGCCTTCAGCGCGCCGGCGTGGTCCACCGACGAGGCCCGCCGCGAGGTCCGCCTGCACTTCGCCCGCAGCGGCCGCCAGGCTGCCGGCGACAACCAGCGCAGCCTGCTGGAGCAGGCCGAGGCCGCCGGCCTGCGCCCGGCCCACGGCTGCCGCCAGGGCATCTGCGCCAGCTGCACCTGCACCCTGCTCGCCGGCAGCGTGCGCGACCTGCGCAGCGGCGCGCTGCACAGCGAGCCGCAACAGCCCATCCGCCTTTGCGTCAGCGCCCCGCAGGGCGACGTCAGCCTCGACCTCTAGCCTCTTTCGGAACCCCAGCATGCGCGAAGACCGCGACCTCACCCCGGCCGAGCTGGCCGCCTTCGGCGCCGAACTGGACGCCCTGCGCCAACGCACCCTGGACGACCTCGGCGCGGCCGACGCCCGCTACATCCGCCGCGTGCGCAGCGCCGTGCGCGCCTGCTGCTGGAGCGGCCGCGCCTTGCTGCTGCTCGGCTGGTTCCCGCCCACCTGGCTGCTCGGCAGCCTGCTCCTGGGCCTGGGCAAGGTCCTCGAGAACATGGAGCTGGGCCACAACGTCATGCACGGCCAGTACGACTGGATGAACGACCCGGAATTCGCCGGCCGCCAGTACGAATGGGACATCGCCGGCCCGGCCGACTTCTGGCGGCACACCCACAACCACATCCACCACACCTACACCAACGTCCTAGGCAAGGATGACGACGTCGGCTACGGCGTGGTGCGCCTGTTCCCCGAGCAGAAGTGGAAGCCCTTCTACCGCTGGCAGCCGCTGTGGGTGACGCTGCAGGCCGTGCTGTTCCAGTACGCCGTGGCCATCCAGCACCTGCGCCTGGACAAGTACTTCAAGGGCCGCCTGGGCAAGGACGAACTGCGCCCGCTGCTGCGCCAGTTCAATGCCAAGCTCGGCCGCCAGTGGGCCAGGGACTACCTGGCCTTTCCCCTGCTGGGCCTGCTCGGCGGTGGCTTCTGGGCGGTGTTCTGCGGCAACGCCCTGGCCAACCTGCTGCGCAACCTGTGGACCTTCACGGTGATCTTCTGTGGCCACTTCACCGAGAAGGCCGTGGTGTTCCCGGCCAGCGTGCTGCAGGGCGAGAGCCGCGGCCACTGGTACCTGCGCCAGCTGCGCGGCTCCAGCAACCTGGAGGGCGGGCCGCTGCTGCACCTGCTCACCGGCAACCTCAGCCACCAGATCGAGCACCACCTGTTCCCCGACCTGCCGGCGCGCCGCTACGCCGAACTGGCCCGCGAGGTGCGCCAGATCGCCGCGCGCTACGGGCAGACCTACAACAGCGGGCGCCTGTCGCGGCAATTCGCCACGGTGCTGCGGCGGATCTGGGTCTACCGCTTGCCCTCTGTGGTCTGAGGCGAAATCCGGCTTGTAGGAATAGTCCTAAAAGTAACGTCAGTCGCCGAATGACACTCCCTTGGCATCAAGTGGCCATGTTTTAATCAGGTCAGTTTGTAACCGGATGTCGTACTCGAGGGATCGAAGGGATGCAGTCCATTTCCCGTTTCTGGATGCCGGGCCTCGCCCTGGCCGTCGTTCTTGATGTTTCCGCCGCGCCCCTGCCCACCACCCCGGGCGACCGCGACCTGCAGCGCGACCGCCAGGAGCAGCTGCTGCGCGAACAACAGAAGCGCCTGGAAGAGCTGCAGCAGCTGCCCGGCAAGGCTGCGCCGCAGGCTCCCGCCGCGCAGCCGGCCGACACGCGCTGCTTCGACATCCGCGAGATCACCCTGGAAGGCGCCGGGCACCTCGCCGCCTCCACCCGCGAGCGCCTGCTGGCGCCCTACCGCGGCCAGTGCCTGGGCGTGGCCCAGCTCAACGAGCTGCTCCGGACGACCACCGACCACTACCTGGCCCGCGGCTTCGTCACCACCCGCGCCTACCTGCCGCAGCAGGACCTCTCCGGCGGCACGCTGAAGATCATCGTGGTCGAGGGCCGCCTGGAAGGCTTCGACGACTCCGCCGTGGCCAGCCCGCGGGAACTGGCCATGGGCTTCCCCGGCAAGGCCGGCGAGCTGCTCGACCTGCGCGAGCTGGAACAGCTGGTGGACCAGGTCAACCGCCTGCCCTCGCGCCAGGCGCAGCTGGAGCTGGTGCCCGGCGAGCAGGTCGGCGGCAGCCGCGTGCAGCTGGCCGGCGAGCGCGGCAAACCCTGGCGCGTCTCGGCCTTCCGCGACAACAACGGCGACCGCAGCAGCGGCGAGCAGCAGGCCGGCCTGGGCCTGGACTGGGACAGCCCGCTGGGCCTGGCCGACCAGCTCGGCCTGCGGGTGGCCGAGGACGTGGTCAGCGACCACTGGAAGCACTCCGACAACCAGGGCCTGTTCTACAGCCTGCCCTACGGCTGGTGGACCTTCCGCTACAGCTACAACCAGAGCTACTACCGCACCCGCAACGAAGGCAGCGGCTTCGCCTTCAAGCTCGACGGCGACAGCCGCTCCCACCAGTTCGGCGCCGAGCGCGTGCTGCACCGCGACAGCCTGAGCAAGACCGCGGTCAACTTCGGCCTGGCCCACGTGCGCTCGAACAACTACATCGACGACGAGAAGATCGGCGTCTCCAGCAGCCAGATCACCGAGAGCCAGCTGGGCTTCAACCACGGCCGGCGCATCGGCAGCGCCTTCGTCAACCTCGACGCCGGCTGGCAACAGGGCATAGGCGCGCTCGGCGCCCAGGGCGAGCACGAGCCGCGGCCGGGCCAGCCCCATGCCCGCTACGACAAGTACACCCTCACCCTCAGCTACCTGCAGCCCTTCCAGCTGTGGGGCGAGCACTTCAGCTTCGACGCCCTGGCCACCGCGCAGCAGAGCGAGGACGTGCTCTACAGCCCGCAGCGCATCAGCCTGGGTGGGCTCAACTCGGTGCGCGGCTTCAAGGACCAGAGCCTGTCCGGCGACAGCGGCTACTACTGGCGCAACCAGCTGCGCTGGCGCCGCCCGGTGACCTGGGCGGCGCTGCAGCCGTGGTTGCAGGAGTACGGCCTGGGCTACGGCTACGACTTCGGCGCCATCGAGAACGGCCGCCACAACCCCGAACTGCACGGCCGCCTGAGCGGCCACGCGCTGGAGTTCAACGCCCGCGGCCAGTACCTGGCCGCGACCCTGAGCTTCGCCCGCTCCCTGGAGCGGCCCGGCGTGATCGACAAGCGCGAACACCCGGTGTACTTCCGCGTCGACCTGTTCTTCTGATATTGCGCCCCGCGCCACGGAGACCGAGATATGGACATCCGCCGCCCCCTCCACCAGGCCATCGCCAGCGCCCTGGCCGGCATCCTGTTCCTCAACCCCATAGTCGCGGCCGCCGCCCAACTGGCGGTGGATGCGGCCGCCGGTGGCAACACACAGCTCGGCGCGGCAGGCAACGGCGTGCCCATCGTCAACATCGCCACGCCCAATGGCGCGGGGTTGTCGCACAACAAATTCAGCGACTACTCGGTGGGCCAGCAGGGCCTGATCCTCAACAACGCCACCGGCAAGACCGCCAGTACCCAGCTGGGCGGGATCATCATCGGCAACCCCAACCTCAAGGGCCAGGCGGCGCAGAAGATTCTCAACGAAGTCACCGGCGGAAGCCCCTCGCAGCTCAAGGGCTACACCGAGGTGGCGGGGCAGGGCGCCCACGTCATCGTCGCCAACCCCAATGGCATCACCTGCAACGGCTGCGGCTTCATCAACACCCCGCGCGCCACCCTCACCACCGGCAAGCCGATCCTGGCCGGCGAACGCCTGCAGGGCTACGACGTGGACGGCGGCGAGATCGCCGTCGAGGGTGCCGGGCTCAACGCCAGCAACCTCGACCGCTTCGAGCTGATCACCCGCAGCGCCAGGCTCAACGCCGACCTGTACGCCAAGCAACTGACCGTAGTGGCCGGGCGCAACCAGGTGGACGCCGAGACCCTGGCCGCCAGCGCCAAGGCCGACGACGGCCGCGCCAAGCCGCAACTGGCCATCGACAGCGCGGCCCTGGGCGGCATGTACGCCAACACCATCCGCCTGGTGGGCACCGAGCAGGGCGTGGGCGTGAAGCTGGCCGGCAACATGGCGGCCAGCGCGGGCGACATCCGCATCGACGCCAACGGCAAGCTGGAACTGGCCCAGGTGGCGGCCAGCGGGAGCCTCGCCCTGAAGGGCCAGGACGTGGCCCTGAACGGCCCGGCCTATGCCGGCGGCAGCGCGAGCGTGCAGGCCAGTGGCACGTTGAGCAATGCGCAGAGCCTGGCCGCCAGGCAGGGCGTGCAACTGCGGGCCGGTACCCTGAACAACGATGGACAGATCGTCGCCGGCATCGATGGGGAACAGCGTATCCCCGGGCAAGGCCTGGATATCGTCGCCGAAAGCGTCGGCAACCGTGGCCGGCTGGACGCCACCGGCAACCTCAGCGTGGCCGCCGGCACGCTGGACAATACAGGGCAGGCCTATGCCGACCGCATCGGCGTCGACGCCCGCCAGCAACTGGATAACCGCGGGACACTGCAGGGGCGCGAAGTCTCGCTGCGCACCCGCCAGTTCAACAACCTTGGCGCCAGCGCGCAGCTGATCGGCGAGCAGAGCCTGCTGCTCGACGCTCCCGCCATCGTCAACCTGGGCGGGTTGGTCCGCTTCGGCGATGGCCAGGCTGCCGGCCTGAACTTCACCAGCCTGGACAACCGCACCGGTCGCCTGGAAGTGAACGGCGGCAGCCTGACGCTCGCCGGCGGCACGCTGGATAACCAGCAGGGCCGCATCGTCGCTGGCAGCGCCCGGATCGATGCGCAGCGCATCGATAACGCCGGTGGCCTGATCGGTACCAGTAGCGGCGACCTGGTCCTGAACAGCCAGGGCGCGCTGAACAACGCCAGCGGCAAACTCCAGGCCGCGCAAGGCTTGCGGGCGACAGCCGGGGCCGTGGACAACCGGGCGGGAACCCTGGTCGGCGACTCCATCGAACTCGCCGGCAGCAGCCTGGACAACCGCCAGGGTGGCGTGCTCAGCGCGGAGCAGGGTGACCTCGACCTCCGCCTGAGTGGCGCGTTCGACAACGGAACGGGCCTGGGACAGGCCAGCGGCACCCTGCTGCTGGATGTCGGTAGCGTCGCCAACGCCGCCGGCAAGTTGCTGGCGCAGACGCTTGAACTGACCGCCCGAGGGGCTGTGGACAACAGCGGCGGCAGCCTGGCCGCCGAGCGCCTGAGCCTGAATGCCCAGGCCTTGGCCAACCGCAATGGGCGGGTGCAGGCCGACTCGGCCCTGGTCCTCGGCGCTGGCGATCTCGACAACGCCAACGGCCTGCTGCTGGGTGGCACATTGCAGGCCGACCTCGCCAGCATCAGCAGCAACGCCGGCGGCACGCTGAGCGCCGACGGCTTGCTGAAGCTGACCGTGGCGCAGGCATTGAACAACGCACTGGGGCGCCTGCAATCGGTGCAGGGCAACCTGGATGTCACGGCAGGCAGCCTGGACAATCGCCAGGGAGCCCTGGCCGGCGCCCAGTTGCTGCTGCGCGCCGGCGGGACGCTGGACAACCGCGGCGGCCGTATCGTGGGCGACGGTGTCCAGGCGAATGCCGCCAGCATCGACAACAGCGACCAGGGTCTGCTGGTGGCGGGCGCGGAAGGCCTGGTGCTCACGGCGCAGCAGCGCCTGTCCAACGACCAGGGCCGTATCCAGAGCGATGCCGGCCTGCGGCTCGTAGCGCCGCAGCTGGAAAACCGTGGCGGCGTAGTCCTTGGCCAGCGCGTCGAGCTTGAAGGCGGCAATCTGGACAACAGCCAGGGCGGTGCCGTGGTCGGCAATGGCGACCAGGTGCGCCTCAGCCTCGATGGCGTCCTGAACAATTCCACCGGCCTGATCGACGCAGGCGACCAGGCTCTGCTGTTCACCCAGGCCGTCGACCAGTTGGACAACCGTGGCGGCACCCTGCGTGGCGAGCGGACCGAGGTGCTTGCCGGCAGCGTCGACAACTCCGCGTCCGGCCGGCTGCTGGCGGGCGCCGCGGGCCTTTCCCTGACGGCCGCTTCGCTGAACAACCAAAGGGGCCTGGTCCATGCCCAGGGCGGTGATGTAACCGTCGAACTAGGGGCGGGCAGCCTGCAGAACCAGGCCGGCACCGTGCAGGGCGACAGCGTCGCCATCACGGGCGCGGCCCTGGACAACAGCCAGGCCAATGGCGAGGCCGGCATCATCGCCAGCCTGCTCGGCAAGCTCGAACTGGTGGTTGGCAACCTCGTCAACCGGGGTGGCCAACTGTTCGGCAAAGGCGACCTCAGCGTCACCGGCAACACGCTGGACAACGGCGGTGGCCAGCTCAGTGGCAGCCGTGTCGTGCTCGCCAGCAGCGGTACGCTGAACAACCAGGGCGGCCTGATCGAATCGGCCACCACCCTCGAGCTGGACAGCGGGGCGCTGGACAACAGCCAGGGCGGGCGCCTGCGCGCGCTCGGCGGCGACAGCAGCCACATCCGCAGCACCGGCCAGCTGAACAACCAGGGCGGGAACATCGGCGTTGCCAGCCAGGCCTTCGAACTGAACAGCGGCACCACCCTGCTCAATGGCCAGGGGCAGATCCAGCATGCCGGTACCGGCCTGTTCCGCCTGGGCGCGGGCAGCCTGGTCGGTGCGGGTTCGCTCACCGGCCTGGGCAGCGGGCAATGGCAGCTCGGCAGCCTCTCTGGCGTCGGCCAGATGCGCCTGAACGGCGCCCTCGACCTGCACGTGGACCAGGGCTGGACCTCGCCGCCGCGAG